>NZ_SHKX01000012.1 GCF_004217445.1 Fluviicoccus keumensis
AAAACCCTATCCGATGCTGACAAAACCGAGGAAGATTGCGATTGAAGAGATCCGGCGAAATGGCCACCCGAAAAAGCTTAAGTAAGTGCCATTCCGCTCTGGGGGTTTTTCTATAGGCATTGGGTTCCATGTTAATTATCCAGCTTGCGAAAATATATTAAATCTATTTTCATTCGTTAATCCATATTCAGTTGTTTACATTCCGCTTCGAATTTTTCTTGAATTGGATGATGTATATTGGAGAATAAAATCTTTGGCAGATGTGAATTTTGTAATGTCGAAAATTTCAGATCCATTCCTAAGGGTGGCAGACAGGTTAATGACTTTAAAGGGATTAGATGAGGTTATGAATGGTGATGGCGATACAAAAGTTCGAGATTATAGTGTTATGCGGGCTCACCAACCGCATGCTTTGGTAATTGCGAGGCTGGCCGGAAATCCAAACTTTGAAAAGCTGGCGATTGATCTGAAAAATGCGGGTAATCCAATGGGCAACGCACCCATCATGGACGAGGGATGGCCAAAACTGGTGGATTATCTGTGCAACCATGTAGCGCCCTTGGTGTAACTCTCGTGAAAAGGGCGTTCGCAAATGCTTCATATCGGGGGGCAGATGCCACCCCTCGAGCCGCTTGCCGTCCCCCCTTGTAATCCCGTCCCGCTAACCTACAATGACGCGCCGCTTCCGGGCGGCCAGCCCCCTTTCAGGAAGAAAGAAAAACAGACATGGAAAGCACCATTACCGAGCCCATCGCCGCCATGCCCGACCTTCGCACCCAAGCCCTCGACATCCTCTCCCGCACTTTCGGCTATGACGCCTTTCGCGGCAATCAGGAACAGATTGTCCTGACCCTGGCCGAAGGCCGTAACGCGCTGGTGCTGATGCCTACCGGCGGCGGCAAGAGCCTGTGTTACCAGATACCGGCATTGTTGCGCCACGGTACGGGCATTATCGTTTCACCCTTGATCGCGCTGATGAAGGATCAGGTGGATACCTTGCGTGAGTTGGGCGTGAAGGCTGCCTTCCTCAACAGCTCGCTGCCGCTGACCGAGCAGCGACAGGTGGAGCAGGCCTTGCTGGCCGGGCAGCTGGACATGTTGTATGTGGCTCCGGAACGCTTGCTGACGGAAGGTTTTCTGGACTTGCTGGGTCGCGTCACTCCGGCCTTGTTCGCCATTGACGAGGCGCATTGCGTCAGTCAGTGGGGCCATGATTTCCGGCCGGAATACCAGAAACTGGGCCTGCTGGCCGACCGCTTTCCGCACATTCCCCGCATCGCCCTGACCGCGACCGCCGACGAGCGCACCCGCCGCGACATGATCGCCGTGTTGCAGCTGGATGATGCGCCGGTGTTCCTGTCCAGTTTCGACCGCCCCAACATCCGCTACACCATTGTCGAGAAGGATAACGGCCGCAAGCAGTTGTATGACTTCATCCGCTGCCAGCCCGAAGGGTCGGCTGGCATCATTTATTGCCTGTCGCGCAAGCGGGTGGAGGAGACGGCGGAATTCCTGCGCGGCAAGGGGCTGCCGGCGTTGGCCTATCATGCCGGTCTGGCGGCGGCGGAGCGCGAGCGGGTGCAGGATGAGTTCCTGTTGCAGGAAGGCCGCATTGTCTGCGCGACGGTGGCCTTCGGCATGGGCATCGACAAGCCGAACGTGCGTTTCGTGGCGCATCTGGATTTGCCGAAGTCGCTGGAAGGCTACTATCAGGAAACCGGCCGCGCCGGGCGTGACGGTCTGCCATCCGAGGCGTGGATGAGCTATGGCCTGCAGGATATCGTGCAGGTGCGGCGCATGCTGGCGACCTCGGAAGCGCCGGTGGAAGTGAAGCGGATTGAGTCGCGCAAGCTGGATGCGCTGCTGGCCTATTGCGAAACGGCGACCTGCCGGCGACAGGTGTTGCTGGCCTATTTCGGCGAGTCGCTGCCGCAACCGTGCGGCAACTGCGACATCTGCAGCGATCCGCCCCGCACTTGGGACGCCACCGTGGCGGCGCAGAAACTGCTGTCGGCGGCCATCCGCACCGGCAATCGTTTTGGCGCGGCGCACCTGATTGATGTGCTGCTGGGCAATGACACCGACAAGATCCGCCAGTTCGGCCATCAGGCGCTGCCCACCTTCGGCAAGGGCCAGGACTTGTCGGAGGCGGCCTGGCGCAATGTGGCGCGGCAACTGGTGGCTTTGGGCTATCTGCTGCCGGACGATGAGGGCTATGGTGGGTTGATGGCCGGGGAGCAGGCGCGCGCCTTGCTGAAGGGGGAGGTGAGCCTGCACTTGCGCGAGCTGGCGACGCCAAAGCCGAAGTCTTCGCGCAAGGATCGCACCCAAGCGGCGGTCAGCGATTTGCCGCCCGAGGTACAGCGCCGCTTTGACGCCCTGCGGGTGCTGCGTCTTTCGCTGGCTCAGGGACAGAAGGTGCCACCTTATGTCATTTTCAACGATGCCACCCTGCGTGAAATGGCGGTTTGCGACCCCACGTCCATGATGGAGCTGCTGGAAATCAGCGGCGTCGGCGAGCAGAAGCTGGCCCGGTACGGTCAGTTGTTTCTGGACCGTCTGGCCGAGGTGCGCGATCTGGCTCCCGGTGAAAGCCACGGATTTGCCGAGCCGGAGCCGCTGGACGAAAAAGTGGACACGGTGCAGGCGACGCTGGAACTGGTGGAACAGCATCTGGACCGCGAGGAAATCGCCCGCCGTCGCGGTTTGTCCGAGGACACCATTTCCGGTCATCTGCTGAAGCTGTATCAGGCGGGCAAGATCGGCAGGCGCGACCTGCTCTATGTCTCGGAAGGCGAAGTGGGGGAGATTGCCGCCGCCGCCCGGGAACTTGGCCTGTCGCCGGGCAAACCGGCCAGCCGCGAGCTGAAGGAAACGCTGGGCAACCGCTTTTCCTACGGCGACCTGAATGCCGCCCTGTGGCTGAGCGCCAACGCACGCTAAGCGCGTAACCCGTTTCAGGCGGGGGCCGCTTTCTGCTAACATGCAGCCCCCAAGCGTCCCTGCCACGAACAAAGGAGTTCTCCCATGACCGAGCGTCGTCCCGCGTACCAACGCATCCTGCTCAAACTTTCGGGAGAGGCCCTGGCCGGTGACGCGGATATGGGCATCGACCCGCGCGTGCTGAACCGCATGGCGCTGGAAGTCGGCCAGCTGGTCGGCATCGGCGTGCAGATCGGCATCGTCCTTGGCGGCGGCAATATTTTCCGCGGCGCGGAGTTGCAGGCCAATGGCCTGGACCGCGTGGCGGGCGACCACATGGGCATGCTGGCCACCGTCATGAACGGTCTGGCCCTGCGCGACGCCATGGAGCGCAACAACATCCGCACCCGCATCCTGTCGGCCATTCCGATGAGCGGCATCGTGGATCATTATGACCGTCGCGCCGCCATTCGTGCGCTGCAAAGCGGGGATGTCTGCATCTTCGTCGGCGGCACCGGCAACCCCTTCTTCACCACCGACACCGCCGCAACCCTGCGCGGTATCGAAATTCAGGCCGACGTAGTGCTGAAAGCTACCAAGGTCGATGGCGTTTACGATTCCGATCCGTTCAAGAACCCGGAAGCCGTCAAATATGATTACCTGACCTTCGACGAAGCGCTGGAAAAGAAACTGGGCGTGATGGATCTGACCGCCATCTGCCTGTGCCGCGACCAGAAAATGCCGCTGCGCGTCTTCAACATGAACAAGCCGGGTGCTTTGCTCAGCCTGCTGATGGGCGATGCCGAAGGCACGCTGCTCGGCAACAAGCCCCGTTAAGGAATCCGGAGAAAAACCATGATCAACGATTTGAAAAAAGATTGCGAAACCCGCATGCGCAAGAGCCTGGAGTCCATGGAACAGGCCTTCGGCAAAGTGCGTACCGGCCGCGCCCACCCGTCCATCCTCAAGGATGTCATGGTGCCGTACTACGGCTCGGACGTACCGCTGCTGCAAGTGGCCAACGTGTCGGTGGATGACTCGCGCACGCTGCTGATCCAGCCCTACGAGCGCACCATGGTCGGTGCCATCGACAAGGCCATCCGCAACAGCGATCTGGGCCTGAACCCCATTTCCGCCGACGTCATCCGCGTGCCGCTGCCCGCGCTGACGGAAGAAACCCGCCGCAACATGCAGAAGGTGGCCCGCGCCGAAGCCGAGAACGCCAAGGTCGCCATCCGCAATATCCGTCGCGATGTGCTGGCCGATATCAAGGAACTGCAAAAGGAAAAGGAAATCTCTGAAGACGACGAGCGCAAGGCTGGTGAAGACATACAAAAAATCACCGACAAGTTCGTGACGGAAGTCGACAAGCATCTGGCGGCCAAAGAAGCCGAACTGATGCAGGTCTGAACCGGTGAGCGCCGCTCCGGATATCGACAGCACCGCTGGCGGGGCCTTGCCCCGCCATGTCGCCATCATCATGGATGGCAATAACCGCTGGGCGAAGAAGCGCCTGCTGCCCGGCGGCGCGGGTCACAAGGCGGGTGAGTCCGCCCTGCACAGGATTGTCGAGCACGCCGCCCGGCGCGATGTCGAGGTGCTGACGGTTTTTGCCTTCTCCAGCGAGAACTGGCGGCGGCCGGAAAATGAAGTCACCCTGTTGATGAAGCTGTTTCTTCATGCGCTGGAGAAACAGGTGGCTGATCTGCACGCGCACAATATCCGAATCCGTTTCATCGGCGACCTTTCGCAATTCGCCCCGGTTTTGCAGGACGCCATGCGGGCCGGGATGCTGAAGACCGCCGCCAATACCGGCATGACCCTGGTGATCGCCGTCAGTTACGGAGGGCAGTGGGACATGGCCAACGCGGCCCGCGAGCTGGCCTTGCAGGTGCAGGCCGGAACCTTGCGCGCCGAGGACATTGACACCGACAGGATGCAGCAGCATGTGCAGATGGCGGATCTGCCGCCGGTGGATCTGCTCATCCGCACCGGCGGTGAGTTGCGTATCAGCAACTTCGTGCTGTGGCAGGCGGCTTACGCCGAATTCTATTTTTCCGAAAAACTTTGGCCCGATTTCGATCCCGCCTCGCTGGATGCGGCGTTCGCGGAATACGCCGGGCGGCAACGCCGGTTCGGCCGCACCAGTGCACAGGTAGAAAACAGACATGCTTAAGGAACGCATCATCACGGCGCTGATTCTGCTGCCCATCGTTTTGTGGTGTGTCTTTGGCGCGCAGGGCTCCAATGCCTTCATGGCTTTTGCCGGAGCCTTGGTCCTGGTTGGCGCGTGGGAATGGACGGCCCTGATGAAGGTGGTGAATCCGGTTGGCCGCGCCGCCTTCGTGGCGCTAGTGGCGGCGGGTGTCGTCGCCATGAGCCTGCCCGCGCTGGCCAGCCTGCGTACGCCGCTGTATGCCGCTTCTGCCGTCTTCTGGCTGATCGCCGTACGCATGGTGATCTGGTATCCCGACTCCGCCCGCTGGTGGGCCAAGGGCATCGTGCTGCTGCCGATGGGGCTCATCCTGCTGGTGCCGGCCTGGTCCGGGCTGGTTGGCCTGCATCAGGTTTCCCCATGGTGGCTGATGTACCTGTTCCTGCTGGTCTGGGGCGCCGACACCGGGGCCTACTTCACCGGCCGCGCTTTCGGCAAGCGCAAGCTGGCGCCTGCCGTCAGTCCCGGTAAAACCATCGAGGGCATGCTGGGCGGCTTGGCGCTGACCACCGTCATCATGCTGGCGGTCGGTTTCTACCGGGAATTGCCGCTCATCCGTTTTGTCGCATTCGGAGGGTTGTCGGTACTGACGGTCTTCGCCTCGGTGCTGGGGGATTTGCTGGAGTCGATGGTAAAACGTCAGGCGGGGGTCAAGGATTCCGGCAATATTTTCCCGGGTCACGGCGGCGCGCTCGATCGCATTGACAGCCTGACCGCCGCCGCGCCTGTGTTCGCGCTGGGCTGGCTGCTCTCCGGAGGCTTCTGATCCATGCAAGGGATCACGGTTCTGGGGGCCACCGGCTCCATCGGGCTCAGCACGCTGGATGTCATCGGCCGTCATCCGGACCGCTATGAGGTTTTTGCGCTGACCGCCCATTCGCGTATCGACGAGCTGGCGGCCCTGTGTGACCGTTTCAATCCGCGTTACGCCGTGGTGCGCTGCCCGGACGATATCGCCCGCCTGCAAGCCCGACTGACGACTCGGGCAACGGAGGTTCTGGCCGGCCAGGACGCCCTGGAAGCGGTGGCCTCCCATAGTGATTGTGATACGGTCATGGCGGCGATTGTCGGCGCGGCAGGGCTGCTGCCGACGCTGGCCGCCGTCCGCGCGGGCAAACGCGTGTTGCTCGCCAACAAGGAAGCCCTGGTCATGGCCGGGGCGTTGTTCATGGAGGCGGTTCGCGGTCACGGCGCAACCCTGTTGCCGATCGACTCCGAACACAACGCCATCTTCCAGTGCCTGCCTTCAGGAATGGCCGGGCTGGAGCGGGGCGGGGTGGAGAAAATCCTGCTTACCGCCTCAGGTGGCCCTTTCCGCACGTTCACGCCCGCCCAATTGGCGGATGTGACGCCCGATCAGGCCTGCAAGCATCCGAACTGGAGCATGGGCCGCAAGATTTCGGTGGATTCTGCCACCCTGATGAACAAGGGGCTGGAATTCATTGAGGCCTGCTGGCTGTTTGACGCCCGGCCGGATCAGATCGAAATCCTGGTGCATCCGCAAAGCATCATCCACTCCCTGGTGCAGTATGTGGACGGCTCGACGCTGGCGCAGCTGGGCAATCCTGACATGCGCACGCCCATCGCCCATGCGCTGGCATGGCCGGAGCGTATTGCCGCCGGTGTACCCAGGCTGGATCTGACCCGACATGCGCTTGATTTCCAGGCGCCTGATGAGGCCCGCTTTCCCTGCCTGCGTCTGGCCCGGCAGGCGATGTCCGCCGGCGGAACCGCCCCGGCGGTGCTGAATGCCGCCAACGAGGTCGCCGTAGCCGCTTTTCTGGAGGGTGAAATCCCGTTTACGGCCATTCCCGGCGTGATTGACCGGGTGCTTACACAATTGCCAATGAGTCAGGCCGCCAATCTGGACACAATCCTCGACGCTGACCGTGCCGCCCGTGAAGCGGCGCGCGCCAGTCTCCCCTTGTGTCGAAAGTGACGGGTTTATGGACATTCTGCATATCCTGCTGGCCGCCATCATTGTCCTTGGACCGCTGATCGCGATCCATGAGTTTGGCCATTTCTGGGTTGCGCGACGGCTGGGCGTGAAGGTGCTGGCCTATTCCATCGGTTTCGGCCCCGCGTTGTGGTCCCGCAAGAGCCAGGACGGCACCGAATACCGCATCGCCGCCATTCCGCTGGGCGGTTACGTCAAGATGGCCGATGAGCGCGAGGGGGAGGTGCCGGAAGCCGACATTCCCCGCGCCTTCAACCGCCAGCCGGTGTTGGCGCGCATGGCGATTGTCGCCGCAGGCCCCCTCATCAATCTGGCTTTCGCCGTTTTCCTCTTCTGGATCCTGTTCATGCAGGGGGTTGAAACCCTGCGTACTGTCGTGGGCGTGGTCAAACCGAATTCGCCCGCCGCTGTGGCCGGACTGCAAAGCGGTGATGAGATTTTGCGTATAGACGGTCGCCAGACTCCCGATTGGGAAAGCGTGACTTACGCCCTTGTGGACCGCATGGGCGAATCCGGCAAGATCGTCCTGACCGTCAAGCCCGCCGGAGCCGTTGCGCCGTCGCGCGACGTAGCGGTGCAGGTGGAAAAATACCTCAAGGTCGCCGGTGATGACCCGCTGCGTTCGCTGGGTTTCCTGCCGTACCAACCCATACTGCAGCCGGTAATCGGGGATGTGAAGCCCGGTGGCCCGGCCGATACCCAGGGCATGAAGGCCGGGGATCGCGTCCGGACGGCGGACGGCAAGCCGATCGCTACCTGGCAGGAATTCGTTGATGTCGTTCGGACGCATCCCGAGAAGCCGTTCGCAGCAGAGGTGGTCCGCACGGGTGGCACCGTGGTGGCGTTAAACCTGACTCCGCGCGCGCAGAAGGATGAACTCGGCGTGCGCGAGGGCAAGCTGGATATCGGCGTCAGCGAGCAGAAGATTGATTTCCCCCCCGCGTATCTGCAGCGTCAGGACTACGGTCCGGTTGCCGCACTGGTCCAGGCTTCCCGCAAGACCTGGAGCCTGATCGACATGACCCTGGCCTCCTTGGGCAAGATGGTGGTCGGTCTGGTCGGTCTGGATAACCTGAGCGGTCCCATCACGATTGCCAAGGTGGCCGGTCATTCCGCCAGCATCGGCTGGGAAGCGTTGATCGGTTTCATGGCGCTGCTGAGCGTCAGTCTGGGTGTGCTGAACCTGCTGCCGATCCCGGTGCTGGATGGCGGCCACCTGGTTTTTTACGCCATTGAAGGCGTGCTGGGCAAGCCATTGCCCGAGCAGGTGCAGGAGTGGGGCGTCAAGGCTGGTGTGGCCATCATGGGCAGCCTGATGCTGCTGGCCATTTTCAATGATCTGGTGCGTCAGTTCGGCTGACCGGAATATTACTCACAGTGTTCCGGGCGTCCTGCCGGAGCGGAACCGGGCACGGGGATTGAATCTTTTATGTTAAAGCGGTTGTCTACTCTGGCGATGGGATTGCTGCTGGGTTCGGCGGGCTGGGCGGCGGACATGGATGCTGACAGCTTCACTATTCGCGATATACGTCTGGAAGGACTGATGCGGGTTTCTCCCGCCAGCGTCTATGCCCAGTTGCCCTTGGCCAGCGGCGACAAGATTTCGGGCGATCGTGTTTCGGACGCGGTGCGCAGCCTGTTCGGCACCGGCAATTTCGAAGATGTGGCGGTTGAACGGGATGGCGATGTCCTGGTGTTCCGGCTGACCGAGCGTCCGGCCATTACCGACGTCAAGCTGGAAGGCAACAAGGCCATTGACACCGACACCCTGATGGACGCCCTCAAAAAGGCCGGGCTGACCGAAGGCGAGGTGTTCCGCCGTTCGACCATGGATCATATCCGTAGCGAGCTGGAGCGCCAGTACATGGGGCAGGGCCGCTACGATGCGACCATCAAGGTTGATGCCGTACCAAAGCCGCGTAATCGGGTCGGATTGCATATCCAGATATCGGAGGGCACGCCCGCCCGTATCCGCGCCATCAATTTTGTCGGCAACCGGATATACAGCGACAAGGAGCTGGCGGGCCTGTTCCAGTCGCGCTCCAGCCACGTGACCTCATTTTTCAAGGGTGATGACAAATACTCCCGTGAACGCCTGAACGGGGACATTGAAACCCTGCGCTCCTGGTACCTGGATCACGGCTATATCAACGCCGCGATCACCTCAACGCAGGTCACGCTCAGCCCGGACAAGCGGGATGTCTACATCGACGTCAACATCAACGAAGGCGAAAAGTACACTTTTGGCGAAGCCAAACTGATGGGTGAGTTTCCGGTTGATGAAAAGGAGCTGCGCAAGCTGCTCCTGATCAAGCCTGGCGAATTCTTCTCACAGCAACGGGTCACCACCTCGGTCAAACTGCTGTCCAGCCGCCTTGGCAATGACGGGTACCTGTTTGCGGATATCAACCCGGTTCCCGATATTGATGAAAAGACACGTACGGTTAACCTGAGTTTCTTCATCAATCCCGGCAAACCGACCTTTGTCCGCCGTATCTCCTTTCAGGGCAACCAGAAGACTGATGATGTGGTGCTGCGCCGTGAGATGCGTCAGTTCGAAGGCTCGTTGGCCGCCTCGGATAAGCTGGACCTGTCAAAGCTACGTCTGCAGCGGCTGGGCTATTTCAAGGAAGTGGCGCTGGAGACGCCGCGTGTTCCGAACACGGCTGATCAGGTCGATGTCAATGTCCACGTCGAGGAACAGCCCTCCGGCACGCTTTCAGCCAGTGTCGGTTACTCCCAGGGCGCCGGTCTTATTTTCACGTTCAGTGTCAGCCAGAACAACTTCTTCGGTACGGGTAACAAGGTGGCGGTGAACCTTAACCGCTCGGACACCAGTGATGCCTACAATCTTTCCTTTGTAGATCCGTACTTTACGCAGGACGGCATCAGCCGCGGATACAACCTCTATTACCGTAAAACCAAGTTTGACAATCTCAACGTCAGCAAATACGTCACCGATGCCAAGGGCGGCAATATCAGCTTCAGCTATCCGATTGATGAAATCCGCAGCATTAGCCTTGCCTTGGGACTGGATCAGACGGATATTACGACCGGGACCTACGCGTCGCAGCTGGTGCAGGATTTTGTCAAGGCCAACGGGAACAGCATTTCTTCTTATACCGGCACCCTGGCCTGGAATTACAGTACGTTGAACCGCGGCGTCTTTGCCGACAAGGGCGCGGCCCAGCGGCTGGCTCTGGATGTGGCGATCCCGGGGAGTGATGTCAATTATTTCAAGCTGAGCTACAGCGGCCAGCTTTTCATTCCGATCAATAACGATTTTACGGTCCGCTTGAGGACCGATCTTGGCTACGGTTACCACTTACCGTTTTACAAGAACTTCTTCGCGGGCGGTTACGGCTCTGTCCGCGGTTACCGGGATAACCGTCTCGGACCGCGCAGCCCTTCGCCCGCTTATGTTGTTGACCCGGATCCTGAATATGTAGGCGGGAATATCCTGGTTGAAAACAGCGCCGAGCTGATTGTGCCGACGCCGTTCGCCAAGGATAACCGCCAGTTGCGCACCGTATTTTTTGTGGACTCGGGGATGGCGTACCACACCGAGCTTCCCGGCTACGGGTTTGATCCCGGGACCATTCGCTATACAACCGGTATTTCCCTTGCCTGGTTGACGGCGATCGGTCCATTGTCCTTCAGTTTGTCCCGTCCCCTGAACAAGGTGGACGGGGATGAAACACAGGCATTTCAGTTTACAATCGGCCAGTCGCTCTGAACTGGTTTTAATGAGGAGAGAGGGTTATGCGTTCAATCAAGGCAGTGACGGCGTTGGTGTTGGGCATGGCCGCTGCGGTTTCCCATGCCGGCGGTGTTGCGGTTGCGGATAGCCAGGCGGCGATTATGTCGACTGATTACGCCAAGAAGACATTTGAAAAACTCAACAATGATCTGAAGCCCCAGCGCGATCGTTTGGACCAGTTGCGCAAGGAGCTTTCCGGCATCGAGGAAAAGTTCCAGAAGAACGGGTCGATCATGAGCGCGAAAGAGAAGACGGATCTTCAGAATACCGCCCGTCAAAAGCTGGATGAGTTCAACAACCTGGCCCAGGCGCTGCAAAAGCGGGCTCAGGATGTGCAGCAGGAGATGGTTCAGAAGATGCTGCCCAAAATGGAAACTGCCGTGGACGAAATTCGTCAGGCTGCGAACGTCGATATCATTATCGAGCGCAAGAACGTCATTTGGTCCGAGCCGGCAACCGACCTGACCAAAAAGATTACCGAAAAGCTGAATGCCGCGATGAATGCGCCCGGTGCCGCCAAGTAACCGGGAGGAGCGGATACCATGAAACGCTGGACACTGGCTGAGCTGGCCAAAGAGACCGGAGCGCAGCTCCGGGGTAATGCCGATCTCATGATTACCGGTTTGGCAACCTTGCGCAGCGCGGGTCCAGAGCAGCTGAGTTTCCTGGCTAATCCGCTTTACCGCTCCGCCCTGGCCGTCACCGGCGCCGGGGCGGTCATCCTTCGCGAGGAGGATGCGGCTGATTTTGACGGCAACGCCCTGATTGCCGCCAATCCCTACGCCGTTTACGCCGCACTGACGCACCACTTTGACCGGACGCCGCGCCGGGAGCCCGGTATTCATGCCTCGGCCGTCGTGGATCCGGATGCAGTGATTGATCCTTCGGCCGTTATCGGTGCGAGGGCCGTGATTGAGTCCGGGGCCGTGATCGGCCCGGCTTGCGTGATCGAGCCGGGTGCGTTTATCGGCGCCCGGGTTTCGCTGGGACAGGGGTGCCATGTCCGCGCCAATGCCGTGATTCATCATGATTGTGTCCTGGGCAACCGGGTTGTGATTCATTCCGGCGCGGTGATTGGCGATGACGGCTTCGGTTTTGCGCCCGCCAATGGCCGATGGAACAAGATTGCCCAGATCGGCCGGGTCGTGATCCATGACGACGCGGATATCGGCGCCAACACCACGATTGACCGGGGTGCCCTGGATGATACGGTGATTCATCAAGGGGTAATCATTGATAACCTGGTCATGATCGCCCACAATGTGGAAGTCGGAGCGCATACCGCGATTGCCGGTTGTTGCGGCATATCGGGAAGTACTAAAATCGGTTCCTGGTGCGTTCTGGCCGGGGGTGTCGGGCTTGTGGGTCACATTGAAGTCTGTGACAAGGTCCATATCACCGGCATGACCATGGTCACCAAGTCAATTACCAAACCAGGCAGCTACTCTTCCGGAACGGCGTTTGATACGACGGATAACTGGAAGAAGATGGCGGTTCGACTGAAGAAACTGGATGAGACGACACGACGTTTGCGCGAGTTGGAGGGGCTTGTGCAGCAGTTAACCTCGAAAACTGATTGAGAGCCCAGATGACGGATAACGTGCAACTCCCCATATACATCCAGTCCATTAGGGAATACCTGCCTCACAGGTATCCTTTTTTGCTGGTGGACAGAGTCACCGCCCTGGAAGTGGGCAAAAGTATTACCGGATACAAGAACCTCACGATCAATGAGGAGTTTTTTAACGGACATTTCCCGGAAAAGCCGATCATGCCGGGAGTGCTGATTGTCGAGGCCATGGCGCAGGTTGCCGGTGTCCTGGGTTTCGTGACCACGGGAAAGCGTCCGGCGGATGGATACATCTACCTGTTCGTGGGCGCCGACAATGTCCGTTTCAAGCGTCAGGTAGTGCCCGGCGATACGCTGGTCCTGCATGCCGAACTGGTTACAAGCAAACGCCATATCTATAAATTTGCCTGCCGCGCCATGGTAGGTGACGAACTTGCCGCCAGCGCTGAAATTCTGGTGGCCGAGCAGGTAATGTAAATGCAGATTCACCCAACCGCGTTAGTGGATAGTCAGGCCAGGATTGCCGAAGGGGTCATCATTCACCCTTACACCATCATTGGTCCTGATGTTGAAATTGGCGCCGGGTGTGAGATTGGCCCGCATGTTGTCGTGAAGGGTCCGACCGTAATGGGCCGGAACAATCGCGTTTTCCAATTCTGCTCGATTGGCGAAGACTGCCAGGACAAGAAGTACAAGGGGGAAGTCACCCGCCTTGAGATCGGTGACGATAATGTGTTTCGCGAAGCCTGTACCGTGCATCGCGGCACCATTCAGGACGAATCAGTCACCCGTATCGGCAGCCGCAACCTGTTCATGGTGAACTCGCATGTTGCCCATGACTGCGTGGTTGGCGATGACTGTATCTTTGCCAATAATGTCGGCATTGCCGGCCATGTGAAGGTGGGTAACAGCGTCATCATCGGCGGTAATTCGGGTATCCATCAGTTCTGCGTGCTGTCCTCCTACAGCATGGTTGGCGGCGGCAGCCTGATTCTCAAGGATGTCCCGGCCTTTGTGATGGTTTCGGGTAATCCCGCCCAGGCGGCCGGCATGAACTTCGAAGGCATGCGCCGCCGCGGCTGGACCAGTGAGACGATCAACAACCTGAAGCGCGCCTACAAGATTGTTTACCGCCAGAGCCTGACCATGGATGAAGCGATTCGCCAGCTGGAGCAGGATTTGTTGCCGGTTTGCCCGGAAGTCGGTCTGTTGATTGACTCCCTGAAATCTTCCAGTCGCGGAATCACGCGCTAAACGGTATAGTCTGTTTTCATTCGCCTGCCGGTCTCGCCGCGCAGGCTGTTTTGCGTTCCGGTTTTCCGGATCGATTCGTTCAGCCGGGCCAGGTCCATGTTCCAGTACCAGAAAGATAGTCATGCCGCCGCCTGGACTCAGGACTACGTTTTCCAGCAACTGATTCCCTACATTGGCAACAAGCGCAAATTGCTGGGCTTGTTGCAACAGTCGATTGAATACACCGAAGTCGATCCCGCCAAGGCGACGTTCCTGGATCTGTTCGCCGGTTCCGGCGTAGTGGCCCGCATGGCCAAGCGCTTGGGGTTCCGGGTTATCGCCAATGACTGGGAGCCTTATGCCTTTGACATCAATGCCTGCCATGTCGGTTGCAACCGCGCCCCGGAATTCCGTGAGCTGGGAGGCTATGAAAGCGCACTGGCCTGGCTGAACAGTCTGGAGCCTCGGGAAGACTGGATTACCCGTCATTTGTGCCCGGATGACGATATCGAATTCGATGTCAGTCGCGACCGGATGTTCTATACCCGCGCCAACGGCATGCGCATGGATGCCATGCGCGACCAGATAGAGCTTTGGGATCATCAGGGCCTGCTGACGACGGCGGAAAAGTCCTGCCTGCTGGCCCCCTTGCTGTATCAGGCCAGCTATACCAGCAATACCAGCGGTGTATTCAAGGCTTTCCATCGCGGCTGGGGCGGCCAGACCGGAACCGCCCTGTACCGGATCTTGTCCGAGATAGAGTTGAAGCCGGCATTGTTCTGCGACAATGGCCAGGATAACGAGGTGTATCAGCTGGATTGCCACCAGCTGGTGCAATATCTGGCTTCTGAGCAGATACTGGTCGATATCGCTTATCTGGATCCGCCCTATAACCAGCATCCCTATGGCAGCAATTATCACGTGCTCAACAGCCTGTCGTTGTGGGACAAGCCGACCGTGACCCCCAAGATCGAGGGCCGCAACAAGTCGGCCATCCGGGACGACTGGCGCACCGAACGCCGCAGCGCCTACAACTATCGCAGCGAAGCCTGGCGCGCCTATGCGGCGATGATGGACGTGATGGAGGCCCGTTATATCCTCACCAGTTACAGCACGGATGGCATGATTCCGCTGGAAGGGATGGTGTCGACCTGCATCGACAAGGGGCATACCGAAGTTTTCTGCCGCCCCTACAAACGTTATCGCGTCAGTTCGCAGCGCTTTTCCGCGAAGCCGATCAATGTGGAGTTCGTGCTGCTGGTCGACAGTCGCCGCCGTCACCGTGGGGGCAGCGTCGAGGCGTTATGCGATCGCATCCGTCATGCCGAAGCCACGGCCTTGATGGCTCATCCCGAGTCCGCTTTTGAACTGGTGGGTTGAACCCGCCCCCGACAGGGAGTCCTGAATCACCATGCACCCGTTACCACCCAAGCCAGTTTTCGGCATCGTGGCCGGTGAGGTTTCCGGCGATACCCTTGGCGCAGGATTGATCCGCGCGTTGAAAAAACGCTATCCCGGTGCCCGCTTTGTCGGTATCTGCGGTCCGCAAATGCTGGAAGCGGGCGGAGAAAGCTGGTTCCCCATGGAGCGTTTGTCCGTGATGGGACTGGTGGAGGTGCTGGGGCGGATTCGTGAACTCTTCGCCATCCGTGACGAACTGCAACGTCGTTTCATCGATGAAAAGATAGACTGCTTTATCGGCATAGACGCCCCGGATTTCAATCTGCGGCTGGCGCCGGCCCTGAAAGTTGCAGATATTCCTACCGTGCATTATGTCAGCCCTTCCGTGTGGGCCTGGCGGCAGGGACGGATTCACAAGATCAAGGCTTCGGTAGACCTGATGCTGTGCCTGCTGCCTTTTGAAAAGGCCTTTTACGACCAGCATGACCTGAAGGCGGTGTTTGTCGGTCATCCGCTGGCGGACAGCCTGCCGCTGGAGCACGATGTCAGCCTTGCCAGGCAGCAACTGGGTCTCCCGGTGAACGGACAGGTAATTGCCCTGCTGCCCGGCAGCCGCGGCGGCGAGGTCAGCCGTATCGCGCCTGTTCTGTTCGAAGCGGCCAAGAAGCTGACGGCTCAGTATCCGGATGCGCTCTTCATCATTCCGGCCATCAACAGCTTCCGTCGCGAGCAGATCAGCGTCTTGCTGGCGCAGTCAGGATTGCAGGCGCGCATTGTCGATGAGCGTTTTGGCGCCGGGGTGGGGCGGTTGGCGATGGGCGCCGCCGATCTGGTCATCATGGCCTCCGGCACGGCGACGCTGGAAGCGATGCTGCTGAAACGGGCGATGGTCGTGATCTACAAGCTGCACTGGCTGACCTATCTGATTGCCCGGCTGCTGGTGCACTCACGCTACTTCAGCCTGCCCAACCTGTTGGCGGGAGAAACGCTGGTGCCGGAGCTGCTGCAGGGCGCCGCCAGCCCGGAGGGAATCAGCGCGGCGGCGCGGCAATGGCTGGATGACCGGGATTATCGCGAGAGCCGGCTGCACCGTTTTGCCGATATCCATCGTCAGCTTCAGGTCAACGGCAGTGAAACCGGTGCCGAAGCCATTCAACAATTACTGGAGAGCCGATAACGTGGAACTGGAACAGATTCTGGCAACCTATACCCGCATCGCCGGCGTGGATGAGGTCGGGCGCGGCCCGCTGGTCGGAGCAGTGGTAGCCGCCGCTGTCATTCTGGATCCCGCGCGTCCGATCGCCGGTTTGAAGGACTCGAAGAAACTGTCCGAGAAACGCCGCGAAGAGTTGGCGAAGGAAATCCGTGAAAAGGCACTGGCCTGGAGTCTGGGGCGCGCCGAGCGGATTGAAATTGATGAAATCAACATTCTGAAAGCCACCATGCTGGCGATGCAGCGCGCGGTCAACGGCCTGAAAGTCATGCCGGATTTCGTGCTGGTCGATGGTAACCGGGTGCCTTTGCTGACCTCGCCGTCGCTGGCGGTGGTGAAGGGGGATTCGCTGGTGCAGGCGATCAGCGCCGCCAGCATTCTGGCCAAGGTGGCCCGCGACGAGGAAATGCACGCGCTGCACCACAAGTACCCGCAATACGGCTTTGATGAGCACAAGGGATATCCCACGCCCAAGCATCTGGCAGCATTGAAGGCGCATGGCCCGATCCTGGAGCATCGTCGTTCCTTCGGCCCGGTGCGGGAAGCATTGAGCCATCATCTGAAGTCGGTGTAATGATCGCGACGCGTCTGTCCGTTGTTCTGGGCGACCTGACACGCCTGGATGTTGACGCCATCGTGAATGCGGCCAATACGTCCCTCTTGGGCGGCGGCGGCGTGGACGGAGCGATTCATCGCGCCGCGGGTCCTGGTTTGCTGGAAGAGTGCCGCCGCCTCCATGGTTGCCGTACCGGTCAGGCGAAAATCACGCAAGGTCACCGCTTGCCGGCGCGGTTCGTCATCCATACCGTTGGACCCGTGTGGCAGGGCGGTAGTCGTGATGAAGCGGCCTTGCTGGCGTCCTGTTATCGGGAGTCCCTGCAATTGGCGTTGGCGAACGGACTGAAAAGCGTGGCGTTTCCCGCCATCAGTTGTGGCGTTTACGGCTATCCGCACGCAGCGGCGGTGCGGATAGCGGTAGCGACCGTCCGTGAGTTCCTGAGGCAGGCGCCAGGGCTGGAAACTGTGGTTTTTTGCTGTCATGACAAGGAGATGGAAGCTCTTTATCTGAAAGCGCTGGAGGTAGCGGAAACATCCTGACCGTCTTTTGGCGTTCCGTTTCCCGATAGCGGGGCATTGCCTGACAGCGGATGGTATGATTCCATTCCTTTCCTGATTCATCGCCCGAGCCCGACCTATGTCCTTCGTCCATCTGCGCGTTCACACCGAGTTCTCCTTGCAGGACTCGCTGGTTCGTATTGATGATCTGGTGAAGGCCTGCAAAAGCGCAAAAACCCCGGCGGTAGCGGTGACGGACCTGAGTAACCTCTACGGTCTGGTCAAGTTTTACAAAGCGGCCCAGGGCAAGGGCATCAAGCCGGTTTTTGGCGCGGATCTCTATGTTCAGGATGGCGACCAGACCTTCATTGTGACGGTATTCGCCATGAATGCCGAGGGATATCAAAGTCTTATTCGTGTTATCTCACGTAGTTTCGTGGAAGGACAGCGCGATGGCAAGGCGATTGTGCAGCGCCCTTGGCTGGAGGAGCTGAACGAAGGGCTGATCCTGCTGCTCGGTAAAAACAGCAACATCGGTCATACCTTGCTCGGCGCGGATGCCAGCCTGTCCGTTCCGGCGCTGCAAAGCTGGATGGCGGTTTTCCCGGATCGCACCTACCTTGAATTGCAGCGCACCGGTCGTGATGGGGATGAGGCGTTTGTGCATGCTGCCGTAGACCTCGCCACGCAATGTGATTGTCCTGTTGTCGCCACCAATGATGTCCGTTTTATCGCCCCGGAAGATTTCGAGGCGCACGAGGTTCGTGTCTGTATTGCCCAGTCCTATGTGCTGGCCGACCCCAAGCGTCCCCGCGAGTACAGCCCCGAGCAATACCTGAAGACTCCAGAACAGATGCGGGAGTTGTTTAGCGATATTCCGGAGGCTATTGAAAATACGATAGAAATAGCCAGGCGTTGTTCAGTGGGCATCCGGTTGGGCAAGAGTTTCCTGCCCGACTTCCCTGTGCCGGAAGGCATGACCGTCAATGAGTTCTTCATTGATATCTCGAGGAAGGGGCTGGAAGAGCGCCTGGACAAACTCTATGACCGCAGCGCCCCGGATTTTGCCGCGACCGCCAAGGTGTATCACGACCGGCTCGATTTCGAGTTGCAGATCATCAACCAGATGGGCTTCCCCGGCTACTTCCTGATCGTGATGGACTTCATCGGCTGGGCGAAAAACAACGGCGTGCCGGTGGGGCCGGGCCGGGGTTCGGGTGCGGGTTCGCTGGTGGCGTATTCGCTGAAGATTACCGATCTGGACCCGCTGAAATACGACCTGCTGTTCGAGCGTTTCCTCAATCCCGAACGGGTGTCGATGCCCGACTTCGATATCGACTTCTGCATGGACGGCCGTGACCGCGTCATCGAGTACGTGGCCAACAGCTATGGGCGCGAGGCGGTGTCGCAGATCATCACCTTCGGCACCATGGCGGCCAAGGCGGTAGTACGCGATGTGGCGCGGGTGCAGAGCAAGTCCTACGGCCTGGCCGATCGCATTTCCAAGCTGATCCCGAAGACACCGGGCATCTCGCTGGAAGAAGCCCGACAGCAGGAGCCGCAGCTGAACGAGCTGCTGAGCAATCCCCAGGAGCGCGATTACGAGGACGGCAACGAAATCTGGGACATGGCGCTGAAGCTGGAAGGCCTGACCCGCGGCGTCGGCAAGCACGCGGGCGGCGTGCTGATTGCGCCGGGACGTCTGACCGATTTCACCGCCGTGTATTGTGATGAAGAGGGCAAGTGGGTCAGCCAGTTCGACAAGGACGATGTGGAAGCCGTCGGTCTGGTCAAGTTCGACTTCCTGGGCCTGCGCACGCTGACCATCATTGATTGGGCGCTGGCTGACATCAACCGCAAGCGCGAAGCGAAGGGGCAGGGGCCGCTCGACTTGACCACCATCCCGCTGGACGACCTGCCCACCTACAAGCTGCTGCAGGAGGGGCGCACCACCGCCGTGTTCCAGCTGGAATCGCGCGGCATGAAGGAGCTGCTGAAAAAGCTCAAGCCCTCCAATTTCGAAGACCTGATCGCCTTGGTGGCGCTGTATCGTCCCGGCCCGTTGGAATCGGGCATGGTCGATGACTTCTGCAACCGCAAGCATGGCCGCGCGCAGGTGGCCTATCCGGACGCCAAGTACCAGCATGAGTGCCTGGAGCCGATCCTGAAGCCGACTTACGGCGTCATCGTCTATCAGGAACAGGTGATGCAGATCGCGCAGGCAATGGCGGGTTATTCCCTCGGCGGCGCGGACATGCTGCGTCGCGCCATGGGCAAGAAAAAGCCCGAGGAAATGGCCAAGGAACGGGTCAAATTCATGGCGGGGGCGAAAGAGCAGCATATCGACGCCGATCTCGCCGGCCACATTTTCGACCTGATGGAAAAGTTCGCGGGCTACGGCTTCAACAAGTCGCACTCCGCGGCCTACGCACTGGTTTCCTATCAGACGGCCTGGCTGAAGCATCATTACCCCGCCGAGTTCATGGCGGCGGTGCTGTCGGCGGAAATGCACAACACTGACAACGTCGTGCTGTTCATTGAGGAATGCCGAACGATGGGTATTCCGATCGTGCCGCCGGACGTCAATCACTCACGCTTCAAGTTCGTGCCGCTCAATGAAACCATTGTCTACGGACTGGGCGCGATCAAAGGTGTGGGCGAGGGGCCGATCGAATCGATTGTCGATGGCCGTCAGAGTGGCCCCTATGAAGATATTTTCGATTTCTGCCGCCGCATTGACCTCAAGAAGGCCAACAAGCGTACCTTGGAGGCGCTGATCAAGGCCGGGGCGATGGACAAACTGGGGCCGCACCGCGCCTGCCTGATGGCGACCCTGCCGGAAGCGGTCAAGGCGGCGGAACAGCAGGCGCGCAATGCCAGCGCGGGCATGATGGACCTGTTCGGGGAAATCGTCGAAGCCACGCCTGACAACGCGTACCCCACCGTGCTGCACTGGACGGATGACGAACGTCTGACCGGCGAGAAGGAAACCTTGGGCCTGTTCCTCACCGGACATCCGATTGACCAGTATCTGGACGAGATCAAGCGCTACATCGGCTGCCGCCTCAGCGACGTGCAGCCCACCCGGCGCGGCCAGACAGTGCTGATCGCCGGGCTGGTGATGGATGTGCGCATTTTCGCCAAGCCGGGCAAGGCCCCGCGCGCCATTGTGCTGCTGGACGATCGCAGCGGCCGGGTGGAGGCCAGTTTCTTTGGGGAAATCCTGGAAAACAACAAGGCCCTGCTGCAGGTGGACCAGGTAATCATGGTCGAGGCGGAAATCAGCCCGGATGAGTATTCCGGCGGTTTCCGCGTTACGGCGCGCAAGGTGTATTCAGTCGCGGATGCCCGCATCAACGCCGCCCGCACGCTCGAACTGACTCTCGACATGAAGACCCTGCAATTGGCCCAGGTCAGGGAATTGCAGGCATTATTGCGGCAACATTTGCCGGTGAACGATCAAAAAAGCGTCGCCATGCAGCTGCGCTGTCAGCAAACCCGAGCGACAGCCGTGCTACAGTGCGGCAATAACTGGCGCGTATACCCCGGCGACAGCCTCATCAAGCGGCTTCGCCAGCTGTATGGTCCCAGCGCGTTGCGTATTGTGTATTAACCGGAACACGAACCCATGAATCCGAACTTTCTGGATTTCGAGCAGCCCATCGCCGAACTGGCGGCGAAAATTGACGGCCTCAAGTCCCTCGGCGGCGCCAACAACCTCAATCTGTCCGAAGAAGTCCGGCGGCTGGAGCAGAAGAGCCTGGCCCTGACCGAAGAGCTGTTCGCCAACCTGACTCCCTGGCAAGTTGCGCAGATGGCGCGCCATCCGCAACGCCCCTATACCCTGGACTACATCAATCATATCTTCACCGATTTTGATGAGTTGCATGGCGATCGAGTCTTTGGCGATGACGAAGCGATTGTCGGCGGCATCGCCCGGCTGCAGGGTGAGCCGGTCATGGTCATCGGTCATCAGAAGGGGCGCGATATCAAGGAAAAGGTTCGCCGCAATTTCGGCATGCCCAACCCCGAGGGCTATCGCAAGGCCTTGCGGCTGATGGAAATGGCCGAACGCTTCAAGCTGCCGATTTTCACCTTCATTGACACGCCCGGCGCTTATCCCGGTATCGAGGCGGAAGAACGCGGCCAGAGCGAGGCCATTGCCCGTAATCTGGCGGTCATGTCCCGGCTGAACACGCCTATTATCGCCACTGTCATTGGCGAGGGTGGCTCCGGTGGCGCCTTGGCGATCGGCGTCGGCGACAGCCTGCTGATGCTGCAATACAGCACCTATTCCGTGATTTCACCGGAAGGCTGTGCCTCCATTCTCTGGAAGACCTCGGACAAGGCCGCCGACGCCGCCGAGGCCATGGGACTCACGGCCCAGCGTTTGCAGGAATTGGGTTTTGTGGATGATATTGTCCAGGAGCCGCTTGGCGGAGCCCATCGCGATGTCGGCCAGATGGCCGAGAATCTCCGCAAGGTCTTGTTGAAGCATCTGCGCAAGCTTCGTTCGCTGGATACCGCCGCTCTGCGCACCCGCCGTTATGACCGCCTCATGAGTTACGGCAGTCTTTGATTCCATGCCAAGGGCCGTTGTAGAAAAATTTCTGGCGGAGGCCCTGAAACCCGATCATCAACGATTGGTGGTTGCGTGCAGCGGCGGACTTGACTCGGTTTGCCTGCTCGATATCGTTGCGGCATTGCGTCCCATTCACGGTCGTCCCCTCCATGTGATTCATGTCCATCACGGAATCAGTCCCTTTGCGGATGAGTGGGCCGCGTTTGTCCAGCGTAGGGCGCTGGCTTGTCAGGCGGATTTTTCGGAGCTGCGCGTTCAAGTGCAGGCCGGCGGCAGCCTGGAAGAAGCAGCCCGTGAGGCCCGCTACAGGGCGATTGGCGACTCGCTTGTCGCAGGTGATGTGCTGCTGACAGCCCATCATCGCAATGATCAGGCGGAAACGGTGCTACTGCGATTGTTGAGGGGCAGCGGTGTTACCGGGCTTGCAGCCATGCACCCTCAGGGCCGTTTGCCGTTTCAGCAGACCCATGTGCCGCTTTGGCGCCCGCTGTTGACGATTTCGCGCGCAGAGTTGGCGGCATATGCCCGGTGCCGCGGTCTTTCCTGGGTTGAAGATGACTCCAACACCGATCTTCGTCATAGCCGGAATTTTCTGCGTAACACCGTGATTCCTTTGCTTGGCCAGCGATGGCCCCGTGTGGCGGAGGTCCTGTCGGAAACAGCGGTGCGCATGCGGGAATCCGAGCACCTGCTGAATGAACTGGCGAGTCTGGATTTACAGGTTGTCGGGCGCGAGGGAAATACCCTGTCCATTCCGGATCTCATGCGTTTTGATGATGTCCGGCGGATGCATGTGCTGCGTTTCTGGTTGCGACGATCAAATCTGGATGTTCCGGACAGGGCTGGTTTGCGCATCTTGCTCCGGGAGGTTTGCGCCGCACGCCCGGATGGGGCGCCCCGGTATGTCTGGCGGCATACCGAGGTTCGCCGATATCGTGACCGTCTTTATGCCATGCCGCTTCTGGAGGAAATGGTGCGCGGTCCGGAAGTGGTCTGGAGCGACCGGCTGCTGCCACTCCCTTTGAGGGATGGTCGCATCCTGACGCCTCAGGCCGGTGAAGGGCAGGGGGCAAGCCTGGCGAAGTGGCTGGGCGCTGCCAGCGTCATTGTCGGTGTGCGCAGGGGAGGTGAGCGGATACTCCTGCCGGGTCGCGAAGGTCGCAAAGAGCTCAAGACGCTTTTCCAGGAAGCAGGCATTCCCCCCTGGCAGCGTGAGCACTGGCCTTTGATACATGTCGATGGCGAGTTGGCAGTCGTCCCGGGCTTATGGGTTTCGGCAGCACTGCAGGCGCGTGACGACGAGGCTTCCATCCGGATTACATAAAACTACAGTCGTCCGGTTTGACCCGAAGGCAGAATCGCAAGCCATAGCCGCAACGACCCATAACAATACTGTGATGAGGATAGACGAATGCTGATCAGAACAGCGACTTTCATGATGGCCTTGGGGGCAGGGATCCTGTTGACGGGGTGCGCCACGACACGGGCGGTTCCAGAGCCCGTTGTGTCGTCCATGGAGGCGCAGCAGCCCGTCCCCCTTCCGGGAGCTGTTGCCCCGACGGCGGAAACGGCAGCGCGGGCATCATTTGAGGTAGCAGGGCGTCCATGGCGATTGCGTAACCTGCCGTTTGCCGTTGCGGATCGAAGCGCCAGCCAGCGTGAAGCCTTTGTCACCTTCAAGTCCGGTGGTTCGGTGATGGAGGGAAATACAGGCTGTAATCCGATCAGGGCAAGTTACGAACTTCAGGGCGCCGCCTTGCGTATCCGGAATCTCGAAGGAACCCTGATGCCTTGTCCGGACGGAGTTACCTTTGAAGCATTGTTCATTCAGGCGTTAAGCGATACCGCAGAGTGGCGGGAAGATGACGGCGCGTTGGTGTTGCTGAACGCCGATGGCTATCAGTTGGCGATTTTTGACAGGACAGCCCCCTGAGCGCGAAGCTCAGGGGCGAAGGCCTATATGCGACTGAAGATCAGCGAGGCGTTGGTGCCGCCAAAGCCGAAGCTGTTGGACATCACGCGCGTCAGTGGGTGATTTTCGAGGGTATTGCGAACGACGGGCATATCCACGGCCTCCGGATCCGGCTCGTCGATGTTGGCGGAGGCGGCCACAAAGTTGTTCTGCATCATCAGCAGGCAGTAGATGGCCTCTTGGACACCGGCAGCGCCCAAGGAATGGCCGGACAATGACTTGGTCGAACTGATCAGGGGCAGGCTGTCGCCGAACACGCGACGGATGGCCTTCAGTTCCACGGCGTCTCCGGTGGGTGTCGCTGTACCGTGGGCGTTGACGTAATCGACCGGACCGCCGGTCATTGCCAGGGCCAGTTGCATGCAGCGCGCTGCGCCGTCACCGCTTGGAGCCACCATGTCGTAGCCGTCGGATGTCGCGGCATAGCCGGTCAATTCGGCGTAAATCCGGGCACCGCGCTTCACGGCATGTTCGTATTCCTCCAGCACCAGCATCCCGCCGCCGCCTGCAATTACAAAGCCGTCACGATTGGCGGCAAAGGCGCGCGAAGCGGAAGCCGGAGCGTCGTTGAACTTGCTGGACATCGCACCCATGGCATCAAACAGGCATGACAGGCTCCAGTGCTCTTCTTCACCGCCGCCAGCGAAAACCATGTCCTGCTTGCCCAACTGGATTTGCTCCATGGCGTTGCCGATGCAGTGCGCGGACGTGGCGCAGGCGGACGAAATGGAGTAATTGACTCCGTGGATACGGAAGGCGGTCGCCAGTGTAGCGACGACGGTGCTGGTCATGGTGCGGGGCACCATGTAAGGACCGATGCGTTTTACGCCTTTCTCGCGGGCGGTATCGGCGGCAATGACCACGTTGGCGGTTGAAGCGCCGCCGGAGCCGGCCACAACCCCGATCCGGGGATTCTCCGCAACGTCTTCCAGTGTCAGTCCGGCATCGGCAATGGCTTGCTGCATGGACAGGTAGGCGTAAGCCGCGGCATCGCCCATGAAGCGTTTCAGCTTGCGATCGATGGCGGCTTCGAGATCGATATCCGGACGGCCGCTGACCTGGCTGCGAAAGCCCATGGCGGCATATTCGGGATTGAAGCGAATACCGGACACGCCGTTTCTGAGGCTGTGGGTAACTGATTGGGCATCATTGCCCAGGCAAGACACGATCCCCATGCCGGTGACGACGACTCGACGCATTGTTATTTTCTCCGCCGCATACAGGACGCCCCCGGATTCGGGGGCGTTGGTACATCAGAATCAGAAGTTGTCAGTACTGGTGAACAGGCCGCAGCGCAAATCCTGCGCCGTATAGATTTCACGTTCATCGACCAGCAGCCGGGCATCGGCAATACCCATGACCAGTTTGCGTTCGATCACGCGTTTGATCTGCAGTTCATAACGCACCAGGCTGTGCTTCGGCAGGACCTGCCCGAAGAACTTGACCTCGCCGACGCCCAACGCGCGTCCGCGTCCGGGATTGCCTCGCCAGCCCAGATAAAAGCCCAGCAGCTGCCACATGGCGTCAAGGCCAAGGCAGCCGGGCATGACGGGGTCGGACTGGAAGTGACAGTCGAAGAACCAGAGGTCCGGACGGACATCCAGTTCAGCAATGATTTCACCCTTGCCGAAGGCGCCGTCGCCGTCAGAGATTTTCTCGATGCGGTCAAACATCAGCATGGGGGGAAGGGGAAGCCTGGCATTCCCCGGACCGAACAATTCGCCGCGTCCGCAGGCGAGGAGCTGTTCCCGGTCAAACTGGTTTACACGCATTGGCACATCCGGTTTTTCAAACGGGAGGATTCTAGCAAGTGAGTCTGTCATAAAACCTACATGAAGCAGCAAGTAATGTTTCTAATTGTTGTCAGCGGCCGTTACAGGGGCATGACAACCTTGCGAATTCGCCCCGGGAACGCGGCGGCCGGAATATTATTATACAGGTGTATACCGACGCCAATGACATATATCAACAAGGCTCGGGCACTTTGTCAATGACTGTAAAAAACGGCCCGGTCGTCAGTGTGGCCTTGACCTTGATGACAAGATTGCGCAAGATATCCCACCCTTGGCGTGCCTTGCTTTGGCCGGGTTGCGCCAATCCCACTGTACTTCCTGATAAATCGTCACCATCCGAGGATTCCATGAAGGCTCTTGTTGCTGTCAAGCGCGTTGTAGACTACAACGTGAAAGTTCGCGTCAAGGCGGACAAGACCGGTGTTGAGCTCGCCAACGTCAAAATGGCCATCAACCCGTTCTGCGAAATTGCCGTTGAAGAAGCCGTCCGCCTGAAAGAAAAGGGCATCGTCACCGAGATCGTCGTGGTTTCCGTGGGCCCGAAAGAAGCCCAGGAACAGATCCGCACCGCCATGGCGCTGGGCGCGGACCGCGGTATCCTGGTTGAAACTGCCGAAGAAATTCAGCCCTTGGCCGTGGCCAAGCTGCTGAAAAAGATCTGCGACGCCGAGCAGCCCCAGCTGGTGATCCTTGGCAAGCAAGCCATCGATGGTGACAACAACCAGACCGGCCAGATGCTGGCTGCCTTGGCCGGTTACGCCCAAGGCACCTTCGCCGCCGTGCTGAAGGTTGAAGGCGGCAAGGCCGTGGTGACCCGTGAAATCGACGGCGGCGCCCAGACCGTTGAACTGAACCTCCCGGCCGTGGTCACCACCGACCTCCGCCTGAACGAGCCGCGTTATGCCGCTCTGCCCAACATCATGAAGGCGAAGAAGAAGCCTCTGGATGTCAAGACTCCGGCCGACTTCGGCGTCGATGTCACTCCGCGCATCAAGACCCTGAAGGTTGAGCCGCCCGCCGAGCGTTCCGCCGGCATCAAGGTCAAGACCGTTGAAGAACTCGTGGCCAAGCTCAAGAACGAAGCGAAGGTGATCTAATCATGGCAGTCCTGGTTTACGCTGAACACGATAACGCCTCCCTGAAGGGCGCCACCCTCAATACTGTTGCTGCTGCCAAGGCCATTGGTGGTGATGTGCACGTGCTGGTTGCCGGCTCCAACTGCCAGGCCGCCGCCCAAGCCGCCGCCCAGATCGCCGGTGTCAGCAAGGTGCTGGTCGCCGACAACGCCGCCTACGCCAACCAACTGGCTGAAAACGTCAGCCTGCTGGTCGCCGAACTGGGCAAGGGTTACAGCCACATTCTGGCTGCCGCCACAACCACGGGCAAGAACTTTGCTCCTCGCGCCGCCGCGCTGCTGGATGTCGGTCAGATTTCCGAAATCACCAAGGTGATCAGCGCCGATACTTTCGAACGTCCGATCTACGCCGGTAACGCCATCGCCACCGTGCAGTCTTCCGACAGCATCAAGGTCATCACTGTCCGCGCCACCGGCTTTGACGCCGTTGCCGCCACCGGTGGTTCCGCCGCTGTGGAAGCTGTTGGTTCCGCTACCGACGCCGGTACTTCCAAGTTTGTCAGCGAAGAGCTGGCCAAGTCCGATCGTCCCGAGCTGACTGCCGCCAAGATCGTGGTTTCCGGCGGCCGCGGCATGGGCAACGGCGACAACTTCAAGATCCTGTACAGCCTGGCCGACAAGCTGGGTGCCGCTGTCGGCGCTTCCCGCGCCGCGGTTGACGCCGGTTTCGTGCCAAACGACATGCAGGTCGGTCAGACCGGCAAGATCGTCGCTCCGCAGCTGTATGTCGCCGTCGGTATTTCCGGCGCCATCCAGCATCTGGCCGGCATGAAGGACTCCAAGGTCATCGTCGCTATCAACAAGGACGAAGAAGCCCCGATCTTCTCGGTGGCTGACTACGGTCTGGTGGGCGATCTGTTCGACATCGTCCCGCAACTGGAAAAGCTGGTGTAATTCACCGCTGACCCGTTCAGAACGCCCCGCCAGTCGGGGCGTTCTGCATTCAGGAGTCTGGAAAAGGAGAGCGGCATGAGTTTGTATGTGGCGGGGTTGGCCGTCTATCCCCTGAAGTCCGCCGCCGGGATTCGGGTGGAGGAAGCCCGGTTAACTCCCTGGGGCCTGGAGTGGGATCGCCGTTGGATGCTGGTGGATGATCAGGGCTGCTTTGTCACTCAAAGGCAGATGGCGCGCATGGCTTTGTTGCGAGTTTCGGTGGAAAACGGGATTTTGCAGGTGGCGGCGCCGGACATGCCGCTGTTGTCGGCAATTCCTGTCGATCCGACGGCACTGGTGGTGACGGTATGGTCTGACCGGGTTCAGGCCTGCACCGTCAGCGCGGCGGCGGATGAATGGTTCACTCGTTTTCTGGGGAAGTCAGTCCGGCTGGTATTCTTTCCGCAAAGCAGTCATCGCACGGTCGACCCAGCCTGGGCAGGAACCGGACACTGCACGTCATTTTCTGACGGATTTCCGCTGCTGGTCACTTCAACCTCCGGAATGGACGCCTTGTCAGAATTGTGGGGGAAATCGGTTGACTGGTTGCGATTTCGGCCCAATATTGTGATCGGTGGCTCAGATCAGGCATTTGCTGAAGATGACTGGTCGAAATTACAGATAAATGGAACAAACCTTGCCTTGGTTAAGCCATGCTCGCGCTGTGTCATCCCCTCGATTGATCCGGCGACGAGCAACAAGGACAAGGGATTTCTGGAAATGCTGGCATCGGTTCGCCGGCAAAGTGATGGCAAAGTCTACCTGGGACAGAACGCCATCATCGTTTCGGAACTTGTCGAAAAAAATACCTGGATTCATTCGGGTGATGCCGTCAGTGTACTCGCGAGCCGCTGCAAGGGCTGAGTGTGCGGGTTTCAGGTTTGAATCCCAATAGAAAACCAAGGAATTAAAGCAATGATCATTACCTATCATTTTTCCTTTGATGATGGTCGGGAAATGTCCCACGAGGTTAATCTGGACCGCCTGTATGACCGGGCCAGGGCCAAGGCATCGCCCGCCTGGACCAAGCTCGACAACAACAAGTGCCAGAATTGTCCGTTGTCCTCGGCGGAAAACGCCAATTGTCCGGCGGCCGTTGATCTGGATGCCGTGATCCGTGACTTTCATGGAACGCTGGCCTCGACCAAAGTGAATGTTCGCGTCATTACCCCTGAGCGCGAATACGTCAAGCGCGTGACGGTTGAGGAAGGGGTGCGTGCGTTGATGGGGCTGGTGATGGCAACCAGCGCCTGCCCGGTTTTCGGAACACTCAAGCCCAATGCCCGACATCACCTGCCTTTTGCCCGGCAGGAAGAATATATTCTTCGTTCGGTCTCCCTGTACCTGATGAAACAGTATCTGGTCTGGCGTGAAGGGGGCGAGCCGGACTGGGAGCTGAAAGGATTGGTCAAGTCCAGCGAGCAGTTGCAAATGGTGAATCATGCCTTCTGGCAACGCATCATGACCGAGTTCCAGAGTGACGCCAATTCCAAGGCTTTGCTTAGCTTTTTCACCATGTCGTCGAGTGTTTCTTCATCCCTGCAAAGTCAGATTACCAAGATGAAGAGCGTTTTTTTCACGGGATCGTGACATTGCGGGGAAGCGGGTCTTTCCCGTTCCAGATTAATTGTAGCGCGTGGGGCATGAAGCTCCGTAGCCTTTGGAGACGGAAAACATGCAGATTGAATACCGGTTTTTTCTGGATGACGGACGTGACCTTGCGTTTGTTGTCGACGTAGACAGGCCCTATCGACCGGTTCAGGGCGGCGAGGCGGCTCCGGCCTGGACCCGACTGGCGCATTGCCGATGCGTCAACTGCCCCTTGGATCCGGCGGAATACCCGCATTGCCCGGCCGCCCTCGATCTCGATCGCGTGGTCAGCAGCTTCCAGAAAATTCCCGCCAATACCAGGGCCAACATTCAGGTCAATACGCCGGATCGGGAATACGCAAAACGAGCCCCCGTCGAAGAGGGGGTGCGCTCACTGGTCGGCCTGATCATGGCCACAAGTGCATGTCCGGTTTTCCAGGAATTAAAGCCGAATGCGCGCACGCACCTGCCCTTTGCAAACCGGGAGGAACAGGTTTTGCGTTTGGCATCGCTGTACTTGATGAAGCAGTATCTGGTCTGGCGCGACGGCAAGGATCCCGACTGGGATCTGCGCGGCGTGGTCAAGGAGCATCAGGAGTTGCAGCAGGTGAATCAGGCCTTCTGGAAGCGACTGATGTCCGTGTATGAAGGCGATGCGAATTCCCGGGCGTTGCTGAGCTTTTTCTCCGTATCGGCCGATGTGGCCAAATCCCTTGATGAGCAACTCGCCCGTATGAAAAACGTCTTTTACAGCAGTCACGAAGCGTGAGTCAGTTTGCCTGGGTGATGCTGGCCATCGGTATATTTGTGTTGGGCCAGTGGATGATGATGCGCCCGAATGCGCGAGAGTCGGGACTGATGCATTTGCGCGAGGCGGCGCGGAAGCGGGGGCTGCAGCCCCGGCTTCTTCCGGCGCCAACCTGGCTGGTTCAGGAGCACCGGAAAATGGTGCCGGTCTATACGCTGATTGTGCCTAATGCCGTGATGCCTTATTGGCGAGCCCAATGGGTGGAAGGCCGCCTGCAAACGGTCACGCCGGGGCTGGATCGTCTGGCACAGCTGACGCCGCCTGACAGTGTCAAACTCGTGCTGGCGATCGAGGCCCAGGCCAATGCCGTCAGTTTTTATTGGGAAGAGGAGGCTGGTGAGCAGGTGCTGGATGAGTTGAAGGCATTCTTGTTGGCATTGGCTTCCGCGTCCTGAATGTGGCGGCATTTTCTGTAAATAGCCGTCAGCCGACACGAATCACCGCATTTTACCGTATAACTTCTTGTATGCTTGCTTGACCCCGGCGCGGCTTCCTTTTATATATGCCCACTTCGCGCCTTCCCGCGCCGACCAAAACCTATTTACATATCCGGAACCTGAATGGCTAAAGCACTGGTAATCGTTGAATCGCCCGCCAAAGCAAAAACGATCAACAAATATCTCGGGAAGGACTTCATCGTCAAATCCAGTATCGGCCATGTGCGCGATTTGCCGGTCAGCGGCGGCGCCAAGGACGAGAAGGAGCCTGCCGCCCGCACCAAGGCCAAGGATGCCGCTACCAAGGCGGAAAAGGCGCGCAGCGCCCTCATCTCCCGAATGGGCGTCGATCCCGAACATGACTGGGATGCCCATTACCAGATTCTCCCGGGCAAGGAAAAAGTCATTGCCGAATTGAAGTCGCTGGCCACGGGGGTCGAAACCGTCTACCTCGCCACCGACTTGGACCGCGAAGGGGAGGCCATCGCCTGGCACCTGCGGGAAGTGATTGGCGGTAGTCCCGCCCGCTATCAGCGCGTGGTCTTCAACGAAATCACCAAGTCGGCCATTACCGCCGCCTTCCAGAAACCCAGCCAGTTGAACATGGACCGGGTTAATGCCCAGCAGGCCCGTCGTTTCCTCGACCGGGTGGTCGGCTACATGGTTTCACCCTTGCTGTGGGAAAAAATCGCTCGAGGTCTTTCAGCCGGACGCGTGCAGTCCGTGGCGGTTCGCCTGGTTGTAGAGAAAGAACGTGACATCCGTGCCTTCGTGCCGGAAGAGTACTGGGAAATCCATGCGGATACCCTGACGCCGCGTACCGAAAAGTTGCGCTTGCAGGTGGCCCGTCATCAGGATCAGGCCTTCCGCCCCCGCAATGAAAAGGATGCGATGAAGGCCAGGGCCGAAATTGAGGCCGCCGCCATGGTGGTCGGCAAGCGTGAAGACAAGCCGACGCGCACCCGTCCGCCCGCACCGTTCATTACGTCGACCTTGCAGCAGGCAGCCAGCACTCGTCTGGGTTTTTCCGTCAAGAAAACCATGACCTTGGCGCAGCGGTTGTATGAAGCCGGTTATATCACGTACATGCGTACCGACTCGACCAACCTCAGCCAGGACGCGCTGCAATCCGTGCGCGGGTTCATTGATCAGACTTTCGGCAACAAATACCTGCCTGCCAAGCCGAATATCTATGCCAGCAAATCGGGCGCCCAGGAAGCACACGAAGCAATCCGTCCTTCGGATGTACATGCCAAGCCGGGAAGCATCGCCGGCATGGAGCGGGACGCCGAGCGGTTGTATGAACTGGTCTGGCGACAGTTTGTTGCCTGCCAGATGCCGGATGCCGAATACGTGAGCACCACCCTGACGGTCAATGCGGCAGCCTACGAGCTGCGTACCAAAGGCCGAATCCTGACGTTTGGTGGTTTCACCAGGGTGTTGTCGCCGGTACAGAAGGATAATGAAGACACCGTGCTGCCCGATGTGAAGGAAGGCGAGAAACTGCAGCTGGTTGAGCTGCTCGCCAGCCAGCACTTCACCAAGGCGCCGCCTCGCTTCACGGAAGCCACGCTGGTGCGTGAACTGGAAAAGCGCGGGATTGGCCGGCCGTCGACGTATGCCTCGATTATTTCCACGATTCAGGATCGCGGTTACGTCAAGCTGGAGAACAAGCGTTTCTATGCGGAAAAGATGGGTGATATTGTCACCGACCGCCTGCTTGAAAGCTTCCATAACCTGATGGACTATGATTTCACCGCGCATCTTGAAGAAGACCTCGACAAGGTGGCGGAGGGTCAGAGCAACTGGAAACAGGTTCTGGATACCTTCTACAAGGACTTCAGCGGCCGGCTGCAGCAAGCGGCGGGTGAGGGCGGTATGCGCCGCAACCAACCGGTCACCATCGGCATGCCCTGTCAGCAGTGTGGCCGTGAAATGCAGATCCGCACCGCCAGCACGGGTGTGTTCCTGGGTTGCTCCGGTTATGCCCTGCCGCCCAAGGAACGCTGCAAGGGAACCGTAAACCTGGTTCCCGTGGAGCACGTCGCCCTGGCGGATAACGATGAAGAAGGTGAAACCAACGAGCTCCGTTCCAAGAAACGTTGCCCGAAGTGCGGCACGGCCATGGACAGCTATCTGGTTGATGCCGGCCGCAAGCTGCATGTCTGCGGCAATAATCCGGATTGCGATGGTTTCCTGTTGGAAGAAGGTCAGTACCGGCTCAAGGGCTACGAAGGTCCGACCATTGAGTGCGACAAGTGCAATGGGCGCATGGAACTGAAGAGCGGCCGTTTTGGCCAGTACTTCGCCTGCACCAGTTGCACCAACACCCGCAAGGTACTGAAAAATGGTGAGGCGGCTCCACCCAAGGCGGATCCGATTCCCATGCCGGAACTGCGTTGCGCCAAAACCGATGACTTTTTTATTCTGCGCGATGGCGCGGCGGGTCTGTTCCTGGCGGCCAGCCAGTTCCCCAAGCATCGGGAGACCCGCGCTCCGACCATTGCTGAACTGCGCACCGTGGCGGATCGTCTTGACCCGAAGCATCATTACTTGCTGCAGGCCCCGGACATGGACGATGTCGGCAACCCGGCCCAGCTCCGCTTCAGTCGCAAGTCGAAGGAACAATATGTCACGACTGAAGACAGCGAAGGCAAGCCTTCCGGCTGGCAAGCCTTCTATCGCAACGGCCACTGGCAGGTCGTGAAAGGAAAGATGCCGAAGACCGAGAAGTGATGTGGAGGTGAAATGGCAGAGTTGAATGCGCCCGGTCCTGAACTGCTGGAGGTTGTGGAAGTCAGGCCGGGAGAGGTTGTCCTTCGACGAGCCGACAGCAGTCAGGGCTCCGGTGAGCCACTGGTGTCGATCCGCTTTTCAGGAGAAGCGCAGGAAATCCTGGGCGGCGCTGCCGGGGTTTTGGGCAAGTCGATGATTGCCGCCGGCTTGCAGATGGTTGGCCAGATGTTCAGGCAGCAGGCCGAAACGGCGATGACGGACGAAGTTCCGGAGGAGGGCGAGACGGCAGCTGACCATGCCAATCCCACCGACCGTCATCGCTTGCATTGAGACCTGTTACAGGAAGTCCAGGTCTTCGTTGTTCATGATTTCCCTCAGTTCGTCCTTTTCAGAAACGACCGATGCCAGAACTTCCTTGGCAAATTTCAGGTAGACCGTGTGCACGGTTTCTGTGCCGTCGTCAGCTTTGACAACAAAGAATGGTGCTCGATCCACGCCCAGGCGCGCGGCCAGCTTCATCCCCGCGGATTCCGGATCGCGCTCATCGGCCACCAGCAACTCATCAATGAACCGCATCTGGTTTTCACTTTCCATGCGATCGAGCACTTCGCCACACTTCTTGCAAGGCGAGCCATCCAGCAGGATTTTCTTGACCATGGTAATGTGCATGTCGGTTCCTCGTTGGGTCCCGTCCGGTAATCAGACAGGAACATGAACCCCGGCGTGGCCGGGGCGGAAAAGTCACTTCACGTTGGTGATGTGCAGGCCGCATTCTTTCTTGGTGGCCTCTTCCCACCACCAGCGACCCTCGCGCTCGTGCTGGTTAGGCAGCACCGCGCGGGTGCAAGGCTCACAGCCGATACTGATAAAACCCTTTTCGTGCAGTTCATTGTAGGGAACGTCGAAAGCCCGGATGTAATCCCAGACCTGTTCCGAGGTCCAGTTCGCCAGCGGATTGAATTTCACCAGGCTCTTGCCGGGACCGGAGAAAGCGGCATCCGGCTGGACCACCGGAACGCCGACGCGGGTGCCGGGGCTTTGGTCCTTGCGCTGACCGGTAATCCAGGCATCCAGGGTCGCCAGCTTTTTGCGAAGCGGAGCCACCTTGCGGATGGCGCAGCACTCCTTGTGGTCATCCACATAAAAGCTGAACAGTCCTTTCGTATTCACCAGTTCTTCGACCTGAGCGGAATCAGGGAAGCAGATCTCGATCTTGATCTTGTATTTTTCCCGCACCTTGTCCAGCAACCGGTAGGTTTCACCGTGCAGACGACCGGTGTCCAGGCAGAAAACCCGGAAAGGCTTGCCGAGGCGGGCCGCCATATCCACCAGGACCACATCATCCGCGCCGCTGAACGAGATGGCGGCATTTTCACCAAAAGTATCCAGCGCCAACGCCAGAATTTCCCGGGGCGACTTGGCGTCATAGTCGGCGGCCCATTGCTGGACGGTCTCTTTGGTGATGGTCATGGCGGATCCTCGTCAGGGGGAAATGTCATTGGTATATGGGGGTGAAGGGGAATAATTCTACCAGCAAAAAAGTCGGAGATTGCACCGCCCGGGTGAAATCGGTACAGTTCGCGCCATGTTTTTTCAACACGATATTTGATGGGGTGGCTATGGAAATCGTATGTCTGGATCTGGAAGGCGTGCTGGTGCCGGAAATCTGGATCAATTTCGCCAAGAAGACGGGAATTAAGGCCCTTGAAGCCACAACCCGCGACATTCCCGATTATGACGTGCTGATGCGCCAGCGGCTGGATATCCTGCGTGAGCACAAGCTGGGCCTGCCCGATATCCAGGCCGTGATTGCCGACATGGGCCCCTTGCCCGGCGCCGCCGAGTTTGTCGCTTGGGTACGCGAACATTTCCAACTGATCATTCTGTCGGACACCTTCTACGAGTTCGCTGATCCGTTGATGAAGCAGCTGGGTCGTCCCACCATTTTCTGCCACAAGCTGGAAACGGACAGCCAAGGCATGATCACCAATTATATCCTGCGCCAGCCGGACCAGAAGCGCGAAGCCGTCAAGGCCCTGCACGGTCTGAAGTACCGCGTCATCGCCGCCGGCGACTCGTACAACGACACCGCCATGCTTGGCGAAGCCGAGAAAGGCATCCTTTTCGATGCGCCGGAAAATGTCATTCGTGAGTTCCCGCAGTTCCCGGTGACCAAGACCTATGAGGAGTTGAAGGCGCAGATCCGTAGCGGTTCGCTTCGCCAGATACCTTGATCGCTCCTGACGCTGACGGGAAAAACTCTCGTCAGCGTTTCCCGAATCGCTCTTCCAGCGCCGTCAGCAAGGGGCCTATCTTGTTGAAGCACTCCTGATATTCATCCTCGCACACCGAATCCGCGACAATCCCGCCGCCCGCCCAGGCAAACAGCGTATCGCCAACTTTAAGCAAGGTCCGGATGGCAATATTCCATTCCCCGCGACCATCCGATGTCAGATAGCCGATGCTGCCGCAATAGACGGATCGTCCGAAATTTTCAAGTTCATCAATGATCTCCATCGCGCGACGTTTGGGTGCGCCAGTGATGGAACCCCCGGGAAAGGCGTCAAGCAGCATGTCCAGCGGGTGGGAGTCCGGTCGCAGACAACATTCAATTTCGCTGGTCATGTGATGAACGTGGGCGAAGCTTTCGATTAGGAACAGATCGTTCACCTGAACAGAGCCGGTGATAGCGTGCTTGCCTAAATCATTACGCAGTAAATCGACGATCATCAGGTTCTCGGCACGATCCTTGGGGTGCGAGGCCAGATCGGCAGCCATCCGGTCATCTGTCATCGCGTCCAATCCGCGTGGACGGGTGCCTTTGATGGGCCTTGTCGTTACCCGCCCATGCTCGAATTGCAGGAACAGTTCCGGTGAGAGGGAAAGAATCTCGCCGTATGGGCTGGACAAGTACGCGGCATAGGGCGGGTGACTGATGCTGTCCAGATGCTGAAAGGCCTCCAGCCCCGAACCGGTGCAGTCTGCCTGAAAAGCTTGCGCCAGATTGACCTGATAACAGTCGCCGGAGTGCAGGTACGCTTGCACCTGACGGAATGCTTTGGCGTATTCATCCGCTGGCATTAGCTGTCTGAAGTTTCCGGCGATCGAGAACGCGGCAATCGCTGACCGGGAATTTAACCGGGACCGAATGCGCTGATGCAGTTCTTCGGTAGCGGCATGAAGCGTGGCGGGCTGATCGTTGCCGGCGGGAAGGCGGATGAATGCGTCAAACCCGGCAATGCAGGCCTTCGGGAAGTCCGGTCGAAGCTTGTCATGCTCTTCCGAAGAGTCCGAATGGAGGTCGTAGCCAAGCCAGCCGGCCATGCCGCCGGTAAAACCGGATTGCTCCGTCGGCAGGGAGGGCAGGGTGGCCAGACCCTCTGCCAGCGCTTCACGAAGAGGAACCGACACAACGGACGGCTCGAACCGGCCCACAGCCTGCCGATCAAGCCGCACGATGTCGCCATCGTTGCCGACGACGATCACCCAGCGGGGCAATATGCCCAGAATCCTGTCATCATGATCATTGAACAGGAATGGATACCAGTCCGAACAACTCATCAGGCGATCAACATCGGAGCGGAGGAGAGCGGACTTAACGCTTTGCGGGGACGACATGAGCTGGGCGTCGGAGTGGCAAGAAATATCTCGGAGCCCCGCATTATAAGCGGATGACAAGACGTAATCAGCACAATCAATTGCCAAACAAGACTTGTTCACGGAATGTACTTATGAAAGAATAAGTACGGGTGTACTAAAAACTTTGAAATCAAACAACATAACGCCCGGGAGACTGCATAATGACAACCCGATTCAAGAAGATTCTGCTTGCTTCGCTGATCGCTGCTTCCACATCCGCCTTTGCGATGGAAAGCCTCGACGAAGAAGCTCTTTCCGACACGACCGGTCAAACCGGTGTCCTGATCGGGATTACTCCTCCTGCAATGTCCTTCTCTGTCGTGCTGCACGATACAGACGGTTATGCGGGCGCTACTGACTCTGGTGCCATCGTTTTCGGTGATCCGTACTCTCCTGCTGCCGGCCGTGTCAAAACCCAGTTGTCGTTTACCGGCGAAGTTGTCATGAAGATTGACGCTACCGGTGACAACAACGGCGCAACCGCTGGCGGGGCACCTACCTTGCGGGTGAATGTCGCGATTCCCGGTATGACACTGCATACGGGTGACATGTATGCGGCTGATACCGACGCAACCGGTACGCTTGCCGGCTTCCAGGCATTGTCCGCCACCAAGACGGCAGTCATCCTGAGCGACATGACCATGACCATGGGCGCCACGACGCTTAACTTTGAATTGGGCAATGAAAACCAGGGCGCCATGCTGAAGATCGCTACCGCCATGACGGGTGGTTTCAGCATTACCGGCTTCAAGCTGAATGATGCCAACTCCGGCGGTTTCCTGGGTACCGACCTGACCGTCAAGGATAATGCCGGCACGGACCTGACCGTCAACGCCAGCGTTGACTTCATCAGCGGCGGCGCCTCGGGCGGCATGCGTGTCAACCTGACCCAGTTCGGTAATGCAACCAATGGTGCGGACGTTCGTCTTGCCAATCTCAAGTTCGGCGATGCTACGACACCAACCATCGGTAACGTTGATATCGTTGGTTTGAACATGAACAATACTGTCATCCGTATTGCGGGTCAGTAAGCTCACATTTGTACGAAAAAGGCCCCGCATGCGGGGCCTTTTTTATTGTTGCGAATACGTTGCAAAAAAGTATCGGCCAGCCTGACGGGTGGCCAATTCTGCAGTCTTCCTATATCATGTTCGTTGGCAAGGACTGATAGTTCATTGCGGCATAATAAAAGCAGAAGAACAGGGAGCACCCCTAATGAAGTTTCCCGTGAATCGACGAATCCTGATGCTGCCGGTACTGCTGGCCGCATCGGCTTGCTGGGCGATGGATGACATGACTGATGGGGAAATGTCCGACCATGTGGCTCAGGATGGGGTGACTTTCCGCTTGATCCTGCCGGACTTCGATGGTGCAGGCCCTGGTACCGATGTCGGTTTCAAGATCAATCAGACAATTTTTCATGACCGGGACGGCTATGCCGGCGCCCCCGCCGCTGGCGCTATTGTTCACGGTACCGGCGTGGCGGGCGATCGCCTGGAATTCACCATGGCTGCCCTGAGTGTCATTAATGCGTCCATGGACAGTGTCGGTGATTCCAGTGCTGCAGGCGGCAATCAGCCCATGCTGAATGTGCGCGTGGATATCCCCGCATTTACCTTTAAAACGGGTAAGACCTATGTGGCTGCAAGCAGTGGAGTCTCCTCGCCAGTCACCAGCATGTCAGCGGCAATCAGCGAGAGCATGACCATCAACGTCGGTGCCATTACGGCAAACTTGCAGTTGGCGGGTGAGTCGCAAGGAAACATGTTGCGTTTGACCGGGAGCATGACAAACGGCATTACGGCGACCGGTTATCAGCTTAATGATGTCAATTCCGGCGGCTTCCTGCAGATACCGGCCATTTCCATCAATAATAACGGTGCGTCCACTAGCCTGGATGTCAATATCGGTGTTGATGTTGCAACCAATGGTGTGGTCGCACGTGTGTATCAGCTTGGCGCCAGTAGTGGTGGTGTGGATATAGCGCTGTCCGGGGTCAAGGTGGGTGATGCCGGCACGCCGGCGATTGGTAATATTGACTTGGTGGGGCTGGATCTGGCGACAACCGTTATTCGGGTAGCGGGACAGCCATAGCCACGCAGAAAGTGTACTGAACGCGGCCTATGCCGCGTTTATTGTTTTGGGTCAAACACTTGTAATAAACGGGCTGGCTGCGAGCCGGGCGTGATTGTGCTATTTGGGCATGAAAACGTGATGGACGTCTCATTCATGCAGAAAAAACAACCTTTTGTCGGGGATGGTGCAAAAAGATGCTGACAGGGGGTTGTGGGGGGCACACAAGAATGATACTTTTCTACTGCCTAATAGCACGTTACCCAAACCAAAGGTAACAAAAAATTAGAATTAAACCCTCGAGGAGAACTCCAATGAAAGGCTTGAAAAAGCTCGCTCTCGCTTCTGCTATCACCATGACCTCTGTTGGCGCATTCGCAATGGAAGCTATTGATGACGCTTCCATGGCTGCTACGACTGGTCAAGATGGTATCACCATTTCTGTGATTCTGCCTGACTTTACCCCGACGGCTGTCACCACTACTACTCCGTATGCTGCCGGCGCTCTGCTGTCCGGTCTGCAAACTGCCGGTATGACCAACTCTGCTGGTGGCACCATCACTGGCTACAAGGGTATCGCAATCAACGAAGTCCGTATTCACGATGATGACGGTCTGGGTACTCTGGGCGTTTCTGCTACTGCTAACTCCGGTGCTCTGGTTATCGGCGGCGGCGGTGCTTCCGACAAGACTGAAGTTTACACCAACCAGGCTTCTCCGCTGGTTATCGCTATTGACTCCGTGGGTGACGGCGACAGCGTGACCGCTGGCAACCAAGCCATGCTGAACGTCAAGATCACCACCCCGACCCTGCGTATCAAGACTGGCGCCATCTACGTTGCCAACAGCAACGCGGCTCCTGCTAACTTCGACGAAAACGGTGTTGCTTCTGCCGGCTCTGCTGAAGTTAACGGTTCCGGCATCACTGACAAGACCGCTGCCATTCTGTCCGGCATGGTCATGACTCTGGGTGTCACCACTCTGAACGTGCAACTGGGTGCTGCTGAAGCTCAAGGCCACATGATCGTTGTTAACACCTCCATGACTGGCGGTCTGAGCATCGACAACATGAGCATCAACGACAACGCTGGCGCCATCTCTGGTGGTAGCATCTTCGTTGGTCAGCAAAAGATTGTTGACGCTGGCGGCACTGACCTGACCGTGGTTGCTTCTGTTGATGTGGGCTCTCGCTCCACCAACGCCACTCTGGTTGCTGCTGGTCTGCAAGACATCGTGAACGGTATGGTTGTTGGTATCGGCCAGCTGGGTACCGCTGCTGGTGGTGTTGATATCGCCATGAACAACGTCCGTCTGGGCGACAGCAACATGGGCGATCTGGGTGACGTGCAGATTCTGGGTCTGAACCTGAACGGTTCCGAGCTGGTTATCGCTGGTCACTAATATCAGCACGGTTGTATAGTGTTGGTCAAAACGGCAGCCTAGGCTGCCGTTTTGCATTTCTAATACCAAGAAAACAGATGAAAATTATCCGATCATCGTATATGATTTCAAGGAAGTAATAACAATAACCGGCTGCCGCTCTGGAGCTGCACATGCAGAAGCACTATACGTTCCCCGTTATGGCTGCAACTTTGATGATGCATTTTTCTGCCTTTGCGTTTGAGCAGGTGGATGATTCGCAGTTGTCAGATGCAGTTGGGCAGACCGGTATCATCATCAGTACATCCGTGGATTGGGTTTCCTCATCGGTCAAGATCTCAGATTTAAGCGGCGTTCCCTCGACCATCAAACCTGGTTATGAGTTCAATACAGGTGTCCTTGTTCTGAATGGCATGGGCATTAAAGGTTGTACTAACGGAGCCGGGCTTACGTGTACGACAACGACCAACCCAACTTTCAATGTAACCGTGGATGCCAGCGGCGGGGCGAGCCCGGTCGTAAAGTTGGCTGTTGCGTGGGACTCGGGAATTCAGAAGCTTCGTATCCTGCTCGATAAGGTCTCGATTCATAACCAGCAGGGTGGGAATGTTGTTGAGATCCTGGATTTTGCGAATGGTTATCTTGATTTGCTGAGGCCAGGTGCGCCTAATCCAACCTTTAATTTTGAACTCGGCAATGAGCCATCGACGCATATGATGACCTTGGCGAATGCCAATTTTGGAACCTTGGATTTTGGTCAGGTCCTGCTTCGTGACAAGAGTGATAATCTGTCCAATAACCGTAACATCAGATTCAATTTCAAGCTTGATGGGATGAATCTTACGGGGACGACGGTGGATATCGCCAATGCGGGTTTGATATTGACAACCCCCAACCTGACTGCCGTGGATATGACATTGTCCAATATTACTGCCGGGAATACCGCAGCCAATATGGGTTCGATGGGGGTGGTGGGAATGAATCTGAGTAATCTGACTTTCACCATCGCGGGTAAGAGCTAAGTTAACTGATGGGTGGTCGGTTAAACGGGGTTGCCGATCGGGCATATTTCATCGTGGCTTGAAAACTAGAAAAAGACTTATGTTCATATTAACGCTCGGATCAGTCCTTACCATGTTTTTCGCCAACGAGGCTTTCGATGTGGCGGAGGTTCCGGCATCGACAATTTACTATACGAGTATTGTGGATGGCCGGGTGAATAGCCCTCTTAAGGTCGGTGAGGCTCCTGTCACCGTTCACTCCTTGGTCGAGCAAAAATATCGGAATATTATTCACCAGGCGTATGACTATAGCTGTGGATCGGCGGCGTTGACGACGCTGCTGAATGGCTATCTTGGTCGGAAATTCACAGAAAAGCAGGTGATGGATGGACTCCTGAAGTTCGGGGAGTATGACAAGATTGTTCAGCGCCGCGGCTTTTCATTGCTGGATATGAAGCGTCTGGTTACTGCTCTGGGCCACCCAAGCGGGGGGTATAAGGGGACGCTCGACGACTTGAAGAAGCTGGACCACCCGGCCATCGTCCCAATCCATTACGCTAATTTCAAACATTTTGTTGTCGTCAAGAAATTCTTTGATGGTCGCTTCTTTGTGGCTGATCCTGCGCTGGGAAATATCAGTTTTCCTGAAAGCCGATTTGCTGAGATTTGGGAAAATAATGTCATGTTCATTGTCTTCCCTAATGGCTTCAAGCCGCAGCCGACGCTGGACCTTACCGAGGATGATCTCCGGTATGTGAGCGATGAGACGATTAATGAATTGACATTTGTTTCGTTATATCTCAATGACAGGCAGATGGTGGAGAATGCTGACAAGGCCGGAACGCTGATGCGCGTGCTTAATAACGACAAGGAAAGCAGCAATTACAATAAGCCGGTTGATATTCCGTTGCGTACTTACTACCGTCGCAAATAGTTTTTTGCGGCATTGTTGATTCTTACAAGAACCAAGGTATTAAAATGATGAGAAACTGGGGAAGGGCTCCGCATCTGTTTGTGATGCTGAATAGCTTGTGTTTCTCGGCGGCTTATGCCGAGGATAAGCCTGCTGCCGATGCCGGAGTTGCTACGCCGACTCCTACTACCTCCTCCGCCCCCAGTGCTGATACAGCTCGGGAAGCACTTAAGCAGCAGTCCACAGATGCCACTGCTGATAAAAACCTTGAGCAAGTGTTCAAGGCTACAGAAAAGAATTATTCGCTGATGAAAAAGGGCCGCTTTGGCTCAAATTATAGCGGCGACTATAGTTATTATCGTGATAGCCGTATTGATATCGCTTTGGATGGTAATTCATCGGGTATCACTCGTTTCCGTGTTGAGGAGGATGCTCAGCATACGTTCACTAATAGTCTTGAGCTTTCCTACGGCTTGCGCGATAACCTTACGGTGACTGCGAACCTGCCGCTGGTTTATAAAATGGATACTCAGCTCAGTCGAAGTGCGGTAGGTCTTGGTGATATATCTGTCGGTATGCGTTGGCAGCCGATACCGTTGAAGACGGGGCTGCCAACGACAACCCTGTTCGGAACCTTTTCAACGGCCACAGGCGATAGCCCGTTTAAAATCAATGCATTGTCAGATCTGTCCACGGGTAAGGGTTACTATTCCCTGAACACCGGCGTAAGCGTTAGCAAAGTGACTGACCCGTTGGTTCTGTTCGGGTCTGCCAGCATGAGCATGTCCAATAATGTGGGCAACCTTAATCAGGCTCGCGGATCGCGTATTTTGACCGGGGTGACTCCTGGTAATACAGTTGGCTTCTCCATGGGCTTTGCATATTCATTGAACTATGATGTTTCCATGAGTGCCTCATTTCAACAGAGCATTACGGCGAACAACCGCTATAAATTCGCGGATGGGACTTTTGTAGAGAGTCCGACCCAGGTTTCTGCCTTGGTCAATTTCGCTCTTTCGCTCCGCACATCGCCCAAGCGCATCGTCAATCTGAATTTGGGGTATGGCCTGACGGAAGATACACCGGATGTTATGTTGGGCTTCTCGCTGCCCATTGAATTCCTTGGTCTGGCCGCTGCCGATCAATAATGTTGAAAGGCCAGGGCAGTAGATAATGAAAAAGGTCGCGCATAAAGTGAAGATTCGGGCATTGTCGTTGGCTGTGATGGCTTTATCATCCTCCTTGGCGCATGCTCAGCTTGCTCAGAATCTCTCTGTGGATTTGCGGTCGCTGGCATTGGGTAATGCGGTCACCGCGGATCCACCGGGGGTGAACTCCATTCACCTTAATCCAGCCGGCCTGACCAAAATTAATGGAACTGAGCTTGATGTTCAGTTGATGGTCGTTGGCTTTAATGTCACCAGTGACTTCTCGGCTCCACCTGGTTTTAATGTTTTCGGCTATTCTGATGACCCCATCGTTTGTAATGACCCTGAAAATGATGGCGAGAGCCTGTGTTCGAGCTTCAAAACCGCTCACAGTGATGTTGAGGGGGTTGGTCTTTACCTGCCGATTCTCGATAAGTTCCTGAAATTGCCCCCTGGACCCGTTGCCGCACCCACAGCCGGTATTGCCTACCATCCTCCGGGCTCCAAGTTTACCTTTGCCGACGCTATCTACGCCCCGATGCTTGCAGGTTTGTACAGGGATCCCAAGGATCCCGGCGCATATATGGGGAAAGAGGTGGCATTGGAGCGTTTGACGTATTTATCGCCTTCAGTCGCCTATCGTCTAACGGATGATTTGTCCGTCGGCCTGTCGGTTGGACTGTCTTATCAGGCAGTCAAGCTGAATACGGATTTCAGAGCGCCGAATGAGTTGATTGGCGTTTTCCGGTTGCTGGACGAGGAAATTTGCGCGCCTTTCAAGGGCAACTCCAATATTGTGACTGACTTGCTGCTCTTTGGCGTATGTAATGCACAGGAGAGCTTGGGCCCCTTCAAGAAAATGGCCTCCCTTGATGTTGTGATGGATCAGAAGATGTCGCCATCATACAACTTGGGCATTCTGTGGGAGCCCAATGAGCAGTTCGCCTGGGGCGCCGTTTACCAAAGCTCCGCCAAGATGCGGTTGAAGGGTAAGTACAAGGTTGAATATGAAAATGGGGCTCGTTCGCTGATTAATGAAGGCTTGCAAAGCTCCATTACCGGTCAGATTTTGGGGGCGATTCTGGGATTGCCGAGTTATATGCCCAAGTCTGAAGAAGGCTTGATGGCAATGAATCTTGAGTATCCTGCACACTTCAAGACGGGTATTAAGTATAAACCCATTCCTCCATTGCAAATTAACTTTGACATTGGCTGGACCGATTACGGGGCTTGGGATGCGTTTCGTTTTGAGTTCGATCGTCAATTGGCAGTGTTGCAAATCGCCCGGCTTTTGGTTCCAGGAACGACGCCGACCCAATTATCTTTCCCATTGGGTTTTGTCAGCCCCTGGAGTTGGGGTGTTGGCATCGAGTATTCACATACCAATCGTTTGAAATTCCGGTTGGGTTACGAACCACGTAAAGCGGCCATTCCTGATAACAAGCGTAATGCGATGGCTCCCATCAATAACGCCCGTCTCTTCGGCACGGGTATTGGCTATAAATTCAGTCGCGATACAGATATTGATTTAACGTGGATGAATTTGCGAAGCAAGGATGACATTCCTGCGGGCACCAGTACCTTGGCAAATGCTCAAGGCATCAATAACGTTGTCTACAATCCTTTTGCAGGGCTGGATGTTCAGACAAAAGCAGTCGTGAATATTCTGGGGATTGCTTATCGGACACGTTGGTAAGTCCATGCGCGGATGTTTCTGGGTGTTCTGTTTGATGCCGCTCGTGGCGGGAGCCGCAGACAAATTTTATCCTACTATTGGTACTGACGGGCGTCTTCAGGTTATTCGCGCTCCCGCGCAGCAACCTGTATCGCCGCCACCGGCTAGCAAGGACCCTTCCTCCTCAGCAGGTGTGGTGCAGGGCAAGCCTGTAATTGTTCCACCCAAGTCAGATGCTACAGCCGGTAGCTCTTCGGGCAAGGATCAGCTCGAGGGTGAGTCTTATCTAACCAGTGAGCAATTGGAACGTAAGGGTTATAAACCTGAGGGTAAGAATCGGTTTTACTACCTGCCGGATGGTGGCCCGGGCCATACGCCCATAGAGTCCGATGAGGGGATCCCCATCCCCAGTGGACAAACCGCGAAATCGGAGCCGGCGTTTACGGAAGCAGTCCGACCCTCGCCGAATTATCAGTCACTTCAGCCAGCAGAAGTGCTGAAGTTGCAGCCCGAATTGGCCAAGTGCCTGACGCAAAAGGTGCTGCGCCATTCGAGAAAAATTCGGGAAATTAACAGACTTTCCATAGAGGAGCCCATCAGCATCAGTGATACTGATGCCGATGTACTTATTAATTTGTCCGATTTGCAGGAAAGTGCCATCAGGATACGCAGTTATTCGGTATCCATGGCGGTGCCGGCATATTACGTACCTTTTCCGGTCTGGTTTGACCGGCAAGGATGTGTAATGGCGGGGGCTTGGAATTTCTGGGTCAATGAAGTGCCGGGTACAGACTATAAATATGGCCTGATTGAGTCAGTGCTGGTTCAACCGGGCGGCGCACATTATCTTGGGTTCTATTTTCCCAAGGCCGAGCAACGCGCACCATTTCAACTTCGGCATCATGGCGCCATGACGCTGGAAGTTTTTGAGTAACAAGGGTGTCTATGATGACTGTATTTTCTCGTAACCTGCTTCCCGGCTTTGCTTTGTCGGCCATTTGTGCCGCGCTGGTTGCTTGTGGCAGCGGTAGCAACAACCTGACAGATCCGGTCAGCAATACGGGATCATCATCGACGTGCGGTGCATCGAATGGTCTTTGCGTAACCGGTCAGTTGGTTGATGAGCCTGTAACCGGAATAAATTATGAATGCGATACCGTTGCCAATGTCACAACGGCTGAAGGCTATTTTGTATGCCCCAATAATTCGGTGGTGACTTTCTTCCTGCTGTCATCAGATGGGAAGAAAAAGGTCACATTGGGGACTGCGGTCATTCAGCCGCTCATTATTGCCGTTCCGGATCCCAAAACAGGGAAGAGCAAGGCTGAAGCGCAGTTGCTTCAGCTTTCGCCGCTGGATTTGGTGTCCGGCGCGGGTGAACTGGACAATCTTGAAGGCACAGACCTGGCCACAACCAAGGTTCTTAATATTCTTCGGGTATTGCAGGGCGTTGCCTCGACCGAGGAGTTCCAGCTTCCGGCGCCTTCCAAGCGTATCGTGGTTTCGTCAGCAGCGCGTGATAAATTGAACCTGCTGGATAAGGACTTCGGCGCAGGCGGGTTTTCTTCTACAACTACGCTGGATGAAACCTTTACGAAAATTGGAATTACGCTGCCGGCGGTAGCGGATGCCAAGAATCATTTCCTTGCAGGCCAGCGGATCATGTTGGCAGGCCTTTATGAAGCACCCGGTTTGGTGTTTTCTGTTCAACGCGCCATTGATGATGTGATTGAAACAGGTATTGTTGGAAAAAATGGCGATACGATCATCCTCGGTACAAACAACAAGCAAGAGGACAAAGCCATTGAGTCCATTTTGCTGCTGCTTGATCGTGATGGCCGCTCGATTGGTTTGGGCCAGGAGTGGAAAGGCATTACGCAATCCTCTCCCACGGACTCCTCCATTCCCAAAAATGTCACCGAAATGCGCTCCAAGATTGCCCCGTCGGAATTGGTTCCCGTTTCTGATGGTTTAGGGTTCTCTCTGAATGGGAAGGTGAAGTCAGGATTCAAATTCAAGGTTATTAATAAGGACACCTTGCTGGATGATGGATTCGTCGAGATTTACGAAGGCACCAACCGGTATGGTTTTATAAGCGGCCATCCGTTTATTTATCGCTCGCTCTTTGGCTTACCTGAAACAACGCCTGTTTCTCCTGATTTGTTGGGTAAATGGCGCAGGTTGGACAAAAGCGGACAGACTGCCTCATATGTCGGCTCAGTCAATCTTGAGCGTCGACGTCGTTTTGACCCTTTGCTGGATCCTGCTGCCTGGAAGACACTGGATACGGTCAAGTCAGGTGAGAAAGCGATTTTCCCGCTTCATTTCAAGCTGACATTTAAAGATAGTGATGTCAGTACGAGTGGTGGTTGCAGTTTGACCGGGGGCTGCACCATCGGTTCGGCGGGCATTACTGTTCTGGAAAATGGCAATATTATCAGTGACATGGATAATAACTGTTCGTCTGTGGATGCCAATCTTGTCGATAAGGTTTCGGCACAACAGGAGTATCGTCTGGGTGCTGTTTCCGCCATATTCCCTCTTAGCGGCAAATATTATATCAGCCCGGTGATCTTGTTTAGCCGCATACCGGGCTGGGAAAAGTTTTATGGCATTATGATTGGTGATGCCGGTCGGAAAACACGTATCGATATTTCCGGGATTCAGGACGGTCTGATATCCATGAAGTCCTTTGAGAACGACAAGACGGATTCGTCCAAGCTGTCTGAGGCGGCTGCAGAATGGTTGAATTACCCATTATCCATGGCTTCTTTCCAGACTACGCCTGTGGACAAAACGGGTCAGTTCCCCAAGTCATACGGCATAATTTCAGATATCAGCCTGCAATCGTGTTATTCACCAGCCATCAAACCGTGATGCTGACGGCATAAAAAAACCGGCTTAAGCCGGTTTTTTTATGCCTGAGATCTTACGTTCATTGAGCGGTAGCGAGGCGACGGCGGAACAAGGGAATCGGGCGGTCGATACTGGCTTGATAAGCTTCGCTGAAATCATCCAGCCCTGTCAGGGCGACTTCGATATTCTTGTCGGCACGCACGGCAAAACTATCAAAACCGCAACGGCTTAGATAATAGATATTATCCTTGAAAACATCACCGGTCGCGCGCAACTCGCCCGTGAAGCCAAGGCGGTTGCGCAGCAGCCAGGCATAGGAATAACCCCGGCCATCGGCAAACGCAGGAAACTCCAACGCAATCATGTCCAGACTTGTCACGGCATCACCCAACAATTCAGGGTGCTGGTCCGGTTTGAGCTGTACGCCTTTCAAGCCGGTATGGCTAAGGACGGCACTGCGGTTTTCCAGAAAATATCCCAGTGAAACGCAGACAGCACCTGAAGGCAGGGGGCCTTCAGTCACGAGCGTAAAGGCATCGTCAATGATCTGACGGCCGTGAATGATCTTAGGCATATACACGCTCCTTGAACTTTTCAATACCGATTCGGCGATAAGTATCCAGGAAGCGTTCACCGCCCTGGCGGTTATCGAGGTAGGTGTTGAGAATTTCCTCAATCACATCTCCCATGTCTTCGGCAAAGAACGACGGGCCGAGAATATCGCCAATGGCGGCGCCATGGTCAGAGCTACCGCCCAGCGTAACCTGGTAATACTCTTCACCCTTCTTGTCGACACCCAGAATGCCGATATGGCCGACATGGTGATGGCCGCAAGCATTCATGCACCCAGAAATATTGATGTCGAGCAGACCAATGTCATATACCTGGTCGAGATCGGCAAAACGGCGTTGAATCTGTTCGGCAATGGGGATCGACTTGGCGTTGGCCAGCGAGCAGAAATCACCGCCCGGGCAGCAGATGATATTGGTCAGGAAGCCGATATTGGCCGTTGCCAGACCTGCGTCACGCAGCTTTTCCCATAGAGGTAACAATTGGTCCTGACGGACATCGGCCAGAACGATGTTCTGTTCATGCGTGGTGCGCAATTCGCCAAAGCTGAAAGCATCGGCCAGATCGGCGACAGTTTCCATCTGCGCGGCCGTGATGTCGCCCGGGGCAACACCGGGGCGCTTCAGCGAAAGGGTCACAATACGGTAACCGGGCTTTTTGTGGGCAAAGGTATTGTGCTGATACCACAGCGCAAATGCTTTGTTGTCCTGCAACGGGGTCGCAAGTGCGGCAGGATTGTCCGTGAGTGCCTCATAGGCGGGCTCGGTGAAGAAGCCTGCCAGACGGGCGAATTCTTCCGCCGGCACAATCAGCTCGCCGTGTTGCAGGTGGGCAAACTCAGCCTCGACCTTTTCCGCAAATACGGCGGGCGTCAATGCCTTGACCAGGATCTTGATCCGGGCCTTGTACTTGTTATCGCGACGACCGTAAAGATTGTAGACGCGCAGTATCGCTTCCAGATAGGCGATCAGCTCGCGCTGTGGCAGGAAGTCGCGAATGATGGCACCAACCATTGGCGTGCGCCCAAGACCACCGCCGACCAGAATGCGGTAGCCGGGCTCTCCATCGGCGTTGACCGTCATATAGACGCCGATATCGTGAACAGCCGTAGCCGCGCGATCAACCTCGGAGTGAGCGTTGACGGCAATCTTGAATTTACGGGGGAGGAAGGCAAACTCCGGGTGGAACGTCGACCACTGCCGGATCAGCTCGCAAGTCGGGCGCGGGTCGGCAATTTCGCCAGCCACAACGCCGGCGAACTGATCGGTGGTGGTGTTGCGGATACAGTTGCCGCTGGTTTGGATGGCATGCATCTGCACGCTGGCCAGATCGGCGAGGATATCGGGAACCTCTTCAAGCAGCGGCCAGTTCAGCTGGACGTTCTGCCGGGTGCTGATATGGGCGTAACCGCGGTCATAACGGCGTGAAATATGCGCCAGCATGCGCAATTGCCTGCTGGACATCAGCCCGTAAGGAACAGCCATGCGCAGCATGGGGGCATAGCGCTGGATATACAGGCCGTTTTGCAGACGGAAAGGACGGAATTCATCATCCGTCAGTTCGCCGGCAAGGTAGCGGCGTGTTTGATCGCGATACTGGGCCACGCGTTCATCAACGATTTTTTGGTCGTAGGCGTCGTACTGGTACATGGAATAAAGTCTGCCGTCGGGGCTGGAATTTCAGGGTTGGGAGCATATCAAGGCCGCATTCATAAGAAAAATATTTTTTCTCTATATAAAAGAGATGTTTTGCTTATATAGGATGAGGTCAGGTTGTGTGTGGAGGAGGCATCCAGTCGCTATCCGCCGCGACATTACAGTTAATAGGAACGTCGCTTTTACGGCAGTGATAATATCTCTGCATCTTTTGAGTGGGGGTGAAGGGCATGTCGGGACGGGTACGGAGCATATCTCGCCGCCGCAAGAAGCAGATTGCCGCGATCGCGGGGCTGTTCGGGCTATATGCGCTGGCGGGTTTTCTGGGCGCGCCCAAGCTGGTCGACAAGCTGGCCCGTGACTATGTGCATGAAAAGCTGCATTTGAATCTGGCGATTCGCGAAGTGCAGGTCAATCCCTTGCGTCTGGCCCTGCGTCTGGATGGCGTCTCGGTTAGTGAAGCCGGGGTGAAGACGCCGTTGCTCAGCCTCAAAAGCGTTTATATCAATGTCGATGCACTGGGCAGTTTGTGGCGGCGGCAAATCGAAGTGGATGACCTGGATTTACTGGCTCCGGTGATGGACGCCAGGATTGATCGGGAAGGGCATCTTAACTTGCTCAAGCTTGTGCCTCCTGAGGACCCCGACGACAAAAGCCGGACAAATTGGCATTTGGCGGCGCTGGGTGTTCACCAGGGTCGGATCGCCCTAGCGGATGACAGCCGTCCCAAGCCCTTTACGGCGTTGCTGGAGCCGCTGAATCTGCAGTTGCATAACCTGAGCTCGCGTCCTGCCGGCTCGGGCAAATATCATTTTGCGGCGGAGACCGGTAAGGGTGAAGCCTTGGAATGGCATGGCACCGTTGCCCTGAACCCGGTGCGCTCCGAGGGCGATCTGGCCATTCGCGGATTACAGGCGAAGACAGTGGCCGACTATGCCCAGAGCGCGCTGCCGCTATCGGTGCAGGCGGGTCGTTTGTCCATGGCCGGGCATTATGTCCTGTTGCTGGAAAATGACACGCCGACAGTTCGGCTGACCGGTGGAGCGCTCAACCTGGAAGGTCTACAGGCAGCCACGGTTGTCGAACAGCCGTTACAGCTGCGCCTCGACCGGATGTCGATGAAGGATTTGAGCCTGGATTGGCCTGCGCAAAACCTGACATGCCCGGAATTGAGTTTCCAGAAGTTGGCCATAGGAGAGGATGGGCCCGCATGGGTTTCCATCGATGGCGTGAAGTTGAGCCGGTTGGACTGGAATCCGGTGAAGCAATTGGCCAGCCTGAAAGGATTGGGGGTCGAGGGTATTCGTGTTCAGGGTGATGGCAAAGCGCCTTTGCTCTCGGTCCCCCGGCTGGAAATCGCCGCTTCAACCGTGGCGCTGACGCCAAAGCAGTTGCAGGTCGGGCGGGTTGTCATCCCCAAGGGCGAAGCAAGATTCACCCGCGAGCCAGGCGACCAGAGTGACTGGACACGGTTTGTTTCCCGGTTGCTTCCCCGGCTGAGTAAACCGCAACCGGCCCCGGCGGGGCCCGAGGTCCCGTGGCGGACAGCTCTGGCTGAGCTGGCGTTGTCGGATTTCAGGGTGAATGCGGAAGACAGGACGCCGAAAAAGCCGGTTTCTCTTCCTTTATATATACGTCAGCTTTCCATACACCCGGAGATGGATGCCGCCAAGCCTCAGCGCTTTGAAGGGGAGTTCGATATAGGCTCCTCCGCCAGCTTGCGGGTGGGCGGCGATTTGCAGGAATCGCCGTTGATCTTGTCGGGACATGCCGACTTGAAAGGGCTGGACTTGCCGCCGCTGACGCCCTATCTGGCGGATTTCGCCCGCTTTCAGTTACAGAGCGGGAAGCTGGACCTGAATGGGCGGTTCCTGGTCAAGGACGCCAAGGTTCCCCAGGCGGAATATCATGGCAGCATCGGCATTGATAATTTTGTCGCCAATGATTTGTTCTTGCAGGAACGGTTTCTGGCCTGGAAACGCCTGCAAGTGAACGGGTTGGATTTCAACCTGTCGCCCATGAAGGCCAAAATTCGGGAAATCGTTGCGGAGCAACCGTTCAGCCGGGTCATGATTTTGCCGGACAAGAGCCTGAACATTGCCCAGATTCTGGCGACGACCCCGCCGGAAGCTTCGTCGAAATCCACATCGCCCACCAAGAGCAATGCCACGGTCGCGGCGACGGTGGATATCAACCGGGTGGCCGTCAGGAACGGCGCCATGCTGTTTGCCGACCTTAGCTTAAAGCCGCAGTTTGCCACCGGTATTGAGGCCTTGAACGGGGAGGTTCGTGGCGTCAGCACCCGTCCGGGAGCCATTGCCGATATCCGCTTGCTGGGACGGGTGGACCAGTATGGCAAGGCCGACATCCACGGGCGGGTGAACCCGCTTGCGCCTGATGCCCGAACGGCGATGGCCCTGAAATTTGACAATGTGGAGCTGACGACGCTGACGCCGTATTCCGCCAAGTTCGCCGGATACCGGATCGAGAAAGGCAAATTGTCATTGGATCTGGATTACCAGATTGAAAACCGGCAACTCAAGGCCAGTAACCGGATCGTGCTGAACCAGCTCACTCTGGGCGAGAAGGTGGAGAGTCCTGATGCCGTGAATATGCCGCTGCGTCTGGCGTTGGCGCTGCTGAAAGACGGCAAGGGGGTCATTGATCTGGATCTGCCCATCAGCGGTAGTCTGGATGATCCCCAGTTCCGGGTCGGTCCAATTGTGTGGAAGGCTTTTGTTAATGTGGTGACGAAGGTGGCTACCGCACCATTCCGCTTTATCGCCGGTCTGGTGGGCGGGGGGGAAGACATGGACAGCCTGGCGTTTGCTCCCGGCGAGACCGCCATCCGTCCGGATACCCGCGACAAAGTCTTGCGTCTGGCCCAGGCGTTGAATCAACGGCCGCAATTGCGCGCCGAGCTGCGAGGCAGCTTTGATCCGGACCTTGACCGTCAGGCGATCCGGGCAGCCAGATTGGATGAGGCCCTGAAAGCCCGTGCGCTGAAGGCTCCAAAGGAACCAGAGTCTTTGGAAGGGTTGTTTGCGGAAAGGTTCGGTCAGGATGCCTTGAAGCAGAAGAAGGCCTTGGCGCTGCGTCCTGCAGGCGGACAAGAACTGGCGGTCGCGATGGAGGCTTACCGCGCATCCTTGCGGACGGCATTGATGGACCAGGAAGTTGTGGCTGATGGGGACTTGCGCCAATTGGCGCTGGATCGTAGCCGCAGTCTGCGCCAGTTGCTGATTGATGAGGGCAAGGTGGAGGAGGCGAGGGTATTCATGCTGGAGCCTGAGGCGGCTTCCGGAGCTGAGGGGCGGGTTGTCAGCAAAGTCAGTCTGAACGCTTTGTGACGACGGCCGTAAAGCCAAAAGGCAATAAGTCCGATTGTACGACAATGAGTCAAAAGGGTACAATCCATGCATGATAGAGTTTTCAGGCAGATGAACCATGCGGGATCGTGAGGACGACATGACATTCAAGGCTGCCGAAAGTCTGGCTGAACAAATTGCCCGCCACGTTGGAAGGCAGATTATTACCGGTGATCTGGTCGAGGGCGAGCGCATCCAGGAGTTGCGGATCGCCAGCGAACTGAATGTCAGTCGCGGCTCCGTGCGCGAGGCGCTGCTGATTTTGCAGCGCCGCCACCTGATTGAGATCTATCCCCGGCGCGGCGCTGTGGTGGCTGAAATGTCCGCCCAACAAATCCGTAGCCTGTTTGAGGTTATTACCCTGCTGATGTCGTTACTGGTCCGTCGTGCGGCGGATAACTGGCGGCAAAGCGATGTTGAAGGTTTCACGTCACTCCTTGAGAAAATGCAACAGATGGTTCGTGACGGCGACATTGAAGGTTTCTACGAAAGTTCATTTACCTTTTTCCGGATGTCTTACCGTTTCAGCATGAATCCTTATATTGAGGAAATGCTGGAGGATTTACAGCCGGCTTTACAGCGCAGTTATTACCTGGCCCTGCATACCAATAAACGCGAACTTCAGGAAGCCTTCAATTTCTTCAAGGGAGTACTGGAGTCGGTATTGCTTCGCAAGGGTGATCAGGCGGCTGAACAAATCGGCGAGTTTTGCCATCATTTGCGCAATCTGGTTCTGGATTCGCTGGCGCGCATGAAGCAAATCGAGTTGGCGTGGGCGCAACGTTCCCGCCGTTAATCTGATTGATAATCCGTCGGGGAGTCCCCTGATTATCCGTGACAGCGCCGCATGCGGGTGTTTTTTGTCCGTATTGGCGCTTTAGTACACGTTTTGTTGCAATTCTGCTCGGGCTGATCCTGCTTTTTCATTAGAATTCATTGGGTTCGCTGCATGGATGCAGTCTTGACCTTGCCTTGCCGACCAGGAACCCCCGGCAGGGAGGCTAATTCACCTTTAAATCCGGCATTCCGTTGTCATGCGCCTTAAAAGTATAAAACTGGCGGGTTTCAAATCATTTGTCGATCCGACAACGGTCCCCTTTCCCAATAACCTGACAGCGATTGTCGGCCCCAACGGCTGCGGCAAATCCAATGTCATTGACGCCGTGCGCTGGGTAATGGGTGAGTCTTCCGCCCGATACCTGCGCGGCGAATCCATGGCGGATGTCATTTTCAACGGTTCAACCACCCGCAAGCCGGTCGGCCAGGCCAGTATCGAACTGATTTTTGATAATCAGGATGGGACTTTGGCTGGGGAATACGGGCGTTATGCCGAAATCGCGGTGCGTCGGCAGGTGAGTCGTGAAGGCAAATCTGATTATTATTTGAACGGCAGCAAGTGCCGCCGCAAGGATATTACCGATATTTTTCTCGGGACAGGTTTGGGGCCGCGCTCCTACGCCATTATCGAGCAGGGCATGATTTCCCGCCTGATTGAGGCCCGTCCGGAAGAGTTGCGCAATTACATCGAAGAGGCGGCTGGTATTTCGCGCTACAAGGAACGGCGCAAGGAAACGGAAACCCGTCTGGCGAATACCCGTGACAACCTCTCTCGTTTGAATGATATCCGCGAGGAATTGGCCCGCCAATTGGCGCACTTGCAAAAGCAGGCGGATGCAGCTGAAAAATACCGTCGATTCAAGGCGGAAGAGCGTGAAACCAAGGCGCAGTTGTTCGTGTGGCGCTGGCAGGCCATGCAGGGCGAACAGCAGTCGCTGGAGGCGGGAATCCAACAGCGCGCCGAAGCCTTGGCCGATGCCCTGCAGCAACAGCAAGGTGTGGAAGACGATCTGAGCCGCGCCCGTCAACGCGAGGAGCAGGGACACCAGGCGGTGCTGGCGGCCCAGAATGAATTGCATGGCGCCCGCAACGCGGTAGCCTCGGCGGAACAGCAGATCCGTTACCAGTCCCAGCGTCGCGAACAGATGCAGATTCAGATCCAGAGCTTGCAGCAGCGTTGCCTGCAAAGCGGCGACGAGCGTTCGCATGACGAGGCCGAGCTGGATGCCGTGCTGGCGGAGCTGGAGGTCCTGCAACCCGCCATGGAGGAAATGCAGGCCAGCCACGAGGAGGCCATGTTTCGCCTGGAGAACGGCGAGTCGGCATTGCAGCGCTTGCAGTCCACGCTTGAGACCGCCCAGCGCGAAGTCGCCGCCGCCGGCTCGCGGGTACAGGTAGGGCAGGGACGCATCCTGTCGTTGGAGCAGGGGCTGATGCGCGCCCAGGAAAAGCGCGCCCGCCTGTCACAGGAATTGGGGCAGTTTGCGACGGATGATTTGCTGCTGGACGTGGCGGCCCAGCAGGAGGAGTTGGCGGCGCTCGATCAGGGCTTGCAGGAAACCCAGTTGCAATTGGAGCAATTGGGAGAGGACATGACCCGGGAGACCCGTCGTCAGCAGGATATCGCCCGCTCACTGCATGTCGCCAAGACGGAGCAACAGCAAGTGCAGGGCCGGTTGTCGGCGCTCTCCGCCTTGCAGCAGGCGGCCTTGGGGCGGGATAACCGTGAGTTGAATGAGTGGCTGGCTTCTCGCGGCCTGACGGAAGCGCCGCGCCTGGGGGAAGTGATCCGGGTAAGCGCCGGGCGTGAGTCCGTGGTGGAGCGCGTGCTGGGCGATGCCTTGTCGGCGTTGGTGGTGGATGACTTGGCGGGTATCAATCTGGATGGCGCTCCGCATGTGATGCTGATCGAGAAAGGCGCCGGCGGCTCGGGGGCCGTTGATGCCGAGAGTCTGGCCGTCTTCCTGGCGGAGTCCGCCGGGGTCGACTGGCTGGGCGGCGTGCGCATGGCCGACAGCCTTGCTGCGGCATTGACGGCCCGTCATCAACTGGCGGACGGTGAGAGCCTGGTGACGCCGGAAGGCTATTGGCTGGGGCGGCATTGGCTGCGTGTCTTTGCGGCCAAAACCGAAGACAGCATTATTACGCGCCAGCAGGCGATTGAAGGCTTGCAACAGCGGTTGGCTGAGCTTGAGGTCGAGATTTCCGGGCTGCAACAGCAGCAGCAGGAGAATGCCGCCAGCCTTCAGACCGGGGAAGAGCAGCGGGGTATGTTGCAGAAACAATTATCCCGGGAGCTGCAGGAGCGCGGCGCACAGCAGTCCCGGTTAGCCGGATTGCAGGCGCGACTGACCCAGACCCAGTTGCAGGCGCAACGGGTACGTGAGGAACTGGCCGAGCTGGATGAGCAGTGCCAACTGGATGCTGAATCACTGGCGGAGTCCCGCCTGACGCATCAGGAAGACCTGGAGGCCTGGCAGGAGGCCCAGGTGCGGGAGGCCGCGAATCAGGAAGAGCGTGAGCGTTTGCGCGATCAGGTGCAGCAACTGCGCCAGCACCTGCAGGAGGCCCGAGCCGCGAGTCATCGCCTGGCGCTGGAGCTGCAGGGGCATCAGACCCGTGAAAAGGCTCTGCGCCAGAATTTGCAGCGGACGGATCAGCATTTGACGCAATTGAGATCGCAAACCCGGGACCTGGAAGCAGAGTTTTCTCACCTGGAGGAACCGTTGGCTGAGCTGGCCCTGCAGCTTGAGGATCTGTTGCAAAACCGTGTGGCGGCCGAGGAGAAGGTCCAGTCAGCCGAAACGGCCTTGCAGGAGGCAGGAAGGGCATATCGTGAAATGGAACAGGCCCGCCACCGGCTCTTTTCCAGTATTGAGCCGCTGCGTCAGGAGCTCGAAACTTTCCGGTTGAATTGGCAGAATGTTGCTTCGCGCCAGGAATACCTGATGGAACAGATTCGGGAATTGGGGGTGGAGCCCGAAGAGATTATCTCGACATTACCTGGCGATATTGAAGAAAACGCCTGGCAGGCCCGGCTGGAGCAACTGGCCTTGCGTATCACTCGCTTGGGCGCCATTAACCTCGCGGCGATCGAGGAATATCAGCAACAGGCCGAGCGTAAAGGATTTCTGGATGCGCAGTCCGCTGATCTGGAAGAGGCGGTGGAAAAGCTGGAAAACGCCATAAAGCATATCGACCGTGAAACCCGAACCCTTTTCATGGATACGTATAATCAGGTTAACGCCGGACTGCAGCATCTGTTCCCGAAAGTATTCGGCGGCGGGGAAGCAACCCTGAATCTGGTGGGTGACGACACCCTCAACAGCGGCGTTACAATTATGGCCCGACCGCCGGGTAAAAAAAATTCAACAATTCATTTATTATCTGGTGGCGAGAAAGCGCTCACAGCATTATCATTGGTTTTTGCTATATTTCAGCTTAACCCAGCGCCCTTTTGTTTACTGGATGAAGTTGATGCACCTCTGGATGATGCGAACGTTGGTCGTTTTTGTCGTCTGGTAGAAGAAATGGCACAAAAGGTGCAGTTTATTTACATTACGCACAACAAAATCGCCATGGCAATGGCACAACAACTTATGGGAGTCACCATGCATGAACCTGGGGTTTCACGCTTGGTGGCTGTGGATGTTGAACAGGCTGCAGCCTTGGCAGCCGCTTGAGGTTTCTTTCTATGGAAAACTGGATTTGGGGGGCGGTCGCCGTTGCCCTGGTGGTTCTGGCCAAGACGGTCTGGGATTATATCCGTAGTACGCAAGACGGCGCGGATGCTGTCGGTACGGAAGAAGCTGTCATGACGACGGACGGTCTGCGCGTGGTTTCCCGCGCTGAACGTCGTGAACTGGCGCGCCGGGGTGTTTCCCTGGCTCCCGTGGCGGCGGCGACCGTTCCCGAGGAAGCCGGGCATCCGGTCTCTGTCCTGCACGCCGAGCCCGCCAACGAAGAGATGGATACTGTCCGCCTGATCGTTCCGGCCCGTCACGAGGCGGAGCCCGCCGGTAACGTGATCTCGCTGGAGCTGCGCAAGAAGGCGGTTCCCGAGGACACCATCATCGGCGCCGAGGACGACTTTGTGGATCCTCTGGCCCTGTCGCAATCGCAGAGCCGTGTGGTTGACGCCCAGGACTATGTCATTGTCTACGTGGTGCCCTGTCATGTGCCGTTCGACGGTGAGCGCCTGCTGAAGTCCGCCTTGTCCTATGGCCTGCGCTTCGGCGAAATGTCGATGTTCCACCGTCACGAGCATCCCAGCGGTCACGGCGAAGTGCTGTTCAGCATGGCGCGTGCCGATGACGTCGGCGCATTCGATCTGGAGGCGATGGCCGGTGAGTTCATTCCCGCCCTGACCCTCTTCATGGCATTGCCCAGCCAGCAGCCCGCCCTGGCCTATGACATGATGATCGACACTGCCCGTCGCATCGCGTCCGAGTTGCATGGTGAAGTACTGGATCAGAACCAGAATCCGCTGAACCGTCAACTGGTCGAGCATTATCGCGAAGATGTGCTGGAATACACCCGTCGCCAGTTAATGGGCGTCGCGGTCGCCGTATAACCTGTCCGGGTTGCGGTAAAAGAAAAAGGGGATCGTTTGAATCCCCTTTCTTTTTGTCTTGTGAAACCCGTGTACGGCAATCCTGTCTTTTCCCTGTGCCCGATTCCCGCTATTTTATGTCCCCTGCCCAAACAGGAAGAGGATCGTCATGGTTGCAAGCCCGGAAGTTGTCCAGAAAATAAGCGAACTGAGGCAGCAGCTGCGTTACCACAATCATCGCTATTATGTGTTGGATGATCCGCAAATAAGCGATGAGGCCTATGACGGTATTTTTCGCAGCTTACTGGCGCTGGAACAGGAATATCCGGAGCTGATGACGCCGGATTCTCCGACGCAGCGGGTAGGGGGCGAGCCGATCCCGGCATTTACCAGTGTCACTCATGCAGTACCCATGCTGTCACTGGGAAATGTGTTTTCTTCCGAGGAACTGCGGGATTTCGAGCGCAAGGTGCGTGAGCGTTTGCCGGATGATGGTCAGCCTCTGGAATATTGCGCGGAGCTGAAACTGGATGGCCTGGCAATCAGCCTGATTTATGAACAGGGTCGTTTCGTATATGGCGCAACGCGCGGTGACGGAATTTCCGGTGAGGACATCAGCCATAATCTCCGCACCATCCGCAATTTGCCCCTGCAGTTACAAATACCCAATCCGCCAACATTGCTGGAAGTCCGTGGTGAAGTGTTGATGCCGCGCGCGGGATTTCAACGCCTGAATGCCGAGGCGGCCGAGCGTGGTGAAAAGACGTTCGCCAATCCGCGAAACGCCGCCGCCGGGAGCGTACGTCAATTGGATCCGGCCATGGCGGCTCGCCGTCCGCTGGCGTTTTACGCGTATTCCGTCGCCCGCATTGAGGGAGGCGGCCTGCCCGATACCCAGTATGAAGTCCTGCAATGGCTGAAGCAGGCCGGTTTTTCGCTGAGCGACGATATCCGGGTGGGTTCGGGTCTGGATTTTGTCGAGTCCTTTTACCGCGATATCCAGCAGCGGCGGGACAGCTTGCCGTTTGACATCGACGGCGTGGTCATCAAGATCAACTCCTTGCAGCGTCAGCAGCAACTGGGCTTTGTCAGTCGCGAGCCGCGCTGGGCGACAGCCTACAAGTTTCCCGCCCAACGGGCGGTGACGACCGTGGAATCGGTCAGCTTCCAGGTCGGCCGCACCGGCGCGCTGACCCCGGTGGCGCGGCTGCAGCCGGTCTTTGTCGGCGGAGTCACGGTCAGTAATGTCACTTTGCATAATATGGACGAAGTGCGACGGCTGGGCTTGCATGTGGGGGACAAGGTGGAAGTCTGCCGCGCCGGGGATGTGATACCCAAAGTGGAGCGGGTGGTTGAGGTAGCTGCCGATGCGCAGGATGTCGTGCTGCCTGCCTGTTGCCCGGTTTGCAGTGCGGAACTGGTGCAGGAGGAGGGTGGCGTGGTGGTCCGCTGCAGCGGGGATTACAGCTGCGATGCCCAGATACTGAGGCGGCTGGCCCACTTCGTTTCACGCAAGGCGATGGATATTGAGGGCTTGGGAGAGCGATGGCTGGAGCAGTTCCTGGATGCAGGGCTGGTCAGCAGCAGCGCGGATCTCTACGGGCTGACCGTGGAGCGGTTGCTGGCGGCCGGCTTGGAAGGCATGGGGGAAAGGCTGGCCGCCAATTTGGTGGAGGCTATTGCCCGCAGCCGTGAAACAAACTTGCCCCGCTTCATTTATGCCTTGGGTATCCGGGGTGTGGGGGAAAGCACTTCGTTGGCGCTGGCGCAACATTTTGGCGATTTGAGACCGTTGATGGCGGCAACCCAGGAGCAGCTGCTGGAGGTGCCGGATATCGGCGAGGTTTCAGCGGCGTGGATTATCCGTTATTTCGCCGAACCCGCGCATCAGGAACTGATTGCGGCCTTCGAGCGGGGAGGCGTGGTCTGGAAGCCGCTGGAGCGTCACCATGAGCAGCCGCTGGCCGGGCAGACTTGGGTGCTGACCGGCACTTTGTCGGCCATGGGGCGCGATGAGGCCAAGGCGCGGTTGCAAAAATTGGGCGCCAAGGTCAGCGGCAGTGTCTCGAAGAAAACCACGGTTGTGGTGGCTGGCGAGGCCGCCGGCTCCAAGCTGGAGGACGCCAACCGGCTGGGGGTGGCGGTGTGGGATGAGGCGCAACTGCTCGAGCTGTTTACCGTTCACGGAGTCCGCTGAGCCGGGGGCTGCCTGAGGGGCCACGCCGCCCCGTCAGGCGGCCACTTGCCTGACGGCCGGGCGGTTGTTGTGTACTGCCTGCTCGAAGTCATCAAAATAGTTCTGCCGCCCCAGCATCTGGATGGTGCCGGATTTCAGCAGTTTCTTCTTGACCCGCCAATTGGCCTCGCACAAGGCTACTTCCACGCCGCGCCTGACAAATTTCTCCAAGACCTCTTCCAGTGTCTGGATGCCGGTGATATCCACAAATGGCACACGCTTCAGCCGGATCACCAGCCGCTTCGGATCGGTATGGGTATTCACCAGCGCCCGCTCAAAGTTTTCCACCGCCCCGAAGAAGAACGGGCCTTCAATCGTGTAGACCAACACGCCTTCCGGCAGGGTCTGGCCATGCAGTTCGCTTTCCAGATCCTTGGAGGATTGTTGCTGCACCTCCACGGCGGCCGACATCCGGCTGAGGAACAGCAGGGTGGCGAGGATGACGCCGATATTCACGGCCACGACCAGATCGGTAAAGATGGTGAGCAGGAATGTCAGCAGCAGGATGGCGACATCGGCGCGCGGCGCCCGGCGGACCATGCGAAGGAAATGCTTCATTTCACTCATGTTCCAGGCCACGAAAAACAGGATGGCGGACAGCGCGCACAAGGGGATATTCACGGCCAGCGGGGCCAGGAACAGAATGATCAATAGCAGCGTCAGGCAGTGAACGATCCCGGCCAGCGGGCTGGTGCCGCCGTTGCGGATGTTGGTCGCGGTACGGGCAATAGCGCCGGTCGCAGCGAATCCCCCGAACAAAGGCGCGGCAATATTGGCGATGCCTTGACCGACCAGTTCCTGATTGCTGTCATGCCGTGTTCCGGCCATGCCGTCCGCCACCACGGCGGACAAAAGCGACTCGATCGCGCCGAGCATGGCGATGGTAAAGGCGGGCCCCATCAGTTCTACAATGCGTGAAAGAGTGATATCCGGCAAATGGAATTCCGGCAGTCCGCGTGGAATGCCGCCAAAGGCACTGCCGATGGTGGCGACTCCGGGAAACTGGAAGATCGCCTGCAGGATAGTGGCGGTCGCCAGCGCCAGCAGCGGCCCGGGAATGCGGGAAATCGCCGGGAGTCGGGGTGTCAGGACGACAATCACCAGGCTCAGCAGCCCCAGCAAGGTGGTTGCCTGGTGTAGTTCCGGTAAAACCTGCAGTAGATGCCACAATTTCTGGTGAAAGTGGTCGCCGTGAACGGCAGGCAATCCGAAGAAGTCCTTCCACTGCCCAACCCAGATGATCACCGCGATTCCGGCGGTAAAGCCGACAATCACCGGATTGGGGATGAACTTGATGATGCCGCCCATGCGCGCCAGGCCCAGCAGCAACAGCATGATCCCCGCCATGAGGGTGGCGATCTGCAGGCCGTCAATGCCGTATTTGGCGGTGATTCCGGCAAGAATCACAATGAACGCGCCGGTCGGTCCGGATATCTGTACACGGCTGCCGCCGAACAGGGAGGTCATCAGTCCTGCGACAATCGCGGTATAAAGTCCCTGCTCCGGCTTGGCGCCCGAGGCAATAGAGAAAGCCATGGCCAGCGGCAGCGCCACCACCCCGACGACCATCCCGGCAATGAGGTTATTGAGCCAATGGGCCCGTCCCAGCATGCCGGCTTTCCGTGCTTCTTCGATAACGATCATGAGGGACCGCCCGGTTTGTCAAAAGTCAATTATAGCGCTGCGGGCTTAGGGCTTTGCCGGTTTTTCCCGACGTTGCTCACGCTGCCTGAAACGCGCGGGATGCAGGCTTTTCAATACCCGGTCCGGAACCGGGAAAGGCTCGTCATTCAGCTCGGCGGCCAGAATTTCGGCGCCCAACGGGGCATAACAGAATCCTTTGGAACCGTGACCGATGCTGACGTACAGTCCGGCGAGCGGTGAGTCCGGCCCGTCGGCCAGTGGTCCGATCAGAGGCAGGTAGTCCCGGCTTTGCGTACGATAGGATGCCCGCCCGGTCCAGCAATCCACCGGAGGTAGCGCCGCGCCCAGGCCCGGCACAAAATTGTCCAGCAGGGCCCGGTTGTGCAGATGATCCTCTTCGCGGATATTCGTCCGGTCGTCGTTGGGAATAAAGGAAGCACCCAGACAATGCCGCCCGTGGAACGCCGGGGTGAGATAGCCGCCGTAAGAGAGGACCTTGCGCAGGGCCGCCAACCCCGGTGTAGAGGGCGTCAGCGCGATTTGTCCGCGTACGGGGTAAACCGGCAAATTGTGTGCAAATCCGAAGCGACGGGCGTCCAGGGCATTGGCCAGAATCACGCAGTCGGTCTCGGGCAGCGGCGAGTCGTCGGAGAGCCGGGCGACCCATTCCCCGGCGGCGGTTTGCGTGAGATCCGCAATTTCAGTCCGCCAGCGGCAGCTGATGTTCGGGTCATCCAGCCAGTAGCGATACAATGCTTCCGGGTGCAGGAAACCGGCATCCGGAAAATGCAGGCATTCCGTATCAATACGGACCCCGGCCAGCTGTGAGGCCTCTGCCGCAGATACTTTCTCGACCAGTTGCGGATGCCAGGGGTGGCCCGCCAGTTTCTCGCCCTCGCGCGCTTGGTTTCCGGACAGCAGCCACAACAATCCGGTGGGGTTCCAGACGCCGGGCAATGACCGGACCTGATCCAGCAACCACAGGTAACCTTGCTGCTGGAAATGCCACACCGACAGGTGCGCCGGCGCCAGCTTGGGGTAAATGATGGCTGCGGGATTCCCCGAGGCGGCGGAGCCGGGACCGTCGGCCTTGTCCGCCAGAGTCACCTGCCAGCCGCGTCGGGCCATTGCCCGCGCACAGCTGATGCCGGCAATACCGGCACCCACAACCAGAACGCGCCTTTTGCCCTGGTTTGCCGGCGGACGTTCATAGCCAGTCAGCGGCGGTGGGGCGCCGGCGGCCTGACGCTGCGCCACCAGCATTTCCCGTTTACGCCCGAACCCCTTGGCGCGCACAGCCTGATAGCCGCTTTCATTTAATGCCCTTCGCACTGCCCCGGCGCTGGTATACGTGGCCGCTGTCGCGTCTGCCGCTCCCAACCGCCCCAGATGGGCCAACAGGTCCAACTGCCATAGCGCCGGGTTGAGGCCGGGAGAAAATCCGTCCAGGAACCATGCGTTCACCCTGGCGTTCAGGTCGGGAAGCAATTCAAGCGCATTCCCGAACAGCAAGGTCAGGGTGATGCGGGCCTCCGGAAAAACCAGGCGATGCCATCCGGAGGTCAGGCGGGGATAGCGCGCCAGCAGGGCGGCTGCCTGGTCCGCCAGCTCGGGCCAGAGTGACAGGGCGCGCGTCAGGTCCGGTATCGTCAGCGGATGCAGCTCGGTGGAAATGAAGTGCAGCCAGGCATCCGCCGGTGCGGTTTCCAGCCACAAGCGCCAGGTAGCCAGAAAGTTGAGGCCTGTGCCAAAACCGGTTTCGGCAATGGTGAACGACGAATGCGCCGGCAAGGCGGCAAAGCGCTCCGGCAAGCGATTGCCCGCCAGGAAGACATGACGCTTTTCCGCCAGGCCGTCGTCCACGGAAAAATAGATGTCGCCAAACTGGCGCGAGAATGGAAGGCCTTCGCGCCATTCGATATCAGCGGGGGTGATTACCATGTGGACTTGCGCGACCTCCGGGCTGCGGATCCGGACAGGAACCAGCCCAGCAGCACCCCGGCAATGACGGCGAGCGCGCCGCTGCGGATGTTCTCGGCGCTACGGTCTTCCTGGAGCAGTTTGACCTGCTGTGTCAGGTTTTCGTTTTGCATCGCCAGCACCTGGTTGCGGCTAAGCAGCTCCTGGTTGGCCTGATCCAGCTTGCGCGCATTGGCCAGCAGGTCATGTTCCGCCCGCTGGGCGGGGCTGAGGCTGCCATCGATCAGGATGTTGCCCTTTTGGAGCACCGGCGGCGCTACCGGCGGTGCAGCAATCTCGGATGCTTTCACCAAAACAGCGGGCGGCTTGGCGTCAGCCGTAGGCGCAGAGACCAGTGTGGCCGCGACCGCAGGAGCCGCGGGTGGCGCTTCCGTCGTCGGAGCGGCCTGCAGTTGGCCGGACAGCAGGGCTATCAGCAACGGCAGGCCGCCTTTCATGGCAGCGTCTTCCGGAATGGCTTCACGACAACCCGGCTGTAAACGCCGGTCAGATGATACGGATCCGCTTCCGCCCAGGCGGTTGCGGCCTCCAGCGAGTCAAATTCGACGATGACCAGACTGCCGGTGAAACCGGCTTCACCCGGATCGTTGCTGTCGATGGCGGGATGAGGTCCGGCCAGCAGCAACCGTCCCTCGGCCTGCAGGGCCTTCAGACGGTCCAGATGCGCCGGTCGCGCCGCCAGGCGCTTTTCCAGGGAGCCGGGCACATCCTCGGCGATAATGGCGTACCACATTCAGGTCTTCTCCTCATTTTTCAGATATCGCGACAACAACATCAGTTGGCCGATCAGGAAGGCGATGGTGAAACCCAAGCTGCCCAGCACCTTGAAGTCCACCCAGTAAGCGGGATAGTGAAACGCTACCCACGCATTCAGCCCTCCCATCACCGCAAAGAACGCCACCCAGGCCAGATTCAGCCTGTTCCACAGCGAATCCGGCATTTCCAGGGCCTGTTCCAGCATGGCCTTGGCCAGCGGCTTGCGTCCGGCCAGCTGGCTGCCCAGGAAGACCAGGGCGAAAACCCAATTGATGACCGGCGCTTTCCACTTCAGCCAGGTTTCGTCATGCAGCAGCAGGGTAATCGAACTGAACGCGATGGTGGCGATCAAGGTAAACCACTGACCCTTTTCGAGTTTGCGGGCCATCAGGAAAATGCCGGCATAAACCACGACCGAACTGATGATCAGCGCGGCGGCGGCGGTATATATGCCATATAAATGGTACGCGCCAAAAAAAACAAACAGGGGGATAAAATCGAGAAACGCTTTCATAAAATGGGCAGTGGCGGGGGTTTCTGTTAAAGTGCCGATGTTAAACCCCTTTCTACTGTCTGTCATGCCAGCGATTGATCTTCACAGCCACAGCCTGTATTCCGATGGCAGCCTTTCTCCTTCCGACTTGTTCGGGTTGGCCGCCCAACGCGGTGTGGAAATGTTGGCCCTGACCGACCACGACAGTATTGCCGGGCTGGAGGAAGCGCGCCTGGCTTCCGAAGCCGCCGGTATCAGGCTGATTGAAGGTGTCGAGATTTCGGTCATGTGGGGAAAAACGCTGCTGCATGTGCTGGGCTTGAATATCGATGCCCGCCAGGTGCTGTTGCAGGACCGTCTGCGTCTCCAGGCGGAGGCCCGGGGCCTTCGCGCCCGCCTCATCGCCGACCGCTTGGCGGCGCTGGGTCAGGGGGATTGCTGGGAATATGTGCTGGCGGATGCCGATGGCGACGCGGACAGGGTGGGGCGCACCCATTTTGCCCGCTATCTGCTGGATACCGGACGGGTGCGTAACCTGCAGCAGGCCTTCAACAAATTCCTGGCGGAAGGCAAGCCCGCCGCCGTGCCGATTCCGTGGATCAGCCTGCCTGAAGCCATCCAGTGGATTACGGAAGCCGGAGGCGTGCCGGTACTGGCGCATCCTTCACGCTATGGCTTGTCCCAAACCCGGCTGCGCGCCTTGCTCCAGGAATTCCGGGCATTGGGGGGCGTCGGCATGGAGGTCAGCAGCGGCGCCGAACGCCCCAATGTCGTCCAGCAGCTGGCGGCATTAGCCCAACGCTTTGAGCTTCGCGCTTCCCAAGGCAGCGATTATCATGGGGCGCACATGCCCTGGCTGAAACTGGGAGTTTTTCCGGAACTTCCGAAAGCATGTGTGCCTGTCTGGGAATTGTTTTGATCTTTTGAGGATCTGTCCGTCATGGCGGTCAGAATAGTTAATCATGAGCCAGTATTTTCATATTCACCCCGAAAATCCGCAGCCGCGATTGTTGAAACAGGCCGCTGCGATTGTCCGTAACGGTGGCGTTATTGCCTATCCGACAGACTCCGCTTATGCGCTGGGTTGCCATCTTGGCGACAAGGACGCCTTGCAGCGCATCATTCGCCTTCGTCAGTTGGATGAAAAGCATCATTTCACGCTGATGTGCCGCGATCTTTCCGAAATCGCCACGTATGCCAAGGTGGACAACGCCACGTACCGGTTACTGAAGGCGCATACGCCAGGTGCTTATACCTTCATTCTGGCCGCCAGCGGCGAAGTCCCGAAACGGTTGATGCACCCCAAGCGCAAGACCATCGGCCTGCGCGTGCCGGAGCACGCGATCTGCCAAGGGCTGCTTGCGGAATTGAACGAGCCGCTGTTGACCACGACGCTGCAGTTGCCCGGCGCTACCGAGCCGCTGTACGACCCCGAGGAAATCCATGAATCCCTGGGCAAGCAGTTGGAGCTGGTGATCAATGGCGGTTTTGGGGCCATGGTCTCGACAACGATGGTTGACTTATCCGACCCTGACGGCGTGAAAGTGCTTCGTGTCGGAGCTGGTGATACCTCGCCATTTGACTGATCCCGCCAGTTTCTGACCATAATGTTAAAAAGATGTTCATTGAACGGATTTAGGGTCTTGCGTTTACAGTTTGAGTGCAGATATTATCTGCATGTGACTTTACTTATCATGGAGTTAAGTGAAGTCGGACGCCTAGGGTTGGGTGTCTCTCCTTGTTGATGGTGGTAACTTGTTATACAGGCAGACCGAACTGGTCTGCCTTTTTTTATTTGACTGACTGTTGATCAAGCCGTTCTTTTTTGGCCCTGTCCGCCGTTATAATCCCAAGAATTTAATTTTCATCATGTTTTCCGGAAAATCATGAGCGTTGTTTCTTCTTCCTCGCGCGTGCTCTCGGGCATGCGGCCAACCGGCCGGTTGCACCTCGGGCATTACCATGGCGTTCTCAAAAACTGGGTCAACCTCCAGTACGAACATGACTGCTTCTTTTTCGTGGCTGACTGGCATGCCCTGACTACGACCTATGAAGATCCCCGTGTGATCCAGGAGAGCGTCTACGGCATGGTGGTGGACTGGCTGGCGGCGGGCGTCAATCCGAAAGCGGCGACCATTTTCGTCCAGTCGCGCATGCCCCAGCACGCCGAGCTGCATCTGCTCCTGTCGATGATGACGCCGTTGGGCTGGCTGGAACGCGTCCCGACCTACAAGGACCAGCAGGAAAAGCTGCGGGAAAAGGACCTGGCAACCTATGGCTTCCTCGGTTATCCCCTCCTTCAGAGCGCCGACATCCTGCTGTATCGCGCCGGTCATGTGCCGGTCGGCGCCGATCAGGTTTCCCATATCGAACTGACGCGCGAAGTCGCCCGCCGTTTCAATCACCTTTATGGCCGGGAGCCCGGCTTTGAGGAGTTGGTGGAAGCCGGCATCGCCAAGATGGGCAAGAAGGCGGCCAAGGTCTATGTGGATCTGCGTCGTCGCTATCAGGAAAGCGGTGATGAAGAGGCGCTGGCCACGGCCCGCGCGTTGGTGCAGGACCAGCAGAACATCACGCTGGGGGATAAGGAGCGTCTGTTGGGCTCGCTGGAAGGCAGCGGCAAGATTATCCTGCCCGAACCGCAACCCTTGCTGACGCCCGCGTCCAAGATGCCGGGCCTGGACGGGCAGAAGATGTCCAAATCCTACGGCAACACCATTTCCTTGCGCGAAGAGCCGGACAGCGTTGACCAGAAGATTCGTCGCATGCCGACCGACCCCCAGCGCATACGTCGCACCGATGCCGGTAATCCGGACATATGCCCGGTCTGGCAGCTGCATACGGTCTATTCCGATGACGCTACCCGGCAATGGGTGCAGCAGGGCTGCCGTTCCGCCGGGATCGGTTGTCTGGAGTGCAAGAAGCCGGTGATTGACGCCGTCAATGCCGAGCTGGCTCCGATGCGTATCCGCATGCGCGAATACGAAGAGCAGCCCGAATTGATCCGCAGCATCCTTGCCGAGGGAGCGGAAAAGGCGCGGGATGTGGCCGAAGACACCCTGCGCGATGTGCGTGACGCCATGGGGCTGGGGTATCGGTAACTCATGGCGAATGGCGTCGACTCTCCGGGCGACCTGACAGCGGAATCCGATTCCGATGTCGTGGCGCGTGTTTACGGAGAGGCCCTGACGGAGTTGCCCGAGGATCTCTACATTCCGCCCGATGCGCTGGCGGTGGTGCTGGAGGCCTTCGAGGGACCGCTGGACTTGTTGTTGTACCTGATCCGCAAGCAAAACCTGGATATTCTGGATATCCCGATTTCGCGGATTACCGACCAGTATCTGGCCTACATCGACCTGATGCAGGTGTTGTCCGTGGATCTGGCGGCGGAGTATCTGCTGATGGCGGCGCTGCTGGCGGAAATCAAGTCGCGCATGCTGTTGCCCAAGCCAGCCTTGTCCGGCGATGAAGAAGATGATCCGCGCGCCGAGCTGGTCCGCCGATTGCAGGAATATGAACGTTTCAAGCAGGCGGCCGAAGATCTGGACGCCTTGCCGCTGGAGGGGCGCGATATCTTTGCGGCGCTGGCGGATGCGCCGCTGAATATCGTCGTTTCCGAGGAGCCGGTTTTCGGCGACCTGCCGGGATTGCTGGACGCCATGCGCGATATCCTGCGCCGCGCCGACCTGCGCCAGAGCCATGTGATCGCTTCCGAAGGCTTGACCCTGGAACAGCGGCTGCGGGAAGTGATAGAGCGTCTTCAGGATGACACGCTGGTGGTGTTTCATGAGCTCTTTTCCCGGCAGGAAGGTCGCATGGGGGTGGTCGTTACCTTCATGGCGATCCTGGAGTTGCTGAAGCAGAAGATGATTTCGTTGGTGCAGGAATCCGTGTTCGCACCGATTTATGTCCGGCGGCAGGAGCCGGGGGAGTCGGCATGGGCCTAGACCGCAAGCTGGTCCGGGGCATTGTGGAGGGCGCCATTTTCGCCAGCCCCGTCCCGATGCCGGTTGAAGAGCTGCAGCAGCTTTTTGTCGATAGCGAAAAGCCGGGCCGGCAGGAGATCTTGCGCGCCATCAGCGATATCCAGTCCGCGTATGCGGATCGCGCGGTGGAACTGATTGAAGTGAGCTCAGGTTACCGCTTTCAGGTGCGCAAACAGTTTGCGCCCTGGGTTGGCAAGCTGTGGGAGGAAAAACCGCAGCGCCTTTCGCGGGCGTTGCTGGAAACTTTGGCGATTATTGCGTATCGTCAGCCCGTGACACGGGCCGAGATTGAGAACATACGGGGCGTGGTGGTCAGCACACAGATCATCCGCACCTTGTTGGACAGGGATTGGATCGCCGTGGCGGGTCATCGGGAGGTTCCCGGCCGACCCGCCTTGCTGGCGACCACACGACAATTCCTGGATGCTTTCAGCCTGAAGAGTCTGGCTGAACTGCCCCCTTTGGCGGCTGTTCGCGATATGGACAGCATCGCCCGGGATCTGGAAGCACAGTTGGCAGGCGCAAAACAAAAAGAACTGCCCAACGAGGGCCTGGTAAGTAATGAGTGAGTATAGGCTGAAGCCATGAGCGAAAAGTTGCAGAAAGTCTTGGCCCGGGTTGGGCTTGGGTCACGCCGTCACATGGAAGAGGCTATTTCACAGGGGCGTGTCAGTATCAACGGCCGCATCGCCCAACTGGGCGAGCGTATCGAAGCCGGGGATGAGTTGCGCGTGGACGGTCGTCCGGTTCCCTTTACGGTTGAAGAGGAAACCAAGCGCCGCGTGCTGATCTATTACAAGCCGGAAGGCGAGATCTGCTCGCGCCATGATCCCGAGGGCCGTCCTTCGGTCTTTGACCGCCTGCCGCCGTTGCGCGGCGATCGTTGGGTCATGGTCGGCCGTCTCGACATCAACAGTACCGGCTTGCTGTTGTTCACTAACGACGGCGAGCTGGCGAACCGGTTGATGCACCCCTCCAACGAGGTGGAGCGAGAGTATGCGGTCCGCGTTATGGGCGAAGTCACGCCCGGCATCCGTCAGCAGCTGATTGATGGCGTGCAGCTCGAAGACGGTCCCGCCAAGTTCGAATCCTTTTTTGAGGTCGGCGGCGAAGGCATCAACCGCTGGTATCAGGTGGTGGTGAAGGAAGGCCGTAATCGTGAAGTCCGCCGCCTGTTCGAATCCCAGGGGCTGCGCGTCAGCCGTCTGCTGCGGATCCGTTACGGCACGGTGTCGCTGCCGCGTCATCTGCATACCGGTCGCTGGATGGAGCTGGACAAGGAAGAGATTGACGGCCTGACCGCCTTGGTCAAGCTGAAGCCGCGCACCGGCACCGGCCTGTACGGCCTGGCCAAGCGTCGCGCCGAGCGTATGCAGGACAAGCCCTTGCCGGCGCGCCGTGGCGGCTACCTGCGTCAGCAGCGCCGCGATGGCAACAGCAAGGGAGATGCTTACTCCGATCAGGGCTACGAGCAGGAAGAGGTATAAGCCTGCGCGACGCATAAAAAAACCGGGATATTTCCCGGTTTTTTTATGCGCGTCCTCCGCCTCAGGCCAGCCGGGGCGGCTGAGCATCCAGGGACTGTCCGGTCACGCCCTGACTTTCCGGTCCCATCAACCAGGCAAATAACGGCATGATTTCTTCCGGGGTTTTGACCGTTGCCGGATTTTCCGCCGGATAGGCGCGGGCGCGCATGTTGGTGCGGGTGCCGCCGGGATTGATGCAGTTGAAGCGGATCTTCGAGATATTCGCCATTTCATCGGCGAAGAGGGCGCTCAAGGCTTCGACGCCGTGCTTCGAAACGGCATAGGCGCCCCAGAAGGCGCGCGCCTTGCGGCCGACGCTGCTGCTGACGAAGATAACCGAAGCGTCCGGAGAGCGCTTCAGCAACGGCAGCAGCGCCTGCGTCAATACGAAGGGCGCTCGCAGGTTCACCTTCATCAGTTCATCCCAGGTATCGGGATCGTACATTTCCAGCGGCGTAATATCGCCCAGCAGCCCGGCGCAATGCAGGATGCCATCCAGACGGCCCAGTTCCTGTTCGATGCTGACCGCCAGCTGGTCAAAGTCGGCCTGTGTGGCCGAGCTGAAATTCATCGGAATGATGGCCGGCTGCGGGTGACCCGCCTTTTCGATCAGGTCATAGACCATTTCCAGCTTTTGCAGGTCGCGGCCCAGCAGGACCACGGTAGCGCCCAGCGCGGCGTAATGCCGGGCGGCGACGCAGCCGATGCCGTCGCTGGCGCCGGTGACCAGAATGACACGGCCTTGCAGCAGGTTGGCCGGAGCCTGATAGTCTTGTCCGGGAAATGTCATGGGATGCCTCGTGATAATGGTCGGGCGCGCGGAAGTACGTTGCCGCGCGCGGAAATCCTAGTTCAAGTCTAGCAGGGAGTTGAGATCCTTCACCTGCCACGCCAGCAGGTCGGCCTGCCAGTCGCGCGGGTCTTCGCCAGCCACAACGTAGCCCCAACCGGCGGCGATGGTTTTCATGCCGGCGTTACGACCGGCCTCGATGTCGCGAATGTGGTCGCCGACATAGACCGAACGCAGCGGGTCGGCGGGCAACTGTCGGCAGGCCAGGTACAGCGGCTCGGGATCCGGTTTGGTGCGGGTTACGTCATCGGGGCAGACCAGCACGGCGCAACGGCTTGCGAGGGAAAGCCCCGCCAGCAGTGGCTCACTGTAGACGCGCGGCTTGTTGGTGACCACGCCCCAGGGAATGCAGCTCGCTTCCAGCTTGCCCAGCACACCTTCCATGCCGTCAAACAGGCGGCTTTCGTCCGCCAATCCTTGTGCGTAGAGATCCAGGAATTCCTGACGGATGCGGCTGAACTCCGGGGAGTCCACCGGATGCTCGGGAAAACCGGTCTGCACCATGGCGCGGGCTCCGGCGGACACCACGGCGCGAATGACATCATGCGGCAGGGCGGGGCGGTCATAGCGTGCACGCAACTGGTTCAGGACGCGGATGAAATCCGGGGCGGTATCAACCAGCGTGCCGTCGAGATCGAACAGGACGGACTGGTAAGACGGGTTTGGAGCGCTCATGGGCAGGACCGGCAAATCGAAAGCGGCGATTATAGAGGATATTGCAGGGTACATCACCGTAACAGGAACGCCTTGATGACGGTACAGAACCGCCGCCATTCCCCGTTATTCTTTGGTGATTGCGTCGGCTTCGGGTAGAATGCCGCATCTTTTTTCTCGTTATCCGGGACAAGCTGTGTCTGACATTTCGCACATCCGCAACTTCTCCATCATTGCCCATATCGACCACGGCAAATCCACGCTGGCCGACCGTTTCATCCAGATTTGCGGTGGCTTGGCCGACCGTGAAATGCAGGCACAGGTGCTGGACTCCATGGATCTGGAGCGTGAGCGCGGCATTACCATCAAGGCGCATTCGGTGACGCTGTATTACACGGCGAAAGACGGCATCAAGTATCAGCTGAACTTCATTGACACCCCCGGTCACGTCGATTTTCACTATGAAGTCAGCCGTTCGCTGGCTGCCTGCGAGGGCGCGTTGCTGGTGGTGGATGCGGCTCAGGGCGTCGAGGCGCAATCGGTCGCCAACTGCTATACCGCCATCGAGCAGGGCCTTGAGGTTCTGCCGGTGCTGAACAAGATCGACCTGCCGCAGGCCGAGCCGGAAATGGTGATCAAGGAAATCGAGGAAATCATCGGCATCGAGGCGGAATCCGCCTGCCGCGTCAGCGCCAAGACCGGCCTGGGCGTCGAGGATCTGCTGGAAGACCTGATCGCCCGCATTCCCGCCCCGGTTGGTGAGCGCGAAGCGCCGTTGCAGGCCCTGATCATCGACTCCTGGTTCGACAATTATCTCGGCGTGGTTTCGCTGGTGCGCGTCAAGCATGGCCGCATCCGCAAGGGCGACAAGGTGTTGGTCAAGAGCACCGGCCAAAGCCATCCGGTCACCAGTGTCGGCGTCTTCACACCGAAGCATACCGAAACCGGACACCTGGAAGCCGGTGAAGTCGGGTTCATCATCGCCGGGATCAAGGACATTTTCGGCGCCCCCGTCGGTGACACGCTGACGCTGGCCGCCACTCCCGATGTGGAAATGCTGCCCGGTTTCAAGCAGGTCAAGCCGCAGGTATATGCCGGGTTGTTCCCGATCGACTCCAGCGATTTCGAGGCCTTCCGCGAAGCCCTACAAAAGCTGAAGCTGAATGATTCCGCCCTGTTTTTCGAACCGGAATCCTCCGATGCCCTCGGCTTCGGCTTCCGTTGCGGCTTCCTGGGCATGCTGCACATGGAAATCGTGCAGGAGCGCCTGGAGCGTGAGTACAACCTCGACCTGATTACCTCGGCGCCAACCGTGGTTTATGAGGCTGTCAGCCGGAATGGCGAGCTGCTGTACATCGACAATCCCTCGAAAATGCCGGAAGGCGGCACGGTCGATGAGCTGCGCGAACCGATCGCCGAATGCCATATCCTGGTGCCGCAGGAGTATCTGGGTAACGTCATCAAGCTGTGCGAAGACCGTCGCGGTGTGCAGAAGGATATGAAATTCCTGGGTAACCAGGTGTCGTTGAGCTATGAAGTGCCATTGGCGGAAGTGGTCATGGACTTCTTTGATCGCCTGAAGTCTACCTCGCGTGGCTTCGCTTCGCTGGACTACAACTTCGTGCGTTTTGAGGCTTCGCGTCTGGTCAAGGTGGATGTGCTGATCAATGGCGACAAGGTTGATGCCCTGGCCATGATCTGTCACCTCAACGACGCCCGCCATCGCGGCCTCGCGCTGGTCGAAAAAATGAAGGAACTGATTCCCCGGCAGATGTTCGACGTCGCCATCCAGGCCGCCATCGGCAGCCAGATCATTGCCCGGTCCACCGTCAAGGCCATGCGCAAGGACGTTCTTGCCAAGTGCTACGGCGGCGACGTTTCCCGCAAGAAGAAGCTGCTGGCCAAGCAGAAAGAGGGCAAGAAGCGCATGAAGCAGGTAGGCAGTGTTGAAATTCCGCAGGAAGCTTTCCTGGCGGTGCTGAAGGTTGACCGGTAACTCACCTTAGGAAATGACAATGACAATGCTGGATCTGTTTAACATTCTGGTGGCGGTGCTGGCGTTCAGCTTGCTGGCCTGGAGCGTGGAAACTTTTGCTTTGCTGCCGCGCCGTCAGGCTGCGTTGGTTGCCGCCTTTCGTGAAGGTCGCCTGGATGAGTCCGGTTTGGCCACGGCGCTCAAGGCGACGCCATTTTATGTCGAGCAAATGCGTTGGGCGACCGGTCTGAGCCTGGCCGGTTTGTTGGGGCTGGCCATTCTGGGGCGGCTGGATCTGGACTTCTCGCTGGTGCTGGTGGTTGCTACGTTGCTGTGCGGACTGGGCTGGGGGCTTGATCTGTTGCTGACCCGTCGCCGCCGCGTCCGCCTGGCGGCCGATGTGCCGTCTGCCGGCGACAACGCCCCGGCGGCGGTACTCAAGGCCGAGCCGGTGCTGGTGGAATATGCCCATTCATTCTTCCCGGTACTGGCGGTTGTACTGGTGCTTCGTTCCTTCTTGCTCGAACCGTTCACCATTCCGTCCGGTTCCATGTTGCCAACGCTGGAAGTTGGCGACTATATTCTGGTTAACAAGTACGCCTATGGTCTGAGGTTGCCGGTCGCCGGTATCGAGTTCATGTCCGTGGGCAAGCCCAAGCGCGGGGACGTAATGGTGTTCCGCTATCCGCCCAAACCCACCATGAACTTCATCAAGCGCGTGATTGGTTTGCCCGGCGATCATATCCGCACCACCGACAGCGGCGATCTGTATGTCAATGATCGTCTGATGCCGCGCAAGCTGGTCAGTCAGGTGCCTGATATTGATCCATGGGAACAGTACTTTGAAGAGGATCTGACGGGCGTCAAGCACACCACCCGCCAGGAAGTCGGTACCGAGTCCCGTCGCAAGATTGTTGATCTGGTTGTTCCCCAGGGAGAATATTTCATGATGGGTGATAATCGGGACAACAGTAATGACAGCCGGTATTGGGGAACGGTTCCCGACCGGATGATTGTGGGCAAGGCTATCTATGTCTGGGTTCACAAGGAGCCTGGCATACATGCGCCGACATTCAGCCGCAATGGCGCGGTCAAATAACGAAAACTAATCAGGGGTTTGCTATGCGCTCAAAACAACAGGGTCTTTCCTATTTCGGTGTGGTTGCCGCCATCAGCCTGTTTGCAGTCCTGTTGAAGGTGGGTGTGGTTGTCGGCCCGATGTACATGGATTACCTGACAATCGACAAGACCATTTCCAACATGTTCAAGGAAACCGATGTCAGCGGCAAGTCCGTGGAGGTTTTCCGAAGCGGCATCATGGGCCGTCTGGAAATGAACAACATGCGTGATCGCAAGGTGGACGACATCATGACGATCCGTCGTGATGGCAACAATTTCGTGATCCTGCTGGATTACGAGGATCGCAAGCAGTTGTACGGCAACCTCGATGCCGTGGCGCACTTCAAAAAGACCTACTCGACGGAAAACCCGGATGGGGTGGTGGATAACACACCGGCAGAAGCGCCCGCCAAATAATGTCTGATCATGATCGGCTTTATCGCGGCCTGGGTTATCGCTTCAAACAGCCTGAGTTGCTGGAACTGGCCCTGACGCATCGCAGTGTCAGCGGTAATCGCAATAATGAACGTCTGGAATTCCTGGGGGATTCCATCCTTGGGATGCTGGTGGCGGAATACCTCTTCCAGCATTTCCCCAAGGAAAAGGAAGGCCGTCTGACCCGGTTGCGCGCCAGCCTTGTCAATCAGGACATGCTGGCCAGATTAGCCAGGGAATTGCATATCGGTGACTTTCTCCGCTTGGGTTCGGGAGAGTTGAAAAGCGGTGGCTTCCGTCGTGACTCCATTCTGGCGGATGGCTTTGAGGCTATTCTGGGGGCCATTTATCTGGACTCCGGGGACATCGCGGTCTGCCGCGACTGCCTGTACCGCTGGTATGGCGAACATCTGGCCAATGTCGAATCGACCTCACCGGCCAAGGATCCCAAAAGCCGTCTGCAGGAATACCTGCAAGCCCATCACCGTGAATTACCTGTTTACACCGTCCTGGAAGTTACCGGGGCCGACCATGACCAGCATTTTCGCGTGGCATGCGAGGTGGAAGGCGGCGGACGGGTGGATGGTGAGGGCGCTTCGCGTCGTTATGCCGAACAGGCGGCGGCAGTCATTATGCTGAAACAGCTGGGAATTGAAACATGAGTGAGCTGATTGACAGTTTCTTCGGGTCCACGCCATCCGAAGTCGACCCGGAATTCCGCTGCGGCTTTGTCGCGATTGTCGGACGTCCGAACGTCGGCAAGTCCACGCTGCTTAACCATCTGCTGGGGCAAAAGCTCTCCATTACCTCCCGCAAGCCGCAGACCACCCGCCACAAGATTCTGGGTATCGTGACCGAGGGCAAGGTGCAGGCGGTGTATGTCGATACGCCGGGCATGCACAAGAAGGAGCCGCGCGCCATTAACCGCTACATGAACAAGGCGGCCGAGTCGGCGTTGAAGGATATTGACCTGGTGTTGTTCGTGGTTGACGGTCTGAAGTGGACTCCCGATGACGAACTGGTGCTGGAGAAGCTGCAGCGGGTTGATGCGCCGATTGTATTGCTGATCAACAAGGTCGATACGGTCGCTGACAAGGAAAAGCTGCTGCCGCATATCGCCTCGCTCAGCGCCAAACTGCGGTTTTCGGAGGTGGTGCCGGTGTCTGCCTTGCGCGGCCATAACCTGCCGGCGTTGCATGAACTGGTCAGTCGCTTCTTGCCGTTTGCTCCGCCGTTGTATGCCGAAGACCAGATCACTGACCGTTCGCAACGCTTCCTGGCGGCCGAGCTGATCCGTGAAAAAGTGATGCGTCAACTGGGCGATGAAATCCCCTATGACCTGACCGTTCAGATTGAAAGCTTCAAGGAAGAGGGGAATTTGCTGCGCATTGACACGAATATCTATGTCGAGCGCCCGGGACAGAAAGCCATTGTCATTGGCGAGGGCGGCCAGCGCCTGAAGCTGATTGGCAAAGAAGCCCGTATCGACATGGAAAAGCTCTTTGAGCGCAAGGTCATGCTTACGCTGTGGGTGAAAATCAAGGGCGGCTGGTCCGATGACGAACGCGCACTGAAGAGTCTGGGCTACAGCGACATATGACCCCCGGCGGCGAGCTCTGCCATGCTTTTCTCCTGCACATGCGCCCTTACCGGGAACGCAGCCGTCTTGTTGAATTGTGGACGCTGGAGCATGGGCGGGTCAGTGTGGTCGGCAAGCCCGCCGTGCCGTTGTTTCAGCCCTGTCTGGCCAGTTGGCGCGGCCGTTCTTCACTCAAAACCCTGACCCAGTGCGAGCAGGCCGGGCCGCCCTTGTTCATGGAAGGTGAGGCCCTGATTGCCGGGTTTTATCTGAATGAACTTCTGGTCCGGCTATTGCCTCCCGATGAATCCCATCCTGATCTGTTTGCCACCTATGCCGGAATGCTGGAGCATCTGGGCAAGCGTGAGGCGCTTGAGGCGGCGCTGCGCGGATTCGAGCGTAAGTTGCTCGCCGCTATGGGGTATGGGCTGTCGTTTGGCGAGGATAGCAGCGGCAGTCCGTTGTCTGATGATTGTTACTACCGTTTTGAGCCGGGTTCAGGCTTCATGGCTTCTGCGGAGGGGTGGCCTGCCAAGACGCTCCGCGCCATCGATGCCGCTGACTATACACTTCCGGAAACCCGCCGCGCCGCCCGGCAGATCATGCGGCTGGCGCTGGGTGAGCATCTGGGGGATAAACCGCTGAAAAGCCGAGAATTGTGGATGAGGAGCTGACATGAGCATTTTGCTGGGCGTTAATATCGATCATGTGGCGACGCTGCGTCAGGCGCGCGGTACCCGTTACCCGGAACCCTTGCACGCCGCCTTGCTGGCAGAAGAGGCCGGCGCCGACGGCATTACCCTGCACCTGCGTGAAGATCGTCGTCATATTCAGGAACGTGATGTTCGCCTGCTGAAGCAGATGTTGCAAACACGGATGAACCTGGAAATTGCCGTGACGGATGAAATGCTGGCATTTGCCGAGTCGGTACATCCCGAGCATGTCTGCCTGGTGCCGGAGCGTCGTGAAGAACTGACGACGGAAGGCGGACTGGATGTCGCAGGGCAAATGGATAAAATCGGCCGCTCCTGCGAACGTCTGGCCGCTGCCGGGATGGATGTATCCCTGTTTATTGATCCGGATCCTGTGCAGATAGACGCCGCCATCGCGTGCGGCGCGCCCACGATCGAGTTGCATACCGGCGCCTATGCGGAAGCATCCGGCCTGCAGCAGGCTTCTGAGTTGCACCGGATTGAGGAGGCGGTCCGCCACGCACGCGGACGCGTGGTGGTCAATGCCGGTCACGGTCTGCATTATCACAATGCCGACGCCATTGCCCGCATTCCGGAAATTCACGAACTGAACATCGGGCATGCCATTGTGGCGCATGCCCTGTTCGTGGGCTTCAAGGACGCTGTTCGTGAAATGAAGGAGTTGATTCTGCGCGGTCGATCCGGCCGTTAAAGCCTGACGCCGCTTGCGGGGGCCACAAACAAGAAGGGTAGACCCATGTTTGACAAAAAGATGCCCGAGGCTTGGCGGGTGCTTCGAATCCAGTCGGAGATTGTGGACGGGATCGAACACCTGATCCGCATTGAGCATGCGGTCAATATTTTCGGCAGCGCCCGCCTGCCGCCCGAGTCGCCTTATTACCAGTCCGCCGAGGAGCTTGGCGCCCGCCTGTCTCGGGTCGGTCTGACGGTGATTACCGGTGGCGGCCCGGGCATCATGGAGGCGGGCAATAAGGGGGCGCAACATCAGGGAGCCTTGTCGGTCGGGCTTAACATTACCTTGCCGTGTGAGCAGCGCGCTAACCCTTATCAGGATATCAGTCTCAGCTTCCGCTATTTCTTTGTTCGCAAGTTCCTGTTCTTCAAGCACGCCATTGCCTTCGCCATTTTTCCCGGTGGTTACGGTACGCTGGATGAAATGTTCGAAGCACTAACCCTGGTACAGACCGGCAAGAGCGATCCATTCCCGATTGTGCTGATTGGCCGCACCTACTGGTCCGGGTTGTTGGCGTGGATGGAGCAAACCATGCTTGCACAAGGTTGTATTGATGCTGCGGATCTCCGTTTGATTTCACTGGTCGACACGGCGGAGGAGGCGGCGGAGATTATCATCGCTCACTATCATCGCCATATCAGCATGCAGGCGGGAACCTGATGGAGATCCGGGTATCAATAGCATGGCAGCAATTGATGTTGCTGGACGATCAGGGGCGTGAGATCGGCCGCTGGCCGGTTTCGACTGCCGCCAACGGGGCCGGGGAGGTCTCGGGGAGTTATCAGACGCCGCGCGGCCGCCATATCGTCCGCGCCCGTATCGGTGAGGGGCAGCCTCTTAATGCGGTTTTCCGCGCCCGCCGGCCCACGGGTGAAATCTACGGACCTAAGCTGGCTGAGGCTTTCCCCGGACGTGACTGGGTATTAACGCGTATTCTGTGGCTGTCGGGTTGCGAGCCCGGGCGGAACCGGCTGGGCAACCGTGACTCGATGCGACGCTATATCTATATCCATGGTACGCCTGATACAGAACCGATGGGCGTCCCCCGTTCCCATGGCTGCATCCGCATGCGCAACGAGCACTTGGTATCCCTGTTTGACCAAGTGCCGCCCTTTACGCCGGTTTTGATCGAGGAGTAATTTACCCTCCGCGCCGGTTTGGACGTAAATTGATCGCACGAAGGTTCCAGGCTTGTTCACAGCGTGTGCAGTTTCAGGGTTAACGGATGGTTTTGTTTATGTTTGGGTTTTTTTTGGGCGATCGAAACAGCTTTCTTAAATATTGTTTTGACAACGCACTGAAACAATCTATAATGCCCCCACACCGAAACGATGCGGGTGCTTAGCTCAGCTGGGAGAGCATCGCCCTTACAAGGCGAGGGTCGTGGGTTCGATCCCCTCAGCACCCACCAAGCAATACGCATCGTTCTACCTGATTCGCAGCGGTAGTTCAGTCGGTTAGAATACCGGCCTGTCACGCCGGGGGTCGCGGGTTCGAGTCCCGTCCGCTGCGCCATTACGCATAAAACCCTTGGGTAACCCCCAAGGGTTTTTTGTTGGGCCTTTTTCAGGGATACAGGATCATGCCCATGGCCGCACAGGGCGTGGCCGCCTGATTGCCCGGAAAAAACCTATCCATGCGTCGCCCTCGATTTTGGAAAGAGGGCGGCGCTTTTCCCTGATCCTGATCTGCTCCTAAAACAGGGACATCTGCTCTTCACCGCGAATAGGCTTGCGCCCAGGATCGCGGTTGTTCCAGAGCTCACGAGCGCGTCGCAGGGCTTCCTCTTGGTCAGAGGTAACCTGCAAACCTTGCAAGGCCATCGCCAGAGTGCCGATGACGGCCATTTCACCGTACTCATGCGCCCGGTCGCCGCGCCAGACCGCCAGAAAATGCTCCAGATCCAGTTCCTCTTCCGGATCGTGCCGTGCTTCGAACAGCATCGGCCATTCATCTTCATACAGAGCCCCGTCGCAGATGCCCTTGATCAGGCAACGCCCGTCAGGATTCCGTTCAAATTCGCCGCCTTCGCCCTTGATGACCATGCTGTTGGCATAGCCCAACAGTGATGCGGCGTGTTGGTGGGATTCCCGGTAGGCCGGATGGAAAATGGCTTGCAAGGTGCAACGGGCATTCAACGGGTTGATCAGCCGGGAGAGTGTATGTACCGGAGAGCGGACACCCATGACGTTCCGTAGTTGGATCAGGTCATCGAGGGGCGGGCAGAGCACGCGCAAGGGCAGGTAGGCAAACTGGTACTGCTGGAGTTGCAGCTGCGCCTGGATCCAGTGCTGGCAGACCGGGAAGCCCAGAGAAGGCAGGACATTTTCGGTATAAAGGCGGTTCACGGTATGACCGCTGGCGCCGTGCATGAAAACCCGGTAGCCGTTTTGCGCCAAAATCAGCGCCGCCAGCAGGAACCAGGGGTAATGCTTGCGTTTACCGGCGTAGGACGACCAATCCAGGTCGACCGCGATGTCGGGGGACGGGATCCAGTCCCGGGTTGCGGCCACAAAGCCAGCCAGTTCCTCGGGAGACTCCTCCTTGACACGCAGCAGCATCAGAAAGGCGCCGGTTTGCACATCCAGGGTCTCACCGTCCAGAATCATCCGGAAGGCGTCACGCGCTTCTTCAAACGTCAGCGAGCGGCTGCCGGTTTTCCCCTTGCCGAGAATGCGTACATATTTGGCGAAGGGATGTTCCGCATCCTTGTAAATATTTTTCATGACCATGAAAGGGCGGGCCTCAAAGACAATTCGGGGGTTTGGGCAGCCCGGCCAGGCGGGCAATGGTGCGCGCCTGGGTGCCGCCGCCAAACAACTGCATGACATAAATGCTGGTGGCTTTATCGGGACCCAGGGTTTGCGCCAGGTACTTCAGCAGCGGGCGCGTTGCCGGTGAGCGTTGGAAACGGGCATAAAAATCGCGGGCCGCCATAAGGATTTCCCAATGGCGGTCGTCAAGCGCCAGCCCCTCCCTTTCAGCCAGTTGCATGGCGGCTTCGCGGCTCCAGTCTTGCGGATCCAGCAGATGGCCGTCAGCATCGACGGCGGGATCAGCTCCAGGTGAGACTGCGTTCATGATGTTCGCACAGTGTGACCATGTCTGCGTGGTCAATCAAATCGCTGTTGGCCGGATGAACGCCGCTGGCTTCACTGTCGGTCTTCAGAACATAGAGGCGCGCCGGTAACCTGGCGGCAAGATCGGCCCCGTAGATACCGTTTCCCAGTAACAGGACTGCATCCCCGGCCATCGTTGATGCTTGAATCTGCGCCAGAAGTTCGGGTTGCAGCCGGAGGTTGACGGAAATCAGGTGCAAGACGCTCATCAGAACCTCAGGATGGGGAAGTGGGTTGCAATCAATTGCCGTATTTCTTCGCGGGCGATAATGCGCACCGCCAAGGCCAGATCATCGGCCTTTAGCTGACGGCTTTCGAGGCTTTCACGCTCAACCAGGATATTTTCAACATCGTACAGCGGCAGCGCTTCCAGTTGGGCGATCAACGACTTGGCGCCATACACCTGGGGCGTCTGGTTGGCCAGCAACTGCCATACGCCTTCCCCGTGGAATAACACAGTCGGGTTCTGGCCAAAAGCGGCGCTGACCAGCAAGGCGTCCAGTAATTCGGCGGCGGCATGGCCATCGTAAGGGGCGCGATGCTGAATGTAGAGAGGCGTATTCATCGGGTCAGGCCATGGTCAGGACGCGGTCGGCGCCGGCCAGCGCCTCAGTCAGCTCCCCCAGGCCGGCCAGCCGGAAAGCGGGGAACATATTGTCGCCATCCAGGTGATGGCGGCGGGCATTGTCGGCGTCGACCACGCCGCGCCGCATGGCGGCGGCGACACATACCGGGAGGTCGAGTTTGTACTGCTCCGCCAGTCCTGCCCACAGTTTCCCCAGGACAGGCTCATCCTGGGCGCAAAAACGCAGACGGTTGGCGGTCGTCACGGCGTCGCCGTAGAAGAACAGCATCAGCGAATGACCCGCCGCCAAGGCCGCCTTGCTGAAGTGCAAGGCATGCCAGGCTGAAGGTTGGTGCGGAGCGGCAGTAATTAACAAGACAAAGCGCATAGACTCACTATTATCGCGGGCTGGTTTGTACCGGCCAATCGGGTTAGGCTTGGCCGTCTGTAGAGGAACAGGCCTGCGGGCTCGCCGTCACCGGTTTGTCAATAATAACAAGGTTGAGGATCAGATATGCAGCCTTATTTGCTCAGTTTGGATCAGGGAACCACCAGTACCCGGGCCATTATTTTCAACCTCCAGGGACAGCCCGTGGGCACGTCCCAGCGTGAGCTGAAACAGCACTTCCCGGCTGACGGCTGGGTTGAGCACGATGCATTGGAAATTGCTGAATCCGCACTGGCGGTTTGCCGCGATGTATTGCAAAAGACCGGGATTACCGCCCAACAGATTGCCGCGATCGGCATCACCAACCAGCGTGAAACCACGGTCCTGTGGGATCGCAAGTCCGGTCAGCCGTTGCACAAGGCCATCGTCTGGCAAGATCGTCGTACGGCGGATACCTGCCTGCGGCTGAAAAACCGGGGCTTCGAGTCAACCATCCAGCAAAAAACCGGCTTGCTGCTGGACCCGTATTTTTCCGCCACCAAGCTGGCCTGGCTGCTGGATAATGTCGCCGGCGCCCGCGCCCGGGCCGAGAAAGGCGAACTGGCCTTTGGCACCATCGATACCTGGTTGATCTGGAAGCTGACCGGCGGTCGCAAGCATGCCACGGATGCGACCAACGCCGCCCGCACCTTGCTGTTCAACATCCATACCCAGGAATGGGACGAAGAGCTGTTGCGCATTTTCGAGATTCCGGCGTCCTTGCTGCCGGCGGTTCAGGACTCTTCCAGTGACTTTGGCGACACCGAAACCTCGTTGTTCGGCGCGCCGATCCCCATTGGCGGGGTGGCGGGGGATCAGCAGGCGGCCTTGATAGGTCAGGCCTGCTTTAAGCCGGGTATGGTCAAAAGCACGTACGGCACCGGTTGTTTCATGGTGATGAATACCGGCCAGGAAGTCATCCAGTCCAAGCACCGCCTGCTGACGACGGTCGGTTACCGGTTGAACGGCAAGGTCACCTACGCACTGGAAGGCAGCATTTTTGTGGCCGGGGCCGCCGTGCAATGGCTGCGTGACGGGATCCAGCTGATCAAGCAGGCGGGTGATACCGAGGCGATTGCCGAGGAAACGGTTGATAGCCGCGGCGTATATCTGGTGCCGGCTTTTACCGGATTGGGAGCTCCGTATTGGGATCCTCATGCCCGTGGCGCCATCTTCGGATTGTCCCGTGATACCGGGATTGGCGAAATTGTGATTGCCGGTCTCGAAGCGGTCTGTTTCCAGACACGCGACCTGATGGAGGCCATGAAGAAGGATGGGGCGGGGCAACTGCAAGCGGTTCGCGTGGATGGAGGAATGGCCGTCAATAACTGGCTGATGCAGGCCTTGGCTGATATTGTGGGTGTGCGCGTTGACCGCCCGGCAGTGACGGAAACGACAGCCTTGGGTGTGGCCTGGCTGGCCGGGCTGCATGTCGGCAAGTTCGCGTCCCTGGATGCGATTGCCGACCTCTGGCATTGCCAGCGTGAGTTCACGCCGCGCATGCCGATGGACAAGCGCGAGAAAATGTACGCCGGATGGTTGGATGCGGTTCAGCGCGTAGCGTCAAAATCCGTCTGAGGCCTTAGCCAGCCCATAAAAAAACCGGGAAATTCCCGGTTTTTTTTATGGGCCCTGCGGTGTTGGCTTACTTGAACTGGCAGACGTACTTGATCTTGCCGGTGGAGTCATCAGCAAATTCGGCGACCCGAATCTTGCCGCTCGCATCCGCGCCAAACGCCGTGATATTGACGACATCGGTCGATGCCTTGGCAATGATGAAGGTGCTGGACAACTGACCGGAGTCGAAGTTACGGATACGCATATCCTCGGAGCCTTTATTCAACTTGTCCTGGCTGACCAGAACGCCGCCGTTGTACAGGGAGAGAGTGCCATCGGCAGCAACGTTCAGGCTGCAGGGCTTGGCGTCAAGATCTGAACCTGTCAGCGTACCGATCCAGCCCGCTTCAAGCGCATCAGGTCCAATATTGTAAGTGACTGTTTGGGTGACCGTCGGATCGGTGCTGCCTGTCCCCGTACCCCCGGGCGCAGTGTCCGGATGGTTGGGGTCATTGCTGATATTGTTCACGCGGAACGTATAGCCCGTCATGAAGTTGCTGAGGTCGATGGGCAGGGTGACGGAATGGCTGGTCAGCACCCCGGCATAATCATTCAACGCTACTTTCAGGCCGTTGGGAACATTGTTCGCGACATAGCTGGCTGCCGGGCTTTTATCCAGGTAACCATCCTTCATGTCCTCGGTCATTTCCTGCATGATTTTCAGCATCGGCGTCGAGGTGGTGTTCAACTTGGTTGCCGAATATTTGCTGAGCGCCGTCAGGAACAGGGCATAGGAGGTGGCCTCCTTGCTGATCAGCGTATTGATCTTGAGTCCGGCGAAATCAGTGATGGATTCAATTTTGGCAGCCGGGGTCAGGATATCGTTAATGCTGAAGAAATTGGATATGGTGGCGTTGCCGACCACAATGGAGAATTCGGTAACGCCGTGGAGTGTTTCACGGGCGTAGGCTACGGCAATATTGGTCAGCGGCGTGACCGCAATCTGCTGATTATCAGCAACCACCATAGCCATGGCTTCCATCTTGGCCGTCGCCGGGAAGGGCTGGATGGTGTCAGGAACCGCTTCATCAAAATACGTGGCTGTGGGGCTGCCAGCCACTTCAATCCGGATGGCGTTGATGCCGGCGGGAACGGTGAAGCTGGTTTGTCCGGGAATACCCGTTGCGATGATGTCGTCGTTAAGCTTGCGCAGGGTAATGATTTCGTTTTCCAGTTTCCCGAGGGAGGGCACGATCACGATATTTTTGGCTGTCGGCGTCGTGCCTGTGGTGCTGCCCGAGGAGTCGGATGATCCGCCGCCGCCGCAAGCAGCCAGAGTCAGGGTCATCAGTGTCAGGGCGATCGGATGCAATCTCACGGTCGGGCTCCGTTCAGGTCGGTTATCTGGTTATTGTTAGAGATTCTTGTTGTCCGCATCTTAGCATAAACCCTGACACAGCGACCCAAACGAGTGGGCCTGTGTCGGGGGTGATTGTATCGATGCTGTTATTCCGTCTGCTAACGTGATTCAGCCATCAGGAATTCCATCAGCGCCTTTTGCGCGTGCAGCCGGTTTTCCGCTTCATCCCAGACCACGGCGCGCGGGTCATCCAGCATGTCTTCGGAGATTTCCTCGCCGCGATGCGCGGGCAGGCAGTGCATGAAGACCGCATCGGGGGAGGCCAGGTCCATCAGTCGCGGATTGACCTGGTAAGTGGCGAAGCGGCGTTTGCGGATGCTTTGCTCCGCTTCCTGCCCCATGCTGGTCCAGACATCGGTGGCAATCAGGTGCGCGCCATCCACAGCGTCCTCGGCGGTCTTCACCAGCGTCGCGCAATGCGCATATTGGCGCAGCAGCTCCGGGTCCGGCTCGAAGCCGTAAGGGCAGGCAATCTGCATCTGGAAGCCCAGCTGGTGGGCGGCGTGGATGTAGGAATTGCACATGTTGTTGCCGTCGCCGACCCAGGCGAAGGTCTTGCCCTGCAGGCTGCCGCGATGCTCGATGAAGGTTTGCAGATCGGCCAGCAGCTGGCAGGGGTGATGGTCGTCGGTCAGGCCGTTGATGACCGGCACCCGCGAGTTGGCGGCAAAACGCTCGATGATGTCATGGGCGAAGGTGCGGATCATGACGATATCCACCATGCGCGAAATGACGCGGGCGGAGTCTTCAACCGGCTCGCCGCGGCCCAGTTGGGTGTCGCGCGGCGACAGGAAAATGGCGGAGCCGCCGAACTGGGCCATGCCCGCCTCGAAGGAAACCCGGGTGCGGGTGGACGATTTCTCGAAAATCATGCCCAGCACCTTGCCGCGGAAGGGCTCGTAAACCACGCCCTCGTTCCGCATCTTCTTCAGTTCGATGGCGCGGTTCAGCACCGTCATCAATTCTTGCGGCGTAAAGTCCAGCAATGTCAAAAAATGGCGTACCGCCATTGTCAGTATCCTCGTTCAGGTTTCAGCGGCGCTCAGGCGGCCAGGAAGCGCCGGATCAGCCGGGAAACCCGGCTGACGATCTCGTCGGCGTCGGCGGCGCTGATGTTGAGCGCGGGCAGCAGGCGGACCACGCAGTCCGCGGTCACGTTGATCAGCAGTTTTTCTTCGTCACGTGCTTGCGCGACCAGTTCGCCACAAGGGCGGGGCAGGCGCAGGCCGATCATCAGGCCCTTGCCGTTGACCTGCACCGGCAGGTCGGCCAGGGCTTCGCGGAAGCCGGTCATCATCCGCTCGCCCATGGCGGCGGCATTGTCGATCGGACCCTTCTGCAATTCCTGGATGACAGTCAAGGCGGCGCGGCAGCCCAGCGGCGTGCCGCCGTAGGTGGAGCCGTGATTGCCGGGGTGAAACAAGTCGATGGCCTTGCCGCTGACCATGCATGCGCCGATGGGAAAGCCGTTGCCGAGTCCTTTGGCGGTGGTCAGCACATCGGGCTTGATCGACGAATGCTGGTAAGCAAAATACTTGCCGGTGCGGCCGTTGCCGGTCTGGATTTCATCCAGCATCAGCAGCAGGTCGTGCTTGTCACAGACGGCGCGCAGGGCTTCGAGGTAACCGGCGATACCCGCCGCCGGCGGACGCAGGCCGCCTTCGCCCTGGATCGGCTCGACCAGCACGGCGACCACATCCGGGTTGGCGGCAATGGCGGCTTCGACGGCGGCGACATCATCAAAGGGAACGCGCACGAAACCCTGCACCAGTGGCTCAAACCCGGTTTGCACCTTCTTGTTGCCCGTGGCGGACAGGGTGGCGAGTGTACGGCCGTGGAAGGAATTTTCCATGACGATGATGGCCGGGACGTCGACATTCTTGCGGTGGCCGAACATGCGCGCCAGCTTGATGGCGGCTTCGTTGGCCTCGGCGCCGGAATTGCCGAAGAAACAGAGATCCATGCCCGAGGCGTCGCGCAGGGCGGCGCCTAGCTCTTCCTGCAGCGGCACCTGGTAGAGGTTGGAAGTATGCACCAGCGTGGCGGCCTGATCCGCGATGGCGCGCGCCACCGCCGGGTGGGCATGGCCCAGACCGCAGACGGCGATGCCGGTGAGGGCATCCAGATAAGCGTCGCCGTTCGCGGTGTAAAGGCGCGAGCCTTCTCCCCGGACAAAGGCGATGGGCTGGCGGGCGTACGTGGGCATCAGGGCGCTGGTCATGGCAATTCTTGCGGATTCAAACAGATGGACGGAGTAAACGAACATCTTAACCAGATTACGCGCCATCAGCAATTAGAGGTAGAATACCGGCTGCCAATTCCTGCCAAATTAAAGGTATCCGAGATGGAAGTAGAAGCCCTGATCCAGAAACAGATCGCGGAAAACCCCGTGCTCCTTTACATGAAGGGAACTCCGCAGTTCCCGCAGTGCGGCTTTTCCGCCCGCACCGTGGAAGCCCTGATCCAGATCGGCGAGCCGTTTGCCTATGTGAACATTCTGGAAAATCCGGACATCCGCGCCACCCTGCCGCGCATCGCCAACTGGCCGACCTTCCCTCAGCTGTGGGTCAAGGGTGAACTGATCGGCGGCTGCGACATCGTGATGGAAATGACCCAGAAGGGCGAGCTGGCCCCGCTGGTGAAGGAAGCAGCCCAGAAGCCGGCCTAAGCTTCGCCGGCGCTGTGCGAAGCCATAAAAAAAGCCACCCTCGGGTGGCTTTTTTTATGGCGATAACGGAATGCGGGGGCTGAATGAAAGCTAATCATTTCTAAACGATTAGCTTAACTATACATCTTATTTTATTGATATTTATAGATAAGTTTATGGATTCGGCGATCCATTCCGCGATCAGGGGCCGGAGCTCGGGGAGCGTGGCGGCGGCGTCCACCCACACCTGGCGGTCGTGCCAGTCTCCGGTCAGTTCCTGGGCGTCCTTCAGGCCTTTGAGCAACCCCGGCGGCAGTTCCGCCAGCAGCGGGCGATAGGTTTCCAGGAAATAACGGTAGCGCTTGATCCGGATGCGCAAGGCATGCAGGTCGGTCACACGGTCCGACAGGTCGCGTTTCAGTCGGCGGCGCAGCTGACGCCGATAAAGGTCAATCCGTTGTTCCAGTTGCGCCCAATCCCGATGATGAAGGTCTTGCTCCCAACAGAGCGTCAGGCTGAGCAGCCGGTGGACGAGGGGATCGGCCGGACGGTGTTCGGCCAACGCCTGCATGGCGTCGGTGATGCCGGATTCGAGAGTGAGATGGAAATTTGCGAGGCCTTTGCGCTTCACTTCAAGGGACAGGACCTCGCGGTCGCGCAGGCTGTTGGTGGGTTTGGCGCAGTCCTTGGCCAGGCGGTCCAGTTCATCAGCGCCATGAAGATGTTTGCGGAGCGGCTGAATCAGGCTGCGCAACTCACGCAGGGCGACCCGGAAATCGTGCAGGGCCTCCGGGTCGCGCAGCGACAAGCGGGACTGGGCGTCCATCAGCTTGCCGCTCAGTGCCTGGAGGCGAGCGCAAAGCAAGGTGGAGATTAAGGGTTGATCGTTCATGCCCGTTCCTGGCAACCGGTCGTCTGCCGGGAATAATGCCATATTCCCGGCAGGGACATCAGCCCGCGAGCAGCTTCTTCAGCAGTTCATTCACCTGCGCGGGATTGGCCTTGCCCTTCGAGCGCTTCATGGCCTCGCCGACGAAGTAGCCGAATACCTTTTCCTTGCCGCCGCGATATTCCGCGACCTGCGCCGGGCTGCTGTCGACGATTTCCTTGAGCATGGCTTCAATGGCGCCGCTGTCGGTGACCGGTTTTAATCCTTCATTTTCGATGATTTCTTGAACAGTGCTTCCTCTACCATTCCAGAGCGCATCGAAAATTACTTTTGCGATTTTTCCCGATGTCTCTCCAGATTGAATCGCAAGAATTAGCCCCGCCAGTTGATTGGCCGAAATAGGGGACTGTGTAATGTCCAAAGCTCCTACCCGATTCAGGGCACCAAGTAAGTCGCCTAGAATCCAATTTGCAGCAAGCTTTGCATGTCCATTCGCAGACGATACGGTTCTTTCGAAGTAGTCGGCTAAATGTTTGTCGGCGACTAGGATACTAGCGTCATATTCTGGCAGGCTATATTGGTCAATAAAGCGAGTTTTTTTGGCTGCCGGAAGTTCTGGTAGATTAGCTCGGATCTCTTCAATTTGCGTGTCGCTGATCACCACCGGCAGCAGGTCGGGGTCGGGGAAGTAGCGGTAATCGTTGGCTTCTTCCTTGCTGCGCATGGCGCGGGTTTCGTTCTTGGCCGGGTCGTACAGCACGGTGGACTGGACGATGCTGCGGCCGGATTCCAGTTCGTCGATCTGCCAGGCAATTTCGGCGTTGATGGCCTTTTCAATGAACTTGAAGGAATTGACGTTCTTGATCTCGCGGCGGGTACCGAACTTTTCCTCGCCCTTGTAGCGGATGGAAACGTTGCAATCGCAGCGCATCGAGCCTTCGGCCATGTTGCCGTCGGAAATGCCGAGGTAACGGATGATCGAGTGGATGGCTTTGACATAAGCCACGGCTTCCTTGGCGGAGCGCATGTCCGGTTCGGAGACGATTTCCAGCAACGGCGTACCGGCGCGGTTCAGGTCGATGCCCGACATGCCTGCGAAGTCTTCGTGCAGTGACTTGCCCGCATCTTCTTCCAGGTGGGCGCGGGTGATGCCGATGCGCTTGACGGTGTCTTTGTCGATGGTGATGTCCAGATGACCCTTGCCGACGATGGGCAGTTCGAACTGGGAAATCTGGTAGCCCTTGGGCAGGTCGGGGTAGAAGTAGTTCTTGCGTGCGAAGACGCTCTTGCGGCCGATTTCGGCATCGACGCCCAGACCGAAGCGGATGGCCATGTTCACGGCCTCCTTGTTCAGCACCGGCAGCACGCCGGGCATGCCCAGGTCGATCAGGCTGGCCTGGGTGTTGGGTTCGGCGCCGAAGGTGGTGTCGCTACCCGAAAAGATCTTGCTGTTGGTGTTCAGCTGGACATGGATTTCCAGTCCGATGACGGTTTCCCACATGAAAGCCGCTCCTCAATGAATTCTGGTCAACATTACTTGTAGGCTTCGGGCAGGCGCGTGTGCCAGTCGGTGACCTGCTGGTAGCGGTGGGCGACGTTCAGCAAGCGCGCTTCCTGCCAGTAGTTACCGACGAGTTGCAGGCCCACCGGCAGGTTGTGACTGAATCCGGCAGGAATGCTCATGCCCGGCAGGCCGGCCAGGTTGGTGGCAATGGTGTAGATGTCGGACAGGTACATGGCGATCGGGTCGCTCTGCTTTTCCCCCTGGCCGAAGGCGACGCACGGCGAGGTCGGACCGGCAATGACGTCGCACTGCTTGAAGGCCTCGGCGAAATCCTGCTGGATGAGGCGACGCACCTTTTGCGCCTGCAGGTAGTAGGCGTCGTAGTAACCGGCGGACAGGGCATAGGTGCCGATCATGATCCGGCGCTTCACTTCCGCGCCGAAACCTTCCTGACGGCTGCGCTTGTAGAGGTCGGTCAGGTCCTTCGGGTTTTCGCAGCGGTAACCGAAGCGCACGCCGTCAAACCGCGAAAGGTTGCTGGAAGCTTCCGCCGGGGCGATGACGTAGTAGGCCGGTACCGAATGGCCGGAGTTCGGCAGGTCGATCTCGACCAGCACCGCGCCCAGCTTTTCCAGTTCCTTGAGGGCATCGCGAACCACCTGTTCCACTCCGGCGTCCAGACCCTGTCCGAAGTACTGTTTCGGCAGGCCGATGCGCAGGCCCTTGATGTCAGCGCCAAGCGTGGCGGTGTAATCGGGTACCGGCTGGTCTATGCTGGTGGAGTCCTTGGGGTCGTGGCCGGACATCACGTTCAGCAGCAACGCAGCGTCTTCGGCAGTCTGGGTCATCGGACCGGCCTGGTCGAGGCTGCTGGCGAAGGCGATCATGCCCCAGCGCGAAATGCGGCCGTAGGTCGGCTTCAGGCCGGTCAGGTTGCACAGGGACGCGGGCTGGCGGATGGAGCCGCCGGTATCGGTGCCGGTGGCGGCCGGGGCCAGGCGCGCGGCGACCGCCGCCGCGGAACCGCCGGACGAACCGCCGGGAACCTTGGTGGTGTCCCACGGGTTCTTCACGCCGCCGAAATAACTGGTTTCATTGGACGAGCCCATGGCGAACTCGTCCATGTTGGTCTTGCCCAGCATCACCAGTCCGGCGGCTTCGCACTGGCTGATGACATGTGCGTTGTAGGGGCTGATGAAGTTGTCGAGCATCTTCGAGCCGCAGGTGGTCTTCACGCCTTCGGTGCAGAAGATGTCCTTCTGCGCCAGTGGTATACCGGCCAGTGCGTGGGCATTACCCCTAGCGCGGGCGGCGTCGGCGGCGTCGGCCTGACGCAGGGCCTGATCGGCGGTGACGGTGATGAAGCTGTTCAGTGCACCGTCAAAACGCTGGATGCGGTCCAGAAAATGTTGGGTCAGTTCGCGACCGGAAAACTCCTTCCGGGCGAGGCCGTCGCGCAGCGCGGCCAATGTCAGTGTATGCAGCATGTCGTTCAGTCCGGATTGGCCCCGGCTTCTGTCCTTTCTTGGGGGGGAAGGATCGGGGCGGCGGGTGGATGGCTTGTTATTCGATGACCTTGGGCACCAGGTACAGACCGGCTTCGGTGGCCGGGGCGATCTTCTGGTAATCGTCGCGGCGGTTACGCTCGGTGACGATGTCTTCACGCAGCGGTTGCGTGACTTCGAAGGCGTGCGCCAACGGTTCGATGCCCTGTGTATTGACGGCCTGCAGGTCGTCAATCAGGCCGAGGATGCTGTTCAGGCTGTCGGTGTAGCGGGTGCGGTCGTCGTCGGATACGCCCAGTCGCGCCAGATGCGCGATCTTGTCGATATCTTGGGTGGTCAGGGACATGGAAATGCTCGCAGCTGTTCCGTAAAAAATGGCAAGAAAAGTACCATAATTCCGGCTCTTCCCAAAGCAAAAGCGCAGCGGAAAGTTTGCAGTGTCTTTCATCCGCGATGGCAAGGCTTTGTTATACTGGCTTTAATTTCGTCGCCGGGACGGCATGCGTCGGGTTTGCCCATGATTTCTCTGAAACGCCTCTTTGGTTTGTTTTCCTCTGATCTGGCCATCGACCTTGGTACGGCCAATACCCTGATTTATGCACCCGGTCGCGGAATCGTGCTGGATGAGCCGTCGGTGGTGGCGATCCGTCACCACGGCTCGCGCCGGACGGTGGTGGCGGTGGGGGCGGATGCCAAGCGCATGCTCGGCCGTACGCCGGGCAGTATTACAGCGGTTCGTCCCCTGAAGGATGGTGTCATCGCCGACTTCGAAGTAACCGAAGAAATGTTGCAATATTTCATCAGCAAGGTCGATTCCCGGGGTTTCCTGCCGTCGGTGCCGCGCGTGCTGGTCTGTGTGCCTTGCAAGTCGACCCTGGTGGAGCGTCGCGCCATTCGCGAATCGGTGCTGGGTGCAGGCGCGCGTGAGGTGCGACTGATCGAGGAGCCCATGGCGGCGGCCATCGGCGCCGGGCTGCCGGTAGAGCAGGCCTGTGGTTCCATGGTGGTGGATATTGGCGGCGGCACGACCGAAATAGCGGTGATTTCGCTGTCGGGCTGCGTCTATTCCGATTCGGTGCGCATCGGCGGCGACCTGCTCGACGAATGCATCATGACGCATGTCCGTCGTACGCATGGCAGCCTGATCGGTGAGGCGACCGCCGAACGGATCAAGATTGCGGTAGGCGCGGCGATGCCCGGCGGGGAATACAAGGAAGTGGAAGTGCGAGGTCGTAATCTGGCGGAAGGCGTGCCCCGGTCATTTACCGTCAACTCCGATGAGGTCTATGCCGCCATCCAGGATGCCCTGGAGGGCATTGTCTCCGCCGTGAAAAGCGCGCTGGAGCAGACCCCGGCCGAACTGTCCGCCGATATCGCCGAACGCGGCATGGTGCTGACCGGCGGCGGCGCGCTGCTGCGGGACATGGACAAGCTGCTCAGCCGTGAAACCGGCCTGCCTGTTTTCGCCGCCGAAGATCCGCTGACCTGCGTGGCGCGCGGCGGCGGCCGGGCGCTGGCGTTTCTGGACGATCCCGCCTACGACATGCTCTATATCGGCTAGCCCGCAGGCTGACCGGTTCCGAGTCCGCGCATTGCACCGGGGGTTATCATCGAACAGGCCATTTTCTCCCGCACCCCGACCGGCGGCTACCGGTTGATTGTCGCCCTGGCGCTGGCCGGGGCGCTGTTGCTGGTTGAAGGCCGCTTCCCGGACGAATTCAAGAATGTTCGGCGTCACGGCGATCAAGTGTTGGAACCCCTGTATCGTACCGTCCACTTTCCTGTCCAGCTTGTTTCCTGGCTGGATGATATAAGTCAGACCCGCACCCGTCTGCGTCGTGAAAACGCCAGCCTGCGCGCCGAGCGCCTTCAATATGCCGTCCGGCTGCAAAAACTGGCTGAGTTGTCGGCTGAGAATGCCCGGTTACGAGGATTATTGGGGTCCGGGCTGCTGTCTGACGGTCGCATGCTGTTGGCCGAAGTGCTGCGTGCCGACCCTGATCCGGACCAGATGGTCCTGATGATCAACAAGGGGGAGCCCGACGGCGTGTTTGTCGGGCAGCCGGTCCTGGATGCGCGCGGTATCATGGGGCAAGTCATCGCGATTGCCGGTAACCAGTCGGCAGTCATGCTGATTTCCGATCGCCGTCACGGCATTGCCGTCAAGGATGCCCGGAGTGGTGCGCGCGGTATTTTGCAGGGCAGTGGCGAAAACAGTCGCCTGCTTCTCCAGTATGTGCCCGAGTCGGCGGATATCGCCAAGGGAGATCTGCTGCTCAGTTCCGGTCTGGGCGCCCGTTTCCCCGCTGGCTATCCGGTTGCCATCGTCCATGAAGTCCTGCGGTCCGGCGGCAGCGAGTTCGCGAAAGTCCAAGCGATGCCGGTAGCGGGTCTGGGCAACAGCCGCCATCTCGCCCTGTTGTTTCCCTCTGTGGCGTCGCCGGCAAAACCGACGGATGACACCGCAACCGAACATGTATCGGAGTCGCCTGATGCGAACCCCTGATCCTGTTCTGGCGATCCCGCTCAGCCTGTTGGCGGGCTTGCTGCTGACACTGGCGCCGCTGGTGCCGGAACTGGCGTGGTGGCGGCCGGAATGGCTGTTTATCCTGCTGGTATTCTGGGTGTTCAATCAGCCGGATTCGGTTGGAATCTGGACCGCGTTCCTGCTGGGGCTGGTGATGGATCTGGTCATGGGGACGCGTTTCGGCATTTATCCTGCGGCTTTTGTCGTGGCGGCGTGGCTGGCCCGCGTCATTCTGCTGCGTTGGCGGGTGCTGACCTGGACCAATACAGGCATAGCCCTGACGGGATTGACCTTTGTGGCGCTGGCTATCCGCTATTTGCTGGAGCTGGCCCTCGGCAACCCGCCGGTTACGGCATATTACTGGCTGCCTGTCATCAGCAATGCGGTTTGCTGGTTGCCTGTGCAGGCTCTGCTTCAACGATGGGGAAGGTACTGATGCTTTATCTCGCTTCCACGTCGCCTCGGCGGCGTGAGCTGTTGCAGCAAATCGGACTGGTGTTTGATGTCCTGAAAATTTCGGTGGATGAATCCGAACTGGATGAGGAGTCGCCCGCTGAATATGTCGCCCGCCTGGCGGTAGCCAAGGCCCAATCCGCTCAGGGCATGGTGGGAGAACAGGATCTGGTACTGGCCGCTGACACCACGGTGGTCAGGGACGGTGTTGTGATCGGCAAACCCGCAACGCTGGAAGAAGCGATGGCCATTTGGGAAAGTCTGAGCGGGCGCAGCCATCAGGTCATGACCGGCATCGCGATGGCGCGGGGTGAGCTGGTGACGCATCGGGTGGTGACCACGGAGGTGCATTTCCGCCCGATCAGCCGCCCGGAAATGGAAGCCTACTGGCAAACCGGCGAGCCACAGGACAAGGCGGGCGGTTATGGCATCCAGGGGCGCGGCGCGATCTGGGTTGACCGAATTGCGGGCAGTTACAGCAATGTCGTGGGTTTGCCGCTGGCCGAAACGGCGGAAATGCTTGAAGCCTTCGGGTATAGTGTCTGGACCATGACCTGACCCGCCCGAACGCCAAGAACAAGAACGCTATGTCCGAAGAACTGCTGATCAATGTCACGCCCATGGAGTGCCGCGTCGCCCTGGTGGAAAACGGAGTCGTCCAGGAACTTTTCGTGGAGCGTACCGCCAAACGCGGGTTGGTCGGCAATATCTACAAGGGCAAAGTCGTGCGCGTGCTGCCGGGCATGCAGGCCGCTTTCGTCGAAATCGGCCTCAGCCGCACGGCCTTCCTTCATATCAGCGATATTGTCTGGCCGAAGCGGGAAGGCGAAAGCCCCTCGGAGCCGCCCGCCATTCATGAGGTCCTGCACGAAGGGCAGTCCCTGACCGTGCAGGTGATGAAGGACATGATGGGCAGCAAGGGCGCCCGTCTGACCACCGATCTTTCGATTCCGTCGCGCTATCTGGTTTACATGCCTTATGGCGAGCATATCGGCGTGTCCCAGCGTATTGAGAGCGACGACGAGCGTGACCGGCTGAAGGTTTTGACCCGGCAGCTGCGTGATGAAATCGCCAGCAGCCTGAAGGGCGGCGTCATTGTCCGCACGGCGGCGGAAGGGGTCAGTGAAGCGGAATTGCGTCATGACATGCAGTTTCTGATCAAGTTGTGGAAGCACATCAGTGACCGCAAACAGCGCGAGAGCGCCCCATGCCTGATTTATGAAGAGCTGCCGTTGTACCAGCGCGTCATTCGCGATCTGGTTACGCCCGAGATCGCCAAGGTCTTGATCGATTCGCGTGAGACACACACCAAGGTGCTGGAGTTTGCATCCGGGTTTGTCCCGGGCGTGGAAGACCGGGTGGAGCACTACCCGGGCGAACGGCCGCTGTTTGATCTTTACAACATCGAGGAAGACCTACAGAAGGCTCTGTCGCGCAAAGTGACGTTGAAGTCTGGCGGTTATCTGATCATTGACCAGACCGAAGCCATGACGACGGTCGATGTCAACACTGGCTCCTTTGTCGGCACCCGCACCCTGGAAGACACGGTTTTCAAGACCAATCTGGAAGCGACGCACGCTATTTGCCGCCAGCTGCGACTGCGAAATCTGGGCGGCATCATCATCATCGACTTCATCGACATGCAGGAAGATGAACACCGGATGCAGGTGCTGAAGTCGCTGGAAAAGATGCTGTCCCGCGATCACGCCAAGACCAAGATCACGCAGGTCTCCGAGTTGGGGCTGGTGGAAATGACGCGCAAGCGCACGCGTGAGTCGCTGGAGCACCTGTTGTGCGAAACCTGCCCGACCTGTCAGGGACGCAGTTCGGTGAAAACGGCGGAAACCGTCTGCTATGAAATTTTCCGCGAGATACTGCGCGAGGCGCGCGCGTACGACGCCGCCAATGGTTATATGGTGGTTGGCAACCAGAAGGTTGTGGACCGCCTGCTCTCCGAAGAGTCGCCCGCTGTCGCCGACCTCGAACTGTTCATCGGCAAGCCCATCCGGTTCCAGGTGGAAAGCCTTTACACCCAGGAACAGTACGACATCGTGTTACTGTAATGTCCGGCGGCAATAACCGGACAGAAACAGACGGCCGGGCTCGTGACAGCCATAATGATCGATCACCTTGCACCATCGCGGATGCCTGATCTGTCATGCCGGTAAAATTCCTGAAGCTACACTGGCCGCGGATTCAGACGCTGATCCGGTGGGGCGTCAGCCTGTCCCTGGTCGGGTTGGGAATTTTCCTGGTGGCCTACGTCTTTCTCGACCAACTGTTTACCCGCATCGATCAATACCGTCCCCAGGTGGAGGCCCGCCTTTCGGCGGTCATTTCCGCGCCGGTCCGCATCCGTAAAATTGAAGCGGAATGGCGTGGGTTGAAACCCGAGTTTCGCGTGATCGGATTACAGTTGCGTGATCCTGCCCATCCCGACCGTATCTTGCTGGACATTCCCCGGCTTGGCTTTCAGCCATCATTGCGGCAGACGCTGCGCCAATGGTCACCGCGTCTTAATGTCCGGGTGGACGGCCTTAACCTTCATATCACCCAGCAGCGGGATGGCGCGTGGCGGATTGAAGAACTGGCGTCTTTGCCGCCGGGCAGCGACGAGTCGCGGCGCCAGGCCATTCGCTGGGTGCTGGCCCAAGGCGAATGGCGGCTGACCCGTTCCGTCCTGAGTATCACCCCAGCGGCAAAACCGTCCTTGGTGCTTGCCGACCTCGACATCACCAACCGTAATGGCCCGGAACGGCATGCACTGCGCTTGAGCGCAGACCTGGGGCTTGGAAAACCGTTACGGATCCTGGCGGACCTGAAATCCGGGGATGTGCTGAATCTGCGGCAGTGGGGCGGTGCGGCCTATATTGCGGTACCCCGCGGCGACTGGTCATCTTGGGCTCCGGTGATTCCGCAAGCGGAGCTGACCCGGCTTGACGGTGGCGGCGAGGCCTGGCTGGATCTGGCAGACGGTCGTCCTGTTTCCGCGTACCTGCGCGTGCAGTTAGTCGACATCCAGTCCACGGGACGGGGGACACCCGTGACGGTGGCCGGGCTGGCGGCGGACGCCTCGTTCCGACGCCTGGCGACGGGTTGGGAGGCCTCGATCAGTCCGCATCAAGGGGTGATTAACGGTCAGTCTTTCCCGATCAAGACGCTCATCGTCCAGCAATTGACCGATGGTTATCGGGTGGTTGGCCAAGCCCTGCACATGCAGGGGGCCGCTGCCCTGGCGGCAGTCCTGCCCGTTCCTGACGAGATCCGCCGGATTTCCGCGGAGTTGCAGCCATCCGGCTACCTCACCGCCTTTTCGGCGGATATGCAACATGACAACGATCATTGGAATCTGCGGGGCTTCAAGGCGGATATCCGCCAATTGTCCTGGTTGGCGACACCGCATCTCCCCGGCGCTCAGGGAGTCAATGGCTGGGTCAGTTGGCAAAACGGCCAGGGTAGTGCAGGAATCCGCATGCAGGATGCCCGGCTGGATCTCCGGCAGGTCTTCCGGGAGCCGGTTCATGTCAACAGCCTGCAGGGGCACTTCCGTTTCAGGCAAGGCGCGGACGCCTGGCTGGTGCAAAGCGATACGCTGTCCCTCTCGACACCGGATGCCAGTGGGGAAGCGCTGCTCAGTGTCTGGATCCCCCGCGCTGCTCCCGACCAGGCGCGCATGCAGTTGCTGGCGGGCATTCACGATGGCCGGGTGGATAGCACCTGGCGCTACGTGCCCTGGCCTTCGGCGGGCGACGATACTCTCGCCTGGCTCAAGTCGTCCTTGAAGGGGGGACGGTTGAAGCAAGGCGATTTCATGTATGAAGGCCCTTTGATTGATGGACCCGGTCGGGAACCGTCGCTGATGCAAATGCGCTTCCAGCTGGAGGACGCTACGCTGGCCTATGCGCCGGGATGGCCGGAAATACGCAAGCTGCAGGCGGAAGTCACCATCAACAACCGTCATTTGCAGGTCAAAGCCCATCAGGGGCAAATATATGAAAGCCTGGCCAGTAATGTGGTGGCGGATATTCCTGAACTCCGGAATCCCGTATTGCATATTGATGCCGATCTTGACAGTACGGGCGAAGATATTTTCCGGCTGTTTCGTGAGTCGCCGCTCCGTTCGGAGGTGGGGCGCATGTCGGATTTGCTGGAGGTCAAGGGCGAAATTGGCGGGCACTTATCCATGTCAATGCCCCTGGCCGACATGAGCGGGACGCGAGTTGCCGTCGATGCGGATCTTCCCGGAAACCCGATCCTGTTGAAAGAAGCCGGGCCGTTCGATCTTTGGCTGTCCGGACAGGTTCGCTATGAAACCGGTAAGGGGCTAACCAGTCGCCCGCTAAACGGATTCTTTTTGGGGCAACCGCTGAATGTCCAGTTCCGCAGCGTATTGGACGAGGGCAATGTCGTGGCCGTCCAGATACAGGGAGATGGCAGTCTGACGCCGGCAAGCATCAGGCCCTGGATGGGGAACCTGGTGGCGCACATGCGCGGGAGCACCAGGTTCAAGGCCTTTCTTTCCGTACCGGTCGCGGATGACCCGGTGCATCTTTCCCTGGATGCCGACTTGGCCGGCTTGTACATGGACTTGCCAGAACCATTTGCCAAACAGGCCGAGTCCCGGCCGCTGCATTTCGAAGTGCAGTTGGATGGCGAGGAAAACCTGGCCATGTTGAGGCTGGAGAATCGTTTGCAGAGCCTGTTTGCCATCAAGGCGGGAAAGGTCAGCCGCATGATTGTGCAGCTGGGGGATGGCCGGTTGGGAGAATTACCCCCTCAAGGGTTATGGGTGCGCGGGAACCTGGACAAGCTGGACCTGGATAGCTGGTTGCCCTGGTTAAGGCCGCAGACAGGCCGTCGCGAAACCGGGCAGGGCTCGTTGCCGGAACTGGAGAGCTTTACGCTGGCGGTCGCGGATTTGAGTGCAGGCGGATATCGTCTGCCCCATGCCCGTTTGGGGGCGGAGCCGCAGGACAGTTCGGCTGGCGGGGGGTGGCGGGTCCAGATCGAAAGCGACCGTATTGCCGGTGAAGCGAAAATACCGGAGGTGGCCGGCTTGCCGGTCTCCGTCACGTTATACCGCCTGTCATTGCCCCTTGATGTTGTTGGACATGGCACCCGTTCAGCGCCGGGCGCGGACTGGAGCATTCCCGCGATCAATCTGGATGTCCGGAATCTGTCCTATTCCGCCTGGCCCGGGCTTGGCGCCGGGACGCTCAACATGATGCTGAGACCGACCCAGGAAGGCTTGAGGCTCGACAATCTCCTGCTGAAGCATGGGGCATTCAGCTTTGCCGGCAAAATGGATTGGCAGTATCGTTCCCGCCATAGCACGTCGGTACGGGGAACCATCAAGACGGCTGATATTGCGAAGTTATTCACGGCCTTTGAATATCCCGCCGTCGTCAACAGCGAATCGGGTGAGGCCGCTATCGCCCTCAGTTGGCCGGACGATCCCTCGCAACTGCAATTGAGGCGTTTGGGCGGGGATGTGGATGTGCACTTGCGGCGTGGACGCTTATTGAAGCTGAACAGAACGGTGAGCCTGACGCGGCTTTTCGGAGTGCTGGATACGGATAATATCAAGCGGCGGTTGCAACTGGACTTCAGCGATATCACCCAACGCGGCATGGCCTTTGATGACCTTACGATTGCGGCGTCCTTTGCGGATGGCAGCCTGAAAGACGAACTGCATTTGCAAAGCCCCTCGATGACCGTGCATGGCGGCGGTACGGTAGACCTGACAACGACCAAGCTGGATCAGCGTATCCAGATAGCCGTCCCCTTGGCCAGCGCCGTACCCATTGCCGCCGCGCTTGTCGCCGGACCGGTGATCGGCGGGGCGTTGGTCGCCGCTGAAAGCGTTCTGGATGATTCACTCAGAAAGATGACGGCCTTCAATTATCAAGTGCAGGGAAACTGGGATAATCCCGTGATTGAGCGAATCCGCAAACCCTTGTTGACTCCCTGGCGCTTGCCGGGCAGGAAGGAAAACCGTGTCATCAAAAAGCCCTGATTCCGTAATGGTGGCGGCTATCCAGATGAATAGTCAGGACTCACTGACTGATAATCTGGCGCAACTGGACAAACTGTTGGCCGAAGCCGCTCTCAGGGGCGTGAAGCTGGCGGTTTTGCCTGAAAATTTTGCGGTTTTTGGCGCCCCTGGCCAAGCACATACCGCCAGTCAGCTGCCCGCTATCCTGACGTGGCTGGCGGATGCCTGCAGACGTTACCGTCTCTGGATTGTCGCCGGGAGTCTTCCCAGCTCCCACCGGCCGGACGGAGAAGTGATTCCTGACGGGCGGGTGCGTTCAGCCTGTTTTATTCTTGATGAAGAGGGCGTCGTTCAGGGCCGATATGACAAGATCCATCTCTTTGATGCGGAGGTTGGGGATCGTCAGGCCACTTATCGTGAGTCAGCGGTTTTTGAGCCGGGAAGTTCTGTGGTTACGGTTCCCACGCCTTGGGGCAGGGTGGGGCTGACCATTTGTTACGACCTCCGGTTTCCTGAACTTTTTATGGCGCTTCGTAAAGCCGGAACCGACCTGCTGGTTTTACCGGCGGCCTTTACCGCCATTACCGGTGAGGCGCATTGGGAGACCTTGCTGCGTGCCAGGGCAATCGAGACGCAGTGTTTCGTGATTGCAGCCGGCCAGACGGGAAAGCATGGTGCTCTGCGCGAGACTTGGGGGCACAGTATGGTGATCAATCCGTGGGGAAAAGTACTGGATGAAAGGCCTGAGCCGACCCCCGGTGTGGTCGCGGTCGCCTGCGATCTTGGCGAGATGCGCAAATTGCGTCACAGCATGCCTTTAATGTCACACCGCAGGCTATCCTATTAACGTGCGGTGTCGTAATATCTTTCGATAACTTGTGGCAGCACTGTTCTGCCGGTCATGGAGATTGCAACAATGAGCGAGAGCTTGGCTGACTATCTTGGACAGGTTCCCATTTTTTCCAACTTGACCCTGCCTGAACTCCAGACAATCGAAAAATACATGTTCTTCAACAAAGTTGAAGCCGGGGAATTTGTATTCAAGGAAGGTGAAAAGGGCGACTACGTCTGCTTCGTCATGCATGGCGCATTGGATGTCATCAAATTCAACCAGCATGCTCAACCGGTTGTGATAACCACCCTGGCCAAGGGAAGCTCCATTGGTGAGATGGCTCTGATTGATAAGCTGACCCGATCGGCCTCGGTTCGTGCCTGCACTCCGTCGGGATTGATTGTGCTGACCCGGAAAGGCTTTGAAATGATCCTCAAGCTTCATCCCGAAATCGGCATCAAGATTCTGAAGGGGGTAGCATCCTTGCTCAGTATCAATTTGCGGAAAACATCTGACAAACTGGCGGAGTTCATGCCGCCGCTGGCCTGATTACCGGCATGTGGCCGGTGCGAATTTTGCCTGGAGTGTTCCCAGGGGAGCACCCAGCATGCCCGACGAAATGGCTGTCTGATTGGTAGTTGAGGCGCAAGCCCAGTCAATAGATCCGGTCTGGCCGGCTGTCAGGGCCGCATCTAGGGACGTTGCAGTACCGGCGGCGCCAGTACGGATGTAGGGCTTCATCATCAATGTATTTTCTGCTGCCGCCAAGCCCACCCGTGCCGGATTATAAGTCACGGTAATTTCACCATTGGATCGGTTGATCTGGATCGAATCTACATATTTGCTGTTGGCACCAGTCCCGCCTGCCTGAACATTCCAGAAATCCGCGACGCGTTGCAGATCCGCTACCGAAATAACGGCCTCAATGGAAATGGTGGTTTTTGTCGCGCTGGCCAACTTCAGCCCTTCAGATACCCGGCTGCGGATGGTGTAGTCCTGGTAAGCCGGCACCGCTATTGCGGCCAGAATGCCGATGATGGCGACCACAATCATCAGTTCAATGAGGGTAAAGCCCTTTTGGATAGTGTTCATGAAATTTTCCTGAATAGCAGGGCGTATCATTCTTGTTCGCCTCAGCCGATCGGTATCGGTTTGAATCTGTGATGCAACTTTCGGGCCAGCTGCTATTTGGGCTATAACGATTGCCGTGCAAGGCTTTGAGCGGGGGATGACTAGAGGAAGCTATACGAGACTGGCAAAAAACGTCACATTTCTGCAATCACGGTCACACTTCATTAACAATTACATGGGTTTGGGGTGGGAAAAGCGGAAATAAAAAAACGCAGCAACAAGCTGCGTTTTTTTGCAGATGCCCGAATCGTAGGATTCGGGCATCTATCGCTTAGCGGCAGGCAGCCGGAGCGTACTTGGCTTGCAGGGTGCCGGCAGTAGCAGACATGCCGGAAGAAGCTGCAGTTGCTTGGGTGGCGGAAGCGCAGGCCCAGTCAATCGAACCGGTCTGGCCGGCAGTGATGGCGGCGTCCAGAGACACAGCGGAACCAGCAGCAGCAGTACGAACCCACGGGCGCAGGTTCAGAACGTTTTCAGCGGCGGCCACACCGACGGAAGTCGGGTTGTAGGTCACGGTCAGTTCGCCAGTGGTGGGGCTCATTTGAACCGAGTTGACATACTTGGAGTTCGCGCCGGTGTTGGCGGCTTGAGCATTCCAGGTGGTGGCGACACGGGTCAGGTCGGCGGCAGAAGCGGCGCCGTCGGTTTGCAGCATTTGCTTGGCGCTGTCAGCCAGGTTCAGACCTTCAGTGATACGGGTGCGAACGGTGTAGTCCTGGTAAGCAGGCACGGCGATAGCGGCCAGAATACCGATAATGGCGACAACGATCATCAGTTCGATAAGGGTGAAGCCCTTTTGCATAGCTTTCATGGAGTCTCTCCTGGAGATTCGGATTAAGTCGTTATTGTTACGACCGATCTGTATCGGTACTGCCAGAACTAAAGCATGAACCATGCCAACAGCAAGTATTTTGTTTAGGTGTATGATTTTTAATGATATTTCTAAAATGTGAAATGGCTTCGTTATGTCGATAAAGCGCGTCTAACTGACAAGAAGTGTCACAAAATGACAAGGAGGGGACGAGAAAGTGCAGAACGCACAAAACGCAGCATTAAGCTGCGTTTTGTGTATGAAAAATCCGGATCAGAGATCCGGATTCCTCGCTTAGCGGCAGGCAGCCGGAGCGTACTTGGCTTGCAGGGTGCCGGCAGTAGCAGACATGCCGGAAGAAGCTGCAGTTGCTTGGGTGGCGGAAGCGCAGGCCCAGTCAATCGAACCGGTCTGGCCGGCAGTGATGGCGGCGTCCAGAGACACGGCAGAACCGGCAGCGCCAGTACGAACCCACGGACGCAGGCGCAGAACGTTTTCAGCGGCGGCCACACCGACGGAAGTCGGGTTGTAGGTCACGGTCAGTTCACCAGTGGTGGGGCTCATTTGAACCGAGTTGACATACTTGGAGTTCGCGCCGGTGTTGGCGGCTTGAGCGTTCCAGGTGGTGGCGACACGGGTCAGGTCGGCGGCAGAAGCGGCACCGTCGGTTTGCAGCATTTGCTTGGCGCTGTCAGCCAGGTTCAGACCTTCAGTGATACGGGTGCGAACGGTGTAGTCCTGGTAAGCAGGCACGGCGATAGCGGCCAGAATACCGATAATGGCGACAACGATCATCAGTTCGATAAGGGTGAAGCCCTTTTGCATAGCTTTCATGGAGTCTCTCCTGGAGATTCGGATTAAGTCGTTATTGTCACGACCGATTTCTATCGGTGCTGCCTGTATCTATGCAGGCAGCGTGCCAACTTTTTATGAAATTACGAAAGTGTTGCGCTGTAAGGATTTTAGGGATTGGTTGTATTCTAATTGTGTGAGTGGTCTCACATTTTAGTGACGCTTTTTGTCAATAAATGTCACGTTGAGGTGATGTTTGCGGTCACTTAACCTGCCGAGAGGGTCAGGACTTCACGTAGGTAGGTGGCAAGGCGTATACGATGGCGCGTGGCTTGCTCGGGTTCGGTTTCCTGGCTATGGGCGGCTGCCCGAACCAGTTGCCGGAGCGTATGGCGCTCAGCGGCCTGATTGTTGCGGACAAAGTCTGCGATGGCCGGATCGCCATGCTGCAGCAGTCGGGTGATCAAAATCTCGATTTGCTTGTCAAGATTGGGTTGCTGATGGCGGTTCAGGGCTTGCAGGATTGCGGCTTCATCTTCGTGCCGCATCAACTTGCCAATCAGTTGCTTGTGGCGGCGAATGGCTTCATGGCTCTTCATGCTGGGTAATTGTTTGAAGGCATCCATGAGGGTTTCGCTCAGCGGCAGCTTCTTCAACTGCGACTGCGGCAGGGCGGCCAGTTGTTCACCAATAGCCTGAAGGCGATCCATGGCGCGTTTCTGCTCCGATTTGCTGATGTAGTCCGGATCAAAATCGTCTTCAGGGGCGGGGGAGTGTCGCATGGAGGTCAAGCTGCATAAGGTCGTGAATAGCCGTATATAGTAGCAAAAGTGACGGGTTTATTCAGCCTCATCAAAACGGCGGGCAAAAATGTCCTGTATGGCGGCCAGGGCCAAGGACTCATCTTCACCATCGATCTGCAACGTGAGGGTGATGCCTTTGCCGGCGCCAAGCAACATGACCTGCATCATGTTTTTGGCGTCAACAAGCCGTCCTCCGGGTTTGGCTATCCGGATGGATGACTTGAAGGTCGAGGTCAGGGTCACCAGTTTGGCTGTGGCGCGAGCATGCAAGCCAAGCTTGTTGATGACGGTAATTTCGGTTTCGATCATCGTTTGCGTATCAATTCCCGGTGCAATATCTGGATATTGGCAACTTTGCCCGCCATATGCTGCGCAAGTCGTTCAACAATATAGACTGAACGATGCTGGCCGCCAGTGCAACCGATAGCCACCGTCAGGTAATGGCGGTGGTCGGCGGTCAGCCTGGGCAACCATTTCAGCAGAAATTCACTGATGTCATGGAACAGCGCTTCTACTTCGACATGTCCCTGCAGGAAATAGCGAACGGCTTCATCCTGACCTGTCATATCACGCAATGAAGTTTGCCAGTGCGGGTTGGGCAGGCACCGGACATCAAATACGAAGTCTGCGTCTAGGGGGACGCCATGCTTGTAGCCGAATGACTCAAAAAGTATGGTGACTTGCGAGGTATTGGACAGGCGGACGGCCAGCGTCTGTTGCAACTCATGCACATTGAGGTTGCTGGTATCCAGATAAACGCTGGCGCGGGAAGCGATCGGGTCCAGAATGCGCTTTTCCTGCTCGATGGCCTCGCTGAGTGAGACCGAGTCTGAACTTAGCGGATGCCGCCTGCGGGTAGAGCTGAAGCGCGCCAGCAAGACATCGTCGCGGGCGTCCAGGAAAAGGGTGTCGGTTTGAATCCCCAGACCTTGCAGTTCATTCAGCACACTGTTGTATTGAGCGAGATCGTCGGGCAGGCTGCGCACATCGACACCAACACCGATGCGAGAAACGGTGGGGCTGGCCTGTAGGTGTTCGACCAGTGAGGGGAGCAGGCTGAGCGGCAGGTTATCAATACAGAAGTAGCCCAGATCCTCCAGAATATTGAGGGCTGAGCTTTTCCCCGAGCCGGAGCGGCCGCTGACGATCAACAGTTTTTTCATTATCAGGCAGAAGGTTGGATTCGCATCCTATAGTACATTCTTTGATTGAATAATACAGACTACATCATAAAAAAGCCCGACTTGCGCCGGGCCTGTCGAGTCAGTGATGACTCTTCAATTTTTCCTTGTGCCTGACGATCTGTCGGTCAAGCTTGTCAGAGAGCAGGTCGATCGCGGCGTACATATCGGGAGATTCGGCATTGGCGAAAAGCTCCGCGCCTGCGATACGGATTGTGGCTTCGGCCTTTTGCGCCAGTTTCTCGATGGAGAGAATCACCTGCATGCTGGTGATGTGGTCGAAGTGACGCTCTACACGTGCCAGTTTGCTTTGCACGTACTCTTTCAGGGCCGGGGTAACATCCACATGATGCCCGCTGATAGTCATTTGCATAAGGCCAATCCTCGTGTTGTTGTTGCGACAATCGAGGAGGACCTGCGAACAAAGTCGGGCGGCGAACCGTCGGCCTTGCGAAGCATGTCCTCCGCCAAAAGCCAGTATTAGTCACAAACCGTTGATTGCACTGTCACAATTGGGTAACGGCTTGCGAGGCTAAATGTCTGTTCCACAACTTCAATGTAGCGAGGTTTCCAACGTCAAAGCAAGCGTTTTCTGTCGCTGGATGAGGGAATGTTAAGTGACTCACGATACTTGGCGATGGTGCGTCGCGCGACCTCAATGCCCTGGTCCAGCAGCATGTCGGCGATCTTGTTGTCGGACAACGGTTTGCGGGGATCTTCCTGACTGACAAGCTTTTTGATCATGGCGCGGATGGCGGTGGATGAGCATTCGCCGCCGGAACTGGTGCCGACATGACTTGAAAAGAAATATTTCAGTTCGAAAATGCCTTGCGGGGTATGCATGAATTTCTGGGTGGTAACCCGGGATACGGTGGACTCATGCAGACCGACTTCATCAGCGACATCGCGCAGCACCATCGGCTTCATGGCTTCGGGGCCTTTATCGAGGAAGCCGCGCTGGTGCTCCACGATGCAGGTGGCGACCTTGAGCAGGGTTTCATGGCGGCTTTGCAGGCTTTTCAGGAACCAGCGGGCTTCCTGCAAATGATTCTTCAGGTATTGGTTGTCGGCGCTATTGTCGGCGCGGCGGACCAGGCTGGCGTAACTGGTATTGATGCGGACGCGGGGAGCGGTTTCGGGATTCAGCTCGACGCGCCAGCGCTGGTTCTGCCGGGTGACAATGATATCCGGGGTGATGTAGCTGGATTCGCTGGAACCGATCTGCCCGCCCGGATACGGATTCAGTGACTGGATCAGGCTGATGGCAGCCATCAACTGGTGTTCGGTCAACCGGGTTTTCTTCAGTAGTCCCGCCTGGTCATGGTTACCCAGCAATTGCAGGTGTTCGCGCACCACCAGCAGGGCGGCTTCGCGGGCCGGAGTCTTTTCCGGCAGCTGGTTCAGCTGGATCAGCAGGCACTCCCGCAAATCGCGGGCGCCGACGCCGGGCGGGTCGAATTGCTGGATGCGGTGCAGCACCGCCTCGACTTCATCCAGTTCGATTTCGGCTTCGGGCAGCAGTCGCGAGGCTGCTTCCAGAATATCTTCCAGGCTGACGGTGAAGTAACCGTTCTCATCCAGCGCGTCAATGATGCAGACGGCCAGCGCCTTGTCGGTCAGCGTGAACGGGGTCAGGTTGACCTGCCACAGCATATGGTCGTACAGGGTTTCCGGCACCGTGGAGCGGGCCTCGAAGCCTTCGTCGTTATCATCGGGCGCAGCGGTGTTGGCGCTGTTTCCCGTGTAGATGTCATCCCAGGCGCTGTCAACCGGCAGGTCGTCAGGGATGTCGCGCGGGGTGTCGATATCGAGGGTTTGCGGATCATCCTGACGGTTGTCGCCAAAGTCGTCGGGGCTGGCGCCCAGTTCCTGGGAGGTCTGGTCGGAAGCCGGGCTGCCCGGTTCGCCGGAGTCCTCGGCCAGTTCCAGCAGCGGGTTGGAATCCAGCGCATTCTGGATTTCCTGTTGCAATTCAATCGTGGACAGCTGCAGCAGGCGGATGGCCTGTTGCAGTTGCGGCGTCATGGTCAGGTTCTGACCGAGATTGAGATGCAGGGCGGCTTTCATACCAATCTGTCATGTGGGGAACTGATGACAGTATATAGCGGCCCTTTTGATTGCGCTATGCAAGAAGCAGGCCCGATGGTGTATCAGGTCTGTTTCAGCCGACGAAGCAGGCTGGACGTGTCCCAGCGGCCGCCATTCATGGCCTGGATTTCACGGTAGAAGTCGCTGACCTGCGCGGTGACTGGCAGGTTAATGCCGAGTTCAGCGGCTTCCTCCAGGCAAATGTCCAGATCCTTGCGCATCCAGTCGACGGCAAAGCCGTGGTCGTATTCATCCGCCAGCATGGTGGCGTGACGGTTGACCAGTTGCCAGGACGAGGCAGCTCCTTGGCCGATCACCTGCATGGCTTTGGTCGCGTCGAGTCCGGCTTTTTCGGCGAAGTACAGGCCTTCCGCCAGCGCTTCAATCAGGCCGGCCACGCAGATCTGGTTGACCATCTTGGTCAGCTGCCCGCTGCCGACATCGCCCATGCGCACAACCGTCTTGCCATAGCAGGCCAGCAACGGCTCCACCTGGCGGAAAACGACTTCTTCCGCGCCGCACATGATGCTGAGCTGGCCGCGCTGCGCGCCTTGCTGCCCACCGGAAACCGGGGCATCGACGAAAGCCATGTCACCGCCGGCGAGGATGTTGGCGAGGTCGCGCGACAGCGTGGCGGAAACGGTGGAGTGGTCAACAAGCACCGTGCCGGGTCTCATGCCCTGGATGGCCCCGGTTTCCCCCAGCACCACCTGGCTTAGGTCGTCATCATTACCGACACAGGTGAACACGAAATCGGCGTGAGCGGCGGCTTCGGCCGGTGTCGACGCCTTACGGCCGCCATATTGACGTAACCACAGATCCGCCTTGGCGGCAGTGCGGTTGTAGACGGTGACATCATGACCCTGCGTTGCCAGGTGTCCGGCCATGGGAAAGCCCATGTTGCCCAGACCGATAAAGGCGACTTTCATCAATGCGATCCTGAATCAGGCTTCAGAAAAACCAAGGGCCGCAAAAGCGGCCCGAGGTCTGTTTCATGACGACAACCAGCTTAACGCTTGTCCATCGGCACGAAGTCACGCTGCACGGGACCGGTATACAGCTGGCGCGGACGGCTGATCTTGTACGGGGCGGAGTGCATTTCCAGCCAGTGGGCGATCCAGCCCGGCGTGCGGCCGAGGGCGAAGATCACGGTGAACATGCTGGTCGGGATGCCGATCGCCTTCAGGATGATGCCGGAATAGAAGTCGACGTTCGGGTACAGCTTGCGCGACACGAAGTATTCATCGTTCAGGGCGATCTCTTCCAGCTTCATGGCCAGTTCGAGTTGCGGGTCGTGGATGCCCAGTGCGGTCAGCACTTCGTCGCAGGTCTGCTTCATGACCTTGGCGCGCGGGTCGAAGTTCTTGTAGACGCGGTGGCCAAAGCCCATCAGCTTGGTGCTGTCGTTCTTGTCCTTGACGCGCTTGATGAAGTCGTCCAGCTTGGAGACATCACCGATTTCGTCGAGCATCTTCAGCACGGCTTCGTTGGCGCCGCCATGCGACGGGCCCCACAGCGCGGCGATGCCGGCGGCGATACAGGCATAGGGGTTGGCGCCGGTGGAACCGGTCAGGCGCACGGTCGAAGTCGAGGCGTTCTGCTCGTGGTCTGCGTGCAGCACGAAGATGCGATCCATGGCCCTGGCGACGATCGGGTTGACCTTGTAGTCGGCGCAGGGCGTGGCGAACATCATGTGCAGGAAGTTTTCGGCATAGCCCAGGTCATTGCGGGGATACATGAACGGCTGGCCGGCGGAATACTTGTAGCTCATGGCGGCCATGGTCGGCATCTTGGCGATGAGACGGATGGCGGCGATGCGGCGGTGTTCCGGGTCGTTGATGTCCAGGTTGTCGTGGTAGAAGGCGGAGAGGGCGCCGACCACGCCGCACATGACGGCCATCGGGTGGGCGTCGCGACGGAAACCGCGGTAGAAGAACTGGAGCTGCTCGTGAACCATGGTGTGGTTCATGACGCGGCTGACAAAGTCTTCCTTCTGGGCGGCGTTCGGCAGTTCGCCGTTCAGCAGCAGGTAACAGGTTTCGAGGTAGTCGGACTTTTCAGCCAGTTGCTCGATCGGGTAGCCGCCGTGCAGGAGGATGCCCTTGTCACCGTCAATGAAGGTGATCTTGGATTCGCAGGCGGAGGTGGCCATGAAACCGGGGTCGTAGGTGAAGTAGCCGTTCGACAGGACGTCTTTGACATCGATGACGTCCGGGCCCATGGTGCCGCTATGGACGGGGAGGTCCAGGCTCTTGTCACCGATGGTTAGCGTGGCTTTTTTGCCAGACATGGCGTTCTCCTGTTTTTCTCAGCGCAAATGGCAGCGTTCGCAGGGCACCGGGATGGTGCGCCGGCCGGGGTCGACGCCGCGGTCAAGACACGGGATGCATAAAACGCGCCTAGCTTAAGGTTTGTAGCGATTTTGTCAATCAAGCGGAGGGGCGACGAAGGTCGTATATTCGTGTTCTGTTCACATGTGGAAACTATTTTGTCCGTATTTTGAACATGGGTTGGCCCGCGCGGATTACTGTACGATCGTAAATATGTGATGAGGTGTTTTGTCGTGGACTGTATCAGTTTGTAATCCGGGGGCGGGAAGTCTATAATTCTGCCCCGCCTGCCTTGTTGGCAACGCCGCCACCAGACGCGCGAAACGCTGTTTTTTCCTTGATTCCAGCCCGTTCACGGGCCCCAACTACAGGATGCACGCTGTGAAAAGCAACAGACCTGTCAATTTGTCCCCGGATCTTATCCTGGCGGTCAATCTGAAGTCGCCGGTGGCGATTGCCTCGATCCTTCATCGCATCTCCGGCATCGTCATCTTCCTGCTGATTCCCGTTCTGCTCTACATTTTGCAGGGTACGCTGGAGTCCCCGGAAAGTTTTGCCGCCATCAAGGAAGACGTGTTCGGTGGATTCATCGGTCGTTTCCTGGTGTTCGTCACGCTGGCCGGTCTGCTTTATCACTTCTTCGTCGGCCTGAAGCACCTGGTGATGGACTTCGGCATCGCGGAAGAACTGGAAAGCGGTCGCAACTTCGCGAAGGCCGCCCTCGGCGTGTCCGCCGTCGCCATTGCTCTGGCCTTTGTCTGGGTGGTGCTGTAAATGAAAAGCGCAACGAGTTTTAGCCGTTCCGGCATGAGCGACTGGATTGTCCAGCGCGTCAGCGCCGTCATCCTGGCGGTTTATTTTGTCGTGGTCCTCGGCTGGATCGCCCTGCAGGGCGACGTGACCTTCGAGAACTGGTCCGCCTTCATGGGCAGCACCTGCATGCGCATTTTCGGCCTGCTGGCCCTGGCCTCGCTGGCCGGTCACGCCTGGGTCGGACTGTGGACCATCACCACCGACTACCTGACCGTGCGTCAGATGGGCAACAAGGCAACCTTCCTGCGGTTCTTGGCCCAGATCGGCATGGGTGTGCTGATCTTTGTGTACGTCGTCTGGGGCCTGAAGATTTTCTGGGGAAATTAAGCAATGGCGAAGAATATCCGTACCCTCACGTTTGATGCCGTGATTGTCGGCGGCGGCGGCTCCGGCATGCGCGCCTCCCTGCAACTGGCCCGCGCCGGTCTCAGCGTAGCCGTGCTGACCAAGGTTTTCCCGACCCGCTCGCACACCGTGGCGGCGCAGGGCGGCATTGGCGCCTCGCTCGGCAACATGGGCGACGACAACTGGCACTACCACTTCTACGACACCGTGAAGGGTTCTGACTGGCTGGGCGACCAGGACGCCATCGAGTACATGTGCCGCGAAGCACCGAAGATGGTGTACGAGCTGGAACACATGGGCATGCCCTTCGACCGCAACGAAGACGGCACCATTTACCAGCGTCCGTTCGGCGGCCACTCGTCCAACTACGGTGAAAAGCCGGTGCCGCGCGCCTGCGCCGCCGCTGACCGTACCGGACATGCGCTGCTGCACACGCTGTATCAACAGAACGTGGCCGCCAACACCCAGTTCTTCGTGGAATGGATCGCGCTGGACCTGATCCGTGACGAAGACGGCGATGTGCTGGGCGTGACCGCGATCGATCTCGAAACCGGTGATGTCGCCGTGTTCCAGGCCAAGTGCACCCTGTTCGCCACCGGCGGTGCGGGTCGTATCTATCAAGCCTCCACCAATGCCTTCATCAATACCGGCGACGGCCTCGGCATGGCCGCCCGCGCCGGCATTCCGCTGGAAGACATGGAGTTCTGGCAGTTCCACCCGACCGGCGTCGCCGGCGCCGGCGTGCTGCTGACTGAAGGCTGCCGTGGTGAAGGCGGTCTGCTGCGCAACAAGAACGGCGAGCCGTTCATGGAGCGCTACGCTCCGACCCTGAAGGACCTGGCTCCGCGTGACTTTGTGTCCCGCTGCATGGACCAGGAAATCAAGGAAGGCCGAGGCTGCGGTCCCAACGGCGACTACGTGGTGCTCGACCTGACCCACCTGGGCGCGGAGACCATCCACAAGCGTCTGCCCTCGGTGTACGAAATCGGCAAGAACTTCGCCAACGTCGACTGCACCAAGGAACCGATCCCCGTCGTGCCGACCATTCACTATCAGATGGGCGGTATCCCGACCAACATCAACGGTCAGGTGGTCGCACCGAAGGATGGCGATCCCAACACCGTGGTCAAGGGCTTCTACGCCATCGGCGAATGTTCCTGCGTGTCCGTGCACGGCGCGAACCGTCTGGGCACCAACTCGCTGCTCGACCTGATCGTGTTCGGCAAGGCCGCCGGTGACCACATCATCGAAACCGTGCGCCGTGAATCCGCCGTGCACAAGCCGTTGCCCGCCGATGCGCTGGACAAGACGCTGGCCCGTATCGCCAAGCTCGATAACTCGACTTCCGGCGAATACTGCCAGGACGTGGCCAATGACATGCGCCGTTCCATGCAGGCCCACGCCGGTGTGTTCCGCACCCAGGCGCTGCTGGATGCCGGTGTCACCCAGATTCTGGAAATCGAAAAGCGCGTGCAGAACATTCACCTCAAGGACAAGTCCAAGGTGTTCAACACCGCCCGTATCGAGGCGCTGGAGCTGCAGAACCTGATCGAAGCTGCCAAGGCGACCATCATTTCCGCCGCCGCCCGCAAGGAATGCCGTGGTGCCCACACCGTGGTCGACTATGAGCGTCCGCTGACCGATCCGGACTGCCCGCTGGGCCGTAACGACAAGGAGTGGATGCGCCACACCTTGTGGTACAAGGATGGCAATCGTCTGGACTACAAGCCGGTGAAGCTGAAGCCGCTGACGGTGGACACCGTGCCGCCCAAGCCGCGTACCTTCTGATGCCTGGCCCGGATTCGAGAGAAAATCATGAGTGAAGTTCGCATTTTTGAAGTTTACCGTTACAACCCGGACAAGGATCAGGCTCCGTACTTCCAGACCTACGAGCTGACGCTGGACGGCTCCGAGCGCATGCTGCTCGACGCGCTGATCAAGCTGAAGACGCTGGACGAAACCCTGAGCTTCCGCCGTTCCTGCCGGGAAGGCATCTGCGGTTCCGACGGCATGAACATCAACGGCAAGAATGGTCTGGCCTGCCTGATCAACATGAACACCCTGCCGAAGAAGATCGTGCTGCGTCCGCTGCCCGGCCTGCCGGTCATCCGTGACCTGGTGGTGGAAATGGACATGTTCTACGACCAGTACAAGAAGGTCGTGCCCTATGTCATCAACGACACCCCGGCGCCTCCCACGGAACGCCTGCAATCGCAGGAAGACCGCAAGAAGCTGGACGGCCTGTACGAGTGCATCCTGTGCGCGTGCTGCTCCACCTCCTGCCCGTCGTTCTGGTGGAATCCGGACAAGTTCCTGGGGCCGTCGGCGCTGTTGCAGGCCTACCGTTTCATCATCGACAGCCGCGACACCCGCACCGCCGAGCGTCTGGCCCGTCTGGATGATCCGTTCAGCCTGTTCCGTTGCCGTGGCATCATGAACTGCGTCAGTGTTTGCCCGAAGGGCTTGAACCCGACGAAGGCGATTGGTCACATCCGCAACATGCTGCTGGAACAATCCACCTGATCCGGCGTGTGATGCGACATGAAAAACGGGGCCTAAGGCCCCGTTTTTTATTGAGTTTTAACCGTTATTCGGCAGTGGTGTGGACCATGTAGTTCACATCGACATTCGGAGCCAGCCAGTAGTATTTGGTCAACGGGTTGTAGTGCAGGCCGGTGCTTTCCCGCAGGTTCAGACCGGCGGCGCGAATCCAGGACGCCAGTTCGGAAGGGCGGATGAACTTGGCGTATTCGTGTGTACCTTTGGGCAGCATGCGTAACACATACTCCGCGCCGACAATCGCGAACAGGTAGGACTTGGGGTTGCGGTTGATCGTCGAGAAGAACACGTGGCCACCCGGTTTCACCAGTTGCCGGCAGGCGCGGATCACCGACGCAGGGTCGGGAACGTGTTCCAGCATTTCCATGCAGGTCACCACATCAAAAGAATGGGGCTGCTCGGTGGCCAGTTGTTCCACCGGCACCTGCCGGTATTCCAGATTTTCCACGCCGGCCTGAGCGGCATGCAGGCGACCCACCGCTAGCGGCGCTTCACCCATGTCGATGCCCAGCACGCTGGCGCCGCGCCGCGCCATCGATTCGGCAAGGATGCCGCCGCCGCAGCCGACATCCAGCACGCGCTTGCCGCTCAGTCCGGCGCGTTCATCAATCCAGTTCAGGCGCAGCGGGTTGATCTGGTGCAGCGGCTTGAACTCGGAGTCCGCATCCCACCAGCGGGCAGCCAGCGCTTCGAATTTGGCGATTTCGGCGGGATCGACATTGGGGGTATTCATCGCGGGCTCCTGAGGGTGTTTGCGCGGAAGTATAACGGGAAAGCGCCGGTGCGGAAGGGCAGTCGGGCGTTTTGCAGCCAAGCGTTAGGCTGTGACGCGGAGCAGGGCTTGGAAGCCCCCCAAGACAGCGCGGATATGGTATATTCCGGCGCTTGAAAAGGGCCGTTACAAAGACAGAACACCGACGGCGCCGACCCGGAAACCGAGAGCCTGTATGACCGATTTTGCCGCTGAAATTGTTCCCGTCAATATTGAAGACGAACTCCGTCAGTCCTACCTCGACTATGCCATGAGCGTCATCGTCGGCCGCGCGCTGCCCGACGTCCGTGACGGCCTGAAGCCGGTGCACCGTCGCGTGCTGTTCGCCATGCACGAACTGAGCAACGACTGGAACAAGCCCTACAAGAAATCGGCCCGCGTGGTCGGTGACGTAATCGGTAAATATCACCCGCACGGCGATTCGGCGGTCTATGACACCATCGTCCGCATGGCGCAGCCGTTCAGCCTGCGTTACCTGCTGGTGGACGGTCAGGGTAACTTCGGTTCGGTGGACGGCGACGCCCCTGCGGCGATGCGTTATACCGAAGTCCGGATGAGCAAGCTGGCCCATGACCTGCTGGCCGACCTGGAAAAGGAAACCGTGGACTGGGTGCCGAACTACGACGGCACGGAAATGATCCCGGCGGTGATGCCGACGCGTATCCCGAACCTGCTGGTCAACGGCAGCAGCGGCATCGCGGTCGGTATGGCTACCAACATTCCGCCGCACAACCTGACGGAAGTGATCAACGCCTGCCTCGCCTACATTGATGATGAAGAAATCACCATCGATGGCCTGATGGAGCATGTTACCGGTCCGGATTTCCCCACCGGCGCCATCATCAACGGCCGCGCGGGCATTGTCGAAGCCTATCGCACCGGTCGCGGCCGCATCATCATCCGTTCCAAGCATCATATTGAAGTCGACGGCAAGACCGGCCGCCAGTCGATCGTATTCACCGAAATTCCGTACCAGCTGAACAAGGCCCGCGTCATCGAGAAGATCGCCGAGCTGGTCAAGGACAAGAAGCTGGAAGGCATCAGCGAACTGCGTGACGAATCCGACAAGGACGGCATGCGCATCGTCATTGAAGTGAAGCGCGGCGAAGTGGCGGAAGTGGTGGTGAACAACCTGTTCGCGCAAACGCCGCTGGAAAGCTCCTTCAGCTTCAACATGCTGGCGCTGGTCGACGGCCAGCCGCGCATCCTCAACCTGAAGGACCTGATCTCCGCTTTCGTGCGTCATCGCCGTGAAGTGGTGACCCGCCGCACGGTTTACGAATTGCGCAAGGCGCGCGAACGCGGCCATATCCTCGAAGGCCTGGCCGTGGCCTTGGCCAACATTGATGAAGTCATCGAACTGATCCGCACCTCCGCCACCGGCAGCGAGGCCCGCGACAAGCTGATGGCCAAACTGTGGAAGGAAGGCGGCGTGCTGGCGCTGTTGGAGCGCGCCGGCGACAAGAACGCCTGCCGTCCGGAAACGCTGGAAGATTATCTGGGCTTGCAGGAAGACGGCTACCGTCTGTCCTACGACCAGGCTCAGGCCATCCTCGACCTGAAGCTGCAGCGCCTGACCGGTCTGGAACAGGACAAGCTGATGGGCGAATACGAGGAGTTGCTGGGCAAGATCAGCGAACTGCTCGCCATCCTTGCTGACGCCAAGCTGCTGATGGACGTGATTCGCGGCGAACTGCGGCAAGTGCTGGAAGCCTATGGCGACAAGCGTCGCACCGAAATCATCGCCTCGCGCCTCGACCTGAGCATGGAAGACCTGATTACCGAAGAGTCGGTGGTGCTGACCATTTCGCACACCGGCTACGCCAAGATCCAGCCGCTGAGCGATTACCGCGCCCAGAAGCGCGGCGGTCGCGGCAAGTCGGCGACGGCGATGAAGGACGAGGATTACATCGAGCACCTGCTGGTCGCCAGCACGCACGACACCATCCTGTATTTCACCTCATTGGGCAAGGTGTACTGGCTGAAGGTCTATGAGCTGCCGCAGGCCGGTCGCGGTGCCAAGGGCAAGCCGCTGGTCAATATCCTGCCGTTGCAGGAAGGTGAAAAAGTCTCAGCAATCATGCCGTTGCGTGAATATGTTGAAGGCAATTATGTCTTCATGGCCACCAGCGACGGCACCGTCAAGCGGGTGGATCTGGCTGCCTTCTCGCGTCCGCGCAGCAGCGGCCTGATCGCCATCGAACTTCAGGGCGACAACCGCCTGATCGGCGTCGCCATCACCGATGGTAACCAGGACATCATGCTGTTCAGCAATGAAGGCAAGGCGATCCGTTTCCACGAATCCGATGTGCGCGTGGTCGGCCGTTCGGCGATGGGCGTACGCGGCATGCGTATTCCTGATGCCGCCCGCATTGTCTCGCTGTGCGTGGCACCGGAAGACGGCGAAGTGCTGACCGCCTGCGAAAACGGCTTCGGCAAGCGCAGTCTGGTCAGCGATTTCCCGCATCGCCTGCGCGGTGGTCAGGGCGTGATCGCGGTGCAGACCAGCGAGCGTAACGGCGAACTGGTGGGTGCGGTGGTGGTCAGCGACGGCAATGAATTGCTGCTGATTTCCGACATGGGCACGCTGGTGCGGACCCGCGTTTCCGAAATCCGCACCATGTCGCGGAACACGCAGGGCGTCATGCTGATCCGCCTGTCCGATCAGGAAAAGCTGGTGGGCGTGGTCTGTCTGGACGAGCCGGAAGAAGAGGACGAGTTCCTGCCGGAAGACGGCGAGGTGGTTGAGGGCGAAGCCGCTCCGGTTGCCGATGCCGCCGACGCGTCCGAGACTGCCGCTGATGCCGGTGACGTGGAAGCGTCCGACGCCACCGATAGCGACGAGTAATACCGGCGGCCCCGTGCGCGGGGCCGCCCGAACCGATTTTGATTTGATGCAGGAAACCCCGATGCGAGCCTACAACTTCTGCGCCGGCCCCGCCGCGCTTCCCGAAGCCGTCCTCAAGCAAGCCCAGGTCGAGATGCTGGATTACCACGGCAAGGGCTTGTCCGTGATGGAAATGAGCCATCGCAGCGCCGATTACGTCGCCATCGCCGAACAGGCCGAACAGGACCTGCGCGACCTGATGAACATCCCGTCGAACTACAAGGTGCTGTTCCTGCAAGGCGGCGCTTCCCAGCAGTTCGCGATGATCCCGATGAACCTGCTGCGCGGCAAGACCACCGCCGATTACGTCAATACCGGCATGTGGTCGGACAAGGCGATCAAGGAAGCGAAGAAGTTCTGTCAGGTCAATGTCGTTGCTTCGGACGAAGCCAACGGCTTCCGCAAGGTGCCCGACGTGGCGACCTGGCAGGTCAACCCGGACGCCGCTTACCTGCATTACACGCCGAATGAAACCATTCACGGCGTCCAGTTCGACTTCATCCCCGACAGCAGTGTGTCGCTGGTGGCCGACTATTCGTCGATCATTCTCGCCGAACCGCTGGACGTGTCGAAGTTCGGGCTGATCTATGCGGGCGCGCAGAAGAACATCGGCCCGGCCGGTCTGGTGGTGGTGATCGTGCGCGAGGATCTGCTGGGTCAGGTCGTGCCCGGCACGCCGACCATGCTCGACTACAAGATCCACGCCGACAACGGCTCCATGTACAACACGCCGTCGACCTATGCCTGGTACCTGTCCGGTCTGGTCTTCCAGTGGCTGAAGGCGCAGGGCGGTCTGGAAAAGATGGGCGAGATCAACCGCCGCAAGGCTGCCAAGCTCTATGCCGCCATCGACGGCAGCGAGTTCTACGGCAACCCGGTGGCGCTGCCCAACCGTTCCATGATGAACGTGCCGTTCACGCTGGCCAAGCCGGAACTGGAAAAGACCTTCCTCAAGGAAGCCGATGCCGCCGGCCTGCTCAATCTGGCCGGTCACCGTTCGGTGGGCGGCATGCGCGCCAGCATCTACAACGCGGTGGCGGAAGAGGGCGTGGACGCGCTGGTGGCGTTCATGGCCGATTTCGCGCGCCGTTACGGCTGATGTCTTGGGCGGCATGATGATGCCGCCCGGTTTTCCGGTTTCCTGATCTCCAGACCCACGCCCGACGGAATACGCTCATGAGCGAAAAACTGCCCACGCTTCCCGAACTGCGCCAGCAAATCGACGCCATTGATGTGCAGATTCACGAGTTGATCAACCAGCGGGCGCGTTGCGCGCAAACGGTGGCTGAGGTCAAGAAGGCCGAGGACCCCACCATCACCAGCTTCTACCGCCCCGAACGCGAGGCGCAGGTGCTGCAAATGGTGATGCAGCGCAATCAGGGACCGCTGGCCGGGGAAACCGTCGCCAAGCTGTTCCGTGAAATCATGTCTGCCTGCTTGGCGCTGGAGTCGCCGCTGAAGATCGCCTTCCTTGGTCCGAACGGCACTTTCACCCACGCCGCCGCGCTCAAGCATTTCGGTCACGCCGCCATCACGCGGCCGATGGCCACCATTGATGAAGTGTTCCGCGAAGTCGAGGCGGGCAGCGCCCACTATGGCGTGGTGCCGGTCGAAAACTCCTCGGAAGGCGTCGTCAATCACACGCTGGACTGCTTCATCAATTCCGGGTTGAAGATCATCGGCGAGGTGGAGCTGCGCATCCACCACAACCTGCTGGTGGCCGAAGGCACGCAGTTGAAGAACATCTCCCGCGTGTACTCCCACCAGCAGTCGCTGGCGCAGTGCCGCAAGTGGCTGGATGCCCATTTCCCGAAGATCGAGCGCATTGCTGTCTCCAGCAATGCCGAGGCCGCGCGGCTGGTGAAGGGCGAGTGGCATTCCGCCGCCATCGCCGGGGAAACCGCCGCCGAGCTGTACGGACTGAAGAAGCTGCACGAGAACATTGAAGACAATCCCAGCAACACCACGCGCTTCCTGATCATTGGTACGGAAAGCACGCCGCCCAGCGGGGATGACAAGACCTCGATCATAGTCGCCGCGCACAACGAGGCCGGGGCGCTGTACCGCATCCTGGAGCCGTTCTACCGCAATGGCCTGTCGCTGACGCGGATTGAAACGCGGCCGTCGCAGTCGGATATCTGGTCCTATGTCTTCTTCATCGATTTCGAGGGCCATCAGCAGCAGCCGCAGGTCAAGCTGGTGCTGGACGAGCTGCACGACCGCGTGCGCGAGTTGAAGAATCTCGGTTCGTACCCGAAAGCTGTTATCTAAACGCGAAACGCTCCGGCGGCCATTCTGATGGTCGCGGGGCTTGCCACAGGAATCCGACTCATGTCCTGCGATTTTTTCAGCAACGCCACCCCCGGCGTGCAACAAATTTCCCCTTACCAGCCCGGCAAGCCGATTGACGAACTGAAGCGCGAGCTGGGGCTGGACGACATCGTCAAGCTGGCCAGCAACGAGAATCCGCTGGGTTGCTCACCGCTGGCCGTTGCCGCCATTCAGGCGGAAATGACACAGATCGGCCGCTATCCCGACGGCAATGCCTTCGCCCTCAAGGAAGCGATTCGCCAGAAGTTCGGTTTCGCGCACAACCGCATCACCCCGGGCAACGGTTCCAACGACATCCTGGAACTGGTGGCGCGCGCCTTCATCAATCCGGGTGAAGAGGCGGTTTACAGCCAGCACGCCTTCGCGGTGTATCCGCTGGCCGTACTGGCCGCCAGCGGCAAGGGCGTGGAAGTGCCCGCCCTGAACTACGGCCATGACCTGGAGGCGATGGCCCGCGCTGTCAATGGCAAGACCAAGGTGGTGTTCATCGCCAACCCTAACAACCCGACCGGCACCTGGTTCGAGCGCGCCGAGTTTGAAGCCTTCATGGCAAAGATTCCGGCGAACGTGCTGGTGGTGCTGGATGAGGCCTATGTCGAATATGTGACGGAAGCCGGGTTCATGAACGGCTTTGATTATGTCGATCAATACCCGAACCTGCTGGTCAGCCGCACCTTCTCCAAGGCCTATGGTCTGGCGTCGCTGCGCGTCGGTTACGCCATTGCCCATCCGGATGTGACCAATATCCTCAACCGCGTGCGCCAGCCGTTCAACGTCAACAGCTTCGGTCTGGCCGCCGCCACCGCCAGTCTGGGTGACGACGCCTTTGTCGCCGCGAGCCGCGAACTCAACGCCGCCGGCATGCGCCAGATCGAAGCCGGGCTGAATGCGCTCGGACTGGCATTCATTCCGTCCCGCGCCAACTTCATCGCCTTCGACGCCAAGCGTCCGGCAATGGAAGTGTTTCAGGCCCTGTTGAAGGAAGGCGTGATTGTCCGCCCGATCGCCAATTACGGCATGCCCACCTGGGTGCGGGTCAGCATCGGGCTGGAAGGCGAGAATGCGCGCTTCCTGCAAGCCCTGACCAAAGTGTTGGGCTGAGCCATGTTCGCCCGTGTTGCCTTCATCGGTCTCGGCCTGATCGGTTCCAGCCTGGCGCGCGTGCTGCGCGCCGAGAAGCTGGCCGACACCATCGTCGCCAGCAGCCGCAGCGACCGCACGCTCAAGACCGCGCAGGACATCGGCCTGATTGACGCCGGTTATGCCGACGCCGCTGATGCCGTGCAGGGTGCGGATCTGGTGGTGCTGGCAATGCCGGTGTGCGCCACGGAAAGCGTGCTGCACAGCATTCGCGAAGCCGTCGGGCCGGACACCATCCTGACCGATGTCGGCAGCACCAAGGGCAACGTAGTGGAAGCCGCTGCGCGCGTCTTCGGCGAGGTGCCGATCCATTTTGTGCCGGGCCACCCCATTGCCGGGTCCGAGCAGAGCGGGGTGCTGGCGGGCAAGGCGGACCTGTTCCAGCGCCACAAGGTCATCCTGACGCCCTTGCCGCATACCGCCGCCGAGTCCACCGCCAGGGTGCGCCGGATGTGGGAAGCCGCCGGGGCCGAAGTGTTGGAGATGACGGTCGAGCGCCACGATGAAGTGCTGGCCAAGACCAGCCACCTGCCGCATTTCCTGGCCTTCTCGCTGGTGGACGCCTTGGCGCGCGAGTCGCAGAACCTCGATATTTTCCGTTACGCCGCCGGCGGCTTCCGCGATTTCACCCGCATCGCCGGCAGCGACCCGCTGATGTGGCACGACATCTTTTTTGCCAACGAGCGTGGTATCCTTGCCGCCCTCGACGGTTTCACCCAGGGCGTGGAGCGCTTGCGCGCCGCCGTCGTCGCTCATGACAGCGAGGCGGTGCTGGGCATCCTGACCCGCGCGCAAGCCGCCCGTCACCATTTCACCCACATGTTGGCCGGCACGGCCTATGCAAAAACCATGAATCCGAAAAACCTGCAATTCCTCGTAGAAGCCGGCGGCAGCCTGAAGGGCCAAGTCCGCGTTCCCGGCGACAAATCCATTTCGCACCGTTCCATCATGCTGGGTTCGCTGGCCGAAGGCGTCACCGAAGTCACCGGCTTTCTGGAAGGGGAAGATGCGCTGGCGACGCTGCAGGCCTTCCGCGACATGGGCGTGGTGATTGAAGGACCGAAGAACGGCGAAGTGCGGATTCACGGCGTCGGCCTGCACGGCCTGAAGTGCCCGCCGAATGCCATCTATTGCGGCAATTCCGGGACTTCCATGCGCCTGCTGTCCGGTATTCTGGCCGCGCAGAAGTTCGATACCGTCATGACCGGCGACCCCTCGCTGTCGAAGCGGCCGATGGAGCGCATCGCCAAGCCGCTGCGCACCATGGGCGCGGTGATCCAGACCACCGGCGAGAAGGGCACGCCGCCGGTCAGCATCAAGGGCGGCCAGGCGCTGAAGGGTATTGTCTATGACATGCCGGTTGCCAGCGCCCAGGTCAAATCCGGCGTGCTGCTGGCCGGTCTGTGGGCGGAAGGGGAGACGGTCATCACCGAACCGGCGCCGACCCGTGACCACAGCGAGCGCATGCTGCGCGGCTTCGGTTATGACGTGAAGACCGAAGGCTCCACCATTCGCATTCGTGGCGGCGGCAAGCTGACCGCGACCAATATTGATGTGCCCGCCGACATCTCCTCGGCTGCCTTCTTCATGGTCGGCGCCAGCATTGCGCCGGGCGCGGACATCGTGCTGGAACACGTCGGTATCAACCCGACCCGCGTCGGCATCCTCAATATCCTGCGCGACATGGGCGGCGACCTGACGCTGATGAACGAACGCATTGTCGGCGGTGAACCGGTGGCGGATATCCGCGTGCGTCATGCCAAGCTGAAAGGCATCAAGATCAATGAAGCGGACGTGCCGCTGGCGATTGATGAATTCCCGTCGCTGTTCATCGCTGCCGCCTGCGCCGAGGGCACTACGGTGCTGACCGGCGCGGAAGAACTGCGCGTCAAGGAATCCGATCGCATCCAGGTGATGGCCGACGGCCTCATTGCCTTGGGCGTGAAAGCCACTCCGACGCCGGACGGCATGATCATCGAGGGCGGCCCCATCGGCGGCGGTTCGGTGGTCAGCCACGGTGACCACCGCATTGCCATGTCCTTCGCCATGGCCGCTCTGCGCGCCACCGGCACCATTGAAATCAACGATTGCGCCAACGTCGCCACCAGCTTCCCCGGATTCGTGGAACTGGCGCGTGGCGCGGGCCTGAACATCCGCGTGGTGGAAAACTAATTGGCCATGGAAAAACTGAGTTTTCTGGATCTGGCCAAACGCTTGCTGACGGAACAGAAGCGACCGTTGTCTTCGGAGGAAATCTGGGATCTGGCGCGGCAGTTGGGTTACGACGCCCAGGTCGGTTCGCGCGGCAAGACGCCAGTCCGCACCCTTGGCGCCCGGCTGTATATCGACATGCGCGACAATCCCGCCTCGCCGTTCATCAAGACCGGCTCGCGGCCGGTGCGCTTCTTCCTCAAGAACATGCCGGTGCCGTTCGAGCTGCCGCTGTTGCAGGAGCTGCCGCTGGATGCCAAGAAGGGCGCGGAAAAGCGTCCGGTGGCGCGCGGCAACTTCCTGGAAAAGGACCTGTATCCGCTGCTGAGCTATTTCGCCTCGCTGCACCTGCGCGTGTACACCCGCACCATCCGTCTCAGCCGCACCGACAACAAGGACTACGGCGAATGGTTCCATCCCGACATGGTGGGCTGCTATTTCCCGATGGAAGAGTGGCAAACCGATGTCTATGAACTGAACTCGACCCTGGGCAATACGGCGGTCCGCTTCTATTCTTTCGAACTGAAGCGCGAACTGAACTTCGCCAACCTGCGCGAAACCTTCTTCCAGGCAGTCTCCAATTCGTCATGGGCGAACGAAGGCTATCTGGTGGCGGCGCGTATTTCGGACGACGAAGAGTTCATTTCCGAACTGGGCCGGCTGTCTGCGACCTTCGGCATCGGCATCATCGAACTGAATCCGAATGAGCCGGATGCATCCAGCATCATCTTTCCGGCCGCCCGCACCGAAACGCTGGACTGGGATGTGCTGAACAAGATGGCCACCATCAACCAGGACTTCCACGACTTCATCAAGCGCGTGAAGACGGATATCCAGAGCCGGGAAATCCGCAAGGAATGGTACGACCAGATTTTTTCCAGCGAAGAACTGCAGGATCTGTTCCGTTAGAGGTCTGCCGATTAAGAGGCAATCGTCCGGTAAAAGGGGCCTCAGGCACCTTTTGTTACCGGTTACGGTTGCTTTTCCGGCCGGACTTCTATAAAAAGCACGCGCCTGCCGCACAAGAATTCCAACACCAGGCAGTCCTGTCATCACTTTGCTGGAGGCACGCATGAGTGCAGACCTTGAACCCGTTGTCCGCGAACAGCAGATTCCGCCGGTCATTACCATTGACGGTCCCAGCGGTTCCGGCAAGGGCACCATTGCCCATCGCCTGGCGCTGAAGCTCGGTTTTCACGTCCTGGATTCCGGCGCGCTCTATCGCTTGCTGGCGCTGGCGGCGCAACAGCACGGGGTCCAGACCGATAATGAAAAGGGTCTGGAGGTGCTGGCCGCTTATCTGGATGTCCAGTTCGAAGACAATAACGGCGAAGCGATGCTGATCCTGGAAGGGGAAGACGTCACGCAAACCATCCGCACCGAGGAAGTGGGAGCCGCGGCCTCGCGCATTGCCGCCTTGCCGGGAGTCCGCGCCGCGCTGCTGCAGCGCCAGCATGCCTTCCGCGAACTGCCCGGACTGGTGGCAGACGGCCGTGACATGGGCACGGTGGTGTTTCCGGACGCTTGTCTGAAGATATTCCTGACAGCCTCTGCCGAAGCCCGCGCCGAAAGGCGGTACAAGCAGTTGCTCCAGAAGGGCTTTGATGCTAATTTAGCCGCCATTTTGGAAGACATCCGCGCCCGCGACCTGCGTGATACGCAGCGCGCCGTCGCTCCGATGAAGCCCGCCGCCGACGCTATCGTCCTGGACAGCACGGCGTTGGGGATTGAAGCCGTGCTTCAGGCCGTGATTGCCTCAGCCTGCAAGACGCCGTCCCTCCGGGCGTTCTGGGACCATCTCGGTTCCTGATTGACAAGTTTCGTGGGAAAAGCCGGTCCTGACCGGCTTTTCCGGTTTGGAAAGGCGGCAGCCCGGCGTCACCAGCCTGGTCGTGTTGTCCGCCTCATTTGTCTGCCCGCGCGCAAGCTGGTTGTGCGCGGCCAAAAATCGATGCATCCGCATCCCTGGGTATATTCATGAGCGAATCATTTGCCTCCCTCTTTGCCGAAAGCGAACTTCAGTTTGAGTCCGGCGCTGTCATTTCCGGTGTTGTTGTCGCCATTGACTCCGATTGGGTCACTGTGGACACCGGTCTCAAATCCGAAGGTGTTGTTCCCCGCGAAGAATTCCTGAACGACCAGCGTGAACTGGAAGTCCAGGTCGGCGACACCGTTGAAGTGGTCGTTGACGCGTTCGACAACGGCATGGGGCAAACGGTCCTGTCCCGCGAGAAGGCCAAGCGCGCCGAAACGTGGACTCGCCTGGAAAAGATTTTCAACGACGCCGAAATCGTTCGCGGCCTCATCTCCGGCAAGGTCAAGGGCGGCTTCACCGTCGAGATCGGTCCGGTCCGCGCGTTCCTGCCGGGTTCGCTGGTCGACACCCGTCCGATCCGCGACACCACCCACCTGGAAGGCAAGGAACTCGAGTTCAAGGTCATCAAGCTGGATCCGAAGCGCAACAACGTCGTGGTGTCCCGCCGCGCCGTGATGGAAGCCGAATCCTCTGCTGAGCGCGAAGCACTGCTGGGCCAACTGCAAGAAGGCCAAGTGGTCAAGGGCGTCATCAAGAACCTGACCGACTACGGCGCATTCGTCGACCTCGGCGGCATCGACGGCCTGCTGCACATCACCGACATGGCCTGGAAGCGCGTCAAGCATCCGAGCGAAGTCGTTGAAGTCGGCCAGGAAATGGAAGTCAAGGTGCTGAAGTTCGACCGCGAGCGCAACCGCGTCTCCCTGGGCCTGAAGCAACTGGGCGAAGATCCGTGGCTGGCGATCATGTCCAAGTACCCGAAGGGCACCGTCACCCGCGCCCGCGTCACCAACCTGACCGATTACGGCTGCTTCGCCGAAATCGCCGAAGGCGTGGAAGGTCTGGTGCACGTGTCCGAAATGGATCACACCAACAAGAACATCCACCCGTCCAAGGTCGTTCAGATCGGTGACGAAGTGGACGTCATGGTGCTGGAAGTCGACGAAGAACGTCGTCGTATTTCCCTGGGCATCAAGCAGTGCAAGGCCAACCCCTGGGAAGAGTTCGCCAAGAACCACGAGAAGGGCCAGAAGGTTTCCGGCAACATCAAGTCGATCACCGATTTTGGTATCTTCATTGGTCTGCCCGGCGGCATCGACGGTCTGGTTCACCTGTCCGACATCTCCTGGAACGAAGCCGGCGAAGAAGCCATCCGCAAGTTCCGCAAGGGCGATCTGGTCGAGGCCGTCATCCTGGCCGTCGACGCGGAAGGCAACCGTATCTCGCTGGGCGTCAAGCAACTGCAGAAGGATCCGTTCAGCGACTACACGACCGCCAATGAAAAGGGCGCCATCGTGAAGGGCGTGATCAAGGCTGTTGACGCCAAGGGCGCTACCGTTGAGCTGGCTGATGGCGTTGAAGCTTCGCTGAAGGCTTCCGAAATCATCCGTGACCGCGTGGAAGATGCCTCCAAGCACCTGACCGTCGGTCAGGAAGTCGAAGCCAAGATCATCGGTGTTGACCGCAAGTCGCGCGTCATCAGCCTGTCGATCAAGGCCAAGGACGAAGCCGAAGAACGCGAAGCCATCACCAACCTGCGCAATGCGCCGCAGGATGCTGGCGCCGCCGGTCCTCGCACCATTGGCGACCTGATCAAGGCGCAAATGAAGTAAGCGACCGCTTCGGTTGAAAAAAAAGACGGGAGAAGGCTTTGCCTCTCCCGTTTTTTTATGATAAATCAGGAACATAGATTTCGAGGATCTGCGTATGGCCCTTACCAAGTCTGCCCTGATAAACCGTATCGCGTCGCGACAGCAGTTGCTGACTGAAAAAGATGTGGAACTGGCCGTCAAGGCGCTGGTTGAACAGATGGTGGAAACACTGGCCCAAGGGGAGCGGGTGGAAATCCGCGGCTTTGGCAGCTTCAGCCTGCATTATCGTCCACCGCGTACGGGTCGTAATCCCAAAACCGGGGAAACCGTTGAGGTTGGGCCCAAATATGTGCCGCACTTCAAGCCCGGCAAGGAGTTGAAGGATCGCGTCAACTACGAAGACGGTGCGTCATGACGCTCCAGAGCGTCCGCAAGATTTTTTTGTCGCTGGTTTCTCTCGTCTTCTTTATGGCGGGGTTGTGGATCGTTGTGGTCAATCATGGCCGCACCGCTTCGCTGAATCTGTTCTTCTATGAATTTCCCGAAGCCGGTATCGGCTTGATCACACTGTTGAGTTTTGCCTGTGGCGCGTTGACCGGTATTGTTGTGGCGCTGGTTGCGTTCCGGGTTCTTCCGCTGCATTTTCAGGTGCGTCGCACCCGTCGCGAGCTGGAGTCATTGCGCAAGCAGCAAACACGTACGCCCGGCAATGTCTGATCCCTGCCTTCCCGGGCATTCATGCTTTACAATACGCGCCTGACATCAGTTGACGCGCCTCCATGAAACCGATCAATTCCCCCGTCGTTGTAGCCCTCGATTATCCCGATGCCCGCGCCGCTCTGGCCTTGGCGGATCGTATTGACCCTTCACTGTGCCGCCTCAAGGTTGGTAAGGAGCTGTTTACCCGGGAAGGACCGTCAGTCGTCCGGGCATTACAGGAAAGGGGGTTTGAGGTGTTTCTGGATCTGAAGTTCCACGACATTCCCAATACCGTGGCTTCCGCCGTGCATGCCGCCGCCGATCTGGGGGTATGGATGGTGAACGTGCACGCCAGCGGCGGCCGTCGGATGATGACGGCCGCGCGGGAACGGCTTGCCCAAGGCGGCTATTCCACCTTGCTGATTGCCGTGACGGTGCTGACCAGTTCCGAACGAGGCGACCTGGCGGAAATCGGCCTGGATATTGAGCCGGTAGAGCAGGTCAGGCGGCTCGCCGCGTTGACGGCCGATTGCGGCCTGCACGGGGTGGTCTGTTCGGCGCAGGAAGCGGTGATGCTGCGTCAGGCGCATCCGAAGCCCTTTGCGCTGGTTACGCCCGGTATCCGCCCGGCTGGAGCCGCCGGGGACGATCAGCGCCGGATCATGACACCGCCGATGGCGATTGAGGCCGGGGTGGATTATCTGGTGATCGGGCGTCCGGTGACGCAGTCGGCGGATCCGGTCGCTACTCTCAAGGATATTATTGCCAGCCTTCCGTCCTGATCCCGGGGCGATGCAACCGGAGTGCAAGATGATGCGTTTTCAGAATCAGGTAATCTGGATTACCGGCGCTTCCAGCGGGATTGGTGAGGCGCTGGCCTATGCATTGGCCGCCGAGGGCGCCAAACTGGTGCTTTCCGCCCGTCGCCATGAAATGCTGGAAAAAGTCCGTCTGGCCTGTACCGAACCTGACAGGCATTTGGTGCTGCCGCTGGATATGACGGATATCGGTACATTCGGTCCGTCGATGCAGTATGTGCTGGACCGCTTGGGTCGCATTGACATGCTGATCAACAATGCCGGTGTCAGCCAGCGTTCCCTGGTCAGGGAAACATCGTTGGCCGTGGATCGCGCGTTGATGGAAACCGACTTCTTCGGACCGGTGGCGTTGGTGAAGACCGTGTTGCCGTACATGCTTTCCCGGCGTCAGGGGCGGATTGTGGCGGTTTCCAGCATAGCCGGACTGATTGCAACGCCGATGCGCTCTACCTATGCCGCCGCCAAGAGCGCCCTGAAATCGTTCCACGATGCCTTAAGGGCGGAGGTTCATGACAGCGGGGTGGGGGTGACGGTGATTTATCCCGGCTTCATCCGGACACCATAGCCGCTGGCGGCCTTGACCGGTACCGGCGCGCCCCAGGGGTTTATGGATGCGGCGCTGGAGCAGGGGTTGCCAGCGGAGGAGTTCGCCCGTCAGGCGTTGAACGCACTGGCGGCAGGACAGGCGCACGTTGTGATCGGTGGAGGCAAGGAGCGGCTGGCAATGTATCTGGATCGTCTTTCGCCTGCCATCACCCGCCAATTGATGCGGCGGGTCAAGGTGGTCTGAGGCGGGGGATCCGGGTCAGTCCCGGATCTGCCACTGGATTTCCAGGCCATCCAGCCCCTGTATCTGCACCACGTTGCCGAGGAAACGGATGACGTGGTCGCCCTGTTCCAGCATGACGGAAACGGTCTTGTTGTTGAGGTCAGGGCGCAGCACCATGATGCTGCCCGCCTGATTGCTGACAGTACTGGCGTTGTTGCCCAGCAACATGTTTTCGGTAACGGTCCCAAGCCTGAAGGTGTCATTGATGGAGGCGTCTTCCAGCGTTGGCGTTTCGACCGGCATCAGCGGGAAGCTCTTGAAGGTTGAACGGTGGTAGTTCTCCCCCGGGCTGTAATGAGGCAGATGCAGCGTCTTGGCCATGGCCACCGCGCTATCAATCGTCTCCGGGCCTTCGGTGACCAAGGATGGGGTTACCGGAGCCTGCACGGTTTCGGTTTCCAGGTCCGCGTCGATCGGCGCCATGCCCTTCAGTTTTTCAATATCAATCACCGGGGTGTTGGGCACGGGCTGGGAGGCCTGATTACGGGCGGCCTCGGCCTTTTTGTAGGCGTACATCGCCTGCAGGAACTGGTTGTAGTTTTCGTAGTTTTCCAGGCGCGGTCTTTCGGGCAGTTCGGTGGAGGCGATGACGGCCGTGGCGGCGGTGCCGGCAACGACGGTAGCCGGATTCGGCGCGACCGGCGGTGTCGCCGATGCCGATGCGGGCGCGTCGGTGACGTCAGGCTCGACATTGTCGATTTGCGCCGGGAACGTGCCCTTGAACAAGGCGGGCGCGGCGCCGTTCTTCACAATGAAGGTCTGGCCGGTCTGGACGTCGGAACTGCCCATGCCGTTGCTGAGGTTGACGATGCCGCCCAGCACGTTCAGCAGGAGCTGGTTGTTGCTGACGATGCCGGCATAGTCCGTGCCCCGGATACCGATAGTGGCGGTCGGGGTCTTGATGGCATAGCTGGCGCGGTTGATATGGCCGATGGCGCCGCTGATGGCGCGCATGCTGCCTTTCAGGAAGTTGAAAACCAGCGTGCTTTGCTCGGGCTTGTCCTTGTTGAACTGGTAGGTGTCCAGGCTGAAAACGGTATTGGGCTGCAGGGCCAGGAAACTGCCGTCGGTAAAGCGGATCTGCACACGGGCCTTGCTGCCGGTTTCAAGGCGTTCGCCGCTGTTGACCATGTCGCCGCGAGCCAACATTCGGCGGGTATTATCGGGTTTGACGGCGGCGACATCACCGGAGACAAAATTGACGCGACCCGCTGTCTCGCCCCAGGCGAGGCCGGTCAGCCAGAAGCCGATCATGGACGCAATCAGGAGTTTTGGTCTAGCGAGAAAGCCCGGAACATGCATGTTTGGCCCCAGTGATCCGTGGTTGTGCGGAAAATGATTCTTATGGTTTTGGTGATATCGTCATTCTTGACCGTATTGTAACCTTAAGCTGCTAAAAAATTACAGTACGGTAGTATTTCTTAATCAAAGAGACTACCTGCATTTCGCCAAAAGTAAAGGGCAGGGCAGACAGTTTTTGTCTGCCCGACGGCCAATAACGCGTTTGACAAGCCCGCCCATCACCTTGGTTCACAAGGGAATTATACTGAAAATGAGCATTTGTCGGTTTTTATCGGAGGGATCAGTCAATGTTAATGAGATTCGTTTGCGATTCCGTGGCGGCAGCCGTATAATTCCATGCATTCCCTGCCGATAATGAACCACCCGGTTGTCATGCCCCTGAAAAGCGCTGTTTCCCTGATGCTGGTCGGATTGCTGGCTGCGGCAGTCCCTGCCTTGGCCGCCGACCCTGCGCCTGTTTCCCGATTGTTGCCCGGCGGTGAGCAGAAAATGCTGTGGCTGACGCCCGAGCTCAAGCAGCGCGTGGAGGGGATTCTGGGGCATGCCTATGCCGGACTGCGTGTCCGTTATTGGCAGGCGGGCGGTCGCACGGCATGGGTGCTAGACGAGGTCGGAAAGGAACAGCCGATCACGGCGGGCATCACCATTGAGCAGGGGCATATTGTCGACATGCAGGTGCTGGCTTACCGCGAAAGTCGCGGCGGCGAAGTGCAACAGCCGTTTTTTACCCGCCAGTTCAACGGCGCAACGCTGAACGGCGGCAAGGACATGCTCGATCGCCGCGTGGACGGCATTACCGGCGCAACCCTGTCGGTCAACGCCATGCAGAAAATGGCGCGGGTGGCCTTGCTGCTCGACAGCCGCCGGTCGCCGTGATGCCCATGAGCCGACGTTTCCACTGGCGGTTCTTCCTGCTGCGCTGGCACCGCCGTATCGGCGTTGTGCTGGGGCTGTACCTGTTCTGGATGGTTGGCACCGGAGTGCTGTTGCATCATGCCGCCGATCTGGGACTGGACCGTCAGATGCTGGAAAGCCCGTTCTGGCTGGCTCGCTACGGTATGTCGCCGCCTCATCATTTCCGGGTCGGCGCGAAGGAGTTCGTGTTGGGCGGGCAGGGACTTGCAACCGGTACGACCCCGTTGGGCGACTGCCGCACCCTGCTCGGAGTGGCGTCGGTTGCCGACAGCCGTGTGCTGGCGTGTGATAACCGTATCCTGTTGCTGACGCCCACGGGGGAGTTGGTGGACCAGACTGACAGCGGCCGCGGTTTGCCCGGCCCTTTCAGCGCCATGGCCACTAAGGGCAATCAGGTCTGGCTGCGACAGGTTGGAAGCGGCGCCGTGTTGGCGCTGGACCCGATGGATTTTTCTCTTCGTCCTGCCACGGAAACGCTGCCCGCCAGCGCTTGGCTGTCCCCGATTGCCGCTCCGGCGGCCCCAAGCGATGAGCGCCTGCTCCAAGACCTGCATTCCGGCCGCCTGTTAGGGAAATTCGGTCCCTGGCTGGTTGACCTGTTGGCGCTGGCCGTGCTGGTGCTGGCTGTTTCCGGTTGGGTGTTGGCAAAGAAAAGACACCATAAAGTGTGAGAAAGCCTAAATTCCCGCCTGCTGACGCCTTGAATTCCGCAGCATAAAGCCTCATCTTTTGCGTGCCGGACAAATACCCTAGTGTTTTGCTCGGACTAATTCCACGCCGAGGCGCATCGCGCTTCCTGAAAAATACTCACAAGGAGTTCAACATGGCCGTTCTCGTTGGCAAACCCGCTCCGGACTTTACCGTTCCCGCCGTCCTCGGCAATGGCGAAATCGTTGAAAGCTATAACCTGGCCGCCGCCATCAAGGGCAAATACGCCCTGGTGTTTTTCTACCCGCTGGACTTCACCTTCGTTTGCCCGTCCGAACTGATCGCGCTCGATCACCGCATTCCGGATTTCCAGGCCCGCAACGTGGAAGTGGTGGGCGTGTCCATCGACTCGCACTTCACCCACAACGCCTGGCGCAACACGCCGGTGAACGAAGGCGGCATCGGCCCGGTCAAGTACACGCTGGCGGCCGACATCAAGCATGAAATCTGCCAGGCCTATGATGTCGAAGCCGATGGCGGCGTGGCTTTCCGCGGCGCGTTCATCATCGACAAGAACGGCATCGTGCGTTCGCAGATCGTCAACGACCTGCCGCTGGGCCGCAACATGGAAGAACTGCTGCGTCTGGTGGACGCCCTGCAATTCACCGAAGAGCATGGCGAAGTCTGCCCGGCCAACTGGAAGAAGGGTGACACCGGCATGACGGCTTCTCCGGAAGGCGTCGCCGCCTACCTGTCCGCCAACGCTGACAAGCTGTAATTGATTCACCGCGGCCGGAAGCGTTTCCGGCCGTGTTCTTTACCCCCGAACAGACCAACTGGAGTTGCATCATGGCCTTTGAACTGCCGGCCCTGCCGTATGACCGTACCGCCCTCGAGCCGCATATTACCGGCGAAACCATTGACTACCACCACGGCAAGCACCACAACGCCTATGTGGTCAACCTGAACAACCTGACCAAGGACACCGATCTGGCGTCCAAGTCGCTGGAAGAAGTGATCAAGCTGTCCGCCGGTGACGCTTCCAAGGTCGGCATCTTCAACAACGCCGCCCAGATCTGGAACCATACCTTCTACTGGCACTGCATGAAGCCGAACGGCGGCGGCAAGCCGACCGGCGCCATCGCCGCCAAGATTGACGCCGATTTCGGCAGCTACGAGAAGTTTGTCGAGCTGTTCACCGCCGCCGCCACCACCCAGTTCGGTTCCGGCTGGGCCTGGCTGGTGCTGGGCGCCGACGGCAAGCTGGCTGTCACCAAGACCGCCAACGCCGACCTGCCGATGGCCCACGGCCAGAAGGCGCTGCTGACCATCGACGTGTGGGAGCATGCCTACTACATCGATTTCCGCAACCTGCGTCCGAAGTACATCGGCACTTTCCTGGAAAGCCTGGTGAACTGGGATTTCGTGAACGCCAATCTGGCGGGCTGATATCCGGCGGTTGTGAACAAGCCAAAGGGCAGGGTAAAACCTGCCCTTTGCTTTTGGGGCGTCAGGCGGGGTTTTCGCCCTGATAGGTGTAGATCAGCCATGGTTTGTGCGCCGTGTTCAGTGCGTTGTACAGGCGTTGGGCGGTGGTGTTGTCGGTGGCGGTGGTCCATTGCAGGCGGATGGCCCCGTGGCGGCGGACATAGTCGTGACAGTGGACAATCAGCGCCTTGCCGATGCCCCGGCCCCGGTGGCCGGGCAAGGTGAACAGGTCGTTCAGGATGCCGACCTTGGCGGCGGCGGTGGACGAAAAGCAGAAGTAGGCCGTGGCAAAGCCAATGGCCGTGCCGTCATCCCCGCGATAGAGGAACAGGCAGCCGAACGGATCGTCCAGGCCGAAGCGGGAAAAGAAGCTCCGGTTGTGTTCATCGGAAATATTGGTGACTTGATAAAACTCTTGATACTGACGGATCAGCGGCAAGACTTCATCGAGGTTTTGCGCGTTGACGGCCTCAATCATGGGGCGGTGTCCTTGTGGTCTGTTTTGGCGTCCGAGGCCAGCAACTTTTTAAGCAGCAATCGGATTTTTTCCTTCCATTGATCGACCGTGGATATTTCGGTTCCGCGTAGGTCCGACACGGCTGGGGCGGGCTCCGGATCTTTGTGAGCGAACAGGTAAAAGCCGAAAGCGGCCACGATACTGATCACGATGATGGCGGGTATTCCCGTCCGTTTCTGCTTGGCCAGCGGCGGCGGTAACTGACCGGCAAACACGTCCAGCACCGGTGGCGTGGCATGTTCGGGCCGGGTGACCGATTTGGCGCAGGGCAGCCCGTCCGGGCCGGTGGCGGTTTCGAACAGCAACTCCTCGCCCAGTCGGGGATTCATGCCCTTGGGAAAGTCCGCCCGGGTGACCGTGAACGTGTGATGGCCATGAACCGGGGTGATGATGCCGGTGCCTGACCGGCTGTCCCATTGCGACAGCGTGCCTTCCATTTTCATGTGACAAATCCGGATGTGCGGCCGGACCAGGGTCCGGGCAAAAGAAAGTCCGGCATGACCGGACGAGTCGGAAGGGGATTCTGATACGGTAACTCCGGCGATTCAAGCCGGTTCAGGGGAAGTGGACATTCCTTGTCCGTTTGAGACTTCAGACAGCCGTCTCGTCCTTTTTGACCTTGAAGAAGATTGCGTACAGTGCGGGCAGGCTCAGCAGCGTGAGGGCGGTGGCCACGATCAGGCCACCCATGATGGCGCAGGCCATCGGTCCCCAGAACACGCTTTCCAGCAGTGGGATCATCGCCAGCACCGCCGCCGCCGCCGTCAGCATGATCGGGCGGAAACGACGCACCGCCGCCTCGACAATGGCCGTCCAGCGATCCACCCCCACCGCAATATCCTGCTCGATCTGGTCGATGAGGATGACCGAGTTGCGGATGATCATGCCGTTCAGCGCGATGATGCCCAGCATCGCCACGAAGCCCATGGGCCGTCCCAGCAACAGCATCATCAGCGCTGCGCCAATGATGCCCAGCGGACCGGTGAGGAACACCAGCAGCGCGCGCGGGAAACTGCGCAGTTGCAGCATCAGCAGCGTGAAGATGATGAACAGCATCAGCGGCACATTGGCGGCGATGGAGTCCGAGCCTTTTTTCGATTCCGCCACGGTGCCCGCCAGTTCGATGCGGTAGCCTGGCGGGAGTTTCGCCCGCAACTTCTCCAGCTGTTGGTCCACCCGCAGGGCCACGGTTGATCCTTGCACGCCTTCCATCACATCTGCCTGCACGGTGATGGTGAACTGCCGGTTCTGCCGCCACACCACGCCCGGCTCCCACGCAAACACCGGCCGGGCAATCTGCGAAAACGGAATGTAGGTGCCGCTCGCGGTAGGCAGGTACGCGCCGGTCAGCGCCGACATGGTGTCGCGCTCGGCTTTCGGCTGGCGCAGCATGATGGCGATCTGGTCATTGTTCTCGCGGTACTGGCCGATGGGCAGGCCCGAGAGGATGGTCTGACCGGCGGTGGCCACGGTTTCGGTGCTGACGCCGAGGGCGCGGGCGCGGTTCTGGTCAATGTCCAGATGCAGCGCCTTGATCTGCTCGGCCCAGTTGTCGTTGACGCCCCGGGCGGCGGGATCGGCCTTGACGACGGCGCGAACCTGGTCGGCAATGTTGCGCAGCTGCTTCGGATCTTCACCGGCCACCAGGAACATCACCGGGTAAGGTACGGGAGGACCGTTCGGCAGCATTCGCACCCGCGACCGCGCTTCCGGGAATTCCTGATGCAGGTATTCCGGCAGGGTCTTGCGGATGCGTTCGCGCGCTTCCAGCGACGGCGGCACCAGGATCATCTGCGACACGTTGTTCTGCGGGAAAATCTGGTCCAGCGGCAGGTAGAAGCGCGGTGCGCCCTGGCCGACGAAGGTGGTGATGTTGCCTGCGTCCGGCATCGTCATCAGCTTCTGTTCCACCCGCTTGGCCAGCGTTTCACTGGCGTCAAACGAGGAACCTTCCGGCAGCCACAGTTCCACCAGCAGTTCCGGACGGTTTGAATCCGGGAAGAATTGCTGTTCCACCTTGCTCATACCGACCATGCCCAGCGCCAGCGCGCCCAGCGTCGCCGCCAGCGTCAGCCAGCGGTGGCTGACGCACCAGTTGACCGTGCGCCGCACCAGCACCGAGAAGCCGCTGTCGTACACTTCCTTGATCTCGCCGGTGGCGTTGGGATGCGTGCGCAGCAGCCGGTAGCCCAGGAAGGGCACGAAATAGACCGAGACGAACCACGATACCAGCAGCGCCGTGGTGGTCACGGCGAAGATGGCGAAGGTGTATTCACCGGTAGCGGAATTGGCGAGGCCGATCGGCAGGAAGCCGGCGGCGGTGATCAGCGTGCCGGTCAGCATCGGCATGGCGGTGGTGTCGTAGGCGAAGGTGCTGGCGCGCAGACGGTCGTAGCCTTCTTCCAGCTTCCGCACCATCATCTCGACAATGATGATGGCGTCATCCACCAGCAGGCCCAGCGCGATGATCAGCGAACCCAGCGAAATCTTGTGCAGGTCGATGCCCCAGCGTTCCATGATCAGGAAGGTGATGGCAAGCACCGAGGGAATGGACAGCGCCACCACCAGACCCGGCCGCATGTCGATGCGGAAAGGCTTGGTATGGATGCCCAGCGCCACGAAGCTGACCGCCAGCACGATCACCAGCGCTTCCGCCAGCACCCGCAGGAACTCGCGCACCGAGGAGGCTACCGACTTCGGCTGGTCCTGCACCTGCGTCAGCTCGATGCCGGCGGGCAGGTCGGCGCGCAGCTTGTCGCTGGCGACGGCCAGGTTCTTGCCCAGCTGGATGATGTCGCCGCCCTTGGTCATGGAAATGCCGATGCCGATGACCTGATGACCGTTCTGGCGCATGCGCGGCGAGGGCGGATCTTCATAACCGCGATTGACAGTGGCCAGATCGCCCAGCCGGAAGGTGCGGCCGTTGAAACGCAGCGGCAAGGCTTTCAGGTCTTCCACGCGGTCGAACTGGCCGCTGATGCGGATCTGGATGTCATCGCCCGGCGTGCGCAGTACCCCGGCATATTCGACCGCGTTCTGCTGGTTGATGGCGTTGATCACCTGGCGCATGTCCAGGTTCATGCTGGCCAGTTTCTTCTGTGACACGTCGATGTAGATGCGTTCCTTCTGCACCCCGTATTGCTCGACCTTGGCCACGCCCGGCACGCGCAGCAGATCTTGCTGGACGCGGTCGGCGTAGTCCTTCAGTTCGGCATAGCTGAAGCCGTCGGCGCTGAGGGTATAGATCACGCCGAAGACATCACCGAAGTCGTCGTTATAGAACGGCCCCTGCACGCCTTGCGGCAGCTGGGCGCGCATGTCGCCGGTCTTCTTGCGCACGCTGTACCACAGGTTCGGCACTTCATGCGGCGGGGTGGAGTCGCGGACTTCCACGAAAATGGTGGTTTCGCCGGGCTTGGAATAGCTGCGGATGCGGTACATGTACGGCACTTCCTGCAGCGTCTTTTCCAGCGGATCGGCCACTTGTTCCGACATCTGCATGGCGGTAGCGCCGGGCCAAAAGGCGCGGACGACCATCATGCGGAAGGTGAAGGGTGGGTCTTCATCCTGGCCCAGCTGGAAGTAGGACGCCACACCGGCCAGCAGCATCACGATCAGCAGGTACATGGTGATGGCCGGATTCTGGATGGCGATCCGGGAAATGTTGAAACGGGATTCTTGCTCAGGTGCGCTCATGACTGTCTCCCGGCCCGATCAACGGGCGGCCTCGCCCAGCGGCCGCACCACCTGGCCTTCGCTGAGCACATGCACCCCGGCGGTGACGATCTTCGCTCCCGGCTGGATGCCTCCTACCAGCACATCATTGCCGTCGATGCCCACCACCTGGACCGGCACACCGTGCAGCTTGCCGCTGGCCGGATCGAATTGCCAGACCTTGCTGGCGCTGTGATCACCCACCAGCGCCGTGGTCGGCAGGCGGATGCCGCCCTGTTGCGACGGCAGCGGAATGGTCAGCGTCGCGGACTGGCCCAGCGCCAGCGCTGATTCCGGCGCATCCAGGCTGTAGCGGGCGCGGAAGGTGCGCGTGACCGGATCGGCCACCGCCGACAGCTCGCGCAGAGTGGCGGCATACTGTTTCTGCGGCTGCGCCCACAAGGCGGCAGTCGCGCCCGGCAGGCGGGCGGCCTTGGTGCGGTCTTCCGGGAACTCCACGGCAATGTCGCGCGCGCCGTCCTGCGCCAGGCTCACCACCGGTTGCCCGGCGGCCACCACCTGTCCCGCATCGGCATGCAACTGGGTAATCACGCCATCGGCGTCGGCGCGCAGGATGGCGTCCTCCACACGGTTGGTTTCCAATGAGGACTGGCTTTGCAGGCTCTTCAACCGCGCCTCGGCGGCCGTGACGGCCACCCGCTTGCGGTCCAGATCGAGATCGGACACGAACTGCTGGCTGCGCAACTCCTGAAAGCGCTTGTACTCGGCGCGGGCCAGGTCGAGGTCGGCCTTGGCGGCATCCACTTGCGAGGCGGCCGCGCTGCTGGCCAGCGTATAGTCGCGCGGGTCGAGGCGCGCCAGCACCTCGCCCTTGCGCACGCGCTGACCGGCTTCCACCTGACGGCTGATGATCTTGCCCGCCACCCGGAAGCCCAGCGGCGACTCGACCCGGGCGCGGATTTCTCCGGCCAGCTCGACGCGGCCCTGCGTGGCCCCGGCATCGACGGTCATCAACTTGACGGGGCGGGGCTTTTCCACCGGCGCGGGCGGCTTGCTGCAGCCAGACAGGATCAGGGCGGAGCCCAGCAGCAGGGGCATGGCGGCATATCGGAAATGAGGTTGCATGTCAGGACTCCGGAACGGATGGAGGACGGCGGGCGAATCCGGCGAACAGCGCCTCGACCATGTTGTCGATGAAGGCGGAGACGGTTTCCGGGGTGGCCAGATGGGGGGCAAGTTCCGTTTGCAGTACGCCGGGAATGACCAGTGAGCGCAGGAAGCCCATCACCAGCACATCCCGGTATACCGGGGGAAAGGGGTTGAAGTGGCCGTCAGCCACGGCCTGCTGGAACAGCACATCCAGCCGTTGCAGGTAGGGACGCATATAAGTGGAACGCATGTAGTCGCCGCGCTCGTTGGTGGTCTCGCCTTCGCGGAACATGAACTCGACGGCGTAGGGTTCAGCCAATACCAATTTGAGTGAGCGCGGCAGGTTCTGGCGGATGGCGGCGGCGGCGTCACGGTCGCGGGCCAGTTCCTCCAGCGTCAGGTACAGGCGCTGCATCAGGGGGGCGATTACCTGGTCCGCGGCTTCCTGCCACAGTTCCTGTTTGCTGCCGAAGTGGTGGTGCAGCAGGCTGTCGCTGACGCCGCAGTGCGCGGCCAGCTGGCGCAGTGACACGCCGTCAAAGCCATGCACGGCAAAGGCGTTGAAGGCCCGCCGCACGATCTGGTCGCGGGACATGGCGCTGTCGGAGCGGGCGGGGCGGCCGCGCTGGCGGATGGGGGCGTTCATGATTGGGGTGCGTGTCGTCCGGTATTAATTGGGCGTGTGACCAATTAATAGCAGATAGTTCGAATCTTGTCACTGTCTATTTTGGGGGATGGGGAGTCATTTTTTTGGAGATGGTAAGAGGTGGGGAGGGAACGGGGTTGTTGCAGCTTTTCGGAGATGGTAAGTTGGGTCAAGCACGCTTCATGACGTGGTCATCAAAAATTAGTAGATAGAAAGGGCTCTGAATGGACGCAAAACGTATTTGGCGGTTATTGATCGCTATTGTGACAACAAGCCTATTTGTATGCCATGGATATGCGCAGCAGAATATAAGATCACTTAGCGATCAAAAGGCTGGCTCGTTTTTCTCGGGAAAGAAATATTTTATTGCTTTGCGTATTGATTTTGATCCGCAAACTCAGAAAATGCTAGGACAGGCTCCACTGAGCAATCGGATACGAAAGGGGCATCGCATTTTGGAGGAATTCTCTGTGCTGCCTGGCGCATCAAGGTTAATAGTGTTCAAAGATGATCTATTTGCAGCGTTATCGCAGGATAGACGTGGGTTAGGAGTAGTTGTAATCAGTCCAACATCGAATGGTAAGGAAGTATTATGGGGAGTTATTTCGGATCTTTCTTATAATAATAAGGGAGAGGCTGAAGAGAAACTGGCGGAAATCAAGGAAGAAGATGATGAAGTATTTTATCAAATATTTCAACGTAATTAATTGTCGGACAGTTGCTGAGACTGGGTAAGTGAAAAAGTAATTTAATCATTCGGGTTTATATCCGAGGAATTTATCGGGCTGTTAGAGAGTTGTAGAACTTTCTGTCATTGAGAAATACTAAACCATGTCCCGCTACCGCCCCCCATCCGCCCCCAAAACCCCGCTGATCACCCCCGAGGGCTACCAGACCCTGGCCGACGAACTCGACTACCTGTGGCGCGTCAAGCGTCCGGAAGTCACCCGTTCGGTCAGTGAGGCCGCCGCCCAAGGTGACCGCTCCGAGAACGCCGAATACATCTACGGCAAAAAACTGCTGCGCGAAATCGACCGCCGCGTGCGTTTCCTGGAGAAGCGGCTGCCCGAACTCAGGGTCGTGCGCGAAAAACCTTCCGACCCCAGCCGCATCTTCTTCGGCGCCATCGTCGAACTGGAGGATCTCGATACTGGCGAGGAGTTACAGCTGCGCATTGTCGGCCCCGATGAAATCGACCCCAAGCGCAACTGGATCAGCATTGACGCGCCCATGGCCAGAGCCTTGCTAAAAAAGACAATTGATGATGAAGTGCCGGTCGAGCGGCCCGCCGGCAAAGCCGTGTTTCTGGTGGTCGACGTCCGATATGGTGAAAATCAGGAAAAGGCATGAAAAATCATTTGCTTAACATCGCTTCTTCAGTCGTAACCTCAACCTTGCGCGGCTGGCACGGTTCCGCGGGCAGCAAGCAGGTGGCGCAGCCGCCACAGCTGCCGCAATTGTTCGACCGGGAAGATGATCCCGAATGCCGTTTGGTGCGCGAGGCGCTGACCGAGCTGAACCTCGATGTGATGATTTATCCCTGCCCGCTGTCCGGCAGCCGTTTTACCCGCAAACTGACCGAGCTTTCCGGCGACAAGCGCTTGCCGTTCCTGATCGATCCCAATACCGGCGAGCAGCACAGCGGCGCGCAGAACATCAATGATTACCTGTTCCGCCAGTACCGCCAGAAGGCCGCACCGCGCTACTTGCAGGCCGGTGACCTGAACCTGCTGACTTCAAAGCTGGCCAGCGCTTCGCGCGGCCGCCGCATTCTGGCGCAGCCGTCGGTGAATCCGGAACAGCCGCTGACGCTGTACAGTTTCGAGTCCAGCCCGTATTCCCGTCCGGTGCGTGAAAAACTGTGCGAGCTGGAACTGCCCTATATCCTGGTCAATCTGGGCAAGCAGCAACTGGCGGATGTCGGTCCGGCCAAACAGCGGCTGCATCTGGGCGAATACAAGCCGCTGCCGAACACCAAGCGTTCGCGCATGCTGGCTGAAAAGGGATGGGTGCAGGTGCCGTTCCTGATGGATCCCAATCACGGCGTGGAAATGTTCGAGTCGAAGGATATCCTGGCGTATCTGGAACGAACCTACGAGTTTCCGGGCTAAATGACTCAGCGTCCTTGAAATGAAAAAGGCCTCCATCCGGAGGCCTTTTTGTTGGCTGACGCCCTATCGGCCTATCCGGCCTGACGATCGGCCAGCTTGCCTTTCACCGCCTGGATCACCATCGGCATGAAGCTGATGCCGATGATGGCGAAGATCACCAGCGTGAAATTCTTGCGCACCATCGGCAGGTTGCCGAAGAAATAGCCCAGGCCGACAAACAGGCTGACCCAGCACAGCGTGCCGACCACGCTGAAGGTCAGGAAGCGGCGGTAGACCATCGCACCCATGCCCGCCACGAACGGGGCGAAGGTGCGCACGATGGGCACGAAGCGGGCGAAGATCACCGTCTTGCCGCCATGCTCGGCAAAGTAAGCTTCGGTCTTGTGCAGGTGATCCATGCGGATCAGCTTGGTCTTGGTGATCAGTCGCCGTCCCAGCTTGTTGCCGATCCAGTAATTGCTGGAATCGCCGCTGATGGCGGCCAAGCAGAGCACCAATCCCACCAGCCAGGGGTTCATCGAGCCGATCGCGGCCAGCGCGCCGGCGGCAAACAACAGGCTGTCGCCCGGCAGCAGCGGCATGACCACCAGTCCGGTTTCAGTAAAGACGATCAGGAACAGGATGGCGTAGACCCACAGGCCGTAGTTGGCGACGAATTCGGCCAAGTGCTGGTCGATGTGCAAAATGAAGTCGATAAGGAACATAAGGCTGGCGAGACGCATGGCGGCAAGGGAAGGGCGATGCTAGCAAATTCGCCCCCGGCGCGACCATCACCCGCGGGTAGTTGTTGTGCAATCGCGTCGTGTTGTTCGCGTCGGGAACATGACCGAAATTGCAAAGAAAATGGCCGAAATTAGCCTGCATCAATTATACGGTTGTGCATATACTCGCACTCAATTGACGGCCAAACCGGTCGCAAATTGTTTGAAGCAGGTATGCATTCGCCCGAGTTCATGTAAAAAGTGCTGTAAAAACCAGCCATTAGCCATTTTCAGGTGGCGCCAATTCGCAAAAACAAGTCGTTTTCCTGCAATACGGAAAGCGCCTGCTTGCTAGCCGTTCGTCGGAAAACGCCGTTTGTCCGCCGAAATCGGCTTTTCGTCGTCTTCTTGGTCAGATATTATTCACTCGTCGCCCGGACAACTGCTCGGTCGCGGCAAAAACTATAAGCGCTTTCCCCACGACGGGATTGCGCCAAAACAAGAATTGACCAAAGGACACACCCTCATGCGCAAGCTGCTCATTTCGGCCCTCGTTGCCGCGACTGCCACTGTCTCCACCGTTGCCACCGCCGGCACCTATTCCCAGACCAAGTATCCCATCGTGCTGGCTCACGGCATGTTCGGCTTCAAGTCGCTGTTGGGCGGCGCGATTGATTATTGGTACCAGATCCCTTCCGATCTGCAATCCAACGGTGCGAAGGTGTATGTGACACAAGTGGCGGCGCTGGAAAGCTCCGATGTGCGCGGTGAGCAGCTGCTGACCCAGGTGAAGAACATCCTGGCCATTACCGGCGCAGCCAAGGTCAACCTGATGGGTCACAGCCACGGCGGTCATTCCATCCGTTACGTGGCCGACGCCATTCCCAGCCGTGTGGCTTCCGTGACCGCCATCGGCAGTCCGGTCAAGGGTTCCTCGGTGGCTGATCTGGTGCAAAGCACCGGTCCGCTGAGTCCGGTCGCCTACGGTGCGCTGAATGCGCTGGCCGGCATCATTGAAATGTTCAACGGCGCGGGCAGCTTCGACCAGAGCGCCAAGAACAGCATCGCTTCGCTCTCCACCTCCGGCTCCGCCGCCTTCACCAGCCGTCATCCGGCCGGTGTGCCGACCACCAGCTGCGGTAGCGGCGCGGCTACAGTCAATGGCATCAAGTACTATTCCTGGGGCGGCACCAGCCGTCTGACCAACGTGCTGGATCCGACCGATGCCTTGCTGGGCCTGACCGGCCTGTTCATCCCTGGCGCCAACGACGGCCTGGTCAGCCAGTGCAGCAGCCACCTGGGCGTGGTGCTGCGCGACAACTACTCCATGAACCATCTGGACGAAGTGAACCTGATGTTCGGTCTGCGCAATATTTTCTCCACGGATCCGAAGTCGGTGTACCGCGAGCATGCCAACCGCCTGAAACTGGCCGGTATGTAAAAGCACACGCTGTTGTCTCTCCTTTTAAAGGCCGCATCCTCCTGGGTGCGGCTTTTTTTATGCACGCCGCCCCCTTCCTTAACCCCGCCTTAACCTGTCCTTTTTCCTTGCCTTTTCCCGTCGGGAATCAGGTTATAATTCAAGGCTGAATGATTTCCCGCCGGAGCTTCCCGATCTTGCTCGCCGTTTCCCGATTGCAGGCCACCCGCGACGACCGCGTGCTGTTTACCGGCCTGTCCTTCGCCATGCAGCCCGGCGACATCCTCCAGATTGCCGGCCCCAACGGCACGGGGAAGACCACGCTGCTGAACCGGCTGGTCGGGCTGGGCGGTTTTGACGAAGGCGAGGTCCTCTGGGACAACCGCCCCGTGCACGAAGATCCCGTCGCTTTCCGCCGCCGTTTCAGCTACCTGGGTCACAGCTTGGGCCTGAAGGCGCTGCTGACGCCGCTGGAAAACCTCGCCTTCCTGCTGCGCCTGCGTGATCTGGAACCGGGTGCGTCAGCGCTGATGGCGGCGCTGGCGCGGGTCGGGTTGGCCGGGTACGAAGATGTACCGGTGGCGCATCTGTCCGCCGGGCAGAAGCGCCGCGTCGGCATCGCCCGGTTGTTTCTGGAAAAAGCACCCTTGTGGGTTCTGGATGAACCGTTCACCGCCATCGACCAGGCGGGCGTGCGCGCGCTGGAAGGCTGGCTGGTGGAGCACGCCGGGCAGGGCGGCATGATCGTGCTGACCACCCATCACCTCTTTCCCGAGTCGTTCCCGCTGAAGCGGCTGGACCTGTCGGATTATTGCCCGGAGGCGCACTGAATGTGGCAGGCCCTGGGGGCGGTGTTGCGCCGCGATTTGCGACTGGCGGCGCGTCAGGGCGGCGATTGGCTGAATCCGCTCAGTTTTTTTGTCATGGTCATTACCTTGTTTCCGCTGGCCATCAACACCACGCCGCCAAAGCTGGCCGCCATGGCCGGGGGCGTGGTGTGGATTGCGGCGCTGCTGTCGGTGCTGCTGTCGATGGACAGCCTGTTCCGGCAGGACTACGACGACGGCAGCCTGGAGCAACTGGTGCTGAGCCCGTCACCGCTGCCGGTGATCGTGCTGGCGAAGGTGGTGGCGCACTGGTTGCAGACCGGGGCCTGCCTGACGCTGCTCAGTCCGGTGGCGGCTTTGCTGCTGAACCTGCCGGGCGAGGCGATGGGTACACTGTTCCTGACGCTGTTGCTGGGTACGCCCACCCTCAGTTTGATCAGTTCCATCGGCGCGGCGCTGACGGTATCGTTAAGGCGGGGCGGGGTGCTGGTGCCGCTGCTGAGCCTGCCGCTGCACATTCCGGTGATCATTTTCGCCACGGCGGCGGTGCAGGCCTCCATGGCCGGGCTGCCGGCCGAGGGTTATCTCGCCATCCTGGCGGCATTTCTGGTGCTGGCGTTGACGCTGGCGCCCTTGGCCGTCGCGGCCGCCCTGCGACTGGCGACGGGAGGATAGTACATCCATGAACTGGCTTAACCGCGCGTGGCAGACCTTCCTGCAAACGGTCAGTCCCAAGCACTTCTATTTCATCAGTGGCAAGTTCATTCCTTGGCTGGCGGTGATTGCCGGACTGCTGATCGGCATCGGCACAGTCTGGGGACTGGCTTTTGCGCCGCCCGATTATTATCAGGGCAACAGTTACCGCATCATCTTCATCCACGTGCCTGCCGCCAGCATCGCCATGAGCGGTTATCTGGGTCTGGCGGTGTGCGGCGTCATCAGCCTAGTGTGGAAGGTGAAGACCGCAGAGATGGTGGCGCGCGCCATCGCCTTGCTGGGGGCCTGGTTCTGTTTCCTGGCGCTGGTGACCGGCGCTGTGTGGGGCAAGCCGACCTGGGGCACCTACTGGGTGTGGGATGCGCGGCTGACCTCGATGCTGATCCTGTGGTTCCTGTATGTGGGCGTGGTGGCGTTGTACGGCGCCTATGAAAGCAGCGCCACGGGCGCGAAGGCGGCGGCGATCCTGTCGGTGGTGGGCGTCATCAACCTGCCGATCATCAAGTATTCGGTGGAGTGGTGGAATACCCTGCATCAGGGCGCGACTTTCACGCTGACGTCGAAGCCGAAGATGCCCCCGGAAATGTGGATGCCGCTGCTGGTGATGATCCTGGGGTTCTATGCCCTGTTCGCGCTGCTGGTGGTGCTGAAGTCCCGCAATGTCATCTTGCAGCGCGAACGCCGCAGCCAGTGGGTGCGCGAGATTGTCCGCGCCGAGGGAGAACGCCATGGCATTTGAATCGTGGGCCGATTTTATGGCGATGGGCAAGCATGGCCCCTATGTGTGGACCTGCTACGGCCTGACTTTTCTGGTAGTGTTCGGCCTGCTGTGGCAGGCTCGCGCCGAGCGCGCGCGCTTCATGCGCGAGCAGCTGGCGCAACTGCGCCGGGATGCGCGCAAGAATTCCGCAGTTTCCGGAGAAAGTGACGATGCATCCGAAGCGTAAACGCACGCTGTTGTTGATCCTGGCGCTGGTGGCCGGATTGGGTCTGGCCACGGGTCTGGTGACGTATGCCCTGCGGCAGAACATCAGCGCATTTTATTCGCCCTCGCAATTGGTAAACGGCGAAGCGCCGGAAGGGCGGCGCATCCAGGTGGGAGGGCTGGTCGTGAAAGGCACGCTGAAGCGTGCGCCCGATTCGCTGGCGGTGGAATTCGTGATCAGCGACCTGAAACAACAGGTGCCGGTGGCCTATACCGGCATCCTGCCAGACCTGTTCAAGGAAGGCCAGGGCATCATGGCGACCGGCACCTACAGCAACGGCAAGGTGCAGGCGGAAGAAATCCTGGCGAAGCATGACGAAAACTACATGCCGCCGCAGGTGAAGGATGCCATCAAGGAGGCGGGGCATCCGGGGAAGTGATCACCCCGTATTCCGCAATCCCGCCGCGATCCCGGCAATGGTCACCATCAGCGCCTGATCATGTGTCTTCGAACCGGCGGGAGCTTCCCGCCGCCGTTTCATCAGTTCCGCCTGCAGCATGTGCAAAGGCAGCACATAGGGCGTCCGCACCGTCATCGACCGTTTCAGCACCGGTGACGATTCAAGCAGTTCCCGCTGTTCGTTGACCTTCAGCAGAATTCCCACCGTCTTCAGCAAGCGCGCCCGCAACAGCCCGCCCAGCTTTACCAGCGCCGGGTCGTCGGTCAGGTGCGCTTCGTAATAGGCGGCAATGGCTTCGTCCGATTTCGCCAGCACCATTTCCAGCATGTCCAGCAGCGTCTGGAAGTAGGGCCAGTGTTCACGCATGTCGTGGATGACCGGGGTGAAGCCGTCATTCATGGCGTTGCCCAGCGCCCGTCCCGTGCCCAGCCAGGCCGGCAGCATCAGCCGCACCTGCGTCCAGGCAAACACCCAGGGAATGGCGCGCAGCGATTCGATGCCGCCGGTGGTCTGCCGTCGTGCCGGGCGGGAACCCAGCGGCAGCATCTGCAATTCCTGCTCGGGCGTGACCGTGCGCATGTAGCGGATGAACTCCGGTTCGTCGCGCACCGTTTCGCGGTAGACGGCCAGCGAGGTCTGGGTCATGCGGTCCATCAGCGCCCGCCACTCAGGCCTGGCGGCGGGGGGCGGCAGCAGGGTGGCTTCCAGCGTGGCGGCGGCGTACAGCTCCAGGTTGCGCAGGGCGATGTCCTTCATGCCGAACTTGAAGCGGATCATTTCCCCCTGCTCGGTCACGCGGATGGCGCCGCCGACCGAGCCGGGCGGTTGCGACAGCAGCGCCTGATGGGTCGGCGCGCCGCCCCGGCTGACCGAACCGCCGCGCCCGTGGAACAGTGTCAGCCGCACGCCATGCTTTTTGGCGACCGCAGTCAGGCTTTCCTGGGCGCGGTACTGCGCCCAGTTGGCGGTGAGGAAACCGGCGTCCTTGGCGGAATCGGAATAACCGATCATCACTTCCTGATGCCCACGAATGGCCGCCTTGTACCAGTCCACCGACAGCAGCGCATCCAGGGCGTCGGCCGCGCGGTCGAGGTCGGCCAGCGTTTCGAACAACGGCACCACGCGCAGCGGATGCGGAATCTCGGCTTCCTTCTGCAACAGCATCACCGCCAGCACATCGCTGGCCTGCCGCGCCATGGAAATCACATAGGCGCCCATCGCCCCGGCGGGTTGCCGCGCCAGCACGCGCAATGTCGCCAGCACTTCCTGCACCTCGGGGGTGTTGATCGGGTCATCGGCGGCGGCCTGCAAGTGCCGGGGCAGCAGCGGGCGGGGATTGTCCAGCTCCTTCAGCAGGAAGGCGCGGCGTTGGTCCTCATTCCAATCCAGATAAGAACCCAGCTTCAGGTAGCGGGTGATGGCATCCAGTACATCGGCATGACGGCCGGATTCCTGGCGGATATCCAGTTTCAGCAGTTCCAGCCCGAAACAGGCCAGCCGCCGCAGGATGTTGGCCAATTCATCGTCGGCAATGTCGCGCATGTTGCAGGCGATCAGCGAGTCGTAACAAAGCATCAGCGGTTGTCGCAGTTCGGCGGCGTCGCGGTAGATGCCGGTGTCATCGGGTGTTTCGCCGCGCAGGCGCGCGCCCAGCCATTCGCGGGTCAGGTACAGGCGATGACGCACCTCGCGCAGGATTTCCCGGTACGGCTCCCGGCAGTCCGCGCCGACCGCCTCACGCAGGGCAGGACTGCAATCCTGCATCGACAGGTCGGAGCGCAGGGCGTCAATGTCGCGCCAGTAGAGGTCGGCGGCCTGCCAGCGCGACAGCAGCAGCACTTCTTCCGTGACCCGGTGCGTAACGTTGGGGTTGCCGTCGCGGTCGCCGCCCATCCAGGAGGCGAAGCGGATCGGCGCGCGGTCCAGCGGCAGGCGGCGGCCGGTATGGGCGAAAACGGTGGCGTCGAACTCGCGCAGGAAATCGGGAATGGCATACCACAGCGTCTGCTCGATGGCGGTGAAGCCCCATTTGGCTTCGTCCACCGGCGTCGGGCGCTGCTGCCGGATTTCATCGGTATGCCAGGCGGCGATGACGTACCGCTTCAGCCGGTCCAGCAGCGCCTGGCGTTCGGCGGGGGTCAGCCGTTGCTGGTCCAGTGTTTCCAGGCAGTCGGCAATGTGGTCGTATTTCTGGATCAGCGAACGGCGGCTGATTTCGGTGGGATGGGCGGTCAGCACCAGTTCCACATCCAGTTCCTGAACCGCCTGCCAGAGGGCATCCGGGCTGATGTTCTGCCCCGCCAGCCGTGGGAACAGTTCGCGGACCGAGCCGGGCTGCGGCGCAGGCTGTTCGCAATTGTCCCAGGCGCGGCGGCGGCGCACGCGGTGGTACTGCTCGGCGATATTGGCCAGGTTCAGGAACTGGGTGAAGGCGCGCGCCACCGGCAGCAGGTCGGCGTCGCTGAGTGCGGCCAGGGTCTGGTTCAGCTGGCGGGTGGCGTCGGGGTCGCCGTCGCGGGCTTTCTTGCCCAGACGGCGGATGGTTTCCACTTGGTCGTACAGCGCTTGTCCGACCTGCTGGCGCAGGGTGTCGCCCAGCAGGCTTCCCAGCAGTCGGACATCATCGCGGAGCGGGGCATGGGGATCGGGGGCGGTCATGACGGTCTCCCTGTCGGATTAGGCTAGCCTTGAGCATAGCCCTTGCCGACAGGGAGGCAAAGCGGGGGAAGCGGGCTTATTTCACATCGCCGCGCAGTTCCAGCACCCGTTCCTGCAAGTATTCCGGGGTCACGCCTTCCGGCGGCACCGGCGTTCCCGCCACCACCGCCACTTTCGAGCGGAAACGGCGCGGCAGCTTCTTGAAGGCCGCGCCGCCGCGCCGGCTGCTGAAACTGCCCCACATGCCTTGCAGGCCTAGCGGAATCACCGGCACCGGCGTACGGTCGATGATGCGCTGCACGCCGTTCTTGAACGGGTAGAGTTCGCCGGTATCGGTAATGCGGCCTTCGGGGAAGATGCAAACGATCTCGCCCTCGGCCAGCGCGGCGGCGATGTCGTCATAAGCCTTGTCCAGCATGGCCGGATCGACCTTGGCCGGGGCCACCGGAATGGCCTTGGCGGTGCGGAAGATGAAGCTGATGACGGGAATCTTGAAGATCTGGTGATCCATCACGAAGCGCATCGGGCGGCGGATGGCGGTGGACAGGATCAGTGCATCATAAAAGCTGACATGGTTGCAGACGACCACGCACGCGCCTTCCTCTGGAATGTGTTCCAGACCCTTGCGGTCGACCTTGTAGAACAGGCTCATGAAGATCCACACCAGGAAGCGCATCAGGAATTCCGGCACCAGCGTGAAGATGTACAGCGACACCACGGCGCTGAAGACGGCGGTCAGCAGGAACAGTTCCGAGATGGTGAACTTCAGCACCTTCAGCACCACCACTGCGACTATCGCCGAGCAGACCATGAAGAAGGCGTTCATGATGTTGTTGCCGGCGATGGTGCGGGCGCGATGGCCGGGCTCGCTGCGGCTCTGCACCAGCGCGTACAGCGGCACGATGTAGAAACCGCCGAAGACGCCGATGCCGATCAGGTCGATGATGACGCGATGATGCAGCGGCTTGGCGATGAACTCGGCCAGCCCGGTGGTGGTTTCCGGCGTCAGGTGGTTGGTGGCGAAGAAGAGGTCGACGCCGAACAGCGTCAGGCCGATGGAGCCGAACGGCACCAGCCCCAGTTCCACGCGCTTGTCCGAAAGCCGTTCGCACAGCAGCGAACCGATGGCGATGCCCACCGAAAACACCGTCAGCAGGAAGGTGACCACGTGTTCGTTGCCGCCCAGCACTTCCTTGGTATAGGCGGGAATCTGCGTCAGGAAGGTGGCGCCGTAATACCAGAACCAGGAAATGCCCAGTACCGACAGCATCACCACGCGGTTGCGGCGCACGAACTGGTAGTTGTGCCAGGTTTCGCTGAACGGGTTCCAGTTGATCTTCAGCTCCGGGTTGCCCGCCGGGGCCTGCGGAATCTGCCAGCTCATCCAGAAGCCCAGCACGGCAATGCCCAGCACCGTCCACGACACGATCTCGCGGCCGCCGTCTCCCAGCGAGATCAGCCAGCCGCCCAGCATCGACCCCAGCAGGATTGCCAGCGAAGTGCCGGTTTCCACCAGCGCGTTGCCGCCCACCAGTTCATCCTTTTCCAGACTTTGCGGCAGGATGGCGTACTTGATCGGCCCGAAGACGCTGGAGTGCGTGCCCATCAGGAACAGCGCCGCCAGCAGCATCCACAGTTGCTGGAAGTGGAAGCCGAAGCCGGCCAGCACCATGATCAGGATTTCCGCGCCCTTCACCAGCCGGATGATACGGGTCTTGTCGTACTTGTCGGCAATCTGTCCAGCGGTGGCCGAGAACAGGAAGAAGGGCAGGATGAACAGCCCGGCGCAGAGATTGGTCAGCACGACAGGCTGCAGCGTGGTCATGGTGGCGGCGTTGAAGGCCAGCAGGATGATCAGGCTCTGCTTGAAGACGTTGTCATTGAACGCACCCAGGAATTGCGTCAGGAAAAAAGGCAGGAAGCGGCGGGTATTCAGCAGCGAAAACTGGTTATGCATGAGGCAAGACTCGTCCGGATGAGCGGTTTTTACGCGAGGCTAGCACTTCGCCCGATTTTTGTAACCATTCCCGGTTCAACCCTGCGGTAAGCTGCTGAAAATTCGGTATCATTCCGCTGTAAACCGGGGGTGTCATGGGCATGCAAGGCTGGAAGAAGTGGCTGTTGATAGGGATGGTGTGCCTGCCCGGCCTGGCTTTGGCCCAGGATAGCTCCAACCTGCGCATCGACGGCGTTTCCGGCGATGTCCGCGCCAACCTCGAAGCCTATCTCGGCACCGTGACCCCCGACGACCTGCAAAACTGGCGCGACACCCAGTCACGCCTGCGCAAATCCGCGCGTGAAGCCATGGAAGCGGTCGGCTATTACCAGTCGAAAATCCGCATTACCCAGCAGGATGGCATTGTCCAGGCGGTGATCGAACCGGGCGATCCCGTGATCGTCCGCCACCTGGAGTTGCATTACGCCGGCGAGGCCAGTAACGATATTGCCTTCACCGCGCTGCTGGAAACCCTGCCCTTGAGCGAAGGCGACATTTTCCACCACGGCCGTTACGAAGCGATCAAGACCCTGGTGCAGAACATGGCGCTGGAGCGGGGCTATTTCGGCGGGGAGTGGAAAGTACACAGCGTTGAGGTCAACACGGATACGCGGTCGGCCTCGATCACCCTGGAATATGACAGCGGCCCGCGCTATCGCTTCGGCGAAGTGCAGTTCAGTTCGGTCACCGAAGGCAAACCGTTGCCCCTGCGGCTGGCCTGGCTGGAGAAATTGGCGCCGTTCCATGCCGACGACGCATACGAAGCCAGCAAGATCATTGCGTTCAACAAGGCGTTGCTCGACAGCCGCTATTTCAATGAAGTGCGTGTCCGCGCCGAGCCCGATCTGGCGGTGAATGAGCGGGTGCCCGTGAATGTCACCCTGGCGGCGGAAAAGCCGAATCAGCTTGATACCGGTCTTGGCTACGCCACCGATGTCGGCGCGCGGCTGAGCCTGGCGTGGCGGCGGCCGCTGCTCAATGACCGGGGGCACAGTGTGGAGTCCTCGACCGAAGTATCCCGGGTCCGGCAGAGCGCGACCTTGCGTTACGGCATTCCCTGGAACCACCCACTGAACGACACCCTGCAATTCTTTTCGGGCTTCAAGCGGGAAGTGCTGGATACCGCCACCACCTACAGCACCACGTTGGGTGTGGAAAGGCTGATCCGCAAGCCGGACGGCTGGCAGCGCGGTTATACCCTGCGTTACAGCAATGAAACCTCGCGGCAGGTCGGCGGGGTCAGCACCACCAATAATCTGCTGTTGCCCGGCGTCAACTACAATCGCACCCGCAGTCGCGGCGGCGCGGATCCGGTCTGGGGCGACCGCCAGTACTATCAGGCCGAACTGGCCTCCCGTTCGCTGTTATCCGACGCCGAATTCATCTCGCTGCGCGCCGGCTGGCGTGTGTTGCGCACGTTGGCCGACAAGCATTCCTTCCTGCTGCGGGCGGATGTCGGCGCCATTCTGACCAGTGATTTCGACAGTGTTCCCCTGAACATGCGTTTTTATGCGGGGGGCGATCAAAGCGTGCGCGGTTTTGATTACCAGAGCCTGTCGCCCAAGGACAGCACCGGTCAGGTGATTGGTGCGTCCAATCTGGTCACCGCCAGTGCCGAATACGCCTGGCGGTTCAGCAAGCGCTGGCGTCTGGCGTCTTTTGTGGATACCGGTAACGCTTTTGACAGCCTTTCCCAAGGTCTGGCGACCGGCGCCGGCGTCGGCGTGCGGTGGATTTCCCCGGTCGGCCCGGTGCGTCTGGATGTGGCCTGGAACGTGTCCGAGCCCAACCCGTCCCCCCGCATCCATTTCTTCATGGGGCCGGCATTGTGAGGGGGGCGCGCAAGAAGCAGTTGCGGCGCTGGTTGCGCCTGAGCTTGCGCGCCGTGTGGCGCAGCAGCTGCCATCTGCTGTTTGTCCTGCTGGTGCTGGTGTTTGTGGTCTGGGTGGCGCTGTGTCTGGCGGCCGGGTCGCCGCAAGGCACCCGCTGGCTGCTGGAAAAAGTCGCGGCGCTGCAGCCGTTGATCAAGTTTCAGGTGGAGGGCGGCACGCTGCGCGACGGCCTGCAGCTGAGTCATTTCCGCTTCACCGGCAAGAAGTTCCACATTGATGCCGATCGTGTTTCCTTGCAGGTTACCTGGGCGTCATTTCTTCGCGGCGAGCTGTTTGTCGACTCCCTGCGGGGGCGGAACGTCCGACTCATCTTCAATGGGCCGCCCAACCCCAACCCGGTCAACCTGAAGCACTTGCGCCTGCCGTTCCGGCTGGTGCTGGCGGAGGGCGTGCTGGATCAGGTCGCCGTGGTCAAGACCACCGGCACGCTGGACGCCACGCGCCTGTCCCTGCAAAACGCCGCGTGGCTCCACGAACATCTCGACGTGGATGATGTCGAGCTGGATCACCCGCGTTTTCACGCCCGTTTGAGCGGCGGCATCGACTTCCTGGCGCAATATCCCCTCAAGGCGACGGGCAGTCTGCAGACGGCCTTTCTCACCAGTCACGGCCTGAAACCGCTGACGGCGCGGGTTGACGGCGACCTGGCCGCATTGCACGTCAATCTGGTGCATCGCCGGCCGGTGCCGGTGGAGGTGATAACGACCCTGAACGTCGTCCAGCCGACCCTGGATTATCAGGGGGTGTTGCGGTTCGGCAAGATGGATGTGCCCTGGTATCCCAATCTGGAACTGAAAACCCGCAGCGGCGCGGTGCAGGTGCGCGGCGACCGGCATGGTCTGTCCATGGTCGGGGACGCCGATATGGAGGGCAAGCTCTTTCCCAAGGGCGAGTATCGCTGGTACGCCCGCACCGACTGGCATTCCCTGCTGCTGCTGCCGTTGCAGGCCCGCACCCGGTTGGGCGGTGTTCTCAGCCTGTCCGGGGATATCGGCTGGGTCGGGCAGCCGCACTGGAACCTCGCCTCGCGCTGGGATGGCGTGGATCTTTCCCGGCACTGGCCGCAGGTGCACGGGCTGTTGTCGCCCTTGACCGGCAGCTTGCTGACGCAGGGCCGCGCAACCGCGCAGGGAGCAGCCTTGGGCGTGCAGGCCGAGTGGGACAATGGTGAAACCTGGGATGTTCATTTGCAGAGCGAAAGCTGGCCATGGCTGTGGCACCAGCCGGTCACGCTCGGCTTCAACTGGCGGAACATGCAGCGCGATATACCCGGGCTGGGAGAGACCCGGTCCGGCCAAGGCTCGCTGCAACTGGCCGGAACCCTGGACCATTACCGACTGTCCACATCGATGGCGATGCAGTCGGCCAAAACCCCGGAAGGGGACTGGGAAATCACCGGTCATGGCGGCGGCCGCGCCTTTAATGCCGATCTGTTGCATTACGAAGGGCTGGCCGGGGCCGTCAACGGCGATGCCTCCGTCAGCCCCGCCGGACGCGGTTGGCAGTGGAATGCCAGTCTGGGCCTGACGGATTTCCGTAGTGACTTCTGGGCTCCGGCGTGGCCCGCCACAGTCAGCGGCCCCGTGACGGCCTCCGGACGTCTGGAAGCAGGTCATCACGATATCACGCTGCAGCAACTGGCCCTGAGCGGCACCCTGCGTGATCAGCCCGCCGCCGTGCAGGGGAATATCACCATGCGTCTGCAGCCGGGCCAGCGCTATCCGGACTTCAAGGGGCAGGGGGTCAAGCTGGATTGGGGCCGCAACCATCTGGAGGCCGAAGGGGGGCTGTGGGCGGGAAACTGGGATTTGACGCTGGATTCGGCGCTGGAGCAGTTGTCGCTGCTGGACAGCCGTCTCGACGGCGCGCTGGAAGGCGTGACACAGTTGCAGGGACCGCTCAATCGCCCGGCGGTGACGCTGAACCTTTTGGGGGGCAATCTCAAGGGGTGGGGTTTCAGCGGCGACAGCCTCAGCGTCAGCGGTTTTATGCCCGCGCTGGCGGAGGAAAACGGTTTCCTGCAGATTCACGGCCATAACCTGAGCTATGCGGACCGGATTGTGCCGGATGCCACGGTTGTCGTTGAAGGCACCCGGCAGGCGCACACGATCGACTGGCAGGTGGAAGCGGACCCGGTCAGCGCCGAGGGTCGGCTGCAAGGCGGTCTTGACAAGGATGAAACCGGCAACAGCCGCTGGCATGGCGAAAGCCTGGAGAGTCTGGTTTCCATTGACGATTTTGACTGGCGTCAGGAGGAAGGCGCTTTCCCCGTACGGTGGGCGGCGGCGGATAATCATGTCGCGCTGGGGCCGCATTGCTGGCAAGCCGACGGCGCCCGGCTTTGCAACCGTGAGGAACTGATCGCGGCTCCGGCCCAGGCGCGGGCGCGACTGGGTCTGGAAGGCCTGGAAATCAGCCGTCTTTCGCCGTTGTTCCCTGAAGGCCTGGCCTGGAACGGCAGCCTGGAAGGCGATGCTTCCCTGGACTGGAAAAAGGGAGAACTGCCGCAACTGGCTGTTCAGTTGACCACGCGCAAAGGCTCCATCGGGCTGGCGCAGGATGATGATGATCCGTTGACGCTGCCCTATGACCGCCTGGGTTTGAAGGTGGCCAGTGAAGACAAACGGCTGCGCTTCCGCTTCGAAACCGAGGCCCCCCATATCGGTCAGGGCTATGTCGAAGCCTGGCTGGATCCCGCCAGCAAGCCCTATCAGATCAACGGCGCGCTGGTGCTGGAACAGGTCAATCTGGCCGTGCTGAAGCCCTTCTTCCCCGGCATGGCGCACCTGTCCGGCGAACTGAATCTGGCGGGCGGTCTTAGCGGCGCCATCACCGGCCCTGATTTTTATGGGGATTTCACACTCGCCGGCGCGGAAATTTCCGCGCGGGATGCGCCGCTGGATCTCACCAAAATCAACATCAATGCCGCCATTCGCGGCCAGGAAGCGGGGATTGACGGTACGTTCATGAGCGGCGAGGGTCAGGCTGTGCTGAAGGGCAAGGCGGAGTGGAAGGGCGAGCCGTCCATGGCGTTGCACCTGACCGGCAAGGATCTGGCGCTGCGTCAGAAGCCCCTGATTTCAGCGCAAGTCGATCCGGACCTGAATATCAGCGTCAAACCCTATCTGGTCGATATCAACGGCAAGGTGGTGGTGCCGGAAGCCTTCCTCCGCCCGCAAGCCCTCTCCGACAAGGCGATCCCGTTATCGCCGGATGTCCGCGTGGTGGACGAGGCGCGCAAGGCGCGGGCGCGGGTGGCGAAGAGCATGAAGCAATGGGCCGTCAACGCCGATATCGAATTGCTCCTGCGCGACAAGGTTCAGTTTGAAGGCTTCGGCCTCAGCAGCTTCATGTCCGGCGAACTGCGCCTGCAGCAGCAAAAACAGCGCGGCTTGCAGGCCACCGGCGAAATCGAGCTGAAAACGACCGGCACCAATACCGAGGCGCGCTACGAGGCCTATGGCCAGAAGCTGAAAATCCGCAAGGGGCAGTTGTTGTTCGCCGGGCCTGTCACTCAACCCGCGCTGAACATTGAGGCGATCAAGGAGGTCGCCGATCAGGTGGTGGGCGTGCGTGTGGAGGGCCGCGCCAATGCACCGACCGTGCAGCTGTTCTCGGATACGCCGATGACCCAGGATGAAATGCTGGGCTACCTGCTGATCGGGCGGCCGTTGTATCAGGAAGGGCGCTTGAATGTCGGCGGCGGCAGCGATACCGCCTTGCTGGCCTCGGCGGCGCTCAGCCTGGGTATTCGCGGCGGACAGGGCATCGCCTCGGATATCGGCAGCAAAGTCGGGTTGCGGGATGTGGCGCTGGACGCCGAGGGCGCTGGCGATGAAACCCAGTTCACCGTTTCCGGCTATCTCAGCCCGCGGCTCTACCTGCGTTACGGCGTCGGTGTTTTTACTCCGGTCAGCAAGGTGACGTTGCGCTACAAGATCAGCCACAGCCTGTATCTGGAAGCCGTGTCCTCGCTGGAAAACGCGCTCGACCTTTTCTACAACATCAAATACTGACGCTTCATCGCCGCCACCGGCCGCTGGCAGCGGATTTCCTTGTTCCGCCAACGATTTCCTGTAAAATCCCGCGTTCGATCGTCAGATAGCATCGCCCGGCCCGGGCTCGCGCTCCCGTATGCGCGGCAGGGACACCCGGACGGTAACGTCGGCGGACTCTCGAGGTTATGTGGCCATTGGTAGCGGCCACCACTGCTAAAAGACAGCCTGAAGGATAAAATCATGCCCGTCATTACCCTGCCTAACGGCGCCCAGAAAGAATTCGACCATCCCGTCAGCGTCGCCGACGTGGCCCTCAGCATCGGAGCTGGCCTGGCCAAGGCCGCACTCGCCGGCAAGATCGGCGAACAGCTGGTGGACACCTCCTATCTGATCAGCGAAGACGCCGCCCTCAGCATCATTACAGAAAAGGATGCCGACGGCCTGGAAGTGATCCGTCACTCCTGCGCCCACCTGCTGGCCATGGCTGTGCAGGACATTTTCCCGACTGCGCAAGTCACCATCGGCCCGGTCATCGAAGACGGTTTCTTCTATGACTTTGCGTTCGAGCGTCCGTTCACCATGGACGACCTCGCCAGGATTGAAGTGCGCATGGAAGAACTGGCCGCCAAGGACTTCACCGTCACCCGCACCGTGATGTCGCGGCCGGACGCCATCCGCCTGTTTGAGGAAAAAGGCGAGAAGTACAAGGTCGAAATCATCGCCAGTATTCCCGGCGAGGAAGACCTGTCCTTCTACAGCCAGGGCGATTTCATCGACCTGTGCCGCGGCCCGCACGTGCCGTCCACCGGCAAGATCAAGGCTTTCAAGCTGACCAAGGTGGCCGGTGCCTACTGGCGCGGCGACAGCAACAACGCCATGCTGCAGCGCATCTACGGCACCTGCTGGGCCAACAAGAAAGACCTGCAGGCCTACCTGACCCGTCTGGAAGAAGCCGCCAAGCGCGATCACCGCAAGATCGGCAAGCAGCTGAACCTGTTCCACGTGCAGGATGAAGCCCCCGGCATGGTGTTCTGGCACCCCAACGGCTGGACCATGTATCAGGTGCTGGAACAGTACATGCGCAAGATCCAGCAGGCCAACGGCTACAAGGAAATCAAGACGCCGCAGGTGGTCGACATCTCCTTGTGGGAACGTTCCGGCCACGCCGCCAACTACGCCGACAACATGTTCACCACCCACTCGGAAAACCGTCATTACGCGGTCAAGCCGATGAACTGCCCGTGCCACGTGCAGGTGTTCAACCAGGGCCTGAAGTCCTACCGCGACCTGCCGCTGCGCCTGGCCGAGTTCGGCTCCTGCCACCGTAACGAGCCGTCCGGTTCGCTGCACGGCATCATGCGCGTGCGCGGCTTCACCCAGGACGACGCCCACATCTTCTGCACCCGTGAACAGATCGGTTCGGAAGTCGCGGACTTCATCGCCCTGACCCTGAAGGTCTACAAGGATTTCGGCTTCGACGACGTGCAGATGAAGTTGTCGACCCGTCCGGCCAAGCGCGTCGGCGACGACGCCCTGTGGGACATGGCGGAAAAGGCGCTGGCCGATGCCCTGGATGCCGCCGGCCTGAAGTGGGAACTGCAACCGGGCGAAGGCGCGTTCTACGGTCCGAAGATCGAGTTCTCGCTGAAAGATTGTTTGGGCCGCGTCTGGCAGTGCGGCACCATCCAGTGCGACTTCAACATGCCGGTGCGCCTGGACGCCAGCTATGTCGCCGAAGACAACAGCCGCCATGCGCCGGTGATGCTGCACCGCGCCATCCTCGGTTCCTTCGAACGCTTTATCGGCATCCTGATCGAGCACTACGCCGGTTTGCTGCCGCCCTGGCTGGCCCCGGTCCAGGCGGTAGTGATGAATATCACCGACCATCAGGCCCCGGCGACCGCTCAATTCGTCGACAAGTTGCGAGATATGGGCTTCCGTGTCGAAGGTGACTTGAGAAACGAGAAAATAGGCTTTAAGATTCGCGAACGCACCTTGGAGCGCATTCCCTACCTGTTGGTGGTCGGGGATCGCGAGGTAGAACAGAACACCGTGGCCGTTCGCACCCGCGAAGGCAAGGATCTGGGCAGCATGAGCCTTGAGGCCTTTGCCGATCTCTTGCGCGGGGATATTGCCCGTCGCGGTCGTTCATCAGTGGAGAATTAAGTATTAACAAGCCAGAAAAACCGCAGTCCAAAGACGCCAAGCAGCGCACTGCGATTAACGGGGATATTCGTGCACGTGAAGTCCGTCTGGTAGACCAGAACGGCGAGCAGAAAGGGATCATGTCCATTCGTGACGCCCTGGCAGCCGCCGAAGCGGTCACTCTGGACCTGGTGGAGATCGTTCCCAACGCGGAACCTCCGGTCTGCCGTATCATGGATTACGGCAAGCATGTTTTTGAGCTGAAGCAGAAGCAGAAAGAAGCCAAAAAGAAGCAGCACCAGGTACAGATCAAGGAAATCAAGCTGCGTCCCGGCACCGAGGAAGCCGACTATCAGGTGAAGTTGAAAGCCCTGATCCGCTTCCTCGAAGAAGGCGACAAAGCCAAGATCACTCTCCGCTTCCGCGGACGTGAAGTCGCTCACCAGGAACTCGGTATGAAGCAATTGCAACGTATCGAGACCGACCTGAGCGAAATCGGGGTTGTGGAACAGCACCCGAAGATGGAAGGCAAGATGATGTCTATGCTCATCGGGCCCAAGAAAAAGAAGTAAGAACTGACGGATCGGTTTTTGCGTCTTACCCCCAGGTTCAGGTGTGCTACCGGGCCGCAAGGGTTCCTTTTATATCGAGGTTAACATGGCACAGAAGATCAAGACCTTGCGCGGAGCCGCCAAGCGTTTCAAGAAAACGGCTAATGGCTTCAAGCGCAAGCAGGCATTCAAGCGTCACATCCTGACCAAGAAGTCTCCCAAGCGTATCCGTCAACTGCGTGGCTGCACCCAAGTCGCTGCATGTGATGTTCCGTCCGTCCAGCGCATGCTGCCGAACTGCTGATTGGGAGATAGATAAATGGCTCGTGTAAAACGTGGTGTAATTGCCCATCGTCGTCACAAAAAGATTCTGGATCGCGCCAAGGGCTACTACGGTGCCCGGTCGCGTGTCTATCGCGTGGCATTCCAGGCGGTCATCAAGGCCGGCCAGTATGCTTACCGTGACCGTCGCCAGAAGAAGCGTCAGTTCCGCGCCCTGTGGATTGCCCGTATCAACGCGGCTTCCCGCATGAACGGCCTGTCGTACAGCCGTCTGATCAACGGTCTGAAGAAGGCTTCGGTTGAAATCGACCGTCGCGTTCTGGCCGATATCGCCGTGCATGATGCAGGTGCTTTTGCTGCTCTGGCTGAAAAAGCCAAAGCCGCTCTCGCCGCCTGATAGCACTGCGGGTCTAAAGGGGGGAAGGGCTTTGGCCGTTCCCCCTTTTTTATTGGTTCGGCGTGTCGTTATTCCCCTGCAAGCGACTTCATGTGTGCGATTGCAGGGGAATGACGATAGTCAGAAGTTAATCTCCCGTATGATCCAACATTAAGTTTGTCATGCAGGATATTGAATTAAATGAAATATCCGGAGAATTCCGGTGTATTCGGGAAAGCAACATGAGTGACTTGCAGGCGTTGGTCAGTGAAGCGCTGGCCACGATCGAGGCCGCCACCGATGCGGCCATGCTGGAGCAGGCGCGCGTCCAGTATCTGGGCAAGAAGAGCCTGATGACCGAGCTGTCCAAGGGCATGGGCCAACTGGATCCGGAGGCGCGCAAGGAGCAGGGCGCGCGCCTGAACGAGGTCCGCAACGCCATCAACACGGCGCTGGATACCCGCAAGGCCGCGCTGGCGGAAGCCGCGCTGAACGCCCAACTGGCCGCCGAGCGCATCGACGTGACGCTGCCGGGCCGGGGTCAGCCGCCCGCCGGCCTGCATCCGGTGACCCGCGTCATGAACCGCATCACCGAGTTCTTCACCCTCAACGGCTTTGAAGTGGCTTCCGGGCCGGAAGTGGAGGATGACTTCCATAACTTCGAGGCGCTGAACATTCCCTCGCACCACCCGGCGCGGGCGATGCATGACACCTTCTATTTTGACGCCCGCCGTCTGCTGCGCACCCATACCTCGCCGGTGCAGATCCGCGTCATGGAACAGCAGAAGCCGCCGATCCGCATCGTCTGTCCCGGCCGCGTCTACCGCTGTGACTCCGACCTGACCCACTCGCCGATGTTCCACCAGGTGGAAGGCCTGCTGATTGATGAGCATGTCAGCTTTGCCGAGCTGAAGCATGTCATCCAGAACTTCCTGCAGGTGTTCTTCGAGAAGGATCTGGCCGTGCGTTTCCGTCCGTCCTATTTCCCGTTCACCGAGCCTTCGGCGGAAGTGGACATGGAATGCGTGATGTGTGACGGCAAGGGCTGCCGCGTCTGCAAGCACACCGGTTGGCTGGAAGTGCTGGGCTGCGGCATGGTGCATCCGCAGGTGCTGGAAAACTGCGGCATCGACAGCGAAAAATACTCCGGCTTTGCCTTCGGCATGGGCGTCGAGCGTTTCGCCATGCTGCGCTACGGGGTAAACGACCTGCGCCTGTTCTTCGAGAACGACCTGCGCTTCCTCGGGCAGTTCAACTAAGACTTGTTTCTTGTCCCGGGACGGCCGCTTGCCGCTCGGGTAAAACCGTATTGATGTTCAGGAAATATCATGCAAATCAGTGAACAATGGTTGCGGGATTGGGTGAATCCCTCCCTGAACGCCCAGCAGCTGGGCCACCAGATGACCATGGCCGGGCTGGAAGTGGATGCCCTGAAGCCGGTGGCTCCCGCGTTCAACAATGTCGTGGTGGGCGAAGTGCTCTCCGCCGAACCGCATCCCCAGGCCGACCGCCTGCGTGTCACCCGCGTCTCCGTCGGCAGCGGCGAACCGCTGCAAATCGTCTGTGGGGCCGCCAATGTGCGCGCCGGGTTGAAAGTCTGTGTCGCCACCTTCGGCGCGAAACTGCCCGGCGGCTTTGAAATCGGCAAGGCCAAGCTGCGAGGCGTCGAGTCCTTCGGCATGCTGTGCGCCGCCCAGGAGCTGGGTCTGGAGCCGCCGACCGAGGGCCTGCTGGAACTGCCCGTCGACGCGCCTGTCGGTCTGAACCTGCGCGACTACCTGAGTCTGGACGACAACCTGATCGAGCTGGGGATTACCCCCAATCGCGGCGACTGCCTGAGCATTGCCGGTCTGGCGCGGGAAGTGGCCACCTTCAACCGCCTGAGTGTGTCCGCTCCGGAAATCGCCGCCGTGGCTGCGCAATCGCAGGAAGCCCCCTCGGTTAAGCTGGAAAGCACGGATTGCCCGCGTTATCTCGGTCGCATCATCCGCGGCATCAATCCGGCGGCGGTGACGCCGGAATGGATGGCGCGCCGTCTGGAACGCGGCGGCGTCCGCCCGCTCAGCCTGGTGGTGGACGTGACCAACTACGTGCTGCTGGAACTCGGCCAGCCGATGCATGCCTTCGATCTGGCGAAGGTTGACGGCGGTATTGTGGTGCGCAAGGCCCGCGCCGGTGAGTCGCTGGCGTTGCTGAACGGCCAGGCGGTGGAGCTGCGCGACGATACGCTGGTGATCGCTGACCACGCCAAGGCGCTGGCAATGGCGGGCATCATGGGTGGTAATGACTCCGCCGTGACCGATGCCACCAATGACATCCTGCTGGAAAGCGCCTTCTTCCAGCCGCTGGCGGTCGCCGGCAAGGCGCGCAGCTATGGCCTGCATACCGACTCCTCGCACCGTTTCGAGCGCGGTGTCGATTTCGCACTGCAACGTCAGGCGATCGAACGCGCGACCGCCCTGATTGTGGCGGCGGCAGGCGGCGTACCGGGCGTTGTGGTCGAAGCTGTGCAGGCCGACAGCCTGCCGGTGCGCGCCCCGATCCGCTTGCGTCCGGCGCGGGTGGAAAAGGTGCTGGGCTTCGGCATGGCGGCGGCTGACATCGAGGACATCCTGCGCCGGCTGGGCATGGTGCTGCAATCCGACGGTGAAGGCTGGCTGGTGACGCCGCCCAGCTGGCGTTTTGACATGAGCATCGAGGCCGACCTGATTGAGGAACTGGCCCGCGTGCATGGCTATGACAACCTGCCAACCCGCGCCCCGCGCAACAGCGTCATGCTGGCGCCGCGCGCCGAGGCCCGCACCATCGCCGAACTGCAGGATTTCCTGGTCGGGCAGGGCTATCAGGAAGCGATTACCTTCAGCTTTGTCGATCCGAAGATCCAGGAAATTCTCGATCCGGGTCAGGCCGTGCTGCCGTTGGCGAATCCGCTGTCCAGCGAGCTGTCGGTGATGCGCACCACCTTGTGGGCGGGCCTGCTGAACGCCGTGGCCTGGAACCAGAACCGCCAGCAACCCCGCGTGCGCCTGTTCGAAGTCGGCAGCCGTTTCATTCCCCAAGCGGACGGCTCGCTGCATCAGGAAGCCATGTTGGCCGGGGTGATTACCGACAGCCTGTTGCCGGAAGGTTGGGCCAATGGAAAGGCCAAAACCGACTTCTTTGACATCAAGGCAAATGTCGAAGGAATTCTTGCACTTACGGCCACTTCTGATAGAGTTGAATTCAAAGCAGGTTCTCATCCGGCTTTACATCCGGGACAGTCGGCGGTGATCGTCGACAACGCCGGAAAAGTGATCGGTCGGGTGGGCAAACTGCACCCGCAAGTCCAGCAAAGCTTGGATTTGCAAGGGGTGGTGTTTGTATTCGAGCTGGCGCTGGAACCGTTGCTGCAGGCGCATGTGCCTGCCTTCCGGGAACTTTCGCGTTTCCCCGGCGTGCGGCGTGATCTGGCGATTGTGCTGGATGCGGCGATTGAGAGCGCGGAAGTCCTGAAAACCGTGCGCGCGGCAGCCGGAGAATTGTTACAAGATGTGTGGTTGTTTGATGTCTACCAGGGCGCGGGTATTCCGGACGGCAAACGCAGTCTGGCCATCGGCACCCAGTGGCAGCACAACGACCGTACCTTGCAGGATGATGAAGTCAAATCGGGCGTGCAGGCTGTCCTGACCGCGCTGGAACAGACCTTCAATGCCGTCCTGCGTTAGTTGATGACCAGAGGTAGGCATGAGCGCACTGACCAAAGCCGAAATGGCCGAGCACCTTTTTGAGGAGCTGGGCCTGAACAAGCGGGAAGCCAAGGAGCTGGTGGATATCTTCTTTGAAGAAATCCGCCTGGCTCTGGAGCATGGTCAGCCGGTGAAGTTGTCCGGGTTCGGCAACTTCGACCTGCGTGAAAAACGCCAGCGTCCGGGCCGTAATCCGAAGACCGGTGAGGAAATCCCGATTACCGCCCGCCGCGTGGTGACTTTCAAGGCCGGACAAAAACTGAGACAGCGAGTGGAAGCTTATGCTAGAACCCAGTCATAACGCCGAACTGCCCGTCATTCCCGGCAAGCGCTATTTCACCATTGGTGAAGTGAGTGACTTGTGTCTGGTGAAGCCGCATGTGCTGCGCTACTGGGAACAGGAATTCCCGCAACTGAAGCCGGTGAAGCGCCGGGGCAACCGCCGCTACTATCAGCATGAGGATGTGCTGATCATTCGCAATATCCGCAGCCTGCTGTACGAGCAGGGCTACACCATCAGCGGCGCCCGCGTGCAGTTGCATGAGGGGATTGCCCGTCTGGAGCCGGTCGCCGAGCCGGTGGATGTGCCCTCGACGCAGGAGGCGATGCAGTCGCCCGCCGAGGCCTTGCTGGCCTATCAGGCGCAGATCAGCCAGAACATGCTGAACGTGGTGATCAAGGACATGATCCGTGAACTGGAAGCCGTGGCCTTGTTGCTGAAGGCCTGAGATCTTCCGGTTGCTGAAACCCGCCAGTTGGCGGGTTTTTGCTTTCTGGCGCTCATGACTGTCGCCGGAGCCAACGCCCGGTGCGCGTGAAGCCGATAGTCTTGGGGTTACACATGGTTGAGGCAGGGGATATGAGCGCTGAACTGGTCTGGAAAGTATCGTCGCCGCATATGATTGATATTCAGGTACGGCCTGAACATCAGGATGAGTACCGGCACACCAACAATGTGGCCTACCTGCAATGGCTGGAACAGGCGGCTTGGTCGCATTCGAATGCGCTGGGGCTGGATATTGCCGCCTACTACCGTTTGGGCGTGGGTTGCGTGGTGCGCAAGCACGAGCTGGAATACCTGCTGCCGACGCATACGGGTGATGACCTGAAGGTTGGAACGTGGATCAGCGCCAACGACGGCAAGCTGAGCACGACGCGTGAGTATCAGGTGATTCGCGTGCGGGACGGCAAGACGGTGCTGACTGGCAAGACCCACTTCATTACGGTGGATATGGCGAGCGGCAAACCGAAGCGCATGCCCCGCGAATTCGTCGAAGCCTATCGACCTGCCCAATGATTGAGCATTATGGCGCTGAAAAGACTGGACAATTGCCGCTGATTCGCTAAGATAGCCGCCTGTTCGGGGCGTAGCGCAGCCTGGTAGCGCACTTGCATGGGGTGCAAGGGGTCGCGAGTTCAAATCCCGCCGTCCCGACCAAACATTCAACAAGGGTCACAGTGAAAGCTGTGGCCCTTTTTGTTATGGGATTGCGACCTCTTGCACCCCATAAATGTACGTGATAACCGGCGCCAGAGGGTTCAACGCTATGGCTCGGGCTGATTGACAGTCCGGATGAGCGCTGAAAGATCATAGCCCTGTGCAACCGCCAGCGCCTTGGCCTTTTCCAGCTCAATGGCATCCAGCACCGGCGTCCGCGACAAAATCCACAGATACTTCCGCTTCGGATCACCCACCACGGCCCAGCGGTATTGCTCATCCAGCCCGACAATCCAGTAGTCACCGCTGAACGGCCAGAAGAAGGACACTTTCAGCCGGGCATTACCGCTATCCGGAACCACCTTGGCGCGTCCGTTGGCTTCCTGCCAGCCTTTGGCCGTGCGGCAGCGGTTGCGCACGCTGATCCTGCCATCGTTACGCAGACCGTAAACCGCAGTGGTGTCGCCGAGGCAGTGCCGTTGGAAGAACATCGGCAGATGCGCGATTTCATGCCATTGGCCCAGATAGCGGTTCAGGTCGACGCGGTGAACAGTCGTGACCGGTGCGGCGTGGGCTGTCCGAATTGACAACAACAGCAACAGGCCAAGCCAGAGCCTTGTTTTCATGAACTTTTCCCGGAAAGATTGTTTATGATGCGCATGATAGGACGGCGCTTTTGCCGAAGCGATAGGACAGATCAGGAAGTGACCCCGGCATGACCCGGTTTTATGTTGTCGACACCAATGTGCTCCTGGACGCCAGCGCGGTCAATAACCCCCGCCTGCATGTTTCGCCCTCCAGTCCTGAGCTGTGTGAACACGCCTATGCCTGGCTCAGTCGTTTCGCCAATTCCGACGATGTGCTGGTGATGGACAATCAGGGGCGGCTGGAGGAAGAGTACGAGCACAAGCTTGATTACAATGATTTCGGGCGTCAGGTGGTGCGCCAGAAGTGGAATCGCGGGCAGGTACTATTGGTGGACCTGCTCTACGATGATGAAGGTTATGCCTACCTGGAGGAACCGCTGGCGACGGTGGTGCACGACCACTCTGACCGCAAGCTGGTGGCCGCCGCGCTGGAGGCGCTGAAACACGGACCGTGCCAGATCGTCAATGCCGCCGATACGGACTGGTACGACTGGCTGGATGAACTGCACAAGAACGGGATCGAGGTGCTGCAACTGCTGCCCGGATGGTCCCATGACAAATGGCTGGAAAAGAAACACCCATGAACGACTTCTTCCGATTTCCCCACACCCCGCACATTGCCTGGCTGGGCGCGGATTCCCCCCGAGACGACAAGGTGCTGACTCCTGCCGAGATCGAGGCACTGCTGGCCGGGCCGGTGACGCTGGAAGAAAAGCTGGACGGCGCCAACCTGGGCATTTCCGTGGGGGAAAACGGCGAGGTGCGGGCGCAGAATCGCGGCCATTATCTGGAACGGCCGTTTCCGGGCCAGTTCGAGAAACTGGAAATGTGGCTTCGCCGCTATGAGGACGTATTGTTTGATGCGTTGGGCGAGAACCTGATCCTGTTTGGGGAATGGTGTGCGGCGCGGCACTCGCTGGACTATACCGGCCTGCCGGGCTGGTTTGTCGGCTTTGATGTCTATGACCGTCAGCGCGAGGCGTTCTGGTCGACCCGGCGGCGCAATGCCTTGCTGGCGCAGTTGGAACTGCCCGCCATTCGTTGTATCGGCGAGGGGCAATATACGCTGGAGCAGTTGAAGGAACTGGTCATGCATTCCGGTAGCCAGTATCGCGACGGCGTGCTGGAGGGGATTGTGATCCGCCATCAGGACGAGGACTGGCTGCTGAACCGGGCGAAGCTGGTGCGTCATGATTTCACGCAGGCAATCCAGGAACACTGGCGCAAGCGGCGCATTGAGTGGAATGACCTGGCCGGCGGCTATGGCGGCCCTCAGGGCTGATGCAGCAATTCACCGAGCGTCGCCATCGCCAGTTCCTTGCGTTCATCCCAGCGATGGCCGCTGTTCAGCCTTGCGCAATGACCAAAGCGGCGGGTGGCTGAGAAGATCGGCCCGGGCGCCAGACTGATTCCCAGCGCCATCGCCTGTCGGCAGAGCTGCAGCGAATCCACCCGTTCCGGAAACTCGAACCACAGCAGGTAGCCGCCGGCCGGGCGGGTAACGCGTGTGCCTTCGGGAAAGTGCCGCGCCGCCGAGGCCAGCATGGATGACTGGCGGCTTTCCAGTTCATGGCGCAGCTTGCGCAGGTGACGGTCATAACCGCCATGTTGCAGATAGTCGGCTATGGCGGCCTGAGCGGGAATGGACGGGGAAATCGTCGTCATCAGTTTCAGACGCTGGATGGCTTCGCTGTATCGTCCGCCGGATACCCAGCCGATGCGGTAGCCCGGCGCCAGACACTTGGAAAACGAGCCGCAGTGCATCACCAGCCCTTCGGTATCCAGGCTTTTCACCGGGCGCGGCGGCCGGTCGCCGAAATGGAGTTCGGCGTAGACATCGTCCTCGATCATCGGCAACCGGTGGCGCACCAGCAGCGCATACAGCGCCTGCTTGCGTTCATCGGACAGGCTGGCCCCCAATGGGTTCTGCAGGCTGCTCATGAACCAGCAAGCCTTGATCGGCAGCCGTTGCAGGCAATCCTCCAGATAATCCAGGTCAATGCCTTCCCGAGGGTGCACTGGAATTTCCACCGCCTTCAGCTTCAGCCGCTCCAGCACCTGCAGGCTGGCGTAGAAGGCGGGCGCTTCAATCGCCACCAGGTCGCCGGGTTGGGTCAGGCATTGCAGGCACAGGTTCAGCGCTTCCATCGCGCCGCTGGTGATCACCAGTTCGTCCAGCGGGCGGCGGATGCCGAAACCGGCGCTGCGCAGGGCAATCTGGCGGCGCAGCTCGGCATTGCCCTCGGTCATTTCGGCAATGATGGTGTCCGGAGCCAGACGGTGCAGCGCGTGCGACATCGACCGCGCCAGCCGCGCCAGCGGAAACAGTTCCGGGCTGGGGAAGGCGGAGCCGAAGGGGACAATATCCGGGTCCTTCAGCGAGCCGAACACCGAGAACACCAGTTCGCTGACATCGACATCGCTGGTCGGCGCGGGCGGCGCGGCCGGGCCGGGTTCGGGCAGCGGGTGTTGCGCGGTTGCACGCACGTAATAGCCCGAACGGGCGCGGGCCGTGATCAGGCCACGGCTTTCCAGCAGGTAATAGGCTTCAAATACCGTGGACAGGCTGACGCCATGGGTGCGGGCGGCCTGCCGCACCGAGGGCAGTTTCTGGCCCGGCGGCAGCACGCCGCCGCGGATCAGACCGGCCATCTGTTCGGCAAACTGCTCGTAGCGTTTCATGGGGAACCCGGATACCCGTGTCAGGATGGTATCCGGGGATTCTAGCGGGTCTGAGGCCCTCACGGGCTGACGAAGCGGCTTTTTGTAGTGACCGTGGTGTCCGGGTTGTCCAGATCGCGGACGCGGAAGACCACCGGCCGTGAGCCGTGCTTGCCGTCGTTGTCGGTCAGCGCCACGCTTACCGGCAACAATGCCAGCTCGCCCGGGGCCAGATGCAGCTCGCTGGCCCCTTGCAGTGCGAAATCATCGGCGTCATCAAGCGACACGGCGTAGCGGTGCGGGCTTTGCGTCTTGTTGATCACCTTCAGGCTGTAGATGTTCTCGATCTGGCCATCGCTGTTTTCCCGGTACAGGCCGCGATCCTTGTACACATCCAGCGCCACCAGCGGCCGATGCAGGAAGGCGATGACAAAGCCGACCGCCAGCAGCGCCAGCAGCACGGTTTGCGCCACCATCTTCGGCCGGAACCAGCGGGTCTTGCCGCCCGCCATTTCCCGCTCGGAGGAATAGCGCACCAGCCCGCGTTCGTAGCCCATCTTGTCCATGACGCTGTCGCAGGCGTCGATGCACGCGCCGCAGCTGATGCATTCCAGTTGCAGGCCGTCGCGGATATCGATGCCGGTGGGACAGACCTGCACGCACATCGTGCAGTCAATGCAGTCGCCCAGCCCCAGCGCCTTGGCGTCCTCGTCCTTGCGGCGCGGGCCCCGGTTTTCACCGCGCGCCTTGTCATAGGTAATGATCAGCGTGTCGGCGTCGAACATCACGCTTTGCAGGTTGGAATAGGGGCACATGTCGCGGCAGACCTTCTCGCGCAGCCACCCGGCATTGATGTAGGTACAGAGGCTGAAAAAGCCGACCCAGCCCACCGTTTCCAGATCCAGCGACAGGTGCAGCAGTTCATTCACCATCGCGCGGATCGGCGTGAAATAGCCGATGAAGGTGAGGCCGGTCGCCAGGCTGATCGCCAGCCACAGCCCGTGCTTCGCGCCGCGCCGGGCCAGCTTTTCCGCCGACCAGGGTTGCGCGTCCAGCCGGATGCGCTGGTTGCGCTCGCCCTCGGTGACTTTCTCCACCCACATGAACATCCAGGTCCAGACGCTTTGCGGGCAGGCGTAGCCGCACCAGACCCGACCGGCAAAGACGCTCAGCGTAAACATGCCGAACGCGCCGATCATCAGCAGCGCGGTCAGCAGAAACAGGTCCTGCGGCCAGATGGTGGCGCCGAACACGTAGAATTTGCGGTCGGCCAGATCCCACAACACCGCCTGACGGCCGTTCCAGGTCAGCCAGCTTGTGCCGAAGAACAGCAGCATCAGGATGCCCGCGCCGTAAAGCCGCAGGCTGCGGTAAAAGCCGGTGAAGCTGCGGGTATGGATGGCGTCGGACGTTTCGATGGGGATATTGCGGGCGGGAATGCGCTCGGACATGAGGGACGGACCATCGGCAAGGAAATTGCGCCATGATGCCGGTCAAGCCGGTAAAGAAAACAGGCTCAGTTTGGTGGAAAAAAAAGCGGATCAGATGGTGAAAACCGGGCACGCCGCACGGATATGCGTCAATCAACTTGATTTCCATCAAAATCCGTCTAGCCTGAGCGTGGGATTTGAGGGATGGCCCGGCCATCCACCGCAGGGATCAGCGTCTTCCGCCGCGTTCGCGGCTGTCTGCCCGCTTCTCCGCCGTGCTTTCCTTCTCCCGGATGCGGGGCATCGCCCCGGTTTCATTTCGCACGATTAAAGGAATACATCATGCTCGATTTTTTCCCCCGCCGGCATCCCAGCCTGCCCCAAAACGATACCCAGGCCCAACAGGAGAGCCGCGCCGCCCAACTGGCGAAGACGATGACCGTCTATGAATGGACGGATCAGATGCCGAATGTTCAGGGCGTGCCCATGGCTGCCCGGGTGCCCTTTGCCGACGAACCGTCGTTGCCCTGGCTGTTGCAGGTGGGTGAAGTGGGTTTGCAGATTGCGGAAAATCTGTTGGCGGTCAAACTGTCCGGTGCTGACGATGCGGTTACCGATACGGCCAAGCTGAATCAGGAGCTGGGCTCGGTGCGCAAGCGCCTGCAGACAGTGCGTCACGACCATGAAGCCAAGTTGCAGGCAACCCCGTTGGCGGGCATGCTGGCCGAGGTGAAATTGGCGCTGCAGGAGCTGGCGCGGCTGCACACGCTCTCGTTCGAGACGCTGGTGGCGGATTTCCAGAAGCTGTCCGCGCAGTACGCCCTGCCTGAACTGTCCGGGGGTGAGGACGGGCTGGCGGCGTACAACGCCTTGTTCAAGACCTTGCCGCTGCCGCCGATCGCGGCCGCCTTCCGTGAAGACGCGGAGTTCGCCCGCCTGCGCGTGGCCGGACCCAATCCCATGTTGCTGACCGGCATTGACAGCCTGCCCGCCAAGTTCCCGCTGAGCGACGCCCAATACCGGCAAGTGATGGGTGATGGCGACAGCCTGGCGGCGGCGGGCAAGGAGCATCGCCTCTACCTGCTGGATTACCAGGATCTGGTCTATCTGGCGGAAGTGCCGGGCCAGACCGACGGCCTGACCAAGTATGTCTACGCGCCGATAGCGCTGTTCGCCGTTGACCAGGCGACACGGCAACTGAAACCGGTGGCTATCCGCTGCGGGCAGGACCCGGCGCAATTCCCGCTGTTCCAGCCCGCCGACGCCGCCAACCCCGGACAATACTGGGGCTGGCAAATGGCGAAGTCGGTGGTGCAGGTGGCTGAGGGTAACTACCACGAATTGTATGTGCATCTGGCGCGCACCCATCTGGTGATCGAGGCCTTCGCCGTTGCCACCCATCGTTGCCTGGCGGAACGGCATCCGCTGAACATCCTGCTGCAGCCGCATTTTGAAGGCACCCTGTTCATCAATCAGGCGGCCGCCAAAAGCCTGATCGCGGCGGGCGGACCCATTGACCACATCTTCGGCGCGCCGATTGCCCGCACCCAGCAGGCAGCGGGCACGGATCGCCTCAGCTTCGATTTTTACGAGCATATGTTCCCCCGCGACCTGACGCGGCGGCGTGTCAACGATGCGGCGGCGCTGCCCGATTATCCCTATCGCGATGACGGCTGGCTGGTGTGGGAGGCTATCCATGGCTGGGTCAACGACTACCTGCGGGTCTATTACACCAGCGACGCCGATATCAACGGCGACACCGAGCTGGCCGCCTGGACCGCCAGCCTGATCAGCGAGGGCAAGATCCGGGGCTTCAAGCCGGTGACGACGGTGGCGCAGCTGGTGGATGTGGTCACGATGATCATCTTCACCGCCAGCGCCCAACACGCCGCCGTCAATTTCCCGCAAGCGCCGGACATGACCTATGCCCCGGCCATTTCCGGCGCGGGTTGGACTCCGGCTCCGGCGGCGGGAGGGCATGACCGGAATGACTGGCTGGCGCTGCTGCCGTCCGTGGATGCGTCGCTGGAACAGCTGAATGTGCTGCACCTGCTGGGCTCGGTGCATTTCCGCCATCTTGGTGAATATCGCGCCAGCCATTTCCCCTATGAACCCTGGCTGCAGGACTCCCGGATTACCGGCGACGGCGGTCCGCTGGAACGCTTCCGTCAGTCGTTGCAACGGGTGGAGGAAACGATCAACGGCCGCAACCAGACGCGCCCGGCCTATACCTTCCTGCTGCCCAGCCTGATTCCGCCCAGCATCAATATCTGAACCGGCTCGAATCGCGCCCATGAAAAAGCCCCGCATCGGCGGGGCTTTTTCATGTTCATGGTTCGGTTATTCCGACTGGATGCCGGTGATCACCCAGGGCGTGTTGTCCTGGGTGCAGTCGCGTTCCAGATGCCACACATCCACAAAGTCTTCTTCCACGCCTTCGCTTACATCGCGGTAGCGGCCGCTGAAGCGGACGCTGATCTCGGCGACGCCGAACATCTGCGTGGCGCGGCCCAGCTCGGCGTCCAGACTCAGCACTTCCGTTTGCGGCGCGACGGTCAGCGCGGCGCGCTCGTTACGCAATTCGTTGAACAGTTCCGGCGCGGCGAATTGCTGCAGTTTGGTCAGATCGTTGCGGTTCCAGGCGTCCTGCAGCAAGCGGTAATTGTCCTTGGCGCTGCTCAGGAAGGCCGGGGTATCGAAGTTCAGCGGCAGCTTGAAGGGAATATCCGGGGTCGATGCGCGCACGGGCGTGGTTGAAGCGGTCGCGCCGCCCATCGATTCAAACAGGCTGGGAACCTTGACCTGCGGGCCGGAACCGGTGCCCGCCAGCACCGGCTGCGTGGGCGCTGGCCGTTGCGGCGCGGTGGGCGTTGCGTTGCGCCGCAGCCGCCAGGCGTTGATCAGCTTGACCATGATGAAGGCCAGCACGCCAATCAGCAGGATGTCCATGAACTGCAAACCGTTGAAGGCACCCCCGGCAAACAGCGCCGCAAACAGGCCGCCTACCAGCAGGCCGCCCAATAATCCCCCCATCAGCCCCTTGCGGGAGCCTTGACCCGGTTGACCGGCCATGGTCTGTTGCTGGCGGGAGGGCGCGTCGGCGCTATTGCGGCTGGGGGCAGGCGCGGTTTGGTAGCTGCGCCCGAAGGATTTGCCGCCGCCCATGCGCTTGGCTTCGGCGGTTTCCATGGTCAGGGTGAAAGTGAGCATGATGGCCAGGAAGGCCCAGAGCATTTTCATGGTTTACCTCGGAGAGACTGGCCTGGAACCGCGGCCGGTAAGCGGAAAAAATACTGTGCGGAGTGTGCGGGAAGGCGGGCTCAAGTCAATGCGGCAGGAGGCCAAACAGCGTGGTGCTTACAAATCCACTGCACAAGACGGTCGGAACGCCATGGAAAAAGCCGGAACGGATCAAACGGATCAAAGATCAAAAGGGGTCAGACACGATTATCCCTTGCTCTCGGCCAGTCTGCGTTCAGTCCTGTTTGGCCGGCGGCATATCGCGCATGGCTGCTCCAGGGATAGCCAGCGGGTTGGGCTACCATTCCGGCCCGGACGGGGTTAAGTTCGATGTATCGCATCAGCGTTAGCAGTTGCTATCAACGGATGCTTGTCGGTGGTTTCGAGGCAGGTTCTGGATGTTTTACTTCGTGAGCATGAGGGAGATGAAATGAGCGTTGATGTTTTTCTATGGGATCCTTCTACCAGTGGTGGCATTCCCTCCGGTTTTGAAGAAGCATTTGCCCTTGTTCATGAATTAATGGTCACGGCCGCGCCAACCAATCCGAAGTTTGTGGCATTCGCCGAGCACCTGCTGGCGACATTGCAGGCACAGCGCGAGCCTGATGATGCCTTGCTGGATTATTACCGTGATGTTGTTGAATGGGCCTCGGGTGTTTGCCGTGCTGTTTTCAACCCCGGATTAGGGGGAGATGGGGTTACTGCACTGCGATTGGTGGTGGAGTGTGCGGCTGAACGCGGGTTGCCGGTGATGTATGGTCCGATGGGGACGATATTCCTACCGGATGGACGTACTTATCCATCGGATCATCGGGCGTTGTTTGAGGCCGCATGGCAAGAGGCTGATGCTCTGACAAAGGGTTTTCCTAAAGGCCTCAAGGCATTTAAGGAGCATGTGAACTCTGTTGTACGAAATATGGCAATGAGACATGGTTTTCGACCAGGGAAGGTACCCTATTCTTCAAGAATCCAGTCATTAAATAACTCTAAAGGGTTTATTCGTGAAGTGGATTTTGGGCAACAATATTTCTATCTTTTAATAGAGCCTGCGGGCGGGGCTTATTCTATAACAATTCAAACATTATTTTATAATAAGTGGTATCGAAATATAGTTGGCATGTTTGACTTTCCCTCAAGCAATTCTTCGGGGGATATTTTTTATTTTACCGGGAGGATGATTCGTGATTTCGAATGCGATGAAAATAAAAGCATATATGCAAACGAGGATTTGAGTATATTTTTCAGTGAGTTGGAGAAAATTTATTTTCCATTGCTTGATGAAATCAGAACACTTTCAGATGTTGATGCCATATTTAATGGTAGCTTTCGGTCTCGGTTCTTGGATTATTTCCTGTACCCTTACCCTGCAAAATTGATTACAGCAAAGATGACAGGAAACCCTGATTTCGAGAAGTATGTTGAAATCGCTACCGCTGCGAGTGAACGCGGCAACACTGGTTGGATGGGAGGGGGGGATGATAAAACATATAAAAGCGAACTTCCTAAACTAATAGATTATCTTAGAGCGGGGCTTGAATAGAATAAAAGTGTACACCCCCTTTTTTCCTGTGTTCTAGCCAGTCGCTGGCAGTGACGGTGCTGCCGGTAGTGAGCAGGTTAGTCTGCCAACAGGGACGATGGTCTGGGCGGAGTGGATGGAGGTGCATTCAGATGTACCGGTAGGTTTAGAATATATGGCCGGGCTGTTGGTGAAGAAGTGACAATCGTGTGCATTTGCGATCCTTTGCCCGGTTAACGGAACGTCATTATCGGATACGATTTGCCCACATCATCAAATCATAAAAAAGCAGGAAAGGCAGAACACATGAGCACAGCCATAGCCAAAATTGACATCTGGGATCCGGCGGTTCTGGGCCAGCCCAAGTCGTTTGCAAAGATACTGGACACTGCACGAGACCATGACGAATCCGAAGGCCAGCCCACGCCGTTGCTGCTGGAGTTTGCCCGCCAGGTGCAGGCGCATGCCGTGGCCAATCCGGATGAGTTTCCGAATTATCTCGATTTTGTGGATTGGGTGCAGGGCCGGGAGTTGGCCATTCTGTCACTGGAGGTTACCTACCGGGGTGACTACGAGTCGATGGTTGTTTTTCTGGTGGAAACGGCCAGCCATTTGGGGCTGGTGGTGTTGCTGGAAGACTGGATGATGGCGTGGCTGCCCGGCGGGCAGGTGCTGCCCAAGACAAAGGCGGGTGATTGGGATGAGTTGAAGCGGTTGGTGAATACGGATGATCCGGAGCAGCCGCGGACGTTGAAGAAGTTTCGGAGTCTGGTGGAGCCGACTTTACTGCCCTTATTGGCAAGGGAAGGTTTTAAATTGGATGAAACACGATGCAAGCCGGACGATATGTATCTAATTTACAGTCGTGAAGTTGAAGGTGTATCGGAAAAGCAATCAATTGGCCTTTCTTATGGAGATCTTCGAGGGTGTTTTTTTACCAGGCTAAGTGTAGAGATTTTTAGTGAAAAAGTCTGGAGTATTTATCAGGAATTTGATTTTTCAAAAATTTCTGAGCGAGTTTTCCATGCTAACGTCGATGCATTTTTTGCTAGTTCTACCGAATGGTATAAAGGGATGAGTATTAAGGAGAAGATTCTAGAACAAAAACGGCAACTGGAAGAAGGTATTCTCCCTGTGGTTAATATGGCAAAAAAGATTCAGGGTTTGGATTATTTGATGAATGCGCCTGATACCCGGTTGGGTAAAAAGCTCAGAAGTTTTTTCTATTTGCCTCACTGTGCCATTGTGGCTTGGCTGGCGGGTAACCCTCGCTTTGATGAATTGGTTGTGGAATTAGATGCTGCGAAGCTTATGGGAGGCGGGGCTAATAGAATGCCTATGATGCAGGGTGAATTCCAGAAACTGGTTCAGTATCTTAACGATGAGGTTGAACCATTGGTTTGAGGGCTAGCAAAAGGGGTCAGACACGATTTCCATGCTATTGCGTGCGCGCTTCGTCAATCAGCACGCTGTCGGCTTCATCCACAATGACCACATGCAGGCCACACAGCAATCATGAAAAAGCCGGAAGGAGTCCGGCTTTCGGGTATAGCGGGAAAGTTGAAACGATGCCGTCAGGAGCCGGTCGCCCGCTGCGGGAAGCGCAATACAATCAGGTTGGAAGAGGAGGGGAGACCCGTCGTCTTGACGTTATCCCAGTCCTGGCCGCAGTCCAGGCAGGTAAAGGCGGTCAGGCCAACCCGCACCAGGCGCACTTCCTTCTTGCTGGAATCACAGCGTGGGCAGCAGTCGGAGAACTTCTCGGAACAGTAGTTGTTAGGGCAAAGCACATGTTCCGTATTGTTGCCGATCTGTCTCAGGAAGAACCCGCAATGGGGGCACGCACGCGTTGTTATAATCATATTTGCTTCACCGTTTTGTGTGGTTGAGCGTGTCTGTGAGGGCAGTATAAGAAAGAATTCCGGAATAGTCCTTTCTGAATTCATGACAAAACGCTTGAAGGCAACCAAGTCCTTGAACCATCGTGAATTTCCCCCCGCCGAGACTTTGTAACCAAATGTCCGTGGCCCGTATTGACCAGTATGTGTCAAATTGTTACGAGTGCGAATCTATAGAAATTAGTGGCTTACCGTCAATAGCTGATAAACGACATCAAATTTACGGGGTACATGAGGGTAGTGAACCCCCTGAAGGCAGGCGCGCCAAGGGGTTGGTGAATTCTGAAACAAATTTAAATGAATTCGCGAAGTCGCTTTAAGTCAAAAACGCGGGATTCTGGCGGCCAAATACCATTGGTCTTCCGACGAACGGCAGGTGAACAGGCAAGAAAAAGCCCGGCGCAGGGCCGGGCTTCGGGGTGACGCGGCAGGGGGAACCGGTTTATTCGATGGCCAGCAGCACCTGGCCGTCCTGCACCAGGTCGCCGGTGCTGACGCGTACTTCCGACAGCACGCAGTCCTCCTTGGCGGTGATGCGGTGTTCCATCTTCATCGCTTCCATCACTACCAGCGCCTCGCCTTTCTTCACCGACTGACCGGCGGAGACCAGCACGGCGGTGATGCGGCCGGTCATCGGTGCGCGATATCCCGCATGACAGTCATCCGCGCCCTTGGCGTGCTTCCACGGCTCCACCAGGCTGCATTGCCACAGGAAGCCTTCGTGGGTCAGCTGCAGGCCGTGGTGGTCGATGGTGACGTTGAAGGCGACGCGGTTGCGGTCATCCTGCCACACGAACTGTTCCTCGAACTCCGAGAAGCTGAAGCAGCCTTCCTGTTCACCCTTACGCCAGTGGAAGCCGTCGGCGGTCGGGGTCAGGTCCAGCTCACACACTTCATCGTTGAGGTTGAGGCGCAGGTGGGTATGGTTATCGCCGCACAGCCGCCAGCTGGCCAGCCCGGCCCAGGGCGAGGCATCGCCGCGCTGCGCGGTGGCGGATTGCTGCTGCGTGAAGAACCAGGCCGCCGCCGTCAGCAGCGCCGCGTGGTGATGCGGGCTCTGGCGGTTCAGCAAATCGTCGTGACGCTGGATCAGGAAAGCGGTATCCAGCTGCCCGGCGATGAAGTCCGGATGCGACAGCACGCGTTGCAGGTAGCTCAGGTTGTGGCGCAGGCCGCTGACGCGCATCCCGGCCAGCGTCTGCACCAGCCGGGTGATGGCCAGCTCGCGGGTTTCGCCCCAGGCGATCACCTTGGCCAGCATCGGGTCATAGTACGGGGAAATCTCGTCGCCGCTCTGGAAGCCGGTATCGACGCGCTGCCAGTCCGCGCCCTGCGGGTAGCTGAAGCGGGTCAGGCGGCCGATCTGCGGCAGGAAGTCATGCGCCGGGTCTTCGGCGTAGAGACGCACTTCCACGGCGCAACCGTTCGGTTTCAGGTCGTTCTGGCTGAAGGGCAGCGGCTCGCCGCTGGCGATGCGCAGTTGCCATTCCACCAGATCCAGGCCGCTGATCATTTCCGTGACCGGATGTTCCACTTGAAGACGGGTGTTCATCTCCATGAAATAAAAGGCATTGTTGGCGACGAGAAACTCGATGGTTCCGGCGTTGCTGTAGCCGATGGCCTTGGCGGCCTGCACGGCGGCCTCGCCCATGGCGCGACGCAGTTCCGGTGATAGATCGGGTGCTGGCGCCTCTTCCACCACCTTCTGGTGACGGCGTTGCAGCGAGCAGTCGCGGTCAAACAGGTAAACACAGTTGCCATGCTTGTCGGCCAGCACCTGCACTTCCACATGGCGCGGCTTCACCAGCAGCTTTTCCACCAGCAGGCGGCTGTCGCCAAAGCTGCTCAGGCCTTCGCGCTGCGCGGCCTGGATCGCTTCCTTTAGTTCTTCCTGGGCATGCACGGCGCGCATGCCCTTGCCGCCGCCGCCCGCTGATGCCTTCAGCAAGACCGGCAGGCCGATTTCCAGCGACTTGGCGACCAGCGTCGCTTCATCCTGCGCTTCGCCGTGATAACCGGGAATCAGCGGCACCCCGGCCTGCTGCATCAGCGACTTGGCCTGTGACTTGCCGCCCATCGCGGCAATGGCGCTGGCCGACGGGCCGATGAAGGTCAGCCCGGCCTCGGCGACGGCGGCGGCGAAACTGCTGTTCTCGGACAGGAAGCCGTAGCCGGGATGGATGGCGTCCGCGCCGCACTGTTTGGCCACGTCGATGATCTTGTCGGCGCGCAGGTAGCTTTCGCGGGTCGGCGCGGGGCCGATGCAATAGGCTTCATCCGCCATTTGCACATGACGGGCGCGGGCGTCCGCCGTGGAGTACACCGCCACCGTGCGCACGCCCAGCTTGCGGGCGGTGCGGATGACGCGACAGGCGATTTCGCCGCGATTGGCGATCAGCAGTTTCTTGATCATGGTGTCGGAATCCAGTTGGCGGGGCGCTTGTCGAGGAAGGCTTTCAGTCCTTCCTGCCCTTCAGCGCCGGCGCGCAGGGTGGCGATCAGGTGGGTGGTATAGTCGCGGATTTCGGGGGTGCTGGCTTCGGCGACGCGATGGATCAGCTGCTTGCAGGCGGCCAAGGCCACCGGGCCGTTGGCCAGCAGAGCATTGACCAGCGTGTCGGCTTCGTCATCCAGCACTTCCGGGGCCACCACTTGCTGCACCAGCCCGGTCTGGCAGGCGGTGTCGGCGCTGAAGCGCTCGGCGGTGAGGAAATAGCGCTGCGCCTGACGCGCGCCCATCGCGGCGATCACGTAGGGGCTGATCACGGCGGGGGCCAGCCCCAGCTTCACTTCCGACAGGCAGAAGCTGGCGCTGGTGCTGGCGATGGCGATATCGCAGCAGCTGACCAGCCCGACGCCGCCGCCAAAGGCGGGGCCTTGCACCACGGCCACGGTCGGAGCCGGGAAGCGGTAGATGCGTTCCATCAGCTCGGCTAAAGCCTGAGAGTCGCGCAGGTTGTCGTCAAAGTCGTATTGCGCGACGCGCTTCATCCAGTTCAGGTCGGCCCCGGCGGAAAAGCTCTTGCCGTTGGAGCGCAGTACCAGCACCCGCACGGCGGGATCGGCGGCGTAATGGGTCAGCACGCGGTTCAGCTCGGCGATCAGGGTGTCGTCGAAGGCGTTGTGCAGTTGCGGGCGGTCCAGACAGAGGGTGGCGACGCCGCGTGAATCCAGTTCATGTTGGAGCATCTCGTCACCTCACATCCGGAACACGCCGAACTTCGTGTCTTCAATCGGCGCGTTCAACGACGCCGAAATCGCCAGCCCCAGCACATCGCGGGTTTGCGCCGGGTCGATTACGCCGTCATCCCACAAGCGCGCGCTGGCGTAGTAGGGGTGCGATTCCCGCGCATACTTGTCGACGTAAGGCTGCTTGAACTCCGCTTCCTGCTCCGGCGTCCAGTGCACGCCGCGCTTGGCCATCGCCGCCTTCTTCACGTCGGTCAGCACCCCGGCGGCCTGTTCGCCGCCCATCACCGCGATGCGGGCGTTCGGCCACATGAACATGAAGCGCGGGCTGTAGGCGCGGCCGCACATGCCATAGTTGCCGGCCCCGTAGGAACCGCCGATCACCACCGTGAACTTCGGCACCTTGGCGCAGGCCACGGCCATCACCATCTTCGCGCCGTTCTTGGCGATGCCGCCTTCTTCATATTTCTTGCCGACCATGAAGCCGGTAATGTTTTGCAGGAACACCAGCGGAATGCCGCGCTGGCTGCACAACTCGACAAAATGCGCGCCTTTCAGCGCCGATTCGCTGAACAAGACGCCATTATTGGCGACGATGCCCACCGGATAGCCCCACAGGTGCGCAAAGCCGCAGACCAGCGTCGGGCCGTAAAGCGGCTTGAACTCGTCAAAGGCAGAATCGTCCACCAGCCGGGCGATGATCTCGCGCACATCAAAAGGCTGGCGCGGGTCCTTGGGAATGATGCCGTACAGTTCTTCCGCCGAAAAACGGGGAGCGACCGGCGCGCGCATGGCCAGTTGTTCCGGCTTGCGGCGGTTCAGGTGCGAAATGGCGGCGCGGGCGAGGGCGAGGGCATGCTCGTCATTGTCGGCCAGCTGGTCGGTGACGCCGGAAATGCGCGCGTGCAACTCGCCGCCGCCCAGATCCTCGGCGCTGACGATTTCCCCGGTCGCCGCCTTCACCAGCGGCGGTCCGGCCAGGAAGATGGTGCCCTGGTTCTTGACGATGATCGCCTCGTCCGCCATCGCCGGTACATACGCGCCGCCGGCGGTGCAGGAACCCATCACCACCGCGATCTGCGGAATGTTCTGCGCCGACAGGTTGGCCTGATTGAAGAAGATACGCCCGAAATGCTGCTCGTCCGGGAACACCTCGTCCTGACGCGGCAGGTTCGCGCCGCCGGAATCGACCAGATAGATGCAGGGCAGATGGTTTTCCTCGGCGATCTTCTGCGCGCGCAGATGCTTCTTCACCGTCAGCGGATAGTAGGAACCGCCCTTCACGGTTGCGTCGTTGGCGGCAATGATGCACTCAATGCCCGCCACCCGGCCGATACCAGCCACCAGCCCGGCGGCCGGTACATCCTCATCGCCATAGACCTCGAAGGCCGCCAGCGGCGACAGTTCCAGGAACGGCGAGCCGGGGTCGAGCAGGGTATTGATGCGTTCACGCGCGGTCAGCTTGCCGCGTGACTTGTGGCGCTTCACGGCCTCATCACCGCCGCCTTGGGCGATGTAGGCGAGCTTGGCTTTCAGGTCATCTACCAGCGCGCGCAGGGCGGCGGCGTTTTCCTGGAAACCGGGGCTGTGGGGGTTCAGCTGCGTGGAAAGGATGGGCATGGCGGAATACCGGATCATTTGACGATTTGTAGGGGCGCACGGCGTGCGCCCTCGCGAACAAACAGACAGCGTTTTGGGGCTGACAGGGCGCACGCAGTGCGCCCCTACGACACTCAGGCCGTTTCCTTGAACAATTCCCGTCCGATCAGCATACGCCGGATTTCCGAGGTGCCCGCGCCGATTTCATAAAGCTTGGCGTCGCGCAGCAGGCGGCCGGTGGCGCAGTCGTTCATGTAGCCGTTGCCGCCCAGGATCTGGATGGCGTCCAGCGCCATCTGCGTGGCGTTTTCGGCGGTATAGAGGATAACGGCGGCGGCGTCCTTGCGGGCGGTTTCCTGACGGTCGCAGGCTTGCGCCACGGCGTACAGGTAGGCGCGGGAGGCGTTCAGCTTGGTGTACATGTCCGCCACCTTGCCCTGGATCAGCTGGAACTCGCCGATGGCCTGGCCGAACTGCTTGCGCTCGTGGATGTAGGGCACCACGATGTCCATGCAGGCCTGCATCACGCCAATGGGACCGCCGGACAGGACCACGCGTTCGTAATCCAGCCCGCTCATCAGCACCTTCACGCCACCGTTCAGACGACCCAGGATGTTTTCTTCCGGCACGAACACATCATTGAACACCAGCTCGCAGGTGTTAGAGCCGCGCATGCCCAGCTTGTCCAGCTTCGGCGAACGGCTGAAACCCTTCCAGTCACGTTCCACGATGAAGGCGGTCATGCCGTGCGGACCGGCGGCGAGGTCGGTCTTGGCATAGATGACATAGGTACTGGCATCGGGGCCGTTGGTGATCCACATCTTGGTGCCATTCAGCACATAGCCGCCGTCGGCCTTGTCGGCGCGGAGCTTCATGCTGACCACGTCGGAACCGGCGGTGGACTCGGACATCGCCAGCGCGCCCACGTGCTCGCCGCTGATCAGCTTCGGCAGGTATTTGGCGCGCTGCTCGTCAGTACCGTTGCGGAAAATCTGGTTGATGCACAGGTTGGAGTGCGCCCCGTAAGACAGGCCCACCGAGGCGGAGGCGCGAGAGATTTCCTCAATGGCCAGCACATGCGCCAGATAGCCCATGTTGACGCCGCCGAACTCCTCGGACACGGTCATGCCATGCAGACCCAGCGCGCCCATCTTCTGCCACAGGTCCATGGGGAACTGGTTGCTGGAGTCGATCTCCGCCGCACGGGGCGCGATTTCCGCTTGGGCGAACTGGCGCACGGTATCGCGCAGCTGGTTGAGGGTGTCGTCAAAACCGAAATTCATGCCTGTGTACATGGTCAGTATCCTGTGTAACGAAGGGGGCTATCTGCATGGGTCGGGATCATACCAAGCAAATGCTTGCTTTGCTAGACGGATCGCGCCACGGGCCTGAATCATCAGCCTTCTAGAAGACTATTGCGAAATCCGCGTCAGAGGTCATAATCCAACCCTTCCTTTGGCTGTTTTACAGGGCATCTCCATGAGCGGAAAAACCGCGATTCTGATAGGAGCCACAGGACTCGTAGGGAAACAGGTTCTGGAAAAACTGCTGGCCTTGCCGGTGTACGACAAGGTGATTGCGGTCAGCCGCAAGCCGGTAACGCCGCACCCGAAATTGCAAAACCTGGTGGTGGATTTCGACCATCTGGCCGCCTCGATCGTGAACCTGCATGCCGACGACGCTTTCTGCTGCCTGGGCACCACGTTGAAACAGGCCGGAAGCAAGAGCGAGTTTCACAAGGTGGATTTCGGTTATAACCTGGAGTTCGCCCATGCCATGCGACAGAACGGCTGCACGCATTTCCTGCTGATCTCGGCGCTGGGCGCGTTTCCCAAGTCGCTGGTGTTCTATAGCCGTGTGAAGGGTTTGCTGGAAAAGGATATCACCACGCTGGAATTCCCGCGTTTAAGCATTTTCCGGCCTTCGCTGTTGTTGGGCGAACGCGGGGAAAACCGTCTGGGTGAAAACCTGGCCGCCAAGCTGATGCCGCTGGTGGAACCCTTTTTGCGCGGGCCGTTGCGCACCGTGCAACCCATTCGCGGCGAGCAGGTGGCCTCGGCGATGGTGGCGGTGGCCAATCTGCCCGCCCCGGAAGAGAACCCTGCTGTTTATTACTACGATGACATGCTGGCGGCGTCGGCCGCTTTTGCCTGATGGAGTGAATCATGGTGGATTACGTTACCCCCGACCTGTGCGATGCCTATCCCGATGTGCGCGTGATGACGCCGATGTTCCGCAATTACGGGGGGCGCAAGTCCTTTGGCGGTCAGGCGGTGACGGTGAAGTGTTTCGAGGACAATTCGCGGGTGAAGGAACTGCTGGCGACGCCGGGCAAAGGCAAGGTGCTGGTGGTGGACGGCGGCGGTTCGCTGCGTTGCGCGCTGCTGGGTGACCTGATTGCGGCCAGTGCGGTGAAGCATGAGTGGGAAGGGGTGATCATTTACGGTTGCGTGCGCGATGTGGATGCGCTGGCGCAGCTGGACCTGGGGGTGCAGGCGATCAATTCGATGCCGATGAAGAGCACGCGGCGGGGGATTGGCGAGACGGGGATCCGGTTGTCGTTTGGCGGGGTGATTATTGAGGATGGGGATTTCATCTACGCGGATAATAACGGGGTGATTGTGGCGGATCAGAAGTTGGAGATGCCGGCGGCTTGAGGTCGGGCTTCGTTTTGGATGGATTTCATTATCAACCGGGTTTTCCGCAAATTCGGTTGGTTAAAGTGATGAAACAGAGAATATAGCAAACTTTTTCTTGTTTTCAGAGGATGAAAATATGGCGATTCATAGAAATATTATATTTTTTGCATGCTCGGATTCGGATAGGCGTGACAGGGTTGTTTTATCTATGTATCGGGTCGATCTATTGACCGCTCAAGGCTTACGTACAATTGATTATGAGGGGCAGCCAGAGGATATATGGTTTATTTCGCATTCAAGGAATGATTGGCTTGGTCGGGCCGTAAGCTATTATATGGATTATTTTCAGGGCTTTCAGTCTCTGAGTTTTCTCAGGCAATTGTATTGTTCAGAGGGTGATTATAATCAGGCATTCGGAGAATGTTGTCGGATAGAAAAATTTAATGATGAGCAGATTGCCGAGGTTATAAAAAGCATAGATTTATTTTTCGATGCTATCTTGAATGAAAAATTAGAACCCATCAGCGACTTGATGGCGGTTGAAATATGGATTGGTAAAAAGTCTGAAGAATTGGTGGCGAATATTAGGAGTGCAGCCTCTAAGGTAATGGAGAGAGTAATTACTGAGAAGGAACTGGATAGTGAATGGAGTGGATTTCCGGACTTCTTTATTTTCCTTAAGTTGGTCAGACAATATTTTGAAAATGCAAGGCAAGAGGGTAAGTGTATTGGATATATGAGCAATTCGCCGGGAGAACCTCCTCGTCCAATTGAAGGAAGTTTGATGATAAGGATGTAGTCAGCAAGTAGATTGGACCGATGCAGGAAACTCAAGGTTATGCCCTCTGCAAAAGCCCTCTACTGGATTTCGTAACTTAACCTCGCCAACGAAACAGACAAACCCGTTATTTCCCCTGAATCTCCTTCAACGGCTCCGACAACCTTTCCGGAATCCGCGGATAAACCTCCTTGAACATCGCAATGATCTTCGGAATATCCGCCTCGATATCCCCGGTCGGATCAAACCGGCCCAGAAAAATCACCTGCTTCTTCCGGTAATCAAAGCCCGTCATCATCACCGGCACCCCGGCCTCCAGCGCAATCCGCATGAAGCCCGATTTCCATTGCTTCGCACTATGCCGCGTCCCCTCCGGCGCAATGCCCATGATCAGCTTGTCCGTTTCGCGGAACTTCCGCGCAGACACGCCCACCAGGTTCTTCGCGTCTTCCCGGTTCACCGGCGAGAAACCCAAACCATGCAGCAACGGCCCGAACGGCCACACGAACACGGTGTGCTTCACCATCATCGTGATGTCCAGCCCGATGGCCCAGGTCGCCGCCAGTGCAATGTAGGCATCGAAATTCGAGGTGTGGGGCACCACCACCATCACCGCCTTGGGTACGTTCGGGAAATCGCCGACCACGCGCCAGCCGATGGCTTTCAACATGGCCGCGCCGACCGTCTTCGAGAACAGGTTGCCGCGTTGCGGCACCCGGTCGCCCAATGTGTACATGGCCATGTCGTGAGTTCCTCGCGGTATCAGCTTTCCACGCACTGTATCACAGCGGTATTGATGCGCATGATGCGCAGGTCGCCCATCGGCGAGCCGCTGCCGGTATTCACGGTATACGCTACCGCCAGATCACGTGACGGGTCGGCCCAGGCACCGGAGCCGCCGTAGCCGAAATGCCCGAAGGCGTGCGGGGTTTTCGGCCAGGTGGTGAAGATGCGGTGGTAGCCCAGTCGCCAGTTCATCGCCATCGGCACCACGTCGCCGCGCTGGCGGTTGTGCACGCGGGTGGCTTCGGCCAGTCGCTGCGCCGACAGCAGGCGCACGCCGTCCAGTTCGCCGCCGTTGGCCAGCGCGGCATAGATGCGCGCCAGCGAGCGGGCGGTGAAGACGCCGTTGGCGCCGGGGATGCAGGCCTGCAGGCTTTCCGGTTCGTCCAGGTAGAAACGGCTCATGCCGCGCGGTATCAGCGCGTCGGCGGAAGTGGTGTCGTCAAAGCCGGTCAGGGCGAGGGCGTTGCTGATCAGTTTTTGTCGCCAAACGGCCACCTTGGACGGCGGTTTGGGATTCGGGTTGTAACGGGCCGCGCCGATGACCTCGGCGCAGCGCGGCAGCTCGCTGTCGGGCACGCCGATATAGCAGCCGTCCAGTTCCAGCGGTTGCACCAGCTTTTCATCCAGCAGCGCGGCCAGCGGGCGGCCGGTGGCTTTCTCGATCAGGCCGCCGACAATCCAGCCATACGTCAGGGCGTGATAGCCGACGCGCTCACCGGGGGCGTGGTAAGGTTTGGCGGCGGCAATTACTTCCAGCATGTGAGGCCAGTCCAGCATTTCGCGGGCGTTCTGGATCATCTGGCGGATGTGGTACAGCCCGGATTCGTGCGTCATCACGTGGCGCAGAGTGATGCCGTGCTTGCCGTTGGCGGCGAATTCCGGCCACCAGCGGGCAATGGGGGTGTCGTAGGACAGCACGCCTTCATCCACCAGCATGTGCGCCAGCGTGCTGAGCACGCCCTTGGTGGTGGAATAGCTGATGCTCATGGTGTCCGCCTGCCACGGCGTTCCGGCCTTGTCGCGCACGCCGCTCCAGATATCCACCACCGGCACGCCGCGATGGTAAACCGTCAGCGCCTGACCGCCCTTGCGCGGCGATTTCGGCAGTTGCTGCAGGAAGACGTCGGCCAGGGGTTCGAAGTTGGACTCGTAGCGGCCGTGGATGGTGTAGGTCATGAGTGTGAGCCTGTTGTTATGGGGTGACGCCCTCCTGCAAGGCAGGGGGGGCAGGCCCGGGAGGGCCGGGGGGTTGCAGGCGGTGGATGTAACATGACCTGAGTACGGAGAACGTGTTCAGGCGACCGCCCTTGACCCCCCTGGCCCCTTCGGGCCTCCCCCCTGCGTTGCAGGAGGGTATAGCTGTTTTCCGAGCTTACAGAGCGGTAATCGTTCCCGCCAGATGCGGTTTGCCGCTGCGGGCATCCGCCAGGGAGAACAACGCGCCCTTGCCGTTGGGGATCGACTGGAAGGCGACCTTGGCGGGCAGCAGCACCGGCAGCTTGAACTGAACGTCCACCGTGAAGGCGTCGGGCAGGCGGCCGTCATAGGCGGCCAGGCTGCGCGCCTTGGTCCACATGCCGTGGGCGATGGCGCGCGGGAAGCCGAACAGCTTGGCGGTGAAGTTGTAGAGGTGGATCGGATTGCGGTCGCCGGACACCGCGCCGTATTGACGGCCGATGTCGCCGGGAATGTCCCAGATGGCGTTGAAATCCGGTTTGGCGTTGGACTTGGCTTCGGCCGGTTTCTCGCTCTTGCCCGCACCGCCGCCGGAGGCCTGGCGGCGCAGGTAGACGCTTTCTTCCGTCCACACCAGTTCGTTGCCGACATAAACCTTGCCGATCAGCGCGAACTGCACGCCCTTGTCATGCGGCTTCAGGGCGCCGAATTCGCAGGTGACATTGACCATTTCGGCCGCATTGACCGGACGGTGCTGGGTGATGCGGTTGGCGATGTGCACCAGTCCCAGCAGCGCGAAGGGGAAGGATTCATCGGCCATCATCGCCATCTGCAGTGGAAACACCAGCATGTGCAGGTAGGTGGCGGGCAGCACGTCGCTTTGACCGAAGCCGCAGACGGCGTTGTAGGCCGCCAGGTGCTGGCGGTCGATGCCGACGGCGCTGAGGCTGGCCTTCAGGTCCGGCAGGTCACCGCCCTTCTTGGCCTTGTAGCTGTTGATCAAGGCCTTGGGGTACAGGGACAGGCCGGAGGGGAGTTTCTGGAAACTGAGGGTGGTCATCATTTGGCCCCGTAACAGGTGGGTCGTAGGGGCGCATTGCGTGCGCCCTTTGGGGGTGAACATACTGTCATAAGCGGGAGAGGGATGGTGTTCGTTGCAGAGGGCGCACGCCGTGCGCCCTCTGCAGGGTCCCTCCGGTTCCGGACATCAAGCCCCGATCAGGCTCTGGCCGCAGACGCGCACCACGTTGCCGCTCAGACCGGCGGAGGCGGGGCTGGCGTACCAGGCGATGGTCTCGGCGACGTCAACCGGCAGACCGCCTTGCGACATCGAGTTCATGCGGCGGCCGGCTTCGCGGATGGCGAAGGGGATGGCGGCAGTCATGGCGGTTTCGATGAAGCCCGGCGCCACGGCGTTGATGGTCACGCCCTTGTCCTTCAGCACGGGAACCATGGACTGCACCATGCCGATGACACCGGCCTTGGAGACAGCGTAGTTGGTCTGGCCCATGTTGCCGGCGATGCCGCTGATGGACGAGACGCAAATGACGCGGCCGTTGGCGTTCAGCACGTTGTTGGCCAGCAGGGCGTCATTGATGCGCTCTTCGCTGGACAAGTTGATGTTCAGCACCAGGCCCCATTGCTGCGGGGTCATGTTGGCCAGGGTCTTGTCGCGGGTGACGCCGGCGTTGTGGACGATGATGTCCAGGCCCTTGCCCTTGAAGTGGTCGACAATCTTCTGCGGCGCTTCGGCGGAGGTGATGTCCAGACCCAGCACGGAACCGCCGATGCGGGCGGCGACGCGTTGCAGGTCGGCTTCCTGAGCGGGAATGTCCAGGCAGACCACGTGCGCGCCGTCACGGGCCAGCACGTCGGCAATGGCTTCACCGATGCCGCGGCTGGCGCCGGTCACCAGCGCGGTCTTGCCGGCCAGCGGCTTCGACCAGTCAATGGCGGGCTTGGTGTCGCTGGGGGAAACGCGCACCACCTGGGCGGACACATAGGCCGACTTGGCGGACAGGAAGAAACGCACGGTGGATTCAATCTGGTCTTCCGCGCCCGGCGCGACATACACGACCTGCGAGGTCATGCCCTTCTTGAATTCCTTGCCGATGGCGCGGGTCAGGCCTTCCAGCGCGCGCTGGGCGGTAGCGTGCTTCGGGCAGGCGCACAGCTCGGGGGTACGGCCCAGCACCAGCACGCGGCCGCTGTTCAGCAGCTGGCGGGCGATCGGGTGGAAGAAGTTGTACAGCTCGACCAGCTGGTCGCTGTTCATGATGCCGGTGGCGTCGAACACGTAGGCCTTGAACTTCTGGCCCTTGTCTTCGTTGTACATGCGCAGGTTCAGGCCGGCGTCGGCGGCGGCGCGATGCACGTGGTCCTGGGCGCCCGCGTAGGCTTCGGCGTGAATGTTCTTCAGCACGTGGGACAGGGGAGCAACCAGTTCACCGCCGGGGGCGGCGCCCAGCAGCACCGGGCCGTTCACCAGCGGTTTGGAGGGGTCGAAACGGTCCAGGGCCAACGGAGCGGGCAGGCCGAGGTTGCGGATCAGCATACGGCCGAGGGCGGAATTCGCAAATACTTGATAACGGTCACTCATGACGTTCCCCTGGTAGTGGACAATTGAACGGTGCGCCCCGGCGGGTGGGGCTTTTGCGGCGGGAGACTAGACCAAAACACCGGTTTTGGCGAGAGTCCGCGATCAAGCCGACGGCCAAAATTGATGCCGTTGGTCAGCTTTCGCCACTTTGACGGGTGAAGACTAGCAAAAGCCCCTCGTGGCCGCATTTGCCTTGTGGCAGACTACGCCCCGCGCCGCAGCCAATGCCCTTTTGTATCAGCATTGTTAAGCTGGCATGGTAGAAAAATCCCGGAGGATGTTATGACTGTTCGTCGTGTCGCAATTATTGGTGGTAACCGCATTCCCTTCGCCCGTTCCAACGGCGCTTACGTCAACGTGTCCAACCAGGACATGCTGGTCGCCGCCCTGAACGGCCTGATCGAGCGCTTCAACCTGCAAGGCAAGCGCATGGGTGAAGTGGTTGCCGGCGCCGTGCTCAAGCACAGCCGCGACTTCAACCTGACCCGGGAAGCCGTGCTCAGCACCTCGCTGGCCCCGGAAACCTCGGCCTATGACATCCAGCAAGCCTGCGGCACCGGCCTGGAAGCCGCCATCCTCGTCGCCAACAAGATCGCCCTCGGCCAGATCGACTGCGGCATCGCCGGTGGTGTCGATACTACCTCCGACGCGCCCCTGGGCGTCAACGACAAGCTGCGCAAGATCCTGCTGGAACTCAACCGCGCCAAGACCACGCAAGAGCGTCTGAAGATCGCCCTGAAGATTCGTCCCAAGCACCTGATGCCGGAACAGCCGCGCAACGGCGAGCCGCGCACCGGCCTGTCCATGGGCGACCACTGCGCCGTCACCGCGAAGGAATGGAACATTTCCCGCGAAGAGCAGGACCAGCTGGCCTTCAACAGCCACAAGAACATGGCCGCCGCCTACGAGCGCGGTTTCTTCAACGACCTGATCACGCCGTTCCAGGGCCTCAGCCGCGACAACAACATGCGTCCTGAAATCTCCCTGGAAAAGCTGGCCACCCTGAAGCCCTGCTTCGGCAAGGGTGAAGGCGCCACCATGACGCCCGCCAACTCCACACCGCTGACCGACGGCGCTTCCGTGGTGCTGCTGGCCTCGGAAGAGTGGGCCGCCGCCAACAACCTGCCGGTGCTGGCGTTCCTGACCTTCAGCGAAGTCGCCGCCATTGACTTCGTGCACAAGAAGGAAGGCCTGCTGATGGCTCCGGCCTATGCCGTGCCGCGCATGCTCGATCGTGCCGGTATCAAGTTGCAGGATTTCGATTTCTATGAAATCCATGAAGCTTTTGCCGCGCAGGTGCTGTCCACGCTGAAGGCCTGGGAAGATCCGGCGTTCTGCAAGGAACGTCTGGGCCTGAAGAAGCCGCTGGGCAAGATCGACCGCAGCAAGCTGAACGTCAACGGCTCCTCGCTGGCCGCCGGCCATCCGTTTGCCGCCACCGGCGGCCGCATCATCGCCACGCTGGCGAAGATGCTGAACGAGAAGGGCAGCGGTCGCGGCCTGATTTCCATCTGCGCGGCAGGTGGTCAGGGCGTTGTCGCCATCATCGAGAAGCCGGCCGCCTAAGTCGTCCGTTTTTCGCTGAAACGAAAAGCGGCCTGCGGGCCGCTTTTTTTATGACGGTCGCCGGACGCATCAAATTTGCAGACGGGTAGCGCATTTTTGCCGTCGTTTGCAGCTAAGATTCAGGCATAACTCCGAAATAACAATGAAATCGACGATGGCTATGGAAAACCGGATCGAAATACTCAAGGCGGATGTCCAGCAAAAGGTCGGCCGCAACATCATCCTGTTCCAGCAGGTGGAGGCCATGCTCAATTTTCTGGCGGCCTATGGCGAGTTCTCGCCGCGCACCAATGAAGAAGCCCAATTTGAGGATTTACGGAAACGACTGCTGATCACCCTGGCCGGATATCGCCAGGAGCTCATGCTTGAATTTCTGGCCCGTTGCCAGCTATCGTCCGCCGACAGTCTGCTACAGGCCGTGGTTTATCTGGACGGTCAGATGGATCGTCTGCTGCCGGAAGTCGAACGCTTGCAGACGCTGGTGAAGAACCAGCAAGCGGCGATGAAGGAGTGGGCCGCCATTCTGGATGGAAAACCGATTGAAGAATTGCTGAGCCAGCATGAAACCCTGATCCGGGTGCTGGACGATTACGCCCGCATGGCGACGGGGGAAGGGCGATGGGTGCCGGTGTTCGACGTGTCCCACCGCCTGTCGAAGTCGATGCCGCAGGAGATGTCGGCGCTGGAAGCCACGTACGGTTCCCGCAACCTGCTCAGCCTGATCCGCGCCTGCGGCAAGTTTGAAGTCAATGCCCGCGCCACCGACAGCCGGCCCGAATACTGGTTCCGGCTGAAGGCCTAGCGCTTCCGGATCAGGGAATGATCCAGTTTCCTTCCGTGGCGATGTCGTTGTGCTTCAGCCACACCGTGCTGACGCCGTTCTTCGCCGCCTTCAGCTTCTCGTTGTCGAGGCTGTTGGTCGGCACGTCAAACACATAACCGTTGCCCAGCAGGGCGCAGGCCGCCGCGCCGCCGCTCCAGGTGCCGGTCTGGCCGGTAATGGCCCAGTTGTTGGTGCCGGGCTGGTGGCAGGCATAGGCATAGCTGTTGCTGCACTCGGTGTCGTCCCAGCGGCCGTTGCCCCATTGCACGGCGCAATCCTGGTTGCCGTTGTAGTTGTTCGGTTCGCCCACATCCCAGCTCCAGACCGCTGCGGCCAAGCGTCCGTCCGTATTGGTGAACTGGTCCAGGTTGACGATGTTGCCGCCGGTCTTGAAGGCGGTGGTGACATCGGCGGCGGTGATACGGTCCACGCCGCCGTTCAGCAGGCCGTTGATGTAGCCGATCATGGTGCCGTCTTCCCAGATGCGGTCGACATTGCCCAGGCTGGTGTAAGCCAGCGACGCCAGGCTGCCGTTGCTGGAACAGCCGCCATCCTTCCACAGCACCACTTGCTTGCCCGCCTGACGCACCTGCTGCTTGGTCAGCGTATCGGGAATGGCCTTGCAGCCGCCGCTGCTGTAAATCTTCCCGCCCAGCTTGTCGTTCAACACCTTCAGCAGTTCCGACTGGTGGCCGTCGGTGTGGTCCTCGATGTAGAGGATGATCACTTCATTGCTGTTCTGGTCCAGCCAGTTGCGCACTTCCTGCATGCCGTCGCGCACGAAGCGGTCGGTCAGGCTGCAACCCAGATGCCAGCTGCCCATGCTGGCGCCGATGCCGGAGTGGCACAGCAGCAGGTCGTTGCCCCATTGCCAGGGCCAGCCGTTGGTGTGCGCGGTCCAGTGTGCATCCAGCTCGATGAAGCGTGCGCCCAGACGCAGTTGGTCGTAAATCGAGAATTTCTGTTGCGGGTCCAGATAGCTGTCGGCATCGCGGTAAACCGCGGAGTTATAGCTGTTGTGTGTGCCGATGATGTTGTTGTCCTTCAGCGGCGAAGCGATGTCCAGCTTGCGTTGCATGGCGTTGGCCTTGCCCACCCAGCTGTTGTTGTAATCGGAAATGCTGTCGGCAACGGCGGCGGAGCCGATCATCAGGCCCAGCAGGCCGGCAATGGCGGTCATTTTTTGCATGAGAGTCCCCTCATTCAAACGGATTATTGTGGTGTGTGTCACAAAGCGTGCTGTGAATCTTAAACTTCGCCTGTTTTTCGCACAGGACAGCGGCGGACAAAAATCGGGATAACTCCGGCCAGCCGATGACCGGCAGCCGCATCGACTCCGCAAAAAACCGGCGGATGGTGGCGGGAAAACCAGCGGAAGAATTGTGAAAAGGCGACGAGGGGATAAACGGTCAGCGGGGAAAACGGGAGCCGGATTGACCGGCTCCCGGCAGGGATCGGCTTACTGGTAGCCGCCCACGAAATCGCCCAGGTCGAGGCGGTAGCCTGCGCCCACGGCCTTGAACGACCATTCGCCGTTCTGGCGGAAGAACGAGCCGAATTGCACGGCGGTTTCCTGCGAGAACATTTCATCCAGATCGTATTCCGCCACCACACGGCCGGTGGCATCGTCATACAGGCGGATATAGGCGTTCTGGATCTGGCCGAAGTTCTGGCCGCGCGCCACCGCGTCATGGATGGTAACGATGAAGGAAATCTCGCGGGCATCGGCATGGATCTTGTCCAGGCTGACGCGGATGGTTTCATCATCGCCGCCCGCATCGCCGGTGCGGTTGTCGCCGGAGTGGATGACGCTGCCATCCGGTGACTGCTTGTTGTTGTAGAACACGAAATATTCGTCGGCAATCAGCTTCGGCTCGTTGGCCGCGTTCAGCCGGCAGATGAACACCGAGGCATCCAGGTCAAAGTCGCCACCGCCGCTGCGCTTGTCCCAGCCCAGCCCGACGCGGATGTTGCGCAGCGCGGGTTCGGTCTTGGTCAGGTTGATGCCGTCGCCTTTCTTCAGGTTGATAGCCATCAGGGTCTCCTTATCAGAAAATGGGGTATCCGGGGCTTAGCCGCCGTTCATGCGCTGGATCAGTTCCGCCTTCATTTCTTCCATGCGTCCGGCGGCCTGCTGCCGTGACTGCTCGCCGTCGCGCTGGATCTGTTCCACTTCTTCCATGGTCGAAATCAGCGTCTGCTGCACGTGTTCCAGGGTCTCGATATCGACCACCGAGCGCTGGTTGGCGCGGGCGGTATTGATCGAGTTCTGGCGCAGCAGGTCGGCGTTGCGGCGCATCAGTTCGTTGGTGGTGTCGTCGATCTTTTGGGTCAGCTCCACCGCCTGTTGCTGCTCCATCAGCGCGATGGCCAGCGTGAACTGTTTCTTCCAGCTGGGAATGGTCAGCTCCTGCAAATTGCGGAACTTGTCGATCAGGATGCGGTTGTTCGACTGCACCATGCGGATCATCGGCGCGGTCTGCACCGCCACCATCTGCATGGTGCGCAGGTCGTGCACACGCTTGTCGAGGCGGGTGATCAGGTCTTGCAGGTCGGCCAGCTGCTGCGCTTCCATCGGGTCGCTGGCGGCCGGGGCGGCCTGACGCTGCGCCAGCTCCTGCCGCAGTTCCTCCAGCTTGATTTCACCTACCAGGATGTTGCAGTCCAGATTGTGGTATTCCTCGACATTGAAGTCATAAACCTGGTCGAGGTCGCGGATGCGGGTATCGAGCCGGGTTTGCGACATCCTGATTTCGCCGACCAGCTTTTCCATCTGTTTGCTGAGCGTGTCGTATTTGCCCAGCAGCTTTTCCTTGCCCATGCGGAAGGAGTCGATCAACCCGCCGATCAGCGGAATCTTCGAGCCGGAGCCGCTGTTCTTCACCAGCGCCTGCACATTGATGCCCTTGGCCAGCAGCACCACTTCCTGCAACTTCTCGCCCAGCCCGTCCATATCCTTGGTCTTGACCTGCGTCAGCAGCTTGTCGGAGTACTGGACAATCTTTTCCCCGGCGCGCGCGCCAAGCTGGTGCACGGCGTTGGTCTGTTTTGGATCGAAGGACTGCGCCATGCGCGCCACTTCCTGCCGCAACCTGTCGACATCGGTGCCGGCCTGCTGCAGACGCTCGCGATTGCGCTCGAACACCACATCAATGGCGGCCACGGCGGGGGCGGCCGATTCGACCACCATCGGCGGTGTCGCGGCGGAGGCGGCGACCGGCGGCAGGTTCACTGCGTCCGCCGCCGGAGCCGGATTAGCGGGCGCCGTCTGGAACGGGGAAACGGGCTTAAAGCTCATGGGATGTCCTTGTCAGCGTTGATGGCCTGCAGGCGTTCCTGCAAGGCCAATTGGGTGGATTCGAGCCTGGAATACAGCTCGGCCTGACTGTCGCCCGCCGAGGCGGAAAACAGCGCCATGACCTGCTGCCGCCAGGCCGGAATCACCAAGGTAATGGTTTCGTGGGTCTGGTCAATCAGCGAATGCGTGTTTTTTTGTTCCAGCCGCAGTTGGCTCATGCGCAGCAACACCGTGTGCCGCAACAGCGACAGGTTGTGCAGGCGGCGCTCGAAGCGGGCGAGGGCGTCCAGCCGGTCCTGATGCTGCTGGCGGGCGAAGAAGTCGCCCTCGACAGGATTTTCCTGTTCCAGCTGCCGCCGCTCGCGGGCGGCGCACAGCTGCCCGGCAACCATTTGCGTGGTGATGGCGCGGAATTGCAGCTCGTTCTTTTCCAGCAGGTCGACAAAGGCCTGCTGCGCCTTTTTCAGCAGCGCCAGCCGCTCCAGGCAACTGGCTGCAATGGCGGTGATCTCGTGCTCCAGCTGGCGGAAACCCTCGCGGTCGCTGACGCCGCGCGTGAACAGCGAGCGCAGGAAACCGCCCCCCGTGTTTTCCCGGAGCGCATCCAGGTTCACCTTGCGCGTCAGTTGCAGGATGGCTCCGAGATAATGACGGATTTGCGCCGGATACTGGCTTTGGGAAATTTCCGCCAGACGGTTGAGGATGTTGTCGGAAAACAGGCTGAGGTCGCCCCCAAATTCGCCGACATAGGTCGGGTCATCCAGCCGGATGCTGTCCTGCAGCAGCAGGATGCGGGAAATCTCGGCGTCAGCAAAGATGAAGTCATCCAGATTCAGCTCACGCACGGCGGCTTCCACCCCGGCGCGCTGCTCGGCGGTGACTTCGGCATGCACGGCGGGACGGAATACCGGCTTGGGCGGCGCGGCGTTTTCAGGTTGGACGGGCGGAACGGCAGTGGTGGTCTGACCCAGCTTGCGCGCTTCCAGCGAGGCAAACAGCGAACTGCCCGGCGCCGGTGCTGCCGGTTCCGGATCAGGTTTGCCGCTGTTCAGTTCGTGAAAGGTCTTGACCATCTGCCTGCCGGACTCCTGTGCTTACTGGTAGACATCCTTCAGCGTTTCGCACACCTTGAAGCGCTTATAGGACCACTGGTACTGCGTCGGGTCGCGGCGGATCAGGCTTTCCATGCTGTGATTCATGCCGCTGGCCGCCGTGAACAGATCCTGGCTGTAGATGTCGGGATGGGGCGCTTCAAAATAAATCTCGAAGCCTTCGCCGTTGGGCAGGCGTGTACAGGTCATGCCGACCACGGTGCAGCCGGTCTTCTGGATCAGGCGCGGGGTCAACGCCGTGCTCCAGGTGGAAATGCCGAAGAAGGGCGCGAACAGGCCGCCGTTCTGGTGCGGCACGTGGTCAGGCAGGATGATGGTGAAACCGCCGGTCTTCAGGCATTTCAGCATTTGCTTAACGCCGCGCTCATCGGTAGGCACCATCTGCGCGCTCAGGCGGCTGCGCGCCTCGCGCACGAAGGTATCCACCCCGCGGTCCTTGCCGGGTTTGTACATGATCACGGCGGGCGCATGCTGGTTCAACCAGGCGTTCATGAACTCCCAGGTGCCGTAGTGCGGCGTCAGCGCCAGCACGCCCTTGCCGGACTTTAGGGCGTCAAAGAACAGGTGGCCGTTGGTCACCTTCTGGATCTGCTCGATGCTGTAGGACGGCGGTTCGCCCCAGGTCTTGGCGAACTCCAGCGCCGTTTGCCCGGTCACGATCAGGTTCTGCTTCACCGTTTCCTCGATCCATTCGTCCGACTTCTCGGGAAAGCAGATTTTCAGGTTGCGGCGGATCACCCAGACGTTGTGGCCGGGAAACCACGAGGCGATGATGCCCAGCCAGCGGCCGATGCGTTGCAGGGTAGGCAGGGACAGGCGGCTGAAGCGGCGCAGCAGCCCCAGGATGATCTTGTCGCGCCGGGTCAGTTCGCCGGTCGCCTCGGGCAGTCGTTGTATGGTGGAAGACATAATCCGTCGGTATGGCCAGTTGGGCCGCTTCCGTGCAGGGCACGCGCGGCCATCATGAGAAGTATTTTGTCTAAGGATAAAGTAGCGGAGGGGCAACACCAAGACCGGCTTGCGTATAATTGCCGTTTATTGTCTGGAGAACTCCATGAATTTCATGCAGCCTGTCCGCGATTTCCTGGGATGCGCCACGCCGGACGCCTGGCTTCGTGAGGCCGTCAAGCAAATGCCGCTGCTGATGCAGGATCACGCCAACTGCGAGAAGAAGGCGGCCAGCACGGCCATGAACCTGATGTTCCGCTACAACGACCGCCGCGAGTTGCAGCACAAGCTGGCGCAGTTGGCGCGGGAAGAGTTGCTGCATTACGAACAGGTCATGGAGATGATGGAGAAGCGCGGCATGAGCTACCGGCCGGTGTCGGCAGGGCGCTATGCCTCGGGGCTGCGCAAGCATATCCGCACGTCCGAGCCGGGGCATCTGGTGGATGTGCTGATTGTGGGGGCCTTTGTCGAGGCGCGGTCCTGCGAGCGCTTTGAGGCGCTGGCGCCGTTGGTGGATGCGGAGCTGGGGCGTTATTACACCTTCCTGCTGAAGTCCGAGTCGCGGCACTTTGAGTACTATCTGGACTTGGCGAAGGAGTACAGTCCGGAGCCGATTGAGTCGCGGGTGGCGTTTTTCCGGGAGGTGGAGGCGGAGTTGATGACGACGCCGGATCCGGTTTTCAGGTTTCATAGCGGGGTGCCGATTGCGGAGGAAGGCTGACTTCCTTCGCTTGCAGCGTCCGCTGCTAAAGCATTGAGGCGGTCGTTAAATCTGGCCCTCCTTGCGGTAGTCGATTTCCCCAGTCACTTCCTCGCTGTCCTCAACCATTCCTCATGTTTGTGGTTACCCCCGCCCGGTCGAATCAGTCCGTGAAACCGGTGATGGGCCGGAATTACCGGCTATTAAGAATTCACGCCAATACACTTCTAAACCGTCAGAATTTCGCAAGTCTTTTGCTGACGAACGCTCATAAAATGGCGATCAGCGGCAGCGATGCCTGCTTTTCAAACAAAAATTAGTGTAATCACTCTAAAAGCCGTACCCCGACATACTCCGATAACAATGAATAAATGACACGTGTCAAAACCCACGTGAACTTCAACCGGAAGTAGAGGACAACAACAATGTTCAAGAAGCTCATGACCGCCGCCGTCATTACCGGCGCAGCCCTTACCGCCAATGTCAGCAGCGCCTGGTGCCTGTTCAACTGCGACTACACCAAGACCAAGTACCCCGTGGTGCTGGCCCCCGGCGTGCTGGGCTTCGACAAGCTGGTCGGCTTCGTGGACTACTGGTACGGCATCCCCGGCGGTCTCAGCGACGGCGGTGCGCGTGTCTTCACCACTTCCGCTTCCGCGTTCAACAGTTCCGAAGCGCGCGGCGAACAACTGCTGACGCAGGTGCAGGATATTCTGGCCATTACCGGCGTTTCTAAAGTTAACCTGATGGGCCACAGCCACGGCGGCTACTCGGTGCGTTATGTCGCTGACGTCATTCCGACCCGTGTGGCTTCCCTGACGCTGATCCACAGCCCGGTCAAGGGTTCGCCGGTGGCTGACCTGGTTCGCGGCGTGGCCGCTCCCGGCACCTTCTCCGAGACGGTGGTTCAGACCGTGGGTACGGCTGTGTCCCAGTTCATCACTTTCCTGGCGGGTAACAGCTATCAGGAAGACTTCATGGCCAGCATGGACTCTTTCACCAAGACTGGCTCTGCCGCATTCATCGCCAAGCACCCCAACGGTGTGCCGACAACGGCTTGTGGCGAAGGCGCCTATACCGCCAATGGCATCCGTAACTACTCCTGGGGCGGCACCGCCACCATGGCGAACGTGCTTGATCCGCTTGACTACTTCTTCGGTCTGACCGCTCTGGCCGGTAGCGAACCCAATGATGGTCTGGTCGGCCGTTGCTCCAGCCACTTTGGCAAGGTGCTGCGCGATGACTATCCGTGGAACCACGGCGATGCCATCAACCAGCTGTTCGGGGTGCGCGGCCTGTTCACGCCCGATCCGGTGGATGTCTACCGCGAGCATGCCAACCGCCTGAAGAACGCCGGCGTCTGATCGCTCCGGTTGTCTGAAAAAGCGCCCCTTCGGGCGCTTTTTCATTTTGGAGCTCTCGTCAAGCGGGCAAGATGGTGACTGATGGTTTTTCAAACGGAATTGAGGGAAAGGGATAGCAACTAATTGTCCGACAATTTTCACGTGGTCGACAAATTGCGACACCGCTCATCGTGTTTTTGACACGGTTTGTCATCCGAATGGCGTCAATTCCCGAATCACTGGCGTCTTTTATCAAGGCTTAAAACTGACTGTTGATAATATATGCACATGTCGAATAAATACTCTAAATGCTGCTGACCGCTCATAATTCAAACGTAGTAAAGCTTAATAATTCAACAACATAATGCCACAACAACTACTTTTTACCCAAGCGACCCAACAGGTTGCACGAGAGGTCACCATGTACAAGAAGCTCCTGGCTACTACCGCTATCGCCGCCGCCGCCCTGACCGCCAATGTCAGCAGCGCCTGGTGTCTCTTCAATTGCGATTACACCAAGACCAAGTACCCGATCGTGCTGGCTCCGGGTGTGCTGGGCTTCGACAAGCTGGTCGGCTTCGTGGACTACTGGTATGGCATCCCCGGCGCACTGCGTGACGGCGGCGCCAAGGTTTATGTGACTTCCGCTTCCGCCTTCAACAGTTCCGAAGTGCGCGGCGAACAACTGCTGAAGCAGACCCAGGACATCCTGGCGATGACCGGCGCAGCCAAGGTCAACCTGATGGGCCACAGCCACGGCGGTTATTCGGTGCGTTACGTGGCTGACGCCATGCCGACCCGCGTCGCTTCGCTGACCCTGATTCACAGCCCGGTCAAGGGCGCCGGTCTGGCTGACCTGATCCGTAACGTGGCTCCGGCCGGTACGTTCTCCGCCAGCCTGGTGCAGACCGTGGGCACAGCGGTATCCGGCCTGATTACGTATCTGGCGGGTAATACTTATAAAGAAGACTTCATGGCCAGCATGGATTCCTTCACCACGGTCGGTGCGGCGGGTTTCAACTCCCGTCACCCGAACGGCGTGCCGACTTCGGCTTGCGGTGAAGGCGCTTATACGGCCAACGGTATCCGCAACTACTCCTGGGGCGGCACCACGGCTTTCGCCAATGCGCTGGATCCGCTGGATTACTTCTTCGGTCTGACCAGTCTGGCCGGCTACGAAGCCAATGATGGTCTGGTCGGTCGCTGCTCCAGCCACTTTGGTCGGGTGCTGCGCGACAACTATCCCTGGAACCATGGTGACGCCATCAACCAGATGTTCGGTATCCGCGGCCTGTTCACCCCGGCTCCGACCGATGTTTATCGCGAACAGGCCAATCGTCTGAAATCTGCTGGTCTCTAAGCATCAGGATTGGTATTGTACGCAGCGGCGGCCCGGAAGGGCCGCCGTTTTGTTGTGGGCGGTAACTGCAGAAGGAGAATAAAAACAATGCAGAAAAAAGCGACGATTGCTCTGGTTGGCGTATTGCTGCTGGTGGCGCTGGGACTGCTGTGGATGTCCCGCGACAAATCTGCCGATGCGCAATCCGCCGTGATGCCCAAGCCGGGCGAGAACACGGCCGCCATGGTTACGGATGCGCTGGCCAAGTCGCGCGAAGCGGCTTCGCGCTTCAAGACCGGTCTGGAAGGTATTCCCAAATCCCTGCGCGATACCGAAGTGGATGGTTCGCTGGAAGTGGATGCCGACGGTAACCTGAAAATCACCCGTGGCGTCCGTCAGACGTTTGATTATTTCCTGTCGGCGATTGGTGAGGAAGACCTGACCACCATCATTGCCCGTATCCGCGCTTACATCCGCGCCAAGTTGCCGGCGAAAGCGGCCGCGCAGGCCGAAAAGCTGCTCGAATCCTATATTTCCTATCGTGAAGGGCTGGGGCATCTCCCGCAAGTGGCGGGCGACCCGTCGCAGAACCTGTCGGCCATCCGTCAGCAAAAGCAGGCAATCCAGGGGCTGCGTTCGCAATATTTTGACCGTAATGTCATCGATGCCTTCTTTGGTGACGAAGACGCCTATGACAACTACACGCTGGCTCGCCTTGAAGTCATGCAGGACAAGAGCCTTAGCGCCACTGAAAAGGCCAAGCGCACCGCCGCGCTGTTGGAGCAACTGCCGCCGGAGTTGAAGGAAAACGTCAAAACCCTGAACCAGTATCAGGAGCTGACCACTCTGACTCAAGACTGGAAGACCCGTGGCGGTTCGCCGCAGGAACTGCGCGCCATCCGTGAGCAGATCGTTGGTCCGGAGGCGGCTACTCGCCTGGAGGCGCTGGATCAGGAGCGCTCGGAATGGGATTCCCGTATGAAGGATTACCTGCAGGAGCGTGAAGCCATCATGAAAAATACCGCCTTGAGCGATCAGGACCGGCAGCAGCAAGTGGCTGCGATGCGCGAGCAGCGCTTCAACCAGCAGGAGCGCGTCCGTGTCGATGCACTGGAGCGCATTCATGACCAAGGGCTGACCGTGCCGGAATAAGGCGGTGGATCCGACATGAAAAAGGCCACTTTCGTGGCCTTTTTCATGTCCAGCGTTCCAGGGCGCGCGTCAGAAGTTCCAGTCCGTCAGCCTGATGCCTTTTTCATCGGCCACGGCGATGACGGCCGAGCCTTCCGCTTCCCGCCAGTCGCCCAGCACCAATCGTTGACCGGGTTTGCCATTGACAGTCAGTTCATGAACCTGCGGCCGGTGGGTGTGACCATGAACCATAATGGCGACCTTGGCCGCCGTCATCGTATCAATCACAGCCTGTGGCGTGACATCCATGATGTTTTCCGGCTTGTTGCTGTTATGCATGCGGCTTTGGGCGCGCCATTGCTCGGCAATTTGCACCCGCTCGGTCAGCGGCTTGGCCAACATTCCCTGCTGCCACAAGGGGTGGCGGCTTTGGGCACGGAAGGCCTGATACTTCTCGTCCAGGGTACAGAGTGCGTCGCCATGCTCGATCATTACCTGATAGCCATAACACTGGATCACCTGGCGTTCCGGCAGCAGGAAACCCCGGCAGGATTTGACGAACTCGTCGCCCAGCAGGAAATCGCGGTTGCCATGCAGGAAGTAGACAGCAGTCCCGCGGACGCCAAGCCGGGCAAAGGCATCAATGATGCTGCGATTGTATTCCGAGAGGTTATCGTCGCCTACCCAGGCTTCAAACAGGTCGCCCAGCACATAAACGGCTTCCGCCTTGCCTTCCAGATGGTCAACCAACGCCAGAAAACCGGCGGTCACGCGGGGCAGGTCGGGAGACAGGTGCAAATCAGAGATGAAGTAGGTCGGTTTCATGCGGCTTGATCCCTTGCGGCGCGAAAGGCAGCCGGGCCGTATGCGGCCCGGTGCAACAGCAGAGGCTTACTCGCCGATGACTTCAGCGGTTTCAAGAATGACGGGCTTGACCGGCACATCGCTGTGATAACCGGAACGTCCGGTTTGCACGGCCTTGATCTTGGCTACCACGTCCATACCTTCGGACACCTTGCCGAAAACGGCATAGCCCCAGCCCTGGGTGGTCTTGGAGCTGAAGTTCAGGAAATCGTTGCGCTTCACGTTGATGAAGAACTGGGCGGAAGCCGAGTGCGGGTCCTGGGTGCGGGCCATGGCAATGGTGCCTTCGTCGTTCTTCAGGCCGTTGTCAGCCTCATTCTCGATGGGAGCCTGGGTCGGCTTCTGGTTCATGTTGGCGTCAAAACCGCCGCCCTGGATCATGAAGCCGTCAATGACGCGGTGGAAAATGGTGCCGTTGTAATGACCGCTGCGAACGTAGGACACAAAATTGGCCACCGTCTTCGGAGCCTTCTCGGCATTGAGGTCCAGCACGATTCGGCCGTAATTGGTGTTCAGGGCAACTTGCATGGGCATCATCCTGTTATCTAAGGGAATAAGGCTTGTGACGGTCAGGCGCTCGCGCTAGACTGGCCGTTTTTGCCGGCCCCTAATCATAAAGCCTGTTTCAGCGCTTGTCATGCGAGTTCCCGTATACCATGGAAGCCAAAGATTTTATCCGCGCCCAGGTTGTTGAAGACCTGGCCTCGGGCAAGCACGCCCGCATCATCACCCGTTTTCCGCCGGAGCCGAACGGCTACCTGCACATCGGCCACGCCAAGTCGATCTGCCTCAATTTCGGCGTGGCGCAAGAAGCCGGCGGCGAGTGCAACCTGCGCTTCGATGACACCAATCCGGAAAAGGAAGACCAGGAATACATCGACGCCATCAAGCGTGATGTCAATTGGCTGGGGTTCCAGTGGGCGGGGGAAACGCGTTACGCCTCCGGCTATTTTGATGCGCTCTATGACTATGCCCTGCAATTGATCCGCATGGGCAAGGCGTATGTGGATTCACAAAGCCCGGAGGAAATCAGTCAGGGGCGCAGCACCCACAACGGCGCCGGTATCGAATCTCCGTACCGCAACCGCTCGGTGGAAGAGAACCTCGCGCTGTTCGAGAAAATGCGCAACGGTGAGTTCGACGAGGGCAGCTGCGTGTTGCGCGCCAAGGTCGACATGGCGTCACCCAACATCAACCTGCGCGATCCGGTGATCTACCGCATCAAGAAGGTGCCGCACCACCAGACCGGTGACAAGTGGGTCATCTATCCGATGTACGATTATACCCACCCGATTTCCGACGCTCTGGAATACATCACGCATTCGCTGTGTACGCTGGAGTTCGAGGATCACCGTCCGTTCTACGACTGGCTGCTGGAGACGCTAGGTACGCCCGCACACCCGCAGCAGATCGAGTTCTCGCGCCTTAACCTGAATTACACCGTCACCAGCAAGCGCAAGCTGAAGAAGCTGGTGGATGAAGGCCATGTCAACGGCTGGGATGATCCGCGCATGCCGACGATTGCCGGTTTGCGCCGTCGCGGTTATACCCCGGAATCCCTGCGTGATTTCTGCGACCGCATCGGCATTTCCAAGAGCGAAGGCGTGGTGGATGTCGGCATGCTGGAATTCTGCATCCGTAATCATCTGGAGAATACCGCGCCGCGCGCCATGGCTGTACTGAATCCGTTGAAGGTGGTGATTACCAACGTTGGTGACGAGACGCAAATCCTGCGTTCCGCACGCCATCCGAATCTGCCGGAACTGGGTGAGCGCGAAATCCCCTTTACCCGCGAGATCGTCATTGACGCTGCCGACTTCAGCGATAACCCGCCCAAGGGCTTCAAGCGTCTGGTGCAGGGCGGTGAAGTGCGGTTGCGTCACAGTTATGTAATACGCTGTGATGAAGTCGTGCGTAATGAAGCCGGCGAAATTGTCGAACTGCGCTGCACCGCTGATCTCGACACCCTGGGCAAGAACCCCGAGGGCCGCAAGGTCAAGGGCGTTATCCAGTGGGTGTCGGCCACGGTCGGTGTCGCGGCGGAAGTGCGTCTGTACGATCGCCTGTTTACCCAGCCGGATCCGGAAGCCGGCGATGACGGTTTCCTGGGTTGCATCAATCCGGAAGCGTTCAAGGTCGTGCAGGCGATGGTGGAGCCGTCGCTGGCTGCCGCCGCGCCCGAAGACCGGTTCCAGTTTGAGCGCGAAGGCTATTTTGTGGCGGATCTGACGGACAGCAAGCCTGGCAAGCCGGTGTTCAACAGGACGGTCGGCCTGCGCGATTCCTGGGGCGGCGCCTGAATGAAAAACGGGGCGTATTACGCCCCGTTTTGACATGCTTGCCAGCTATTGTCAGATATCCGGATTTTCGAACGGTTCCAGTGAGGCGTGTTCTTCCTGTTTGCGCGAAATATCGCGGGAGAGGCGGGCGCGGTCGCTGGGATTGATGTTGATGAAGTAGACGCCGGTGCGGAAACCCTCCAGATCTTCGTCCTCGCAATAGACAACGCGGGCTGTCGCGGCGATGTGGTAGTGGTGTTCCAGATGGCTGATGGCCAGATGCAGATGCGTGCCCGGTGTCAGCGCTTCGGTGGCGTGAAAGGACAAGCCGCTTTCACTGAGGTTGACACGCTGGGGAATCGGGGACAGCAGTTTGGCCAAGCCGTCATAGATGGCGCCGGTCAGCAGTTCGATCTTCAGGTTCATGGCCTGGAAAAGCCCGCTCAGGCGCGGATTTTCACGCTCCACCACCTGCATCTGGCCGCGCTGCACGCTGTCAATCTGCTCAAGTTCGGCGAACAACGTGAAGTAACGGGGCAGGGAGAAACAGGTATCGTAGGGGTCCTTTAACGATTCTGCACTACTAATCGGTTGATAGTGCAGGGATAGTGTCGAGTCAATTCGATTCAGCAGACGTCTTTCGAAGGGATTATCCGAATTTGTCATTCTTGTCATGATTTCCAACCCTTGTGGCCTGTGCCGCCTAGTTAAGATTATGGTCCAATTCCCGCCATGTTCAAGCCCGTTTCCCTGCTGATCGGCCTGCGCTACACCCGCGCCAAACGCCGCAATCACTTTATCTCGTTCATATCCCTGACATCCATTCTCGGCCTCACGCTGGGCGTTGCCGTATTGATCACGGTCCTGTCGGTCATGAACGGTTTCGATCGGGAGCTCAAGAATCGTATCTTGGGGATGATACCTCACGCCACGATTTCGTCCCGTGAACCCATTCAGGATTGGAAGAACTTAGCAGAGTTTGCCAAAAGAAATCCACAGGTTTTGGCGGCGGCTCCCGTCACCCAGTTGCAGTGCATGCTGACCGCCAACGGGCAGGTATCCGGCGCCATGATTACCGGCATCGAGCCGGAATATGAACGGAAAGTCTCCATCATTGCCGGGAATATGAAAGCCGGCAAGCTGGAGCAATTGCGGGCTGACGAATACGGCATCGTCCTGGGCAGCGGCCTTGCCGGTAATCTGGGCGTCGGACTGGGGGATAAGGTCACCCTGGTGCTGCCCGAGGCGGCGTTGACGCCTGCGGGCGTGATTCCGCGCTTTAAGCGCATGACCGTGGTTGGGGTTTTCCAGGTTGGCGCGGATGTGGATGGCATTCTGGCCTACGTGCATGTGTCCGATGCCGGCAAGCTGTTGCGGATTGGTTCGGCGGTTCAGGGGGTTCGCCTGAAGTTGAAGGATCTGTTTGAGGCTCCGCGCATTTCCAACGAAATGCTGTATGACCTGCCCGCTAATTATTATGAAACCAACTGGACGCAAACGCATGGCAACCTGTTCAGCGCCATCCAGATGGAAAAGGCAATGATGGGCTTGCTGTTGATGCTGATCGTGGCGGTTGCCGCTTTCAACATTGTTTCAAGCCTGGTGATGGTGGTGACGGACAAGAAGGCTGATATCGCGATTCTGCGCACGCTGGGCGCCAGCCCGCAAACCATTACCCGGATTTTCATGGTGCAGGGCGCAGTCATCGGCTTGTTCGGTACGCTCGCCGGCGTCTTGTTGGGGATCATCCTCTCCCTGAATATCACTTCGGCGGTCACATGGCTTGAGCATGTCACCGGCCAATCATTCTTTGATGCCTATTTCGTCAATTATCTCCCGTCGGAGCTGGAGTGGAGCGATGTGCTTTGGGTCAGCCTGTCGACCGGACTACTGAGCTTCCTTGCGACCATTTACCCTGCGCGCAAGGCGGCGCGGGTTCAACCAGCCGAGGCCCTGCGCTATGAGTAACAACCCGGTTTTGCAGGCGGAAGGCCTCAGCAAGCGTTTTGTTGACGGGGTTCGCACCGTTGAGGTTTTGCACGGTGTCAGCCTTGAGGTCGCCAAAGGTGAATTCGTGGCCATCATAGGCAGTTCCGGCTCGGGTAAAAGCACCTTGCTGCATCTGTTGGGCGGATTGGATCTGCCGACTGCGGGGACAGTACGTATCCAGGGCCAGCCGCTCAGCATGATGGATGAGGTGAAACGCGGTGAGTTGCGGAACCGGCATCTGGGATTTGTTTACCAGTTTCACCACCTGTTGCCGGAGTTCACCGCGCTGGAAAATGTCTGCATGCCTTGGCTGCTGCGTCGGGACAGCCAGATTCCCGACGTGCGTCGCCGCGCCTCCGGATTGCTGGAGCGCGTGGGTTTGGGATCGCGGCTGGACCACAAGCCTTCAGAATTGTCCGGGGGGGAAAGGCAGCGTGTGGCCCTAGCGCGGGCATTGGTGACCCAGCCGGATCTGGTGCTGGCGGATGAACCGACGGGTAATCTGGATGCCGAGACTTCACAGGAAATCCAGGGCTTGCTGGCGGAACTGCGGAGTGAGCTGGGCATGAGCCTGGTGGTGGTAACTCACGATCAGCGCTTGGCGGAAACGGCAGACCGTGTATTAACCATGCGAAGCGGGCGGCTGGTTTGAATGCGCCGCTTGCCGCTTGCGGCGTTTTTCCCACGATCTGAGAACGTGCCGCCGCCAGTACCAGTTCATTCCCAGGTAGCCCAGACTGCCAAGCAGGAAGCCCGTGACCAGCATGCCCAGCAGGAAGGGTTCAAGATAACCGGAGAGGTGCAGGGCTCCGGGATGGTTAGGATGATGGCGCCCCAATCCTTCCAGCATCTGGATGAGCAATTCGATTTCGCCCAGGCTGAGTCCGGGACGATGCAGCAAGGTGGCGCCAATATCGTAGGCCACATAGAAACAGGGCAGCATGGTCAGGGGGTTGACCATCCAGACCATGGCGACGGTCAGCGGCAGGTTAATGCGGAACACCAAGGCGGCGATGACCGCTGGAATGGTATGCAGCGGCATGGGCAGGAAGGCGAACCATAATCCCCAGAACATCGCGCCAGAGGCGGAGCGTCGGTTCAGGTGCCACAGGTTGGGGTCTTCCAGATGATGCCGGAGGAAGCCGAGCCCGGGCGTTCGCGCAATGCGGGAAGGGTCGGGTAAATGGCGGCGGATGAATTTCTTCGGCATCGGGCGATCCTGCGTCGGTTTTTCCGGTCAGGTGGCCGTGGGAGGGGAGGCGGACTGGCGCTTGCGGCGCTGCAGCCAGGCGCGAGTTACATGCCGGCGCCAGTACCAGTTCATGCCGAGGTAGCCCAGACAGCCCGCCAGAAAACCGGTCACCATCATGCCCAACAGGAAAGGCTCAATGTGGTTGGCCATGCCAACCCGATTGGCGGCGGCCTCCGGGGATGACCCGAACAGGTTGCCCAATTGTCCGATCAGTTTGCTGATTTCGGCCATGTTCAGCAGGGGTTGTTTCAGCAACAGTGCGCCAATGTCATAACCCACAAAGATGACCGGCAGCATGGTCAGCGGATTCGAGACCCAGCACAGCACAATCGCCAGCGGCAGGTTGACCCGGAAGACAAGGGCGGCAATGGCGGCGGGTACGGTCTGGAAAGGCATGGGCAGGAAGGCGCACCACAAACCCCAGAACATGGCGCCGGAAGCCGACCGACGGTTCAGATGCCACAGATTCGGATCCTCAAGGCGATGCTTGAGGAAACCGAGTCCCGGTGTGCGGGCAATCTTTTCCGGGTTCGGAAGGTAACGGCGAATCAGTTGCTTGGGCATCCCGACTTCCACATTCATGGGCGCGACATTCTTTCTTATTTAGACCTCTTCTGCAATCTGTAACAAGACTGTCGGACAGGATAAGCACAAGAAACCGACAAACGCCGATCCTGCCTGATAACCCGCCATTCGGCGCGTGACCGGCCTTGTACGTGTTGTGCGGCCTCCGTGACGGTATTACCCTCTGCGCCCCTGTCATGACTACACGGATGTGTCCATGTCGAATCCGGGATGGGCGGCGTTCGCCGCCGGGATTTCACTGCTGCTGTTATTGCCGTTCCTGCCGGACGAGAGTTATGTGGCGCTGGCCGGCCTGGCGCTCCTTGTGCTGAGCCTGCGCCTGCGGTTCCTGAGGGTTCCCGCCTGGCTGCTGCTGGGTTTGGCATGGGGTGTCTGGCACGCCCGCGCCTATCTGGAAGACCGGATCCCGCAGGCTTGGGAAGGCAGACCCTTGACGGTTGAGGCCAGGATTGTCGGGTTGCCGCATCCTTCCGCGCATGGGCGTCTGGGTATTCGGGTGCTGCCGTTACGGACTTCCAGCCAGGGTTTGCCGCTTCCGGGGGCGCGTTACTGGGAGCTGACCGGCGAACCGGCGGATTTCCGGCCCGGAGATGTCTGGGTACTGACGGTATCGCTGAAACGTCCGCACGGTTCCGTTTCACCGAATGCCTTCGACCTGGAAGAATGGCTGATGTCTGAGGGCGTGACGGCGACCGGAACCATCCGCCAGGCCCGTTTGCTGAAAGCCGGCAATTGGAGCATGGATCGCTGGCGGCTCAGTATCCGTGAGCGTTTCCAGCCCCTGATCATCGACAAGCCCGATGCCGCCATCGCTTTGTCCCTGCTGACCGGAGACCGCGCCGAGATTGACGATGACCGGTTGCGCCTCTATCAATCAGCCGGTATCAGCCATTTACTGGCGATTTCCGGTCCGCATGTCCTGTTGTTTGCCGTCGCGGTTGCCGGAGCCTTGCGCTGGCTGGCCGGGCGACGTCCGGTGCTTTTCCGCCGCATGCCGTTCCAGCGCTGGCAGTGGCCGGTCTTGCTGGCGGCGGCAATAGCCTACGGCTGTTTGGCGGGTGCGTCATTGCCCACGATGCGCACGCTCGTGATGCTGGCGCTGTGCGTGCTGGCCCGCATGTCAGGTCGTGAGGCCGACGCTTGGTCGGTGTTGTGGCGCGCGTTGGCGCTGGTCCTGTTCTGGCAGCCGCTCAGCGTGCATGCCGCGGGATTCTGGCTCTCATTCGGCGCGGTGGCGCTGATCATGTTGTGGGGCGGTATTCGTCGCCGCGGTTCAGCGCTGATGCAGGCGGCAGGCCTGCAGTTGTATCTGTTCCTGGCCATGCTGCCGCTGGGATTGCTGTTCTTCGGGCAAGTCAGCCTGATTGCGCCGCTCGCCAATGCGGTCGCCATTCCGCTTATCAGCGTGCTGGTTGTTCCCCTGTTACTGGCGGGGTTGATGGTTGGATATGGCTGGCATCATGCCGGTATGGCCTGCTGGTATTGGGCAGGATGCCTGCTGGAGCGTCTGGACGATTTGCTGGCATGGATGACGACGCATGGCGCCGGTCTGTTTTACTGGCGCCCCGGGCCGGTGGCCCTGATCAGCCTGTCACTGGCATTGGCCATGTTTTTGGCCCCGCGCCGACTGGCGCTGCGCGCGCCCGCGACATTCCTTTTGCTGCCGGTGGTATTCGCCCGCCCGTTACCGGAGCGGGGCGAGTTGCGCATGGCGGTGCTGGATGTCGGGCAGGGCTTGAGCGTGGTGCTGCACACCCGGAGCCACAGCCTGCTTTACGATACCGGCCCCGGTCCCTTGGCCGGAAGGGACGTGGTGCTCTCCTATCTTTACGGGGCGGGAATCCGCAGGTTGGACCGGCTGGTGCTTAGCCATAACGACCTCGATCACACCGGCGGCGCGGCGGAGGTCATCCGCGGGATCCCGGCCTCCGAGGTGGTTTACAGCGCTTTGCCGGAGGCCTATCGCCCCGGGCTAGAGTCCCGCCAGCAATTTTGCCGTCAGGGCCAGCACTGGGATTGGGACGGTATCCGTTTCCGGGTAGTGTCACCGGGCCCGTCGCTGGCGGGTGCGGCGGACAATAACCGTTCGTGCGTGCTGCATGTGCAGGGTGAGGGCTTCAGCATCCTGCTGACAGGCGATATCGAAACGCCGGCCGAGCAAGCCCTGCTGGGCTCCGGCGAGGACTTGCGGGCCGACGTGCTTGTCTTGCCGCACCATGGCAGCAACACCTCCAGTTCACCCGCTTTCCTGCAGGCCGTACAGCCCCGGCTGGGCATTGTCTCCGCCGGTTACCGCAACCGTTTCGGACATCCGGCCGCTCGTATAGTGGAGCGCTATCGCAGCGCGAGGATTCCGCTGGACAGCACGATCCTCTCCGGCACCCTGGACTACCGGTTCGCGCCCGGCGGCCATATCGACCGGGAATCGTGGCGCACCGGTCGTCATTACTGGCGAAATTCCTCATGAATAGGTAAAGTACCAGCCATTTTCGCTGTTTCAGAAGAGGGGCTGCCACGTGTGGGAATTAGTAAAGGCCGGGGGGTGGCTGATGATGCCGATCATCGTTGCCTCGATTCTGGCGCTGGCCATTTGTATTGAACGGGGTTGGGCGCTTCGCAGCCGGCAGATTGCTCCGCCGGGACTGTTGCCCGAGGTTTGGGGCTGGATTCGCAACAAGCAGCTCAATGCCGACAAACTGAGGCAGCTCAAGGCGGGTTCGCCATTGGGCGAGATTCTGGCGGCGGGCCTGCTGAACTCGCGGCATGGTCGCGAGATCATGAAGGAAAGCATCGAAGAGGCGGCCAATGTCGTCATCCACAATATGCAGAAATACCTGTCGCTGCTGGGTACGCTGGCGATGATTTCGCCTTTGCTCGGTCTCTTGGGCACGGTGATCGGTATCATCGAGGCATTCATGGCTGTGACCGGCGCCGGCATGACCGACCCGACGATGCTGGCCAACGGCATTTCCAAGGCGCTGGTAACGACGGCGGGCGGCATCTGTATCGCGATCCCTTCCATGGTCATGCACCGGTTCTTCATCCGCCACATCGATAACATGGCGGTCGAGATGGAACAGCAGGCGGTCAAACTGGTCGACATCGTACATGGCGATCGCGAAGTCGATTTTCAGGTAAGCGCTCCATGAAGTTCCGCAGGCCCCGCGAGGATTCGCTGGAAATCAATCTGACCCCCCTGATTGACTGCCTGCTGTTTCTGATCATCTTCCTGATGATTTCCACAACCTTCAACAAGGCCAGCAAGTTGCAGATCGTGCTGCCCGAAGCCAAGGGCGAGGCCAGCAAGGCGCCGCGCGCCAAAGCGCTCGAAATCGGCGTTAGCCAATCCGGCGTCTATACTGTCAATGGTCAGGAGTTGGCCGTGCGCGATCCCCGGCAATTGCAGAGCGCCATTGAAAAGGCCAGCGGCGGTCGTCGCGACATGCCGTTCGTCATTGCCGCCGACGGTAAGGCGTCCCATCAATCGGTGGTCACGGTCATGGACATCGCCGGGCAGATGGGGTTCGTCAATCTTAATATCAGCACCAAAATGCGAAGCGAGAATCCTTGATGACCACCAGCGGGTTTGAGGCCTACAAGCGCCTTCTGGGTTATGCCCGCAAATACTGGGGCGCCTTTGCCCTGGGGATTCTGGGTTTCATCATCAATGCCCAGACCGAGTGGGCGGGCGCCCAGGTTGTCAAATACATCATTGACGCCATCCAGAACAAGAACCAGCATGCCAAGGATTTTTTCCCGGTATTGATCGTGCTTATTTTCCTGTTGCGCGGGGTGGGCACCTTCCTCGGCAATTACTTTATGTCGCTGGTCGCGCGCAATGTGGTCTATGAGTTGCGCCGGCAGTTATTTGACAAGCTGCTGACCTTACCGAGCGCTTATTTTCACCGTCATTCTCCGGGGCACATCAGCGCCAAGCTGGTGTATGACGTGGAGCAGGTGACCGGCGCGGCGACCGAGGCTTTGAAAACGATCGTCCGGGAGGGCACGGTAGTCACCTGCCTGCTGGGTTACCTGTTCTGGACCAACTGGCGCCTGTCGCTGTCCTTGCTGCTGATTGCCCCACCGGTGTCGTTTATTGTCCGTAAGGCCAGCAAGCGATTCCGCACATTGTCACACCGTATTCAGAATTCCATGGGCGATGTCAGTCATATCGTCAATGAAAGCATCAACGGTTATACCGTCGTGAAGAGTTATGGCGGCGAAGCCTTTGAGCGTGCGCGTTTCGAGACCGCGTCGCGGGAAAACCTGCGCCAGAGCATGAAGATGGTGGTGACAGCCTCGTTGAATACGCCGCTGGTACAGTTGCTGATGGCGGTTGCCATGAGCTTTGTGGTGTATATGGCGCTGCAGCCCCATATTTTGGGGAATGTCAGCGCCGGTGAATTTGTGGCCTACATTACGGCCGCAGGGCTGTTGTCCAAGCCAATGCGCGCCCTCACCGATGTCAACGAGAAGATCCAGCGCGGTATTGCGGCCGCCCAATCGGTTTTCGAAATGCTTGATGTGGACGGAGAGCAGGATGGCGGGGATCGCGACGCCGGACGTTGCCGGGGCGAGCTGGAGTTCCGCCATCTTGACTTTGCTTATCCGGGCGGCGAGCCGGTGCTGCGCGATATCAATCTGCATATTCCGGCCGGTAAGACGGTGGCGCTGGTAGGCCGTTCCGGTTCGGGCAAAAGCACCCTGGTCAACCTGATTCCCCGCTTTTATGAATGCGCGCCTGGCCAGATCCTGGTGGATGGCCAGCCGCTGCAGTCCTATACCTTGGAGTCATTGCGTCGCCAGATTGCGACTGTAAACCAGAAGGTGGTTTTGTTCGATACCAGCATCGCCGCCAACATTGCCTATGGCGCACTGGCGGACGCGCCGGCCGAAGCGATCGAGTCGGCTTCCCGCGCCGCTTACGCCCATGAGTTTATCCAGAAGCTGCCGGATGGCTATGCCACCCGGGTCGGTCAGGATGGCACTGAGTTGTCCGGTGGCCAGCGCCAGCGTCTGGCGATTGCCCGTGCACTGCTGAAGGATGCCCCAATCCTGATACTGGACGAGGCGACCAGCGCGCTCGACAACGAGTCGGAATATTTTATCCAGGAAGCGCTGGAGACGGTCATGAAGAACCGGACAACTCTGGTTATCGCCCATCGTTTGTCGACGATTGAGAAAGCGGATCTGATCGTGGTGATGGAGAAGGGCCGGATAGTCCAGACCGGAACCCACACCGAGTTGCTGGCGGCCGGAGGCCTGTATGCGCAGTTGCACAGCCGCCAGTTTGCCGATGACCCGGATGCCGTTTCCGCATGAGGGACTGGCTGACGACGGCCTGGTATCGCGGGCACTGGCTTTTGCTGTTGCTGGCGCCGTTGTCCTGGTTGTTCGGCCTTGTCGCCGCCGTCCGTCGATTGGCGTTCCGGCATGGCTGGATACAGGCGCAGCGGTTTCCGGTACCGGTCATCGTGATCGGCAACATCAGCGTCGGCGGCACCGGAAAGACGCCGCTGACCTTGCATGTGGTTGAGCTGCTGAAGCGGCATGGCTGGCGGCCGGGAATTGTCAGCCGGGGCTATGGCGGGCGTGCGCAAGGCTACCCCTTGCTGGTGGGCCCGCAATCGGCAGCGGCCGAAACCGGCGATGAGCCGATGCTGCTGCATCGGGCTGCCGGTGTTCCGGTAGCCGTGGACCCGTTGCGATGCCGAGCCGTGGATTATCTGCTGCAGCGCGGGCTGTGTGATATTGTCATTGCCGATGACGGCTTGCAGCATTACGCGCTGCACCGCGACCTGGAACTGGCCGTGGTGGATGGCGAGCGCGGTCTGGGAAACCGGCGCTTGCTGCCTGCCGGGCCGTTGCGGGAACCGGTCGGCCGTCTGGCTTCGGTCGACGCCATTATCATCAATGGCGGCTCCGGTGCGCCGGATTTTGCGGGAAAAACACCGGTATTCCGGTTCAGCCTGAAACCCGGCTTACTGCTGCCGGTCGGCATATCGGTTGCGCCCGCACAAGCGCCGCAACCGCCGTGCCGGGTGCATGCCGTGGCGGGAATCGGCAATCCTGAACGTTTCTTCCGCAGCCTGGAACTGTCCGGTTATGACGTGATACGACATGCCTTTGCCGATCACCATCAGTTTCAACCGCAGGACCTGGCCTTCACCGAGTCGTTGCCGGTGATTATGACGACCAAGGATGCCGTCAAATGCGGCGAATTTGCCGGACCGGATGTCTGGCAATTGCCGGTGACGGTCGATGCCGATCCCGGCCTGGATCAATTGCTGTTGGCCTTTCTGGGCCGTTTTCACGAGAACCCTACCCATGCTCGATAAAAAATTGCTGGCTATCCTGGTTTGCCCGCTGTGCAAGGGGCCGCTGCACTATGCCGCCAATAGGGCGGAGCTTGTCTGCCGGGCGGACAGCCTGGCGTACCCGATTCGTGACGGTATTCCGGTAATGCTGGACAACGAAGCCCGCCCGCTCAGCCTTGAAGAAAAGCTGGGACAGGACCTGCCGTCCGGAGAGGCGTCATGATGACCCGATTCCATGCCGTCATCCCGGCGCGGTTCGGTTCAACACGCCTTCCGGGAAAGCCGCTGCTGGATATCGCCGGCAAGCCGATGGTGATCCGCGTCTACGAGCGCGCCTTGCTGAGCAATGCGGGTTCGGTCGTGATCGCGACGGACGATGAGCGGATTGCGGAGGCAGCGGCGAAAGCGGGCGCACGCTGGGTGATGACTTCCCCGGATCACCCGTCCGGTACCGACCGCTTGCAGGAAGTCGCCGCCAGGATGGGCTGGGCGGATGATGAGATTATCGTCAATGTCCAGGGTGACGAACCGCTGATACCTCCCGACGTGATCAATCAGGTAGCCGCCAATCTGGCCGCTAATCCCCAGGCGGCCATGGCGACCTTGGCCGAGCCGTTACACGAGGTTACGCAATTCACGAACCCCAATATCGTCAAACTGGTGCGCGACCATCAGAATATGGCGCTTTATTTCAGCCGTGCGCCGATCCCGTGGGCGCGGGATGCCTTCAGCCAAGGCGTGGCCAGTTTGCCTGCCCGGGACATGTATCTTCGGCATCTGGGCATTTATGCCTATCGGGTCAGTTTCCTGCACCGCTATGTCGGCTGGAGTCCCGCACCGCTGGAACAACTTGAGGCTCTGGAGCAGCTGCGCGCCCTCCATTACGGCGCGCGCATCCATGTTGACCTTGCCGCTGCCAACCTTCCGCCCGGCGTTGACACGGCTGAAGACCTGGAACGCGTCCGACAACTTTTTGCATGAACAAGGCTTTCCATAATGAGTGAGAAAATCAGCGTCCTGTTTGTCTGCCTGGGCAACATCTGTCGTTCGCCTACGGCGGAAGGCATTTTCATCAGCATGGTGGAAAAGGCGGGCTGGCAGGATGTCTTCAAGATCGATTCCGCCGGCACCGCCGCCCATTACGTGGGCGAGCCGCCGGATCGTCGCGCCCAGAAGCAGGCCAAGGCCCGCGGCTATGATCTTTCCCGGTTGCGGGCGCGTTTCATTTCGCCCGCCGATTTCGAGAAGTTCGATTACGTTCTGGTCATGGATCGCCGGAATATGCGGGAAATGGAAAAAGTCCGCCAATATTGCCGTAACCCCAAGGCCAAGCTCCAATTATTCCTGGATTACCACCCGGTCCATAAAGGCGGAGAGGTCCCGGATCCCTTTGGCGGTGAGGAAAAAGGCTTTGAGCTGGTGCTCGATCTGGTGGAAGCGACCTGTGAGAACCTGCTGAAAACCCTGCTGCAGGAAAAGGGTTTGACCAATTGCGGTTGCTAGGCCTGTCTCATGATGCTTGAAAACCAGCTTCTGACCCGGTTCAACACCTTCGGTCTGCCCGCACGCGCGCGTTTTCTGGCGCTGGTGGATTCGGATCAGGAATTGAGGCGATTACTGCTGTCGGTAACGGCGCGTAACTTGCCGGTGCTGGTCTTGGGCGGTGGCAGCAATCTGGTGCTGGCGGCGGATTTTCCGGGGTTGGTGCTGGTGTTGCGCCAGCGCGGTGTCCGGGTGGTGTCTTCTACGCCTGCCGAGGTAGTCGTGGAGGCAGCGGCCGGGGAATGCTGGCATGATTTCGTCCAGCATACCCTGGCCCAAGGTTGGTATGGTCTGGAAAATTTGTCGCTGATTCCGGGCACCGTCGGCGCGGCCCCGGTGCAAAACATCGGGGCCTATGGCGTTGAAATTAAAGACCGCTTTGCCGGTCTGACGGCGATCGACCGCGAGACCGGAGAGTACCGTGATTTCAACCTGGCGGATTGCCGTTTCGGCTACCGTGACAGTTTTTTCAAGCAGCAGGGCAAGGATCACTGGGTGATTACCCGGGTTCGCTTTCGTCTGGATCGCATGTCCCAACCGCAATTGGCCTATGGCGATATTCAGCGTCAGCTGGCTCATATGGGGATTATCCATCCGTCGCCGGTTGATGTCGCCCAAGCTGTCATGGCCATTCGCCGCAGCAAGTTGCCTGACCCGGCGGTGATTGGCAATGCCGGGAGTTTCTTCAAAAACCCGGTTGTAACGGCAGAAAAGGCGGCGTGGTTGAAGTCACAATGGCCGGACTTGGTCGCCTATGCTCAACCCGTGGGCGTTAAACTGGCGGCCGGTTGGTTGATCGACCAATGCGGCTGGAAAGGCAAATCCCTGGGGGCGGCCGGAGTTTATGAAAAACAGGCGTTGGTGCTGGTAAATCGCGGCGGCGCGAAGGGGCAGGATATTCTGGCGTTGGCCGAGGCTATCCGGCACAGTGTCGAAGAACGTTTTGACGTACGGTTGGAAATGGAGCCTGTTGTGGTGCGTTGAAGCAGCCCTGCCAGTCAGTTCGAAACCGACAGACATAAAAAAGGAGCCTTGCGGCTCCTTTTTTATGCGCCCCGAATTACTCCGGGGTAGCGGCCTTGGATTCAGCATGCTTCTTCATGGCAGCCACGAAGGCTGAAATGACGTCTGAGGCTGATTCGGGCTTGGGTTGGTCGGGCAACCAGGTAGCCACGTAGTCGCTGACGGTGCAGGGCGGAATGACCAGCGTGGTTGCACCGACCACAGGAACTGCGGTCGGTGCAACCACGGGCTCTTCAACCAGTGCCGGTTCCGCCGCAACTTCGGCAACCACTTCCGCGATGGCAGGTGTGGCGACTTCTGCTGCTGCCTGCGCTCTTTGGGCGGCAAAGAAAGCGGTGATCACCTCGGCGCCGGTGACCGGAGCCGGCTGGCCCGGCAGGAAGGCGGCGATATATTCACCAACAGTCCGCCAGGAGCCGATAACCGTTGCGGCTGGAGCGGGAACAGCCGCTTCCTCCACGACAACCGGGGCGGGTCGGAGCGCTTCTTCGGCACGGCGGGCAGCTTCCTCGGCCTCACGGGCAATCCGTTCGGCTTCGGCCTTGATGGCGGCTTCAGCGGCTTCACGCTCCCGACGACGACGCTCGCGCGGATCGTTGGCGGCGCGGCGCGGCGCTTCTTCCGGGGAGGCTTCGTCAGCGACAGGCGCGGCAACGGCTACCGGGGTTGCTTCAGCCGGAGCTTCCGCCATGCGGGTGACAGAGTTGCGCGAACGTCGCGGCGCAGGGGCCGGAGCGGCTTCCGCTTCAACAGCGGGCGCTTCAGCTACCGTGTCCGGAATAACCGATGCTTCCGCTTCCACGACCGGTACGGGGGCAGCCTCGGTGACAACCGGTTCCGGAGCGGTGACTTCGGTCGCCTGTTCGGCGGCGGCTTCGGCGGCAATCAAATCGGCGACGATCGGATTGATTGCGGCAACCGGAATGGCTGTCTCGGCCATTGGTGCGTGCAGCGGCGCCATTTCGAGCGCTTCCACGGTATCGGCGACATTTTCACCGTCGGCTGTCATCAGACCAGCTTCCATCAGCACGCGCGGATCACGCTCACGCGGGCCGCGGTTGTTACGGCGGTTACCGAAACGATCACGGCGGGGGCGGCGTTGCTGCGGAGCGGTGCTGTCTTCACCGTTGACGCCGGGGATGTTATCCGTCACCGGAGCATCTTCAATAGCGACGGCATCGGCAACCGGGGCTTCAGCCGCGAATTCCGGACGCGGCTGGCGCGGCTGGCGTTCACGACGATCACGGCCGCCATCGCGGCCTTCGCGCGGCTGGCGCTCACGGCGGTTGTTGTTGCCGGGCTGGGCAGCGTTTTCGCCGCTCTCAGCAGCAACAACCGGCGCATCAATGACAGCGTCCTGCTGGCGGTCCGCCCGTTCCGGACGTTCCTGGCGCTCGGGACGTTCCGCGCGTTGCGGGCGCTCGCTGCGTTCGCCGCGCGGCTGGTCGCCGCCGCCTTGACGTTCACCCCGATCGCCTCGCTCGCCGCGATAACGGTCGCCACGGTTGCGGCCATTGCGCTCGCGCGGTTGACGCGGTTGTTGGGGCGCGGAGGCTTCGGCCGGTGCCGGAGCGGGTTCTTCGGTCACGGGCTGCAGCTTGGATTCGACTTCTTCCTGCACGGTCTGGCCGTTGTTGAAGAGGTTGGCGAACCAGGCAAAGAAGCCCTTGCGCGGCCCTGTGGCGCTTTCGGTTTCAGCCGCTGCTTCGGCAACAGGTTCGGGGGCGCGGGCCGGTGCCGGAGCACGGTCATCACGCGATTTCGGCGCCGGGGCCTGGGTTTCCGGTTGCGCCATCTTGACGGCGGCTTCCTGACGACGGGCCGGAGCACGCTCCTCGCGGCGGTTCAGGCCGTTATCTTCATGGGTCGGCTGGAAGGCTTCGACCAGCTGGAAGGAGGCGGGGGCTTCCGCGCCTTCCTCGATCTGGTCATCGCGGAAGCGCGTGACTTCGTAGTGAGGGGTTTCCAGGTGCGGGTTGGGCAGGATCACCACGCGCACGCCGCTGCGGCTTTCCAGCGTCGCCAGGGCGACGCGCTTCTCGTTGAGCAGGAAAGCGGCGACGCTGACCGGCACCTGGGCGCGGATTTCAGCACTGCGGTCCTTGAGTACTTCTTCCTCGATGATGCGCATGATCGACAGGCCCAGCGAACGCACGTCACGGATCACGCCGGTGCCGTTGCAACGGGGGCAGACCAGGCCGGTCGTCTCTTCCAGCGAGGGGCGCAGGCGCTGGCGCGACAGTTCCAGCAGGCCGAAACGGGAAATGCGGCCGATCTGGATGCGGGCGCGGTCCATGGCCAGCGAGTCACGCAGCTTGTCTTCCACCATGCGCTGGTGCTTCGGCGGCGTCATGTCGATGAAGTCGATGACGATCAGGCCGCCGATGTCGCGCAGGCGCAGCTGACGGGCGATTTCCTCGGCTGCTTCCAGGTTGGTGTTGAGCGCGGTTTCCTCGATGTCGCTGCCCTTGGTGGAGCGCGAGGAGTTGATGTCGATCGACACCAGCGCTTCGGTCGGGTCGATGACGATGGAACCGCCGGACGGCAGTTTCACTTCGCGCTGGTAGGCGGTTTCGATCTGGCTTTCGATCTGGTAGCGGTTGAACAGCGGCACCGAGTCCTTGTACAGGCGGATCTTGCTGGCGTAGTGCGGCATCACCTTGCGCACGAACTCCATCGCCTGGTTGAAGGCGGGTTCGCTGTCGATCAGCACTTCGTTGATGTCGTCGCGCAGGTAGTCGCGGATGGCGCGGATGATGACGTTCGATTCCTGATAGATCAGGAATGGCGAAGCCTTGCCGGTGGCGGCTTCGTTGATCGACTTCCACAGCGACAGCAGGTAGTCGAGGTCCCACTGCAGTTCCTCGGGCGAACGGCCCAGACCGGCGGTGCGGACAATGACGCCCATGTCGTTGGGGACATTGATCGAGTTCAGCGCTTCCTTCAGTTCCTCGCGCTCCTCGCCTTCAATGCGGCGGGAAATGCCGCCGGCGCGCGGGTTGTTCGGCATCAGCACCAGATAGCGGCCGGCCAGCGAGATGAAGGTGGAAAGGGCGGCGCCCTTGTTGCCGCGCTCTTCCTTCTCGACCTGGAGGATGATTTCCTGGCCTTCCTGGATGGCTTCGCGGATGGTGACGCGACCGACATCGCGGGGATTCTTGTTGAAGTACTCGCGGGCGATTTCCTTCAGCGGCAGGAAGCCGTGGCGGTCGGCGCCGAAATCGACAAAAGCGGCTTCAAGGCTGGGTTCGACGCGGGTGACGCGACCCTTGTAGATGTTGGCTTTTTTCTGGGCGCGGGCGTGGTGTTCAAGGTCAAAATCGTAGAGGCGTTGACCATCGACGAGTGCGACGCGGGTTTCTTCGGAATGCGTCGCATTAATGAGCATGCGTTTCATTTGGTACGTTGTCACCTGAAAGTGACACACGCGCGGGGCAGGGGTCAACGAGCCGAATTCGGCATCGGCAAACGGACTTCTGGTCCGGCCGGAATGACTTGTCAACAGCGGCCGGACTCTTTCTGGGAGTTCCGGCACATGAAAATCGCTTCAGCAATTTTCCGAAAAATTCGTTTCCCGCAGCCCACGGCGCCTGTGCCGGTGGATAATTAAGCGGCCTTGGCCGCCACACAGTATTTTGTTACGAGCGTTCCAGGATTCACGGTTATCAACTGGAAAAGCCCGTACAAGCAATCAGTTTGCCTATATAATCCGCTCGCCATCAGTTACCCTCACCGCTTTATGGTGCGGGCCGTTTATCGGGTAACGCGAGAGGCCGGCAATTCCCGAATATATCAGACTCCTTTCGGAACGCACACTCTTTTTATGAATCAAACCGATACTTCTTCAGCAGTCCGTTTCATTACCGTCAAGGACGGCGAAGAAGGGCAACGCATTGATAATTTTTTGATCACCGCCCTGAAAGGTTTGCCCCGGACGATGGTTTACCGCATCGTCCGCAAGGGTGAGGTGCGGGTGAACAAGGGACGCATCAAGGCCGATTACCGCATTCAGGCGGGCGATGTCATCCGCGTGCCGCCGATGCGGCTGCCGGAAGCCCCTGCCGTGGCCGCGCCCAGCCCGCATCTGGCGCAATTCCTGCGCGGGCGCATTCTCCACCACCAGGATGGCCTGATCGTGGTTGACAAGCCCGCAGGTCTGGCGGTGCATGGCGGCAGCAACCTGCCGTTCGGTCTGATCGAGGCGATGCGGGTGCTGTTTCCCGAAAAGGATTTCCTGGAGCTGGTACACCGCATTGACCGGGACACCTCGGGCTTGCTGATGGTGGCCGAAAAGCGCAGCGTGCTGCGCGAACTGCACGAGCAATTACGGCAGGGCCGCATGCGCAAGACCTATGTCGCGCTGCTGGCCGGGCAATTGAAAGGCGGGCAGCACAAGGTGACCGCGCCCTTGTTCAAGACCAACCTGCCGAACGGCGAACGCATCGTGCGCGTCAATAATGAAGAAGGCAAACCGTCGGAAACGGTCTTCCGGGTGATCGAGCGTTTCGAGCACGCCACGCTGGTCGAGGCCTCGCCGCTGACCGGGCGCACCCACCAGATCCGGGTACATGCCCAGTTTCTGGGGCATCCCATCCTGGGTGACGAAAAATACGGTAATGATGAAGCCGGCAAGGCGGCGCGCGCCTGGGGACTGAACCGGTTGTTCCTGCACGCGCGTGACCTGACGTTGAAAATGCCCGACAAACCGGAGCCGCTGAAATTCACCTGTCCGCTGGCTCCGGAATTGCAAGCCGTGGTGGAGTACCTGCGCCGTGCCAAGTCCTGAGCTGATCATTTTCGACTGGGACGGCACGCTGATGGATTCGGCGGCGCATATCGTCGACAGCCTGCAACAGGCGGCGGTTGACCTGCTGCAGCCGGTTCCGGCGGCGGACGATTGCCGCCATATCATCGGCCTGGCCTTGCCCATCGCTATTCAGCAGTTGTTTCCTCATGCCGACGACGATGTCCGCGAACTGCTGCGTCAGCGCTATGCCTGGCATTACGTCGCGGGCAGTGAAGAGAAAAGCGGCCTGTTTCCCGGGGCGCTGGAGTTGCTGGAATCGCTGCTGAACCAAAACCGGCTGCTGGCCGTGGCCACCGGCAAGACCCGCATCGGGCTCGACCGCGTGTTGGCGCAAACCGGGTTGGCCGATCATTTCGTCATTACCCGCTGCGCCGACGAGAGCGCTTCCAAGCCGGATCCGCTGATGCTCAGCCAGATTCTGGCCCATACCGGCAAGCGCATTGATCAGGCGGTGATGATTGGCGATACCTCCTATGACCTGGCGATGGCCAAGGCGCTGGCAATGCCGCGAATCGGCGTCAGCTACGGGGCGCATGCGGTGGAATTGCTGCTCCCTCACGAGCCGTTAGTCATCGTCGACCATGTATCGGAACTGTACAACAATCTGTCCTGATACCTTGAAATTCCCCCACAGGGGCCGTATCAAGCATAAGCAATTAATAACCGGAAGTGAGTAATACCATGAGTGAGTGGCCGTCACCCCCGAAAGCAGGTAAGGAATGGGAAATTCTGGAAAAGGCCGTCATGGCTTCAGTGGAAGAACAGAAGCGCGCGCGCCGCTGGGGCATATTCTTCAAGCTGGTGACGCTGTTGTATGTCCTGATCTTCCTGTCACTGATTTTCTCCTCCGGCTCCCGTCATGGCGGCTCGAAGGTGGAAGGGGCGGTTGATCACACCGCGGTTGTCGAGATTCGCGGTGAAATCGCGGATGGCGCTGACGCCAATGCCGATGACATTATTGACGGCTTGCGGGAAGCCTTCGAGGCCAAGCACAGCAAGGCCATTATTCTCAGCATCAACAGCCCGGGCGGCAGTCCGGTGCAATCCGCCTATGTATATGATGAAATCCGCAAGCTGCAGGCCGAACACAAGAACAAGAAGGTTTATGCCGTGATTTCCGATCTGGGGGCGTCCGGCGCCTATTACATTGCGGCCGCAGCCGATCAGATTTATGTCAGTCCGGCCAGTCTGGTTGGCTCGATCGGCGTGATCATGCCAGGCGTCGGTGTACAAGGGTTGCTGCAAAAAGTCGGGGTGGAAGACCGTACCATGACCGCCGGTCAGCATAAGGCCATCATGAACCCGATGGCTCCGGTCAGCCCGGAAGAAAAGGCTCACGTGCAGAAGATGCTGAACACCATCCACCAGCAGTTCATCAGTGCGGTGAAGCAGGGGCGCGGTCAGCGTCTGAAAGAAACTCCCGATATGTTCTCGGGTCTGTTCTGGACCGGTCAGCAAGCGGTTGAAATGGGACTGGCCGATGGTTTTGGCTCGGTGAAAAGCGTGGCCAAGCAGGCTGGCGCGGAAGAACTGGTGGACTACACCGCGGAAAAGAGTCCGATGGACAGCCTGATCCGCAAGCTGGGCGCCAGCATGGGCGAGTCCATCGCCGCCAAACTGGACCTGGGTGGCGGCTTGCAGTTGCGCTGAACAACAGGTTTGGCAGGGTCAAAAAACCGGAGGCACGCAGCCTCCGGTTTTTTTATGCCTGTTATCAGGGCAACATCCAGCCTTCCGCGAGCAGAAACTGAGTCAGTGTAATCAGCGGCAGGCCGATCAGACTGGTGGGGTCATCGCTGACAATACGGCTGAACAGGGCGATACCCAGCCCTTCCGCCTTGAAGCTGCCGGCGCAGTCCAGCGGCTGTTCCCGATCAACATAGCGTTCGGCACACGCTTCGCTCAACGACCGGAAAGTCACGGTAGTGGTATTGACGGCAGTCCGGCAATGTCCGGTCCGCGTATTGAGCAAGCACAGCCCCGTATGAAATTCGATACTGCGGCCGCTGAAACGTAACAGCTGCCCGATGGCTCGATCGCGGCTTCCGGGTTTGCCGATAATGTCCAGATCACAACCCGCCGTCTGGTCTGAACCGATAATCAGATGATCCGTATAGGCTGTCGCCAGAGCGCGGGCCTTGGCCTCCGCCAGCCGTAAGGCCACGTCATGCGGGGATTCGCCCGGCAGCGGAGTCTCTTCCACCTCGGGCTGAACCTGAATAAACTCAAGGGAAAGTCGCTGCAGCAATTCCGCGCGATAGCGGGATGTCGAGGCCAATACCAGGGCGGGCGTCATGGAAAATTCATTCCTGTTTGTCTACGGCAGTTTGCGTCCGGAAGCCGGACATATCATGGGTGCGCGGCTGGCCTCGCAGGCCCATTGGCTGGGTCAGGCGCAGGTGCGCGGAGACTTGTACCGGGTGAGTTGGTATCCGGCGCTGGTTTCGGGCGAGGGCCTGGTGGTAGGTGATGTTTACGGCATTCCAGAACGCTTGTGGCCGGAGCTGGATCATTTCGAGGAGGCTGACCGGGCTGATCCGGAATACAGGCGACTGGTCAGCCCGGTGCAACTGGCGTCCGGATTATGGCTGGATGCCTGGGTCTACTGGTACGCCAGGCCCGTTAAGGGCCTGGCCCGGATCAGTGGTGGAGACTGGCTGAACGCGCCACCTTGACTTCCGGTGTGCTCAGGGAATCAAGCAGCACCTGACCCGCTTCCTTGACGTAGGCTTCATCTTCCGGCTTTTCCTTGGCGGTCGGATCCGGATCGTCCACAGTGTCGGGGTTGCCGTCGGCATCATTGGCCTTTTCCGCTTCACGCCAGGTTTTCAGCAGTTCCTGACCTTTCTCTTTCCGGCGGGCGTTTTCAATCACCAGCCGCTTTTGGTCCAGTTCATCCTGTTCCTTGCGGCGCTCCTTTTCGTTGAGGGAAATGACAGTGTCCTTCTTCAGGGCGTCAGCCAACGTGATCTGGGCGTTCAGGAATTTGAAGTCCGGATCGGCGTTCTGCCGTTGTTGCGACAGCAGGCGCAAACGGGTCAGCTGCTTGCTGTAGCCGGTGTAAGGCAGATAGCGGGCGGGCGGGATGGTGTCCCACGGCAGGGCATTTTGCAGCGCCGATTCGCCGATATCGGTGTTGTCGTAAATATTCGGGAAAGTGACATCCGGTTCCACGCCCTTGTGTTGGGTGCTGGCGCCGGAGATCCGGTAGAACTTGGCTTCAGTAACTTTCAGCTGTCCATAGTTCAGGTCGCGGAGCGACTGGACTGTACCCTTGCCAAAGCTGGTGGAGCCGACGATCAGACCCCGACCATAGTCTTGAATGGCTCCGGCAAAGATTTCCGCTGCCGAGGCGGACAAACGGTTCACCATCACCACCAGAGGGCCGTCATATTCGACGGAAGGGTCTGAGTCGCCCATCACTTCCACATCACCGTTGGCGCTGCGGATCTGGACCGTGGGGCCGGTCTCGATGAACAGGCCGACCAGCGAGTTGGCTTCGGTCAGGGAACCACCGCCATTGTTGCGCAGGTCGAGCACCATGCCATCGATCTTTTCGGCCTTCAGTTCATCAATCAGGCGGCGGACGTCACGGGTGGTGCTGCGGTAGTTGGGATCGCCGGACTGCATGCCCTGGAAGTCGGCATAGAATGTCGGCAGCTTGATGACGCCGATGCGGTATTTGCGGTCATTGCGGGTGATTTCCACAATACGCTTCTGCGCCGCCTGTTCTTCCAGCTTGATGGTATTGCGGACGATGTTGACCACTTTGGTCTGATGTTCATCCGCCGCACCGGCGGGGATGACCTGTAACCGAACCTGGCTGCCCTTGGGGCCGCGTATCAGGTCGACCACTTCATCAATCCGCCAGCCGACGACATCGACAAAGTCCTCGTTGCCTTGGGCGATGGCGACAATCCGGTCGCCCGGAGCCAGTTGCTTTGACTTCTCGGCGGGACCGGCGGGCACGAGCCGGACTATCTTGGTGTATTCGTCATCATTCTGCAGCACAGCGCCAATCCCTTCGAGGGACAGGCTCATGTTGATATTGAAATTCTCGGAGGTGCGCGGCGAGAAATATTCAGTATGGGGATCGTAGGATTCCGCCAGCGAATTCATGAATGCCTGGAACACGTCGTCCGGGCGGGTGCGCATCAGGTTGTTGAGCTGGGTCTGGTAGCGCTTGGTCAGCAGCTTGCCGATATCCTCGTCGGATTTTCCGGCCAGCCGCAGGCTGATGACAGCCGCCGCCAGGCGCTTGCGCCAAAGATCGTCCAGCTCGGCGGCATTGTGCGCCCATGGCGCATTGTCGCGTTTGGTTTCCAGTACCTGATGGTTTTCCAGATCCACCTTGCCGACGCCTTTTTCGAGGGCGCCAAGCACGAAGTCGAGCCGCTCGACAGCGCGCTTCTGGAAGCGCGTATAGATGGCGAAGACATTGTCGAGGTCGCCGCGGCTGATTTCATCATCCAGGGTCAGGCGATAAGCCTGAAACGCGTTGATATCGCTGGCCAGGAAATAGCTGCGGGAGCCATCCAGATCCTTGAGATAGCGGTCGAGAACCTGAGAGGACAGCGCATCGTTGAACTTGCGGTGTTCATAATGCAGGTGCTTCAGCAGGATGACGCTGCTGCGCGCGGCCTTTTTCTCGTCCGCCGTGGGCTGGAGCTGAGCGGGCGCCGCCGCCTGCTTGGCGAAGACGGCGGAGAAGAATACGGCGCCGCCGAAAGCAGCCGCCCACACAACATATTTTTTTCGCTTGAGAAGTGCCATGAGAATCTTGCTGAAGTCACGCGCGGCGGAATGCCGACTAAAATGGATTATAGAGATGAGGCTGTTGTTTTTATAGCGGGAACTTCCCAAAAAACATAGGCTTTATCGTAGTTGCTTCGTTATTATTGCCCGCTTGTCGGCAAACAGGAGATAAAGGTCATGATCGGCTCGGTAATGCTGGATTTGAAAGGGACGGAAATGACCCCGGAAGAGAGGGAGGTGCTGCAGCACCCCCAGACGGGTGGCGTCATTTTTTTCGCCCGCAACTACGAAGGGCCGGAGCAGATCCAGGCGTTGACCGCCAGCATCCGCCGTGTGCGTCCGGAACTGATCCTGGCGGTTGATCAGGAAGGCGGGCGCGTGCAGCGTTTTCGCGACGGTTTTGTGCGCATCCCGCCGATGAAGGCGCTGGGCGAGCGCTTCTCCGCCAGTCCGGAACAGGCTCGCCAGCTGGCGTATCAATGGGGCTGGCTGATGGCGACCGAGGTATTGGCGGTCGGCGTGGATATCAGCTTTGCGCCGATTCTGGATCTGGATAACGGCCTCAGCCGCGTTATTGGCGATCGCGCTTTCCATGCGGAGCCGGAAGTGGCGATCGCCCTGCTGGGACCCTTCATCAAGGGCATGCATGACGCGGGCATGGCTGCCACCGGCAAGCACTTTCCCGGCCATGGCTCGGTCGAGGCGGACTCGCATGTGGCGATCCCCGTGGATACCCGCTCGTTTGCCGACATTGAAAAGCATGATCTCAAGCCGTTTGTCGCTCTGGCCTCGGCCCTGCAGGGCATTATGCCCGCGCATGTGATTTTTCCGGAAATCGACAACCGTCCGGCCGGATTCTCCCCGATCTGGCTGCAGGATGTTCTGCGCCAGCGCATCGGCTTCCGGGGCGTCATTTTCTCGGATGACCTGAGCATGGAAGGCGCCGGGGTGGCGGGCTCGTATGCCGATCGCGCGGAAGCCGCCTTGTCGGCGGGTTGTGACATGGTGCTGGTCTGCAACAAGCCCGAAGCCGCCATTCAGGTGCTGGAGTCCCGTGAAGGCAGGCCGCTGCCGGATCAGGCGCGCTTTGCCGCGCTGAAGGGTCGCAGCCGGGTGGCCTGGAATGAGCTGCCGCGACATCCGCAATGGATCGCTGCGGAAGAAAGTATCCGCAACCTGATTTCCGCCTGACATTACATCCCCGGCTTTGGCCGGGGCTTCCGTTTTGCCCATCAAGGATTCCGCCGCCATGAAGCGCTACTGGATAGTGTTGCTTTGTCTTTTTTTGCAAGCCTGCAGTCTGGACGATCTGAGGCATCTGGTTTCCGGTGAAACCGATCCGGCAATCATTACGGCACCGGGCAATCTGCCGCATACCCCCGCCACATTCGATCAGGCCAAAAAGATTCTCTATTCCCAAATTTATCAGGGACATGCACTGACTTTCTACTGTGGTTGCGAGTTTGACGCGAAGTCTCGGAAAGTGAACGAGGAGAGTTGCGGTTACAAGCCGCGCAAGAATCCCGAACGGGCTTCCCGCATTGAGGCCGAGCATGTGATGCCCGCGCACCAGTTCGGCAATTTCCGTCAATGTTGGCGCGAACCCGAAAAAGTGTGCGGCAGCAAGATGTCAGGGAGAAAATGCTGCGAGGAAAAGGATCCGCTGTTCACCACCGCCCATAACGATCTGAACAACCTTTATCCGGCTATCGGCGAAGTGAACGGCGACCGCTCCAATTACAACTGGGGCGAAGTACCCGGTGAAAAGCGGGAATATGGCGCTTGTACGATTGAAATCGATGAGTCCATACGCCGTGTCGAGCCGCCGGAATATGACAAGGGTGAAATCGCCCGGACCATGTTTTACATGGAAAAGACCTACGGCTTCAAATTGTCCGATCAGGATCGCAAGCTGTATGAAGCTTGGAACCGGATGGATCCGCCGGACGACTGGGAACAGGAACGCAACCGCCGAATTGCGAAAATACAAGGACAGGACAACCCGTTCATCAGCCATTATGGGGAAACCCCGGAAAGCATCCGGACAGGCAAACCTGCGGAAACCGCCTCTCAGGGCGTAACTGCTTCGCCGGCAGCGCCGACCGCGCCTGTTGCGGCACCACCGGAAGTGACTTCCGGCGTGAAACACCCATCCGGCGGTTTCTCGTGCAAGCCGATCAAGTCCTGTTCGAAAATGAGCAGCTGTGAGGAAGCCATGTTCCAGCTGCGGCAATGCGGCAATACCGCCATTGATGGCAATGGCGACGGCATTCCGTGCGCTTCGATCTGCCGTAAGGAGTGAGGCCCGGGCGGGGTCAAGCGTTCAGCATGACCCCGCTTAGCGGCGTGTAGTGCAAGCCGAACTCATCGGTGCGGCTTTCATAAAGATGAATGCGGTCAACTTCCCAGCGTGACTCGCCTTGCATGGCGGCAGGTTTTGATAAGGCCGCCTGTAGGCGTTGTTTGCTTTCCCGGGTCAGGTCGTGGGCGCAACGTCCCAGTGTGATGTGCGGATAATAATCCTGCGGTTCGGACACATATCCGGCGGTTGCAAGCGCTGCTGTCAACGCTTTCTGCACGCGTACCAGTTCACGCGACGGCTGAACGCCCATCCAGAGGATTCGGGGGTGGCCGTAGGATGGGAAAGCCCCCAGCGCCTCCAGCTCCAGATGGAATCGCGGTGTCGCCTGTCCAATCTGATGGAGGATGGCTGTCAGCGGCTCTACATGGGTTTCGTCCATTTCTCCCAGAAAGGCCAGGGTCAGGTGCATCAGTTTTCCTGTCTGCCATTTGACTGGTAAATCAATGGATTGCAGCGGTTTTTGAATGTGACTTAAAGTGATTCGTATGGGGGTGGGGATGGGCAGCGCCAGGAAAAAGCGCTTGCGGGCCGGCGGACTCTGCAGATCGGGCATGGCGGATTTCCGTGTCCTGACAAAAGCGGATTCCGGATTATAGGGCAGGAATCCGGTGAAGTGGGAGCCGTCTGTTTGGACAAGCGGCTCCCTTTTGAGGCGTTGGTTAACCCTGGTTGTTCTGCTTGTCCTGTTCCAGTTTCATGGCCGCCAGTTTCTTTTCCATCATCCACTTGTTGATCTTCTGCTGTTCCAGCTCTTCCTTGCGTTTGGCATCCATTTCTTCGGCGGTCGAGTTGTCAAAGGTTAGGGATGACGAGGCGACAGCGGTCTTGGGTTCACCGCGCTGACTCTTCAGCTTGATATTGAGACGCAACTGGTTGGCGGAGTCGGCGTTGCGGATAGCCTCTTCGTATGAAATCACGCCTGCGTTATAGAGATCGAACAGGGCCCAGTCGAAGGTGCGCATGCCGAGTTCACGGGATTTCTCCATGATCGGTTTGATTTCATGGAACTCACCCTTGAAGATCAGCTCGGACACCATTTGCGTGTTCAGCAGGATTTCGATGGCGGCGCGACGGCCCTTGCCGTCCTCGGTGCGCACCAGGCGTTGCGAGACAATGCCGCGCAAATTGGCGGAGAGGTCCATCAGCAGCTGGTTGCGGCGTTCGTCGGGGAAAAAGTTGATGATCCGGTCGAAGGTCTGGTTGGTGTTGTTCGCATGCAGCGTGCCCAGGCACAGGTGGCCGGTTTCGGCGAAAGCGATGGCGTGTTCCATGGTTTCGGCGTCGCGGATTTCCCCGATCAGGATGACGTCGGGGGCCTGACGCAAGGTGTTCTTCAGCGCGTGATGCCAGCTGTGGGTATCAACGCCGACTTCACGGTGGGTAATGAGTGATTGCTTGGGCTTGTGGACATATTCCACCGGATCTTCCACCGTAATGATGTGACCCTTGGAGGTGGCGTTGCGGTGGTCGATCATGGCCGCCAGCGAGGTGGACTTGCCGGAGCCGGTGCCGCCGACGACCAGCACCAGACCGCGCTTGTGCATGATCAGTTCTTTCAGCACTTCCGGCAGGAACAGCTTTTCAAACGTCGGGATTTCCGAGGAAATGGTCCGGATCACCATGCCGACGCTTTGCTGCTGCACAAAGACATTGACGCGGAAACGCGACACATCCGGGACGTTGATGGCGAAGTTGCACTCCATTTCGCGCGCAAACTCTTCGCGCTGCTTCGGATTCATGATGGCGTTGGCCAGGCTGCTGGTCAGTTCCGGCGTCAGCTTCTGGCTGCTCATCGGCTGCATTTCGCCATTGGCTTTCATGCTGGGCGGAAAGTCATTGGAAATGAACAGGTCAGAGCCGCCGGCCTGACTCATGCGGGTCAGCAGGCGCATCATGAACGCGTGGGCTTGTTCTTCGGTCAACATCGGTGTGGACATGCTGTTTTCTTCTTGTTTCGTGGCCTGTGGGGCGTGTCGATAGAATCCGGCCGTTCAAGTGCGACCAAGGCGCAAATGATAGCGAACCGGCGCCGGGTGCGTTAAGGCGCTGGTTCACGGTATATCAGAAAATCCGCGCTGATTATCGTCTCCCGGCCGGATTTTGATGCAAATTCAGCCACCCAGTTTTTTGAGCAGTTCCGCCACATACGCCAGCCGTTTTTCCGGTTCGGTCAGGTTGGCGCTGAATTTGAGCTTGTCGCCGCCATCCATGCGGAATTGCGCGGGTTGGCTTTGCAGCAGCTTGATGATGGTGACGGGCTGAACCTTGGTGTCCTTGGCGAACTCAAGACGTCCCCCTTGCGGACCGGCGTCGATCTTGCGGATGCCCAGCGCGGCGGCCTGCAGCTTCAGACGGTGGGCGTTGAACAGGTTTTTGGTCGGTTCGGGCAGCAGGCCGAAGCGGTCGATCATTTCGATTTGCAGTTCATCCATGGCGTCCGCCGTTTCGGCGTGACTGATGCGTTTGTACATCAGCAGCCGGTTGTGGACATCCGGCAGGTAGTCGTCGGGAATCAGCGCCGAGATACGCAGGTTGACCTCGGCGGTCAGTTCCAGCGGCTGGTCAAGATTCGGTGTCTTGCCCGCCTTGATGGCCTTGACGGCGCGTTCCAGCATTTCCATGTACAACGTGAAGCCGACGGCATGCACGTTGCCGCTTTGCTCCTCGCCCAGCAGCTCACCCGCACCGCGGATTTCCAGGTCTTCACTGGCCAGGGCAAAACCGGCGCCCAGCTCTCCGGCGCGCTGAATGGCTTCCAGCCGCTTTTCGGCGTCCGGGGTCATGGCTTTTTTGTGCGGCGTCAGCAGATAGGCGTAGGCCTGATGGTGCGAGCGCCCGACACGGCCGCGCAGCTGGTGCAACTGCGCCAGCCCGAGCTTATCCGCGCGTTCCATGAGGATGGTGTTGGCGGAAGGAATGTCGATGCCGGTTTCGATAATGGTGGAGCAGACCAGCACGTTGAACTGCTTGTGATAGAACTGCTGCATCACCTGTTCCAGCTCACGTTCGCGCATCTGGCCGTGGGCGATGCCGATCCGGGCTTCAGGAATCAGCCCTTGCAGGTCGGCGGCGCATTTTTCGATGGTGGCGACATCGTTGTGGAGGTAATAAGCCTGACCGCCGCGCAGCAGCTCGCGGAGGATGGCTTCCTTGACGATGGCCGGGGTGTGTTCATGCACGAAGGTCTTCACCGCCAGACGCTTGGCGGGCGGGGTGGCGATGATGGAGAGGTCGCGCAGTCCGGACAGCGCCATGTTCAGCGTCCGGGGAATGGGGGTCGCGGTCAGGGTGAGCATATCCACCTCGGCGCGCCGGTTCTTCAATGCCTCCTTGTGACGCACGCCGAACCGGTGTTCTTCATCCACGATCATCAGTCCCAGCCGCTTGAACTGCACCGAGTCCTGCAGCAGTTTGTGGGTGCCGATGATGATGTCGATTTTGCCTTCTTCCAAGGAATCCAGGGCGGCTTGCTGCTCCTTGGCGGTGCGGAAGCGCGACAGCACCTCAATGCGTACCGGCCAGTCGGCAAACCGGTCGCGGAAATTTTCGTAGTGTTGCTGGGCCAGCAGCGTGGTCGGCACCAGCACGGCTACCTGTTTTCCATCCTGGATGGCGACGAAAGCGGCGCGCATGGCGACTTCGGTCTTGCCGAAGCCGACATCGCCGCAGACCAGGCGATCCATCGGTCGCGGAGCGCGCATGTCGGTGATGGTGGAGAGAATGGCGTTTGACTGGTCGGCGGTTTCCTCGAACGGGAAACCGGCGGCGAAGCGGGCGTATTCCTGTTCCTCGACCTTGAACGCGTATCCGGGACGGGCGGCGCGGCGCGCGCTGATATTGAGCAGTTCGGCCGCAACGTCGTGAATCTGCTCGGCAGCCTTGCGCTTTTCACGCGCCCAGTTTTCAGTGCCGAGGCGGTGCAGCGGCGCATGGGCGTCATCGGCGCCGGTATAGCGGGCAATCAGGTGCAGACTGGCGACCGGCACATACAGCTTGGCGTTGTTGGCGTACTCCAGCAGCAGGAACTCCTGGGTTTCGCCATCCATGTCCAGCGTGACCAACCCGTGGTAACGCCCGACGCCGTGATCAATATGCACCACCGGTGATCCCGGCGTCAGCTCGCTCAGGCTGCGGATGGCCAGTTCGGCCGCCGCTTCGCCATTGACGGCCTTGCGCCGGCGACGTTGCAGCACGCGCTGTCCAAACAGTTGCGACTCGGCAATGACGACCAGTCCCGGCAGGCATAAGCCGTGCTCCAGCGGAGCCACGGTCAGGGCGAACGGTAGATCAGAACCGGCGAATTCGTTCCACCCTGAAACCATCTGCGGTTTCTGCGCCAAGGGTTTCAACAGTTCCAGCAGGTTTTCGCGACGACCGGCGCTTTCTGCACACAGCAGCACGCGCGGTTGCGTGGCCAGATAGGCGGACAAGGCGGCCAGCGGCTGGTCGCTGCGGGCATCGACCGGCAGGGCGGGCGGTTCGGCAAAGGGCAGGTTGGTCATGCCCGGCTTTTCAGATTCCGCCAAGGCGTTCAGGTTCAGCCGCGCGAAGCGGTTGATGGCCGCAAACAGTTCGTTTTCACGCAGAAACAAGCGGTCTGGCGGCAGGATCGGCATGATTCGGTCATGACGGCGTTCTTCGTAGCGATTGCCGATCTCCTGCCAGAAATGCGCCAGCTGTCCCGGAACCGTGGACTCCATGACCAGCAAGGCGTTGGCGGGCAGGTAATCCAGCAATCCGGCGGTGCTCTCGAAGAACAGCGGCAGGTAGTACTCGATCCCGGCGGACGCCAGCCCGCTGCTGACATCGCGATAGACCGGACATTGCTTGGGTTCGCTGTCAAAGCTGTCGGCCCACTGATCCTTGAAACGGCGGATGGCGCTCTTGTCGAAGGGGTATTCGCGGGCGGGCAGCAATTCGAGCCGGTCGATACTCTCCGTGGTGCGCTGGGTATCCGGGCTGAACAGGCGCAGGCTTTCAATTTCATCGTCGAACAATTCAATCCGCACCGGTGCGGAGGCCCCCATCGGGAAGATGTCCATCAGGCTGCCGCGCACGGCGTATTCGCCATGTTCGTAGACGGTTTCCACCGCGTGATAGCCCACGGCCTCCAGTTGCTGGCGGGTCTGGTCCAGATCGAAGCGCTGGCCGCGTTTGAGGCTGAAGCTTTGCGCTGCCAGCCACGAGGCGGGCGCCAGGCGCTGGGCGAGGGTGGAAATGCTGGTGATGACCAGGCCTCGTTGCAGCGTCGTCATCCCCGCCAGCACACGCAGGCGGTCTGAAATGATGTCCTGGTGGGGAGACAATTGGTCGTAGGGCAGGGTCTCCCAATCCGGGAAATGCTGTACCGGCAGGCTGTCGCCGCTGAAGAATCGTACTTCTTCCTCCAGGCGGGCGGCGCGCTGGCTGTCTGACGTCACCAGCAGCACCGGTCCTTGCCACTGGCGCACCGCCTCGGCGATAGCCAGGCCCATACCGGCTCCGGCAAGGGCCGCCCAGGTCTTGCGGTCTTGCGGACCGGTAGGCAACGGAGTCAGGGCGGCGGGCAGGGCAGTAGTCATGGCGGGAGGATCCGGAAACAGGGATGCGGCATTTTGTCGCGGGCGATTGTAACGGATTTGACGCCGGGGGGAACGTCAACGCATCATCGCCAAACCTGCTTTTGTCCCGTTGCGATCGCCCATGCCTGCCTCATCCTTGCGCCTGTTGCTGCAAACCCCGCTGGCCGTGCTGATCGGCTTGCGCTGGCTGGCCATCGCCGGGCAGTCGGTGGCGGTCGGCGTGGTTCATTTGTATCTGGGCATGGCTTTGCCGCTCGAACCGTTATTCCTGGTGCTGCTGGCGCAAGTGGCATTCAACAGCGGCTCCATGTGGTTTTTGGCCAACCGCCGTCCCGGCGAGTTCCGGGATGATCATCTGGCGTTGCAGCTATCCTTCGATACGCTGGCGCTGGCGGTGATGCTCTATTTTACCGGCGGATCCTTCAATCCTTTCGTGTCGCTGTTTCTGGTGCCGCTTGCGATTGCGGCGGTCATGCTGCCGCCGGCGTATACCTGCGGGCTGGTGATCCTGACGGTCTTTCTCTACGGCAGTCTGATGGACAGCAGCATTCCTTTGGCGGATCCGCCCTCCGCCATGACCAGCCGGCTGTCGCTGCATCTGTTCGGCATGTGGGTCAGCTTCATCATCAGCGCCTGTCTGATCGCCGGATTTGTTGCCTATCTGTCCGCCCGATTGCGGCAAAGCCTGCAGGCCTTGCGCAACATGCGCGAGCAGTATCTTCGGCAGGAGCAGATTCTGGCCCTGGGAACCCTCGCGGCCGGGACGGCGCATGAATTGGGCACTCCTTTGGCGACAATGGCGGTGGTGATGGCGGATTTGGAGCAGGATGTACCCGAAGCGTTCAAGCCCGACATCCGCCTGATGCAGCAGCAAATCTGTTTATGCAAGGAGGCGTTGTCGCGGTTGGTGCAGGAAGTCAGGCATGGTCAGGCCGAGGCCCGTTGGATGACAGTGAACGATTTCGTGCACCGCATCCTGCGTGATTTCAGCCTGCTGCATCCGGCGGTCAGGGTGGATTGGCAAGCCGCACCTTTGCCCGAGAAGGCGGGGTTCCGGGTTGATCGCCAGTTGGAGCAGGCGCTCCTGAACCTGCTGGATAATGCTGCCGATGCCTCACCCGGCCAGGTCTCGCTTCGCGCCGTGATCCGGGAGGGAGCTGCCTGCCTCGAGATCGCGGATCGGGGACCGGGTTTCCCGGAGTCCTTGCTGCGCGACGCCGGTCAGCGCACGGTCAGCGCTGAGGCCTCCGCTGGCATGGGCATTGGCCTTTTATTGTCAAACGCTACGGTCGAACGGCATGGTGGTGAGGTGCGGGTGGCCGCCCGCGAAGGCGGTGGAACACGATTGACGGTGATTATCCCGTTGCGCGAGGGGCAAGCTGATGGATGAATTGAGCAAGCCGTTATTGTTGCTGGTTGACGATGATGAAACCTTCCGGCAGGTGCTGCAACGCGCCATGAGTCGACGGGGTTACGATGTCATTGCGGCGGACTCGGTGGATGCGGGCGTGCAGTTGGCGAAAGCCAATCCACCGGAATTCGCCGTGGTGGACCTGCGCATGCCGGGAGCTTCCGGTCTGGAACTGGTCAAGGCGCTGCACGAGCTGGATGACCAGACCCGGATTGTGGTGCTGACCGGTTATGCCAGCATTGCCACGGCGGTGGAGGCCATCAAGTTGGGCGCGGTGCATTATCTGGCAAAGCCGGCGACGGCTGACGAGATCATCACGGCTTTCGGCCGTATCGAAGGACAAACCGGGCTGGAAGTGCCGGAAGATCCGATGTCGGTGGATCGTCTGGAGTGGGAGCATATCCACAAGGTCCTGCAAGAGCATGAAGGGAATATCTCGGCGACGGCGCGCGCACTGAAAATGCATCGTCGCACCCTGCAGCGGAAGCTGGCCAAATACCCGGTGCGCGCCTGACTGCGACACTATGCCGCATGGCGCAGCGTGTCGCCCGGGCTTAAGATGAGCCTGTCTCATGCAGACAGGGATGTCGCTCCTAGGCCGCCCCGGACCTTGGAAACAGCAGGATGTTGTCGGTCTCATTGCCCGGCAGGTGCAAGAACGCTTTCAGTTCCCCTTTTTTCATCATGGCGTCGTCATAGCCCAACTGGATCAGTTCCTGGCAATAAGGCGCTTCAAACAACAGGTAACTCAGCACGCCCGATCCGCTGCGCTTGGTGGCGCCCGAGCCGCGTACAAAGGTGCGGATGCTCTTGGGCAGGTAACGGGCATGGCGCATGGCGATACGGTCCAGCGTGCGGCTGGCGGGGGAAATCACCAGTACGTCCACATGTTTCAGGGTCACATTCTGGGCGCGGGTTTCATCCGGAATATGGCTGATGGTGCGGTTGATGCGCATCAATCGCTCAATGTCCGACTCCAGGCTGTCAATAAAAGAGCTGTTCAGGATATTGGCGACGATTTGCGCGATGCTGGGGTATTGGGTGGTTTTCTCGCGCTGCTGTTTTTCGCCATCGCTGCTGACGCCGACGATCAGGACTTTTTCCGCCCCCAGATGCAACGCCGGGCTGATCGGCGCCAGCTGCCGCAGCGCGCCGTCGCCAAAATACTCGCGATTGATGTGAACGGCGGGAAACAGCAAGGGGATGGCGGCGGATGCCAGCAGGTGATCAATACCGATATGGGTTTTTACACCGACCCGCCGGGCGCGCTTCCAGCCCTCCAGCTCGTGACTGCCCTGGAAGAAGCTGACCGATTCGCCGCTGGTGTAGCCGGAAGCGGTAATGCTGATCGCCTTCAGATAGCCGGCCTCGATGATTTCACCGATCCTCCCCAGCGCAAGTTCCCGGCCCAGCAAGTCCCGCAGCGGGCGATTGTCCAGCAACGAGACCGGCAAGTTGTTCTTCATGCGTCCGAAAGACAGGGTCCACAGGAACTGCAGCGCGCATTTCAGAACGCCAGGCCAGTCCGTGCGATAGACCTGATGACAGCGGAAATTGGTCCAGACCGACTCCAGGTGGGCGACCGCCTCTTGCAGACAGTCACCATGACACGCCAGTCCGGCAGCGTTCAGGCCGCCAGCGGAAGTGCCGCAAATGACCGGGAAGGGGTTGTAGCAGACCGGCGGCAGCAATTCGCTGATCGCCTTGAGCACCCCGACCTGATAAGCCGCCCGGGCGCCGCCGCCCGAAAGCACCAGGCCGATAGTAGGAACCGTGCCGTCCGTCATAGAATGAACCGAAGTCTTGTTTTTTATGAGTGTAGTTGCTCGCCTGTGAATGGCGAGCCTGACCCCGAAACTGGCGGCCATCCCGCATCATGGATGAGCGGCGGCGAAAAGGGCATGCTTGCAAGGATAAGTAATGTGCAAACAATGTAAAAAGCCGGAAGGGATTGGTGATTTTTGGCGCGGGTCACTGTTGTCTGCGGCCAATTCTGACTAGAATCGGTCAAAGTAGGGGTTTGCATTTACGGAAGCCCCGCTACAATGAATAAGAACAAGAATGACCTGTGTTCCATATGATACGAATGTGAGGGAGTGGGCATAATGGCAGTACTGACGGCAAGCTCCGCAGATGGCAAGGAGCTGATAATTAAAATCAAGGGCCGCTTTGACTTTAGTACCCACCAGGAATTCCGGGGAGCCTATGAACAGGCTCCGCATGACATGGTGACTTTCGTGGTCGACCTCAAGGATACGACCTACCTGGACAGTTCCGCGCTCGGCATGCTGCTGCTGCTGCGTGACCACGCCGGCGGCGATATTTCCAACGTTCGTATTGTCAACTGCAATGCCGACGTCAAGAAAATCCTGGCCATCTCCAATTTTGAACAGCTGTTCACGATCCAGTAACAGGAATAGCCGCCTTGCGTCTGCTTATTGCCGAAGATAATCCGAGTGACCGCCTGATACTCGCCAACCTCATCAAGCGCTTGGGGCATGATGTCACCCTGGCGGTGGATGGCGAGGAGGCTGTGCGCCTTTTTGAGGAACAGCGTCCCGATATACTGCTGCTGGATGTGATGATGCCGAACCTGAACGGTATCGAGGCGGCACGCCGCGTCCGCCAGATTGCCGGCGAGGACCTGGTTCCCATCATTTTCCTGACCTCGCTGAATGAAGCCAGCGACCTGGCCGAGTGTCTGGAAGCCGGTGGCGATGACTTCCTCAGCAAACCGTATAACCCGGTGGTGATCAAGGCCAAGATACATGCCTTTTCGCGCATGCGCCGCCTGCATACCGAAATCCAGCGCCAGCGGGAACACCTGGTACAGGAGCAGATTGCCGCCAAGAGCATCTTCGACAAGATTGCCCATTACGGGGTGCTTAATTCCCCGAATATCCGCTACCTGATTTCCCCCAAGGCCATCTTCAATGGCGACGTGGTGCTGGCGGCCCGCCAGCCCAACGGCGACCTGCTGGTGCTGCTGGGCGATTTTACCGGTCATGGCTTGCCCGCCGCCATTGGTGCGTTGCCGTTGGCTGAAGTCTTTCACGGTATGGTATCCAAGGGTTTTGCCTTGGAGGATGTACTGCGTGAAGTTAACGGCAAGCTGAAGAGCATCCTGCCGATCGGGGTATTCTGTTGCGCCACGGCAGTGCAGCTCAGCTTCCGCAACCGCAGCATTGAAGTCTGGGCGGGCGGCTTGCCGGAAGGCGTCATTTTCAATGAGCGCACCGGGGCGGTAAAGCCGATCGCATCCAAGCACTTGCCACTGGGTATCCTGGGCGCTTCGCAGTTCCGCTATGAACCGAACATCTACGAGATGGATCCGGATGATGTCATCTACCTGTGGTCCGACGGCCTGATTGAAACGCAGGGCAAGGATGGCGACATGTTCGGTCTGGACCGCCTGGTGGAGGTTTTCAAGGAGGCCGAACCTGAAGGCAGTGTGTTCGACCGTATCCTGTCGCGGGTGAAGGAATTCGCTGTTGTCGATGAAGAGCAGAACGACGATCACACCCTGATCGAAGTGCGCATGCAGGACGCGCCGACACTGGCGCTGGATCAACCGTTGTCGATCAAGCCGCGCATGGTGCATCGCGGTCTGGCGGACTGGTCGTTCAGTTGCGAGTTCGGTACCGAGTCGCTGCGTCTGTTTGACCCGGTGCCCTTGTTGACCCATTTCCTGATACAGGTACCGGGCCTGAAGCCCTACACAAATACGCTGAATACCATTCTGGCCGAACTGTATTCCAATGCCCTTGAGCATGGCATCCTGCGTCTGGATTCCGCCCTGAAGAGCAATGCCGACGGATTTGCAACCTACTACTCCTTGCGCCATGAGCGGCTCAATGATCTTGAAGAAGGCGCGATCCGCTTCAACATGAGTCATGACCCCAATGAAAAGGGCGGTGTGCTGATTCTGGAGGTGACAGATACCGGCGCCGGGTTCATGGGTGGTCGGGGCGCCTCCGGTGATGGCGGTATCACGCACTATTACGGGCGCGGTATCCGGCTGATTGAATCGCTGTGCCGCAAGATGGAGTTTGTCGCTCCCGGGAACTGTGTGCGCGTCGAGTTCGAGTGGAACTGGCTATAACAACCATAAACGAGTCAGGAGAAATGGTCGTGCATCTTGATGCTCTCCAGTTGAAAGAGTTAAAGGAAGTGCTGGAAGACGAGTTTCGCGTACTGGTGGAAACTTATCTTCAGGATGCGGTATTGCGCCTTGGGCTCATGCGCAAGGCCTATAGCGAAGGCGACAATGATGCCGGCCGTCAAGCTGCCCACAGTCTGAAAGGCGCCAGCGCCAATCTGGGAGCAAATCAGCTTTCAGCATTGTGTGAGAAAGTGGAACACAACGCAAAAGCCGGTAATCTGTCGGGATGTGAGGAACTGATCGGGCAGGTTGAAGCCGAGTTCGGACACGTGAAGCGTGAACTGACCCAGATGATTGCATGATTGACAGATGACTGAGGCAATAAAAAACCGGCATTCAGCCGGTTTTTTATTGCCCGCCGCCGACTAGATGATGGGCGTGTTCTTCAGTTTCTGGGAAGCCGAATCCAGGGCCTTGAGGACCCGTTCCTTGTCATAGTTGCGGATCTTGTTGATATCCATGTGCATCGCAAAGCCATTCAGCTCATGTTCAATCCAGTTGCTGCTTTCCTGGGTGTCCGAGGTGAAGTCCACCACTTCCCAAACCTGCACAGGCTTGGCGATGCCACGCAGCGTGACAGCTCCTTTTTCCTTGCACATGATTTTGTCCCGAACCAGCATGTAGCTTTCATGGGAAATCAGGATCTCGTCCGGTGAAGCGACGCTTTGCAGGCGGGCGGCCAGGTTGGCATCGCGGCCGATGATGGTGTAGCTCATCCGGCTTTCCGAACCGAAGTTGCCGACATGGCAGTAACCGGTGGTGATACCCATGCGCACATGCAGCGGACGCTCGATGCCCATGCTCTGCCACTTTTGACGCAGAATCTGCATTTCACGACGCATTTCCACGGCCATGGATACACAGGCGAGGGCATCCTCCTTGGCGCCGCGCGAGGTAGGATCGCCATAAAAAATCAGGATGGCGTCGCCGATGAACTTGTCGATGGTGCCGCCATAGCGCAGGGCGATGCGCGACATGTGCTCGAAATAGGTGTTGAGCATTTCCGTCAGGGCATCGGGGGGCATTTCATCCGAGGTTTCGGTGAAGTCCTTGATGTCCGAGAAGAAAATGGTCAGCTTCTTGCGCTGGGTCTGCAGGCGGGCGTCGCGCTTGCCGGTGAAGATGGATTCCCAGACTTGCGGCGGCAGGTATTTGATCAGCTTGCGCGAAGTCTGGAAGTGCTCTTCCTGTTGCTGCAGGATCTGGTTCTTGGCGATCAGCAGGGCGCGCGATTGCTGGCGCGAGTGGAACGAGGAAAAGCCGAAATAGAGCGCCGCGCCAATCAGCGAAACCAGATTGACCGCCAACGGGGTGTCAATCGGGTGATGACTGATACCAAACAGCATGCCGCCGAAAAGCGCACCCAGCAGGCAGAAAAAGCCGGTGAATATCCACAGGAACATATTGCCGAATGACAGCACCGTGGCATTGAGCATGGCGACGAAAACCAGCATCGGAACCAGGGCGTATTGCAGCGCGGCAATGCCGAATCCGGTTACCAGGCCATCCAGCAGCAGCGTGATGGCCAATGCCTGTGTCGGAACGGATTTCTGGAGCCTGCGATGAAGCCATGTCTGGCTGAAGGGGATGACCAAGGCAAGCGGAATGAAGATGGCGGAGCGAATCGGATAAATATTGCTGAAAACCCCGGTGGCAAAAATGCACGCGGCAACAATAAACGCCAGCATCCGGGTGTGTTTGGCACCGAGTTCCAGCAGTTGATGTAGCGGTTGCGCGGGTTCAGCCATGCCTAAGACTCTGATTATTAAAATAGTGCGGGCAGCAAATTCATCATCAGCGGCCTGTTGTTGATCCGGCCGGTGACTTAAGGAGCAATACGACTTCCAGTGTCAATTTCTCCTCAAAGATAAACACCCCTTACATTGAGGTCAAGTTATTGATTTTGATTTATTACCCAAGTGCTACAGAAACAACCGGCAATAGATTGGCTGCATTTTTTACTTGCCAAGCAAGCAGCTGCTTGGTAATAATTGCGCGACTTGCAATACGCTCGTCCAAAAACTTGGGCGAGCCTGTCCCAACCCACCCCCTGCGAGGTACAACGGATGACAACAGAAGCTTATATATATGACGGCGTGCGGACGCCGCGTGGCAAGGGCAAGAAAGACGGCTCCCTGCACACGGTGAAACCGGTTGACCTGGTGGTGGGCCTGATGCACGCGCTGGAAGAACGCAACGGCGCGGAAATCAAGAATTACATTGACGACGTGGTGCTGGGTTGTGTGACCCCGGTCGGCGACCAAGGTGCTGACGTCGCCAAGACTGCCGCCCTGAAGGCCGGCTGGAACGACACCACCGCCGGTGTGCAGCTGAACCGATTCTGCGCTTCCGGTCTGGAAGCGGTCAACCTGGGCGCGATGAAGGTGCGCTCCGGTTTTGAAGATCTGGTCGTAGTCGGCGGCGTCGAATCGATGTCCCGTCTGCCGATGGGTTCCGATGGCGGCGCCTGGGCGATGGACCCGGAAACCAACCTCGAAACCGGTTTTGTGCCGCAAGGCATCGGCGCCGACCTGATCGCCACCATCGAAGGCTTCAGCCGCGCTGATATCGACGGCTTTGCCCTGCAATCGCAGCAGCGCGCCGCCAAGGCCCGCGCCGAAGGCTGGTTCAAGAAGTCCGTGGTGCCGGTCAAGGACATCAATGGCCTGACCATCCTGGCCGAAGACGAGTTCATCAAGGCCAATTCCACGCTGGAAGGCCTGGCCGGTCTGAATCCTTCCTTCGCCATGATGGGCGAGATGGGCGGCTTCAACGCCGTGGCGCTGCAAAAATACCACTGGGTTGAAAAGATCAACCACGTGCACACGCCGGGCAATTCCTCCGGCATCGTTGACGGCGCGGCGCTGATGCTGATCGGCAACGAAGCCACCGGCAAGAAGCTGGGCCTGAAGCCGCGCGCCAAGATCATCGCCACCGCCGTGTCCGGTGCTGATCCGACCATCATGCTGACCGGTCCGGCTCCCGCCGCCCGCAAGGCGCTGGCCAAGGCCGGTCTGGAAGCCAAGGACATCGACCTGTGGGAAATCAATGAAGCCTTCGCCTCGGTGGCCATGCGCTTCATGAAGGACATGGGTATCAAAGACGACATCGTCAACGTCAACGGCGGCTCCATCGCCATGGGTCACCCGCTGGGCGCGACCGGCTGTATGATCGTGCAGATCGCCCTGGACGAGCTGGAGCGTCGCGGCCTGAAGCGCGCGCTGTGCACCCTGTGCGTGGGCGGTGGCATGGGTATCGCCACCATCATCGAACGCGTTTGAGCCCCGGCCTAGAGTATTCAGAGAGATAACACCATGACCCAGACAGCTATCCGTTGGGAAAAAGACGCGGACAATATCGTCACCCTGACCCTGGACGACCCGACCTCGTCCGCCAACACCATGAACGAGCTGTACACCCGCTCGATGGCCGACACCGTCGCCCGCCTGCAAGCCGAGAAGGCCGACATCAAGGGCGTCATCGTTACTTCCGCCAAGAAGACCTTCTTTGCCGGCGGCGACCTGAAGACGCTGATCCAGGCCGGTCCCGAACATGCCGCCCAGTTTGAAGCCGGTGTCACCGAGATCAAGCGCCAGCTGCGTGTGCTGGAAACCCTGGGCAAGCCCGTCGTGGCCGCCCTGAACGGCACCGCCTTGGGCGGCGGCCTGGAAATCGCCCTGGCCTGCCATCGCCGTATCGCCCTGAACAACCCGAAGGCCGAGTTCGGTCTGCCGGAAGTCAGCCTGGGCCTTCTGCCCGGCGGCGGCGGCGTCACCCGCATCATCCGCATGCTGGGTATCCAGAACGGCCTGATGAACGTGCTGATGCAAGGCCAGCGCATGAAGCCCGCCAAGGCGCTGTCCGCCGGCATCATCGACGAAATCGCCGAAACCCCGGAAGAGATGATCGCCAAGGCCCGCGCCTGGATTCTGGCCAACCCGGCCGCCCAGCAAGCCTGGGATGTGAAGGGTTACAAGATGCCCGGCGGCACCCCCAGCACCCCGGCGCTGGCGATGAACCTGCCCGCGTTCCCCTCCAACCTGCGCAAGCAGCTGAAGGGCGCTCAGGACAACTATCCCGCGCCGAAGGCGATCATGTGCGCCGCCGTCGAAGGCGCGCAGGTCGACTTCGACAGCGCCCTGAAGATTGAAGGCCGTTACTTCACCAAGCTGGCCGTCGGCAAGCACTCGAAGAACATGATCAAGGCCTTTTTCTTCGACCTGCAGAAGATCAATGGCGGCGGTTCGCGTCCTTCCAAGACGACTTACCCCGAGTGGAAGAGCAAGAAGGTCGGTATCCTCGGCGCGGGCATGATGGGTCAGGGCATTGCCTATGTCTCCGCCATGTCGGGCATTGAAGTGGTGCTGATTGACGCTGCCCAGGAAGCCGCCGAGCGTGGCAAGGCCTACACCCAGAAGCTGCTGGAAAAGCGTGTCTCCAAGGGTCAGATGACCAAGGAAGCCGCCGCCGAGAAGCTGGCGCTGATCACCCCGACCACGGATTACAGCCTGCTGGCCGGTGCCGACCTGGTGATCGAAGCCGTGTTCGAAGACCGCAAGATCAAGGCCGACGTCACCAAGCGCGCCGAAGCCGCCTGTGGTGCCGAACTGGTGATGGCCTCCAACACCTCGACGCTGCCGATTACCGGTCTGGCCGAAGCCTCGCGCAACGCCAAGAACTACATCGGCCTGCATTTCTTCTCGCCCGTCGACAAGATGCCGCTGGTGGAAATCATCATGGGCAAGGAAACCGGCGACGAAGCGCTGGCCAAGGCCTTTGACTACGTGTTGCAGATCAAGAAGACCCCGATTGTCGTCAACGACAGCCGTGGTTTCTTCACCAGCCGCGTGTTCGGCACCTTCTGCATGGAAGGCGTGAACATGCTGGCCGAAGGCTGGAACCCCATCTCCATCGAGCAAGCCGCCGCGCAAGCGGGCATGCCGGTTGGCCCGCTGGCCGTGCTGGATGAAGTTAACCTGGAGTTGACCCGCAAGGTCCGCCTGCAAACCGAAAAGGATCTGGCTGCCGAAGGCCTGCCACCGCTGCCGGTGGATGCCGCCGTGCCGGTGATCGACAAGATGCTCAACGAGTTCAAGCGTCCGGGCAAGAAGGACGGCGCGGGCTTCTACGAGTATCCTGCTGACGGCAAGAAGTTCATCTGGCCGGAACTGTTCAAGGCCTTCATGAAGGCCGACAAGGCGCAACCCAGCCCGGCCGACTTTGCCGAGCTGCAAGAGCGCCTGCTGTACCGCCAGTCGATCGAAGCGGCGCGCTGCTACGAAGAAGGCGTGCTGCGTTCGGTGGCGGATGCCAACATCGGTTCCATCTTCGGGATCGGCATGGCGCCGTGGACCGGTGGTCAGTTGCAGTACATCAACTTCATCGGCGTGAAGGAGTTTGTCCGCCGCGCTGATGAACTGGCGGCCAAGCACGGTGCGCGTTTCACGCCGCCGAAGCTGCTGCGCGACATGGCTGAAAAGGGCGAGACTTTCCAATAAGGAACGTTTCCGCCTGAAGGTCAGGAAACCCGCGTCGGCAACGGCGCGGGTTTTTTCATGGGCGATCACCAACCGTCCGGGGCGAATCCGGTTACCGGTACGCACGGCGGCTGTGTTAAGTTTTGCGGACATTTTTCCGGGGAAATCCGCCATGCTGACCGGCAGCTGTCTCTGCAACGGCATCCGTTACGAATATCACGGGCAGATCGAGGAAATCTCGATGTGCCACTGTTCCATGTGCCGCAAGGCCCAGGGCTCGGCTTACGTCGCCGTCAGCCCGGTTCCGGCCGAGCGTTTCCGTATTGTCCAGGGCCGTGAACTGCTGAAGGAATTCCGCGCCGTGCCACACAAGGCCCGCGTCTTTTGCAGCCAATGCGGCAGCCCGCTGTACAGCGCCCGGGATGACTTGCCGGGCGTGATCCGCCTGCGCCTCGGCACCATCGAGACGCCGTTCCGCTGCGAAAACGCCTATCATATCTACATCGACTCCAAGGCCGACTGGGAAACCGTGGCCGACGACCTGCCGCGCTACAGCGCCATGAAACCCCAATAACAACCACTCAGGGACGATCCGCATGCGTGAACTCGACAAACTCAACCGCCTGTCCGAAAGTAGCGGCCACCTGCCGCGCGGCGTCGGCATGGTGTCCGGCGTCATTGCCCTTGGCCTGGGCATCCTGTCCTTCCTGGGGGTGCTGGCCTTCCACTTTCCGGCCTATCTGACCACGCCGGAATTGCGTCACGTCTACGATGTCGAATTGCTGCGCCACATCCTGTTCTGGAGCCTGATGAGCGGCGGCGGCATCGCCCTGTTCAACATCGTGCTGGACCGGGCGCGCTGGCTGTCCGGGTCGGCGTTCTTCCTGATCATCCTGGCGGCGATGATGGGCGGCCACCGGGTGCCGGTGGGGGAGTTTGCGGATAACACGCCCTATATCGGTCTCGACTGGCTGATCCTGGACCTGCTGAAATCGACGGTGATTTTCGTGCTGATCGAGAAACTGTTTCCGCATCGCCCGCAAGCTGTGTTCCGGCCGGAATGGCAAACCGACCTGCAGCACTTCATGGTCAACCATCTGGGCGTTGGTCTGGTGCTCCTGGTGACCAACCATGTATTGCAGGGCATGTTCGGCTGGGCGGTGAAGGACGGCATCCAGGGCTGGGTGCAGGGGCTGCCGTTCTGGGTGGCGCTGTTCCTGATCATCCTGGTGGCCGATCTGGTGCAGTACTGGACGCATCGCGCCTATCACGAGGTGCCGCTGCTGTGGCGCTTGCACGCCGTGCATCACAGCGTCAAGAGCATGGACTGGCTGGCCGGGTCGCGGCAACACATCCTGGAGCTGCTGATCACCCGCGTGCTGGTGCTGGCGCCAGTCTTCGTGCTGGGCTTTTCCAAGGATGTGATTGATGCCTATATCGTGGTGGTGGGTTTCCAGGCGGTGTTCAATCATGCCAACGTCAAGGTCAGTCTGGGGCCGTTGAAATACCTGATCGTAACGCCGAATTTCCATCACTGGCACCACTCGCAGGACGTGGAAGCGCTGGACCGGAATTACGCCGCGCATTTCGCCTTTCTCGACCATCTGTTCGGGACGGCGGTGAAATCGGACCGCAAGTGGCCTTCCGATTACGGCGTGCTGGGCGATTACGTGCCGAACGGCTTTCTAAAGCAGTTGAAGTTTCCGTTTACCTGGAAGCCGGAAGGAAGTTCGGCGGGGGATAACAGCGGCAAGTGACGAACTGGCCGTGATCTACTCAAAAAGGCAGGGAATTCTCCCTGCCTTTTTGTTTTCCGGACAATCATCCAAATTTAATTGACACTTTGTAAGTTAGCCCTGACACTGCTTGGAACATAACGACAATCAGCTCTGTTGACGGAGTAGCAGCATGTCCCGGCCCATCCCCACCGAGTTCCAGTATTTCGAGAATATCCGCAAGCCGGTCAATGTCTGGCGGGTGCGTCTGGCGCGCGTGCTGATGCGTCAGGAGCCGACATTGCCGGACGAGGTGATCCGCACCTGGGCCGAATCCTATTACGATGCCGACCCGGTCGCCGAGCGCTTCGTGGAAGAGGTTTACCTGAAGCAGGGGCAGGCCGCCGGGCGGGCGATGGTCGAGCGGGCGCTGGAACAGGGCGCGCAGGCGGTGCCGGATGCCCCCGACAGTCTGAAAACCCTGTTTGCCGAAGCGGAAAAAGACCCGGCGTGGGTCGACTGGGCGCAGGTGGAACTGGGCGCTCGGGTATTCCGTCGCTACGGCCCGCAACTGTACGGTTTTCTCGGGGCGATCACGCTGGACGCCTATCAGGAAAACTCGGTGACCAAGCCGCTGGTGTTCACCGGCGCCTATGCGGGCGAGTCGGCAAACCGGCGCTTTCTGGAAACTGCCGGATTCTGGCGCGATGTCTCGTCACCGGGCGGCATGCGGCCGGGCGGTATCGGCGTGCGCACGGCGATGAAGGTGCGGCTGATGCATGTTTTCGTGCGCAAGGGGCTGCTGCGTCATCCGAAATGGAATCTGGAGGCTTGGGGTATGCCGATCAGTCAGGGTGATGCCTTGCTGACCTTGATTGCGGGCAGCATTGCGCCCGGTATCGGCCTGCAGGCAATGGGCTATCGCGCCAGCCGCCGCGAGATCGAGGCGATGATGCATTTCTGGCGTTATGTCGGCCACATCATGGGAGTTCAGCCGAAGTGGTATCCCTCAACCGTGGAGGAAGGATTGAGCCTGTTGCTGGCTTCCTTCATCAAGGGGCCGAAGCATGCCGGGGAAGACGGGCGTCAGCTGGCGCATTCCTATATCAACTCGTTCGCGCCCGGAGATGAGGATTCCGGCTTCACCTTCCTGCGCAAAAAACTGGATTACTGGCTGGAACTGGGCATGACCTGGTTCTATCTGCCGCGCCATACCTTCCGCCATCATCGCCTGCCGAGTCCGGGTCTATGGGGGCTGGCGCCGTTGGCGCAGTTCCCGCTGGTGTTCGGGCTGGAAACGATCCGTCGTCACAGCCGCTGGGCCGATGATTTCCGCGACCGGCAGGCGCAGCGCTCGGCGGACCGCTGGCTGCGGCTGCATCTGGGACAGCGCGGGGCGGAATACAAGGCGGTGGAACAGTTCACCCGTTAATCCATGCTCCGCAAAACAAAAGGCCCCGATTTTCGGGGCCTTTTGTTTGAGGGCGACGCGATCAGGACGCGTTTTTCAGGGTTTGCAGGATATGCAGCGCATCGTCGTATTGCATGTACTTCGGTACAGCGTAGGTGCCGTGCACTTCGGTGAAGGCGGCGGCGATCATGTCCGGGAAGTCGGCGGCATTCATGTTGGGGACGCGGGTGTCGATGTTCAGGTCGGTCAGCAGGCTGCGGACATGGCTGATGAAGGTGTCGGCGGCCTGGGCGTCGCTCTGGCTGGTGCTGATGCCGCTCAGCCGCGCCAGCTTCGCCAGACGCGCGGCGGAGACATCGCGGTTGAAGTCGAGCACATGCGGCAGCACGATGGAATTGGCGCGACCGTGCGGAATGCCGTAATGCGCGCCCAGCTGGTGGGCGATACCGTGCACGTAACCCAGCCCGGCCTTGTTCATCGCCAGTCCGGCGTAGTGCGAGGCCAGCGCCATCGCCTCGCGCGCTTCCAGGTTGTTGCCGTCGGCGTAGGCCACCGGCAGGTGGTTGAAGATCATGCGTACCGCGGCTCCGGCGAAGAAATCGGTGTCTTCGTTGGCGAACTCCGCCACCCAGGCTTCGACGGCGTGGGTAAGGGCGTCAATGCCGGTGTCGGCGGTAATCGAGCGCGGCATACCTTTCATGATCACCGGATCGAGCGCGGTGGCTACCGGCACCACGCGCGGATCGATAACGATGCCTTTCTGGTGGGTCTGGTCGTCGGAAATGACCGCGCCGATCGACACTTCCGAGCCGGTGCCGGTGGTGGAGGGAATGACGAACAGCGGCAGCGACGGCTTGCGCGCCTTGAGGATGCCGATCAGGTCGCGCGGCTGCTTGCTGTTGCCGGCGGCCAGCGCCATCACCTTGGCGGCGTCGATGGACGAGCCGCCGCCCAGCGCCAGCACGGCGTCACAACGCTCATTGCGCAGCATGCTCAGGCCTTTTTCCACCACGCTCACGGTCGGATCGGGGGTAACGCCGGTGAAGATGGCGGTCTCGACACCGTATTCCTTCAGCCGGGCGGTAACCGGATCAATCACGCCCAGCTTGTGCAGCACGGCGTCGGTGACGATCAACACCTTCCTGACGCCCATGTGCGAGACGGTGCCGCACAATTGCAGCGCCGAATCCGGGCCCATCAGCACGATCGGGCGCGGCGCGGGCAGCACGGTGACGGCCAGCTTGAGGGCGGCGAGCTTGGCTTTGGATTTGAGGACGGTGGTGAGATGGGACATGCCGGTTTGACCTTGTATTATGTTTAAAAATAGCAGGATAGGAAGAGTTGTTAATGTACATTGTCAGCACATTAACGGTTTCCCGACGCCGCGTTTATCACGATGATTGTCGACGCTATCAAATGGCGGACGCGGTAACAAGCACGATCGTACAAGTTGGCCGTGAAACACAATTGAGGGATCAGGGTGACATAAACGGCGGGCATAAAAAAAGCAGGCCAAAGCCTGCTTTTTCAGAACACCCGGGAAGCGGGATCAGCTCAGCTTCCAGTCAAACGGCACGCCTTCGCGGCCGCGCAGGGCCAGCATCAGCGTTTCCCGCATGAAGTTGAGGTTTTCGGCGGTGTAGGGCATGGACGGGTGCTTGCCCCAGACCGGACCCGGCCAGGCGGCGTCGTTGCTGTAGCGCACCACATGATGCACGTGCAGCTGCGGCACTTGGTTGCCCAAGGCGGCGATGTTGATCTTCTCGGCACGGAAATATTTCGACAGTTGCTCGCTGATCCACGACGATTCACGCAGCAACTGCTGCTGGTCGCGGACGGACAATTCGAAGATTTCGCGGACGCCGGGCACGCGCGGCACCAGCACCAGCCAGGGGTAGTGCATGTCGTTCATCAGCCGACAGGTGCACAACGGGAAGTCGCCCAAGGGGAGAGTATCTTCTGCCAAACGTGGATGCAGCGTAAACATGGTATGGAAATAGCCCCAAAAAATGCAGCGCAAATATACCACCGCCAATCGCGTCTGCCTATTGCGGCCGCCACACGCCGATTGAAAGCTTTCCTGTCCCCCAGACGACAAAAAACCCGCTGTAATGCGGGTTCTTGATCTGGCGTCCCCACGGGGATTCGAACCCCGGTTACCGCCGTGAAAGGGCGATGTCCTAGGCCTCTAGACGATGGGGACGTATTTGGTGGAGCTAAGCGGGATCGAACCGCTGACCTCTACAATGCCATTGTAGCGCTCTCCCAGCTGAGCTATAGCCCCAAACACTGTACGTCGTGGGCGCGGATTCTAGGCACCTAAACCGCGCCTGTCAAATCAATCCGCCATGTCCATGCTATGATTGTCCGCTATTTATTCATGTCCGGTTATTTGTCCGCCGATGTCACGTCCTTCCCCCCTGGTTCTGGCGTTGATCCTGTCGCTGGCCGCGCATTCCCTGTTGTTATTGGGATTCCCTTCCCCGGGGACGGACGGGCGCAAGGTACCCGCCTGGCATCTGGATGTCCGGCAGGCGGGCAGCGCGGCGCTGCTGTCGTCGCCTGCTGTTTCCGCGCGCGCACCGGGGAGCAGTCGCCGACCGCCGTTTGAAAGCAGGCTACAGCCTGTGCCGGCGCGCACAAGCGGTCCGTCGCCGCTGGATCAACACACGTCGCCGTTGCCGGAAACGCCAGCTTCCCCGGAACCGGTTGCGCCCGCCAGCCGCGATATGCCGTCGGCTGCCGCTACTGGCGAGTCGGCTCCGGCAGGGTCCGGTGCCCCTGCCGGAACAGTGTCCGGCGGTAGTGAAGCACTCGTATTACCGTATTTCCAGCCCGGAACGGCCGATAACCCGCTGCCCGAGTATCCCGGCTTGTCGCGGATGCGCGGGGAAAGCGGCGTGGTGGTGTTGCGGGTTCTGGTCACGGCGGAAGGCCGTCCGGGCGAGGTCCGTCTGGCGCAATCGTCGGGTTTCACCCGGCTGGACCGGGCGGCGGTGCAGGTGGTCTCGGCGCAATGGCGCTTCCGGCCTGCCCGGCGCGGCGAGGCCCCGGTGGCGGAGTGGGTGCAGGTGCCGCTGGAGTTCCGCCTGACCGCCGTGCGCTGATCTTCACAGGGCGATCTGCGCTCCCACTTCCACCACCCGGTTGGGCGGCAGGTGGAAGTGGGCGGCGGCATTCCCTGCATTGCGGAACATCGCCGCAAACAGCAACTCCCGCCAGTAAGCCATGGCTGATCCCCGTTGCGGCAATAGCGTTTCCCGCCCCAGAAAGAAGGTGCAGTCCATCAGGTCCAGTTCCAGTCCCTGACGGGAGCACAGCGGCAGGATCGCGGGCAGGTCCGTTTCCTCCATGAAGCCATGACGGATGACGACGCGGTAAAAGCGATCGTTAAGACGTTCTACCGTCAACGGCTGCTGTGGCGCGGCATAGGGAATGTCCAGCGTTGCCACGGTCAGGATGATGATGCGTTCATGCAGACTTTTGTAATGCTTCAGGCTGTGCAACAGGGCGTGCGGTGCGGCGGCCGGTTGCGGGGTCAAAAAGATGGCGGTCCCCGGCACGGTGGTCGGCACGTGATCCGCCACCTGGTCGATAAAGTCGGCCAGCGGCAGCGCCTCGGTATCCAGTCGCGCCCGCAACAAGGCCTGCCCCCGCTTCCAGCTGGTCATCAGCACAAACAGTCCTCCTCCCAGCACCAGCGGCAGCCAGCCGCCGTCGGCGATCTTGGTGATATTGGCCGCCAGGAACGCCAGGTCAACCGTCATGAACAGTCCGGATACGAGCAGGGATGCCGCCAGGCCCCAGCCCCAGATGTGGCGCATCACCACAAAGGTCAGCAGGGTTGTGATGATCATGGTGCCGCAGACGGCGATCCCGTAGGCGGCGGCCAGCCGGGTGGAAGATTCAAAGCCCAGCACCAGCGCAACCACCGCCAGGAACAACAGCCAATTGATGCCGGGCAGATAAATCTGCCCGGCTTCGCGATCCGAGGTGTGTTGCACCGCAACGCGGGGAACATAACCCAGCTGCATGGCCTGATGCGTAATGGAGTACACGCCCGAGATGACGGCCTGCGAGGCGATTACCGTGGCGAGGGTGGCCAGGCCGACCAGCGGATAAATGGCCCATTCGGGTGCCAGGCGATAGAAAGGATTGTCGATGGCCGCCGGATTGGCCAGCAGCAGCGCCCCCTGGCCGAAATAGTTCAGCGTCAGCGAGGGTAATACCAGCCCGAACCAGGCCAGTTGCACGGGCTTGCGCCCGAAATGGCCCATGTCGGCGTACAACGCTTCCGCGCCGGTCAGCGTCAGGAACACCGCGCCCAGCGACAGGAAGGCGATGGTCGGTTCGGCCTGGAAAAAGCCCAGGGCATGACGGGGGTTCAGCGCCTGCAGGACTTCCGGGTTGGCGGCGATTCCGTTGACGCCCAGCGCGCCCAGCGTGGCGAACCAGACCACTACGACAGGGCCGAACAGACTGCCGACCCGCGCAGTGCCATGCTTCTGGAAGGCGAACAGGAGGGCGAGCACGGCAATCGTCAGCGGCACGATATAAGGTTTGAACGCCGGGGTGCCGATCTCCAGGCCTTCCATCGCGGACAGCACCGAAATGGCGGGCGTGATCGCACCATCCCCGTAAAAGAGGGCGGCGCCGAACAGGCCGGCCAGCATCAGCACGGGCGCATAAGGCTTGTCGCGGGCGCCGCGCAGCACCAGGGCCATCAGCGCCATGATGCCGCCTTCGCCGCGGTTGTCGGCGCGCATGACGAAACTGACGTATTTGAGGGATACCACGCCGATCAGCGACCAGAAAATCACGGACAGCACGCCGAGGATATGGGCATGGGTGATCGGAACCGCGTGTTGCGCGCCGGCGAAGACTTCCTTCAGTGCGTAAAGCGGGCTGGTGCCGATGTCGCCGTATACGACGCCGAGGGCGGTCAGGGCCAGCAAGGGCAGCCGGTGGCGGCTGGTGGATGCAGTCATGATGTCTCCGGAAGGGTGGGGATGTCAGGTTTCAGGGCTGGAAGCGGTAGCCGATACCGGTTTCCGTCAGGAAGTGCCGTGGCCGGGCGGGGTCGGGTTCCAGTTTCTGGCGCAGGTGACCCATGTAAATGCGCAGGTAATGGTTGCTTTCGACATAGGCCGATCCCCAGACCTCGCGCAAAAGATGGCGGTGGGTCAGGACCTTGCCATCACTGGCGAGCAGGGTGGTCAGCAGGCGGTATTCGATGGGCGTCAGATGCACTTCGGCGTTGGCGCGACTGACCTGCCGCCGCGCCAGATCCACCGTGACCTCGCCAAACTGCATGATCGGGCTGTTGTGGGCGGCGTTGCGACGGCGCAGCAGCGCCCGCACCCGGGCCAGCAGTTCGCCGACGCCAAAGGGCTTGGTCAGGTAATCATCCGCACCGGCATCCAGCGCCAGAATTTTTTCCCGTTCATCGCTGCGCGCCGACACGACAATCACCGGCGCGGAACTCCAGGAGCGCAAGTCGCGGATGAACTCGACGCCGTCGATATCCGGCAGGCCCAGATCCAGCAGCACCAGATCGGGTTTGACGGCAACCGCGTCCAGCAGGCCCGGGCGGCCGCGATCATTTTCCCGCACCGCGCAGCCCTCGGATTCCAGCGCGGAACGGATGAAACGCCGGATTTGCCGCTCGTCTTCGACAATCAGGATCAGCGGGGCGTGGTCGGTCATGATGCCTCCCTCCGGGCCAGCACAATCGCTTCGTCATCCAGTTCGGGTGCGGCACCCAGCGGCAGGCTGAAGCGGAAGCAGGCGCCGCCGCCGCTCGGGTTGCAGGCCTGGATCGCGCCGCCGTGGGCCTCGATGATGGTCTTGCAGATGGCCAGGCCCAAGCCTGCTCCCGGGATGGCCGATTCCTCCTCGCCGCGGACGAAGAGACGGAACAGGTCCTCGGACTTCAGCCCCGCCGGCAATCCGGGGCCGGTATCGCAGACGGATACCTCCAGCGCCCCGGCGGTTGTGCTGACTTCAAGGGTGATGCGACTGCCCGGCGGCGAATACTTGGCGGCGTTTTCCAGCAGATTGCCCAGAACGCGCTCAATCAGCACGGCGTCGAACTCGACCAGCGGCAGCGTGGCGGGCAGTTCGATCCGGATGTCGTAAGGTTCCAAGGTGTGATGCAGCAATTTCAGGCTGGAACCGATCACATCCTCGATCAGGCACCATTCCTTGCGCAGCCGCAGATCACCGGCGTTGAGCCGGGCCATGTCCAGCAGGTTCTCCACGAGACGATGCAACTGGCCCGCCTGCTCGGCAATCGCGGCCGCGGTCTCATGAGCGGACGCCGGCAACGGCGGCGCGGTCAGCGTCAGGGAGTCGGCAAGCCCCACCAGCGCGGTCAGCGGCGTGCGGATATCGTGCGAGAGGGCGGAGAGTATCGAGCTGCGCAGCCGTTCGGACTGGATCTCGAGCTGGGTGCTCTGGGCGACATCCACGTAATGCAGGCGCTCCAGCGCAATGGCGGTCAGCGAGGCCGCCGTCATCAGTAATGTCCGGTGTTCCGGCAAGCCGCTCAGGCTGTCGGTCGTGGCATGGACGGCCAGCACTCCCCGGACCCGCATCGGTGCTTTCAGCGGGAAATAGGCGGAGGCCTCGCCAAAGACCTCCAGGCGGTCCAGCGTCACCTGTTCGTTCTGGCGATAGGCGGTTCCGGCCAGATTCATGTCCACGTGTACCATCGCACCCTCCGATAGCGGCAGGACATGGAGGACATCGTTGTCATCGGGCAGCATCAGCGCCGCCTCCAGTCCCAGATCCCTGAGGAAGCGCTGCACGGCATCGGCCGCCTGAGCGATGGTCAGCGCCCCGGCCAGTTCACGAGCCAGTTCATAGAGCAGGCGGGTCTGCCGTTCCTTCCGGGCCGACGTCCGGGCTTGCTGGCGCAGGTTCGCGGCCAGATGCGCCGTGGTCAGGGCGACCGCCAGCATCACGGCAAAGGTGATCAGGTACTGGGCGTCAGAAACGGCAAAGGACAAGTGCGGCGGCACCAGGAAGAAATCGAACAGGGCGACACCCAGCAGGGCGGCCAGTACGGCCGGACCGCGCCCGTAGCGCGTGGCGGCGATCAGCACCACCAGCAGGAACAGCATGACGATGTTGACCAGATCCAGATACGGTTGCAGGAAGACGCCGCCCGCCGCTGTCAGCGCACAGGCGCCGGTTGTCACGCCATAACCGCCGTTTTGCCGGATATCCGTGGAAGAATCCATGATCATTTGCCCTCCGCGATGCGGGAAACGCACGTGGGCGTCATCGCTTCAGGCTAAAGATAAAGTCCGGCAGGTAAAAAAGGTGTAAAAGTTGGCCGCGATCAAGTTTCAGGGCTCCAGCGTCATCAACTGCGGATTCAGCCCGGTCGCGGTCAGGTTTTCGGTGACGGTGCGCTCCACGCAGAAACGCATCAGGTAGTGCGGGCCGCCCGCCTTGAAGCCGGTGCCGGACAGGCCTTCGCCGCCGAACGGCTGGCTTTCCACCACCGCGCCGATCTGGTTGCGGTTGATATACAGGTTGCCGACCCTGGCTTGTTCCTGCACCTGCCGGATATGCGCCGGTATCCGCGAATGCATTCCCAGCGTCAGCCCGTAGCCGGAGGCATTGATGCGGCCGATCACCTTGTCCAGTTCTCCTGCTTTCCAGGTGGCGATATGCAGCACCGGCCCGAACACTTCCTGATCGGGTAAATCCATCGGGTGCAGCAGGAAGGCGTGCGGCGGGAAATAATGGCCCTCCGCCGCATCGGTCAGCGTTCCGGCGGCTTTCCACAGCGCCTTGTGGCCGGTGACCGTGCAGTGATGCTGCAGTTGCGCCAGTGCCGCCGTGTCGATCAGCGGCCCCATGTCGCTGGCCAGCAGTGTCGGTGCGCCGGTCCGCCAGCTTTTCAGCGCGCCTTCCAGCCGGTCGAGCAGCGGATTTTTCAGGTCTTCCTGCAACCACAGGATACGCAGCGCCGAACAGCGTTGCCCGGCGCTGTTGAAGGCGGATTGCAGGATGTCGATGGTCAGTTGCTCGGGCAGGGCGCTGCTGTCAGCGATCATGGCGTTGAGGCCGCCGGTTTCGGCGATCAAGGGGACCAGCGGTCCGGGCCGCCGCGCCAATTGCAGGTTCAGGTGCCGCGCGGTGGCGGTCGAACCGGTGAAGACAATCCCCGCCAGAGCGGGATGGTCGGTCAGGGCATTACCCAAATCCCGGCCCGCCCCGTAGATGGCGTGCAACGCCTCGTGCGGAATTCCGGCGTCGTGCAGCAGCGCCACGACCCGCGCCGCGATCAGGCTGGTCTGGCTGGCGGGCTTGCAGAGCACCGTGTTACCGGTCACCAGCGCCGCCGCAACCTGACCCAGAAAGATGGCCAGCGGGAAGTTCCAGGGACTGATGCACAGGAAAACCCCGCGTCCGGCCCAGTTCAGGGTGTTGACCTCACCGGCGATGCCGGGCAACGGTCTGGGAGCCATCAGGGTTTCGGCGCAATCGGCATAATAACGGCACAGATCCACGGCTTCGCGCCATTCGCTCCAGGCATCGGCCAGCACCTTGCCGCCTTCCATCATCAACAGGTACAGCAATTCGGTGCGATGCTCCTCCAGCTTGACCGCCAGGGTGCGCAAACAGTCAGCACGACGGCTGACCGGGGTGCGTGTCCAGTCGGGAAATGCCTGTCGCACCTGACGGTAGGCCTGATCGACATCGCCTTCGTTCATGCCGTGGACAGCGCCCAGCAAGCGATGACGGTCGGCGGGGCTGTGACGCGGCGTCGCCAGTATGCCGTCAGCGGCTGCGTCCGGCGGCAAGCCGGCTTGCCAGGAGCTGAAACGGAAGTCCGCCAGTCCGGCTTTCAGCCGGTGCAGGCTTTCAACGTCGGCCGGACTCAGGCCGGCGCTGTTCAGGCGCGGCAGGAACAAGTCGGCGGGAAGCGGGATTTTCGGATGCGGGCGGATCCGGTCGGCGGCCACGGTTTCCACCGGATCCTTGCATAATATTTCACTTTCAATATGTGCGTTAGCCAACTGATTTACAAAGGATTGTGAGCTTCCATTCTCAAGCAGGCGGCGCACCAGATAGGGTAACAGCGTATTGAAATCGCCGATCGGGGCATAAATGCGCAGCGGCCGGTCCGTGATCTGCCGGAAAGCCTCGTGCAGGGTGTCGGCCATGCCGCACAGACGCTGCACCTCAAATATCTGCCCGTGTTGCCGGGCCACGGTGTCCAGCCAGGCGAGGGTATGGGCATTATGTGTGGCGAATTGGGGCCAGAACTTGTCCGGCGATTTCAGCAGGCGGCGCGCGCAGGCCAGGTAACAGACATCGGTATGGATCTTCCGGGTAAAGACCGGATAGTCTTCCAACCCTTGCTGCTGGGCGCGGCGGATCTCGGTATCCCAGTAAGCGCCTTTCACCAGCCGCACCGGGATGCGTTTCCCCGTACGTCCGGCCAGCTCCCCCAGCCAGTCGATCACCGCCGGCGCGCGCTTCTGATAGGCCTGCACCGCCAGGCCCAGCCCTTCGTAGTCGCCCAGGGCCGTATCGGTACGCAGGGCGGCAAACAGGCACAGCACCAGTTCCAGCCGTTCGCATTCCTCGGCGTCAATCGTCACCGGAATCCCGGCTTCGGCGGCAAACAGCACCAGCCGGGTCAGTTCCGGCAGCAGTTCGCGCTCCAGATCGGCCCAGCGCGCCAGTTCCAGCCGGGGATGCAGCGCCGACAGCTTGATTGATATACCGTCCCGCTCCAGCACCGGCAGGTGGTGCGGCTGATGATTGGCCAGATGTTCCAGCGCCTGCTGGTAGGATTGCAGGTAGAAACGGGCTTCCTCCGGGGTCTGCGCCGCTTCGCCCAGGCAGTCAAAGGAATAGCGGTAACCCGGGCGCCGGGCCGCGATCGCTTCCGGCAGCGTTTCCGCCATGACAAATTGCCGCGCCATCAACGCGATCCCGTTCCCCAGCGCTGTCCGCATCACGCTGTTGCCCAGCCGGAGCAGCATCCGGCTCCAGCGGTCGGGAAAGCTTTCATCCTCGACAAAGCGCCGGGCGCGCGCCAGCCATTTTCCCGCCAGACCCACCAGCTTGCCGTGTTCCCCGCCCTCGCCATGATCCCAGTCGGCCTCAGGCAGCAGGCTGTTGATCAGTTCGTTGCGGGAAGCGGCATCCGGAATGCGCAGCAACGATTCCGCCAGGGTCAGCAGCGTGCGGCCTTCGTGGCTGTCTATGCGGTAGGCCTGGATGAAGTCCTGAAAGGCCGGATACTCTGCACCGCGCGCCTGCCTGACCAGCCTTTCCGCCAGCGCCGCCACCTCGGCCTTGCGCTCGGCATCCAGTCCGCAATCATTCATCAGCGCGGTCAGCACCAGGGCCTCGTCCGCCAGCCAGCTGTCGCGCAGGGCGCGGAAATCACAGGGGAATTCGGGCAGGTCGCGCAGTGGGATCATGGCAGGCATCCTTCAGGCCGGGGTTTGTACTAAGTAAAGGTTGCTATGTCGGCCCTGTAAACGCCCGCGCCGGGAAATAATCGCGTTCGGGGCCGTGAACAGGGTAAAATCGCCCCTCCGCGTTTCCGAGCATGCGTTACCGCCATGAACAACCTGATTGACAATGCCGCCAAGGCGCTGGTGAAGGACTACCTCGATCATCTGCATACCCCGCACGAGCCGGTCATTTCGCCGGAGCGCAAGGAGGAGCTGCGCACGCGCATCAAGCAGTTGCTGAAAGAGCGCGACGCCGTGCTGGTGGCGCATTACTACACCTCGCATGACTTGCAGGCGCTGGCCGAGGAAACCGGCGGCTGTGTCTCCGACTCGCTGGAAATGGCCCGTTTCGGCACCAGGCATCCGGCCTCGACGCTGCTGGTGGCCGGGGTCAAGTTCATGGGTGAGACCGCGAAAATCCTCAACCCGGAAAAGCGCGTGCTGATGCCGACGTTGGAAGCGACCTGCTCGCTGGACCTGGGTTGCCCGGTAGACGAATTCACCGCCTTCTGCGACGCCCATCCGGATTACACGGTCGTGGTTTACGCCAATACGTCCGCCGCCGTCAAAGCGCGCGCGGACTGGGTGGTGACCTCCAGCATCGCGGTGGATGTGATCGATTATCTGGCGGGCAAGGGCGAGAAGATTATCTGGGCGCCGGACAAGCATCTGGGCAGTTATGTGCAGAAGGTCACCGGGGCCGACATGTTGCTGTGGGACGGCGCCTGCATCGTCCACGAGGAGTTCAAGGCGCGCGGCGTGCTTGACCTGAAGCAGGTCTATCCCGATGCGGCGGTGCTGGTGCATCCCGAATCGCCGGAAGCGGTGGTGGATATCGCCGACGCCGTCGGTTCCACCTCGCAGCTGATCAAGGCCTCGCAAACGCTGCCCAACCAGCGTTTCATTGTCGCCACTGATCGCGGCATCTTCTACAAGATGCAGCAGCTCAGCCCGGAGAAGGAGTTCATTGAAGCCCCGACCGCCGGTAGCGGCGCCACCTGCCGTTCCTGCGCACATTGCCCGTGGATGGCGATGAACGAACTCGAAAACCTGCTGGCGGTGCTGGAGAACGGCGGCCAGGAAGTGCATGTCGATCCGGCAATCATCCCGCAAGCCGTGGTGCCGTTGCAGCGCATGCTGGACTTCGCCGCTGGAAAGCGTTGAAAAAACAGGCGTCTAGTAAAAAGGGGATTGACTCCCCGGGACCCGCTGCGTATCATGCGCCCTCGCATTTGGCAACAAGTGCAGCTTTGATAGTCGGGGCGTAGCGCAGTCTGGTAGCGCATCTGGTTTGGGACCAGAGGGTCGTGAGTTCGAATCCCACCGCCCCGACCAACTTAGTGAAAGATCCTTGCGCTCGTAGCTCAGCTGGATAGAGCATCGGCCTTCTAAGCCGAGGGTCGCAGGTTCGAGCCCTGCCGGGCGCGCCAGTTGCCAGTTGCCAGTTGCCAGTTGCCAGTTCGTGTTGTTGCTGTACCTTTGTGGTGGACGTAGCTCAGTTGGTAGAGTCCAGGATTGTGATTCCTGTCGTCGTGGGTTCGAGTCCCATCGTCCACCCCATTCCCCTCCGGTTGTTCCCGTTGATATTCCTCGTTTAATTCCATGCATGCACCGGTTGACCCGGATATTTGCCATTTTTGTATCATCAATCCGTCCGAAACGGTCATTTCGTCGAATGTGTGACGTATCCCCTTTACAATCGGCTATTATTCATGTAAATAGCGCAACCTTGCGTAAGTTGAGGTGGCTATGTCAAACGGTAAATCCGAAGATTTCGAACTGGACGATGCCTTCATTGATGATGAGGGCGGCGATTTTGAGGGCGACGATGTCGCCAAGGCTGCCAGCGTCAAGAATTCCCTGCTGAAGCGGCGGGTGATCGACGACATTCTTGAGGAGCGTCGTCTGGAGCGCAAGCTGAAGGACTACGACTACGACCTTGAAGACGAGGACGAATAGTCGCGTCCTGAGTGGCGGGCTGGTGGGTGTTACGCGCCCACCGGCCAGCGATTGACGATCCTGCAGAACAGGTCCGCCGTCTTTTCCGCATCATACAGCGCCGAGTGCGCGTCCTCGTTGCTGAAGTCAATTTCAGCGCTTTCGCACGCTTTTGCCAGCACCGTCTGGCCATAAGCCATTCCCGCCAGCGTCACCGTATCAAACACCGAAAACGGGTGGAACGGGCTGCTGTTCTTCAGGTTCTGGCGATCTACCGCCGCCTGCAAAAATCCCAGATCGAAATGGGCGTTATGCCCCACCAGAATGCAGCGTTTGCAGTGATGGTTGCGTTGCAGTTTTTTCAATTCCGCAAAGATGCGCTTCAGTGCTTCACCTTCCGGTTCGGCCCCGCGTAACGGGTTGAACGGGTCGATGCCGGTGAAAGCCAGCGCCGCCGGGTTCAGCACCGCGCCTGCAAAGGGTTCGATATGGGCGTGCAGCGACGGTAACGCGTGCAGCTGCCCGTTCTTGTCCAGGGTCAGGGGGACAAAGGCGATTTCCAGCAGGGCGTCGGTGGCGGCATGAAAGCCGCCGGTTTCGACATCCACCACCACCGGCATGAAACCTCGAAAACGCTGGCTAAGCGGGTGAATGTCGCTCATGCCCGTACTTTCCAGCTGATTGTCGCACCGGCGCGGATCGGCACCACCGAGGTCGGGCCGAAGGGCAGGGCTTCCGGCACTTCCCAGCTTTCCTTCAACAACGTCACGGTATCGCGGTTGCGCGGCAGGCGGTAGAAATCCGGGCCGTGGAAACTGGCGAAGCCTTCCAGCTTGTCCAGCGCCCCCAGTTGCTCAAATACCTCGGCGTAAAGTTCCAGGGCGGCATGCGCGGTGTATGACCCGGCGCAGCCGCAGGCGGCCTCCTTGGCGCTGATGGCGTGCGGGGCGCTGTCGGTGCCGAGGAAGAAGCGCGGGTTGCCGGAAACGGCGGCGCGCTGCAGGGCTTCCTGGTGCACGTTGCGCTTCAGGATCGGCAGGCAGAACAGGTGCGGACGGATGCCGCCAACCAGCATGTGGTTGCGGTTGAACATCAGGTGGTGAGCGGTGATGGTCGCCGCCACGTTCGGACCGGCCGATTCCACAAACGCCACCGCATCGGCGGTGGTGATGTGTTCCAGCACCACGCGCAGGGCGGGGAAGCGCTGTACCAGCGGCGACAGGATGGTGTCGATGAACACCTTTTCGCGATCGAAGATATCGATGCTGTCATGGGTGACTTCGCCATGCACCAGCAACGGCATGCCGTGCGCCGCCATTTGCTCGATCACCGGATAAATCTTCTCGATGGCGGTGACACCGGCATGGGAGTTGGTGGTGGCTCCCGCCGGGTAAAGCTTTGCCGCCACCACCTTGCCCGAGGCCTTCGCCGCGGCGATTTCCGCCGGATCGGTCTGGTCGGTCAGGTACAACACCATCAGCGGTTCGAAGGACGATCCGGCGGGACGAACGGCCCGGATGCGTTCGTAATAGCCCAGCGCCTCGGCAGTGGTCTTTACCGGGGGCACCAGATTCGGCATGCAGATGGCGCGGCCGAAGTAACGGGCCACGTCGCGCACCGTATCGGCCAGCTTGTCGCCATCCCGCAGGTGGATGTGCCAGTCGTCGGGGCGGGTGAGGGTAAGGGTCTGGATGGCGGTCATGGGGGCGCTCCCGAAAAGGATGCGGAATGGTACTGGAAGCGGGGGGCGAATTGAAGGACGGGCTTTGGCGGTCGGGGAAAAAAAGCGGTTAACCGACCGTCAGGGCTTGCCCGCACCGGTGGGGAATGGCAGCATCGCAGCATGCAAACCCCCTTGGGAAAAACAATAATGCCTATCCCCGGCGAGCCGCTTCCCGGCGACGCCCCGTCCGCTGATCCGCTGGGTGAAGCCCGCAGCGCCCTGGCCGAATTACTGACCGATGCCGGCCGCCGTCGCAAGCGTTTTTCGCCGATGATGGAGCGCGCCTACCGCGAGCACATGCTGGCCCGCGCCCGCAATGTCATGCGCGCCAATACCCTGCGCGTGGCTGTTTTTTACCTGTTCATCGGCATCCTGACCTTTGAATACGTCAAGATGATGTCGTCGACCGTTACCGGCAACTTCGATCTGATCCTGTGGACGGGCATCTATCTGGGCGGGGCGTTGGTGATGTCGGCCGTCACCCTGTCCGCCCGCAAGCCGGCGCTGCATCGTTGGTACGGCTATACGGTCGGCCTGAGCTGCTATCTGGGCCTGGTAGGCCTCACGGTTACCGGTGCAGCCTTCCTCAGTCCTTACCTCAACCAGCAATCCACGTACATCGTCATTTACCTGTACATGATTGTATATATCCTGAGCACGCTGCCGCTGCTGACCAATATCGCCATCGGCGTCGGGGCCAGCCTGACCTCGTTGCTGCTGATCCATTTTGGCGGCCTCAGCCTGGATATCGTGATGTTTGCCCAGTACGCCGGGCTGTCCAATGTCATGGGCGTGGCGATTGCCTGGATGCTGGATCACCGCGACCGCCAGGCCTTCCTGCAGGAGCGTCTGCTGGATATCGAAAAGCAGCAGTTGAACCTGCTCAGTCAGGAAATGGCCCGCCTGTCGCGCGAGGACGGCCTGACAACGCTGGCCAACCGCCGCTATTTCAATGAAACCCTGGCGCGGGAATGGGCGGTGGCCGAGCGCGAGCAGCAACCGGTTTCGCTGGTGTTTGTCGATGTTGACCATTTCAAGCCCTATAACGACACCTATGGCCATCTGGAAGGCGATAACGCCCTGCGCGCGGTCGGCAAGACCCTGAAGTCGCTGGTGCGCCGCCCGTCGGACATGGCGGCCCGCTATGGCGGCGAAGAGTTTGTGTTATTGCTGCCGAACACCGATCAAGAGGGCGCCATGGCGGTGGCGCAGGAAGTGCGGGACGCCATTGACGCCCTGCAGATTCCCCATCGCGGTTCAAAGGTGGCCAAGTTTCTTTCGGTCAGTATCGGCCTGTCGACGCTGGTGCCGGGCAGTGATAACAGCATTTCGACCCTGATCGATCAGGCTGATGAAGGGGTGTATGCCGCCAAGCGTGCCGGTCGTCACCGCATTCGTGCTTTCCATTTGCTGAAGTCCCGTTCTTCCGCGCATCCGGAGTGAAATCGGCATGGGACAAGACGGCGCGTCTGACGTAGAATACCCGCCGTTTTCCCGTCTCCTCACAGGATGCTGATTCCATGTCCCAGATCAAGAAGGTTGTGCTGGCCTACTCGGGCGGCCTTGATACCTCCATCATTCTCCGCTGGCTCCAGGAAACCTACGGCTGCGAAGTCGTGACCTTCACCGCCGATATCGGTCAGGGCGAGGAATTGGAACCGGCGCGCGCCAAGGCGCTGGCCATGGGCGTCAAGGAAATCTACATTGACGACCTGCGCGAAGAGTTCGTGCGTGATTTCGTCTATCCGATGTTCCGCGCCAACGCCGTCTATGAAGGCGAATACCTGCTGGGCACTTCCATCGCCCGTCCGCTGATCGCCAAGCGTCTGGTGGAAATCGCCAAGGAAGTGGGCGGCGACGCCATTTCCCACGGCGCGACCGGCAAGGGCAATGATCAGGTCCGTTTCGAGCTGGGCGCCTATGCGCTGACCCCGGGCATCAAGGTGATTGCGCCGTGGCGCGAGTGGGACCTGAATTCCCGCGAATCGCTGATGAACTATGCCGCCCAGCATAATATTCCGATCGACTTCAACAAGGCAGGCAAGAAGTCGCCGTACTCGATGGACGCCAACCTGCTGCATATCTCCTACGAGGGCGGCGGCCTGGAAGATCCGTACTGGGAGCCGGAAGAAGACATGTGGCGCTGGACCGTCAGCCCCGAAAAAGCGCCGGATGCACCCCAGTACATTGAGCTGACCTACCGCAAGGGCGACATCGTCGCCATCGACGGCGTGGAAATGAGCCCGGCCACGGTGCTGGCGACGCTGAACCAGTTGGGCGGCAAGCATGGCATCGGTCGTCTTGACCTGGTGGAAAACCGCTATGTCGGCATGAAGAGCCGCGGCGCGTACGAAACCCCGGGCGGCACCATCATGCTGAAGGCCCACCGCGCCATCGAATCCATCACGCTGGACCGCGAAGTGGCCCATCTGAAGGACGAACTGATGCCGCGTTACGCCAGCCTGATCTACAACGGTTACTGGTGGAGCCCGGAACGCCTGATGCTGCAGACCATGATCGACGAGTCGCAGCAGTACGTGAACGGCGTCGTACGCGCCAAGCTGTATAAGGGCAATGTCTACATCGCCGGCCGCAAGTCCGACGATTCCATCTTCGATGCCAATATCGCTACCTTTGAAGATGATCGCGGCGCGTATAACCAGAAGGATGCCGAGGGCTTTATCCGCCTGAACGGCCTGCGCCTGCGCATTGCCGCCGGCAAGGGCCGCAAGCTGATCTGATCCAGCGGTCGTCGTCAATAAAAAAGCCTTCCCCGGTCACGGGGAAGGCTTTTTTATGGCTGCAAGACGGGCTTAGGGCTTGGGTGCGCCGGCTTCGTAGTTGAGTTCGACGCGGCGATTTTCCGCCCAGGCGGCTTCGTCATGACCATCGTTCAGCGGCTTTTCCTTGCCGAAGCTGACCGAATCCAGCTGGTTGCTGCGCGCGCCATTGACGCCCAGGAAAGCCTCGACGGCCTTGGCGCGGCGCTCACCCAGCGCCATGTTGTATTCCCGCGTGCCGCGCTCGTCGGCATGGCCTTCCAGCGTCACCTTGGCTTGCGGGTTTTGTTGCAGGTAGCGGGCGTGAGCCAGCAGGGTGGGGTAGTCTTCCTGACGGATGTCCGAGCTGTCAAAGTCAAAATTGACCAGACGGTCGGACAGCGACGCGGCGGCGGTGTTGCCGTTGTCCGCGCCGGAGCCTGTCGTATCGCCCGATCCCGCCGTAGCGCTGCCGGTGGAGCCGCCGGCGGGGCCGCTACCGGACGTGGAGGCAGAGCCACCGCTGGCGGTGTTGTCACCGGCCATGCCCTGGCTGTTCAATCCGCCGCCGTTATTCAGCGCGCCGGTTTGCGCGCCTTCGGTGGCGGGCTTGGGCTGATTGTCGGCGGGCTGGGTAGCGGTTGCCGCCGGTTCGGTCACGGCCACGGGTTTCTTGGCGGTGCTGGCGCAACCGGTAGCCAGGGCAGCAGCCATGCACACGGCCAGCAGGGAAATCTTGGAAGGGGGCAATTGCATGTTCATCGTCCTCGGGTTTGCCGTCACTCAGGGTGACCAGGCGGGTTCACGGACTTGCCCGTCGGAAGCGGGCAAGGTCATTTTGAATTGGCCGTCCAGCGACATGATGCCCAGGACACCCTTATTGCCGCTGCGGCTGGCATAGACCAGCATCTGGCTGTTCGGGGCGAAGCTGGGCGATTCATCCAGCGGCGTGCTGGTCAGCGTACTGACCGCGCCGCTTTCCAGATCCTGGATAGCGATCTGGAAGGTCTGGCCGCGCTCGCGATGCACCATCGCCAGATACCGGCCGTCGGGGCTGATGGCGCCCCGGGCGTTGAAGTTGCCGTCAAAGGTCAGCCGCTTCACTTCGCGTGAGGCGATATCCAGGCGATAGATCTGCGGACTGCCGCCGCGATCTGACGTAAAGATTAGCGATTGTCCGTCCGGCGCCCAGCGGGCTTCGGTATCAATGGCGTTATCCTGCGTAAGTCGTGTCAGTTTTCTGTCAACCAGACTCATCAGGTAGATTTCCGGATTGCCGTCCTGTGACAGGGTCAGCGCCATCCGTGAGCCGTCCGGGGACCAGGCGGGCGCGCCGTTCAGCCCCTTGAAACGCGCCAGCACCAGCCGCTCCTGCGTCAGCAGGTTCTGCACGATGATGGCGGGCTTGCGGCTTTCAAAAGAGACATAAGCCAGCTTCTTGCCATCCGGGGACCAGGCGGGCGACAGCAGCGGCTCCGGCGAATCAAGTACGGTTTGCGGCCGGTGGCCGTCGGCATCGGCGATTTCCAGCCGGTAGCGGGTCTGGCCGTCGCGCTTGTATTGCAGCACATAGGCAATGCGTGTACTGAAGGCGCCGGGGCGACCGGTCAGTTGCTGGAAGATGCGGTCGCTGATGAAATGCGCGGCCTCGCGCCAGCGTGAGGCCGGGATGTTGTTCAGGGTTTCACCCAGCACACGTTTTTGCTGGTCGCTGCTGAGCAGTTCGAACTGGATGGTGTAGTTGTCCGGTGCGACCGGGATAATCTTGCCGACGACGATATGGTTCAAGTGCGCCGCCTGCCAGACCGGATAACTGACTTCACTGGCGGTGGTCGGCTCGGCGGGCAGGGTGGCGGCCGGACGGAACAGGCCCGTCTGCGCCAGATCGCTGCGAATGATGGCGGCCAGATTGTCGGGGCGGTTGTCCTGCCCGAACGGAACCACGGCAATAGGTTGGCTGTTATTGCTGGACTTGCTGATTTCCAGCATCAGCTCGGCGCGGGCGAGGCCGGTCAGGCTGAGCAATAACAGGAGCAGGCCGGTGCGTTTCATCGGTTCAATCCTTATTGCGGATACGCATGGAAAATGTACGGAAGTTTTCATTGAAAACCTGGGCGTCGGCGGGCACCGGCAAGGGACTGGCCTTGCGGATGGCGGCCATGACGCTGTCATCAAAAGCCTCGTTGCCGCTGCCCTTCAGTTTCAGGATGTTGATGACCTCGCCACCGGGAATGACGATGATCCGCACTTCCGTGAACTGTCCGGGCGTCGACTGCGGCGGTAGATTCAAGCGCGCATAGATGCGGTCTTCAATCTGCTTTTTGTATTTCTCGACCAGGGCGGCCAGTTCGCGGGCGCGCTTCTGGTCCGCCAGTCGTTGTTCCTCGGCGGCGCGTTCGGCGGCCAGACGGTCGGCTTCCGCCTTGGCGTTTGCTTCGGCGGCCTTTTTCAGGCGGTCGCGTTCCTGGGATTTCAATTGGCCCTGGACGGACTGCATTTCCTTGTCGAATTCGCTGGTGTCAAAAACCGGTTGCAGCTTTTTCGGCTCGAGGGCTTTCTTCTCGGGTTTGGTCTTGTCCTTTTCAGGGACCTTTTCCGGAGCCTTGCCCGGTTCCGGCTTTTTCTCCGGAGTCTTTTCGGGCTTTTTGGTCGGTTCCGGCGGCTTTGGTTTCTCCGGCTCCTTGGCCTTTTCGGTCTTTTTCGGGACGGCCTTGTCTTTGGCGGGCTTATCTTCCGGCTTCGGCTTTTCTACGGCTTTTGGATGTTCCTTCACAGGCGCGGGCTTCGGGTCCGGTCTGGTTTCCGGATGCTTTTTCTCCGGCTTGGGCGGCTCTGGCTTTTCGCCTTTGCCTTTGGGCAATACCGGTTCCTTGACCGGCTTTTCCGTCTTCGGCCTTTCCTTGTGAACCGGCTCCGCCGGTTTCGGCGGTTCTTTTTTGACCGGAACGGATGGCTTCGGTTTTTCTTCCGCTTTCGGCTTTTGGGGCGGCTCCACCGGCTTGACCGGTTCCGGCTGCGCCGGTTCGGGAAGAGGCGCGGCCGAGGCAGGCTGGGGAGCGGCTTGCGGTGCGACCGCCGCACGGCTGACCAACGTGGTTTTCAGGACAGAGGGTGCGGGTGGCAGTTCCGGCACCAGATGACGGGCAAAAACCAGCAGCGATAACGCCAGGCCGCCGTGCAGCAGCAGCGACAGCGTCAGGGGTTGCCGGATCAGCGTGCGCCAGTCCCTGTTCATGGTTCCGGGGAGTCGGTCAGCAGGCCGACCCGGGTCAGCCCGGCCTGTTGCAGCGCCGCCATCAGTTTCACCACCTTGCCGTAATCGACGCGGGTGTCGGCATTCAAGAGGATCTGTACCTTCGGCTGGGCCTGTTCAACGGCGTGCAGGGCCTGGATCATGTCCTGCAACGAAAGGCGCTTGTCCGCCTTGCTGCCCTGTTTCAGCCAGTAGCCGCCGTCTGCCTTGACGGTAATCACCACCGGCTCTTCGCTGTCGATATTGATGGTGTCGGCGGCCGCTTCGGGCAGTTCGACCTTCAGCCCCTGCGTCAGCATCGGCGCGGTCACCATGAAGATCACCACCAGCACCAGCATGACGTCGATATACGGCACGACGTTCATGTCGGACATCAGGCGTCGGCGCGGACGCTCGAAAGGGCTCGGTTCCATCAGGTATGGCTTTCCCGGTGCAGGATGCCGGAGAACTCGTCGGCAAAGATGGTGTAGAGGTTGTTGATGTCGTCGCTGCTGGAAATGAAGTGGTTGAAGGCCAGCACGGCGGGAATGGCGGCGAACAGGCCGATGGCGGTGGCGATCAGCGCTTCGGCGATGCCGGGAGCCACCACCGACAAGGTGGCGTGCTCGACGCTGGCCAGACCGATAAAGGAAGTCATGATGCCCCAGACGGTGCCGAACAGACCGACATACGGGGCGCTGGAGCCGATGCTGGCCAGCACCGACAGGTCGCCTTCCAGCCGCTTCTGTTCCTGCATCAGGGTCACGCGCATGGCGCGGGTGACGCCCTGCATTTGCGCATCGGCGGACAGGCCTTTCTGACGCAGACGGATGAATTCCTTGAATCCGGCGTGGAACACGGCTTCGGAGCCTTGACGCTCGGCATTTTGCTGGCTTTTCTGGTAAAGCGCGCCCAAGTCATTGCCGGACCAGAAGGCCTCTTCAAAACGGGCGTGCTCCTGCCGGGCCAGCTTGTGCACGCGGCGGTAGCGGATGATCAGCGCCCACGAGTATACCGAGGCGGCCGCCAGCGCCAGCATCACCAGTTGCACGGGAATGCTGGCATGGGCGACCAGTCCGAGGATCGAGAGGGATTCTTTGACAGCCATGAAGTTCAGTCCGGTAACAGGTCGGTCAGGCGCGCCGGCAGGGCGCGGGGTTTCAGGTGGATGGCGTCGACACAGGCAATCATAAGTTCACCTTCACACAGAAGCTCGCCGTTTCGTTCGACAGTCTGGTGGAATTCCATTGAGGCGCGGCCGCGACGGAGAATGGCGGCGGTGACTTCCAGCGTGTCATCCATCCTGGCCGGGCGGCGGTAGCGGATGTTAGCCGAGCGCACCACGAACAGGTAGTCAGTATGATGTAAATAATGCCCGAAACCGATGTGGCGCAGGAGCTCGGTGCGCGCCCGCTCCATGAACTTCAGGTAGTTGACGTAATAGACGATACCGGCGGCGTCGGTATCCTCGATATAGACGCGGACCGGCAGGCGGAACGGAGTCATGCCGCGCCGCCCAGGGCTTGTTTCAGGGATTCGGGCATGGTCAGGCCGAATTGCAGCCAGGCCTGCGGCGTGGCGATGCGGCCGCGCGCGGTGCGCATGACAAAACCCTGCTGGATCAGGTACGGCTCGACAACATCTTCCAGCGTGCCGCCGTCCTCGGCCAGCGCGGCGGCCAGCGACTCCACCCCGGCGGGGCCGCCGCCGAACTTCTCCATCAGTGTCAGCAGGTAACGGCGGTCGAGGCCGTCGAGGCCGATACGGTCGACATCGAGCATGTCCAGCGCGGCGGCGGCCACCGGGCCGGTGATGACGCCGTCCGCCTTCACTTCCGCATAATCGCGCACGCGGCGCAGCAGGCGGTTGGCGATACGCGGCGTGCCGCGGCTGCGGCGGGCGATTTCTTCCGCGCCCTGCGGCTCCATCGGCACGTTCAGCAGGCTGGAGGAGCGGGTGACGATGCGGGTGAGGTCGGCGACGCTGTAGAACTCCAGCCGTTGCACAATGCCGAAGCGGTCGCGCAGCGGCGAGGTCAGCAAACCGGCGCGGGTGGTGGCGGCAACCAGCGTGAACGGCGGCAAGTCGAGTTTGATCGAACGGGCGGCGGGGCCTTCGCCGATCATGATGTCGAGCTGGTAATCTTCCATGGCCGGATAGAGGATTTCCTCGATGACCGGTGACAGGCGGTGGATTTCGTCAATGAACAGCACATCGCCGGCTTCAAGGTTGGTCAGCAGCGCCGCGAGGTCGCCGGCCTTTTCCAGCACCGGGCCGCTGGTGGACTTGAGCTCGCCTTCCATTTCGCGGGCGATGATATTGGCGAGCGTGGTCTTGCCGAGGCCGGGCGGGCCGAAGATCAGGGTGTGGTCGAGGGCTTCGCCGCGTGAGCGCGCGGCGTGGATGAAAATCTCCATCTGCTCGCGCACCTTGGGTTGGCCGATGTAGTCCGCCAGGCTGGTCGGGCGGATGGCGCGGTCAAATACTTCTTCCTGGCGTTGGGCCTGCGGCGCGATCAGACGTTCCATAATGCGGGGCTAGAATCCGGATTTGCAAAGGCGTTACTTTACCATTGCTTTCAGCGCGGCGCGTATCAGGTCGGCGGTGTTTTCGTGCAGGTTTTTGACATTGGCGACGGCTTTCTGCGCCTCGGCGGGCTTGTAGCCCAAGGAGATCAGCGCCTGTTCCGCTTCGGCCACCGGCGTCAGCTCGGTGCTGAGCGTCAGGCGGCTTTGCGGGACGGCATGGGCGGCGGGCGTCAGTTCCTTGATGCGGTCGCGCAACTCGATCAGCAGGCGCTCGGCGGTCTTCTTGCCGACGCCGGGAATGCGGGTGAGGGTGGCGATATCTTCCCGCTCGATACAGAGCAGGAACATCGCCGGCTCCATGCCCGACAGCAGGCTGAGCGCCAGTTTCGGGCCGATGCCGCTGACTTTCAGCAACAGGCGGAACAGCAGCCGTTCTTCCTTGCCCGAGAAACCGAACAGCAGATGGGCGTCCTCGCGCACCACCAGATGGGTCCAGACGGTGGCCGGCTTGCCGACCTGCAGCTGGCAGTAGGCGGGCAGCGGCATTTCCACTTCATAGCCGACGCCGTGACAGTCGATCAGGGCATGCGGCGCGCTCAGGTCAATGACGGTACCCTGCAGCCGTCCGATCACAGGGCGCCCTCCAGCACCTTGCGGCTGATGTCCAGCGTCACATCGCGTTTCTCGCCCAGCGCCGTCATGTTGTGCGCTTCCAGTTGTTTCAGCACGGCTTCCACCGCATCCTGCCCCAGGTTGTAGGCGGACAGCTTGGTGGGCAGGCCCATCGATTCGAAGAACTTGCTGGTGCGGGCCAGCGCATAGCGGATGCGCTGGTCTTCCTCGCCTTCGGTCAGGCCCCAGACGCGCTCGGCATATTGCACCAGCTTGGCGTGCTTGGCTTCCTTGCGCACCTTCAGCATGGACGGCAGGACGATGGCCAGCGTGCGGGCATGGTCAATATTGTAGAGCGCGGTCAGCTCGTGACCGATCATGTGCGTGGCCCAGTCATGCGGCACCCCGGCGCCGATCAGGCCGTTCAGGGCCAGCGACGCGGTCCACATCAGGTTGGCGCGCACGTCGTAGTCGCGGCCGGAGGCCAGCGCCATCGGGCCCTGTTCAATCAGGGTCAGCAGCAGGCCTTCGGCGATGCGGTCCTGCACCGGTGAGTTCACCGGATAAGTCAGGTACTGTTCGGTAATGTGCACGAAGGCGTCGACGACGCCGTTGCCGATCTGGCGGGCGTCGAGGGTAAAGGTCTTGGTGGGGTCGAGGATGGCGAACACCGGATAGAGGCGTTCGCTCATCAAGGTATGCTTGGTGTGTGTGGCCAGGTGGGTGATGACCGCACCGTTGTTCGATTCGGAGCCGGTCGCCGCCAGGGTCAGCACCACGCCCAGCGGCAGGGCGTTGAGGATACGCGCGCGCCGGGTCAGCAGGTCGAGCGGATCGCCGCTTTCATAACAGGCAGCCGCCGCCACGAACTTCGCGCCGTCGATGACCGAGCCGCCGCCAACCGCCAGCAGGAAATCGATCTTCTCGGCCTTGACCACTTCCACAGCCTTGATCAGCATTTCGTAAGAAGGATTGGGCTCGATACCGCCGAATTCAAAAACTTCATGTCCCACCAGCGAGTCCAGCACTTCATCCAGAGTCCCGGTGTTGCGGGCGCTGTTGCCGTAAAGAATCAGTATCCGCGCCTCATGCGGAATGCGCTTGGGCAACTCGGCAATGCGGTCATCGCCGAAAATGACGCGGGTCGGATTGTAGAAGTCAAAGTTAAGCATGACGGCCTTCATTAAAATGGGTATAGGTTGAAGGAGCAAGGTATGGCAATGATATTGCTATACTACATATTTGGATACATTTCAATTCAGGTAATGCTTTAAGTGCATTTTCTAACGTCGTGATCGGCCGCTGCGGATGGCCGTGGCGCCGATGCGCAGCAGCACCTGATTGGTATAGGCGTGGCAGAGGGCGGCAGCCAGGGCGTCGGCGGCGTCGGCCTGGGGAATGACCGGGATATTGAGCAGCCGCGTCACCATCGCCTGCACCTGTTCCTTTTCGGCCGAACCGACCCCGACCACGGCCTGCTTGATCTGTCGGGCGCTGTATTCCCAAACCGCGACCTCGTGCATCATTAGCGCGGTGACCGCCGCGCCGCGCGCCTGGCCGAGCTTCAGCGCCGAGTCGGGATTACGGGCGAGGAAGACCTGTTCGACCGAGGCCTCGGTCGGCTGGTAGAAGTCGATGACGCGTTTCAGGCCTTCATAAATGCGCTTCAGGCGCAGCGGCATTTCCTCGGTTTCGGTGCGGATGGTGCCCGCGTCGATGAACTCCAGCTTGCTGCCGGTCTTGCGGATGATGCCGTAGCCGGTCAGGCGCGAGCCGGGGTCAATCCCGATGATGACGGTCATTTATTGCGCCGGTTCCGCCGACTTGACGCGAATGGTGCTGCCCTTGACGCTGGTATTGTTCAACCGCTTGATCGCGGTCTTGGCGTCCATGTGCTTGGGCATTTCGATGAAGGCAAAGCCCTTGGATTTGCCGGTTTCCTTGTCCATGACCACGGTGCAGGCTTCCACCAGCCCGAAGGCTTCAAACATCGCGCGCAGTTCTGCTTCGGTGGTTTCGCGCGAGAGGTTGCGGGCGAGGATTTTCATGGGCGTTCCGGAAGGCAGGTTGCTGAAGCGCTATTGTACGGGCTGGCTGCAGCTTTAGACAGGCTTCCCCGCCGCTTGTTGGCGTTCCTGCTCCAATTGCAGCCAGTCTTCGTGACCGAAGCGGCGGTAAAGCGCTTCGACTTCGGCGCGCGCCCAAGGGGTGCGGCGCAGGAAGGTCAGGCTGGACTTGAGGCTGGGGTCGTGGCTGAAGCAACGGATATTGACGTAGCGGGCCATTTCCTCCCAGCCGTAGAGTTCGACCAGGCGGTTGAGCAGGGTTTCAAGGGTAAGGCCGTTGAGCGGATCCTGGGGCATGAAAGGCGTTTTCCGGGCAAGGTTGTCAGCAGGCAGCGTAACAAGAAGGAGGACGGGCGGCTACGGCGTCCGGCGATGTCGCCGGCATTTTGGCAGAACTTGCCCTGTGGGCCAACCTCCGCCAGAATCGCCGGGGCGTTTGGCGTCGTCAATCGCGCCCGCCGATAAGGGAATATTCCCGCCAACGTTCCGGAATGGACACACGTCGCCATGCACATGGACATCATCATCCGTTCCGCGGTATTGCCGGGAAGGGATAATCAGGAAACCGAATGAAAACACTCGCCAAAATCTTTGCCGGCATTATTGCCATCTCTTTTCTGGTCACCATTCTGGGCAAGAGCAAGCTGAATCTGGAAACCTGGGATGCCCTGGATGAACAGGCCCAACGTCTGTCGGACTCAGGCCATTATGAACAGTCCGTGCCGATCAGCGAGAAAGAACTGGAAGTGGCGCGCAAGACGCTGCTGCCGAACGATCCGCAAATGGTGACCTGCCTGAACAACATCGCCTTGCGCTATGACAGCCATGGCGATGTGGCCCGGGCCGAACCCCTTTATGTGCAGGCCCTGGCTATCGCGCGGGCGAATCCCATGGTGCGGGCAATCGAAAAGGCGACGGTCATGGATAACCTGGCGGTGCTGTACCGCGACCAGGAGGCTTACGACAAGGGCGAACCGCTGTTCAAGGAGGCGCTGGCCATCCGCGAAAAAGAACAGGGAACCAACCATCCGGAAGTAGCGGATACGTTGCATAACCTGGGGGGACTCTATGCCGGCAAGGGTGATGACGCTCAGGCTGAAACCATGTATGTCCGCGCCCTGTCGATTCGGGAATATGCACTGAAGGCGGGCGATCCCGCGTTGCCGAATACCTTGCGCAGCCTGGGACGCCTGTATGATCGACAGGGAGATTACGCCAAGGCCGAGCCGATGTTGAAGCGTGCGCTGAAGCTGCACGAAGGCATTCTGAAACCGACGGACACCGATTTGGCCTTTACCATGGTCAGCCTGGCGTCGGTCTATGATCATCTGGAGGATTATGCCCAGGCGGAGTCCCTGTACAAGCGCGCCATCGGGATCCAGGAGCTTGCAGCGGGGGAAGAGACGGAACTGGCGACGGCCCTGAATAACCTGGGGCTGGTATATCAGTCGGAAGGGAAGTTGGCCGAGGCCGAGCAATCGCTGTTACGTTCGATCAAGGTCCGAGAAAAAACGCAGGGCTCCGACAATGCCGAATTGGGAACCGCCTTTTCCAATCTGGCGGGGATTTACCACGATATGGGTCGCAGCAGCGAGGCGGAAAAGGCCCAGCAGCGCGCCGATGCTCTCAGTCAACAGGATGCCGGCTGAACGGTTTCCGCCAAAACCTCCGGTCCTTGACCGGAGGTTTTTCCTTCTGCGTCACGCCTTCACGAAGTCCGGATTTTCCAGCAGGAACGCCGCGCCCAGACCGCCGCCCGCGCAAGTGGAAATTACTGCATAACGCTGGTTGAAGCGCAGCAGCCGTTGCGCCGCCGTCATCAGCAGGCGCACGCCGGTGGCGGCAAAGGGATTGCCCATCGATAGCGACCCGCCACAGATATTCAGCTTTTCCAGCGGAATCTCGCCATGCGGGAACCCGGTTCCGAAACGCTCCGCGACAAAGGCTTCCGACGCCAGACAGGCGCGGTTGATCAGCACCTGCGTGGCGAAGGCTTCGTGGATTTCCCAGGCGTCGACATCCGCGAAATTCAGGCCGTTTCGTTGCAGCAGGCGGGGGATGGTCATGGCCGGGCCGAGCAGCATTTCCTGTTCCAGGCTGTCCACGCCGGCGAACTGGTAATCGCGGATCACCGCCTTGACGGCATGCCCGGCGGCGCGGGCCGCACCCATGCTGGACAACAGTACCGCGCCCGCGCCATCGGAGAAGCGCGAAGAGTTGCCTGCGGTGATGATGCCGCTTTCCCGGTCAAACACCGGCTTCAGCCGCGCCAGCGTTTCCGGGGTGGTATCGCGGCGGGCGGTGTTGTCCTCGGTCACGGTCATGCCAGCCACGGTTACCGGCAGGATCTGTTCGCGATAGAACCCGGCATCAGTGGCAGCGACGGCGCGGGCATGACTGGCGGCGGCAAAGGCGTCGCTGGCCTCGCGGGTCATGCCGAACTTGCGCACCATCGCCTCGCAGGCTTCGCCCATGGTCAGCTTGGTGGTGAAGTCGGAGCTGGTGGGGACATCCAGCAGCAGGTCGCGCGGCCGCAATGAACCCAGCACCGCCAGCCGGTCGCGGGTGGAACGGCTCTGGCGGATTTTCATCAGGCTGCGGCGTACGTTCTGCGACAGGCGCACCGGCACATCCGAGAAGTTCTCGGTGCCGCCGGCAATGCCCATGTCCATGCGGCCCAGCGCGATCATGTCGCAGATATTGGCGACGCCGACGCTGGGCGAAATACCCGCCATGGCCACGGTATAGGCCGGAATGGTGCTGGGCAGGCCCGCCGCCAGCATGCACTCGCGGGCGACATTGGTGGTGTTGATCTCGTGCAGCACTGTGCCCATCACCACCAGGCCCAGCTTGCCGGTGTCGACAGCGGATTTCTGAACGAGACCGGCAATGGCCTTGGCCCCCAGTTCGTAGCTCATCAGCGGCGAGTAAGCCCCGGCGCTGTCCAGGAAGGGAGTGCGGACACCTTCCACCAGCACCGGCAGACGATCGTAGGCAATCATGGTCATCACGCGTTCTCCCCGGCGATAAAGCTGCCCACCTGATAGAGGTTGCCGGAGGCATCCGTCAGGCGGAAGGGCAAGCGGCCTTCTTTATTGGCTTCGCGGGCAATCTGGATCAACAACGGCGGGCTGGGCAGCGGCAGCGGCTTCACGAAACGCGTTTCAATATCACTGATGGGGAGGCCGTGGTTTTCCAGCGCGGCGTAGATCTGCGAGAACGCGCCGTAGCCGTGCATGATGCAGCCCTTGAAGCGGGTGCGGCGGGCAACGGCGGGCAGGGTGTGGATGGGGTTGAAGTCACCGGTCAGCAGGAAGAACTTCACGCCTTCATCGTCGCCCGCCTGCCAGTGGCCGATGGTTTCCCATTGCGGCTCGACGCGCTCGCTGCTGCTGCCATCCGGGCGCTTCTTCAGCACGACGGCGGCATAGGCGTCAATGCTGACCGCCCAGGGGTTGCTCTCGATGCCGACTTCGACATGCGAATGAATGCGGGCGCGATAACCGTCATCCGAGGCATCGACCAGTTCGCCGGACAGGTTGAGCTTGCCGCCAATGGGCAGGCGCTCGTGGATAACGATGCGCAAACCCTGGTTCAGCACGCCCAGCAGCGGATACGGGCATTGCGCCGTCAGCTCCGATACTACCGACAACGCCGTTTGCGCCACCAGCAGCGCCGGCGGCAGGTCGCCGGTGGGTCGCGCTACGCCAGACCAGGCGTTGAAGGCTTCGACCAGTTCGGCCGAAGGGGCGTTCAGGCGGCGGTTGATGCGCACGCCGCCTTGGCTTTTCTTGACGAAAGGCAGCACGGAACGGGCGCCGCCCAGCAGCATGGCGGAAATGGTGGCGGTATGTTCGGTCACGAGACGGACGGGAATGCTCACGGTCATGGCGCGGAATTTCCTGAGGTTTTCAAAAGTTGGATCATCGTCCGGAATGTACGGGAATGGTATGGGAGATGCGGACAAGAGTACAAGGGGGTGATCAACGCTGCCCGCAGGTTCGACACGCCAAGCCTGCATGGCCGATGAGCGGAATATAGAAAAGCCGAGCCCCGGTCTGAAAGGCCGGGGCTCGGGACAGCGGGGTGAGAGTGACGGGACGTTACTTGACGCTGACGCCGTCGACCTTCAACGTTTCAATCCGCGTGATCAGCTTGTCGATGTTCTGGCGAACCGAACCCTCATTGGCCAGGCGCAGTCGTTTCACGGCGACGAAAGCTTCTCCGACCGTTGCGGTGTGAGGAGCGACGATGGTTTCTTCCAGTAGTTTGCGGCCCGTCACGGTATCAGTCAGCGTATACATCACGTGCGATGTCACGGTCATGTCCAGACCGAAAGCCGGTTGCTCCAGCGCCACGAGGGTCGCGCTGAGCGTATAGCGGCCCTTGTCGGTACTCAGCAGTCCGGCTGATTTCAGGGAAGCCTTGAGGGCGGCATCGAAATCTGTCGAGGAGATTTGGGATGTCCACAGCGGATTGGTCTTCTTGCCGCCGCTGACTTCAGTCACCGAGATACTGTTGGCCAGGTCTGATTGGCTGGTGCTGGCGCGAGGGGCAGTCATCCCCTGGATGGATGCCGGGGTTGCGCAACCCTGGAGTGTTCCCAGTACCGCACTGAAAGCGATGATTGCTACGGTCTTCTTCATCGAGATTTGTCCTTTTCTTGAATAATGTCTGTAGATGTGCAGCCTTGCACGAACCCTGATACTAAAGAAGATTGGCTGCCGGATCACATACATTCGCAAATATGTCATGCCAATGGCTGTTTTCTGTTCACACCCTTCAAGATCGCAATCGTGTCGGAGAGAGGAACCGGCGTGCCAGTCGCGGTGGAATTGCGGGCCGATGTAACATTGGCTGATCCAGAGTATCTAAGATGCGTATCTTTCACATCTCCCGGAAATAACATGAGCCTGAATTCCCATATGACCCGACTGAGCCTGCCCCTGTTGCTGGCGCTTTCCATCCCGCAGGTGATGGCAGCCGCCACAGTGGATGTGACCGAGAAATCGTTTCGCTGCCTTCAGGAAATGACGCCGGTGCGCGGTTTCTTCGTGGACAGCCTGAACGGCAATCTGGATGCGACGCTAGCGGTGGCCAAGTCCACGAGCGGCGGCGTCTATCCGCCGGGTTCCGTGGTGCAATTGGTACCGACCGAAGTGATGGTGAAGCGGGAGCCGGGATTCAGCCCGGTCACGCGCGATTGGGAGTTTTTTGAGTTGGACGTGGATGCCAATGGCTCGAAAATCCGCAAGCGCGGCTTCATGGAAGTGAACAACCGGTTCAAGAAGAACTGCTTTGCCTGTCATGCCGCCGCCAAGCCGGAATGGGACATGATCTGCGAGGACAGTCACGGTTGCGAGAAGCTGCCGATCCCCCAGCATGTGATTACGGCGTTGCAGAAGACGGATCCGCGTTGCAAGGTCAGTGACGCGTCGACATTCCAGAAGTTTACGTCGTGGATGGTGCGGAAGCTGTCGCCGAACTGACGCAGCGGTGCTGCATTCGGCGGTTTGATGCCGCCTCACCCCAAAAAATAACCCCCGCATACGCGGGGGTTATTTTTATCCATCAACCTCAGCCGAAGCTCAGGTCAACTGCGCCACATTGATCTTGTCGGCCTTGGCGGTGTACTCGCCCATGCGGTCGAAGTTCAGGTAGCGGTAGATGTCACCAGACATGCTGTTGATCTTCTCGGCGTACTGCATGTACTCCGCGACGGTCGGCAGCTTGCCCAGCACGGCGGCCACGGAAGCCAGCTCGGCGGACGCCAGGTACACGTTGGAACCCTGACCCAGACGGTTCGGGAAGTTACGCGTAGAGGTCGACACGCAGGTGGTGTTCGGGGCCACACGGGCCTGGTTGCCCATGCACAGCGAGCAGCCCGGCATTTCCGTACGCGCACCGGCGCGGCCGTAGATGTTGTAGTAGCCTTCGTCCATCAGCTGGTGCTGGTCCATCTTGGTGGGCGGGGCCAGCCACAGGCGGGTGCTCAGCGAACCGCCTTCCACCTTCTCCAGCAGCTTGCCGGCGGCGCGGAAGTGACCGATGTTGGTCATGCAGGAGCCGATGAACACTTCGTCGATCTTGGCGCCGGCCACTTGCGACAGGGGCTTGGCGTCGTCCGGATCGTTCGGGCAGCACAGGATCGGTTCCTTGATCTCGTTCAGGTCGATCTCGTACACGGCGGCGTATTCGGCGTCCTTGTCGGCGCGCAGCAGGCTCGGGTTGGCCAGCCAGGCTTCCATTGCTTCGATACGGCGGGCGATGGTGCGGGCGTCGCCGTAACCTTCCGAGATCATCCACTTCAGCATGGTGATGTTGGAGGTCAGGTATTCCTTCACCGAGGCTTCGCTCAGGGTGATGGAGCAACCGGCGGCGGAACGCTCGGCGGAGGCGTCGGACAGTTCGAAAGCCTGTTCCACGGTCAGGTCTTCCAGACCTTCGATTTCGAGGATGCGGCCGTTGAAGACGTTCTTCTTGCCCTTCTTCTCGATGGTCAGCTCACCGCGCTGGATGGCGGCGTAGGGAATGGCGTGCACCAGGTCACGCAGGGTGATGCCGGGTTGCATCTTGCCCTTGAAGCGGACCAGCACCGATTCCGGCATGTCCAGCGGCATGACGCCGGTGGCGGCGGCAAACGCGACCAGGCCGGAACCGGCCGGGAAGGAAATGCCGATCGGGAAACGGGTGTGCGAGTCGCCGCCGGTGCCGACGGTGTCCGGCAGCAGCATGCGGTTCAGCCAGGAGTGGATGATGCCGTCGCCCGGACGCAGGGCCACGCCGCCGCGGTTCATGATGAAGTCCGGCAGGGTGTGGTGGGTCTGCACGTCCACCGGCTTCGGATAGGCGGCGGTGTGGCAGAAGGACTGCATGACCAGACCGGCGGAGAAGCCGAGGCAGGCCAGATCCTTCAGTTCGTCACGGGTCATCGGGCCGGTGGTGTCCTGGGAGCCGACGGTGGTCATCTTCGGTTCGCAGTAGGTGCCCGGACGGATGCCGGTGCCTTCCGGCAGGCCGCAGGCGCGACCGACCATCTTCTGGGCCTGGGTGTAGCCCTTGCCGGTGTCGGCGGGCTGTTGCGGCAGGCGGAACAGGGTGGAGGCGGGCAGGCCCAGCGACTCGCGCGCCTTGGAGGTCAGGCTGCGGCCGATGATCAGGTTGATGCGGCCGCCGGCGCGGACTTCGTCCAGCAGCACGGGGGTCTTCAACGGGGCCTTGGCGATTTCGGCGCCGTTCTTGGTGGCGGTGACTTCGGCGGTCTCATGATTGATGGTCAGGACGATTTCGTCGCCCATATTCATCTGCGACACGTCCAGTTCGATCGGCAGCGCGCCGGCGTCTTCCATGGTGTTGAAGAAGATCGGGGCGATCTTGGAGCCGATGCAGACGCCGCCGTCACGCTTGTTCGGGATGTGCGGGATGTCGGTGCCAAAGAACCACAGCACCGAGTTGGTGGCGGACTTGCGGCTGGAGCCGGTGCCGACCACGTCGCCGACATAGGCGACCATGTTGCCCTTGGCCTTGATGGCTTCGATCTGCTTGATCGGACCCTTGACGGTATGTTCTTCCGGGGTGATGCCGTCACGTGTGTTCTTCAGCATGGCGTTAGCGTGCAGCGGGATGTCCGGGCGGCTCCAGGCGTCCTGGGCGGGGGACAGGTCGTCGGTGTTGGTCTCGCCGGTGACCTTGAACACGGTCAGCTTGATTTCGGTCGGGACTTCCGGACGGTTGGTGAACCATTCGGCATCGGCCCAGGACTGCATCACGGCCTTGGCGTGGGCGTTGCCGGCCTTGGCCTTTTCTTCCACGTCATGGAAGGAATCGAACATCAGCAGGGTGGACTTCAGCGCGGTGGCGGCGTCGGCGGCCAACTCGGCGTTGTCCAGCAGGGAAACCAGCGGTTCGACGTTGTAGCCGCCCAGCATGGTGCCCAGCAGGTAGACGGCGCGCTTGGCGGTCACCAACGGGGAGGTGGCTTCGCCCTTGGCGACGGCGGCCAGGAAGGCGGCCTTCACATAAGCGGCGGGATCCACACCGGCGGGAACGCGGTTTTCCAGCAGGTCGACCAGGAAGGCTTCTTCGCCCTTCGGCGGGTTCTTCAGCAAGGCAACCAGGTCGGCGGTTTGCTTGTCATCAAGCGGCTTCGGGGGGACGCCTTGGGCGGCGCGTTCGGCGACATGTTGGCGATAGGCTTCGAGCACGGTGGTTTCCTCTTGGTCAAACGGGGGTGTTCCGCTCCGGCTGGTGATGCAATGGGCACACCGGCGTGGGACGGCGAAAAACGGTGGGCGGAATACTAGCCGAAATGCGGGGAAATGTTAAGGAAGAGCGCTATATCGCAAACGGTATAGTCGTTATTCGGCAAGACAATGCACTGGATGAGGCGGGGTCTCCGGCGTTAACGGATCCCGCCCGTAAGGTGGTTGGGTCCGGGATCAGAAATTCTTGGCGAAGCCGATGTTGAATGAGCTGATCTGCACATCGCCGTTATCCACCAGCATCATGTATTCCGCCGTCAGGCTGACGTCATCCGCGGGCTTGAAGGCCAGACCCGCGCCGTAGGAGAACTCGGTGCCGGTGCTGGAGGCGCTGTTCGTCCCGGGGATCGGGGACAGCACATTCACATCCGCGGTTGTCTTGATGCTGGTAATACCCGCCAGCCCGTAAACATGGAACTGATCGGTAAATGGCAGATCGCCGCGCAGGTAAGCACCCGCCAACAGGTCGATGTTGACTTTGGCGGTAGCTGTGGCCGTGCCGAAGGGCGTGACAACCTTCATCGGCCCGCCTTCACCTTCATTGATGCCGGTGCCGATGCGGAATTCGGCGCCGACGCCGCTGGCAAACTCGGATCCGAATTTTACCTGGATCAGCTTGGGGGAAACCGACTCCGACATGCCGTCTTCCTGATAGTCCGCTTTCATCAGGTCCACGCCGAAATAGCTGTCGCCTACGTCGGCATATGCAGCCAGGGAGGTGCAGGCAACCAAGGCCAGCCCGAGTTGTTTGATCATGTTGACTCCTGTGATCATGATTGAAAAAGCAATTTCCGTAACAATCCGATCATACCGCAGTCGCGGTAAAAGCCAAATTCCGGCCGGGGTGCGTCAATCCGGCAGCACCGGCGTGGTCGGCGACACCATGCCTTCCCGCAGCCAGCGCCGGCAAACCTCTCCGGGTTGCGGCGTGCTGAACAGGTAGCCCTGGATGAAGTCGCAGCGCGCTTGCGAAAGCAATTTCAATTGCGCGACGTTTTCCACTCCCTCGGCGACCACTTCCAGCCGCAACTGGTGCGCCATGGCGATGATGGCCTGGGAGATGGCCAGGTCGTGGTTGTCGGTGAGGATGTCGCGGACGAAAGCCTGATCCAGCTTCAGGCGGCTGACAGGGAAGCGCTTCAGGTAGCTGAGGTTGGAGTAGCCGGTGCCAAAGTCGTCGATGGACAGGCGCACGCCCAGGTCGCACAGCCGGTTCATGATGGCGATGGTGGCCTCGGGGTTCTGCATGCTGGCCGATTCGGTCAGTTCCAATTCCAGCGTTTGCGGGGCGATGTCGAATTCGAGCAGGGCGTGTTCCACGCGTTCGACCAGACCGGGCGAGGCAAATTCGTCGGCGGAGATATTGACCGCGACCGGGGGCACCGTCAGTCCCGCTTCTTGCCAGTCCTGAATCTGGCGGCAGGTGATGCGGATGATTTCCCGGCCCAGATCGGGCATCAGCCCGGCGGATTCGGCGATCGGAACGAAACGGCCGGGCAGGATCAGCCCCAGCCGCGGGTGGCGCCAGCGCACCAGCGCCTCCAGCCCGATCAGGCGGTGCGTGCGGGCATCGACCTGCGGCTGGAAATACACCGTCAGCTGTTCCGGATGGAGCGGAATCTGGTGCAGCTCCGTTTCCAGCAGCAGGCGCTCGCGGGCCTTTTTGGACAGATGGGCGTTGTAAATGACAAAGGGGAGGTGGCGAGCCTGGGCGTCATGCAGCGCCGCTTCGGCTTCACGCACCAGCAGGAAGGCGGTCAGGTCCGGGCGGGACAGGCTGATGCCGGCGTGGCAGGGCAGTACCCACGACGTGCCGTCGATCTCGATCGGCTCATGCAATTGGTTGAGCACGAAGGGGATGGTTTGCTCCAATTCTTTTTCGTGTTCAATTTCAAAGGCCAGAGCGAAGCTGAGATCGTCGATCCGGGCCAGAAGTTCATGATGGACTTGCCAGGTGCGCAGTCGCTGCACGGTTTCCGCCAGCAGTTTCTGGATCACGGCGTCGTCGTAGCTGTCGCGAATGGCCTGAATCCGGTCCAGGCCGACAATCATGGTGACAATGCGGCCGTTGGATCCGGGACCGTGTTGATCGCAATACTGTTGCAGCTGCAGTTGGAAAAGGCGGCGGTTGGGCAGGCCGGTGGCGGCGTCGAAGTGATCAAGGTAGTACGCCTTTTCCTGCGCGCGTTGCTGGTCGGTGATGTCGATACCGCACAGCACCAGCCGGGCTTCGGGATGACGATCGGCTTGCAGTGCGGCGGCGGTCCAGACCACGACACGGCCAAGCCGGCTGACCATCCGCCAGGAGGTTTCGGCCTCCAGCACTTCCTCGGCGATGGCCGTGATGCGCAGGCGGGTGGCCGGCATATCGGCGGAGTCGACAAAACACTCCCAGAACGGCTGGCCGGTGATGTCCGCCGCCGGACGACCGGCGATGACGGCGGCGGCGGCGTTGGCGTGCAGCACGTGACCGTGTTCATCCAGAGCCACGATCATGGCTTGCGCGGTGTTCAGGATGGTGTTGTGCAGCACCCGCTCGGCTTCCAGCTCCGCCTGACGGCGGGCATCCGCGAGCGCCCGCCCGACGGCGCTGCCCAATCGCGCCATGCGGTCCTTCAGCACGAAATCGGTCGCCCCTTCGCGCAGGGTTTCGACCGCCTTTTCTTCCCCCAGGGAGCCGGTGACAAAAATGTAGGGCGTCGCGGGCGCGAGCTCATTGCGGATATGCAGCGCCTCCAGCCCGCCGAAGCCCGGGACATGGTAATCGGCGAGGATGACATCGGGCCGGAAGGCGGCCAGGGCCTCCCGGAATGCAGCTTCATCCAGTACGCGCCGGATGTCGCCGCCAATGCCGGCCTGGCGCAGGTTGGCCTGTACCAGTTCGGCGTCAAATGCCATGTCTTCCAGCAGCAGGATGCGAACTTCTTCCATGATCCGGGGTCTCCGTCAGGGGGTGGGGGAACGGTTGATCAGCAGCCAGTAGAGCCCCAGCTTGCCGATTTCGGCGGCGAACACGTCAAAGTCCACCGGTTTGACCACATAACTGTTGACGCCCAGGCCGTAGGACTCGACCAGGTCGCTTTCTTCGGCCGAGGAGGTCAGCATCACGACCGGAATCCGGTGCAGCCGCGAATCGTTCTTCATGATGGCCAGCACCTCGCGGCCGTCAACCTTCGGCATTTTCAGGTCCAGCAGCACCAGTCGCGGCGGAACCGGATCGCGCTCGGCGTAGTCGCCCCGGCAATACAGGTAATCCAGCGCCTCCGCGCCGTCCTTGGCCCAGACGATGCGGTTGGCCAGCCGTTGGCGGCGCAGGGCGTCCATGGTCAGTTCGGCATCCAGCGGGCTGTCTTCCACCAGCAGCACATCCATCGAGAACAGGTTATTCATGTTCAGCCTCCTTGCCGGTTTGCCCCGCGGGCAGTGCAAAATGGAAACAGGCGCCCTTGCCGGGCTCGCCCTCGGCCCAGACGCGGCCGCCGTGCCTGGAGATGACGCGGGCGACAATGGCAAGGCCGACGCCGGTGCCGGGATATTCGTCGGCTGAATGCAGCCGCTGGAAGACATTGAACAGCTTGGCCAGGTAGCGGCTGTCAAAGCCGGCGCCGTTGTCCCGCACCTGGTAACGGACTTCGTGCGCGGAGGATTCGGCGGATACGGTGATGGCGGGTTGCTCGGACTTGCTGCTGAATTTGACCGCGTTGGACAACAGGTTGATCCAGACCTGGCGGAGCAACGTCCGATCACCCTCGGTCGCGGGCAGGGCGTCAAACCGGATGTCGCCGCTGAATGGCGGCATCTCGCGCCAGACCTCTTCCACCAGCGCCTGCATGTCAATGGAGTGCTTTTGCAGCGGGGCGCGTCCCAGCCGTGAGAGATGCAGCAGGTCGTCGATGAGTTGTCCCATGGTCTTGCTGCTTTTGCGGACGACTTCCAGCAAGCGGTGATCCTCGGCATCCAGCCGGTCGGCGGCCCGTTCGGACAGCATGCGGGCGAAGCCGTCGATGGCGCGCAGCGGCGCGCGCAGGTCGTGCGAGACCGAGTAGGTGAAGCTTTCCAGCTCGCTGTTCGAGGCCGCCAATTCTTCGTTCAGGCGGTGAAGCTGATGGTTGGCCCTGGCGATGTCCTGGGCACGATGAAAGATTTCAATGGCCAGCTGGTCATTCTGGTGACGCAGGCTGGCGGCGGAGGCCTCGTGGCGCAGGCCTGCTTCCTGCAAGCGGACAAACTCGGTGACATCGGTGACGCAATGCAGCAAATGCCTTAGGCGTCCGGCGTCGTCGAAGACCGGGGAGTTCACCGGGCTCCAGTAGCGGACTTCAAAGCCGCCGCCCTGATCGTCGGGGCGGCGGATGTCGTATTTCTGGATGGGCATGGTGTCGGCAGCCCCGGTCTGCATGACCCGCTGCAAGGAGGCCAGCAGATTGCGTGTACCGTCGGCGGTCGGGTCATCAGGGTTGTCGGGAAAAACGTCGAAGAGCAGTCGCCCGAGAATGGCCTCGCGCCGTGTCATGGTGGCGGCCAGGTAGGCATTGCTGACAGCGACAATGCGCAGATCGGTATCGAGTATCAGATAGAGCCCGGGACAGGTCTCGAACAACGCCCGGAAGTCCGGGGCAAACAGCGGAATTCGTTCAGCTTCCATGTCGAATTTCCCAGCATATCCGGGCCGGGGCTTCAGATATGTTTATTTGTCAAATTGACTTTAGTGTAGCGGCATGAATCTGTTTTTCAATGAATAATTTGTGATCAATGGATAAAGTGTTGTTGACGGGGGACGAATGCCGGCCGCTGTTCTTCCATTCTGGCATGAAAAGCCGTTTCCGGTCTAAAAAAAGACCCGCCGGATGTATGGCATCGGGCGGGTCCGGGCGTGGCGGGCGATGGCTCAGCCGGCCTTGTCGAAGACCTTGACCCGGATCGGCCGCAGGATCACCGATTGGCCGCTTTGCAATTGCAGCGATTCGCGTTGCCCGCGCGTCAGTTCGACTTCATGCGGTTTTTCATCCGCGCCGGTCAGCTCGACTCGCACATTCGCGCCAAACGCCAGTACCCGGTTCACGGTCGCGGGAATGCCGGTGGCGGATCCGTCGGGGGCGGTGATGATTTCCAGATCGTGCGGCCGGACAAAGCCGACCACATCGTCGCCGTGGTTCAGATCGTGGCCGGGAATTGGCAGCACGGCATCGCCGGTTTGCAGCGTTTCCCCGTGGATGCGGCCGTGGAACAGGTTGACGTTGCCCAGGAAACCGTAGACGAAGGGCGTGGCCGGATGTTCGTAGACCTCGTCCGGCGCACCCAGTTGCTCGACGTGGCCGTGATTCATCAGCACTACGCGGTCGGCGACCTCCAGGGCTTCTTCCTGATCGTGGGTGACGAAAATACTGGTGATGTGCAGTTCGTCATGCAACTGGCGCAGCCAGCGGCGCAGTTCCTTACGCACCTTGGCGTCCAGCGCGCCGAAAGGTTCGTCCAGCAACAGCACGCGAGGCTCTACCGCCAGAGCGCGGGCGAGGGCTATACGCTGGCGCTGCCCCCCGGACAACTGCGACGGGTAGCGGTCGGCCAGCCAGTCCAGTTGCACCAGCTTCAGCAAATCCATGACCTTTTTGCGGATTTCCGCTTCTTTCGGACGGATGTTCTTCGGCTTCATCCGCAGGCCGAAGGCAACGTTGTCGAAGACGCTCATGTGCCGGAACAGCGCGTAATGCTGGAACACGAAACCGACCTGCCGTTCGCGCACGTGGGCGTCGGAGGCGTTCTCGCCATCCAGGAATACCTGGCCGGCATCGGCGCTTTCCAGACCGGCGATGATGCGCAGCAGCGTGGTCTTGCCGCAGCCGGAGGGGCCGAGCAGCGCCACCAGTTCGCCGCTGGGGAATTCCAGGCTGATGTTGTCGAGGGCGACGAAATCGCCGAAACGCTTGGAGATATTCTTGACTTCAATGCTCATGATGCATCACCTCATTCGGAGTCCGGTTGGGCCTGACGGTTGACCTGCCATTCGATGAAGACCTTGATCACCATCGTCAGCAGCGCCAGCAAGGCCAGCAGGGAGGCCACGGCGAAAGCGGCGGCGAAGTTGTATTCGTTGTAGAGGATCTCGACGTGCAGCGGCATGGTGTTGGTCTCGCCGCGGATATGCCCCGAGACCACCGACACCGCGCCGAACTCGCCCATCGCCCGTGCATTGCACAGCACCACGCCGTAGACCAGGCCCCATTTGATGTTCGGCAGCGTGACATGCCAGAAGGTCTGCCAGCCCGACGCCCCCAGCACCACGGCGGCCTCTTCCTCGTCGCGGCCCTGCGCTTCCATCAGCGGGATCAGCTCACGCGCCACGAAGGGGAAGGTGACGAAGACGGTGGCCAGCACCATGCCGGGCACGGCGAAGATGATCTTGACGTCGTGGTCGAACAGCCAGTCGCCGAACCAGCCCTGGCTACCGAACACCAGCACGTAGATCAGGCCCGCCACCACCGGCGAGACCGAGAACGGCAGGTCGATCAGGGTAATCAGCAGGCTTTTGCCGCGAAAGTCGAACTTGGCGATGGCCCAGGCGGCCATGACCCCGAACACCAGGTTCAGCGGTACGGCGATGACGGCGATCAGCAGCGTCAGCTTGATGGCGGACAGTGCGTCGGCTTCCACCAGCGACGCCAGGTAGACTTCCCAGCCCTTGCGCAGCGCTTCCGCGAACACCGCAATCAGCGGCAGCAGCAGGAACAGGGCGAAAAAGCCCAGGCCGAGCGTGATCAGCAAGGCCTTGATCCAGGCGGGCTCGCGGGTGGCGATCTTGTTGCTGTAAGCGCCCACGGTGTGGCGCGCTCCGATGGCGGCTCCCATTTACACGGCCTCCCGGGTTTTCTTGGTCCAGGCCTGCAGCCCGTTGATGACCAGCAGCAGGATGAAGGAAATCACCAGCATGACGGTGGCGATGGCGGTCGCTCCGGCGTAGTCGTACTGCTCCAGCTTGCTGATGATCATCAGCGGCGTAATTTCCGAGACCAGCGGAATGTTGCCCGCGATGAAGATCACCGAACCGTATTCGCCGACCGCGCGGGCGAAGGCCAGCGCGAAGCCGGTCAGCAGCGCCGGGGAAATGATCGGCAGCAACACCTTGGTGAAGGTCTGCCAGCGGTTCGCGCCGAGGCTGGCGGCGGCTTCTTCCAGTTCGCTGTCGATATCTTCCAGCACCGGTTGCACCGTGCGCACCACGAAGGGCAGGCCGATAAAGATCAGCGCCACCAGCACGCCGATCGGGGTGAAGGCAATCTTGATGCCCAGCGGTTCCAGCAGGCTGCCGATCCAGCCGTTGGGGGCATAAAGCGCGGTCAGGGCAATACCGGCGACAGCCGTGGGCAGTGCGAACGGCAGGTCGATCAGCGAATCGACCAGTTTCTTGCCGGGAAAGGTGTAGCGCACCAGCACCCAGGCCAGGATCAGGCCGAAAACGGTATTGATCAGCGCAGCCAGCAATGAAGCGCCGAAAGTCAGCTTGTAGGAAGCGACGACGCGTGGTGCGGTGATCACTTCCCAGAAATGCGCCATGTCCAATGTCGCGGTTTTCAGGAAGACCGCGCTGAGCGGAATCAGCACCACCAGCGTCAGATAGGTCAGGGTGTAGCCCAGGGTCAGCGGCAGACCCGGCAAGACACGTCGTTTCATCGGTGTATCCACGGAAATGAAGGAGGGCAGTCTAGGTCGAGTCAGGGATAACCAAAAATACTTTCTTGGAAGAATGAAATTACTTTTGGTTATTAAAGGCCGGCTTCAGGCGGAAATCTTCCACGAAGCCGGCTCGATCATTTCGAATTGCGAGCGAAACAGGTCGAACAGGCGGCGACCCTTGGGCCACGGGCCGTACCCGGAAGCGACATTGATGTGGCCGACGTTCCCCAGATTGATGAACTGGCTGCCCCAATGGCGTGACAGCAGGAAAGCCTTGTCCAGCATCAGGTAGGGGTCCGTGGTGCTGGCAACCAGCATGGACGGGAAGGGCAACCGTTTTTCCAGCCGGGACGGGTGGATGCCGAAGCGGTCGGGGTCGGCGGGCGCCACCAGAAAAGCGCCTGCTACCTTGTCGCCCAGATCGGCGGCGGCGTTGACGGTAGCGAGGCAGCCAAAGCTGTGCGCCACCAGCCAGACCTGGTCCGGCGCGGCCAGAATGGCCTCGCGGACACGCGCCGACCAGCGCGAGAGCTCACCATGATCCCAGTTCTGCTGGTGGACGCGGATAACCGACGGGTCCTGCCGTTCCCACCAGGACTGCCAGTGTTCAGGCTCGCTGCCGTGCAGTCCCGGAATCATCAGAATGGTGCTCATGGTGTGCTCCCGTTGAATGCGGGCTTACTTGCCCGGTTGATAGATCTGGTCGAAGATGCCGCCGTCGGCAAAGTGGGCGTCCTGCGCCGCTGTCCAACCGCCGAAATCCTTGATGGTGAACAGCTTCACGGGTGCGAATTGCTGCTTGTAGCGGGCAGCGACAGCCGGGTCGGTGGGGCGGTAGTAATTCTTGGCGGCAATTTCCTGGGCTTCCGGCGAATACAGGTATTGCAGGTACGCCTGAGCGACCTTGGTGGTGCCGTGCTTCTTTGCGTACTTGTCGACTACGCTGACCGGCGGTTCGGCCAGGATGGAAACGCTGGGGGTGACAATTTCAAACTTGTCCGGCCCCAGTTCCTTCACCGCCAGATAGGCTTCGTTTTCCCAGGCCAGCAGCACATCGCCAATGCCGCGCTCCACAAAGGTGGTGGTGGAGCCGCGCGCGCCGGAATCCAGCACCTTGACGTTCTTGTACAGCTTCTTCACGAAGGCCTGGGCCTTGTCGGCGTTGGCGCCGGGCTGGCGCAGGGCATAACCCCAGGCCGCCAGATAATTCCAGCGCGCACCGCCGGAGGTTTTCGGGTTCGGAGTAATCACTTCCACGCCGGGACGAACCACATCGCCCCAGTCGAGAATCTTTTTCGGGTTGCCCTTGCGCACCAGAAAAACGATGGTGGAGGTGTAGGGCGAAGCGCTGTTGCCCAGACGCTTCTGCCAGTTCGGGTCGATGATGCCGCGGTTGGCGATCTGGTCGATGTCGCCGGCCAGCGCCAAGGTCACCACATCGGCTTCCAGACCGTCGATCACGGCGCGCGCCTGTTTGCCGGAGCCGCCGTGGGATTGCTTGAAGGTGACGGTTTCGCCGGTCTTGGTTTTCCAGTATTTGGCGAAAGCGGCGTTGTAGTCCTGATACAGTTCGCGGGTCGGGTCGTAGGAAACGTTCAGCAGGGAAACATCGGCGAGCACCGGAGCGGCCAGGCCGAGGGTCAGGGCAAATGCCAGCAAGGTCTTGTTCATTCAAAAATCCTCAAGATCAACAGGTGGGGTCGTAACGACCGCTTGAGGACAATGTAGATATCCTGCTAAATAATTAAAAATACTTTGTATTCATATGTTAGTTCCTGAAAAGAATAAAAGAACGCAGCAATGTCGCCAAGCTTCCGGCAATCCGGCGCCACCCCCCGGTTTGCGGGGTGCTTCGGGATTTGCCATCCTGTCAGCATTGACCATCCGCGCAACGGAACTGTCCATGACCCCGGTTGAACCTGAATCCGCCCCCGCCGCGCCCGCGTTGAAGCAGGGCCTGTCGCCCGCCTCGCGCGGCTTTATCCTGGCCTTTCTGCTGGCGCTGGCGGTGTTCGGGCTGGTGCGGGTGATGCTGCTGCAACCCTGGGCGGGCTTCCGCTTTCAGGCCGAGGGGGATGTGCTGCTGGTCAGCGCCGAAACCCTGGCCCGACCCGTCGCCGTGGCGGGCTTGCGACAAGCCGACGGCCGTTTGCGACCCTTGCCGTCGTGGCTGATTGTGGAAGAGCCGGATTTTCTGGACCGCATCAGCGCCTACAACGCGTTGATGCATATCCAGACGCCGCTGCTGGCCGAATGGCGCAGCGGCCGGGCGAAACTGGTGTTGCAGGACGGTCGTGAGCTGCCGGTGATCATGCGGCCGCGCGGACCGGCGGATATTCCCGCCATCTTCTGGCTGCAGCTGGGATTCGGCTTGATCGCGCTGGGCATCGGCTGCGGCATCTGGGTGTTCCGGCCGCGCCAGCGCGTGGTCAACCTGCTGCTGCTGACGGCGGCGGGTTTCGCGGCGGGCACCTGGTCGGCCAGTATCTACAGCTCGCGCGAACTGCTGATGGAGCCGGAGTTGTTCCGGCTGCTTTCGATCATCAATCACGGCGGCGCGCTGCTGTTTGATTGCGCCATGCTGGCGCTGCTGTGGAGTTACCCCCGGCCACTGGGCCGCCAGCCGGTGGCCGCGTTGGCGCTGCTGCTGGGCCTGCTGGCCTGGGTGGCGGACATCCGGCAGGTGTCCGAAACCTTTAGCGACGGTTTTTACCTGTGGCTGCTGGTGATCTTTTTGATGGCATCGGGCTGCGCTTGGCAGCAGTGGCGGCTGTCGCGGCGCGATCCGGTATCACGCATGGCGCTGCGCTGGCTGTTGCTGTCGTTCATGCTGGGCAGCGGTGCGTTTGTGGCCTTGCAGGTGGTGCCGTTGATGCTGGGCGTGACGACGCCGGTGCCGCAAAGCCTGTCTTCTGGCGTCTTCCTGATCGTATATCTGGGACTGGCGGCCGGGATCAGCCGCTACCGCCTGTTCCGGCTGGAACACTGGTGGTTGGCGGCGTGGAGCTGGCTGTTCGGCGGCATCCTGGTGTTGCTGGTGGACGGCATTGCTGTCTGGTTCCTGCGCACCGACGGCTGGATGGCGCTGAGCCTGGCGGTGGGGGTGGCGGGCTGGCTGTATTTCCCGTTGCGGCAATGGCTGGTGGAACGCCTGCTGCAGCGCGGTAATGTGACGCGGCAATTGCAGGCGGGCGCCATCCGCCGCCTGTTCGACCTGCCGACGGATGAGGCCTTGTGCGCGCACTGGCCGGACGTGGTGCGCAGCATTTTCAGTCCGCTGGCGATGGAGCGGCGCGACGGCGAGCGCGACTTCATGGTGGCGGACAACGGCTTGTTGCTGTGCCTGCCGGACATCGAGGACGGACGGCATGTGATGCTGTCGTACTGCGAGCGCGGCGGCCGTTTGTTCAATCGTGACGATCTGGATACGGCCCGCGAGCTGTACGGCATCGCCCGGCACGCCCGCGATGCCCTGGCCGCTCGGCAGCAGGGGGCGCGGCTGGAACGCGACCGTATCAAGCGCGACCTGCACGACGACCTGGGCGCGCGGCTGTTGTCGATTCTGCACGGACGGCAGGAGGCGGGCATGCGCGAGGAAGCGCGGCTGGCCATCCGCGATTTGCGGCAGATGCTGGCGACGCTGGACGAACGCAGCGTCACTCTGACCGAGGCGGCGCAGCTGATGCGTGAAGAAGCCAACGAGCGCCTGCAACGCGCCGGGATCGGTTTCGTCATGCCGTCGCAAGACTGGTCGGGGGTGATGCTGTCGGCGCGGCAGTACGCCAACCTGAAGCGCATGGTGCGCGAATGCATCACCAACGCTATCAAGCATTCCGGGGCAAGCGAAGTGCAATTGACGATGACGCTGGACGAGGACTGGCTGTGCCTGACGGTCAGTGATAACGGCCGCTTCGATCCGGCGCAGCTGGAGCTGGGCGGGCGCGGGCATCACATCATCCACTCGCGCGCCGACGAGCTGGGCGGCGAGGTGGAATGGCGGCAGGCGGCCGAAGGCGGTTGCCGCGTGGAAATCCGCATTCCGGTGGCGGTATCGGGACGGACGGAAGGACAAGGGGAAGCGACATGACAGACAGCGATCCGGTATTGATTGTTGAGGACGTAAAGGAAACCGCCGACTGGCTGGCGGCGCGGGTGCAGGCCGCTTTCGGGGCCGGGCGCGCCGTGCGACAGGCGCACACGCTGGCGGCTGCGCGCAAGTTGCTGGCGCGCGAGCATTTCGGCATGGTCATCCTGGATCTGGGCCTGCCCGACGGCAACGGCGTGGAGCTGATTCCCGAACTGCTGCCGGGCCGCGACATCAGGGTGGTGGTGGCCACCATCTACGACGACGACAGCCACATCTTCAGTGCCCTGCGCGCCGGGGCGGGGGGTTATCTGCTCAAGGATCAGGGCGACGACGAGATTGAACGGGCGCTGGCCGGAATTCGTGACGGCGTGCCGCCGATTTCCCCCAGCGTGGCGCGGCGGATGATGGATTTCTTCGTACAGCAGGACCGCCTGCGCGAAAACCCTGAAACCGGCAAGCTGACTGCGCGCGAGAAGGAAGTGCTGATCCTGATCGCTAACGGCCTCAGCGTCGGGGAAGCCTCGTCCAGCCTGGGCATTTCCCCGCATACCACGCGCGGCTACGTGAAGGATATTTATCGAAAATTAGGCATTTCCTCGCGCGCCGAAGCCAGCCTGACTGCCTCGCGACTGGGGCTGATCCGCAAGTAAACGGAAACGGCGGCAATGAAAATGGGCGGCTTCAAGCCGCCCTTTTCATGGAAGGACCCTCGGGCTCATTTTGCCTCGCGCGCCACCCTGGCCACTTCGGCATTGAAGGCGCTGATGCCCTTCATCGCCCCGCTGGTGTAGGCCGCCGGATTGACGGTGAAGGTATAGTCCGCGCTGTTGGAGGTAATGCTGCCCGCGCCGGACAGCAACGACAGTCCCTTGCTGAGTGCGTTGGCGGCATTGGAGGTGGTGTCGGTCTTGCTGAGCGTGCCAGCATTGGTCGTGATGTTCAGCACCGGCGCCTTCGTGGCCACACCGGGAATGCCGCGCATCATCCGTGTCTTCGGCTTGCCCATCCAGGTCACGGCGGCGGCTTGCAGGTTCATGCCTGGCGCGGTCTGGATACCAGCGGAGATGGTGGAGTAGGTGGCGCCGGTTTCCCCCCAGATCTGCGGAGCAACGATGGTGTAGGTCGGGATCAGGATGGTGGCGTCCTTGATTTTCGGCTTGCCCAGGCTGATGAACTCGGAAAAGGGGCCGGTAAAGCCGATCTTGATTTGCTGCTCATCGCTGGGCGCGGCCACCAGCAGCGTGTCGGAACTGCCTACCGGCGATTCCACCGGCAAGCCCCACTTGGCGTCGGTCTTGGCCAGCGCGATGCCCTGCATGTAGTCCCGACCCTTGATGTCATTGTAGGTCAGCACGGTATAGCCGGCGGCGCGCAACTGACCCACGAAATCGTCATAGGCCTTTTTGGCGATGGACTGGGCCAAGGCTTTGTCGAAGCCGCTGAGGTGGTATTTGGCGCTGGCCTTCACTGAATTGGCGCTGCCGCCGCCGATGGTGGACAAGGCGCTGCCCTGCTTGGAAACCCCCACCTTGCCGTCAACCACGAACTTGACGTAGGCCGTGGGCACCACGATGGTCTTGTTGTAGTCCAGCAGGTCTTCCGGGTTGACGGCGGTGACGGGCACGGAAATCCCGGAGCTGTTGACGGGTGCGGCGGTTGTCGGGGCCGGGGCCGCGCCCTGCGCAGCGGCGACCGGGGCGGAGCTTTCGCCGCCGCCGGACTTGGCGGCATTGGACACGCAGCCGGTGACGAGGGTGGCCAGGGCGGCGGCAATGGCGGCGGCCAGAAGATTCTTGTTGTCGGGCATGATCGGTCTCCGTGACATCGAAAAAGAGGGCGCCGTTGCGGACAGCCGGCCGCCCTGAAGACGGGCGCGAGGCCCGTGGGGGTATAGGGGAGTGTAGGAAGGGAGGGGTGGGGCGGATACCCCCGGGATGGGGGGGCTGGGCGCAGGCGATACACTTACTTCATCCGATCCCGGCAGGCCGCAACCGATTTCCACACCGTTTGCACCGTCGCGGCGCGGATCGGCTCGGACTTGGCCCGCTCGCGGAAAGTCCCGGCCACGGAAGCCATGCGCTCGATGACGTTTGCCGCCCAGACCGTATCCAGTCCGCCTTCCCCGGCCAGACGCAACAGATGCGGCCTGCCCGGCGTCAGCCCTTCGCCGCAGACATCCATTTGATGTTCGCCGCCGGGGCCGTCGCTCCACGTCAGGTCATATGCGGGGGCCAGCCGCCAGCGCCGATCCCGCCCCAGGCAGAACGCCAGATTGCGGCCATGATCGTCCCGGTTGTGGAAAATCACGTTGAAAACCGCCCGCTCAAAGGCCTTGCCCACTTCGCGTTCATCCCGGGTGAAGGCCCGGGTTGCGCGCAGGAAGGTGGTGTAGTCCACCGAGGAGGGCAGCCGGAAGTCGGCGTGCAGGGCGCTGGCCAGCGTATGGGTCGGCACCCGCCAACCGTCCTGCCGGTCGAAGCGGGCGGTGCCGAAGGCCGCCAGCGAGCGGCCCAGATCAAAGTACCGGGTTTCAGGCATTTCAAGCCCGCAATCCCGCGCCAGCCGGGCGTAAAGGTTTTCCAGCGCGCAGGCCTCCTTGTGCTCGCCGCCCGCCTGGAACTTGATCAGCCACGGTTGACCTGATCCGGTCTCCGAGGTGCTGATGATGCCGCTGTCCGGATCATGGTTGACCAGCACCTTCGGTCGTGCGCCCTGCGGCGATCCGCCCAGACGCGCCAGTTGCGCCAGCGCGTCACTGTCCTTGCCGCTGACAATCTGTTGCGCCTCTTGGGCCAGCGCCAGCAAGGTCAGATCCGACGGTTCCGGCGGCGTATCGTCCGAGGGCCGGAACACCAGCGCGCCCATGGCGCGGTCGCCAATGAAGGCCAGACGATCCAGCGGCGACAAGCTGGTTGTGCGCAGGCCGCGTTGCCGGAATAGCCGGTCCATCAGCAGCAAGCCCCAGCCGTCCGGCAGGGCATCGGCCATCAGTCCGGGCAACCGGTACAGGTGTTGCGGAAAATCGCGGTAGGCGCCGGCGCGCAGCTTCAGGTGCAGCGGCGACAGTTCCAGCCCCTGACGCAGGGCTTCCGGCGAATATTCGAAAAGCAGCTTCCGGCCATCGTCCGCCAGTTGGCCCAACAGCCACTGTTCGCCCCAACCCGTATAAAAGACATTCAGCAAACGCATGGCGGCCTCAGGCAGGGTTACGGCGCGGCGCGCGTTGGCGCTTGGCCTTTTCGGCCCGTGCCAGCGCGGCAATCGAGTCGGTTTGCAGGGTGAACAGGGTTTGCAGCTGGTTGGTGAGGCCCAGGGCCACGACAATGCGGATCAGCGATTCCAGCGACGACTGCCCCTTGCCCTCCAGATTCTTGACCGTTCCCGCCGAGACACCGGCGCGCAAGGCCAGGTCCGTCTGGGTCAGCGCCTGCGCCAGACGCTGCTCGCGCAGGCGGCTACCCAGATCGCTACAGATTTCGGCGGGCGTGGCCAGAATAAGGTCTAACATTTTGTCTTTTGTGAATTAAAAGTGGATTTAAGGATCATTATATTGTCTTTTAATATTCGGGTCACTTTTTCCGGATGAGGAACGGATTTCACCGCAACCCACCCGTGCTTTGGCATACACTGGGCGTAACCCGATGCCGATATTTTCGTAACGGCGCCTCACAAACTCTTGACTGGATGAACGACCATGCCTTTCCAACCCACCCTCGACCTTGGCCACGGTATTACCCGCATTGAATCCGGCATGGTGCGCGACGAACTGGTGGCCTGCTATCTGGTGCAAGGCGGTGAGGAATACGCGCTGATTGAAACCGGCACCAATAACAGCGTGCCGCGTATCCTGGCGGTGCTGGCGCAGCGCGGCATTCGGCCGGAACAGGTGAAGTATGTGATTCCCACGCATGTGCATCTGGACCACGCCGGGGGCGTGGGCGGACTGATGCAGTCTCTGCCGCAAGCGACCCTGCTGGTGCATCCCAAGGGCGCGCGGCATCTAATTGAGCCGGGCAAGCTGAAGGCGGGCGCGATTGCGGTGTATGGCGAGGCGGAATTCGCGAAGGTGTATGGCGACATCATTCCGGTGGAGGCGTCGCGGGTGCGCGCCATGGAAGATAACAGCGAGGCGTTGCTGGGGGATCGCAAGCTGGTGTTCGTGGATACGCCGGGGCATGCGCGGCATCACTTCTGTGTGTTTGATCCGTTGTCGAAGGGGGTGTTTACCGGGGATACCTTCGGGCTGGCGTATCCGGCGCTGACGACGGAGAAGGGGCCGTTCCTGATCCCGACGACGACGCCAGTGCAGTTTGAGCCGGAGGCGTTGAAGGCGTCGATTAGGCGGTTGCTGGCGTTGCAGCCGGAGCGGATGTACCTGACGCATTACGGGGTGGTGGAGAATCCGCAGGGCTTGGGGGAGCGGTTGCTGGGGATGGTAGATGATTATGTGGCGCTGGCCTTGGCGGCGAGGGCGGCGGGCGGGGCTGAGGGGTTGGAGGCGCGGCTTGTGGAGGGGATGAGAGCTTATCTGTTTGGCAAGGCGCGGGAGCATGGGTGCGGGCAAGGCGATGAAGAATTGGAGCGGTTGTTGGGGATGGATTTGCGGTTGAATGCGCAGGGGTTGGGGGTTTGGCTTGAAAAGCAGGATGGTTTGCTGGCGGGCAGCTTTTCGGATTTCCCGCTGCGGGAGAACAATGAACCAATGCCTGAAGATGTTCCGCGTGTGCCGCCATTACCAACGATAGACAAAGAATGAGTGTTATTTTGGTTGATTGAATTCCGCATATGGCACGCATGATCTGTTGATTGCTGCGACGGCGTTGCGTTTCAGGGGTATTAGTAACGAGGAATGTGCAGGACTTTGGGCTGGTGCCGGGGTTGCAATGGATTAATGGCATGAGAAGGAGGGTGAATGATTAACTTTTCGTGTTTGAACCCTTACAACCCCGTGTGGTCAAACCAAACGTTTTCGCTTGTTCTCGATCTTGAATTGCTGCATCCCTTTTTTGTCTTGACTTTTGAATTGGACGTGAGCATCAAAAATAAACTCAGTCGCATAGCTGATTTTGTCTTGTGAAATAGTGATAAAAATTTCCTTCTCAATATCATTGTATTCCGTGGTGAAATTAATCGTCAAATTATCTTTATCACGATACCCGCTCATTACAGGGATTATGCAAATTTCTTGATCTGCTCCTTTGTTTTCATTAGGCTCCCCCATTGATATAACCTTACCAACATAAACCTTTCTGTCAGAAAGCGATAACATTACCAGCATGTCCTTATTGATCGACGCCTTAAATAGTAGATCATCGAGAGGGCTATCTTTCAAAATGCTCGATATAATATATATTCTAATATGATCTGTTTTCGTTGTTTTATATTTTATCATTAGCTTAGCAAAGGCGGCTGTTTTCCAAACCCATGGAAAACAAATAATCATCAAAGAAAGAATTATAATCCAAGACAGTTGTTTCGCTTGGTCGGGCTTGAAAGCTTCTGTGGACAGCAGTAGTTCATCAATTAAAGATAATATGTTTAGACTGACACTCCATGAAAAAATACTAACCTCTGCTGGTGCATATTTATTGACGAGTAGAGCCAAGAAGGACGACGCGAATAGTGCTCTAATTCCATAGCGAGCACTCATTAAGTAAAGGTATTGACCTTCATAACGGTGAAGCTTGTAATAGTTAACCGGGTGGATGTGGCATGCTATGAATCCACTAACCAATACTGGCAGAATTAAGAAGGCAAACATTTTATTTTTCTTTAACTATTTCTGCGGCCTTTTTATAGTAAACTTTGAAATTATCGTCCTTTATAACATCTGCTGGATTTATAACAACAGTACCCCTGCCCACAACTCTAAGTGATGAGTATGATTTCTTGACGGTTTCCATGACTTTCCTTTCATCATCTGAGGGCGACAGCCCTAAAAGGCCAAATAAAATTCCCATAAGAAACACCTACAAAGATAAACCCTCGTCGGTCAATAATGCATCAAATTTTCTCAGGAATCAACAACATTTGCCTGGCCAGCTCCGGTCAGCGATCGCAAGATGAGCCAGCGCCCCTCACTCCGCCACCGTCCACTCAATCAACCGCTCCGTCAACTCCCCCAAAATCTCCTCCACCGCAATCCCTGCCGGCGGCCCCAACACCACCTGCAACAACGTCCCGCCCATCAGCGTATTCATCAAGAACAACGACGCCGGCGACGAAAACACCCGGTAATGCGGCGCCGCCTCCCGGTTCGACGTCACCGCCACCCGCAACAACATCGACCCCAGATTCTGGAACGACTCCAGCTCGCGCGTATACGGCACCTCAAACAGCATCACCCGGATCAACGCCTTGTCCCGCAACAACAGCCGGTACGCCGCATCCACCGCAAACCGCACGCCCTCGCGGCCGGGCAGGGGGATGATCTCCTGCGCAATCGCCAGCATCCCCGCCAACTGCTTGCGGATGCAGCGTTCCACCACCTCCGCCACCAACGCATCCTTCCCCGGGAAATACTCGTACACCGTACCGATGCTCACCCCCGACAACTCCGCCACATGATTCGTGGTCAGCCCGTGATAGCCGCGCTCGCACAGAAGCTGAGCCGTCGCATCCAGCATGGCATCCCAGGTGGCTTGCGAACGGCCCTGACGCGGGCGCTTTTTCGGTTCCAGATCAAACACTTGATGCTTCATCAATCCCAACCAGGCCGTAATTTCCGGCATCCGAGTACAACTGAGCATTTGCTCAGGTTAACATGGGACGCACAAGAACGGGCAGGGTGGTCCTGCTTCCGCCCGCACCCGGACAGTGAGTCACGAGAACCCCGCCATGAGCCAGGAAGTCATTACCTATTGCCGCATCTGTGAACCCTTCTGCGGCATGGTCGCTACCGTCGACAACCAGCGGCTGGTCAGCCTGCGGCCCGACCGCGACCACCCGCTGTCGCAGGGCTTTGCCTGCCCCAAGGGCATCGCCTATACGCAGGTGCAGAACGACCCCGACCGTGTGCTCTACCCGCTGAAACGCCAGCCCGACGGCCGTTTCACCCGCGTCAGCTGGGACGAGGCCATGAGCGACATTGGCGAACGCCTGCGCCGTATCTACCGCCAGCACGGCGGCGACGGCATTGCCGTCTACGGTGGCAACCCGGCGGCGCTCAACTACAGTCACGCACTGTGGATGAATGTCTTTCTCAAGGCGCTGCGCATCCGCCATTTCTTCGGGCCGGGCACGCAGGACACCAACAGCCGCTTTGTCGCCAGCCACCTGCTGTACGGCAGCCTGTTTACCGTGCCGGTGCCGGATATCGAGGCGGCGGAACTGGTGGTGATCCTGGGGGCGAATCCGGCGGTGTCGCACGGCAGCCTGGTGAACATGCCGCGCATGATGGACAAGCTGCACGCCGTGACCGAACGCGGTGGGCGGGTGCTGGTGATCGACCCACGCCGCACCGAGACCGCCCGTGAGTTCGAATGGCAGCCGATTACGCCCGATGCCGATGCCTGGTTGTTGCTGTCGCTGCTGCATGTGCTGTTTGCCGAAGGTCTGGCCGACCAGCGGGCGCTGGCGACGCAGGCCACCGGGGCGAAGGGGCTGCGCGAACTGACCGCCGCCTTTCCGCCCGAGGACACCGCCATCCATACCGGCATTCCCGCCACCGTGGTGCGCGATCTGGCGCGTCAACTCTCGCAGAAGCGTGCGGTCGTCTACAGCCGTCTTGGTACTTGTCTGGGCAGCCATCCGACGCTGGCCAATTTCCTGCTGGACGCGGTCAACCTGGTGGCGGGCAATCTCGATCGTCCGGGCGGCTGGGTGTTCGGCAATCCGCCCATTCCATTATTGAAGCTGGTGGGGCCGCTGATGTCCTACGGCAAATGGCGCACGCGCATCGGCGGCTTTCCGGAAGTGATGGGCATGGAACCGGCGGCGAACATGGCGGCGGAAATCTCCACGCCGGGCAAGGGGCAGGTGAGGGCGCTGTTCGTGTCGGCGGGCAATCCGGTGCTGTCCACGCCCGGTGGCCACAGGCTGGCGGAGGTGCTGCCCCGGCTGGACCTGATGGTGTCGATCGACCTCTACCGCAACGAAACCAACGCCCACGCCGATTACATACTGCCCGGCACCGCCATGTACGAGCGCGAGGATTTTCCCATCTTCAGCATGGGGCTGTATGTGCAGCCCTTCATGCAGGCCACGGCGGCGGTGGTGCCGCCCGCCGGGGAAGCCCGGCATGAGTGGCAAGTTTATGAGGAACTGGCGCGCAGCCTGTTGCCGGAGCGCGTGCGTAACGTGGTGTCGCGGGCGCGGGAGAAAGGCTTGGGGCCGACGCCGCGCCTGATGCTGGACAGCCTGATCCGCCTGGGGTTTGCGGGTGACCGCTGGGGACTGCGCCCGGACGGGCTGAATCTGGATTCATTGCGGCAACGCTATCCGCATGGCATCAAGCTGGCGGAACGGCCGACAACCGGTCAATTGCACAAGGTCGTGCGTCACCGTGACCGCAAGGTGCATCTGGATCATCCGGAAATCCGCGCCGAAGTGCGTAGGTTGCTGACTCGGAAAGCCGATACCGATTACCCGCTGTACCTGATCGGCCTGCGTGAACTGCGCTCGGAAAACTCGTGGATGCACAATCCACCCGCCTTGCGCGCCGCGCGTCCGATACACGCGGCGCGCATCCATCCGGAGGATGCCGCCGCGCTGGGGCTGGTGAACCGGGGCCGGGTGCGGCTGGTGTCGCCGTGGGGCGCCATTGAACTGCCGGTGCTGGTGACGGACGAAATGAGCCGGGGTGTGGTGGCCGTGCCGCACGGTTGGGGGCATAAAGGGCAGGGTGGTTGGGCCAATGCAAACCGCGAGGGCGGCGTCAGCGTCAACGACCTGATGGATACCCGCGCCGCCGGGCTCGATCCGCTGTCCGGCATGTCGCACCTGTTCGGGGTGAAGATCCGCGCCGAACGGGTTGCCGAAGCCACTGAAACCGCCACTCTGACTGCCGCCGCCGAGGAAGCCTGACATGCCCTATGTGATTGCCGCGCCCTGTGTGGCCGATTATTCCTGCGTGGAAGTGTGTCCGGCGCAATGCATTGCGCCCTTGCCGGACGATGCCGCCTTCGACCGCGCCGAGCAGTTGTTCATCGATCCCGACCGCTGCATTGATTGCGAAGCCTGTGTCGCAGCCTGTCCGGTGGGCGCCATCCACGAAGCCTCGCGCTTGCCGGAACAGTGGACGCATTATCGTGAACTCAACGCCGCGCATTTCCGGAGAAAGCCATGAGCCGTCCCTTGCGCGTGGCCATTGTCGGGGCCGGACCGGCCGGGATGTACGCCGCCGGGCATTTGCTGGAGGGCGCGGGCGGCACCTTTCTCGAGGGGCGCTTGCAGCATCTGGTGAAGCGGCCGGTGGAAGTGGATGTGTTCGAGCGTCTGCCGGTGCCGTGGGGGTTGGTGCGGTATGGCGTCGCGCCGGATCATCCCGACAAGAAACGCGTGCAGCAGGTGTATGAGGATATCGCCGCGCGGCCGGGATTCCGTTACTTCGGTAATGTTGAACTGGGCAAGCATGTATCTGTGGCGGAACTGGGCGAATGGTACGACGCCGTCATTTATGCCGTCGGTGCGTCCGGCGATGCGGCGCTGGGCATTCCGGGTGAAGACCTGCCGGGTTCGCTGTCGGCGCGGGAGTTCGTGGCCTGGTACAACGGGCATCCGGATTACCGCGATCTGGCGGTGGATCTGTCGTCGGAACGGGCGGTGATTATCGGCAACGGCAATGTGGCGATGGATGTGGCGCGGATTCTGAGTCTGTCACCGGATGTGCTGGCGAAGACGGATATTGCCGATCATGCGCTGGAAGCCTTGCGCTACAGTCGTATCCGCGAAGTGGTCGTCTTGGGTCGTCGGTCGGCGTTTCAGGGGGCGTTCAATAATCCCGAACTGGAAGAATTGGGGGAATTGCCGGGGATTGATATCGGCGTGGATTGTGGTGACTCCGGCTTGGAAAATGAGATTTTTCAAGAAGTTATGGATGATTCCTCCCGTCGGAAGATCGCCACGCTGAAGCGGTTTTCAGAGCGTCCGACCCAAGGCCATGATCGTCGTATCCTGTTGAAATTCATGGCTTCTCCGTTGGAAATCCAGGGTGAAGACGGTGTCAGAGGCCTGCAAATCGTCCGGAATCGGCTGGAACGGGATAACCACGGCCAATGGCTGGCCAAGGCCACCGATCAGGTGGAAATGCTGGATTGCGGTCTGGTGTTGCGCGCCAACGGTTTCAAGGGGGTTGCCGTGCCCGGATTGCCGTTTGATGCGGTTCGCGGCGTAGTTCCCAGCCTGGATGGACGGGTTTTGAGGGATGGCGAAGTCATGCCCGGACACTATGTGACCGGCTGGATCAAACGCGGGCCGCGCGGCATCATCGGCACCAACAAGAAATGCGCCCGCGATACGGTGCGCGCCTTGCTGGCGGATGCGGACGCCGGAAGCTTCCCCAGAACAAGCACGTTAGATGCAGCGACTGTGGAACGGCGTATGCGTGAATGCCAGCCGGAGTATGTGAATCTGGCGGGCTGGCGGCGGCTGGACGATCGGGAGATTCAGGCAGGGCGCTTACAAGGTCGCCCCAGGGTGAAACGGACGCGCGTGGCGGATATGCTGGTCTAGTTCAATTCGGGTGTGCAGGTAGAGTCCGGTGAGGGGTCTTCAATAACCGTTTTGTTGAATTCGCCGCAGCGCTGGCAAATCAGGGAATAGCAAATTTGTCCGGCCGGATTTCGATAACGAAGTCCTTCAAGGAGTTTGTGGCCGTAACGCTGACATAACAGGCGGGCAAGTCGCTGCCGAAGTGTAAGTGATTCCATGTATTGCTACTCAAATAAAGAGGGTCAAAGTCGATCGCAGCATTAGACGCTGCCATGAATGCATTTTTCAAGTTGTTTGTTATCGAATTGTTTTTAATCTGTATATATAGCGGGTATATGACATAACTATCATGTTTTCGTCACAGAAACGTCATCAAATTTTCTCAGCATGCCGCCGGTAATTTAATCACTGCCGAGGCTTCCCCCATGCGCAACCTGTTCTTGAATTCCGCCGCTTTGATGTCGGCCATTGCTTGTTCTGCTGTCCATGCCGATATCACCGGCGCCGGTTCAACGTTTGCTTACCCGATCTTTGCCAAATGGGCGGATTCCTACAAGAAGGAGAATGGCGTAGGCCTTAACTATCAGGCGATCGGGTCAGGAGGCGGCATCAAGCAGATCACCGAAAAGACCGTCGATTTCGGCGCATCCGATATGCCATTGACCAAGGAAGATCTTGAGGCCAAGGGTCTGACCCAGTTTCCGGCAATCATGGGCGGTGTTGTGCCGGTGGTTAACCTCAGCGGCATTGGTCCCGGTCAAATGCGTATGACCGGTCCGGTGTTGGCGGACATCTATCTGGGCAAGATCAAGCAATGGAATGATCCGGCAATTGCCGCCCTGAATCCCACCCTGAAGCTGCCGGAGCAAAATATTGTTGTCGTGCGCCGCGCCGACGGCTCCGGCACGACGTTCATCTTCACCAATTATCTGTCCAAGGTCAGTGAAGAGTGGAAGTCCAAGGTCGGCAGCAGCACGGCGGTGTCATGGCCGGAAGGCGTTGCCGGTAAGGCCAACGCCGGGGTTGCATCCTATGTGCAGCGGATTGATGGGGCGATCGGCTATGTCGAATACGCCTACGCCAAGACTGCCAAGATGGCCTATACGCAAATGCAGAACAAGGCCGGGGCCTATGTGCTTCCGGATGACAAGACCTTCCAGGCCGCGGCAGCGTATGCCGACTGGGCCCATGCGCCGGCTTTCTATGAGGTGCTGACCAACGAACCGGGCGCCACCAGTTGGCCGATCACCGGCGCAACCTTTGTCCTGCTGCAAAAGAAGGCGGAGAAGGGCGCCAATACCCAGCAAGTCATGAAGTTTTTTGACTGGTCGTTCCGCAAAGGCGGCGCCCAGGCTGCGCAGCTGGATTATGTCCCGATGCCCGAAAATGTCGTCAAGCTGATTGAAACCAGCTGGAAAACGGAGGTTCACGACCTGGCCGGCGCGCCGGTCTGGAAGTAAATCCGCCCGTAGCTCCGGTCAGGTTCGTCCTGACCGGAGCCATTTCATGCAGGCCTTGATATCCGGCGATGACTTTCATGCAGTCCAGACCCAGTGCGCTTTCCCCTTCAAAACGAATCATCCGTGCGGCTCGACGTGAAGCATGGCTGGATCCTCTTTTTCGGCGCGGAACCTTGATGACCGCGTTGCTGGTCTTGATGCTTCTCGGGGCCATCATGGCGACCCTGGCCGTTGGGGCCTTGCCGGTTTTTCATCAATTCGGCTGGTCGTTCCTTTCAGGTCGTGACTGGAATCCGGTCAGCGGCAGCTTTGGCGCGTTACCGGCAATCTACGGTACGCTGGTCACCTCGTTCATAGCCTTGCTTATCGCTGTTCCGGTCAGCTTCTTCATTGCCTTTTTCCTGACCGAACTCTGCCCGCAGCGATTGCGCGGCGCTCTCAATGGCGTCATCGAACTGCTGGCCGGGATTCCCAGCATCATTTACGGAATGTGGGGATTGTTTGTGCTGGCTCCTTTGCTGGCCAGTCACGTGCAGCCCTGGCTGAGTCATTGGCTTGGCCACGTCTGGGGATTGGGGGCGCTCATGCAAGGACCGCCAATCGGTATCGGACTGTTGCCTGCGTCATTGATACTGGCGGTCATGATCGTGCCCTTCATTACGGCAGTCATGAGGGAAGTGTTCGCGGTGGTGCCGCCAACGCTGAAAGAAGCAGGCTACGGGCTGGGAGCCAACACCTGGGAAGTGATGTGGGACATCGTGCTGCCCTATACCAAGGTGGCGATCACCGGCGGCGTCATGCTGGGGTTGGGGAGGGCGCTGGGCGAAACCATGGCGGTGACTTTCATGATCGGCAACGCCAATAACATTGATATCGGGCTATTCAATTCCGGAAACAGTATCGCCTCCGTCATCGCCAACGAATTTGCCGAGGCTTCCGACCCCTTGCACGCGTCGGCGCTGATCACACTTGCCTTTGTCCTTTTTGTCATCGCCTTCATCGTTCTGGTGCTGGCGCGCGCACTGATCAGCTTGGGAAACCGGCACCAATGATAGTTCCTTCTTCCTGGTGGACCTTCCGCCGCAAAATGATCAATCGCTGTGCGATCGGCCTTGCCACCCTGATCACGTTGCTTGGATTGCTGCTGCCGTTCTGGATTCTGTTTACTGTCGTGAACCGTGGTCTGGGGGCATTCAACTGGGCCTTGCTGACGCAAATGACGCCGCCGCCGGAGGCGGAGGGAGGGCTCTATAATGCCATCATCGGGAGCTTCATCATGGTGGGGGCGGCGGCCTTGATTGCGTCGCCGATCGGGGTCATCACCGGTATCTATCTGGCGGAATATGGCAGGAAGGCAAAGCCGGCCATGGTCATCCGATTCGTTAATGACATCCTGCTTTCAGCGCCTTCCATTGTAATCGGTGTATTTGTCTACATGATCATGGTGGTACCGTTCCGTCATTTCTCGGGATGGGCCGGAATTGTCGCCCTGGCCGTGATAGCGTTGCCCATTATTGTCCGGACAACGGAAAACATGCTGTTGCTGGTGCCGGACATACTGCGCGAGGGCGGACTGGCGTTGGGCTCATCCCGGCGTCAGGTCATCATGAAAATATGCGTTCCCGCCGCACGAAACGGAATCATTACCGGCATCCTGCTCTCTGTGGCGCGTATCAGCGGGGAGACAGCGCCGCTATTGTTTACCGCCTTGAACAATCAGTTTTATTCGCACGACCTGAGTCAGCCCATGGCGAATTTGCCGGTGGTGATTTTTCAATATGCCATGAGTCCATACGAGAACTGGCAAAGGCTGGCCTGGGCCGGGGCAGCGCTGATCACGGTCTATGTGGTGGCAATCAACATTCTGGCTCGAACGGTATTTGCAGGCAGGCGTTAGCGCGGCGGTTCAATCCGCGCCGGGGAATTGTCCGTCCGGGGATTTCAGAAGACCATCCAGGGGTTCTTGGGCATGATCGAACCAGGACAGGACCCGGATCAGGACCAAGGATGTTGGTGCAACCAGCCAGATGCTGATCAGGCCGGCAGCGACCGGGGACAGCCAGAACAAGGTGCGCATGGCCTGGCTGTAATGATTTCCGGCGCGCACCATGTAACGTGAAGCCACGATGATCAGCGACTCCCGGTTTGTATCCGTTGACAGGGTGGTCATCAGGTAACCCGCGTGGTTAAAGAACCTGACGGCCATGGTGGACAGCACAAAGGTCATCAGCAGGATGGCGATCAACAGGCCCGCCAGAATCGATCCCGGCGTTAGCACCTGCAGCAGGTCGCCGTTCTGGTGGCGCAAGGAACCGGGTGAAGCTTGGGTAAGCAGCGAAACCGTACCCATGAGCGTCAGGATCGCCGTCGAAGCGATAATCGATGATGACATGACCGAGTTGCGTATGGTCTGGATAGCCAGCAATTCGTTGCCGGGTTGCCGCATCAGGGATTGAACCCATTGCGCCCGGACATGGGCATGCGCGGTCCGGGCAAACCGCAAGGGATGGAGTTTCGATGATTCACGGAACCACCATTCATAGCCCAGAACGATCAGTCCGGAGCCCAGGATGGATAGCCAGGCAAATGCATTCGTAAGCTGGAAGTTATCGGTCATGATCATCCCGGATTCGAGGGTGGTTGTCATGGTTGCAGCAGGCAGCAGCCAATCCGTCTGAAAGCGCTTCGTACAGTGTAATTCAAGCCACATCCGCCGGAAACAATAATGTCGCATAATGTATATTATGTTAAATAATACTATTACAGCGACCTGGAGGGTGGCTCAGACATGCTTTTCTTCTTGAAATTATGCATTACGGTTACGTAATTAAAATTACATTACGGATTGCGCCTGGTCCTCCGCAACGCCCGCGTCAAACGCCGTAATCAATGGCAATACTCTTTGTGCGGGCATTACAATCAGGAGATGAATAGCCATTCACTGAGACATGTGATGACAGACAACAGCGGCAGCCTGACCGTTAACGTGGTGGATATCGACCGGCGCAGCATCGGTGTTGCCGAGGTTTGCTGGGAAAACGGTGTAATCACCGCGATTCGGTCATTGGGGCCGGAAGACCGCGAACGGCCATACCTGATTCCCGGATTTATTGACGCCCACATCCATCTGGAAAGCAGCCTGCTGCCGCCCGCCGAGTTTGCGCGCCTGGCGGTGCGTCACGGTACGGTGGCCACGGTGTCCGATCCGCATGAAATCGCCAATATCCTGGGTAATGACGGCGTGCTGTGGATGCTGGAAAACGTCAGGCAGACGCCCTTTCATGTGCTGTTGGGCGCGCCCAGCTGTGTTCCGGCCACGCCGTTCGAGACCGCCGGCGCTGTGCTGGAAGCGCATGAAGTCGAGGCATTGCTGGATACGCCGGGTGTCGGTTATCTGTCGGAAGTGATGAATTTCCCCGGCGTGCTGGCGCGGGAACCGCACCTGATGGCGAAGATTACGGCGGCGGCCTTGCGGCACAAGCCTGTGGATGGTCATGCGCCGGGTTTGCTGGGTGCTGAAGCTGCGGCTTATGCGGCGGCCGGGATTCATACCGACCACGAATGCGCCACGCTGGCCGAAGCCGAGGAAAAACTCGCTAACGGCATGGCCATCCTGATCCGCGAAGGCTCGGCCGCGCGCAATTTCGAAGCGCTGCATCCCTTGATCGGCCGCTACCCCGGCAAAATCATGTTCTGCAGCGACGACCGCCATCCTGACGATCTTTCCCAGGGACATATCAACAAACTGGCCATGCGGGCTGTCCGGCACGGTCACGACGTATTTTCGGTGCTGGAAGCTGCCTGCCTGACGCCACGACGGTTTTATCCGCTGGATCTGGGGGAAATGCGCGTGGGCGACGCCATGAACGCGGCCTTGCTGGAAAATGTTCGTGATTTCAATGTGTTATCAACCTGGCTGAATGGCGTTATAGCGGCGGAGAACGGTGAATGCTGTTTACAGCGTTATCCATGCCGGCCGGTCAATCGCTTTGCGGCGCAACGGGTCGAGTCAGAGCAGCTGCGGATTGCCGCCGGAACCGGCAGCGGACAGGTAAGTTGCCGGGTGATCGGCGCTGAAGACGGCCAGTTGTTGACGCGTTCACTGCAAATAACGATGAATACCGTCGATAGATATGTCGCGCCATCCGTGACGGAGGATGTTTTGTTGCTGGCCGTGATCAACCGCTACCACCCTGCTCCGCCCGCCCTCGCCCTGATTCGCGGCTTCGGGCTGAAATGCGGCGCGCTGGCGTCCAGCGTGGCGCATGATTCGCACAATATTGTCGCGGTCGGTTGCGATGCCGAAAGCCTGGCGCTGGCGATCAATACCGTGATTGACGCCCGCGGCGGTCTGGTCCTGGCAAATGCCGGTCGCACGGATCTGCTGCCGCTGCCGCTGGCCGGTTTGATGAGCGATGGCGAAGGGAATGCGGTCGCGGCCCATTATTCGTCATTGACGCACCAGGCGCGCACGCAACTGGGTTGCAGCTTGCGTGCTCCGTTCATGACCTTGTCCTTCATGGCTTTGCTGGTGATCCCGGAACTGAAGCTGAGTGATCGGGGGTTGTTTGATGGCGGGAAATTTGCCTTTTCGGATGTGGTATGTTACTGATTATAAATGATAATACGGATATATCCCTGCCGGAAAAACCGATTCCGCTGCTTGATTTTCTGCGGGAAAAGCTGACACTGACCGCCGCCAAGCCGGGCTGCGGCACCGGCGATTGCGGCAGTTGTCTGGTGCTGGTGGGTGAAATCGAACCGGGACAGACGCAGCCGCGATACCGCGCGGTCAACAGCTGCCTGATTTCCACCGCGCAGCTGGATGGTTGTCATGTGATTACCCCGGAAGGTCTTAACGGGGCTGAACTAACGCCGGTGCAGCGGGCTTTGGTGCAGCAAGGTGCGGTGCAATGCGGCTACTGTACGCCGGGACTGACGGTGGCCCTGACGGCCGCGCTGCTGGAAGGCGGACCGACGGTCGGCGCTGCGGAAGGCAATCTGTGCCGTTGCACCGGTTACGCCGCTATCCGGCGGTCCTGTCACGCACTGGACAGCCAATTCCCGTCGCGCCCCCGGACGCTCGCGGAAGCGGTCGAGGCCGGCTTGCTGACGGATGGCGTGGCGCTGGCGTCCCGGCAACTGAAGGCGCAAGTCGCGGAAGCGCTGCCCGCTTCAGTTACCTTTGCCGTATGGGCGGGCAATACCGATCATGGCGTGCAGCACGCTTATGGCGAGGACAGGCGCCCTGCTGTCCGTATTCATCACGTGCCTTCGTTACGCCGCATCCAGGCGCACGAGGACGTGATTGTCATCGGCGCGGCGGTCACCATTCATGAACTGCAGCAGGATGCGCTGATTCGGGAGGCCTGGGCCCCGCTGTCGCTTTTCCTGACCCGGTTTGCGTCCCCTTCCATCCGTCACCAGGCCACGGTCGGCGGCAACTTGGTGAATGCGTCGCCAGTGGCGGATCTGGCGGTGGCGTTGCTGGCTCTGGATGCGGAGCTGGTGCTGGCTTCGGGGGCCGACGAGCGTTATTGCCGTCTGGCCGATTTTTACCGGGGCTATCATCTGACAGCGCTCCGACCTCACGAAATCCTCACGGCGGTACGGATTCCGCGTAATCGCGATGGCCAGACCGTTCTGCATCTTGAAAAAGTCGCCAAGCGTGAGCTGGACGATATTGCGACGGTCAATTCCGCCTTCAGTGTGACCGGCGGCTTGCCCGGATGTTTGGGAGAAGTCCGGTTCAGCGCAGGCGGCGTTGCGCCCTTCCCCCGGTTGCTGGCCGGGACTTCCGCCTTCCTTGGCGGCAAGCCGGTCTCGGTGACAATGGTTCGGGAGGCCATGCGGCGGCTGGATGCGGAAATCTCCCCGATTGATGATGTGCGGGGCTCCGCCGCCTACAAGCGGCGCTTGCTGAAGCATCTGCTGGCGGCGCATGTCGCCGGGCTGTATCCGGAACTGTCGGTGGAGGATTGCCTGCATGACTCCTGATTCCCAGGCACTGTTGGCGCGCGGCCTGGCGCAATTTACCGGCGATCTGCCCTTGCCTGCCGGCGGCCTGCACGCGGCGGTGGCGGTTTCACCGCTGGCCCATGCCGCGTTTGGCCGGGTGGAAACGACCGCTGCCTGTGCGGAGCCGGGTGTGGTGGCGGTGCTGACAGCGGCGGATATTCCCGGCCTCAATGACATCGGCAACCTCTTCCACGATGAGCCCTTGCTGGCTGATAAAGTCGTGGTGTGCGTGGGGCAGCCCTATGCGCTGGTGATCGCCGAATCCGCAGAGGCGGCCCGGCGCGGAGCACAGCGGGTCAGCGCCGACTGGGAACCCCGGCCCGCCCTTTTTGACGCGCGCGAGGCTTTTGCCGCCGGTGCGCTGATCCAGCCGCCGCGCACCTTCGCCCTGGGGCGGCCGGATGAGGTCTGGTCGCGATGCCACGCTGTCGTCGCCGGTCGGGTCGAGATCGGTTCCGCCGAACATGTCTATCTGGAAACACAATGCGCGCTGGCGTTGCCGCGCGATGACGGCGGTTTGCACGTGCATTCCGCCACGCAGTCGCCCAGTGTGGTGCAGAAAGCGGTGGCGGCGGTCACCGGCTTGCCGATGCACCGGGTGGAAATCGAAGTCGCCCGTTTGGGCGGCGGCTTCGGCGGCAAGGAGGATCAGGCCACGCTCTGGGCCTGCCTCGCCGCCCTGGCGGCGTGGAAGCTGAAGCGGCCGGTGCGCATCCGGCCCGACCGGCGCGAGGACATGCGCATCACCGGCAAGCGTCACCCCTACTCGGCGGACTACCGGCTGGGCGTGGACGCCGACGGCCGTTTCCTGGCCTATGAAGCATTCCTCTACCAGAACGCGGGTTGCAGCGCCGACCTCTCCACCGCCATTCTGGAGCGTTCGCTGTTTCACGCCGCCAGCGCCTACTTCATTCCGAATGTACGGGTCACGGCGGCCAGTTGCCGCACCAACCTGCCCTCCAATACCGCCTTTCGCGGTTTTGGCGCGCCGCAGGCCGTCTTTGTGCTGGAAGCGGCCATCCGCGAAGCCGCGCGGGCCCTGCAACTGTCGCCGCATGTCCTGCAACAACGCAATCTGTTGCGTGACGGCGACACCCTGCCTTATGGCATGCAGCCGGACCGGGTTCGCGCCCGGGCGTGCTGGCAGGCGCTGGAAAACCGGTTCCGGCCCGAAGAACATCGCCGTGACATTGAAGCCTGGAACGCCGTCAATCCGCGTTACCGCCGGGGCATGGCGCTGATCCCGGTCTGTTTCGGCATCGGCTTTACCGCCACCCTGCTCAACCAGGCGGAGGCGCTGGCGCATGTTTATGCTGACGGCTCGGTCAGCGTCACCACCGGTGCGGTAGAGATGGGTCAGGGGGTGCACGACAAGATCCGCGCCGTCGTGGCGCATACGCTGGGTTTGACACGGGATCGCATCCACGTGGAAACCACCAGCACCCTGCGTGTCGCCAATGTTTCCCCCACCGCCGCCAGCACCGGCGCGGACCTGAACGGCGAGGCCGCGCACCAGGCCTGCCTGACCATTCGCCGGGGGTTGGCCCCCGTGGCGGCCTCCATGCTGGGTGTACCGGTTGAGTCCGTGACCTTTGCCGAGAACTGGATTTCCACGGCGGACCAGGAGCTGGCGCTCAGCTGGGAATCCCTGGTGGCGGAAGCCTATGCGCGCCGGGTCAGCCTGTCGGCCCTGGCGCATTACGCCACGCCCGGCCTGTCTTTCAACCACGCTTCCAATACCGGCAAGCCCTTTGCCTATCACGTTTATGGCGCGGCCTTGATTGAAGGCACGGTGGATGCCCTGCGCGGCACCGGCCGGATTGATCGTGTCTCGGTCGTTCATGACTGCGGTCAAAGTCTGGATGAGCAGACCGATCGCGGCCAGATTGAAGGCGCCGTGGTCCAGGGTATCGGCTGGATGACCAGCGAGGACATCCGTCATGACGCGCAGGGTCGCCTGCTGAGCGATTCCCTCGCCTCCTACAAGATTCCCGATCTGAGGTCGGCTCCCGAGATGGACGTGGTGCTGCTGGAAGATGCGGACAACCCGCCCGGTGTCCTCAACAGCAAGGCGGTCGGCGAGCCGCCGTTGATCTATGGCCTCGGCGCGTATTTCGCCTTGCTGGATGCCATGAGCAGCCTGCGCCCCGATGTCCGGCCGGAATACCGCACGCCCATGTCGTCGGAGCGGATTTTCACGTGGCTGTATCCGGATGAGCCCGTATGAGGGCGGAAATGTGGCGCGCCGGGCTGATCTATGGCGGCGGCGACCTGGCGGCGACGTTGATTACCGGTCATGTCCAGCCCATGCGCGCCGTGGGTATCTTCCTGATCGGCGCCCTGCTCTATGCGCCTGAAATCCGGGGATATTTCGGCTGGCTGGAGCGATCGCGGCCGAACCCGCAGGGCTTCGGCCCGCGCCTGCAGCGCGCCGCGCTGGCTTGGCTCTGGTTCAATCCGCTGTGGATTGCCCGGCACGCCCTTTTTATCCGCTGGCTGAGCGGTCGACCGCATCCCTTCGATGCCGGTTTGCTGACCATTGGCTTCACCTCGTTCGCGCTGAACATGCCGGTGGCGCTGACCGCAAATTACCTGATCCAGAACCGGCTGCCTCTGCGCTGGCGCTTGACCGGCAGCGCTTCCTTTTCCGCTGTGATGGCGGTTTATTACGCGCTCAGTGAGGTGTGGTTTGGCTGAAATCGACGTGTGGCGGGCCGTGCGCGATCATCTGGCCCGGGGTGGACGTTGCAGCTTGTTGGCGGTGGCTGACAGTCGCGGCAGCTCGCCGGGGAAACCGGGCGCCGTCATGGCGGTGGGCGTTGACGGGCCGTTGGCGGGCACCATTGGCGGCGGTCGGGTGGAATCGACGCTGGTGCACGAGTGCAGCCTTGCCCTTGCGGCGGGCAACCCGGTCCCGCAGCGGCGGGTGTTTCGCCACCGGCCGGATGTTCCGGACAGTTCCGGCATGATCTGCGGCGGCGAGCAGACGGTCGTCATGACGATGCTGTCGCTGCAATCCTTACCGGAAATTGACCGTTTGCTGGCGGATCTGGCGCAGGGTCGTTCCCGTAGCTGGGAACTGTCGCCCGCCGGCTGGCGGTTATCGGAAGAGGCATTGTCCAGCTATTTATCCGAGGGTGAAAACTGGCGCTACAGTCATCGCGCCGGCGCCAGCCATGAGGTCTGGCTGGTGGGCGGCGGCCATGTCAGCCTGGCCTTGTCCCGGTTGCTGGCCTGGCTGGATTTCCGGGTAGTCGTCGTTGAGGAACGCCCGCGTATTCCCGTTTTTGAAAGCAATGGTTTCGCCCATGATAAGCATCGTTGCGCCTATGAGTCACTGGCGGCATTGATTCCGGAAGGCCCGTCCGTGTGCGTGGCGATCATGACCCACAGCCATGTTCGCGACCACGCGGCGCTGGACGCGCTGTTTTACCATCGCGTGGGTTATCTGGGCTTGCTGGGCAGCCCGGCCAAGTTGCGGGCGCTGGCGGGCGACCGCGTTCGGCCGCCGCATTTTCACGCCCCGATGGGCCTGCCCATCCATAGCGCCACGCCGGAAGAGATTGCTGTCAGCATTGCGGCGGAACTCGTCGCGTTCAGGCATGGGCAAACCGCTTTTGTTCACGCATAATCGACGGCTGATTTATAACGAATAAAAGCCAGAACCAAGGACGCCCCGGAGCCGGATTTTCCCCATGAGAGACATGCTGGATTCGCTGTTGATTGTCGAAACCCCGGAAGGCGTGCGCCTGTCGCTGCACCTGGCGGGCATGGTTCCGCGCAGTCTGGCGTTCGGCATCGACATGGCCGTTCGCGGCGTGGTGATGATTGCCTGCGCCACGGTGCTGGGCAAGCTGGGCAACATTGGTCTGGGCTTGCTGCTGATCATTTTCTTCCTGATGGAATGGCTGTATCCGGTTCTGTTCGAGGTCTATGGCGGCGGTTCAACTCCCGGCAAGCGGATGATGGGCCTGACCGTGGTCGAGGCTTCCGGCCTGCCGGTCGGCTGGCGCGCCTCGATGATCCGCAACCTGCTGCGCTTCGCCGATTTCCTCCCCTTTTTCTACGGTTTCGCGGTGTTCTCGCTGCTGCATACCGCCCGTTTCCAGCGGCTGGGCGATCTGGCGGCCGATACGGTGGTGGTCTGGCGGCAAAAGCCGCAGGTCTTCGGCGAGTTGCCCGAGCGCAAGCCGATTGAGCCGCCCGTCCGCCTGACGCCCGAGGAACAGCGCAGCCTGATCAATTTCGCCGAGCGCGCGGGCAAGTTGTCGATGCAGCGGCAGATCGAGCTGTCCGACCGGCTGAAGCCGTTGACCGGCGCAACCGGCCAGTCCGGGCTGGAGCGGGTGCTGGGAATGGCGAACTATCTGGCGGGCAAGCGATGACACCGCAAGAGTTCACCCGCCGTTACGAAAGCCGCTGGAAACAGTTCGAAACCTTCCTGATCGATCGCCGCACCGCCCGGGACCCGGATTTTCCGGCCCGCTATCGCGAGATTTGCGCGCATCTGGCGCTGGCCCGCGACCGGCACTACCCGCTGGCGATGGTGGAACACCTGAACACGCTGGTGCTGGCGGGACAACAGCATCTTTACCGCCACCAGGGCGGGCTGTGGGCGTCGTTCCTGGATTTCCTCAGCCGGGGCTTTCCGGTGCTGGTGCGGCAGCATGCCGGGTTGTTCTGGCTGGCGGCCCTCTTCTTTTACGGGCCGTTGCTGGGCATGGCGGCGGCCATCCAGCAACACCCGGAGCTGATTTACAGCGTCATGTCCGCCGAACAGGTGCACATGTTCGAATCCATGTACGAGCCGGGCAAGAAGCTGATCGGCTCCCGGCCCAATGACAGCCATTTCATGATGTTCGGCTACTACATCCAGCACAATACCGGCATCGGATTCCAGACCTTTGCGGGCGGCTTGTTCGGCGGCATCGGCAGCCTGTTCTTCCTGCTGTTCAACGCCATCCAGATCGGCGCGGTCGGCGGCCATCTCATCCGCATCGGCTACGACCAGACCTTCCTCTCCTTTGTCGCCACCCACGGTGCGTTCGAGCTGACCGCCATCGTGCTGTCCGGTATGGCCGGGCTGATGCTGGCGCTGGGGCTGGTCGCTCCCGGCCGTCATTCCCGCAAGGATGCCCTGATCCTGCGTGGCCGCGATGCCGTGCGCATCATGTACGGGGCGGCGCTGCTGTTCCTGGTGGCGGCGGGCGTGGAAGGCTTCTGGTCTTCCAGCCCGCTGGTTTCCGCCCAGGTCAAGTATGCGGTCGCCGCCGTGGCCTGGACCGGCGTAACGGCCTGGCTGTCGCTGGCGGGAAGGAAATCCTGATGCGTATTGATCAGCTCAATCTGGTGATCCGCCCCCGGCATCCTTTCGAGGCCGACGATCTGGGCGTGCGCCTGTTGCAGCAGAACTGGCTGTCCGTCTATCGCGTATGGCTGTTGCTGATGCTGCCGATGGTGGCGCTGATGGTGCTGCTGGAGCACCTGACCGGCCGTCTGCTGGGCATCGCCCTGTTGTGGTGGCTGAAGCCGCTGTTTGACTATCTGGCCTTGTGGATACTCAGCCGGGCGGTTTTCGGCGGCCGTCCCGGCGTGCGTGAATGCCTGACCGCGATGGAAACCTTTCCCCGTTGCGGTCTCTTCGGCGCGCTGACCATCCGCCGTTTCAGTCTGAGCCGGGGTTATGTGCTGCCGGTCCGGCTGCTGGAAGATCTGACGGGCGCGGCGCTGGAATCCCGCATCGCCACCATCCGCTATAACCAGACCGGCCGGTCGCGCTGGCTGATCCAGATATTCATGGCGGCGGAATTGTCGATCCTGTGCGGCCTGCTGAGCCTGGTGGTGTGGTTTGCCCCGACGTTTCAGGATCTGAGCATCGTCGACGACTTCGTGCAGGCGACCGCCGGCGACTGGAAGCGCGATCTGATGGTGCTGATGTATGGGCTGGCGGTGACGCTGGTGGAGCCCTTTTATGTCGCCGCCGCGTTCCTGCTCTACCTCAACCGTCGCACCGACCTTGAGGCTTGGGATATTGAAATCGCGTTCCGGCAATTGGCCGACCGCCTGACGGGAGAGACGCGATGAACCGCCTCCTGTCGGCAATCATCCTGTCGTGCCTGCTGGCGGCTCCCGCCTTCGCGGCGGACATGGAAAATGCGGATACCGGCCCAGCACCGGCCTCCCGCACCGATGGCCTTGCACACGCACCGGATGCCGCTCCTGCGGCAGCGGACATCAAGGCGGTCATGGACGGCCCCGATTTTTCCCATCGCGAAACCGTGCAGGAACTCAAGTTCCGTCACGACTGGTTCAAGGACTGGAAGTCCGAACCCGAAAAGAAAAAGAACGCCAATGCCGGTCCGTGGCTGAAGCGGCTGGCGGATTTCTTTGTCTGGATCTTCAGTCACGCGCTGGTGATCCTGGCGCTGATCGTGCTGGTGCTGGCGTATCGTTACCGCCAGCGCTGGCTGGGTCTGCTGCGGCGCTCGCCCGCGAATGCCGCGATGGAGCCTTTTGTCGCCCGTATCGACGAAGCACCCGAGGACAGCCTCCCCTTGCCGGACGACATCGTGCAGGCCGCTGAACAGGCCTGGCAGACCGGCAGCCGCCGTCAGGCGCTCAGTCTGTTGTATCGCGGCGCCGCCGCTTCACTGGGCCTGCCGCCCGCCGCCACCGAAAGCGAGAATCTGGCGCTGGTGCGCCGTCATCAGACCGTTGAGGTCAACGAGGCATTCAGTGAGCTGGTGCGCGCCTGGCAGGCGCTGGCCTGGGCGCATCAGGAGCCTTCCGACCTGGCGCCGTTGAGCAATACCTACCGCCGCCATTTCCGACGCGGGGTGAAGGCATGAAAATCAGGCTTTCCCCGTCCGGGTGGCTGGCCATTGCCGCTGTACTCATCCTCATTGCCGCCGGCGCCTTCCTGTTCGAGTTGAAACCGGTGCAATCGCCGCCGCAATGGACGGAAGAAGCCACCCGTAACCCCTATCTGGCGGCCGGACGGTTATTGGAAAAGCGCGGGTTCACCGTGCGCTACCAGCCGGAAATTGCCGCCGCGCCCGCCAAGCCGGGTGTGCTGTTCCTGTCGCTGTCCTCCGCCTCCCTGCCGGACAAGGCGATTGCGCCGCTGCTGGCCTGGGTGCGTCAGGGCAACCGTCTCATCCTGCCGGCGCGGTTGCTGGGGGATGAGGAAGGACAAGTGCAGGATCCGTTGCTGCCCGCGCTGGGCGTGGTCATGCATGACCAGGAACTGGAGGCCGCCGAGCATTCCCTTCCGGATTACAGCAACGACCGTCGCCTGCTGTCCGGAAACGCCGACGACGGCTGGCTGGAAGCCGGCTTCCAGGGCAGGCTGGTGCTGGAAGACACGACCGGCAAGGCGCTGCGGGCGCTGGAAGACGGCAACGGCATTCATGTGCTGGAATATCGTCTGGGCGACGGGCGCATTGTGGTGGTGACGGAAACCGGGCTGTTTACCAATCAGGCGATTACCTGGAAGGACAACGCCGCCCTGTTCTTGCGGTTGTTCGGTCCCGCCAGTCATGAGGGCGAGGCGCAAATCGTCTACGGCGGCCACGCGCGCGGCATTCTGGAGTTGTTCTGGGATTGGGCCTGGCCGCTCATTATCAGCGTGTTTGTCCTGGCGCTGGCGCTGATCTGGTACGGCAACAGCCGTTTCGGCCCCTTGCTGCCGTCACCCGACCAGCCCCGCCGCCGACTGGCGGAGCACCTGCAGGCCGCTGGCCGTTACCTGTGGTACGCCGGTCGCCATCAACGCCTCTATAACGCCGTGCGTCAAAGCCTGCGGCGGCATATCTTCCGTCGTCACCCGCAATGGCGCAGCCTGACCGACGGCGACCTGATCGAAGAATTGACCCTGTTTACCGGCCTGGATTCCCCGGCCTTGCGTCAGGCGCTGGCCGACGCCCCAACCCACGATCTTGCGCGCTTCGTACAGGATATGCGCGTCCTTCATCAACTCCGGAAACTGACATGAGCGACCCTACCTTTCCCTCCCAGCCCGCCGTCGGCCAAGATACGGCCTCGCCCCTGAAGTCGGCCGGCGCCAAGGTGCAGGCCATGCGCCACGAAATCAGCAAGGCGCTGGTCGGCCAGAAGGAGGCGGTCGAGCAGGTGCTGATCGCCCTGCTGGCCAGCGGCCATGTGCTGGTGGAAGGCGTGCCCGGCCTGGGCAAGACGCTGCTGGTGCGTGCCCTTTCCCGCACCATCGGCGGCACGTTCAACCGCATCCAGTTCACCCCCGACCTGATGCCCAGCGACGTCACCGGCCACGCGCTGTATGACCTGAAGAGCGAGCAGTTCCATATCCGTCGCGGCCCGGTTTTCGCGCATCTGGTGCTGGCGGATGAAATCAACCGCGCACCCGCCAAGACCCAGGCGGCGCTGCTGGAAGCCATGCAGGAATACCAGGTCACCATCGACGGTCAGGCCCATCAGCTGCCCCGACCCTTTCTGGTCATGGCCACCCAGAACCCGATTGAACAGGAAGGCACCTACCCCCTGCCGGAAGCGCAGCTGGACCGCTTCCTGCTGAAGGTCGTGATCGGTTACCCCACCCTGAATGAAGAGCAGCGCCTGCTGACGCTGGTGACTCGCGGCAAGATGGGCGACACCCTCGATTTTGACTCCCTTCAAACGCTGTTGTCGCCGGAAGACATCCAGGCCGTACAGCAGCTGGTCGCGCAAATCCGCATTGATGACAGCATCCGCGATTACGCCGCCCACATTGTGCGCGCCACCCGCGACTGGCCCGGCATCTCGGTCGGGGCCGGGCCGCGCGGCGGCATCGCCCTGCTGCGCGCCGCCCGCGCCGCCGCCCTGCTCGAAGGCCGTGATTTTGTCATTCCGGATGATGTGAAGCGCCTCGCCGAACCGGCGTTGCGTCACCGGCTGGTGCTGTCGCCGGAACTGGAAATGGAAGGTCAGAGCGCGGACGACGTGATCAAGGCCATCCTGCAATCCGTTCCCGCGCCGCGCCAGTAGGCCAGACGCATGCAACCGACCCGTCGTTTGCTGGGGCTATTGGCCGGATGGGGCGTCCTGGGCGTTCCCGTCATCTTCGACAAGGCCTGGCTGACGTTATGGCTGCTGGCGCCGGTGGTGCTGGGCGTCATGACGTTGCTGGAAGCGCTGGCGCTGCTGGCGACGCCCAGCCCCCGCCTGAAGCGGACGATCCCGGCCGCCTGGCCCTTGTCTGTCTGGCAGCCGGTTGAGTTGACGGTGGCCTGCACCGGCAAGCTGCCGGTGCGTCTGGAAGTGTTCGACCATCTGACACCGGACATGGAAGGCGAAGGCATGCCCGCCGCGCTTGACCTGCGGCCGGGGCAGAAACTGCGCGTGCAATACCGCGCCCGCAGCCTGGTGCGCGGCGAACGTACGCTGGACATCGTCGAGTTGCGCTTGCCCGGCCGTCTTGGCCTGTTGCAGCAGACCCGGCGTATAAGCGTCAGCTCCCCGTTCCGCGTCTATCCCAATTTCTCGGAAGTCGCCCGCTATGCCCTGCTGGCCACGGACAACCGTCTGTCGCAACTGGGTATCCGCCTGCGTCCCCGGCGCGGCGAGGGGCTGGAGTTCCACCAGCTGCGGGAATACCGGGAAGGCGACTCGCTGCGGCAAGTGGACTGGAAAGCCACCTCACGCCTGCGCAAGCTCATTTCCCGCGAATATCAGGATGAACGCGACCAGCAGGTCTTGCTGTTGCTGGATACCGGCTTCCGCATGCGCGCGCAGGACGGCAGCCTCTCCCATTTCGATCAGACCCTGAACGCCTTGCTGTTGCTGGCCCACGCCGTCAGTCGTCAGGGCGATGCCGTCGGTTTGATGACCTTCGCCGGTTCCGACCGGTATCTGGCGCCCGCCAAGGGCGGCCATGTCGTCAAGGAAATCATGAACCGGGTGTTTGATCTGGAGCCGACCGACAGCACCCCGGACTTCCTGCGCGCGGTGCAGGATCTGGGCAAGCGCCTGCGCAAGCGTTCGCTGATCGTCATCCTGACCAATGTGCGCGATGAAGATGGCCCCGATCTGCTGGAAGCCTGCCGGGTGCTGGGCCGCCGTCATCTGGTTTTGCTGGCGACGTTGCGGGAACAGGTTTTCACTGACTTGCACGAACAGCCGCCCGCGAGTGTTGACGATGCCTTTACACGGGCGGCGGCGGAAGATTATCTGGCCTTGCGGGAACGGCAGTTGAGCGGTTTGCGCCATGCCGGGGTGCTGGTGCTGGATACCGAACCCCGCCGTCTGGCGGTCGGGTTGGTCAATCGCTATCTGGAAGTCAAGCGGAGCGGACGGCTGTAAGCGGCGTTGCCGGGTTCAACCCGCACAACGCCGCCCGCGCACTCAAGGAATTGCCAGTCCCCGTTCCGCCGCCTGCGCCCGAACCTTCTCGGCGACAGCCGGAGCATCCGCCAGTTCACGTTGCAGCACTGCCGTGGCGGCATCCTTGACGTTATCAGACAGGTAGCGGACCACATCCAGCAGCGGCGCCCACATGTCATGGGCGGCGGCGGCGCGAATCACGGTTTGCAGGAAGAACTCGCCCTTGCCGGCCACGATTTCCCCCAGCGTCTGCCGTTGCGACACCGACATGTATTCCACCAGCGGCAGCAGCGTGCCCCACAAGCCGTAGATATCGGTATTCACGGCCACGGCTTCCAGCACATCGCGGCGCGACATGGCGGCCACATTGATCAGGTGGAACTGCGTGCCCGGCGACATGCAGGCGAACAACGGCAAGGCGTCCTTCCACAGGTCCAGGCTGAACACGGTATCGGTCAGGTCGTCCAGCATGCCGGGGTTCTGTTCCACGGCGATGTCGCCCATCTGCCGCTTCAGCTCGTCTTCCATGTGCACCATCAGCGCCAGCGCCTCCGGCCACAGCTCCTTGTGGTTCTGCATCTCACCGACCAGCACGCGCAGGCGGTTTTCCGGCAGCATGCGGATGATCTCGCTGATCTGGTGCTTGCCGTCCATGAAGAAACCGATGTGCAGCAGGTCCTTCTCGGAAATCTCGCCGATGATGGCGCGCATCTGCGCTTCCATCATGAAGTTGACGAAGCCGCCCAGCACCAGGTATTCGCCGCGCCGCACCAGTTCCTTCGCCACCGCCTTCAGGTGGTTCACCGGCATGTTGCGGATGATCTCGCGCACCCGCTTCGGGTCGATCGCCATCGTCACTTCCGCCAGGAAGGGAATGCTCATCTTCTGCGACAGGTCCACCGCACGCTGCCAGGGCATTTCCCCGGCCACGCGCGCGCACAGCATCGGCCCGAAAGCCTTCTCGGCAATCATCGCCGTCAGCCCGTTCGGCATCAGCTTGCTGGCCGAAGCCAGGTTCTGGAACAGCTTGCGGCCGTCGCTGAACACGCGGTCGCTGGCCAGCTCGCGCACCTTGATCAGCGCGGGCAGCGGCACATCTTCCAGAAAGGCCAGATCGGCCTCGGTCACTTGCGTCATGCGCGACAGCTTGATCAGTTCGGCGCGGGTATCGAGTTTGCTCATGGGGTCTTTCTCCGCTTAACCGCGCACAATTTTCTTGACGGCGCCGCGCAGCAGCGACGGCACGTGATCGAGTCCGCGATCAATGGCTTCCTTCATGGCTTCGTGTTGCTGGTGCAGGGCGTTCACCATGATGGTGTTCAGCTGGTCCACCTGCTCGGGGGTCAGGCTTTCCAGCCCGGCCAGTTCGGCAGTGGTGGTTTTGAGTGTTGCGGCCAGTCGCTGCAGCGCGATGTCGTAGCTCATCGGAGAGTTTCCAGTCTGGAGGGGGATGACGCGGATAATGGGGGCAATCCCCACGAAAAACAATGGCTTTAGCGGCCCAATCGCCCGTCGATCAAGCCATTTTCTGCTTGCGGTACTGGCTGGGGGAAATGCCGTACTGGCGGCGGAAGGCTTGACTGAAGGCCGTCTCGGAACTGTAGCCCACCCGCTCGCTGATGCGGTTGATGCCGATGTCCTGCTGCGCCAGATGCCAAGCGGCCAGCCGCAGCCGGTGTTCGGTCAGGTAGGCCAGCGGCGGCATGCCGATAATGTCGTTAAAGCGCTCGTGGAAGGCCGAGCGCGACAGGCAAGCCAGCCCGGCCAGATCGGCCACCGTCCACGGATGCGCCGGTTGCGCGTGGATGGCGCTCAGTGCGGGCGACAGATAAGGATCGCGCATCGCGCTCAGCCAGTTGTTGGCTTCCTCCGGCAACTGCTCCACATAATCGCGCACGCATTCAATCAGGAACATGCCGATCAGGCGGTTGATCAGCGTATCGCGGCCGGGCCGGTACAGCTCCGCCTCCAGCGCCAGGAAGTTCAGGCCGATCTTCAGCCACTCCGGCCCGCTGCCCTCCAGCCCCTGCCGGATCACCATGCACGGCGGCAGCGACGACAGCAGCGGCCGACCCATGTCCGAGTCCAGCAGGCAGCGCACCGACAGGATCAGGTTGCGCGGCTGACCGTTGCCCACCGCCAGCGGCTCGTTGCAATGACCGTTGAAATCGTTCATCAGCCAGTAATCGGACAGCTCCGCCGCGTCAGGATGGCGGATATGGTGTTCCTTGCCCGCCGGGATGAAGGCGATATCGCCGGTTTCCAGCAGATGCTCGTCATGACCCGGCAACAGCAGCTTCACCGGCCCGTTCAGCACGATATGAAAAGCCGGGCTGCCTTGCAGCGCAAAGTTCCACGCCCCCTGCCCGTTGACGTAGAGGTATTCCGCGCCGCGCAGGTGGATATCGTCAAGAATGTGGCTCAGGGCATCCATGGGACGGCTGTTTTTCTCTTATTGGTCGGAAAACCCTGAAATTTATAAGCCAATGTGACATTGGTCAATGTCGGATTTCCGCGATAGTTTTATGGATTCCGGCCACTGTTCAGGGCGGCGGATTGCCTGCAAGATTGTCCTACAAGCTAAATCACAGGTACCCGCCATGAATGCCAAGACACCGGATGATCTTCTGAATGCTGCCAGCAATGCCACCGCTAAGCAATGGCGTGACGGCAAACGTTATCTCTGGATGCTCAGCCCGGCGGTTCCGGTCATTGGCACAGCCGCCCTGGCCGCCTACGCCATTGCCCCGAAGAAGCTGCGTGCCCTGGCCTGGACCGGCCCGGCGCTGATTCACGCCATCATTCCCGCCATTGACCGTCTGGTGGGCGCGGACAAGACCAATCCCCCGGAATCCGCCGTCAAGGATCTGGAAAACGACAAGTATTACCACCGCGTGGTGCTGTCCTTCCTGCCCACCCAGTATGCCTGCACGCTGCTGGGCACCTGGCTGGCCACCCGCAAGAACGTGCCGCTGGCCGACCGTCTGGGCATCGCCGCCACCGTCGGCGTCATCAACGGCATCGCCATCAACACCGCCCACGAACTGGGCCACAAGCACGACCGCACCAGCCGCCTGCTGGCGATGGCCGCCCTCGCCCCCACCGGCTACACCCACTTTGCCGTGGAGCACAATTTCGGTCACCACAAGCGCGCCGCCACCCCGGAAGATCCGGCGTCCAGCCGTCTGGGCGAAAGCTTCTGGAAGTTCCTGCCGCGCACGGTGATTGGCGGTTACAAGTCGGCGGTGCAGATCGAGAAGGAGCGTCTGGCGCGCAAGGGCAAGGGTTTCTGGTCGCTGGACAACGAGCTGCTGCAGGGCTGGGCGATGAGCGCCGGTCTGCTGGGTGCGTCCACCGCGTTGTTCGGGCCGCGCGCCATTCCGTTCCTGGTGGCTCAGGGGGCTTATGGCGCCAGTCTGCTGGAGGTGATCAATTATGTGGAGCACTATGGCCTGAAGCGCGAGAAGCTGGCGAACGGCAAGTATGTGCGGGTGTCGCCGCAGCATAGCTGGAACAATAATAATGTGGTGACCAATCTGTTCCTGTATCAGTTGCAGCGTCACAGTGATCACCATGCGCATCCCAGCCGCAGTTTCCAGGCGTTGCGGCATTTTGAGGATGCGCCGCAGTTGCCGGCGGGTTATGCCAGCATGTTGTTGCCGGCCTACATTCCGTCGCTGTGGTACAAGATTATGGATAAGCGGGTGTTGGCGCACTACGATGGGGATATTACGAAGGCGAATATTGATCCGGAGCGTCGGGAGGAGATTCTGGCGAAGTACGGGCGTCCGGCGATTGAGTTGGAGGAAGTGCCGGAGGTGACGGCGGAGGTTGGGGAGAAGGAGGCGGCGTAAGCCTTCTTAAGGATAATTGGGTTTTGGTTTGTGCCGTCCCGGCGTTCTAGTCGGGGCGGTTTTTTTATGGGATCTTTTTAGTTATGGTAAATTGGGGGCTTACCCAATTATGGTCTCGTTAGCATTTTTTCAATCAGTTCGTTTACATTCCTGTTTCCAAGGCGATGAAATGATTTCAGAAAAATCAGCAAGTCCACCGTAGCTTGCATCGCGAAAATCTGGCTTTCCGAAGTCGATATCCAAGATATATATTGGACTCCAACGCTCCTTATTGACGCCATAGTCCTGCGCTTTCCATTCAGCCACAACCCTTAGTTCGTCAGGGGATTTCCAAAGTATTTGAAGCAAAGATTCTGACGGCAGAAACCAATCAGAGCCAGATACTTTCATATAACGCAAAGTTGGCTGCTCTGCTGCAAGATTTAATCTAAATACACGGCCCTCTGTCTTTTTATTATTTAATACTTTGTAACGCTCACATTCGATAGTCTTATCTGCAAAAACTATTGTGGTCGAGAACAAGGAAACCATTAGTGCAATGGACTTCAAGCCGAAATTCATGTTTAATCTCCTTATCGCCCAGATTCGAGTCGTTTAGCACTTTTCATGTTCGGCTAGTGCTCTATAATCAGAATTAGTAAAAATTGCGTAAAGCACTAACACCCAACAAAAAAATACACCTGAAATTGCCCCCAGGTCCATCAATAAATGCTCCATAAGTGGCTGTTGTGTTATCCCACTGGAGCGAAAATTAGACACTTGCATTATCGTGAAATAGCTTGAGCCACTCGCTTGGTCGCAAAATGTTTGCATTTGTGGCAATTTTCAACTCAACCCTTTTATTTAGAATACGTTCGTCGGTTGTTATGAAGTACCCACCGTATTTTCCTGCTTCAAAAACATGAGCAGCATCAGCAGCATATTTTTGAGCGTGACCATTGCCTGTTAGAATGGCTTGAGCTAGTTCTTTGCGTGTTTGTTCTGCTTGAGTAAGACCTGTCGGGTTTGTGAAGATCATATTTTTGGCAGCAGTTTTAACATCAACAGGAGTATTCGGATGATCAATTTCACGTTGATTAGAATGCGCAAGTGCCAGAACCACTTCTCTTGTATTGCCGAGTATTCGTATTTTCTGGGCCGCCTCATGCTCCGGCGAATATTTTGGATCAAATGCACATGTATCTAGAAAGTTATTTGCAAGCCGAGGATTGAGGCAGCTTCGACCCATAGGTACCCGTTGCATTATTGATCTCCATGTGAAATTTGATATCTAAACCAAATCCGGTCCTTGATTTTTCCATAAACGGCGTCTAATTTTGGCCGTACTGTGGCAAGCCACTGATTTAAATTGACTTTAAGCTATCAGTAAACGGAAGTTCCGACAATCGGTTCCTCGATTCCGCCCCGGCCCAGGTTGTTACAAGCCATTGCACCATTCGCAGCTACCAAGCGACCAATTCCCCTTCCCCCACCCCCAATGCTACCATCCGCCCCCATGCAACTAACCCACCTCCATCAGCGCCTCGCCGACCTCGGCGCCCTGCCCGTCCACCGCGAACGGATCATCCGCTCATGGATACAGGGCAAACCGCTCAGCACCGGCACCAGCCGCCGCGAGGCCCAGCATTTCCTGCCGCTCAGCGTCCGCAACGCCCTGCCGCAACTCACCGCCGACCTCGACAACCTTGCCCGCATCCGCTCGCAACACCCCGGCGCCGACGGCTCCGCCCGGCTGTTGGTCGACCTGCCCGACGGCCAGATGATTGAAAGCGTACTGCTGCCGCGAGACGGCGTCTGCGTTTCCAGCCAGGTGGGATGCGCCGTCGCCTGCCGCTTCTGCATGACCGGCAAAAGCGGACTGTTGCGCCAGGTCAGCAGCCTCGAAATCGTCGCCCAGGTCGTACAGGCCCGCCGCCTGCGCCCGGTCAAAAAAGTGGTGTTCATGGGCATGGGCGAACCCGCGCACAACCTCGACAACGTCCTCGAAGCCATCGACTTGCTGGGCACCTACGGCGGCATCGGCCACAAGAACCTGGTCTTCTCCACCGTCGGCGACCTGCGCGTCTTCGAACGCCTGCCCACCCTGCGCGTCAAACCCGCCCTCGCCCTGTCGCTGCACACCACCAAAGCCGACCTGCGCGAACACCTGCTGCCCAAGGCCCCGAAAATCAGCCCCCGCGACCTCGCCGAACTCAGCGAAGACTACGCCCGCCGCGTCGGCTACCCCATCCAGGTGCAATGGACCCTGCTCAAGGACATCAACGACGGCCAGGAAGAACTTGAAGCCCTCGCCGACCTTTACCGGGGCAAATACGCCGTCATCAACCTCATCCCCTTCAACAGCCTCGAAGGCGACCACTACCAACGCCCCAGCGGCGAACGCATCGTCGAAATCGTCCGCCACCTCAACAGCCGCGGCATCCTCACCAAAGTCCGCAACAGCGCCGGACAGGATGTAGACGGCGGCTGCGGCCAACTCCGCGCCCGCGCCATCGACACCCCCCGCAAACCCCGCATCCCCCTCACCCAAAGCGAATAGCCGCAGTGGCCTCGCCACAAGCCCAACGACCACCCCCACCTAGCCCAACCAAATCAAACCAAACCCAACTTTCCCTATCACCCCCAACCCTTATTCACGACCACCCTCGCCGTCCGCAGCCAATTGTCCGAGCCACATGCAAGGAAACGAAGTGAAGGAGTGGAGGCGGATCAACAGCGAACGGAAGGAATGCGAGTTATTGGCGAAGGACACGGTTTTGCCTACTTTTTCCAAGAAAAAAGTAGGGCCCGCCGCAGGCGACCCCCTCAAACCAAACACCCCTCACCCCCAAAACGCTCAATTCCCACCCAAAAAAACCACATTGATCGAAAGTGATTCACCTTAAACCGTGACATTGCCCAATGTCGGATTCCTGACACATTTTCCCGGATTCCTGCAACTGTTCACCCGCCCACCCCAGTAGCAATATGGCCATACGGTAAATACAAATGAACAGGTGCCAGACAATGAACGCCAAAACCCCTGACGACCTCCTGCAACAGGCCAGCCAGAAAGGCACATCCAAGTGGAAAGACCCCAAGCGCTACAAATGGCTGCTCAGTCCCGCCCTGCCCGTGGTCGGCATCGCCGCCCTGGCCGCCTATGCCGTCGCCCCCAAGAAACTGCGCGCCCTTGCCTGGACCGGCCCGGCGCTGGTGCACGGCGTCATTCCCGCCCTGGACCGCTGGATCGGTGAAGACGCCAGCAACCCGCCCGATGAAGCCATCCGGGAAATGGAAAAAGACAAGTATTACAACCTGATCACCAAGGCCTTCATTCCGTCGCAGTACATCATGACCGCGCTGGGCTGCTACCTCGCCACCCGCAAGAACGTCCCGATGATGGATCGCATCGGCCTCACCATGTCGGTGGGCGCGCTGAACGGCATCGCCATCGTCACCGGCCACGAACTCGGCCACAAGCACGAGCGCCACAACCGCATCGGCGCCATGCTCGCCCTGGCCCCGACCTTCTATACCCACTTCGCCGTGGAACATAACTTCGGTCACCACAAGCGCGTCTCCACCCCGGAAGATCCGGCGTCCAGCCGCATGGGCGAAAGCTTCTGGAAGTTCCTGCCGCGCACCGTCATCGGCGGCTTCAAGTCGGCCGTGGAAATCGAGAAGGCGCGTCTGGAACGCAAGGGCAAGAGCTTCTGGAGCCTGGAGAACGAACTGCTGCAAGGCTGGGCGATCACCGCCGGTTTCGTGGCCGCCAACGTGGTCATCAGCGGTCCGCGCGCGGTTCCCTTCCTGGTCGCCCAGGGCGCTTACGGCGCCAGCCTGCTGGAAGTGGTGAACTACATCGAGCACTACGGCCTGCTGCGCCAGAAGGACGCCAACGGCAAGTACGAGCGCACCCAGCCGGAACACAGCTGGAACAGCAACTACGTCATCACCAACCTGGTGCTGTACCAACTGCAGCGTCACAGCGACCACCACGCCTACCCGACCCGCAGCTTCCAGTCGCTGCGCCACTTTGAAGGCACACCGCAATTGCCGGGTGGTTATGCGTCCATGCTGCTGCCCGCCTACTTCCCGTCCTGGTGGTTCGCACTGATGGACCCGAAGGTGGTGGAACACTACAAGGGTGACATGAGCCGCATCAACTTCGACCCGGAGCGTCGTGAAGAATTGATTGCGAAGTATGGCCCCAAGGCTGTGGAGGCCGAAACGGCGGAAACGCTGGCCATCACCCAGGGTGAAAAGGCCGCCGCCTGATCCGCCCTGCATTGCACGGAAACCCCGCCCTTCCCGGCGGGGTTTTTGCTTTCCGGGGGCCGGTATGGTATTGAGGATGATTATCGGTTTTGACAGGCAACATCATGGCTGTGGTGGAAAGCAAACAGTTCATTCATGCCCCGCGCGACGAGGTTTATCAGGTGGCCCAGGCGCTGGACGAGTATGCCCGCTGGGACGCCGCCGCGCCGTCCATGAGTCTGGCGGTTCCGCAGGACGGTATCCGCGTTGGCCAGCAACTGCGGGTGCGCGATCGTTCCGGTTTCAATCTGGTGCTCGAATACATTCAGGTTTCCACCCAGTCCACGTCGGTGAAGATGGTCAGCGGCCCTTTCTTCATCGACCGCTTTGCCGGCAGCTGGCTGTTCGAGGACCGCAACGGCATCACTTTCGCCCGCTTCAAGTATGTGCTCACCCTTAAGAAGTGGATGCTTCCTTGGCTGACCGAATATCTGGCGGGCTGGTGGTTGCAGAAACAGACCGACAAGCGGCTGCTGGCCCTGAAAACCTGGTGTGAATCCCGTCGTTCCGGGCAGCCGGTCCTCTTCCACCCCGCCTCGCCGTGTTCCAAAGCTTAAAGGATTGCCGTCATGACCGCTTCATACGAAGGAATACTCGATTTCTGGTTTGGCCCGCAGGGCGACGATACCGTGGTTGCCAACCGTCAGGCCGGGTTGTGGTGGTCGAAGGACCCGGCGCTGGATGCGGAAATCCGCGATCGTTTCGAGTCGCTGGTCTATGCCGCCGCCGATGGTGACCTGACCGACTGGCATCAGGATGCGCGCGGCCGCCTGGCGCTGATCATCCTGGTCGACCAGTTCAGCCGTAATATCTGGCGCGACACGCCGCAGTCCTTCGTATTCGACACGCTGGCCCGCCAGTGGTGCAAGGACGGCCTGGCGTCCCGGCAGGACCGCCTGCTGAAACCGATCGAGCGGGTGTTCTTCTACCTGCCGCTGGAGCATTCCGAGGATCGCGACGACCAGACGCGCAGTGTGGCGCTGTTCCGCGAGCTGGCTTCCTCCGTTCCCGCCGAGGCCATGAAAACCTTTGCCTTCTTCCTGACCTACGCCACCCGGCATCAGGACATCATCGAGCGATTCGGGCGTTTCCCGCACCGCAACCGCATTCTCGGCCGCGAATCCACGCCCGAGGAAACCGCTTTCCTGCAAGAGCCCGGCTCGTCGTTCTAGGCCGGGCCGGCTTCATCCTTTTACCGTCAATCCCTTGGCAGCTTCCTCATGATTATCGTCCATCACCTGAACAACTCCCGTTCGCAACGCATTCTCTGGATGCTGGAAGAACTGGGCATCCCCTACGAAATCAAGCACTACCAACGCGACAAAAAAACCATGCTGGCGCCGCCGGAGCTGAAGAAGGTGCATCCGCTGGGCAAGTCGCCGGTCATCACCGATGGCGATATCACCGTCGCCGAGTCCGGGGCCATCATCGAATATCTGGCCTACACCTATGCCAGGGACACAATGCTGCCCGCGCCCGGTACGCCGGAGCACCGCGATTACACCTACTGGATGCATTTCGCCGAAGGGTCGCTGATGCCGCCGTTCGTGATGAAGCTGGTCTTCGACAAGGTGCGCAGCGCGCCGGTGCCGTTCTTCCTGAAGCCGGTGACCAAGGGCATTGCCGACAAGGTGATGACGTCCTTTGTCGGGCCGAACATCAGCAACAACATGAGCTTTATTGAGGGGTATCTGCGCGGGCGGGAGTGGTTTGCCGGGTCGCAGCTGACCGGCGCGGATTTCCAGATGAGCTTTCCGCTGGAGGCGGCGGTGGCGGGTCGCGCTACGGGAAATTACCCGGCCATTACGGCTTGGGTAAAGAAGGTGCAGGCGCGTCCGGCCTATCAGCGGGCGCTGAAGGCTGGCGGTCCTTACGATTACGCCTGAGGCTTGTCGCCGCGCTGCCGCGCCAGTTCATGCTGGCGCTGGCGCATGCGGAAACGCGCCTTCTGTTCGTCCGTGGTCTTGTCGTGGCACCAGGCGCAGGCCACGCCATCTTCAAAATGCGGGCTGTGCAGGTCCTCTTCCAGCAGCGGGTGTCCGCAACCGAAACACATGCGGGTGTGGCCGGGGTTGACGCCGTGCTCCACGCCCACCCGGCCATCAAACACAAAGCATTCCCCTTCCCACAGGCTCTGCTCGTCCGGGATTTCCTTCAGGTAGTTCAGGATACCGCCCTTGAGGTGGTACACCTCCCGAAAGCCTTCCTGCAACAGGTAGCTGGTCGATTTCTCGCAGCGGATGCCGCCGGTGCAGAACATGGCGATCTTCTTGTCCTTGGCGTCCGCCAGCTCCTTGGCCACATATTCCGGAAACTCGCCGAAGGTGCGGGTCTTGGGGTCAATCGCGCCCTTGAAGGTGCCGGTCATCACTTCATAGTCGTTGCGGGTGTCGATCACCAGCACGTCCGGCTGCTGGATCAGGTCGTGCCATTCCTGCGGGCTCAGGTAGGTGCCGACATGCTCGCGCGGGTTCACCGGCACGCCCAGCGTCACGATTTCCTGCTTCAGCTTGATCTTCAGCTTGCGGAAGGGATGCTCGTCGGCAAAGGACTCCTTGTACTCCATGCGCGTGAAGCCTTTCGCCAGCAGCAATTCATGCAGGCGGCTGATGCCTTCGCGACTGCCGGAAACGGTGCCGTTGATGCCCTCGCCCGCCACGATCAGCGTGCCCAGGATGCCCTGTTCGCGGCAGAAGGCGCGCAGTTCTTCCTGCAAGACGGCCGGGTTTTCCACGGCGCGGAACTGGTACAGCGCGGCAATGACGACTTGACTCATGGCGGTATCCGACAGGCGATAATCAGGGACGGCGCGGGCGTGGGCCGCGAAGGCGCGCATGATAGCAGAAGCCCCGCTTATTCCGGAAACCGCTGTTCTTTCGACGAAATGCGGCCGGAATTGACTTTTTTCACCCGGTCAAACGGTTTTGCGCCACTGACAGGTCATGCATAGTGTCCTATCATTCGCGGCGTTCAACCAGCCGGAAGATCCCGCATGAGCCACACCGCTGCTACCCGCAAGAAGCCATCCCGCAAGAAAGCCCAACGCGCTGTCCGCAACCTGTCCGACCGTCTGCTGCGCCCGCAGGAAATGGTGCTGGCCGGCCGCAGCCCGTACGAAGTCATCCACGACAACGGTCTGGTGCGCCTGCGCCATTACCATCCGCTCACGGAAGACTGCATCCTGCTCGATGGTGTCAAGGTGACGGTGGAAAAAGAGCGTCATGCGGTGCCGCTGGTGATCGTGCCGCCGCTGGCGGTGAACATGTTCATCTACGACCTGTTCCCCGAGCGCAGCATGATCCGCTACCTGCAGGCGCGCGGTTATGACATTTACCTGATCGACTGGGGCGTGCCGCGTCGCCGTCACGCGCACTACAACCTGGCCACCTATTGCGGCGAGCTGATGCCCGAGTTCCTCGCGCGGGTGCGCGAGCACAGCGGCTCGCAGGACCTGTCGCTGCACGGCTGGAGCATGGGTGGCATCTGCGTGCTGTGCTACACCGCGCTGAATCAGGACAAGCACATCCGTAACCTGATGGTGCTGGGTTCGCCCATCAACAGCCATGCCTCCGGCAAGCTGGGCAAGATGTACCAGTTCATGAACCGTAGGGCGGAATGGGTGCGCGAGAACACCGGTTTCCGCATCCACAACCTCAATCCGCAGTGGCTGCACACGCCGGGCTGGATGAACACCCTCGGCTTCAAGCTGATGGACCCGGTCAGCAACCTGCGCGGTTACTGGGAGCTGCTGGGCAAGCTGGCCGACCGCGAGTTCGTGGTCAACCACGCCACCACCGCCGCCTTCCTTGATGGCATGGTCGCCTATCCCGGCGGCATCGTGCAGGACATGTCGGTGCGCATCTGGATCGACAACGAACTGGCCAAGGGCTACATGACCATCGGCGACAAGGAAATGCGCCTGTCGGACATCAACGCGTCACTGCTGGTCTTCGCCGGGCAGACCGACAACATGGTGACCCCCGCCGCTGTCGAAACCCTGCTGGATTACGTGTCCTCCACCGACAAGGAATTCCGCGTTGTTCCCGGCGGCCATCTGGGCCTGGTGCACAGCAGCAAGGCCCCGGAAAACATCTGGAAAGTGATCGCTGACTGGCTGGGAACGCGCTCTGACTAAGGCGGGAATGTCTGTCAATAGCGTTATTGTCGGACATTTTCTTTGCTATCGGAGTGGAAATCAGGCAGAATATTGGCCCACTAGCACGCATGTGCATGTTTCTAAATCGCTTCAGGGTTGCTATGTCAAACAAAGAAGAGCAGATCGAGATGGACGGCACGGTGATTGACACCCTGCCCAACACGATGTTCCGCGTACAACTGGAAAACGGTCACATTGTTACCGCCCACATCTCCGGCAAAATGCGCAAGCACTACATCCGCATTCTCACCGGTGACCAGGTCAAGGTCGAAATGACCCCCTATGACCTGAGCAAAGGCCGCATCACTTACCGCGTCCGCTAATCAGTCAGTTCCAGCAAAAAGCCACGCATGCGTGGCTTTTTGTGTTGCTGCGATTTCCTCCTGAAGCCCTCCGGTGGAGGGCTTGGTGCAATCAGGCGGGCGTGGCGGTCTTGCGTTCCGCCGTTTCCACATGCAGGGAAATCTTGCCGTTTTCGACGGTGACATGCACCTGCCCGCCGTGTCCGGCCAGTTCGCCAAACAGGATGATCTCGGCCAGCGGCTTCTTCAGGTTTTCCTGAATCACCCGCGCCATCGGCCTTGCGCCCATCAGCTTGTCGTAGCCGTGTTCCGCCAGCCACAGGCGCGCGCTTTCATCAACGTCCAGCACCACGTGCTTGTCATCCAGCTGCGCCTGCAATTCGGTCAGGAACTTGTCGACCACCCCGGCAATCACGATTGGATCCAGCGCATGGAACTGGATGATGGCGTCCAGCCGGTTGCGGAATTCCGGCGAGAACATCTTCTTCATCACTTCCATCGCGTCGGTGGTGTGATCCTGCTGGGTGAAGCCGATGCTGGCGCGGGTCAGGCTTTCCGCCCCGGCGTTGGTGGTCAGCACCAGGATAACGTGGCGGAAGTCGGACTTGCGGCCGTTGTTGTCGGTCAGCGTGCCGTGGTCCATCACCTGCAGCAGCAGGTTGAAAACTTCCGGGTGCGCCTTCTCGATTTCATCCAGCAGCAGCACGCAGTGCGGATGCTTGGTGATGGCTTCGGTCAGCAGGCCGCCTTGGTCAAAGCCGACATAGCCGGGAGGTGCGCCGATCAGCCGCGAGACGGTATGACGCTCCATGTATTCCGACATGTCGAAGCGCACCAGCTCGATGCCCATGATCTTGGCCAGCTGCTTGGTGACTTCGGTCTTGCCGACGCCAGTGGGACCGGCGAACAGGAAGCAGCCGACCGGCTTCTCCGGGGCCTTCAGACCGGCGCGCGACAGCTTGATCGCCGAGGTCAGGGCATCGATGGCCTGATCCTGACCGAAGACGGTCATCTTCAGGTCACGTTCCAGATTACGCAGCGATTCCTTGTCGTTGGCGGACACCGATTTCGGCGGGATGCGCGCAATGCGCGCCACCACGTCCTCGATTTCGCCGACGCCGATGGTCTTCTTGCGCTTGCTGGGGGCCAACAGACGCTGGAAGGCGCCCGCCTCGTCAATCACGTCAATCGCCTTATCCGGCAGGAAGCGCTCGTTGATGTAGCGGTCAGCCAGTTCGGCGGCTACTTCCAGCGCCTTGTCGGTGTAGCGCACGCCGTGGTGTTCCTCGAAGCGCGACTTCAGGCCCTTGAGGATCTGGTAAGTCTCGCCCACGGTCGGTTCGGGAATGTCGATCTTCTGGAAGCGGCGCGACAGCGCGCGGTCCTTTTCGAAGATGCCCCGGTATTCCTGATAGGTGGTGGAGCCCATGCAACGCATGCTGCCGTTCACCAGCACCGGCTTGATCAGGTTCGACGCATCCATCACCCCGCCGCTGGCCGCGCCCGCGCCGATGATGGTGTGGATCTCGTCAATGAACAGGATGGCGTCTTCCTGCTTCTTCAGTTCGTTCAACAGCGCTTTGAAGCGCTTCTCGAAGTCGCCGCGGTACTTGGTGCCCGCCAGCAGCGCGCCCATGTCCAGGCTGTAGACCACGGCCTTTTGCAGCGCCTCCGGAGCCTTGCCGCTGACAATCAGCCAGGCCAGGCCCTCGGCGATCGCGGTCTTGCCGACGCCGGGCTCACCCACCAGCAGCGGGTTGTTCTTGCGACGACGGCAGAGGATTTGCGCGGCGCGTTCCACTTCGGCGTCACGGCCCACCAGCGGGTCGATCTTGCCGTCGCGCGCCAGGTCGTTCAGGTTGGATGCGTACGCGCCCAGCGCGCTTTTCGGCATGGCGTCGCCGCCTTCCTCATCCATGGATTGACTGTCATTGCTGCCGGCGTCGCTGTCGCTGTTGTTCTCTTCGTTTTGCTTGGTGATGCCGTGGGAAATGAAATTGACCACGTCCAGGCGGCTGACATTCTGTTTCTTCAGGAAGTAAACCGCTTGGGATTCCTGCTCCGAGAAAATGGCGACCAGCACGTTGGCGCCGGTCACTTCCTTCTTGCCGGAAGACTGCACGTGGAACACGGCGCGTTGCAGCACGCGCTGGAAGCCCAATGTCGGCTGGGTTTCGCGGTCGGCCTCGCGGGCGCCGAGTTTCGGGGTGGTTTCATCAACAAACTGGGTCAGATCACGACGCAGGCCTGATACTTCAACGCCGCAAGCCTTGAGCACCTTCACCGCCGAGTCGTTGTCGAGCAGGGCGAGCAGCAGGTGTTCCACGGTCATGAATTCATGGCGCTTCGAACGGGCATCCCGGAAGGCCAGATTAAGCGAGACTTCTAGATCGCGACTGAGCATTTCACCACCTGTCTGTGTGTCCGGTCAGCCGGACTTCTGTTCTACCCGGCACATGAGCGGATGCTCGTGTTCGCGGGCATGGTTAACCACTTGTTGAGCCTTGGTTTCAGCAATATCGCGGGGGTAGACACCGGCCACCCCCTTGCCTTCGTAGTGAACCGCCAGCATGACGCGCGTGGCTTGTTCGCGATCCAGCCCGAAGAACCCTTCCAGAACTTCTACCACAAAATCCATCGGGGTGTAGTCATCATTCAGCAACACCACCTGGAAAAGCGGTGGCATCTTGAGCGCCGGTTTGGCCTGCTGTACCGCCAGGCCGCCTTCGCCGGAATCATGCGCCTCATCATCGGGCATCTGATTGGATATTAGGTCAAAAGGAAAGTGATTTCCCATAACAACGCGCCTACAAAAAGGTATGGGTTTGGTAGCCGTCTTTGACAAGGGTGAACGGATGAGCGGTTATTTTAAGACTTCAGGCGGAAATGCGGTAATAAAACATTCAGTCGAAAATCCCCGCCAATAAAAAGGCCCCCGAAGGGGCCGATCTTACGCGGATTCCGCCAGCGGCAACATCAGTCTTCCATGTGACGGATGATTGCATCGCCGAATTCCGAGCAACGCAGCAGCGTGGCGTCGGGCATCAGGCGCTCGAAGTCATAGGTCACGGTCTTGGCGCTGATGGCGCCCTGCATGCCGTTGATGATCAGGTCGGCGGCTTCGGTCCAGCCCATGTGCCGCAGCATCATTTCAGCGGACAGGATGATGGAGCCGGGATTGACCTTGTCCTGACCGGCATACTTCGGTGCAGTGCCGTGCGTGGCTTCAAACATGGCGATGGAGCCGCCGATGTTGGCGCCCGGCGCAATGCCGATGCCGCCCACTTCCGCCGCCAGGGCATCGGAAATGTAGTCGCCGTTCAGGTTGAGGGTCGCCACCACCGAGTACTCGGCCGGGCGCATCAGGATCTGTTGCAGGAAGGCGTCGGCAATCACATCCTTGATGATGATGTCCTTGCCGTTCTTCGGATTCTTGATCTTGACCCACGGGCCGCCGTCAATCAGTTCGCCGCCGAAGCGTTCCACGGCCAACTCGTAGCCCCATTCCTTGAAGGCGCCTTCGGTGTACTTCATGATGTTGCCCTTGTGGACCAGGGTCACGGAGGGCTTGTCATTGTCGATGGCGAACTGGATGGCCTTGCGCACCAGCCGCTTGGTGCCCTCGCGGGAAACCGGCTTGATACCGATGCCGCAACCTTCGGGGAAACGGATTTTCTTGACGCCCATTTCCTCGCGCAGGAACTTGATGACCTTGATGGCTTCAGGGCTGTCGGCTTTCCACTCGATGCCGGCATAGATGTCTTCGGAATTTTCGCGGAAGATGACCATGTCGGTCAGTTCGGGGTGGTGCACCGGGCTGGGCACGCCCTTGAACCAGCGCACCGGGCGCTGGCAGACATACAGATCCAGTTCCTGGCGCAGGGCCACGTTCAGGGAACGGATGCCGCCGCCAACCGGCGTGGTCAGCGGACCCTTGATGCTCACAACGTATTCGCGCAGCGCCTCAAAAGTCTCTTCCGGCATCCAGGTGTCGTTGCCGTAAACCTTGGTGGCTTTCTCGCCGCAATAGATTTCCATCCACGAAATGGCGCGCTTGCTGCCGTAGCTCTTGCTGACCGCCGCGTTCACCACCTTGATCATCACCGGGGTGATGTCGAAGCCGATGCCGTCGCCTTCAATAAATGGAATAATCGGAAAGTTGGGGACGTTCAGGGACAGGTCGGCGTTTACGGTGATTTTGTCGCCATCCGCCGGGACCTTAATCTTCTGGTAACCCATTGTGCAGGTACTCCCTTGTATGTGTTGATATGAGCAATCCGGCGCGTGGGATGTGGCGCCGCAGATTGCTGCCTATGTTAATGCCTTGTCGGGCAAAATTGACGGCCGGAAGGATTTATTCGGGAAATGTGCCCATAAACACAGGTGATGATCTTTGATGTCGGAACTCGTACTGTTCAATAAACCCTACGGTGTGCTCACCCAGTTCCGCAAGACGGATGAGCGTTCGACGCTGGCCGATTTCTTTACGGACCCGGATATCCATCCTTGCGGGCGGCTGGACATGGATTCAGAAGGCTTGTTGCTGTTGACAGCGGACGGCGCACTGAATGCGCGCATTACTGATCCCAAATTCAAGCTGCCCAAAACCTATTGGGCGCAGGTTGACGGCGATATCACTGAGGAGGCGCTGGCGCGCTTGCGGGCGGGTGTGATGCTGAATGACGGCCCTACCCGTCCCGCCGCGGCTTGCAAGCTGACGGAACCGTTGCTGTGGCCGCGCAATCCGCCGGTCCGGTATCGGGCGGCAATTCCCACCAGCTGGGTCGAACTGGTCATCAGCGAGGGACGGAACCGGCAGGTGCGCCGGATGACCGCGGCGGTGGGTTTTCCGACCTTGCGGCTGGTGCGGGTCAGGATCGGTGACTGGGCGCTGGCTGATCTGCAGCCGGGCGAGTGGCGAAGCGTTGATGTCCCTGCTGCCCCGTCGTCGGCAACTCTGCGTGGCAGACCGGCCGGAAGACGTTATTCCGGCCGGTGAGGTTTCACACGCCCCAGTGGAAGAATTCCGGCCCTTCGGCCAGATAGGAGCGTGAAATGACCATCTTGTGGACTTCACTGGCTCCGTCCACCAGTCGCGCCTGCCGCGCATAGCGGTAGATCCATTCCACGATGGTGTCCTTCGAGTAGCCGCGAGCGCCCAGTAACTGGATGGCGGTATCGGCCGCTTTGTGCAGGGTGTCGGCGACGTGAATCTTGGCGATTGAAATCTCGCTGCGGGCAAAATCGCCCTGATCCAGTTTCCAGGCCGCCTGCATCGTCAGCAGCCGGCCGATGTGGATGTCCTTGGCGACATCACCCAACATCCACTGCACGCCTTCATGCCCTGCCAGCGGCTGACCAAAACTCATCCGTTCCGATACATGACCGGCGGCTTCCTCCATGCAGCGCTTGGCCAGGCCCAGCCAGCGCATGCAGTGGGTCAGCCTCGCCACGCCCAGGCGGATTTGCGTGACTTTCAGGCCGTCGCCAACGTTGAGCAGCCGGTTCTCGTCCGGAATTTCCAGCCCTTCGAACACCAGTTCACAGTGGCCGCCGTGTTCTTCCGGCCCCATGATCGGAATGCGGCGCTCGATGCGCCAGCCCGGCTGTGAGGCATCGAACAGGAAAGCGGTGAGTCCCTTGCGGTCATCCTCGCCCGTTCGCGCCAACAGGATGAAATGCTGTGCTCCATCCGCGCCGGTAATGAACCATTTCCGGCCGTTGATGATCCACTTGTCGCCTTGCCTTGTGGCGGTGGTGTAGGTCAGCGACGGGTCGGAGCCGCACCCCTTGGGTTCGGTCATGGCGAAAGCGGAACGCACCTTGCCATCGATAATCGGCTGCAACCAGCGCTGCTTCATGGCTTCATTCGGCAGGATGCGGTTCAACAGCATCATGTTGCCGTCATCGGGCGGCGCGGCGTTGATCATCACCGGTCCGAACGGCGAACGGGCCGCCTCTTCATAGATGGCGGCCATGCCGACCACGCCAACCCCGGCCCCGCCTCGTTCTTTCGGCATCTGGAAAGCCCACAGCCCCTGTTCGCGAGCCAGCGCCCGTACCTGCGCCACAATATCTTCACGGATGTTTTCGTGTTCATCGAATGCGTGGGGGTCTTTTTCCAGCGGCATGACATGACGGGCGACAAAGTCGCGGACGCGGAGGCGGTAATCCTCGATTTCGGGAGACAGCGAAAAATCCATGAACAGCGGGCCTCGTGGGTCAGAAAAGGATTCGGGGATCACACGGATCCCCGACAGGGTTCAGGTTGGCCGCCCGCCACTCAGGTATGGGCGGGATGATTGGCGCCGGGCTGGATGACGCCGTGGGTTTTGTCGCCGAACAACGAAGCCAGCGCGTCTTCCTGCTCCCGCCGGCCACGGCGTTCCTGTTCGGCGCGTTGGCCCGGCAACCAGTGACGCAGGCTGTAGGTGGCGAAACGGGGCAACAGCGTGAGCCAGGGATACCACGGCAGGATGTTTTCGGGCAAGCCCAGCTGCGCCATCTTGTCGGGGCCCAGGAAAAAGCGGCTGACGCTGAGATGCTGGTGATAATAAAGCCGGCGGCGTAATGCCTGGAAACTGGGAAAGTGGCGTTCCAGCGGTTCGTTGGCCAAGGCTATCGCCATTTCGCGGCTGGTGTCATCCGGCTTGCTCTGGGTCATGAAGGTATGGTTCAGCAGCACGATCGCGTCGCGCTCGGAAAACACCAGCCATTTTTCCTCGACACCCATCAGCCAGCAGGCATAGCTCCACAAATGCATCACGGCCTTGGATTCGCGCGGGGTGACCGGCAGGCCCAGTTTGCGCAAGCCGCCCAGCATCACGGCGCTGAATCCCAGATAGGTGGCGACCATGTCGATCTGGCTCACCGGCAATCCCCACTTGGCGCTGTCCCAGTCCGGTCGCGCCGCCAGGTTGCGACGCACCAGTGCATGCACCAGCCGTACATGCAGCGTGGTCTTGAAGCCTTCGCCAAAACGTTCCAGACCGCCGGGCGTGGTGCAATCCATCCACCACTTCCCGGTTTCGGCGACGCGCTGTGCGGTTCCCCGGTTCAATGCCCCGGTCATCAGCAGCGACTGGTTGAACCCGGACAGCAGGTAGCCGCCCATCAGGGCGAGATCGCGCAGCACATAGGTAGATGCCAGCCCGGTTCCGTGAATGAAGCGCATGCCCTCATCCAGTAACTGCCGGTCAACCCAGGCAGGCGGAGTTTCAACTGTGCGGAAGAAGGTTTTCAAGGCTTCGGGGGCATTCTCCACCCGCTCGATCCCCTCTTCCATCGCCTGCTTGAACTGGCGGCGCGCCAGTGCGGGATCCGAGGCGTACATCCAGTCCAGCATCTTGTCCATGGCAGGATCGCCATCCCAGAGCGCATCCACCACCCGGTCATACTCGGCCCGTGTCGGCGCCAGCTCACGCCCCAGAATCAGCTTCAACCAGCCCGGCGTCTTGACGCGGGTTTTTTCGAATGGGCGCACCCGCTGGGGTGTGGGTCGGGGATGAGCAATAGCGGTCATGACGGCATTTCCGGGTGATTCAGGATGGCCTGACCTTAATGTGAAAAAGTATTCGCATTCAATTCGTATTTGTGATCATTTTTAAAGCGGAAATCGCCTATCCTGTCGGACAGTTGACACAATCGCCATAATAGGCATGTGTCTTTAGTGCTAAAACTCTACACAAAATGTCAAGAGTTTGACTAAAAATAGTATGTTATTTGATCGCATTAGAATACTAGCACTACGAAACCCTCTTCTATAATGCATCCCACAACGCCGGGCGATGATGTTTGGGCATGTCAATCCGCCAAGGCTTTTTCCAATAAAAGAGGGGTAATTCACATGAACTATTTCGTCACTGGCGGCACCGGTTTTATCGGTCGTTTCCTGCTGGCCCGTTTGCTGCGTCGTGAAGGCGCCGTGGTCCACGTGCTGGTGCGCAAGTCCTCGCAGCACAAATTCGAAGAACTGATGGACGAGCTGGGCGCCACCGACCAGCAACTGATTCCGGTGTTCGGCGACATTTCCCAGCCCGGCCTGATTTCCCCGGAAGATGCCGCTGCGCTGGCGGGCAAGATCGACCATGTTTTCCATCTGGCCGCCGTCTATGACATGAACATGGATGACGCCACCGGCGAAGCCATCAACAACCAGGGCACCGCGCACGTCGTCGATTTCGTCAACCGCCTGGGCGGCAAGGTCAAGCTGCACCACATGAGTTCCATCGCCGTGGCCGGCACGGAATGGGAAGGCGTGTTCAAGGAAACCCATTTCGACGAAGGCCAGAACCTGACGCACCCCTACTACCGCAGCAAGTTCACCTCCGAAAAGATCGTGCGCGACGAGAGCAAGGTGCCCTACCGCATCTACCGTCCCGGCGTGGTGGTGGGCGATTCGCAAACCGGCGTCATGGACAAGATTGACGGCCCTTACTATTTCTTCAAGTTGATTCAGCGCATCCGCGACAATGTTCCCAAGTGGTTACCCCTGCTGGGCATTGACGGCGGCCAAATGCCCGTTTGCCCCGTTGATTACGTGGCGGATGCGGTGGATCACATTGCCCACAAGGACGGACTGGACCGCAAGGTGTTCTGTCTGGTGCAAAACCCGGCCCCGACCGTCGGCGAGATGATGCAAATCCTCTTTACCGCCGCGCACGGCCCCGAGTTTGCCAGGAACCTGCCGCTGGGTGATGTGAAAATTCCGGGCAAGGCCCGCGAACTGCTGGGCAAGCTGGGCAGCTCCAGCCTGGCGACCGCCATCTCGAAATCCATTGGCATTCCGATGTCGGCCCTCGGCTTTGTCTTCAACAAGGCGGAGTACGACGACACCCATACCCGCAAGGCGCTGGCCGGCAGCAACATCAAGTGCCCGACGCTGGATACCTATGCCGAGAAGCTGTTTGAATACTGGGAATGGTATCTGGACGACACCGCTTTTGCGTCCGGCAAGGCGCTGCGCGTGGTGCGCGGCAAGACCGTGCTGATCACCGGTGCGTCCAGCGGTATCGGCCTGACCGTGGCCAAGAAGCTGGGCAAAGCCGGCGCCCGCGTGCTGCTGGTGGCGCGCGGCGTCGAGAAGCTGGAACAGACCGCGGAAATGATCCGCGCCGTCGGCGGCGAAGCCTATATCTATCCTTGTGACCTGACCAACCTGCAGGCCATTGATGAAATGGCGCGGCAGGTGCTGGTGGATCAGGGCCACGTCGACATCCTGATCAACAATGCCGGTCGTTCCATCCGCCGCGCCGTGGTCGAGTCCTACGAGCGTTTCCACGATTTCGAGCGCACGATGCAGCTGAACTACTTCGGCACCATCCGCCTGATCATGGCGCTGCTGCCGTCGATGCAGGCACGCAAGCGCGGCCAGATCATCAACATCTCGTCGATCGGTTGTCTGGCCAATGCGCCCCGCTTCTCGGCCTACGTGGCCAGCAAGGCGGCGCTGGACGCGTTCACCCGTTGCCTGTCGGCGGAAGTGAAGGCCTACAATATCGAGACCACCGCGATCTACATGCCGCTGGTGCGTACGCCGATGATCGCGCCGACCAAGATGTACGACTATGTGCCGACCTACACCCCGGACCAGGCCGCCAACCTGGTGATCAAGGCCATCGTCGACAAGCCGAAGCGCATCAAGACCTCGCTGGGCCAGACCGCCGAGATTTCCTACGCTCTGTGGCCGAAGCTGAACGACCGCATCCTCAGCCTGGGCTTCAAGCTGTTCCCGTCGTCGGCCGCCGCCAAGGGCATCAAGGAAGAGAAACCGAGCGCCGCCGCCATTGCACTGGCGAACGTGCTGCCGGGTCAGCACTGGTAAGTTTTCTTCCGGTTGGAAACTTCAGGGGCGCGGATGCGCCCCTTTTTTTCGTCACCTCCCCCACACCTCCTGTGCAGTGGTAAGATGCCGTTCTCTTATTCCAAGCAAGGCCGCTGCTCCGCTGATGAAAACCCCGAAACGCCTCGAACCCCTGCTCGAAGATGGTTTAATTGACGAAGTGGTCGCGCAACTGAAAAGCGGCAAGGAAGCCACGGTTTATCTTGTCCGTTGCGGCGAGAAACTGCGTTGCGCCAAAGTCTACAAGGACGCCAATCACCGCAGCTTCCGACAAGCCACCGTCTATCGCGAGGGCCGCAAGACCCGCAGCAGCCGCGACGCCCGCGCCATGGCCAAGGGGTCGAAGCACGGTAAGGACGAGCTGGAGGACAGCTGGCAGCACGCCGAGGTCAACGCCCTGTACCGTTTGGCCGACGCCGGTGTGCGCGTGCCGACGCCTTACGGTTTTCACGAAGGCGTGCTGTTGATGGAGATGGTGGACGACGGCGAAGGCAACCCGGCCCCGCGCCTGGGTGACCTTGACTTCACGCCCGAAGCGGCCGTGCATTTTCACGCCGTGCTGGTGCAGGAAGTGGTGCGCATGCTCTGCGCCGGTCTGGTTCATGGCGACCTCTCGGAATACAACATCCTGTTTGATGCGGAAGGCCCGGTGATCATAGACCTGCCGCAGGCGGTGGACGCCGCCGCCAACGCCCATGCGCGCGGCATGCTGGAGCGCGACGTGCGCAACCTGGCGGTCTATTTCGGCCAGTACGCGCCGGAATTGCTGGACACCAAGTACGAGAAGGAAATCTGGGATATCTACGAAAGCGGTGAGCTGACCCCGGAAACGCACCTCACCGGCCAGGCCGAGGAAGACGATACCCTGGTGGATCTGGTCAGCATCTTTGCGGCGATTGACGACGCGAAGCGGGAAGAAGCGCAGCGGCGCGCGGCCGCTGCGGAACAGGACGAATGATCAGGCAAAAATGCCCAATGGCGACTTGGTGATCGCCACGCTGACCATGAACAGGAATACCGCCACGGCCGCCAGCAGGAAGCCCGCCTTCTGACCGGCGGTCTTCGCCTTGCGGAAGGCCATAACTCCCAGACCGATATACACCACCAGCAGCGCCAGCTTGACGTGCACGAACGGCGGAAAGCTGTGGCTAACCGCCAGCATGCCGATCCCCGACAGCAACAGGAAAGTATCGATGACATGCGGGCTGATCCGCACCCATTTCGCCTGCAATTTCTCCGGCGCCTGCAGCAACCAGCCTCCCCGCACCAGAAAGAACAGGCCGCTGATCGCGACCAGCGTCATGTGCAGGTGTTTCAAACCCGTGTAAGCGTCCATGGTCACTCCTTCGGTGCGTGCTGGCAGGCCGGGCTGGCCGGAGCTGCGCCGGTCTCGGCCCATTCGGCGGGCGTGTAGGTGTGCAGCGCCAGCGCGTGCAGGCCGCTCTTTAGCTCCTCTCCCAGCACCGCGTACACCGCCTGATGGCGCTGCACGGCGCGCTTGCCTTCAAAGTCCGGGGAAACCAGCACCACCTTGAAATGGGTCTCGCGGTTGGGCGGACCGCTGTGCATGTGGGATTCGTTGATGACATCAAGATGATCCAGGGCAATGGCCGCCGAAAGGCGCTCCCGGATGGTCTGTTGGCGCGACATGGACGTCTCCTGAAAAAGTGACTCATCGTATCACAAAAGCTTTTGCGCTCCGCCGCCGCCCGGCGTATAAGAATCAGACAGGTAATTGGCACTATCGTACTTAAATAACAAGATGAGGTAGACCGCATGGCCATCCGCACCCTGCCCCAGACCCCGGACCAGGTCCGCTATTTCCCCGAGGCCGACGACCCGGCCGCACGCATGACGCCGAAGCAGGTGGATGACCTGATCGAAATCTTCAAGACGCCGCTCTCCGGTTCCTACAACTGGGATTACACCACCGCCGATGGCCGTATCCGCAAGCTCTACCAACTGGGCAAGGAACTGAACTGGAACGCCGATACCGACCTCGACTGGAACCGCACCTATTCCAAGGAACTGCCGCCCAGCGACATGGCCTACAACCCCTTCCAGGACTACGAACCGTTTCAACGCCTGACGCCGGAGGAGCAACTGCGCTTCGGCTGGCACTACCAGTCCTGGACGTTGTCGCAATTCCTGCATGGCGAGCAGGGAGCCTTGCTGGTGGCTTCGCAACTGGTATCCTGCGCGCCCAGTTTCGACGCCAAGCTCTATGCCTCCTCGCAAACCTTTGATGAGGCCCGTCATGTCGAAACCTTCAACCGCTACCTGCAGGAAAAGATCGGCGTCATGTATCCGGTCAATCCCAACCTGAAGGCCCTGCTGGACAAGGTGCTGGCCGACCCGCGCTGGGACCTGAAGTTCATCGGCATGCAGATCGTCATCGAGGGTCTGGCGCTGGCGGCCTTCAACACCATGCAGCTGACCTGCCTGGACCCGCTGCTCAAGGACATCATCCACCTGATTACCCGCGATGAAGCCCGGCACGTCACTTTCGGCGTCAATTATCTGGAATACATCGTCCAGCACCTGACGCAGGAGGAAATCGAGGAGCGGGCGCAGTTCGCCTACGAGGCCTGCGTGGTGATGCGTGAACGCCTGATCGCCACCGAAGTCTTCGCCGAGTTCGGCTGGGATGTGGAAGCGGCGCGCAAGCACATGCTGGACGCGACGGTGATGCAGTATTTCAGCAAGCTGCTGTTCACGCGCATTGTCCCGAACCTGGCGCGCATCGGCCTGCTGACCGACAGCGTGCGGCCGAAGTTCGAGGCGCTGGGCATCCTGGAATACGAGAACCTGGTCAGTGACGGCGATATCGACTGGGCGACCCTGTCCGCCCCGCTCTATCCCGCCTCCGGGCCCGCAAAGGCTGCCTGAATTCCGGTCATGATCGACGTTATTGCAATCATCACTAAAAATGATGATTGCAATAAAGCAATATCACTTTTCTTAGGGTCAATCCCGTCCTATCATCCGCGTCGAAAACCGGGAGCCTCGAACCCGGCGTCCTTGACCTCGCGGAGTAAATCCATGTCTGCTTTCAATGAGGAAACCGTCCTGAGCGTGCATCACTGGAATGACACGCTGTTCAGTTTCACCACGACCCGCAACCCCGCCCTGCGCTTCAAGACCGGCCAGTTCGTGATGATCGGCCTAATGGTCGAGGGCAAGCCGCTGATGCGCGCCTACAGCGTGGTCAGCGCCCACTACGAGGATCATCTGGAGTTCTACAGCATCAAGGTCCAGGACGGCCCGCTGACGTCCCGCCTGCAGCACCTGCAGGTAGGCGACAAGCTGCTGGTTTCTCGCAAGCCCACCGGCTCGCTGATCATGGACAACCTGAAGCCGGGCAAGAACCTGTACCTGCTGTCCACCGGCACCGGCCTGGCGCCGTTCATGAGCGTGGTGCGTGATCCCGAGTTCTATGAGGCTTTCGAGAAGATCATCCTGACCCATGGCGTGCGCTGGAAGAGCGAGCTGGGTTATTTCGAGCACATTACCGAAGACCTGCCCGAACACGAGCATTTCGGCGATCTGGTGCGTGAGCAGCTGATCTACTACCCGACCGTGACCCGTGACGAGTTTGCGCGTCAGGGTCGCCTGACCGACCTGATCCAGAACGGCCAGATGTTCGAGGATATCGGCCTGCCGCCGCTGAACCCGGAAACCGACCGCGTGATGATCTGCGGCAGCCCGGCGATGCTGAAGGATCTGGTCGAGATCCTGGAAGCGCGCGGTTTTGTCGAAGGCACCAGCCATGCGCCGGGCGATTACGTGATCGAACGCGCCTTCGTCGAGAAATAAGAGTCTCGTTTGGCATCTCGTCCCCTCCCGTCCGGGAGGGGATTTCCCCGGTTATCACTTTCTTTACAATCCAGCTGTAACAGTCTCTACTGAAAGCGGTCAAACATGTATAACAACAGACCCTGCCGGAGACATCCATGGAACACCCTACCTCACCTGCCTGCCCGCATTGCCTCAGTCGCCGCCGTTTTATCGGCTCCGGAATGGCGTTGGGGATTGGATTGTTGTTGCCCGCGGTCAGCGACGCGGCCGGCCGTTTCCAGGAATTCGGCGGCATTGTCCGGGTGGACGGCCGCAAGGCCTCGGCCGGGACGCGTATTCATGCCGGAGCGCGCATCGAGACCGGAGCGGCTCCCGCCAGTTTCATTCTTGGAGATAACGCCTTTCTGATCCGGCCGGGCTCTTCCGTGCAGTTGGTGCGCCAGTCGAAGCATTCAGCCGCGTTATCGGGGTTCCGGCTGATCACGGGGGCGATCCTGGGCGTGTTTGGCCCCGGTCCCAAGAAGCTGGTGACCAGCACGGCCACCATCGGCATACGCGGCACCGGCGTTTATTTCGAGAACCGGCCCGAATCCAGTTATGTCTGCCTCTGCTATGGCGCGATCGACCTGAACGCCAACACCCGCCCCGAGGCGCTGCAGCCGGTGTCAGCCACCCATCATGAGGGCCGCGTGATTGGCGGCAATGGCGAGATTGCCCCGGGCGGCATGGTGAACCATACCGATGAAGAGTTGGTGATGCTTGAGGCGTTGGTGGGGCGAAAGCCGCCTTTCCTGGCGGCGTGATGAGTTGAAGAGAATACCGGCCGCAAAGGGCCGGTTTTGTTAAGTGCGCGGGATGACCGGCGTCACTTTGGGAGGATTGCTGCGCGCCGCTTCATACAACGGCAGCACCGTTGCCATCCGTGCCTGCAACTCTTCAATCCGTTGCGATCCTGACGGGTGCGTGCTCAGAAAAGCGGGCGGCGCTCCCTTGCTTGCCGTCGCCATTTTCTTCCAGAGGGAGATCGAGGCGCGCGGGTCATATCCGGCGCGCGCCATCAATTCGACGCCCATCACATCAGCCTCCGACTCCTGTCCCCGACTGTGCGGCAGCGTCAGGCCCAACGTCGTGGCCGTTTGCAGCAATGCCGCCTTGCGCGAGTCCATGTTGGTCAGGACGGCCAGCAGGGTCATGCCGGCTTGCTGGGCATAGGCTTCCGAGATCCGTTCTCGACCGTGTTCACGCAGGGCGTGGGCGATTTCATGGCCCATGATGGCGGCGATTTCGTCATCCGTCAGCTTCAATTGATCAATAATGCCGGTGAAAAACATGATCTTGCCGCCGGGTGCGCAGTAGGCGTTCAGTTCGGCCTTGGTCTGCAGGTTCACTTCCCAGCTCCAGCGCACGGCATCGGGACGGAAAACCGCCGTTTGCGGCACCAGCCGGTCGCCGATGCGCCGGATTCGTTCCAGCGTCGCCCTGTCCGTGTTCAGGGAGTTCTTCTTTTTGGCATCATCCAGTTCGCCCCGGTAGGACTGCAATGCCATGGCGTCAACCTGGGCGCTGGGCAGTAACAACAGTTGTTTGCGGGTAATGCCGGTAGCACCTTGCTGGGTGCTGCTGGTGCATGCGGTCAGGATTATCAGGGTTGGAACAGCCAGCCATTTACGCCAGTTCATGTTCTGTCTCGTTTCATGCCTCGGTTGCGCAAAGTGTAACGCATCAGTCCCGATCGCGATGTTGAGAAAGGTTAATCGCGCAAGTGGGCGTACAGCTCGGCCAAGCTGCGTATCCAGGGGCGGTACACCTGCTGGAACAGCTGTTCGTGGATTGCGGCGCGGTCGGCGCGGGGGTAGAAGATGCGGGTGACCCGGCTCATCGCTTTGACTGCAGCCGGAAAGTCCGGATAGACGCCGGTGCCGACGGCGGCGCAAATGGCGGCGCCAAGCCCGGAGGTTTCATGCGTGTGCGGTCGGTGAATGGCCATGCCGAACACATCGGCGGCGGTTTGCATGACGGCGTCGGATTGCGCCCCGCCCCCGGCGGCAAACATCATGGTGACCGGTTGATGCGTATAACGGGCGACATGCAATTGTCCGTCCCGAAGCGCATACAGCAGTCCTTCCACCAGCGCCCGGTACCAATCCGCCTTGCTATGCTGCGTGCCCAGTCCCAGCAAGGCGCCGCGCGACAGGCTTTCGCCGCTGGATTGAACGCTCAGTCCGGGTTGCCACATCAGGCCGTTGGCCCCTGCCGGTGTCTGCGCCAGCCATTCATCCAGAACCGACAACCAGTCATTGCCCCACTCCACCGCCGCCGCAATTTCCGGGCCGGCGATCTGGTCGCGGAAATATCGGACCAGCGCGAATCCCTGCGGGATCTGGCTCTCCAGACAGTACTCTCCCGGCACGGCCGCCGGATAAGGCGGCATGGGGGGATTGATGGAGACAAATTTGCGGCTGACGGTGTTGAAGGTGGCCGTGGTTCCGAAACTGAGCGCGCCCTGCCAGGGCGAGATGCAGCCGGCGCCCAGTACTTCACAGGCCTTGTCGGCGCCGGCGGAAATCACCGGCAGATTAACCGGCAGACCGGTCTCACGGGCGGCAGCCTCACTGATGCGGCCCAGCAGTCCGCCAGGCGGCGTCAATTCGGGCAGCATTCGACGCGGAACCCCCAGGGCCTGCCAGCGCCAGTCCCAAGCGGCATGCCATTGGTGCTTCTTGTAGTCAAACGGAATGTAGCCGACCTGGGAGGCCACCGAGTCCCGATACTGCCCGGTCAGGCGAAAGCTGAGATAACCGGACAGCAAGAGAAATTTATGGGTGCGCTGCCAGGTTTGCGGATCATGCATCGCCAGCCAGTTGGCCTGGGCGCGGCGGCGCAGTTTGTGGATGGTGGTCTGATGGCCGCTAAGCTGGTGCAGTTTTTCCCAATACACGGGTAAGGGCGGCATTTCGGCGGTCTGGCGCTCATCCAGCCACAGGAATGCCGGGCGCAAGGGTTTCCCCTGACTATCGACCACCACGACCGTACCGCGTTGGGTCGTGACGGTCGCGGCCTTCAAGGTGGCGGGATCAATACCTTGCTGCCAGAGGCTCTGGCAGGTCTGGACCACGCAATCCCAATAATAATCGGCATCCTGTTCGGCTTGCCCCTTTTCCGGCGAACGGTAAGGCGGCTCGAAGGTAATCTGGCTGCGCGCCAGCATTTCGCCGTCGGCATCGAAAACGAAGGCGCGAAGGCTCTGGGTGCCGCAGTCGATGCTGAGAAAACGTGCCGAACTCATGGTTGCCAACCGAAAGTCTTGTTGCCGTCGGAGACGGCTTATGGTTATGAAAACCCCGCCGGAGCGGCGGGGTCAAAGGGCGGGGATCAGGCGGCCGCCGCCACTTTCCGGGCTTCAGGCAGACTGTAATAACGTGCCCAAATGTCCTGATAGCGTTGCAGCTCGGAAGCCCAGCGCTCTTCCGTCCAGTCCTCGTCCAGCGCCATCATGCGGATGGTGGGCAGCAAAGCCGCTCCGCCTTCCGGATAAAGCAGGCCGAGACGGGTACGGCGCAACATCAGGTCGTCCAGATGCTGTACTTGTTCATAGCGCAGCGCCCAACGCAATTCGGCCCACAAGGTCTTGCTGCCGGGAATGACAACCAGTTCCGAGGACGGCATTTCCTGAACAAAGCGTTCGGACAGATAACCGAACTTGCCGGTAAAGCGCCGGTACAGATCATCATCGGCATTGGGCAAGGCGACGGCGGCCGAGGGCTGGGTAAAAATGCCGGCCTTGCGGTCACGGGTTTTCAGGGCGGGCAGCCATGTTTCGGCAGCGGTCAGCACATCCTGCGCAATCTGACGGAAGGTGGTCAATTTGCCGCCGGACACGCTGATCATGCCCTTTTCCGCCCAGACCGCATGATCACGGCGTTCCTTGGACGGATCAAGGCCCTTGCCGCTGCTGACGATCGGACGAACACCGGCCCAGGTGGCGATGACATCTTTTTCGGTCAGTCGGGAATTCGGGAATTCATGGTTTGCCGCGCGCAACAGGTATTCGACCTCATCGGCGGTGATGGCCGCTTCATCGTCCAGATCTTCCTTGTGATCGAGATCGGTCGTGCCGATAACGGTTCGGCCTTCCCACTGGTAGATGAACATGGCGCGACCGTCGTCCGGATGGAAAAGGATTACAGCATCGTTCAGTGGCAGACGGTCGGATGGAACAACCAGATGGCTGCCGCGCTGAGGACGCACAGAGACAGTTTCCGACGCAACATCCGAGCGCATGCGGTTGACCCAGGCACCGGTCGCATTGACCACCACCTTGGCGCGAAGCAGGGCCACTTCGCCGGTTTCTTCGTTGCGCACTTGCAGTCCGGCAACCTGATCGCCCGGGGTCAGCGTCTTTTCGACCTTCACGTAATTCAGCGTGACCGCGCCATCGCGACGGGCTTCATCCAACACGCGCAGCACCAAGCGGGTGTCATCGGTGACGGCATCGGTGTAGCGGGAAGCGCCTTGCAGCTTTTCCTTGCGGTAGCCCGGCACGCGGTCAAGAAACTTTTTGGCGTTGAAGAAGCCCCGGTCGTGAATACCGGCCAGGAAATCGTAAGCCATCAGCAGGATATAGAAGGCCCAGCGGTTGGACTTGATGCCGCCGCCGTCGTAGTGAGCAAAGAAATAGCTCATGCGGTCGACCAGTCCCGGCGCTTCATTCAGCAGCCGCTCGCGTTCCACCAGTGAGTGCCAGGTCAGGCGGATATCACCCATGGCGATGTAGCGCAGTCCCCCGTGCACCATCTTGGAGGAACGGCTGGAGGTGCCAAAAGCGTAATCGCGTTGTTCCAGCAACAATACCTTGCTGCCGGTGCGGGCGGCCTCACGCGCCACGCCGGCGCCGGTAATGCCGCCGCCGACGACAATAATGTCCCAGTCAGTCTCGGGCAGTTTCTGCCAGAGCGTTGTTCGTTGATCAGTCATGTCTCTGCCGCTATCTTCAGTCAATCAGCAATTTGCCGGGGTTGAGCCGCTTGTCGGCGTCAAAATGGTTGGCCAGGGCGCGCAAAACCGCCATGCCCTGTTCGCCCTTTTCAGCAGGCAGATAGGGCGCATGATCGCGGCCAACGCCGTGTTGATGACTGATGGTGCCGCCGTGACGGACGATTTCCTTGGACGCGGCAGCCTTCAGCTTGTTCCAGCGCGCCAGGGTATCCTCGTAGCTGCGTCCCACGCGGAAGGCATAGGTGGTATAGATGCTGGAGCCTTGCGCGTACAGGTGCGAAAGGTGGCTGAAGGCCAGCACGCTTTCTTTCTCGGCGCTCAAACCGTCACGCAAGGCCTGTTCGACATCGCGCGTATAGGACGTGACCTTGGGCCAGTCAATGGCGGTTTCGAGCGTGTCAACCGCATAGCCCAGCTTCCAGAGCGCTTCGCGCAGATAAGGGGCCTTGTAGCGGTTCTGCAGCCAGCGCGTTCCCAATGTTTTACCGGTAGGAACGGCATCGTACTGTTTGAGCAGGCGGCCAACTTCAAGCAAGGCGTAACGTACCTTGTCGTTGGAGCCGGTGAAACCGACCGTCAACATGCACTTGCCCTCGCCCGCCCCTCGCCAGCTCAGTACTTTTTCCAGGCTGGCGATGGCCAGCTTGTGTCCGGCCAGAATCAGCTGGGTGCGGGTTTCTTCAGAATTGCTGACGCGCAGCATCGACAACGGCAGCTTCTGCTGGGCGATTTCACGGACGGCGGCTTCAGCGCTGGCGAAATCAGGCAGGAAGTAGACACGGAACTCTTCACGCTCGGGCAGGCGGCTGATGCGGACCGTCGCTTCGGTAATCACGCCGAAACGGCCTTCCGAGCCGAGGATGATTTCGCGGATATCCGGACCGGCGCTGGAGGCCGGCAGGGTCGGCATGACCAGACTGCCGTTGAGGGTTTCGACACGGCCGCCGGCAAACAGCTGCTCGATGCGGCCATATTGCAGCGACTGCTGGCCGCTGGAACGGCTGGCGATCCAGCCGCCGAGGGTGGACAGTTCGAAAGATTGCGGGAAATGGCCCAGGGTATAGCCATGCGGTTTCAGCAAGGCTTCCAGTTGCGGACCGCTGGCGCCCGCGCCAATCGTGGCCAGTTGCGATCCGCGATCCAGATTGATCAGGTGGTTCAGCCGCGCCAGCGACAAGGTCAACACCGGCCGGGAGTCCGGCAGCGGGTTGATGTGGCCGACTACCGAAGTGCCCCCGCCATAGGGGATGACCGTCCAGTCGTGTTGCTTGGCCAGCGCCAGCAACTCGGCGACTTCCGCGCTGCTGGTGGGGAGCGCCACCCCGTCCGGGAACAGTTCAAACCGGCCCGACCGCATCGCCAGCCAATCGGGCAGGCTTTGCCCGCGCGCATGGCGCACCCGAACTTCGGCATCGGTGGAAATCAGGGGATGTTCAGGGAGGCGGCTGGGCGGGACCGTGGCCAGCACGTCCGACAGCAAGGCGTCTTTCAGCGGGGTGCCGGGCCCCAGCAATTCTTCGAGGAAAACACGGGCGTTAGGGTGGACGGCCATGGAAACACGGCTATCACCCCAGCTGTTCCATTGGCGCATATCAGCCTCATGGTAAGGGAGTTAACTGGCTGGTCTGCTGGTGATCCTGCGTACGTTCAGGACGTTGGCCAGGTAACGTTCTCCCGGCGCGGTCAGTTGCCACCAGATGCGCTGGTCGCCCGGCTTGCTGACTTTCTGCAAGAGTCCGAGAGACAGGAACTGCATCTTGATGGTGTTGAAGCACAGCGCCGTCACCTGGATATCCACAACCGCGTGGGTCTTGGGATACTCACGCTGAACCTCCTGCAAGGCACCGCTTTGCAGGCGTTCATTGATCTTGGAAAGGATGATGTCTTCGGGCTGGGGCTGCAACAGGTGAGGACCGAAACTCACCAGCAATTCATTCCATGATAGGCGGCTCTTCGCGTATATATCTTGACAATTGCCGCCAGCGTAGGCGCGGCACTTGTACTGGACTTCGAAGGGATCTTCGCCCTTGGCCAGGTTCTCGCTGCTGAGGGCATTGCCCTTCAGCCATTTCTCCCGCTCCTGTTCCAGCTCCAGCACACGCTTGCGCAGGCTTTCATTTTCCTTTTGCAGGTCTAGGGTCTTATCGGCGCCCTGCTTGCCTACCCGCACCCATCCGGAGGTCGGGTGCTTGCGGATCAGTTCCGGGGTGAACTGTTGCAACAGCATTTCCAGATCACGGGCGTCGCGCCAGTACAGGATCGATTCGCGCTCGCGTTGCAGCAGCTTGCGGAAATCACCGAACTTGAGGCGGCCTTCCGGGGTTTTTTCCTGGAATTCCGCCGGACGGCTGTCAGGGTTCTCGTGCATCAGGATCAGCATCGGCTTCTGCTTGGTCGCCGCGTAGACATATTCCATGTGCGTGTAACTGACGCCGGATGGCATCAGGGAGCCGTAGCGGCTGCCCAGCAGCAACAGGTAATAATCGCTTTCATCAATCTGGCGGCGAATGGCCACCATGGTGCCCAGACTCTGGTTGTGCTGCTCAAGCGCCGTCGGCAAGCAGTGCAATGCTGGCAATGTTTGCGTGATAACGGCTCGCTCTTCCCGCAAGTCAGAGAAGGTGGCACTGATGAAGACCTGGTAGCGCTTGTCTGTCACTGGCAGTCATTCCTGAATTATTTACACAGGCGATGGCGGAATTCGGCCAATCGACCCGAATGGGTATAGTAGTTTTCGCCAGACAATACCACTCGAGGCAGTCATTGACCAGCCTGACCGGGTGCGGCCAGGCGATTTTGATGCTCCAAGCAGATTGAAAAACGATCCATAACGATTTGAAAACAGTGAAATTCTTCACATTTTCAGTAAAAAATCAACTCAGCGTGACAAATTGTGCCGAAACAGGACGGCCAAAGAAACGTGATGCCGGTTGATTGAACAAGTCGGTGCTGTCCGTGGTCAGGAATGTCAGTGATCCCTGACGCGTCAGTCGCGAGTCCATGCCCGGATGCCGTTCCAGGTAATCCGCCAGGCTGTCGGCAACCAGTTGACCCTGGCTTAGCAGCGTGACGTGCGAAGGCAGATATTGCCGGATTTTTTCGGCCAGCAAGGGATAGTGGGTACAGCCCAGGATGACGGTGTCAATGTCGGCGCATTGCCGCATCAGGGCATCCACGTGGCGCTTCACGAAATAGTCAGCGCCAGGGCTGTTGTACTCCCCGTTTTCCACGAGCGGCACCCACATCGGACAGGCCTCCTGGAAAACCTGAATTTGCGGGTACAGCTTGGCGATTTCCAGCAAATAGGATTCGGATTTGACCGTGCCTGAAGTGGCCAGAACCCCGATGCGGTTGCTGAGGCTGACCCGGCCGATGGCTTCGGCGCTGGGGCGGATGACGCCCAGCACCCGGCGATCGGGATCAATCGCTGGGAGATCGTATTGCTGGATGGTGCGCAACGCCTTGGCTGAGGCCGTATTGCAGGCCAGGACAACCAGCTGGCACCCCTGATCAAACAGGTATTGCACGCATTCCAGCGTGAAACGGTAGACGGTCTCAAAGGAACGGGTGCCATAGGGCGCGCGGGCGTTATCGCCCAGATAAAGGTAGTCGTACTCCGGCAGGGTCTGCACCAGCTCCCGAAGAATCGTCAGGCCGCCAAATCCGGAATCAAATACCCCGATCGGGCCGGGCGCTGAGGAAAGTGTCATGGGGGGGTTCCAACGGGACAAGTCCGGTCATCATAGCCCAGGGCCGGTTTGGCTGGCAAAATCGCGGGCATAAAAAAACCGGCCTGCAGGGACCGGTTTTTTTGTATCTGGAGCGGGAAACGAGACTCGAACTCGCGACCCCGACCTTGGCAAGGTCGTGCTCTACCAACTGAGCTATTCCCGCAAATCTTTAAAATCTAAAGAAGATTTGTTGGGTGCTATTCTAGTTATACGCACAGCACTGTCAAGCTGTGCGTATAACCGGTTGCCGGTATTTTCAGCATTCGGCTTTACTGACGGCGCCAGCTGGTGCCCTGACGGGTGTCTTCCAGCACGATATCCATTTCCAGCAGGTAGGCGCGGATCCGATCCGCTTCGGCGTAATTACCCTCCTTCTTGGCGATACGGCGGTCTTCAATCAGGGTTTCGATATCTTCGGGGAGAAGTCCGTGTTCCGATTTGCCTTGCAGGAACTTGTGCGGATCATCCTGCAGCAGGCCCAGAACAGCGGCCAGTTCGCGCAGCCGTCCGGCCAGACCCGCAGCGACCTGCGGCTGGCCGGCCTTTTCGGAGCGGTTGATTTCGCGGGCCAGATCGAACAGAACCGCCAAAGCTTCCGGGGTATTGAAGTCATCGTTCATGGCGATGCGGAAGCGCTCCGCGTATTCCTTGCCCCCTTCCGCTTCAGCCACCGGCAGATTCTTGATGGTGTGATAGAAGCGTTCCAGTGAACTGCGCGCCTGATTCAGGGCGTCATCCGAAAAATTCAGCGGACTGCGGTAGTGGCTGGAGACAATGAAGTAACGCAGCACTTCCGCCGGAAAATGCTGCAGCACATCGCGGATGGTGAAGAAGTTGCCCAGGGACTTCGACATCTTTTCGTCGTTGACCTGGACAAAGCCGACGTGCATCCAGGTGTTGACATATTTCACGCCGGTTGCGCCTTCCGATTGTGCAATTTCGTTTTCATGGTGGGGAAACTGCAGGTCGCCGCCGCCGCCGTGAATGTCGAAATGCTTGCCGAGGCAGCAGGTGGACATGGCCGAGCATTCGATATGCCAGCCGGGACGGCCGTTGCCCCACGGAGAGGCCCAGAACGGTTCCCCGGCTTTGGCGGCCTTCCACAAAACGAAATCCAGCGGCGAGCGCTTGGCTTCCTCCACTTCAACGCGGGCGCCGGATTGCAGGTCGTCCAGGTTGCGGCGGGAAAGACGGCCGTAACTCGGAAATTTGGCGACCTCGAAATAAACGTCACCGTTATCGGCGCTGTAAGCCAGTCCGTTGTCGACCAGCTGTTCCACCATGTCGATAATATCCGGCACATGCGCGGTTGCCCGCGGCTCCATGTCCGGCTTGGCGACGCCCAGTGCGGCGGCGTCTTCATCCATGGCGTCGATAAAACGCTGGGTCAAGGCCTCAATGGATTCGCCGTTTTCCTGGGCGCGCTTGATGATCTTGTCGTCAATGTCGGTAATGTTTCTAACATAATCAACATGATATCCGGAGTTTCTCAAGTGCCGCGTGATGACATCGAAGGAAACCAGCACCCGGGCGTGGCCAATATGGCAGTAATCGTAAACCGTCATGCCGCAGACATACATGCGGACGTGTCCGGCGTGAATCGGCCGGAATTCTTCCTTTTGACGGGTTTCGGTGTTGAAAATCATTAACATGCTGTTACTTCCGGAGGTTGCCTTGACCCAGTTGCGCGAATTATAGATGAGAGCCGTGCAGCGGTACTACCATCCACGATAAGGCTGGGTGATAATTGTCGGCTTGCAAGCAGGAAATACATGAATATGTCCGGGTTTAATTTCGTGGCGGCGGGTTTGCGGGTCATCGAGGTTGAAATGGCTGCGCTGGAGATCCTCAAGCCGCAGATCAATGAACAGTTTCGCCGCGCATGTGAGCTGATGCTGGCCTGCAAGGGGCGGATTGTCGTCACCGGCATGGGCAAGTCCGGGCATATCGGCAGCAAGATCGCCGCCACTCTCGCCTCGACCGGCACGCCTGCTTTCTTCGTGCATCCCGGCGAAGCCAGCCATGGCGATCTGGGCATGATCACGGGTCAGGACGTGGTGATCGCCATTTCCAACTCCGGTGAAACCGGAGAAGTGCTGACCATTGTTCCGCTCATCAAACGCATGCATGCCCGCCTGATCAGCATCACGGCAAACGGCAATTCCAGCCTGTCGCAGCTGGCCGATGTCAGTCTGGAGATTGGACGTAGCGAGGAAGCCTGTTCGCTGGGGCTGGCGCCGACTTCCAGTACAACCGCCACGCTGGTGCTGGGCGACGCCCTCGCCGTCGCCCTGCTGGAGGCCCGCGGATTCACGGCGGAAGACTTCGCCCTCTCCCATCCCGGCGGCTCACTGGGCCGCAAGCTGCTTCTCAAGGTTTCCGACCTGATGCACAAGGGCGACGGCGTGCCGTTGGTGGCTGAGGACACCCGGATCCGCGACGCCCTGCTGGAAATGACCCGCAAGGGGCTGGGCATGACCGCTGTGGTCGATGCGGACGGCCGTCTGAGCGGGATTTACACGGACGGCGACTTGCGCCGTTGTCTGGATCGGGATACCGATATCCGCAATATCCTGATTCGCGAAGTCATGAACGCCACGCCCAAGACCATCACGCCGAACTTGCTGGCGGTCGAGGCGGTGGCGCTGATGGAAGAAAAGAAAATCAACGGCGTGATTGTGGTCGACGCGGACGGCAGGCCTGTCGGCGCGCTCAACATGCATGACCTGCTGAAAGCCGGGGTGGTCTGATGCTGTCTGTACGTATTACTGAAAAAGCGCGCCATGTGCGTCTGTTGGCGCTGGATGTGGATGGCGTCCTGACAGACGGCCGCTTGTATTTCACGGAAGACGGTCAGGAAATCAAGACCTTCGATACCCAGGACGGCCACGGCATCAAGCTGCTGCAGCAGGCGGGAGTCCAGTGCGCCATCATTACCGGCCGTACGACCCGTTTGGTCGAGCGTCGCGCCGGGAACCTGGGCATCACCTTGCTCTTGCAAGGCCGTGAAGACAAGCTGGTGGCCCTGCGGGAATTATCCGCCCAACTGGATATCCCCCTGGACGAAATGGCCTATGTCGGTGATGACTGGCCGGATCTGCCCGCGATTCGCGCCGCCGGACTGGGCGTCGCCGTGGCGAACGCCCATCGCGAGGTGCGTCGTTATGCCGACTTCGTGACCCTGGCCGGCGGCGGTCGCGGCGCGGTACGCGAGATCTGCGACCTGATCCTGGAGGCTCAGGGTCGGTATGAAGAGGCGCTGGCCCCTTATCTGGAGTAGGCTCATGGATATCCGCAATGTCGTCAGCCTTTCCGCGGGCTTTCTGCTGCTGGGCGCGGTTGGTTACTACTGGGGCGGTTTCGGGAAATCACCATTGTCCGTAGCGCATGTAAGCGCAACCGGACTGCCGGACTATGAGGTGACAGGCATAGAAGGAGTCCGTACGAATCAATCCGGTCAGGTGGTCGAGCTTTTTTCGGCGCAATCCATCCGTCATTATCCCGAGAGTGACCGCAGTGAAATACGCAGGCCCGTCATGCGTTTTTTTGAGGATGGAAACGAGCGCTGGGAGCTTCGCGCCGCCCAGGCGGTCGGGTTGAACGACAATCGCAATATTTCACTGAACGGCAAGGTTCAGGCCGAAACGCTGGGCGAAGGCCAATCCGTCAGTCTGGAGACGGATATGCTCGAGGTTGACCGTGACGAACAAGTCCTGCGCACCGATTCCGCGGTGGCGATACGCAGCGGCAACAACATCCTGGATAGTCTGGGCCTTCATGTGGATATTCGCGGGCGGATTCTGGAACTGCCGGCACAAGTCAGGGGAATCTATGTACTTCCGTCACATTAGCCTGCTGTTGCTGCTGGGCGTTGCCGCGCCTGCGTTGGCATTGCCGGGGGATCGCGATCAGCCGATCAGCGTTTCGGCGGACAAGGCCAGCTTCAATGAAAAAACCGGTACGGCGCTATACAGCGGCAATATTGTCATTCAGCAAGGCACCATCCGTATTGCCGCGGACGAACTGGTGGTCACTACCGACGCCAAGGGCACGGTGATTACGGCGGTGGCGCGGGGCAACCCCGCAACGTTTGAGCAGAAAACCCGGCCCGAGTACGGTCCGGCTGTTGCCGAGGCTCAGGAAGTGATCTATCAGGCGGTGGAAGGCTTCCTGACGTTCAATGGCAAGGCCAAGCTGAAGCAGGAAGGCGCCAGTTTCCAGGGGGCAAGCATCAGCTACAGTCTGGAGCGTGGTGAAATCGAGGCCAAGGGCGACAAGCAGAACCGTGTCCAGTTGGTCTTTCCACCTCCGCCGCGTGAAAGCCGCATCAGCAAAAAACTGGGAGACAGCGCGCCATGATGGTGCTGAAAGCGGAAAAGCTGGCCAAGAGCTATAAAGGCCGTGCTGTCGTCAAGGATGTCAGCCTGGCGGTCGAGCAAGCGCAGATTGTCGGTTTGCTGGGCCCCAACGGCGCAGGTAAAACCACCAGTTTTTACATGATCGTCGGGCTGGTGCCGATGGATGAAGGCCGGATCTCGCTGGGTGGCGAAGATATTTCCCTGCTCTCGATGCATGGCCGGGCGCGCAAGGGCATTGGCTACCTGCCCCAGGAGGCATCGATCTTCCGCAAGCTGACGGTCGAAGAAAACATCATGGCGATCCTGCAGACCCGGAAGGATCTGACCAAGGCGCAGCGGCAGCAAAAAATGGAAGATTTGCTGGCGGAATTTCATATTACCCATATCCGTAAAAGCCTGGGGATGAGCCTGTCAGGCGGCGAGCGCCGCCGCGCCGAGATCGCGCGCGCGCTGGCGGCCGAGCCTGCGTTCATTCTGCTGGATGAGCCGTTTGCCGGGGTGGATCCGATCTCGGTATCGGACATCAAGGGCATCATCACGCATCTGAAGCAGCGCGGTATCGGCGTACTCATTACCGATCACAATGTGCGCGAGACGCTGGATATCTGCGAGCGCGCGTACATCGTCAACAGCGGCGTCATGATCGCCGAAGGCTCGCCGCAGGAAGTGCTGGCGAATGAAGTCGTCCGCAAAGTCTATCTCGGTGATAAATTCACGCTTTAGGAATTCCTATGTCCGCCCGCCAGGCCAGTCTGCGCTTCATCCTGTTCACGGTGTTTCTGGATGTTCTTGGCATTGGCCTGATGATTCCCGTTTTGCCGACGCTGGTGGGCTCCATGGCGCACTCGCCCGACTCGCAGGCGGCCTGGTTCGGGGCGCTGGCTACCACCTATGGCGTCATGCAGTTTCTGTTTTCCCCCTTGCTGGGCGCCCTGAGTGATCGCTATGGCCGTCGTCCGGTGTTGCTGCTGTCCATGGCGGGCCTGGGGTTCAGTTATGTCGTCAGCGCCCTCACGACGTCGCTCACCTTGCTGCTGATGTCGCGCTTGGTCAGCGGCGCGACCGGGGCCAGTTTCTCGGTTGCCAACGCCTATGTCGCCGATATCACCCCGGCGGACAAGCGCGGCAAGGCATTCGGTGCGATCGGCGCGGCTTTCGGCGTCGGTTTTGTCTTCGGACCGGTAGTGGGCGGGATGCTGGGTTCGGTGGATTTGCGTCTGCCCTTTGTGGTGTCGGCCTGTCTGTCGTTGGCAAATGTGCTTTACGGCTGGCTGGTATTGCCGGAATCGCTGCCTCCCGAACGCCGTTCGCCGCTGACGTTCAAGCGTGTAAACCCCTTGGGAGCGTTGAATCATCTGGCGGAGTTAAAGGGAGTTTCCGCGCTGGTGGCGGTCTTTGTCCTGTCTTCTTTTGCGCAATTCATCCTGCAAAACACCTGGGTGCTTTACACCGAGTTCCGGTTTCACTGGAAGCCGTGGCAAAACGGGCTGGCGCTGTTTGTGGTGGGCATGATGTCCGCCGTGGTGCAGGGCGTATTGATGGGGAAGTTGCTGCGCCGGTTTGGCGAGCATCGCCTGATCATGCTGGGATTGGGATCGTCGGCCCTGGCCTATCTTTGTTACGGCCTGATTACCCGTGATTTGCTGCTTTATCCGGTCATTCTGGCCAATTTCCTGTCTTTCGCCGTCACACCGTCCCTGCAAGCCCTGATCTCGCGTGCCGCCGCCGCCAATGAGCAAGGCGTGGTTCAAGGTTCATTGAACGGGTTGAACAGTATTGTCATCGTGTTGGCCCCCCTGGTCGGGACCACCATTCTGGCCAAGGTCGGGCATCTGGGTTCGGGAGATTGGCGCATCGGCGCCACCTTCTTCCTGTGTTCGGCCTTGCAGTTGATCGCTCTGGCGGTAGCCGCGCGACATTTTCGGCGAGGACAACCGGCAAACTGAGTCATGATCCGGCCGCCACTCCCTGCGGCCGGCCGGATCATTCGGTTATACCGTTGCAGCGAGTCGGGCGCCCTGCCCGATAGCCCGCTTCGCATCCAGTTCGGCGGCCACATCCGCGCCGCCAATCAGATGCACGGTTTTCCCCATGCCTGCCAGCGCCGCCTGCAATTCACGCTGGGGTTCCTGTCCGGCGCAAATGACAATGGAGTCGGCAGGCAGAACGCGATCCTCGCCGTTGACGCGGATATGCAGCCCCTCGTCGTCTATCTTGCGGTACTCGACACCTGTCACCATCTGTACCTGCTTTTTCAGCAGGGCCTCGCGATGAATCCAGCCGGTGGTTTTGCCCGGGCCGATAATCTTCTTGGCCTTGCGCTGCAGCAGCCAAACCTGATGCGGGCTGGGGCTGACCGAGGACTGGATGCCTTCAATGCCGCTGCGGGCCACCAGATTCATATCAATGCCCCACTCCTTGCAGAATTCCCGGATATCCAGGCTGGACGGAACGTGGCTGTGGTCATGCACCAGATACTCGGCGGTATCCATGCCGATACCGCCCGCGCCGACAATCGCCACGCGCTTGCCGACCGGCTTCTTGTCGCGGAGCACATCGAGATAGCTCATCACCTTGGGATGATCTAGGCCGGGAATATCCAGTTTGCGCGGGATAATCCCGGTCGCCAGCACCACTTCATCAAAATCCTTCACGTCGTCAGCGCCGACACGTTTGCCCAACGCCAGCTTGACGCCATGCTTGGTGAGCATCGCTCCGAAGTAACGCAGGGTCTCGTTGAACTCTTCCTTGCCCGGAACCTGCTTGGCGATGTTGAACTGGCCGCCGATCTTGGTGTCGGCATCGAACAGCGTGACCTGATGGCCGCGCTCCGCCGCCACCGTGGCGAAGGAAAGCCCCGCCGGACCGGCGCCGATGACAGCGATGTTTTTCGGCTTATCGGTCTTCACGTAGATCAGCTGGTCTTCGTAGCAAGCCTGCGGATTGACCAGGCAGGTGGATTGAAGGAGCTGGAAGGTATGATCCAGGCAAGCCTGATTACAGCCGATGCAGGTATTGACCTCTTCCTCATGATTGGCGGCTGCTTTCTTTACCCAGTCGGGATCGGCCAGCATCGGACGCGCCATCGAAATCATGTCGGCATCGCCGCGGGCAATGATGTCCTCGGCATGGGACGGCATGTTGATGCGATTGGAGGCGGAAACCGGAATGTTCACCGCCTCCTTGACCTTGCGGGTCACCCAGGTGAACGCTCCGCGCGGCACCATGGTGGCAATGGTGGGAATCTTGGCTTCGTGCCAGCCGATACCGGTGTTGATGATGTTGACGCCGGCCTTTTCCACTTCCTGGGCCAGGGTGATGACTTCATCAAAGGTCTGGCCGTCCGGCACCAGATCCAACATGGACAGGCGGTAGACCAGAATGAATTTCTCGCCGACGCGGGCGCGGATGCCGCGGATCAGCTCCAGCGGAAAGCGCATGCGGCGCTGGAAGTCGCCACCCCATTCATCATCGCGTTCGTTGCCGCGCGTGGTCAGGAACTGGTTGATCAGGTAGCCTTCCGAGCCCATGATTTCGATGCCGTCATAACCTGCATGTTGCGCCAGGGCGGCGGAATTGACCCAGCTTTCCAGTTCGCTTTCGATCATTTCCGCCGTCATTTTTTGCGGCGGAAAAGGATATATCGGAGAGGGCTTGCCGGAGGGCGAAACGTTCATCGGGTGGTAGGACTGGCGACCAGCATGCAGTGTCTGCATGCAAATGCGACCGCCGGCATCATGTACCGCCCGGGTGATGACGCTATGCTTTTTCGCTTCGTCTTCGTTGGTCATCTTGCACATGCCGGGACCCAGCACGCCCAGCTCCGATACGCCGATGCCGCCCGTAATGATGAGACCGACGCCACCTTCCGCACGGCGGGCGAAAAAGGCCGCCTGGCGCTCGGGCGGAAACTCCTCAAGGCCGGTATGCATGGAGCCCATGATCACGCGGTTGGGCAGGGTCACAAAGCCCAGGTCAAGGGGTTGGAGCAGGTGCGGGAATTGCGACATCGGAAACCTCGGCAAGCGCTTGTTCGGGTTGTCCGACAATATCCGCATCGACCCGGATAGACAAGGGGGAAACCTGCACAACAGGTTCGCATTCCATTCGCGTTCGGCAAACGCGCTGCCCAAGGGTCAACAGGGATGTTTACAGCTCAACAGCATCATCCACGTAGTAGTCACAATCGTCGGCCAGAATCAGCTCGTCATTCAGCTGCTCTTCACGCCATTCCATAATTTCCATCACTTTTTCCTCTGGTTGGTTGACAGGTATATCTAAATCTTTAGCAATGAACATGCCATGACAGTATTGAGGCAAAATTGTGAATGCGAATGAAAGCCTGGCGGTACGGGTTTGATTGACGCCGATTGTCCCCGTGGATTAGCGTGTGGTGATTAACGAGAGGAAATAGGTTTATGAAAACCGTAATTGTGAAAGAAGACCATAGCCTGGCGGATATTCTGGACAGCTTGCAAAACGGGGCGGGCCAACCGGGGCGTGACGCCCTTTACGCCATTTTTCCCGGAGTAAAAGTGTTTCTGGCGGCGCCGGCGTTGCCGGAGGCGTGGCTCAAGGAGGCCGGCGGCCAGGCATCGGCTGACCTGAAGGTGCCTTTCATTTCCGCGACCGCAAAAGATGGCAGTCGGGCGTTGGTGACTTTTTGCGATGAGGCATCACTGAAGCAGGCGTTGCCGGACCTTTTTGCCGTGGGGATGACGGGTGCGCAGGTGGTCAGGATAGTGCAGGAGCAGGGATTGGACGCCATCATGGTGCGGCGCGGGGATTTCTGGGCGGCGATACCCAAGACGGATCTGCCGCAATTGATAAAGACAGCTGTCTGAGGCAGCTGGCGGGGGCGGATGGGATGCCTCCGCCCTTTCAATCTAGCGACCGAACACCAGACGGACGTTCAGGCCCTTTTCTGATTGTTCGAAGTGCACTTCCTGCGACTTTACCCCCTGCCGCTCCAGCATATCCATCCACGCGGCCACCTTGGCGAAATCGGCTCCTTCCAGCCATACCCGCACCCGGTTGCCGTCCGGCTCGAAACGCTGCATGGTGATTCCCTGACCCGCCGCCGCGCTGCTGACGATGTCCAGGACGGACAAGGTGCCTCCGGCCAGCCCGCCGCCCGATAACTGTGGGGCCAGGCTTTGCAGCCAGGACAGCGTGGCCTGTTCCTGAACCGCCTGATCTTCCGCCTTGTTCGCGGCGCGATGCAGCTTGAGGCCGCCCAGTCCGATGACAGAAACCATGAGGAATACTCCCATGGCAATCAGCGCCAGACGATCACGGGGCGGTAACCCGTCCAGGTATTTTTGAATGTCATTAAGCATGGTCAGGTGTTCTCACTGATGCGCAGGCGGCCGCGAATGCCGCCTCCCTGGCTGTTGGCGCTCAGGGTTTCGCTGTTTACCCCTTGGGCGTTCAACTGCTGGCGTAATTGGTCAAGCTCACTCAGACTGAGGGCGTCAACTTCCAGCAACAGGCCGTTTTCATCGAAGTCGATGCGGCGTGTTTGCCAGCTGCCTTTGTTCAAAACCTCGCCCACCCGTGTCATCAAGGGCATAAATCCGGCTTTGTGGCGCTCGCGCTCAGCCAGGTGTTCCTCGATTTGCCGCCTCAGGTTGACGATACGGGGCTCTTCGGGGAACCAGGTCTTGTAAAGTTGGGCGGACTCAGCCTTGCTTCGGGCTTCCAGTTTGTGGAAATGCCCCAGGCGCAGTCCGTCATACATCAGCTGCACGCCAATGGCGGTCGCCAGAAAAATGGCGGCGTAGCGCCAGTGACCGGAGAGCGAGGTCGCGGTCTTGACAGCGTGTTCCCCTTGCAGGAAGTTGAAGGGGTGACGGTTGTTCAACTGCGCCAGTTCTTCGGTCCATTCCAGATGCGGAAGGCGCTCCACGACAAGCGCCTCACCCTTTTCGGCCAACCAGCTTTCAATTTCGCCGGGCAGGTCGCCATAGACTCTTACCGAGGACGGCGCACCTTCCAGCCAGGCGGCATGCAACAGGCTGACCGCATTGACGGCCTCCAGGCGTATGCCGCTGAAAGCCGACAGTCGGACCCAGCAATCCAGCGCATCCACGACCAGCGACCAACCATCAGGGTTATGGGGAACCAGAAAAATATCGGGAATTGCGGCGACCAGCCGGCAGTTGGCGGCCTTGAACGGTTCCAGCAGGGACAGCAGTTGCGATTGATCAATGGCGGCGACTTGTACCTGCGTATCACTGACCGGATGGAAGACGCCATGCAACTTCTCGACCGGCGTCAGCGACTGGTCTTCCAGCATGTACAAGACTTCTTCTTCACCAATCTGGCGAAGTTGCTGCCGGGAGACAGGCAATGTCGCCATGAGGCAGGCCGTGGTGGGAGTCAGCAGCACTACTTGCCGCCCGTCGGCCCCGCCCGACATCAGGGACTCAAGATCCGATTCGGTGAGCGGAATGATGCCGGCGGCCTTATGCAACCAGCCTTGCCAGCGGCCGCCCAATGAAGCAATGCGAATAAACAGGGTTTCCATCACGGGTTATCTTTCTTGTTGGCTGTTTCGGTGGTTGTGGCAACGGTCCACTGGCGGCTCCAGTCCCGGTCCAGCGTGCGGATGCCGGACTCCGTCCGCATCAGCCGGGCGGAGAGCACGCGCCGCTTTCCATCAATTTCGGCTTCGGCCCGGACCTCAAAAAAACGCGACCGGACATCCAGCAGTTTGGTCAGCGCCTGCCGGTCATCACTCGATAAAGCGCTGAAGCCGGGAAGCTGCAGGAAACGTTCGACACTGCCGTAGCCGTCCGAGGGGCGCTCCTTCACCATCTCCTTGGCCATGTTGAAACTGATACTATCACTTAATGACGCTATCAGCATCGGGTCGGCCGTGTTGATGTTAATGGCGGTATTGGCGGGCAAGGCGCATACATAGGGAGCGATTTTCCGGATGACTTCCGGGGTGTAGCCTCGCAGCAGGGCCAGCTCCGAAGTGCTGACCATGGCCCGGTTTGCCGTGCGGTAAGCGGGTTTGAGCCGCAGATACCAATCTTCCTCCGCGCCCTCGCTGTCATAGGGCAGACTGTCGGGGTCCAGCCAGTCGATCAGCGGCGATGCCAGTCCCGGAGAAACGCCGACCTGCGCCAGCAAACGCTGGTAAACCTTCAGGGCGGTCGGGTTGACCTGATTGTCCTGCCACAGGCTGTTGACATTGAAGCGGCCTTGCAGGTCATCCAGCTTGGCCTGCACGGCCCCGCCCTCCACCGGAAATGGCGGAACACGCCGCGCCCAATCCTCGCCCAAGGCATCCTGCGACGGATTCTTTTGCTTGTCGCGATCCGTATCGTCCTGTAATACCGTTCTCGCCAGGGTTTCCGCTCCCAGGGTGTAGAGATAGGCCTGATCCTGGGTAAAGACGCTGGATGACCGCTGCAACAGCGATTGCTGGGCCTTGATCATGGATACGGCCAGCATGCTGGCCATGGCAACGACCAGGAGTACGGTCAGCAATGCCACTCCTTGCTGGTTCTCAGCTGCCTTGGGCATCGGATCCGGCCTCCTGGTTATCGGGCATGCGGAAGACCCGGCGGATTTCTCCCCAGGGCTTGATGTTCAGGATCATTTCCACGCCCACGGGCATCTCGCGCAGGGGAGCATCGCTGTTGGCGCCGCCGTTAGCGGCGTTAGAACTGTTTTGCTGAAGCGGCCAATCGGTCTCGATCTGCCCGCTGGCGGCCACAACCCGTATCTGAAGGCTTTGCACGTGGTCAGCCAGCAGACTTTGGTTGGGCTCCATGCCTCGTTCGCGATCAAGCTGTGACCAGGCCAGCCGCCACAATTCGCCCTTGGTATTCAGTTCATAACGGATACGTTGCAATTCACTGCGGCTGGATTGCATGGGGTTTGGCCAGCCCTGCCGGGAAAACTCCAGGCTGTTGTTGCTGAGCTTGAGAGCGGGTTCGGCATCACCGAAATCGTTTCGTACCGGCCTGCCGATGGCCTGGGAAATATCCCGGTTCAGAACCGTGAAAACCTTTTGCAGATGAATCAGGTTACTGTCGTGTTCCCGGGCGGCATCGCGCGTTGAGATGGTCGTCGCCAACAAGCGATAGCTGCCAATGCCCAGCATGGCGAAAATGGCCACGGCAACCAGTAATTCCAGCAGCGTAAAACCCCGTGACCGTATAGCCATCAACTCCCGCCTCCGGTCTTGGGCCGTTCCAGAAAACCGGTCAGACTCGTTAATACCGGCATTGGCCGGGTACTGTCATCGGAAGCCTCGCTGACCGTGACTTCAATGCGCCGCATGGCGGCGGCGGTTGTGGGAGAGGTTTTGACAGCGACATCCCACTGCCTGCCCGCCATCGGCGACCGGCTGCGCACTTCCCCTGCTTCAGGCCAGGCCTGACGCATCTGCATTTCGGTAATCTGATTGAGGGCGACCCAATGTGCAAAGGTCTTGTCCTCAATTTGCCGGCTCAGGGTCAGTTGGGATTCGCTGATGCTCATCAGCGAGACGGCGGCGACGGCGAAGACCGCCAGGGCGACCAGGACTTCGAGGAGCGTGAACCCGGATTGACGGCGGATCATGGTTTTGCTCCGGCTTCCGGGTTGCGTTTCAGGTTGCCGATATCGTCAAGTTGCAGCACTTCCGTCGGGACTTTGTCGGCGGAAACGCGTATTTGGGCCGGGGTGGATTCTCCGCTGGAAAGCAGCAGGACCTGTGGTTTCAGCGTGCCCTTCTTGTCGCCGTCCTTGACGGGGATGGCGGGTGCGGGGGCGCCGTTCTCTCGCCGCACTTCCGCCGGCGTGATTTCAACCCGGATCTCGGCCGGCATGTGATAGTCCCGGAAAGCCTCATTCGGGCTGGGCATCCATTGCTGGCTGGCGTCATCGTATTCCAGAAACGTGTAGCCATCATCCGTGCTTGTCAGACCGATTTGCAGGTTGTCGCTGACGGCGGTGTCCTGAGCCAGGCTGATGGCTTCTTCCAGACGGTCTGCTTCGCCCACAACCAGACGCGCCGGATCGGAAGGACTGGCCGCCATCAATACCAGACCGCTGACAATCCCGATCAGCAATACAACCAGAAGCACCTCGATCAGGGTGAAACCCCGGGAGGGTATGGCCGGGAATGCCGGACTTCCGCGGGAAGCAGTCAACGTTGGCGACTCATTTCTGGTAGATGTCGGCGTTTTCGCCTTCTCCGCCTTCCTGGCCATCCGGGCCGAAGGAATAGATGTCATATTTCTTGCCGCCATGGCCCGGGGAGACATACTGGAACGGATTGTCCCAGGCATCGTTAGGCAGGCTCTTCAGGTATCCGCCGTCCGGGAAAACCTTGGCCGAAGCGGGCTTGGTGACCAGTGCTTCCAACCCTTCCTGCGTGGTCGGATATTTATGGTTGTCGAGCCGGTACATCTCAAGGGCGTTGGCGATACTGGCCAGACTGGACTTGGTGGTGGTGATCCGGGCCTGTTCATCCTTACCGATCACGTTGGGGACAATCACCGCCGCCAGAATGCCCAGGATGACGACAACGACCATGACTTCGATCAGGGTGAAACCGCGTTGCAAAGACGACATAGCTAACCTCGAATATCCGTGCCGGAACCGTGTTCCGGTCTGAACGGAGTTGTTGATTCAGTGAACCAGGTTGTTCATGCTGACAATGGGCAGCATGATGGCAAGTACGATCATCAGCACTACGCCGGCCATGACCAGCAGCATCATCGGCTCAAACAGGCCGACGAGTGTAGTGATCAGTGATGACAGTTCCTTTTCCTGCATCGTCGCCGAGCGACCCAGCATTTCATCCAGCTCGCCGCCGGTTTCCCCGCTGCGCAGCATCTGCACCATCATGGGCGGGAAGTATCCGCATTTTTCGATGGAGTGACTGAGGCTGCCGCCTTCGGTAACCTTGATGGCGGCCTCCTTGATGGCGTCACGGATCAGCCAGTTGCTGCTGACGGATGCTGAAATGTGCAGGCCTTCGACCAAGGGTACGCCGCTTTTGCTGAGAATGCTGAGCGTACTGGCAAAACGGGCCGAGTTGGCTCCCTTGACCATCCGGCCGACCAGCGGCAGTTTCAGCAACAGGCGATCAAGCGCATACCGGCCGCGATCGGTCTTGACGAAACGTTTGCCCAACCACCCGCCGATGATCATCAACACCAGCAGGTAGGGCCCGGCGCTCTTGACGCCATTACTGAGTGAAATCAGGCCACGGGTCAACGCGGGCAGTTCGTGGTGGGAATTCTTGAAGACCTTGACAATATCCGGCACGACATAAGCCAGCAGTCCGACCACAATCAGGATGGCCAGCGTGGTCAGGATGACCGGATAAATCATGGCGCCCTGAATCTGTTTCTGCGTGGTGTACCGGCTTTCGGTGTAGTCGGCCAGCTGTTGCAGCACCAGGTCCAGATGGCCCGATTTTTCACCGGCGGAAACCGTAGCCCGGTAGAGATCGGGAAAGGCCCGTGGAAAACCGGCCATGCTCTGCGCCAGAGGGTAGCCTTCCAGCACCTTGCCGCGCACGGCCAGCAGCAGGCTTTGGGTCGCGGGCTTTTCCGTCTGCCGGGCAACGGCCTTGAGCGTTTCTTCAAGGGGAATGCCGGCCTGGATCAATGTTGCCAACTGACGGGTTACCAGCGCCAGCTCGTAGGCGCCCAGCCCCTTGCGGGACTGCATCAGCCCGGTTTTTTCCTCACGGGTCTGTTCATTGGCGGCGGGCTCGACGGAAACCGGCAGCCAACCCTTGTCCCGGATCTGCTGGCGGATCTGGCGGGCGCTGTCGCCGTCGAGGACGCCCTTCTGCCGGCGCCCTTCCGTATCTACCGCGATAAAATCAAAAGCGGGCATCGTTCATCACCCTTCCCGCGTGGCGCGCAGAACTTCTTCCAGCGTCGTGACGCCCATGATCGCCTTGCGCAGGCCGTCCGCCCGGATGCTGGGCCCCATGGTGCGGGCGTGTGCCTCCAGTTCGTGTTCCCCGGCGTGGCTGTGGATGAGCCGGCGCATCTTGTCATCCACCACCATCAATTCATAAATGCCGACGCGGCCGCGATAGCCGCTGAAGTTGCACTTGTCGCAGCCGACCGCCCGATAAATCGTCGGCGGATGGTCAGGGTTGACGCCCATCAGACCGCATTCTTCGGCATCGGCTGTCACGGCCTGGCGGCAGTGCGTGCATAGGACGCGGACCAGCCGCTGCGCCAGCGCACCCAGCAGCGAGGACGACAGCAGGAACGGTTCGATCCCCATGTCCTGCAGACGCGTGACCGCGCCGACCGCCGAGTTGGTGTGCAGGGTGGACAAGACCAAGTGACCGGTCAGCGAGGCTTGCACGGCGATTTCAGCCGTTTCGATATCGCGGATTTCGCCCACCATCACGACATCCGGATCCTGACGGAGCATGGCGCGCAGGCCGCGGGCGAAGGTCATGTCGACCTTGGCGTTGACCTGCGTCTGGCCAATACCTTCCAGCTGATACTCAATCGGATCTTCAACCGTCAGGATATTCCGGCTTTGGTCATTCAGTTCGGTCAAGGCGGCATAAAGGGTGGTGGTTTTGCCGGACCCTGTGGGGCCGGTCACCAGAATGATGCCGTGGGGTTTGTAGATCAGCTCGCGCAACCGCTTGTGATCGTGGCCCAGCAGGCCCAGATGGCCGATATCCAGCCGCCCGGCCTGTTTATCCAGCAAGCGCATGACCACCCGTTCGCCGTGGCTGGCTGGCATGGTCGAAACCCGAACGTCGACTTCCCGACCGGCCAGGCGCAGGGAGATGCGGCCGTCCTGGGGAACACGCTTCTCGGCAATGTCCATCTTGGCCATGACCTTGATCCGGGAAACCAGTAGCGGGGCCAGCTCGCGTCGGGGCTGGACGATCTCGCGCAGCTGTCCGTCCACGCGCATCCGCACGGACAAGCGTTTTTCGAATGATTCCACGTGGATGTCGGAGGCGTTGAGACGGATAGCCTCGCTGAGCATGGCGTTGATGAGCCGGATGATCGGAGCATCATCCTCCTGCTCCATCAGGTCTTCGGTTTCCGGGACCGACTCCGCCAGGCTTTCCAGGTCGGGGTGATCCTCCAGACCGGCGGCTACTTGCTGCGACTCACCGCCGTCGCCCTGATAGGCGCCTGCCAGACGGGTATTGAAATCATTGGCGCTGACGGTTTCATAACTGAAGGCGGTGCCCAGCGCGCGGCGGATTTCCATCAGGCTGGCGGGACGGGCATCCTCGCGCACCAGCAGGGTGGGAGGCTGGTCGGGCTGGTTTACCAGCAGTACACCGTGACGTTTGGCAAAGCTGTAGGGTAATTGACCCTGACGTGACATGGCTTCGTTCTCATAGTTTTACGACATGCGCAGCACTCAAGCATACTGGATGAAGCCTGCGCGCCTCAATCGGGGGATCGTGGCTTTTTGTTGGGGGAACCGGCAAACGGCCTTGTTTTTTCGGTCGGCATGCGTAGTCTTGGCCGAAATCGGTTGCAGGTGTATGACGTGGAACATCCATTCTGGTGGGGCGAGTTCGATTTTGAGCCGGATGAGTCGCGTTTATGGCGTTTGGCCGGGCTGGATGTGCGCATTACCCGCAGTGATTCGGAATGGGTGATCGAAACCCTGAGGTCGTCCTCCCAGCATGAAGATGTCCAGGACTGGGAGCTGCAAGCGCCCTCGCCGACCCCGCTGGCCGGATCTTCGCCAAGTCGTTACCTGTTTACCCGGACCACGCCGCGGTTGCGCGTCCTGCCCTCGCTCGCCGACCGTTCGGTCGTCATCAAGCCGGTGACGCCGCTCTATATTCCCGCCGGTCAGTCCGCCACGCTTTTTGTCAGCACGCCGGTCTGGCTGCAGATTCGTCATGACGCCGGTACCGTGCCGCTGCTGGATCTGCCGGTGATCCGTCCCAGCGACACCTGGTTTGGCCCAACGCCGGCGCAGGGCCGCTTGTGCTACTCCACCAAGGTGTTCGGCCGGACGGACCTGGGGCAACTGCCGGTGCGTCCGTTTCGCGCCATGACCCCGGTGGCCATTTCCAATGATTCGCCGGAAACCATGCAGGTGGAGCGCTTGTGCATGCCGGTGCCTTCGCTGGATATTTACAGCGCGACAGATGGCCGGTTATGGACGCCGGGCCTGTTGGTGGACCGTTTGCCCGGCAGTCGCCAGATACGGGTGCGGCTGGATACGCGCATGCATGAGGCGGCCGGCGTGGTGCGCCTGTTAAGCCGCGCCCGGGAACATGATGCGGATACACTGTCGCGCATGTTTGAGCATTTCCTCGGTTGATCGTTTGCCGGTTTGAAATAAAAAGGTGCCTGCCGTCATGGCTGTCAAAGAAACATTTCTGGATCGCCTGATCAACTTGCCGGTGAGTGACCGCACCGAAGGTTTCATCATTGGCGGCATACTGCTGGTTTTGGGATACCTGCTGGCCTGGCTGGCGACCAGCGCTTTTGTGCGCACCATGCGTTTCCGTCTGACGGCGCATCAGTTGCTGGTCTGGCGGCGCGGCATTTTTTATTTTCTCTTCCTGCTGTTCGCCATTTCGGCGCTGCATGAAATGGGCTTCCGGATCAGCGTCCTGTTGGGGGCTGCGGGCGTATTTACTGTTGCCATCGGCTTTGCGTCACAGACCTCCGCGTCGAACCTGATCAGCGGTTTGTTCCTGATTGGCGAGGGCTCTTTTTCGGTCGGCGATACCATCCAGGTGGGCGCGACCCAGGGCGAGGTCATGTCGATTGACCTGTTATCCGTGAAATTACGGACGCCGGACAATGTGTTTGTGCGCATTCCCAACGAATCCTTGATCAAGTCGGAGCTTCGCAACCTGACCCGTTTTGCCATTCGCCGTATCCCGATTACGATCGGCGTGGCATATCGTGAAGATATCGGCAAGGTTCGCGGCGTGCTGCTGGCCCTGGCGGACCGCCATCCGCTGGTGCTGGACGAACCCGCGCCGCAGGTGACCATGCAGGCGTTCGCGCCCTCTTCCGTGGATCTGCAGTTCACTGTCTGGACGCGCAAGGAAACGTATTCCGATGTCCGCGACTCGATGCAGGAAGCGATCAAGCGGGCATTCGACGAACAGGGGATTGAAATCCCGTTCCCGCAGATCAGCATCAACAGCGGCGAAATGAATGCGCTCCCGGTCGTACTGCAAGAGTCCGGCAACCGAAAGACGACATAATCGCGCCCGAAATTACCGGGCCAAGGCTTAAATAGTTGATCGGTTTGGGCTAGACTTGGAAACCCGGCTTGAATAACTAGAAATTTACTGCCCTCCGGCAGTCCCAATTGTCGAGGACGACCATGTCGCAGCAAGATCCCGCGCTTGCCCAGCTTGAAAACCAGCTTGCGAGTCTTTCCAGACGCCGTTTCCTGAAATCCGGCCTGCTGCTTGGAACGACCGCCGCCTCTGCCCTGACATTCCCGGTTCGCGCTCTGGCCGATGATGCCCTGCCTATCGGCATCCATCATCTCAGCCTGCTGGAATACCGGGTTTTCGATCGCTTGCGCACCATTTTCCTGCCGACCCAGCGTTTTGAACAATTGCCAAGCACCACGACCGTTCCGGTGATGGAAAACCTGGACCGGATGGTGGGACGCCTGAATGGCGATACCCGTTTCCTGTTGTCGCTGGGTGCCCGGACGCTGGAATACGCGACTCTTTACAAAATGCGCCGCTTTTCCAGCCTGAATGATGAACAGGCCCTTAATCAGGTGCGCGCCTGGCAGTCCGGCATTTCTTTCCAGGGCGGACTCGTGGTATCCATGAAGACCCTGATGGGTATCGCTTACTGGCGCGATCCCCGCACCTGGGCGGCTCTGGATTATGACGGTCCCGTTTCCGCCAAATGGGGCATCCGTCGTCTGGGCAACCTGCCCCTGCCGCTGGAAACGGAAGCCGATCTGAACGTTTGATGGTCCCGATCAAGAAGGAACCGGAATAATATGATTTACAAAGAAATGCCCAAAGAAGGTCTGGATGTGATCCAGGCCCGCGATATCCGTAACAATGACGATATTGTGCTTAACGTCGACGTTGTGGTGGTTGGTTCGGGAACCGGCGGCGCGGTGATCGCCCATGAGTTGGCCGCCACAGGCAAAAGCGTGGTCATCCTTGAAGCGGGTAAATATATTCCCAGCAGCCAGTTCACTGAAGACATGGCCTGGTCGCTTGAAAATCTCTACAAGGACGTTGGCACCCAGACGAACACGATTGGCGATATGGTGGTGCTGGAAGGCAACTGCGTCGGCGGTTCGTCGGTGATTTCCGCTGCGATCGCCACCCGCGCTCCCGATTATGTGTTGCAGGACTGGGCCACGAAGCACGGCATTCCGGGGGTTTCTCCCGAAAATCTGGCTAAATATTATGAAAAAGTGGAAAAGCGGCTGCATGTCCACCTGAATGAACCGCACGAAATCAACGATACGGCCAACACCATCATTCGCGGTTGCGAGTCGCTGGGTTGGTCATGGCGACCGCAGTCCCGCAACGTGAAGCAATGCGCGTTGACAGGCCACTGCCTGGCGGGCTGCCCGTCTGACCGCAAGACCTCCATGCAGGTGAGTTATCTGCCCTGGGCGATTGCCGCCGGTGCGCGTCTTTATGCGGATACCTATGTCGAGCAGATCATTGTCCGTAACGGCCGCGCCGTTGGCGTGACAGGGGTCATCCGTGATCCGGACAATAACGACATTGTCTGTAATATCAAGGTCAACGCGCAGCTGGTGGTCTCGTCCGCCGGCGCTATCCAGACGCCCCTGCTGTTGCAGCGCAGTGGCTTACCGAACAAGAGCAACCAGCTTGGACGGAATCTGGCGCTCCACCCCGTCGTTGTCGTGCTGGGTAAGTTCCCTGTTCCGATTTATGGATTCCGGGGCGCTTTCGCTGGGATGCACGTCGATGAGTTCCTCTCCGAGGAAGAAGGCCGGATGCTGATGGAGTCCGGTCTGGCCGCGCCGGTGCAGCTGATGGCGCAGAATGAGCTGTCGATGGGTGTGGATCACATCCGCTTCATTGAAGAGTTCAAATATCTCTCCGCCCTGAACATTCTGGTTCCGGACAACAATCACGGTTTTGTGCACTGGAGCGGTCCGGTGCGCGGCGGTTCCCGCCGTATTGAATGGAACATGACCCGTGAAGAGTTCGAACAATTCAAGATCGGCCTGAAGCGCGCTGGACGGATCTTCTTTGCCGCCGGTGCGGAACGCGTTTACATGCCGACCTACCAGCGCACCCAGGTAACTTCGCTTGAAGAGCTGGATCAGGTGGTTGACTCAATCGATTATGGTTCGCTGGGCATTTTCTCGATGCGCCTGCTGTCGCTGAATGCCCAAGGCAGTTGCCGGATGGGTGCGGACAGCGCCACGGCGATTGTCGATCCCTATGGCGAAACCTACGAGATCAGCGGTCTGTTTGTTTCGGACGCAAGTATTCTGCCGTCCATTGTCGTGCAGCATCCGCTCCTGACTGTTGCGGCGATGGCGCATTATATTGCCGACAACATTATCCGCCGCTCGAACAGCTACTTCTGGAGCTGATTTGCGCGGCATAAAAAAACGGGAGCCAAGGCTCCCGTTTTTTTATGCCGCCGGTTTGCTTACTTCCACTGCTTCTCGGCCGCCATGACTGTTTGTGTCATCAGTGTGGCGATGGTCATCGGGCCGACGCCGCCGGGAACCGGGGTAAAAGCGCTGATCCTGTCTCCCAGCGCTGACAACTGGATGTCGCCGACGCCGCCGGTATGGTAGCCGGCATCAACGACCACGGCGCCATCCTTGATCCATTCCGCCTTGATGAACTCGGGTTTGCCGACAGCCCCGACAATGATGTCGGCCTGCCGGACATGGTCGGCCAGATTGCGGGTGCGCGAATGGCAGACCGTGACGGTGGCGTCCGCCGCCAGCAACATTAGCGCCATCGGCTTGCCCAGAATGGGGCTGCGGCCCACCACCACGGCATGTTTGCCGGACATCTCGATGCCATAGTGCTTGAGGATGGTCATGATGCCCTGCGGTGTGGCCGATCCGTAGGCCGGTTCGCCCATGCTCATCCGCCCGAAGCCCAGACAGGTTACACCGTCCACGTCCTTCTCGATGGAGATGGCATCAAAGCATTGACGCTCATCAATCTGATGCGGGACCGGGTGTTGCAGCAGGATCCCCTGCACCAGCGGATCGTTATTCAGTTCCTGGATGCGGGCCAGCAGTTCTTCCGTGGTAGTGGTGGATGGCATGACCACCGAGAGCGAGTCCATACCCACGCGACGGCAGGCATTGCCCTTCATTTTGACGTAGGTAGCGGACGACGGATCGTCACCAACCAGAATGGTGGCGAGAATCGGCGTACGGCCGGTACGCTCCTTCAAGGCCGCTACGCGGGCGGACAAATCCTGTTCAACCAGAGTGGCCAGCTTTTTTCCGTCAAGAATGAGTGGTGACATGGGAGGTTCCTGAAATACAACCGGTTTCGGCAATGGGGGCGGATTGTCGCATAACCGGCCGTCAGGGGCCAAATCCTATGCAATTGATTGTTGAAAAAACGATTTTTTCTTGACGGGACAAAGAGGCGTTACTATTATTCACCGTCTCTTGGCTGGGTAGCAAAGAGGCCATGCAGCGGACTGCAACTCCGCGTACACCGGTTCGAATCCGGTCCCAGCCTCCACTTATTCTGCTGCGCCCCTCCTGCCTGGATGGTGAAATCGGTAGACACAAGGGACTTAAAATCCCTCGACGGGTGACCGTCGTGCCGGTTCGATTCCGGCTCCAGGCACCATCCGCCATCCCTGCCCTTTCCCTGATTCGCGCTTTCCAGCCCTTGTGAAGACTGGGCCGGCGTCCGCCTATGTAAATCCCTTTACGTTTTGAATACGTCGGCGATTTATTTATTTGAGCCACGCTTGCGATGGTCTTTCCGTCCCCAGGCAATCAATTCATCAATTCCCAGACCAACACGGGATGCGGCTTGTAATGCATCAATATACGCTTTGCGAATTTCAGCCTGCTGTTTCAGGCCGATCATTTCCCGGGCCTCAACAATAATGTCCTGCAATTCGGAATAGGACAGTTCCTCAAGGCCAAACCGGGAGGGATTTTCACGGCTCATAAGCGAATCCTGAATATGTTTTATGATGGAGTTCTCAAATTATAGGCATAAACACATTCTTTCGGAAGGGGATTGCGAAAGTGATATACATGGGCCTGACTTCATTATTTATATTGTTGAAGATGCATCAATATGATGCAGGAAACCGGAGCCTTGAGCGGCAAGTCGATATCGATTTTTGGGGCGTGGGGGCAAACATAAAATCATGTGCTCGGCGATAGAAGTAAATGATCATATTATCAGTTTCGGCGACCACAAAATCTTGCCGGTACTGCTGAGAAATGGTGATGTTCGGTGGCTGCGCTGGGGTGAACGTCATGGCGTCCCATCACCCTGGATCGCCGGGCCCTGCGCGCGGCTGGACAGCATCCAGGCGGGAAAATGGGATCGTTACCAGCCGGTCCCTGTAAAACTGCCGGTACGGCGCTATATGGAGCGTAATGCCCGTAACAAGCCGTATTGGGTGCGGTTGAATGAAGGGGAATATTTACAGGGCCTGGCGGCCAGGGTTGGCGATGAGGTGCGGGTTTATGTGGTGACCGTGGATACCCCGGCAGCGTATCGCCATGTCAGCGATCGATGGCCGAGGGTTATTGCCGCGACCTGATATCAAACATCAATATACAGGGGTTCAAGATAGTCCACGAACTCCAGCAATTCCTGAGCGTTCAGGGCGGGAACCAGTTTGCGAACGGCGGCCTCGGAGGCTTTTTCAATGCCGGCGCCGCCAATATCCACCAGTTTCCGGGCGATCATGCCCAGTTTCAGCGAGTGCATCGATTCCACATAAAAATGCTGGTGCGCCAGTCGGGAAAACCGCAACACCGCTTCGGTAAAATCGTGCTGCACGGAGATATCGCCCTGCCGGATCGCGGCGAAGCAGCGACGATAAGCGGCGGCGAGGTCGGTCGGAATCGGGAAGCTGATATAGGTTTTCCCGTCCACTTCCAGTCGCCGGGCGCGGATCTGGTTGGCGACCGGCGTCATGTCGCTGTTGGACATCTTGTGCAGCACCTGACGGTTCATGGTGTGCGACGTGCCCTTGATGATGGAGGCCACGCCTTCCAGGACTTTGCGCGCCATGCTGCCGTGCGGCATCATTTCACTGTTGCCCAGCACCATGACCTGCACGATGACGTCCGTGTAGTCGTTGGCGACCTCAATCAGCAACGGAGCCAGCGGATCACGCGTTCCCTGATCCAGATGGTCAATCAGCCGGGCAAAATTGTCACGGAGTTTGTCCGGGCAGGGAATCGCGTAATACGTTGTCATGGCGGCTCCTTAACGCTCAACCAGCATGCCGCGGATGTAGTCGGCCAGATGCTTCAGTTCTTCGTTCTTGAGGGCGCGCACCATTTTCGGCAGCACCGAGTGCAGTTCCTTGTGCAGGGCGGAACGGGTCATTTCGGTGGTCTTGCGCAGGATCATGCCCAGGTCGAGGGTGGCGATGAACTCGTCGTAGTAGTGCACCAGCGAAAGGTCGGAGAAACGCATCATGGCCTGGACAATGGCTTCGATATGTTCACGGCCCTGCCCGGCGTCCACGGCGGCGAAATGCTTCTGGAACTCGTCATACAGGTCGTGCGGCAGCGGGAAGCCCAGGCGCGGGGTATCATTCGGCAGGTTCAGGAAACGGGCGCGGATGAAAACGGCGCGCTTGGCGACTTCACCATTGCTGGCTTTGCCCAGCATCATCTTCAGCATGACATGCATGGTCTTCTTCAGGAAGCCGCCCAGGAAGTTGATCATGTTGCTGCCTTCGCCGCTGCCCATGTTGTTGACCATGTTCAACAGCAGGTTGTCGATGATTTCATCCGTCATCTTGGCGGCAATGCCGTTCGCCAGATGGAATTGCGGATCGGAAACCTTGCGGTCCAGATTGCCCAGCAAGGTGCGGATGTCGTTTTGCAGCGATTCGCTGGGTACAAAACCGAGGTAGGCGGTCATGCGGCGTTCTCCCTGTTGAGTGTTGCTTCAGTTAAATTGTCAGGCGTGATTGTGGCGGCTGTACCCGCTAATGGCAAGTATTCTCAATCGTTCTTCTTTATTGCCGCGACAGGCGCGGCAGTCTGTCCGGCAAGGCTTCGGCGTTGCTGCGCCACGGATTGATGTCCAGCCCGCCGCGCCGGGTGTAACAGGCGAAAACGGTCAGTTGTTCCGGAGTGCAATGACGCAGGATGTCGCGGTAAATCCGCTCGACGCACTGCTCATGGAAATCATTGTGCTCGCGGAAGGAAATCAGGTAGCGCAGCAGCCCTTCCCGGTTAATCTTCGGGCCGGAATAACGGATCTGTACGCTGCCCCAATCCGGCTGGCCGGTCACCGGGCAGTTGCTGCGCAGCAGGTTGGAATGCAGGGTTTCTTCCACATGCTCCGCCTGATCCGCTTTCAGATGGCCGGGATTGGGTGTGAAGTCACAGTCCTCCAGCGGCAGGTCGTCCAGGCATGTTCCTTCCAGCGTCGTCAGGCTGCAGGCGGCATTGACCGGCAGCAGTTCCACACGGACGGATGCTCCTGCTGAGTGGCTGAGGTCGGCGGCGGCGCAGTCGATGACCGCTTGCCGGTCGGCGAAGCGATGCTGGTTCAGCGAGTTGAAGTACAGCTTCATCGACTTGGATTCGATCAGGCACGGCGAGTCAGCGGGAACGGTGATGCGGGCGATGGCGACCTGCGGCTTGCCGTGTGGGTCCAGCCAGGACACTTCGTAGTTGTGCCAGATATCGACGCCGTGGAATGGCAACGGCGCTCCCGTCAGTTCCAGAGCCTCGCGCCCTTCGCGCCGTTCCAGCGGGCACAGCAGGCCGGGATCGTAGGCATGGATGTAGTCGGTCTTGACGCCCAGCTGGGTCTTTTCATACCAGGCCATGACTTACTCCCGCATGCCGCGGCCGCTTTTCAGCAGGCGGTAGGAGTAGATGTACAGCCCGACGGTCACCAGTGTCACCATCGCCAGCGATACCCAGACATTGACATCACTGACGCCGAGGATGCCGTAGCGGAAGGCGTTGACCATGTAGACGATCGGGTTGAGCAGTGACAGCGTCTGCCAGAACGGCGACAGCTGGTCCATCGAATAGAAGACGCCGCCGAGGTAGGTCAGCGGCGTCAGCACGAAGGTCGGGATGATGGAAATGTCATCGAAGGACTTGGCGAATACTGCATTGACGAACCCGCCCAGCGAGAACAGCGCCGCCGTCAGCAGGATGGTGTAGATGATGACGAACAGGTGGTGGATGTCGAGGCTGGTGAAGAACAGCGACAGTACGGTGACAATGGCGCCGACCGCCAGCCCGCGCGCGATGCCGCCCAGCACGTAGCCGCAGAGGATGACATGGTGCGGCACCGGCGATACCAGCAGTTCCTCGATGCTGCGCTGGAACTTGGCGCTGTAGAAGCTGGAGACCACGTTCGAGTACGAGTTGGTGATCACCGCCATCATGATCAGGCCGGGCACGATGTATTGCATGTAGTGGAAGCCGCCCATCTCGCCGATGCGGCTGCCGACCAGGTTGCCGAAAATGACGAAATACAGCGTCATGGTAATGGCTGGCGGCAGCAGCGTTTGCGGCCAGATGCGGGTGAAACGCCGCACTTCCTTGACGAGGATGGTTTGCAGGGCAATCAGGGTTTGGTCGCGATTCATGGAAACTCAGGCCGTCTTCAGGTTCTTTTCCACCATGGAGACAAACAGTTCCTCCAGGCGGTTGGCGCGGTTGCGCAGGCTCAATACTTCAATGTTCTGTTCGCTCAGCAACGTGAACACGCGGTTCAGCGACTGGCTCTTGGCCACGGCGATTTCCAGCGTGTTCTCGTCTAGCAGGCGCACGTCATAGCCGTCCAGCACCGGCGCGGCGCTGAGCGGCGTGCGCAGGTCGAGGTGGAAGTGCTCGACCTGCAGCTTGCCCAGCAACGACTTCATGTCGGTGTCCTCGACAATGCTGCCCTTGTCGATGATGGCGATGTTGCGGCACAGCATCTCGGCTTCTTCGAGGTAATGCGTGGTCAGGATGATGGTGGTGCCCTGCCCGTTCAGCTCGGTCAGGAAATCCCACATCGAGCGGCGCAGTTCGATATCCACCCCGGCAGTGGGTTCGTCCAGGATCAGCAGTTTCGGTTCATGCACCATGGCGCGGGCGATCATCAGGCGGCGCTTCATGCCGCCGGACAGCATGCGGGCCGCGGCGTCGCGTTTTTCCCACAATCCCAGCTTGTGCAGGTATTTCTCGGCGCGCTCGCGGCCGAGTTTGGCGGGAATGCCGTAATAGCCGGCCTGGGTGATCAGGATGTCGATCACCTTCTCGAACATGCCAAAGTTGAATTCCTGCGGCACCACGCCCAGTTGCTGCTTGGCCAACGACAGGTCGGTGTCGATGTCGTGGCCGAAGATCTTCACCGAGCCGGTGGTCTTCTGCACCAGCGAGCTGATGATGCCGATGGTGGTCGACTTGCCCGCCCCGTTGGGGCCGAGCAAGGCGTAGAAGTCGCCTTCCTGCACCGTCAGGTTGATGCCCTTCAGGGCCTGGAAGCCGTTGCGGTAGGTCTTGCTGAGGTCGCGGAGGATCAGGGCCTCGGTCATACGGGTCTCACAGATAAAGGTCGAGGGCGCGGGAGCCGGGTTGGCCGCGCCAGATCCAGTGCAATTGCTCGTCATCGAACCAGAGCCAGGCCCCTTCCATCATCCAGGGCCAGTCTTCGTCGCGCAGTTCGTCGCGGCCGAGCAAATGATATATGAAAGCGGCGAGGATGGTGTCATGGGTGACATGAACCGTCAGTTCGCCGGGTTCGGACTGATGTTCGTGCAGATGGCGGATCAGCCGCGCCGCGCCTTCCTGCGGACTGAGCAGGCCTTCCTGCGGGGTGCTGATGTGATGGTTGGCGAAGGCCAGCGGCCCCAGTTTCAGGAACAGCGGTCCGACGCGGCGGATGTCCTGCACATAGCAGCCCGGTTCCACCAGCAGGAAAGTGGTTTTCACCTCCGGTTCCGCGATGCCGGCGCCGCGCGCCATCGCCAACGCGGTATCGACGCAGCGTCCGACCGGACTGCTGTGAAAGGCGGAGACCGGTCGCGGCAGCCGCCCGCCCCAGCTTTCCGCCAGCGCGACGCCTTCCGGGGTAAGCGGCAGGTCGTAACCGGGCACCCCGTTGGGATCCTGGGTGGTTTCGCGCAGCGAGTGCCGGGTCAGCAGGATCACCGGCTTGTCTTCCGGCAGGATCAGCAGCGAGCGTTCAAGTTCGGGATGCAGCATCGTGATGGATTCGGTCGCGGGAATCCGGCGAATGTAGCATAAATGCTGCTCGCCGGAGGCCGGACAAATCGCAAAAACGGTCAGGCGATGGCGGCGACAGCCGTGGGAAGCACCTCATCGGTGCGGACGATGAACCGTTCCAGCACATTGGGACCGAAAGTGGTGGTCAAGGCGACATCGGAGGCGTCGCGGCCGCGCGCCATCAGCACCCGGCCGATGCGTGGCACGTTGTTGCGGGCGTCAAAGGTATGCCACCGGCCGCCCAGATAGGCTTCGAACCAGCCGGCAAAATCCATGGGTCCGTAGGGCGGCGGCATGCCGATATCGCCCAGATAGCCGGTGCAGTAGCGCGCCGGTATGTTCATGCACCGGCAAAAGGCAATCGCCAGATGCGCGTAATCGCGGCAGACGCCCCGCTTCTCGTGGAAGACCTGCAAGGCGGTCTTGGTGGCGCTGGCGTGTTCGTAGCCAAAGGCAATATGGTGATGGACGAAATCGCAGATGGCCTGCACCCGCGCCCAGCCTGGCGGCGTCTGGCTGAACAGTTGCCAGGCGGTGGCGGACAGTACGTCGGTTTCGCAATAGCGGCTGCCCAGCAGATAGACCAGCGTTTCCTGGGGAAGATCCTGAATGGGGTGCTGAATGGCTTGCGGCACAAGGGTATCCGGCAGGCCAGTGTCGTTGACCAGGGCTTCGGTGGTCAGCCGCAGTCGTCCGGCGGGGGCCACGATGCGGGTGCAACGGTTACCGAAGCCGTCACGGTAACTGGTGAAGGGAATGGCCGGTTCGGTGATCAGCTGATCCGGGATGACAATGTCCCCGGAACGGCTGTCATGAATGTTCAGCATCAGGATCATGGGAGTAGGCTGGGGACATTGGTAGACCAATTCGTAACCAACGCGAAGCTGCATGGGGAAAACCTCGGGGGCGATGGATGCGGGAAAGACGGAAGATCATCAAGAAGAAAGCAAGAACGGGGCCAGTTTCCGGCCATTGCAACCGGAAAGGATGGCGTGACGGCGGATCAGGCGTTCTGCGACAAGGCGATTTCCGCCGCCAGCGGCAGCAACCGGATGAGACGATCGGCCCAGGCGCGCTGACCGGCGGCGGTGCTGATCAGGTCCTGGCGGATTTCCAGTTCGACATGCGGCAGGCCGTTGCGCTCACCGTGTACCGGAATGCTGTAGTCGGTGGCGTCACTGACGGCGTAAGGCTCATTGTCGCCGATGACCAGTCCCGGTTCGCGGCGCAACAGGTCCAGCAGCGGCAGCGCGAGGCGGGTGTCGCGGTGGTAGAGCACTCCGGCATGCCACAGTCGGTTGACGCCTTTATAGACCGGCGTGAAGCTGTGGAGCGAAATCAGGATGGTGACCCGCCCCGCCTGCTTCCGTGCCTGCAGTTCCTGGCGGATGCGGTTGTGATAGGGATGAAAGATGGCATGGGCCCTTACCGAGCCATCGGCTGGCGTCAGATCCTGATTACCGGGGATAGTGGTGTTTTCGCTATGGGCGGCGATGGAGTCCCGCGCCAGCAGCGGCCGGTTGCAGTCTATGACCAGCCGTGAGTAATTCTGGCGGATCAGGCAGGCGTCCAGTCGCGCCGCCATCTGACCGGCCAGACCGGCGATGCCGATGTCCCAGGCAATATGGCGCTGCAGGTCGGCCGGCGTCAGCCCGAGCTGTCCCAGCTGGCGGGGAATGTGGCGACCGGCGTGATCGGCGATGAGCAGGAAGGGAGACGTTCCCGCCGGGCGTTCAACGTCGAAAACGGAGGGGTCGTCCCGGCCCAGCAAGGGGGGGATGTCAGACATCGAAGAGACTCGGCGATGATAAGAAAGACAGCATACCTCATTGCTGAAATATTGACAGTTCCATGACACGGGGAAACTGTGAACGTTTCCCCTCTCCGGTACATCAGGCCCGGGCGAAGTCTTCAATGCGGCGGAAACCGCCCTTCGCCTGTTCCAGTTCGAAGGCCAGCTCCAGCAAGGTCTTTTCATCGCCGTGCGCGCCGGAGAAATGCACCGCGATGGGCAGGCCCTCGGCGGTGGCGCCCAATGGCAGGGAAATGGCGGGACTGCCGGTGGCGTTGTTCAGCGGCGTGAAGCTGACGTATTGCAGCAATCGCTCGAACAGCGAGTCGAAATCCTGTTCCGGCGACAGCCAGCCCAGTTTCGGCGTTGTGTGCGACAACACCGGCGACAGCACTACATCGTAATCGCCGAAATTCCGAGCGTAGTCATCCTGCGACTTCTTCAGCCGGTACAGCACCGCCGGCGTTTTCAAGGCGTTCTTGCGATAATGGCGTGCCAGCCCGACGCTGAGGTTGTCCAGCATCCGCTTGTCGAAGTCCGGGCTCATCAACTGCTTGCCGAAGGTCGACACCAGAAATGACAGCATGCCCCAGTAGATGCTGAAGTCGTCAGCAAAGCTGGGCTTGATGTTCAGCGGCATTTCCGAAACGCGGTGGCCCAGGCTTTCCAGCAGCCTGGCAGTTTGCAGCACGGTCTCGCGCGTGGCGGCGTCGGTGGGGGCGCCGTTGATCGAATCCAGCACCAGTCCGACCCGCAGCCGCCGCTTGCCCGGCCCTTCTACCGCGCCCACGCCGGGCAGACGCCGGTTGCGGTAGACCTGCTCCATCCCGGCAAAGAAGCGGGCGGTATCGCGCACGGTGCGGGTGACTACGCCCTCCCCGACAATGTTCACCGGCAACGAACTTGACGCCTCGGCATCAATGAAGCGGCCTCGCGTCGGTTTCAGGCCGACCAGCCCGCAGGCCGCCGCCGGAATGCGGATGGAGCCGCCGCCGTCATTGGCGTGCGCGATCGGCACCACCCCGGCCGCCACCAGCGCCGCCGCCCCGCCCGAAGAGGCGCCGCTGGAATAATCCAGATGCCAGGGATTGCGCACCGGATTCAGGCCCATGTATTCGGTGCTGGCGTTGAAGCCGAATTCCGGCATGCGGCTCTTGCCCAAGGTGACAAAGCCCTGCGCCAGCAACTGTTTGGCGAACGCGCCATCCTCCTTGGCGGGACGGGCGTTGACCGCTGCTGAACCCTGGTTGGTGGGCAGCCCTTTCAGGTCGGTGTTGTCCTTGATAAAGGTGGGCACCCCGGCGAAGGCGCCGCTGGCCGCTGCGCTGGCGGCATCCAGCGCAGTGTCGAACAGCGGCAGTTCGATGGCGTTGATGTACGGCTCCAGCCGCTTGGCGCGGGCAATGGCGGCTTCCGCCACCTCGCGGGGACTCAGCTCGCCGCGGGCAATCAGCGTGGCGATGGCGGTGGCATCCAGGCCGCCGAGGGCGTCATCACAAAAGGCGTGTACGGTCTTGGCGTCGGTCATGATCAATCTGGCACGTTAGTTCAGGATTACCGCACTTTGCGCCAAGCCCGTAAAACTGTCCAGAACCATTCAGGCCACCCCGCCGGAGCAAATACGGTCAGCGGAACTGATTTACAGATTTGTACAGTACAAAGTATTGATATGGGGCAAGGATTGGTCTAAATTGACCACATCGCCACTTATGTACTATACAAAATGAAGATCGCCGTTATTGGTTCGGGAATTTCAGGTCTTAGCGCCGCGTGGCTGCTGGCGAACCGGCATCAGGTCACGGTGTTCGAAGCCGGCAGCTATGCCGGTGGCCACAGCAACGCCGTGGACGTGACGCTGGACGGTCATACCCATCCGGTGGACACCGGATTCCTGGTGTTCAACGAGCGCACCTATCCCAACCTGATCGCCCTCTTCGAGAAGATCGGCGTCAGCGAGTTCAACAGTGACATGAGCTTCAGCGTGAAGCTGCCCGCAGAAAACCTGGAGTGGGCGGGCAGCAACCTCGGCAGTCTTTTTGCGCAGAAGTCCAACCTGCTGCGTCCGGCCTTCTGGCGGATGATTGCCGACATCCTTCGCTTTAACCGTCAGGCGGAAGCTTTGCGGCTGAAGGCGGAACAGCAGCAACTGACGCTGGGTCAACTGATCGCCGCCGAAGGCTTTGGCGAGTCCTTTGCTCATTGGTACCTGCTGCCGATGGGCGCGGCCATCTGGTCGACGCCGGTCAGCGGCATGCTCGACTTCCCCGCCGCCACCTTCATTCGTTTCTGCCAGAACCACGGCCTGCTGCAAATCAGCAACCGGCCGCAGTGGAAGACAGTAGTGGGCAGTTCCCGAGAATATGTCCGTCGACTGGTTGCCGGTATCGGTGACGTGCGGCTCAATGCGCCGGTGGAGTCGGTGCGGCGGCAACCGGACGGCGCCATCATCCGTGTTGGCGGCGAAGACCTGCGTTTTGACGCCGTGGTGCTGGCCTGCCATTCCGATCAGGCGCTGGCGCTGCTGGCTGATGCCGATGAAGATGAACGCACCATCCTGGGCGATATCCGTTATGCCCATAATACCGCCTGGCTGCATACAGATGCCTCGGTGATGCCGACGCGGCAAGCCGCCTGGTCGGCCTGGAATTACTACACGACGGCTTCCGCAGGCACGGACAGCCCGGTGGCCGTGACCTATTGGCTGAACAAGCTGCAACCCCTGCCCTTCAACACGCCGGTTTTCGTGACGCTGAATCCGCCGGAGCCGATCGCCGCCGACAAGGTGCTGCGCCGCTTTGACTATGACCATCCGCAGCTGGATCAGGCCGCCTATGCCGCGAAGCAGCGCGTGGCGTCGATCCAGGGCCGAAACCATACGTGGTTCGCCGGCGCTTGGACCGGCTACGGCTTCCACGAGGACGGGCTGAAGTCCGGCATCCGCGTGGCGCAACTCCTGGGAGCGAACATTCCCTGGCACGCCGTGCTGGATTGAGGAAACCCGCCATGACGATCGACGCGCGCAATTGGCTGTATACCGGGGAAGTCTTTCACCGCCGTCTGGGCTTGGCGGCGCACGCCTTCCGCTATCCGGCGCTGTTCCTGTGCTTCCCGCTCAGCCGTCGCGCGGCGTTGTCGAATCCCCTGTTCGGCTACAACCGCTTCAACCTGTTCAGCTTTCATGAAGCCGACCACGGCGACGGCCGCGATGCCGAAGCCTGGATCCGCCAGGTGCTGGCCGAAGCGGGATTGGCCCGGTTGGCCGACGGCGAAGTCTGGCTGCAAACGCAACCGCGTATGTTCGGCTTTGTCTTCAACCCGGTTAGCTTCTGGTACTGCCACGATCGGCAAGGCGACCTGCGCGCTGTGCTGGCCGAAGTCAACAACACCTTCGGCGAGCATCACGGTTACCTGCTGACCGCGCCGGACCAGGGCGTGATCGGCGACGGCGCGGAATTGCAGTGCCGCAAGCTGTTTCATGTGTCCCCATTCTTCCCGGTGGACGGCGAGTACCGGTTCCGTTTCCACCGCCGCGACGACCGCCTGACCGTATCGATCCGTTATGACCGCGCCGGTGACGCCGTGCTGAAAACGGTGCTGACCGGACAGTCGCGGCCGCTGACTTCGCCGGAGCTGCTGAAGGTGCTGGCCGCGCAAGGCTGGAGCACGCTGCTGGTTGTCGTCCGTATTCATCTGCAAGCCCTGAAGCTCTGGCGCAAGGGCGCTGTCTTTCATCGCAAACCGTCGCCCCCGACCCTGGAGATTTCCTCATGACCCTGCAAAGCACGATGCCCTCCGCCGCGATGCCGTTGAAGGCCGCCCTGTTCATCCGCATGCTGGACAAGCTGCAGGCCGGATCGATGAAGCTGACCCTGCCCGGCGGTGAAATCCTGCATTTCAACGGTCCGCAACCCGGCCCGCATGCCGACCTGCAGGTACGTGATTGGTCTGGCCTAGGTCGCATCTTGTCCGGCGGCGACATCGGCGTGGCGGAAGCCTATCGCGACGGCCAGATCGACAGCAGCGACATGCTGCAGGTGCTGTTACTGGCCCTGGCCAACGAGGCGGTGCTGGATCGCGCGTTGCACGGCAGTTTCCTGGGCACGGTGTTCTACCGTGTGCGTCACCTGCTGAACCGAAACACCCGCCGCAACAGTCGTCGCAACATCCATGCCCATTACGATATCGGTAACGATTTCTACCGGCTTTGGCTGGATCCCGGCATGACCTACTCCTCGGCCCTTTTCACGCATCCCGAACAGAGCCTGAGCGATGCGCAAACCGCCAAGTACGATCGTTTGCTGCAGGCGCTGGACGTGAAACCGGGGCAGCATATTCTGGAAATCGGTTGCGGCTGGGGCGCGTTTGCGGAGTATGCGGCAACCCGTTATGGCTGCTTCGTCACCGGTGTTTCGTTGTCCACCGAGCAACTGGCCTGGGCCAACCAACGCGTGCTCGGCACTGCTGCCGAAGGCAAGGTGGAGTTCCGTTTCTGCGATTACCGCGACCTGAAGGGGCAATACGACGCGATTGTCTCGGTGGAAATGCTGGAAGCCGTAGGTGAGGAATGGTGGCCGACCTACTTCAGGCAGGTGAAGCAGTTGCTGAAGCCCGGCGGCCGCGCGGCGATCCAGACCATCACCATCGCCAATGAACGCTTTGATGATTACCGTCGCAAGACCGATTTCATCCAGCAATACATTTTCCCCGGCGGCATGCTGCCCTCGCCGCAACGTCTGGGCCGGGAAATCGCCGATGCCGGTCTGAGCGAACGTGACCGTTTCTTCTTCGGCCCGGACTACGCCGAAACCCTGAAGCAGTGGCGGCATGCCTTCGACCGGCAACTGCCCGCCATCCGCGCCCAGGGCTTTGACAGCGCCTTCATCCGCCTGTGGCGTTTCTATTACTGGTACTGCGAAGCCGGTTTCCTGACCGGCCGCACCGATGTTTGCCAAGTGGTGCTGGAAAAATGAACGCTGACTCCCTGACCGCCCTGACCGCCTGGTACGAACGTTTGACGCCGGACTCCCTGAGCGCCATCCGTACCTTTTATGCGGAAAGCTGTTATTTCAAGGATCCGTTCAACGAGTTTGACCGGCGCGAGCAGGTGGAAACCTTGTTTGCCGATATGTTCCGCAAATTGCAGGAACCCCGTTTCGTGATACGGGAAACCGTGCGTCAGGATCAGGGCGCCTTCCTGGTCTGGGATTTTGATTTCGCGGTACGCGGCCGCGCCATGACCATCAAGGGCTGTTCGCACCTGAAATTCGATGGGCAGGGACGCGTGGTATACCATCGCGATTATTGGGACGCCGCTGAAGAGCTTTACGAAAAACTGCCCGGTATCGGATTCCTGATCCGGCAACTGAAAAAACTGGCCTGACCCGAGGGTATGATCATGATCGAATTCCTGAATTCGCAAGCGTCCGAGGCCGCCGGTGCTCCCGGCCTGCTGCCGATCAATGCCGTGGAACGTGAAACCGGCATCTCGAAAGAGTTGCTGCGCATGTGGGAGCGTCGCTACGGCTTCCCCAATCCCGACCGCGACGCCCAGGGCGACCGCGTTTACGGCCCGGCCCAGATCAACAAGCTGCGCGTCATCCGCCGCCTGCTCGACGCCGGTTTCCGTCCCGGCAAGATCATCACGCTGGAAATGCCGGAACTGGAAAAGCTGGTCGCTTCCAGCCACGGTAATCCCAGTCCGATATTACCCCCTGATCTGGAACAGGAGCTGATCGAGATCCTGCGCAGCCGCGAGCCGCACAAGGTGCGCGAATACCTGAACCACCAGATGGTGCGCATGGGGCTGCAATCGTTCATCCTTGATCTGATGCAGCATGCGAACACCATCGTCGGCGATGCCTGGATGAGCGGCAAGATCGAGATTTTCGAAGAGCATCTCTACACCGAGGAATTGCAGGCCCTGATCCGGCAGACCATCGGTTCCTTGCGCCCGGCTTCGTCGACGCCCCGCATCATGCTGACCACCGCACCCGATGAGCATCACACGCTGGGCATCCTGATGGTGGAAGCCTTGTTGCGGCTGGATCAGGTGGATGCGGTGTCCTTCGGCGCGCAGATGCCGGTGCGGGATATCGCCCAGGCAGTGGCCCGGCACAAGATGGACATCGTCATCCTCTCCTTCAGCGCCGCCTTCCCCAGCAACCGCGCCATCGAGTTCCTGGAGGAGCTGCGTTTCCGCCTGCCGCTGGGCGTGCAGATCTGGGCGGGCGGCGGCGGCATGCGCACCACCCGGCGCAGCATCGAGGCCGTGCAGATATTCAACGACCTGCAAAGCGTGCGTCAGGGCGTGGTGCAATGGAAGCGCATCAAGGGAAATCGCGCGGCATGAGCCGGCATCTGGTCTGGTTGCGCGCGGACTTGCGCAGCATCGATAATACCGCCTTGAGCGAAGCCTGCCGCGACCCCGAAGCCGAGGTCGCGGCGCTGTGGCTGGTGACGCCGGAGCAATGGCGGCGGCATGGCAAGGCCGGTTGCCAGCTGGATCTGGAACTGCGCACCCTGCGCGAGCTATCCGTCACACTGGAAGCGCTGAACATCCCGCTGCTGATCCGCGAGGTTCCCGATTTTGCGGCCATTCCCGCCTTGCTGCTGTCCCTGTGTCAGGCCGAAGGTATCGACCGCGTCTACTGGAACAAGCAGTACGAATGGAACGAGCGCGTTCGCGACAAGGCTGCCGCTGACCTGTTGCGCGCCAATGGCATCACGGTCGAGATGCATGCCGACCAATGCATTATCGGTCCCGGCGAGGTGCTGACCGGTGACGGTCGTTTCTATTCGGTCTACACCCCGTTCAAAAGGAACTGGCTTTCGCAAATATACGAGCGCGGCGTGCGGGTGCACCCTGCGCCGTTGAAACGGCAGTCCGCGTGGACCAGGCCTGATCCGGTTCCAACGTCGGTTCCCGGTTTCGAGTCACATGTGCCGTTGCCGGAGCTGGAACGGCTGTGGCCGGGCGGCGAATCGGCGGCGTTGGCGCGGCTGGAGGTATTCACGGACAAGCATGCCCGCCGTTATCGCGAGTTGCGCGATTTTCCGGCCTTGTCGGAAGCCACCAGCGGCCTGTCGCCTTATCTGGCGATCGGCGCGATTTCGTCGCGTCAGTGCTGGCAGGCAGCAGCCAATGAATTGGCGGCTTACGGCCCGTCCGCGGACATTGACCACTGGGTCAGCGAGCTGGGATGGCGTGAGTTCTACAAGCACATCCTGGTCGGTTTTCCCCGCGTCAACAAGCACCGGCCCTTCCGCCTGGAAACGGAGCAGTTGCGCTGGAATGACGACGAAGAGGCGTTCCAGCGCTGGTGCGACGGCAAAACCGGGTTTCCCATCGTTGATGCGGCCATGCGGCAACTGCGTGCCACCGGCTGGATGCACAACCGTCTGCGCATGATCGCGGCCATGTTCCTGACCAAGGACCTGTTCATCGACTGGCGCAAGGGTGAACGCTTCTTCATGCAGCACCTGGTGGACGGCGATCTGGCCGCGAACAACGGCGGATGGCAATGGAGCGCGTCCACCGGCAATGACGCCGCGCCCTATTTCCGCATATTCAACCCGAAGTTACAGAGCGAACGTTTTGATCCGGAAGGCAATTTCCTGCGGCGCTATCTGCCGGAACTGGCCGGGCTCGACAACAAGCGCATCCATGCCCCGCACGAGAAGCAGCGCGACTTCCTGCTGGATTACCCGCTGCCGATGGTGGATCACCGCGCGGCCTGCGAGGAAACGGTCAGCCGCTTCAAGGCCCTGGGGGAATTGCCAGTCGGCCGGGCGGATAACCGCTAGGCGGGACTGACTAGTTCAGCCAGTCCTTGCCCAGCAAACGCTGGGCATAATCACTCAACAGCGCCTCAAGCGCCTCGCGATCCGCCTGTGTCTCCCGCGTGGCGCGCATGCGGTGTTCCGGCCAGATCCGCCGGTCATGGTAAAACGCCCCGCTTTGCAACCTGTCGCGACGGGCGGCGGCCAGCCATGTCATGGTGTCCGCCCCTTCCTCGGCATTACGCAGCAGCGGCCGGGTCAGCTTGCGAAACCCCGGCAGCGCCGTTTGCACGCCCACCGTATCCGCCCAGCCCGGATGCATGCTGTACACGCCCACTGACGGAAACTTGGCCGCCCAGCGCCCGGTCATGATCACCTGGCCACGCTTGGTGCGCGCGTAGACATCCGGCCCTTTGTACGTCAGTTGCCGCGTTTCGGGGTCATCGACGCGGATGTGCTGCGTATACATGCCCCCGGAAGAGACATTGATCACCCGCGCGTCCACCCGGCCGGCCAGTGACGGCAGCAGTTTCTCGGTCAGGATGTAATGCCCCAGCAGGTTGGTGGCAAATGTCGCCTCCAGACCTTCCGCCGTTTCCCGGCGTTCGTTGAGCAGCACACCGGCATTATTCAACAGGATGTCGATGTTGCCGCGCTGGCGCAGCCGCTCGCTTAAGGCAAGCACCGCCTGCATGTTCGAGAGGTCGGCGATTTCGCACTCCACCGGTCCACCGTTCGGCAGACGAGTCAGCGTCTCGCGCATCACCGCCAGCTTGCCGGCATCGCGCCCGACCAGGACCACCGTCGCGCCCAATCCACACAGTTGCTTTGCCGCCGCCGCGCCCAGTCCCCCGGTCGCGCCGGTGATGATGGCGACTCGCCCCTCCAGTCGCGACAGTTCTTCCCAATCCCGGCGCTGACGCCATTGATAACCCAACCGGGTGTAGCCCAGCAGTGATTTTTCCAGCAGCCAGTCCATCATTGTCAGTTCTCCGAAGTCGTGCCGCCTTTGTGCGCCAGACCGGCGTTAACGTCAATCGGACAAACGGCTGCTATCATGCGCGGCCTTGAAATCATGGAGAAAATCATGCGTTACCCCGCCCTTGCCTTGCTGTGCCTCGGATTTCCGGTGTTCAGTGCTGCCGACGAACCCGTTCCCAACCTGAGCGGCATGGTCGATATCGGCTATATCAGCAGCATGGGCACGACCAGCGGCAGCAAGGATACTTTTCGCGGCAAGGTCATGCTGACGAACACGGGGGAATACTGGATCAACATCTTTTCGGGTGAAGGCATCAGTGTCCGTGACGAGTATCCCGCCACCAATGACACCGAGCACTACCTGCTGAACTACAAGGCGCGTCACTACTTGAACCCGCTCGAGTTTTTCACGTTTCGCGGCCAATGGGAAAAAGACTTGCTCAGTGCCAGCGAGTATCAGGCCTTTGTATCGCTGGGGCTGGGTCGTGAGCTGATCAAGACGGACCACCATTTCTTGAAGATCGAACTGGGTCCGGGGGTTCGCCATACCGAATGGAGCCAAGCGGCGACCGAGAATAATGCGATGGGCCTGCTCAGCTGGGACTATGACTGGAAAATCAGTGATGTCTCCCGCTTCACTCACAAAGGCACCGTCGAATCAGCGGAAGACAGCACCGTCACGCGTATCAGCAACCAGTTCAGGCAGAATGTGACGAAAGTGATTGGGATGACCGTTAATCATGACTATCGCTACGAACATGGCAGCCAGAACAAACGTGAAGGGATCTTCACCTTCGGCATTAATTATCAGTTCCAATGATTTGTTTTAAAAAGAAAAAGGCGTCCTGATGGACGCCTTTTTCATGGAGCGGGAAACCGGTTATTCCCCGTGGTTCTCCGCCAGGAAGAACCAGGTATCCAGCACCGAGTCCGGGTTCAACGACACGGAATCAATGCCTTCATCCATCAGCCACTTCGCCAGATCCGGGTGATCGCTGGGGCCCTGACCGCAGATGCCGACATACTTTCCGGCCTTCCGGCAAGCCTGGATGGCGCGCGAGAGCAGGAACTTCACGGCCGGATCACGCTCGTCGAACAGGTGCGAGACAATACCGGAGTCACGATCCAGACCCAGCGTCAGCTGCGTCAGGTCGTTGGAGCCGATCGAGAAGCCGTCGAAGTGCTGCAGGAAGTCCTCGGCCAGTAAGGCGTTGGTCGGCAGCTCGCACATCATGATCACCTTCAGGCCGTTTTCGCCGCGCTTCAGGCCCTTCTCACCCAGCAACTGGATGACGCGGGATGCTTCGCCGACGGTGCGGACAAAGGGAATCATGATTTCGACGTTGGTCAGGCCCATCTCGTCGCGGACCTTCTTCAGCGCGCGGCATTCCAGATCGAAGCAGTCGCGGAAGTTGTCGGAGACATAACGCGACGCGCCGCGGAAGCCCAGCATCGGGTTTTCTTCTTCCGGTTCGTACAGCTTGCCGCCGATCAGGTTGGCGTATTCGTTCGACTTGAAGTCGGACATGCGGACGATGACACGCTGCGGATAGAACGCAGCGGCCAGCGTGGCAATGCCTTCCACCAGCTTCTCGACGTAGAACTCCACCGGCGAGGCATAACCGGCGGCGCGGGCGGTAACGGCGTTACGAATGTCGCGCGGCAGGGTGTCGTAGTTGAGCAGCGCCTTCGGGTGCACGCCAATCATGCGGTTGATGATGAACTCCAGACGCGCCAGACCGATGCCCTGGTTGGGAATTTGGGCAAAGTCAAAAGCGCGGTCGGGGTTGCCGACGTTCATCATGATCTTGAAGGTCAGCTTGGGCATCGAGTCGATCGAGTTCTTCTGGATTTCAAAATCCAGCATGCCCTCGTAGATATAACCGGTATCGCCTTCAGCGCAGGACACGGTCACTTCCTGACCGTCAGCTAGCAACTCGGTGGCGTTGCCGCAACCGACGATGGCCGGCACACCCAGTTCACGCGCAATGATGGCGGCGTGACAGGTGCGGCCGCCACGGTTGGTGACAATCGCGGAAGCCCGCTTCATCACCGGCTCCCAATCCGGATCGGTCATGTCGGAGACGAGCACGTCGCCATCCTGGACTTTGTCCATTTCCTTGATGGAAGTCACGACCTTGACGCGGCCGGCGCCGATGCGCTGACCGATGGAGCGGCCTTCGCACAGCACTGTGCCCTTCTGCTTCAGCAGGTAGCGTTCCATGGTGCCGACATTCTGGCGGCTCTTCACGGTTTCGGGGCGGGCCTGCACGATGTAGAGCTTGCCGTCGTCGCCGTCTTTCGCCCACTCGATGTCCATCGGCTGGCCATAATGCTTCTCGATGATCAGGGCCTGGCGGGACAGGTCGGCCAGTTCGTCGTCGGTGATGGAGAACTTCAGGCGTTCGGCCTTGTCGACATCCACAATCTGGGTGGACTTGCCGGTAGCGCCGCTGGCGCCGTAGATCATCTTCTGCGCCTTGCTGCCCAGGTTGCGGCGCAGGATGGCGGGACGACCGGCCTCCAGCGTCGGTTTGTGGACATAGAATTCATCCGGGTTGACGGCGCCCTGCACCACCATTTCGCCCAGACCGTAGGACGAAGTGATGAAGACAACGTCGCGGAATCCGGATTCGGTGTCCAGGGTGAACATGACGCCGGAAGCGCCCGTTTCGGAGCGAACCATGCGCTGCACACCGGCGGACAGGGCCACCAGCTTGTGTTCGAAGCCCTGGTGCACGCGGTAGGAAATGGCGCGGTCGTTGAACAGCGAGGCGAACACTTCCTTGACGGCGATCAGCACGTTTTCGATGCCGCGGATGTTAAGGAAGGTTTCCTGCTGGCCGGCAAAGGAAGCGTCCGGCAGGTCTTCGGCGGTGGCGGAAGAGCGAACGGCGACCGGCACGTTTTCATCACCGCCGGTCAGCTTGGTGAAATCTTCACGGATGGCTTTTTCCAGGGCCGGTTGCAACGGCGTCGCCACGATCCATTCGCGGATCTGCTTGCCGACTTCGGCCAGTTGCACCACATCTTCGACATCCAGGGTTTCCAGGATGTCGTGAATGCGCTTGTTGAGGCCGCTTTGTTCGAGGAAATCGCGATAGGCTTGCGCCGTGGTGGCGAAGCCGCCGGGAACCGACACGCCGGCATTGGAAAGGTTGCTGATCATTTCACCGAGCGAGGCGTTCTTGCCGCCTACCCGTTCGACATCGTGCTTGCCAAGTTGCTGAAACCAGAGAACAAGTGCTTCCAAGGTGAGGCTCCCTTACTAGGTTGGGTCATCGCCGGGGTGGATCGCAACCCGGACGTATTGTGGCCGGGACAGGTTATGTCCACAGCGGATTGTGTATTACACTCGCCGTCAGTGGCGACTGCCCGTTACTATAAAGACTCCATCCGCATCAGACAAACCCCAAAGGCCAGCCAATGAGAAGAAGCGTATTTTTTATCTCCGACGGAACCGGCATCACCGCCGAAACCCTGGGTCACAGCCTGCTGGCGCAGTTCGGGAACGTCTCGTTCGAACAGCACACCCTGCCCTACGTTGGCAGTCCGGAGAAGGCCCGCGAAGCTGTCGTGCGCATCAATGAGGTCGCGGCGCAGGACGGCATCCAGCCCATCATCATCGACACCATTGTCGACAAGGAAATCCGCTCCATTATAGCGAGTGCGAACGCCTGCATGTTCGACGTTTTCGAGACCTTTGTTGGAAAACTGGAGACCTTGCTGGGCGAAAAGCCGATGAACGCGGTGGGCAAGTCGCATTCGGTCAATACCCAGACCTACAAGACCCGCATCGACGCCGTGCATTTCGCGCTGGACAATGACGACGGCGCCCGCACCCGTCATTACGATATGGCGGACATCATCCTGATCGGCGTATCGCGGTCGGGCAAGACGCCGACCTGCATTTACCTGGCGTTGCAATTCGGCATTCGCGCCGCCAACTACCCGCTGACAGAAGACGATCTGGACAGTGAAAGCCTGCCCAAGGCGCTGAAGGAGCATCGCTCCAAACTGTTCGGCCTGATGATTGACGCCGACCGCCTGACCATGATCCGCAACGAGCGCAAGGCCAACAGCCGTTACGCCAGTCCGCAGCAGGTGATGCGGGAATTGCGGGCCATCGAGTCGATCTATATCCGCGAAGGCATTCCCTTCCTGGATGTGTCGGAAATGTCGGTCGAGGAAATCGCGACGCGCATTATCGACCAGAAGCACCTGAAACGCCGGATCAGCAGCAACTAGATCCGTCGAAGCGTCTGTTCATGCCAGGCAGGCCGCAAATCGCGGATCTGCTTGAGCATGTGCAGCGGACTGCCGTTGCTGCGGCGCATCACGGTCACTTCCATATCCACCGGTACAACTTCCCCGTTCTTGTTGATCAGCCGCTTTTCGAGGCTGTAGAAGTTGCAGTCGCCGGTCAGCATGCCGTTCACATAGCCCTGATCCAGGCCCAGATCCTCAGGATGCGTGATTTCCCGGAAGTTCATCTGCCGCAATTCTTCCTCGGTGTATCCGATCAGATCGCTGAAGCCCTGTGTGGCGGAAATGATGGCGCAGTTCATGTCCACCAGCAGGACAGTCCCGGAGCTATCATCCTCCAGGTGCGGCGGTTCGGGCGGAATATCGTCATCCGCGGGCGTTTCGGCCGGCACTGGCAACGCTTCCGCCGGATTGAGATGCCTGCCTTCCGTGACCAGCCAGCGGATTTCGCCGTTGGTTCCGAAAACCGGTTTTACCGAAAAATCCACCCGGTGCTGCACACCCTCGCGATCGACAATATCCACTTCCCGGCGGACGAATTCTCCGGTCCCGGCCTTGCTGATCGCTTCCCGCACCATGCGTCGTTGATGATCGTCTTTCCACCAGGAGCCTTCCCAGAGGACCACGCCCCGCATGTGCCCGTAGGGCAGCCCGGTCATTTCATAGACGGCCTGGTTGCATTCCAGCACGCTACCGTCGGCTTCAAGCAGGCCCACGAACTGGAACATGGAGTTGAAGACGGCCTGGAACTGGGTTTCGCGATCAACCAGGCGGCTTTGCAGTCTTTTCTGTTCGGTAATATCGAGAATGATGCCGGACATGCGGGCGGGCTCGCCATGCTCGTCCCATTCGGTAATCTTGCCGCGATCGGCAATCCAGCGAAAGCTGTCCGGACTGTTGCGGACTCGGTACTCATTTTCAAAAAAGGTGGTGCGCCCTTCAAAATGATCCTTGACCAGCGCGGCGCACTTTTCCCGGTCTTCGGGGTCTATCCGGTCTTCCCAGTGCTGGATTTCAGTATCCTGCCCGGGCGCAATGCCCAGCAGCGTATTCCAGTAACCGGTGCGCTCGACATGATTGTTGCGGATATTCCAGTCCCACATCCCGACCTTCAGGTGATCCATGACATCGGGCCAGTATTTGTTGTTCTTGAGCGATTCCTGCAATCGTGCCTGTTCGCTTGCCTCATAGGCCTGACAGCAATCGCGCTCGAAGAAAATGCCGATCAGGGCTTCCGGATCTTCGGGATGTCGTCGCGCCAGAAGATGGACGTAGAGGGAGGCATGGCCGGGACGGGCAATCTCAAGCTCGGCCGCCGTTGATTCGGAACAGCTCTGAAGCTCAGCCAACATGGCCTGAACCCGGGATTGGGCGGCGTCGCTGTAGCAGGCCAGCCACTCGTCGAGGCCGATTGGATTCAGGTCGGGGGCCAGCCCGTGCATGGTCAATGCCCCGGCCGAAAAATGAACAAGACCCTTTGAGGTTTCCAGCACCCAGGTTCCTGTCCGGGATTGCTGTTCAAACAGTGAGAAAACGAGAGATGTATCCGATACCACTCCGGCGCTGCGCTTTTCCATTAGACCCTTTGCAGTAGAAACCATTACTAGCGTTGGCGGGATTATCTACCTGAATATGTTCCAAGAGAACATCATTAAATCAGTTGGCGTATTTTGGTAAAATACACAGACCCGAGCCATATATATTATTAGTTCCCTATCATTAAACCCGGTTTTCAATTACGCGAACCAGGCTGGACAGTCGCTGCACCGGTATGGGCAGCACGCCGTAATAGGATTCCGGAATATGAACCGCGGTTTGCCGGAATCCACAGGACCGGAAGCCTTCCCGGATGGCCTGTTCCGTCCGGAAGTGCAGGCTGACTCGGCTGCGGGTGGCGAAGGCCAGGCCATGTATGAAGCTGTCCACAAAACGGGTGACCGGGTGCCATTTGAAGTCAGGGTAAAGGTCGGTGATGTAGTATCCGGTTGGAAAAGCTTTCAGCGTTTGCGCCAGCCGCTTCCAAAAGCCGCTGATGGTCGGCAGGTCGAAATAATTGATCAAGCCTTCGGTAATGACCAGTGTTTTACGGCTGGTGTCCAGTTCGCGGCGGAAAACCGTATTCAGCGCCTCTTCCGTGTTTTCTTCCAGAATATTGATGGAACAAACCCGGTGACGGTTATCCAGCAGGCCGTTTTGGACAAGCAATTGCTGCTTGTGCGCGGCCATGCCGGGCAAATCCGCCTCCAGATAATGCAACTCCTGAAACTCTGCGCAAAACCGGGTTCCGCGCGGCGACAGGCCGCAAGCGATTTCGACAATCTGGGTGACGCCTTCCTCGCGAATGGCGCGGCGCACCACATCATCAATGATCAGGTGCCGCTGCAGCAGCATGACATCGTTACTGACGCCCAGGATATATTCCGCAAACAGCTCCACCGGCCGTCCCAGCCAATACAGCGCCTTGCCCTCGCGGGTATCGAAGGCGGTCGCGGACAGGCCATGCTGCCGCCACACTTCGCTGGTGTAGTAGGCGGTGAAGCTGATGCCGGAGCTGTCGGTGTCGGCCATGAGACGGTCTCGTTGTCAATGGGTGGAATGGTTGCCGGTTACGTTAACGGACCCCCGGCCCGTATGAAAGGGCCGGTCGGGACAATCGTCCGGCCCGGTATTTTTGCGCACTCAGAACCAGGCATCCTGCATTTCCAGCGGCGTCGCTTCCAGACGGCTCAGCAAATCCGCCATCACGTCCGTTTCCGGTAATTCCCACTGGAAGAAATAGCGCGTGGTATGCAGCTTGCCCTGATAGAAATCATGATCCGCCTGCGGTAAACCGGGTTGATTCAGTCCTTCGGCGGCGGTGACAGCTTGCCACAGCCAAAGCCAGGCCAGGGTTATCCGCCCGAACAGATCCAGATAGACCGTGGCGTTGGCCAGACCCAGATCGGGGTTGGCGGGAATGACGCCCAGCAGATGGCGCGTTACCTCATCGAGCCGGGTCATGGCGGCTTCCAGCGGTGCGGTAAAACCGGCGGTGGCTTCCAGTCCGGCGGCCTCCCGGATGGTGGCGGCGACGTTTTCCCGGAACGCTGAGTACCCCGCCATCTGCTGCATGCCGACCTTGCGCCCCAGCAGATCAATGCCGTGAATGGCTTCCGCGCCTTCATGGATCGGGTTCAGGCGGTTGTCGCGGTAATACTGTTCCACCGGGTATTCCCGGATGTAACCCGAGCCGCCCAGCACTTGAATCGCCAGTTCGTTGGCCTTGGTGCCGTATTTGGACGGCCATGACTTGACGACCGGCGTCAGCAGGTCCAGCAGCAGCGCGGCGCGGCGACGGGTTTCGCTATCCGGCGCGGTGCTCTGGTCTTCAAACAGGCTGGAGGCATACAGGCACAGCGCCAGCGAGCCTTCGGCGTAGGCCTTTTGCGCCAGCAGCATCCGTTTGACGTCCGCATGGGCGATGATGTTGACCTGCTTCGACAGCGGATCCTTGCTGGAGGGCAACCGGCCCTGCGGGCGTTGCCGCGCATAGGCCAGCGAGTAGTTGAAGCCCTGATAGGCCAAGGCCGCCGCGCCCAGGCCCACCGCGATGCGGGCCTCGTTCATCATCTGGAACATGTAGCCCAGACCCTTGTGCGCCTCGCCGACCAGATAGGCCACCGCCCCGCCCTGTTCACCAAAGCTGAGCACAGTGGAGGTGGTGTTGCGCCAGCCCATCTTGTGCAGCAGCCCCGCCAGGGCGACATCGTTGCGTGCACCCGGCGAGCCGTCTTCATTCACCAGGAATTTGGGGCAGATGAACAGGGAAATACCCTTCACGCCTACCGGAGCGCCCTTGATGCGCGCCAGCACCATGTGCACGATGTTTTCGGTCAGTGACTGGTCGCCGCCGGAGATGAACATCTTCTGCCCGAACAGGCGATACGTGCCGTCAGGCTGCTCTACGGCATAAGTACGGATATCAGCCAGCGCCGAGCCTTGCGCCGGTTCGGTCATGGCCATGGTCCCGGCAAAGCGCCCTTCCCGCATCGGCGGCAGATAACGGGCCTTTTGCGCTTCCGAACCAAAGGCGTGAATCAGGTTGGCCGCGCCAATGCTGAGGAACAGGTAGCCGGTGGTGGAGATATTCGCAGCGTTGATGTAAGCCATCGCCGTGCGCAGGATCACTTCCGGCAGTTGCAGCCCGCCTTCCTCGTAGTCATAGCCCGCCGCCAGAAATCCGGCCCCGGCAAAGGCGTCCCAGGCCGCCTTGGTTTCCGGGATCAGCTGTACCTGCGCGCCATCGAAGGTGGGTTCGTTGGCGTCGCCCTTGGCGTTGTGGTTGGCGAAGTATTTTTCGGCGATCGTGCGCGCGGTTTGCAGGGTGGCGTCAAAGACCTCGCGGGAGTGTTCGCGATAGCGCTCGCGGTCCGGCAGGCGGCCGGTGTCCAGCAGTTCGTAAAGCAGGAAGGCGATGTCGCGTTCATTCAGCAAAGGCGTGTTCATGGCGGTCGGATCGAAGCAGGGAGGACTAGGCTTCGCTTTTACCGCCAATGCGGGCACTGATCAAGGGTTACCGCGACCGCAGCCTGCCGCGCGAAGGCCAATGTCAGGCCTGAGCGGGCTGAAGGCGTTGCCAGGCCGCGCGTTGCAGCATTTCCAGACGCGTCGCCACCCGCCAGGCCAGCAGATACAGCAAAACATAAAAGACATAGGCCGCCAGCATCCAGCGCTCCCCCGCCATCCAGTCGCGCACCGTATTGGCGGCGTGCAGGTCCACCACCGCGAGGATCTTGCAGACGTTGGCCACAATCAGCGACAGCGTGCAGGCCGGAATGGTGTAGCGCAGCGTCAGGTGGGCGTGATCGGGGTGGGCGCTGCCCTGGAACAGGCGGCGCAGCATGCGGGTGGCGGTCAGCAGGCCGCTGGCAATGTCCTTGATAATACCCATCGGGCTGTGCGCGCTGCTTTCACCCTGCCCGTTCAAAACAATCAGGTTGCGGAAGGCGATGAACATCCAGCCAAAGCACAGGAAATTCAGCATCACCATGGTGGCGGTAATCTGGGAAAGCCGCAGCATGCCGTCCGTATTCAGGCTATGACGGACATCGGCGGGCAACGCCGACAAGGCTGTATCCAGGGGAACACCCGCCATCCAGTGATAGCTGTCGAGGCCATGGACAAAGCCGCGCACAGTCAGCAGCAATGGCGGCAGCATCAGCCAGCCCAGCCAGCGGGTGATGCGCTGCAGGTCGGTGTACTGGAAACGGGAGGCCACGGCGTCAGGACAGCATCAGATTGACCACATCCAGTCGATTGGAATCGGCTGCCTGTGGTGTTGCCGGTGTGGTGTCCGCTTTCAGGTTGACGAAGTCGAACAGTTCGCGGTCGGCCAGTTGTGACGGCGCCACATTGCCGATGGCGGTGAAGATGCTTTCCAGCCGCCCCGGATGTTTCTTGTCCCAGTCGCGCAGCATGTCGTTGATCATGGCGCGTTGCAGGTTTTCCTGTGAACCGCACAAGTTGCAGGGAATGATCGGGAACGCCTTGCAGCGGGCGTATTCGATGATGTCCTTTTCGTCGCAATAGGCCAACGGACGGATCAGGATGTTCTTGCCGTCATCCGACAGCAGTTTCGGCGGCATCGCCTTCAGCTTGCCGCCGTGGAACAGGTTCAGGAACAGCGTGGCCATGATGTCGTTGCGGTGATGACCCAGCGCCACCTTGGTCGCGCCGATTTCCTGGGCGAAGCCGTACAGGCTGCCGCGACGCAACCGCGAACAGACCGCACAGTAGGTCTTCCCTTCCGGGGTCAGCTCCTTGACGATGCTGTAGGTATCCTTTTCCAGGATGTAATGGGGAATGCCGCGCTCGGTCAGGTATTTCGGCAACACATCCTCGGGAAAACCGGGCTGCTTCTGGTCCAGGTTCACCGCCACGATCTCGAACTTGATCGGCGCGCTGATTTGCAGGCTGAGCAGGATGTCGAGCATGGTGTAGCTGTCCTTGCCGCCGGACAGGCAGACCATGATCTTGTCGCCGTCCTCGATCATGTTGAAATCGGCGATGGCGCGGCCGACTTCGCGGCGCAGGCGCTTTTGCAGCTTGTTGAACTCGGTGCGGCTTTTGGGGTCGGCGACGAGGGACTCATCAACGGGAGCGGGTTTGGCTTGCGGGGCAAAGGTTTCAACAGTCATGGCGGTGCGGCTGCGGCGGGAAATCGGAAGCGGCGGATTTTACCCTATTTCGGCCGGGAAATGAAAAAGGCGGCCCGGAGGCCGCCTTGATGGGGGATGAAGTCCCGTTATCCCATCAGTAAGGCGTGAAGCCCAACTGGCCGCTGAGCTGGCAGCTGCCCGGACAGGTGAACACAATCGCGTGCATGGGAGTGTTGGTGAAAGTCACTTTCCCGGTTGAACGGTTGAAGTCCACGCCTACGTCTGAACAGGCCGGAGTATCCGGAGTGACCGACCCGGCTACCAGAGCGCAAGCGTTCAAAGGGTTGATACCGATCGACATGCCGGAGTCTCCAGCAGCAATCCCCAGCGTGTTGCCATAATCATAGAGGGTGGCGCTGGCGTTTCCTTGCTTGAAGGTCATGATCCGTCCACTGGGCGGAAAGGCCGGCATGAGCGTCACGGTTAAAGTCGCGCTGTTGGTCAGGATGGTGCCTGACGGCAGCGCCAGTTGCGATGCAGCACCGGTTGCCGCCACCGGATGAATCACCGAGCCGCCCGTCACGGTCAGGGGCTGGGTAGACCCGGTGATGGCGTCCAGCGTGGTATTGCTGAAGACGAACTCCTTCTGATTGGCGCCGTTGACAAAGTTGATGCCGCTGCACGCGGTCTGCGACCCTGCCCCGCACCCGAAGGCATATGTCGAGTTCTCGACAATGACGCTTTGCACCGCTCCTGCGCTCACCGTGATCTTCAGGATACGTTTATCCGCATCACCCGAGGAGAATGTGTAGATATCCGGGTTGGTGATGGCGGACGAAGAACCCCGGACGAAGCCGCAGAAATCCGTGGGGGCATTGTTGAAGCCCAGCTTGTTATCCGCTCCGGTTGTCTGGCACGTCTGGGCAACCGCCGGCATCCGGAACTGTCCCATGAATGGCTTTGCCTTGGAGCTGTCGGAGATATTGATCTCGTTAAACATGCCGGTTGTATTGTTGGTCAGGGCGTATTCGATATTGCCATCCTTCCAGATAACTTCGGCGGTATTCGCGACTCCGCCAAACTTCATGTAGTACGGATTACCCAGCGGCATGCCGCCGACACTCAGGACCCCGGTTGAGGCGTTGACGCTGAAGTTGACCTGCTGTCCATCGGAATACAGACCACCCGCCTGGGACTGATGGTAGGTCAGCGTGTAGTTGCCGCCCAGCGCGGCATTGACGGTTGCCGGTTCGGTGTTGGAGCTGCCGCCCGGCACACCCAGCGTGGAAGTGCCGTCGGCATTAAGGGTAATCACCTTGTTGCCTGCGGTAACCGCCATGAAGATGCCCTTGCAAGCGCCGCTGCCGTTGGTGAGCAACCAGGGATGCCCGACATAGGTGTTGTTCTGATAGTAATTACTGCCGCTGACCAGCGAGGTGCGGTAGCGGATGGCGGTTCCCAGCGTATTCAGCCAGTCAATGTTGACCGATTGGCCGCTGTTGTTGACGAAGTCCATGTCCAGCGTCGCTCCGCCATTCACGCTGCGGATGTTGTTGCGATCCGAACAGGCATATTCGGCGATTCCGTTTACTGTCCGCACCGGTGTTGCCGCGATAACCGGCGACGGCGTGACATTCAGTTGCGCGGCCAGCGTGTTGAAGTAATTGCCGAGGTTTTGCAGTTCGGTGGATGACAGCGATCCGGTCAGCAACGTCTGGATATTGGCCAGGATGGCTTGCATGGCCGTTGCCCAGGCCGCCGCGAAATTGGCGGTATTCACGGCATAGGGAAGATTGGCGATATTGCCGTTAACGCCCACGCCGTCCAGCCCGCCGGCCTGCAGGTCTGCCGCCAAGGCATTCATCATGTCTATGGCAGGTTGCGTGGAACCGGGGATCTGCGTGCGCGCCTGTTGCGCAAGCGCGGCCAGTCGCATGGCGTATTCGCGGGAAGCCGCATTCAGGCTGGAATTGATCAGGTTGGCGTAGTCGGCGGCACTGCCGATAATCACGGGCGACTGCAGGATATTGCTGACGTTGAATACCTGCTGCACATAGGCGTTAGCCTGGTTGATATAGGCGGCGTTCAACGCGGCGGCGCTGCCCGCCTGGGCCAGCGCCCGCTGATAGGCGGCTTCGGTCAGCGCGGTCATGCCGATGCTGGCGTTGGCCGCGCCCGACAAGGTGAATGCGGTGTGCAGATTCTGGGTCAGCGGCACCAGCGACTCATTGGCGGCGGTCAGCGGATCATCCGTGATGGCTTCATCAAAATAGGTGGCGCCCGCCAGCGGTTGCAGTTCGGCCACTACCGCGCTGACAGTCGCGGGAATATTGATCGTGGCGCTGCCTTGGGCGTTGAGGTTGCCCCGTCCGTATTCCTGCGCCGGATTGGAGGGATTGCGCAGGATGACGCGCGCGTTCGAGACGCGGCCCAGCGAGGGGGTCACCGTAATGGTTTTGGTGGCGGTCGGCGTCTGGTTCGCGGTGGCGTCATCATCATTGCCGTTACAGGCAGCCAGACCGAGGGAGACGGCCATGACGGCCAGCGGGACGGCAAGGGGGCGGGTTTTTAGCATTTCCATATCCTCAGGATGCTTGATTTAAGGTTCCCGGGGCTTTTCCCGGAATGAGCAATTCTCTGGAGTTTATCGTTGCCTTCGGGTATCCGGACTCCCCTCTGTGGGGGGGTATCGTCCCGGTCAATTGCGGATTTGCTGACTCAGCACCAGTTCCAGCCGGTTCTTTACGCCGAATATGCCCAGGATGGCGGTGACATGTTCCTTGACCGTATGTTCGCTGATGCCCAGTACCCGGGCGATCTGCTTGTTGGAGAGGCCTTCCAGCAAGGCATCGAACACACTTCGCTGCCGATCGGTCAGCGATGGCATTTGCCAGTCGCTACCGGACATATCGGGATCAAAGACATATTCCCCTTTCTGGATGCGGCGGAAACCGTCCAGCACATGTTCGACATCGGCATTTTTCAGCAGCAACCCGCGAACGCCGCGATAGCGTGCATGGGCCACGGCGGCGGGTTCCGGAGCCGCGGAAATCAGGATCACGCGGGATATCCACGGCGACAATATGTCCAGCATGGCGTTGAAGCCGAGATCCGGCAGGTGCATGTCCAGGAAAATGTAGTCGGCGTCCGCCGCCGGTTCGGTGATCCCTTCCGCACTGTGGCGGGTATGGATGACGGCCTCGGGATAGCAGGCCTGAAGCAGGCTGCGTAATCCGGCGCAGGTCATCGGGTGATCATCAATAATCAGTAAATGCATGGTGGTCCCGGATTTCTTGTGGTGTCGGGGATTCTGGAAAAAATTATAGCGGCCCGGCGCATGGCTGCCTTCCCCACCATGGAGGGGGTCAGGCCGCGGCGCGCAGCAAACCGTTCAGGGTCTGCAGCAGCAGGTCGGGGTTGACCGGCTTCGACAGCAGTATCAGGCCTTCCTGTTCGGCCCGCTCGTGGGTTTCCGGCGACAGCTCCCCCGACAGCAGCAGGCCGCGTGCGCCGGGCCATTCCGCCAACCAATCGGTCAGGTGCTCAATGCCGTCCTGATGGCCCGGCAGCCGGATATCGCAAAGAATCAGGTCCGGTTCCGCCGAGCCGGGAACCGTCTTCGGATCCGCATGATGTTCCACGGTCAGTCCCCAGTTTCCCGCCCAGGCAATCAGGGCGGCGGCGGCCATCGGATCGTCTTCCACCAGCAACAGCCGCTTACCCGTCAGGTTGCCGGGCGACGGAAGCGGTTTCGGACGGAATCCGATGGGCCGCGACTCGTCCAGCGGCTCCAGCACCAGCTCGCCGAGATCCAGCTCAAAGCGGCATCCCCGCCCCGCTTCCGAATGCAGGCAAATCCTGGCGCCCAGCAGCGATGCCGCCTCCTGGACGATACTCAGCCCCAGCCCGATGCCCCGCGAGCGGTCGCGGGTGGGGTTGTCCAGCTGCACATACGGTTTGAAGACGTTTTCCTGCTGATCCGGTGGAATGCCCCTGCCCTGATCCAGAACAGCCAGAATGACATGCCCGCGGCGGATGCGCGCCGTCACCAGGATATGGCCGCCTGCGGTGGAAAATTTGACGGCGTTCGCCAGCAGATTGTCGAGGATGCGTCCCAGCAGGCCGGTATCGGAATACAGCGCCTGACGCCTCAACCGATCATCAATGCGCAACCGCAGCCGGATGTCGTGCGCGGCGGCGGCTTGCCGGTGCGTGGCACAAAGGCGCTGCAGGAAGTCTTCCAATCCTAACCGGGTGAAATTGAGCCGGTACGCGCCGCCTTCCAGCCGTGAAAGATCCATCAGGTTATTGAACTGCTCGGACAGGGCGTGCCCGGCTTCCAGGATTTTCTCGACCAGTTCGCCGCTTTCCCCGTCCCGTACCCGCAGGCGCAGCGCATGGCCCAGCAGCATGACGGCATGAACCGGCTGGCGCAGGTCGTGGCTGGCCGCCGCCAGGAAGGCGGATTTGTCCTGATTGGCCTGCTTCGTCCGCGCCACTTCGATGGCTTGCTGCTCCAGCAGCGCCTCTTTGTCTTCCCGCAGGCGCATGTTCTGGGCAATCACATCCCGGCGTTCCAGGGCCATGCGGACAATCACGAAATGGTAAAGCAGAAAGAGCGTTGCCAGCAGTTGCCAATGTTCCGGGAAAACGACGGGAAAGCGTGAAACAAACAACAGCGATGACAGGATGGCGCCAATCAGCATATGGCCCAAACCGAAGATGGCGATCGACCCCGCCCCGGCGCCCACGCCCAGATAGATGATGGTCAGGATGAGATTGTGTTCATCGTCGCCGGGCGTCATCAGCAAGCCACTGACACCCCACAGGAGGCCGACGGCGGCGCTGTAGGCAAAGCCCTGCAATTCGCCGTTTCGCAGCCGGTGCGGATCCGGGTGCTCGGCATCGATGCGCCAAAAGCGCCGGCGGAACAGGAAACCGCCCAGCGAGGTGAGGATGGCGAACAGATACCATCCGGCCAGCAACGGCGATGACACCTTGTCCAGACTGACGGCCAGGGTCATCGTGGCAATGATGATACCCAGATGCGGCCGGGAAACCCGGGCGCCCAACGCCAGCATTTCCGCCTGCAGTCGCGGTGGGTAGACCTGATGATTGAATAGAGGGGGGAAACGCACAGTCACCACGGTAACTCCCGGTTTCCGGGACCGGCCCGGCGGCCTGCCTCGCCGGGTTGCGGACGGGTAGCCGTTTTTTAGGTATAGAACCAGTATGCCACCAGAATGGCGGCTGCAACACTGGCGGCATCGGACAACAGGCCGCAGGCCAGCGCCTGTCGCTCATGGCGGATGCCGACCGAGCCGAAATAGACGGCCAGGACATAGAAGGTGGTTTCGCTCGATCCCTGGACAATGGCCGCTACGCGCGCCGGAAAGGAGTCCACGCCATACGTCTGCATGGTTTCGATCATCATCGCCCGCGCGCCGCTGCCCGAGAAGGATTTCATCAGCGCGGTCGGCAAGGCCGGAACAAAGTCGGTATTCATGCCAAGCCAGGCCAGGCCGCCGGCCACGCCGTGCAGCAAGGCGTCCAGAATGCCGCTGGCGCGGAACATGGCTATCGCCACCAGCATCGCCACCATGAACGGAATCAGGTTAACGGCAACCTCAAAGCCCTGCTTGGCGCCGGTAATGAAAGAATCGTACAACGGCACCTGCTTTCGCCAGCCCGCCAGCAGGAACAGCACGATGACGCCGAAAATGGCCAGATTGCCGATCAGCGAGGAACGCGCGCCCAATGCTTCCGGCGGCAGGCCGATAACCAGGCTCACCATGCCCGCCATCAGGGCCAGGAAGGCCGCCAGGTAGGCGAAGACAACCCTGTCCCACAGCTTGAGCTTTTGCACCCAGGCAACGGCCAGCAGGCCCGTCAGCGTGCCGACGCTGGTGGCCATTAGGATCGGCAGGAACACGCTGGCGGGATCGGGCGCGCCCATCTGGGCGCGGTACACGAAGACGCTGACCGGAATCAGTGTGACCGAAGAAGTATTCAGAACCAGGAAGAGCACCTGGGCGTTGGTGGCGGTATCGGGATCGGGGTTCAACGACTGCAGATCCCGCATCGCCTTCAGGCCCATCGGCGTGGCGGCGTTGTCCAGGCCCAGCATGTTGGCGGCCATGTTCAGGGTAACCGAGCCGATGGCCGGATGCCCCGGCGGCACCTCCGGCATCAAACGCCGGAACAACGGCGCCAGTACCCAGGCCAGGCGGTCGGTCAGGCCGCTCTTTTCGGCAATCTGGAACAGGCCCAGCCAGAAACACAGCACGCCGGTCAGGCCCAGCGCGATTTCCACGGCGGATTTCGCTGTTTTGAAGCTGGCTTCCACGGCGGCGGCCAGGACTTCCGGATGTCCCATGATGGCTTGCCACAGGCAGGATGCAAACGCCAGCAGGAAAAATGCGGGCCAGACGCGATTAAGCATGATCAACTCCCCCAAAGGCGGCAAGTGAAACGCAAATGCCCGAAAAGCTCAAGGTTGTGGATAAGTTGACGTCCTGCGACTTTTCCACAAAATTTGTGGATAACCTTGTGGACAAGCTGGGGATAACTGGGTGGGAAAGCAGGGTTCACAAGGCTTTGACTTAGATTGATCAAAAAATGATCACATGTAAAAACAGCAATAAAATCAATAAGATATTTTTTTCAATAGTGTCACAATCATTTTTTTTCCCGAAAGTTGAACCATCGGCTTGACATGAACCCCGTCAACAAAGGTGCTTGTGGATATGTTTAAAAAAGATACTGATTTTGAGCGTTTGCTGTGGAAATAATCGCATATCCGGATTGATTGAATGTCTTGTCATCAACCCGCTGACTCGTTCAAAATAGACCAAAACAAGCATCCGGCAGATAACAAACAAATGAGGCGATTTCCGGTTTACATTGGCCTGATTCTTTTTTCAGCTTCGGCGGCCGAAGCGGGCAATGTTTACAAGTTCAAGGACGAAAACGGCAACGTTTTATTCACAAATGTGGTGGATAACCGCACACGTCCGCGTGGTGAAGATTTCCGTCATTATACCCAACTGGAAAAGGTCACCTGGTACGCTGATACCAATGTACATTCGTATCATAATTGGGGACGCGACGAGTTCGCTGTCCGGCCCAGTTTCAGCAAGTTCAAGGATGCCTTTGACGGTCTGATTGCCGAGGCGGCTTCCGCCTATGGTGTCGATAAGGGATTGGTGAAGGCGGTCATTCATACCGAATCCGGTTTTAATCCCAACGCCAAATCCGGCCCTGGCGCGCGCGGACTCATGCAACTGATGCCAGCCACCGCCCGCCGCTTTGATGTCGCCGACTCCTACGATCCGAAACAGAATATCCACGGCGGCACGAAGTACCTGGGTTACCTGATTGACCGCTTCAAGAATCTGGAGCTTGCTTTGGCGGCTTATAATGCCGGTGAGGGCAATGTCGACAAGTACGGCGGTATACCGCCTTTTGCGGAAACACAGGATTATGTCAGACGGGTAATGAGCCGCTACCGTAAACTGTACGGTGGTGAGACACTGTCCATGAATTGAAGGCGGCAGGCTGACATCGGGGCGCGTAATGCGCCCCGATGTCATTCAGGGGCTTCAGGGGGCGCTTAACTCGCCGAACAAGGCGACAAACTCTTCGGTCAGCTTGTGACGGGGGTTCAGGTGCACCAGCGGCAGGCTCTTCTGGTGTGATTCCCGCATCAGCACCGAGGATGACAGGTGGGTTTTGAGGATCGGCAGACCTTCCGAGCGTAATTCCTCCACCAGTTGCACCGGCAAGGTGGCGCGCGGCTGGAACTGGTTGACGATAATCCCCTCCACCTCCAGTTCGGTATTGTGATCGGCGCGGGTTTCGCCAACATTCTCCAGCAAGGTATACAGCGCCCGGCGCGAAAAGGCGTCGCAGTCGAAGGGAATCAGGCAGCGCTGGGCGGCAATCAGGGCGGACAGGGTATAGAAATTGAACGCCGGCGGAGTATCAATAAAGATGTTGTCATACTGACGGTGGATTTCCTTCAGCGCGCCGGCCAGTTTGTAGATCTTGTGCTTGCTCTGCAGCAGGTGCTCGATTTCGCCCAGCTCGGGATTCGACGGAATCACATGCAGATTCTCAAAACGTGTCGGATGCACATATTCCGAGAGCGGCTTGTCGCGTCCGGTCAGTTTCAGGGTTTGCGCGAAAAACTGGCCGATATTGGGCTGCAGTTCCGGCGAGGCTTCGGCGCTTTCCCCCAGCAGGTATTGGGTGGCGTTGCACTGCGGATCCAGGTCCAGCACCAGGGTTTTATAGCCCTGTCCGGCGCTGATGGCCGCCAGGTTCACGGTGATGCTGGATTTACCGACGCCGCCTTTCTGATTGAAAATAACCCGCCGCATGGCCGTCCTCGCTTTTAATTTCCGGAATCTCGGGAGGACGATATTCTAGCGGGCTAACGCTTCGCGGCAAAACGATTTTCAAGGAATTGTCTAGGTCTGATTCCACCGCTCCAGCGCGGCTTCGTCGGAGGATTTTGATTCGACCCAGAATCCTTCGCCATCCACATATTCCTTCTTCCAGAACGGCGCCCGGGACTTCAGGAAATCCATAATGAAGGCGGCCGCGTCAAAGGCGGCATGGCGGTGGGCGCTGGAAACCGCGACCATGACAATCTGCTCGCCGGCGGCCAGATAACCGATACGGTGGATGACGCGAACTCCCAGTATCGGCCATCGTTTCCCGGCCTGTTCAATAATCGCCTGCAGCGATTTCTCGGTCATGGCCGGATAATGTTCCAGCTCGATGGCGGTCACCGCGCCGTGACTGGCCATGTCTCGGACCAGTCCGGTAAAACTGACCACGGCCCCGGTTTGGCTGTTTCCCTGCAAGGCGCGAATCTCGGCCCCGGTATCGAAATCGGCGGTCTGGATGGAAATCATGATTCAGCCCCCGGTCACCGGTGGAAACAGCGCGACTTCGTCGCCATCGTGGATCAGGCTGTCCACGGTGGCCATGTCCTGATTGATCGCCACCATGATACCGCGCGGACAGTCAAAGATTTCCTGCCACGCTCCGCCCCGCCCGGCCAGTTGCGACATCAGTGCTGAAACGGTCGTGGGCTGTTCCAGCGGCAGAGACTCTTCCGCAACACCCAGCTTTTCCCGGAAACGGGCAAAAAAACACAGTTTGATCATGCTTGCCACACTCCGGATTTGCCGCCTTCCTTGCGCAGCAGGCGGACGTTTTCAATCACCATGCCCTTGTCGACAGCCTTGCACATGTCGTACAGGGTGAGTGCGGCCACGGAAGCCGCCGTCAGCGCCTCCATTTCCACTCCGGTCTGGCCGATCAGGCGACAGGTTGTGGTCACGCACACGGCGTCCGGGGCTTCGGCCTCAAGGTCGACCTTCACGGAGGACAACGATAAAGGATGGCACAGGGGAATCAGCTCCCAGGTGCGCTTGGCGGCCTGGATGCCCGCGATGCGCGCCACGGCGAACACATCCCCCTTGGCGTGGCGGCCTTCAACAATCATGGCCAGGGTTTCTGGGCGCATGCGGATGCGGGCTTCGGCAATGGCTTCGCGAACGGTGTGGGATTTATCGCCCACATCCACCATGCGCGCAGCACCTTTTTCATCAAGATGGGTCAGTCCCATGAAAATATCCTGTCAGGGTTTTGGTGTAGAATACCGCCATTGCAGGTAATCGTCATTGATGAGGTGTCATATGGCATGGCAGTCACGGGTCACTGTCGCGGTGGTGGTTGAGCGCGAAGGCCGTTTCCTGCTTGTGGAAGAGGATGCCGAGAACTGGGACAAGCCGGTTTTCAACCAACCCGCCGGTCATGTGGAAAAGGGAGAAACCCTGGTCGAGGCCGCCCGCCGCGAGGCGCTGGAGGAAACCGGCTGGGATGTCGAGATTACCGGCCTGCTCGGCTTCTATACCTATACCCCGCCCCATGCCGTGGATGACTTCACGTATTATCGGGTCTGCTTCATCGCGCGCCCGGTGCATCATTACAACCAACCGCTGGATGAAGGTATCATTCGCGCGGTCTGGATGACGGTGGAGGAACTGGAGGCCGGCGGTCATGCCCGCAGCCCGCTGGTCCCCCGCTGTTTGCGTGACTTCCTGGCGGGCAAGCGTTATCCGCTGGATTTGATCTATGAGCATCCGGTCACTGCCGCCGCAGTCCCTGACACGGTCGCGACCGCCTGAGTCACGTTTCTTCCTTATCTGTCCTATGCCGGATTTCAAGTCCGGTCTGCTACGGTTTTGCTTATGTCCGCCAGTTCCACCAAAGTCATCGTCGGCATGTCCGGCGGGGTTGATTCCTCGGTTTCCGCCTATTTGCTGATGCAGCAGGGCTATCAGGTCGAAGGCCTGTTCATGAAGAACTGGGAAGAAGATGACGGTACGGAATATTGCACCGCCAAGGAAGATCTGGCCGATGCGCAAGCCGTGTGCGACCGGCTGGGCATCAGGCTGCACACCGCCAACTTCGCGGCGGAATACTGGGACCGCGTCTTTGAGCACTTTCTGGCGGAATATCAGGCCGGACGCACGCCGAACCCGGACATCCTGTGCAACAAGGAAATCAAGTTCAAGGCCTTCCTGGATTATGCCGTGGTGCTGGGCGCGGACTTCATTGCTACCGGCCACTACACCCGTCACAGTGCCGATACCGACTGCGCGCAGCTGTTGAAGGGTCTGGACGACAACAAGGACCAGAGTTACTTCCTGCACGCCGTCAGCGGCCGCCAGATTGCCCGCACCCTGTTCCCGGTGGGGGAACTGCCCAAGCCGGAAGTGCGCCGCATTGCCGCCGAGCAGGGCTTCATCAATCACGCCAAGAAGGACTCCACCGGCATCTGCTTTATCGGCGAGCGCCGTTTCCGCGACTTCCTGCAACAATACCTGCCCGCCCGTCCCGGTGACATTGTCACGGACGAAGGTGTGAAAATCGGCGAACATCTCGGCCTGATGTACTACACGCTCGGCCAGCGTCAGGGCATTGGCATTGGCGGCGTGAAGCATGCTCCGGAAGCGCCGTGGTTCGTGGTGGACAAGGATCTGGATAGCAACCGGCTGGTGATCGGTCAGGGGCATGAACATCCGCTGCTGATGAGCCGTCGCCTGTTCGCGGCCGCGCCGGACTGGGTGGCCGGTGAGCCGCCGCAACTGCCGCACCGCTGCATGGCGAAAACCCGTTACCGCCAGCCTGACCAGCCCTGCGTCATCCATGATGCGGGCGACGGCAAGGTGCGTGTCGAGTTCGATGAGCTGCAACGCGCGGTCACGCCGGGTCAGTCCGTGGTTTTCTATGATGGTGATGTCTGTCTGGGCGGCGGCGTGATCGAACGGACGGAGCGCACATGAAACCGGATCAGGCTTACCGCAACCGTGTGCTGGCGCTGGCCGCCGTTTTCCAGGCTTCCGCGCTGGCTGACGCCCTGGCTTGGGGAGCTACCGTCGACGCCGACGCCCGCAAAGTGCTGCTGGACAGCCTGCTGCGTATCGATTCCGATGATCCGGCGGTCCGGTACGGCGCGATTGCCGGGTTGACCACCGGCCTGCGCACGCTGGAAGAGTCGTTGATGATGGGCGCCGCGCCGGGCAAGGACCGGATGCGCCGCGACAGCCGTCAGGCCGACCGTCTGCGTTATGCCCTCGGGCTGACCCAGATCGAACGCAAGCTGGCGGGCAACCCCGAGATGCTGACCTCGACCCGCAAGCGCCTGGAACAGGCGAAAGTTCAGATGCCCCATTTCGCCGACGGGATTACCGGCACCGGCATGACCCACAAGCTGGCCGGGATCTATATCGATACGCTGGGCACCTTTTCGCAACGCATCCAGATTCGTGGCAGCGAGCAGCGTCTGCGCACCTCCGGCGTACCCGAGCAGATCCGGGCCGTGCTGCTGGCCGGCGTGCAGGCGGCGGCGTTATGGCACCGCTTGGGCGGTCGACGTTGGCATCTGTTGTTCGCCCGTGGCCGCATTCTCAAGGAGCTGCGCCAAATCATCCTTGATACCCGTGGATAAACGGGTGATGCAGCCCTTCCCCACTTCCATTATCATTCGCGTTTTTCGCCATTCACCCGGAGCCGCCTCATGCTGAGCACCCTCACCGCCCTTTCTCCCGTTGACGGCCGCTATGCCGGCAAGGCCGACAGCCTGCGCCCCTGGTTCAGCGAGTTCGGCCTGATCCGCGCCCGCGTCACCGTGGAAGTGCGCTGGCTGCAACAGCTGAGCCGCCATCCCGGCGTCGTGGAAGTTCCGGCCTTCTCCGCCGAAGCCAATGCCTTCCTCGATGCCCTGGTCGCCGATTTCTCCGAAGCCGACGCCGAGTGGATCAAGACCAAGGAGCGCGTCACCAACCACGACGTCAAGGCCGTGGAATACTTCCTCAAGGACAAGGTGGCCGGGATTCCCGAGCTGGCGGCCGTGACCGAATTCATCCACTTCGCCTGCACCTCCGAAGACATCAACAACCTGAGCCACGGCCTGATGCTGAAGGCCGGTCGCGATACGGTGCTGGAACAGATGACGGCCTTGCATGAAGCCATTCGTGGTCTCGCCCATAAATATGCCGACCTGCCGATGCTGTCCCGCACCCACGGCCAGACCGCTTCCCCCACCACGCTCGGCAAGGAAATGGCCAATGTCGCCTACCGCCTGGGCCGTCAGGTCAAGCAGCTGCGCGGCGTGGAAATCCTCGGCAAGATCAACGGCGCGGTCGGCAACTACAACGCCCACCTGTCGGCCTATCCGGACATTGACTGGGCCGCCAACGCCAAGGCCTTTGTCGAGTCGCTGGGGCTGGACTTCAATCCCTACACCACGCAGATCGAACCGCACGATTACATCGCGGAGCTGTTCGATGCCATCCGCCGCTTCAACACCATCCTGATCGACTTCGACCGCGATGTCTGGGGCTACATCTCGCTGGGCTTCTTCAAGCAGCGCCTGAAGGAAGGTGAAGTCGGTTCCTCGACCATGCCGCACAAGGTCAACCCGATCGACTTCGAGAACTCCGAAGGCAACCTCGGTCTGGCCAACGCCATCCTCGCGCACCTGGGCGAAAAGCTGCCGATATCGCGCTGGCAGCGCGACCTTACCGACTCCACCGTGCTGCGTAACCTGGGCGTCGGCCTGGCGCACAGCCTGATTGCCTATGAAGCCGCCCTGAAGGGCATCGGCAAGCTGGAAGTGAACGAAGCCCGTCTGGGCGACGACCTCAACAACGCCTGGGAAGTGCTGGCCGAGCCGATCCAGACCGTGATGCGTCGTTACGGCATTGCCGAACCGTATGAAAAGCTGAAGGCTTTCACGCGCGGCAAGGTGATCACCGCCGCTGACATTCAGGCCTTCCTCGACAGCCCGGAAATGGCCGTGCTGCCGGAGTCCGCCCGTGCTTCCCTGCGCGCCATGACCCCGGCGACCTACACCGGCAACGCCGCCGCCCAGGCCAAGGCCGTCTGATGGACGAAGCGATCCAGGAGTCCCTCGACCGCCTTGCCCGCGAACATCAGGTCACCATCCTGTGGGCCGGTGAAACCGGCGATCGCGGCCGGGGGACTCCATCGTCGGACAGCGGATATGAGGTCCGCTTCCTTTATGTCCACCCGCCCGCGCATTACCTGCGCGTGTTCGACAAGCGCGATGTGATCGAAGCAACTGCGGAAGACCGGATCACGCTTGTCGGCTGGGACATCAAGAAAGCGCTAGGCATGCTGCGCAAGTCGCATCCCGGCTTGCGGGAGTGGCTGTCCTCGCCCGTGCTCTATCGGCAGCACGAAGCCGGCGTTGCTCCGCTGCGGGCATTGCTGGATGACACCCTGTTGCCCTCCGTGCTCTGCATCCATTACCTGGCCCAGGCCAAGGACTGCATCACCAAGCTGGCCGAGGACCGCGATCTTCGCCTGATGAAATATGTGTCGATGTTCCGCGACCTGCTGGCTTGCCAGTGGGTTGTCAGTCATGGATCGCAACCGCCCCTGTCGCTTTCCCGCCTGCTGGACGAGTTCCTGCCTCGCGGCGATATCCGTGAGCAGCTTGACGAGTTGCTGGCGCTGAAAGCGCAGGTACGCGAAGCGGAAATGATTCCGCCGCAACCCGATCTGGATGAATACCTGCTGCGTCTTTACGGCCAGCTACAGCGCAGTGTTCCGGGCCAGATTCCGGTCGTGGACACGGCGGTTTTCGATCAGGCCTTGTTGCTGACGCTGCAAACGGTCCATCCGGATCTTCACCTGTAACGCCACACGCCGGGGAGGTTATACTGCCGTATCACCTCCAGCCGGAACCTGCCCTACATGACTCCCCGTCTTCCTCTCGCCCACCTGGGCGGCCTGACCGCCGACGAATTCCTGCGTGACTATTGGCAGAAAAAGCCCCTTCTCGTCCGCAACGCTTTCCCGGATATTCCGGCTTTGGTGGGTCGTGATGACCTGATCGAGCTTTCCCAGGAAGAAGGCATCGAGGCGCGGCTGGTGCTGGAAAAAGGCGGCAAATCGCCTTGGGAATTGCGCAAGGGACCGTTCTCCCCCCGGCAGTTCAAACAGTTGCCGAAAACCCACTGGACGCTGCTGGTGCAAGCCGTCGACCACTACTTGCCCGAACTGGCCGCCTATTGGGACGCCTTCCGCTTCATTCCCGGCTGGCGCACCGACGACATCATGATTTCCTACGCGCCCGAGGGCGGCTCCGTCGGACCGCATTACGACCAGTATGATGTCTTTCTGGTGCAGGGTGCTGGTCAGCGACGCTGGCAACTTGGCGCGCAGTGCGACCAGCATTCGCCGCGCCTGGACGGGACGCCGCTGCGCATCCTGCGTGACATGCCGGTGACCTTTGATGAAACGGTCAATCCCGGGGATCTGTTGTATGTGCCTCCCGGACTGGCGCATTACGGGGTTTCCCAGAATGAATGCCTGACTTTTTCCTTTGGCTTCCGTGCGCCCGTCCTCAGTCATGTCCTGGAGCAACTGGTGGATGCCGCTCTGGAGGCTGCGGGCTCGGACCGACTTTACGCCGACCCCGGCCTGCAGCCGCAGGCCAATCCCGGCTGGATCAATCCGGCGCATCTGCAGGCTCTGAAAACCCAGGTTCTGGAGTTGCTGCGAGATCATACCCGCCTGGATACGGTCCTGGCCCCTTTCCTCAGCGAACCCAAGTATCCCGATTACGAACCCGTGGGCGAAGCCATTTCGCCGGACGAATTACTGGATGTCCTGCAAGCAGGCGCCTTGATCTGTCGTGATCCTGCGTCCCGGATGTTGTATCTGGGCGAGGCCGGGCATGCTGACCGGCTGTTTATCAACGGCGAAGCGGTCGAAGACCTCCCGGATGGCCGTTTTGTCGCCCTGCTGGTGGATCATCGGCAACTGGATGAAGCCCACTTGCGCGATTGGCTGGCCGAGACCAATAATCTGACTTGGCTGTGTGAGCAGATTGAGCAAGGCTACTGGTTGATTCTGGGTGAGGGAGAAGAAGAATATGACGAATGAAAACAAGCCGGAGGGGGCTGAGTCCTCGCCGCCAGACAGTAGGGATGAACCTATCCCCTTTGTTCTGGACGGATTGCCCGAGAAGCTGGAAATCCTCAAGGCGCCGGATCTGTTTACTGATGAGGACCATCCGGATCATTCTCCGTCCGTGGATTGGGAGGAAGTGCCGGATTTTACCTTGGGTGAAGATGCGGAACTGATCAAACTCACGTCCATCCGGCAACTGCGCGGCGGCGCCTTGCGTCTGCTGAAGCAGGCTACCCGCGAAATGCTGCTGGTGACACCGGACCTGGAGTTTCCCCGTTTCGATAATGAAGATTTTGTGCTGGCCGTTTCTGAACTGGTCCGCCGCAGTAAATACACGGTCTGCCGGATCCTGGTTGGCGACCCGATCAATGCCATCCGCGAACATCACCGGCTGATTCCCTTGTTGCGGCGGATGTCCAGCCGTATTGAGATCCGTCAGTTGCATGCGGACGATCACGACGCCAAGGAGGCCTGGATGGTGGTGGACAATATTGCGGTGTTGCGCTGTACTGACCGCCAGCCTTGGCAAGGCGGCCTCACGCCACGTTCGGCGGCGGATGCCAAGCGCCTGCGCGAACAATTCCACATTTGGTGGGAACGCGCTGTGCTGATCCCGGATTTCCGCGAGTTTCGAGCCTGAAGCGGCCCGAGACCGCCATCGCGCCGATCCCTCTTTTACCCATGAAGGAAGAACCATGCTGCTTTCCCGCAACTCCCTGACTCTGACCCGCGAGGGTGATGTTTTCCGTATTACCATGACGGATACCGCCAATGACAACACCTTCAGCCACGCAGTGCTGGATGATTGGACGGCCGCGCTGGATCTGGTCAGCCGCAGCGATGGCAATGCCGCGCTGATCATTGGCAGCAACAGTCCCAAGACCTTCAGCACCGGTATCAACCTGGGCTGGATCACCACCCTGCCGACCGCGGAAATCGAGCCGTTTCTGCAACGTTTCGATGAGCTCTTTCTTCGTGTGGCCACCCTGAACCTGCCGACCATTGCCGAGATCAACGGTAATTGCTATGCCGGTGGCGCCATTCTGGCGGCGGCTTGCGATTTCCGGCTGATGCGCGCCGATCGCGGCCGTTTCTGTTATACCGAAGTCAAAATCCGGCTGCCGTTTACCCCCGCGATGCTGGAGGTGGTGCGGTTGCTGCCGAACGCCCAGGCCATGTTTGAGCTGTCGGTGACGGCGGATGCCTGGGGCGGTGAATTGTGCGCGGCCCGTGGCATTGTTGATGCGGCGGTATCAGCGGATGACTTGCCGCTGCTGGCTCAGGAACGGGCCATCCAGTTGGCGGCCAAGGATCGCGCCACGTATACCGCCATCAAACGCGGTATTCGTGATCGGGTCAACCAGCTGGCTGTCGAGCGTGGCCTCAGTGAACCGGCGCAATTGGGTCTGCAACCGGGAGTGAATCCGTTTGCCCGCTAAGCGGTTATGAAAATAAAGAAGCCCGTCATCACACGGGCTTTTATATTGGATTGAACCGCGTTGTCCACCGTTCAAGATTGGGCGGCGACCTTGTCCGTCACCGCCAGCAGCGCGGCAGCCTGCACGGCGCCAAGGATCTCGCCCTGTGTTTCCGGATTCAATACCGCGCGCGCCAGTATCACGCCACCCACCGCCTGGGCCAGCACCGCCCACGCCTGGGTGCGGTCGGTGGTAACGGGCTCCAGCGTATCCGCCAGTTGCTTGAGCAGTTCTTCAAAGCGCTGGCGGGTAGCGTCATCGGCGCGGGCGATTTCCGGTCCCAGGGCGGGAATCGGGCAACCTTCCTCGGGGTGCGCGGCATGTCGGGGGCTGAGATACCATCCCAATACCCGCTGTAATTCCCGACTGCTTTTGCCGCTAAAGGCTTGCAGTGTGCGGGACAGTTCGTGATCAACAATGGCATGCAGCAACTCGGCCTTGGATTTGAACTGGCTGTAAAAAGCGCCGGTGGTGACCCCGGCCGCCGCTGTCAGCGCATCCATGCCGGTGTTGTTGAACCCTTCCTTTTTGGCCAACGCACCGCCAGCCTCGATCAGTCTGGCGCGGGCGGCGGCTTTGTATTCGGGGGGATATCGCATGGTTGGCCTTTGGTCCGTAGCTTAATGGTTCAGGATGATTATAGAATAACTTTCGTTATGATAACGGATGTTGTCGATCAGGATGAAGACGTTGGCACGCACGGCAAAAAATAGGCGGGTTGCTGGCTTTGTGGGTTGTTTTGTGGGTAGGAATTAGAGGCATAAAAAAGCCCATGAATTATCATGGGCTTTTTTATCAATCTGGCGGAGAGGGAGGGATTCGAACCCTCGGTAGACTTGCGCCTACGCCTGATTTCGAGTCAGGTACATTCAACCGCTCTGCCACCTCTCCGGAAGCGCGCACGATACCCGTTTTGATGCGGCCGTTCAAGCCCTGAAAGCGGGTTAGCTCAAGGCTTGTACGATCTCAGGCGTCGAAGTTGATACCGAGGCGATGGCCGACTTCCTCATAAGCCTCAACCACATCGCCCAGCCCCTGACGGAAGCGATCCTTGTCCAGCTTCTTGCGGGTGTCCTTGTCCCAGAGACGGCAGCCGTCCGGAGAGAATTCATCACCCAGCACCACTTCACCGTGGAACAGGCCGAACTCCAGCTTGAAATCGACCAACAGCATGTTGCCGGAAGCAAACAGCCCCTTCAGCACGTCATTGACCTGGAAGGACAGTTCCTTCATCCGCGCCAGCTGCGCCTCGGTAGCCCAGCCGAAGGACTTGACATGGGATTCGTTGACCATCGGGTCACCCAGCGCATCGTTCTTCAGGAACAGCTCGAACGTGGGCGGATTCAGTTCCAGACCCTCGGTAACGCCCAGGCGGCGAACCAAGCTGCCTGCCGCGAAATTACGCACCACGCATTCCACCGGAATCATGGTCATGCGCTTTACCAGCACTTCAGTCGGCGACAGCAGGCGCTCGAAGTGGGAAGTAATCCCGGCTTCCGCCAGCTTGCCCATGATGAAGGCGTTGAAGATATTGTTGACGCGGCCCTTGCGCGCCAGTTGCTCGACTTTCTTGCCGTCAAACGCGGAAGTGTCGTCACGGAAAACCAGTACAAGGTAATCAGGATTATCGGTGGCGAAGACGGATTTGGCCTTGCCGGTGTAAAGCAGTTCTCTTTTTTCCATGATGACGGTCTCAGTCAGGAAGGTTGCGCTCGGGAGCAGCCCTTATCCGGGCCAGCTCTCCAGAAGCCGGGAGAACAGTTGCCTGGCTGTTTCAGCATCGGCAACCGTGTCTTCATTGATTTGCAGGAAAAGCACCATCGTGCCTTCGGTCCGACTCATTTTCAGTTGCAGGTCGGGCGATTTGTCCTGTGCCTGCAGCTTGATGAAGTAAACGCCCAGTGAGCGGTTACGGTCATCCACGCGGACTTTGCTGTTTTCCAGCGCTTTGCCCAAATTATCCCAGACCTGCTCGGCATTACCGTCCACCTGAAGGATCGGCGCGCCGTTGCCATCACTGGCCAGCCGGGGCTTGGCGACGGTGACGGTCGGTTGACCGCCAGCGGTAGGCTCGTTGTCCGAAGCAGGCATGTCCGCAGGGGCCGGAATCAGGAATTTCTGCTTTCGGCCATTGCCTTCAGTGAGGGCGACAGTCGCGCGGGCAGGCGGTAGATCAGGTATCGCATACAGCGGTTGGATATTTCGGGCCGTTGCACCTTCCGGCAAAACCAACGGGGCCAGATTACGGGCTTGCCGGTAGTCCAGAGAGTGTTCCGGCATCAGGCTGCATCCGGTAAGCAGCACGCCTGCGGCCGCCGCCAGGCCAATAAGGAGGCGCGGCATCAAACCAGACCCGCCTGTTGCAATGCGGCGCGGACGATGGGCTGCGAATCTTCGGAAAGCCAGGTCAACGGCAAGCGTATGCCGGAAGGAATCCGGCCCATTTGCTGCAAGGCCCACTTCACCGGAATCGGATTGGATTCGATGAACAGGTTCTGGTGCAGTCCCGTCAGGCGCTCGTTCAACTGGCGAGCCAGATCGGCATTCCCGTCCAGAGCGGCTTCGCAGATGGCGCTCATCAGCTTGGGAGCGACGTTGGCGGTGACCGAGATATTGCCGCGAGCACCCAACAGGATCAGTTCCCACGCGGTGGCGTCATCACCGGAATAAACGGCCATGCGGCTGCCGACCAGAGCGATCAGTTCCTTGCCCCGCTCCAGATTGCCGGTGGCGTCCTTGATGCCGACGATATTGGGCGTGCCCGCCAAACGCGCCACAGTAGCGTTGGTCATATCGACCCCGGTACGGCCGGGAACATTGTAGAGGATCTGGGGAGTATTCACCGCTTCGGCAATGGCGCGATAGTGGCGATACAGTCCTTCCTGGGTCGGCTTGTTGTAATAAGGGGTGACAAGCAGGCAGGCGTCCGCACCGGCATCCTTGGCGGCCTGGGTCAGTTCAATCGCTTCGCGGGTGGAGTTGGCGCCGGTGCCGGCGATGACGGGGATGCGGCCGCTGGCAGTTTCGACCACTGAACGAATCACGGAGCAGTGCTCGGCTACATCCAGGGTCGCGGATTCGCCGGTAGTGCCAACCGCGACAATGGCGTGCGTACCTTCGGCAATGTGCCACTCCACCAGCGATTTCAGTGCGGGCCAGTCAATCGAGCCATCGGGCTGCATGGGAGTGACAAGCGCCACAAGACTGCCGGTAATCATGCCGATTCTCCACTATCACGAAAAGCGATAATGGTAGCCGCAGGCCAGCGGGAAAGACAAGACAAACCGTGTGCCTCCCGCGCCGCGACTACAACAATGCATAAAAGCAAAAAGCCGACTTGTTAAAGTCGGCTTTCGGAAAATCTGGAGCGGGAAACGAGACTCGAACTCGCGACCCCGACCTTGGCAAGGTCGTGCTCTACCAACTGAGCTATTCCCGCGTCATCAGGCCGCCTATTCTAGACGGTTTTTTCTCTTCGTCAATAGTGGTTTACGTTGATTGCTTTAAATCTGGCCAAGCGGCGCGCAGATAGATAATCATCGACCACAGGGTCAGCGCCACGGCAATGAACATCAGTCCGTAACCGATATAGTCGAAGGCGCTTACGCGCATCAGCAGCACGGTGATGGACGCCATCTGCGCGGTGGTTTTCCATTTGCCGATTGACGAAACGGCCACATTAGCGCGCTTGCCGATTTCCGCCATCCACTCGCGCAGCGCGGAAATGGTGATTTCGCGGGAAATGATGACGACGGCGGCGATTACCATCAGCACATGCGGATGCCATTGCACCAGAATGACTAACGCAGCAGCCACCATCAGTTTGTCGGCAACTGGATCGAGGAAGCGGCCGAAGGCGGAGGTCTGGTTCCAGGCGCGGGCCAGATAGCCGTCAAACCAGTCGGTGATGGCGGCGACAAGGAAAACACCGGCCACCAGCATGTTTTGCAGCTCGAACGGGACCGGCCAGTAAGCCAGCAGCACCAGTACAGGAATCAGGGCGACCCGCATCAGGGTAAGGATGTTGGGGACGTTCCACAGGGTCGGGGCTGGCAAGTCTGTTCTCCGCCATCCAGGTTGGACGGTTAGTGTAATGCAGCGTAAATCGTTTCGGCCAGTGCCAATCCGATGCCGGGCACCGCCTGAATGTCACTGATGCCGGCTTTTTCCAGTTCCTGAAGTCCGCCGAAATGATTCAGCAGGTCGCGGCGGCGCTTCGGGCCGAGTCCGGGGATGGATTCCAGCGGCGACTCGCGTCGCTTCTTGTCCCGCTTGGCCCGGTGGCGTGTAATCGCGAAACGGTGGGCTTCATCACGGATGTGCTGGATGACATGCAGTCCCGGGTGATCCGCCGGCAATTGCAGGGGGTCGCGGTCGTCGGCGAAATGAAGTGTTTCCAGTCCCGGCTTGCGCCCTTCCCCCTTGGCCACGCCCACCAGCAACACCGAGTCGATATCCAGCAAATCGAGGACCCGGATTGCCTGGGCCAGTTGGCCCTTGCCTCCGTCGATAAACAGAATGTCAGGCAGGACTGCGTCATCGGCCTTGCGCGAAAAACGCCGGGTCAAGGCCTGTTCCATGGCCGCGTAGTCATCGCCCGGGGTAATGTCCTTGATCAGATATTGACGGTAATCCCGCTTGCGGGGGCCCTCGCTGTCAAAGACAACGCACGACGCTACCATGGCTTCACCCTGTGAGTGGCTGATATCGAAACACTCCATGCGTGCGGGAGGCGTTTCCAAGTCCAGTGCGTCCTGCAAGGCCGCCATGCGGGCGGACAGATGCAAGCGGTTGGCCAATCGTGCTTTCAGGGCTTCTTCCGCATTCAGGTGCGCCAGATCCAGCCAGGCTGCCCGGGTTTCGCGTACGCGGTGGCGTACCTGGATACGCTTGCCATATTGCTGCTGCAAGGCAGCGACAATGACATCCCCTTCCCCGCCCAGATCGCGGTCGGTCAGGATTTCCTCGGGCAGGTCGCGTTCCTGCTGGCAGTAGAAGCCGGCGATGAAATCCGCAAGAACAATGGCGGCCTCTTCTTCGACAGAGTCGGGAAAATAGCTCTTGGTGCCCAGCACACGACCGCCGCGAACAAACATGACAGAGACCGCCAGTCCGCCGGCCTGCTGCGCCAGCGCGAAAATATCGGCCTCGCCTTGTTCGCAATATACGGCCTGGCGCGCCTGAATCTGTTTCAAGGCCGACAGCTGGTCGCGAAACAGAGCGGCCTGTTCGAACTGCCACTCGCTGGAGGCGTTTTCCATGCGTTCAATCAGGCGTTGCTGCAGTTCAGTGTTCCGGCCTTCCAGAAAACGCACGGTATTAATGACATCTTCCGCATAGGCTTCAGGGCTGACCAGTTTGACGCACGGCGCCCGGCAACGCTTGATCTGGTATTGCAGGCAAGGACGGTCGCGGTTCCGGAAGGTATTCTCATCGCATTGACGCACCATGAAAACCCGCTGAAGCAGTTCGAGTGTTTCATATACCGCCTTGGCGCCCGGATATGGACCGAATACCCGCCCGCCTTTTTCATGGCGCCCGCGCCGCCAACCCAACCGCGGATACGGCGAATCCGCGGACAGGAATATGTAGGGATAGGATTTGTCATCCCTGAGCAGGATATTGTAAGGCGGCTTGTGGGTCTTGATCAGGGTTTGTTCAAGCAGCAGCGCCTCGATTTCTGACGACGTTATCGTCAGCTCGATATCGGCTATGCGGGAAACCAGCGCCCGGGTTTTGGGGTGGGTTATGTTTTTGTTGAAATAGGACGAGACCCGTGATTTGAGTGATTTGGCCTTGCCGACGTAGAGGATTTCCGCATCGGCTCCTAGCATGCGGTAAACGCCCGGTTTATGCGGCAAGGTCGCCAGAATGGCGGAGATGCGTTCAGGGAAATCAGACATGGCGGATGATTCGGGCCGGGAACAACATGCGCTTATTTATCGTTCTGAAGGAGGCCGTGCCGCAGCGCCATGAGGGTCAGCTTCACATCGCTGTCGATCCGCAGTTTTTCATAAATACGGGTACGGTAGGTGCTGATGGTTTTCGGGCTGACAAACAGGCTGTCGGCTATTTCCTGATTGCTGTGGCAATTAATGATCATGATCACCACCTGCAGTTCGCGCTCCGACAGGGTGGCAAAAGGCGATCCGGTGCTTTGCAGCGAATTGATGGCGATTTCCTGCGCAATTTCTGGGCTCAGGTAATTCTGTCCGGCAGCCACGCTGCGGATGGCTGAAACCATGTCGGGAAGCGCTGTGCCCTTGGTGACATATCCCGAAGCGCCTGCCTTCATCAGCAGGGATGGCAGCGGTTCTTCATCGCACACGGTTACCGCGAGAATGCGTATGTTGGGATAATTCGTCAGTAGTTTGCGGGTTGCTTCCAATCCGCCGATGCCGGGCATCTGAATATCCATGAGCACCACATCGGGTTTCAGTTCGCGAACCTTGGTCAGGGCGTCTTCGCCGCTTCCGGCTTCGCCTACAACCGTAATGTCACGAACATCGTCCAGCATGCGGGTGATTCCCATGCGAACCAGGTCGTGATCGTCTACGACGAGAACCTTGATCAAGTCTCTACCCCGGAGTGGTTGAAAAATGTGCGTTATGTCACGGCAAAAAACTGGACTTTGCGTATCATAAATGAATTCGAACGCAAAAAAGTAAGGTGCATCCTGCAGCGCTTTAATTTGTACAGATTACTAGCAGGAATTTGATCCTGCGGCAATCGCAACCGTTTGTCAGGAAGTTTGTTACAAAATCTTGTTTTGACCTGTCACACTCTTTGCATAATCACAAAAGTGGTACATGCTTGGTGTTAAGGATGCACCATCGTGCAGCAGATATTATGACTATTCCCGTGGACGGAGTTCCGATCGGGACTCTTTTGTATTTTAAAGGTGCTAAGAAAATGAAAGCACGTTCTACCCTGTGGCAAGCCCTGATAACCGGCGCTCTGGCTGTTTCCCTGTCAGTTTCCGCCCAGGCCGGTGATCATCATGACAAGAACAAAAACCGCAAGCAGTCTGCCGGGGTAGTCCATAAAGACAAGACTGCCGGCAAGAAAGCGGTTGTTTCCAAATCCCATGTCGACCGCAAGCAGGTGGCTCAGGCTCCCGCCAAGCCGCACAGGGTTGCGGCATCCAAGCCCCGGACGAAGGAAGATCGCGAACTCGCCCGCAAGGAGCGCAACCGCGAGAAGCTGGCACGCATTTCCCGGACCGGCAAGCCGGCGCGCGCGGCTCGTGCTTCCGGAAACCGTATTCCGGTTCAAGCGGTGGCGACAGCCGGTAATGTGCTGGCTCCCGCCGTTGTCGCGGCCCCGCAAATCGCCCAGGCCAATGATGCCCGCATCCCGCTGAATCTGGAGTCGCGCGCCGCACTGATCATGAATGCGGAAAACGGTCAGATTCTTTATGCCAAGAATACCAACCGCACCATGCCCATTGCCTCCATCACCAAGCTGATGACCGCCATGGTGGTGCTGGACGCCAAGCTGCCGCTGGATGAGCCGATCACGATTAGCGATGCTGACGTGGATCACCTGCGCAACACATCCTCGCGTCTGGCGGTGGGTACCGTGCTGTCCCGGGCTGAATTGCTGCTGCTGGCGCTGATGTCCTCCGAGAACCGTGCGGCCTCCGCCCTCGCCCGTTCTTATCCGGGCGGTACGCCGGCTGCCGTGGCCGCGATGAATCGCAAGGCCAAGGCGATCGGCATGGAGAACGCCCGTTTCCTGGACAGTTCCGGCCTGAACAGCTCAAACGTGGCCTCCCCCAGCGATCTGGTGAAAATGGTGCAGGCGGCTACCCATTATCCGCTGATCCACCGCTTCACCACCACGGCTGAGCATGCTGTGGCGATTCGCGGCCAGGTTCAGCAGTTCCGTAATACGAACTCGCTGGTGAAGAGTGATGAGTGGGATATCGCCGTTTCCAAGACCGGCTATATTAACGAAGCCGGTCGCTGCCTCGTGATGCAGGCCCGCATCAAGTCCCAGCCGGTTGTCATGGTGCTGATGGATTCCTGGGGCAAATACACCCGCATCGGCGATGCCCAGCGCGTCAAGAAATGGCTGGAATCCGCGTTCTCCGCCAACCGCACCCGTAAAAACCTGCCGCCTTTCGTCTGAAATCCGGCATAATGAAAAGCCCCTCTTGCAGGGGCTTTTTTCTTGGGGGAGACCGCCACATGCACGAACTTTATGCCTTGCCAGACAGCACTCTCGATCGTCTGGCGGATTATCTGGATGGTGACAGCAATGAGCATGGTCTGGATTTTTGCGGCACGCATGGTTTTCTGGCGGCGGTAACCGTCGGACCGAAACGCGAGGCGGATGAGTGGCTGAGCGAGTTGTTTGAAGGTCAGGTTCCCGCAGAATTGGTTGAAGACTTGAAGGCATGGCAAAAAAGCATGCATGCCTGTCTTTATCATGAACAGAATCTGACCCTGCCTTGCGACCTGCAGTTTTCCTCCACCCGTGAAGGCAACGAGCTGACGGACTGGTGTGTCGGTTTCATGGAGGCCATCTTCAGTCAGGAAGAATCCTGGTATGCCCGTGATGAAGATCTGGTAGCGGAACTGACCCTGCCGATGGTAGTCGTCAGCGGACTGATGGAAGATCCCGAGCTGGAACAGATGCGTCGTCAACCCAAGTTGATGATGCAGCTGGTGCGGCAGATTCCGGAAATCCTGACCGAGCTTTATCTGCTGTTCCACGCGCCGCGGAATGTCTGATGGACTGTAGCGTCCCTGTCGCCTCCCGGTCGCCGGGGATGCCGGTTAAGGTGTGTTGGCATTTCTCTGAAAGACTCTCCCCATGAAGGAAGCGCGGCGCTACAACACCCCCTGTATCGGGCAATGTTCCACGGTCTTCGGTGACACGGTTTGCCGGGGTTGCTTGCGCTTTGTCCATGAAATCATCGACTGGAACCGTTACGACGATGACGAAAAATCGGTGGTCTGGCAGCGGCTGGAACAGCTGGTTTCCCGCATTGTGCCTCAATATGTCCAGGTCGACGATCCGCATGCCATCGATAATGCGGTCTTGTTTCACCGACTGCCCTACCGCTCCGGTAACATCTGGCACAACATCTATAACTTGCTGCGGCTGGCCGAACGCCGCAACCTGACGCTGGAGAACTGCGGTTTCCGCTTGCTACCCGGCTATCGCCCTTCTGATATTCAGCAGCACCTCTACAGCCTGGCAGATGCCTTTTACGAGCGTGACTTTGTGCGCGCTACACGCATGGCGGCCGAGCAGCCCGATCTTTTCCAAAACAAGGCGTGAATAGGGCAAGCGCCGTTGCGTCGGTGGGTACGCAGGCGGTATAACCCCATTCAATCCTTTGTCATTGATTGCCGCGAGTCATGGCTGCCCAGCGTACCTACCTTCAGGTTCCCTTCCCCGAAAAAGACCAGGCCAAGGCTCTTGGCGCGCGCTGGGACCCGATGGAGCGCAAATGGTTTGTCCAGGCGGAGGATCTGTCGCCGTTCAAGCGCTGGATGCCCTCGGGAAAATACGCAGCCAGCGCCGAGCCTGTAACAACCCGGCATATTGCCGAACCGCAGTCAGGGTATCGGGTTGAATCGGCCGACGACGCCAAGGGGCTCAGCCTGCTGGATTTCATGCTACTGATCCAGGGTACGGTTGAGGCGGTATTTCCCCAACCGGTATGGGTTCGCGCCGAGATCAACCAGATCAAGGTCAGTCAGGGGCACTGGTTCCTGGAACTGGTGGAGCATGACGCCACGGGCAGCGTGGTGGCATCAACATCCGGGACTTTGTGGAAAGGCAACAGCCACGTGATTCAGCGATTTCGCCAGGAAACCGGCGTTGAACTGGCCGAAGGTATCAAGCTGTTGTTGTCGGTGCAGCCGCGCTTCAATCCCCGCTACGGACTGAAGCTGGACATTCTGGGCATCGACAGCGCCTATACTCTGGGTGACATGGCGGCCAAGCTCAATCGCATCCGGGACACCTTGAAAGCTGAGGGTGTCTATCTGCTGAACAAGCGCCTGCCCCTCCCGATGGATTTTCTCCATCTGGCAATCATCAGTCCGTCCGGGGCCGCCAGTCTGGGGGATTTCCGCGCCGAAGCCGATCGGCTGGCCAGGCTGGGCATCTGCCGCTTCACCTACTATGAGACCGCCTTTCAGGGGGCATCAGCCCCACCGGCGATTGTCCAGGCGATTGCCAGGGCGGTCAGCCTGCATGAGCGCGATCCCGTGGATGCGCTGGTGATCATTCGCGGCGGCGGGTCGGCGGCGGATCTGTTCTGGCTCAATGATGAAGACCTGGCAAGGCAGGTATGCCGTTGTCCCCTGCCGGTAATTACCGGAATCGGCCACGAGCCGGATAATACCATTCTGGATGAGGTCGCCGCCCGCCGATGCGATACCCCTTCCAAGGTGGCGCAGTTGATCCTGACAACCATCCACGATGCCGTGGGGCAAGCGGAAGCTGCCATGCGCGAAATCCGGGAATTGGCCGAACGCCGGATGCGACTGGTGGAACAGGACAGTCGTCATTGGCTGGAAGATATCTCCACACGCGCAGGCCATCTGTTGATGGCCCGGGAACAGCGGGTGCAGCAGGATTACCGGGAAATCCGTCATGCGGCGGGGATGTTGCTGGCGCGTCGTCAGGATCGGCTGGATCACCTGATGCAATCCTGTCGCGATGCCGGTATCCGGCATGCGGAGGCGTCACAGACCGGTCTTGAGCAGCAATGGTCGGCGATTGGCGAGCGGTCGGCGCTGCGGCTGCGTGAGGCCGTAACGTCCTGCGAGCACCTGATGCAGGTCATCCTGGCTTTGGGGCCGGAGAAAACCCTGAAACGAGGTTACGGCATCGTGCGCAGCGGCGATCGTGTACTGACCCATCAGGCGGAGCTTCCGCCGGGAGCCGCCTTTTCAATACAAATGCAGGATGGGCATATCGACGCCCGGAGAACTTCATGAGCAAGGCCAAGACCGCACCCGGTTTCAACGACAACTTTCTGATTCTGCAGCGTAATGCCGAACGCTTGCGCGAAGAGAAGGATCTCGATATCGACAGTCTGGTGCCGCTGGTAGAAGAGTCTGCGCGCGCCTATCAGGTGTGCAAGGCGCGGATCGAAGCGGTCAAGCAGGCGCTGGAAGCGCATCTGCAATCCGGGGACAGCAGTGAAAACATGACAGAATAGTTGAGCTTTCAACTATAACTTACTGTTTTTAATAAGGATTGGTGCGGGTGATAGGACTTGAACCTACACGGGTCTCCCCGCCAGAACCTAAATCTGGTGCGTCTACCAATTTCGCCACACCCGCAAAGCGGCGGTATCATACCAGAAAAAACCGCCTGAGCTACTCCGGCGGCCGTGATGTGCGGTGCAACAGGCCAAACAGTGCTCCCAATACCACGCCGGTCAGCAGCCCGCCGGTATGCGCCGAGTTGGCGATCTTGCCGAGCACATTGTCCAGAATGCCGCTGTAGCCCACCAGCAGCCAGCCCACCATGAAAATGACAATTTCGCGGCGCAGGCGAAAACCGATGCGCGGATTCACCAGCGGATAAATCCAGATATAACCCAGCAGACCGTAGACCACGCCGGACAGCCCGCCAAAGCCGGGGCCGGTTTCGTGAAACTGCCAGAAGTTGCCGACCAGCGCGGTGACCAGAAAAACCCCGAGCAACTGCATTCTCGATTGGGTTCTTTCCACCAGCCCGGCCAGATCCCACCACCAGATCAGGTTGAAAACCAGGTGGATCATTCCGAAATGCAGGAAAACAGGAGTCAGTAATCGCCACCATTGGCCGTTCATCTGGCGCCAGTCATCCGGGAATTGCAGCGCGTTGAAGACGGTTTCCGGCTCAGCCAGCAGGCCCAGCCAGACAACCAGGCAAATGAGGGTGATCGCCAGCGTCAGGATGCCTCCCCTCGCCCATAGTCCCCGCAAGATTCCAGCGGCCCCGGTCTGTTCGCGGTTAATCCCCCGGTCGATGACATTTCCCGTTTGCCAGGACGCCTGCCAGTACTTGTTATCCTCGGGGTTGTCCATGAACTCGTCCAGTTCGGTGCGGGCCCGTTCCACATCCTGCTCGTGTTTCAGGAAAACGGCGAAGCGGTCCGTTTCCACTTCGACATGGTTGGAAATACCGATGCTTTTGAGGTAGTCGCTAAACGCCAGCGCCACCCGATGTTCCGCAAAGGATGCAAGCTCAATCATGAATCAGTTCAACCTGAAAGTGGGAATAGCCGAGAATGGCGTGACGCTGCGACTGTGGCAGCTTGGCCAGCTCACGACACCGGTTAAAAAAGGCGGGAAGATCGTTGCCTGTCGAGGCCAGCAAGGCGTCCAGCGCGGGCACCAGGTCGTGGTAGACCGAAACACTGTTCATGCGGGCGTTGTTGACGCCGTCAAACCAGGTGTCATAGCCGTTGTAACCATGCCAGGACTCCTGCTTCAACCGTTGGTAAGCCTCTTTCAGCGTGTTGAAAATACGCTGCTTGCCGGCCCGCTTTTCATCAGGGCTCAGTGACGAGGCATACAGGCGTTGCAGTTCGCGTCGGTATTCCTGCACCAGCTCTGCAAAGCGATGCTGTCGCTCAAGCCGCAACAGGACGCTCTGCAGCTCGGTGGGTCGCCCCACCAGAAAGCGCCGCAGCGACTCATGGGCGACGACCTCGGCGAAGCTTTCATTGAAAACCGGGTCGCCCTTGGCATAAACCACCTGGTGCGCCAATTCGTGAAACACCAGCTCGGCCAGATCGGCTTCGTTTTTATCCAGCTGGCTGCTGAGGATCGAGTCGCGAAACCAACCCAGTGTTGAATACGCGGCCACCTTGCCAATGTGGGTGTCATAACCCTGTTGCCGGAGTCCGGCGGCGAAATTATCGGCCTGAGCTTCTTCAAAGTAGTTGCGGAAGCTCAGGCAACCGACAAACCAGTAGCACCAGCTTCGCGCCTGAAGCGAAAGTTCCGGGGTCGCCTGTACCGACCACATGGCGTAGCGCCGGTGGATGTCGACATAGGTATCAAACTGTCCTTTGGCGGGTAATCCCAACCCGGCGGCAAATTGCCGGATATTCTGCAGGGATTCCAGCTTGCGGACGGTGATTTCGGGGGTATCGGGATTACGCAGGACGTTGTCGATGGAATGACGATGGCTAAGCATCTGCCATTGCCCTTTGCCCAGATGCGCCATGTAGCCGACGGACTGGCATCCGCCCAGTGTCAGGCTGAACAACGTGACATACACCGAACGCCATAGGCCCATCGGAATGGATTCGCATCAAAATAATGCAGCCATTCTAACAGGTTGCGTCTATCGCCTGTGGAGCTTCGATATATCCGGAAGTGCTTTTTTCGGACAAAAAAGCCGTCTTGCGACGGCATTCCGTGAATCACAACGCTGATGATTTTTTGTTGTTATCTCTTGTTATCGTATCGATTCCGTCGTCAGAACTTGTAGGCGGCCTGCAGCCAGGTTTTCTTCAGGTCCGTGTTCTTGGCGGTTCCGGCCAGCACCAGCGCCGTATTGTCAGACTGGTAGTCGGCGTACTTCAGCAGCAGTGACAGGTTGCGGTTGACCGGCTTCATGACCGAGAAGTCCACTTCCTTGCCGAAATCGATACCGCCGCTGTTCGATTGGAAGCTGTGTGCCGCCAGAACAAAGTTAAGTCCCCAATATTTGGCCAGCAGTTTCAGGTTGGTGTCCTCCAGTCCCTTGGTCGGCGTAGTCAGGAAGCGGTCCGCCCAGCCGTTGAAGGCATGAAGGGTTGCCAAGGGCGTCTTGAAGCCTGGCTCCAGCACTTCGTACTGGGCCTTGACGGTGACCGGACCGAACTTGTAACCCAATTGCAGGTCGGAATAGTTGGCTTCCGGAGTCGCTGCGCCGTTCTTGTATGAGTCCTGCTTGGCGTAGGACACCTCATACAGCGCATCGCCCACCGAGCCTTCCACGCGGGCGCCGCTATGCTGGAAGGAGTTGGCCGGGCCGATGGCTCCGACGGTTTCTTCCTCTTCCACCGCGTAGTAGAAGCCCGAGGCCGTGATGCCCCAATTATCGAAGACCTTGCTGTAGCGGATATTGGCCAGCGGGGCGTTAACGTTACGCGACTGGCTCATCCCGGTAATCGGGTTAATCTTGTTGACGAAAGCCAGTGTAAAGGCGGTGGCGGGAATCAAGACCTTGTTGGTGTAGCTGAGGGCGTCAAACGTCTGATCATTCTGACGCCAGCCAACGTCGCCGATGAAGCGGGCGTTGTCGAAAATCAGCTTCTGGCGGCCCAGTTTCAGGCCATAGCCTTCCAGAAAAGCCTGATTGACCTGAGTAACGGCTACATCGGCAATGACGGGGAAGGTCTTGCGGACCGGATCGGCAGTCACGTTATCGTTGTAGTCATCCTGACCAAAATCACTGATGTTCTCAAACTCGACGAAGCCGGTGACTCCCTGATAGTCGCCGGTCTTGTAACCCAGAACGGTGCGCAATGTTTGCGCATTGGCGGTTTCGGTTTTGCCGGAATCTTCCACCCGTTCGGCGCGAAGACGCAGTTCAAGGGAGGTCTTGCCGCTGCTCAGGGCGGTCATGACATCATCCAGCCCGTCGGCCAGTACCAGTGAAGGGAAGGCCGAAGCCATCACAACGGACACAGCAAGCAACTTATTCATACAAACACCTCATATCAGCCTGTTCAAGGCAAACGTTACCCTTGCCAGCCCCGGCGGGGGCTGACTTCAGTCAATGCAATCGGAATTAGCCGTTAATAAACGGAGAGATCAGGCGGCAGGTCGCAAATGTTTGCGATAGAGGAAATCGAGAACGACCGAGCGGAGTTGGTGATATCGGGCGTCATTAGCCAGCGACATGCGCTCGCGGGGCTTGGGAAGGTCAACCTCCAGGATTTCGCCGACCGTCGCTGCCGGACCATTGGTCAGCATGACGATGCGATCCGAGAGCAGGACGGCTTCATCGACATCGTGTGTCACCATCACCACTGTCGCCTTGGTCGCGGCAACAATCTTCAGCAATTCGTCCTGAAGATGGGCACGGGTCAGCGCATCGAGCGCGCCGAAAGGTTCATCCAGCAACAGCACCTTGGGTTGCATGGCCAGCGCCCTGGCAATCCCGACCCGTTGCTTCATGCCCCCGGAAATTTCCTTCGGCAGCTTGTGGACGGCATGATCCAGTCCTACCATTTTCAGGGCGGACAGTGTCCGCTCCTTCAACTGAACTTTCTGCTCCTTGTCACCGAATACCCGCTCCACCGCCAGATAGACATTCTCAAAGCAGGTCAGCCACGGCAACAGCGAATGGTTCTGGAACACCACCGCCCGCTCCGGACCGGGCCCGGCGATTTCACGACCGTTGCAGATCAGGTAGCCCTCGCTGGGCATGGTCAGGCCGGCGATCAGGTTCAGCAGGGTCGACTTGCCGCAACCGGAATGACCGATCAGCGAGACAAACTCCCCTTCGCGGATGCTCAGGTTGATATCCTGGAGGGCCACGAACTCCCCTTTCTTGGTATTGAAGCGCATATCCACGTTTTCAATGCTCAGGAACTTGCTCATGATTTAACTCCTGATCAGTTGTCGTACGAGAAACGGTTGGCGATCCGGATCAGCATCTGTTCCAGCAGCAAACCGACAATGCCGACAACGAAGATGGCGATGATGATGTGCTGGACATTCAGGTTGTTCCATTCATCCCAGACCCAGAAACCGATGCCCACACCCCCGGTCAACATTTCCGCGGCCACGATGACCAGCCAGGCGGTGCCGATGGACAGACGGATACCGGTCAGCAGGTACGGCAGTGAAGCCGGAAACAGGATCTTGGTGAAAACCTTCCATTCGGACAACCGCAGCACCCGCGCTACATTCAGGTAGTCCTGCGGTACCTGAGAGACACCGGCGGCAGTATTGAGGATGATCGGCCAGATACTGGAGATGAAGATGACCCAGATGGACGCCGGATTGGCGGCCTGGAACACCAGCAGGCCGATCGGCAGCCACGCCAGCGGCGATACCGGTCGCAGCAAGGCAATCACCGGAGCGAACATGTCGCCCAGAAACTTGACCCGGCCGATCAGGAAACCGACCGGTATGCCGATCAATGCCGCCATCCCGAATCCCAGTCCCACCCGACCCAGGGATCGCAGGATATTCCAGCCGATACCCTGATCATTGGGGCCATTGTTGTAGAACGGATCTGAAAACAGCTCGACGGCGGAATTCCAGGTGGATAGCGGCCCGGGCAATTCATGGCGGAACTGCGCCACCATCGCCCACACCAGAATGAACAAGGCCAGACCCAGAATCGGCGGGAAGGCCCATTTCACGAAGGCCGCCGGTTTGATCATGATGGACGGCAGCGGCTTGCGGCGCGACATCGGCGGCTTTTTCACGACGGTTTCACTCAGAACGGCAGTCATATCACTTCCTCCGGTCAATGGGGTCAGGCCTTGATGGCGAAGCCGGCGGCGTATGCCTTCGGATTGCTGCCATCCCACACCTTGCCGTCAAACAGCTTGCTGCTGCGCATCGGGCTGGCGGGCACCGTCACGCCAACCTGCGCGGCGGCCTGCTTGTAGAGGTCGATCTGGTTGATACCCTTGGCGACGCCCAGATAATCCGGATCCGATTTCAGCAGACCCCAGCGGCGATGCTGTGTCAGGAACCACATACCGTCCGACAGGTACGGGAAGTTAACCTTGCCTTCATCAAAGAACTGCATCGGATGCTCATCCTTCCATTTGCGGCCAACCCCGTTGTCATAGTTACCCAGGAAGCGCTGTTCGATGACTTGTTCCGGCGCATTCACATAGGATTTGTCGGAAATCAGTTTGGCCACGGACGAACGGTTTTTCATGTCGTCGATGTAACGCGCCGCTTCCAGCACGGCCATCAGCATGGCGCGGGCGGTATTCGGGTTTTGCTGGACAAAGGCCCGGGTGCAACCCAGTACTTTTTCCGGATGGTCCGCCCAGATGTCCTGAGTGGTGGCGGTGGTGAAGCCGATGTTGTCGTAGATGGCCCGGGCGCCCCAGGGCTCACCGACACAGTAGCCGTCCATGTTGCCGACACGCATGTTGGCCACCATTTGAGGGGGCGGCACCACGATGGTCTTGACGTCCTGCATCGGGTGGATGCCGTAGGCCGCCAGCCAGTAATACAGCCACATGGCGTGGGTGCCGGTCGGGAAGGTCTGGGCGAAGGTGTACTCGCGCTTGTTGCTGTCGATCATCCGCTTCAGCGATTTGCCATCCACGACGCCCTGCTCACGCAACTGGTTCGACAAGGTAATGGCCTGTCCGTTCTGGTTCAGCGTCATCAACACTGCCATGTCGCGGGCGGGGCCGCCGATGCCCAGCTGTACACCGTAAACCAGACCATAAAGCACGTGGGCGGCATCGAGCTCGCCATTCAGCATCTTGTCGCGTACGCCCGCCCAGGAAGCCTCCTTGCTGGGAATGATCTTGATGCCGTACTTCTTGTCGAAACCCAGCACCGACGCCACGATAATCGGCGCACAGTCGGTCAATGGAATGAAACCGATTTTGACCTCGGTCTTTTCCGGTTTGTCGCTGCCAGCCGCCCAAGCGGTGGTGGATACACTCATGGAAGCCCCTCCCAGTAATCCGGCTCCGGCAGCCATCACGGATTTCTTCAGGAAATCACGGCGGGATTGTCCCTCGGCGGCGACCTCGGCCAGCGGATCAATTGTGTTGGTCATGTGGTCTTCAGGAATCTGCACCATGATAAATACCTCGTCAGTCACGGAAAAAAGGCAAAAAAAAGGCGTCCCTCGGCTGCTAACCTGAGGACGCCATTGTCCCAACCTATTGCAGATGCCCGAGGAAACGCGTTTAGGCATCGGAGCGAAAGCCAACTTTGGCCAAATAGTTGCTCTTGCCTTAGACAGTGCAACACCTGTGCCAACCAGGATTTTCCTTGAAATCACCGTGATTCCCGCTTTTGGTGCCTGTTTTGCGCTGTTATGGGGAAAGGCACTGTGATGGACGCCCCTAATTTCGGGTCTTGTGCCGATGTTTCAGCCGATGACGGTCGATTGCGGTTCAAATCGCTGTTTTATCCGCGCAGACAGAGGCCACAGAACGTGAATGGGAGCCATGTTTGTTCAAATATTGATCGCTTACGGGTTTGCCGCCCGGGCGCACCCCGATTCAGTGCATGCACGGTGCGAAGTGTGAGCAATCGGAGCCGTTGTGGTGCGGCGAGCGGCGGGCATAAAAAAACCGCCCGAAGGCGGTTGCGTGATGGTGCAAGCGTTCAGGCCAGTAATTCATTCATGGCCAATAATTTCTGGGCGACATCAATAATGCGGATATTGCGGTCCATCGCCATTTTGCGCATGGCGTGGTAAGCCTCACCTTCATTCATCTCCCGCAATTGCATCAGGATGCCCTTGGCGCGTTCCACAGTCTTGCGTTCGCTCAGTTTCATTTCGGCTTCGCGGATCTGCGACAACAGCGCCTGATCCTGCTCAAAACGGGCTTGCGCTACCTCCAGCACCGCGCCAAGCCTGTGCTGGTCAATGTCTTCCACCACATAAGCCGAGACGCCGGCCTTGATGGCGGCCTTGATGGCGGCGGGCTGTTTGTCTTCGCTGACCATCACGATGGGCCGGGGTTCGTCTTGGGTGACGACACAGATTTGCTCCAGCACATCACGGCTGGGAGACTCGGTATCAATGATCACGACATCGGCTTTCAGGTCGGAAACGCGGCGGGGGATCATCAGGGCGGACGTAACTTCTTCCACCACTTCGCAACCGGCCAGCACCAACGCCGTCCGTAAACGGCCGACTTGCTTGGGGGTATCGTTGACTAAAAGGACTCGTAGCATCGCCCTGCTCTCCTGGGTTATGCAGCCATCCAAGCAAGTGGCGTGCCAACCTCAGGAGATACAGTTCAAATCATGGACAGACAGCATGACGCGGTTCAAAACAGCCGTTTTCCAGGCTCAGGTGATCACGGACTCTTCCGCAGGAACCTTCTTGCCCTTGTTCCGGAGCAGCATCTTCTTGCCGGCGGGTTCAAGTTCATCGTAAACATGCAACGTCACGGTTGCCTGTTCCAGCAGCATGCCGAACGGGCTGTCGTAAGGCTGGTCATCGGTCAGCACCTCCCAGATCCGGGCATGAATCCAGGGGTGGGCCTGAATGGAGACATGCAGCTCGGCGGCCTTCTTGCCGCGGCTTTCCATCCAGTCCTTCAGCTTGCGATGCATGCGTTCGCGCTTTTCCTTGAACTCATCATAGTCATCGCACGAAAAAGCTAGGTGATAGGTATATTTGCGGAAGAAAAAGTTCCCTCCCATATCCTCGGAAACCTTGAAGAAAGGCTCGTACGGCTTTTTCTCGGCTTCGGTGGGAGGCGCGAGCGATTCCAGGGCGGATGGAACGCCCAGAGTCAGGGTTAACCCGGCGGCCGCGCGATCAATCGGCTTTTGGGCCGGAGTGGCCGCCGGAGCGGCCGCCACCGGACGCTGGGCGGCCGGCTTGAGGACATTGTCGATGGCGCGCATGACGTCATCCCCGTTCTGGAAACGGTTCTTGACGTCCTTGGCCAACAATTTGTCGATCAGGGGCTGGTAACGCGACAGGTCGCCTTGCAGCGGCGGCACCGGCTCCTGGCAATGCTTGATGGCCAGCGAAATGGAGTCGCTGGCGCTGAACGGCGGCTTGCCGGTCAGCATTTCGTAAAGCATGATTCCGAGACTGTAGAGGTCTGCGCGTCCATCCACTTTCAAACCGCGCGCCTGCTCAGGGCTCATGTATTTGGGCGTGCCGACCGTGGAACCGATCTGGGTCAGATTGCTTTCCGCCTGCATATCGCGGGCAATGCCGAAGTCGGTCAGGATCGCGTCGTCGTTATGGGCGCGGAACAGGACATTATCAGGTTTGATGTCGCGGTGAACCACGCCCTTGGAGTGGGCCATGCCCAAGGCATCCGCCAGCTGCTTGGTAATGCGCAGGGCTTCATAGGGAGTCAGGCCGCCGCTGGAGATACGGGAGCTGAGGTCGCCCCCGGTATGGTACTCCATGGCCAGATAATGATAGTTGTTGTGCGAACCCACATCGTAAACCGTCACAATGTGCGGATGCGACAGCGCGGCCACCATGCGGGCCTCGCTGTTGAAACGCTCGGGAAACCCCGTCTCGGCGGCCAGGTGCGGCGCCATGACCTTGAGGGCGACCTCGCGTCCAAAGGAAACCTGCACGGCCAGATAGACTGTCGCCATCCCGCCTTTGCCCAGTTCCCGAACGATCTTGTAACCCGGTAATTCGATACTCATGATTCCCGACTAAACCCTGATGATGTTTTCTTGAAAGTGTTAGCCCAGTTGAGCCTTGTGCCGGCGCCGCGTGTTCAGGTGAATCACCTTCGCCGGGCGCAGCTCTTCTTGTTGTTGCAATTGCTGGGAAATCTTGTTGAGGCAGCGATCCAGCGTCTGCCCTACTTTTGCATGCGTCTGGATCATGGCGATCTTGGGCCAGGTGACCCGCTCGGCCTGGGTGCGGAACCAGACCAGTGTCTTTTTGTCCAGATTTTGAAGCATATAGGAATAATGGCGCGGCGTGTATCGGGCGATGATCGTGACATCGCCGTAATACCGCTGACCGATTATCCCGTAACCATGATCAAGCAATTGGCGCAGCACTTCAATGCCGGTGCGTTCGCGCATGAAGTCCAGCATGCCCATGCCCAGCATCTGTACCTGGGCGCGAGCCACCTTTTTCGGCCATGAGCGCAAGCGTCCCTTTTCCAGGCGTTCGCGGTCGGACTGCATGAATGGGACAATATGCGGATTGACCTGGCTGGCGATGAAGAAGTTGACGTTGAACAGGCGCGCCAGACGCTGCCGCGGCAAATCGGTGCGGACGGAGCCATCCACCCATTGTTTCAGCGGCATATAGGGCTGGTAATCGCCCTGATCGGTCTTGGTGGTCAGCGTCACCGGCGGGAAAAGGATCGGCACCGCGCAGGACGCCAGGGCGGCGCTCCACATCAGGAGATACGGTGATGTCAGTTCGTTCATCAGCCGCGCCTTGTTGTGATGCGCATGCACCGGAGATACCGTGACGTTGATGTGACGGCCGGTCCGGGCGAAGCCTTCCTCGAAGGTATATTCGCCAATATTGTTGCGCAGGAAACGCTCCAGTTGCCGCTGGTCCGCGAAGCCCTGACCCAGCAAGCCGTCACGCAGGCGCTTGAAGGTCCAGGCGTGCAGGTACAATCCGTCGCCGTCGTAGAAACTTTCCAGTTCACTGTCGGTATGCGTGCCGATGATTGAGGCTACGATGGAACCGGCGCTGGAACCGGAAATCACCTTTGGCAACAGTCCCTGCTCGTGCAGCGCCTTGCAGACGCCAATATGCCAAAGCCCCAGCGTTGCGCCGCCGGAAAGCATCAGCGATGGCTGGCCATAGCTGTGGTAGGTATCTTCGAAGAAGCGCCTCTTGTTTTCCAGACTGAGGAAATCGAGCTCGGTATCGCAGATGTGTTCCAGTGACAGGCAAACCTGATCGATGTAGTCCTCGATAAGGCGCTTGGTGCCGACATGGGCGTAGGAATACAGCAAGGGATTGCCGATATTGCCGAGATCATGGTGCAGGCCTTCCCGCAGCGAGCGCATCAGCTGGCGGTTATCCTGCTGGCGCATGTTGCGGCGCAGGTTCATCAGGCGGTCGCGGATAAGTTCGTGATTGTAGTGTTCGGAAGCATTGTCGAGCTTCCAGAGGTCGAGGCCGGTCAACGCATCCAGCTCAAGCCCGATTTCCTTCCATTCGGCATAGGAGCCGGCCTGGTCGAGCGCCTGACGAAGCAGGCTGATCTTGTTCTTGAGCAACATGGGCGGTCTCTCCCGAGAGGCAGGTTAAGAACAGCCGGCCGGTTCCGAGAGTGATCAAATACTTCGGGATCGATCCATTACTGCCGGACAGACCACCCGAAAATACATGATTTCATCCCTGCAAGACAGGGGCTTGGGACGAAAGAGGTCTTTTAATCGACCGGAAGAATCAAAAAATGATCATTGATCAATGAGAAGCTTCCCAATCCGCCAAGGCCTTGCGGGCGGCTTGCAGGCTTTCCGGACTCATATTCAATTCAAGGACATCCCTCGCCTGCGCGGCCTCGGGGATATGATCCGCCGAGAGGCTGAAATACATCCAGGCCTTGATATCATCGCGGGGTATGCCCTTTTCACCCAGATATATCAGTCCAAGCTGGTACTGGGCCGTATCATTGCCAAGCGCAGCCGCCCGCAAATAATAGGTGACGGCGGATTTCTTGTGGTTCAGGTCGACACTGTAATGCTGCCCCAGAGCCACCAAGGCATCTTCATTACCCTGGGCCGCCGCTTTTTCATACCAGATCACGGCGATTTCGATATCCTGCGGTACGCCCTCCCCCGCATCATACAATTCAGCCAACTGAACCTGCGCTTCGGCAAATCCTTTCTCGGCGGCTTGTCGATACCAGTTTACCGCGGTGGCCGGTTGGGCCATGCCTTCATCCAGAATCCTGCCCATCAAGGTCATGGAGGCGGCATCCCCCGAGCGCGCGGCAGGCTCAATCATGGCTTTGGCCTTGGCAAAATCGTGATTTTCGAAGGCCAGCATGGCGTCATCGAACCCGGCTGACCAGGCAAGCGCGGGAATGGCAAGAATAATGCTTAAGGCAAGACGCAAGGAGGTTTTCATACAATCCGGTTGAAAACGTAACGATTTGTGTATTATAGCGCCCACATCCTTCTTTCGGATATCTAAATCATGAATTTACCGGCTGATTTCATCGAGGAATTGCGTCAACTCGTCGCCCAGTCTCGCCATGTCCTTCCGCCTGTCTTGCCTGCGCCGGATTGGCAAAACGGCAAGGCTTTCCGGTGGCGCCTGGCGGGTAAATCCGGCTTTCTGGAAACCGTGCGCGATCTCAGTCCCGTGCGCTTGAACGACCTTTGCGCCATTGACCGCCAGAAGGAAGAGATCCGTCGCAATACCCTGCAGTTTGTGAAGGGCTTGCCAGCGAACAACGTGCTGCTGACCGGTAGTCGCGGCACCGGCAAATCATCCCTGATCAAGGCGCTGCTGAACGAGTTTGCTGCGGAGGGCCTGCGCGTTATCGAAGTGGACCGCGATTTATTGAACGATTTGCCTGACATTATCGCGTTGGTCGCCCATCGCCCTGAACGTTTCATTATTTATTGCGATGATCTGTCATTCACCGCCGATGATGCCAGTTATCGTGCCTTGAAAACCACGCTGGACGGGGGTTTGCATGCCGGTAGCGATAACGTCCTGATCTACGCGACCAGCAACCGGCGGCACCTGCTGCCGGAGTATATGAGTGACAATCTTCAGACATCGGTCGGTGATGATGGCGAACTGCATCCCGGTGAAGCGGTGGAAGACAAGATTTCGCTCTCTGACCGTTTCGGAATGTGGTTGTCTTTTTATGCCATGACACAGGATGCCTATCTGGATATTGTCGGCCACTGGCTGTCGACGTATGGCTTGCCACTGGACGAAAGCGCCCGCATGGCGGCCTTGCAGTGGGCGCAAGGTCGCGGTAACCGGTCAGGCCGAAGCGCCGCGCAATTTGCCCGGGACTGGGCGGGTCGTCACGGGGTGGCGGGTTCCTGATCCGGCAACGGCCGCACGGCGAAGCCTTGTGGCATTTCGCCCGCCAGGCTTCGCTGCATCATGGTTTCATAGGCCGACTCCAGGTGACGGCAGAAGCGCCGGGTATCAAACAAACGGCAGGAAAGCCGTTGTGCTTGCCAGCGGGTGCGCAATTCAGCCAGTCGGTCCGGTGATGCGGCCAATTCCAGAGCCCTGGTTTCATATTCCTGCAAGTCACGGCAGATCAGTTCCGGCAACCCGGCCGCATGCAACAGGCTGGAGGCCACCCTCCCGGCAAATGTACTTCCCGGGCAGGTCAGTACGGGTAGGCCGCCCCATAAGGCGTCGCAGGCGGTGGTATGCGCATTAACCGGCAAGGTATCCAGAAAAAGATCAGCCAGCGCCAGTCTCGCGAGATGCTCCGCTGACGGCATTACGTCGGCAAATACCAGTCGCCCGGAGTCCACGCCCATTCGCCGGGCTTCTGCCTGCAGGTTTCGCGTTGCCGCGGCATTGCAGGTCATCAGCCAAAGTACGCTTCCCTGAACCTGAAGCAGCAGGCGCATCCAGAGTGCAAACATGCCGGGTGTCAGCTTGCCGCTGTTGTTGAAGCAACAAAAGACAAATCCCTGCTCGGGAAGACCCATTTCCTGACGCGTATACCGGCGGGCTGATACCTCCCGCTGATCATCCGTGGCCAGGTACGAATCCGGCAGGGTGACCACTTTCTCCGTGTAGGCATCCTGTTCATCAGGAGGAATAACCACGGCATCCGCAACAATGTAGTCCAGATAAGGCAGTGCCGTTGTCCCCGGGTAACCCATGTAGTTGACTTGGACGGGAGCCGGTCGATAAGCCAGGATGCCGGGTCGGGCGTGGGTGGTGTGTCCTTTCAGATCGACAGCGATATCAATATTCAGCCCTGCAATCAAATCGGCTACGGCAGCATCCGTCAGCAATCGGACATCCAAAAAGTGATCAAAGCCCTCTTTTATACGCTGACGAATATCGCCGGTATCCGGCCCATAGGAAATGGCGAAAATTTCAAAACGACGGCGATCATGTTTTTCAAACATGCCCGCCATCAGGTAGCTCGTGGCATGGTCATGAAAATCCGCGGAAAGGTAAGCGACCCGGATTCGCTGATTCAGGTGATGAGGCCTTCGTACAGCGGGTATCGGGGTTTGTGGAAAACGCCGGGCAGTAATTTCAGCGTTCCGACGTTCATGCGCCGCCCCTGATGAAGCAGCCAGATAAGCAAAGGGGGTAATCAGCGGATTGCCGGTTTCAACAGCAGCACGCAACAAACGGATATCTTCGTCGAAGCGTCCCCAGTCACAACAGAACTGACGGGTATAGAACAATTTACCCAAGGCGTAGGGGTAAGCAGGTTCATGACGGACCAGTTGGTCAAAACACTCAGCGGCCTCTTCATGCCGCCATAGCAGGATATATAGAGTGCCCAGATTATGCAGGGCATCGATGAATCCGGGACGCAGCGCAACCGCCTGCCGGAAACTGGCGACGGCGGCTTCCGTCCGGTCGAGAGCAATTTCGCTTAAACCTTGGTTGAAGCAGATATCCGCACGGTCCGCATCGGATTGCAAAGCCCTGGCATAATCGGCCAGTGCCGCCTCATGGCGGCCCAGTTTGGCCAGCGATAGCGCATGATTATTGAGGGTATCGGCATCATCAGGTTGATAGCGCAGCAGATTGGCGAAGCATTCCCGTGCCTCATCAAACCTGTTCAGGCTGGCCAAGGCCATACCGTAACCGTGCAGGGCATCCGGGTTGTCCGGTAATGCCAGCAGGACAGCTTTGTAATCGGAAACCGCCTGTGCGGCATGACCTGTCAGATAGTGAGAGCGAGCATTGGCGAGAAAGGCCAAGGCGAGGCGACGACGGCGTTCGGGATCAATCAGCAGCAAAACCGCAACTCCGGGTAGGGATAACGTCGGCGTAAAACGAGAGGACAAACGGGAAACGGGTTGCTAGAATCTGCAACCCGCGCTTCTCCCCGTAGTTAAATGGATATAACGGCCCCCTCCTAAGGGGCAGTTACAGGTTCGATTCCTGTCGGGGAGGCCATGTGTCAGTGCAGTGTTTCATCGTTGAACAGCGTATCCGCGTTCAATCCTTCCCGCATCAGAATTTCGCGCAAACGCCGCAGGGCATCCACCTGAATCTGCCTGACGCGCTCCCGGGTCAGCCCGATTTCTTCGCCCACCCGCTCCAGCGTGGCCGCCTCATAGCCCGCCAGGCCGAAACGCCGCATCAGGACTTCGCGTTGCCGCTCGGGTAACTGCTCCAGCCAGTGTTCCAGATTGTGGTTCAGGTCATCGGTCTGGATGGTGTCGGCGGGATCGGCGGTATGGGGATCGGCCAACGTATCGAGCAGGCTCTTTTCCGTGTCGCCCGCCAGCGGACTGTCGATGGAGGTGACGCGCTCGGTTAGCCCCAGCATATGTTCAACCACTTCCAGCGGCTTTTCCAGCAAGGTGGCGATTTCCTCAGCGCTGGGCTCATGGTCCAGTTTCTGACTGAGTTCGCGGGCGGCCCGCAGATACCAGTTCAATTCCTTGACGACATGTACCGGCAGGCGGACGGTGCGTGTCTGACTCATCAGCGCGCGCTCGATCGTCTGACGGATCCACCAGGTGGCGTAGGTCGAGAAGCGAAAGCCGCGTTCAGGATCAAACTTTTCAACAGCATGAATCAGGCCCAGGTTGCCTTCCTCGATCAGATCCAGAAAGGAAAGTCCGCGATTCACATATCGTCGGGCGATCTTCACTACCAGCCGGAGATTGCTCTCGATCATGCGTTTGCGGGCAGCTTCATCCCCTTGGCGGGCCAGTCGTGAGAAGTAGACTTCTTCCTCAGCCGAGAGTAACGGCGAGGCGCCGATATCGTGGAGATAAATCTGGGTGTTATCCGTACTGCCCGGCACGGCGACCTTACGGATTTTTGGAGCGGATGCGGGTATTTTTGAAGTTGTCATGGCACTGCCTCCCCTTTCTGGATAAAGGGTCGGCAGGCTGGTTTCAGTTGATGGCGGGTAATTGCGTCAATGGATCAATCGGCTTGCCCTTGTAGCGAATCTCGAAGTGCAGCTTGTCACGCTCTGCACCGGAAGATCCCAATTCGGCAATCGTTTGCCCCAGTTTTACGCGTTGCCCTTCCGTGGCAATCAGACGGTCATTGTGCGCGTAGGCGGAAATGTAATCTTCGCTGTGTCTGACGATGATCAGCTTGCCATAGCCCACAAGACCTTCGCCGGCATAGACAACCACACCCTCAGCGGCTGCCCGGACCGGGTCTCCCCGATTGCCCGATATATCAAGTCCCTTGCTGCCAACACCTTCATTGCTAAACCGCTGGAGCAGCGCGCCACTGGCGGGCCACCCCCATTTGAGTGAACCACTTTTCGGCAGGGGTTGCACCGGGGAACTGACAGACGGTGATGTTTTGGCGATTGCGGCGGCAGGTTTGGCGACAGCGCCGGTTGCCGGTTTTGCAGCCGCGGCGGCTACGCTTGACGCAGCGCTTTTGGGCGGCTTTTTGGCTGTCGCCGGTTTGGCGGCTGCAACCACGGGGGGGGTAACCGGGGGTTTCACAACCGTCTTGGCAGGCTCTTCCGGTTTGCCCTCTTCTTCCAATCGCAGCGCCTGATCGGCATAAATGGTGTATTTGTCATCCAGGCTATTGATCCGCGCCAGCTCCTTGTAATCCTTGTCGAAATGCATCGCGATGGCCCACAGGGTATCGCCTGATTTGACGCGGTACAGCGGGTAACTCAGCGCCGGAAGAGGTTCCTTGGGCTTGGCCTCCGCGGTTGCGCCGGGCTGGGCTTCCGGCTTTTGATGCAGGCTGGTGCAAGCCGGCAAACAGGCCATCACAGCCAGGGTCAGCGCGACAGATAATCCGCTTCGCAGACGGGGATATTGCATGGTTTCATTTTCCTTGTTGACGGTCGAGCCACTCTGTCAGCGCCGGAAGTGCGTCGTGGCTGGTCAGATCAGTTTGTAACGGCGTCAGGCTGACATAGCCCTGGTCGATGGCATGAAAATCGGTGCCGGGTTCATTTCTGTTGGGGTTTCCGGCCAGCCCGATCCAGTAGGCCTTTCGTCCCCTCGGGTCTTCGACCGTACTCACGGAAAAGCCGCGCTCGCGCTTGCCCAGCCGGGTCAGGCGGAAGCCGCGTATTTCATCCTGCGGCAAATCGGGAACATTCATGTTAATGATGTTATGCACCGGCAGTTGCAGCTCCTTCCAGTGCTGAACCAACTCGCAAACCATGTTGGCAGCCGTATTGTAGTGCTCGATCTCGGTATATTGCTTCACCGACGCGCCGCAGAGCGATACCGCCAGGGAAGGTTTGCCCAGAAACCGGCCTTCCAGGGCAGCGCCGACCGTGCCGGAATACAGGACGTCATCACCCAGGTTGGCGCCGCTGTTGATGCCGGAAATAACCATGTCCGGCTCTTGATCGAAGAAACCGTTAACCGCCAGATACACGCAGTCCGCCGGAGTGCCGTTAACAGACCAGAAACCGTTGGAAAGACGCAATGGCCGCAACGGCCGGTCCAGCGTGAGTGCGCTGGAAAAACCGCTGCGCTCACTTTCCGGTGCGACAACCGTTACTTCGGCAATATTCTTCAAGGCTTGGGCCAAGGCCGCCAGGCCAGGCGCCAAGACGCCATCATCATTACTCAAAAGGATTCGCATGATTTACCTGACAGGAAACAGCATGACAACCGCATGAGCTTCAATACCTTCTTTTCGTCCTACAAAACCCAACTTCTCGGTCGTCGTGGCTTTGATACTGACACAGTCCGCAGCGATGCCCAAGTCGGCGGCAATCCGTTGCTGCATCTCCATAATATGAGGCGACAGCTTGGGTCGCTCGGCCAGCACCGTCAGGTCACAATTACCGACGGTATAGCCGTGTGAACGGACCAACTCCATGACTTTACGCAACAGGCCGCGGCTGTCGGCCTGACGGTATGCATTATCCGTATCCGGGAAATGCTTGCCGATATCGCCCAGCGCCAGTGCGCCCAGCAGGGCATCGCAAAGAGCGTGCAGGGCAACATCGCCATCAGAATGTGCAATGAGACCATGATCATGCGGAATGCGGACACCGCCCAAGGTGACATGATCGCCGTCGCCAAAGCGGTGGACATCGATGCCGTGTCCGATACGGGGGAAGGTGTTCATGGCTTCAGGCCCAGAAAATGTTCAACCAGTGCAAGGTCTTCAGGATAGGTAATCTTGATGTTTTGCGGACTGCCCCTGACCAGGCGCGGACGCAGACCGGACAGCTCGATCGCGGAGGATTCGTCCGTGACCGCCAGGTTCTTGGCGGCCGCCGACTCCAGCGCCTGCCGCAGCAGGCCGTAACGAAACAGCTGGGGGGTTTGCGCCTGCCAGATATGCTCACGGGGAACCGTCCGGCTGACATGACGACCATCATCCCCTGCTTCCTTCAAGGTGTCTCGGACCGGCAAAGCCAGCAGACCGCCGACAGCATCCAGGGTCGCTTCTGCAATCAGACGCCTGATATCGCCGATCGGGACACAGGGTCTGGCGACATCATGCACCAGCACCCAGTCGTCTGCGGAGCAAGATATCGCCTGTAATCCGGCCAGCACCGAATCGGCGCGTTCGACTCCGCCGGCGGTAAAACGGACTTTATCGGGGTGGCGTAAATCCAGTCGCGGCGCTTGCGTGTCTTCGGGATGAATGGCAACCGTGATATCGCGGATTTCCGGCAATTCGGAAAGCAGGTCAAGCGTCCATTGCATGACGGTCTTATCCCCAAGCAATACGTACTGCTTGGGAGTTTCTCCGCCAAAGCGCTTTCCTGCTCCGGCGGCCGGGACAACCGCGTGAATCTTCAACGTGTCTCGCTCTCAACCACCGGCGCTGCCGGAGCTTGCGGGCGGGTGACGCGGACAAAGGTTTCGCCGTTCTTGATCATGCCCAGATCCAGTCGGGCATGTTCCTCAACCGCTTCCATCCCCTGCTTCAGGTCACGAACTTCCGCATCCAGGATGCGGTTGCGCTCTGCCAGCTGGCGGTTTTCGTTCTGATGTTCCTTGATTTGTTCGGCAAGTTCGTTGTTGTCAAAGATCCCGCCTTCCCCCATCCACAGGATGGATTGCAGCCAGGTGATCGCCAACAGCGCCAGCAGGAAAACCATACGCCCAAACATGGAATTCAGCATGACAACACCCCGCGGCTTCCGTTTCACAGGAAAACGGAAGCCGGTTTACGGTTAACGGAAAGTACGGAACTCCGCACGACCGCGGTAGGCAGCCACATAGTCCAGTTCCTGCTCGATACGCAGCAATTGGTTGTACTTGGCCATGCGATCGGAGCGGCACAGGGAACCTGTCTTGATCTGACCGGCCGAGGTCGCCACGGCCAGATCGGCGATCGTGGAGTCTTCGGTTTCGCCGGAACGGTGCGAAATCACGGTGGCGTAGCCGTTCTGCTTGGCCAGGTAGATGGCATCCAGGGTTTCGGTCAGGGTGCCAATCTGGTTGTACTTGATCAGGATGGCGTTGGCGACACCCTCGTTGATGCCGCGTTGCAGAATGGCCGGATTGGTCACGAACAGATCGTCACCGACCAGCTGGATCTTGTCGCCGATCTTGTCGGTCAGCAACTTCCAGCCTGCCCAGTCGGATTCATCCAGGCCGTCTTCAATCGAGATGATCGGATATTGACGGGTCAGGCCTGCCAGGTAATCGGCGAAGCCCTCGGAATCAAAGGACTTGCCCTCGCCTTCCAGATGGTATTTGCCGTTCTTGTAGAACTCGCTGGCGGCGCAATCCAGCGCCAGGTGCACGTTGTCACCGGCCTTGTAGCCAGTCTTCTCGATGGCTTCCATGATGACCTGCAGCGCTTCTTCGTTGCTGCGCAGATTTGGAGCGAAGCCGCCCTCATCACCCACGGAAGTGCTGAGGCCCTTGGCCTTCAACACGCTCTTCAGGGCGTGGAAAATTTCTGCGCCGCAACGCAGGGCTTCAGTGAAGGACGTGAAACCGACCGGCTCAACCATGAACTCCTGGATATCAACGGTATTGTCGGCATGCTCGCCGCCATTGAGGATGTTCATCATCGGCACCGGCATCGTATAGCTGGTCGCGCCGCGAAGGGCGGCGATGTATTCATACAGCGGCACGCGCTTGTCGATGGCGGCGGCGCGGGCGCAGGCGAGCGATACAGCCAGCATGGCATTGGCGCCAAGCTTGGACTTGTTTTCGGTATTGTCGAGCGCGATCATCGCGTGATCAATGTCCGCCTGATCGTACACGGAGCGACCGGTCAGCAGGTCGCAGATATCGCGATTGACATTGCCGACGGCGGTCAGCACGCCCTTACCCACGTAACGCTTCGGATCCTTGTCGCGTAGCTCCAGGGCTTCACGAGAACCGGTGGATGCGCCACTGGGAGCGCAGCCGCGACCGATAACGCCGGACTCAAGGATGACGTCGGCTTCGATCGTGGGATTGCCGCGGGAATCCAGGATTTCACGGGCGCGGATATCGATAATCTGGGACATGTCCAGGGCTCCTAAGGATTAATGGGTATCAATGGCGGGAAATTGCTTGACCAGGTCATCAATGGCCTTGACCTGGCTGAGGAATGCTTCAAGTTGCGACAGGCGCAAGGCGCAAGGACCATCGCATTTGGCTTGTTCAGGGTCGGGATGGGCCTCCAGGAACAAACCTGCCAGACCGACCGCCATACCGGCACGAGCCAGTTCCGTTACCTGGGCGCGACGACCACCGGCGGCATTGGGCAGGCCACCGGGCATTTGCAGCGAATGTGTGACATCAAAGAACACGGGATGGCCGGTCTGCTTCATGACGCCAAAGCCCAGCATGTCCACCACCAGATTGTTATAACCGAAACTGGAACCGCGCTCGCACAGCACGATCTTGTCGTTACCAGCTTCGTTGCACTTGGTGATGATGTGCTTCATTTCCTGCGGCGCCAGGAATTGGGCTTTCTTGATGTTGATGATGGCGCCGGTTTTGGCCATGGCGACGACCAGATCGGTTTGCCGCGACAGGAAGGCGGGCAACTGGATAATGTCGCAGACCTCCGCAACCGGCTGGGCTTGATGCGGTTCATGGACATCGGTAATCAACGGAACGCCGAACTGCTTTTTGATCTCTTCAAAAATCCGGAGGCCTTCTTCCAGACCCGGACCGCGATATGAGGTGATCGATGAGCGGTTGGCCTTGTCGAAAGAAGCCTTGAAGACATAGGGAATGCCCAGTTTGCGCGTCACTTCGACATAGTGCTCGCAAACGCGCATGGCCATGTCTCGCGACTCCAGCACGTTCATGCCGCCGAACAGCACAAACGGGCGGGAATTGCCCATGGTGATGGAACCCAGACTCAGCAAGCGTTCATTCATGGCGCCACTCCTAGCAAGCGTAATTAATTATTGTTGTATCAGGATTTGTAAGCCAGCGCCGCACCCACGAAGCCGCTGAACAGCGGATGGCCGCCGCGCGGGGAACTGGTGAACTCGGGGTGGAACTGACAGGCCAGGAACCAGGGGTGAGTCGGGATTTCCACGACCTCCACCAGGTTCTGGTCTGCGCTGCGGCCGGAAATGCGCAGGCCCTTGTCAACCAGGCGGGCGATATAGCCGCTGTTCACCTCATAACGATGACGATGGCGCTCGACAATGGTGTCGGCTCCGTACACCTTGCGCGCCAGTGTACCCGGCTCCAGATGGCAAGCCTGTGCGCCAAGTCGCATGGTGCCGCCCAGATTGGAGTTTTCATCGCGGGTAATCTGCTCGCCGGCTTCATTGGTCCACTCAGTGATCAATGCAATGATGGGGTGCGCGCATTGCTTGTTGAATTCGGTAGACGAAGCACCGCCAAGCCCAACCACATTACGGGCATATTCGATCACGGCCAATTGCATGCCCAAGCAGATACCCAGATACGGAACCTTGTTTTCACGGGCATAGCGGATGGCCGCCATCTTGCCTTCCGTACCGCGGTCACCGAAGCCGCCGGGCACCAGAATGGCGTCGGCATCCTTCAGCATTTCCACGCCTTGGGTTTCGACAGATTCGGCGTCAATGTAGTCAATACGCACCTTGGTGCGATGCTGGATGCCGGCGTGCAGCAAGGCTTCGTTCAGGGACTTGTAGGCGTCCGGCAATTCGATGTACTTGCCAACCATGGCGATGGTGACTTCACGTTCCGGCTTCAGCAGACCGTCAACCACGGCATCCCAATCGCTCAAATCGGCAGCGGGGCGCTGGCCCAAGGCCAGCCGTTCGATAACGTAGTCATCCAGACCCTGCTCGTGCAGGGTGCGCGGAATCATGTAAATGCTGGCTACATCTTCCGCCAGAATCACCGCCCGCTCTTCCACATTGGTGAAGAGGGAAATCTTGCGGCGAGACTCTTCGGAAATCTGGTGGTCGGAGCGGCAGATCAACACGTCGGGCTGCAGGCCAATGGAGCGCAACTCCTTGACGGAATGCTGGGTCGGCTTGGTCTTGGTTTCACCGGCGGAGGCGATATACGGCACCAGTGTCAGGTGCACCATCAACGAACCCGAGAAGCCGAGCTCAACCCGCATCTGGCGGACTGCTTCCATGAACGGCAGCGACTCGATATCACCCGCCGTGCCGCCAATTTCGATGATGGCGACATCGTAGCCGCGGGCCCCTTCCCGGATACGCTGCTTGATCATGTCGGTGATGTGCGGAATCACCTGGACGGTTGCGCCCAGATAGTCACCGCGACGCTCACGGGAAATGACGTCCATGTAAATCCGGCCGGAGGAAAAGCTGTTGTTTTTGGTCATGCGCGAATGGCGCAGGAAACGCTCATAATAGCCCAGGTCAAGGTCGGTTTCCGCACCGTCTTCGGTCACAAACACTTCACCATGCTGGTAAGGACTCATGGTGCCCGGATCGACATTAATGTACGGATCCATTTTCGTCATGATGACCTTGAGACCACGGGCTTCAAGCAGCGACGCCAGCGAGGCGGCGGAAATGCCTTTGCCCAATGAAGAAACAACGCCACCGGTAACAAAAATGTACTTGGTCATGAAGAAACCTGGACTGATTAAGCAGGAGTAGGAAGGAATGCGCGGCGATTTTAACAGGGAGGGCGTTTTGTCTCAACGCGAAGCCGGCCGATCGGCCAAAGAAAAAGCCCGCAAGGTGCGGGCCAGTCGAAAATCCGTATCGTACAGCGTCCTGGGGATGGCCATCCGTGGCCGAGAATGAAGCGGTGCTTAGAACTTGTGTTCCACACCGGCTGCCAGTGCAGTCAGGGTGTAATCTGCGTTGACAGCCAGTTTGTCTTCCTTCTGCGTGGTGTACCAGGCGAAAGCCTTGGTCTTGGACGTGAAGTTATGGTCAACGCCAACCGACAGTTGCGTGTGCTTCTGGGTGGTGGCGGCGCTGTTGTCTGCCTTGGCTTCACCGTATTGCAGCTTCAGGACTTCGTCACCCAGCTTGTAGGCGGCGCCCAGCTGCCAGCTGGCTTCCTTGTTCTTGTTGCCGCCGGCGGCAACACTGGACTGTTCGCTGGTGCCGTAAATCGCGTTCAGAGTCAGATCCTGAATCTTGTACGAGCCAACCAGACGGATGTTGTCGCTTTCACGGGTGCCGCTGAGCGCGGTGGCGCCGGTAATGTTGTTGTCGAAGGCCAAAGCGGCGTAGATGCCGTTTTCTTCGTTGTTGTAGACAACCGAAGCGGAGTTGCCGTTAGCCGGGGTGACCGAGTCCTGGGTCTGAAGCTGAACATTGATGGTGATGGCATCCAGCAACTTGGGGCTTTCATAGCCAACCACATTGTTGATGCGGTTTTCACCGGCAATGATGAACTTCATGTCACCCTGGTAATCGTTGAACAGGTCGATTTCGCCCTGAGCCAGCTTGGTGTAAGTGTCATACTTGCCCAGTTTGACGGTACCCAGCTTCTGGCTCTTGATGCCCAGGAAACGGTTACGCTGGGTCAGATCCAGCTTGCTGCTGCCGGCAATGCCGCTGGCGTCTTCGCCATCGGCAGCCACTTCCCATTCGATACCGTAAACAGCGCTCAGGTCGGCGGTCAGTTCGTCTTCACCCTTCACGCCGAAGCGGGAGGCGTTGCTGACGGAGCGGGTAAATTCTTCATCCTTGGTGACGGGGTTTTCAAAGTCTTTCTTGTAGCTCTCAACGGACAGGTTCAGCTTGCCATAGACTTTGGGGGCGGCATTCGCCATCGGGGCGGCAACAGCGGCGGCGATGCTGATGGCGATAAGCGACTTTTTCATTCAAGGTCTCCTCAACACTGAGTCATAAAAGGCTGTAACACTGGCGTTACAACTTGGGCGTAGTATTGGCGGCCAAAATGACAGTTCGGTGTCTCCCAGATGACAGAATTGTGAAACCTGAAATATTTGACTGACGATTGGCCGTGTTTGCTACCGGTTCAAATAAGGTCCGGAAGCCACTGAGGCACTTTAATCAGTCTTTTTAATTCTTAAAAATACTTAATAATTCTTAATTAATTCGATTTTTGAATAATTGAGGTCATAAAAAAACCCGCCGAGGCGGGTTTTTTTATGACAGCCGGAAGCTTAGAAGCGAACTTCCACGCCGGTACCCAGTTGCATGCCGGTTTCAGAACCGCCGCCATTGGAGTACTTGTCCTTGCCGCTAGCCAGGTTGGCAAACACCTTGGTGTTTTGCGTGTAGGCATAGTCGACGCCCACGCCGATCAGGCTGATCTTGTCCTTCTCTTCGGGAGCAGCGGCCACGATAGCGGCAGCGTTGTTACCCTTGACGCTGGCAGAAATGATTTCACCCTTGTAGGTCAGCTTGTCCATGGTATAAGCAGCGCTCAGCACGATCGCAGACTCGTCAGCCTTGTCAGCGGACTTGTTCAGCTTGGACTTCTGGATCAAGCCAGCCACGACAAAATCGCCCATCTTGTAGCGTGCAACCAGACGGGTGGCATCGCGCGGTGCTGTTGTAACAATACCCAGATTGGCAGCTGCATTGGCGGAGATGGTGCTGCTGACCTTCTTGTCAAAGGCGGCAGACAGATACAGGCTGTCATCTTCGTAGCTGAAGGCTGCGGAGTAAGCATCAGCCAGGTGGTTCTTGCTGTTAGCAGGCAGCTTGCCGCTCTCACCCGGTTGCAGGGTGACGTTGGCACCAAACACGTCCAGAATCTTCGGCGACACGTAGTTGATCGAGTTGTTCAGACGGGTCTGGCCGGAGATGAAGTTCTTCATGTCCAGATTGTTCAGGTCGTTGAAAACGTCAACCTGATCTTCAGAGGTCTTCAGGGGAGAATCAATGGCGCCCAAGCGGATGGTGCCCAGGTTGCCGTGCTTCAGACCGACATAGCGTTCACGGCCAGTCAGGTCGGCGACACCTTGTGTGTCACCGGAAACTTCCCATTCAGCCTTGTAAACCGCAGTGAAATCGTCGGACAGCTTTTCGCTACCCTTGATACCGACGCGGGAGGCGTTGCTGTTGACTTCCCAGTTGGAGCTTTTGACAGACGGAGAAACTGTCTTGTCATTCATCTTGGTGTAGTCGACAGACAGATTCAGACGACCGTAAACGGTCGGAGTGGCCTGTGCGGTCAGCGGCAGAAGAACAGCGGCACCCACGGCCAGAGCAAGCAGATTACGTTTCATTCTCAGAATCCCCTTTCGGTTTGAAGTTATGCAGCATCACACTGCCTGGTACATTCTGGTGCATCTCACCGGATGCATTCCTGAAGTACCGCGCTACATGTGACATAACTTGTAACAACTTAAGCGGGCTGTCAACAACATTTTGCAAAACATTTCAGGTTTTTTTACTTGTTTTTGCAAAATTTACCGACTAACAGCCCATGCCCGGTTGGTGTATTTGCACCAATCTGGATCGACTTGTAACAAAACATTCATTTCAGCGTCAAGCAACCCCGAACCCGGAAAAGGGCAAAAAGTGAACAAAATCACCCGGCTTCAAGGTTACGCCTGCTGGAACCCGGGCCACGCCATCAGCCCGCAAGCTGGAAGACAGAACACCACTACTCTGGTTGCCATGTTTTTCCAGCGTTTGGCCTGTTCCGTCATTCACGATTCTAACCCGGAAATATTCCTCTCTTTTCAAAGGCTTGGAGACCTCGAAGGCGATCGGCATCCGGTATTCCAGCGGCGCGTAACCTTGACTCTGGCCCTGACGCGCCAGCAGGAATTGACGGCCAAGTATTAAAAATGTAATCCACACGGATTGCGGGTTTCCCGGCAGACCGATAAAGGCGGTTTCACCCAGGCTGCCGAAGGCCAGCGGCTTGCCGGGCTTGATGGCGATTTTCCAGAAATCCAGCTTCCCGGTTTGTTCAACGGCGGTCTTCACGTGATCTTCTTCGCCGACGGATACGCCGCCGGTGCTGATAACCACATCCGCCAGTGTCTGAGCGCGTTGCAAAGCAGACAGGGTATCCGGGAGGTTATCGGCAATGACGCCCAGATCAACGATTTCGACATCCAGACGCTTTAGCAGCGCCTGTAGCAAATAACGATTGCTGTTGTAAATTTGCCCGCTGTGCTGCAGTGGATTGCCGGGCTCCACCAATTCATCGCCGGTACTGAGAATGGCAACCCGGAGTCGCCGGTAAACCGGAACCCGCGCGATGCCCAGCGAGGCCAGCATGCCGATGGCTGCCGGGCCCAAGCGCTCTCCCTGTGTCAGGATGGGTGTTCCGACGGTGATGTCCTGCCCTGCCCTCCGGATATTTTCCCCGGTGCGGAAAGCCTGGCGGATGATGACCCGGTTGTTTGCTTCCACACAGCAATTCTCTTGCATGACAACCGCATTGGCACCCTCGGGAATGACCGCGCCGGTAAAAATACGGGCGGCGGTGCCCGGCTCCAGCGGTAACGGGTTGGCTCCGGCCGGAATGCGCTGGCTGATGTGCAAGGACAAGGGAACTTCGCCAAGACTATCCGTATGCAGGGCGTAGCCATCCATGGCGCTGTTGTCGCGGGGAGGCACATTGACCGGAGCAAGGATGTCCTGCGCCAGTACCCGGTTCAACGCCGATTCCAGGGGGACCGTTTCAATCTCCGGCGTCTTGGCCAAACCGGCCTGACGCAGGCGTTCAATGGCTTGGGAAACCGGCATTAAGGAGGTTGAGGCCGGAAGGTCGCCGCATCCGCAATCACTCATGATTTATCCCCGCGATTCGCAATAGGCCGCCTGTTTCAGGTGCGGTACGAAATTGCAGGGGCGGTTACGGTTATCCAGTTGTTGCAGAAGGATATTTTGCCAGGCGGTACGACAGGCGTTGGTGGATCCCGGCAGACAGAAAATCACGGTATTGTTGGCGATGCCTGACACGGCGCGTGATTGCAGCGTGCTGGTGCCGATCTCCTGCAGCGAAAAATGGCGGAACAGTTCACCAAAGCCGTCCACAGACTTGTCGAAAAGCACGGTGACGGCTTCCGGCGTGCTGTCGCGCCCGGAAAAGCCGGTGCCACCGGTGATAATGACCGCCTGGGTCAACGGGTCGGCAATCCAGGCCGAGATGACGGCGCGGATCTGATAGATATCATCTTTCACGATGCGGCGATCCGCCAGCAGATGACCTGCTTCGGCCAATGCGTCTACCAGAAACTGTCCTGAAGTGTCGGTTTCCAGTGAGCGGGTATCGGAGACGGTCAGGACGGCTATTTGCAGTGGAATGAAGGGTTTGTCAGCTTTGTTATGGCTCATGAGAGTGTTCCTGATTTAATGGGCATCTGAGGGCGGTTCCGGGCACGGTCAGCCTCCTGTCATGTTCATGAAACGGACAATCCGGGGTTCATCCTCGTCGAGATTGAAATAATGACGTTCGGGCTTCAAGGGCAAGGCATTGATGATGGCGTTGCGCAGGGGAATATCGTTGTCGGGATGCTCGCGCAGGACTTGCTTCAGATCGGCGGAATGTTCGTTACCGAGACAGAGCAGCAAACGCCCTTCCACCGTCACGCGCACGCGGTTGCAGGTTCCACAGAAATTATGACTATGGGGCGAAATGAAGCCGAGCCGGCTTGCGGAGTCCGCCATGCGGTAATAGCGTGAGGGGCCGCCGGTCTGATCGGTGGCTGCCAGCAAGGGATGGCGTTGCTGGATGATCCGGCGGATTTCCTCGCTGCTGATGTAGGTGCGGGCGCGGTCGTGTTCGCTGATGGCCCCCAACGGCATTTCTTCTATAAAGGAAAGGTCAAGACCCCGGTTTCGGGCGAAGTCGGTCAACGGCAGGATTTCATCATCATTACGGCCGCGCAGGATAACGGCGTTGAGCTTGGTCCGCTCGAAGCCGGCGGATTGCACCGCATCGATTCCGGATAGCACTTCCCCCAGATTGCCGGTTCGGGTGATGGCGCGGAACCGGGCCGGATCCAGGCTGTCCAGACTGATATTGATGCGGCTGAGTCCGGCATCGAAAAGGGGGCGGGCCAACTTGGCCAGTTGGGAGCCGTTGGTGGTGAGCGTCAGCTCGCGCAGTCCCGGCAAGGCAGCCAGTTTTTCGACCAGCCAGAGGATATTCGGGCGAACCAGCGGCTCACCGCCGGTGAGCCGCAATTTTGTCACGCCCATTTCCACGAACGCCTTGCCAACCCGATGGATTTCCTCAAGGCTGAGCACCTGATGGCGCGGCAGGAACTGCATGTCTTCGCTCATGCAATAGACGCAGCGGAAATCACAACGGTCCGTGACGGATAGCCGTACATAGGTGATTTCACGTCCGAAGCCGTCAACAAGACGAGAGGTCATGACCGGTGGTTCCCAATAGCCTGTGTTCATTATAGTCCCGGCCATGGCACCTCCGGGTACTAGTCGATTGGCGGGCTTCCTTCCAGCCCTTTGGCTTCCTGCCACAGCGCTTCCATTTCGCTGAGCGTGCTGGAATCAAGGGTTTTGCCCATGGCCCGCACGCGGTCCTCGATATGGTTGAAGCGCCGGACGAATTTTTCGTTGGTCTGCTTCAGGGCCAGTTCGCTGTCAACATCCAGATGACGGGCAAGATTGACGGCGCAGAACAACAGGTCGCCCACTTCCCCGGGCACATCTTCCGGGTTGTGCCGGAATGCCTGGTCAATCTCATCCAGTTCTTCCCGCATCTTGGTCAATACCGCGCGCGGGTCGTGCCAGTCGAAACCGACTTTTGACGCCTGCCTCTGCAATTTCTCGGCGCGCGCCAAAGCGGGCAGCCCGGACGATACCTGTTCCATAAAATGACCGCCCTTCCCCTTTTCCACCCTCTCTTCCGCCTTTATAAGTTCCCATTGGGAACTTACTTCTTCAGGGGTCAGGCCGGTCTGGTCGGCAAACACATGGGGATGCCTTCGGACCAGCTTGGCGCTGATGCCTTGAACAACGTCGGAAAAGTCGAACAGTCCCTGCTCGCGGGCGATTTGTGACTGGAAGACAACCTGAAGCAACAGGTCGCCCAATTCCTCGCACAGATGCCGGTAGTCACGCGAGGAGATCGCTTCGGTGACTTCATGGGCTTCTTCAATAACATATTTTGCGAGGCTGTCAAAGCTTTGCTTGCGATCCCAACTGCATCCGTTGTCACTTCGCAGCGTAGCCATGATCTCGAGCAGGTCGCCGAGTGTGTAGTTCTTGTCCGTCATGGCTCAGGGTCTTGGCTGGCTGGTGGTCAGGCGGCGGGCGGCGATGACATTGGGTTGCTGCTCGATGCGGGCCAGCAACCGCCCCAGCTGTCCCAGGCTTTCCACTTCCACCACAATCTCCATGGAGGCGGTGCCATCCTGCTTGTTCGATTCAGTATGAACGCCGGTAACGTTGACGTGTTCGTTGGCCAATACGGCGGTGATGTCGCGCAGCAGGCCGGTACGATCCCAAGCGTGAATATGGATGTTGACGGGTTGGACCGAGCCCACGGCTTGTTGCCAGCTGACCTCGATAATACGATCCGGCTCTTCTTCCTGGAGTTTGAGAAGCTCACTGCAGCCGCGCGCGTGAACGCTGATGCCGCGGTTATGGGTGATGTAACCGATGACAGGTTCACCCGGAATCGGACGGCAGCATCCGGCGACATGAGTCAGCATATTGTCCATGCCTTCAACGATGACACCGCTGCGCGAGGCTTTACGCCCCTTGTTCAGCTGGATCTCCGGAGCCGGTGCGGCGGCGTCCTGCGGCAGGCTTTCAGCGATCATCGCCACCACATTCGACGCCCGGATATCACCCGCACCAATCCCGGCCAGCACATCGTCGGCTGTTTTGACGTTCAGGCGCGCCGCGTAATCGGCCAGATTGACATGACGCAGCGTCAGGGCCAGACGCGCCAGATCCTTTTCCAGATAATCACGCCCGACACTGATGTTGTTTTCGCGATCCTGAAGCTTGAACCATTGCCGCACCTTGGCCTGGGCGCGCGTGGTGCCCAGATATCCCAGACTGCCCGACAGCCAGTCCCGGCTGGGGGTACCCCCTTTCTGGGTCAGGATTTCCACCTGGTCGCCGGTTTGCAGGCGGGTGTTCATGGGCACAATCCGCCCGTTGACCTTGGCGCCGCGACAGGAATGGCCCAGCTGGGTATGGATGGTATAGGCAAAATCGAGCGGGGTGGCGCCGGCCTCCATGTCGATGACATGGCCGTCGCGGGTGAAGACATAGACCCGCTCATAACGGATGGACTGACGGATCTGGTCGGCGAGGACATCGATCTGCCCTTCCCCCATATCCTCCTGCCATTCCAGCACCTGCCGCAGCCAGGCGATCTTGCTTTCGTAACCGGCATCCTTGCTGTTGCCCTTGGTGCCTTCCTTGTAGACCCAATGCGCGCAAACGCCCAGTTCGGCTTCTTCGTGCATGTTCTGGGTGCGGATCTGCACTTCCAGCGCTTTCCCGTCGGGGCCGATCACGGCCGTGTGCAATGAGCGGTAGCCGTTTTCCTTGGGAGTCGCGATGTAATCATCAAACTCCTTGGGAATATGTTTCCACAGGGAATGCACAATGCCGAGCACGGCGTAACAATCACGAACTTCGCGCACCATGATGCGCACGGCGCGGATGTCATACAGCTCATGGAAGCTGAGCTTCTTGCGCTGCATTTTTCGCCAGATTGAATAAATATGTTTGGCGCGACCGCTGATTTCAGCCTGGATATCGGCCGCTGTCAGAGCGGACTTCAGTTGCTTGATGACGTTCTGGATGTATTCGTCGCGTTGCAGTCGCTTCTCGTCAAGCAAGCGGGCAATGTGCTTGTAGGCTTCGGGCTCCAGATAGCGGAAGGACAGGTCTTCCAGCTCCCATTTGATCTGGCCTATGCCAAGACGATGCGCCAGCGGGGCGTAAATATCGAAGATTTCGCGGGCCACACGGCGTTTACGTTCGTCGGAAGCATCTTTCAGTTCACGGATGGCGAAGGTACGTTCCGCCAACTTGATCAGGGCTACGCGGACATCGTCGATCATGGCGACGAGCATCTTGCGCATGTTGTCCAGCTGCAACTGGCTCTGCGAGAATTTGCTGTTGCCGGAGTTGGGATTGATGATCTGGCTGATGGTCGCCATGCGCAACACGCCTTCAATCAGCAGGGCGGTATCCACGCCGAATTCCTTGCGGACGATATCCAGCGTGGTCTTGCCTTCCCGGACGGCGCGGTAAAGCACGGCGGCGACAATGGACTCCTGGTCGAGCTTCAAGTCCGCAAGAATGTCGGCCATGGCGAGGCCGGTCAGATAACTGTTGGTTCGCGTGCTCCAGGGGTGTTCCTTGGCGTAGCTTTCGTCCGCTTCATGGGCGAATAGACAGGCGCGCCGCAACACATCGGGCTCATGCAACTCGACCTGCGCGCCGATGCGGTCAATCCAGGCCTCCAGATTGACCTGACCGTCTTCACGCAGCGGATAATCTTCGCGAACCTTGACCATCGCTCAACCTTTTTCGAACAAGGCAATCGACTCGACATGGGCGGTATGGGTGAACATATCCATCACACCCGCTTTTTTCAGTTTATAGCCGGCCTTGACCAGTTCGCCTGCATCACGGGCCAGTGTCGCCGGGTTGCAAGAGACATAGACGATCCGTTTTGCCCCGAAATGAGGCAAATATCGTACCACTTCAAGCGCACCGGAGCGCGGCGGGTCAATCAACAGCGCGTCGAAGCCCTCTTTTGCCCAAGGCTGTCCGGAAAAATCGGCGGTCAGATCCTGCGCGTAGAAGTCGACATTACTGATGCCGTTGTACTTGGCGTTCTCATACCCGCGCTCGGTCATGGCGGCATCCCCTTCCACGCCAATCACATGGCCGGCGTGTTTCGCCAGCGGCAAGGTGAAGTTGCCCAAGCCGCAAAACAGGTCCAGCACACGTTCGTGCGGTTGCGGATTCAACATCTCGATGGCCAGTTTCACCATCTGGCGGTTGATGCCAGCGTTGACCTGGGTAAAGTCCAGCGGATGAAAGCGCATGGTCAGGTCGAAATCCGGGAAAGCATAGGTCAGCCGGTCTTCCCCTTCCACCGGCCAGACGCGATGAACCGTGCTGTAATTACCCGGTTGCAGGTAACACTGCCAATCGAGATCGCGGCAGAAGCCCACCAGCTTGTCCTGATCGGCTACGGACAGCGGCTCCATGTGCCGGAACACCAAAGCTACCCCGGTATCCCCGGCGGCGAACTCGATTTGCGGCAGCGTATCTTTTGCATCCATGCCGCCAATCAGTTCACGCAAAGCCGTGATGCGTCCGCCAATGCGCTGGTCGAGCACGGCGCAGGAAGACAATTCCGCCAGATACGGCGATCCCTTTTCGCGGAAACCGACCAGCAAGCTGTCTTTCTTGATGACGAATTTGACGCCCAGGCGAGCCTTGCGGCGGTAGTCCGGGGTGGTGTGCACCAGCGGCGGCAGCCAGGCTTCAGGTTCCAGATTGCCAAAATGGCGGAATTGTTCTTCCAGAACTTTTTGTTTGAAAGCGATCTGGGCCGATGGCGCCATGTGCTGCAACTCGCAGCCTCCGCAAATGCCAAAGTGCGGGCATGGCGGCGCGATGCGCTCGGCTGAAGCCTGAAGTACTTCGACGGTATCGGCTTCGTTGTACTTGCCACGGATCAGCGTGGTGCGCGCGGTGACGGTTTCCCCGGTCAAAGCGCCGCGCACAAAAACGGTTTTGCCCTCATGATGCGCAATGCCGCGGCCTTCATGGCTGAGACGGGTAATGGTCAGGGTATCCGGAGCCTGGTCTTTCAGGCGCTGGCGCTGTTTTCTGTTCATCAGTCGTGGGTCTCTTGAGCCGCATTCCATGCGCTGAGGAATTCCTGCAAATGCGGTTTGGGGCTGGTGGTCAGCAGTTCACGAACCAATTCGATTTCACGCTCGTGATCCGGACGGAACATCTCACCCCTCAGCAGCTGGAAGCGCAGATACACCAGCCAGGTGTTCAGCACATCAGTTTCGCAATAGTGGCGGATGGCGGGCAGTTGCCCGCTCAGGAACTGGTCATAAACCTGGCTGCCATCCATGCCCATTTTTCCGGGAAATCCCAGGAAAGAAGCAATCTGGTCCAGTGGTTGGGCGGCGCGGGCCTGATACATCGACAGAACATCCATCAGGTCGACATGCCGCAGATGGAAACGATTGATGTAGTTGTTGTAGCGGAAATCCTTGTAGTGGTCGCCCATTTCCCAGTACATCGGCGCGCTGATCTGGTGCAGCATCGCCCGGTAATGCAGCACCGGCAGATCAAAGCCGCTGCCGTTCCAGGACACCAGCGTCAGGTCATACTTGTCGATCGCGGAAAAGAATCGCCGGATGATATCGGCCTCATCGCCATCTTCTTCACCCAAGGACCAGACGCGGATTGTGTCACCGATGCGCAGCACCACCGAGATACAGACAATCCGGTGCAGATGGTGCCGGAAGAAATCCGAACCGCCGCTCTCTTGCCGCCGGATGTTCTTAAGGGCTTCAAATGCTTCGGCATCGTCCAGATTGGTCAGTCCGTACAAACGCTTGGCGCGGGGAATATCGGGAATGGTTTCAATATCGAAAACCAGCGTTCCTTTTTCTCTGGGCATGGCTGCAACTTCCTTTATGTTCCGGTTTCATGGCCGGACCGGCGTCATTCCGATCCCGGCTTATCCTTATTTGGCGGAAAACAGTCCGGTGGACAGGTATCGATCCCCGCGATCGCAAATGATAGCGACCATGACCGCATCGCGCACCTGCTCGGCCAGCTGCAGCATGGCCCACACGGCTCCGCCGGAAGACACGCCGGCACAGATCCCCTCTTCCCGGGCCAGTCGGCGCATGGTGTCCTCGGCCGCCGTTTGCGGGATATCCATGATCAGGTCAACACGTTCACGTTCAAAAATAGTCGGCAAATAGGCTTCCGGCCAGCGGCGGATACCGGCGATCTGGGCGCCATCCCCCGGCTGGAGGCCGACAATCCTGACGTCGGGATTTTGTTCCTTGAGAAAGCGGGAAACGCCCATGATGGTTCCGGTCGTGCCCATGGAGCTGATGAAGTGCGTAACCGATCCGTGGGTATCCCGCCAGATTTCAGGCCCCGTGCTTTCATAATGCGCCAAGGGGTTGTCCGGATTACCGAACTGGTTCAGCACGATACCCTGTCCTTCCGCCTGCATGCGCAGCGCCAGGTCACGCGCACCCTCCATGCCGGAAGCGTGAGGTACTTCGATCAGGGTGGCGCCATAGGCGATCATGGCGTCCTTGCGCTCCTGACTCATGTGGTCCGGCATGATCAGGATCATGCGGTAGCCCTTCATGGCCGCCACCATCGCCAGTGCGATGCCGGTATTGCCGCTGGTCGCCTCGATCAGGGTGTCGCCAGGACGGATAACGCCCTTCTGTTCGGCGCGCAGGATCATGTTCAACGCCGGACGATCCTTGACCGAACCGGCAGGATTATTGCCTTCCAGCTTCACCAGCAGGGTATTGCCGGTATGGGCTCCCAGTCGTTGCAGCCGAACCAGCGGTGTGTTGCCAACGCAGTGTTCGAGTGTCTGGTATGTCATGTCGGAAGCCTCCGGGAATCTGGGGCGCGATTGTAAAGAAAAAGTGCTGCCAGTGACATGCTCTTTCGCTAAAGTAGCCGGATTGCCTCCGAATGACTTCCCATGAAAACGGTCAGCCTGCATACCCGCCTCCTGCTTGCCACCCTGGTTCCCGTCACCCTGTTTGTGATGATTCACGGCATACTGACGGTCATGTTCCGGTTTCAGGATATTGATGATCTGCAAACCCGTAATGCCGGGCTGCTGGTGGAGAAATACCGACTGGAGGTCATGGCGACATCGTCCGCGGCGCAATGGCCCGGTGTGCTGCAGGCGGCGCTGGAGAGCCGCTACGTCCGTTCCATCCGCGTGATGGCCTCCTCAAAGGATACGGTAGCCCACGCGGGGCCGATGTTGCAGGTTCCCGTCGCCGTGCTGCCGTCGACGATGACGCTGCGGTCGACCGAGTCTCCGCTGGGAGAGGTTTACCTGCAAGCTATTGCCCCTTTTGAATATCAGGGGAGCAAATACTGGATTGCGCTGGAGTTGCGACCAGCGCCGTTCATCATCGCGCGCTATCAGTCCGCGATCATCAACTCCATTACGGCCTTTATTTTCCTGTTTGTCCTAGCCTTGCTGCTGACATCCGCCTTGCGCCGCTGGCTGGAGCCTATCGGTCATATGAGCCGGCAAATCAGCCGCTTGACCCCGGACAGTCTTGATCAGCGTATTGTCTGCAAGGCAGAGGGAGATCTGGCCGAACTGCAGGATGACATCAACAGCCTGCTTGCCAAGGTAGAACACAGTGTCGCGGAACTGCGTCAGGATATTGAACAGACGCGGGCCGACCTGGAGGAAAATTATCAAACGATTGAAGCCCAGAATATCGAGCTTCGTCTTTCGCGCGCGCAGGCGATTGAAGGCAATCGCATCAAATCGGCTTTCCTGGCCAATATCAGTCATGAATTACGGACTCCGCTGAACAGCATCAATGGATTCAGCCGGCTGCTGCTGAAGTCGCAGTTGCTGCCCCGTCAGGCGGACTTTGTCGAAACCATCCAGAAGTCCGCGAACAATTTGTTGGCGATCATTAATGATGTTCTGGATTTCTCCAAGATCGAAGCAGGAAAGCTGCAGCTGGAAAAACAGCCCTTTATGCTGGAAGACGCTGTCTTTGATGTACTCAACATGTTGTCGCCGCAGGCGGATGACAAGGGCTTGGAGCAGATTGCCTACATTTACGATGATGTTCCGCAGGTGGTTGAGGGTGACGCGCTCCGCCTGAAACAGGTTTTGACCAATTTGGTCAGTAACGCTATCAAATTCACCAGCCAAGGTGAGGTTGTTGTGCGCGTCATGCTTGAGGATACCCGCGCCCATCATCATGTCATCCGGATCAGCGTCAGTGATACCGGTATTGGCCTCAGCCGCACGGCCAAAGCGGATTTGTTTCAGGCCTTTCAGCAAGGCGACCCCTCGGTCAGCCGGCAATTTGGCGGTACGGGGCTGGGTTTGGTGATCGCCAAGAATCTGGTTGAGTTGATGGATGGCCAAATCGGTTTTGATGAAAATCAGGAAAAGGGGTCAACTTTCTGGTTTGATTTCAAGGCTGGAATTGCCGATAACAAAACGGCGCACAACGTTTCGTTGAAGCAAAAGCGTATTGTCGTCCTGGAGCCTCATGACAAGACTTCACAGCTGATTACCGGAGTCTTGATGCGCGCCGAGGCGCAGGTGCAGGCACAATCCACCACCGCCGGACTGGTTTCGGTCCTGGATGAAGGCTGTGATGCTGTCGTTATCGGCGCGGGATATTTCGGCGCATCTCCGGAGTCATTCCTGCAACAGATCCGCTCGCGCTTCAGCGGGCCGGTTGTCGTGCTGACGCGAGGCTATGACAATCAGCTGGAAAGCCGTCATGTCGAGGGTTACCGCCTGCAATGCCTCCCCAAACCGGTCCGGCCGCGGCAGTTGTTGGCCGTGCTGGCCCAAGGCTTGAGCCTGGTTCGTTTTCTCCGTCCGGAAACCCCGGCGCCCGAGATTCCTGAACAAAGCCGTCAGCTTGACTTGCGCATTCTGGCGGTGGATGACCATCCCGCCAATCTCAAACTGGTATGTACGCTCTTGCAAGACATGGGGATTGAGACTGTTGCCGCCAGCTCGGGCGCCGAAGCGGTCGAGCTGGCGCGTCGGGGAGGTTTTGACCTGATTTTCATGGATATCCAGATGCCGGGCATGTCTGGTATCGATGCCACGCGCGCCATTCGGGCGCATGAGTCCGATGGAAAGCGTGTTCCGATCGTCGCCTTAACCGCGCATGCCTTGGCCGACGAACGCGAATACATGTTGCAAGAAGGCATGAATGATTATTTGACCAAGCCGTTACAGGAAGAACAACTGATACACATCATCGAGCGTTGGACCGGCGTCGTGGTGCAGGAGTCACCCTGGCATGGAGCCGTGGATGGACCGCTGGCCGGTAACACGCTGATCGACTGGCAGGAATGCCTGCAGCTGGCTGCCGGAAAAGCGGATCTTGCCCGGGATATGCTCACCATGCTTCTGGATAATCTGGATGCGCAACGTGAGAAAATGGAAGCGTCATTTGAACAAGGCTTGTTTCCGGCCTTGCTGGCGCACACGCATTACCTGCATGGCGCAACACGTTATTGCGGGGTTCCATCGCTGAGGAATGCCGCCGGGGCACTGGAAACCGGCCTCAAGCAGGCGCTGAAGGATTCCCCGGATCAGGTTGCCGGTCTTATTGCTGACAAATTTGAAAGTCTGAAACGGATCATGACCGAATTGGCCAGCCTGAATCAGCAGGATCATTTGCCGCTCTAGCGCATCGTCAGGAGTTCGAGTCGGTGGAACGCTGCTTTTCCATGCGTTCAATAAAGGCACGATCAGTTTTGGCGTAGTGCCTGACGGCACGGCGGACATTCCAGAGCAAAGGGGCCATGCAGCAAACCCCCGTAACAACAAGCCCCCATCCGAGCATCGGGGCCGGTATGGTGGTTCCGGGGGCCAGCTTGCCGAGAATTACGGCAAACCCTAACCCGGCCATAGCCATGCCCACCATGTCCAGCAGCACCCACCCGATCGAAATATGATTGGGCGGACGGGAAGGGTTTACCAACTCAGGGGGTTCCACCAGATGGCTTTGCGGGCGATGGAAACATCCTTTTGGGATTGAATGCGTTCGGGAGGAACCGGATGCTCGCCGGTGTTATACAAATCAAAAGGCTTCCAGCGCTGTTGCGCCAGCGTCGCGAAGGCATAGCCCGGACGGTCCAGCTGGGTTTCACGGATTTCTTTCAGCGCCATCGCTTCCGGCATCTGATTCATCGGGCCGGCCTTGATCAGGCCTGCTGACTGATCGGGCTTGAAGCGGAAGTCCTCTTCGTCGTAACGGAAGTAATAACGCTTGCCGCCTTCAACCTTCAGCTTGGTCTTGAAGATGAAGCCCAGATACACCGGCCCTACCGGGCGACGACCCGCAAATTCGTACTCACCTGCCGGCAACTCCATCCAGAAATAGGCGTTGTTGCGGAGGCCATGCAGGCGGCGGCCATTCAGGAAAATACTCGGGGCGATAATTTCTTCAGAGTTCCAGACACTGTTTGGCCGGTAGATATAGACAATGGCGTTACGGGCGTCAGTGGCGGGTACGGGCTGGAACAGGGAACCTTTGGTTGAGGCAATATACGAACCCAAGGTGAACTCGCGGGGACGATAATTGTCGAGGACATGGTCAATCTTGCCGCGCAATTCGGTCAGTTGCGGATTGCTGACGGGGTGCAAGGCAACCTGCGGGTTTGAGCAGGCGGTCAATGCAAAAAGGCCGGCGCAAGCCAATCCTGGTCCAAGGCGACGCATATGAGAAATCCTCACTCTAATTTCCGGTAACGCTCGGTTGAGCGGATGTTACCTTTGATTCCATTGGCATGGGAATGCCCATGTCTTTATTTTTGATTGTGATATGTTGAATGAGAACACAATTTCGGAAAATGGACAATGAAATCCGTCGCAATCGGCGCAGGTTTCGCCGTGGGTGGAGCTGACGCCGGTAATCGCGCCGCGCCTGTGGTGCTGGCCCGCAGCCGCTTCAGCAGCCGGTTGGGGACGCTGGATGGCGGCCTGGTCTGGCAGTGCCCCGCTACCCCCCTTCCCTGGCCAGACAGCGTGCCGGAACTTCGCCGTTCCTGCATTCAGCTGGCCCGTCGTGTCGAGCGGCAACGCCATCGCGGCCTCCCGGTCATTATCGGCGGCGATCACAGTTGCGCGCTGGGCACCTGGAACGGCGTGACCGGTTTTGGACGGTATCCGGTCGGCCTTTTGTGGATAGATGCCCATCTGGACAGCCATACGCCGTTTACATCGCCCAGTCGCCATATTCACGGCATGCCGCTTGCGCTGTTGCTGGGTGAAGGTGATAGCCGCCTGTTGTTGTCCGGGTCCGGGGTTGTGGATCCACGGTGCTGCGCTGTGCTGGGTGTCCGCAGTTTCGAGGCGGGAGAACCCGAGCGGCTGAACCGGCTGGGGGTGCGCTTTTACACCATGGATGAAATCAGACGGCGCGGACTGCGCGTCTGTGTGCAGGAGGCCTGGCATCGCGTTTCCAGGGCAAGACACGGGTTTGGCGTCAGTCTTGACCTGGACGCCATCGATCCCCGATTTGCTCCCGGCGTAAGCGTACCTGAGCCGGGCGGATTGTCCCTGCCCCATTTATTGCAATCGCTTCGAGGTCTTCCCAGGCAGCGACTGCGGGCCATCGAGGTCGTCGAGTTTAATCCGCTGCTGGATCGGGACGAGCGAACCCAGCGGACCCTGACCCGTTTGGTGAATGCTCTTCGGGGTAACTGCCGCCCATAAAAAATGCCGGACTGGCCGGCATTTCTATTATCGCGACAATCAGACCGATTCGGGCGGATTGATCGAGATCTCGACGCGACGATTCTGCGCGCGCCCAACCTCGGTGCTGTTGTCGGCAATTGGCTTGGTCTTGCCGAAACCGACCGCATTGATCCGGCTGGAGGAAACGCCCTGGCTGCTCAGGTAAGCGGCTACGGAAGAAGCGCGATCCTGGGACAGCTTCATGTTGTAATCATCACGACCCACGTTGTCAGTATGGCCTGACACGGTGATGGTGGTCTTGTTGAACTCTTTCAGGGTCTTCGCGACACTATTCAGCGTGTCGTAGAAGTCAGGCTTGATGGCGCTCTGAGCGGTCGGGAAAGTGATGTTGCCCGGCATGATCAGGGTCAGGGCGCCGGTCTGCTTGTCCTTCTGGACACCGACACCGGTACCTTGCAGCTGCGCACGCAGTTTCTTTTCCTGATTGTCCATGTACAGGCCGACACCGCCGCCCAAGGCTGCGCCGATTGCAGCACCCTCGTTGCGGTGGCCCTTGCCACCAGCCAGTGCGCCCACGGCGGCGCCGGTCAACGCGCCGATGGCTGTCTTGCTCACTTGTTTCTCACCGGTGTAAGGATTGGTGGTGCAACCCCCCAGCATCAGGCTTCCGGCAACGGCAGCAATAAGAACGGAACGCATGGGAATCTCCCTTGTTGATAAATCTGGTTTGCCATATTAAACAGAAGCACGCATGGTCATGTAATGATTTATTGTTACAATTTGACATGGTTTGCGATTTACAGGGGCATTTATCGTTACGCCCTCTCCTGTTGAGGGGTGACACTTTCCCCGGTTTCCCCCTACAATCGAATGCTTTACCAAACCTGTTCATTATCATGACCATCGACTCCCTGATTGAAGATATCAACGTCCGTTCGACGGATGTCCTGATCACGCCCGCCGCGCTGAAGGATGAGTTGCCCCTCAGCGAAAGCGCCCGCAAGGTCGTGCTGTCCGGTCGCCAGACCATCCGCAATATCCTTGACGGCAAGGATCACCGCCTGTTCATCGTGCTGGGCCCCTGCTCCATTCATGACCTGAAAGCCGCCAAGGAGTATGCTGACCGCCTGAAAGAACTGGCTGCCAAGGTGGAAGACACCTTGTATCTGGTGATGCGCGTCTATTTCGAGAAGCCGCGCACCACGGTTGGCTGGAAAGGCCTGATCAACGATCCGGACATGAACGACTCCTTCGATATCCAGAAGGGGCTGCATATCGGTCGCAAGCTGTTGCTGGAACTGAACGAAATGGGTCTGCCCTGCGCCACCGAAGCGCTGGATCCGATGTCGCCGCAGTACATGCACGACCTGATCGCCTGGTCCGCCATCGGCGCGCGCACCACCGAATCGCAGACGCACCGGGAAATGTCCAGCGGCCTGTCGTCGCCGGTCGGCTTCAAGAACGGTACTGACGGCGGCCTGAAAGTGGCGATCAACGCACTGCTGTCCGTGGCCAACCCGCACAGTTTCCTGGGCATCAACCAGGAAGGCCAGGTGGCGATCATCAATACCAAGGGCAATGCCTACGGCCATGTGGTGTTGCGCGGCGGCGACGGCAAGCCCAATTACGACTCCGTGTCGGTGGCGCTGGCCGAGCGCGAGCTGGATAAGGCCAAGGTGCCGCACAACATCATGATCGACGCCAGCCACGCCAACTCCAACAAGGACCCGGCGCTGCAACCGCTGGTGATGGACAACGTCAGCAACCAGATTCTGGAAGGCAACAAGTCCATTGTCGGCCTGATGGTGGAAAGCCACCTGAAGTTCGGCCGTCAGGACATTCCGAAGGATCTGTCGCAGCTGGAATACGGCAAGTCCGTGACCGACGGCTGCATTGACTGGGCCACCACGGAAGAAGCCGTGCTGAAAATGCGCGACAAGCTGAAGGATGTGCTGCCGAAGCGCCGCCAGTCGGTCTGAGGATGGCGAAATGAAAAGGGAGCCTCGGCTCCCTTTTTCATTATTGGACGCGGTCAATCCGCATGGCGGCTGACCCAGCTTTCCACGGCTCCGGCCACGGCTTCCCAGCCCTGCTCCTCCAGAATCCAGTGCGAGTGCCCGGCAAACTCCATGTAGGTGGCATTCTTGCCGTATTTTTCGGCGACCTTGTGTACCACGACCGCCGGTGTCATCCGATCCTCGGTGGCGGCGACGACCAGCATCGGCTGCTTGACCTTGGCGGCGTTGATGGAAGTGGAACGGTTGATGTCAAACGGCCAGTAGCCGATTTCAAAAGCCGCGCGGCCGGATTCATGCACAAAGGCGGCGTAGGCTTGTTGCTGCTCTGCGGGTGGCAGCAGGTTGAGAATGCCGTAGCAGGCTTCCTGAAAGGTAATCCGCATCGGTTTTTTCCAGAATCCCCAGGAAGACTGGATGCTCATCGTGCTGCGGATGACGGACAGCTTGAGGGCGTTGATGCCCGCCGGGGAAGCCGGCGTCATCAGCACAATCGCCTTGCCCAGACCGCGTTCGGCCAACAGCTGCGCGATCAGCCCACCCATGCTGTGCCCCATGATCACCGGCGGCTCCGGCATGGCGCGGATCAGCGCCTCCAGATCATCGACATAATCCTCTATGCCGGTGTCGCCCAGCCCGGCGGGCGGCGGCGCATCCGGCGGCACATCATGGTGACGCAGGTCGGGAACCACGCAGGTATACCCCCGGCCTTCGAAGAAATCGCGATACTTCCGCCAGTTGGCGTGGGTGCCCCACATCCCGTGAATCATGACAATCGTGCGGCTCATGGCAGGCTCCTCAAATCGACGGCGGGAAACGCACTGTGACGGCCCCGGCTCAGGTATAGCTGAAAAACTCAGGCGGCGCGGCGGAAATTGCTGACAAACAGCCCGGCGAGATGCGGCACCAGCGCCTTGGGGATATCGTGTCCCATGCCGTCGACCAGCTCCAGCCGAGCACCGGCAATGCTGCTGGCGATGGCCTTGCCCCCCGCGGGCCGCACCAGCTTGTCTTCCTTGCCGTGCACCACCAGCGTCGGCGCCTTGATCTGCGGCGCCAGTGAACGCAGGCTGCCCGAGCCCATCACCGCCAGGAAATGACGCTTCACACCGGCGGGATGGAAGCTGCGGTCCATCAGTTCATTGGCGAAGCGGCGGATTTCCGCGGGATCGCCGGGATAGCCGGGGCTGCCGATGCGGGTGAAAACCTTGACGCTGTGATCCAGCAGCACTTCACGCGGGGCCTTGGCGCCCGGCCCCTTGATCAGCGGCAACAGCGCGCCGGGGTGCGGCGGCGGCAGCAGCGCCTGGTTGTTGCTGGAGAACAGGATATTCAGGCTGCGCAAACGATCGGGATATTTGGCGGCGACAATCTGGGCGATCATGCCGCCCATGGATGCGCCTACCACATGCGCCTTGTCGATTTTCAGGAAGTCCAGCAGGCCGATCGCGTCGGAAGCCATGTCGTACAGGGTATAGGGCGACGGGTTGCGCAGCCCGAGCTGGAAGCGCGCCATCGCCACCAGGAAGTTCTGTTTCTGGCTGCGGATGCGGATCTTGCTGGACAGGCCGATATCCCGGTTGTCGAAGCGGATGACGCGGTAGCCGTTGTTAACGAGATTTTCGCAGAAACTGTCCGGCCACAGCAGCATTTGCGCGCCCAGCCCCATGATCAGCAGCACCGCCGGGTCCGATTCCTTGCCCCAGGATTCATAGCACAATTCGATTTCACCCACGCGGGCCACACCCTGGGTACGGTTCATGTCATTTCCTGTGTAAATTAAAGGAGTTGCGGGCGCGAAACTGTCCCAGCCCTCGAACATACCCGATGTTGTACTGCCGTTCCAGTGTCCCACGCGCCGATTTTCCCCGTCAGACCGGCAAGCGGCTTGTGACCCCGGGATGCATCAACGATAATCCCGTTATCAATCCTGATCATCTTCCTGCGAACGGCCATGAGCGAGTATCTGTTGCTGCTGGTGGGCACCATTCTGGTGAACAACTTCGTGCTGGTCCAGTTTCTGGGCCTGTGCCCGTTCATGGGCACCTCGCGCAAGCTGGAAACCGCTGCCGGGCTGGCGCTGGCGACGACGTTCGTGCTGACGGTGTCCTCGGTGCTGGCCTATGCCTCATCGGTGCTGCTGCTTAAGCCGCTGCATCTGGAATACCTGAACACCTTGACCTTCATCCTGGTGATCGCGGTGACAGTGCAGTTCACGGAAATGGTGATGCACAAGACCAGTCCGGCGCTGTACCGCGTTTTGGGCATCTACCTGCCGCTGATCACCACCAACTGCATCGTGCTGGGTGTGGCGTTGCTGAACGTGCGCCAGGACAACCCCAGCTTCATCAAGGCGCTGTTGACCGGGCTGGGTTCAGGGCTGGGCTTTGCGCTGGTGCTGGTGCTGTTCGCGGGCCTGCGCGAGCGCATCAACGTGGCAGATGTGCCGCGCCCTTTCCGGGGCAGCGCCATCGCGCTGGTGACCGCCGGGCTGATGTCGTTGTCCTTCATGGGCTTTTCCGGCCTGATCCGGTTCTAGCCTGATGACGAACCTGTCCCTTTGCCCGGGTAGCCCATGACCGCCTTTGTCCTTGCCCTTGCGGTCGCCCTGTTTGCCGTGCTTCTGCTGTCGCTGTTTTCCGGCGGCCTGCTGGGCTTTGCGGCGGAAAAATTCCGCATCGAGGCCGATCCGATTGTTGACCGCATTGACGCCCTGCTGCCGCAAACACAGTGCGGCCAGTGCGGTCATCCCGGCTGCCATCCCTATGCCGAAGCCATCGCCGCCGGTGAGGCCATCAATCATTGCGTACCCGGCGGTCAGGACACCATCGACAAGCTGGCCGAACTGCTGGGGGTCGATTCGATTCCGCTGGATGCCGAATACGGTGTGGAACAGGAGGTGCGCAAGGTCGCCTTCATCCGGGAAGCAGAATGCATCGGCTGCACCAAGTGCATTCAGGCCTGTCCGGTGGATGCCATCATCGGTGCGGCCAAGCATACGCATACCGTGATTACCAGCGAATGCACCGGCTGCGACCTCTGTGTCGAGCCCTGCCCCGTCGATTGCATTGACATGGTGCCGGTGCCGGTTACCCGCCAGACCTGGCACTGGTCGCCCCCGCCCGGCGTTGGCGCCAGTCCGGCCCGTCTGCCTCAACTCATTCCGGTCCGGCAGGTGGATTAAGCCATGAAATACGCACCCTGGCGCATGCCCGGCGGCATCCACCCGCCGGAACACAAGACGGAATCGGTGACGGCTCCCATCCGCTTTGCCGGTCTGCCGCCGCGCTTGATCATCCCGATGATCCAGCATGTGGGTGAAGAGGCCCGGCCGATTGTCGCGGTGGGCGACAAGGTGCTGAAGGGGCAGAAAGTCGGCGAAGTCCGCGCCTTTGTCTCCGCGCCAGTCCATGCCAGCAGCTCGGGAACGGTGGTCGATATCGGGATGTATCCGGTGGATCACCCGTCGGAATTGCTGGCGCGCTGCGTGGTGATTGAGCCGGACGGCCATGATGAATGGACGTCGTTGGCCGGGCTGGATGATTACCGGCAGGCATCGGCGTCAACCCTGCAAGCCCTGATTCGTGAGGCCGGCATTGCCGGGATGGGCGGCGCGGGATTTCCCACCGGCGCGAAGCTGAGCCTGAAACCGGGGACGGTGGTGGATACCGTGGTGATCAACGCCATGGAATGCGAACCTTACATTACCGCCGATGACGCGCTGCTGCGTGAGCGCGCCGACGGGGTGCTGGCGGGTGGTGAAATCGTGCGGCACATGCTGGGTGCGCAGCGGCTGATTGTCGGCATTGAAGACAACAAGCCGGAAGCAATACTGGCCTTGCAGGTGGCGGCGAAGGACCAACCGCAGATCGACATCCTGGCGACGCCGGCGCGCTATCCTTCCGGCGCGGCGCGGCAGACCGTGTATATCCTGACCGGACGCGAGGCTCCCGCCGACGGCCGCACCACCGATGTCGGGGTTTTCTGCCTGAACGTCGGCACGGCTTATGCCATCCACCGCGCCATCGAGCATGGCGAGCCGTCCATTTCCCGCATTACCACGGTGACCGGGCTGGGGGTCGGCTCCCCCGGCAATTTCGAGGTGCGTTTCGGCACCCCGGCGGAGTTCCTTTTGCAGCAGGCTGGAGTCGAACACAGCCGTGTCAACCGCCTGATTGTCGGCGGTCCGATGATGGGTTATACCCTGCCCGACCTGCGCGTGCCGGTGGTCAAGACCACCAATTGCCTGATCGCCGCGACCCCGGTCGACTTCCCGCCGCCGCCGCCGGAAATGCCCTGCATCCGTTGCGGGGCGTGCGAGGATGTCTGTCCGGTCAACCTGCTGCCGCAGCAGTTGCTGTGGTTCGCCAAATCGGAAGAATGGGACAAGGCGGAAGCACACCACCTGGATGACTGCATTGAATGCGGTGCTTGCGCCTATGCCTGTCCCAGCCATATCCCGCTGGTGCAGTATTACCGCTTCGCCAAGGGAGCCATCACGGAAAACCGTCGCGAAGCCGAAAAGGCGGAGCTGGCCCGCCAACGCTTTGAACGCCGCAAGGAGCGGATGGCGCGGGAAGAAGCCGAGAAGGAAGCCCGTCGCAAGGCCAAGGCGGAAGCCGCCGCCACGCGGTCGGCTCCGGTAACGGCCGAGCCCGGGGCAACGGTTGTCGTCCCCCCGCCGGACGCCAAGGCGCTGACCATTGCCGCCGCACTGGCGCGCAGCAACCTGAAAAAGGCGGAAAAGCGGCTGGCGGTTGCCCGCGACGCCGGTGAAGACATCGCCGCCCTTGAAGCCGAAATCCAGACCCTGAGCGCTGCGGTCGCTGCCGCTGAATCCGCCCTGCAACAAGCCCAGACGGCCACGACCTAGAGAACCGAATATGGCGCTGATGACCGTTACCTCGCCCCACGCCACCGGCCGCCGTTCAACCGGTCAGGTGATGCGCCATGTCGTTTTGGCTACCGTGCCGGGCATGCTGGCGCTGGCGTATGCCTTTGGCGCGGGCGTTATTCTTAACGTGCTGTGGTGCGTATTGGCCGGAGTTCTGCTGGAAGCGGCCTGCCTGAAGGCGCGCGGGCGGCCGGTGCGGTTTTTCCTTCAGGATTTCTCGGTGGTGGTGACCGGCTTGTTGCTGGGACTGGCCATACCGCCGTCCTCGCCGTGGTGGATCGGCCTGATCGGCATGCTGTTCGCCGTGCCCATTGCCAAGCATCTTTACGGCGGACTGGGCAGCAACCCCTTCAATCCGGCCATGATTGCCTATGCCCTGCTGCTGGTTTCATTCCCGGCGGAAATGACGCGCTGGAATCCCACCGGGTTCACTTTTGATCCGGTGGCGGCGTTGAAAGCCTTTGCCGGTCAGCCGGTATTGCCCGACGCGCTGAGCGGCGCAACACCGCTGGATGTCTTCCGCCAGAAGGCGCGCACGGGGGTGTCGGAAAACGCCTGGTTCAACGAAGGGGTGCAACTGCAGGGCTGGGCTGCCGTGAACCTGGCCTTCCTGCTGGGCGGCGCATACCTGCTGTCGCAGCGGATCATCAGCTGGCATATTCCGGTGTCGCTGCTGCTGGCGCTCGGCGGCTTGTCCACGGTTTTCTACCTGTTCGATGCCGGGCATTATGGTTCGCCGCTGTTTCATCTGCTGAGCGGCGCGACCATGCTTGGCGCTTTCTTCATCGCCACCGACCCGGTAACCGCCGCGACTTCCCGACCAGCACAGCTGGTCTACGGTGCGGGTATAGGCGCGCTGATTTTCGTCATCCGCAGTTGGGGTGGCTATCCGGATGCGGTCGCCTTTGCCGTGTTGTTGATGAACCTGGCTGCGCCGACCATCGACTTGCTGGTGAAGCCGCGCACCTTCGGTCATGACGTCAAGCCGGTGAAATGGAAGGGAGGCAAGTCATGACGACCATCAGCCGGTCGATGCTGAAAAACGCCCTGATCCTCAGCGCCTTCGCCGCCGTCACCACCGGCATGATCGCGGGCATGAATTACCTGACCGAGGCCCGCATCGAGGCCAGCCGCCAGGGGGAATTGATGCGCAGCCTGAATGAACTGGTTCCGCCCGGCCTTTACGATAATGACCTGCTGGCGGATCCCCTGACCATTCAGGATTCAGCCCTCCTGGGCCATAGCGGGCCGGAAACGGTCTGGCGCGCCACCCAGGCTGGCCGGCCGGTCGCGGTGCTGTTTCCGGTGATTGCCCCGGACGGTTATAACGGTCGTGTGCGCCTGCTGGTGGCGGTGCGCTACTCCGGTGAGCTGGCGGGCGTGCGGGTGTTGTCCCACAAGGAAACGCCCGGTCTGGGCGATGCCGTTGACCGCGCGAAATCGTCCTGGATTGATGTCTTCACCGGCAAATCCTTGAGTGATCCCAACGAAGCCGGTTGGGCCGTGCGCAAGGACGGCGGCCGCTTCGACCAGTTCACCGGCGCCACCATCACCCCGCGCGCGGTCGTGAAGGCGGTGCATCGCGCCCTGGTCTACTATCAGGGACACCGGGACTTGCTGTTCACCCCCGCGCCTGGCGCGAAGGAGCAACCATGAGCGAGATTTCCTACCGCAAGATCGCCATTGACGGCCTGTGGAAGAACAATACCTCCACCGTGCAGTTGCTGGGGCTGTGCCCGTTGCTGGCCTGCTCCAATTCCGTGGTCAACGGTTTGGGACTGGGGCTGGCGACGACGCTGGCGCTCGCCGCCTCGAATGCGGCGGTCTCGGTCATCCGCCGTCAGGTGCCTGACACGCTGCGCATCCCGATTCTGGTGATGATCATCGCCGCCATTGTTTCCTGCATCGAACTGGTGATGCACGCCTACACTTACCAGTTGTACCAGATCCTCGGTATTTTCATTCCCTTGATCGTGACCAACTGCGCGCTGCTGGGCCGGGCCGAAGCCTTCGCCAGCAAGCATCCGCCGCTGCCTTCCGCCTTTGACGGCCTGATGATCGGTGCCGGTTTCACGCTGGTGCTGGTGCTGCTGGGCAGCATGCGCGAACTGCTGGGTAACGGCACGCTGTTCGCCAACATGCACTTGCTGCTGGGCGAGACGGCACGCAACTGGACAGTGACCCTGCCGGGTTATCACAAATTCCTGTTCTTCATCCTGCCGCCGGGCGCCTTCCTTTGCCTGGGGCTGGTGATTGCGGGCAAGAATGTCATTGATGAAAGGTTGAAGGCCCGCGCCCAAGTCGAGGTGGCGGTCACACCCGCCGGCGGCAAGCGCGTGCGCACCACGGGACATATCGCATGAAGAAGGCGGAACGAGTACGGGAAATCTTCACCCGGCTGCGGGCGCAGAATCCGCACCCCACTACAGAGCTGGTTTATTCCACCCCGTTTGAATTGCTGATCGCCGTCATCCTGTCCGCACAGGCAACCGATGTCGGCGTCAACAAGGCCACCGCCAAACTTTACCCAGTGGCCAATACCCCGGCCGCGATCCTGGCGCTGGGACTCGACGGCCTGAAGGAGTACATCAAGACAATCGGCCTCTACAACAGCAAGGCCGTGAATGTGATCAAAACCTGCGAGATGCTGGTGCAACTCCATCACGGCGAAGTGCCGCGCCTGCGCGAACATCTGGAAGCGCTACCCGGCGTCGGCCGCAAAACCGCGAACGTGGTGCTGAACACGGCCTTTGGCGAGCCGACAATGGCGGTAGACACGCACATTTTCCGCGTCAGCAACCGGCTGGGACTGGCCAAGGCCAAAACCGTTGAGGCCACCGAACAACAATTACTGAAGACCATCCCCGCCGAGTTCATGATGGACGCCCATCACTGGCTGATCCTGCACGGGCGCTATGTCTGCAAGGCGCGCAAACCGGAATGCGGCAACTGTATCCTGGCTGATTTGTGCCCTTCCAAGGACAAGGAGTCATGACGGAAACCCTGACTGCCCTGCCCAATACCCGCTGCCCGCTGTGCGGCGGCGCCAACGACTGTGCGCCCGCCTCCACCGGTCGACTGCACGATGCCTGCTGGTGCACAACCGCCCCCATCAGCCCGGAAGCCCTCGCCCGGGTTCCTCCCGAACTGATCAATAAGGCCTGCCTTTGCCCACGCTGCGCAGCTGGAATAAATGCCGGATTTCCCGCCAAGGAAGCGTGAACCGGCCGTTTCTTTAGCGGGTCATAACGGGTTATATTGCGCTGTAATATCCATTACAAAACCGTTCCGTCATGAATCCCATTCCTTCTATCCAGCAGGCTGTCTGGAAAGCCGCCGACCAGCTGATGGCCCAGGGCGTCCGCCCGACCGTGGCCAATGTCCGGGAAGTCACCCGTCGCGGCAGCGCCGGCACCATCAATGATGCGCTGAAAGACTGGTGGCAGGATCTGGCCGAGCGGCTCAGCAATCGTATTCCCCAGCCTGATGTGCCGGAGCCTGTGATCGACATGACCCGGCAGCTTTGGGAAATGTCCCTCAAGCACGGTGAAGAAGCCTTCAAGACGCTGCGCGTGGAAAGTCTGGAACAGGCCCGCAAGGCGGAAGATGAGCGCCAACTGGCGGTTCAGGCTTTGGAGCAGCAGCGTCACCGCCTGGAAGACTTGCAGGCTCGCACGGAGCATTTGCAGACGGCTGAAAAAGAGTTGTTGTCCGGACTGGCCGCCGAGCAGGCGCGCCGTCAGGAGGCGGAAAGCCAGTTGCAGCAGGCGGTGGCGGCCCGCAACGAGCAAGAGGTTTTGCGCACGCAGGTGGAAAAGGAATTGGCCTTGCTGGCGGCCCAGTACCAGAGCGCCGAGCAGCAATGGCAAACCGAGCGGGAAGCCCTGAACCAGCGCCACGAGCGTGAGTCCACGCTGATGACCAACCGGCTGCAAAATACCGAACAGCTATTGCAGTCCCAGGAGGCGCAACTGCTGCAAACGGAAATGAAACTGCTGGAAGCACAGACCGAGATACGGCTGCTGTTGCAACGGCTGGACGGTCTGCAACAGGAGAATGCAGTTCTGCGCCAGCAAGCCCATGCGCCGCAAAACCGCCGCGAAACCCTCAAGGCGCGCCTGCGGCGCACCTGAGGCTATCGGACTTAGAGGGACTTCAGACCGCCCAGATAGGGCTGCAGGGCTTCCGGCACGGAGATCGAGCCATCGGCCTGCTGGTAGTTTTCCATGATCGCCACCAGCGTGCGGCCCACGGCCAGGCCGGAGCCGTTCAGGGTATGCAGCAATTCCGGCTTGCCGTCCTTGTTGCGGAAACGCGCCTGCATGCGGCGGGCCTGGAAGGCTTCGAAATTGGAGCAGGACGAAATCTCGCGGTACTTGCCCTGCGCGGGCAGCCACACTTCCAGATCGTAGGTCTTGGCCGAGGAAAAACCCATATCGCCGCCGCAAAGCAGCATGACGCGGTACGGCAGCCCCAGCATTTGCAGGACCTTCTCGGCGTGGCCCGTCAACTCCTCCAGCACCGCATCAGACTGCTCCGGGTGCACGAACTGCACCAGCTCGACCTTTTCGAACTGATGCTGGCGGATCAGGCCGCGGGTATCACGGCCGTAGGACCCGGCCTCGCTACGGAAGCACGGCGTATGCGCCACGAACTTCAGCGGCAACTGGTCGCCGCTGACAATCTCGTCGCGCAGGATATTCGTCACCGGCACTTCCGCGGTAGGGATCAGGTAATACTCCTTCTCGCCGCGCAGCTTGAACAGGTCTTCCTCGAACTTGGGCAACTGGCCGGTGCCCTGCAGGCTGTCGGCGTTGACCATGTACGGCACATAGACCTCTTCATAACCATGCTGCTGGGTATGGATGTCCAGCATGAACTGCGTCAACGCGCGTTGCAGGCGCGCCAACGGGCCTTTCAGCAGCGAGAAACGCGAACCGGTAATCTTGGTGGCGGTGGCGAAATCGAGATAGCCCAGTGCCTCGCCCAGATCGGCGTGATCCTTCGGCTCGAAATCCAGCGCGCGGGGTGTGCCCCAGCGGCGCACTTCAACGTTGCCGTGCTCGTCTTCACCGGCGGGAACGGAAGCATGCGGCGTGTTGGGGATGGTCAACAGGAAAGCATTCAGTTCGGCTTGCAGCGCCTCCAGCTCCACTTTGACCGTTTCCAGACGGGCATTCACTTCCTGCATGCGCGCCATCAGCGGCGCGGTGTCTTCGCCGGATTTCTTGGCCATGCCAATCTGTTTCGCCCCGGCATTGCGTTCGGCCTGCAGGTGTTCGGTCTCGGATTGCAGGCTGCGGCGACGCTCTTCAAAAGCCTGTACTTTCGGAATATCAAGCGTGACATTGCGAAGCGCGAGGCGTGCGGCGACTTCTTCGGGCTGGCTGCGTAACAGGCGGGGGTCAAGCATTGCTGTCTCTTTTATAACTCGTTGATGACGTCCACACCCTTTGGCGGGGTGAACTGGAATACGGAATCGGCGATTTTGCCATTAACCTTGATCTGGCTGAAAGTGATATCGGTCTTCTGGCCCAGGGAGTCGCGCAGTTGCATGCCGGTCAGCTGGCTGCCGCTGAAGCTGACGCGCAGGGTTTCGAACAGGGCGTCCTTGTCCTTGGGCTTCAACACAAAGGTTTTTCGGCTTTTCCCGGCAACTTTTTCCTTGTCTTCACTAATCGTAAAGGACTCGGACATTTTCGCGGAGTCACCGGAAAGCAGCAGCGCCGGAGTATTGCCGACCTGCTTGTCGAGCAGTTGCCGGGTGGCCTGCTGCAATTCGGGGTCATATACCCAGACGACTTCTCCATTGGCAATGATCTGCTGGGTAAAGGGTTTTTCCGTATCCCAGCGGAAATAGCCGGGACGACGTACCAGCATCTGTCCGCTCAGGGTTTGCAGGGGTTTGCCTTGTGGATCGAGAGTATTCTGGATGAACGCAGCCTGCATGCTGTCCATTTTATTCAGCAAAGAGTTCAGCTGCTTGGCCGGCGTTTCGGCGGCCAGTACCGGGCCAGCGCTCAGTAGCAGACCCAGACAAAGGGCGGTATATCTCATCATGCTTCCTGTCTCAGGGGGAATGCGGGCAGTTTTGCCTGTCGGCTGCCCTGCTTCCAGCCCCTCTCAACAGGGGCTTGGTGTGGCTTCTGTAAGTTCCGGCTCAATCGTGTTGCGGGGAAATCACTTCGCGTTGGCCATTGCTCTGCATCGAGCTGACCAGTCCGGCCATTTCCATCGCCTCAATGAGACGCGCGGCGCGGTTATAGCCGATCTTGAATTTACGTTGAACAAACGAGATCGAAGCGCGACGGGTTTCCAGCACGAAAGCCACGGCTTCATCGTACAGGGGATCCTGCTCGGCATCGGCATCTTCATCCCCCATGCCGCCGGAAACGCCCTTGCTGGGTGTGCCGTCTTCGTTGAAGTCGCCTTCGAGGATTTCGTCAATGTAATCCGGTTCGCCCAAGATCCGCCAGGCGTCACAAACACGGTGGACTTCATCATCGCTGACAAAAGCGCCGTGCACGCGCTCGGGAATATTGGTGCCAACCGGCTGGAACAGCATGTCGCCGTGGCCCAGCAACTGATCAGCGCCGGGCTGGTCGAGAATGGTGCGGGAGTCGATCTTGCTGGATACCTGGAAGGCGATGCGTGACGGTACGTTGGCTTTGATCAAGCCGGTGATGACATCAACGGACGGACGCTGCGTGGCCAGAATCAGGTGGATCCCCGCCGCCCGCGCCTTCTGGGCGATACGGGCGATCAGTTCCTCCGCTTTCTTGCCGGTAGTCATCATCATGTCGGCAAATTCGTCGATCACGATGACAATGAACGGCATTTTCTTCAGCTTGGGCGGGACATCCTGCAAGCCGGAATCTTCCTTCTTCCAGATCGGGTCCAGAATGTTCTCGCCACGGGCTTCGGCTTCATCCAGCTTCTTGTTGAAGCCGGCCAGATTACGCACACCGACAGCCGCCATCAGCTTGTAGCGGCGCTCCATTTCGCCCACCGACCAGCGCAGCGCATTGCCGGCATCCTTCATGTCGGTCACGACCGGCGTCAGCAGGTGCGGAATCTTGTCGTAGATCGACAGTTCCAGCATTTTCGGGTCGATCAGGATCAGGCGGACTTCTTCGGGCGTCGCCTTGTACAGGATACTGATCAGCATGGCGTTGACGCCGACCGACTTGCCGGAGCCGGTTGTACCCGCCACCAGCAGGTGCGGCATGCGGGCCAGATCAGCCACGACGGGTTTACCGCTGATATCCTTGCCCAGCGCCAGGCTGACCGGCGATTCCTTTTCCTGGTAATGCGGCGCTGACAGGATTTCCAGTAAACGAACCACTTCGCGATGGGCGTTGGGGATTTCAATGCCGACCGTTGACTTGCCGGGGATGACTTCCACCACGCGCACCGAAATCATGGCCATGGAGCGCGCCAGGTCCTTGGCGATATTGGTGATCTTGGCGACCTTGGTGCCGGGAGCCGGATCAATTTCAAAGCGGGTAATCACCGGGCCGGGATGCGCATCGACAACGCGGGCGTCAATGTTGAATTCCTTGAGCTTGATTTCCAGCAGTTTGGAAAGCCGTTCAAGTTGTTCCGGCGTAAAACCGGGTTTGCGGTTCACATCCGGCTTTTCCAGCAGATCCAGGGACGGGATTTCATACCAGCGACGACGGGACGGAGCATCGTCGCGGACAGCCAGCGTGGCTACGGCCGGAGGGGTCGCGGGCAGTTCCGCGGGTGCGGGCTGGCGCGGCTCGATAATCGAGTCTTCATCGACCAGGAAGCCGCTGACCTCGTCAGGATGCTCGGTCATGGTGGTGACGAGTTCATCAATCGCTTCCTGTTCGGCCGCGCTGATGAAGTCCAGATCGCCATCGTCATCCACCAGCGTATCCAGAATATCCGTGGATTCCGGAGCCGATGCCAGCTCGGGCGTTATATCGACCGGCAGATCGTCCAGCGGCGCTGGTTCCTGCGTCTCAGGTGCAATCACGGCAACGGGATCGGCGGGAATTGCCGGATGGAGCGCGGTTTCGACCGCACCGTGTACAACGGCCTCATCAAGTTTGGCGGACAGGTCGGCATCACGCTCAGCGCCCTCTCCCAGCCATTGCTCGGTAACCTGATGCACCACCTCGGCCTCGCTGGCGGTTGTCTCCAGAACCGGCAAGTCATCCGGAAGCAACGGTGCGGCGAGAGTTTCATCGGGCAGATCACGCACCATCGCGTCAAGATCCGCCATGAGCGCTTCGGCTGGATCACGGTCCGCGGTCAATACGGGCAAGGCATCGGAGATTACCGGGAAATCATCGTCCGCAAGGTCGGGGCTCGAAACGACCGGTTCAGAAGCGTGGTCAAATCCGGCGATCACCTCGTTCAACTCGGCCATCAGTTGCGGCACTTCTTCGGGGTGGGCGGACTCAACAACCGCCTGATCCAGATGCTCAGCCGCCTGGGCTGCATCCGCCGCGACCACAGCGGCCGCCGCAACGGCAACCGGCACGACCGGGTCAACCCGGCCCTCATCTCCCAATTGCGCCTGCACCTTGGGGTTGGTGATATTGATCTGGAATTGCTGCTCGGACTGGGAAATGGCGCGCTGCAATTCCGCACTACGGATTTTGTGTTCCCGGTATTCCGCCACCTTGCGGCGGAAGCCTTGCTGGATATTAAGCAGAAAGGCATACAATGGATAACCCGTCGCTTCAAGGGCCAGTTTCCAGGGGAATCCCGAGACGAGGCTGAGGTTGAAGGTCAGCACAACCACAAGCAGGACGGTGGGGCCGAACAGGCCAAAGTTGCCGTAAAGCCCCTGCGCCACTTCCAGCCCGATGATGCCGCCGGCGGCATTGATGATGTTTTCATCGGCCACATAGGAATGCAGCGCAAAAAGCGCACTGCAGGCGATCAGGCTGAGCGCATTGGACATGGCGCGGATCACCATGTTGACCGGCACGGCCTTCGGCCGCCATATGGTCATGATCTCGAAAAGGCAAAAAACCGGGATCAGCAGCGAAGCGGAACCGAGAAAGCTATGGAAGATGTCAGCAAGCCAGGCGCCGGCAATACCGGCGGCATTGGTCACTTCAAGCGTATCGCTGCTGACGCGCGACCAGCCGGGATCCAGGGGGGAATATGTCAGCAGCGCGACGAAAAGGTACAGGCCGATCCCCAGCCAAAGCGCCGACTGGACTTCGCGGACACCTTTGTGATGCACCGGACGCTCGGGAACGGGAACCGGCGGGCGGTTCAGGGAAGGCTTCTTGTTTTCGGGTGTTCGGGTAAAAAAGGCTGTCACAACGGAGTCCGTATCTGCATCGAGGCCGACAAAAACGGCAAGAGTATGCTACCCGCGCCGATAAAGCCAGAGGCATTCGCAAATCGTTGCAAAGCCTGACGGCGTCAGGCTTTGCGGGTCAGGCCGGCAGCAGCGCCGGGTGGCGGATGACGCCGTTTTCGGTCGCCAGCGCGGTATGGAAAACCTGGTCTTTTTTCCAGTCGCCGGTACCCAGAAAGCGCACGTGCGGCAAAATCGCCCGGCTGAGGGCCTGAGCAGATGTGCGGGGTACCGCGCCGGGCATGTTCGTGACGGCGGCGAAGCCCAGGCCGTCTTCCCAGTACAACGGAGCGCGCCAGTCTGTCGGCCGTATTCCCTCGATGCATCCCCCCTGATCAATGGCAATATCCACGACAACCCTGCCCCTCGGCAGCTTGGCCAGCAAGGCGCGTGAAACCAGCCGCGGAGCCTCGGCTCCGGGCAACAGGACCGCGCCGATCAACAAGTCGGTATCCGGGGCCAGCATGGTGAGCGCGCGTTCGTCATAACGCAGGCAATTAATGCTGCGATGCTGACTGTGCAGGGCTTCCAGCGCGGCCTCGGACTGATCGAGCACCCAGACATCCGCGCCCAGAGCTGACGCCATGATCGCCGCATGGCTGCCGGCGACGCCCGCCCCCAGCACCACAACCTTGCCCGGTGGAGTATTCATCACTCCGCCCAACAAGAGTCCGGCCCCGCCCTCGGGCTGTTGCAGGTAGTGCATGCCTATCTGGACGGCAATCCGTCCGGCAATGGCGCTCATCGGGGCCAGCAACGGCAAGCGGCCGCCCACCGTCACCGTTTCGAAGGCGAAAGCGGTGACACGCTTCTCCAGTAATTGGGCCAGGACATCGGGACAAGCCGCCAGATGCAGGTAGCAGAACAGCATCAGGCCCGGACGCAGCAACGGAAATTCTTCCGGCTGCGGCTCCTTCACCTTGACCACCAGATCACAGGCATAGATCTCCGCCAAGCTATCCGCAATGATGGCGCCTGACTGCCGGAAATCCGCATCGGCAAATCCTGCTTTGACCCCTGCGCCGGTTTCAACCCGAACTTCATTCCCGTCGGCAATCAGCTCCCGGACTGCGGCGGGTGTCAGGGCGACACGTCCCTCCAGCGGCTTGCGTTCGCGCGGAATCCCTATCTTCATGAATGGCCCCTTGGTTTTTGTTTGTCGCATCCCCATCATCAGGAGATTGATGTCAGTATAATCCCAATCCTTGACCCTGTATTTGTCCCTGGAGCTTGTTGTATGGAATCCCGCCACCTTCGCCTGCTGATCCTTGGTTCCGGCCCCGCCGGTTACACCGCCGCAGTCTATGCCGCCCGCGCCAACCTGAAGCCGGTGGTGATTACCGGCATGCAGGCCGGCGGCCAGCTGACCACCACCACTGAAGTCGATAACTGGCCCGGCGACGTTCATGGGCTGACCGGCCCGGATCTGATGGTGCGCATGCAGCAACATGCGGAGCGCTTCGGCACCGAGGTGATTTTCGATCACATCCATACCGTAGACTTCAAGCAACGCCCCTTTGTGCTTCAGGGCGATAGCGGTCACTACACCGCTGACGCCGTCATTATTGCAACCGGCGCCTCGGCGCAGTATCTGGGTCTGGATTCCGAACAAGCCTTCAGCGGCCGCGGCGTCAGCGCCTGCGCAACCTGTGACGGTTTCTTCTATCGCGGCCAGAAAGTGTTGGTGGTCGGCGGTGGCAATACGGCGGTTGAAGAAGCGCTTTATCTTTCCAATATCGCCGACCACGTGACACTGGTTCACCGCCGCGACAAGGTAAAGTCAGAGAAAATCCTTCAGGATCATCTTTTTGCCCGTGAAAAGGAAGGTAAAATCTCGATTGTCTGGAACCATACATTGGATGAGGTGCTGGGGGACGACAGCGGCGTTACCGGTGTCCGCCTGAAGAGCGTGGTTGACGGTTCCACCCGTAACCTGGATGTCGCCGGTGTGTTCATCGCGATTGGCCACAAGCCCAATACCGACATTTTTGCCGGCCAGCTTGAGATGAATAACGGCTATCTCAAGGTCCGGAGCGGGTCCGAGGGCAATGCCACCGCAACCAGCGTCGAGGGTGTTTTTGCCGCCGGCGATGTGGCGGACCATGTGTATCGCCAGGCGATTACTTCTGCCGGCAGCGGTTGCATGGCTGCCCTGGATGCAGAGAAGTATCTGGATAACCTTAAGTAAGTCACTTTACTAATTGATTCATAACAAGATGTTGTGAATCAATTAGCGGAACGCCATCATGCCGCCGGTCCCGCTAACGCCACGTCCCCGCGCCTTTCCGGCTGTTGATCAGGCGGATGAGGACGGTTTGCTGGCGATCGGCGGCGACCTGCTTCCTCAGACACTCCGCCTGGCATACACGCACGGCATTTTCCCGTGGTACAACCCCGGGTGGCCGATCCTGTGGTGGTCGCCTGATCCCCGCTGCGTTATTGATCCCTCCCGCTTTACGCCCAGCCGCTCCCTGAGAAAGCGACTGAAATCCGGCGTATTTACCATCACGGTCGACAAATGCTTCACCCAGGTCATGCGCCTGTGCGCCGCTCCCCGAAGCTATGCCAATTCGACCTGGATCAACGAAGAGATGATTCGTAGCTACACGGAACTCCATCTTCAGGGCCTGGCGCACTCCGTCGAAGTCTGGAACGCCTCGGGAGAGCTGGTGGGCGGACTTTACGGCATGAACCTTGGGCGCCTGTTTTTCGGCGAGTCGATGTTCAGTCGGGAAACCGATGCCTCCAAGACGGCTTTTGCTTTTTTGATGCACCTGTGCGCCGGTTGGGGCTTTCCACTGGTGGACTGCCAGTTACCTAACGAGCATCTGATGAGTCTTGGGGCATTCACCATCCCCCGTGAGCAGTTCATGACGGTGCTGGCGACCGAGCGTTATCGTGAATCACCCGACTGGCGGCCGGTGCAGGCGATAAATCACTGCACTCCTTTCTGAAAGCAGGCTATTCTTCCTCAAAACAAGAATCAGGAATACCGCGATGACGGCTTCATCGGGCATCAAATTTTTCAGCACGCCGCCGCATGCGTGCAGTTATCTGGACGACCGCAAGGCAATCACGTTGTTTGCCGATCCTCAGGCGCCCATGAATAGCACGCTTTATGGTCAGCTCTCGCTGTACGGGTTCCGCCGCAGCGGCAACTATATCTATCGACCGCAATGCCAGGATTGTCAGGCCTGTATCCCTGTACGCATTCCGGTTGATGCTTTTGAGCCCAACCGCCAGCAACGCAAGACGAGAATGCGTAATGCTGATGTTGAAATCACTTCAGTTAACGCGAACTTCGTTCAGGAACATTATGATTTATATGCAAAATATATTCATATAAGGCATGCGGACGGTGATATGTTCCCTCCGTCCATTGCCCAGTATGTTTCTTTCCTTTTTTCCGATTGGTGCAATACGCGGCTGGTGGAGTTCCGGCATGACGGGAAACTGCTGGCGGTCGCGGTCTGTGATTTCCTGCGCAACGGGCTTTCAGCGGTGTACACTTTCTACGACCCCGAGGAAGAAAAGCGGAGTCTCGGTACGCTGGCGGTTCTCTGGCAAATCGGTGAAGCAATCCGGCTGGGCTTGCCCTATGTGTACTTGGGCTACTGGGTGCAGGAAAGCCCCAAGATGGCTTACAAGACCCGCTTCCAGCCGTTGGAGGCTTTCATGTATCAGCGCTGGCAGGAGCTGCCTCCCGACGCCTGACGAAGTGAGCGCATGGATATTCATACCTTTCAGATCCTAGCGGTAGCCATCGGCCTTGGCCTGCTGGTCGGCCTTCAGCGTGAGCGGGCCGCGGCGGAAGTTGCCGGGATCCGCACTTTTCCCCTGATTACGGTTTCCGGAACCCTGAGCGGATTGTTGGCCGAACATTTCGGCGGCTGGATCCTGGGCGCGGGCATCGCTTCCATGACGGCGCTGGTGATCAGCGCCAGCATCATCAAGCAGCGCAAGTCCTACGACCCCGGCCTGACGACGGAGGTTGCCGGTCTGGTCATGTATTGCCTGGGTGCCTATCTTTGCATCGGTAGCATGGGGATCGCCGTGGTATTGGGCGGTCTGGTCGCTGTTTTGTTGCAGTTGAAAGACTACCTTCATGAGTCCGTGCGCAAGATGGGCGATCATGATATCCACGCCATCATGCGTTTCACCGCCATTGCCCTGGTGATCCTGCCGCTGTTGCCCGATGAGAACTTTGGCCCGTACAGCGTGCTCAATCCTTTTGATATCTGGCGAATGGTGGTCATCATTGTCGGAATCAGCCTGTTTGGTTACGCCGCTTACAAGCTTTTCCGGGAAACGGCCGGCACGCTCTTGGCCGGACTGATTGGCGGTCTTATTTCCAGTACGGCAACCACCGTGTCCTATGCCCGTCGCACCAAAGGGGCTCCCGAAGCCAGTTCGCTGGCGGCGCTTGCCATCATGCTGGCGTCTACCGTGGCTTTTTTGCGAATCACGCTCGTGTTCACCGTCATCGCCCCCAAACAGGCTGTCGCCCTCACCCCGCCCTTACTGGTGATGTTCCTGCTGATGTCGGTCATTTCCGCCCTGATGTATTTTCAACGCAGCGGCGAAGCGACCGAAATGCCTGAGCAGGAAAATCCGACTGAACTTGGCAGCGCTATTTTCTTCGGGGCGCTGTATGCCGGGATTCTGCTGGCGGTGGCCGCTACCCGTGATTATCTGGGCGAAAGCGGTTTGTACCTGATCGCCACGATCTCCGGATTGACGGATGTAGATGCCATCACCCTCTCCACCGGCCGTCTGGTAAGTCAGACCCTGCTGGAGCCTGAAACCGGCTGGCGACTGGTGCTGACGGCCGCCATTTCCAACCTGGCCTTCAAAGCTGCCGCCACGGCCATCCTTGGCGATCGCAGCCTCTTCAAGCGTATCGGCGTCGCCTTCGGAATGGCTTCTGTCGGCGGCCTGGCCCTGATCCTGGCCTGGCCTGCCTGATTCAAAAGCTGCATTTCCCTCTCCGCTAAAAATACCGAGCAAGCGATAGCTTTTTCGCGCTAACTCTTTTATCGTATGCCAAACATTTTGGACGCTTGTACAACAAACTGACGAGGCATGACGATGACTGCACTGGCTGGATTGAAAGTTCTGGATTTTACGGGCCTGCTGCCCGGTCCTTTCGGCACCCGCGTGCTGGCGGATATGGGCGCAATGGTGTTGCGTGTGGAAGCCCCGACCCGGCCGGACATGGTCCGGATCATGCCTCCGTTCGACAGTAACGGCCTGTCATCCTGCCATGCCAGCCTGAACCGGAATAAAAGCGGTATCGCGATTGACCTGAAGACAGCGGAAGGCATCGAGATCGTGCGCAATCTGGTGAAGGAATACGACATTGTGGTGGAGCAATTCCGTCCCGGCGTCATGTCGCGGCTAGGGATCGGCTACGAGGAATTGAAAGTCATCAATCCGAAACTGATTTACTGCGCCATTACCGGCTATGGCCAGAACGGCATCTACAAGAACCGCGCGGGTCACGATCTGAACTATCTGGCCATTGCGGGCATCATGGATTACACCGGTCGTCAGGATGCAGGCCCTCTGCCCTTGCCGATTCAGGCCGCCGATATCACTGGCGGGCTTTATGCGGTCAACGGTATTCTGGCGGCAGTCATTCATCGCATGAAAACCGGCGAGGGTCAGTTTGTGGATGTTTCATTGACGGACGCTGCGTTCAGCCTGCAGGCCCTGACAGCCCCGCCCGCCCTGGTCGGCAATGACCAGCCCAAGCCGGAAACGGATGGCCTGAATGGCGGCTCGTTCTATGACTGCTACCGCACCTCGGACAGCCGTTTCCTCAGCATTGCCGGATTGGAGCCCCAATTCTTCTCGGGTTTCTGCATGGCGATCGGCCAGCCGGAACTGATTCCGCTCGGTATCAGCAAGGATCCGGCCACGGTGCATCAGGTCAAGACCGCCATTCGCGATATCATCCTGCAAAAGACGCTGGCGGAATGGAATACCCTGTTCTCGGCCATGGATGTCTGTGTTGAGCCCGTACTGACCTTTGCCGAAGCCTGCGAACATCCGCAGATCAAGGCGCGCAATATGGTAGTGGATGTCCCCATGGCCAATGGCGAAACGCAGCGGCAGATCGGCTGCCCGGTCGTTTTCAGCGCCACTCCCGTTCAGTACATCCTGTCCGGCGGACATTTGGGCGCCGAAAGCGATATCGTTTTGCAAGGTCAGGGCTATTCGACCGATCAGGTGGCTGATCTGAAAAAGCGCGGTGTAATCGCCTGACGCCAGACGGTTATGACCTCTGGCAGTGCGAGGGTTGCGGCCCCATCCGCAACCCCATACCATACTGTTCTTTGCACGCACTGCCGGAGTGCCAAACGGGGACGTCATGCTGGGATTCCTGCCTGCGCCGATTCTGGGGCTAGTAACGCTAACACTGCTGATTATCAATACAGCCATACATGCCGGACTGATCACCGTCGGCATGCCGCTGAAGGTGTTTCTTCCCCATTGGAACAAGCCGCTGACCCGATTTTTCATCCTGGTGGCGGAAAACTGGGCTGTCCTGAACAAGAAGCTGATGCAACTGCTGCCTCCCATCGAATGGCACGTGGATATTCCGGAAGAACTTGATTATCGCAGCAACTATTTTCTGGTCAGTAACCACCAAAGCTGGATTGACGTGATTGTCCTGTTTTCGGTATTCAGCAAGCGCATTCCCTTCATCCGTTTTTTCACCAAGCAGGAATTACTGTGGATTCCCCTGTTGGGCATGGCGCTGGTGGCGATGGATTTCCCCTTCATGAAGCGCTATTCCAAGGACTTTCTGGCCAGAAAGCCGCATCTGCGCGGTAAGGATATTGAAACCACGCGCAACTCCTGCACCCGGATCAGCCGCCACCCTTTCGCCATTCTCAATTTCCTTGAAGGAACACGGTACACCCCTGAAAAACACCGTCGGCAGGACTCGCCCTATATTCATTTGCTCAAACCCAAGTCAGCCGGCGTCGCTTTCGCTTTCGCCGCTCTGGGTCCGGAAATGAAAAATCTGCTCGATGTGACCATTCTTTACCCCGAAGGCCGTCCAAGTTTCGTCGACTTCTGGTCAGGACGTGTCAGGCGGGTTATTGTATCCACCAAGATCAGGTCGATTCCGGTTGCCTATACACAAGGCGATTACGAAAACGATCCGATATTCCGCGAAGAGTTTCAGGGATGGATATCCCGCATCTGGCAGGAAAAAGACTTGCTGATGAGCGACCTTAATCAGCGGACCTGACAATAACTAACGAATAATCAAGGCGTTACTATGGGTATTGCAGATATTTTCAAGCGCTGGCTGGGGCTGTCCGACGCTAAACCGCAACCAACACCCGTCAAGCCGTCCGGCCGCACCCCGCCTCCTCCCAAAAGTGCGCCCCGCCCTGATCTCAAAGAGTTGGCCAAGACCAAGGAAGCCCAGCAGCGTCAGAATGCGCTTCAGTCGACGGCCAATGTCGGTCAGCTGATCCAGAAGCATCGAATGAGCGGCGCGGCCGCCCGTAAAACGATTGAACAGCGCTTGGGCGAACTGCTGGTCGTCGATAACGGCAATCCGGATTTTTTCAAGCTTCAGGATATTGACCGCTTACAGGCCTTCGCCCTGTTCGGCGCCACGCCTGAAATCCGCGAAAAAGCCCTGTCGCATATTGACGATCAGAATGTGCTCGCCTCGATTGTCAGCGAGCACCCCAGTTCACGCATCCGCCAGCTGGCTGCCGCCCAGATTACTGATGAAACCCTGCTGGGTTTCGCCGCTGACGCCATCCGCCACAAGGACAAGGGTCTGTACAAGCAGATTCGCCACCGTCTTGATTCCGTGCATGCCGAAAGCAAGGCTCGCGAACAGCAAACCCGGCATCTGGAAAAACTCTGTCACGATGCCGAAGCACAGAGCCGTATGGCGGTTTCTCCGCTTTATGCCGCCAAACTGATCAGCCTTGAAAAGCAATGGAAGGAAGCCGCGTCCAAGGCCGATTCCGGAATTACCCCGGAACTGCAAACCCGATTTGAGACGGCATTGCAATCCGCCCGTTTTGCCCTGGCGGAGGCAACCCGTGCTTCGGAGGCCGAAGTCAATGCCCGTCAGGAGCAGCATGACATCGTCGATGCGTTGCAGGCCCGGCTGGATGTCCTTGCCGAATCCGAGACCTGGATATCCCACGCTGAATTCCACGGCGTCTTTGCCCAACTTGAAGGGCGCTGGGCTGGAACCCTGCCGGTGGCGGCTCCTGAAAGTGGTCTTCGCCATCGTTACGAAGCGCTGACCAAAGATGCCCGCCAGCTGGATAAGCTGCTGGATCAGGCCGATGCCGTGCAGGGCGAGATAGCCGTTCTGGTTGCTGCGTTGGCCTCGCAACCGGATGACCAAGGCAACCTGAGTCGTTTGGCCGACCTGCTGAAGCCGTTGTCCCTGAACCGGCAATCGCGCGTGCCGCGCTTGCTGAAGACTGCCGCTGCCCTGGTCGAACAGGCGCAATTGCACGCCCCGCGCAAGAAAGCGCCGGCCCGTGCCGAAAAGGCCCAGAAGGCGCCCCGCGATCCCTCTCCGGAATTGCAGGCGTTGCTTGAGCGCTTGGCCGCCCAGGTTCAGGACGGGCATGTGCAGGAGGCCGAAAAGGTCCTCAAGGAAGCCCGGCAACTGGCCAAGAATGAAAAGATTAAAAGTGCTCTCCTCCAGGAACTGGGCGACGAGGTATACAAGCTGAAGGACTGGGCCAAATTCGCCATTATGCCCAAGAAGGAAGAACTGGTGCAGAAGATGACGGCGCTGGTTGATGCGCCTTCCGGCGACCTTTCCGCGCATCAGGAGGCAATCAAGCAGTTGCAGGCCGAATGGAATGCGCTGGGCAAGATGAATACCGAAGCCGAGCGCGCCTTGTGGAAGCAGTTCCAGGATATTGGCCAGAAGGCTTGGGAACCGGTCAAACAGCATCTTGATGAACAGAAGGCTCGCGAGGATGCCAATGCGGTTGCCAGAACAGCGCTCTGTGATGAATTGCAGCAGTATTTGGACAACATGCCGCCGGAAGTGAACTGGCAGCGTCATGTCGCCATTCTGCGCACAGCCCGTGAAGAATGGCAGCGTCACCACCCGGTCAGCGCCAAGGCGCATAAGCCGCTTCAGGCCCGCTTCTCCAGCATTATCAATGCATTGGAAGATAAACTGCAGGCTGAATACCAGCAGCAGGAAGCCCGTAAGCTAGCACTGGTGCAGCAGGCGTCGGCTTTGCTGGATCAGGAGGATATCCGCACCGCTTGCGAAACCGCCAAGCAATTGCAACAGGCCTGGAAGGAAACCGGATCTTGCGGTCATGCCCGCGATCAGAAGCTGTGGGAGGAGTTTCGTCAGCATTGTGACTCGCTCTTTGCCCGTCGCGAAGAGGCCAAGACCCAACACAAGGTCGAAGAGCAGGACATGGTTGATCAGGCATCCCGTTTGCTTGATCAGATTGAAGAGGTAATGGGTTCTGACGACGGCAGCGAAGTTGCCGCCGCCCTGGTGGATGCCTTTGAGTCCTTGAGCCTGAATGTGCCCCGTGAGCAGCAGCAGCAGTTGCGCGCGCGTCTGAGCAGCATCCGCCAGCATCTTGATGTACAGCAGAAATCCGCTCAGAAAGCCGGTTTCCGCACCGATATCCAGTTGCTTGGCAAGCTGATGGAGTTTTGCCAAGCAGCTGAAGAGGCGGTGTTTGCCGGTGAACCTGCCGAACAACAACAAGGTTGGGATGCAGAGAGTCTGCCGACGTCATTTGCCGAAGAGCTGGAAAAGCGCTGGGCCCACCTGCCCCGCACCCAGGACCTGGAGCCAGGCCAGCAGTTGACGCTGTTCAACCAGCATTGCCTGTTGCTGGAAATCCTGCTGGACTTGCCCAGCCCGGCGGAAGAACAGGACTTGCGTGTTTCCCGCCAGATGGCCTTGTTCAAACTGCAGCGCTATCCGAAGACGGCTGAAGAAAAGCAGAAGCTGGTGCGCAAGACCTTGCGAGCCGCCATTGTCTGTCCCTGCCTCCCGGCAACCGAAAAAGTCTACGCCATGGAGCGTTTCGACCGCATCCTCGCCAGCGAAGCCTTCCTTAGCCTGTTTTAACGGTATGGGGTTCCGGTACCTAGTACCGGAACCCCATTCCAGCTCACTCTCATCATTCCCGGATTATACGCATGCCTATCCGCTGGCAAGCGCTCAGACAACACCGCGCCGAAGCTCCCTGGTTAGCGCTTGATTTCTTTGTTCTCCTGCTGATTGCCATCAATTTACTCTGGCTGTTGCTCGATACGCTGTTGCTCAACTCCGGCGCAGGGATGATGGTTCATTGGTATCGCCCCGATATCATCCCGGATTACCGGGCCAACTGGCATCACCTTGCCTTGCTATACGACACGCTGCTGACCGGTTTCCTGATCACCGAACTGCTGCTTCGTTGGGGAATTGCTGTTATCCGGCGTAGTTATCATCGCTGGTTTTTCTACCCTTTCATCCATTGGTATGATGTTCTGGGCATTATTCCCGGCCTTCAGGGCTTGCGATTGCTGCGGCTGGTTTCCATTTTCTATCGTCTCAATCGCATGGGCCTGCTGGTCATCGGCACCGGACTGATCGAGACCGTCCAAAAATACTACAGTGTCATCCTGGAAGAGATTTCCGACCGCATCGTGGTCAATGTACTGGATGGCGTGCAACGGGAAATCCGCTCGGGAGGCCCGGTTTCCGGCCAGGTGCGCGAGCGCATTCTTGACCCTCATCGCGAGGTGCTGGTGCAGTGGGTTTCGCGTCAGCTCAGTCATGTTGCCGCGCACAGCTATGCCAAACACGAACAGGCGCTGGCCGTATATCTTGAAGACGTCACCGCTGAAGCCATACGGGAAAACCCCGAATGGCAGGCGCTTCGACGCCGCTTGCCGCTGATTGGCGGCCGTCTCGAACTCGAAATTCAGGAAATGGCCGGAAGTCTGGTCAACGGCATTGCCTCCCGCATCATCAGCGATCTGGGACAGCCTGATAACCCTGCCCTGGAAGTCATGGCGGGGTCGCTTTACGATAATTTCACCCGCCCCGATCCCGAGGTGACGCAGGCTATCGAGCAAATCGCCCTCGAAGCCATTGACCTGGTCAAGGCGCAGGTAAGCGTCCAGCAATGGAAGCGTGACGAAGCGTCAGCAAAATCGTAAAAGGGTGTTCCGGAATGCTTGTTTTGGCAGGCAACTCGCAGTATCTTGCGCCTTTCGATTCGAATGCCCCGGCTACAGGGGCGCATATACCAAGACGACTATACCTATGGAAGAACAACGGGCCTTGCGCTTGATGGGTCGCATACTGACCCTTTCCCGGCTTAGAGTACAATCCGCTGACACCCAGGCCATTATTGAAGACCTGACCCAGCTGACCGTTGAAAACCCCAATCTCAAACAGGGTCTTCCCGTCATCATCGAATCGCAGATTGATCTTGATCTGTCGTGGCTGGTTAAAATACTGCGCAAGACCGGTTTGCAGGTGCTGGGCGTTTCGGACGGCATCCTGACTGCCCAGGCCTCGGCGCTGGAACTGCCGATCCTGCCTCCGGACCATACGCAGCCGCGCAACGTCAAGCCTGCCACTCCGGCGGCGAAACCCAATACGCCCGCCCCTGTATCCCTGCCTGCGCGCATCATTACGGACCCTGTCCGCTCCGGCCAGCAGATTTACGCTGAACGCAGTGACCTTATCGTCATGGCGCCGGTCAGCCCGGGAGCCGAACTGATTGCCGACGGTTGCATCCATGTTTACAACACCTTGCGTGGGCGCGCCATCGCAGGCGCAGCGGGAAATCCGGGTGCCCGCATCTTCTGCAAGAAAATGGAAGCGGAATTGCTGGCCATTGCCGGCGTCTACATGGTGTCGGAACAAATTCCGACACAATTGCACGGCAAGGGTGTGCAGTGCTGGCTGTCGGAAGACAGTCATTTAGAGATAGAATCGCTCGATTATTAACACCACCTTTATGTTGGGGGAAATGGAACCGTGGCCAAAGATAAAGCCAAAGCCAAAGCCAAAGTCATCGTCGTTACCTCGGGTAAGGGCGGCGTCGGCAAAACCACTACCAGCGCCTCGTTCGCTACCGGGCTGGCGCGCCGTGGTTACAAGACCGTCGTCATTGATTTTGACGTGGGTCTTCGTAACCTCGACCTGATCATGGGTTGCGAGCGCCGGGTGGTGTTCGACTTCGTGAACGTGATCCACAATGAAGCCCGCATCCAGCAAGCGCTGATCAAGGACAAGAATCTTGAAAACCTGTATGTCCTGGCCGCTTCCCAGACTCGTGACAAGGACGCTCTCACCCAGGACGGCGTTGAACGTGTCCTGAATGAACTGAAGAATGACTTCGACTTCATTATCTGCGACTCTCCCGCCGGTATCGAAAAGGGTGCGCATCTGGCCATGTATTTTGCTGATGAGGCCCTGATTGTCACCAACCCCGAAGTATCATCGGTGCGTGACTCTGACCGCGTGCTGGGCCTGCTGGCCAGCAAAACGCAGAAGGTCGAGTCAGGCCAAGGCCGTCTGAAGGAACATCTGGTGCTGACCCGCTACAATCCCAAGCGTGTCGAGCAGGGTGAGATGATGTCTGTGGATGATGTCAAGGAAATCCTGTCCATTGAACTGTTGGGCGCCATTCCGGAATCTCCGGCCGTGCTGACCTCCTCCAACGACGGTTCGCCAGTCATTAACGATCAGGAAAGCGACGCCGGCAAGGCTTACGACGACTTGGTCGCCCGTTTCCTGGGCGAGGACCGCCCGCATCGTTTCATGAACGTAGAGAAGAAGGGATTGCTCGCCTGGTTGCTGGGGAGTTAAGTCATGGCTTGGTTTGATAGCCTTTTTGGCACCGACAAAAAAAATACGGCCTCCAAAGCCAAGGAGCGCCTGATGGTCGTGGTCGCCACCCAGCGTGGAGACCGTGACAGTTCAGGCGCGTCGTACCTGCCGAAGCTGCGCGAGGAAATCCTTGCCGTTGTGCGCAAGTATATTCAGGTGCCTGACAGCGCCGTGGATATCAAGCAGCAGAAAAAGGATGGCATGGAAGTCCTGGAAATGGACATCACCCTCCCCGACGAAAACGGCATTCAGCCCAAGCTCTGAATGCTTCAAGGCCCGTCATCATTGACGGGCCTTCGTTTTTTATCGCAGAATTCCCGCCTCGTTTAATCCGGAAGCCCACTCATGGCCCTGTCACAACCCGCCCGTTTCGGTGAAGATTGGAGCGACGATCGCGTTCGCGGCTACCTTAATCGTCAGCCGCCCGCTGGCGTCAATGCCGATTTTCATGTCCTGAATACCGCTTACAAGCACATGCGCGCCTATGATTTCGAGCGTTTTATCTGTTTCTTCCTTGAGGAAGGCCGGGACATCAACGCCGTTAACGAGGACGGAAAGACCCTGCTTGATCTCGTCAGGCAGCATCCCATTTCCCTGGACTTCGTGCATATTCTGGAAGACGCGACTCAAAAGGCCGCGTAATCAACAGGCCGGGGAAATCCCTCCGGCCTGCGTCACTATCGGGCGAACATCGCCCAGCAGGCTTCTTCAGCCTGTTCCAATGACTCCCGGCTCAAGCTCAGATAGCCGTTATAGGCCGCCTTTCGCACCCCCACGAACGCCCCCCAGATCAGGGCCATCAGCACGCCCGGTTCGATGGCCCGCGCCGTACCTTTCGCCCTCGCCTCCACACAAAAGTGCCAAATTGGCAGCAACACCTGTAATTCAATTTGACGGCTCTCGTCATCAAGATAGGGCAAATGATCCTGCATCTCCAAAAAATGGAACTCCTGGGGATATATATCCGCAAAACGCGTCAGTCGCTCCCAGAACTGATGGAACAGCGTGCGCGCCGGTAAGGCAAAATCAAAACCGCCTTCCATCAGGGTGTCACGCAAAATGGATTTGGCGCGACGGAACACAGCATTGACCAGCTCTTCCTTGCTGGCGAAATACCGGTAGATCGTTCCGGTGCCGACATCCGCCAGTTTGGCGACATCCGGTACGGCGGCGCCGTGAAAGCCCTTTTGCGCAAAGAGCGTCAATGCGGCCAGGAGAATGGCATCTTGTTTCTGTTGCTGCTTGGCAGGTAAAGGCGATGCGCCTGTGTTCATGACGTCAATTTCCAGTTCATGAATGAATATTCATTCATGTATTGCGCCGTTTTTAGTGAGAAATGTCAAGTCGCGCCGGGTGTCGGCCGGATGGCGCATAAAGGCAATTTTCGCTTTTTTTGCGACTATACTCTTTCTGATCTTGCCACCTGCAGCAGTCCCGACCATGTACCAGCCCCTTGACGCCGAAAGCCCCCTGATCGTGAATGGCAAACCCCGCTTTGGCCATTTTCGAGATTCCCTTCGTCATATCAATCGTGATGACTTCATTTACCGGAATGCGTTCGGCGAGGTTCGCAGCAAGCTGGCCTCATGGGTCGGGAACAAGGACTTTCAATATCTGGGCGGCATGAGCGGCACCCTGATTTTTGGATGTGCGCTGGCTCATTTGCGCTACATGGCTGTGGCCTTTGTTTATGTCTATGACGTCAACACCCGCCAGCTGTGGTCCCGTTCGTGGCGCAGCCCGGTCGGGCTGGGGCTGACACTCGCCTCCAATCCACGTGAGGGCGAATCCCGCTTTCACCTCCCCGGACTGGTCGACATCCGGCTGAATTACCGCAATCAGCCCCGGGAAAAGACACTGGTGATCCATTGCAAGGAGCTGACGTTGGAAGCCCGGCTCGACGAGCAAGACTTTGAGCCGATGTCGTTATGCACCCGTACTGGCTACAGCGGCTTTACCTATGCCTGCAAGGTTGCCGGTCAACCTCTTTATGGTTTCCTGGAACTGAACGGCAAACGGCATGATTTGGCCGAGATCGGAGCCTATGGCCATCATGATTTTTCCTGCGGCTACATGCGGCGCGAAACCTGGTGGAACTGGGCCTGCTTTTCCGGCGTGATACAGGAGGGCCCGCGTAAAGGCCAGCGAATCGGCCTGAATGTTTCCGCGGGAGTCAACGAAACCGGCTTCAGTGAAAACTGCTTCTGGCTCAACGGTAAATTGATCCCCCTGCATTTCACGCGTTTTGACTTTGATCCCGAGAACCCCTTGGAAACCTGGGAAGTTACCGCGGATAACAATACGTTGCGGCTTCGCTTCCAGCCCATGGGCATGCATCGGGAGGTAGTGCGAGCCGGGCTGGTTACCAGTCATTTCCGTCAGGTCTTCGGTGAGTTCAGTGGTTGTATGCTGGTGGATAACGAAGAAATCAGCTTGAATGGGCTTACAGGTTTTGTTGAAGACCAGTACATCAAATGGTGACGCCATGAAACGTTTCGCTGCCGCCTTGCTTGCCGCTATCGTTGCCCTGCCCGCCCTGGCTGACTGGGTTGGCATGAAAGCACCCGCCTTTTCCTTGCCGGACCAGAGTGGAAAAGTCCGTACCCTGGACGAGTTCAAGGGACGCTGGGTGGTGCTCTACTTTTATCCCAAGGATGCAACGCCGGGTTGCACCGAGGAGGCCAAGCGCTTTCGCGACCAGTTCGCCAGCTTCAGCAAGCAGGGCATCGTGGTGCTTGGGGTCAGCCTGGATTCCGTGGAGTCCCACAAGCGCTTTGCGGACGACCTGAAGCTGCCGTTTGCCCTCCTTTCGGACAGTCAGCGCCAGCTATCAACAAAGTTGGACGTCTTGGGCGGCTTTGGCCCCGTCAGCTATACCCGACGTGAAACCTTCCTGATTGATCCGAAAGGAGAAATCGTTACCCGCTATAAATCGGTCGATACCAGCCAGCACGCTTCCCAGGTACTGGCCGACGTTGCCCGTCTCGGCAAAGCCGTCAAGTAAGTGCGAATCTTGTCCGGCAACTTTTTGCCGGGCAACCCTCATGGGCGGGTATGCTGCTTTTCTTTTGCATACCGGATTCATCATGAATCGCATCGGCGCCCTGATTGCCTCCGTGCGCATCTACCTGCGAACACTGTTGTTTGATGTTGGCTTTGACCACTACATCAGTTTGCAGATTATTCCGTTGGTTTATCTGCTCGTCTTGGTGGTCTCTCCTCCCGCTATTGCCTGGCTGGTGTGGCTGGCTTTCGGTTTTGGCACCGCGACCGGACTGGCTGCCGTTTTTCTGGCCCCCTTTGTCTTTTTGGCTTGGGTTTCCTGTTGTCGAGTCGTACTGGAACTGTTAATAGTAGTCTTCAGGATAACTGACCAACTTGATGAGGTGGCCGTGATGCGTGAATCCGTGGACAAGTTGTCCACCCTCAGCGAAGTCACCGTCTTCACCCGTCCCCTGACCCGTTTTCTCAAACCCGCTTCCGTGCGCGATCGTGACCGGCCTCCCCCTTCTGGACCGGGGTCACGGCGCTAAGCCCGAGGATCCCGCTGTATGAAATTGCTGTCGCTCAACCGCTGTCCGGTGCCCGCCAATCTGGCCGAGGTGACCTCCTACGATCCCGGTCAGGAGGTCGATCCCGAATCGGTCGGCATGACCCGCAAACAGGTTGAGCGCATCTGGCGCGATGTCGAAAGGGCCTACAGGACGGGTTTCTCCCCCGCCATTACCATCTGCCTGCGGCGGCATGGCCAGATCATCCTCAACCGCGCTATTGGCCACGCCCGTGGCAATGGCCCGGAAGACACCCCCGATACCCCCAAGGTTCCGGCCACGCCTGACACCCGCATCTGCCTGTTTTCAGCCTCCAAGGTTGTAACCGCCATGCTGGTGCATCTGCTGGATGAACGCGGTGAAATCGATCTGCTGGACCCGATCAGCCACTACATTCCCGAATATGGCAAGAACGGCAAGCAGGACGCCACCATCTATCATCTGCTGGCCCATCGCGGCGGCGTGCCCAGCCTGCCGCCCGGCACCGATCCCGAGTTCCTGTTCCGCCCCAAGGATGCCGCCGACCTGCTCTTCAACGCCAAGCCGATCGCACCCAGCGGCCATCGCGCCGCCTACCATGCGCTGACCGGCGGCTACATTCTGGGCGAGATCATCGAGCGCGTGACCGGCAAATCGCCACGGCAGTTCCTGCAGGAAAACGTCTGCGACCCAATGGGCATGGAAACCTTCAATTACGGCCTGGCGCCCGAATGGCGCGACAAGGTCGCGCTGAATTACAGCACCGGCATCAAGCCGACGCTGGCCCCGGCCTGGTATCTGAAACAGATCCTTGGCGCCTCCATGGAAGAAGTCGAGCAATACACCAACGACGAACGCTTCATGGATACCATCTGCCCGGCCGGCAACATCTACTCCACGGCTGAAGAAGCCGGCCGTTTCTTCCAGATGCTGCTCGACGGCGGCGTGTACCAGGGCAAGCAGATTTTTGATCCGATGACCATCCGTCGCGCCACCATCGAAGTTTCACGGCCGGAAATCGACAAGATGCTGCTGCTGCCAATGCGCTACGCCATGGGCCCGATGCTGGGCGACAGCCCGATCGGCCTCTACGGTCTCAATTGCAAGAATGCCTTCGGTCATCTGGGGTATATTTCGATTTTCTGCTGGGCGGATCCGGACCGGGCATTGTCGGCCAGCATCCTGACCTCCGGCAAAAGCCTGATCGGCCCCGGCATGCCGGCCATGATCAAGCTGGTAGCGGGCATCAGCCTGAACTGCAAGCGCTTGCCTTCATCGGAACGTCATCGCTTCGTGTTGCAATAAACGCTATAATTAATATACACATGTTTTGGAGTGCTTCATGAGCCAAGCCGAAGTCAAGCCCCCTATCAACTGGCCGGCCTTCATCATCCTCTTTTCGACGCCGATCGCAGCTCTGATCGCCATTCCGCTGTACGCGATGTATGCCGATTTCAGCATGGCGGCCTGGGCGCTGATGGTCGGCTATCTGTATGCCAACGGCTTGGGCATCACCATGGGCTATCACCGCCTGTGGTCGCATCGCGCCTTTGAAGCACATTGGCTGGTCAAGATCCCGCTGATGTTGTTCGGCACCGCCGCCATCCAGAACAGCATCCTGATGTGGGGCTCGGGTCACCGCGTCCACCACCGTCATGTCGATGAGATCGACAAGGATCCCTACTCCGCCAAGCGCGGCTTCTGGTTCTCGCACATGGGCTGGATGATCCGGGATTACCCGACCGGCTATGCCGACTTCAGCAACGCCCAGGATCTGCTGAAAGACCCGATCGTGATGTTCCAGCACAACCACTACATCAAGCTGGTGCTGCTGATGAACTTCGGTGTGCCGATGCTGTTCGGCTGGCTGGTCGGTGACTTCTGGGGCGTCGTGCTGCTGATGGGGCTGCTGCGCCTGGTGCTTAGCCACCACACCACCTTCTTCATCAATTCGCTGGCGCACATGTGGGGCAGCCAGCCCTATACGGATGAAAATACCGCCCGCGATAACTTCGTGCTGGCCTTCTTCACCTACGGCGAGGGCTATCACAACTACCACCACATCTTCCAGTATGACTACCGGAACGGCGTGAAGTGGTGGCAGTACGACCCCACCAAGTGGCTGATCGCCGCCTGCTCGTGGGTGGGCCTGACCAAGAACCTGAAGCGTGTGCCCGACTTCACCATCCGCAAGGCGCAGGTGCAGATGCAGTTCAAGCGCGCCCAGCTGCAGCTGGAAAAGTCAGCGATGCGCCTGCCGACCGTGGATGTCGAAGCGCTGAAACAACGCATGCAGCAGGAATACGACACTTTCATGGCCACCCTCAACGACTGGGGCAAGCTGAAGGAAGAATGGTACGCCGAGAAGAAGCAGGCGCTGGCGGACAAGAAGCAGGAACTGACCCAGAAGTGGGAAGAAGCCAGCTTCACCAACCGCTTCAAGGAAATGGAAGACCGCCTGAAGGAACAAAGCCGTCGTCTGGAAATGATGATGCGCAAGAGCTTCCCCAGCGCTGTTTGAGTGTGTCTGCACCAGAAAAGGGTCGCTTCTGCGGCCCTTTTTTTATCTGACGCGTGCAGTGGCTTTTCCGCAGAATCAATTCATAATGATTCCTGTTTACCACTTTCGCCATCTCCACCATGCCTTCGCTCGAACAGCTCGCCTTTGACAACAGCTTTGCCCGTCTCTCTCCCGAGCTTTACACCCGGTTAACGCCTACCCCATTGCGTGATCCCTATCTGGTCCATGCCAATCCGGCGGTTGCCGAACTGCTCGATCTGGATTTGCAGCAACATCGCGCCGAGGAACTGGCCAGGTACTTTGGCGGACATGCCCTGCTCCCGGGCAGCGAGCCGTTGGCAATGACCTATAGCGGCCATCAGTTCGGGCAGTACAACCCGCAATTGGGCGACGGGCGCGGCTTGCTGCTGGGCGAAGTTCTGAATGCCCGGGGCGAACGTTGGGACTTGCACCTGAAGGGAGCCGGACGCACCCCCTATTCCCGGTTTGGCGACGGTCGGGCGGTGCTGCGCTCCAGCATCCGCGAATACCTGTGCAGCGAGGCCATGCATGGGTTGGGCATTCCCACCACGCGCGCGCTGTGCATTGTCGGTTCCCGTGAACCCGTGCAACGTGAAACGCGGGAGCCGGGAGCCACCCTGCTCCGCGTCGCGGACAGCCACATCCGTTTCGGTCATTTTGAATGGCTGTTCAACAACCGGCCCGATTTGCTGCCCCGATTTGTCGATTACGTGATTGACCGGCATTACCCGGAATGCCGCGAAGCCGCCAGGCCGGTTGAAGCCTTCCTGCAGTCCGTGGTGGCGCGAACCGCTCGTTTGATGGCCGAATGGCAGCTGGCCGGGTTTGCGCACGGCGTCATGAATACCGATAACTTCTCCATTACCGGCGCGACCTTTGATTATGGTCCCTTCGGCTTCATGGACGCCTACGAGCCCGGTTACGTCTGCAATCATTCCGACCATACCGGCCGCTATGCCTGGAACCAGCAGCCCAGCATCGGGCTGTGGAACCTCAACGCCCTCGCCTATGCCTTGTCGCCGTTGATCGAACGGGACGCCATTGTTGCCGCCTTGCAAAGCTATGAGCCGATCCTGCTGGAGCATTACTACGAAGGCATGGGCCGCAAGTTGGGTCTGGTTGAGCGTCGGCTGGAGGACACCGAACTCGCCATGGGATTGCTGGACCTGATGATGAAGCAAGGCATGGATTACACCCGCACGTTCCGCAGCCTCTGTGAGGCCCGGCGCGAGGATATCCGAAGCGTCCTGCGGGATGACTTCCCGGATCGGGAAGCCTTTGACGCCTGGTTTGAGCGCTATGTCGCCCGCCTGCGCCAGGAAGGACGCGATGATACTGATCGGCAAGAGGCCATGCGCCAGGCCAATCCCAAATATATCCTGCGCAATTATCTGGCGCAGACAGCCATTCAGAAGGCGGAGGCCGGGGATTTCAGTGAAGTGGACCGCTTGATGACGGTGTTGCAATCGCCGTTCGAGGAGTGGCCGGCGTTTGAGTCCTATGCTGCGCTGCCCCCGGACTGGGGGCGGAAAATGGAAATCAGCTGTTCGTCCTGATGCAGATCACAGGCGAACTTGCGGCACGACCTCAGGATTGATGAAACGCTCACCGCGCTTGAGCTTTTCGTACATCTCTGGGTCCGGCCACTCTGCCCGCACCTGATCGGAGAAGATAATATCTTCCAGCCGGATCAGGCCCATGCGCGGGTTGTCGATGTCTTCGCGGAAGCACTGGGCGTAACCGGTCTGTGTCTCATGCACGATCACGGAATACAGGCGCACATCCGCTTCGCCGTTTTTCATCTCGGTCTGCTTCAGCACGGCATCCGCCAGGACAAACATCAGGCGGGAAAATTGTTCAGCGGAGGGGGAAACCGGCAGCGAGATCCAGCGGGCGCTGAAGGTTTTGCAGGCGGTGATGTAGTCGGCGTTATCCTTGTCCCAGAACGCGACAGCATGGTCGAAACTGTCGGTCAGCGTACGAACCGCGCCCTTCATCAAACCGAAATCATAGACCATCTGTCCGTTATCCAGCGCGTGCGCCTCCAGCAGAAACTCAACCTGGTAGCTGTGGCCGTGCAGCGAGCGGCTGCAACGGTCGCTGCTGCAATTACGGACGATATGGGCGTTTTCAAAACGGAACAGTTTGCGGATTAACATGCGGCCTCCGGCGATTCCGCGCATTCTAGCAAAATCCTGACGGCATTTTCCGTATTCCAATCGTCGGGGCGACGTCTTTCAATTGAGCGCAGCCCTGTGCTTAGGTACAATGCTGCGACTTTTGGCACCGCCGCAAACGGCCTTGCCGCTTCCCGGGCCGGTGATCCCGCCCTTTTCCTCAGGAGTTCCAGAATGAAACAACCCGTACGCGTCGCCGTTACCGGCGCAGCTGGCCAGATCAGCTACTCCCTGCTGTTCCGCATCGCTTCCGGCGACATGCTCGGCAAAGACCAACCCGTCATTCTGCAACTGCTGGAAATCACCCCGGCCCTGAAGGCTCTGGAAGGCGTGGCGATGGAGCTGGACGACTGCGCGTTCCCGCTGCTGGCCGGCATCGTCATGACCGATGACCCCATGGTTGCCTTCAAGGACGCCGACTACGCCCTGCTGGTTGGCGCCCGTCCGCGCGGCCCCGGCATGGAGCGCAAGGATCTGCTGGAAGCCAACGCCGCCATCTTCTCCGTGCAGGGCAAGGCCATCAACGCCGTCGCCAGCCGCGGTATCAAAGTGCTGGTTGTCGGCAACCCCGCCAACACCAACTCGCTGATCGCCCAGCGCAACGCGCCGGACATCAGCCCGCGCCAGTTCACCGCCATGACCCGCCTCGATCACAACCGCGCCATGGCCCAGCTGGCCCAGAAGACCGGCAAGACCATCAACGACGTCAAGAACATGACGATCTGGGGCAACCACTCTTCTACCCAATACCCCGATGTCTCCAAGACCACTGTTGATGGCAAGGCTGCTGAAAGCCTGATCGACAACGACTGGTACGTGAACGAGTACATCCCGAACGTGCAACAGCGCGGTGCGGCCATCATCAAGGCTCGTGGCGCTTCCTCCGCTGCTTCCGCCGCCAACGCCGCCGTTGACCACATGCGCTCCTGGGCGCTGGGCACCGCCGAAGGCGACTGGGTTTCCATGGGCGTCTACTCTGACGGTTCCTATGGCATCGACAAGGGCCTGATCTACTCCTTCCCTTGCGTTTGCAAGAATGGCGACTGGGAAATCGTCCAAGGCCTCGAAGTGTCCGAGTTCTCTCGTGCCCGCATGCAGGCCACCGAGAAGGAACTGCAGGAAGAGCGTGATGCCGTGAAGCACCTGCTGCCGTAATCCGGTTTCAGGCTTCGCATAAAAAAACCCGCTTCGGCGGGTTTTTTATGCGACTAGCCAGCCTATCCAACATCAAATGTTTCTTTCGGTATTGCCTTAAAAATACACACACATTTATTGTTGACATTACATGCGCCAACTGCCATTTTTTTATCACAATAAGAGCAATAAGGCGGGTATGGGAAATGGCCGTATTGACCCCGGAAGACATTATTGATTCCTTGCATCCTGGCGAGGCCGGCAAGCCGCCTCGTCACGGGTTGGAGTTGCCGACGGAAGAATTACGCGGAGCGCTCAAGGAGGCATTGAACCTGGACAAGGAAGGCAAGCTCAGTGAGGAAGACCTGGCGAAGATGGATGCCACGGTCAGCCAGTATCTGAACCAGCAACTGAAAGTACTGGCGGCGCAGGGCATGATCCGTGAGGAGCCTCGGCCGTTGGCCTGGCATCAGAACCGGTGGGTGCAGATGATAGGTGGGTTACTGTTGCTGATTATGGCCGGAGTCCTGCTGCTGCCACGGCACTAAGCAAACGGGGAGCCGAAGCTCCCCGCATGATCTCATCCCTTAACGGGAATCTTTCCGATCTTGGCCTGCCAGATCTTCGGCGCGGTATCGTGTACCGACTCACCCAGCACATCGACAGCCACGGTCACCGGCATGTCTTCCACGACAAACTCGTAAATGGCCTCCATGCCCAGGTCAGCGAACGCCACCACCTTGGCCTTGCGAATGGCCTTCGATACCAGATAAGCCGCCCCGCCCACCGCCATCAGATAAGCAGCTTCGTGCTTGCGAATGGCTTCGATGGCGACCGGGCCGCGCTCCGACTTGCCGATCATGCCGAACAGGCCGGTCTTGGCCAGCACCGTCTCGGTAAACTTGTCCATGCGCGTGGCGGTTGTCGGACCGGCCGGGCCCACCACTTCATCACGCACCGGATCAACCGGACCGACGTAGTAAATGAACTTGCCCTTCAGGTCGACCGGTAGCTCTTCACCCTTGGCGATCATGTCCACCATGCGCTTGTGGGCGGCATCGCGGCCGGTCAGGATGGTGCCGTTCAGCAGCAACGTCTCGCCGGTCTTCCACGACTTGATTTCGTCATGGGTGATGGTGTCGAGGTTGACACGGCGGGCCTTGGAAGCATCCCAGGTGACGCGCGGCCAGTCTTCCAGCTTTGGCACGGCCAGTTCGGCGGGACCGGAGCCGTCCAGTTCGAAATGCACATGACGGGTGGCGGCGCAGTTGGGAATCATCGCTACCGGCAATGAGGCCGCGTGGGTCGGGTAATCGAGGATCTTTACGTCGACCACCGTGGTCAGGCCGCCAAGACCCTGCGCGCCGATGCCCAGCGCGTTCACTTTCTCGAACAGTTCCAGCCGCAGTTCTTCCACGCGGTTTTGCGGGCCGCGCGCCTGCAGCTCATGAATGTCCACCGGATCCATCAGCGATTCCTTGGCCAGCAGCATTGCCTTCTCGGCGGTGCCGCCGATGCCGATGCCCAGCATGCCGGGCGGGCACCAGCCAGCGCCCATTGTCGGCACGGTCTTCAGCACCCAGTCGACGATGGAGTCAGAAGGATTGAGCATCGCCATCTTCGACTTGTTCTCGGAGCCGCCGCCCTTAGCCGCGATCTGGATGTCGACGGTATCGCCCGGCACGATGCTGTAATGGATCACGGCCGGCGTGTTGTCCTTGGTGTTCTGGCGCTTGCCAGCGGGATCACGCAGGATCGAGGCGCGCAGCACGTTGTCCGGATTCAGATAAGCGCGGCGTACGCCTTCGTTGATCATGTCGTCCAGCGACAGGGTCGAATCCCACTTCACATTCATCCCCACCTTCACGAACACGGTCACGATGCCGGTGTCCTGGCAAATCGGACGGTGGCCCTCGGCGCACATGCGGGAATTGATCAGGATCTGCGCCATCGCGTCCTTGGCGGCCTGGTTTTCCTCGCGCTCGTAGGCTTCGTTCACCGCCTGGATGAAATCCAGCGGGTGGTAGTAGGAAATGTATTGCAGGGCATCGGCAACGCTCTGGATGAGGTCGTCTTGCTTGATCACGGTCATCGTGGGGCTCCGGAAACCCTTTCCCGCAAGAAAGGGTGAGTGAGGGAAATCGTGGCGGAATTATACCTAATCCACGGACAAAATCTGTCCCAGCGTCTGGTTCAGTTCCTGTCCGGTCAGTTCGTGCACGCGCAGAAGGTGCGGCGCCAGCTCGCGCGCCCAGTTATCGTCGGCATGCAGGGTCTTCAGGTCTTCGGGACGGGGCAGATGCCACGGCAGCTGCTGGTAAAAATCCCAGAAGCTGATGCGGTCCAGATTACGCGCCAGCACGTAATTGCCGTTCTCGGTCTTCTTGATGTAATTCAGGTTTTGCAGCAGGTTGGCCATGTCCGTCCAGGTTTCCACCTCATAACGGCCCAGGATCGACATCGCTTCGATATCCGACACGGAATGCCCATCCTTCTGCCGCCGCAGGAACAGCTGCAAAATATCCAGCATTGCCAGCACCGGATGGCGGTTGCTGTAATGCTGTTCCTTGTACAGCGTCAGCGCCCGGCTGACTTCCACGCCCAACAGCACGATCATCCACGATACATAGATCCAGATCAGGAAGATCGGGAACGCCGCGAACGCACCGTAAACCAGTTTGTAGGAAGAAAAGTTGGTGACGAACAGGCCGAAGGTGCGCTTGGCGGCCTCGAACAGCACTGCTGCAAATACTCCGGCGGCGAAGCCTGCCTTGACCGGCACTTTGCAGTTCGGCACGGTCACGTACAGCAGCGTGAACGCCAGCGAAGTAAAGATGAACGGCATGATCTGCAACCCGGGAATCACCGTTTCCACCAGTTCGCCGGCATTGTTCATGAATCGCAGCGATGTCAGGTATGAAGAAACGGTAAACGCCACGCCCAGCAGCAACGGCCCCAGGCTCAGCACCGCCCAGTAACGCAGGAAGCTGATCAGGTTCTGGCGGGGCTGCCGCACCTTCCAGACCTGGTTGAAGGCGCGCTCAACATTCATCAGCATCAGTAACGACGTCACGAAAAGCATCAGTACGCCAATGGCGGTCAGGTTGGATGCCTGCTTGGCGAAATCGCTTAGATAGGTCTGGATCTTGACGCCGGTGTCAGGCAGGAAATTATTGAAGATGACGTTGGTGATGTCCTGGCTGAGCGTTTGCAGCGAGGGAATGCCGGAGAGCACGGCGAACAGCACCGTCAGCATCGGTACGATGGCGAACAGCGTGGTGTAGGTCAGTTGCGCAGCGTTACTGCGGCAATCGTCATGCAGGAAGCGGCGAATAACGAATTTCGCCATGGAAAGGGAACGTTTATACAGGCGCTGCCACTGCATCTCGGTCTCGTTTTGCTAGAATCGCGTTTTTCCTTCAGGGCTCCCGCCAATGTCCGAACCCTACGTGCTGGTGCTGTACTACAGCCGCCATGGTAGCACACGCCAACTGGCGAAACTGATTGCGCGCGGCGTCGAATCCGCCGGGATGCGCGCGCGGTTGCGCACGGTTCCCGCTGTCTCGACCGTTTGCGAGGCAACCCAGGCCGACATTCCCGAAGCCGGCGACCTGTATTGCACTACGGAGGATCTGGCCGGATGCGCCGGGCTGGCGTTGGGCAGCCCTACCCGCTTCGGCAACATGGCCGCGCCGATGAAGTATTTCCTCGATGGGACCTCCGACCTCTGGCTGAGCGGCGCGCTCTGTGACAAGCCGGCGGCGGTGTTCACCTCCACATCCTCCCTTCATGGCGGCCAGGAAAGCACGCTGCTCAGCATGATGCTGCCGCTGATGCATCACGGCATGGTCATGCTGGGTATTCCGTATCGGGAAGCCGGATTGAACTCAACCTCGGCGGGAGGTACGCCTTACGGCGCTTCGCACTGGGCCGGCAGCGACGGCAGCCGCCCGATCACCTCAGACGAACAGGCATTGTGCCTGGCGTTGGGCAAACGTCTTGCCATGTGGGCCGCCAAATGATTCCCAAGCTGGTTTTTCCGTTGTATGCCGTCACCTTGCTCTGGCTGGTTGGCGATACCTTTGCCTTCCGCCCCACCGGGGTGGATTGGCTGACCGTCACGCTGGTGGCATTGCTAAAGATACTTCCGGCGCTGTTTTTTCTGCCGATGGTGGCGCGTCGCGATCCCGGCAAGCTGCTCACCTTTTCGGTGGTTCTGCTGTTTTACACCGCTTATGCCACCATGCTTTGCTTCAAACCGGGGATTGAAGGCTGGTCTGGAATGGCGGGCACGGCGCTGATTACGGCTTTGATGGTGGTTTCGTCGCTGGAAGTGAAGCGGCAGGGGAAGTTGCGGAAACTACAGGAGGCGCAGTCCTGACCGGCCCGGCCGGTTTGTAGCCGGTCAGATCCAGTTTGTAGACAGCGCCGTCATCGATCTGCACCACCTTGACCGGCAGATATTCCATCGACCGGGCCAGCCAGAACTGGGTGCTGCGATCCGGACTGCCATGGACGCGGCGAACCTTGAGCGTTTCAATCGGCCCCATCGGCGTGTTCAACACCTCGGTACCGTTGATTTCGAAGCGAACCGGATGAAACTCCTTGGGGTCCGCTAACGGGTAATCCCGGTCAATCTTGCCGGTCGTCATCAGATCCTCGCGAATCTGCATTTCCATATTCAGCGGGTCCAGCGTGCCGGGCGGAACCGCATAATTGTTGTCCTTGCCGTTGCGCACGACATGCACGCTGTTCTGCTTCCAGTCAAAATCGATACTGGTGGCGCGGGAACGGAAAAATACCTGACGCTGGTTTCGGTAGTTGAGTGAAACCAGATCACCCTTGTTGATCATGAAATCGGTTTGTTCCAGCGAGTTGGCCATCAGCGCCGTGGCGCGCAACTCGTAATGGTAACGATTGCCCTGACGGGTCAGCGTACCGGTTGCCGATCCATTCAGTTTGTTATCCAGATTGACTTTGTAGGTTGCCGTATAGGGCACCGGATCGGCTTGCACGATGACCGGCATGGTCAGCAGTGAAACAGACAGGCAGGTGAGCAGGCGCATCAGCATTCCCTTTTCAGAACAGGAGTTGGACCGGTTGCCGCAGTTTCTGGCCGTCCAGCAGGGGGCTGCCGTCACGATATACCAAGCGTCCGGATGCCATCCAGCTTAACACCTGGGGATAAAGCCAGTGTTCGACCTTGTGCACTTTTTCGGTAAGGATTTGTTCATTATCAGCAGGATGCACCTGCACGACGCCCTGCGCGATCACCGGTCCGCCATCGAGTTCAGCGTTCACATAATGTACGGAACAGCCGTGCAGGCGATCGCCGGTCGCCAGGACACGGCGGTGGGTATGCAAGCCCTTGTAACGTGGCAACAGTGAAGGATGGATGTTGAGAAGCCGCCCTTCATAGTGACGGACGAAGCCGGGCGTCAGGATGCGCATGAATCCGGCCAGCACTACCGTATCTGGCTGCCAGCCATCGATCTGCTGCTGCATGGCGGTATCGAAATCTTCCCGCGACGGGTAATCGCGGTGGGCGATGGTCGCGACCGGAATACCCGCTTCCGTCGCACGCACCAGCCCATAGGCGTCCGCCCGGTTGGAAAGCACGCCGACCACCTTTCCGGCAATCCACCCGGCGCGGCAGGCATCGATGATGGCCTGCAGGTTGCTGCCGGAACCGGAAATCAGGACAACGATATTCATCAGGCGCTCACAGGATCATTCATTCAGGACGACAGAAACAACAGAGACGCAACGGGTGCGTCTCTGCGGTCAACACGGAAAGCCCGGCTAATCAGGCAAAAACCACGGTCGGCTCGGCATGCGTTGACGGCACGATCTCGCCCAGCTTCCAGGCGTCTTCGCCGGCGGCCTTCAGATGGGCAATGGCGTCATCGGCGCGATCGGCCGGAACCACCACCACCATGCCGACGCCGCAGTTGAAGGTGCGGTACATTTCGAAGCGATCGACACTGCCCTGTTCCTGCAGCCAGCGGAAGATGGCCGGCCACTGCCAGGAGGATTCGTCAATACGGGCGTCCGCACCTTCCGGCAGCACGCGCGGCAGGTTGCCGGGCAATCCGCCGCCGGTGATGTGCGCCATCGCGTGCACCGGCATCGCCTTGATCAGCGACAGCAGCGGCTTGATGTAGATTCGGGTCGGCGTCATGACGCGGTCGGCCAGCGACTTGCCTTCGATATCCTGGTTCAGGTCAGCCTGACGCACATCAATGATCTTGCGGACCAGCGAATAGCCGTTGGAATGCACCCCGCTGGAGGCCAGACCGATCAGCACGTCGCCGGCCTTGACCTTGCTGCCGTCGATGATCTCGTCTTTTTCCACCACGCCGACCGAGAAACCGGCCAGGTCATAATCCTCGCCTTCATACATGCCGGGCATTTCCGCGGTCTCGCCGCCCACCAGCGCGCAACCGGCTTGCAGACAGCCCTCGCCGATACCGGTCACCACGGTTGCAGCGGTTTCCACCGACAGATGTCCGGTAGCGTAGTAATCCAGGAAGAACAGCGGTTCCGCGCCGCAAACCACCAGATCGTTGACGCACATGGCGACCAGATCAATGCCGATGCTTTCATGGCGGTTCAGTTGCAGCGCCAGTTTGAGCTTGGTGCCAACGCCGTCGGTGCCGGAAACCAGCACCGGCTTGCGATAGCCCTCGGGGATCTCGCACAGGGCGCCGAATCCGCCCAGGCCGCCCAGCACTTCCTTCCGGGCGGTCTTCTTGGCCACACCCTTGATGCGTTCAACCAGATCGTCTCCGGCTTCGATATCCACACCGGCATCTTTATAGCTGAGGGAAGTTGGGGTTTGGCTCATGGTCATATCCAGAAAGGGTCAGGCAATGGGCGCGCATTTTACCTTTTTGGGCCCGATTCCTCTAGGGCAAGGCGATATTAATCGCTACGCCGACGTTCTGGTTTGTGGAAATGGACGGCACTCTTGCGTTAAGGTTGCATTTTTTGGATGCGCGGCTTTCCGGATATGGCTTTCCCTACCCCACGATTCCTGCTGAGCGGGCTTTGCCTGCTGGTAGCCGCCGGTCACGCGGCGGCCGAGACGCCGGTCTGGACCGAGGATTTTCTGGGCCTGACAGGTACGGCCACGGTTTTCGATTCGCCGGTCGTGCGCGACGTGCTGCTGTCCGGTTCTTCTCCGGGCAATCTGGAAAAGCTTGCCCTGACCGCGGGTTACCGCCCTTGGGCGGGTGGGCGCTTATGGCTGCTGGAAGCGGCTGACAAACAGAAGCCGGTTCCCATTGAACCCGACGCCATATTGAAGCCGGAGCTGGATCGCCGTGGCCTGGTCGTTGAGCGTAAAGTCCCGGCTGCCTCATTGACGGCCCTCTACGCAGTCATGCACAACCTGACAGCCGACCGTTCCGCCCTCACGGCCTTTCTCGCAACCGCCCAAATTGACGGGATTGTCGTGTTGTCGCGAGGGATGCCGCTGCAATGGCAGTTGATATTGCCCGATTTGACGCTGTCAGGCGTTATTGAACCCGCGGGCAAGAAATACCTGCCTCATGTGTGGGCCGAAAATATGGCGCTGCAGTGGCAATGGCCGGGGCTGCGTCAGGCCTCCCTGGTCCATATCGGCAACATCAACAGCTTTACGGATTTCAAAACAGCGGAAACCGCCTTGGGCACCATCTGCCGTTCCACCCGCCTGCTGCGGATTGAAGGTGATACGGTCAGTTTTGCCTGCCAGTCCGGACCGCAGGCCGCCGTGCCGGAAAGAACCGGCAATCTGCCTTTGCAGGCCGTTCCGTTGATCGACAACGGCCTTGACGACATGATCCTCATGGGACGTCAACTCAGCGACCGTTCCGCCGTCTTTCGCTGGCAAGGGGCTACGACGCCGTGACTACAGGCACATTATCATCATGAATCCCTCTCTGAACCGCTGGCCTGTTTTTGCCATTGCCGCCCTTCTGGTCTGGCTGGTCTGGGCGCTGCAGTCCATCCTGATGCCGTTTCTGGCCGGCGCACTGTTGGCCTATTTGTGCAATCCATTGGTCAACCGGCTGATGAGCAGCTTCAAGGTCAAGCGGCCCGTCGCTGTCACCATGGTGTTCAGTTCACTCCTGATCTCGCTGTCAATCTCGCTGATTTTGTTGTTGCCCCCGCTTTGGCGGCAGTTCATTTATCTGGAGTCCCGCTTGCCATCGCTGCTGCGGTGGGTCAACCGCCAGGCCATTCCCTGGCTGGAAAAAACCTTTCACACCGACATCGACCGCTTGGATATGGATCTGATCAGCACCTGGCTGGCCTCATACTGGCAGGAGGCCGGTACCGCGGCGGGCAACGTGCTGACCCGGGTAGCCCAATCCAGCATGGATATCCTGTCGCTGGCCGGACTGCTGGCCCTGATTCCGGTAGTCATGTTTTATCTGCTGCTGGACTGGGACAAACTGATACAGAATATCCGCGAACTGATTCCACGCCAGCATGAACCTGTCGTCGGACGTATTGCCGCCGAATGCGATGAAGTTCTGGCGGCGTTCATTCGCGGGCAATTCATTGTCATGCTTCTGCTGGGTATTGTTTACGCTGGCGGATTGCAGCTGATCGGCTTGAAACTGGGTATCATCATTGGCCTGCTGGCCGGATTGGGCAGCATCATTCCCTATTTCGGATTCATCATCGGAATCCTCTCCGCGTCGGTTTCCGTGCTGTTCCAGTTCGGCTTCGATGTTGACCATCTGTTGCTGGTCGGCCTGGTTTTCATGATCGGTCAGGTGCTGGAAGGATGGGTGCTTCAGCCCTACTTCATCGGAGACAAGATCGGCTTGCCGCCGGTCACCGTGATCTTCGCGATCATGGCCGGCGGACAGCTGTTCGGGCTGGTTGGCATGCTATTGGCACTGCCCGTGGCCGCCATTATCATGGTACTCTTGCGGCATGCGCACGACAGCTACCGGAACAGTCATTTTTACCAGCGCACTGACCGGCTTGACGCTACTGACAGCAGTCAGGATGCTGACTCATGAATGGGACGCACAGACCAATAACAGGCGTCCTGGATTAACCTCGGGATTCAAGTGTAATGACCGACACCGAACGCAATGGCTTTCCTCAGCCCAAACTGCCTGAGGAATATACTATTGATGATCTGGCCCGCGCGGCCGGCACCACGGTTCGCAATGTGCGCGCCTATCAGGACAAGGGCATACTTCCCCCTCCCGAGCGGCGCGGTCGCACCGGCATTTACACGGACGCCCATCTGGCCCGTCTGCGTGTCATCGGCCAGCTTCTGGCCCGCGGCTACAGCATCGCCAATATCTCCGAGTTGATTGCCGCCTGGGAAAGCGGGCATGACCTGCGCCAGCTCCTGGGTCTGGAAAACGCCATCACCAGCCCGTGGTCTGACGACACCCCTACCTACTATGACGCCCTTGAGTTGCTGCAGCTGTTCGGTCCGAACGTCACACAGGATGAGATACTGCATGCCGCCCGCCTTGGCATGATCGAGTTTACGCAGGAAGAAACCAAATTCCGCGTTCCCAGCCCCCGCTTGCTCAATGCCGGCATACAACTGGTTGCTGAAGGCCTGCCGCTGGGAGAGCTGCTGGGAATCATCGAAGGCGTCCGCAACAACGTTGAGTTTGTCGCGGACCAGCTGGTCAAACTGGTGGTGAGGCTTGTATTTGATCCCTACGGCAAAGACAAGCTCCCTCCTCCTGAAGACGTGGAACGCCTGACCAGCCTGGTGTGGCGGTTGCGGCCGATTGCCGATATCGCCATTGCCGCCGAAGTCGGTCGGGCCATGGAAAAAGCCATCAATGACCACCTCAGTGAGCGCCTGGTGGCCGTCATGACCCATATGCGGGATGAAAAAGGTTAGGATGGCATCCGCCGTTACAGAAATAACGACTCCGGGCGGACATTTTACCGATGCATGACAGCAGCCGGGGCCTGCAAAAGACTGCTTTCTGACACATAAAAGCAAAAGACACACGTGCGCCATACCACTACAATACGGTCGCATAACAAGAACAGGCATTCAGAATCAGGAGAATACCAGCATGTCAAGACTTCAGGGTGCGTCCATTGCAGCTCTGCTAGCTATCGTTTGTTCGCACAGCCATGCTGACACCATTGTCGTTAACACTTCTGATGATGAAAATAATGTACTCGGCAGCAAATGCTCGATACGGGAAGCTGTCAGTTATATCAATCAAAAGAACATCGTCAAAAAGAACATCGCCCCTATCGAATCCAGCATTTCCCAGAAAAACAGCCGTTTGGGCGTGCTGAACAATGAAAAGAAGGTTCTTGAAATCCGGTTGGCCGATGCCTCGGCTGCGGAAAAGCCGGCCCTGGAATCGGAAATCGCGCAGGTGAAGATCCAGATTCAAGGCATTGAATCGGATATTGCCATTCTGCAAACCGCGAAGAAAAATCTCGAAAATCAGATTATCGGCTTCCAGATCTACGGCTGTGTTCCGAAGTCTGTGACCGATACGGATGAAGTTGTCCTCCCGGCGCAAAAAACGCCGTTCAATATTGATCTGGGGGAAATCCAGATCAAGGACAGCATCATCATCAAGCTGGATGATACTACGCAAAGTTCCAGCCAGCTGACGGACTCGACCGCGGACGACCTGGTCCCGGCCATTATTCAGGCCGGCGGAACGACACCGTCCCGGATTTTCATGCTGGATGATGGACAAGCTGATGCCACCAAGCGCATTGCCGTCAGATTCCTTAACCTGGACCTGAGGGGCTGCCGCGCGAATGCGGCAGACTTGACTGCCTGCGCCGTGGATGGCGGCATTGTGTACAACAAGGAAGACCTGACATTAACCAATGTCAAATTCAGCCTGGGCGGCGCTTCCGGCCATGGCGGTGCCCTGTTTAATGCGGACCAGGCATTCCTGCTGGCCACGGGCGTGAACTTTGAAGCAAACCGCGCTCCGGATGGGGCGGCTTTTTACAGCACCCAGTCGGGTGTGAGCATCCAGCAGTCCCTCTTCTACAAGAATACCGGCGTCAATCCTGCGGACACCATTGTTCATATCCTGACGGGAGTCGTTCCTTCCAGCTCGTTGCTGACCCGGCGCTCGATCATCAGCGATACCACACTGTCAACCAATATCGGCACCGCCCTCTCCGTACCCGAGCAGATTCGCCTGCTGAGCCTGACCGTTGTTGCCAACACCGCCGGCGTCGACTTCCGCGGCCTTGATATCAACCTGACAAGCAGCATCATTGCCCAGGACGGAGCCGCGCCACAGGATTGTCTGAATGTGGGGGCTTCGACCAAATTCCGATACAACCTTTACATGTCTGCCGCCTGCCCCGGCACTGTGCCGGCGGATATGAACCGCCAGATTTCCGGTACCGGTGACGAAAAGTTGTTTGCCGGCCCCTCCAGCGACGCAGCCACTTGCGACCTGCCTCCCGCAACCGGCCTGCTCTGTCCGCTGGGTAATTTTGGCGGGTCCACCCGTTCCCACAAGCCCCGCCTGCTGGCCAGTTACTCTGCCTTGACCGATTCGCCGATTGTCAATAAAGGGGTCATGGGCACCGGCAATGCCGACAATGACTGCAACAATGTTGATCAACGGGGCAAGGCCCGGACCTTGTGCGATATCGGCGCGGTTGAGCTGCTCACCACCAATTCCGACAAGCAGGGTCAGGACGTGCTCGTCGGCCAGACGGTGCACTTCAGCATGCTTGAGAAGATCGGCGACGGCGAGTTGATGCCGGCGGCCCGCTGCGCCGCCGTGGTCAAGGATCCGCGCGCCGACCTGACCAAGGATGGCTGTCCGTTCCTGACCATTTTGCCCGGGAAAGGCTCCGTCACTTTCGATGACGTGAAACATGAAGCGGTGTATGTCCCCGGTTACGCTTACCACGGCTTTGATCGTTTCAGCTATGCCTACACGACAACCCTCAGCCGTTTCAGTGATGCCAATAACGACAAGACCGTCGTCATGAGTGTCAAGGTGGTGGCTGACCCTGCATCCGGTATCGATGACAAAAACTACGCCGGCTCCCTGGGCATCTGGGGCTTATTGTCGCTGCTGGGTCTGACACAACTCCGTCGTCGTGTACAACGAGGCTAATAATAATGAAAAAGTTTTCACCGCTGTTACTGGCCGCCAGCATCGCCGTATTGAGTGGCGCAATGACTTCCAGCGCCATGAGCATCAATACCAAGATTCTCGTGAATACCCTTGTTGACGAATACGGCGAGAATCCTGAAGCCTGCTCCCTGCGGGAAGCCATCAAGACCAACAATGACATGAAGGCTTTTGGCGGCTGTCAGCCCGGTGACCGCTATCTGCAAAACACCATTTTGCTGACACTCAAGGGCACGTATGCCCTGGATCCCAAATACGGTGAGTTTGTCATCAGCCGGGATGTGAAGATTGAGGGCGTGGATACCAGCGATCCGACCAAGGTTGACCCCTTGACGAATATCCACCCATTGCGGCACCTGCCTGAATCGATTATTGATGCCAACTCCAAAAGCCGTATTTTCAATACAACCAGCCTGAATAGCGCCCTGACGCTTACGGCTGTGATTCTTCAGAATGGCGGTAGCCCGACTTTTCCGGAACGGGGCGGCGCCATTCTTGCGGGCGGGGTTGTCAGCCTGGGTAATGTCGTTCTTCGCAATAACCAGGCCACGGTGGAAGGGGGCGCCATTTATGTTTCCGGAAAGAGCGCCACGGTTAATACGAATGCTTCGACCCTGGAAAACAATTACGCTCCGGTAGGCGCGGTATTGTCGATGTCTTGTCTCGACAACCTGTATTACACGGCGCGCGGCATTGAAATGGTTCAGACCGCCATTCTGAACAATGGCGATGGCGCCAACCAGAGCGTGATCGAGGCCTGCGGTAGCGCCTCACTGGCCATGACCACCACGACCATTACCGGCAACAAGGCCGTAGACAGCACGGCGCACGGCGGTATTGTCCGTTTCAGCAAGAGCCCGGGCGCTTCGGGCACCATGTCGTTGCGTTATGTTACGGCAGTCGAGAATCAAACCGCGCCGGTTTTTGCCTTTGAAGGCCTGGATTCCGTCAGCCTGGCAACGTCTGTGATTGCCTTCAACAACGGCGGCGGCTGCAAGGATTATTCGTCTCCGTCCTCAACCATCATTTCCGGGGATGAGAATACGCTTGAGCAATGCCCGTTGCCATTCAAGGCGGAAGCCAAGAACTCGGTGATTGACGGTGTTGCCGGCGTCAGCATGGCTACCGAGTTCTCGGGTCTGGATTATCACGGCGGCCTGAGCAAGAACTTCCTGCCCCTGACCACGTCGAAATATGTGATTGATACCATTGCCGGTTGCCAGGAAAGCAGCGACCAGCGAGGCGCCCTGCGCGCTCCGTTCATAAAATGTGACCGCGGTGCTGTTGAACGCAAGCAACTTACCGCCGTGGATGAGCCGAACTCCACCAATAAATCCGGTACGGACCGCATCATCCGGGCCATGGTGCTGTCCAATGACATCGCGCCGGAAACCGATACCGACCGCCCCGTGTTCAACAAGGATTTCATTGCCGATTATGAGCTGATTCCCTTTGCACCTTGCAAACTGGGCACCCTGACGGATATCAGCGCGGATAACACCATTCCGTTCCTGGAATATGATTCGCACGGTATTCCTCGCAACGACAAATGCGATTATCAGATCAAGCAGAAATCGACCGGCCTGATTTCCAACAAGGGCACAGTTAACCTTGAAGTCGTCAATATCCCGCCGAAGGCGGAAGATGACAGCGTCACCCTGCCCAGCGGCGCCGTCTCTGTCAGCCTTGATGTGCTGGCAAATGATAATGACAGCGGTGATGGCAAATATGGTCGGCTGTACTGCAACCCGGTGCCTCCGTCTTCCACCTCGACGCCTCCGGAACCCGGCGCGCTGGAAGAATGTTCGACCACGCCCGCCTACAATATCCGTTTGGTAGACAAGCCCGCTGTCGGCTACATTACCGCCCAGTATCAGGGGCCGTGCCCAGACAACTCGGTGACCTCGGTGCAAACGTGCTATGGCGGCCCGTTGACCTACCATCCCAGCAACACCTTGTCGCCTTTTGCCGACAAATTCACCTATGTCGTGCTGGACCGGAACCTGTCCGAATCCAATACCGCGACCGTAACCATCAACAACTCCGCCCCTGCTGACGGCAAGCAGGCCGGGAATCTGGGGATTACCGGCGGCAGCATGGGCTGGTTCAGCCTTGCCTGGCTTGGATTGATGGGGCTGGTTCGCTCATTCAACCGCAGGAAAAACGCTTAATGATTAAACAAATGTTCCGGTTTCTGGCCGTTCCAACCCTGCTGTTGTCCACTGGCCATTGCCTGGCGGACGCTGCGACGAATGGAGCAACCCTGAAGAGTCCTGAACAGGTGCAGATCCTGGCCATTGACGGCGAGGAACTTCCAGGCAGCATTTTTGGCTCGCGCAGCCAGACGGTGCCGTTGAAACCCGGTGAGCATGTGGTCAGTGTCCGTTATACCCAGTTGTTTCCATTGGGGGCTGATGACCACGACATCCTGAAGTCTCCGCCCGTTGCCTTCCGTCTGAATGTCGAAAGTGGCAAAACTTACCAGTTTTCGGTAAATGCGCCCAAGCGATATGAAGCTGCCAAGGTTTTTGCCAAAAATCCGGAAATCCACCTGGCCGAAACCCAGTCCGACCAAGAGTTCACCGGCGTTACGGTCCGTTCGATGGGACAGGCTTCGCTGGTTGACACCATTGGCAAGTCTTTCCAGAGCGCCACCACGGCAGACGACACGCCGGCGACAGGCTCTACCCTGACGACCCTGCAAGGACTCTGGTTGAAAGCGACACCGGCTGAGCGTCAAGCTTTTGCGGCCTGGATGGTCTCGCAATCCAGCGGCAAATGATGCGGAATGTTGCATGAAAAAGGGGCCGATCAGGCCCCTTTTTCATGCGTAGTGAACTATGCCTTCGGCAGGGTTACCCCGGTTTGACCCTGATACTTGCCGCCGCGATCCTTGTACGAGGTTTCGCAGACTTCATCCGATTCGAAGAACAGCATCTGCGCCACGCCTTCATTGGCGTAAATCTTGGCAGGCAGGTTGGTGGTGTTGGAAAACTCCAGCGTCACATGCCCTTCCCACTCCGGTTCCAGCGGCGTGACATTAACGATGATGCCGCAACGGGCATAGGTTGATTTGCCCAGGCAGACCGTCAGCACATTGCGCGGAATCCGGAAGTACTCCACGGTGCGCGCCAGTGCGAACGAGTTCGGCGGAATGATGCAGACATCCGACTGGATATCGACAAAGCTTTTCTCGTCGAAGTTCTTGGGGTCGACCGTGGCGCCGAAAACGTTGGTGAAGACCTTGAACTCGTTGGAGCAGCGCACGTCGTAACCGTAGCTGGAGACGCCGTAGGATATGATCTTCTCACCGCCCGCCGTGCGCACCTGGCCGGGTTCGAAGGGGCTGATCATGCCGTTTTCCTCGGCCATGCGGCGAATCCACTTGTCTGCTTTGATCGTCATGACTGCGCTTCCGTTGTCTGCCTGAAATTATTTGGGGGAAAAGAAGCCGATGCGGTTGGTCGGCACCACTTCATGCTGCGCCAGCTTCACCGCGATGCGGCGGGCAATATGACGGTAATGCGCCGTCAGCGGGCCGTCCGGCTGCGCCACCACTGTCGGCTTGCCACTGTCCGCCTGCTCGCGGATGCTCTTGTTCAGCGGCAACTGGCCCAGCAATTCGGTCTGGTACTCGCGGGCAATGCGTTCGCCGCCGCCTTCGCCGAAAATCGCCTCGGTGTGGCCGCAATTCGAGCATACATGCAAGGCCATGTTTTCCACCACACCCAGCACGTCGATGTTGACCTTGCGGAACATCTCGATGCCCTTCTTGGCGTCCAGCAAGGCGATATCCTGCGGCGTGCTGACCACCACCGCACCGGACACTGGAATACGCTGCGCCAGCGTCAGCTGGATGTCGCCGGTGCCCGGCGGCATGTCGATGACCAGATAATCCAGATCCTGCCAGGCGGTTTGCCCGAACAGCTGCAGCAGCGCGCCGGTGACTTTCGGACCGCGCCACACCACCGGATTGTTGTCATCGATCAGGAAGCCGATGGACATGGCCTGCAAGCCGTACGCCTGCAACGGCACAAAGGCTTCATTGCGGATTTCCGGGCGCTGGTTGAACAGGCCGAGCATGGTGGGAATGCTGGGGCCGTAGATATCCGCATCAAGAATACCGACGCGCGCACCCTCGGCGGCCAGCGCCAGCGCGATGTTGACGGCCGTGGTCGACTTGCCGACACCGCCCTTGCCCGAGGCCACCACGATCACGTTCTTGATGGGCGGCGCGGACTCGACATTGTTGGTCGGCTTGCTGCGCGGCACTTTGAGGATGAGGTCATAGGCCACGCGTCCGGCACCGGCGTCGGTCAGCGTCTGCACCAGCAGATCGCGCAGTTCCCCGGCGCAACTGGCGAAGGGATACGGCAGCGCCAACTGAATGCTAACCAGATCGCCGTCGATGTCCATGCGTTCCGTCAAGGCCAGCAAATCCTTGCCCATCCAGGGGTCGACCTGACGGCTGAGAGCGGATTCAAGGTGCTTGCGGGACAGGGACATGAGCGGCTCCGGCGTGGAAAGACAGGCTGCGTATGCTACCCCATTTTGCGTTATAGTAGCGACCTTCAAATTTTCATCCGGACGCCCCCTGCCCATGAGCACGACAGCCCGCCGCCTGCTGGTTACCAGCGCCCTGCCCTATGCCAACGGCCCCATCCATCTGGGCCATCTGGTCGAATACATTCAGACCGATATCTGGGTGCGCTTCCAGAAATCGCGCGGCCATGAATGCCATTATGTCTGCGCCGACGACGCGCACGGCACGGCCATCATGCTCAAGGCTGAACAGAACGGCGTGACTCCGGAAGAGCAGATCGCTACGGTCAAGGCCGACCACGAACGCGACTTCGCCGACTTCCTGATCCGGTTCGACAACTACCATTCCACGCACTCGCCGGAAAACCGCGAGTTCAGCGAAACCATCTACCGGCGCAACCGCGACGGCGGCCACATCGCCACCCGCCCGGTACGCCAGCTGTTCGACCCGGAAAAGAACCTGTTCCTGGCCGACCGCTTCATCAAGGGCGAATGCCCGAAGTGCAACGCCAAGGACCAGTACGGCGACTCCTGCGAAGTCTGCGGCGCCACCTATGCCCCGACCGAGCTGAAGAATCCCTACTCCACCATTTCCGGCGCAACGCCGGTGGAAAAGGAATCGCTGCACTACTTCTTCAAGCTGCCCGATTTTGAAGCCATGCTGAAGGAATGGACCCGCGCCGGCGGCCTGCAACACGAAGTGGCCAACAAGCTGGCGGAATGGTTTGAAAGCGGCCTGAACGACTGGGACATTTCCCGCGATGCGCCCTATTTCGGTTTCGAGATTCCTGATGCGCCGGGCAAGTATTTCTACGTGTGGCTGGACGCGCCCATTGGCTACATGGCCAGCTTCAAGAACCTGTGCGGCAAGCTGGGTCTGAACTTTGACGATTACTGGGCGCCCGGTGCGGAGAGCAAGACCGAGGTCTACCACTTCATTGGCAAGGACATTGTCTATTTCCACGCGCTGTTCTGGCCCGCCATGCTGCACGGCGCGAACTTCCGCAAGCCCAGCGGCGTGTTTGCCCACGGCTTCCTGACGGTGAACGGCCACAAGATGTCGAAGTCACGCGGCACCTTCATCAAGGGCCGTACATATCTGGATCACCTGCAGAATCCGGAATACCTGCGTTATTACTTCGCCAGCAAGCTGTCCGGCTCGGTGGAAGACATCGACCTGAACCTGGAAGACTTCACGCTGAAGGTGAACAGCGATCTGGTGGGCAAGGTGGTGAACATCGCCAGCCGTTGCGCCGGGTTCATCAACAAGCAGTTTGACGGTCAACTGTCCGCCCAATGCAGCGAAGAAGCCCTGCTTTCCGAGTTCATCGCCGCCGGTGACGGCATTGCGGAACACTACGAAGCCCGCGATTTCGGCCGCGCCATCCGCGAGATCATGGCGCTGGCGGACAAGGCCAACCAGTACATTGACGAGAAGAAGCCCTGGGCGCTGGCCAAGGACCCCGCCAACCGCGACGAAGTGCAGGCGGTGTGTTCCGTCGGCCTGAACCTGTATCGCCAGCTGATCGTCTATCTGGCGCCGATTTTGCCGGGCATTGCCGAAGCCAGCCGCGCATTCCTGGACCTGGCCAGCCTGAACTGGGAAAGCCGCTATAACCTGATGCTGAACCACCGCATCAACGCCTTCACCCCGCTGATGACGCGCGTGGAAAAGGACAAGGTGCAGGCGATGGTGGATGCCTCGAAGGAAAACCTGACCGCCACGGTCGCCGCCGCGCCCGCCAAGGCGGAAGCCAAGCCCGCCGCCGAGATTGAGGCGCTGGCCCCTATCATTACGATTGGTGATTTTGTGAAGGTGGATTTGCGGGTGGCGAAGATTGTGAATGCCGAGCACATTCCCGAAGCCGCGAAGCTGCTTAAGCTGACGCTGGACCTGGGCAATGAACAGCGCACGGTGTTTGCAGGCATCAAGTCTGCTTACAAGCCGGAAGACCTGATTGGCCGCCTGACGGTGATGGTGGCAAATCTGGCGCCGCGCAAGATGAAGTTTGGCATGTCGGAGGGGATGGTGCTGGCGGCCGGGCCGGGTGGCGGGGATATTTTCCTGCTGTCGCCGGATGAGGGGGCGACGCCGGGGATGAAGGTGAAGTGAGTGAATGAGGGCGCGTAAGCGCCCTCATTTTTGAGGTAGGGTTATAGACAAAGCATTGACTGACATCAGAGGTTAGATATGACTTTTATTGTTAGGCTTGAAAACGATAACGACGCAAGCTTTATGCAAAATATAAGGCGGCGTGGCCCGCTGGATTTTCGCAAGCCTGCATATATTGTTGAGGATTTATCTTTGGGGTTGCTAGTCGTCGCTATGGGAGGGAAAGGAGATCTGCCTGCCTCATCAGGAGAGCCACCTGATTATTACTCGGTACGTGATAAAAATCATAATCTTTCGTTGTATGGACTTCGTTATTTAGGCTGTGAGAAGAAGGCGGATGGTTTTGAACAAATAACATATCGCGTTGAATTTTTATTATCGCCGGGCTGTGAAGATAAAAATTCTATTGAGGAAGCCGTTTTGACACACATCAATAATATGTATGAGCGGCTTGGTGGGATATCTCGGATTAACGAAGTCAAACTAATAAATTAATATGATTTTGGTGTGGTTATTATAATTGATATGATTAATTTTACTCAGTTCCCATTTGTTCTCGTTGAATGACATCAGAGATATGATATGACTTTTATTGTTCGGATTGAAGGCGATAATGATGCAGACTATATGCGAAAGATAAGGTTGCGCGGACCTCTTAGGTTACGGCGACCAGCATATATCGTTGAGGATTTATCATTGGGAGTGCTAGTTGTTCCTATGGGAGGAAAGGGAAGACTCCCCGCAACAACTGACGAACCACCCGATTACTATTCTATATATTATGGAAGTGGTGATCCTGCATTATGCGGGCTTCGACGTGAGAGTTCTGAGAAGGCAGATGATGGTAGTCAAATTTTAATTTATCGGGTTGAGTTTTATTTACCATGTGGTAATTCTGTGGATTTTGAAGTCTTTTCTGGAGCTGTTTTAGCTTATCTCAGGAGTATAGACGATAGACTTGGATATGCTACTCGTATTTCTGGGGTTAGGATTGTTCAGTAGCGATAAGAGCGACTTTAACTTAAAGAGCGCTCAACTTTCAATTCAACACCCAACCATTCCGCCAGCGGCAACGACCAAGCACTGATCTGTCTTAGTTGCTCCTCTTCAAGATCATAGCCTTGGGAGAGGACAAACGTATATAGATCCACATCGCCAATATCGCACTTTGCGACCAACAAATAATATTTACACTTTGTTTTAAGCACACTCCGAATCACCAACTTATTTATTTTGGAAAAGTTAAATTCTTTTCCGATTGCTTTCCCATCATAAGAAAATCGAATTGTTTTTCCAGCCCGATCAATAAAACAGTAAGTGAAATGATCAGTTAGCTTCCAGCCAGAGCGCAAAAATGCCGAAATGATAACACCAAGAACAACGAACCCAACTACACCAAAAACCCAGCCAATAAAATGCAATTTCTGGGACATAAAAGACAGAGCTGAAATAAAAAACGACAATAATACGCAGCTAACCAATACAACCCATCGGAGCACAACAGAGTAGATGGGCTCTTTTTTAATTAATGTGCAGACATTATCATCAAACGTGATTATTGCATTATTTGTATATGCACCCATCATTTCATCCAAAAACAAGAAAATTGCAGGCATGCCAATGTTAACTTAACCATATTGGCATGTCCCGTTTTTTGTATGCAGTCTGGATCAGGAGAGAAGACGGACTTTTATTGCCTCGCCGGCGTCACCAGATACCCCGCCTGAAACCTCGCCACAACCCCATCATCCTCATCCCGCAACACCCCCTCCAACACATAATCCGCCCGCCCGGTAATATCCACCTTCGTAGTCACCTGCGAAATGACGGTTTCCTTGAGCTGCACCTCCAGCGTCACCTCGCTCTCCGCCGCCTGCTCCATCTTCAACTCCGTATGCTTCAAAAACACCTGAAAGCGCGACGTATTGAAACTGGACAGGAAAATCGCCCTCCCCGACGCTTCAACCAGCATGAATAACGCACCGGTCGGCATGATGCCCTCATGGCAACTATTGGCCTCCAACGGCATCAGGCACTTCACATAACCGCGACGCAACTCCAGCACCTTCAGCCCGCTACGCTCGATCAGGCTGCTGGACTTCTCCACATCAGGTTTCAGGGCGGTCATCATTTGCATGGCATCAATCTCCGGAAGTGGAATGGCAACAGAGGGGATCAGGCCTGGACATCGCGGCGCAGGACAAAGAAATACGGCTGCGACATGCCCTTCAGGTCCATCACGCCCAGCACGGTATGGTCATCCACCCGGCGGAAAACATCCTGAATGGGCTTATGGTCGTAGATCATGGCGGCGCTGACCTTGCCGCGATACAAGGTCAGGCGCAACCGCGCGGCGGTTTGCCGGGTGCCGAACACCGGCTTCAGCCAGGGAAAAATGCGCCCGGCGACACTGTTGAGCGCATCCGGGACCAGATGTACCAACCCGATGGGCATCAACGAGGGATTGACGGTGTAGCGCCGGCCGCCAACACCGTTGAACACCAGCGGGTGCACATGGTCGGCATCCACGAACTCCTTGCCGTACCAGCCGTAGCGGTGCAGCAGGCCGTCCATGGGATGCCCCGTGGGAAAGTCGGCGCCGCGCCAACGGCCGCGCATGAAATCCACGTCCACCCCGTCCAGGCTGTCGAACAACTCCAGCGCCTGCGCGGTGGTCACCGCGCCCTGTTGCAAGGTTTCGTCAAAATCGGGCATGTCACTCCCCCTCATGAATGGATACGGCTTGACTACGCTCAACCCTAATGCAAGTATTTACTTAACTTCAACTGGCATTTTGACTTCCATGCGCCGTAAACCCCAACAATTGCGTTCACGCGAGATGGTCGACCGGCTGATAGACGCCACCGGCAAGGTGATTGTGGCGCGGGGGCTGGAATACGCCACCACCAACCATATCGCCGAGGAAGCCGGGGTGAATATCGCCTCGCTGTACCATTACTTCGGCAACAAGGAGGAAATGATCGAGGCCTTGCAGGACCGGCTGACGCAGGACCTGCTGCAAACACTGGTGGGACACGCGGCGGGTTATGACCTGAAGGCGCTGTCGATGCGCGACATTGCCGAAACTTCCATCCTGTTCACGCTGCAAAGCCTGCGCGCCGATCCGGTGTTCATGGAGTTGTCACGGCACTGGAGCCGCCTGTCGCTGCAACGGTCGATGGCGGTGATCGAGCAGCATCTGCTGCAACTCTGCACCGATTATTTCCGCCAGCATTTCCGCACCTACCCCATTGAAGACATGCATATCCGCCTGTATGTGCTGCTGAACGGGGCCATGGCGACGGTGGCGCGGCATTTGTGCGAAGGCAGCCCGGTCATTCGCGACCGGGAGCTGGTGACGGTGCTGGCCGACATGATTGTCGGCGTGCTGGAGAAGGGAATGATCGAGTAGGCCTGAGGCCTCAGCCTGCTAGTCGGGAAGCCGGGCCAGGCACTTCTGGTAGCGTCCGTCCACCCGCTTCGCGAACCATTCGGTGGTCAGCTTGCGTGTGATCTTCGGGCTGCTGAGGCGGATTTGCGGCATCACCGCTTGCGGCAAGGGTCGACCGGCCTGCGCCGAGGCCGCTTCGAACACGCGCCTGTACAGCGGTGTCTGGCTGAAGCCTTCAGTCTTTTCCAGGCGCAGGTCGCGTTCGATGGCCGCTTCACTCAGGTTCAGGCGTGACGCCAGTTTCAGCAACTGCTTCTGCGTGTTGCTGGTTTCCCGGCTTTCATACATCAGCAGGTCGCCGTCCAGCACCATCTTTTCACGGGCCAGCTTCCCCACCGCCGCCTGGAAGGCTGCGTTGCGGCTGCTGTAGCGCCCGGCGTTGTAGTCGGCGAAACGGTAGCTCATGTCCGGGTAATTGACCCGGTACTGCAACAGCATGGCGATGCCGAAATACACCCCGCCGCGACGGCTGAACACTTCGGAGCGGATGCTGTCCTTGTGACTGTAGGGATACGGCCACACCCGCACATGCCCTTCCGCGAACTCGACACTGACCTGCATCGGCCCGCCGGTACGGATCGGGTTCTTCAGGCCCAACGGCAGATGCAGCTTCTGGGCGTCGGCGGCCATGTCCTCGAACAGGTCGTTCATTTCCTTTTCGGTGCGCAGCGCATCGACGCGAGCCTTGTAGCTGCGGCCGTCCGGCGAGGACTTCAGGAAGGCGGCCTTTACCGCCAGCAGCGGCACATGGTATTTCGCGGCACGCTTTTCGATTTCCTTCCAGACGATCTTGTCCAGACCGGGCACGCCCGGATCGGCCTGCCAGCTGGACTCCTGCTCGATGATCGACAGCGCGGCGCAGAAATACGGGGCTTCATAGGGAATCTTCAGGGCGGTGAAGGCGGACAGGATGTCGTTGCGCCAGCCGTTACGGTCCTTGATGCCGGTTGGCAGCAGTTGCGTGAGCAAGGCGCGGGCCTCGGCTTCGCTCAGGCCGGGCGGCGTGGGGACGACAACGGGCGGAACCAGCGGCGGCAGGAAGACGGTTTCAGATGACGGTGGTGTTTCCGTCGCGGCGGCAGGCGTCGGGCTGACCGGGGTCGCGGGCGCGCTGACGGCGTTGGCGGGCTGCGCGGGAGTCGGTCTGACCGGGATCGGCGCGGGCGTGACGGACGGCGTGCTGACGCAAGCGCTCAAGGTGACGCTGAGGACAACGAGGGCTGGCAGCGACGGAATCGGTTTCACGCGGTTTGTTCTCCCGGGGGCGGCAATGGCGGCAATTCTACACGACCGGCGTTGGCTGGGCGCTGACCTGACGGCGGGCCGCCGCTTCCAGCGCGCCCTGCAAGCGCGCCAGATCTTCATTGAACTGGCTGGAGGCCAGATACTGCACGGCAAAGGGCAACGGCTCGGGTCTGGGCGCGGCTGCGCCAATCTCCAGGTCCGGCGACTTGACCGGCTGCAGGCGCAGGAACAGGCTGCGACGACTGGCGGAAATACGCTGCCCCGAAACCGGCGGCACGCCTTCGACCCATTCCCAGCAGGCAATCTGGTCGACCGGGAATCGCGAGTTCTTGGCATCCACCCAGCCGATCACCTTGCCGTCGGCGGCCAGCCGCACTTGCACCTTGTCCCCTTTCAGCGCGAACAGGAAGGTGGTTCCGGCGAAATCGCCCGGCGGCGGCTCGGCATGCAGGACCACGTTCAGCGGGCGTTCGCGGAACAGCAGCAGCCGCCGTTCCAGACTGCGCCAGCACGACAGCGCTTCTTCCCGCGCCGGTTGCGCCGCTTCCAGTTCAGCCAGTTGCGTCTTGAAACGCTCCACCTGCAACAGTGCGTCTGGCTGCCGTTTCAGCGCCAGATGCAGCTGCTGGTTAATGGCGCGAATCTGCGAGGGCTGCGGTTGCCACCAGACATCCATGTAGCGGCCCAGCGGATAGAGGCGCAGGCCGAGCGCGACGTTGATGGCGTCATCAGCCGTGAAGTTGCCTTCGGGCTTGGCCAGCGAACGGCGGATCATGTCGGCATGGGTCAGCACTTCGGCGGCCCCGGCGTGGTCGAGGAAGCGGCAGAGCTTGTCCTGCGGCGCGTAGAGCAGATGCAGTTCCTGCTGGGTGCGGGTCATGGCCACATACAGCAGCCGCCGTTCTTCTTCCTGGTTCTCGGCGCTGGCGGGCAACTGGTCGTCGGCGCAGGAGGGCACGAACACCAGCGGCCATTGCAGGCCCTTGGCGCGGTGGATGGACATGATGTGTAGCGCGGGCAGGCTGGCATCGGCCTCGTTTTCCTCCACATGCAGCAGGCGGATGTGTTCGAGGAAATCGGCTACCTTGCCGCGACTGCGCGCATATTGCACCAGCGCGCGCACGTTCTTGCAGCGTTCCTCGCCCAGCTCGGCCACCCCGGCGGCCTTTTGCAGGTAATCGAGGTATTCCAGCTCGGTGACCAGCCAGAACAGCGTGTCGGCGGCGTTGGCCTCCAGCCGGGTTTGCAGGGCGCGGATCACCTGTACGAAGCGCAGCAGCCGCTTGCGCGCGCCTTCGTTCGGCACTTCGTAGAAGCCGCGCTCGATCAGCGCCGGGATGGATTCCTGCTGCATCAGCGACTGGTCACGGATGCGCTGGATCCAGTCATTGGTGACGAAGCGATTGGGGGTGCGGATGATATCGGCGAAGCGGCGGGTATATTGCTCGGAGGGCTTGCCCAGGCCCTTGGCCATGTCCCGTTCCTGCCGCGCGAAGCTCAGATAGGTGAACAGCGTGCGCACTTCCGGGCGTTCGTAAAAGCGCTGGCTGCCGATGACGCGGTATGGCAGCCCTTCCTGGATCAAGCGCGCCTCGATGGCCGGGGTTTGCGCGTAGGAGCGCACCAGCACGATGGCCTGCTTCGGCGTGCCGCCTTTGGCCAGATGCGCGCGGTATGCTTCCACCAGATGCTTGGCGACATCGCCGTCGGAGGCGAAGCCTTTCAGCAGCACGTTGCCGCCAAAGCCCTTTTGCGACACCAGATCCTTGGGATGACGGTCGGTGTTGGCGGCAATCACCTTGCCCGCCAGCAGCGTGGCTTCGGCGGGACAGCGGAAGTTGTCGGAAATGGTGTATTCCACGGCGTTGTAGCGCTGGCCGAAATCGAGGATGAAGCGCACCGCCGCGCCGCGCCATTCGTAGATGCACTGGTCGTCGTCGCCGATGGCCATGTAGTTGCGGTGGCGTTCGGTGAGGATATCGGCCAGTTGCACCTGCACCAGGTTCACGTCCTGGTATTCGTCAATCAGCACGTAGTCGTAAGCACCGGTCAGCCAGGCGCGGATGTCCGGGAAACGCACCAGCGCCTCCCAGCCCAGCAGCAACTGGTCGTCGAAGGTCAGGCTGCGGGTGTTCTGACGCAGTTCCTCGTAGATCCGGTAGGCTTCCAGATAGTGGGCGTTATCGGGGTGCGCGGCCTGCGTCGCGGATTTCAGGCCTTCGGGCGGCAGGTCGGCTTTGCCTAGGTGAGCGTAGCGCAGGTTGCCCTTGCAGATGGAAATCCAGGTTTGCAGGTCTTCGGGATTCAGGTCGAGGGTGGCGAAGTTCTTGCCCTGGCGGCGGCCCAGTTCGATCAGGGCTTTCATGGCCAGTTGCGCGGGCTTGTGCTCGATGTCCTTTTCGTCGAAGGGCTGCCAGTGACCGGCGCCGACCGTCTTCTGCACGATGCGGCGGCCGAGCGCGTTGAAGGTCAGGCACTGCGTGCCGTGCACGCCGAGGTTCTCGATTTTCTGGCGGATGTCGCCGACGGTTTCACGGCTGAAGGAACAGATGAGGATGCGCGCGGGATCGACGCCGTGCACCGTCACCAGCCGCTGCACGCGATGCGCCAGCGTGGTGGATTTGCCCGCCCCGGCGACGGCGTAGACAATGGCGGGGCCGGTGTCGTGATCGACAATGCGGCGTTGTTCGTCGGTGAGTTGCACGGGGGGCTGATCCTGCTGGCGCGGCGGTGCGATGATAGCGGAATGCCGGGGTGCGGCGCAGCGATCCGTGCGGAATTTTTCGGGAGAAAGAGGATGAAGGCGGTGGGAATGCTGGCGATGCTGGTCGTGCTGTCGGGATGCGCCTCGCTGTGGGGCGTCGCCACCAAGGATGACAAGGCGCGGCCGTGGTTTGGCGTCAAGGCCGACTGGTATGCGCTGACCCATGCGCGGGAGCTGGGCGAGAAGACCGTGCTGCTTCCGGCCGTGCTGTGTCCGGCGGCAGCGATCGACCTGCCATTCAGCGCTGTCAGTGATTTGCTGTTCTGGCCGTATCTGTCCTCGGGCAAGCAGCCTGCCGGCTTGTAGACCACCCAAGGCCCGTTCACAATGACGGGCCGATTCCGCCCGAGTCCTCTGCCATGCGTTTGTCCTCCTTCCTGCTTGCTGCCCTGCTCTGCCTGTCCGCCACGGCCCGCGCCGAGGATGTCGATATCGCCGCCGCCTTCAATCGCGCCGGGATGGACGGGACGATGGTGATCACCTCGCTGGGCACCGGCCGGACCTTCAGCCATAACGATGCCCGCGCCGCCACCCGCTTCCCCGTTGCCTCCACCTTCAAGATACTCAACAGCCTGATTGCGCTGGAAGAAAAGGCGGTGACCCCGGACGAAGTCCTGAAATGGAACGGCCACACCTATGACATCACCGACTGGAACCGCGACCAGACGCTGGCCAGCGCCTTCAAGGTGTCCTGCGTGTGGTGCTATCAGGAACTGGCGTCACGTATCGGCAACAAGACCTACCGGCGCTATCTGTCGAAACTGGATTACGGGCAGCTGAAACAGCCGTTCAACACCACCACCTTCTGGCTGGACGGCTCGCTGCAGGTCAGCGCGCAGGACCAGATCCGCCTGTTGCGGCGCATCTACCTGCGGTCACTGCCGTTCAGCGATGCTTCCTACAACACCCTGCGGCAGATCATGCTGGTGGAACAGGCCCCGACTTACACCCTGCGGGCCAAGACCGGCTGGGCGAGCTCGGCCACCCCGCAGACCGGCTGGTATGTGGGCTATGTGCAAACTGCGGACGATGTCTGGTTCTTCGCCACCAATCTGGTGATTCACGATGTCAAGGAATTGCCGCTGCGCTTGAGCCTGAGCCGGGAGGCGTTGCAGCTGAAGGGGATATTGCCGAAGCCGGAGTAAAAAAGGCCCATGCCGGAGCCAAAAGGGGATAAAGCTCGTATGGCATGGACCAAGGGCAGATCGTTAAAAATCGTATTTCACGGATGACTGCACCCGCAGCATCTCACCCTGTGCTCCGCTTTCCAGATCGCGCACGGCATGACGCACCTCCACCCCCACCGACAATTTGTTGGCCAGCTGCTTGATCAGGTTGGCGGTAACGCTGTGCGTGGCCGAGGTCTGCAACTTTCCGGTCCAGGCCACCGGGTTATCGATGTTTTGCTGGGCCAGAATGAGGCTGGAACGCCACTGCGGCGACCAGGTATGTTTCCAGGCCAGCATCAGGCCCTGGCTATCGATGGCTTCCAGTTCCCCCTTGGACGACACGGCGGCATCGTTGGCGGTGTTCAGGCTCATGTAACGGCCAAGGCCGCTGCCCACATTTACCGTGAAGCGCAGTTCATCGCCGGGCGTGACATTGGCTTTGCCGGATACCGATACGCCATAGCCCAGGGTCTGGTCGTTCACACCGGCCGACTCCATCGACAGTTCCCGCAGCAGCACCGCAACGGACATGGCTCCCCAACCGGCCTTGTGGTTGTAGCGGGCCACCAGATCGGGAACGCCGTTATCGTCGGTGACCACCCGCCCGGCCACGCCGCCCACAACTTGCGTCACCGTGGTTTCCGGATTTTCCACCGCGAACTGCCAGCTGCCGGAGGTGTAGCGCACCAGCCCCTGCCGAACGAATACCGCGCCATCGGTGCCGCCGATGAAATCGAGGCTGTCCGGCAAGGCATTTGTATCCATGAAGGTAGACCAGGTTTGGCCCATCGTCCAATTGCCATAAGTGATGAAGGCATGACGGATTTCCGGCGCATAGCCGTTGGTGATGCGCTGGTCGCCGAGGGTGGTCGACATCAGGTCGAACTCGAAGCGGCCGCTGACCTTCTGGCCGTTATCCAGCGGCGTGTCCGTGGTCAGGGCGAAGCGCGACTGGCGGGCGTGCATGTCGAAGACCGGCGACTCGTTGCCGCCGCCCACCGGCGTCAGGCTGGGCACATAGAAATCGCGGCCGATGCCGGTGGCGATCTGGCCGTCGGAGGTGGTGGTGACCATCGCATCCAGCTTGAGGTAGCCGGTGAAACCGACATCGGTATCGCCCATCTTGAAGGCGGCGTGCCCGGCCGTGGCGACGGTCAGGGTGCTGATGGCGATAGCCAGGGAGAGCGGACGAAGCGTGAATGCGGCCATGAGGAAGGCTCCGGTTGTTGTTCTGAAGGTGTTTTTCTGTGCCTTCACTCTCGACCTTCAGCCCGGAACCGGCAATTCGCCTTTGGTCGAATGCCCTCAATTCCGATCTCTCGACCAAGGTCTAATTGGCCGTCCTCCCTGACCGGCGTAGAACAACACCCCATAACCACGGCCTTTTCCGGCTCCATAGATGGGGAAAACAACATGACGCATCCTTCGGTATATCCGGTCACCCCGGAAGCCCTGCAACGCACCTGGCTCGACAACGACGCCTACCTCGCCATGTACCAGCAATCGGTGGAAGATCCCGACGGTTTCTGGCGCGAGCACGGGCAGCGCCTGCAATGGATGCGCCCTTACACCCAAGTGCGCGATACCTCCTTCACGCTGGGCAATGTGCACGCCCACTGGTTCGCCGACGGCGTGCTCAACGCCAGCGTCAATTGCCTGGACCGTCACCTGCCCGAGCACGCCAATCAGGTCGCCTATTTCTGGGAAGGCGACAGCCCCGACGTGCAGCGCACCATGACTTACCGTCAGCTCTACGAGGAAGTCTGCCGCCTGGCCAACGGCATGCGCCAACTGGGCGTGGGCAAGGGCGACCGCGTTACCATCTACCTGCCGATGATTCCCGAAGCCGCCGTGGCGATGCTGGCCTGCGCACGTATCGGCGCGGTGCATTCGGTGGTGTTCGCGGGCTTCTCGCCGGACGCGCTGGGCAGTCGTATTGAAGACTGCGGCTCGAAGCTGGTGATTACCGCCGATCAAGGCTTGCGCGGCGCGCGCACCACCCCGCTGAAGGACAACACCGATCTGGCGCTGGGCCATTTGGGCAAGGCCAACCCGGTGGAGCATGTGATCGTGGTGAAGCATGTCGGCCAGAACATTGACGAACATGCCGGCCGCGACATCTGGTATCACGACCTCCTGGCCAGCCAGCCCGGCGATTGCGAACCGGAACCGATGAACGCGGAAGATCCCCTGTTCATCCTCTACACCTCCGGCTCCACCGGCAAGCCCAAGGGCGTGCTACACACCACCGGCGGCTACATGGTCTGGGCGGCCATGACCCACCAGTATGTCTTCGACTACCATCCCGGCGATGTCTACTGGTGTTCCGCCGACGTCGGTTGGGTGACCGGCCACAGCTACATTGTCTATGGCCCGCTGGCCAACGCCGCCACCAGCGTCATGTTCGAGGGCATTCCCACGTACCCCAGCATCAAGCGCATCGCCCAGATCATCGACAAGTACCGCGTCAACATCCTCTACACCGCCCCCACCGCCATCCGCGCGCTGATGGCGCATGGCACGGCGGCGGTCGACGGCATGGACCTGTCATCGCTGAAGGTGCTGGGCAGTGTTGGCGAACCGATCAACCCGGAAGCCTGGAACTGGTATCACGAACAGGTCGGCAAGAGCCGTTGCCCGATTGTCGATACCTGGTGGCAGACCGAAACCGGCGGCATCCTGATCACCCCGCTGCCCGGCGCCACCGCCCTGAAACCCGGCTCCGCCACCCGCCCGTTCTTCAGCGTGCGCCCGGCCATTGTCGATAACGAAGGCAAGATGCTGGACGGCGCCTGCGAGGGTAATCTGGTGCTGCTGGGCAGTTGGCCCGGCCAGATGCGCACCTTGTTCGGCGATCACGAGCGCTTTGAACAGACCTACTTCTCCACCTACCCCGGCATGTACTTCACCGGCGACGGCGCGCGCCGCGATGAAGACGGTTATTACTGGCTGACCGGCCGCGTCGATGACGTGCTGAACGTCTCCGGCCACCGGCTGGGCACGGCGGAAATCGAAAGCTGCCTGGTGGCGCACGAAGCCATCGCCGAAGCCGCCGTGGTGGGCTATCCGCACGACATCAAGGGCCAGGGCATCTACGTGTTTGTCGCCCCGCGCGTGGGCGTGGAACCCAGCGAGGAACTGACCAAGGCCGTGCGCGAATGGGTGCGCCGCGACATCTCCGCCATCGCCACCCCTGACCTGATCCAGTGGACGCCGGGCCTGCCGAAGACCCGCTCCGGAAAAATCATGCGCCGCATCCTGCGCAAGATCGCCGCCAACGAACATGATTCGCTGGGCGACATCACCACCCTGGCCGATCCCAGCGTGGTGGAGCATCTGATCGAACACCGGTTGAATGCTTGAGGCGATTTTCCCTCTCCCAAGGTCTGGGAGAGGGTGGTGCATAGTGCCGGGAGAGGGTTCGGTGGTTACCGCTTGAAGAGTCGTGTTCAGGCGACTGTCCATCCCCCCTCTCCCTAGCCCTCTCCCCCAATGGGAGAGGGAACATTTCCTTGGTTTGCAAGGCCTTCCCCCCTTGCCCCTCTCCTGATCTCCCGCTATGTTGGCATCCAATAAGAATCCGGATCGCCTGTCATGGCCAAGCTGATCGTCGCCGACGACCACCCCCTTTTCCGCAATGCCCTGATCAACGCCATCAGCCATACCTTTGCCGCCACTTCGACGGTGGAAGCCGACAGCTTTGAGGGCACATGCACCGCGCTGGAAGCCAACCCCGACGCCGACCTGTTGCTGCTGGACCTGCACATGCCCGGCAATTGCGGCTTTCTGGGGCTGATCCAGTTGAAGAAGGAATACCCGGTGCTGCCGATCGTGGTGATTTCGGCCAGCGACGACCCCGATGTGGTGAAGCGGGTCATCAATTTCGGCGCGTCGGCCTTCATTCCCAAGTCGGCGCATCCGGTGGAAATCGGCAAGGCGCTGCAAGCGGTGCTGGACGGCGACACCTGGGTGCCGCCGGGCATGCGCCATTTGCTGACGCAGCGTCCCGGCGACGACAGCGATACCGATCTGGCCGCGAAGGTAGCGCAGCTGACACCACAGCAATACAAGGTGCTGTATTACCTGACCGAAGGCTGGCTGAACAAGCAGATTGCCTATGACCTGAACATTTCGGAGGCGACGGTGAAGGCGCACATGACGGCGATTTTCCGCAAGCTGGGCGTGGCGACACGGACACAGGTGGTGATCCTGGCGCAGCGGTTACAGTTGGAACCTCCCGTAGACAAGGCGTTGAAATCATGATCACCACCCAACCCGGCCCCGACGGACGCCTACGCTGCTCCTGGTGCCTGAGCACCCCGGAATACCTGGCCTACCACGATACCGAATGGGGCTTCCCCGTCACCGACGACCGCCGCCTGTTTGAAAAGCTCTGCCTGGAAGGTTTCCAGTCCGGACTCAGCTGGCGAACGATCCTGATGAAGCGCGAAAACTTCCGGAAAGCCTTTGACGGCTTCGACTACCGGCTGGTGGCCACCTACACAGAGAGTGATGTGCAACGCCTGCTGCAGGATGCCGGCATCGTGCGGCATCGCGGCAAGATTGAGGCGGTGATCAACAACGCGCAACGCATGATCGAACTGATGGAGCAGGAAGGTTCTCTGTCGGCGTTTGTTCAGCGCTTCAAACCGGCGGACGACGGCTCGGCTCCGGTAGTGCGCCCCACCTGTCCGGAATCCGAAGCCCTGTCGAAAGCGTTGAAAAAGCGTGGCTGGAAGTTCGTGGGGCCGACCACGGTTTATGCCTTCATGCAGGCGATGGGACTGGTGAATGATCATGCCATCGACTGCGTAACCCGGCAGGCAGTTGCCGACTTCAGCAAGGAAACCCGGAAATGAACCCCATGCCTGCTTTCGCGATTGCCCTGACGCTCCTGTCCGGATTTGCCCTTTCAGCCTGTTCCGGCCCTGCCGTACCCGTAATCGCCCCCATCGAGCGGGTCGGCGCTGACCGCGACGCCCACGGCTGCATTGGGTCGGCGGGTTACAGCTGGTGTGAGCGTGAATCCGCCTGTGTCCGCCCGTGGGAACTGGCGCAGGAAATGAGCCTGCCGAATACGCCCGAGGCCTTCAGCAATTACTGCGCTTCTAGCCGGTAAGCTATTGCAGGGCCCAAGCTAGCGGTCTTTGCCGATCGCTTCCCGCACGGCCTCAATGACCACCTCCGGCTTTTCCAGCGGAATCCCGTGTCCGCTGTCTACCCAGACCTGTCTGGCTCCCGGATACAAACGCAGCAGGTCCACGCGCTTCGCATTCGCGTCCCGCGCCAGCGCCGAAGTCCCGTTCATGGGTTTCTGCGCGCTCAGGATGATGACCCGCTCGCCGGGAAAAGGCGGCATCGCCAGCACTTCGGCCCCGGTCCGGTTGATGCCCTCCAGTTCCGCCTTACCGGTTGACGAAGTCAGACCGCGCATCGCCAGCCGCACCCACCACGGCCAATGCTCCGGCGAACCCTCGCCCTGCATCTGCAGGGGATGCGTGGAATCGACCAGCACCAGCATCTTGACCTCATCGGGATATCGACGCGCATACCATTGCATATAGAGGCCCCCCAGCGAATGCCCCACCAGCACATACGGCGGCTGCAAGCCCTGACTCCGCAACAGCGTCCGCAATTCCCCCACCACATGCTGTCCGTCGCGCGGCGTTAGCGGGGAGTCGCTGCGCCCGTAGCCCGGCCGGTTGTAGGCGAAAACCGTGGTTTCCGCAGCCAGCGCCGGATACACCTTGCTCCACCAGTCCAGGGTGCCGCCCAGCCCGTTCTCGAAAATGACCGGCGTTGTACCTGTAACGCGGGATATAACAAGTTGCGTTTGCCGTCCTTCCACCTCGACAGTCTTTTTACCGGGCAGGGACGCACAGGCCGACAGCAGCAGCGCCGCCAAGGCCACCCATATGCGAACTTTCATGATCGTTTCCCCATCAACCGCCTTGCACCCTCCATCAGAAACCCCACCCGATCCGTCTGGATAAACTTGCGAATCTGCCTCAGGGTTTCACCGCGAGCGCGCTCCTTGGTGTTGATATACGCCGTGCCATCCAGCTTGGTGCATCGTTCCGCCATTGCCCGTGCCGCCGGCATCAATTGCTCCAGCGGAACCGCCGCATCCAGAAACCCGGCCTCTACGGCCGTTTCGGGCGAATATAATTCAGACAACAATACCGCACAGTTGAAATGCGCAGGGGTCAAACGCTGACGGCAAAGCTCTACTCCGGCAGCAGGCATGGTCAGCCCGATTTCCACTTCATTGGTGGCTATCCTGAATGATCCCGAGCGACCAATGCGGTAATCCCCGGCCAGCAGCAGGAATGCGCCCATGGCCAGGGCATGACCGTTACAGGCGACAACCACCGGTCGCGGAAAGCTCAGCAAACGTTCCGCCAGCTTGAAACCGCCGGTCAGCATGGCGATGGTATCGCGGTTGCCACGCTTCAGGATCTTCAGGTCAAAACCGGCTGAAAAGGTGTCGCCGCTGCCGGTCAGCAGGACCACTGCCCCCGCCTGTTCTGCCTGATCCAGCGCTTTGTTCAGGGCGGCTATCATGGTTGGAGAAATGAGGTTGCGCCCGCCATCGGCCATGACGATGGTGCAGATGCCATTGTCGAGCTTGCAGTCCACCACGGATGTATTCACGGTTTTTTTCTCACCATTGCCTTGAGCCCGGCGGTTACATTACGCCCGCGGGAATCCGGACAGCTATCGCTGTCATTGAACCGCACGGTCAGAAAAGATACTTGCGGGCCGCAACCGGTTTTCCTACCCCTTGCTGACCCTGACCGAGTTCAGAACGGCTTTCAACGCCCCCGCCCTGACCGGCTTCGCCAGGAACAGCACCCCTTCCGCCTTGGCCCGCTGCGGCAAATCCGGGTCCGGAGCCGCCGACACCAGTAATACCGCCACCTGCGGCCAGCGCGCGCGCAGTGCCTTCGCCAGACTCAATCCATCAAGCCCGCCCCCCAACTGGTAATCCAGCAGCAGCAGATCAGGCGCGGCAGCCAGCGTGATCGCCCGCTCCACGGCCGCCTCAGCATCCGGCAGGCATTCTACTTGCCCAACGCCCCATTGCTCGAACAGGGCCTTCAAGGCCTCTAGATTCTGGCGGTCGTCATCCACGCAAAACACCGAGAGCCCGGACAACAGCGATTGACCAGCGGTCGTGGGGACAACGGAGGCCGTGGAAGCCGCCGCATCCGCCAAGGGAACACTCAGGCGGAATACCGACCCCTTGCCCGGCGTCGAGGCGACCGAAAGCGCATGCCCCAGGCTGTTGGCCATGCGCTGGACGACCCCCAGACCCAAACCGATGCCCTGCCTGCCGCGCGCTGTGGCGTCCACCCGGTAGAAATCCTCAAAGATGCGCTCCAGATCCGCCGGAGGAATGCCGGGGCCGGTATCCCAGACTTCCAGCACCACCGACCGGCCGCGTCGGCGGCAACCCACCAGCACCTTGCCTTGGGCGGTGTACTTGATGGCATTGGAAATCAGGTTTTGCAGGATGCGGCGCAGATAGGTCGGATTGCTGTTGACCGTCCACGGTGCGGCGCGCACTTTCAGCTTCAGTCCCTGACGCTCCGCGAGCAGCGAAAACTCGTCGTCCAGCTGTTGCAGCAAGGGTTGCAACGCCACCGGTCGGTTGTCCGGCTCCACCTTTCCCTCGTCCAGGCGGGCGATTTCCAGCAGGGTGGAAATCAGTTCCTCGGTGGCTTTCAGCGAATTGTCCAGTTGCCCGAGGATGGCGGGACGGCGGGCGGGATCGCCCTGCTCCAGCGCCGCCGCGAATAGCCGCGCGGCGTTCAGCGGTTGCAGGATGTCATGGCTGGCCAGCGCCAGGAAACGGTTCTTGGCGGCGTTGGCGGCTTCGGCTTCGCCCTTGGCCTGCCGCAACTGCTGTTCGGTGACGCGGCGCAGGTCGACTTCGGCGCGCAGTTCGGCGTTGATGTCGCTGATCTCGCGGGTGCGCTGCTGCACGCGCAGTTCCAGGTCTTCCTTGGCCTCGGCCAGCGCTTCCATTTGCCGCACTTGTTCGGTGATGTCGGTGAATCGGGTGACAAAACCGCCGCCGGGTATGGGGTTGCCCTGCATCTCGATCACCGTGCCGTCGGGACGCACGCGGCGGAACACATGCGGCGTGCCGCGCCGCAAATGCTGCAAGCGCTTTTCCACATGTTCGTCCGGCGAACCGGGACCGCACAAACCACGCTCGGCATTGAAACGGACGATATCGGCAATCGGCCTGCCTACTTTCACCATGCTGGCGGGATAATTGAACAAGTCGAGATAGGCCTGGTTCCAGGCCACCAGCTGCAAATCCTTGTCAACCACGCTAACACCCTGCCCCAGATGCTCTAGCGTCGCGAACAGGATATGGCGGGAAAACTGGATAACCTCGCGGGTGTCATCAAACAGCGTGACCACGTCCTCGAAATCCAGCTGGCGACCGTCCAGCGCGGCTTCCACCATCGCGGCGGCTCCGGCCGCGCCGATCACCCCGGCCAGCTCACGCTCCACCTGCCGGATCAGCGCCAGCGAGGGCGTGGCGGCATCGCCGGGCTGGAAGGGATGCAGGGTTTCACGGGCGCGGGCGTTGCCGACAAAGCGCTCCAGCAGGATCATCAGGTCGTCGGTGCTCATGCGCGCGCGGCGCGCGGGCCGGGGTGATGAAGCCGCCTCGTCTGCATCGCCGCGTTGCGGACGGATAAAGGCTGAGGCCTGCAAGCGGTCGCGCAGGTCCGGACGTGACAGCAGCGAGACGCCGACATAGGCCAGCGTATTCAGCCCCAGCGACCAGAACACTCCCCGGCTCAGGGCATCCAGCGGCCCGTCGTCATCGGCGCGCGGCAGTCCGGCGGCGTTGGCCACGGCGCTCATCAGCGAGGGCATCATCAGCAGCAAGAACCACAGCACCGTGCCGATCAGCAGTCCGGCATAGACGCCGTAGGCATGGCCGCGCCGCCAGTACAAACCGCCCACCACGGCCGGCAGCAGCTGGATGATCAGCGAGAAGGCCAGCAGTCCGGTTTCGGCCAGCTCATGATCGCGGGCGAAACCGGCGTACCAGGCGTAGGACAGCGCCATCACCGTGGCGATCATCAACCGCCGCACACGCAAGATCACCGGCCCGAAGTCCCGGTTTGCCCCCTGCTCACGGAAACGGTCCAGCAAGGCGGGCATCACCACGCTGCTGCTGATCATGGCGCTCAGGGCCAGCGTGGCGATGATGATCATGGAAGTCGCTGCCGAGAAGCCGCCGATGAACACCAACGCGCTGACCACGCCCCAGCCCTGACCCGAAGGCAGCAGCAGCACAAAGCGGTCGGCCTGCCCGGTCAGGTGCGGATACAACTGCATCCCGGCCAAGGCAATGGGCATCACCACCAGCGTCACCAGCAGCAGATAACCGCCAAACCAGCCGCGCGCCTGACGCAGGTGGCGCGGATCAGTATTTTCAACAAAGGCGACATGAAACTGCCGCGGCAACAGGAATACCGCACCCATCGCCAGCACGGTCTTGGTGAAAAAGGACAAGGCATCGAAGGGCGTGCGGGCGGCATGGGCCGTGAAATCCGCCAGCCATTGCTGCGGCCTTGCCAGCAGGAAAGCCGCCCCGACCGCCAGCGTTACCAGCGCCACCAGCTTTACCAGCGACTCGAAGGCAATGGCCGCCATGATGCCGCGATTGCGGCCGGTCAGGTGCTGCGGCCGGGTGGCGAACAACATGGCGAAGACCGTCATCGCCAGCGCGCTCATCAGGGCGCTGTTCTGCCACCAGATATCGGGGTCGGCCTGCTCGCCCAGCAGCACCCGGTAGGACTGCGCCACCGCCTTCAGTTGCAGCGCAATGTAGGGAACCACCACGATCAGACAGACCAGCGTCACGCCCACGGCCACGCCCTGCCGCTTGCCGTAGCGGGTGCTGATGAAGTCCGCCAGCGAAGCCGCGTTCTGCTGGCGGGTAATGCGGGCGATGCGGGTCAGCAGCGCCTGCCCGAACAGCAGCACCAGCAGCGGCCCCAGATAGATCGGCACGTATTGCCAGCCGGAAGATACCGCCGTGCCGACCGCGCCGTAATAGGTCCACGAGGTGCAGTAAACGGCCAATGTCAGGCTGTAGATGAGTCCGCCATGCCGCTGCAGGAAGGCTTCCGCCGAGGGACGCTCCGCCAGCCGGGCAATCCCGAACAGGCCGGCGACATAAAGCAGGGCAAGCAGCGCGACAATCCAGGGCGTCAAGGGCGGCCTCGTATTCTTGTGATGTATGGACCCGGCGTCAGCGGGCTGCGTTGACAGGAGCGGACAAACCGTGGCTTAAATCAGTCTATCAAAAAAGACCGGGAAAACACGGCGATGACTACAGCGGATCACGACGAAACCGATTCCCCGGAAGCCCGGCTGGCACGCGCCCTCAACCGCATTTCGCCGCTTGCCGCTGAAGACCTGGCGCTGCTGACGCCGCTGCACCGCAGCTACTGGCCGCGCGGCAGTCATGTGCTGCGGGCGGGTGAAACGGCGAAGCAGGTTTCTTTCGTGGTCAGCGGCGCATTGCGGGAATATTACGTGCTGCCGGACGGCCATGAACGCACCCGTTCCTTCAACCTGCCGGGTGATTTTGCCGGGTCAATGTCGGACCTGCTGGCCGCCTCGCCATCCCGGACCTGGGTCACGGCCGAGACCCAGACCACCCTGATCAGCGCGGACTGGTCGGTCTACCGGCAGTTGACCGAAAACAACCCCGCCTGGGCGCGCTTTGCGCGGCGCATGGCCGAGGAACTGTATCTGCGGAAAGTGGAGCGGGAATACGAACTGCTGGCCCTCGACGCCGCCGCCCGCTACCAGCGCACCCTGTTGCGCTGGCCGGACCTGGAAACGCTGTTTACCCAACGCGACATCGCCTCCTATATCGGCATCACCCCGGTACACCTGAGCCGCTTGCGGGGGCGCAGCGAGCAGGATCCATCAGGAAGCCGCTGACGGTTTCCAGGAAGGCCTCCGGCATTTCCGCAAAGGCGGCATGACCGCAGGGCAGCACGCTCCACACGGCTTCCGGCAGGCAACGACGCGCCGAACGGCCATCGGTCCACGGCGAAATCACCGGATCGTAGCGGCCGAACACCAGCGTCGCAGGCGCTGCGATGCGACCGGCGATTTCCCTGACATCATTATCGGGATCACCGAAACTTCGCCAAACGGCCCGGTTCACCGCCAGCGCCGATGACGAGGCCTGCTCAGTCGCGGCACGGTCCAGCATGTCCCGAACAACCGCCGTGCGTCGCCGCAGGTAAAGACTCGCGAATACTTTGGGCGGCAAGGACAAGCGACTGCCCTGCCAACGGCAGAATGCCCGTGTGAACAGGTTCTGGCCCGTAAAGCCGCCCGGCGCAACCAGCACCAGCGCCTTCACCCGTTCCGGACACTCCGCCGCCAGTCGCACCGCCACATTGCCGCCCACCGAGTTGCCGATAATCCTCACGGGAGGCAGGCCCAGCGCCTCCACCAACTGCCGCAGCACCGTGGCGAAATACCCGGTGCTGATTGCTTCTGCCGCCACCGCCGGTGTCGAGCGGCCATAACCCGGCCAATCGGGAGCAATCACCCGGAAATGACGCGCCAGCTCGGGCAGCACCGCCGCAAAATCGCGACTGTCTCCGGGGTTGGCGGACAACAGCAACAAGGGCTCGCCGCTGCCGGCATCCCGATAATGGATATTTCCGGTAGGCAAATTGATCATGGGCATGGCGGACTTCCCCGATGTGGTGTGGATGATCCGCAGTGTCGCCACTCCCCGTCCGGCGTGCATTAACCTGGGTTAACCGCTAGAGCGCGAAGCACTATTCAGGTGCGCCGTTTTGGGTTTATAGTCGGAAAGCACCCACATTCATAACAGGGATATTCCGATGAAAAATAACAAGCTGCTGGGCATCCTCACCCTGACTTTCCTGGCCGCCAACGCTCAGGCCTTTGATGTCGGCGTCGGCGTCAAGGGGGGCACGCTGGGACTGGGGGCGGAAGCCACCTTCAAGGTTTCGGAGCGCTTCAATGTGCGCGCCTCGGTCAACCATTTCTCCCGTTCCGATACGTTTGACGAAAGCGGCGTCAGTTATGACGGCGACGCCACGCTGTCCACCTACGGTCTGACGGCTGACTGGCACCCCTTCAAGGGCAGCTTCCGCATTTCCGCCGGGGTCATGAACAACGGCAACGAGTTCAAGATGGTGGCCAGTTGCAAGCAGTCCTGCGATGTGGACGGCAACCAGTATCAGAGCAACGCGCTTGATCCGGGCAAGATCAACGCCATGGTGGACTTCAAGAGCATGGCGCCCTATGCCGGCATCGGTTGGGGCAACGCCATGAGCGGCGGTAAATGGTATTTCGGCGCGGATATCGGCGTGCTGTTCCAGGGAACCCCGCAAGCCAGCCTGACCGCCACCGGCAAGTTCGACAAGACCAGCGGCATCCCCGGCACGGTCTCCGCCAGCGACCCCACCTTCCAGGCGCAACTGAAAAAGGAAGAGGCCAGCCTGCAAGACGACATGAACAACTTTGACATGTACCCGGTCATCAACTTCAACCTGGGCTACCGTTTCTAAACGTCGGGCAACTGACCCCGGCTGATGGCCAGCTCCATGCGATGCGCCATCAGCCGCAATCCTTCTGACACCGCCATCATCCCCATCGTTGCCGTCACCGCCACCGCCGAGCCGTAACCGGCGCAGTTCAGGTTGGCGTCACAACTTGCCCCTTCCGGCATCGTCACCGCCTCGTTGGAATAGACGCAGGCAATGCCGAACTTTTCCTTCAGGTTGGTGGGAAACTTGTAGTCGTGACGCAACTGGCGGCGGATCTTGGCGATCAGCGGATCGCGTTCGGTATGCGCCAGGTCGGAAACGCGCAATTGCGCGGTATCGGTCTTGCCGCCCGCCGCGCCGCACACCACCAGCGGAATGCGGCGGCGGCGGCACCACAAAATCATCGAAATCTTCGCCTGCACATCGTCGGTGCAGTCCAGCACCAGTTGCGGCGTCTCGGCCATCAGCTGCGGCAGGTTGTCCCAGGTCAGGAAGTCATCCACCAGCCGCAGGTCCAGCCGGGGATTGATGGCGCGGGCGCGCTCCCCCAGCACATCAATCTTGTTGCGGCCAAAAGTGCCATCCAGTGCAGGCAACTGGCGGTTGACGTTGGACGGCACCAGCACGTCCATGTCGATCAGCGTCAGACGACCAATGCCGGTGCGCGCCAGCGCCTCAATCGCCCAACTGCCCACGCCGCCCGCCCCGGCGACAATCACATGGGCGTTCTGGAACAAGGCGAAGGTGCGGTCGCCATAGACGCGACGCGTGCCCGTAAAGCGGCGATCGTAGTCGTCTTCCGGCGTTTCGGAAGTGTTTGCGGAAGCAGGGAGAGTATTCATGGCGGCGGATTATACGCGGTGTCGGCGGAGTCGGACGAGACGCCGGGAATAACCATTGCTTTAAATCCGTTTGTCATTACAATTGCGCCTCACTTCAAACCCGGAGCGATGCCGTGCTGACAGATTGTCCCATCCTGTTGGACGACGAGCATCTACTGGTCATCGGCAAGCCTGAAGGCCTGCTGTCCGTGCCCGGCAAGGGCCCTGAAAAACTCGATTCCCTCTACTGGCGACTGCAACAGATGTGGCCCGGTATCCGCGTGGTGCACCGGCTGGACCGCGATACGTCCGGCCTGCTGGTTTTCGCCCGCAACCTGCCGACGCAGCAGCACCTCAACCGCCAGTTTGCCGACCGCACCGTCAGCAAGAGTTACATCGCTCTGGTCTACGGCCATCCCGCCGAGATGAAGGGCGAGGTCAACCTGCCCATCCGCTACGACCCGGACCATCCGCCCACGCACATTGTCGACTTTGAACACGGCAAGCCCTCGCAAACGCTGTGGACGGTGCTGGAACGCAAGCCCGGCCATACCCGCGTGCTGCTGGAGCCGGTCACCGGCCGTTCCCACCAGCTGCGCGTACACATGCAGGCGCTGGGTCATCCCATCGTCGGCGACCAGCTTTACGCCACCGATTTCGATCTTTCCACCGCTTCGCGTTTGTGTTTGCACGCGGAGACACTAGAATTCACCCATCCGGTCAGCGGCGAGCGCCTCCGCCTCACCCTGCCCGCTCCATTTTAGAAACACAGAACACTGCCTATGAGTACTCCCACCCCTGCTATTGGCCAGCGCTGGCTATCGGACGCCGAAACGGAATTGGGTCTGGGCATGGTTATCGAAGTCAATCCCCGCACCGTCACCATCCTCTTCCCCAAGAGTGAGGAAACCCGGGTCTACGCCCGGCAGAACGCGCCGTTGTCGCGCATCCGCTTCAACGAAGGCGATGCCATCCAGGATACCGACGGCAAGCACTGGACCGTTTCCACCGTGCACGAGCGCCAGTTTGTGCTGCGTTATGACGTGATGGATGAAAATGGCGAAACCGCGACGCTGGCGGAAACGAAGCTGTCGCCGAACATCCAGCTGTCGCGGCCGTCCGAGCGCCTGCTGGCCTGCCAGCTGGACAACAACGAATGGTATGAACTGCGTGTGATGGCCCTGCGCGCCCGCGAAAAGCTGGCCCGCAGCCCGGTGGCCGGTCTGGTCGGCCCGCGCGTCGGCCTTATTCCGCACCAGTTCTACATTGCCCACGAAGTGGCGCAGCGCATGGCCCCGCGCGTGCTGCTGGCTGATGAAGTCGGCCTGGGCAAGACCATCGAGGCCGGCCTGATCATCCACCAGCAACTGCTGACCGGACGCGCCCAGCGAGTGCTGGTGCTGGTGCCGGACAGCCTGCAATACCAGTGGCTGGTCGAAATGCGCCGCCGCTTCAACATCGACTTCTCGCTGTTCGACCTGACGCGCACCGCCGCCATCCGCGAACACGACGAAGACCAGAATCCGTTCAGCACCGAGCAATGCGTGCTGTGCAGCATCGACCTGCTGATTGACCACCCCGACCTGACCGAAGACGCCTTGGGCGCGAAGTGGGACCTGCTGGTGGTGGACGAAGCGCACCATCTGGCTTGGGATGAAGAAGCGCCCAGCGAGGCTTACCAGCTGGTGGACCGCCTGGCGCAACAGACTCCCGGCGTGCTGCTGCTGACCGCCACCCCGGAACAACTGGGCGTGGCCAGTCATTATGCCCGCCTGAAACTGCTGGACCCGGCGCGTTTCCCCAGCCTGGAACAGTTCCTGGAGGAAGAAGAAGCCTTCCTGCCGGTCGCCGATGCCGCCCGCAAGCTCGCCGCAGGCAGTGTCGACGACGACACGCTGTCCATCCTCCGCGATTTCCTGGGCACCGTGCCGGACATCAATACCGACGAAGGCCGTCAGGACGCGCTGCGCCAGCTGCTGGATCGTCACGGCACCGGCCGCGTGCTGTTCCGCAACACCCGCGACGCCATTCGCGGCTTCCCCGAACGGGAATGCCTGCCCGTGCCGCTGACTCCGCCCGCCAACTGGCCGATGTCCGGCCCGGTGCGCTTCCAGCTGTGGCCGGAAGTGCAGGCCGAAGACGACGCCTGGGTGGACACCGACCCGCGCGTGCCCTGGCTGATCAAGCTGCTGAAGCAACTCAAGCAGCAGAAAGTGCTGCTGATCTGCCGCACCGCCCCGGTGGCGCTGGCGCTGGAAGAACTGCTGCGTCTGAAGGAAGGCATCCGCACCACGCTGTTCACCGAGCACATGAGCCTGCTGGAACGCGACCGCGCCGCCGCCTACTTCGCCGAAGCCGACTACGGCGCGCAAATCCTGCTTTGCTCCGAAATCGGCTCCGAAGGCCGCAACTTCCAGTTCGCACACCACCTGGTGCTGTTCGACCTGCCCGCCAACCCGGACATCCTGGAACAGCGCATCGGCCGCCTCGACCGTATCGGCCAGACCGACACCATCCACATTCACGTGCCGTACATGGCCGGCACCGCGCAGGAGCGGCTGTTCCGCTGGCATCACGAAGCGCTGAACGCCATCGGCCGCATCTCGCCGACCGCGCAGGTGGTGCACCAATACCATCAGGGCCCGCTGAAGGACTTGCTGCAAGCCCCCACGGAAAATGCCGACGCCTTCGAAGCGCTGATTGCCGAAGCCGTCGCCGACCGCGAACAGCTGGAAGCGGAAATGCAGTCCGGCCGCGACTACCTGCTGGAGTTGAATTCCTGCCGCCCGGAAGGCGCGCTGAAACTGGTGGAAACCGTCGCCGACCAGGACGACGACCTGATGCTGGAAGACTTCATGGGCCGCGTCTGGTCCGCCTTCGGCCTGGAGCATGACGATCAGGGCGACGGCAGCCACATCCTGCATCCCGGCGACCACATGCTGGTCGAAGCCTTCCCCTGCCTCGACGCCGACGGCATGTCGGTCACACTCGACCGCGTGCAGGCGCTCAGCCGCGAAGAACTGCAGTTCCTGACCTGGGAACACCCGATGACGTTGGGCGTCCTCGACCTGATGACCCGCCAGCCCTTCGGTAACGCCAACGTCGCGCTGATCCGCAACAAGGGCATCAAACCCGGCACCCTGCTGGTGGAAGCCTGGTATCGGCTGGAAGTGGTGGCCCCGCGCTACCTGAACCTGCCCGCCACCCTGCCGCAACTGGTGATCCGCGTGTTGCTGGACGGCGAAGGCCGCGACCTCAGCGCCCGCGTCAACCACGACACCCTGAACAAGCAGATCCTGGTGCTGGAACGCTCCACCGCCCGTCAGGTGGTGAAGATGCAGGACGAAATCATCGCCCTGCGCGCGCGCCAGGCGGAAAAACTGGCCAACGAACAGTTACCCGCCCTGCAACAACAGGCCCGCGACACCTTCACCCGCACCCTGCAACAGGAAATCGACCGCCTGAAAGCCCTGCAAGCCATCAACCCCGCCGTACGTCCCCAGGAAATCGCCGCACTGGAGCACCACCTGGAACAAGGCCTGAAACACCTGCAGCACCTGCACCTGGTCAGCGATACGCTACGCGTGATTGTAGCCGGCTAACACCAACCCGCATGGATTCAAGCACCCCGAGCGCAAGGAACGCGCTCACCCCACCAAACCCACACACCTCTGCACCACCAACCCGCCGTCCGCAGCCAACTGTCCGAGCCACAAGCTCACCAACGAAGCCTTCAAATCGCCTCCTCCCAACAGCGAACTGCCGGCCCGCGAGTTTTGGCGAAGGACACGGTTTTTGCCTTCTTTTTGCCAAGACAAAAAGAAGGGCCCGCGGCAGGCGGATGCCCTAATACCATTCCAAAGCTAAAAACAACAACCCAACACCACCAAACATTACATCACAAAATGTCACACTCTTGACGAAAATCATCCATCCTGCCAAAGTCCCCCTCACTTCCCCGCCCCGCAGGAGACCCACCCCGTGCCCAGCCCCTTCGACAACCACTTCCAGGTCCGCTCCGGCAAAATCAACCTGTCCGTCCACACCTGCGGCAACCCGCAAAACCCGGTATTGATCCTGGTGCACGGCTACCCTGACAACCACCGCGTCTGGAATAAGGTCGCCGCCAACCTGATGCAGGACTTTTACGTGGTGGCCTACGACGTGCGCGGCTGCGGCTCCTCTGACGCCCCCCGCCGCATTGGCGATTACGCCCTGCCGCAACTGAGCCGTGACTTGGTCGCGGTCATGGACGCCGTCAGCCCCGACCGCCCGGTGCATCTGGCCGCGCACGACTGGGGCTCCATCCAGACCTGGGAATCGGTGACCGAACCGGCCTTGCAGGACCGCATCGCCACCTACACCACCCTCTCCGGCCCCTGCCTGGACCATGTCGGCATGCTGATGCGTCACCTGATGATGAACCCCACCCCGGACAACCTGGCCAAGCTGGCCGGACAGGCCGCGCACTCGTGGTACATCTACCTGTTCCAGCTGCCGGTCATCGCGCCGACGCTATGGAAGACCGTGCTGGGCAAGAAATGGGATGAATTGCTGGTGAAACTGGAAGGGATTCAGAGCACGCCGGAAGCCAACCCCACGCAGGTACGCGATGGCGTCAACGGCATCAATCTCTACCGCGCCAACATGCTGCAGCGCATCACCAGCCCGCGCGAACGGCATTCACGCGTGCCGGTGCAGCTGCTGGTAGCCAAGGGCGACAATTTCGTCACCCCGCAAGTCCTGGAACGTCAGGAAATCTGGGCGCCGGACCTCACCACCGTGGAAGTGGACGGCGGTCACTGGCAATTGCTGCTGGACCACCCCGACAACTTCGCCGAGGCGGTGCGCGCCTTCATTCAGGCGCGATCATGAACCACTGACCGGCGCTTTCCACGGCATAACCGGTCTTGCCGTCGACTTCGCGCAATTCCGCGCAATCGACCAGCTGGTAGAACACATTGCGCCCGATCAGGGCGTCCAGGCGGTCGCGTACCCGGATATAGGGGCGCGGCTCGCCGGTCTCATCGTATTCCACCCGCAGCGGATGGTCGGCGTCGGCCACCACGGCATCGCCGGTCAGCGTGGTGAAACGCAGGTACGGCACTCCTTCTTCCACCAGCCGATCGACCACCCCGGCGAAGAACGGGGCGTCGTCCACGGTAATGCGCACCTTTTCGACCGGGGTCAGCAGGTAATAGGCATCGTCGTCTTCGCGCCGCAGGATGCTGCTGAACAGCTTCACCAACGGCATGCGGCTGATGGGCGTACCCTGGTAAAACCACTGGCCGTTGGCCTTGACCTGCATCGGCAGGTCGCCGCAAAACGGCGGATTCCACAGGTGTACCGGCGGCAATCCCTTGCGCGGCTGCCCGTTTTCATCCAGCAACAGCCGGGCGATGGCCGCCGGATCGGCCTTGAGTTGTGACTGCTGGGTCATTCCGTACACTTCCCATCATTTGTCGGACAAAATACCGTATAAAAAGTTGGCCTTTGCAGGTTGTGCTTTTATACTACGCGCGCTTCCCGCCAGAACGGGAATAATACTTGCATTCAACATGGTACGCGCCCCGCCCGGCTTTGCAAGCGGACGGGACGCCTGCCCGTACGGTCCTTAACCGGACCCGTTTCTTCTGTGCCCTGAGGAGAGTGTCGTGGAAAGAGAATCGATGGAGTTTGACGTCGTCATCGTCGGCGGCGGCCCTGCCGGTCTGTCGGCAGCCATTCGTTTGCGTCAGCTGGCCATTGAAACCGGCCACGACATTTCGGTGTGTCTGGTGGAAAAAGGCTCCGAAATCGGCGCTCACATCCTGTCCGGTGCGGTCTTCGAACCGCGCGCCCTGAACGAACTCTTCCCCAACTGGAAGGAAGAAGGCGCGCCGCTGAACACCCCCGTCACCAAGGACGAGATCCACCTGCTGTTCAGCGAGACCAAGAGCAAACTGATGCCGGACTGGGCCGTGCCCAAGGCCATGCACAATGAAGGCAACTACATTGTCAGCCTCGGCAACGTGGTGCGCTGGCTGGGTCAGAAGGCCGAAGAGCTGGAAGTGAACCTGTTCCCCGGCTTCGCCGCCTCGGAAGTCCTGTTCCATGAAGACGGCAGCGTCAAGGGCGTCGCCACCGGCGACATGGGCATCGGCAAGAACGGCGAGAAGAAGCATTCCTTCACGCCCGGCTATGAACTGCACGCCAAGTACACCCTGTTTGCCGAAGGCTGCCGCGGCCACCTGGGCAAGCAGCTGATCAGCCAATTCGAGCTGGACAAGGACTGCGATCCCCAGCACTACGGCATCGGCATCAAGGAACTGTGGGAAATCGATCCCGCCAAGCACAAGCCCGGTCTGGTCGTGCACGGTTCCGGCTGGCCGCTGAGCGAATCCGGTTCCGCCGGCGGCTGGTTCCTGTACCACGCCGAGAACAACCAGGTCACCCTAGGCCTGATCACCGACCTGGCCTACAGCAACCCCTACCTGTCGCCGTTCGATGAAATGCAGCGCTGGAAGCACCATCCGGTGATCAAGCAGTACCTGGAAGGCGGCAAGCGCATTTCCTACGGCGCGCGCGCCATCGTCAAGGGCGGCCTGAACTCGCTGCCGAAGACCACCTTCCCCGGCGGCTGCCTGATCGGCGACGATGCGGGCTACCTGAACTTCGCCAAGATCAAGGGCAGCCACACCGCCATGAAGTCGGGCATGATCTGCGCCGAAGCCGTGTTCGAGGCGCTGAAGGAAGGCCGCGAAGGTCACGACGAAGTGACCGGCTATCCCGAGAAGTTCAAGGCTTCCTGGCTGTATGAAGAACTGTACCGCTACCGCAACTTCGGCCCGGCCATGCACCGCCTGGGCTTCCTGATGGGCGCGGCCTTCAACTTCATCGACCAGAACGTCTTCCAGATTCCCATCACGATCCACGACAACACCCCGGATCACGAGTGCCTGGACCTGGCCAAGATGTGCACGCCGATCGAGTATCCGAAGCCGGACGGCAAGATCAGCTTCGACAAGCTGTCCTCGGTGTTCCTGTCGAACACCAACCACGAGGAAGACCAGCCGGTACACCTGCAGCTGAAGGATGCCAGCATCCCGATGCACAAGAACCTGCCGCTGTACGACGAGCCCGCCCAGCGTTATTGCCCGGCTGGTGTGTATGAAGTCGTGACCGCCGGCGGCGAGCCGCGTCTGCAGATCAACGCGCAGAACTGCGTGCACTGCAAGACCTGTGACATCAAGGACCCCTCCCAGAACATCAACTGGGTGGTACCGGAAGGCACCGGAGGCCCGAACTACCCGAACATGTAATCCGTTTTTCGGGTAAAAGACCGGGGGCCGCAATTGCGGCCCCTTGTTTTTTCCGGCTACAGTGTCCGCATCAGAACAATACCGAACGGACGCCCATGAAAGCCTTCTTTTCCCTGATCGACCGCATGAACCAGCACCCCGACCAGCAGCCTCAGCTGGAGACGATGGTGTGGGATGTCTTCGGTTGTGAAAAAGCCGTCTTCGCCCTCGACATGAGCGGCTTCTCGCTGACCGTGCGCCGCCAAGGCATCCTCGCCTATCTGCGCAAGATCCGCCGGATGCAGGCGCTGGCCCTGCCGGTGCTGCGCCGCCATGATGGCGATCTGGTGAAGTGCGACGCCGACAACCTGATGGTAGTTTTCAGCGACTGCAACCATGGCGTCCGCGCCGCGCTGGACGTGATGGCGGCCTGTGCGGCGGACGGCCTGCCGGTGAGCATCGGCCTCGATTTTGGGCGCATCCTGCTGATTCCCGATGCTGACTGCTATGGCGACGCGGTGAACCTGGCCTACAAGCTGGGTGAAGACCTGGCCCGCGCCGGGGAAATCCTGGTGACCGATGCCGTGCAGCAACGCCTGGACCCGCAAACCTTCCGCGTCGAACGTCAGCACTTGTCCGTGTCCGGGCTGGAGCTGGATGTGTGGCGGATCAATCCGGCCATCGTGCCATGAAATTACCCGTACTGGCCGTGCTGGCTGCCCTTGCACTGGGTTCCACCGCCGCCCATGCGGAAAACGGCGACGCTACTGACCGTGCCTTCGCCGCCCTGCTGACCCAGCCCGCCGCCGCCCCGCAAACCGGTCGCTGGATCTTGCCCGACGCCGACGATTATCAGGGCTGGAACGAAGACCGGCTGATCCGCTGGCTGGCGGCGCAGCAAAAAGCCGGCGCCAATTTCAACGCCTACCGGCATTTCGGCACGTTGCTGCATCACGCCATCCGCGCCGGATTGGACCGGACGGCCCTGTGGTTGCTGCAACAGGGAGCCGATCCCCGGTTGAAACTGCAATCCAGCGCCAGCGCGGGCAACCTGGATGCGCTGGAACTGGCGCGGGACCGCAACCGCCCCCGTATCGTCAAGGCGCTGCAAGCGCCGCCGTTCAACATGGCGCTGCCCAAGCCGCCCGCCGTCCGTCCGACCAGCCCCGCCACCGGCAGTCCTGCTCCGGCAATCCCGGCGGATGTGCCCGCCGTGCGCCGCTTTGTGCAGCAGCTGCATCTCGACCTGTATCCCGAACCGCGTTACATGGTGTATGAACAGCAACTGACGCGCTCGCTCGCCAGTGCGCAGCCGGTCCTGCAGCAACTCTCGCCCGCCTTGTGGCGGCAGGCGCTGGATGACGACCCGACCCTGGAGCACTGGCTGGGCTGGGCCTCGGTCATGCCTGCCGACAAGTTTCCCGCCCTGTTGCAAACCGTTGATGGTTCAGTGCTGCAAAAGCACGCCCGCGCGGCGCTGCGCGGCATGAGCCTGCACGGCCGCGTCGACTTCACCACCGACGGCAGCCATGGCCGCAACCCCGTGCATCCGGATAACTGGAAAGCGCTGCTGGCGCGGCTGCCCGGCCCGCTGGACCAAGCGCAACTTCCACCACTACTGGCCGTCACCGAGCCCGATTTGTGGCCGCTGCTGTTCCAGCGCGGTTATCGCCCCGGCGAGTTGGAAACCGAACTGGGTCGGTTTCTGGCGGAAACCCCGCCGGAACCACTCAGCCGGTTTTGGCCGGATCTGGCCGCCCGGTTTCCGGGCATGGCCTCGCAGGTGATCCCGCTGATGCTGGCCCCCTATCGCCCCGGCGGCGACAGCGACTGCCGCTGGGAGTGGACAGCCCTGCCCAAGACCCTGCCCGCCAAGATCAACTTCGTGCGTCAACAAGGCGCATCCTCGGCTCCGCTGGCGCTGACCCCGTCCTGCCTGCGGCACAGCCCGCCCGAGGTGACCGATACCCTGATCCGCCAGTCTGTCATCCTGCCCCTGTCGGAAGTCACGTCGCCGGTGCTGGTTCCCGACCGCGATGCCGATTGCCGCTTTACGATGAGCGACACGGTTTACCGCATGCTGTACCGCAATCCGGTGATTGGCAGTGACCGCGCCGTCTACGCCAGCGGCGTCAGCCTGATGACCATTCCGGGCGAGGAAACGTGCGGCCTTTTGCTGTCCGGCGATGAGGTGGTCGATCCCTATATTGGCGGCGATCAGGACAGCTTTGACGGCCCCACCCGCGAACCGACGCCTTCCTGCCCCGACCCGACCGATGCCACGGCTTTGTATCGTCTTCGCCCCGACCAGACCCTGGAACTGCTGGAAACCCCGTTTTCCGCCACCTTCCTGCTGACTCCGGTGCGCGACACCCGCACCAACCAGCGTTACTGGCTGTCGTATCGCACGTCGGGCCGTTGCAACTCCAGCGAATCCGCGCTGCTGCGCTGGCAATCCGTCAACGGCAAGCCGGCCCTGGTGGACGTGGAGCCTAAAGACCCTGTCTGGCAAATCTTTGAGCAGGAATGCGACACCAGCGCGCTGGAAAGTTGCCCCGCCTTCAAGGAATTGTTCAAGGAGGGGGAAGTCACCGACCCGCAGGTTGATCCGAAGCAGGGTGGCGGGCTCGCGGCATTCATCAATGCGCATCGCGCGCAGGAACACCGTGCGTATCTCACGGCGGTGGAGGCCTTGGACAAGGCGACTTTGCGCCGCATGGAAAGTCAGGGCGTTCCCCCCTTCTGGACGCTGGAAGCGATGCAGGCGGTATCGCAATCCCCCCTGCCGATACCCGACAAACGCAAGCGGCTGGCCTGGCTGTTCAAGGATCATGAACAGTTGAAAGCCGCGTTTAGCGGCGGTTATCTGGTGAACGGCTCTGCCTCGGGCTTGCTGGAGACGCTGTCGGAGTGGCTGCCGCTGGAGGATTGGGGATCGTTGCTGAAGCTGGGAGTGGCAGACGGCTATCTGCGCGGCCAATTGAAGGAACGCGGGCAAACCGGGCTGGCCTGCAAGATGGATCGGGCGGCGGGGTTGAATTGTGGGGAAACGTGGGAGGTGGGGGAGTGAAAATCGGGATTTATTCCCGATTTTTCAACTTTGCTGAGCCTCTATGAAATAAGTGGTTTAACTTCATTACGCAAATAATTAACCAATTTTTCCCAAGAATCTTTGTACACAGACATATTACTCTCAAGCCAAGGCACCCCAGTTGATAATGATATGGACAGTTCCTCAAATTGTGCATTATTAGCCAAACGAGCCACTACAAGGCATGCAGGCATCATGTATTTATTTTGTGCAAAACACCTGATGCCAGAGTACTCATTCCCAACATTTAAAAGCTTATCCAGGCCACTGACGTGGCTAGCCATATTTATTATATTAAACAGATTTTCTTCCAACACTTTAAAGTAACTACCTAGGTCGCTAACATCATAAATTTCATAACGAGGAGAGTACACGCCACTCTTTGAATGCTGAGGAAGTGTCCCATTAGCCAGCGATATATCATCAGAAATCCACCCTGTGCCTTGAGGAAATCCAGCTGCTTCACAAATATTTAAAATGGCATCATAACGAAGATCAAATGATACTCCCACTGCAAATCCTCCTCCTCGTCTTGAATAAGGTACAAAAGTAACCTTTTGTTCGCCAAGCTCGATTTTTCGCTGATACCAACTTGCATATTGTGTATCATCCTGCTTTTCCATTTTCACAAACCCATGCCTCAGCATCATCTGCTCCAACATCGGATTTATTAATTTGGCAAATCCCGCCCCCGTCGACGGAAAATACTCCGACGCCAGAATATCCAGATATTCCCCCATCCCCTTCCACAACTTCGCTTTCGACGGCGGGTACATCTTCCGCCCCGGCGCCACAATCAACCCGATATCCTCATCAAAAATCATCAACCCCAAGTCAAAGGCCGCATCCACTGCCGCCCGCTTCAACCGTAACGCCGCATCGCCGCCATACGGCATCTCCAACGAATATACCGTCTCACGGTTAGCCGCCACATCGGCCGCCAGCCGCAACCCGAAATCGTTCAGGAAATCTTCTTCATCTTCAAACCAGTCACGGTGCGCCTCAACAAACGCCTGCAAACGCTCGCCAAAGGCCAACAGGTTCGGTGTCGGCTCCCGACTTTCTTCGCGACACTGGTTGAACCGAGCCACACCCTCTTCAAACGAACGCATCGGCTTGGCGTCGTTTGCCGGGTCCCAGATGCTGATCGTCATGTTGCTCATAATCCTCACTCCTTAGGTGGTGAACCATATTGCGGAAGTCATCATAAAGACTCACTTCGGCCAGTACAAAAGAGGCGACCCCGAGGTTACGGATCTTCCCGCTTCGTGGTTTGGCGAAGCCGGTTAAACGAGGGGCTTGACTTCGTTTCGGAGATATTCGACCAGTTTCGGCCATTCCGTCATCATGGCATCGGCGTTGGCTCCGGGAGTTCTACCCTTGCGTAAAGACAAAACCAACTCTTCAAAATGAGGATTACCGGCCAATCGTGCAACTATTAGGCAATGCGGCATATAAAAGAAGTTATGAAGATGATTTCTAAATAATACATCAATCTCTCCATTAACAACTGCATCAAGCCCCTTAATATCTACTGCTGAGTCAAAAATATTAATTACACAACGCAAAGTTTCATCTACTAAATTAATCGCCTCACACTTAGTTAAAATAGGATTACGCTTTGACATAATCTCTGTATTGTACGTACAAAGCATTATTGATTCAGACTCAAAAAACGGAAATTTCCCATAAATAGAAAGCACGTTTTCGCAAGCCATTTCCATATTAAACAACATAAAGTACCCATTTGAATACTTTTGATAAATCATATACAAATACTGACAGCCAACACCTACATTTCTTTCATAATATGTTGCTTTCTGGAATCTATGCTTTTTATCTGGATTTTGTGTAAACCCATGCGGCTTCAACGCCATCTCAATAATCGGCTCCACCCACGCCTCAAACTGCTTCAACGTCGCCGGTAAAGCATCATCCCCCTCATACATCTCCTTCATCTTCTTCAACGCCCTGGCCGCCTCCGCCGGAATCACCTTCCCCGGCGGCACATAAGCTGCGACCACTTCGCCATCCACCAACACCAACCCATGCTTGACCGCCGTTTCACCCAGCATCAGCAACACCGGCTGCCAGCTGAAATACGGCATCGTCACCACAAAACCCGCATGCGGTGACTGTTGCATGGCGGCTTCCAGGCCGGTCAATTCGTCCAGCCCTTCCGCTTCATCCAGCAACGCCTTGGCCGACTGCTCCACCTCCGCCGCGAACGCCAGCATAGCTGCTGAGGGCGCATCCACCGGCTGCTGGCGCAACGCCGCCGCTTGATCCATATCCTTCGGTTTCCCAAAGCGCTTGGCGTCCCAGATGCAAACCTCGTGGATGTTCATGAAGGGCTTCCTGATGTGTCATGGCGGAACCTTAACACCCGGACGCCAAGGCTTCCATGCCCCCGATCACAGCACATCAATCTTCCGGCAACGCGGCCCGGCGCAATCGCAACGCATTGAACACCACCGATGCCGAACTGAAACTCATGGCCAGCGCCGCCAGCATCGGCGACAGCAGCCAGCCGGTAAAGGGATACAGCACGCCCGCCGCTACCGGCACGCCCAGAGCGTTGTAAACAAAGGCAAACGCCAGGTTCTGCTTCATGTTCGCCACGGTGGCCACGGAAATGGCGCGCGCGGTGGCAATACCGCGCAGGTCGCCCTTCACCAGCGTCACCTGCGCGCTGTTCATCGCCACATCGGTGCCGGTGCCCATGGCGATGCCCACATCCGCCTTGGCCAGCGCCGGGGCGTCGTTGATGCCGTCGCCGGCCATCGCCACGCAACGTCCTTCCTTTTGCAGCCGCTCCACCAACGCCAGCTTATCCGCCGGTTTGACTTCCCCGTGCACTTCGTCCAGGCCCAGCCGTTGGCCCACGGCCCGCGCGGTGGTAAGGCCATCGCCAGTGGCCATCACCACCCGGATGCCGGTGGCCTTGAGTGTGGCCAGCGCGTCCGGGGTGGTGGCCTTGATCGGGTCGGACACCGCCAGCAAGCCAGCCAGTTGTCCGTCCACCGCCAGGTGCATGACGCTGGCGCCCAGCAAGCGCAGTTGTTCCGCTTCGGCGCGCAGGCTGTCGACGGCAATACCCAACTGCTGCATCAGCGCGGTATTGCCCAGCGCCAACGCCTTGCCTTCCACCACCCCGCGCACGCCGATACCGGTGCCGGATTCAAATTGTTCGGCCTTGGCCAGCGACAGCTGTCGCTTGCGGGCTTCCTGGACGATCGCAGCGGCCAGCGGATGCTCGCTGCCCTGATCGAGACTGGCGGCCAGTCGCAACACTTCCGCCTCGTCAAAATCGGCGGCGGCCACCGCGCGGTCAAAGGCGGGTCGGCCCTCGGTGAGCGTCCCGGTTTTGTCGACGATCAGGGTGTCGATCTTGCGCAGGTTTTCGATGGCGGCGGCGTCACGGAACAGCACGCCCCGTCCGGCCCCCGCGCCGGTGGCGACCATGATCGACATCGGCGTCGCCAGGCCGAGCGCGCACGGGCAGGCAATGATCAGCACCGCCACGGCATTGATGATGCCGTAAACCCAGTTGCCCGCCAGCAGACCCCAGCCGAGGAAGGCCAGCACCGCGATGGCGATGACGGTCAGCACGAAGTATCCGGCCACCTGGTCGACCATGCGCTGCATCGGCGCGCGCGAGCGCTGCGCCTGCATGACCATGGTGACAATCTGCGACAGCATGGTGCCCGCGCCGACCTTCTCCGAGCGCATCACCAGCGCGCCGTTAGTGTTCAAAGTAGCGCCGATCACCTTGTCGCCCGGGCGTTTGCTGACCGGCAGCGGTTCACCGGTCAGCATGGATTCGTCGACGGCGCTGCCGCCTTCCAGCACCACGCCGTCCACCGGCACTTTCTCGCCGGGCCGCACGCGCAGGCGGTCGCCGACATGAACATGAGTCAGCGGGACATCCTCTTCCGTACCGTCGTCACGCAGGCGGCGGGCGGTCTTGGGCGCCAGCCCGAGCAGGGACTTGATGGCGGCGGAGGTTTGCGAGCGCGCCTGCAATTCCATCAACTGGCCCAGCAGGGTCAGCGAAATGATCACCGCCGCCGCCTCGAAGTAGACCGCCACCCGGCCCATGGACTGGAAGGAGTCCGGGAAGGCTTGCGGCGCCAGTGTGGCGACGACGCTGTAGAGATAGGCCGCGCCGGTGCCGAGCCCGATCAGCGTCCACATGTTGGGGCTGCGGTTGATTACCGATTGCCAGCCGCGCACATAGAACGGCCAGCCCGCCCACAGCACCACCGGTGTGGCCAGCGCCAGTTCGACCCAGCTCTGGGTATCCATGGCGAACCAGCCCAGGCGATGACCGAACATTGCCAGTACAAACACGATCAGGGTCAGCGGCAGCGTGCCCCAAAAGCGGCGGCGGAAATCGACCAGTTCCGGGTTTTCCTTTTCCTCCAGATCGGGCAATACCGGTTCCAGCGCCATGCCGCACTTGGGGCAATTACCGGGGCCGATTTGCCGGACTTCAGGGTGCATCGGGCAGGTGTACTCAGTCCCGGCATCGGCCGCGCTCACCGGGGCCGGCGCGGGCGGCGCCAGGTAGCGGGCAGGTTCCAGCTGGAACTTGCCGAGGCACTTGGCGCTGCAAAAATAGTAGGTCGCCCGGTCGTGCTCCGCGTGGTGCGGAGACGCCGGGGTGACGGTCATGCCGCAGACCGGATCCTTCAGTTTCCCCGTACCCGGGCGGCTGCTCTGCTCATGGTGGGCGTGATGAGCGTGGTCGTGGGGGTGTTCGGGGTCATGCTCGTGCATGGCGGCCTCCGGTCATTACGGCTTGGGGCGGTTATTGACCGGCTGTCGCGCCATGATTGTGGTCATGTTCGGGAGCGGCTTCAGGCTTGGTCTTGGTGCTCTTGCGGTGCTTCGGCTTCTTTACGGCCTTGTCCGCCGGTTTCTTGGCATCCTGGGCCTGCATGCAGTTGTCGTGCATGGCCTTCATGTCGTCCATGCCCTTGGCGTTGTCGGCGGCCTTGTTGTCGCCCATGCACTTCTCATGCATGTTCTTCATGTCATGCATGTTCTTCATATCCGCGCCGGGCTTGGTGTCGGCGCCGGGCTTCATGTCGCCCTTGGCGCCCATCGTTTTCATGTCCATCTTTTCCATCTTTTCCATCTTGTCCATGCCGCCCATCCCGTTCATGGGCTTGGCGGCGTCTTCCGCGTAAGTCAGACCGCTCAGGGCGGCGATCAGCGGCAACAGCAGCAGGGGGTTTTTCATGGTGTGTTACTCCATCAGGGGTCAGGTTGTCCTTAGGGACAGATTAAAAAGGAAGCCGCTCATTCATTCTGTAAAGCCCCGGGCTTTAGCCCTAGCGGTTTCCATGTCGCGCTACTCAGTCCGGAGCCGGTGACATACATGACCGGCTCCTTGCCCCGCGCATTAGGGCGTCATCAATGGCTATGCGCATGCTCCGTTGCCGTTTCATGCGCACCGGGGGTATTTCCGGCCTTGTCGCTGTGCTCATGATCCGACTCCCCTTCCGAATCCGGACCGGTCAGACTCCGGTAGGCCGCTGCATCCAGCGTAGGCAATTTACGCAAAAAGGCCACCATCGCCCAGATTTCCTCGTCGTCATGGGTGGGGCCCCAAGCGGGCATCGCGGTCAGCTTGATGCCGTGCTTGATGACCCAGAACGCTTCCGCCGGATCACGAATAGGGTTTGCGGACAAGGCCGGGGGTTGCGGATAGAGGCCGGGCCGGATTTCCGAATCGGTTTGCACCGGCGACAGGTGGCAACCGACGCACATGGCGTTGTAGTGCTCGGCCCCCATCGCGATCAGCTCGGGGCCTTCCAGGTTCTTGGGTACGGTAACGCCCTTGGCGTGGGAGCGGATGGCGCGGTCGCGGAAGACCGTGATCGCCGCCTCCACGGGCTTCCAGTGCGGAACATCCGCGCCGATGGGATAGACGCCGGAATATGCAAAGCCAAGGAGGCCCGCCAGACCCAGTGTCAGGGCGGCCATCACAAGCCCGGATCGATAGGTCATCACTTACTTCCCGGCCTTGTGCAGTTCGGTGATGACCAGCCCGCCGTTCTCGCGTTCGACCACGAAGCGCACCGGATCGCCGACCTGCACCTGACCCAGCATGGCCGGGTCCTTGACCTTGAAGTTCATGGTCATGCCGGGCATACCCAGGTTCTTGATGTCGCCGTGACGGATGGTCAGTTTGCCCTGCGCCGTATCCACCTTACGGATTTCGCCAAGGGTGTAGCGGTCGGCAGCGTCGCTGTTGCTAGTTTGGCCGCTGGCGGTGGTGGACGGCGCGGCATGTGCTCCTTCCGCAAGAGCGGCTTCGCTCATCAGGCCGGTCAGGGTCAGCAGGCCGAGGGCCAGCCATTGTTTACGCAGGTACATCGCATTTCTCCCACCCCTGTCGGGGTCAGTCTTGGTCAGTGATCCATGTGTCCGCCGGGCTTGCGCACGCGGAGGTCGGAGGCGGCTACAGGCGGCGCATCGGCGCGAACGGTGGCCGGTTCCTCGCCGGTATAGAGCCGGGCGACAGTGCCTTCCGGGTGGGTGTACCAGCCCGGATCGCGGTAGTCGCCCAGCGGCTGGTTATCCCGCACCTTGAGCACGGTAAACATGCCGCCCATTTCCAGCGGGCCGAAGGGACCCTGCCCGCTCATCATCGGCAGGGTGTTGTCCGGCAGCGGCATGTCCATTTCTGCCATGTCCGCCATGCCGGCGCTGCCCATACCCATGAAATCCGGCGTCAGCTTGCGGATCTTTTCGGCAATATCGTCCTGACGGACACCGATCATCGTCGGCAGGCCGTGACCCATGGCATTCATGGTGTGGTGCGACTTGTGACAGTGAAACGCCCAGTCCCCGGCCTCTGCCGTGAACTCGACGGCGCGCATCTGGCCGACAGCGACATCGGTCGTGACTTCCGGCCAGCGCGCCGAGCGCGGAACCCAGCCGCCGTCGGTGCCGGTCACCTCGAAATCATGGCCGTGCAGGTGGATCGGGTGGTTGGTCATGGTCAGGTTGCCGACCCGGATGCGCACCCGCTCGCCGCTGCGGGCGACCAGCGGGTCAATCCCCGGAAAGACACGGCTGTTGAAGGTCCACAGGTTGAAGTCCGTCATCGTCGAGACTTTCGGGGTGTAGCTGCCGGGTTCGATGTCGTAGGCGCTGAGCAGGAACACGAAATCGCGGTCCACGCGCATGAAATCCGGGTTCTTGGGATGGACGACAAAAAAGCCCATCATGCCCATCGCCATCTGCACCATCTCGTCGGCGTGCGGGTGATACATGAAGGTGCCCGAACGCTTCAGGGTGAACTCGTAGACATAGGTCTGGCCCGGTTTGATCTGCGGCTGCGACAAGCCGCCGACGCCATCCATACCGGACGGCAGGCGGATGCCGTGCCAGTGGATGGTGGTGTGCTCCGGCAACTTGTTGGTGACGAAAATCCGCACGCGGTCGCCCTCGACACACTCGAGGGTCGGTCCCGGACTCTGGCCGTTATAGCCCCACATGTGCGCCGTCATGCCGGGGGCCAGTTCGCGCACCACCGGCTCGGCCACCAGATGGAACTCCTTGACGCCGTCCTTCATCCGGTAAGGCAGGGTCCAGCCGTTCAGGGTCACGACCGGGTGGTACGACGGGCCGTCGACCGGATGCCGCGGCCCCTGGGTGCCGGGCTTGTCCTGGATCATCGCTTCGGGAATGCCCGCCTGCGCGCGGGACGCCAGTCCGGCCGCCAGGGCGGTGGCTCCGGCATTGCGCAGGAAGTCTCGTCGGGTGGTCATGGCTTGGCTCCCGCCGTCATGGTGGTCATGGGCCCTTGAAGGGTGGCGGCCAGAATGGCATCGGCCCGCCAGAAGTCGCGCAGGGCGTCCAGCGCGGATTCACTGGCGGCGATCTGCTCACGGCTTTGCGCCAGCAGGTCGAAGGGACTGATCAGCATGCCGTTGTAGCGCAGCATCGTTTCGTCGGCGATCTGCCGCTGCAAGGGCACCACTTCGTCACGATAGTGCCGGGCCAGATCATAGGCGGTGCGGTAAGCGCCATAGGCCTCCCGGGCCTCGCTGCGGGCATTGACGGCTGTCGCCGCGACCTCGGCCAGCGCACGCCGATACACCGCCTCCGCCCCGGCGGCGCGGGTGCGGCCGAAGTCGAACAGCGGCAATTCCAGGCTGACTTCCACCCCGCGCTGATCCGGCTGCCCGCTGACCCGGTTGTCCTGATAGCCCAGCTCCAGCACATTGATGAATCGGGTCACGCGTGTCAGGCGCAAGGCCCGCGCCGTATTGGCGGCGTCCTGCCGGGCGCGCTGTATGTCCAGCCTTCGGTCAAGGGCCTGTTGTTCGGCATCGGCAAGGTCTCGTGGCGAGGCGGGCAGCGGCGGCAAGCCGTTCGGCAAGCGCACCACGGCGGGATCGCTGACCCCCAGCAAACGGATCAGGGCTTCGCGCGCACCGGCGGCGTCACGATCGGCGCGCGCCTTGCGGGCGGTCGCTTCGGCATGAAAGGCCTGTTCACGGGCAGCATCCAGACGACTGATGTTGCCCGCTTCGGCCATGCGTTGCGCCAGGGTCCGGCCCGCCTCGGCGGCGCTCAGGATGTCAGCCGCATAGGCGGCGCGCTGGCGGGCGGTCACGGCCTCGACATAGGCCAGACGGGTGTCCGCGGCCAAAGCCAGCACGGATTGTTCGGCGGCCAGTCGCGCCGCCATCCGCTCCCTTTTACCCAGCGAGGCGCGCAGGGGTGTCGTTAACAGGCTGATCAGGTCCAGCGATACCGCGCGGTCGTTTTCCCGCTCGCTGCCCTGACGAAGTCTGGCCAGGGATAGACGGGGATTGGGCAGACGGCTGGCGGCGACTATCTCGGCCTCGTTCAGGCTCAGGTCGGCAAACAGGCGTTGCAGCACCGGGCTGTTCAGCAGGGCCAGCGTCACCGCGCTGTCGCCGTCCAGCTCGCGGGAAAACAACTCACCGCGGCGCTGCGCCAGCGTTTCGCCTGTCGCGGCTACCGTGATGGCCGCCCCCAGCCGTTCCGCCGTCGCGGCGCGCACGGCGGATTCGCCGCCATCGGGTGACAGCGAGGTGCAGGCACTCAGTCCAAGGGTCAGCATCGACACGCCGATGCCGAACGGGATACGCATAAGGCCTCCTCCGGCCCGTCTTTACATACGTTGAGATCATGCCATTCGCCAGCCGACAGCCAGCTGACGCGAAAATGACATTTCTGTCATCTTGCTATCATCTTCGCCGGAAACAGGTATTGTTCAGCCATGACTGACGCGGAGAGCGGACCGCCATGAAGATTCTGCTGGTGGAAGACGAAACCAAGACCGGCGAATACCTGAAACAGGGGTTGAGCGAAGCCGGATACACCACCGACTGGGTGCAGGACGGCGCTTCCGGCCGCGACCAAGCGCTGGGTGAAGACTATGACCTGGTGATCCTGGACGTGATGCTGCCCGGCCTGAACGGCTGGGAAGTGCTTAGCGCCATCCGCCGCGCCGGGAAGACGCTGCCGGTGCTGTTCCTGACCGCCCGTGATCAGGTGGAAGACCGGGTCAAGGGGCTGGAACTGGGCGCGGACGATTATCTGGTGAAACCCTTCGCCTTCGCCGAACTGCTGGCGCGGGTGCGCACGCTGTTGCGTCGGGGCCGCAATCGGGAATCGGACATTCTGCAGGTGGCCGATCTGGAACTGGACCTGCTGCGCCGCCGTGCCCTGCGCGCGGGCCGTCGCATCGACCTGACCGCCAAGGAGTTCGCGCTGCTGGAACTGCTGATGCGGCGTCAGGGGGAGATATTGCCGCGCTCGCTGATTGCCTCGCAGGTGTGGGACATGAACTTCGACAGCGACACCAACGTGGTGGAAGTGGCGATCAAGCGCCTGCGCGCCAAGGTCGATACCGGCGACGCCAAGCTGATCCAGACGGTGCGCGGCATGGGCTATGTGCTGGAAGCCGCGCCGGAGGTGGATGATGGCCGCTAAGTCGCTGACCACCCGCACCAGCCTGTGGTTCACGCTGATGGCGGCCGGGGTGCTGGCGGTGATGGGACTGGTGATCCAGATCTCGGTGCAGCGCCATTTCCACGATCTGGACCGGGACGCGCTGCAAGGCAAGCTGGAACTGGTGAGGCACGTGTTGCGCAATGCCACCCCGTCGCAGGAGGCCGCCATCCGCGCCGATCTGGCCGATGCCCTGGTCGGTCACCACGACCTGCTGGTGCGTATCCGCCAGCCCTCCGGCGGCGACTTTCTCAGCGCCGGTCACGCCGTTATTCCCGATACCCTGCTGGCGGCGGCCTCGGCCGATTCAAAACCGGTGTTGCAGGAATGGAACGGCCACGACACCCGCTACCGGGTGCTGACTGCCCTGATTCCCGCCACCGCACCCGGCGGGTTCTGGACCGTGGCCATCGCCATTGATACCCGGCATCACACCGACTTTCTCAGCGCCTTCAACCGCGAACTGCTGCTGATCGGCTTCGGCGGGCTGGTGCTGATGGCCGGGCTGGGACGGCTGGTGACCCGGCGCGGGCTGCGACCGGTGGAAGACATGGCGCAAGTCGCCGCCCGCATTTCCGCGCAACGGCTGGACGAACGCCTGCCGCTGGAGCGCATTCCCGTCGAGTTGCAGCCGCTGGCCCTCGCCTTCAACGGCATGCTCGACCGGCTGGGCGATTCGCTGCAACGGCTGTCTGCTTTTTCTTCCGACCTGGCCCACGAATTGCGCACGCCCATCAACAACCTGATGACGCAGACGCAAGTCTCGCTGTCGCGTCCGCGCGAAGCGGATGAATACCGGGAAATCCTCTATTCCAACCTCGAAGAGTTTGAACGGCTGGGCCGCATGATCGCGGACATGCTGTTCCTGGCCAAGGCCGACAACGGGCTGATGGTGCCGACGCTGCAACCGGTGAACCTGCGGGCGGAAGCGGAAGCGCTGGTCGAGTTCTATGAAGCCCTCGCCGCCGATGGCGGCCTCCATTTGCAGGTGGAAGGCGAAGGCCGGGTGGCGGGCGATGCGCTGATGTTGCGCCGCGCCGTCAGCAATCTGTTGTCGAACGCCATCCGTCATGCCGAGGCCGGTTCCACCATCCGCATTTCCATTGAGACTGACCACGGGCAAGTCCGCCTGCACATCAGCAACACCGGCACGGAAATCCCGGCGGAACATCTGCCGCGCCTGTTCGACCGTTTCTACCGCGTTGACGACTCCCGGCAACGGCAGGATCAAGGCGCGGGACTGGGGCTGGCCATCACCCGCAGCATTGTCCGCGCGCATCAGGGCGAGATCAGCGCCGCGTCCGCCAACCGCACCACCACGTTCACCGTCACCCTGCCCGCCGACAGCGCCCTGGAGAACCCGGTATGAAGCCTCTGCCTCGCACCATGGGCGCCCTGTGGCTGGCGGCGCTGTCGCTCTCGGTGCAGGCCGCCGATCTGAGCTTTACGCAGGCGTTGCAGCAGGCCGCCACGCAGGCTGCCGTCTTGCGCCAGCGGCAGGCGGAAGTGGCCGGGGCAACGTCTGCCATGGTCGCGGCGGACGCCCTACCCGATCCCAAGGTTTTCGCCGGCATTGACAACCTGCCGGTTCAGGGCGCGGACCGTTTCACGCTGAACCGCGATTTCATGACCATGCAGAAAATCGGCGTGATGCAGGAAATCCCCAACGGCGAGCGTCGGCAGGCCCGCGCCGAATCGGCCAAGGCGCGCGCGGCGCAAGCGGAGGCGGCGCTGCGGCTGGCGGAAGTGACCGTCAACACCGAAACCGCGACGGCGTGGCTGAACCGCTATTACCTGCAGCAACAGCGCGCGCGGCTGGAGGAACTGGCACAGGAAAACCGCCTGTGGCAGGGCGTGGTGCAGTCGCAACTGACTTCCGGCAAGACCAGCGCCGCCGATGCCCTGCTGCCGCAACAGGAAGCCTTGACGCTGGCAACCCGCCGCGATGCGCTGGAACGGGATATCCGCCGCGCCGATGCGATGCTGGCGCGCTGGACCGGCGATACCGGCGGGCCTGTCACCCCGACCGGCGAGCCGCCTGTTTTCAACGTCGATGCGGACCATTTGCGGGCGCATGTGCATCATCACCCGGCGCTGGCCGGTTATGAACCGTTGACCGGGCTGGCGCAGGCGGAACTGCATGAAGCGCAAGCCGCGCTGCGGCCTGATTGGGCGGTGGAAGTCGGCTGGCAGCATCGCGGTCCGGACTTCGGCGACATGGTGTCTTTCCAGGTGAGCGCCGACCTGCCCCTGTTCAGCCGCACCCGGCAAACGCCGCTGATTGAAGCCCGGCGGCAGGCGCTGGCCGGTGTCGAGGCCGAGCGTGAAGACATGCGGCGCGATCATGCCGCCACTTTGGAAAGCGAGCTGGCGGAACACGAAGCGCTCAGCCGAGAGCTGGACCGATTGCAACAGCAGGCCCTGCCGTTGGCGGACCAGCGTGTGGAACTGCAACGCGCCGCCTACGAGGGTGGTCGCGCCGATCTGGGCATGGTGCTGGCCGCCCGCCGCGACCGGCGCGAGCTGCAACTGCAAATCCTGGAACTGACCCGGCAGCAGCAAACCCTGGCCGCCAGGCTGCATTACCTGTACGACTTTGACGAGGACGCCGCGCCATGAGCCATTCCGCCTTCCGCACCCCGCTGCTGCTGGCGGCCATGACCGCGCTGGGCGGCCTTGGCGGCTATTGGCTGGCCCGGCATGACGCTCCGGCCACACCGGTCAACGCCGCGCCCGCCGCCACCAAGCCCTTGTACTGGTACGACCCGATGAAGCCTGACCAGCACTTCGACAAGCCCGGCCCCTCGCCGTTCATGGACATGCCGCTGCAACCGAAATATGCCGACAGCGGCGATCAGGATACCGGCGGTATCCGCATCGACAACCGCTTGCAGCAGAACACCGGCATCCGCCTGGCTACCGTGGAACGCGGACGGCTGAATCCGCCGCTGTCAGCTCCGGCCACGATCGGCTTCAACGAACGCGATGTCGCCATCGTCCAGACGCGCACCGCCGGTTTCGTGGAACGGGTTTATGCCCGCGCTCCGGGTGACGTGGTCGCTGCCGGTGCGCCGCTGGCCGACCTGCTGGTGCCTGAATGGGCGGGCGCGCAGGGCGAATATCTGGCGCTGCGCCAGACCGGAGACGCCACCCTGACCGCCGCCGCGCGCAACCGCCTGCGCCTGCTGGGCATGGACGACGCGCTGATCCGGCAGGTGGAAAAAAGCGGTCAGGTGCAGAACACGCTGACCCTCACCTCGCCACGGAGCGGCGTTATCCAGTCGCTGGACATCCGCCAGGGCATGACTGTCGCCAGCGGCAGTCCCGTGGCCCGCATCAACGGCCTGGATACGGTCTGGCTGGAAGCGGCGCTGCCGGAAGCACAAGCCGCCGCCATCCGCCCCGGAGTGAGCGCGACCGCGCAACTGGCCGCCTATCCCGACAGCGTCCTGCAAGGCAAGGTCATCGCCATGCTGCCGGAAGTGACGGCGCAAACGCGCACCCTGCGCGTGCGGCTGGAGTTCCCCAACCCCCGGCAACAACTGCGCCCCGGCCTGTTCGCGCAGGTGCTGTTCCACACCGGCAACGACGCCGAACGCCTGCTGCTGCCCAGCGAAGCGCTGATCCGCAGCGGACGGCAAACCCGCGTCATCCACCGCGATAGCCAGGGGCATTTCCAGCCGGTGATCGTCAGCACCGGGCTGGAAGCCGACGGCCGCACCGAAATCCTCTCAGGCCTCAACGCCGGGGATCAGGTGGTGGCTTCCGGGCAATTCCTGATGGATTCCGAAGCCAGCCTGCAAGGCGTGCTGGCGCGACTGGAAACGTCGGTTGCCAAGGAAAATACCGCACCTGCTGCCAACACAGGGATTGAAGCGCATGGCGTCATCGACGCGCTGGATGCCGGGGAAATCACGCTGGCCCACGACGCCATCCCCGCACTGGGCTGGCCACCGATGACCATGCCGTTTCCGCTGGCCAAGGGTGTCAGCACCACCGGCCTGAAACCCGGTCAGAAGGTCCGCTTCACGCTGGAAAAACGCGGTGAAGACACCGTGATCACCGCCATCCATGCCGAGGATGCCCGGCCATGATCGCCCGCCTGATCCACTGGTCGGTGCGCAACCGCTTCCTGGTGCTGCTGGCGACGCTGGCGCTGACCGTGTGGGGGCTGTGGTCGGTGCGTCACACGCCGGTCGACGCCCTGCCCGACCTCTCCGACGTCCAGGTCATCATCCGCACCACGCTGCCGGGACAAGCGCCGCAAATCGTCGAAAACCAGGTCACCTACCCGCTCAGCACCACCATGCTCTCGGTACCGGGCGCGAAGACCGTGCGCGCCTATTCCTTCTTCGGCGACTCCTTCGTCTATGTGCTGTTCGAGGACGGCACCGACCCGTACTGGGCGCGCTCGCGGGTGCTGGAATACCTGAATCAGGTGCAGGGCCGCCTGCCCGCCGCCGCCAAGACCGCGCTGGGCCCGGACGCCACCGGCGTCGGCTGGATCTACGAATACGCGCTGGTGGACCGCACCGGCCAACACGACCTCGCGCAACTGCGCGCCTTGCAGGACTGGTTCCTGCGCTTCGAGCTGAAAGCCCTGCCCAATGTCGCGGAAGTGGCCAGCATCGGCGGCATGGTCAAGCAATACCAGGTGGTGCTGGACCCGGCGAAACTGGCGTCCTACAACATTCCGCAAAGTGTGGTGGTCGATACCATCCGCCGCGCCAACCAGGAAAGCGGCGGCTCGGTGCTGGAACTGGGCGAAGCCGAAGTCATGGTGCGCACCAACGGCTACCTGCAATCGCTGGACGACTTCCGCCAGATCCCGCTCAGTGTCGCGGGCGGCGGCATCCCGGTGCGGCTGGGCGATGTCGCCACTGTCCAATTGGGGCCGGAAATGCGGCGCGGCATCGCCGAGCTGAACGGCGAAGGCGAAGTAGCGGGCGGCGTGGTGATCCTGCGCGCGGGCAAAAACGCGCGCGAAACCATCGACGCCGTCAAGGCCAAACTGGCCGCCCTGAAGAGCAGCCTGCCCGCCGGGGTCGAGATCGTGCCAACCTATGACCGCTCGGCGCTGATCGACCGCGCCGTCGACAACCTCGGTCACAAGCTGCTGGAAGAATTTGTGGTAGTGGCGCTGGTCTGCATCGCCTTCCTGTGGCATCTGCGCTCGGCGCTGGTGGCCATCATCGCGCTGCCGCTGGGCATTCTCACCGCCTTCATCGTCATGCGCCTGCAAGGGCTGAATGCCAACATCATGTCACTGGGCGGCATCGCCATTGCCATCGGGGCGATGGTGGACGCCGCCGTGGTCATGATCGAAAACGCCCACAAACGCCTGGAAGCCTGGCAGCACGCCCATCCCGGCGAAACCCTGAAGGGCGACGCGCACTGGCGGGAAATTGCCGAAGCCGCCGCCGAAGTCGGCCCGGCGCTGTTCTTCTCGCTGCTGATCATTACCCTGTCCTTCATGCCGGTATTTACCCTGCAAGCGCAGGAAGGCCGCCTGTTCGGCCCGCTGGCCTTCACCAAGACCTACGCCATGGCAGGCGCGGCCGGGCTGTCGGTAACGCTGATCCCGGTGCTGATGGGCTACTGGATTCGCGGCCGCATTCCACCGGAAAGCCGCAACCCGCTCAGCCGGGTGCTGATCGCCGCCTACCGCCCGTTGCTGGACCGCGTGTTGCAGCGCCCCAAGACCACGCTGCTGGTGGCCGTACTGGTCTGCCTGAGCGCGCTGTGGCCGCTGGCCCGGCTGGGCGGCGAGTTCATGCCCGCGCTGGACGAAGGCGACCTGCTGTACATGCCCTCCGCCCTGCCCGGCCTGTCCGCCGCCAAGGCCACGCAACTGCTGCAGCTGACCGACCGCATGATCCTGACCGTGCCGGAAGTGCGCTCGGTATTCGGCAAGGCCGGACGCGCCGACACCGCCACCGACCCCGCGCCGCTGGAAATGTTTGAAACCACCATCCAGCTGAAACCCCGCCATGAATGGCGTCCGGGCATGACCCCGGAAAAGCTGATCGCGGAACTGGACCGCGCGGTGCAAGTGCCGGGGCTCAGCAACATCTGGGTGCCGCCCATCCGCAACCGCATCGACATGCTGGCCACCGGCATCAAGAGCCCGATCGGCATCAAGGTATCCGGCGCCAGTCTGGCCGACATTGACCGGCAGGCGCTGAAGATCGAAGCCGTGGCCAAAACCGTACCCGGCGTCAGCTCGGCGCTGGCTGAACGGCTGACCGGCGGCCGTTACGTGCAGGTGGATATCAAGCGCGACGCGGCGGCGCGTTACGGCTTGAACATGGCCGACGTACAGTCGGTGGTGGCCACCGCCATTGGCGGCGAGAACATTGGCGAAACGGTGGAAGGCCTGGCGCGCTTCCCGATCAACGTGCGTTATCCGCGCGACCTGCGCGATTCGCCGGAAGCCTTGCGGCAACTGCCGGTGCTGACGCCCGGCGGCCAGCAGATCACCCTCGGTACGGTGGCGGATATCCGCATCGAGGACGGCCCGCCGATGCTGAAAAGCGAGAACGGACGGCTGTCCGGCTGGGTCTACGTCGACGTGCGCGGCCGCGACCTGACGGCGGTGGTTCGCGACCTGCAACAGGCCATACACGACCGCGCCCCGCCCGGTCCCGGCCTCAGCCTGTCCTATTCCGGCCAGTTCGAGTTTCTGGAGCGCGCCACGGCGCGGCTGCAAATCGTGGTTCCGGCCACGCTGCTGATCATTTTCGTGCTGCTGTACCTCACCTTCAACCGCGCCGACGAAGCCCTGCTGATCATGGCCACCCTGCCGTTCGCGCTGACCGGCGGCCTGTGGTTCCTGTACGGGCTGGGCTACAACCTGTCGGTGGCGGCGGGCATCGGGTTCATTGCGCTGGCGGGGGTATCGGCGGAGTTCGGGGTGATCATGTTGCTGTACCTGAAGCATGCCATAGCCGAGCAGCAGGCGCGGCACGGGCAACTGACCACCGCGCAGCTGGATGACGCCCTGCGCACCGGCGCGGTGTTGCGGGTACGGCCGAAGGCGATGACGGTGGCGGTAATTCTGGCGGGTTTGCTGCCGATTTTGCTGGGCAGCGGTACGGGGTCGGAGGTGATGAGCCGGATTGCCGCGCCGATGGTGGGGGGAATGGTGACGGCGCCGTTGTTGTCGTTGTTTATTTTACCGGCGGCTTATAGGTTGGTTTGGGGTTGGCGGAATCGGGGTTGACCGTATCTTCAACCGGTGTGACAGGCGAAGATTATGTTTCGTGTCTGACCCTATTTTCAAAAATTAACCATTACCGTATCAAAACAACCCCCTCTAGCGATCTTGGTCCGCGAGCCCAACCTGTATAAATTAAACTAACAAATATTGCCTCTTCCATTACTTTATCAACTTGCGAGTAATCATCTTCATCACCCACAATACATCTAAAATCCTCAACCATAAATGCGCGCAATATACCACCATCTTTCACAACTCTTTGACTCGATCGCAACGCATAATAATAAGCCTTAGAATTTATTCCCAATATATACTGATACGGTGGGGCTCCAGTGATTGCAGGCATTTCCCCCCGACCACCAAATGAAAACAAGCTGTACTTTCTATCCTCATCAACTAACCAAGCAAATGGATAACCTAGGTTAATTTTCCCCGCCACAAGGGCTTCGCATGCCTGAAAAGCTTCACGTCTTTCCTCTGGCGCAGTCAACATCCTCACTACAAAAGCCATATACCACCTAAACATGTAATTTTATCTACAAGAACGTAGCGATCAGGCAAAACGTCCGAACAGAGAGGCCATGATAATTTGCCGCTATACTATCAATTTCGTGTCTGAAACCATTTCCATTTCAAAATCGGCATACAGCATATTCCTGCTCCTTTTCGGAATATTTTACAACCACACCACAATACTAACACCGAAGAAGAATATTGGCTGCAAAAAATAATCGAACTCGACTATATGGTCTTAGCCAAGCACGAGACTCTCCTCACGCCTTCACCACCTTCAACTCCTCCCACGCACTGGTAAATCGCGGCGACCGCCGCTCCTGCCGCATCCGCCAATGCCCGGCATCGGTCGGCAGGCCCCAGCGCACCGCATTGCGCCCCATGCCCCGGTTGATGCCATCAACCGCCGCCATCAGCGCCCGGCTGCGCTCGCTGTCGCCGGGATTCAGCCAGTCCAGCTGACGTTGCTCCACCCCGCTCAGGGCCGTCAGCAACACCCCGGCCTTTTTGTAGCGGAACCCCGGCCGGAAAATGCGATGCAGCCCTTCCCGCGCCAGCTGCGCCAGCACCCGGCTGTCCTGCGTCGGCGCGGGCAGCGGCACCGCCGCGCTGTTGCGGTACTGCGTTTCCGGACCGCGATTGGTATAGGTCTGGATCGACACGCTCAGCATCGCCGTCTGCAAACCGCGCTGCCGCAGCTTCGCCGCCGCCGTGGTGATGAAGTCATGCACCGCTTCCTCCAGATGTCGCAACTCCGTCACCGGATGCCCGAAAGACCGCGAATGCATCAATTGTTGCTGCGGCTCAGCCACGTCCTCCACCGACAGGCAGGACACGCCCTGTAATTCCTTCACCGTGCGCGCCAGCACCACATTCGACTGCGCGCGCAGCCAGTCGGCATCCACCGCACACAAATCCGCCACCGTGCGGATGCGCAACCGCTGCAACTTCTCTTGCCAACGAAAACCCACGCCCCACACCTCGCCCACCGGCAACGACGCCAGCAAGGCCTGCTCATCCGCCAGCGACAGCGCTTCCAGATTGAACACGCCGTTACCGTCCCGCTGCTTCTTGGCGACATGGTTGGCCAGCTTGGCGCGCGTGCGGGTGCTGCCCAGCCCGACGCAGGTGGGCATATGCGCCCATTGCAGTACGCGCTGCCGCATGGCCAGCGCCAGGGTTTCCGGCGCGGTAACGCCGCTCAAGTCCAGGAAGGTTTCATCAATGCTGTAGATTTCCTGACGGGGAGCCATGTCGCCCAGGATGTTCATCACCCGCGCGCTGAGATCGCCGTACAGCGCGTAGTTGCTGGACAGGGCAATCAGTCCTTGCGACAGGTACGGCCGGGCCTCGTGCCAGGGAATGCCCATGCGCACACCCATCGCCTTGGCCTCCGCTGAGCGGCTGATGATGCAGCCGTCGTTGTTGCTGAGCACCACCACCGGTTTGCCGTTCAGGTGCGGCTGGAAGGCGCGCTCGCAGGAGACGTAAAAGTTGTTGCAGTCCACCAGTGCGAACAGGGGTTTTACAGGTGCCGGTGCAAGGTCCATGTCACCACTCCCCAGATCAGGAAGTCCTGTTCAGGACGGATGCGGATGACCGGGAATCGCGGGTTGGCGGGATGCAGTTCCGGGTGGCCGCCGGGACCGTATTGCAGGCGCTTGACCAGCATGTCGCCATCCACCACGGCAATGACGATGTTGCCGGGCTGCGGGTTCTTCGAGCAGTCGACCACGGCGATGTCGCCGTCGCGCACGAAGGCGTCCTGCATGCTGGGGCCGCTGATGCGCACGTAATAAGTGGCGGTCTTGTTGGCGGCCAGCAGCTGGTTGGCGTCCAGCGCCTGTTCCAGGTAGTCGTCGGCGGGGCTGGGGAATCCGGCGGGTATGCGGTAGCCGTAGAACGGGCGCGCACCGGGGGGCGGTTCGGGGTGGGCGGGCTGAATGAGGGTCAGGCTGACCATGACGCGGGTCCGGGCTGGGGGCTGGTTGCTTTAGTTTTGACCGGTTTGGGGGGATTGGCAAGGTGACATGGGGGTTTGGGCGACGGGAGGTGTCGCGGGGTGAGGCGAATCAGGTCATGCGTTGATGAAAGGCCGGTCTGGGGATCGGCCTGGACTTCAACGTGGAGAACACATGAGGGGGGGGGGAACGTTACAGACCGCCTGCCCGGGCCCAATACTCCGTGGCGGCAATATAGGTCAGGGCAAAGAGCGGGATGTTTGAAAGGACGAACAGGACGAACCTGAGTTCGATTTTATTGACGAGAGCCTGCAGAAGGCTATGCGCGACTCGCAGGATGACATAGGCCCAAGCCAGCCCCACGCTAATCTCGGTATTCACGGATAGCAGCGAAAGGGTAATGGCGATGGCATAAAAAATGGTGGGCTGTTCCATCAGATGGTTGTAGTTGTCCGCTTTCCACCGCACGTTGGGCGGAAGCAGCGCCATCTGTTCTCCGCGTGGGGCGTTCGGATCGGGCTTCATGTTGGCCGCGAACATTGCCGGGATTCGGGTTGCGTACATCCAGATCCACATCACCATGGACCATGCGACAAGGGCTATGACGGGGCCAAGCATGGCTACGGAAACGGACATGATCATCTCCCGAATGATGAGGGGCAGTTTGGGGATACTAGCGCGGCTGACTATATCGGAACAGACCTTGGCGGTTCACTGTCCCGAAGAGTCTTCGCCGGCAATTCCTATTGAAGAGGAAGCATGTATTCATCACGACATCCTCATCAGATGCATTAAGTTCTCTAGTCGTGAAGGGTGCCAACACTGACCATGAAGATGCCGAAGGCATGGCCAGTGTTGGCGTCCACTTGACCAACCAGTTAGGCATTTTAGTAGGCGCGTGTTTTGGGGTCTTACGGGTTATTTAATTCATGATCTTTTTCGATGCAAAGCGCGGCAAGCCACTTTAAAAATGGTAGGGCTGGCGCCACGTTTTGCGACTGGCTTGAGTATGGCTCAAAGATGGCCGTGGTTTTGCCTTTTCGGGTTTTCTTTGAGTGCACGATTGCGCACCGAATCTCGTATAGCCATCGCCCAAGCTCATTTATATTTTCTGACTTACTAGCGGGCGCGAACTTTGATATCTCTACGCTGGACGAAGACTTTATGTTTGACCTAAGTTTCGCGGTTAGTGAAGGCTCCTGTGCTGCAATGAAGTTCTCTATGTCTTCGCAGGTTGCAAGTAACTCCACCACGCATTTTATCTGTTCGATTTCTACTTTTGCTTGCTTACTCAGTAGGATTGGCGCCTCTTCAAAGTAATACTCTAGAACGTTGTAGAACCCAACAAATGCCAAGAGAAAATTCTGCTCTTTCAAGCCCGAGAAGTAATACGACAGCAGAAGTGGGCTGTATTCTTTCACAAGCCTTATATGCCTCACGGGGATGGACTCAATGGCTGTTTCCGTTGTGCTTGATTTTATGTCGACGGAAGCGCAGCCTGGTTTTATGTCTCTGGTTGTTAGATGGTCAATTTTTTGAGCTTGATAGTAATCTATTAACCCGTAATCTGGCTTGAGTAGTCGCAGTTTCCCCATGTAGCCAACGGCATCCTCGGTTGGTGAAACGAACACAGAGACCTTTTTGTTTAGAAGATTGCTCATTGAGTTGAGGTAGGACTGGAATATGGGGTCGCTGTAGTTCTTTACAATGCACCAGTCGCTAAAGTCGGTGTCGTCTGTTGGGTCTAGCGACTTAATCCAGTGCACCGATTTGTCATTCAGAGAATCGAGTACTAGCGCCTCTGTATTGCGCTGGTCATACTGCATGTAAAAGTCGCAAACATCGGACTCCCAGTATTTTCCTTCAACGAGTTTGGTTGATACCTTTGATTCTTTGTTGAGTTTGCTATACTCAAATAGATAATTATCAACAAGATACTCCATCTGCTGATGCGTAAGCGCCGCGTCCCCGTGCTCGAAACGGATTTCCGCTACGGACTCTAGTTGCTCCAAGTAATAAAATGCTTGAGCGGTAATCAAAGGCTCGCCATGAATCGTTGGATGCACTAGCACCTTGTGACTTAACCCTTCGAACATCAGTAATTCGGAGAGACCTACGCTGTTTGCAAGTTGGAGCTTTACATTTAATGCCATATTGAATGCCTAACTACACGCTAAGGGGTAACACCCCACACCAAAATGTAACCCTGCCCGTTTGCCAACGCAATCAAAAAATACCCCATAAGCGGCTGGGATGTTATCCCACTTGAGCGCAAAGTTAGAAAGCAAGCTACCAACTTGGCTGCGGATTCGGCCATGGATTATTAACGAAATGAGATTGCATTTCAGCAAATTTTTGGCTTTTTACCTGCTCACCATGAGTGTAATAGAAATTATGGTCACCAGATGCTTCGCACATGGCTTTGACCGCTTGATCGAAGCTTGCGTTCTTATAGAAAAGGTGGTTGTAAAACGCCATATACGCCACTGTGACATCTGATTGGAAGACTGCACCAGTATTTCCAATAAGCACACTAAATGCGCTGTCGAACGCATTTGCCATATTAGTGCCGTTAAATCCGTTACATGAAGCCATGCAAACATACGGATCATGGCCTTTTACATAGTTATGCGTTAGCAACAGGCTCCGTAAATCTTGCCAACTCAAGAAAGCTCCATCAGTTAAACCAACACCCATGGGTGCACCATGCATACATAGATGTATAATCGGAATGGCATTGATGTTAGTAGATGGTTGCATTTGCCGAATTGATTCTGGGAGTCGAGTCGTCAGAGCAGATCGGAAATTTTCATTGCTTGTAGCAAGTGTGTAAAAACAAGGAATTCTGATTGCTCTAAGGGCATCCCTCAAAGCCATTCCTATGCTGTAGCCATCGTAAAGATCATGATGGGACGGTGAGTCAACAAGAAAGACAAATGGCTGATTAACAATCTGGCTTATAGGGGAATGGCACTTACTTAAGCTTTTTCGGGTGGCCATTTCGCCGGATCTCTTCAATCGCAATCTTCCTCGGTTTTGTCAGCATCGGATAGGGT
>NZ_SHKX01000013.1 GCF_004217445.1 Fluviicoccus keumensis
TGACAGCAGGCCGCGCATTCTACTGCATCTTCGCACCGTGTCAAGCCTCTTGTTCGTTCGTAACGAACCAGAACCTCAAGACCCGAAAACAACACCCACACTCAAGCAAGTTGTTGTTTTTGCTAGGCCTATTCAGCCAGCAGCGCGTCAGCGTGGGGCGCATTATAGGCCCCCAGAATATCCTGTCAACGCATTTCACAAGCCCGGCCGCCGAACGCTCAAGTTTTGCTCCGAAAGCCAATCAAACAGTTTTCGGAGCCCGACAGACCTTACTGCGTCTTCCGCTTCATGGCCTCAAAGAACTCATCGTTCGTCTTGGTATCCTTCATGCGGTCCAGCAGAAACTCGATCGCCGCAATCTCATCCATGGGGTGCAGGATCTTGCGGAGGATCCAGACACGCTTCAACTCATCATCACTCATCAAGCGCTCTTCACGACGAGTACCTGACTTCTTGATGTTGATGGCCGGGAAAACGCGCTTTTCAGCAATCTTCCGCTCCAAGTTGATTTCCTGGTTACCCGTGCCCTTGAATTCCTCAAAGATCACTTCATCCATTTTCGAACCCGTTTCGATGAGCGCCGTCGCGATGATCGTCAGGGAACCGCCTTCCTCAATATTGCGGGCAGCGCCGAAGAAGCGCTTTGGGCGCTCCAAGGCATGCGCATCTACGCCGCCGGTCAGCACCTTGCCGGAACTGGGAATAACCGTGTTGTAAGCACGCGCCAAACGCGTAATGGAATCCAGAAGGATAATGACGTCCTTTTTGTGCTCAACCAGACGCTTGGCTTTCTCGATAACCATTTCAGCGACCTGGACGTGGCGGGCCGGCGGCTCATCGAACGTGGAAGCCACCACCTCGCCCCGAACCGTACGCTGCATTTCCGTGACTTCTTCCGGGCGCTCATCAATCAGCAGCACAATCAGATGCGCCTCGGGATTGTTGCGCGTGATCGAATGGGCAATGTTCTGCAGCAACATCGTCTTGCCGGCCTTCGGCGGCGCGACGATCAGGGAGCGCTGCCCCTTGCCAATCGGCGAGATCAAGTCGATCGTACGCCCGGTGAGGTCTTCCGTTGAACCGTTACCCAACTCCATCACCATGCGGGATGTCGGGAACAACGGCGTCAGGTTTTCGAAAAGGATCTTATTGCGGGCGCTTTCGGGAGAGTCATAGTTAATATGATTGACCTTCAGCAATGCGAAATAGCGCTCGCCTTCCTTGGGAGGCCGAATGGTGCCCGCAATGGTATCGCCAGTACGCAGATTGAAGCGGCGAATCTGGGACGGGCTGACGTAAATGTCATCCGGGCCTGCCAAATAGGAGCCTTCCGATGACCGCAGGAAGCCAAATCCGTCACTCAGTATTTCCAGCACGCCGTCGCCGAAGATTTCCTCGCCATTCATGGCGTGGCGTTTGAGAATCGCAAAGATGATGTCCTGCTTGCGATTACGGGCCATGTTTTCCAGGCCCATTTGCTCAGCAATGTTGACCAGTTCGGCGATCGGTTTCTTTTTGAGTTCGGTAAGGTTCATAGAGGTGCTGCAAAAGAAGGGGATAGCAATAACGCGCGCGTACCGTCGTCGTCAACCAAAGTGTAGATAATGCGGGAACTTTCAGTTGCGGTTCAGGCAGATTATGGGAGTGATATGCCTGATGCGGTGGCTTGCGTCGGACGACAGACGCGGCAGGCAGGTAACCCGCCGCGACCAATGGCCAATTATATATTGGAATCGAGGAAGGCTGTCAATTGCGATTTCGCCAGCGCGCCGACTTTTGTTGCGGCAATCTGGCCGTTCTTGAACAAGGTGAGGGTCGGGATGCCGCGAACACCGTACTTGGCGGCAGTCGCCTGGTTATCATCCACGTTCACCTTGACGATCTTGACCTTGCCATCATACTCGGCGGCGATTTCATCCAGAATGGGTGCAATCATCTTGCAGGGGCCGCACCAAGGGGCCCAGTAATCAACCAGAACCGGGGTATCGGACTGGATGACATCGGCCTCGAACTGGCCATCGGTGGTGTTGATAATCAGCGGGCTACCCATGAACTTCTCCGGGAATTAAAAGACGATCGGGCCAGATGATAGCATGCTTTCCGGGCTTTTTTCCGGTGGGTAAAGCTGTTATACCACCACCATGCACAGACATTAACGCCAATGCCGCCGTGATGCCGCGGCAATGCTATCGAAAGGATCATCATGAACCGTCACCACTCTGACGACCATCTCGTTGCCGCCATCGACCTCGGCTCGAACAGTTTTCACCTGGCTATTGCCCGTCTCGACCATGGAGAAGTCCGACGCATCGACAGCCTTTCCGAGAAGGTACAGCTGGCGGCGGGGCTGGATGAGCATAACAATTTGACCCGCGGCTCCCAGGAACGCGCGCTGGCCTGTCTGGCGCGATTCGCCCAGCGCCTGCAAGCGATTCCAGCCAAGCGCCTGCGTATTGTGGCGACGAATGCGCTGCGACAGGCCAATAACGCCCAGCATCTGATGGATCAGGCTGAGCAGATTTTGCGGCAGCGGATTGAAATCATCGCCGGCCGCGAAGAAGCCCGCTTGATTTATCTGGGCGTCTCCCAAACGATGGTGACGGAAGGGCGACAACTGGTCGTCGATATTGGCGGCGGCTCCACCGAATTCATTATCGGCGAGAATTTTGAGCCTTTGCTGACCGAATCTTTGCAAATGGGCTGTGTGGCATACACCCAGCGCTTTTTTGCTGATGGCCAGATCCACGCCAAGTCACTGGATCGCGCGATCATGTCGGCGCGTCAGGAGGTCATGGCGATTGCCGAATCGTACCGGGACATGGGCTGGGACTCCGTCATCGGCTCCAGCGGCACCATCAAGGCCGCACGGCAAATCCTGCTGCAGAACGGCTGGGCCTCCGCTTCCGGCGGCATCAGCCACGAAGGCCTGGCCAAGGTGCGAGAGCGGTTACTGGCCTGCAAACACGTCAGTGAACTGGATATTCCCGGCCTCAAGGAAGACCGCCGCGCGATCCTGCCAGCCGGTTATGCCATCCTCCAGGGTATTTTTGACGAACTGGATCTGGCGGAAATGGGCTACTCCGACGGCGCCCTGCGCGAAGGCGTCCTCTACGACATGCTGGGCCGGATACGCCACGAAGATATCCGCGACCGCAGCGCCCAGGCCATGATGCGCCGCTATCACGTCGATGCTGCCCAGGCCGAGCGCGTGACTGCTACGGCCGAACGACTGTTCGATCAAGTCGCCCCCGCACTGCGCCTTGACGATGAGGATCGTGACCTGCTGCGGCGCGCCAGCCTGCTGCATGAAATCGGTCTGGCCATTTCGCACAGCAGCTTCCATAAACATAGCGCTTACTTGCTGCAATACTCCGACGTTCCCGGCTTCTCGCAAGTCGATCAGGAGAAGCTGGCGCTGGTGGTCGGCAATCACCGGCGAAAAATTCGCGAAGAACAGAAAATGCTGCTGATTCGCAGCGGTTCCCTGTCGCTGCTCTATGTCTGCGTGTTGTTAAGGCTATCGGCACTGCTGCATCACAGCCGCAGCCGCGACCCGCTGCCCGCCATTACCCTGGAAAGCGACGGCATACATTTCGCGCTGGAGTTTCCGACCGATTGGCTACAGACGCACCCCTTGACCGTTGCCGACCTGGCGGGCGAAACCGAACAGCTAAGGCATTGGGGCATCGAATTGCATATTCACTGAAACTGGAATCAACATGTTCTCGTCTCCTACTCCGCTGCCCTTGAATGTGCAGGCCTGGCAACAACGCGGCCATACCTGCCAATTGGCCGGCATGGAAATTTTTTACCGGGATACAGGCCCTCGCCTGCCCAAAGCGGTGGTATTCCTGCATGGATTTCCATCCAGCAGCTATGACTGGCATCGGGTTTTACCGCTGCTCGATAATCCCGGTCAACGCGTCATCACCTTCGACTTTCCGGGCTATGGCCTTTCGGCAAAGCCGGCGGGTTATAGCTACTCGCTGATGGAACAAGCGGATATCGTGCAGATGCTGCTGGCCAGTTTGGGAGTTCGCGAGGCACGACTGGTGGCGCATGACATGGGCGCAAGTGTCTTGTGCGAGCTGATGGCCCGACGCGAGCGGGGGCTGCTGGCTTTTGAAACCCCGTCGCTGGTTCTGATGAACAGCAGTATCCACATCGATATGGCGCATCTGACGCCGTCACAGAAAGTGCTGCTGACCCCGGCCGGCCCCTTGTTTGCCCAGGTTTCGTCGCGCACCATTTTCCGGTTGCAGTTGCAGAAGATTCTTGGCAAGGAGCTGCCGGACGAGGAACTGGATGCCATGTGGGCGTTGATGGTTTACGGCGATGGCAAGCATCGCCTGGCCAAGATCATCAATTACATCCGGGAGCGTGTGCGCTTCCGGGAGCGCTGGATTGAACCGTTGACAAGGTTGGACATTCCAACGACCGTACTCTGGGGCAAGGAAGATCCGGTCGCGGTTGCCGCCATCGCCGAGACGGTGGCCGGGGAAGTCCCCGGCGCGGAACTGATCTGGCTGGAGGGTGTCGGCCACTACCCGCAACTGGAAGTTCCGGAGCAAGTGGCCGCCATTCTCAATGATGTGCTGGCCTGATCAGAAGCTGAGGCCGGCGCCCAGATTGAAGCCGTCGCCCTGCCCGCCGGGACGATTGGTGCTCTGGATATCGGCCTTCAGCACGACTTGCGGATGCACCCAGTAGTTCAGCCCCACATTCACCTGCGCCTCATCCTTTTGCCCGATGGCGTTCGCAGCGGTGTTCCAGCGGTTATAGCGGGCAAAAACGCCGGTCTGAGCGGTCACTTTCCATGACGGTTCAAGATAGCCCCCCTCCATCCGGTCCGCCCCCAGGGCTTTGGCCATATTCCCGTCGATGGCCCAGCGAGCCAGCAAGGCGCGCAGCCGGAAATCACTGACCTGCCAGTCGGCATGTGCTTCCAGCAAGGTAGCGGGGGCATGGTCGGTTGCCGTGGCGCGGTCATTGATGTTGTCCTGGCGCTGGATCGTGGCGCCCAGCTCCAGACCCTGGATGCGCTGGTACTTCACACGCAAGGTGTAACCCATGTCCTGGGCCCGGGAACCGCCAAACTCCTGACGGAATTCACGCAGGCCGTCAGCGCCGCCCAATCCCGCGACATCACCCCGCAAACCGTTATGCACGGCAAGGTCGACAGCCACACCGTCAGCCGGCAGGAAGCGCGCCATGACGCCTTTTTCCCACCACGTGGCCGGAATGATCTTTTCCTCCACCGGATTGCGCTCGACACCGTAGAACACATTCGGTTCATGGCTCTCATTCATCAAACCTACCGGCAACAGGAACTGCCCGATGTTGAGGGAAAGCGCGGGATTGATCTTCCAGTCAATAAACAGCTGCTCAAGCTCCGTTTCGATATCCGAGGAGTCCGGAGCCCCTTCGAACTCGACTTCGCTGTAGAAATGCAGGTTATCGGCAAACTCATGGCTAAGCAGGATGACCGCTCGGTGTGCATGAAAGTTACTCTTGCCAATCACCGGATCTTCTTCACGGAAAGCGTTGTAGTGCACTTCGCCATAGAAGCCGACATGCGTGGCGCTGGCTGACGGCGCCTGCTGCTTTTCCAGACTTCCGGCCAAGGCATCCAGTTGTTGTTGCTGAGCGGCGATCAGGCTTTTCTGGCGCGCCAGTTCCGCGCGCAGACCATCCAGACCTGTATCGTCAGCGTGGACTGGAGTGATCATCATGGCGGCCGCCAAGGGCAACAACGAGCGAGGGAAACGCATCATTTCATTAACTCCAGAGACTGAAATCAGGGGGTATAACCATCGGTAAGCGTTCGCAGGAAGGCCTCCAGGGCGCTCAGCTCCCGGTCGTTGAGGCGCAGATCGCCCAACTCGCTCCGGTTGACGGTGTCAGGAACTTCGGTGGCGCCGATTGCCTGCCAACGGGATGGATCCGTATCCCGGGTGTTATAGAACTCCAGAACCGTACGCAGATCCCTGAAGACGCCGTTATGCATATAGGGGGCGGTGATCGCGACATTGCGCAGGGTCGGCACCCGGAATTTGCCGCGAAGGGCAGGACTGCCTCCGGTACGCGGGGTCGCGGCCAATCCCTCAATATCGGGTATGGCAATCGCGGTATTCGCGGGTACGCCAAGATTGTCGTAGGTGAAGTCCGTCAAGGCCGGCGGCTCGCCGTTAGGACCCGCCGTGAGCGTATGGCAGGCGGCACAGTTCCCTTTGTCCTGACGGACAAAAAGACTCAGCCCTTCCAGCTCCTGGGATGAAAGTTGCGCCCTGCCCTGACGATATGCATCAAATTTGGAAGAAAACGCGTGAAAGGCGCTGGAACGTTCAAACGCCGCAATGGCTTCGCCGACTCGGGGCAGAAACTCCGCCGCCTCCGCATCATCCAGCGCCCCGGGGCCGAACACCGTCCGGAACATCGCGGCGTTAGGACTGGCGCGCAGCTTCGCGCGCAGCGCCGGAGCATCGGCGAGGTTCATTTCATTGGCTTCAAAGAAGGGCTTGGTCGCCTGCTCCTCCAGGGAGTCGGCGCGGCCATCCAGAAACAGTCCGCCAACCCACAATACTTCCCCCTCTTCCATTTCCGCGTGCAAGGGCGGAATCAGGGAAGCATAAGCGATCGAAGGCGTATTTCGACGGCCGAACCGGCCAGCCAACGATCCTTTTGAGACTGGCAGGGAGGCATCAGGATCAGCAAAGCCATGCGCACTGTCATGGCAGGTGGCGCAAGCCTGGTTTCCCTCGCTGGACAACGTCACATCGTGAAACAGGGCGTTGCCCAAGTCCGTCATGGCGACACTGGCCACCGGCTCGGCCTTGACGGCAGGTTCCTGATCAGGAACGCAGGCGGTGATCACCAGAATCCATGGCACCGCCAACAATACAGAAAGACGCATGACGCACTCATCAGCCAACCCATTAAAGCCAATGATAAACGTTATCATTTAGATTAGCAAACAATCTCCCTACAAATCCCCCGCAAATAACAAAGGCGCCTTCGGCACCTTTGTGGTTTCCCCTCAAAACCGCTCAGGTCTTGGCCAATTTTTCCAGCAGGATGCTCTGGGCCATATGCGGCAATTTGTCCTGTGCCTGAATGCGCTCCCAGCGGCCATCAGGCAACAATTGCCAAGCCAGCTGGTTGTCCTGCAGGTAGTTCAGAAGTCCATCCTTGAGAATCCGCTTCTTCAAGACCGGATCATCAATCGGGAAGCAGACTTCAACCCGCGAGAACAGATTCCGATCCATCCAGTCGGCGCTGGCGCAATACACCTTGGCATCGCCATCATTGGCGAAATAATAAACACGGGTATGCTCCAGGAAACGCCCGACAATCGAACGCACATGAATATTCTCGGAAATACCGGCAATGCCGGGACGCAGGCAGCAGATCGAACGAACGATCAGATCCACCTTGACGCCCGCCATCGCCGCCCGGAAAAGCGCCTGCAGCAACTGCTTTTCGGTAATGGCGTTGACCTTGATGATGATATGAGCGGTTTTCCCCGCCTGCGCATGCAGGATTTCCTGTTCAATCAGCGTCAACAGTGTTGAATGCAGGGTAAACGGCGCATGCAGCAGTTTCTTAAGCTTGGCCGCCTTTCCCATGCCGGTGAGCTCATGGAATATCTTGTGCACATCCTCGCTCAACTCAGGGTTTGCGCTGAGCAAGCCGTAATCGGTGTAAACCCGCGCCGTCCCGGCATGGTAATTGCCGGTACCCAGATGCACATAGCGCACAAGGCGATTTTCTTCACGCCGAACCACCAGAATCATCTTGGCGTGCGTTTTATAACCGACAATGCCGTAAACCACGATTGCACCGGCCTCCTGCAACTTGTTGGCCACCGCAATGTTGGACTCTTCGTCGAAACGCGCGCGCAACTCAATGACTGCCGTGACTTCCTTGCCGTTACGGGCGGCCTCGGCCAGCACATTCACAATCTCGGAGTCTGCGCCGGTTCGGTACAGCGTCTGCTTGATCGCCAGCACCTGCGGATCACGCGCCGACTCTCGCAGCAAATTAATGACCGGGGCGAACGACTCGAAGGGATGATGCAGCAGGATATCCTGTACGCGCAGCGCATCGAACATACTTTCCGTTTTTTGCAGGATCGCCGGCAACGTCGGCGTGAACGGCGTATAGCGCAGACGCGGACGATTGAAATCGGACAACAGGCGCGCCAGATTGACCGGGCCGTTGACCTGATACAGCGAATACTCGCGTAGATCGAACTTTTTCAACAGATAATCAATGATGTGCCGCGGACAGTTGTCCGCCACCTCGAGCCGCACAGCCTCCCCGAATCGCCGGGAAAAAAGCTCGCCCTTCAAGGCCGACGCAATATCATCCACATCTTCATCCAGCGTCAGGTCGGCATTACGGGTCACCCTGAACTGATAACAGCCGGTCGCGGTCATGCCGGGGAATAACTCGCTGACATGCTCGTGGATAATGGCCGACAACATCACATGATGATCACCCTGCCCGGTCAACTCATCCGGCAGACGCACCACACGCGGCAGCGAGCGCGGCGCCGGCACCACGGCCAGGGACATCTGCCGTCCGAAGGCATCCTTGCCTTCGAGCGAAACAATGAAGTTCAGGCTTTTGTTAACCAACCGGGGAAACGGATGCGCCGGATCCAGCCCGATCGGCGTCAACACCGGCAGGACCTGCTCACGGAAATACTGTTTGACCCAGGCGGACTGCGGGGCAGTCAGCTCGTCGCGCTTCAAAAAACGAATATTTTCAGCCGCCAGCGCCGGCAGCAAATCCTCATTCAGGATACGGTATTGCCGCTCGACAGCCGCATGACAAACGACCGATATTCGCTCGAGGACCTCCTGGGCGCGCATACCGTCCGGTCCCACCGCCCGCTCCCAGGATAATTGCTGCAAAAGACCGGCGACGCGGATTTCAAAGAATTCATCCAGATTCCGACTGAAAATCAGCAGAAAGTTCAGTCGCTCCAGCAGCGGATGCAAGGGGTCAACCGCCTGCTCCAGCACCCGCAGGTTGAAGTCCAGAATGCTGATTTCACGATTGATGTATAAATCGGGCTGGTTAAGGTCCACGATATTTTCCTGGATCATGATCAATGTCCGCTAATGTCTCTTTCCAGTATACGCCTGCCAGATGACCGGCATGTGAACATCAGGGATATTCCGCATAATACATGCGCCGCTGGATGATACGGGCCTTGCGCAGCAGCTTGCGGTCCTGACGATGGTCATCAAAATAGCGGGGGTTGGGCACCATGGCGGCCAAACGGGCCGCTTCATCCACACTCAGGTTACGTACGGACTTCCGGAAATAATGGCGGGAGGCCGCCTCGGCGCCAAACACGCCGTTTCCCCACTCAATGACATTCAGATAAATTTCGAAGATACGGCGCTTGCTCATCATCTGTTCCATCATGACGGTGATTAGCGCCTCCTCCATTTTGCGCCAGGGCGTCCGCTTGCCCGACAGAAACAGGTTCTTGGCCAGTTGCTGGGAAATGGTTGAACCGCCGGCGACGATCTTGCCCTTCTTGAGGTTTTTTTCCCAAGCCGTCTGGATGCCCTCCCAATCAAAGCCATCGTGATCCAGGAATTTGGCATCCTCGGAAACAATCAGCGCCCGCTTCAGGTTCGGGGAAATCTGGTTGTAGGCTACCCAGCGATGGCGCAACTCCGCATCCGGGTTATCCTGCTGCAGGACCTCCAGCCTTTCCTCCATGAACGCACTGCTTTCCGGATTATGATCCACCCACCACCAGACATGGCCCAACAACCATAATTGGTAAAGCATCACAAAACCGGCAATCGCCAGCAGGATTCGCAACGTCAGGGTGCGTCCACTCACCAGTTCACCTCAGGGCCGAAATACGAATAAAGAGAAAGCCGACACAGGGCGCACGGAGACTGCAGTGACAGCGTCAGTCAACCTGGGAGCCGAACTTCTCAGCGGCTGACACTTTCAATCATGACATCCGCTGTACCGGGGTGCATAAATGCAGCAGATCCCGACAGCATCGAGAAATCATCAGGCACGGCCAAGGTCGCCAGATCGCTCCAACGCTCATGGCTGGTGCCTGCACGTTCCGCCGACAGCATTTCATCACCATACAGCAGGTTATCCAAAAGGCTCGCATCCGAAAAACCCGCGGCATCGAGCCACAAAGTGCCAACTGCTGACTTTTCCAACAGTTCATTCCCGGCATTTGCAAGCGGAAAGCTGAACGATGTCGTCCGGTGATAACGCAGCTTGGCGGTATATCGGGGATGAATAAAGGATTTGGCCTTCTCAACGGCCTCGGCCAAATCCTCGGGTCCGGTGATGTTCAACGGCGCGGGATAGCTTTCAGACAAAGGATCGTTCATTTCAGAAGACGACGAAGAAAGTTCCTGCAACGTCGGAGAGGCTGTCGCCTGACCGGTCATGGTCAGCGGGGGCTGGATCACGGTATTGCGGATCGCTTTGCGATAGGCGGTCATCGCCTGCAGGAAATGGGTGTATTCGCGGTAATCTTCAAGACGGGGGCGTTCGGGCAGGTTGCCGGCATACGTAAGACCAGCTTGCAGCAGCAAGACTGCCAGCTGCAGAAATACAGCGGCTCCCCGTGAAATCCACATGATTCCGGCTCGTTCTCTGATTATTGTTCTGGAAAAACCTAGAGCCCGAATTTAACAGGAAGCCCCGCAACTGACAAATTATGATCACGGGCCGTGCGTGGCGGTCGGCTCGTGAATGTTGGGGAAGTGCGACTTCTGATAGCGGTCATCCCCAATCAGCTTGCGCAGGCCTTTCAGCGTGTTATAGGGATACTCCTGAATCAACAGGTTAACGGCACTGGCAGGGATATAACCGCCAGGGTCTGCATGACCGGTCATGGTTATTTCAACCATGCCATTACCGATCGGCCGGAAAATCCAGGAACCCTCAACCATGGGCATGCGCACACAACAGGCGCGGGGCGGCTGGGTATTGATGCTGTTGCTGTCAATCCGCACCTTCAGCGTCTGCGGATCCTGAACAATATGCCCAGAGACCACCGCCTCCCGATCCCGGAACGGCCAAGGAAAGTCGGTAATTACCCGCACCGAAAACGAAAGATCCGCATCGTTGCGCTCCAGAGGCTCAACGGACTTGGTCCGGTAGATCCATTTGCGGGCATTTTCCGTATCGGCAATGAGCGCAACCAAGCCTGACAGCGAGCTTTTGACGGTGCTAACTGCCTTGAACCCGTAGAGCGGACTGTTCGGAACCTGATAGGACCAGATCCGCACGCCTTGGCGGTCAAGCACCAGACGGGAATCTTCGGCGGGCGGATCGTACGCGAAGGCCGCACCGGAAAAGAGGGATACGAGGACGAGAAGTCGGGCAAAAAGAAGCATGTTTTCGGTCACAATATCAGGCACCGGCGATAATAATCGAATCCGGCCAGAGGGGCATGCTTTCTACTGGCATTATGGTACCAGTTTTGTAGCCTGCCGGGCTCTTGTCAGGCCAAACAGCAGCCAGAACAGGGCAAGACCCCCTCCTGCCAAGGCTCCCAACTGGTGGGACTCCATCAGCACCGGCCCGCCGATCCAGACGCCAGTCGCGGCTGACTCCCCGGAAATGCCTTCTGTACCCAACTTCGCGAGCCCCAGTCCCAGCAGCAACAGCCCCGTCCATCGCTCCGTGCGCCCTGCAGCCATCAGGATCGCTCCGGAAACGTAAGCGCCGTGCAGCACTCCCGACAAACCGACATAAGTGGACAACCCTGGCAACCTCCACCAGAACGCACTGCTGATCATCATCGGCAAGAGCACCAGCAAGCATACCCAGTGACGCGGATGCAGGACGCCCTCAAACAGCTTCGTGAGGACCAGCAACCCGAGAACATTGATCAACAGATGCCGTAGGCCCAAGTGCACATAATGACCCGTGAACCACCGCCACCACTCACCCGCCGCAATCTCCGGGCGGGACCAGCTCCAGTGCGCCAGGCCATGCGCTTGCATGGCGAACATCATGACAACCAATCCTGCTAACGCCCATTTGGGTTTGTGATCACGCAGCATCGTTACCCGCCTCCAATAAAAAGCCGACACAAGGTCGGCTCTTTATGGACTCATTTCTCATTTTGCATAGAAGAACAAGGGAACAAACGCGACCAGTAACAGCGCGGTAGCCATCACGATGCAAGGCAATATCCACCGCTCGTACTTGTAATAGAAGCTGAGATGGCTGACCTCCGCATCTGCGGCATCCATTTCCGGCTCTCCAACCACTTGGCGCGTCAGCAACTGATTCAACGCCACGGGCGGCGACAAGTATCCCAGTTCAAACGCGGTCAGCACGATCATCCAGAAGTGAACCGGCTGGATCCCGTTATTGTAGGCGATCGGCGCAATCGTCGCGGATACCAGGATAACGGCCCCGAACGGATCCATCACCATGCCGATAAACACCAGCAGCCCCAGCAACAACGAAACAGCCAGCCAGATATTGCCGAACGAGGCCGGAACGGCATCCATGACGCCGGAACGCTCGATCACCCCGCCAATACTGACAGACAACGCCATCAGCATGATCAAGGCGCCAATATGACCGATGGTGTCATTCGTCGCTTCTCGCACGGCCGCTTCGAAACCGTGGCGACGCTCGCCATTCTCGGGTGAGACCACCGCCACCGGCTCGCGGCGCACCTTATCAAACCAGACCACAGCCAGCATGATGAATGGCAGAATCATCGGCGCCGTAAACTCATCAAGCTTGGTATTGAGAATGTATGCGTAGGTACCCACTACCAGAATAGTGATGACAATATAGGGTGAGACCGGCACAAATGCGCGGGCTGATTGCGGGAGAGCAATCGAGGGTCGTGTCAACTTGAACTTTTCTTTCGCCAGAATCAATGATGCCACGAGGAACAGGGTGGAGCTCAGCAAGAAAACGTATGCCCCCCAACCGTACAACTGAGACGTCGTAACCTGCTTGTTCAGGGCGGCAATAACGACCACCAACAGGCAAGGGCTCAGCACAACGCCCAAAGAACCGGACATGGCCGTGGCGGCCAGGGCATATTGACGGCGGGCGCCCGAGTTGAGAATTTCACGGTAAATCACTGCACCGGCGGCAATCACAAAAATACCGGAGGCTCCGGTATAGGCCGTTGGAACCGCTGCGGCCACCAGAATAATGTAGGTCAACACTTCCGGCGAGAAGCCCCACGGACGAACAATATTCAGGAACAGGTCGACGACGCGGGTTTGTTTCAACAACATCCCGGCCCAGAGGTACAGGGAAAGATTGAGGAACACACCGGACAGTTCAACCATCTGCCCCAGATAGATAGCCAAGCCGGAGTAGTGTTTCTGGCTCAGGAAGGTCAGACCGGCATTCAGCGCCATGAACGCGTACAAGGGAATGGATAACAACGCCATGCCAAAGGAGCCGCCTTCAACCGCATTCGCGGGCGGCTTGATCAGTTGCTTGAAGCTGATCAGCGTCAGGATGGCAAAGAAACCCGTCCACAGATAATTGACAATGGGGTGGTCAATCGGGATGCCGGAGTCGACCTGCAATTTCCAGTAGGCGATGGTCGACGCCAGCAACAGCAGATTAGCCACAACCATGGCGACCGAATAAACCTTGAAATCCACCTTGGTGGTTGGTGGGCGCAAGGAAATATGGTGCGCACCCATGGTTGTCAGGGTAGCCGCGATCACCACCATCAGGATGAGAATGACGGAACGGTTTTCGGTACCAAAACGGAATATCGTAAAGAAAGCCGTTTCGAATGTCCGATAGGCCTTGACGGCCGGGGTGATTTGCTTGGAAATCGCCACATAGCCCTTCATTTTGTCCTGACAAAGATGACTGGCCGTAACCACGGATTGCCGGATCGCATCAGGATCCACCGGCTCATCCGCAAACAGGGAGTCAATGGCATTCTCGGGGTTTGCGCGTTCCGCAAGCTGCTTTTGAACCTCGGCGTCCACATCCGGATCAGGATTACAATCCGGTTTGGTCGGGTCCGCCCGCAACATGAAATACTGCACGCCGGTATTCGGGTCGCCAAAGAGTTTTTCACCGCCACGAAGCAACTGCCCGTGAATCATTTCACCGGTGCCGATAATCAGGGTCAGCAGCAATAAACAAAATATCGGCAGGCTGAACAACCACTCATGTAATGACCGGTTCAGGAAAAAGGGTTTATTGTTCATGGATATCTCCGCCCGTTATCTGCCCTTTCATTACTAGACCTCCGACTTTCATGCTGAAGCCGGGGCAAGGCTCCTGCCCTGCCCCGGATAAATCACGATGGTTATTTGCTGTAGAAGAATAACGGACCGTACGCCACAATCAACATGCCAATTGTCATGACAATCACGGGCAGGTTCCAACGCTCATAGCGCCGGAAAAACCCTTCTCCCCTTACTTCAGCATCAGCCTTCTCCATTTCAGCCTCACCCATCACTTGTCTGGTGAGAATCTGATTCAATGCGACCGGCGGCAGCAGATAGCCCAACTCAAATGCCACCAGCACCATCATCCAGAAATGCGCCGGATGAATGCCGTTGTGATATGCGATGGGAGCCAGCGTGCCCGACACCAGAATGACGGCGCCAAACGGATCCATGATCATCCCCAAGAGCACTTTGGTAATCACAAGGAAAGTCATGGCCATCCAGATGCTCGAGAATTCCTTGGGGGCGTAATCCATGATTTCGGAGCGCTCCACCATGCCGCCGACACAGAGGGAGAGTCCCATCAGGATGATAAGCGCTCCCATGTGCCCGATAGTTTCGGTCGTGGCGAAACGTACCGCCTGCTCGAATCCCACACGGCGATCATCGGCCAACTGGGGATTTACGTTCACGGATGTTTTGGCATCCCGGCGAAGCTTATCAAACGCCACAATCGCCAACATAATGAACGGCATAATCATGGAGGCCGTAAATTCATCCAGCTTGGTGTTAAGCAGATACTGGTAAAACGCCACTACACCTATCGTGATCACAATATATGGCGAAACGTTGGCGAATCCCTTCATCATGCCCGGAATTGCCTCTCGCGGGGGAGCCAGGCGCAGTTTTGTCCTGGCGACAAGCAACGAAACAATCAGAAACAGCGTCGAAGTGAGGAAAAAGACATCATCCCCCCAACCATACAGTTGAGAGGTGGTGACTTCCTTATTCATGGCGGCAATAACGACAACCAGCAAGCAAGGATTAATCACTACCCCCAAGGAGCCGGACATCGCCGTCGCCGCCAAGGCGTATTGACGGCTGGCTCCCGAGGCCAGAACTTCGCGGAATACGATTCCACCGGCGGCAATCACAAAAATACCCGAGGCGCCCGTATACGCAGTAGGGATGGCAGCCGCCAACAGGATCAAATATGTCAGGATTTCAGGAGAAAAATTCCATGGGCGCAGAATGTTAAGGAACATATCAACAACCCTGGTCTGCTTCAGCAGCATCCCGCACCAGATATACAAGGACAGATTCAGGAAAATACCCGACAGCTCGTTCATTTTGCCGAGGTAAATGGCCAATCCGGCATAATGCCCGCGAGAAAGGAAAAAGACACCGCAGATAATGGCCATCACGGCGTAGATCGGTACCGCCAACAACGCCTTTGCCACCTTGCCCCCTGGCACGGCGTCCTGCGGGGGTTTGATGAAATGGACCACACTCATGATCAGCATGGCCGCAAAGAAAATCAGCCAGAGATAATCAATGGCGGGGTGTTCAACCGGAATATTGGAACTACTCTCCAGCGACATGTAGGCAATGGTTGATGCCAGCAGGAAGCCGTTCGCAATGGCCAGTGCGGCAGCACTGAACCGGTAATCCAATCGGGAGTGAGGCGGGCGCAGCGTAATATGATGCCGCGAAATAGTTGTTAGCGTAGCTGCCAGCACCACCATCAACACCAGAATAACCGAACGATTTTCGGTACCGAAGCGGAAAACGGCAAAGAATGCTGTTTCAAAAAGACGATAAGCCTTCAAGGCCGGCGTGATGTGCTGGGATACAACCGTATAACCGTTATGCTTTTCCTGACACAGCTGAGCTGCAGTGATTACAGACTCACGGACAGCTACCGGATCCAGCGGTTCATCGGCAAAAAGGGAGTCAATGTCATTTCCGGGATTGGTTTTGGCGCTGACTTGTTTTTGAACCTCTGCGTCCACATCAGGGTGTGGATTACATTCCGGTTTGGTCGGGTCCGCCCGCAGCATGAAATACTGGACGCCGGTTGCCGGATCGCCAAAGATGCGCTCACCTACCCGCAATAACTGGCCGTGGATCATTTCTCCCGTACCAATAATCAGCGTCAGCAATAGCAAGCAGAAGACAGGAAGGCTGAACAGCCATTCATTCGATGATCTGCTCAGAAATACAGGTTTGTCGTTCATTCACAGCCCCTCTTCAGGCATATGCTCTTCATTCTTGCTTAGCCCGCTCACCAAAATAATGCAGCCGCAGTCAGGTTGACCTGACTGCGGCTGGCGGGCAGATATAGCTCTTACTTGGCGTAGAAGAACAACGGTCCGTAAGCAACGATCAGCATCCCGATCGTCATGACAATCACAGGCAGATTCCAACGCTCATAGCGCCGGAAGAAGCCGAGATGGCGCACCTCGGCATCCGCCTTGTCCATTTCCGCCTCACCAATCACCTGACGGGTCAGAATCTGGTTCAGCGCAACAGGCGGCAGCAGATAGCCGAGTTCAAAAGCCACCAGCACCATCATCCAGAAATGAACCGGGTCAATGCCATTGTGGTAGGCAATCGGCGCCAAGGTTCCGGACACCAGAATGATGGCCCCGAACGGATCCATGATCATGCCAAGCAGCACCTTGGTCACAACCAAGAAGGTCATGGCCATATAGATATTGGAGAATTCCTTGGGCGCGTAATCCATGATTCCGGAACGCTCCACCATCCCGCCCACACACAGCGACAGAGCCATCAGGATAATCAGTGCACCAATGTGGCCAATCGCTTCTGTAGTGGCATTGCGAATGGCCTGTTCGAATCCGACACGACGATCCGAACCCGGCTCGATTACGGCCGGTTCGGCTACAACCGGGGCCGCTACGGCCTCACCCTTGGGTTCCCGACGCATCTTGTCAAAGGCCACAATGGCGATCAGGATGAATGGGAGAATCATGGATGCCGTAAACTCATCGAGTTTGGTATCCAGCACGACGCGGTAGAAGCCGATCACCATGATGGTGATGACAATATAGGGCGAAACGTTGCCGAAGCCCTTAAGCATGCCGGGGATGGCATACTTCGGAGGTGCCAGGCGTATCTTCTCCTTGGCGAAGGCCAGCGAGAAGGCCAGGAACAATGTCGACGTCAGGAAGAAGACATCCTGACCCCACCCATACAACTGAGTGGTTGTCACTTCCTTGTTCAGAGCCGCGATCACCACCACCAGCAGGCAAGGGCTCAGCACGACCCCCATGGAGCCGGACATTGCCGCAGCAGCCAGCGAATACTGGCGACTGGCGCCGGAATTCAGCACCTCACGAAAGACAATACCACCGGCTGCAATCACGAAGATACCGGAGGCACCCGTATACGCCGTCGGAATGGCTGCTGCCAGCAGGATCAGGTACGTCAGGATTTCAGGGGAAAAGTTCCAGGGGCGAAGAATGCTCAGGAACATGTCCACAACACGTGTCTGCTTCAGCAACATCCCGCACCAGATATACAAAGACAGGTTCAGGAAAATGCCGGAAAGCTCCTTCATCTGGCCCAGATAAATGGCCAGACCAGAGTAATGATGCTGCGTCAGGAAGAAGGTGCCGGCAGTCATGCCCATGGAGGCATAAATGGGAACCGACAACAGCGCTGTACTGAATTTGCCACCCGGCTCAGCCGTTTCAGGCACCTTGAAAAACTGCCAGATATTCAGCGCCAGCATGGCGGTAAAGAAGCCACCCCACAGGTAATCGATACTGGGATGCTCAACAGGAATTCCGGTGCTTTGCTCCAGCCGCCAGTTGGCAATCACCGAGCAGAGCAGCAAGGAATTGGCAACAATCAAGGCGCCGGAGCTGACCTTGAAGTCCAGCCGTGTACGGGCCGGCCGCAAGGTAATGTGATGGTGGGTGAGGGTAGTCAGCGTACCGGCCAGCACAACCATGATGATCAGGATGACGGAGCGATTCTCGGTCCCAAAGTGAAAGATATCGAAAAAGGTGGCTTCAACGGAACGATATGCCGCCAGGAAGGGCGTAACCATCTTCTTGTTACGGGCATAATCGGCATGCTGCTGCTTGCATTCATTACTGGCGGTGATCAGGGACTGGCGAATACCTTCAGGATCGACCACATCATCCGCAAACAAGGCATCAACATCGCTCCCTGCTCCTGAGGAAGATGAAGCGGCCATCTTTTTCTGCACTTCCGCTTCAATGTCGGGATTGGGGTTACAGTCAGGCTTCACCGGATCATTACGCAGCATGTAGTACTGCACGCCCACGGAAGGATCCCCGAAGAGTTTTTCTCCCATGCGCAACAACTGACCATGCACCATTTCACCGGCGCCAATCACCAGCGTCATGATCAACAGGATGAATACCGGCAGGCTGATCAACCACTCAATAAATGAGCGATTCAAAAAAGCCGGCTTATGAAGATTTGTCGCCATGTATTTCCCCTACCTCGTCCTCAAAATCCTGATCGGATGAACGCCTTATTCTGTTATTCACGTTGGCGTTCGTATCAATAAAACCTGACAAAGCGCGTTTTACACCGCGCTATTCCTGTGAGTCGGAACATTCCCCATTGGTCGGATCCAACTGGCAACGCACGCGCTTCAACAAAGCCATCAAGCGTTTGTCGTACAAGCCCTCCTTGGCCAGATTGATCCGTGACTCCCGCATCATTGCCGTATATCTCGCCCTGTCGACATCCGGGATATGAAACCAGTACCGCGGGTCGATATCTTTTTCATATTTTTTGATGACCGTCAGTATCCGGTCATACTGGCTATTGATATAGGTTCTCGAATTTTGCCCGAAACCCGCGGGAAACTCGTTAGCGCGAATAACGATCTGCAAGGAGGACTGGGCGAGCAAGAAATCCGGGATTCCCCCTTTTCTGCCCAAACCGCGGTACAACTCCAACGGCCGGTATGCCGCCGCCGGTGCAAAGATAATATCCACGGATCCATTATTGAACTTCGGCGCAAAGTTGGTCACATCTGACGGCACCGCCTGCGCGCCAACTTGCTGCAACAGTTTGGCCTGAGACTTGTCGTAGTCAAAAAAGGCCACTTTTTTACCGGCAAGCTTGCCAACTTCGTTGATATCGCGATCGTTGACATAAAAATAAATGCCGCCAAAAGGCATGACGCCGGCGATCTCATAATCGCCATTCAGCATGAGCTTGGCCGCCTTCGGCGAACTCAGCGTTGCGATAACGTAACGCAAATGCTCATAAGACGGGATCGTGCCGATGGATTCGAGACTCCCGGTAAACCCATTGAAGGGTTTCGTCCGCAAACCGGTCATTACTACCGCATCGCATTGGCCAACGCGAAAATCCTCGGCCGCGATCTTCTCCTCGCTGTAAGAGCGGAGCGTGAAATCCACGCCCCATGCGCGAGCGGCGACGCGATAATCCTTCATCAGATTGTAGGTTTCGCCGTTAGCTCCCATCAGATCCCAGATGCAGAGGCTCTTCTGGACTGTTGCCGCCGAAGCGGCCGCAGTCCAGAACAAAGCAAAAACCGTGAACAGCAGCTTGAAGGAATACCGCGTCATGCTGGGAGACTCTCCGCCGTATCAGAGCAAATCGTCAATCGAAATGCCGGAGCTTTCGCTCGAAGGCTTGTCATCCCAGAACTTGGTGAATCCGCCATCCGGCATCCGCGTACCGGTTTTTTCCGTCCAGTAACGGTCAGCAATGGTCTGCACCATCAGGCCGCCCATGACGTCAAACAAACGGAATTTCGTGTTGACCGCCATGTTGGAGGAGTTGCCATAGGTACGAAGCGCATCGCGCAGCAACTCTTCCTTACCGGTCGCCTGAGCGGACAGGGCATAAATGGCATGCGCCAGACGCACACCCTTGCGCTCACCGATGCGGGTCGCGTCCTTCATGGTGGTGAACGGGTCCGGCTTGCCCTCGCTGGCGCCGGGCAGCAAAGCCCAGACAGCGGCGCGGGTCGCCATCGGCACCCCCCACCATTCGGCGTTATCGAGGCAAGTCATGGCGCGGTCCACAATACCGGCGATATCCTTCGGCACACCCACCGCACCTTGCGAAGCGATGTCATTCACCACCGCCTGCATGCCTGAGGCCAGACCAATCAGGTAAACCATCTTTTCAAAGTCGGTATGCATGGCCGGGCAGCTCTCGCCCAGTTTGAAGTTGTAATTTTTCTCGTAGTGTTCCACAAAACGGCGATATGCCTCTTGCTGGCGACGAGCCGCCAAGGCGGACCAACGCTTCTGGGCAATACGCGCATCCTGGGCATCTTCAATCAGGTTGGCCCGGGAAGAGCGAACGTAACGCAATTCGTGCTCCAGCGCGCGATCTTCCGCGCACAGGCCGGCTGACACATACATCAGCACCGCCATCTTGGCGGGATCGGCCCCCATGCCCTCTGTCGCCAGAATGAGCGGCGTCAGGGCTTCGCCGGACGCGCACGCCATCTGGGCGTCATCAAGCGCCATGATGGGAGGAACAATATTGTTTTCACTGAATTTAATAGCGACGATGGCGCCTGTCTTGACGACCTGCGAACACCCTGAAAACAGGGCTGTCATGCCCATCAGGGAAGCAATGGCGCCAATACGTAATGCACGCGGAAATTTCATGCCCTCTATCTCCTGCCTTGTTGTTTTTCAGGGGGTTTCCATTTGACAAGCAAAGATACCATCAACTGCTATCATCACCAAGCAGCCGACGGCATCATTGGCCGAACTGTCTTTTATTCTGGTTGACGGGCCAACCCCTGGGGTGGCCCGTCACGGACTGGTCCGGATTACACTTCTTTCATCGACAGCTTGATGCGGCCGCGCTGATCGATATCCAGTACCCGCACCTTGACCTTCTGGCCTTCCTTGAGGAAGTCACCAACATTCTCGACGCGCTGGCTGGCGATCTGCGAGATATGGACCAGACCGTCGGTGCCGGGCATGATGGTCACAAAAGCGCCAAACTCGACAATGCGGGCAACCGTGCCTTCATAGATGGTGCCGACTTCCACTTCCGCGGTAATCGACTGCACCTTGGCCAGGGCAGCCTGTGTGGCCGCCTTGGTTTCACCATAGATGCGCACCATGCCGCTATCTTCGATATCGATGCTGGCCTTGGTTTCCTCGCAAATGGCGCGAATGGTAGCGCCGCCCTTGCCGATCACGTCACGAATCTTATCCGGATTGATTTGCAGGGTAGCGTAAGTCGGAGCGTTGCCGCTGACTTCCGGACGGGCGGCGGGCAGCACGGCATTCATGGCCTCAAGGATATGCAAGCGACCGGCCTGCGCCTGACCCAGTGCAATTTCCATGATTTCTTCGGTAATGCCTTCGATCTTGATGTCCATCTGCAGGGCGGTGATGCCCTTCGAACTGCCAGCCACCTTGAAGTCCATGTCGCCGAGATGGTCTTCATCGCCCAGAATATCGGACAGGACGGCGAAACGGTCGCCTTCCTTGACCAGACCCATGGCGATACCGGCCACCGGGGCCCGCACCGGAACACCGGCATCCATCAGCGCCAGCGAAGCACCGCAAACGGACGCCATGGACGAGGAACCGTTGGATTCGGTGATGTCGGACACAACACGAATGGCGTAGGGGAACTTGTCGTTGGCGGGCAGCATCGGGGCGACACCGCGACGCGCCAGGCGGCCATGGCCGATTTCACGACGCTTCGGGCCGGTTTCGCGGCCGGTTTCGCCTACGGAGTAGGCCGGGAAGTTGTAGTGCAGCATGAACGGGTCGGTGTAGGTGCCTTCCAGCGCGTCCACCATCAGCGAGTCGCGGGCGCTACCAAGGGTGGCGGTGACCAGCGCCTGGGTTTCGCCGCGGGTGAACAGGGCGGAGCCGTGGGCGTTCGGCAGCACGCCGACCTGCACATCCAGGGCGCGAACGGTCTTGGTGTCGCGGCCGTCGATACGCGGCTTGCCGCTCAGGATATTGTCGCGCACGGTGCGGTACTTCAGGTCTTCGAAGCAGGTCAACACTTCATCCGCCGACACGTCGGAGCCTTCCGGCGCGAAGCGGGCGATGGCCTCAGCCTGGATGGCGTCCAGACGGCTGTAACGCTGCTGCTTTTCGCTGATGGTATAAGCTTCGGAAATGGCGGCTTCAAAGGCGGCCTTCAGGGCATCCTTCAACGGTTGGTTGGCAACCGGAGCCTGCCAGTCCCAGGCGGGGGTGCCGACTTCGGCGGCAAACGCCTTGATCGCAGCAATAGCCACTTGCATTTCTTCGTGACCGAACAGCACGGCGCCCAGCATTTCGTCTTCGCTGAGTTCCTTGGCCTCGGACTCAACCATCAGCACAGCCTTGTCGGTACCGGCAACGACCAGATCCAGGTCTGAAGTTTCCTGTTCGGCATAATTCGGGTTCAGGCGGTACTCGCCGTTGATGTAGGCCACGCGGGCAGCGCCGATCGGTCCCTTGAAGGGGATGCCGGCAATAGTCAGGGCGGCCGAAGCGCCGATCATGGCGGCAATATCGGTGTCAGCCACACGATCGGTGGAGATCACGGTCGCCGTCACTTGCACTTCGTTGTAGAAGCCTTCCGGAAACAGGGGACGCACAGGACGGTCGATCAGGCGGGACGTCAGGGTTTCCTTCTCGGTCATCCGGCCTTCGCGCTTGCCATAACCACCAGGAATGCGACCGGCAGCGTACGCCTTTTCCTGATAGTTGACGGTCAGCGGGAAGAAATCCTGACCAGCCTTGACGGATTTGTTGGCAACCACAGCCACCAGCACGGTAACACCGCCCATGGTCACGACCACGGAGTTGGCCTGACGGGCCACACGACCGGTTTCGAGCACCACGGTGTCACGGCCGTACTGGAATTCCTTGCGAACAATATTGAACATACGAGAGAGTCTCCGGTTTTACTTTTTTCTCTATGGAGGCCACTAAGGCCTGAACTGCAAGCAGCCCAGGCCTTAGCAGCCTCATCCATAGTCATCAGGGGTGATTAGCACAACGGGGAGCTTGCGCTCCCCGTTGCGGGTTTCCTTAGCGACGCAGACCCAGTGTCTGGATCAGGGCGACGTAACGCCCGTTGTCCTTACCGTTCAGGTAGTCCAGCAGCTTGCGACGCTGGTTGACCATGCGGATCAGGCCACGACGGGAGTGGTGATCGTGCTTGTGGGCCTTGAAGTGGGATTGCAGGTCATCGATCTGGGCCGACAACAGGGCAACCTGAACTTCGGGGGAGCCGGTGTCATTCTCGCAACGGGCGAATTTGGCGATAATTTCAGCTTTTTGGGCTACGGTAAGAGCCATGGTACTTTCTCCACGAGATGCGAAAGGAAATGCGTCTGGCCGTGCATCTCTACAGCCAGCGTGCGGGGTATTTTATATATTCGTTCCGGCGATTGCCATGCCTATTGTGTACGCAGCAGACGACGCGGCGCCAACAGCCCGTCGGCATTGACGACGCCCAGCCCGAGGAAGCGCTTCTCAGGGCCGAAAACAAGCACTTCCTCTCCGGAAGGCGGCAGGCCCCGGACTTGAACCGGCTGGCCCCGCATCAGATAAAAGGACGCCGTTTCCGACAAATCCAGTTTGGGGTAGTGCTCGAGCGCTGCCCAGGGCGGCAACAGCAGCTTATCCAGGGCCTCCAGCCCCCCCTCCTCCACCAGCCGCTCCAGATTCGCAATGGTAATGCCTTCCTGCAAGCGGAACGGGCCACTGGCCAAGCGCCGCAAGGCAACGACATGCGCGCCGCAGCCCAACGCCTCACCAATATCCTCAACCAGATTTCGGATGTAGGTTCCCTTGCTGCAAGCCACCTCGATTTCCCAGAACTTCGGCTCGACCTGCAATAGTTCGAGGCGATCTATCCGGATCGGACGAGCTTCGCGCTCGACCTCGATTCCCTTGCGCGCCAACTCATAGAGCGGCCGCCCATCCTTTTTCAAGGCAGAGAACATGGAGGGTATCTGGGTAATATGACCTCGGAAACGGGTCAGTACGGCTTCAATTTCGTCTCGGGTCAGCCGTGGCACCGGCCGCTCGGCAACAACCTCACCCTCGGCATCCGCCGTGGTGGTTTTCTGCCCTAGGCGCATGCGCGCCCGATAGACCTTGTCGGCATCCAGCAAATGCTGGGAAAACTTGGTAGCCTCGCCGAATCCGATAGGCAACAGCCCCGTTGCCAACGGGTCCAGACTGCCGGTATGTCCCGCCTTTTCAGCCTGGAACAGCCAGCGTACCTTCATCATGGCCTGATTGGAGGACATGCCTTCCGGCTTGTCGAGCAGGAGTATGCCGTCCAGCGGACGACGCGGGCGTTTGATTTGTTTGTTCACGGAAGGCATCGACAAAACAGGACTCAGGCTTCGTCAGCCCCGGCAGGGTGATGGGCTTCATCCTCGGCAATCGCCTGATTGATCAGGGCGGACATACGATTACCGCGCGATGTCGCCTCGTCGTAATGGAAGCGCAGGCGCGGAATCATCCGCACCATCAGACGACGACCCAACTCACCGCGCAGGAAGCCGGCGGCATTGTTCAGCACCTCGATACTGGGCGAAAAATCCTCATCCAGCGTTCTCCCCATGACCGTGACATAGACATCGGCATAGCCCATGTCCTTGCTGACACGGACAGCGGAAACCGTGACCATACCCAGACGGGGGTCTTTCAGTTCGTTGCGGATAAGGTCGGCCATTTCACGCTGGATCTGGTCGGCAATACGCTGAATACGCTGGCTCAAGGGTGTCTCCGGCAAAAACGGCCATGACCCCTGCGGGGTCATGGCCGTCCTGGATGCTGCAGTTAAAGCGTACGCTTGATTTCGTGCACTTCGTAGATTTCGATCTTGTCGCCTTCACGAATGTCGTTATAGCCCTTCACAGCCATACCGCACTCCATACCGTTACGAACTTCGTGGACGTCGTCCTTGAAGCGGCGCAACGATTCGAGCTCGCCCTGGAAGACCACCACTTCGTCACGCAGCACGCGGATCGGCTTGTTACGGTAGGCAATGCCTTCCAGCACCATGCAACCGGCAGCGGCGCCAAAGCGTGACGAGCGGAAGACGTTACGCACCTGGGCGACGCCTAGAATGTGCTCACGATGTTCCGGCGACAGCAGGCCAGACATGGCCGCCTTGACGTCATCGATCATTTCATAGATGACGCTGTAGTAGCGCAGGTCGATTTCGTCCTGCTGGCACTTCAGGCGCGCGGCATTGTCGGCGCGAACGTTGAAACCAAGGATAACCGCCCCGGTGGACTCCGCCAGAGAAACGTCGGACTCCGTGATCGCACCGACACCGGAGCTGACAATCTTGACCCGGACATCCGCAACACTCAGGTCGTTCAGAGCCTGGGTAATTGCTTCCAGCGAGCCGCGCACATCGGTCTTCAGGACAATATTGACCGACGGAACTTCCTGCTTGCCCATCGTGGCGAACAGGTTTTCCAGCTTCATGCCCTGCGACAGTTCCATCTTGGCCTGACGTTCCTTGTTGGCGCGGAACTCGGCCACTTCACGGGCCTTGCGCTCATCGTCAACAACCATGAATTCATCACCGGCACCCGGTGCTTCCGGCAGGCCGAGGATTTCCACCGGTATCGACGGACCCGCCGACTTGGTCGGCTGGCCGTTCTCGTCAATCATGGCGCGGACGCGGCCGTAATGCTGGCCCGCCAACACCAGGTCACCCGTGCGCAACGTACCCTTCTGCACCAGCAGGGTAGCGACAGCGCCGCGGCCCTTGTCGACACGGGCTTCGATCACGACGCCCTGGGCCGTGCCGTCTTCCACGGCTGTCAGCTCCAGCAACTCTGCCTGGATGAGGATGATTTCCAGCAACTCGTCCACACCTTGACCGGTATGGGCGGAAACCTTGGCAATCGGGGTATCCCCACCCCACTCTTCGGGCACCACCTGCTTCACGGTCAGCTCGTTAAGCACGCGATCCGGATCCGCGGATTCCTTATCCATCTTGTTGATGGCAACAATCAGAGGCACGCCAGCCGCCCGAGCATGATCAATGGCTTCTGCTGTTTGCGGCATCACGCCGTCATCAGCCGCCACCACCAACACGACGATATCGGTGGCCTTGGCTCCGCGAGCACGCATCGAGGTAAAGGCAGCGTGGCCCGGCGTATCCAAGAAGGTGATCACGCCGCGCGGCGTGCTCACATGATAAGCCCCGATATGCTGGGTAATGCCGCCGGCTTCACCGGCCGCCACTTTGGCGCGACGGATGTAGTCGAGCAATGAGGTCTTGCCATGATCAACGTGACCCATGATCGTCACGACTGGCGGACGGGTCGTGGCTTCGCCATCATGCGCCATCGATTCCTTGAGGGAGTCTTCCATCGCCGTGGAGCTGACGTATTCGGGTTGATGCCCCATTTCCTCAACCACCAACGCGGCAGTCGCCTGGTCAATCGGCTGGTTCTGGGTAACCACTTCGCCCATCTTCATCAGGACGCGGGTGACTTCCTTGGCCTTGACAGCCATCTGCTGGGCGAGATCCGCCACCAGAATGGTTTCACCGATTTTGACTTTATACACTTGTTTCTCGACGGGCTTCTCGAAGCCATGCTGCTTCGACAGCGCGGAACTGAGCGCACGCTGGGCCGGGCGATAATTCTGCTCTTCCTCACGCTTCTTGCCGCCCTTGTTCTTGCCGCCGCGGGTATTGTTGCCGCCACGACGAATCTCGCGGTCTTCCTTCGCAAACGAATCCTCAAAGGCGCGACCTACCAGACCACGAGCCAAGGGCACGTCTTCAGCGGAAGAACCGGAATCCGGGCGAGCCGCGAGATCGGCCGCAATTTTGGCCGCCTGCTCCAGCGTTCGTAGGCGGGCCTTTTCTTCAGCAGCCTTGCGAGCCGCCGACTCCTGCGCCTTGCGCGCTTCATCAGCCGCCTTGCGACGAGCTTCTTCCGCTTCGCGACGGGACTTTTCCTCAGGTGACTCAGCCTTTTTCGGCGCGGCAGCCGCCGGCTTCATGACCGCCAGCTTCTTGTCGCGGGCCGCTTCAGCAGACTTGCGCCCTTCCTCGGTCGGGTGCGCGGCAATCGCCTCATCCTCAGCCTGACGCGCCGCCTCTTCCGCCGCCTGACGTGCTGCCGCGGCTTCCGCCGTGCGACGAGCCGCTTCTTCCGCCGCCAAACGCGCCGCTTCTTCCTCAGCCGCCTTGCGGGCCGCCTCTTGGGCTGCTGCCTCATCCGACGGTTTCACGAAGGTACGGGTCTTGCGCACTTCCACGCTAACCGTCTTCGGCTTGCCGCTGGTCGAAGCAGTCGTCTTGATCGTACTGACCGTCTTCCGCTTCAATGTAATTTGTTGCGCGTCGCCGGCCGCACCGCCATGACTGCGCTTCAGATGCGCAAGCAGTTGCTGCTTTTCGGCGTCAGTCACCAGATCATCAGGACCACGACCGGACAAGCCGGCCTCCTGCATCTGGGACACAAGCGTCTCTACTGAACGATCAATGAGTTGCGCAAGTTGTTTGACAGTTGTATCAGCCATGTGGCGCGTCGCTCCAAAACAGGATTACCGGCAAGTGTTCTTACTTGAACCAGGGTTCGCGGGCTTTCATGATCAGGCGGGCAGCCTTGTCAGCCCCCAAACCCTCAATATCCGCAATATCATCAATAGCTTGCTCAGCAAGGTCTTCCATGCTGATCACGCCGCGAGCCGCCAGGGCGTAAGCCAATTGACGGGTCATGCCTTCCATCGACAGCAGGTCTTCGGCCGGTTCGGCCTTTTCCTCGGAGACCAGCGCCTGGGTCAGCAGGGCATCCTTGGCGCGCTGGCGCAAGGTAGCCACGATATCTTCATCAAAATCAACAATGGCTAGCATTTCCTCGATCGGAACATACGCCACTTCTTCGAGCGTGGTGAACCCTTCGCTGACCAGGATATTCGCAATATCCTCATCAACCCCGAGATCACGGACAAAGGCCTCGGCAAACTGACGCGTCTCGGACGCCTGCTTGGCATTGGCATCCTCAACCGTCATCACGTTCAGACGCCAGCCGGTCAACTCAGATGCCAGGCGAACGTTCTGGCCGGAACGCCCGATCGTTTGCGCCAGCTGATCCGCCTCGACCGCCACATCCATGGCATGCGCGTCTTCATCCATAATGATAGAGACAACCTCAGCCGGCTGCAGCGCATTGATGACGAACTGGGCAGGATTATCATCCCACAACACGATATCCACGCGTTCGCCGCCCAACTCACCGGTCACTGCCTGCACGCGAGTGCCGCGCATGCCGACACAGGCGCCCACCGGATCAATCCGGTGATCATTGGTCTTGACGGCAATCTTGGCGCGCACACCCGGGTCACGGGCAGCACCCTTGATTTCAATAATTTCTTCGCCGATTTCCGGGACTTCCTTGCGGAACAGGGAAATCAGCATTTCGGGACAGGTACGCGAGAGCAGCAGTTGGGCACCGCGCATTTCCCCATTCACCGCATCCAGAATACTGCTGACACGCTCCTTGAGGCGGAAGTTTTCCTTCGGCAGCATCTGGTCACGGGCCAGATAACCTTCCGCATTGTTCCCCAAGTCCACGATAACGCCGTCGCGAGTAATCTTCTTGACTTCACCGGTCAGCATTTCACCGATACGCTGGCGATAGGCGTCCACCACCAGCGCACGCTCGGCTTCACGCACTTTCTGCACCATCACCTGCTTGGCTGTCTGCGCCGCAATACGGCCAAACTCGATGGACGGAATCTGCTCTTCAACCACATCACCGATCTTCAGACCACGCTCTTCCACATCGCTGATTGCCAGCTGCTGGGCGGGCATCTCATGATCCTCGTCCGCCGTGACAGTCCAACGACGGTAAGTGTCATACTCGCCAGTCTTGCGATTGATGACAACACGGACATCCATCTCGTCGATATTGTATTTCTTCTTGGTCGCCGCCACCAAAGCCTGTTCCAGCGCCTGGAAAATCGCCTCGCGCGGTACACCCTTTTCGTTACTGACGGACTCAACCACCAACAGGATTTCTTTGCTCATGCTGCTGCCCTGAAACAAGAACGCTTAAACATTGGGAACCACATTGCCTTTGTCGATCTGCGCGAACGGCACCTGCACCACCTTGCCCTCAACCAGCAAATCCAGGACTTCACCCTGAATCTGCTGCAGGACACCCTTGTAACGACGACGACCATCCAGAGGCGCCAGAAGCCGCACCAGCACCTCGCCGCCAACAAAACGCTCATATTGGGAAAGCGTGAACAGCGGACGGTCCCAGCCGGGAGAAGAAACCTCGAGAGTGTACTCACCCGCGATCGGATCCTCGACGTCCAGCACACCGCTTACCTGATGACTGACCTGGGCGCAGCCATCGACCGACACCCCTTCAGGGCCATCAATATAGATACGCAGACAGGAGCGCTTCCCCTGAGGAAAGAACTCCAACCCCCACAGTTCATATCCACAGACCGCCACCGCGGGCGACAGCATATCTGTCAATGCCTGGACTTTTTGCGAAACCGCCATGCACAAACCTCAAAAACAAAAAATGGGCACCAAGGCCCATTTCATGCATCCGACAAAAGCACCGGATGCCAGCTGAAAAAAAACCCACTGGAAGTGGGCTTTTTCATACCTCGGAATATGGTAGCGGGGGCTGGATTTGAACCAACGACCTTCGGGTTATGAGCCCGACGAGCTACCAGACTGCTCCACCCCGCAACAACAGGAGCGAGAATGTAACCTCTCACCCCAGTAAAGTCAATCACTTATTTCAACTGACTTCATTTTTCTGCCCTTCCCAAGAATAACTTGGTGCGGAAGGGGGGACTTGAACCCCCACGGCTTGCGCCACTACCACCTCAAGGTAGCGTGTCTACCAATTCCACCACCCCCGCGGACAGGGCGACAACTTTACAGCATTCAATCAGGGATTGCTAGACCCGGCTGGCGCATCCGCCGGAGTTTCAGGCGCCGGGGCAACCGCCGGAGCAGGAACCGCCGCGACCGGCGCCGGCTCCGCCGGAGCAGCCTCCTTGGCAGCCTTGACTGGCTTGATGACTGCCTTGGGCGCCGCAGGGGCGGCCGGAACGGGGGCGGGAGCCGCCTGCGCCGGAACCGGGGTCACCTGAACCGCCGGGGCCGCAGCAGGCGCAGCGGCCGGAATAACCGGCTGGCTGGCGGCGCTGGCCGGGACATCGGGATTGGCCGGGGCAACCGGCGCCTTCTCAACCACTGCCGGAACAATCGGAGCAACCGGCTGCTCCACTTTCTTCTTGGCAAAAAAGGCGAGCGTGATACTGGTGATGAAAAATGCGATTGCCAGACCACCGGTCATCTTGGTCAGGAATCCTGCGGAACCGGCGCTACCGAAAACGGTTTGTGAAGAACCGGCGCCGAACGAGGCGCCCATTTCAGCGCCCTTGCCCTGCTGCATCAGGATGAAGAAGGTCATCACGATAGCAATCAGCACGTGCAGAATCAGAATGAATTGTTCCATGAGGGTATCCGCGGTTACAGCCCTGCCGCACGGCAGATAGCTAGGAAATCGTTGGCCAGCAGGGACGCACCGCCCACGAGGGCTCCGTCAATGTCCGGCATGGCAAAAAGCGAGGCGGCATTATCTGCTTTTACACTGCCGCCGTAAAGAATGCGCAGACCGGCGGCGATGCCGGGGTTACGTCCGGCAATCACGCCGCGCAGATGGGCATGCATGGCCTGCGCATCGTCAGGCGTAGCGGTGCGACCGGTGCCGATCGCCCAGACCGGCTCATAGGCAACGACCGCGCCGGCCAGAAAGTCCACACCGCAACAATCCGCTATGGCCATCAACTGCGCCGACACCACGGCGAAAGCCTGACCCGCTTCGCGCTGCGCCAGGGTCTCCCCGACACAGATCACCGGAATCATGCCCTCCTCCACCGTGCGGAGGCTCTTTTCCGCCACCTGCGCATCGGTTTCGCCGTAATACTGGCGGCGCTCGGAATGCCCCACGATGACGTACCGGACTCCGGCTTCGGCCAACATGCGCGCCGATACCTCGCCGGTAAACGCGCCGTAGCCCGCCTCCGCCGCCACATCCTGGGCCGCCAGCGATACCGACGATCCCGCCAACTGACGCGCCGACTCCGAAAGATACACAAACGGCGGCGCAACCACGGCCGAGACGCCCGCGGTGACCAACGGCTGAAGCAATGCCTGCGCACTGCGGTAGCCGCCATTCATTTTCCAGTTCCCAATAACCAGCTTCTGACGGGAATGACTCATGTTTTCCTCATTCGAAATAGGCGCGCGCATCAGGCCAGCGCCGTGCGAACCACGTCCGCCAAATGCTGGCAAAGACGGGATATCTGCGCCTGATGCTCACCCTCCACCATGACACGGATGACCGGTTCCGTGCCGGAAGCGCGCAACAGCACGCGACCGCGGGCACCCAGCTCTGACTCGGCTTGCTCGACCGCCTCGCGCACCAGCGTGTTCTTCATGGGATCGGATTTCTGTCCGATCTTTACATTGATCAACTGCTGCGGGAATTTGCTCATTCCCTGACGCAGGTCATGCAGTGAGTGGCCCGCGCGCACGATAGCGGTGAGCACCTGCAGACTGGCGATGATGGCGTCGCCGGTGGTGGTCTTGTCGAGACAAACCACATGCCCGGAGCCTTCACCACCCAGTGTCCAGCCGCGCTGGGTCAACTGCTCCATGACATAACGGTCGCCGACCTTGGCGCGAATGAATTCCAGACCCAGGTCACGCAAGGCGACTTCCATGCCCATATTGCTCATCAGGGTGCCAACCACTCCCTGAAGCGGAATGCCGTCATCCAGTCGCGAACGGGCGATGATGTAGATTATCTCGTCGCCGTCCACCACCGAACCGGTGTGATCCACCATGACAATCCGGTCGCCGTCGCCATCAAAAGCGATGCCCAGATCCGCCTTGTTAATCAGGACGGCCGCTTGCAGCGCCTGGGGATGGGTTGACCCGCAATCCGCATTGATATTGAAGCCGTTGGGTTCGCAACCCACGGTGATGACTTCCGCACCCAGCTCCCGGAACACCGCCGGACCGACCTGATACGTGGCACCGTTGGCGCAGTCCACCACGATCTTGAGCCCGCGCAAGCTGAGGTGATACGGAAAGCTGGCCTTGCAAAATTCGATGTAACGACCCTTGGCGTCTTCCTGACGCAAGGTTTTACCCAAGGCATCGGGATTATCAATGGTCATCGGCTTGTCCAGCCAGGACTCGATTTCCTGCTCGACCGAGTCCGGCAATTTTTTGCCATCCGCGGAAAAGAATTTGATGCCGTTATCAAAATAAGGGTTATGGGATGCCGAAATCACGACACCGGCGCTGGCATGAAAGGCGCGGGCCAGATGGGCGACCGCCGGGGTCGGCATGGGGCCGAGCAGGCGTACATCGACTCCGGCGGCGGATAACCCCGACTGCAGGGCCGATTCCAGCAAATAACCCGACAGGCGCGTATCCTTGCCAATCACCACCGAAGGCTTGCCGCTGGCGGCCAGCACCTTGCCCGCCGCCCACCCCAGCTTCAGCGCAAACTCCGGCACGATCGGCATCTCACCCACTCTGCCGCGCACACCATCCGTTCCGAAATACTGTCGGCTCATTTTCTTATCTCCAAGGTAACAAGGCGGCCGCTACAGCCACCGCTTCACGTGTGGCCCTGACATCATGCGTGCGGACGATGGCCGCGCCGCGCTCCACGGCCAATGCGGCGGCGGTGACACCGGCATACAGCCGCTGATCCACCGCAGCGCCGCCCAGAATGCCGCCCAACATGCTTTTACGGGACATGCCCACCAGCAGCGGCAGGTCACCGACACGAATTTCGCGAAGGCGGGCCAACAGTTCCAGATTATGCGTCAGTGTCTTGCCGAAACCAAAACCCGGATCCAGGATCAACCGGTCGGCCGTAATGCCGGCGGCGACACAGGCCTCCACCCGATCCGCCAGCCAGCCCCGCACCTCGTCAACCACATTGTCGTAGGCGGGCGCCTGCTGCATGGTCTGCGGCTGCCCCTGCATGTGCATGATGCAGACCGGCAGTCCGGAATCACGGGCAGCCTGCATGGCGCCGGGACGGGTCAGGGAGCGGACGTCGTTGATCAATCCCGCGCCGCGCGCGGCAGATTCGGTCATGACCACGGGGGAAGAGGTATCGATAGAAACTATAATATCAAACCGGGACGCGATCGCCTCAAGCACCGGCAACAGGCGATCAAGCTCTTCCTGGTCGGAAACGGGCGGCGCGCCGGGACGGGTGGATTCCGCCCCAAGATCAATAATGGCTGCGCCTTCCGCCAACATCTGCGACGCATGCCGAAGGGCGTCATCCAGACGCAAAAAACGACCGCCATCAGAAAAGGAATCGGGGGTGACATTGAGCACCCCCATGACTACCGGCTGCGACAGGTCCAGATGACGGCTGCCGCAGGAAAGCACCGCAGACATCAACTGACCGGGCCGAGATTCGGCAAATTGACCTGCACTTTCAACTCTTCCGGCGTCGGAGTGACCGCCGCGACGGGACCGACCGGAGCCGTTCCCTGCGGCGGACGGGGCGGACGGCCATCCATGATGTCATCAATCTGCCCGGCGTCGATGGTTTCAAACTTGATCAGGGCATCCGCCATGGCATCCAGGATGGCGCGATGCGTCACCAGGATATCCTTGGCCTTGTTGTAGCAGCGATCAATCACGGCGCGAATTTCGTTATCGATATCCATCGCCGTCTGGGCCGACACATTCTTGCGTTGCGTCACGGAGCGACCGAGGAACACCTCGCCCTCGTCTTCATCGTACAGCAGCGGACCCAGCTTTTCGGACAAGCCCCACTTGGTCACCATATTCCGGGCCAACTCGGTGGCGCGCTGGATATCGTTGGAGGCGCCGGTGGTGACGCCGTCGAAACCCAACGTCAGCTCCTCGGCAATACGGCCGCCAAACAGCGAGCAGATCATGGATTCGATGCCTCGCTTGGAACGGGAATAGCGGTCGGCCTCCGGCAGGAACATGGTGACGCCGAGCGCCCGACCACGGGGAATGATGGACACTTTATAGACCGGATCATGGTCCGGCAACATCCGGCCGACGATGGCGTGGCCGGCTTCGTGGTAGGCCGTGTTACGCTTTTCCTCTTCGGACATGACCATCGATTTGCGCTCCGCGCCCATCAGGATCTTGTCCTTGGCCAACTCCATTTCGCGCATGCCGACCGCCTTCAGGTCGCTGCGGGCGGCAAACAGGGCCGCCTCATTGACCAGGTTGGCCAGATCGGCACCGGAGAACCCCGGCGTGCCGCGGGCAATCACGGCCGGATCGACATCGTCGCCCAGCGGCACCTTGCGCAGATGCACGCTCAGGATTTGCTCGCGACCACGGATATCCGGCAACCCCACCACCACCTGGCGGTCGAAGCGGCCCGGTCGCAACAGGGCTGCATCCAGCACATCGGGACGGTTGGTGGCGGCGATAATGATGATGCCTTCGTTACCTTCGAAGCCATCCATTTCCACCAGCAACTGGTTCAGGGTCTGCTCGCGCTCGTCATGACCGCCGCCCAGGCCGGCGCCGCGCTGGCGGCCGACCGCGTCGATTTCATCAATGAAAATAATGCACGGGGCCTGTTTTTTGGCCTGTTCGAACATGTCACGGACGCGGGAAGCGCCGACACCGACGAACATTTCCACGAAATCGGAACCGGAAATGGTGAAGAACGGGACTTTGGCTTCGCCGGCAATGGCCTTGGCCAGCAAGGTTTTGCCGGTACCGGGAGGACCGACCATCAGCACGCCGCGCGGAATCTTGCCGCCCAGACGCTGGAATTTGGAGGGATCACGCAGGAACTCCACGATTTCCTTGACGTCTTCCTTGGCTTCATCACAACCGGCGACATCCGTAAAGTTGGTTTTGATCTGATCTTCGGACAACATGCGGGCGCGCGACTTGCCGAAAGTCATCGGGCCGCCGCGACCGCCACCACCACCCTGCATCTGGCGCATGAAGAACATGAACAGCAGCACGATCAGCACCACCGGGAAACTGGCGACCAGCAACTGCATCCAGACGCTCTGCTGCTCGGGAGCCGCGCCTTCCACGGTGACATTCTTGTCCAGCAGCTTGCCCATCAATTCGGGGTCGGCGATGGACGGACGAACGGTCTCGAATTTTTGCCCGTTTTTCGTCAGTTCACCGGAAATATTGAGGCCGTCAATGCGCACCCGCTTCACTTCGCCGTTATTGACCGACGAAACGAATTCGGAATAGTTGAGGCTTCTGGGCGGTGTCTGGTGATTGAAGTTGCTGAACACAAACACGAGGATACCGGCGATAGCCAGCCACAACAGCAAGTTTTTCATCATGTCGTTCAAGGGTCAGGATCCTTTAGGCGTTTCAACTGCTCGGAAGCCTCTTGTCCCCGGATCGGGGCAGGCGCCACTCGCGGGCCAAGACACTATTGTGCCTTGAAGCCCCCGGCCAACAAGTACATTTCTCGTGAACGCGACCGCGATGCATCCGGCTTGCGGCTCTTCAGGGTGGTGAAATTAGTCTGGACGGCCTTGCGGTACTCGTCATAGCCTTCGCCCTGAAAAACCTTGACCAGGAATTGACCGCCCGGCTTAAGCACCCGGATCGCGAAATCCAGCGCCAGCTCACACAGATAAAAGGCGCGCGGCTGGTCCACCGCGGCATTACCGGAAGTATTGGGGGCCATATCTGAAATTACAAGGTCGACCGGACGGCCGTTGAGTATCTCCAGCAGCCGCGAGAACACTTCCTCCTCGCGAAAGTCGCCCTGCAGGAAGGTGACGCCGGGCAACGGGTCCATGTCAAGAATGTCGGAGGCGATGGTGACGCCGTTGTCACCGACCAGGCGGGCGACAATCTGCGACCAGCTACCCGGGGCCGCGCCCAGGTCAACCACGGTCATGCCGGGACGGATGATCTTGTCCTTTTCCTGGATTTCCAGCAGCTTGTAGGCCGCACGCGCACGATAGCCATCCTTGTGGGCCCGCTGCACATAAGGGTCTTCGAAATGCTCTTTCAGCCAATCCTTGCTGCTTTTGCTGAGATTCCGGTTGTTGATGCGTACCGCCACAATGCGTGAAACCTGAACTTGGGTTAAAATAACCGCTCTTTTTATCAAGTTTCGAGCCTTTTCGCCATGCCTTTGTCCATTACCGAGAAAAAACGCTTCCGCCAGATCGGCCACCAGCTGAATCCTGTCGTCCTGCTGGGGGGGCAAGGCCTGTCCGAAGCCGTGCTGGCGGAGATCGAACGCGCCCTGGAGGATCATGAGCTGATCAAGGTCCGCATCGGCGGTGAAGATCGCGAAGCGCGCCGCGAGGCGATTGAAGCGATCGCCGCCCAAACCCGCAGCGAAGCGGTGCAGATCATCGGCAAGATCGTGCTGCTGTACCGCGCGGCGAAGAATCCGCACCCGAAGTTGTCAAACGTCCTGCGCCATTCCGCCGGTTGACCGGGCCGTCGCCCGTCGGGCCCGATTGACAGCCCGGCGGCGCTGGCCGATAACTGGCGGCATGACCGCACTGCCGCCGTCCCATACTGACAAGAACAACACGGGATATCCCACACCATGATCCGCCTTTGGCTGTCGCTTACGCTGCTGTGCCTGGCAACCGCCCCGGTATTCGCCCAGCCGGCCGCCAACGGCAATGACCTGGATGCGCTGCGTTCCCGCCTGAGCACGGACTGGCTGCTGGTGCGCAACGATCGCCTGCACCGCATCAAGACCTATGCCCGGCTGGAAGACGGCAAGCGCTATCGCTCGTTCAAGGTGGAAGCGACGCTGGATGTGCGCATGGAACCGCTGGCGCGGGTGATGCTGGATTTCGAAAACTACACGCGCTGGTTCTGGAAAACCCTGGAGTCGCGCCTGCTGCGGAAGGAGTCCGCCACCGAATATTATGTCTACATGATTCATGATGCGCCGTACGGCCTGCCTGACCGCGACACCATTCTCAAGGCGGTGATTGAACCGCAAACGAAAAACCATCCGTATGTGCTGCTCAGGACCACTGCCGTTCCCGACATGCTGCCGCCCAAACCGCCGCTGGTGCGGGTGGTGTCGGAAGAAATCTCCGTCCGCTTCATGCCGTTGCCCAACCAGCAGGTGCAATTGGAAGTGGAGGGATACTTTGATCCGGGCGGCGTGATTCCGCCGTGGGCCGCCAACCTGGTGCAACGCACCGCGCCTTACGCCGTGGTGCTGGCCATGCAGCAACGCACCGATTTGCCCGAGTACCGCCAAGGCACGTCTCCCCTGCCCTTTCCCGTTTACGATTATGACGAGCAACCCTGACGCCGCCGGATAAACGGGCGGCTCCGGGGCAGGAATTTCACTACACTGGTGCACATGCACCACGCCGGTGCGCGAGACCCGTTGCGAACGACATATTCCCGTCAGAAAAGCATGGCACAACTCTTGCTCCGGTGGCTGGACCTGCCACGTTTTCCGCAGACGGGAGCCTGCCGTGTCCATCCATGTCGCCCTGAACCATGTCACGCATTATCGCTATGACCGCGCCATCAACGTCGGCCCGCAAGTGGTGCGCCTGCGCCCTGCGCCGCATTGCCGCACCCGCATTCTCTCCTACTCGCTGAAAGTCACGCCCGAAAAGCATTTCATCAACTGGCAGCAGGATCCGCAGTCCAACTATCTGGCGCGGCTGGTGTTTCCGGAAAAGACGGAAGAGCTGCGTATCGAGGTCGATCTGGTCGCCGAAATGTCGGTGATCAATCCCTTCGACTTCTTTCTGGAACCGCACGCTGAAAAGATTCCCTTCGATTACCGCGACCCGACGCTGCTGCACGAACTGGCGCCGTATCTGGTGACGCTGCCGCTGTCGCCCCTCTTCCGCGAATATCTGGCGAAAGTGCCGCGCGAGCCGAAGGCGACCGTCAATTTCCTGGTGGAACTGAACCAGCGCGTCTATCAGGATGTGAATTACCTGATCCGGCTGGAACCGGGGGTGCAATCGCCGGAGGAAACGCTGGAGAAGGGCTCGGGCTCCTGCCGCGATTCGGCCTGGCTGCTGGTGCAGTTGCTGCGGCATCTGGGGCTGGCGGCGCGCTTTGTCTCGGGCTACCTGATCCAGCTGACGCCGGATGTGAAGGCGCTGGACGGCCCGTCCGGTCCGTCCGCCGACTTTACTGACCTGCACGCCTGGTGCGAAGTCTACCTGCCCGGCGCGGGCTGGGTGGGGCTGGACCCGACCTCGGGCCTGTTTGCCGGCGAAGGCCATCTGCCGCTGGCATGCAGTCCGGAGCCATCTTCCGCCGCGCCGATCACCGGTCTGACCGACCAGTGCGAGGTGGAATTCCAGCACCACATGAAGGTGGAGCGCATCTGGGAAGCGCCGCGCGTCACCAAGCCTTATACCGAGGAACAATGGGCGGCGATCGAGGCGCTGGGTCACGAGATCGACCGTCACCTGCGCGAGCGCGATGTGCGCCTGACCATGGGCGGCGAGCCGACCTTCGTGGCCGTGGATGATCCCGACGGCGAGGAATGGAATACCGCCGCGCTCGGTCCAACCAAGCGCTACCGGGCGTTAGAGCTGTTCAAGCGCCTGCGTGACAAGTATGCGCCGCAAGGCCTCTGCCACTTTGGCCAGGGCAAGTGGTATCCCGGCGAGCAGCTGCCGCGCTGGTCGCTGAACTGCTTCTGGCGCAAGGACGGCGAGCCGGTGTGGCTGGACAACAGCCTCTACGCCGACGAGCGCAAGCACTATGGCGCGGACACGGCGCTGGCCGCCGAATTCCTGCACGGCCTGGCCGCCCGCCTTGGCCTGGACAGCCAGTATGTCTTTCCCGCTTATGAGGATGCGTTCTATTACCTGTGGAAGGAGCGCAAGCTGCCGGTGAACGTTGATCCGCTGGATTCGCGCCTGAGCGATCCGCTGGAGCGGGCGCGGATGGCGAAGGTCTTCAGCCAAGGTCTCGACAAGGTAATCGGCCATGTGTTGCCGCTGGCACGCAATCCGCGCAGCGCCGCCTGGCAGACCGGGCCGTGGTTCCTGCGCGGGGAACACTGTTTCCTGATTCCCGGCGACTCCCCGATCGGCTACCGCTTGCCGCTGGACGGCCAGCCCTGGGTCAGCGAGGCGGATTACCCCTATATCCATCAGCCCGATCCGGCGCAGCCCTTCGGCCGCCTGAAGCCGCATGCCGCCCTGCGTTATCAGTTGCAGCATAGCGTGCATCCCGGTGAAGTCTTGAAAACGTTGCCGGAGCAGAAAAAATCCGCCGCGCAGCTGACGCGAACCGCGCTGTGCGCCGAACCGCGCGACGGCAAGCTGTACCTGTTCATGCCGCCGCTGACGCAACTGGACGACTATCTGGAACTGGTGGCCGCGATCGAGGCGACCGCCGGGGCACTGGGCATGCCGGTGATCATGGAAGGCTACGAACCGCCCTCCGACCCGCGCCTGACCCATTTCCGCATTACCCCCGATCCGGGCGTCATCGAGGTCAATATCCACCCGTCAGCAGGCTGGGACGACCTGGTCGAGCGCACCACCCACCTCTACGAGGCCGCGCACCAGTGCCGCCTGACCACGGAGAAATTCATGGTCGACGGCCGCCATACCGGCACCGGCGGCGGCAACCATTTCGTGCTGGGCGGCGCGACGCCCGGCGACTCGCCGTTCCTGCGCCGTCCCGACCTGCTGCGCAGCCTGATCAGCTACTGGCACAACCATCCGTCGCTGTCCTACCTGTTCTCGGGGCTGTTCATCGGCCCGACCTCGCAGGCGCCGCGCGTGGACGAAGCCCGCAACGACTCGCTGTATGAACTGGAAATCGCCTTCAAGCAGTTCCCGCAACCCGGCTCCACTTGCCCGCCTTGGCTGGTGGACAGGCTGCTGCGCAACCTGCTGATCGACGTCACCGGCAACACCCATCGCGCCGAATTCTGCATCGACAAGCTGTATTCGCCGGATGGCCCGACCGGCCGCTTGGGCCTGCTGGAACTGCGCGCCTTCGAAATGCCGCCGCACGCGCGGATGAGCCTGGCGCAGCAACTGCTGCTGCGGGCGCTGCTGGCGCATTTCTGGGAAGAACCCTACGCCCCGGAACGCCTGACCCGCTGGGGCACCGAGCTGCACGACCGCTTCCTGCTGCCGCACTTCGTCAAGCAGGACTTTGCCGATGTCATCGGCGACTTGCAGGAAGCGGGCTATGCCTTCCATCCGGAATGGTTCGACGCCCATTTCGAATTCCGCTTCCCCAAATACGGTGATTTCGCGGTGAAAGGCATGGCGCTGGAAGTGCGGCATGCGCTGGAGCCGTGGCATGTGATGGGTGAGGAAGGCGCGCCCGGCGGCACGGTGCGCTTTGTCGATTCGTCGGTGGAACGGGTACAGGTGAAGGTGACCGGCATGGCGCCGGACCGCTACACGCTGCTCTGCAACGGTCGGCCGGTGCCGCTACAGCCGACGGGCACGGTCGGGGAGTTCGTCGGTGGCGTGCGTTACCGCGCCTGGCAGCCGCCGTCCTGTCTGCATCCGACCATCGGCGTCGACTCGCCGCTGACCTTTGATCTGGTCGACTCGTGGCAGAAGCGCTCGCTGGGTGGCTGCCAGTATCACGTGATGCATCCGGGCGGGCGCAATTACGACAGTTTCCCGGTCAACGCCTTCGAGGCGGAAAGCCGCCGGCTGGCGCGCTTCTTCCGGCTGGGCCACACGCCGGGCCGCCTGGACGTGCCGACCGCCGAACGCCCGGGGGATTTCCCCTTCGTGCTAGACTTGCGCGCCAACCGACTTTGAACGACGTCCTGATCCATCATGCCCGCGCCCTGGCCCGCCAGCGCGCGCGGCCGGGCGTCCCGGAAACCACGCGAGCCATGACCGACCTGTTTGCCGCCCTGCCCGACGAGCCCGACCGTTATCACGAGATCTTCACGGCCGAGGGCGAGGTGCATCCGCACTGGCGGGATTTCCACGCCCTGCTGGCGGCGATGACACCGGAGCAGATGCAGCACCGCACCGAACTGGTGGAGCGGCTGGTGCAGGAAAACGGCATTACCTACAACATTTACAGCACCGCCACCGACACCAGCCGTCCCTGGCGGCTGGGTTCGGTGCCGAACCTCATCCCGGCGGCGGAATGGCAGGAAATCGCGGCGGGCATCGCCCAGCGCGCCGACCTGCTGAACCGGGTGCTGGCCGATCTCTACGGCCCGCAAACGCTGCTGGCGGAAGGCCTGCTGCCGCCGGAACTGGTCTTCGGCCACAATAATTTCCTGTGGCCGTGCCGGGGCATGCAGCCGCCGGGCGGCCTGTTCCTGCATGTCTACGCCGCTGACCTGGCCCGCGGGCCGGACGGGCACTGGTCGGTCATGGCCGACCGCACCCAGGCGCCTTCCGGCATGGGCTATGCGCTGGAAAACCGGCAGATCGTCGCGCGCGCCTTCCCCGAGTTGTACAAGCAGTTGCAGGTGCAGTCGCTGACCGGCTTCTTCCAGGCGCTGCAACAGACGCTGGCCCGGCTGGCCCCGACGCGCGGCGAGCCGCCGCTGATCGTGCTGCTGACGCCCGGCCGCTACAACGAAACCTATTTCGAGCATGTCTACCTGGCACGCCAGCTGGCGATGCCGCTGGTGGAAGGCAGCGACCTGACCGTGCGCCAGTCGGTGGTCTACCTGAAGACGCTGAACGGGCTGAAGCGCGTCCACGCCATCCTGCGCCGTTTGGATGACGATTTTTGCGACCCGCTGGAACTGCGCAGCGACTCGGCCCTGGGCGTGCCCGGCCTGCTGGAAGCGGCGCGCGCCGGCACCGTGCTGATCGCCAACGCGCTGGGCTCCGGGGTACTGGAAACGCCCGGCCTGCACGGCTTCCTGCCGCGCATCGCCGAATTCCTGCTGGGCGAGGCGCTGGAAATGCCGTCGCTGGACACCTGGTGGTGCGGCGAGGCCCCGGCGCTGGAAGAAGCACTGGAGCGATTGCCGGAACTGGTGATCAAACCCACCTTCCCCTCGCAGCGCTTCGATCCGGTGTTCGGCAAGTCGCTGGACAAGGCGGGGCTGGCGGAGATGCGGCGGCGCATCGCCCGCCGCCCGTACGCCTATGTGGCGCAGGAACTGAAAAAGCTGTCGCTGGCACCAGTGTGGCAAAGCCGCGAGGGTCGTTTCACCGCCCGCTCGGCCGCAATGCGCGTCTACGCCGTCGCCACCGAAAAAGGCTGGCTGGTGATGCCCGGCGGCCTGACCCGCGTGGCGGGCAAGGAAGCGCAGGAAGTGGTGTCGATGCAGCGCGGCGGCATCAGCAAGGATACCTGGGTCTGCTTCAGCCCCAGCACCCGTCGCGAAACCCCGGCGGTGCGGCCGCTGGGCGTCAGCGACCTGCTGCGCCAGGACCCCTACCTGCCGTCGCGGGTGGCGGAAAACATGTTCTGGTTGGGCCGCTATGCCGAACGCTGCGACAACAATGCCCGGCTGCTGCGTTCGGCGCTGTCGCGGCTGGTGGAAGTGGCCGGCGACGACGACTCCGGGCTGGAAGTGGCGCTGGATACCTGCCGCTTTCTCGGCCTGCTGGAGGAAGACGACGATCCGGCGCTGAAGCTGACCGCGTCCCTGTGTGAAAGCGAAGGCGGCAGCCTGCGCGGCTCGCTGGGCTCGCTGATCTGGTGCGCCTCGCAGGTGCGCAGCCGCCTGTCGCATGAAAACTGGATCGCCATTGTCGACCTGGAACAGGAAGCCGACCGGCTACAGCCGGGGGTGATGGCGATCGGTGATTCGCTGGTCTTCCTCGACCGGCTGCTGATGTCGCTGTCGTCACTGGCCGGTTTCGCCATGGACGACATGACCCAGGACAACAGCTGGCGCTTCCTGATGATCGGGCGACGGCTGGAACGGCTGCAATTCCTGGCTTCGGCCATCGCCCGGCTGCTGGAAACCCCGGCGGCGACCGGCCGGACCGGTCTGGACTGGCTGCTGGAACTGGCCGACAGCACCATTACCTACCGCAGCCGCTATCTCTCGACCGCGCAGCTGATTCCGGTGCTGGACCTGATCCTGCTTGACCCGGCCAACCCGCACGCGCTGATCTACCAGCTGGACAAGCTGGTCAGCTCGCTGAGACAGGTGGGCGATGACGAGGATTACGGACTGGCCGCCATCCGCGACCAGCTGGCGACGCTGGACCTGGGCGTGCTGGAAAGCGAGATGCAGTACCCCGCCCGCCTGCCCAAGGCGCTGGCGATCCTGGCGCGCCTGTTGCGCGACATCGCCGCCGCCGGGCTTGGCCTTTCCGACCAGCTGACGCTGCGCTATTTCGCGCATGTCGACAGCATCAGCCAGCCGACGGTATCGACCTGACATGCCCGCCTACCACGTGATCCACGAAACCGAATACCGCTACCGCTGGCCGGTGTCGCTGTCGCAGCAGTTGCTGCACCTGCAGCCGCGCGACATGCCCTGGCAGCGTGTCCATGCCCGCTCGCTCACCGTCGAACCGCAGCCGGTGCAGATGCAACCGGGGACGGACAGTTTCGGCAATCCCTGTACGCGGCTGGAAATCAACCAGCCGCACACCGTGCTGCGCGTCAGCGCCGCGATGCATCTGGAAGTGCTGCCGCGCCCGCGACTCCTCGCCTTCGAGGATTCCCCGGCCTGGGAGTCCGTGGTGGAGTCCTGCCGCTACCACAGCGGCCCGGTGGACGATGAGCAGCTGGAGGCGCTGCGCTACCGGCAGGAGTCGCCGTACATCCGCATCAAGCATGTCTTCGCCGACTACGCCCGGAAAAGCTTCACCCCCGGGCGGCCGCTGCTGGAAGCCGTGGATGCGCTGATGTCGCGCATCCACGCGGAATTCACCTTCGACCCCGAAGCCACCCACGTCGCCACGCCGCTGACGGAAGTGCTGGAACGCAAGCGCGGCGTCTGCCAGGACTTCGCGCACCTGATGCTGGCCTGCCTGCGCGCGCTGGGCATTCCCGCCCGTTACATCAGCGGCTACCTGCTGACGCAGCCGCCGCCCGGCCAGCCGCGCCTGATTGGCGCCGACGCCTCGCATGCCTGGATATCGGTGTGGTGTCCGCAGGCGGGCTGGACCGACTTCGACCCCACCAACAACGTTGTCCCCGGCGTGGAGCACATTACGCTGGCCTGGGGCCGCGACTTCAGCGACGTGTCGCCGTTGCGCGGCGTCATCCTGGGCGGCGGCGACCATGACCTGGAAGTGCGGGTGACGGTGATGCCGGAAGACGAATAAGACCGCGCCCTGTCCCGCCGCCAGGGGGCTGCGGCAAGCGGACAATTGCATTCCGGTCGGCGTCACCCTAGCATGGCGCAACCCCACCCGGCCAAGGACTTCCCCCATGAAGAAACTGTCCCTCGGACTGACCCTGATCGCCCTCACCGGCTGTTCCGTCTTCCAGTCACCCGCCGTCGATCCCATTACCCAGGTCTCGCGCCTGGAGCCCGGTATGAGCAAGGAAACCGTGCGCCGCATGCTGGGCGAACCGGCCAAAGCCGAGTTCAACAGCCGCGCCGACGCCTGGCACTATTGCCGCAGCAGCAAGACCGCCCATGAATTCGCCGTGGTCATGTTCTACGACGGCAAAGTCGCCTCCGCCCGCCAGTTCAGTGTCAAACTGGACGACGGCGCGGCCGCCGAACACTGCGAACAGGCGATCAAGCCGGTGCTGTTCCCGCCCGCGCGCTAAATCCCGCAACAGAGCCGGGGCGGTTCCGGCGCTCACTTCATGAATTTAGTGAACAGCAGCGTCATCACCGAGTCCGGCATCAGGCTCATCAGCCCCTTCACCGGCTTCCACGGCAGCGCCGGGACAATGGCGTTGGCCTTCTTCGCCGCAATCGCCGCCAGCATCTGCTTCGCCGCCGCGTCCGCCTCGATCACAAAGGGGTATTTCTCCATGCCCGGAGCGATATCGGTCTTGATGAAACCGGGGTGGATCACCGTCACATCAATCTTCTTCTTGGCCAGTTCCAAGCGCATGGCGTTCATGTAGTTGGTCAGCGCCGCCTTGCTGGCGGAATAGGCCGCGCTGCCGGGAATGGGGAAGAAGGCCGACACCGAGGAAATGCCGACCAGATGGCCGAACCCTTGTGCATTGAAAATGCGCGTCGCGGCGTCCAGTGTCGCCACCGCACCGATCAGGTTGGTCTGGAATACCGCCTTGTCGGTGCTGATGTCGCCGCTGCCGCTGCGGCGCACGCCGGTGATGCCGGCATTGGCCACGACAATGTCCACCGGCCCCAGGTCCTGCGCCAGCACCCCGAGGGCCGCGGCCACGGTATCGTCACGCTGCACATCCAGCGCGGTCACCACGACTTTGATGTGATGGGCATCCTCCAGCTCGCGGGCCAGGGCCTCCAGCCGCTCGGTGCGGCGGGCGGCCAGGCCGAGATTGTGGCCCTCGGCCGCGAAGGCGCGCGCCAGCGCCTCGCCGATGCCGCTCGATGCGCCGGTAATGATGACGTTCTTGCCCACGATGACTCTCCGGTCCGGTCAGAAAAAGTGCGTCCGATTCTGCCACAGCACCGGCGAAAAAAAACGGGATTGCAAGGCGCAACCCCGTCTCAACCGGGAATTCAAAACTCCCACTCTGGCTCCAACGGTTTCCCTGTCACTGCTTGACCCGCTTCACTTCATCCCTGTTTCCATCCGTGTGCGGTTGCCGTTGGTCCTGCAAGCGTTACACTAGCGGCCCCAGATAACCGGTTCGTGACAGTTTCCTGTCCGTTTGATGAAAGAGAGCCCCATGCTGACCGCCTTCCTGACCCGCCTGCGCGCCGGTGAGACCGATTTTGAAGACACGATCGCCCTGATCAACGCCCTGTACGAATACCGCCCCACCCGTTTCAGCAACGGCCTGACCGACACCCTGGTCAGCGAAGCCGGACAGAACGAAGGCTCCTGCCGCATTTTCGCCTTCGGGCAACTGAACGGACTGAGCGCCGAGGACACGCTGCGCTGTTTCGGCCGCCATTACCGCGACGTGCTGGCCGATCCCGACGGCAGCTCGCATGGCAACATCCGCCGTTTCATGCGCGACGGCTGGGCCGGTATCGCCTTCGACGGCCCCGTGCTGTCTCCCAAAGCCTGACTCCCGGAATACCGCCATGACCGAACCTGTACGCCTGTCGAAAAAGCTGGCCGAACAACTGCCCTGCTCCCGCCGCGAGGCGGAACTCTACATTGAGGGAGGCTGGGTGCTGGTGGACGGCGAGGTCGTGGACGAGCCGCACTTCCGGGTGCAGCACCAGACCGTCAGCCTGAAGCCCGGCGCGCAGGCCAAGCCGCTGCCGCCGGTCACGCTGCTGCTGAACAAACCCGCCGGCTATCGCAGCGGTGAGGGCGACAACCCGGCGCTGGCGCTGATCACGCCCGAATCGCTGGCGGCCGAGGATCGTTCCGGCCTGACGCTGCTGAAACGGCACTTCGCCCGCCTGACACCCGGCCTGCCGCTGGAAACCGACGCCGAAGGTCTGATGGTCTACACCCAGGACTGGCAGGTGGTGCGGCTGATGACCGAGGATGCCGCCACGCTGGAACAGGAATACACCGTGGCGTTCGAGGGCGAACTGACGCCGGAAGGCCTGAAGTTGCTGAACCACGGACTGGTGTTTGACGGCTGGCCCCTGCCCGCCGCCAAGGTCAGCCGCGCCAGCGATACCCGCTTGCGTTTCGCGCTCAAGGACAGCCAGCCCGGCCAGATCGCCTGGATGTGCGAGCAGGTGGGGCTGGAAGTGACGGCGATGAAACGGCTGCGCATCGGCCGCCTGTCGCTGGGCGGACTGCCGACCGGGCAATGGCGTTACCTGCTGGGCTACGAACGCTTCTGACGGCTGTCGCCCGCTCAAACGGTTTCGGGCGGCGAAGGCAACCGCATGTCCGTTTGACCACTACCCACCCGTGGCGGTTGCTCGTATAGTCGGGGCCTTCCTGTCCCGATTCCGAGAACCGTTCCATGACCGGCAAACTCTTTTCCCCGATTTCCGTCGGCCCGCTGTCCCTGCCCAACCGCATCTTCATGGCGCCGCTGACGCGCATGCGCAGCCGTGAGCCCGGTGATGTGCCGGTGCTGCCGCTGATGGCCGAATACTATCGCCAGCGCGCCAATGCGGGGCTGATCATCAGCGAGGCTACGCAAGTGTCGCCGCAGGGCAAGGGCTACATGGGCACGCCGGGCATCCACAGCGCCGAACAGGTTGAGGCCTGGCGGGACATCACCCGCGCCGTGCACGATGAGGGCGGCCATATCGCCATCCAGTTGTGGCATGTCGGCCGGGTTTCGCACCACTCGCTGCAACCGGACCGGCAATTGCCGGTGTCCGCTTCGGCCATCCCCTACGAAAACAAGACCACCATCCGTGGCGAGGACAGCAAGCCGCAGCGCGTCGCCTGCGACACGCCCCGCGCGCTGCGCACAGATGAAATTCCCGGCCTGATCGAAACCTACCGCCAGGCCACGATTAACGCCCGCGAGGCCGGTTTCGACCTGGTGGAAGTGCACGCCGCCCACGGCTATCTGCTGCACCAGTTCCAGTCCGCCGTCAGCAACCACCGCGACGACGCCTACGGCGGCTGCCTGGAAAACCGCGCCCGCCTGACGCTGGAAGTGGTCGACGCCTGCATCGCCGCCTGGGATGCCGCCCACGTCGGCATCCGCATCTCGCCGCTGGGCACCTTCAACGGGCTGGATGACTCGGCCGGTCTGGAAATGGGCCTGTATCTGGCCGAACAACTGGCCAAGCGCAACATTGCCTACCTGCACCTGTCCGAACCGGACTGGGCGGGCGGCCCGGCGCACTCCGACGAGTTCCGCCAGGCGCTGCGCGACCGCTTCCCCGGCGTCATCATCGGCGCGGGCAACTACACGGTGGAAAAGGCGGAGGCCTTGCTGGCCAAGGGCTACATCGATGCCGCCGCCTTCGGTCGCCCCTATATCAGCAATCCCGACCTGGCCGAGCGTTTCCGCACCGGTGCGGCGCTGGCGATGCTGAATCCGGCCACGCTCTATGGCGGCGGCGAGGAAGGTTACACCGACTACCCGGCGCTGGCCTGATTCCCCGGAATCGACCAAGCGCCCCGGACGAGGGACAGGCTGTCTTGCCTTCACAAGACAGCCTGCTTAGGATGAGCCACAATAACCCCTATAATTACAAGGCTATTCTCATGGTCAGAAATCTACGAAAAGCCGCAGCGCTGCTGCCGGCGCTGTTGCTGCTGAATGCCTCCCCAGCCTTCGCCGACAAGGATCTGGATGAACTTCGCGGTCCCGGCCTGGGTAGCGAATGGCGGTTGATCAAGAATGACACCCGCAAGAACATCAAGGCCTGGGACAAGCGTGACGACGACAAGAAATACCGCTCGTTCAAGCTGGATCTGATCATCGACGCGCCGCTGGAAGCGGTTGCCCGCGCCTATACCGATATCGACTACTACCCGCGCTGGTTCTGGGAAGTACAGGAAAGCCGCGTCCTGAAAAAGGTGTCGGATACTGAATTTTACTATTACGTGGTGCACCGCGCCCCGGTCGGGCTGCCGCCGCGCGACGCCATCATCCACGCCAAAATCGAACCGTGGACGAAGGCCAAGGGCTATGCCCTGTTCATTCTGGAAGCGAAGCCCGCTTACCTGCCGCCGCGCGACGGTCATGTGCGCATGAACGCCGAAGACATGGTCATCAAATGGACGCCACAGCCGGACGGCACGACCCGCGAAGAAGTGGAAGGCTACATCGATCCGGGCGGAAGCGTCCCGGTGTGGGCCATCAATGCCGTACAGCGCCAGGCGCCTTACTACACGGTCATGGGCCTGCAACGGGTGGTGCAGACCGAACGCTTCAAGAATCCCAAGGACCCGATGCCCTTCAAGGTTCGAGAATAAGTCCGAAAGCCCGCTCCGGCGGGCTTTTTCTTGGCCGCGTCACGGAAGCCCCGAGTGATTGCCGCCTCCCTGAGGCGGGCATACAATCAAACAAATAACAACCACGCTCGCCCCAGGAGGGGAACAGCCATGAATATCCGCCTTGCCCCGGCACTGATCCTTGCCCTGCTTGCCGCCCCGGTTCTCGCCGATGAACAGTGGGAAGTCACCACCTCCTTCGAAATGACCGGCATGCCCTTCCAGATGCCGCCCACCACAAACAAGGTCTGCGTGCCGCCGGGCGAGCAGTCGAAGCAGAAAATGGTGCCCGCCGACAAGAACTGCAAGGTCAGCAACTTCAAGACCAGCGGCAACACCAGCAGCTTCCACATGGAATGCAGCGGCGAGCACGCCATGTCCGGCGACGGCCAGATCACCTGGAGCGGCAACAGCTATCAGGGCAAGTTCAACGCCCAAACCAAAATGAACGGCCAGACCACCGCCATGAAACTGGCCTATAACGGTCGCAAGACCGGTCCCTGCACCGGCGACAGCGTCAATGTCCGCGCCATCCAGGCACAGGCGCAAACCGCACAGGCCAACCAGGCCGCCTACACCAACCAGATGTGCCAGCAGATGGTGGAAAACCTGGCCTATCAGGGCAGCGAATACATGGGCCAGACCTGCCCCAACCTGAAAACGAATATCTGCAAGTCGCTGGCGCAGCGCGCGGATGATCCGGTCGCCTTCATGACCCTGCAGCAGGAAGGCCAGCTGGAAGGCGTGGCCGGGTATTGCGGCCAGGATACCGCCGCCATGCAGCAGAAGGCCTGCGCCGCCGCCAAAACCAAGAAGCGCTGGGACGCCGCCAACGCCCTCTGCGGTGAAGATGCTGAACTGGCTGCTGTCGCCCAAAAAGAATGCGGCGGGCTGAATTTCACCGCCATGCTGTCGGAAGACCCCCGCCGCAGCCTGCGTGACCTGTGCAGCCGCTACATGCCGAAGCGCCCGTCAGCCTCTTCCGGCGGAACCCTCGACAAGGGGATGAAAGCGGTGGAGGGCTTGAACAAACTGCGGGGCATGTTCGGTCATTGATCACCGCCGCCCCCCGGCAGCCGGCAGCATGGCTTTGGCTGATGCCTCTTGCCGCGCTGCTGCTGTGGCTGCCCGCCTTGAGCGGCCCCTTCCAGTTTGATGATTACAACGTCATTGTCGACCAACCGGCCGTACACAGCCTGGACGCCTGGCGGCGATCGCTGCCGGGTATCCGTCCGCTGCTGAAGCTCAGCTACAGCCTGAACTGGGTGATGTCTCCGGCGGCCTTCGGCTTCCATCTGGCCAATCTGCTGATCCATGCCCTGAACGGCCTGTTGCTTTATGCCTGGCTGGGGCGAACCGGCCGGTTCGCCCCCCCGCTGAGCCTGATCATCACACTGTTGTGGTTCCTGCATCCGGCGCAAACCGAGGCCGTCACCTACATTGCCGGACGTTCGGTATCGCTGTCCGCCACCGCCCTGTTGGCGGGGCTGGTGCTGCTGACGGGCCATCATCCGCATCGCGCCGCGCTGGCGGCGGTCTGCACGCTGGCAGGCCTGGCGGTGCGCGAAACCGCTTGGATTTTCCCTGCCACCTTTGCTCTGACGCTGTGGCTGCAGGGGCATGAACGACGCGACATCGCCCGACTACTGACGCCGACGCTGATCGTGGTTGGGCTGGCGGCCATCGTCTTCGTCAGCGAACCGCACTTCCGGCGGCTGATCGACGTCAGCCTGGCTACCCGTACGCCCGGTGAACAATGGCTCGCCCAGATCGAGGCCTGGCGCTATTTTGTCACCGGCCCGCTGCGGCTGACGCCCAATATCGACCCCGACCTGCCCGTACCGGTGACGGCCACAGCGGCGCACCTGTGGTGGGGCGCCGGTTGGCTGCTCAGCGCCGGTCTCGCCGTCTGGGGTACGCTGGCGCGGCGGTCGTGGGCGGCGGGCGGCGTGCTGTGGTTTTTGCTGCTGCTGGTTCCCACCAACAGCCTGATGCCCCGACTGGACGTGGCCAGCGACCGCCACCTGTATCCGGCGCTGATCGGTCTGGCTTGGTCTGCCGCCGTCCTGCTTCAACCATGGCGCGGCGGGCGGGTCCTGCTGTGGCTGATGCTGCCGCTGCTGGCCGTCGCGCTGCTGATCCGCAACGAGGACTACCGCAGCGCCACCGCCCTGTGGGCGCGTACCGCCGAGCAGTCGCCGAGCAAAAGCCGGGTATGGAATAATCTGGGTATCGCCTGTCAGCGTGAAGGCCGTCCCGACTGCGCCCGCGCCGCCTTCACCGAAGCCTGGCGACTGGATCCCGGCAACCGCAAGGCGGGGGCGAATCTGTATTTTCTGGAGCGTCCGGTCGCACCGCCCTGAGTGGCGATGGCGTAAAAGGACAAGTCCGGCCAGTATCCCCGGACTACACTGGTTTCAACACCCGAAAAACAACAAGAGATCCGCATGACGTCCGACCTGATCGCCACCATCACCGGCTGGTACCACGAGCCGATGTTCTGGCTGTACCCGATGGCGACGCTGGCCATCAGTCTCGGCACCTTCCTGCTGTTCGCCCTCCCCTATACGCTATTGGCGTGGATCGACCCACCGTCGCTGGCCAAGTACAAGGTGCAGGACAAACCCTTCGACGTCCGGAAATGGCTGGGTCCCACCCTGGGCCGCCTGCTGTTCAACAATGCCGCCATGGCGGTGATCCTGGTGCTGAGCTGGCCGTGGATGCGCCTGACGCCGATCCATCTGGGCGAATTGCCCGCGTGGTACATCATCCTCGCGCAACTGTTGTTCTTCATCTTCCTGGACGACTTCCTGTACTACTGGGTGCATCGCGCCATGCACAAGGGCTGGTTGCTGAAGCACGTGCACAGCGTCCATCACCGCATCCGCCAGACCAGCGCCATCAATGGCAACTACTTCCACCTGCTGGAATTCATCATCATCAGCACCCTGGCGCTGGTGGGGCCGTGGCTGGTGGGCGCGCACCTCTACGTGCTTTGGATCTGGATCGTCATCCGCCAGTTCGAGGCGGCCGACGGGCATTGCGGCTACGTTTTTCCGTGGAATCCCGGCCACATTTTCCCGCTGTACCAAGGCGCGGGCTATCACGACTTCCACCACTCGCAGTATCAGGGCAATTACGCGGGTTTCCTGCCCTACCTGGACCGCTTCTGGGGCACCTATGCCCGCGGTTATGAAGCCTGGCGCGACGCCCGCAAGCCCGCCGTTCCCGCCGACCGCCCATGAAAAACGGGCCGTGAAGGCCCGTTTTTCATGGTGCGTGAAGCACGGCTTACCAGAACTTCCACCACCATTTCTTCTTGGTCATGGTCTGTTCCACTTCCTTGTTCCAGGTCTGGTATTGCTGCAGGTTCTGCGACTTGGCGAAGAATTGGCCGAAGCGCTTGTCGCTTTCGTTGATGTGGTGAATCAGCCAGTTTTTCAGGAAATGCAGCAACTCGAACGTGATCGTCACATTTTCATAATCCAGCTTGTGCTGCAGGTCATGAATCTGCTTGATCAGGTCTTCGTGCTGCTGCTTGTGGATTTCCAGGCCGGGATAGTGCAGCACCCGCATCAGGCTTTCTTCCAGCAGGAAGTGGGTGCGGGTGTAGTCGGCCAGCTGGTCAAGGATCACGCGCGAGGCGGCCTTGCCGCGATGCTCGCGGATGGCGTGATGCAGTTGGTTGAGCAGATCCACCAGAACCTTGTGCTGTTCGTCGACTTCCTGGATGTTGACGTTGAAATCGTCAGACCAATGGAACAGGTCTTCAGCCGTTGCGGTGCTCATGACGGGCCTCATAGGCGTATAAAGATTGTGGGATATCTAAATCCACATCATGAGTAATGTCAATTCGCAGCCGGGAATTTGTGAACCAGTCGACATCGAATGGACAGAATACCAGCTACCCGTGCTGTCGGCGGAACAGCGGGATCGGCGACTGCGCAAACGTCCGCTTCACCCTCACCAGACCGTTTTCAAACTCCAGGATATCCGCGCCGTACCAGGCCGGGGTGCGGCCCAGCGCCACACGCATGGCCCGGCTGCGCAGCTTGCTGAACAGATCGGCACCCGTTTCATCAAAATAATGCTGGCACCACCAGGTCACCACGGCCGTTTGCTGCGCTTCATCCACAATCAGTTTGTCACCGATAAATTCGATGCGGCCCCAGGCCCGGCGGAACTGTGGCTCCAGCTCCTGCCAAATCGCGGGCTTGCCGCGGCAGATTTTGCCGTCAAAGGTGTGGTACTCCGCGTCGTCGGCAAACATGGCCATCGCGGCGTCAAGATCTTCATGGGAAAAGGCGTCCACAAAACGGCGGACAGTATCGTGCAAGCTCATGGCGGGCTCCGGAACAGTCATTGACGGCTAATGTCGCCGTCCCGGCACGGGATTACCAGTGGAGTTCTGTCAGCCGACCCGCACCTCCACCGGCAGTTCGCGGATACGGGCGTCCAGCCGGGCATCGGCCAGCAGCGGCCACCACTCGTACAGCAGGATTTCCAGCGGCTTCCACATCGCCACCCAGCCGACAATCAGCAGGCCTTCGCTGAGGGTCTTGGTGCTGACGCCTTCATCCGGCAGCAGCAGGCGGAAGACGTTGCAGACCGCCAGGAACACCAGCCCCACCAGCAGGCTGCTGCGGCCCAGACGCAGCTTCTGCCGCACCCCGAACCGGGCTGCGCGTTCGCGGTAGCTGAAATAGTTGCGGATCGACTGATGGATCATGCCTTCCAGCCCTTCCTCGTGCGGGCCGGGAAAGTACACCACCAGCTTGACATGCGAATGGTCGTGCAGCTCGCGCACGGCGGACATGATGTAGGAGGCCGCGTCCGGATCCAGATCACGTTCGCGGAACGGCGACGGGTCCATCGAATTGAACAGCTGGTTGGTCTCGCTGAGCTTGATCTCGATCAGCGTCCACTCGCCTTCGCGGCGGTAGATACCGGACAACTGGTGCTTGGTCATCGCGCCGCTTCCGCCCTGAATGCATGAAAAAAGGCGCACCGGAGTGCGCCTTTTCTTTTACCACATTCCGCCCGCCGATCAGGCCGGGTAGACCGGGAATTGCTGGCAAATGGTGTGCACCTGCTTGGCCACGCGCTCGATGACAGCTTCATCGGTGTGGGCGTCGAGGATGTCGCACATCCAGTGCGCCAGCTGCGCCACTTCCGCCTCGCCGAAGCCGCGGGTGGTGACGGCCGGGGTGCCGATACGGATGCCGGAGGTAACGAACGGCGAACGCGGGTCGTTGGGCACGGCGTTCTTGTTGACGGTGATGCCGGCCTTGCCCAGCGCAGCGTCCGCGTCCTTGCCGGTGATTTCACGACCGATCAGCGACACCAGAAACAGGTGGTTGTCGGTACCTTCGGAGACCACGTCATAGCCGCGGTTCATGAACACGGCGGCCATGGTGCGGGCGTTGGTGACGACCTGCTTCTGGTATTCCTTGAAGCCGGGCTGCATGGCTTCGAGGAAGCAGACAGCCTTGGCGGCGATGACGTGCATCAGCGGGCCGCCCTGGTTGCCGGGGAACACGGCGGAATTCAGCTTCTTCTCGATCTCCTCGTTCTTGCGCGCCAGGATCAGGCCGGAACGGGGACCGCGCAGGGTCTTGTGAGTGGTGGTGGTGGTGACGTCGGCAATCTGCACCGGGTTGGGGTAGACACCGGCGGCAACCAGACCGGCCACGTGCGCCATGTCGACCATCAGGTACGCGCCCACCTTGTCGGCGATTTCGCGGAAACGGTTCCAGTCCAGCACGCGGGAATAGGCGGAGAAACCGGCGATGATCATCTTCGGCTTGTTCTCGACGGCCAGGCGCTCGACTTCGTCATAGTCGACTTCGCCGGTGACCGGGTTCAGGCCGTACTGGATGGCGTTGTAGGTCTTGCCGGAGAAGTTGACCTTGGCGCCGTGGGTCAGGTGGCCGCCGTGGGCCAGGCTCATGCCCAGCACGGTGTCGCCGGCGTTCAGCAGCGCCAGGAACACGGCGCCGTTGGCTTGTGAGCCGGAGTGCGGCTGCACGTTGGCGTAGTCGGCGCCGAACAGCTCCTTGGCGCGCTCGATGGCCAGCGTTTCCACCACATCCGCGAATTCGCAACCGCCGTAGTAGCGCTTGCCGGGATAGCCTTCCGCATACTTGTTGGTCAGCTTCGAACCCTGCGCCGCCATCACCATCGGCGAGCAGTAGTTTTCAGAGGCGATCAACTCGATGTGCGCTTCCTGGCGGGCGTCTTCGTTGGCGATGGCCTGGGCAAGCTGCGGATCGAACTGCGAAAGGGGAGTATTACTGAACATGAAGGCTCTCACGACGGGGGCTGGCGGACAGAAGGCGCACATTTTACCATGATGAAACGTATCTGCGAGCGCGTTTTCACCCCCGCCCGCGACATCTCGCGCCAATCCGGAAAAAGCCGTCACATCGGGCCGGTCAAAAGCCTATACTTTGTGCATGAATTCGGCAGGACTCCTGTCATGCGCCTCTTCCGACGACTCCACGGCCTGATCGCCGCCGCCCTGTGGGCGCTGGCGTCGGTGGCGTGCGCCGGCGAAGCGCCGCTGCATGTCTGCATTGACGAGAATCCTTGGCCGCCCTACTCCTTTCTCCAGGAAACCGCGCCCGGTTCGCCGCCCGTACTCAAGGGCTTCACGGTCGACCTGGCCTCCACCGCGCTGCAATCCCTGGGGCAACCGTTCACCATCGCCCGGCTGCCGTGGGCGGAAGTGCATCGCCGCGCGCGCATCACCTCCGCCGACGAGCGCTGCGACATGATCTGGGACATCAGCGCCACTCCCGAGCGCGAGGAATACCTCTACTTCACCGACCCGATCTACAAGCTGCACTACACGCTGATGTACGCACAAACCCGCTTCCCGCGCAGCGCACCGATCCGGCAAATGACTGATCTGAAAGGCTGGAAGACCTGCGGCGTCAAGGACTACAACTACGGCAACCTGCCCGCGCAACTGACGCTGCAACGCGCCGATTCCATCCAGGATGCGCTAAACAAGCTGCAGCGCAAGGAATGCGACTTCCTGCTGATCGAGGCGTCGGTGATGGAGCGCGGCAAGGCGATGGGATTGTACAAGTCCGCGCCGTTGGGCTGCGTGGAACTGGGCGGGATGAGCAAGTCGTACCGGCTGGCGGTGTCGCGGCAGGCCGACAACGCCACAGTGCTGTTCGCGAATGTGAAGAAGATTCTGGACCGGCTGCGGCGCAGCGGCGCGCAAGCCGATCTGGCGCGGCAGTATCAGGTGGCCACCCCCGATTGCCGCGAAAAACTGGATTAGCCCTCAGCCCCCGGCCGCCACGCGGCGGGCGCCGCTCCAGGCCGCCTGCCAGTACGGCAGCGACAGGTTTTCCACCCGCACCGCGCCGCCGCGCGCCGGGGCATGGATGAACTGGCCGTCGCCGACATAAATGCCGACATGATTGACCCGCGACTGCCGCCCGATCTGGAAGAACACCAGGTCGCCGGGCTTCAGCGCTTCCCGCGAGACCGGTTGCCAGCCCGCACGGTACATCTCGTCCGAGGAACGCTCCGGCAGGGATAAACCGTTCTCCAGCAGCACATAACGCACAAAACCGCTGCAATCAAAACCTTCAGACGGCGAAGTGCCGCCGGGGGTGTACGGCGTACCCATCAAGCCGTAAGCGGAGATCAGCATCTCCTCACCGGTCACATGCAACAGCGCGGCATGCGGCATGCTAGCGCGGGTGGTGGCGCAGCCGAACAGGGTCAGGACCGTCAGCAGCAGCACGGCAAATCGGGGGGTCATCCGGTGGAAATTCATCGGGAAATCGTCACTTTTTCGTTCGTCTGCCCTGAAACTACCGGATTGACAGACGGGAAGTTAACCCGTTGGCGCCCTCCGACTGTAAGCAAACATGTCACAAACGCCGGGAATCCCCGTCGGAAAACTGCGGATTGAGAACGGTTAGGAGTATACTGTGCGCCATTTTTACAGCACCACCACAGGTCGTATTCCCCATGGCGCAATACATCTACACGATGAACCGCGTTTCCAAGCTCGTGCCGCCGAAACGTGAAATCCTCAAGGACATCTCCCTTTCCTTCTTCCCCGGCGCCAAGATCGGCGTGCTCGGCCTGAACGGCGCGGGCAAGTCGACGCTGCTGCGCATCATGGCCGGCGTCGACAAGGACTTCCAGGGCGAAGCCCGCGCCCAGACCGGCATCAAGATCGGCTATCTGGAACAGGAGCCGCAACTCGATCCCAACAAGGACGTGCGCGGCAACGTGGAAGACGGCGTGCGCGAAGCGCTGGACGCCCTGAAGCGCCTGGACGAAGTGTTCGCCGAATACGCCATGGAAGACGCCGACTTCGACAAGCTGGCCGCCGAACAGGAAAAGCTGGAAGGCATCATCCAGGCCTGGGACGCCCACAACCTCGACAACCAGCTGGAACAGGCCGCCGACGCGCTGCGCCTGCCGGAATGGGATGCCGACGTCACCAAGCTGTCCGGCGGTGAGCGTCGCCGTGTCGCCCTGTGCCGCCTGCTGCTGTCCAAGCCCGACATGCTGCTGCTGGACGAGCCGACCAACCACTTGGACGCCGAATCCGTGTCCTGGCTGGAACGCTTCCTGAAGGACTTCCCCGGCACCATCGTCGCCATCACCCACGACCGCTACTTCCTCGACAACGTCGCGGACTGGATCCTGGAGCTCGACCGCGGCTACGGCATTCCCTATGAAGGCAACTACTCCTCCTGGCTGAAGCAGAAGACCGCCCGCCTGGAACTGGAAGAGAAGCAGGAAGAAGCCCACTACAAGGCCCTGAAGCGCGAAACCGAATGGGTTCAACAGAACGCGAAGGCCCGCCAGGCCAAGAGCAAGGCGCGTCTGGCGGCCTATGAAGAGCTGTCCAGCAAGGAGTTCCAGAAGCGTAACGAAACGCAGGAACTGTACATTCCGCCCGGACCGCGTCTAGGCGACCTGGTGGTGGACGTGCGCGGCATCAGCAAGGGCTTTGAAGACCGCCTGCTGTACGAAAACGTCAGCTTCACCGTGCCCAAGGGCGCCATTGTCGGCATCGTCGGCCCCAACGGCGCGGGCAAGACCACGCTGTTCCGCATGATCACCGGCGAACAGAAGCCCGATACCGGCGAAGTCATTGTCGGCGAGACCGTCAAGATCGCCTACATCGGCCAGATCCGCGACAACCTCGACAACAACAAGACCGTCTGGGAAGAGGTCTCCGGCGGCCTCGACATCCTCAAGGTCGGCGACTTTGAAATGCCGTCGCGCGCCTATATCGGCCGCTTCAACTTCAAGGGCAGCGACCAGCAGAAGCGCGTCGGCGAACTGTCCGGCGGTGAGCGCAACCGTCTGCAACTGGCGAAGATCCTGCAGGCCGGTGCCAACGTCATCCTGCTCGACGAACCGTCCAACGACCTGGACGTGGAAACCCTGCGCGCCCTGGAAGACGCCATCCTCACCTTCCCCGGCGTGGTCATGTGCGTGTCCCACGATCGCTGGTTCCTCGACCGAATCGCCACCCACATCCTCGCCTTTGAAGGCGATGAAGTGGAATGGTTTGATGGCAACTACACCGAGTTCGAAGCCTGGCGGCGTTCCAAGCTGGGCAAGGACGCGGGTCCGCACCGGATCAAGTACAAGAAGATCGGCGGCTGATTGCCGTCAGCCATGAAAAACGGACGCTTCGGCGTCCGTTTTTCATGGTGCATTGACCGCCGTGACCGTGACCGCCCGGTCAGGCGCATTGTCAGCCCACGCGAATCCGTGCAATCTCAGCCCACTTCCCGTTCTCCCCCGCGAGACAGCCATGACCGACCTCGTCCAGATCATCACCCACCCCGGCCACGTGGTGGAAGTCCGCCTCAACCGCCCCGACAAGCGCAACGCCATGAGCTTCGCCCTGCTGCGCGAACTGCTGCGCGTGGGCGAGGAACTGAAGGAACAACGCGACGTCCGCGCCGTGCTGCTGACCGGCGAAGGCACCAGCTTCAGCGCCGGCATCGACCTGAACGACCTGCAAAGCCCCAAGAACTCCCTGACCGCGATGTGGGAACTGAGCCGTCCCGGCCCCAACCTCTTCCAGCGCGTCTTCCTGGTCTGGCGCGACCTGCCGGTGCCGGTCATCGCCGTCATCCACGGCCACTGCTTCGGCGCGGGCATGCAACTCGCCCTCGGCGCCGACTTCCGCATCGCCACTCCCGACGCGCAACTGGCCATCATGGAAGCCCGCTGGGGCCTGGTGCCCGACATGGCCGCCAGCGTCACCCTGCGCGGCCTGATCGGCCTGGACATGGCCAAAGAGCTGACCATGACCGCCCGCATCATCAACGGCATCGACGCCAAGAACATCGGCCTGATCAGCCACACCAGCGACGACCCCATGGGCAAAGCCCTCGACCTCGCCGCCGAAATCGGCAGCCGCTCCCCTGACGCCGTCGTCGCCGCCAAACGCGTCCTCAACGCCATGGTCAGCGAAAGCGACGCCGAAACCCTGGCGCTGGAAAAGAAATGGCAACGGCGGCTACTGCTGGGCAAGAACTTCCGCATTGCCGGCAAACGCGCGAAGCAACCGGAATTGGGGTATGTGGAGAGGCAGTTTGACTAACGCCCCCACTGAAGGCGGTCCGCAGCCAACTGTCTGAGCAGCGGACCGGACAACGAAGAGACGTAAGCGGAGAACATTGGACAGCGAACTGGCGGCCCGCGAGTTTTGGCGAAGGACGCGGTTTTGCTTCCTTTTGCCAAGACAAAAGGAAGGCCCGCGGCAGGCGGATGATCTCTATAACAAGAACAGCTTGTCGAGCTCAAGCCCAACCTACATTCGGCATTGGGAAAGAACGTGTTCGGCGAATAACCCCCCAGCCCTGCGGGCAGCCCCCCTGTTCCACAGGAGGGCGTAACCGCCTCAGCGTGAAAATACCTGCTTCCCCCGCATCGGCATCACCACCGCCCTCACCCCCTCCGCCTCGATCTCCCGCACCATCCCCGCCAGATCCACCCCCGGAATCTGCTCCGGCTCCGCCTCGAACGGGGTAAACATCGTGTCCCAATGGCAAGGCACAATCCACTTCGGCTTCAGCAAGGCCACCACTTCCTTGACGTAATCCGGCCGGTGCTTGCGCCCGATCGCACACAGGCACACCACATCGGCCTGAATGCCCTGCAACTCCGCCGGGATGAAATCCGCCGAATCGATATGCACAATCTTCAGCGACCCGGTATCCACCAGCCAGTTCAGCACCTGCCCGTGCTTCAACTGATGAAAGCGCGGCGGCCAGGGCGGCGGCGTCAGCATGTCGCCCGGCAGCGGCACCCGCCCGAAAATCGCCTTGCCGTGGATCGATGGCAAGCCGCGCACCGTCCACTCGCCACAGGCGATGTCCTCACGCCCGTGCGTCTCCACCAATTGCGACTCCGGCAAGCCCGCCGCCCGCCCGACATTGCAGGCCGCCACCGAGCCGATCAGCCGCGCGCCGGTCAGCTTGCACAGCGCGGGCGCATCCAGAATGTGGTCGTAATGCGCATGCCCGATCAGCACATCATCCGCATGAGGAATATGCTTCCGGATCAAGCCCGGCTGCACATGCAATGGCTTGGTCAGCGTATCCAGGATATTGGCGCGGCTGAGATACGGATCCAGCACCACGGTGCGTTGCGGCGTCTTCAGCACGAAACCGGACGTGCCCAGATAGGTCATCTCCAGCCCGCCCTCAGCGGCCGGCAGCGGCGCGCTGTACAGGGAAGCCTGGGGTGCGGTCAGGCCCAGCCATTTTTTCAGCATGTCGATCCTCGGGAATCCGGTGGTTATCTTTCCATCATCGCCCTTTGTGATGACCGCTGCAAGGCAGGTAGAATCGCCGCTCAAACCGCACCGGAGCAAGCTATGGAACGTCTGGGATTTATCGGCATCGGCCTGATGGGCAGCCGCATGACCACCCGCCTGCTGGCCGCCGGCTATCCGGTGCGGGTGTGGAACCGTTCCCCGGAAAAATGCGCGCCGCTGGCCGCGCTGGGGGCCGTGCCTGCCGCCAGCCTCGCCGAGATGGCCGAACAATGCGACGTGCTGCTGCTGTGCCTGTCCGATACCGACGCCGTCGAGTCCGTGGTCTTCGGCGAGGACGGCCTGTCCGACCACCTGCGGCAGGGCCAGTTGCTGGTCGACTTCTCCAGCATCACTCCCGACGCCACCCGCGACTTCGCCGACAGCCTGGCCGCGCGCAACATCCACTGGGTGGACGCGCCGGTCTCCGGCGGCGTCGGCGGTGCGGAAAGCGGCAAGCTGATCGTGATGGCGGGCGGGGAAACAGCGGCCGTGGAACGGCTGCGCCCGATCGCCGCGCACCTGTCGCAACGGCTGACGCACATGGGGCCGTCCGGCAGCGGCCAGATCACCAAGATCTGCAACCAGATGATTGTCGCCAGCAATGCCGTGCTGATCGCCGAAACCGTGGCGCTGGCCGCCCGGGCCGGGGTAGATGCCGCACAACTGGCCCCGGCGCTGGCGGGCGGCTTTGCCGACTCGCTGCCCTTGCAGATTCTGGCCCCGCGCATGGCAACCGACAGCTTCGAGCCGGTGCAATGGAAGGTGAATACGCTGCTGAAAGATCTGGATAACGCGGTGGCGCTGGCGAAGGAACATCTGAGCGGTACGCCGGTGTCGGCGCTGGCGTCGCAGCTGCTCAGGTTGCATGCGGGGAAAGGGGCGGGGTTGGAGGATTTGAGTTCGGTGGTGCGGTTGTTCAAGTCCTAAAGAAAAGGGCGCACGCAGTGCGCCCCTACATGACGATTGGCTCCCGATCGTCAGACTCCGGCAGCTTTCCGCGTTTTGCGCAGACTCAGGTAAACGGTCACCGCCAGGATGGTCAGGATGACTCCCAGCGACACCAGCGCCGGCACCTTCACCACATCAATCAGCAGCATCTTCGTGCCAATGAACACCAGGATCACCGCCAGCCCATAGTTCAGCAAGCTGAAACGGTCAGCCACGCCCGCCAGCATGAAGTACATGGCGCGCAGGCCCATGATGGCGTAGATGTTCGACGCCAGCACGATGAACGGATCGCTGGTGATGGCGAAGATGGCCGGGATGCTGTCCACGGCAAACATCACATCACTCAATTCCACGAAGATCAGCACCAGTAGCAACGGCGTCGCTACGCGCTTGCCGTTTTCCCAGGAAATGAACTTCTCGCCGTCGTAATCTTTCGACATCGAGATATGGTTCTTCAGCCACTTCAGCAGAACGTTGTCTTCCAGCGACGGCTCCTCATGCGCCGCCTTCCACATCTTGTAGCCGGTCAGCACCAGAAAGGCGCCGAACACATAGAGGATCCAGTGGAATTCACTGATCAGCCAGCCGCCGATGAAGATCATGATGGCGCGCAGGATGATGGCGCCCAACACCCCGTACAACAGCACCCGGCGCTGCAAGTGCACCGGCAGCGCGAAATAGCTGAAGATCAGCAGGAAGACAAAGACGTTATCCACCGCCAGAGATTTTTCCACCAGATAGCCGGTGAAGTATTCCAGCGCGCGTTCGTTGGCCAGCTCGCGCCCCAGGGTGCCGGACAATTCCCACCACAGCAGGCCGCCGAAGGCCAGCGCCAGCGTGAACCAGACCAATGACCAATTTAGGGCGCTGCGAAAGGTCACGCCCTCCTTACCGCGACTTTTCAGTCCGGCGAAGTCGACCCAGAGAGCAACAACGACACTGAGCGCGAAAGCGCCCCATAACAACGGTGTGGCAATGGTTTCCATTATGGTAAACCCCTGTTCAAGTTGAAAAGGAATGCCACCGGAAAGGTCAGGAATGACAAGCAGGACCGATGGCAAACGCCATCCACGGTCTTGCTTGCAGCGAGAGGAATCAGGCTGCGGCGACACCGGCTGCCGAAAGGCAACGTATTGACGATGTCGCACCAGGGAAGCTACTCCCCATGGAGATGAACGGACTATAACGGGATCGGGCCGGGCGGCAAGCTGTACAGAACAAAAGCGCTACGTTTTTAACCCGGCGATTACACGTACAAAAAGGGCGCGATTAACGCGCCCTTCTGCCCGCTAGCGGCTGGTGCGTTTCTTCACCGGCCGTTTCGGGACGGCGGGCGCGGTCTTGCCCGCGCCGGTCTCGCGCGGCGGCAGGCCGGTGTGCTGGGTCAGCACGCGGCCCTTCTTCGCCGTCACCTTCTGCGACTTGCCCTGCTCCACCGACGAATTCTTCTTGCGCGCCGTCTGGTAGGTTCCGTCCGTGGCGGGCTGGTAGGTCGGGATCAGGTGATGCTTGCCGTTACCGATCAGGTCGGCGCGGCCCATCGCCTTCAGCGCCTCGCGCAGCAGCGGCCAGTTGTTCGGGTCGTGGTAGCGCAGGAAGGCCTTGTGCAGGCGACGGCGACGGTCGCCCTTGACGATGTCCACCGTCTCGCTGTCGCGCGTCACCTTGCGCAGCGGGTTCTTGCCGGAATGGTACATGGCGGTGGCGGTGGCCATCGGCGAGGGGTAGAAGGTCTGCACCTGGTCGGCGCGGAAACCGTTCTTCTTCAGCCAGACCGCCAGGTTCATCATGTCGAAATCCGTCGTTCCCGGATGCGCGGCGATGAAGTAGGGAATCAGGTACTGTTCCTTGCCCGCTTCCTTGGAGAAACGGTCGAACATCTGCTTGAAGCGGTCGTAAGCGCCGATACCGGGCTTCATCATCTTCGACAGCGGACCGCCTTCGGTGTGCTCCGGGGCAATCTTCAGGTAACCGCCGACATGGTGCGTCACCAGTTCGCGCACGTATTCCGGCGAACGCACCGCCAGGTCGTAGCGCAGGCCGGAGCCGATCAGGATCTTCTTCACCCCCGGCAGCTTGCGGGCGCGGCGGTACAGTTCCACCAGATGCGAGTGGTCGGTACCGAGGTTGTCGCAAATGTCCGGGTAGACGCAGGATGGCTTGCGGCAGGCCGCCTCGATCTTCGGCGACTTGCAGGCCAGGCGGTACATGTTGGCAGTTGGCCCGCCGAGGTCGGAGACGATGCCGGTGAAGCCGGGCACGCCGCGCATCTGCTCGATCTCGCGGATGATCGAGTCCTCGGAGCGGTTCTGGATGATGCGGCCTTCGTGCTCGGTGATGGAGCAGAAGGTGCAGCCGCCGAAGCAGCCGCGCATGATGTTCACCGAGAAGCGGATCATCTCGTAGGCGGGAATGCGCGCGTCGCCATAGGCCGGGTGCGGCACCCGCGCATACGGCAGGTCGAAGACGTAGTCCATTTCCTCGGTGCTGAGCGGAATGGGCGGCGGGTTGATCCACACTTCCTGGTCGCCGTGGCGCTGCACCAGCGCGCGGGCGTTGCCGGGATTGGTTTCCAGGTGCAGCACGCGGTTGGCATGGGCGTAGTAGACCGGATCGCTGCGCACCTGTTCGAAGGACGGCAGGCGGATGACGGTCTTGTCACGCGGCGGCAGGCGGTGCTTCATGGCGTTGCCGGGACGCAGCGTCACGATCTGGACACCGTCCACAGTCACCGGAGACGCGTCGGCCTTCTGCTTTTCCACCTCGCAGGACGCGGTGTCCTGGGTATTCACATACGGATTGATGATCGGGTCAACACGGCCGGGGTGGTCGACATCGGTCGACTCCAGCTCGAACCAGCCCTCCGGCGTGTCGCGGCGCAGGAAGGCGGTGCCGCGCAGGTCGGTGATGTCGCGGATGTTCTCGCCTTTCGCCAGCCGGTGCGCCACCTCGACAATGGCGCGCTCGGCGTTGCCGTAGACCAGGATGTCGGCCTTGGCGTCCAGCAGCAGCGAACGGCGCACCTTGTCCTGCCAGTAATCATAGTGGGCGATGCGGCGCAGGCTGGCCTCGATGCCGCCCATGACGATCGGCACGTGCGGGTAGGCTTCGCGGGTGCGCTGGGCGTAGACGATGGAGCAGCGATCCGGACGGCGCCCGCCCTCGCCGCCCGGCGAATACGCGTCATCGGAACGGATCTTGCGGTCGGCGGTGTAACGGTTGATCATGGAGTCCATGTTGCCCGCCGCCACGCCGAAGAACAGCGTCGGTTCGCCCAGCGCCTTGAACGGCTCGGCGGAATTCCAGTCCGGCTGCGCGATGATGCCGACGCGGAAGCCCTGCGCCTCCAGCAGGCGGCCGATGATGGCCATGCCGAAGCTGGGGTGATCGACATAGGCGTCGCCGGTGACAATAATGATGTCGCAGGCATCCCAGCCCAACTGGTCCATTTCCGCCCGGCTCATGGGCAGGAACGGCGCATTGCCGAAGCATTCGGCCCAGTATTTGTCGTGGCCGAAAAGCGGAGTGGGCGAGGAAGAGGCCGGAGCGGCGGGTCGTACAGCGGACATGCGGGAACTACTCAAAATTTCAGCAGCGCATTGTACCTCAGTCCGGACCGAAAAGGATTGACCGGCCTGGTGCTGCATGATATTTAAGCAAACCCAAAACCAGTCGCAAAAAGAACGCCGTTCGTCGGATAGGATTGCCGCAACAAGCCGGGCTTGTGGCCGAATAAGAAAAAAGATCTCGCAACCCCCATCACGAGCCAGGGTCATAAGGTAAAAACGTGGACAATGCAGAGACAATAAAGGCCGAACCCCAAGGCGTTGCCCTGCCCCAGCTCTTCAATGCCAAGAAGCTGGAGTATATCCAGGACACGCTGAAACACCGGCCGTTCTTCCTGTATTTCGAAAACGACATCGAAACGATGTTCTACGCCAAGCGGGCGGATGAATACCTGCGCATCCTGATGGCCGGCAAATCCATGCTGCTGATGCTGTTCGGCCTCATCGCCTATTTCGCCGTCAGCCAATTCCCCAACGCCCTGTTCGCCAACGATCTCTTCCTGGTCAAATTCTGCTTCCTGCCCATCGCCCTCACCCTGATGTGCGTGATGGTGTTTGCGGAAAAGCCCTTTTTTGTCCGTAACTTCCAGTGGATGGCGGCCCCGACCAGCACCATCATCCTGACCTGTATCCTGCTGGCCAGCCTCAGCAATTACGACAAGCATTTCTCGCAGCACGCCGCCTACGACGTCATCATCATCACCACCATTGTCTGCTTCGGCATCCGGGTGCTGTTTCCGGTCTGCGTGATGATTGTGATCATCGCCGGTTCGATCACCATGCTGGCGACGGTCATGCTGAACTGGAGCTTCGACATCCTGAAGCTTTCCCACTATTACGGGCTGGGTTCGATGACGACGCTGGTGATTGTGGGGCTGATGGAGCGACAGGAACGGCTGGCCTTCCTGCAGGAACTGCTGGTGTCGCACCAGACCGTGGAACTGGACCGCTTGAACCGCGCCCTGGACCGCATGGCGCGCGAAGACCCGCTGACCGGGCTCGTCAACCGCCGCGGCTTCGACGAAACCATGCAGATCGAGTGGGACCGCGCCCGCCGCGACAACCAGTCCCTGGCCCTGCTCTACATGGACATCGACTTCTTCAAGCTCTATAACGACACGTACGGCCATAATATCGGCGATGTCTGCCTGCGCCGCGTCGCCCAGACCGTCAAGGGTGCGCTGCGTCGCCCGGCGGACCTGGCGGGCCGCTATGGCGGCGAGGAATTCGTGGTGCTGTTGCCCAATACCGACCGCGAAGGTGCGGTGGATGTGGCGATACGCATCCTGAAGCATGTGGACGCGCTGGCGCTGCCGCACAGCCGCTCGAAAGCGGCCAGCCATGTCACGCTCAGTATCGGCATCTCGCAACTGGTCCCGGGTAACGGCAACTCCCTGAAGGAATTCCTCAAGCGGGCGGATGATGCGCTCTACGAGGCCAAGGAGCGCGGCCGTCACCAATACTTCCTGTCAACACGCTAGGAGCAGGCAGGCCATGCCCGGAAACGCCTTACCCGTCAGCCGCCTGGAAGATGCGCTCAGCCAGCTGATCCGGGAAACCCCGTCCCTGCCCATGACCGTGAACGGCCTGCTGCGCGACAACCCGCTGCTGCTGGCCTTCAGCCCCGGACTGGAAAGTTGCTTCCGGTTGAAGCGCCTGCATGAATTCAGCGCCATCTTCCGTATTTCCGCGGCTTTCTGGGCGTTGCTGTTCGCGGTGCTGATGGGTTTCACGCACCTGTTTTTCCCGGAACTGCTGTCTTCCGGACGCTTCGCCTTGTGGCAAAACACCTGCTGGCTGGTCGGCGGCATTGTCGTGCTGGCCAATATCACGGCCTATCTGCCCTCGCTGCATAACGGCATCTATCATTACGTCATCGCACCGGTTTCGGGCCTGCTGCTTTACCTGCTGCTGCTGGGCGGCGCGGCCTATCCCGACCAGACGTTCAACATCCATGCCTCCTACAACGCCATCATCATCATGGTGTTGATCAGCTACAGCATGCGCCTGCGCTGGCAGGTCAGCGGCAGCGTGCTGATGGCGGCCGGCGTCATGGCCATCCTGACCGCGCTGGCGGCCGGCTGGAAAACCTCCTGGCTGCAGGCCGGGCACGCCTATTTGCTGGTCGGCATCGTGCTGTCGGTGATCGCCTTCTTCGTGGAGCGCCGCGAGCGCTTGGGCTTCCTGCAGGAAGTGCTGGTGGCGATCAAGTCGGAAGAACTGGCGCAACTGAACGACCACCTCTCGGCCATGGCCAGCAAGGACGCCCTCAGCGGCTTGTCCAACCGCCGCGCCTTTGATGAGTTCCTGAACCGGGAATGGGAACGCGGCCGCCGTGAAGAGCAGCCGCTGTCCATCCTGTTCATGGACGTGGACTTCTTCAAGCGGTATAACGATACCTATGGCCATGCCGCCGGCGACGAATGCCTGAAGCAGGTGGCCCGCGCCATGAACCAGGCGCTGCTGCGTCCGGGCGATATTGTTGCCCGCTATGGCGGCGAGGAATTCGTGGTGCTGCTGCCCAACACCGATGTGCAGGGCGCGATGGAAGTAGGCGACCGGTTGCTGGCGGCGGTGGATGCGCTGGCGATTCCGCACCACTCCTCCGACGCCGCGTTCCACGTCACCATCAGCATCGGCATCGCCTGCATGGTGCCGACCGAACGCAACGGCGCGCGCAACCTGCTGGAAGAAGCGGACCGGGCGCTGTACGAAGCCAAGAGCCGCGGACGGCACCGCATGGCCTGTCTGCAACCGGTGGCAACGCCGACGTATAATGTCGATGACATCATCCTGATGGATATTGTGAAGGATCATCTGCCGGCAAAGGACAACAAGTAAATTCCGCCAGTGCGCCGCCCCGCGCACACGGCTCCGGACCCCCGAGATGATTCGTGGCGCGTATGGCAAAGAACCGTCCGACCGCTGAAGAAGTCGCCGAACGCCGGCACACGCTGGCGTATATCCGCCTGATCACCTCACGGCGGCCGATCTTTTTCACCTTCCCCGCCGCCATGGAACAGGATTTCCAGCGCAAGCGGGTGGCGTCCAGCCTGTTCTATATCCGTTCCGGCCAGTGGCTGCTGCTGCTGATGTTCACCCTGATTGTCGCCATTGCCTGGTTCAATTACCGACCATTGATGGCCGCACACGACTACCTGCTGATCAAGACCATCTATGCTCCCGTCGGCGCGCTGATCCTGTTCATCATCTTCGGCAACCGTCTGCCGTGGGTGCACCGCCGCTTCCACGCCGTCATGTTCCCGGTCAGTTTGATCCAGATCGTTCTGATCCAGCAGCATGTATTCCAGGCTACCGGCAACAGCTACTACGAATACGCCACCTATAACCTGATGATCACGCTGCTGCTGGTGGCGCTGGGGCTGCGCTTCGCCACACCGGTGCTGTTGGGTCTGTACCTGCTTAGCGGCGCGGTCAGCCTGCTGTCGGCCATGCTGTTCGGGCTGCCCGTCAATCCGCTGTCGTTTTTCTATTACTACGTGATCTTCGGTACGGTCATCCTGGTGCTGGCCGCCATCGCCGAACGCCAGGAACGCTTCGGCTTCCTGCAAGAGCTGCTGGCGCGCCTGCAAGGTGAAGAATTGACCCGGCTGAACCGGACGCTGGAAAAGATTGCGCATGAAGACGCGCTGACCGGCATTCCCAACCGCCGCAGCTTTGACGAAACCGCCGAGAAGGAATTCGAGCGCGCCACCCGCGACCGCCAGCCGCTGTCGATCCTGCTGCTGGATGTGGACTACTTCAAGCGTTACAACGACACCTACGGCCATGCCGCCGGCGACAAATGCCTGCAACTGATTGCCCGCACGCTGCAGGAAGCGCTGATGCGCCCGGCCGACATGGTGGCGCGCTATGGCGGCGAGGAATTCATCCTGCTGTTGCCCAATACCCCGCCGGAAGGGGCCGCCAAGGTAGCGGAGCGCATCCTGCGCTGGGTGGACGCCGGACAGATTCCCCACGAAACTTCCAGCGTCGCGCAACACGTGACGGTCAGCATCGGCATCTACACCCTGATACCGGACAAGCAACAGACGCTGAAGGGCGTGGTAAAACAGGCCGACGAAGCCCTCTACGCCGCCAAGGGCGCGGGACGGCACCGCTATCTGGCGCTGACCCCGGAATCAACCGAGTTCGCCGCTCAGCCGCAGTAAGGGCGCGGGCAGGCCCAAGTCACGGGCGCGTTCCGGGCTGAACCAGCCGCATTCCCCCTCCCCCGCCACATTCGGCGCGCCGCTGACCCGCACCGGCCGCAACTCCAGATGGTAATGGCTGAAGGTATGGCGGAAGGGCGGCAGGTATTGCAGATCCGCCTGCGCGAGGCCAAAGCGTTCAGCCAGCACCGCGCGCAACTCCGCCTCCGACTCCACCGCCACTTCCGGCAGACACCACAGCCCGCCCCAGATGCCCGACGACGGCCGCCGCACCCACAGTTGCTCACCGCGCGGATTGTCAAAGATCAGGAAGAAAGCCGACTTGACCGGCTGCGCCTTCGCCGCCTTCTTGTGCGGAAAGGCCGTAGGCGTGCCCAGGGCAAAGGCCTGGCAACGCGACTGCAAGGGACAATAGAGGCACATCGGCTTGCTGCGCGTGCACAGCGTCGCGCCCAGGTCCATCATCGCCTGGACATAGGGGCCGGAGCGCTGGTGCGGCGTCAATTCCTCCGCCAGCGCCCACAGCCGCGCCAGCGCCGCCGTCCCGGCCGGATCGCCCTCCACCGCGAAACAGCGCGCCAGCACGCGCTTGACGTTGCCGTCGAGGATGATGCCGCGCTGGCCGAAGCCCAGCGCCAGAATGGCCCCGGCGGTGGAGCGGCCGACACCGGACAAGGCTTCCAGCCCCGCCAGCGTATCGGGAAATTCACCGCCCTGCGCCATGACCGCCTGCGCCGCCTTGTGCAGGTTGCGGCCGCGCGCGTAATAGCCCAGCCCGGCCCAGTGCTGCAGCACCTCGTCCTGCGAAGCGGCGGCCAGATCGGCCACGGTGGGGAAACGCGCCATGAACCGTTCGTAATACGGCATGACGGTGGAGACCTGCGTCTGCTGCAGCATGATTTCCGACACCCAGACCCGGTAAGGCGTCACCGCCTGTTGCCAGGGCAGGTCGTGGCGGCCGTGCCGGTCGAACCAGTCGAGCACGGCCAGCGCGAAATCGGGGGAATGGGACATGGACGGGGTCTGCCTGCAACTGCAAATCCCGGATTCTGACGGGATTGCCCCGTCAAATCCACTGCACAGCGGTCAGGCCAGCTTCGCCTTCAGCTTGAGTTCATCAATGTTGCGGCTGAAGGTCTTGATCAGGCTGCGCTCCGGCACATCCGGCAGCACCCGCACCGCCTTGATGAAGCCCTTGACCAGCTGCCCGGCCAACGCGGACTGCCAGCGGGGCGGCTTGGGAATGCCCAAGACCTCGTGCAGCTCCGGGTCGATCAGCGCGTAGAACAGGTTCTCCGCCACGCCCTGCAAGGGTTTCGGGAACCAGTAGTCCGCCCACTCAGCCGCCAGCGCCCGCACCACTGCCTCGCCGCCTGGCGTATAGGCGAAGTTCTTCTGCTCGTAATCCAGCATCCACGCCAGATAGGCCTCTTGCGTTGGCGGAATGTCCTGGATGCCCATCATCTTGCCGACGCGCAGCCACAGCTGGAACTGTGACTCCAGCTCGTCGCGGCTGAGACCGTCCGCCCCGGCGAAGCGGTCGGACAGGCGGCGCGGCAGGCAGGCCAGTGTCGCCAGCGTGTACAGGTACAGCTCGTTGGGAATGCGGAAATGGGTATGGATCCGCTGCATGCGCTGGATGATGCGCTGCCCTTCCGGCCCGTCGCCGTGTTCATAGATGAGACCGAAGAACACCAGTGTCTCGAAATTGCGCTGGCGGGTGTTCTTGATGATGGTGCCGGTGCCCTCGCGGTACAGCACATTGGCGATGCGCGGATCGCCCATGTTGTAGGCGAAGGCCACCGAGAACAGCGCATGAATGAAGATGGGCAGCCCGTAGCGGGTTTCGAAGGTGAGTTGGGCGTAACGGCGGGCATCCTGCACCGGGTCGAGGGTTGCCAGCTCTTTTCTGGCCCAGAACAGGTCGCGCATGTGGGACTCCCGTGCTTGTTTGTTTGACAAGCGCACTATAATGCGATTATTTAGTCGCATACAAATCGCTTAATTCTCGCATTTGAAGGAGCATCCGCATGCGCAAGCAACCCCGGCAGGCCCGGTCGCGGCTGATGGTGGACAGCCTGATTGACGCCACCGCGCTGACCATTGCCGAACACGGCCTGGCCAGCGCCACCACCGCTCGCATTGCGGAAACGGCGGGCATCAGCATCGGCTCGCTGTACCAGTATTTCGACAGCAAGGAGCAGCTGTACGCGGCGCTGCTGGACCGCATTGTGGCCGAGCTGATGGCGGTGGTGGACCGGCGCAGTGCGGCGCTGGCGCGGCAGCCCTTGCACGAGTGGGTGCGGGGTTTGCTGGATGAGGTGTGGGATTATCTGGAGGCGGACCAGGGGCTGCACCTGAAGGTGTTGCGCAACTGGTCGCAGCTGGACTTCATGCGCGGCATTGATGCGCTGGAGCAGAAGCTGCTGGGGGTGCTGAGCCTGCATGCCTTGCAGCAGGCGGCGGTGGCGGGCCGGGCGGATTTGCCGGCGCGGATTTATATTTTGATCAACAGTGTGTTGTTTACGCTGGTGCGGTACATCAGCCAGCCGTCGCCGCTGGTAAGCCGGGAGGCGTTGGTCCGGGCGTTTGGGGAGATGGTGGAGAGGGAGTTGGGTGGTTGACTGGGGGGAATGGGGGTGATAGTTTCGGAGCTGATGATTTTGGTCGTGTACGACGGACATCGGCCTCGTAAGCGCTTAAAATAGAAAAGCTTTTTGCATGAACAGTCTTTTTAAGGCGACAAAGTGTTATGCGAAGTTTGTCGTTTAAATATAGTTAGGGCGCGCTGTAGATGTAACCCACTATCTATCGAAGAAACCCCACATGACACTTGTTACCGCTTGGACGAGAACAACCAGAACTGGCCGCGAGTTATGGGTGATGTCGGATAGTAGACTTAGTGGCGGAAAATTCTGGGACTACGGACCCAAGATATTTGGAATTGGTCGCAGCGATGCTTTGATAGCGTTCGCGGGAGATACTTCATGGACCTACCCACTAATCGCACAAATTTCGTCGTATGTAGAGTCATTTGTAAACCTTCGAGAACGCGCCATAGATCTTTGCGATGCATACGATCAAATTCTTCAGATGCTGAATGAATCAGTAAGTTTCGTTTCTGAACCAGCACATCCATCACTCGAAATACCTGAGTGCTCATTCATCCTGGCTGGATACTCGGCACGCCGAAAGGACTTTTTTATTCGCCGAATCGTTTTTCACCCTCAACGCCGCAAATTCGAGAATAGGCTTGCACGTGACATCGGGGGAGAGTCCATCGCGCTCATTGGAGACAGAGGTCCTGTGAATGCGATGGCTCGTCGCCTATCCGAGAGAGTAAAGACTGATGGTCTACCGAGACTTGGCATGGCTCCAGCGGAAGCATTCTTCGCAGTTCTCTCCTCTAAGCGCTTTACAGAAATTGGTGGTGCTCCTCAGGTAGCCAAGGTCTATCAACATATGAGTCAAAGACACCTTGGCGTTTATTGGCCCCCGAATTTGCCAACTGAACATCAGCGAATCTACCTCCGCGGCCGCCAACTGGGCAAGTTCGATGCTCTTGATCATCCGTGGGTATTTGATCCATCGTCCGCCAAGCTCTTTTGGCACGATTTCTCCCCTGACGCAATGCGCTCCTTAGGAGAAGCGGAAAGTGCTACAGCTGAGGATTTAGTGGATATGTGCGAAGGCCGCTTACTTCCACGCTAGACCGCGCAAAATTTTTATGTAGGGAGACAGAAATGAAACAACTAGAAATACTTATTAAATATTTTCCAACAGGAACCACTGAGGGTGAGCGCCACATCCTTCGTCGGGCTTTTGTACAAGCAGAAGAGTTTGCCGATCTTATTACTCCGCCACCTTATAGCCCTCGCCTCTTAGTAGGAAAAAAGGGGAGTGGCAAGAGCGCATTAATTGAGTTCTCAATGACCTTGCTAGAACGAGCCAAGGTTCCTGCTTTAGTTCTGAAGCCAATGGATATTGATTATTCAACATTCCGGGAAGATGCGTCAGTTGGAGAACTCACAGGGGCAGCATTCAAAGCAATCCTTAACGGAGTAGCAATGAAGCTTGGATCAACAACATCTGGGCTAATAACTGGTGACGATAAAATCCTTTATGAAACAGCCGTTAGTAGTGGTGAAATCAATAGAGATACTATTGAGAGACTAGCACTTTTTCTACCTAAACTGGCAAAATCATTCACCCAAACTGATTTAACTGATCTTCTTCCAAGCAGCCAACCCGTGACTGTTAAAGCATTAGAGAAGGCTATATCTAACAATTTAGAACAATCCACGCGCGGGTTTTATCTTTTCATAGATGACACAGATCAAATTGCTGCACCTGACAAACCAGGCCACCTAAATAGAATTTGGGCGTTTCTTCTTGCAGCAAGAGAGCTATCAAGTCGAATTGGTGAGATTCGCTGCATAATATCTCTACGTGAAGAAATATGGAGAAGACTGACCAGTGATCGTGCAGGTCAGCGCGACCAGACCGATCATTTTTCTGGCCTGATTCGATATCTGAGCCCAACTAGAGACCATATCCGCAAGATTGTTGACCGAAGAATTTCTCTGGCTGCTGGTGAAATTGGCGGCAGTTATACAAACCACTGGAGCGTCTTCTTCGAGGGTGATATGCCCCGTATGCCTTATTCTGAAATAAGGACCGGCTGGCCTGACATGATTATTGTTAGATCACGCGAGCGGCCTCGTGATGCAGTACAGCTAATTAATGGCTGCTGCCAGAGAGCCATTAGCAGCAATAGTGACAAAATCACTGAAGACATATTCTCAGTAGAGATGCGTGAATTCTCTAAAGTCAGAGCAAGACTTCTTGAGCAAGAAGTTGAATTTGAATGCCCGCAAATGGAACAAATAATAAGATCTCTTGCGGAGATTCATTATGACCATTCATCATTTAAAGCAACTGCCGAAGTAATAAAGAAGCACCTATCATCTTTAGGGTCTGCATTCTCGGTAACCCTGTTTGGCAGAACCTTAAAATTGACAAAAGAAGATCATCTTTTTGAATTGTGGCGTTTTCTATATGATGTAGGCCTTCTCAATGCCCGCATCGCTGATTCACGTGAGAAGGATGGATTTAGACATATTTATCCATCTGAAGATCCAACTTTGGTCTCAAAGTCACGATGGAACGAAATGCAAGCGATTGTTTGGGAAATTGGCCCGGCATATAGAGATCACTTAATCAGCATTCAAGAACAGAAAAATTCGCAGTTTGGACTTCCACCAAGAGGCCGTAGGCCATAGCACCGCAGCCTAATATAGAAATTAAGCGAAAGAAAGAAAAAGGGAATAGCCAAATTTTCTTGTGTGACTATTTGGGGGACTGGTGTTGTGTGTTCGACTCAATGCGAAAACTTTACGATCAGAAAGTCCGTCAAACCAATCGCCATGGCTGATAACACTTGACGCTGGCCAACAACGCAATCGTTTCGTATTTGGCTGCATGTTTGGTGAAATCTCGATGGCGGACGAAGTTGAAGTTTCCGACCATCCCTCCCCCATAAGAAACTAAGAGCTAAGCCCCCTTTCACCCCAAAAAGTAGGGGCGCACTGCGTGCGCCCCTACAGGTCAGGTCAATCAGCCCTCCCCCTCACCGATTGAAAAGCTTCTGCAACCCCTCATTCAGCTTCTGATTCACCTTCTCCTGCGCCTTCTTCTTCTCCTCCTCAACCTTCGCCTTCGCCGCCGCCTCAGCCTCCGCCTGCTTCTTCGCCAGCTCCGCCTTCGCCGCATCCTCCTTCGCCGCCAGATCAGCCTTCACCTTCTGCACTTCCTTGCTGTTCAGCAGCGCCTTCGTCGCCATATCCTTCACCGCCTTGCCGTCCACCGAACACAGCGACGCCACATCCGTCACCTTGCCCTTGCAACGGATCGGGAAGGCATAGCCCGCCAGCCCCTCACCCACAATCGACTTGTCCAGCAACAGATTGAAACTGTAATCCACCTGCTGCGTCACCAGGCTGAACGTACCGGTGCCGCTCACCTTCGCCTTCTTCAGGTCGGCATTCAGCCCCTTGTTCTGCACCACGCCGTTGGTAATGGACGCCTCACCCAGGAAATTGGCAATCTCGGTATTGTTCTGCTTGCTGACCAGCGTGGCTGCATCCTTGCCGGTAATGAACGGCAGCAGGGCCTGATACTTGCCCATCTCCGTCGTCACCAGCTGCATCATGTTCACGCCCTTCAGCAGGCCGTTGTTGAAGCTCAGCTTGCTGGCGCCGTTTACCGAACCCAGCCATTCGTCCACCGAGTTGCCGCTCATCTTCAGCGTACCGTTGAAGGCGGCGATACCGGCCAGCAAATCCTTCTTGGTGAACTGCTGCACCACGTTCTCCACCTGCATCTGCTCGACGCTGGGGGTGACCGACAGCACCGGCTTCGCGCCGCGCACGTCTATGGTGGTGGGGAAGCTGAAACGCCCGCCCATGACGCTGCCGCCCAATTGGCTGACGTTGACCACGCCGTCCTTCGCGGTGGCGGTCACCTGCAGCTTCTGCACCGGATACTTCATCGCCGTCAGCGAGCCCACGGTCAGGCCGACATCCAGGTTCTGTTTCTTCAGCAGCTCCACCGGCAACAGCCCTTCGGCGGTCTTGGCGGCGGGCGCGGGCTTGGCGTTGGGATCCACCGGCGGCAGGTAACGGTCCACATTGATCTTGTCGACATTCAGGCGGGCATAGATCTTGCCGGTCTTCAGGTCGGTCAGGCCGGCCTCGCCGGTGAGGGTGCTGTCATCCAGCCTGGCATTCAGGCCTTTCAGCAGGATGCTGTTTTCGTTGCCGGTAATCTGCGTGCTGACGCTGACGCGTTGCAGGGTGCTGCTGTCGGCCATGACCGGTGCGGCCATGCCCAGGGTCTGCATCAGTTGGCGCAGGTTGAAGGGGCTGGTGGCGATGTTGCCGCTGAGGGTCATGCCCTGCGTGGCCGGGGTGCCCGGCTTGGCGGTGGCGGCAATGCCCGGCAGGCTGGCGCTGAGCTGGCCCTTGGTCTGGATGCTGAGCGCGTCGAGGGTGAAGCCGTTCAGGGCGATCTTGCCTTCCTTCCAGTTGGCGGTGATCGGGGCGACCAGATGCACCGGCATCACCTTGGGGAAGGCCTTGTCACTGATATTGGCCTTCACATCCAGCGGGGCGAAGTTGACCGCGCCGGTGGCGAGGTTGGCGGCCAGCGCTCCGCTCAGATCCGCGGTGATGGGCGCGGGACGGCCGGTTTCGGGATAGCTGGCGCTTCCCTGGATGTTGTTGAGGTTGACCAGTTGCTGCTTCAGGTCGGCGGCAATGGCGGCGGTCAGCTTGAAGGTGGCGGGCGCGGAGAGGTTGGCGGCCGGATAGGCGGCGTCGATCGCCAGCGCGGGCAGGCTGACCGTTTGCGCGGCCAGGTCGGCCTGCACGTCGCCGCTGACCTTGACGGTGGCCGGAGACTTCAGGCCCGCCTGCGGATAAGCGGCGGCCAGCTTCAGGCCGGTGACGGTGACTTTCTGCGCCTTCATGTCGGCATTGATCGCGCCGCTCAGATCCACGTGCGCGGGCTTGGTCAGCTTGGGGTCCTGGTACTCCACCGCCAGTTTCAGGCCGTCAATCTGGTGCTGCTGCTGTTTCAGGTCGGCGGTAATGTCGCTTTCCACATCCACCACCACCGGGGCGGGCAGCAGACTGCCGCTGAGATGGCTGCGCGCGGTCAGGCCTTTCAGCAGGTATTTCTCGGCGTCCTGATCCAGTTGCACCGTGGCGTTGAGGTCATTGTCGGCCACCAGCGTCTTGCCCTGGGCGTCGGTCTGCGACCAGACGAACTTCAGGCGCACCGGGAAGGCCTTTTTCAGGTCGATATTGGTGGCCTGCACCAGCAGCTTGTCGAGCTTGCCGTCCAGCTTGCTCTTTTCATCGCTGAAATGCAGGGCGCTGTTGCTGATGTTGAGGACGCTGACATTGAAGTCGATCTTGTCGGACTTCTCTTCCGGGGCGCTTTTCAGCTTGGCCAGCATGCGGTCCCAACTGGTGGCGCCGTTGGCGTATTGCACGAAGTCCAGATTCGCGCCGTCCAGGATCACCTGGTCAATGGCGATCTTCTTGGCCAGCAGCGGCATTACCTGCACGCTGACATCGGCCTGGTTGATCGCCACCAGCGTCTTGCCCGCCTGGGTATCGGTCAGGGTGGTCTTGCCCAGATGCAGGCTGATGCGCGGCCACAGTTGCCAGCTGAGGGTGTCGGCCATCACCAGGTCCATGTCGGTCTTGTCCTTGACCACCTTGGCGATTTCGCCCTTGTAGTCATTGGGATTGATGAAGAACAGGATGTAGGTGACCAGCAGCACGACGAGGCCGATCAGGGCGGCGGCGACAATGCCAAGGGATTTGAGGGCGCGGGACATATAAGGACTCGTCCATAAAGTTGTGTGACAAAACTAGCGTCTGGGGCGTGTGCGGGCAAGGAGTTTTTCGGTAACAGCGGAATGGGTTGGGCAAAGCGGGAGTGACTTCACAGAGTGCGCGGGGACCGGAGTCCCCGCGTGCGCTGAGTATTACCTCTTATTGTTGTTGTTCGCAGTCGTTTTTGTTGTTGTCGTATGTCAACGTGCCGACGCATCACTTATTCTTGTTGTTCGTCGTTCCGCTAACCAGCGATGGCCTTGTCGTTATAGTTGCCATCCATTGTGTGACGGTTATCGTTTTTCTTGTCCGTCTCGTGACAGGTTGCTGCGATTCCTTCCCAACACCTTCACATGCACCGTTCTTGTTGTTTTTGTCGGTTGTTTTTCTTTTTGTGTGCGCCTTGGTTTTTGTTGGTTGCGCACCAGTAATAATGCATTTGCCGTGCCAACTTCAAAAACTAATTTTTACCCATTAAAAAACAACAACTTAATTTTCAAGATCAATTAACAACCACCGCAAAATGTGTTCCCGGTAACATCTTGACAGCGTAAAGGTAACACTTCTGAGTTAGCCGGTAACATCAGGATACGTGCGGTAACAGGCGGGTTACACAACGGGGTGTTACCGGCGCGATCAAACCGCAGGCAAAAAAAGACCCCGGCAAGCCGGGGCGAGGTGGCACACGGAGGTTGTCGGATGGCCGCCTTGTTCCGCGGCGGCTCCTCCGGCTTTGGGGGTGGTTACAGGGTCAGCACATACTGCGTGAGGGTGGCGATGTCGCCGCTGCTGCCGGCGCACCAGGGGTGCGGGGCGGCGGGCAGGCCGATCGGGGCGGACGTGCCCATCTCGCCGACACCGTATTCACGACGCATCTTCTGGTAATCCCAATAGTAGTTGTCGGGATCCCACGACACCGGCACGAAGTACTTGTGGCGCGTGGTGAAGCGGTTGCGGCGGGTGGAAGGATCATCCGCGCTGTACTCCACGTTCTTGTAGACGCGGAATACGTCGCCCTTGCGGTTCAGGTCCGGCCAGGCGGCGGGCTGGTCCGGGGTGCCCAGGGCGGGTCGGACCGGCGCATGCAGCGTGTAGTACTGGTTGTAGAGCGCCGTGCCTTCGGTGCAGCGATCCGGGTTGACCAGGTCTTCCAGGTTGCGGACGTGGCCGTCGGACAACAGGCCGCGCGATTCCACCCAATACATGTCGCGCAGGTAGGTGGCGCGGATCGACTGCTGCTCGCGCTGATAGATGGTGGGCGCGAAGAAGCGGCCCACTTCACTCAGGCTGAACATGCGCTCATTGCTGTTGGCGCCGACCTTGTCGTTGTGACAGCTGCCGCAATCCCGGTCGAAGGCCGCCTTGCCGGTGTTCACCGCGCTCACCACGCCGGGATAGGACTTCCAGCCGGCCTGCACGAACTGCCCCTCGGTCAGGGCGGCGTTGCCGGTCTGCGCGGCCAGCTTGTTGTTGGCCTTCAGCCAGCGGTAAAGGCCGGTGTTGATCAGGTCCTTGTCGTTGGCGTCGAGGGTGGTCATGTAGGTGGTCAGCGCCTTCAGGTTGCCCGCGTCCATCGACCCCATCGCCCCGTCCGGTTCTTCCGAATGGATGTAGGAACCTTCAAAGCCGACATAGGACTCGGTGTGCGACAGCGAGCGCCGGATTGGCATGTGGTTGGTAACGTTGGGAATGGCGATCGGCGAGAACTGGTAGTCGTTGTCAGTGAGGCTGCCCTCGCCCTTGTTGCGGATCAGGGTATGTTCCCCCGCCCCCGCCGGCATGTAATAGACCAGCGTGGTCTTGTCGACGTTGGCGTCGCCCGGCGCCCAGGACGGACCGGGTTCGCTGGTGTCGATCGTCTTCATCGTGGCGGTGGTGGCGCCGGTCTTGTCGCCCAGCACCGCCCACTTCATCGACCACAGCGGGTTCGGCAGGCCGGGAATGACCTTGGTGACGGTCTGGCCGGGGGCCTTTTCATAACTGATGCGGTAGCCGTGGCAGGAGGCGCAGTTGAAGCCCGCCCATGCGCCGCTGCCGGTATAGGGATGGCTGGACTCGGCGGTGCGATAGCCCACCCAGCCGGTATTTTTGGTATTGCCCTTGGTCTTTTGCGGCGTCACCAGCAGGAAGCCCGGCGTCGGGTTCTTCATCGGGTACGGGTCGAAATAGACATCATCGATGGCCTCATCCGGCACTTCGCCGCGCACCGTCTTGTAGGCCCCGAACAGCTTCAGCGGATCGGCCTTTTCGCGGGTGATCGGGTCGGTGGCCTGATAACTCAGGATTTTGCTCCAGTCCAGGTCGCGCAGCTTGTGCGACAGCCCCAGGTTGTAGTCGTAGGACCAGAAGATCTTGCGGCCCAGAGCGACCAGGTTGTTGAAGTTGCTGTTGACGACATTGACGGCGATCGGGGTGATGGCCTTGGTCTCGGCCCCCAGCTTCGACACCACGTCGCATTTCTGCTTCATGATCACGGTGTCGGTCACGCGGGCGGTCTGGGCGTCGATGACGTTGTGCGGCTGGCCCGGACGCAGGTAGGACGGCAGGTAGCCGTTACGCTTCTGCACCTGCAGCACCAGCGGCCCCTTGCTGACCGTCACCGGCACCTTGAACTGCACCTGGTTGTCGGTCCAGCCGACAATATCCTTGTCCCAGGTGCTTTGGGTGAAGATGGTTTCGTAGTTGACCTCGGCGATGAGGTCGAGCTGTTGCGTGAACATCTTCAGGTCGGTTTCCAGCACGCGGCTGTTGCCGATCATGATCTTGCTGAAATCGACGTCCGGTCCCTGACCGAAGCCGCTGCCCTTCAGCGTCACCACGTCACCCGGTTTCAGGGTGGGCGTGCCGCCGGTGGTGGACTTCCAGGCGCTGACGCCGTTCACCAGCATTTCGGTGACGACCGGGTTCGGGAAGTTGGCCGCGGAGGCGGTACGGGCCGCCTCGCGGTTCGCATCAAAGCTGCAGACTTTTTCCTGATCTGGGAAACTGGGCGCGGCCATGGCGGCCCCGCCGGCCGCCAGCGCCAGCCATGCCGGCCATCCCCTGCTGATCTTTTTCATTCTAGTTCTCCTGTTGTTACCGCACGCCTGTACATTAAACGGGCGCTCCGGTCGCGATCGTAGTTAAAAACACCGTGAAATCCCCCCTTCCTTGGGAGGGGTCACCCCTCCTTTCATTGCACCTTGAAGCTGCGGCTGGCGCCGCTGAAGTTGACGTAGGTCGGGCCGAGCAGCCCCCACTTCTTCGCCACGCCGTTATGCACCAGGCGGTAGGTGCCGGGCGGGGCCAGATCGAGGTCCCACTGCACCGTCACCTGCGATTGCGCCGACAGGCTGCCCCCCACCCGCTGCCACAGGAAACGGGTATAGGGGTCGCCGTCGGTGGCGAAGCGTTCCCAGGCCGAGCCGTTCCAACGCTGCACTTCCAGATAGCTGAAACCGGCGGGCACCGCGCCCTCGCGCTGGCGGATCTGTGCGGTGCGCGGATGGGCGCTCCAGAAGGTGACGCTGACGCGGTTGTTGCCCATCGCATAGCTGGCGGCGGCGTCAGTGACGACATCGCCGAAGTTCTTGCCGGAGGGCGGCTCGTCGTTGACCACGCCCCAGGTCTCGATCGGGGTATGCACCACCTGCGCCGACAGCAGGTCGGGCGGGGTCGGTCCGGCCGAGAGGCTGCCGCCGGTCACCAGCGCCCGCGCGACGATGTCGGCATGCTCAATAAAGGCGGCGGAACTCCACGGCCCGAAATGGGTGAAACCGCCCTCGTAGTTCTGGACGGCGTATTCCTCGCGGGTGGTGAGGTACTGGTGATAGGCGTTGGCAATGGTCGGCACAACGATGTCGTTCACGCCCATCACCGCCAGCGTCGGCTTCAGCGCGTTGCGCAGGCGGCGGCCGCTCATGGTGGTCTGCTCGAAGGACGAGGCGACCAGCCCGAGGTTGCCGATGGCGAACACCTGGAACGGGACGATGGTATCCACCCAGGGAATGTTGCTGACCCAGAACCCGGAGACATCGCCCACCGGCAGCAGCACCTGCTTTTCCGCCTGGCACTTTTGCAGCGCGGGCGGAATCAGCGGGTTGATGGGAATGCCCTGATAGGTCAGTGATCCTTCCTTGAGGCTGGCGATCAGCTTGGTGCCGCCCTCCTCGGTGCCGGACACGAAGGCCGCGCCGATGGCGGCGGTGCAGGTGGCGGCCCCGGTCGCGCCGCCGGTGTAGGCCGGGCTGACCGGGATGTTCTGGAATTCGACGAACTGGTGCTTGTAGAACAGGCCGCCGGTGATGGCGCTGGTCGCGGTATTAAACAGGTTCAGCGCTACCGCGTACTGGCGCTCGCCATGGACGCGGGCGTCATCATAGGCGGAGAGGCTGCTGTCGAGGTTGTGCGGCCGCAGGAAGTCGCCGCCGGGATTGGCCGGGTCGGGCTGGTTGGGGCTGACATCGCCCAGCGGCGCGTTCGAGAACGCAGCGACAAAGTTGCCGCCGACGGTCTTTTCCAACCGCAGCGCGGCCTGGCCCTTGTTGTCGCCGTCGACGACATGCGCATCCTTGTCCAGCGAGGTGCCATGCACGCCGAACCAGCTGATCGCGCCGATCGGCTGGCCGTCCGCGCCGGTCATCTTCAGCAGGGTCATGGTGGTGTCGACGTTGCTGCTGTAGTCAGCGGCGTCGGGGTTGGCCTGATAGGCGGGCAGCGAGCGGTTGAAGGCGGCGTTGGCCACCGTACCTTTGGCCAGCGCCAGCGTGGCCGGGCGGCGGGCGTTATGGGCGCGGACGATGGTGTCGACAATGCCGTCAACGACAATGTTGTAGTTCAGGTCGTCAAAGCCGATGACGCCGTTGGCGAGGTTGTACAGGGTGCGGAACGAGGTGTTGCTGGGCGCGGAATGGTCGTGGGTGCCGACGATCATCACGTTGGCGTCGCTGTAGACGCCGGGCAGCTTCGCCGCCAGCTTCCTGATGACGCCGGTCTTGATGCTCTGGTAAGTGTGCAGCAGCTCGGCGTTGACGTAGGCGACGCGCTGGCCGCTGCACGGGCTTTCCAGCACGAAGCCGCGCGCATAGAGCCGGGTTTGCAGGCCGTTCATGGTGATGCCCGGCTCGGTGTAGCCGGTGCTGCTGTCGACCATCGGGCCGGTAATGTCCGATTTCGCCGCGCCGGCCAGCCACTGGCTGCTGCCCCGGCAGGCCTGAATCGCCGCCGAGGCGGTGGACGGCGGCGCGGGTGGCGTCGGCACGGTGGAAGCCGCCTGCGCCACGCCGGACAGCGCCGCCAGCAGCAGTCCCCAGGGCATGGCGGCAGCGGGACGATTGATTGTTGTTTTGGTCATGCTATGATCCCTCCGGTCAAAATACGATCATTGATCACATTTTTAACCTAGCACGCCAAGATCATTTTTTACCCACACCTAAGGGTGGGTGAAAACCGGAGGACGCTTCCTATCCTGAAAAAACGGCCCGTGCTGACAACCCCTCTTTCAAACCGTGCGGGCCGCTTTCGTCGGGTGACATCACATGAAGAAAACCACGCACCGTGCTCCGCCTTGCCGACCACAGCTGATCGATTCCGGCCGCCATGACAGCGGTGCCAATATCCAGACCCTGACCCACCCCCCTCCTTTGGTAGGGGGAAACCCTCCCGAAGAGTGGTTACTCTCTTTTTCAGAAAAACGGGTACAACAACATGAACAAGCCCCGATTCACACTGTTACTGGCCGCACTGCTGACGGCTGCAGCCGCGTCCGCCCATGACCTCGCTTTCGACAACGACCCGCAGGCCGCCCGGCTCAGCATCGGCGTCAAGACGGTGAACACCGCGTCCGGCGTGCGCGTCGACCGCGTGTTCCGCGACGGTCTCGGCCGCGAAGCGCACCTGCGCGGCTGGAACGTGTCCGGCGCGGCCAAGCATGTCGAAACCGGCTTCAAGCCCTTCCGCACGACCGCCGACGCCGCCGACACCTTTGACACAATGGGCGAAGCCACCGGTTCGAACGTGGTGCGCCTGCTGTTTGCCTGGGAGGGGGTCAATCCCGCCGCCGGGCAGATCAACACCGCCTACCTGCAACAGATGGTGGCGCAGATGCGCGAAGCCATCCGCAACCGCATGTACGTGCTGGTCGACTTCCACCAGGACCTCTATTCCCGCCACTTCTTCAATACCGGCTCGTGGCACACCGGCAACGGCGCGCCGCGCTACGTGATCCGCAACGGCAATCTCGACAAGGAATACTGCGGCATCATCTGCGCCAGCTGGGCGCAGCACCAACAGACCGACGCGCCGATGCGGCAGTCGATGAACGATTTCTGGACCAACGCCACCGTCAACGGCACGGCGGTGCAGGACGCCTACCTGTGGCAGCTGGGGCAGACGCTGGCCTACCTCAAGTCGCAACTGACGGCGGCGGAATTCAACTACGTGATCGGTCTCGACCCGTGGAACGAACCCTTTGACGGCGGAATGAACGGCCTGTCGGCCAAGGACTGGGAAAACCAGTACCTGTGGGCCTTCCACCAGCGCGTGCGCACGGTGATGGACAACAACGGCTGGAGTGACAAGCCGTCCTTCGCCGAGCTGCTGGTGTACTGGAACAGCAAGGTGCCCATCGTCGCCCCGGCGACCGGCGGCTTCAACCTGAGCCCCGTACCCGGCACCCGCTATGTGTTCAACGCGCATTTCTACGATCAGGAACGGCTGGGCACCAGCACGGCGGTGGTGAACAACGGCACCTATTTCAAGAACTTGCAGGAAGTGCGCGATGTCTCGCGCTATTGGGGATCGGCCCCCTTCCTCAGTGAGTTCGGTTTCCCGCTGGACGGCACCGGCGGCCGCGACCCGAACCGGGTGATGAACGCCGTACATCAGGCCATGGAAGCGGGCGACGCCGCGCAGGCGACCAAGAGCCGCTACCTCGACCCGTACACGCCGTTGATCTCCGGCACCCAATGGCACTGGGACACCTACTGGAACCGCCACGCCGAATACAAGAACTTCTCGAACACGCTGCAGACCGCCACCGATGCCTGGAACGGCGAGAATTTCTCCGCGATCGGGATGGTGAACGGCGCGCTGGGCTACAACCTGAAGCCGGAAGTGGTGCAGCGCGCCTATCCGCGCCGGGTGCAGGGCGACATCATCAGCTTCACCGACAGCAACCGCGCCAGCGACAAGGGCGGCAATGTCATGGCCTGGGCCAGCCTGCGTCCGCAGGGCAGCGGCCGCGAATACCTGCGCAACCACCGCTTTGCGCTGCTGGTCTGGCAGGGCCGCCGCAGCGAGGCCCCCACCGAGCTGTACCTGCCCGGCCTGCTGGACCCGGCCGGGTTGACGGTGGTGACGGAGAAGCAGATCCGGGTGCTGAGCCAGACCGACAGCGGCCTGACGCAGCTGGCGAACGAAGCGGTGCTGCTGGCCGACAACGCCCGCCGCAATCCAAACGCATCGGGCCGCCGCCTGCTGGTCTGGGATGACGCCGACAGCGACGAAACCGCCGACAGCTGGCATTATGCGCTGGTGTTCCGCCGCAACAACGGCGACAGCTGGACCAGCGTGCAGTTGCAGCAGCTGCAGGCCGACCTGAACCGGGCGGTGGTGCAGCAGAAACTGAGTCCGGTGTGGTTGACCGGAACCATGACGAACAGCGGCTATCCCGCGGATAATCCGCTATGACGGCACGGGCAGACGTACGACCGGCGTTGCGCTATAACGGCAGACGTCTGACCCGCCCCCTGACACAACAACAAACAGGGACCATGATGAATGCCCGGACCGGCGGACCCACCGCCCGACTGCCCCGCCCCGACCTGCTCGACCTGCTCGGTCGCAGCCGCGACTTTGCCCTGACGCTGCTGCTGGCGCCCGCCGGTTCCGGCAAGTCGACGCTGCTGGGGCAATGGGCGCAGCTGGAGCCCCGGCAACAGGCGCGGCTGAGCCTGAACCGCCGCGACAGCGATCCCCTGCATTTCCTGCAACGCCTGAACGACTGCCTGCGGCAGGTGCTGCCGGACTTCGTGCCGCTGTCCTGCAACGCGCTCAGCGCCGGTCTGGACCAGGCCGACCTGCTGGCGGCGTCACTGGTCGACTCGCTGGCCGCCTGCCCGGACGACCTCTATCTGCTGATCGACGATTTCCATTACGCCTCCGCGCCGCTGGTGCAGGCCATTTTCGCCCGCCTGCTGGAAGACCTGCCCGAGCATGTGCATCTGGTGCTGTCCAGCCGCAACCATCCCGGCTTCTCGCTCAGCCGCCTGAAACTGGAGGACCGGCTGCTGGTGCTGGACGGCCACGACCTGAGGCTGCCGGTGGAGCAGCTGCCCGCCCTGTGCGAAACGCTGCAAGTGCCGCCGCTGAACGAGGCGGAAACCGGCGAGCTGATGCGCATCACCGAAGGCTGGCTGGCGGGCATCCGGCTGGCGCTGATGGCGCGCAGCCGCACCGGCCGTTTCATGCCCGAGGAATTCCATGGCGGCCAGCCGGAACTGGTGGACTATTTCGCCAATGTCGTGCTGGCGGAGCTGCCGCCGGAAGAACGCGAATTCCTGCTGGCCACCGCCATTTTCGAGCGCTTCGACCCGGCGCTGTGCGCCACCTTGCCCGGCCTCAGCGACACCGGCGCGCGGCTGGAAGGGCTGTTGCAGAAAGGCCTGTTCCTGCAACCGATCGAGGAGCATCCCGGCTGGTTCCGCTATCACCCGCTGTTACAGCACGTGCTGCAGGCGCGGCTGCGCCAGGAAACCCCGGACCGGCTTGCCGAACTGCACCTGGCAGCCGCCCGCCATTTCGCCGGGCTGGGCGACGAGGAATCGGCGCTGTTCCACGCCCGCCGCGCCGGTCGTCCGGACGCGTATCCGGACTACCTGCGTCGCGCCTGCGAACACTGGCTGCGCCAGGGCAAGCTGATCAGCATTCTCAAGTATCTGGAGGATCAGGATCCGGCGCTGGTCCGCCGCGATCCCGGCCTGTTCCTGCCGCAACTGGCGGCGCTGATCTTTTCCCGCCGCTTTGAACAGGCGCGCCTCTGCCTGGATGAAATCCGGCACTGCCGCGATTGCGGCGACTGCCCGCAACAGATTCCCGACACCCTGAACTACATGGCCCGGATGCTGACGCTGTTCCAGAACGACGACGAACTGTGGCACGACGATCAGGCCTTCCGCACCGAAGCCCTGCCATTCCACGACCTGCGCGACTCCGCCGTGGCGCTGGCGGCCCGCCACCACATGCTGAACGGCCATTGCGAGGACGCCATCCGCCTGGCCGGACAGGCGCGGCTGTTGCTCAGCCAGATCGGCCATGACTATCTGGGCAGCTTCGCCGATGTCATCCAGATCCTGGCCGAGCGCGAACTGGGACATATCCTCGCCGCGCGGCAGATGACGCAGGACTTCTGGGACCGCTACAGCAACCGCGCCCGCACCCCGACCTGGGTCAACGCCGGGGCGTGCATGGTGGTCAGCCTTTACGAGCAGAACCGGGTGACGGAAGCCCGCGAGCTGGGCGAAGCGCTGATCCAGCACGTCGATTCCGCCTGCGCCACCGAGATCGTCTTCCATGTCTATGTGACGCTGGCGCGCTTGCAGTACATCGCCGGACATCACAGCCGCAGCGCGCAACTGCTGCTGCAACTGCGCCGCATCCTGCGCCACGGCCGTTACCGCCGCCTGCTCAACCAGCTGCTGGCCGAAGAACTGGCGCAGGCGCTGCGCTCCGGCCAGCCCAACGCCATCAAGGGCATCGCCGCCGAATACGACCTGCCCGCCGCCGTGACGCAGGGCCTGTGGGCGCAGCCGCGACAGGATTACCGGGAAGACTGGGTGTACGGCGGCATCGCCGCCGCGCTGTACCTGCGCAGCCGCAAGCAGTACGACCGAGCCCTGGAGGTGTTGCAGGCGCTGGACGCAACGCTGACCCGCACGGAAATGAAGACCCGCCGCGTCGTGGTGGACGCCAACCGCATCGTCATCCTGCACCTGCGCGGGCAAAGCGACGCCGCCATGCAGGGCGTGGTGGAACTGTTCGCCCGTGTCGGGCTGCAATGCGCCATCCGCACCGTCTTTGATGAGGCCCCCGGCTTCGGCGAGCTGCTGCGCCAGGCGCATGACCAGGGCCTGATACGCCTGCCCGACATCTACCTGCAACTCTACGCCAACGTGCTCTACCCGCCGGTCACCGCCGCCCCGGTCGCCACCCATACCCCGGAGGCCTTGACCGCCAAGGAACTGGAAGTGCTGGAACTGGTGCGGCAGGGGCTGGCCAACAAGGAAATCAGCCGCGAACTGAACATTTCCCTGTCCACCACCAAGTGGCACCTGAAGAACATCTTCGCCAAGCTGCAGGTGGGCAACCGCACCTCGGCCATGGCCGCCGTCAGCCGCGCCGAAAGCGGCCACCGACTCTAGGAAACCGACATGAACGCTTCCCCCACCGCCTTTCGTCTCAAGGTACTGGCCCTCTCCGCCCTGCTGGCGGCGCTGACCGGCGGCCTGCTCTATCTGGGCGCCGACCCTGAAACCCGGACGGCGGACACGCCCGCCGGCATCCCCGCCACGTCGGTTCCCGCCGTGCGGCCGATCGCCGCCCCGGCAGAGGCCGCCGTGGAAGGCGAATTGCTGCTGGGCAACCCGGTGGTGACGATGAACGTGGAAAAAGGCGTGCTGGAAGCGCAGCTGGCGCTGACGGTGCGCCTGCCCGGACAGGCGGCGGTGGCGGGTACGGTCTCGGTCTCGGGGGAACCGCGCCTGCAGGAAGGCACCACGCGGTTTTTTCTGAACAATCCGGCTATCGGCCAACAGACGCTGCCCGGATTGCCGGAAGCCGAAGCAGCGCGCGTCAACCGGGCGCTGACGCGCGCGGTAGCCGATTACTTCCGGGAACGGGCGGTATTCGCCCCGCAGGAAGCGGCGGCGCTGAACCTGACGCCGCTGCGGGTGAAACTGGCGCGCAACGCCTGATCAGCGGAAACGCACCGGCTCCCCGGCCTTGTTGAAGGCCAGGAACTGGCTGACCCGTCCCTGCTCGATGGCCTCGACCATCATCTTCAACGGCTGTACCGCCTCGTCGCCGGACGGGGCGAAACCGGCCTTGCCGGACATCCCCGCCACGAACAGCATGTCCCAGTCCTGCCCGGTAGCCTTCGACTCTTCCAGCAACGCCGGAAAGCCGCTGAGTTCTTCCGGCAGCTTGTCAACGCAAACGGCAGGCAGCAGATAGCCGCCGGAACGGGATTCGAAACGCTCAACCTGCTCGGGCGAGGCCTTTTCCGGCATTTCGGCGCGGGCGAAAACCAGCAACAGGCGCTGCGGTTCCGGCTGTTGCCGGGCGGCGGTCAGCAGGTCGTCAAAATTGTTGATGTTCATGGCGGGGCTCAGGAGGGTCAGTCCTGAGCAGTATAGGTCGCAGGGGTGATCGGGACAGCTGGCCGGATGGGGGGCTGGCACCCTCCGTCAGTCTAAGCCACCCCCGAGTGGCTGCCGGGGGAAAATGGCGGCACAAGGCGGGTTGCCCGGTGTTAAACTGGCTTTTTTGGCGTGAAGGATCAGGAAAGCAACCGATGAGGATGCCTGAGGGAAAAGGCCGCTGGGCGGTCACAACGGCGCTGGCGCTGGCGTTGTCAGCTTGTGGCGGAGGAGATGGCGTCGACGGTGGCGAGGTTTGCACGCCCGCCGCCGAGAAGGCGTGGGCGCATGCCCATCTGGATGATGTCTACCTGTGGTACAAGGACATCATTGATGTTCCGCCGACCAATTACAAACGGGTCGAGGATTATTTTTCCGCCCTGCTGGTAAAACCGCGTGACCGTTTCAGCTTCGTAACCGGTAAGGCCGCCTTTGATGCTTTTCATGAAACCGGTGCAAGTGTCGATTATGGCGTTCTCTGGTCGTACGATCCCTCCTTGGGCAATGCCCTGAGGGCGGAATTCATCGAGCCCGGCTCACCGGCTGATGCCGGGGGGGTGCACAGAGGCGATATCCTCGTGGGAGTGAACGGTGTATCCATTGGGTACATCCCCAATCGGGAGCTGGTCCGGTCCCTGAACCCACTGCCCAGGGAAAGAGTCGAGCTGATCCTGAATGATCGCAGCGGTCTGAATTTTCGGTACGTCACCCTGTATGCCAGTGAGTTCATACACCAGCCCGTGCCCCGGGTTTCCGTACTGAACCGTCCGGACGGAAGCCGGGTCGGCTATGTGCTTTTCAATGACCATATCCGCACGGCCACTGACGGGCTGGCTAAAGCCATTGCCCAGCTCAAGGCTGCGGGGGTATCGGATGTCGTCCTGGATCTCCGCTACAACGGCGGCGGTTATCTGTCCGTGGCATCGCAATTGGCATACATGCTCAGTGGTCCGAATACCAGCGGTCAGGTTTTCGGCCGGCTGTCTTACAATGACAAGCATACGGCCGAGAACTCGGTTGTTCCTTTTATCCCCTATGATAACCAGGGGGTCGATCTGCCTCGCCTGAATCTGAATCGGGTGTATGTACTCACCGACAGCCGCACCTGTTCCGCCAGCGAAAGCGTGATCAATGGCTTGCGGCCGTTCATGAATGTCGTCCTGGTCGGCGCCTCCACTTGCGGTAAGCCCTACGGATTCCGGCAAACCGATTATTGTGACAAGGCGTATTTTGCCGTGCGCCTCAAAATGGCCAATCAATCGGGGGATTCGGTTCCCGAGACCGGTTTTACCATGGATTGCCCAGTCCGGGATGACTTGCAAACGCCCTTGGGGGACGAGCATGAACCGCTGTTGTCGGCGGCCCTGACCATGCAGGCAAACGGAAGCTGTCCCAACGCGGCGGCGGCACGCATGAGGAGTCCGACGACCGCACCTCCTCCCATGCCATTGCCACGCAATCCCTGGCGCGAAAACCTGCTAGATCGCTGAGTCTGGTTTGGGCCGCGCCTTCGGCTGATCAGGCCCTTCGGGGCTGCCGCAGGCGGTCGTTCAACCGGCTCGCTCTTAACGCTAGGGCCAGAGGCCTGAAAGCAGCCAGATCGTAGTGGCCAGAATGACCAGCCCCACCACTTCAACGAATGACGCCACAAAGCCGTTAGCCTGATCAAGCCCGCCCAACGCTTCCTTGGGAAACCGGTCAATCGTGACCACGCGGAGCGCCACCCAGCCGATTGACCAGCCGATGGTCTCTACGCAGAAATCCCAGGCCAGCCACCACAGGGCGCGCAGTATGCCGACGAGGATGCTCTTCGGGAGGTCGAACAGGTCTGTGGGATCGAGCATTGGGGGCGGACTCTCTTTGGCCGTCTGAAATCAGGGGCTTTACCCCAAGGCAGGGTCTATCCCCCGCCTCCCTATCATAGGCCAGACCCGCCACCCCCTGAAGGTCCATCGCACATCAAAGCCACCCCAACCCCACCCCGAACACCAGCAACGCCGTCCCCAACCCCGCAAACAGGCTCCCCACCGTCACCACCCGCTTTCGGGTCGACTCCATGTCATACACCCAGTAACACACCACATAAAACGGCAGGTAACCCAGGAAAAAGATCCCCCACGGCGCGCTGCGCCCCCACCACGCCCAGTCCCACACCAGCATGCCCGCCGCGTTCAGCATCATCTCCACGCACACGCTCAACGCCGAGAACACCGCCGCGAACCACCAGCGGTTATTCACCCCCAGCCACTTCAGCTTCTTGTCCTTCGGCAACCCCATCGTCGCCATGATGCCGGTAATGGCGAACATGAAAGTGATCTCGATCGTCAGCCCCATCAGCAGCAGCAACGAGGTATCCCCGGCAATGCCCCACACCGGCGCGTAGCCGGAAAAATGGAACACCAACCCGTTCCAGATCTCGTTGAACCAGTCCATGCCCCAGAACGCCAGCCCCGCCAGCACCCGGCCGGTGTTGCCCCGGTCCAGTTCCATGAAATACACGTACAGCACCACCAGCAGCATCGGGATCACCATCCACGACACGTGCGAGGTGTCCCGCAATACCGCCAGCGACCGGGCGGAAGCTTCACTGACCATGATCAGACCCCTGTAATCGAAAGACCGGATTGATGCCGACCCGGTTTCCCCGGCGGCGCAATCCGCTAGACTGCAGTATGGAAAAAACACTCACGGCCCGCTTATGAATCCCGGACACCCCCTTGCGCAAAACGGCCACGGCAGCGTCAGCCGCGCGCTGGTGCAGACCGTGCTGGACGCGGTGCGGGACACACCCCTGCCGCAGGCCGAGTCCCTGCAACGCCTGCTGGCCGATGCCTCCACGCCGATTCCGCTCGAAAAACTGGAAGACCTGCTGGACGCCTATGCCGATCGCGCCGGTCCGGCATGCGGCCTGGCGCTGGGCGCGCAGGCGCGGCCCGCCACCTTCAGCGCCTTGGGCTATCTGGCCATGAGCAGTCGCACGCTGGGGGAAGCGGTCAGCCTGATGCCGTCCTATGAAAGCGTGGTGATGGATGTGGGCCTGACGACGCTGACCCGCGACGGCGACACGGTACAGCTGACCTGGGGCCTGCGCGACCGGCGGCCGCATCCGGTGCTGGAGGATTTCATCCTGGCGTCCTGGCTCAGCCTGGGCCGCTGGCTGGTGGGCCGCGACCTGACGCCGGACGCCGTCGCCTTCACCCACGATGTCCCCGCCGACCCGGCTCCCTACCGCCGCTATTTCCCCTGCCGTCAGGATTACCGACAACTGCAGGCGGGCATGCGCTTTCCCGCCGCCTGGCTGGACTTACCGGTGCTGCACGCCGACCCCGACCTGCACGCGTTGATGCTGGACCGCGCCCGCGTCTTGCAGGCGGCGCAACCGGTGACCGGCGTCTGGAGCCGTCGGGTGCTGGCGGTGCTGCCCGACTTGCTGCCCCGGCAGCAGGCCACCATGCCGGAAGTGGCGACGCGGCTGGACGTCAGCGAACGCAGCCTGCGGCGGCGGCTGGCGGAGGAAGGGGAAAGCTTTCAGGAGTTGTTGCAGGAACAGCGGCGGCAACTGGCCTGCCACTATCTGCGCAATGAACGGCTGGGGCTGCTGGATATTGCGTTGTTGCTGGGCTATGCGGAGCACAGCGCCTTTTCGACGGCCTTCCGGCAGTGGTACGGGGTGACGCCGGGGCAGTTTCGGGTCGGGAATCAGGCCGGGCGCAGCCCGGCCTGACAAACAACTTACTTCGGCGCCATCCGCAGCGAGCCATCCAACCGGATCGTCTCACCGTTCAGCATCGGGTTGCCGATAATGGCGGCGGCGAGGCTGGCGAATTCCACCGGACGACCCAGACGGGCCGGGAACGGTACGGAAGCGCCCAACGAGTCACGGGCTTCCTGCGGCAGCGCCATCAGCATCGGGGTTTCGAACAGGCCGGGGGCGATGGTGACGACGCGGATGCCGTAGCGCGAGAATTCGCGGGCCAACGGCAGGGTCATGCCGACAACACCGGCCTTGGAAGCGGAGTACGCGGGCTGGCCGATCTGGCCGTCAAAGGCGGCGACGGAGGCGGTGTTGATGATCACGCCGCGCTCGCCTTCACCGTTCGGGGCCAGCTTCGACATGGCGGCGGCGGCCAGGCGGATGACGTTGAAGGTGCCGACCAGATTGACCTGGATAACGCGGTTGAAACGCTCCAGCGAAGCCGGACCTTCCTTGCCCAGCGCCTTCTCGGGGGTGCCGATACCGGCGCAGTTGATGGCGCCGTGCAGGCCGCCCAGTTCGTTCAGCGCCACGTCGACGGCCTTCTGCACGTCGGCTTCCGAACACACATCCGTCTTCACGAAACGCACGGCCGCGCCCAGTTCGGCCACCAGCGCCGCGCCGGAAGCTTCGTTCACGTCCATGATCACGGCCTTGCCGCCATCGGCCACGATGCGGCGCACGGTGGCTTCGCCCAGACCGGACGCGCCGCCGGTCACCAGAAAGACGCTGTTTGCGATTTGCATGGAAAGGATGCTCCTTCACGGGGTTAAGATGGGCACCGATATTCCGCCCGAAGCCGCTCGATTTCAAGAGCTTTACCGGACGAATATCCAATAAATTCCGCGCATCCCGGTCATGAGCCCAACAAGAAGCCGATGCGAATTGAATGCGAATCCGGTTTCACTTTATGGTCGGAATCGCCCTGAAAAGAACAATATTTCGCCATTCCGGAGTCCGCCATGCTGCCCTTTGCGCCCACCGCCGCCGTCCGCCAGCTGCAACAGAGCATGCCCGGCGATGCGGGCATCCTGCCCTTCTTCGGCCGCAGCTTCGATTTCCTCTACGACCCCATCGGCGCGATGCTGGCGATGCGCGAACAGTACGGAGACGTGTTCTGGACGCAGTCGCTGGGCATCCACGGCGTGTTCATGATCAGCCCGGAAGCCAACCAACTGGTGCTGCGCAACGAGGAAAACGCCTTTTCCAACCATCTGGGCTGGGACTTCTTCATCGGCAAATTCTTCAAGCGCGGCATCATGCTGCTCGACTTCGAGGAACACCGTTTCCATCGCGGCATCATGCAGGCCGCCTTCAAGAAACCGGCGCTGGTGCGCTACCTCAGCGGCATGAACCCGGCCATCCGCCAGGGCATCGCCCGCTGGCAGCCCGGTCCGGACTTCAAGGTGCTGCTGCACCTGAAGAAGCTGACGCTGGACATCGCCACCGAGATCTTCATGGGGGAAAAGCTGGGCCCGGAAGCCGACCGCGTCACCCGCGCCTTCATCGACTGCGTGCTGGCGGGCACGGCGCTGGTGCGCTACCCGGTGCCGGGCGGTCGCTGGTATCGCGGACTGAAGGCGCGGGCGGTGCTGGAGGAATTCTTCCGCTCACGGGTAGCGGCCAAGCGCGCCCACCCCGGCGACGACCTGTTCAGCCGCCTCTGTCTGGCGGAAGACGAGAACGGCCAGAAATTCACCGACGACGATGTCGTCAACCACATGATCTTCGTGATGATGGCGGCGCACGACACGTCCACCATCACCCTGACCGCCATGTTCTATTACCTGGCGAAACACCCGGAATGGCAGGAGAAGATCCGCGCCGAAAGCCTGGCGCTGGGCAAGGAATTCATCGACCACGAGGACTTGCCGAAGCTGAACGCGGCGGACATGGTGATGAAGGAGTCGATGCGACTGCTGGCGCCGGTGCACGGTATTCCGCGCAAGACGGTGAAGGAGGTGCATTTCAAGGGCTTCACCATTCCGGCCGATACCTACGTCATCATCAGCCCGATCGTCACGCATCATCTGGCGGACTGGTGGCGGGACCCGGAGAAATTCGACCCGGAACGCTTCAGCAAGGAGCGCAACGAGCACAAGAAGCACATGTACCAGTACCTGCCCTTCGGCGGTGGCGCGCACATGTGCATCGGCCTGCATTTCGCGGAAATGCAGGTGAAGGCGATCTTGCATCAGGTGGTGCTGAAATACCGCTGGAGCGTGCCAAAGGACTATGTGATGCCGGTGAATTTCACGTCGCTGCCGACGCCGGCGGACAAGCTGCCGGTGCGGCTGGAGCGCGTCTAGAACCCCAGCGCCCTCGCCCCTTGGTAAAACACAAACGAAGCCACCCACGCCAGCCCCAATGGCCAGGCCACGGCAAACGCGGTATAGGCCTTGCTTTTCGATTCGGCCAGCAGCGTCGCCACGGTGGACAGGCAGGGCGTGTACACCAGCGTGAAGATCATGAAGCTGTAGCACTGCACCCAGTCCATGCTCTGCGCGATCTGGTGGCTGAGGGCATCGCCTTCCAGCCCGTAGATCACCGCCAGCGAACCGACCACGATTTCCTTGGCCACGAAGCCGAAGATCAGTGCGATGGCCATCTGGCCGTCAATGCCGATCGGCGACAGGATCGGCTCGAAGAACGCCCCGACCATGCCCGCCAGACTATGCGCTCCGGCGACCGGCACGCCCGGCGGCAGATGCGTCATCGCCCACACCAAGGCCACGCCCAGCGTGATGAATTTGGTGGCGCGGTTCAGGAAGTGCCGGGCCTCTTGCCAGGCGCGCAGCCACAGCATGCGCACGGTGGGCAGGCGGTACGGCGGCAACTCCAGCACAAACGGTTCGCGATCCTTGAACTGGCTCTTGAAAATGAACGCCGTGACCACCGCCGTGAATACGCTGAGGAAATACAGGCTGAACAGCACCAGCGGTGCCTGCTTGCCGGTAAACAGGATGGTGGTGAGGAACAGGAACACCTGCAACCGCGCCGAGCACAGCGAGAAGGGAATGATCAGCATGGTCAGCAAGCGCAGCTTGCGCGAGCGCATCACCCGCGTGCCCATCAGCGCCGGCACGTTGCAGCCGAAACCCATCAGGATCATGACAAAACTGCGGCCGTCCAGCCCCATGCGCGCCATGAAGGCGTCCATCAGGTAGGCGGCGCGCGAGAAATAGCCGGTGTCTTCGACCACCGCCATAAACAGGAAGAAGATGATGATGATCGGCACGAAGGTGGCGACGGTAGCGAGACCGTCCCACAGGCCGTCCAGCAGGAAGCCGGACAGCAGCGGCGGTGCCCACGACAACAGCGGCGTCAGCACGTCGGCCTTCAGCCAGCCCTGCGCAAAGTCGACGCCGTCCTGCAAAGGCGCGCCCAGCAGGTAAACGGCCTCGAACAGCAAGAAGAGGATGCCGAAGAACAGCGGCAGCCCCAGCCAGGGGTGCAGCAGCCAATGGTCAAGACGGTTGGAAAGCTTGTCGGAGGCCAGCGCCGGAACGTCGACGGCGGCCTGCGCCAGCGAAGCGGTCTGCAGGCGCAAGGCGCTGTCTTCCGGCAGCGCGGCGAAGGCGCTGTCCGGCACCTGCACCGGGGCGGATTTCGCCAGAGCCTGCTGGAAGGTCGGGATCACCTGGTTCATGCCCTGCCCCAGCTTGGCGCTGATGGCCGCTACCGGCATGCCCAGTTTTTGCGACAGCACCTCGGTCTGGATGCGGATGCCCATCTGGTCGGCTTCGTCCTTCATGTTGACGAACAGCACGGCGGGCAGGCCCAGCGCCTTGATTTGCAGGGCGATATGCAGCTGGCGCTCGATCTGGACGGCATTCACCACCAGCGCCACCAGGTCGACGGGATTACGGGTCAGGAATTCACGGACGACAGCTTCGTCATCGGAGAAGCCGCGCATGTCGTAGATGCCGGGCAGGTCGACAACTTCAACGACGCTGTCGCCGACAATCAGCCGGGCCGACAGCAGGTCAACCGTCACCCCCGGCCAATTGCCGATGCGGGCCGAAGCGCCGGTGAGACGGTTGAAGAAAGTGGATTTTCCGGTGTTGGGCATGCCGATGATGGCTACCCGGCGGCGTGTTCCCGGTTCAGGCGAAGACGACGGTGATGCCGGCGGCATCTTGGCGGCGCATGATGACATCGGTCGTTCCAATTCTCAGATGGAGGGGCCCGGCAAAGGGGGCGCGGCGGACGACTTCAATCATTTCACCCACACGCAGGCCAAGGGCGCTCAGGCGGTGGGAGAATTCCGGCGAGACGGAAATACCGGCGATGGTGGCCTTGCGGCCGGTGGCCAGGCGGTGCAGCGGGTTCAGTGCGACGTTCGCGGTCATGGCGTTCACACAATCTCTAAATGAGAAACAATTGCATTATCACGCAAGCGATAACGGATTGCAAGTGAGAATGATTGCCTTTTGGCAATGATCCTCAGTACTGATAATAATCAATTCCCGTAATAAATAAAAGGTTATTTCAATTTGTAACAACAAATTTGTCAGGCGCCGGCTTGCACGCCGGACGCTTCATCTGTTTCTATCGGTGGAGGCTCCGGTACAGCATAACAAGACCTCGCCGGACCCTGACACTGGCCATAAGAAGAGGGTTTCATGACTATCAAAAAATCCCTGTCCGCCGCGCTGGCCGCCCTGGCCCTGACCGGAGGACTACCGGCGATATCCCACGCCGACGTGGACGATGACCTGGACGAACTGCGCGGCACCAGCGCCTATAACGAATGGCAGCTGGTGAAGAACGATACCCGACGCAACATCCGCGCCTGGACCAAGCACGAGGACGGCAAGGGGGTGCGTTCCTTCAAGCTGGATTACATCGTCGATGCGCCGTTCCTGACCGTGGCGCGCGTCTATCTGGACATTGAAAACTACACCCGCTGGTTCTGGACGGTGCGCGAAGCCCGCATCCTGAAAAAGGTTTCTCCCACCGAGTTTTACTACTACGTGCAGCACGACGCGCCGGTGACCCTGCCCGACCGCGACGCCGTCATTCATGTGAACGTGGAACCCTATAATCCGAAAAAGGGTTATGGCGCGCTGCGCCTGAAAGCCGCGCCACAGTTCATTCCGCCGAAACCGCCGCTGGTGCGGATGGACGCCGAGGACATGGTGGTCAAGTTCTCCCCGATCGACAAGGACAAGGTGCGGGTGGAAGTGGAAGGCTTCATTGATCCGGGCGGACTGGCGCCGGCCTGGGCGATCAACGCAGTGCAACGGCAAGCCCCCTACTTTACGGTGCTGGGCCTGCAGCGGATGGTGTTGCTGCCGCAATACAAGGATGGCAAGGGACCATTGCCGTTCAACCTGATTCCGGAGGAATGAGCACAGGCAGCGGAGACCGGGAATGGTCTCCGCTATCTTCCATGTCGCCGAATGACAATAGTCTGGCCTTATCAATACCATTGCATTAATTCATTGGCCTCTAACGAACGGCCTGTCTAGTCTTCCTGTACACCCCGGATTCATCCAAAGGAAGGCAAAATCATGAATACTGAACCCAAATGCCCCTTCGCCGCCCTGCATGGCGGTAACGCCGTCGCCAAGGCCCGTTCCAACCGCGACTGGTGGCCCAACCAGCTCAACCTCGCCATCCTGCACCAGCACGCCCGGGCCTCGAACCCGCTGGGCGACGGCTTTGACTACGCCGCCGAATTCAATCAGTTGGATTACGCCGCCCTGAAACAGGACCTCACCGCCCTGATGACTACGTCGCAGGACTGGTGGCCCGCCGACTGGGGTCACTACGGCGGCCTCTTCATCCGCATGGCCTGGCACAGCGCCGGCACCTACCGCACCGCCGACGGGCGCGGCGGTGCGGGCACCGGCAACCAGCGTTTCGCCCCGGTCAACAGCTGGCCGGACAACGGCAACCTCGACAAGGCCCGTCGCCTGTTGTGGCCGGTCAAGCAGAAATACGGCAACCGCATCTCCTGGGCCGACCTGATGATCCTAGCGGGCAACGTGGCGCTGGAAAGCATGGGCTTCCGGACCTTCGGCTTTGCCGGGGGCCGCGCCGACATCTGGCAGCCGGAAGAAGACATTTACTGGGGTAACGAAAAGCAGTGGCTGGCCACCAGCGACAAGCCCGACAGCCGCTACAGCGGCGACCGCCAGCTGGAAAACCCGCTGGCCGCCGTCCAGATGGGCCTGATCTACGTCAACCCGGAAGGCCCGGATGGCAATCCCGATCCGGTCGCCTCCGGCCGCGATGTGCGTGAAACCTTCGCGCGCATGGCGATGAACGATGAGGAAACCGTGGCGCTGGTGGCGGGCGGCCACACCTTCGGCAAGGCGCACGGCGCGGGCGATCCGGCGCTGGTGGGGCCAGAGCCGGAAGCCGCGCCGATCGAGGCGCAGGGCCTGGGCTGGATCAACAAACTCGGTTCCGGCAAGGGCGTGCATACCACCACCAGCGGTATCGAGGGTGCGTGGAAACCGAACCCGACCACCTGGGACAACGGCTACTTCGACATGCTGTTCGGCTACGAATGGGAACTGACCAAGAGCCCGGCGGGCGCGCACCAGTGGGTCTCCAAGCACTGCAAGCCGGAGCACCTGATCCCGGACGCGCATGACCCGTCGAAGAAGCATCCGCCGATGATGACCACCGCCGACCTGTCGCTGCGCTTCGACCCGGCCTACGAGAAGATTTCCAGGCGTTTCCATCAGGACCCGCAGGCCTTTGCCGACGCCTTCGCCCGCGCCTGGTTCAAGCTGACCCATCGCGACCTCGGCCCGAAAGCCCGTTACCTCGGTCCGGAAGTCCCGGCGGAAACGCTGGTGTGGCAGGACCCGGTTCCGGCGCTGGATCATCCGGTGGTGGATGTGGCGGATATTGCCGAGCTCAAGGCGAAGATCCTCGCCTCCGGGTTGAGCATCGCCGAACTGGTATCGACGGCCTGGGCCTCGGCCTCGACCTTCCGGGGCTCCGACAAGCGCGGCGGCGCCAACGGCGCGCGCATCCGGCTGGCCCCGCAGAAGGACTGGGCGGTGAATCGGCCTGCGCAACTGGCGAAGGTGCTGGCGGTGCTGGAAGGCATCCAGCGTCACTTCAATGCCGCGCAGACCGGCGGCAAGCGGGTGTCGCTGGCCGACCTGATCGTACTGGGCGGTAACGCGGCGGTGGAAGCAGCGGCGCGGGCGGCCGGTCAGGCGGTCGACGTGCGCTTCACGCCGGGCCGGATGGACGCCTCGGCGGAACAGACCGATGTGGACTCTTTCGCGGTGCTGGAGCCACAGGCCGACGGTTTCCGCAACTACCAGAAAACGGCCTTCACCGCACCGGCCGAGGCGCTGCTGGTGGACAAGGCGCAACTGCTGACGCTGAGCGCGCCGGAAATGACGGTGCTGGTGGGCGGCCTGCGGGTGCTGGGAGCCAATGCCGACGACTCGGCGCACGGCGTGTTCACGGCGCGGCCGGGTACGCTGAGCAACGACTTCTTCGTCAACCTGCTGGACATGGGCACCGCCTGGAACCCGACCTCGGACAAGACCGATCTGTTCGAAGGCCGCGACCGCAAGACCGGCGCGGTGAAGTGGACCGGCACACGCATCGACCTGGTGTTCGGGTCGAACTCGCAACTGCGGGCGCTGGCGGAGGTGTATGCCCAGCGCGATGCGGAAGCGAAGTTCGTGCGCGACTTCGCGGCGGCGTGGGCGAAGGTGATGGAGCTGGACCGGTTTGACCTGAAGTAAGCCACAACCTGACCGGGCAGGACAGCTGATTGAAGCTTAGCCTGCCCGGTCAGACGGTCATCACGGCAGCACCAGCTCCACCCGCCGGTTCTTCGCCCGTCCGCTCTCGGCGCTGTTGGAAGCCACCGGCGACAGGTTGGCCACGCCCTTGGCCAGCAACCGCGACGGATCAATCCCGTACCCCTTGGCCAGCGCATCGGCCACGGCTTGCGCCCGGCTCAGGGGGGATTGAGCGGACGGCATGGTGACGGAAGGACCCGGCAATTTCAACCGCGCCCGGTTCACGCACAGGGCGTCAGCTGACGACCTCCGGCGTATAGCCCGCCTCCTGAATCGCCTGCCGCAATTCCCCGGCCTCCGCCGTTGCCGACGCAATCGTCACCCGGTGCGTCGTCAGGTCGATTTCCACCCGCGCCGCTGGATCAATATCATGAACCGCTTTGTTGATGAGCCCGGCGCAGTGGCCGCAGGTCATGTCATGGACGTTGAAAACAATCATGGTGCTCTCCTGTAAATGGCGTTAAGCCTGGCAGGATCAAGCCTGAAGCTTGCCACGGTGGGAAGGTCAACCCCCGTTGACGCGTGCAAAGGTTTTTTATTTTCGGGCTTGACCTTGCCATAATGGGAAGGTTCAAAGTGACCGTCATCTGCAAGGGCCCTTCCGGAGAAGACCATGAATACCTCAACCGCTGATGACAAGACGGGAACCGGTTCGCTGGAACTGAAAATCGACGGCATGACCTGCGCCTCCTGCGTGGCGCGAGTGGAAAAGGCGCTACGGAAAGTCCCCGGCGTCAAGGATGCCTCCGTCAACCTCGCCACCGAGAAAGCCACCATCGCCGCCGGCCCGGCCGTGTCCTTCGCGCAACTGGCGGCCGCCGTGGTCAAGGCCGGATACAGCGTCGCCGCTGTCAGCGATGATGGCGTGGAAGCCGCGCCGCCAACCCGCCGCCTGCCGGAATGGTGGCCGGTGGCCGTCGCCGCCCTGCTCACCCTGCCGCTGACCGCGCCGATGCTGCTGGCGCTGGTCAGGATCGACTTCATGCTGGACGGCTGGTGGCAACTGGCGCTGGCGACGCCGGTGCAGTTCTGGCTGGGCGCGCGCTTCTACCGGGGCGGCTGGAAGGCGGCGCGGGCGCTGTCCGGCAACATGGACCTGCTGGTGGCGATCGGCACCTCGGCCGCCTACGGCATGTCGCTGTACCTGCTGCTGGAGCATGGCGAACACGGCATGCCGCACCTCTATTTCGAAGGCTCGGCGGTGGTGATCACGCTGGTGCTGCTGGGCAAGTGGCTGGAAACCCGCGCCAAGCGCCAGACCACCGACGCCATCCGCGCCCTCAACGCCCTGCGGCCCACCGTGGCGTGGGTGCAGGTGGGCGCGCAGGAAGTGGAAGTGCCGGTGGCGCAGGTGGCGGTGGGCGATACCGTCATCGTCCGTCCCGGCGAGCGCCTGCCGGTGGACGGCCGCATCACCGAGGGCCACAGCCATGTTGACGAAGCCCTGATTACCGGCGAAAGCCTGCCCGTCTCCAAGCAGCCCGGCGACCGCGTCACCGGCGGCTCGGTCAACGGCGAAGGGGTGCTGCGGGTGCTGACCGACGCCGTCGGCGCGGAAACCACGCTGGCGCGCATCATCCGTCTGGTGGAATCGGCGCAGGCGGCGAAAGCACCGATCCAGCGGCTGGTCGACCGGGTCAGCGCCGTGTTCGTCCCCGTGGTGCTGGCGATCGCCCTGCTGACGTTCGCCGGATGGATGCTGGCAGGTGCGGCCTGGGAACAGGCACTGATCAACGCCGTGGCGGTGCTGGTGATCGCCTGCCCCTGCGCGCTGGGGCTGGCCACGCCGACCGCGATCATGGTCGGCACCGGCGTCGCCGCGCGGCACGGCATCCTGATCAAGGACGCCGAGGCGCTGGAGATCGCCCATGCCGTCACGGCCGTCGCCTTCGACAAGACCGGCACCCTCACCGAGGGCAAGCCCGCCCTCACCGACCTCCTCCCGGCCGACGGCTTCGACCGCGACGAAGTGTTGCGCCACGCCGCCGCCCTGCAACAGTTCAGCGACCACCCGCTGGCGCACGCGGTGATGACGGCCGTGGCCGCTGCCGGACTCGACATCCCCCCCGCCACCGGCGCGGCCGCCCTGCCCGGACGCGGTGTGCGCGGCGAGGTGGACGGCACGGTCTGGATGCTGGGCAGCACCCGCCTGCGGGAAGAGCATGCCGACGCCCCGGAGGCCCTGCTGGCCGAGGCGCAACGGCTGGAAGGCGACGGCCGCAGCCTGTCCTGGCTGCTGCGCGAAGATGCCCATGGGGCGGTCGTGGCCGGGCTGCTGGCCTTCGGCGACACCCTCAAGCCGGAATCGCGTTCCGCCGTGGCGCGCCTGCAGGCGCTGGGCGTGCGCACGGTGATGCTGACCGGCGACAACCCCGGCAGCGCTCGTGTGGTGGCCCGCGAACTGCACATCGACGAAGTGCATGCCGGACTGCTGCCCGGCGACAAGGCCGGGATCATCCGCGCCCTGCGCGCCGGGGGCAGGGTGGTGGCGATGGTCGGCGACGGTCTCAACGACGCCCCGGCGCTGACGGCGGCGGATGTCGGCCTCGGGCTGTCCACCGGCACCGATGTCGCCATGGAATCGGCGGGCATTACCCTGATGCGCGGCGACCCGCGCCTGGTGGCGGACGCCTTCGACATCTCGCGCCGCACCTACGGCAAGATCCGGCAGGGGCTGTTCTGGGCCTTCGCCTACAACGTGCTGGGCATCCCGCTGGCGGCGCTGGGCCTGCTCAGTCCGGTGGTGGCCGGGGCGGCCATGGCCTTCAGCAGCGTCAGCGTCGTCACCAACGCCCTGCTGCTGAAGCGCTGGCGCGGGGCATCGGATAGCGGCAGCGAAGGGAGGAAAACGCCATGAATATCGGTGAAGCGGCCAAGGCCTCCGGGGTCACGGCCAAGATGATCCGCCATTACGAAAGCGCCGGGCTGCTGGCCCCGGCCTGGCGCGGCGACAACGGCTACCGGCGCTATGCCGAAAAGGATATCCACCTGCTGCGCTTCATCCGCCGCTCACGCGATCTGGGATTCTCGCTGGAGGAAATCCGGGGGTTGCTGGACCTGTGGGAAAACCGTGAGCGTTCCAGCCGCGAGGTGAAGGCGCTGGCGCAAACGCATCTGGCGGAACTGGAGCGCAAACTGGCGGAGTTGCAGGCGATGAAGGCGACGCTGAAGCAACTGGTGGCGGGGTGTCAGGGGGATGACCGGCCGGATTGTCCGATCTTGCAGGAACTGGCGGGGGAAGCCGGCGGCGGATGCGGGCATGGGTGCGAGGGGGAATGAACCGTCGGCATGAAAAAAGCCCCGTTCCGGAGGGAACGGGGCTTTTTTCAGAATCTGGAGCGGGCGAAGGGAATCGAACCCTCAGCTCTAGCTTGGGAAGCTAGGGTATTACCACTATACGACGCCCGCATCGAGCGACGATTGTAGAAGGCGGCACCCGCGAAGGCAAGCGCCGCATCAATCCGCAATCCAGTTGCCGTGGAAGCCCATCGGCACCCGCACCCCCAGCTCGATCACCGCCTGCGGCTCCCCGCCCAGATCGCCCGCATTGACAATCACCACCTGGCTGCGCGCCCGCGCCAGATCGTAGACATAGGACAGCAGCCAGCCGTCATCCTCGGCGCTGTCGGCGGAACGCGGCACGAACACCACTTCCCCGGTGGCATGGCTGGGCCCATAATGGTGGAAGTCGATCTTGCCGGTGTGCAGGTCATGGCGGATCAGCGGCTGCGGCAACTGGTTGTCGATGTCGATGCCCGCCGAATAGGCGTAGCGGTAAGGCTGACCCGTCAGCCGCTCGTCAAAACGCGGGAATTCCTGGCCCATCTCCGACAGCACCGTGCGTTGCACCCGCCGCGTGGCGTTATCCAGTTTCCAGCGCTCGAACGTGACCTTCTGGCTTTCCGGGCCGTGCAGCGAACGGTCGAACATGCGCTCGTGCACCACCACGTCGAGAATGGCGCTGCCGTCCGGCAGGTCGTAGGCATTGCAGGGATGGAATACATAACAGGGATCGACGCTGAACCAGCGCACCTCCTCCGCCCCGCCCTGCTTCGGCAGCAGCCCGACACGCGCCTGATGCTTCGGATTCCAGGCATAGGGCAGGCCGGAACCTTGCAGCATCGACTTCACCGAGAAGGTCACCGGCAGGTCGAGGATCACCACCTGACTTTGGGTGATGGCGCAATCGTGGATCATCGGGCCGTGGCTGACCGGCACGTTCACCCGCCGCACCACCTGTCCGGCGGCGTCGATGACGACATGCTGCACCCGGTTCTGGTACAGCGGGTCATAGCAGACCGCATGCAGGCAGCCGGATTGCGGGTCCCGATGCGGATGGGCGGAAAAGGCGGTGCGGACAGCGCTGTCGAACAGGCCGTGCTTCACCGTGTTCAGCTCGCCGTCCATCTCCACCGGCAGCGCGCCCGCTTCCACCAGCGCCCACAGCCGCCCGGCATGACCGATGATGTTGGTGTTCACCACCTCGATGGCGCCGCGACGCGGACCGGGCGCTTTTGGTCGTCCCAGCGCCTTGTTGACGCCGTCGACACCCACCCAGCGGTTGCGGTACCACTGCGCCTTGCCGTCACGCAGGTGCAGGCCGTGCACCATGCCGTCGCCCAGGAACCAATGGTAAGCGCCGGGGTTGGCCACGTTCAGCGGGTTGGGGCCGATGCGCGCCAGCAGGCCGTTCAGTTCCTTGGGGATCTTGCCCGTCACCTTCAGGTCGGTGACGGTGCTTTCAACATTGACTGGGGCCAGTGCGCCCGCCAGATAGGGGTTTTCCGGGTTATAGGGAACCCGTTTCTGCAGGTTGCGGATCAGCCAGGCGGTGCCGCGCTCGGCAAAGGCTTCGACGGTGGACATGGGCATTCCCTCGAGAGTTTTGATCATTATTGCGGCATCATGCGGCCTTATTTTGACATTGTCAACATTGGCGATCAGCCCGTCTATTGCCACACATAAAATAGGCCTATACTGAAAAAAAGCCCTGAATGGAACGCCCCTATGAAAGCGGTCGCCCGGCACTTAGCGATGATTGCGATTTGGCTGTCTGCCGCCACGGTCGCGCAGGCGGAAATGGACACCGATGTGGTCGCTACGCCCACGCAGGCGACCGCACCGCGCCCGGCGACCACCGCGGGCATGGCGGCCGACAGCTACCTTGGGCTGTTCACCGGCCCCGGCGGCTCGTTCGAAACCACGGTCTCCGCCACCAGCCAGTGTTTCTTCTGCGTTCCGATCAGCGCCAGCCATCCGGTGCAATTCGAAGGCGGCAATATGGCCGGAGTTCGCGGCGGCTTCTGGAAACGGGGCGACCGCCTGCAGCCCGGGATGTCCATGGAATTCCTGCATGGCAGTCATACCAGCAGCAATGCCGATGTCAGCTACGATGTTTTTACCGTGTCGCCGATGCTGCGGCTTACCCCCTTCTCCTCGCTCGCGCAACATGGCGTCACGCTGGGCCTTTATGCCGGGGTATCGCTGTGTCTGGTGGCCGGAGGAAGCGCGAGTGTGACTTTCCCGGAATTCTCCCGGTCGGTTTCAGGGCGGGTGAAAGGCAACGGCACCGCCGTGATGGCCGGAATCTCCGTGGACTACCGGCGGCTGTCATTGCAACTGGAAAAACGCTCGCTGTCGCTGGATCTGGATTTCGAGGATCTGGGCGATAACGGCAGTCTGGAGGTTTCCACCGGACAAACCGCCGTCGGCATCGCCCTGAAATTCTGAACCCGAAACACCAAGGGACAGGACGTTGTCACCTGCCTGTCATGCTATATTTCCATAATTCCGGAAATATCGAACATAAGGCCTCCGCCATGCCCCTGAACGCGCCCGACGCCGTCACCCGACTTGCCGCCCTGGCCCAGGAAACCCGTCTCGCCATCTTCCGCCTGCTGGTGCAGCAAGGACCGGAAGGCTTGCCCGTCAGTCGCATCAGTGATGGGCTGGACGGACTGCCCGGCTCGACGCTGTCCTTCCACCTCAAGGAATTGCAGCATGCCGGACTGGTGCGCTCGCGGCAGGAAGGCCGCTCGGTGATTTACAGCGCCCATTACCCGGCCATGAACGAGCTGATCGGCTTCCTCACCGCCAACTGCTGCGGCGGCGAGACCTGTGAACTGACTTCCGGCGAATCCGCCGCCTGCTGCTGAACCCCACCCTGCAAGGAGAATCCCCCATGAGCATCAAAGTCGGCATCAACGGTTTCGGCCGCATCGGACGCCTGGCGCTACGCGCCGCCTGGGACTGGCCGGAACTGGAATTCGTGCAGATCAACGACCCCGCCGGTGATGCCGCCACCCATGCCCATCTGCTGAATTTCGACTCCGTGCACGGGCGCTGGCGTCATGAAGCCGCCGCCGACGGCGACGCGATCGTCATCAACGGCCGCCGGCTGACGGTAACCGCGAACAAGGCCATCGCCGACACCGACTGGTCAGGCTGCGACGTGGTGATCGAGGCCAGCGGCAAGATGAAGACCGTCGCCATCCTCCAGGACTACCTGAAGCAGGGCGTGAAGCGCGTCGTCGTCTCCGCGCCGGTGAAGGAAGCCGGGGTGCTGAATGTGGTGATGGGCGTCAACCAGCACCTCTTCGACCCGGCCGCACACCGCATTGTCACCGCCGCTTCCTGCACCACCAACTGCCTGGCGCCGGTGGTCAAGGTCATCCACGAGCACCTGGGCATCCGCCACGGCTCCATCACCACCATCCACGACCTGACCAACACCCAGAGCCTGCTCGACCAGCCGCACAAGGACCTGCGCCGCGCCCGCGCCAGCGGCATGAGCCTGATTCCCACCACCACCGGCTCGGCCACCGCGATTGCGGAAATCTTCCCCGAATTGAAGGGCCGCCTGAACGGCCACGCCGTGCGAGTACCGCTGGCCAACGCCTCACTGACCGATTGCGTGTTCGAGGTGGAGCGCCCGACCACGGCAATGGAAGTGAACTCCCTGCTGAAGGCTGCCTCCGAAAAGGAACTGAAAGGCATCCTCGGCTACGAGGAACGCCCGCTGGTGTCGATCGACTACCGTACCGACCCGCGCTCGTCGATCATCGACGCGCTGTCGACGCTGGTGGTGAACGGCACACAGGTGAAAATCTACGCCTGGTACGACAACGAATGGGGCTACGCCAACCGCACCGTCGAACTGGTGAAACTGGTGGGCGCGGCATGACCCCGGCGGTCCGCCAGTACCTGCTGGTCACCGGCAATTACTGGGCCTTCACCCTCACCGACGGCGCGCTGCGCATGCTGGTGGTGCTGCATTTCCATGCGCTGGGCTACTCGCCCCTGCAGATCGCGGCACTGTTCCTGTTCTACGAATTCTTCGGCGTGGTCACCAACCTGCTGGGCGGGTATCTGGGGGCGCGGCTGGGGCTGAACCGCACCATGAACCTGGGGCTGAGCCTGCAGGTGGGGGCGCTGCTGATGCTGACCGCGCCCGCCGCCTGGCTGACGGTGCCATGGGTGATGGCGGCGCAGGCGCTGTCCGGCATCGCCAAGGACCTGAACAAGATGAGCGCCAAGAGCACCATCAAGCTGCTGGTGCCGGAGGGCGAACAAGGCAAGCTCTATCACTGGGTGGCGGTGCTGACCGGCTCGAAGAACGCACTGAAGGGCGCGGGCTTCTTCCTGGGCGGGGCGTTGCTGGCGGCGGTCGGCTTCACCGGCGCGGTGCTGGGCATGGCGGCGGTGCTGGCGCTGGTCTGGATCGGCAGCCTGATCGGCCTGAAGCAGGACCTGGGCAAGAAGGCCGCCAAGCCGAAATTCCGCGAGTTGCTGTCGAAGAGCCCGGCGATCAACCGGCTGTCCGGAGCGCGGCTGTTCCTGTTCGGCGCCCGCGATGTCTGGTTCGTGGTGGCGCTGCCGGTGTACCTGAGTACAGTGTTCGGCTGGAATGTGTCGCAGGTGGGAGCCTTCCTGGCGGCGTGGGTGATCGGCTACGGGGTGGTGCAATCCTTCGCGCCTTACCTGACCGGCAAGCGTCAGGGCCGGGTGCCGGACGGCCGCGCCGCCTTCGCCTGGGCGGCGGCGCTGGCGGGAGTTCCGGCGCTGATTGCGCTGGGGCTGGCGGCGGGCGTGTCGCCGTGGTTGATGGTGCCAGGCGGCCTGCTGCTGTTCGGGGCGCTGTTCGCGGTGAATTCCTCGCTGCACAGCTTTCTGATCGTGTCCTGGGCCAAGGCGGACGGGGTGTCGCTGGACGTGGGTTTTTATTACATGTCGAATGCACTGGGACGGCTGATCGGGACTATCTTGTCCGGGTGGGTGTTCCAGCAGTGGGGGCTGGAGGCCTGCCTGTGGGTATCGAGCCTGTTCGTGCTGTTGGCGGCCGCCATTTCGGCCGGATTGCCCCGGCAGGAGCCTGCCCATGTTTGAATGGCTGAACAACCAACTGCTGCGCATGGACTGGCTGGCCGCGGGGGTGCGCTGGCTGCTGGAAAGCGGCGGCCTCGACACCACGACCCGGCTGGGCGGCAGCCTGCATTTCTTCATCTACGATGTGATCAAGATCTTCATCCTGCTGGGGGTGCTGATCTTCAGCGTCTCGTGGATCCAGAGCTACTTTCCGCCGGAACGCACCCGCCGCATCCTTGGCGGACTGACCGGCATTCCGGCCAACCTCGCCGGGGCGCTGCTGGGCACGCTGACGCCCTTCTGTTCCTGCTCGTCCATCCCGCTGTTCATCGGCTTCACCAGCGCCGGGCTGCCGCTGGGGGTCACCTTTTCCTTCCTGATTTCCTCGCCGCTGGTCGACCTGGCGTCGGTGATCCTGCTCGCCGGCATCTTCAACTGGAAGATCGCCATCGCCTATGTGCTGACCGGCGTGGTGCTGGCGGTGATCGGCGGCACGATCATCGGCCGCTTGAAACTGGAAAGCCAGGTCGAAAGCTTTGTGTTCCACAGCCCGGTGGTGGACATCCCGCAGGATGAACTGACCCGCCGCGACCGGCTGCGCTACAGCCTGGAACAAGTCCGTGACATCGTGCGCCGGGTGTGGCCCTATATCCTGATCGGCGTCGGCCTCGGCGCGCTGATCCACAACGTCATTCCCCGCGACTGGATACTGGCGGTGCTGGGGCAGGACAAGCCGTGGTCGGTGCCGCTGGCGGTACTGATCGGCGCCCCGATGTATGCCGACATCTTCGGCACGTTGCCGGTCGCGGAAGCGCTGGTGGCCAAGGGCGTGGGACTGGGCACGGCGCTGGCGTTCATGATGGCGGTTACGGCGCTGTCGCTGCCGTCGCTGGTGATGCTGAAGAAAGTGGTGAAGATGCGCCTGCTGGCCACCTTCCTCGGCATCGTCATCACCGGCATCCTGATCATCGGCTACGCTTTCAACGCCTTCAGCAGCTATTTCCTCTAGTCATTTTTACCGGGAGAAACAGGCATGATCATCAAGATTCTGGGTTCAGGCTGCAGCAAGTGCCAAGCCCTCACCGAAAACACGCGCAAGGCGCTGGCGGAAAGCGGACGCGAGGCGGAGATCGTCAAGGTGACGGGCTTTGCGGAAATCGCGGCGCACGGCGTGATGTCGACGCCGGCGCTGGTGGTGGACGGCAAGGTGGTGTCGGCGGGCAAGGTGCTGAACCCGGCGGACATCCGCCGGTTCCTGGGCTGAATCAGTCGCGGATGATGATGGTGGTGCGGGCGGTCAGGGCGTTGCCCAGCCCCTGCATCATCGCTACCAGGAACCACGCCCCCAGCGCGGGCCAGAAACCGTCCAGATGGAAACCGGGCAGGAACCAGGCCACCACGCCCAGCGTGGCGGCGTTGACCACGAACAGGAACAGGCCCAGCGTGATCACCGTGATCGGCAGCGTCAGGATGATCAGCAGCGGCCGCACCACGGTATTGGCGACGCCCAGCAGCAAGGCTGCCCAGAACAGCGTGCCGTAATGCTCGAAACGCACCCCGTCCATCAGATAGTCCGCCAGTCCGAGACCGCAAGCGCTCAGCATCAACCGCACCAGCATCTGGTAAAACATGACATATCCTCAGAGGGAAGGGATGCCGCGCGGCGGGCGCGGCGGATTGTGAACAATTGTACTGCAATTACCCGGCACAAATGCGGCTGATCAGGGGGAAATCAAGTCCCGGACACGCGCCAGCAGATCGGCGGGAACCTCGGCTTCGATGCGGACAGCATGTTCCCGTTCCGCCGCCGTCAGCGGTTCGCGCGCCGCCCGCTGCGCCAGCATGACATCCACCGTGGCATCCGAGGGATCGCGCCCTGCCGCCTGCCGCCGCTCTATGCGTTCGCGTAGCACCGCTTCCGGCGGATCACAATCCAGGATCAGGAACGGAACCCCGGCCGCCTCCGCCAGCCGCCGCGCCGCCTGCCGCCACGCGGCGTCCAGGAAGGTGGCGTCCAGCACCGCCGGATACCCTGCCGCCAGCGCCTCGCGGCCCAGCGCCAGCAGGCGTTCGTAGGTGCGGCGGGTGGCGTCGGGACCGTAAAGCCCCTCTTCGGCCCCGAACATCCGCTTGCGCTCGACATCGGAACGGAAGCGCTGCGCCTGCCAACCGTCCACCAGTTGCTGCGCCACATGGCTCTTGCCCGAACCGGAGACGCCGTGGGTGATTGCCAGGAAGCGTGGCGGCGGCGACCCGTAGCGTTCGGCCAGCGCTGCATAGCGCCGGTATTCGGCCAGTATCAGTGTCCGCGTCGCTTCATCGGGCTGCTGGCCCAGCCGCAGCACGTTCACCTTCGCCCGCACCAGCGCCCGGTAAGCCTGATAGAAACGCATCACCGCCAGCGCCCCGTCATCGCCGCTGCGCTCGCGCCAGCCGTTCAGGAAGCGCTCCGCCAGACCGTCCAGTCCCCGGCTTTGCAAATCCATCACCAGGAAGGCGGCGTCGGAGGCGATATCAATGAGGCGGAAGGCGTCGTTGAATTCAATGCAGTCAAACGGCACCGGCCTGCCGTCAATCAGCGCGATGTTGCCCAGATGCAGGTCGCCGTGGCACTCGCGGACACACCCGGCGGCAATGCGCCGCGCCAGCAGCGGTTGCAGGCGGGCGTACTCCTCCCCTGCCCGGACCTCCAGACGATCCAGACGTTGCAGATCGTCCGCGTCGGTCAACCACGGACGGATCAGCCGGAAATTCTGCTGCATCGGCGCATACAGCGCCTCCGGATGGCATTGGGGATGCCCCGGCGGCGCAGCCGGGGTTTGCCGGTGGAAGTCGGCGATGACCAGCGCCAGCGCCTCCAGCAGGTCGGGCGTCAGCTCACCGGCGGCCGCCAGGCGGTCCAGCAGGCACTCCTGCGGAAACTGGCGCATCCGCACCGCGTATTCAATGACCGGGCCGCCGCCGTCCAGACGCGGCGAGGACACTGAACCGAAAATCGGCACGACATCGCAATAGAGGTCGCCCGACAGACGCCGGTTCAGGCGCAACTCCTCCTCGCAGCAGCGTTTGCGCGACTCCAGCGTGGTGAAGTCCAGGAAGGGGAAACGAACCGGCTTCTTGATCTTGTAGGCATACTCCCCGGTCAACAGCACCCAGGAGATGTGCGTCTCGATCATCCGGAAATTCCGCACCGGATGCGGATAAAGCGCCTTGTTGCGCAGGGCATCGATCAGCATCGGCGTCATGGCCTCGGATTCCTTGGAAAGCATGCAGTCACTATGTTACGCCGACTTGACAGGCATCTGGAAAAAAGACCGGCACTTTCTATACAACCCCCTATACTCTAGGATAAATTGCGAATCGCATCACACTAAATGGGCTTTGAACCAAGCCCGGTTTTTTGTGAGAACCCGGTCACAATCCGTATGGCCAGGTTATGCTAGAACGTTAACGAATTCCTTATATTATCCGGTCTGCCGGCCGGCGGTTGTTCCGTCGGCGCAAGGATCAAGGCGACACCATGCAAATACGCACAACAACAAGAACCGCTGCACCGCGCCGTCGTTCCGTACAGGCCCTGTGCCTGACCGTGGCCGCCCTGCATGGCGCGGATCTTTACGCCGACAACCTCTGGGACCTTTCCCTCGCCGATCTCGGCAGCATCCGCGTTACTTCCATTGCCTCCGGCACACAGACGCCGCTCGACAAGGCGGCCGCCATCGCCACGGTCATCACGGCGGAAGATATTGAAGCGATTGGTGCGACCGATATCGACCAGGTGCTGGAAACCGTGCCGGGCCTGCACGTGGGTCGCTCGGACCAGTCCTTCAATCCCAATTACTATTTCCGGGGCATTACTTCGACCTATAACCCGCAAACCCTGATGCTCATCAATGGCGTGCCGATTACCAGCATGTTTGTCGGCAGTCGCGGTCAGGTCTGGGGGGGTATGCCCGTCAAGTCGATTGCCCGCATCGAAGTGATCCGCGGTCCGGGTTCGGCCCTGTATGGTGCGGATGCCTTCGCCGGGGTCATCAATATCATTACCAAGTCCGCCAACGAGTTAAGAGGCCTGAACGCCGGCGCGCGTGTCGGCAGTTTCAATACCCGTTCCGGCTGGATGCAGTACGGAGGCACCCGCGACGGTATCGATCTCGCCTTCTCACTGGAGGCCGAAACCACAGACGGCTGGAAGGAAACCATTGACTCAGACCGCCAAACGGTCCTCGACAGCTTCACCGGCAGCAAGGCCAGCCTGGCCCCCGGCTCCGTCAATACCATGAAAAAGCTGGTCGAGGCCCGCTTGGACATTGCCAATAATCACCACCGGTTACGGACGGGCTACCAGGCCCGCTTCAATGTCGGTTCAGGACCGGGCTACTTTGAGGCGCTCGACCCGAATTCCCGAGCCGAAGGAGAACGCTTCAATCTGGACTACACCTACTCCGCCAAGGATCTGTCCCCTCATTGGGAGCTGGAGCAACGGGTCAGCTTTTATCGTGGCACCCAAGTGATCAAAAAGGATATCTGGCTGTTGCCGCCAGGTGCGAAGCTGGTCTATCCGGATCCGGTTGACCCCGTCAACAATCCGCCAATTGTCTTCAATTATCCCGACGGTCTGATTGGCAACCCCGGCAACAAGGAAGAAAACGCACGCTTCGACTTCAACACCCTTTTCAAAGGCCTTGACGATCACTACATCCGCTTGGGCGCCGGTTTCTACTGGGGCGACATGTTCGAGGTTACGGAAACCAAGAACTTCAACCCCGACACGTCACCCCGGGGCGGCATCGTGGATGTGAGTGATACCGCCGAAACCTACCTGCCGGAAAAAGACCGCACCAGCTCCTACCTGTACGCACAGGATGAATGGAAACTGACGCCAAAATGGCAGATGACTTCCGGGGTTCGCTACGACCACTACTCGGACTTCGGCAATACGGTCAACCCTCGCCTGGCGCTGGTCTGGGCGGCGCAAAACAACATGACGGTGAAATGGCTGTATGGCCGTGCTTTTCGGGCACCCACGCTGGCGGAACTGTTTGTCACCAGTAACCCGATCAATCTTGGCAATCCGAACCTGAAACCGGAAACCATCGACACCTACGAAGTAGCCCTGTCACATCAGGTCATGCAGAACTTGTCCTACACCGCCAACATCTACAACTACCAGATTCACGACTTCATCACCTTTGTCCCGGATGGCACCGGCCGCATCCAGGCGCAAAATGTCGGCCACCGCAAAGGGCAAGGTTTTGAGGTGGAAGCTGATTACACACCGAACTTCAGCCTGCGTTTCCTGGTGAACTATTCCTATCAGCAGTCGAAAGACCAGAATTCAGGCCAGGATGTGGGTGGCGCACCCAATCAAGAAATCTATGTCCGTAATGAGTGGCTGTTCCTGCCAAGCTGGCATCTGGATACCCAGGTAACGTGGGTTGGCCCGCAGAAGCGGGCGGCGGGTGACACCCGGGCGGCGAGTGATGCCTACACCACGGTTGACCTGACCTTGCGTAAACGGGAGGCCTGGAAGAGTCTGGATCTGGCCCTGTCGGTGCGCAACCTGCTGGATGAGGATGTCCGCGAACCGAGCCCCGGCCCCAGCGCCACCCTCCCGGTGCCGCCGATACTTCATGACTTCCCGATGGCCGGGCGCAGCGCCTATCTCGAAGCGACCTACAAGTTCTAGGAAAAGCGGGCCGGAGATCTAATCCGGCCCGGTGCTTTCACTCCCCGGATTTTCCCGTATCAGTCCCACACCCTCTTCGGGCGGGTCTCCCCTGAAAGACTTTCACAGCGCATGGGGAAAAATGCTCCTTCCGGCTTGTCCCGGGCGTCGATGTAACACGGGGCAATGCCGGTGATGAAACAGGGTGTCAGGAACAACTGGTATTCTTCGGGACTCAGGCCAATGTCAGCCACAATGGCGGTATTGACGGCAGAAATGTTCATCGACAAACCTTTCTCGGCCTTCAGGTAGCGATAGACGTCGAGGGCCAGCCTTAAATAGCGGCCCTCGGCCAATCCCAACTGCTTGGCCTTCTGCAGGGTGTGCGGGATGCGTTCATCCATTTTGGCCAACGGACGGCCATAGCCATAAATCGTCTTTCGTTCCCGGATTTCCCGTTCCACCACGGCGGCCAACGTGTCCCCTTTATCAAGGGCGGCGGCAGTCCGATAAAAGAAATCCAGCGCCCGTTTTTCCGGGCGACGCCCATAGATTGAAGCCTCGCTGATCGCCAGGCCCGCCATGCAGGACAACGACGCCGTACTGCGAACCGAGCCGCCCAGTGCCGCCACATGGTTCGGCCAGATACTGGGATCGGCATAACTTGTGGCTACCCAGAAGTAACTCAGCATCCGGATCTGGTTATCGGCCAGTTCCCGACCGGTAATGCCATAAAGGTACAGCTTGAACCAGTCCCAATCGCCAAGCTCATGGTGAAGATCCTTGCCCCGCATCACCGTTCGCTCGCAGAGGAAGGCCTTACCGATACGGGTGTTCCAAACATGCTCATGATCGAGTAAGGGTTGGTGGCTCATAGACCGAACTCCGAAATATCCGGCATGCCCATCGGGCCGGGATCATCCTGCAAATGAATACGATTGCCGACAAAGGGAAATTTCCGCCAACCGGTTTCCTGTTGTTCCAAGGCATGAACCGCGGCTCCGGGCAAGCCGGAAAACAGGAACAGCATTTCGCCCTGTTCCGGCGAAAAGCCCAGAGAAAACAGGGCGGCCGCCACCACACCGGTCATGGCCAACGGTGCGCCGGCCAGAGCCTCCAGCGCTTCCCGCTCCCGCATCAGCCAACCGAGCGGGCCAGCGGTCTCGAGATGAGCCAGGTAAGCCAATGTTTGCCGGACCGGGGTCGGGCAAGACTCGCCGTTCGGGTCAAAGCCGGGCGCATGCTCGACCGGCAGCCAGATATCAACGTTACGGTTGTCGGATAACTGGCCCAGGGCCGTTTCCCACGCTTCCAGTTGCAAACCGCCCTTTGCCCAAAGCTGCATGGCGAGGCAAACCTCATGCGCACCACCATACTGTCCTGCGCCAACCGCGAGGGCGGCCATCAGTGAACCTGCCGCCGTACTGCCGCCAACACCGCCGTTCATGGCGGCCCTGACGGCCGGGTCGCGCGGGCCTCGATTGGCCAGCGCCACCATCAGGGCATCCAGCATCCTGGCCTGTGAAGGCGAAGGGCGTTCACCACGAAAAAGCAGATAGAGGTATTCGGCCCAACCGGCTTTGCCAAGCACGTCGCCATAGACATCATAGCCATGACAATAACAAGCATGGGCGGCGAAAGGATTATCCGCCTCCGCTTCTTCCTGCCAGATTTTGCTCTGGAATCCTGGTTCGACATCACTCATTACTGCGCTCCGGTCAGCACTTTCATGCGCGCGCCCATCGGCGGCACTTCCTCAGGGTCCACAATCACATCCAGCAGGCAGGGGCCGGGACGCGACACAATGCCGGGGATATCAATTCGGTCGAGGTCGGACAACCGCTCGATGCGGTAGGACTCGATTCCCATCGCCTGCGCCATCAATGCGAAATCAATCTTCGGCAAGGCATGGCCGATGCGCTCCGCGCCGCCGATCTGCTGGCCATGCTTGACCATACCCAGTGAGCTGTCGTTCAGCACGATGAACAGCACATTCAGGTTTTCCTGCAGGGCGACCGTGATCTCCTGCCCGCTCATCAGCATGCTGCCGTCGCCGGTGAAACAGACCACAGGCGCGCCCTTGGCCCCGGCCGCCACGCCTACCGATGCACCGATCGCCCAGCCCATCGACGAAAAGCCGATACCGATGTGGAACAGGCTGCGATGGCGGTTGAAGCCCTTCGGCCGCTTGCAGTTCCAGTAATGGATGCCCCACAGGAAGCTGTTGCCGCTGTCCATCAGCACGCGGGTGTCGTCGGGGCAGAGCGCGCTGACTTTGGTCATCAACGCCTGCGGTTTGACCGGGCCGCTGTCCGCCAGGCATTTGGCCCGGTTGGCCAGATCGATCATGGCGGGCAGGCCGTCATCATCCTGCAGCAAGACCTGGTCCTTGCGCATCGGACTGCGTTCCAGCAGCGCGGCGAAGGGTTTCAGCATCAGCTCGATGGAGCCGAGGATGCACAGGCGCGCCAGGAAAGAACGGCTGAGGTGCTCGGCATTACTGGACAAATGGATCAGGCGGCGAGACATGATGGCGCTGGTATCCCAGCCGCTGGTGGAAACTTCATCCAGCGCGGTACCGATCACCACCACCCGCTCGGCGTTTTCCGGCAACAGTGCTTCGCGTGCGCTTTCATGCCCGGCAAATCCGAACACGCCGCGATAACGGTGATGGAAGCAGTTCACCAAGCCCTTGGCGCGCGGCGTCGTTACGAACAACCAGTTACGCGACTCGACCACGGCCAGAATCTCGTCGATGGCCCCCGCCGCCCCCTCGCCAATCACGACGGTCACTTTTTCCTTGTCCGCCAGCTCCTTCAGCACCAGATGCATGGCCTCCTGGCTGGGCGTCACCTCGTGGTTGATAAAGGCGCGCAACTGGCCCTTATCCTCACTCGGGTCAATCGCCTCGCGCATTACATCCAGCGGAATGCTGAGATGCACCGGACCGGGGCGGTTGCTGATGGCGTAGCTGATGGCCTGCAGCAGCTTCGGCTCCAGCTGCGCGGTGTGCGACACCAGGGTGTTGAAGCGGGTGCAATGCGTAAAGATTTCCACGGTGTTGATGCCGGTGCAGGAGCCGTCCTGCAACGCGCCGCGCCCGAATTTCTCGATGGCGGGCTGGCCGGACAGCACCAGCAGCGGGATGCCGTCGGCATAGGCGCAGGCGACGCCGGTCACCAGATTGGTCGCTCCCGGCCCCGCCGTGGCGCAGCAGACGCCAATGCGGCCGGTTTCGCGGGCATAGCCGTCGGCCATGAACGCGGCCCCGGTCTCGTGACGGGCGATAATGGCGCGGGGACCGCCACGCCGCTCGCTGCGCGCCAGGGCATTATAGAAGGGCTCGATGCTGCCGCCAGGCACGCCGAAGACGTATTTGACGCCCAGGCGTTGCAGGTAATGAAGAATAAGGTCGCCGTTTTCGATCATGGATTCTCTCCCTGGAGTGAATCGCTCCCGGTATATTTTTATGGTTAAGACAGGGGGATGGCGCGCCCTAGAGTAGAAGGTTGGCCCGCCGCCTTCAACGGCTATTTGCAAGAAACATTCCTGCACCATCAATAGCTTTTAACTATCGACATATAACAAATAATTAATTTCACTCCGAGCCGGGCCTGCCCTATGCTAGGCCTGTCGAAACAACCATCCATGCCAAGGAGCAACTTCATGAGCAGCCTTATCAACACCCAGGTTCAACCGTTCAAGACCCAAGCCTTCGTCAGCCGTAACGGCAAGGGTGAGTTCATCACTGTCTCCGACGAAAGCCTGAAGGGCAAGTGGTCGGTCCTGATCTTCATGCCGGCCGCCTTCACTTTCAACTGCCCGACCGAAATCGAAGACGCCGCCAACAACTACGCCGAATTCCAGAAGGCGGGCGCGGAAGTCTACATCGTCACCACCGACACCCACTTCTCGCACAAGGTCTGGCACGAAACCTCCCCGGCCGTGGGCAAGGCGACCTTCCCGCTGGTCGGCGACCCCACCCACACCCTGACCCGCGCCTTCGGCGTGCACATTGACTCCGAAGGCCTGGCCCTGCGCGGCACCTTCGTCATCAACCCGGACGGCGTCATCAAGACCGCCGAAGTGCACAGCAACGAAATCGCCCGCGACGTGTCCGAGACCCTGCGCAAGCTGAAGGCCGCCCAGTACACCGCCGCCAACCCCGGTCAGGTCTGCCCGGCCAAGTGGAAGGAAGGCGCCAAGACCTTGGCTCCGTCGCTGGATCTGGTGGGCAAGATCTGATCGGGACTCTGTAGGGGCGCACGGCGTGCGCCCTCTCATACGAACACCCCGCTGATCCCCACTCCTGTAGGTCGGGTTTCAACCCGACAACACCCTCCGATCGAAGGACGGTTGTCGGGCTGAAGCCTGACCTACAGACACGACGCAATAACCGATGTGTTTTGCCCCAAGGGCGCACGCAGTGCGCCCCTACGGGGAGGTATTACCCGAATTTCCCGGAGACGATCATGCTCGACGCAACCCTCAAAGCCCAACTGCAAGGCTACCTGGAACGGCTGGCCGGCCCGATCGAGCTGGTCGCCTCCCTCAACGACAGCCCGGCCGCCGCCGAGATGTTGGAACTGCTGAACGAAATCGCCGAACTGACGACGCGCATCACCGTCCGCACCGACGGCGCGGATGAGCGCGTCCCGTCCTTCAGCGTCGGCAAGGCCGGTGAAACCGCCCGCGTCCGCTTCGCCGGCATACCGCTGGGTCACGAATTCACTTCGCTGGTGCTGGCGCTGCTGCAGGTCAGCGGCTACCCGCCCAAGGTGGAAGCGGAACTGATCGAACAGGTCAAGGCGATGGACACCGAACTGAACTTCGTCACCTATGTCTCGCTGAGCTGCCACAACTGCCCGGACGTGGTGCAGGCGCTGAACCTGATGGCGGCGCTGAACCCGAAGGTCACCCACACCATGGTCGACGGCGCGCTGTTCCAGGCGGAAGTCGAGGCCAAGAACATCATGGCCGTGCCTGCCGTGCACCTGAACGGCGGCAACTTCGGCTCCGGCCGCATGACGCTGGAGGAAATCCTCGCCAAGGCCGATACCGGCGCGGAAGCACGGGCGGCGAAGCAACTGAGCGAGAAGGCCCCGTACGACATGCTGATCGTCGGCGGCGGCCCGGCGGGCGCGGCGGCAGCCATCTACGCCGCGCGCAAGGGCATCCGCACCGGCGTGGTCGCCGAGCGTTTCGGCGGCCAGGTGATGGATACGATGGGCATAGAGAACTTCATCTCGGTGAAGGAAACCCAGGGCCCGAAGCTGGCGGCGGCGCTGGAAGAACACGTCAAGAGCTATGACGTCGACATCATGAACACCCAGCGCGCGGTCAAGCTGACTGGCGGCGACCTGGTGACGGTGGAACTGGCTAACGGCGCGACGCTGCGTGGAAAGACGGTGCTGATCGCCACCGGCGCGCGCTGGCGCGAGATGAACGTGCCGGGCGAGAAGGAGTACCGCGGCCGTGGCGTCGCCTACTGCCCGCACTGCGACGGCCCGCTGTTCAAGGGCAAGCGCGTGGCGGTGATCGGCGGCGGCAACTCCGGCGTGGAAGCGGCCATTGACCTGGCGGGCATCGTCGAGCACGTGACGCTGATTGAATTCGACAGCCAGCTGCGCGCCGATGCCGTGCTGCAGACCAAGCTGCGCAGCCTGCCGAACGTGAGCATCGTCGTCTCGGCGCTGACCACGGAAGTGCATGGCGACGGCCAGAAGATGACCGGCCTCAGCTACACCGACCGCGTCACCCAGGAAAGCCGCAAGCTCGACGTGGCGGGCGTGTTCGTGCAGATCGGCCTGCTGCCCAATTCCGACTGGCTCAAGGGCACGCTGGCGCTGACGCCGCGCGGCGAGATCGAGGTAGATGCGCGCGGCCAGACTTCGCTGCCGGGCGTGTTCGCGGCGGGCGACGTAACCACCGCGCCGTACAAGCAGATCATCATTGCCATGGGCGCTGGGTCGAATGCGGCGCTGGGGGCGTTTGACCATTTGATCCGGTCGGGGGTGTAAGCCTCCCCGTCACCACTGCAGGTCGGGCTTCAGCCCGACCCTGTCCTTCGATCGGAGCGCATTTACTCCATATACTTCAGCGACATCGGTTTCTTGCTCTGGGTGTATTCCTCGCTGCTGCTGACCCGTTGCAGGCCCAGCAAGACCTGATAAGGCGCGTTACGCTGAACGTAATTGGTCGCCCAGGTCGGCGCCGTTCCACCCGGATCGATATACCCTTCCACATCCAGTTTCCATTTGCTTTCCGGCAGCGGCGTATAGGTGGTGGTCATGTTGAAACCCGGCATGCGCACCAGGCCCGGCTGCGGCGGCAGGTAATCGGGTGCGGCCGCGATATTGAGCCGGAAATAACCGCGACGGGGGCTGTAGGGGTCGATGTTCAGGTGCACAACCACATCCCGGTCCGGCAGTCCGGGCGGAGCGGAAAAGACCTGATAAAAGTACACTTCCGTCGGCGAGACCTGCTTCAGCACCTTCGACTGCTTCATCTTGAAGTACCAGCGCGGGTAGTTTTCAAAATCGAAGGTGGCGCGGGCGATGGCTTCCAGCGAGGAGTCCATCACGGCCTCAACCTTGAACGAGCGGATACGCTTGCCGTCCTCGCGCTTGGACCAGGTCTTGATGTGGTGATACTTGTCGTTCTTGACTTGCTGCCATTCGTTGCTGTCGCTGGCGCGCAGTTCGTCCAGTTCTTCGTTGGCCGCCCAGGCGATGCCTGACGTCAGCAGGGAGACACAAAGCAAGTGACGCAAGAGGGATGGTGCGTTGAGCATGGTTCCGCCCGTTTTTTTTTATGATTGTCTGGCTGAGATTAGGCTTTTTTCCACGGGAGTCAAGAGCGGAGGCCGTCCCCGCCGGGACGCTGTCATCCCGCGCATTCATCCCGATAACCGATATGCCCGATCTCGCCGTCAGCCCGGCCATAGCCGCCCCTCCCCACTCGCCATACGATCGTCCAATTACTTAGCCACCCGCCCGAGGACGACCCCATGCCCCCCGCCATCCCCTACACCGGCAAGCACGGCCGCGTCGCCATCGTCGACGGCGTGCGCACCCCCTTCGCCCGCATCGCCACCCACTACCGCGACCTCAACGCCATCGACCTGGGCGTGCTGGTGGTCAAGGAACTGGTCAGCCGTAACAACCTGAACCCGGCCGATCTGCAGCAACTGGTGTTCGGCATGACAGTGATGATCCCGGAAGCGCCCTTCATCGCTCGCGAAATCGCCCTCGCCTGCGGTTACCACAAGCTGGATGCGTACTCGATCACCCGCGCCTGCGCCACCAGCTTCCAGACCACCGCCAGCCTGGCCGACAACATCCTGAGCGGCTACACCGACCTCGGCATCGCCGGCGGCACCGATTCCACGAGCAGCGTGCGCATCCCGCTGTCCGGACAGCTCAGCGCCACCCTGCGCGACATCAACTTCGCCAAGACCACCCAGGACAAGATCCGCCTGCTGGCCGGGCTGAAGGTGAAGGACCTGCTGCCGCAACGGCCGTCCATCACCGAATACTCGGTGGGCGAGACCATGGGCGAAAGCACCGAGAAGATGGTGAAGAAATGGGGCGTCGGCCGCGCCGAGCAGGACGACCTGGCCCATGCCTCGCACAGCAACGCCGCCCGCGCCTGGCAGGAAGGCCGCCTCGACCGTCAGGTGATGGGCGTGCGCCTGCCCGACGGCCGCACGGTGAAGGAAGACAACCTGATCCGCATGAATTCCGACCGCGCGAGTTATGACAAGCTGAAGCCGGTCTACGACACCTCCGGCAAGGGCACGGTGACGGCAGGCAACAGCAGCCCGCTGACCGACGGCGCGGGCGCGCTGCTGCTGATGAGCGAGGAACGCGCCAAGGCGCTGGGCTACAAGCCGCTGGGCTATATCCGCTCCTACGCCTTTGCCGCCCGCGACCCGCGCGACGACCTGCTGATGGGGCCGGTGCTGGCAGCGCCCATCGCCATGGACCGCGCCGGTCTGGCGCTGGGTGACCTGACGCTGGTCGACATGCACGAAGCCTTTGCCGGGCAGGTGGCCTGCAACCTGCGCGGGCTGAACGATGCCGCCTACCTGAAGGACATGATTGGTCGGGAGCAGGCGCTGGGCGAGGTGGATCGCCACAAGCTGAACGTCAACGGCGGCTCGCTGGCCTACGGCCATCCGTTTGGAGCGACCGGCGCGCGGGTGATCATGCAGATGCTGTACGAACTGCAACGGCGCGGCGGCGGCATCGGCCTGACCACCGCCTGCGCGGCAGGCGGCATTGGCGCGGCGATGGTGCTGGAGACGGAGTAACGGCCGCGCTTGCTTTCCCTCCCCCATCTGCTATCGTGCGCCGGTTTTTCCACCACCGGCGCACGTCTTGAACCACTACGACCTCATCATCCTCGGCGCAGGCGCTTCCGGCCTGATGGCCGCGCTCACCGCCGGACAACGCGGCCGCCGCGTGCTGGTGCTGGACCGCAGCAACAAGGTCGGCAAGAAGATCCTGATGTCCGGCGGCGGCCGCTGCAACTTCACCAACCTCTTCGTGGAACCGGGCAACTACCTGTCCGCCAACCCGCATTTCTGCATCAGCGCCCTCAACCGCTACACGCAGTGGGACTTCATCAGCCTGGTCGAGAAGCACCGCATCCCCTACCACGAGCGCAAGCACGGCGAGCTGTTCTGCGATGACTCCGCCAAGGACATCCTCGACCTGCTGCTGGCGGAATGCGAACGGGCGAAAGTGACGATCAAGGCCGCCTGCGAGATCACCGCCGTCAGCGCGCCCACCGACGCCAGGCCGAGCGAACGGTTCCACCTGCAAACGACGCTGGGCGAATTCCGCTGCGAATCGCTGATCGTCGCCACCGGCGGCCTGTCGATTCCGACTTTGGGCGGCAGCGGCTTCGGCTACACGCTGGCGAAGCAGTTCGGCCACCACGTGCTGCCCACGCGCGCCGGGCTGGTGCCGTTCATGTTCAGCGACGGCTTCAAGGCGGTGACGGAACGGCTGTCCGGGCTGGCGGTGGAAGTGGCGCTGAGCAACGAACTGGCGGCCTTCACCGAGAACATCCTTTTCACCCATCGCGGCGTCAGCGGCCCGGCGGCGCTGCAACTGTCGAATTACTGGCTGCCGGGCGAAAGCATCCGTGTCGACCTGTTCCCGCAGGAGAATATGGCGGACTGGCTGAAGGCGCAGAAGAAAGCACACCCGAAATCACTGTTGCGGACGCTGCTGCACGAGCGGTTGGCGAAAAGCCTGGTAACGGAACTGCAGGCGCTGCTATGGCCGGAGCTGGCGGAAACGCCGCTGGCGCAATGGACCGACGCGGCGCTGGAGCAACTGGGCGGCCAGCTGAACGGCTGGACGCTGAAGCCGTCCGGCACCGAGGGCTACCGCACCGCCGAGGTGACGCTGGGCGGCGTCGACACCACGGAACTGTCGTCGAAAACCATGGAAAGCAAGAAGCAGCCCGGCTTCTATTTCGTCGGCGAAGTGATGGACGTGACCGGCTGGCTGGGGGGCTTCAATTTCCAGTGGGCCTGGGCGTCCGGGCATGCGGCGGGACTTTTCGCCTGAAAATCGGCGACGACACCGGCAAGGCCGCTTGACAGGTTTCGGCCGACGGCACTAGCGTAAGGCATACGCCACACGCTCACCTGACGGGGACATTCCCGATGCGCTACCTGATCGCCTTGACGCTGCTATGCTCCCTGACCGCCCACGCGGAAGTCTTCATGTGCGAAGAGAACGGCCACAAGATTTTCAGCCAGCAGCCCTGCGGCCGCAATGCGCAAAGCCTGACGCTGGACAATGAAGTGCAGAAGATCACCATTCCCGACGAAATTGACGAGGAATACGCGCGGAATATCTGCACCCTGGCCGCCAAGGCCTGGGACAAGGCCACGGTGACCAACCGCAGCGCCTACGACAGCACCACCTATCAGGAGCGCGCGGCCATCGAGGGCATCCATCGCTACATCCGCGACCGCATCGCCAACTACGGTCAGGTCGCCCGCCGGAACCCCTATCTGGAGACCAGTGTCGCGGCGGTTTCACGATCGCTGTGGATGCTGGCGCGCGCCGTGCCCAATCCCACCGCCGATCAGATTGGCGAGTTTACGGATGGCTGCGGCAAAACCGTGATGGAAAGCGCCGCCCGGTTGTACGGCAAGGACAAGAAGGACAAGGGAGCCCCGGGAAAAGCAGCGCCGGGGCTGCGCTCCACCCGCAGCCTGCCGGGCACTTACTGAGCCTCGTCCCCCAGTGCGCGCGCGATGCGCGTGTCCGGCACCAGCCACATCAGCGCCACCGCCACATACAAGGCCTGCGACAACGCCGTCAACTGGAACGCCAGCGGAATGGCCGCCGCATACAGCACGATGGATCCCCGGCCTTTCAGGTCGCGGCCCAGAGCACGCTTCAGCACCGCGCCGCTGCGGTCGGCCCTCATGATCGTCTGCTGCAGGATGTAATACGCCACCGCCGCCATCAGCAGCACCACGCCATACAACGCCGAGGGCGCGGCGGCAAAATGGTTTTCCCCCATCCAGCCGGTGGCGAACGGAATCAGCGACAGCCAGAACAGCAGGTGCAGGTTGGCCCAGAGGATGCCCCCGGAAACCCGCGACACCGTATGCAACAGATGGTGATGGTTGTTCCAGTAGATGCCCACATACACAAAACTGAGGATATAGCTGAGGAACACCGGCAACAGCTCCGCCAACGCCCCCAGGCCGGCCTCATGCGGAACCTTGATCTCCAGCACCATGATGGTGATGATGATGGCGAGCACGCCATCGCTGAAGGCTTCGAGACGGTTCTTGCCCATGCCTGCGCTCCCGGTCAGAAAGACGCCAAGCTTCGCACGAACCGGCGCTCCGGGGAATGCCGGCGTCTCAGGGGCTGATCACTTTCGCCTCCAGCACCGGATTCTGTTTCAGCGCCGCATGACTGACGGCCACAGTTTGCAGCGCGAACTGCGCGGGCAGGCGGTCATAGCAGTTACCGCCCTTGTAGGCGGGCGTGCACAGGTAACGCCCCTGACCAGTCTGGCTGTCATAAGCGGGCGTATCGGCGACATCCACGGTGCCTTGCAGGGAAATGACCAGCCCGCCCATGGCCTCGTTCCAGGTCAGCAGCGGCAGCCGCCAGCTGCGGTCCGCCACCCGCGTCTGCACATACCACGGCGAGGACATCAGCCGCGCCTGCACCGCGCGCAATTCACCCGCCGCCAGCTCATGGCGCGGCGTCGCCTGCAGGGTCAGCAAGCGCCAGTGATTCAGCAGTTTATCTTCCATCTTCGCCGGGCGGCTGATCGGCCGGTACAACTGCTGGTGCAGCGGCGGCACATCACGATCATCGATATCATCCCGGTAGGCATAACCGACCGCGCACTGCCAGTCCTGGCACAGGCGCTCCAGCGGACTGTCCTTGGCCAGGCTGAGCCGCCAGCCGGTACGCACCCCCAAGGTCATCACGCCAGCCCCGGCATCCGTGGCGGAAGTCACTATCTGCGCCTTCACCGGCAGGCCCTGTAGCGAATCCAGCAACGGCGCCAGCCAATCGGGCCCCTCACCGGCAGCAACCGGGGCGGCAAGCGCGCCCCTTTTCGCCTCCACCACGACCGGTCGCCGGGCCAGCGTTTCCAGTTGCTCGCGCAACTGGCGGTTATCCTGTTCCAGCCGCTGCTGCTGTTCCCGGATAGACCCCAGGACGTTAACCACGGCGGGCGGCGCCAGCACGGTTGACGACGGCGCGGCGGACGGAGCGCTCATGGCGGCGACCCGCTCGCGCAACAGGGCGTCATCAACGCTGGCCTTGGCCTGCAACGACAACTGCAGCTGCCCGGACGCCGTCATTTCAAAGCGCTCATACACCACCTCCACCTGAACCACCGCCAGGCTTTCACGGGTCATCTCCTCATCCAGCCGGTCATTGACCAGTTGCGAACGACCGTGGATATACGACCCCGATTCCTGGGCGGCCTGCTGCTGGATGCGCTCGACCGCATGCTGGCGGGCCGTCAGGCGACTGTCGTTGTCTCCCATCAGGTAGGTGGTGGTGTACAGGTGCGACCAGGCCATCGCGGCGTCGGGCGGCAACGCCCCGCCCAGAGCAACGACGGTCAGCAGCCACCATGGCTTGCGCATGTTCATGATTGTTGTTTTCCCGGCAAGAAATCCATCATGCACGGATCATTGCAGAGGCCATGCCAGCCGCGTTCCCTCGTCAAATCAACAACCTATCGTCAGAAAACAAGAATGCCGCCCTAAACGGCGGCATTCGGTGACGGTTGGCGCGGCATTATTTGCCGGTCGCGGAGGACGGCGCTTTCAGATCGGGTAATCCCGGCAAGCGCACCGCCTCGACGCTGCGGTTGCGGTATTGCGGCAAGGCGGCCTGTTTCAACAGGGCGTTGAGGGTGTCTTTCGGCGCACTGGTGGCGATCCAGTTTGACATCCAGGCCGGAATGGCCCCGCCGGGATCGACCAGGGTTTCAAAACTGACGCGGGTGCCGCCGTCCTTCAGCGGCTCGATCACGAAACGGTTGTTGAGTTCGGGCACCCGCACCCGCCCGCGCGACGGTCCGACATAGCCGGGTATCGCCACGGTGTTGATGGTGACAGTGAGGGTTTGCGGATCCTGGCTGGCGGTATTGCGCAACACGGCCTCGCGGTTGTTGACCGGCCACGGCGTGTGGAATTCCATGTAGTAGACCACGTCCGGCCAGGCCGGATCGTGACGGGCGCGCTCGCACTGGAACACCCAGTTCGGCAGGTTGTTGATATCCGCCAGCACGGCCAGGATCGCCGTCATCGGGAACGGCGCATCCACCACACCCTTGAAGGATTTGACGTCGTGCCCGGGAACTTCCCGCACATAGCTGCTGACCTCGCCGCGATGGCGGGCCTGGGTGACCGGCTCCCAGGCCGGTTCGGCCCAGGCGGTGCAGACCGCCAGCAGAATCATGCCGCTGGCGGTTGTTTTCAGGATTCGGTGCATTCCATTCCCCGGAAATTCAGACGCATCACTTTTCAGCATAGGCCAAGTTAGCGAGCATGTCCTCTTTTTCTGGGGTCAACGCATCAAAGCGACGGCTTTCACCTGCGCATAGACAGTCATGCCCGGCCGCAGGCCCAGCTCGTCGGCCGAGCGCCGGGTCACCCGCGCCAGCAGCGGCGCGCCGTCCAGCGACAGCCGCAGCAGCACCCGCGCCGCATCACGATCCGGTCCCAGCTCCTCGATGCGCACCGGCAGGATATTGACGATGCTGCTGCCGGTGGCGCGTTGCAGCGTCAGGCTGACATCGCGCGCCAGCACCCGCACCCGTGCGGGCGCGCCGGGCGGCAAGGGGCTGCGCCCCACCACGAGAGCGTGCTCCCCCACCGCGACCTCGCTCAGGTGATAGGCATCATCATGGCGCAACACCTTGCCCGCCAGCACGACCCCGGCCTCGTCCAGATGCGCCAGCGGCAACGCCGGATCGGTCAGCAACGTATTCGGCTCGCCGCAGGCGCGCACCCGGCCGTCTTCCATCAGCACCAGCGTGTCGGCCAGCCGCGCCATTTCATCCACGGCGTGGGTCACGTACACCATCGGGATGGCCAGCTCGTCGTGCAGGCGCTCCAGGTAGGGCAGGATCGCCGCCTTGCTTTCGGCGTCCAGCGCCGCCAGCGGCTCGTCCAGCAGCAGCAGGCACGGACTGGCCAGCAGCGCACGGGCCACCGCCACGCGCTGGCGCTGGCCGCCCGACAGCTGTTCCGGCCGCCGCGCCAGCAGCTCTTCCAGCCCCATCAATCGCACCGCGTCGTCGAAGGGCACGCGGCGCTGCCCGGCCGGCACGCGCCGGTAGCCGAATTCCAGGTTGCCGCGCACGGTCAGGTGCGGAAACAGTCCGGGTTCCTGAAAGACATAACCCAGCGACCGGCGGTGCGGCGGCAGGAATTGACGATCATCCTGCCAGACTTCCTCTCCCACGCGGCAATGCCCGGCGGCCTGCGGCTCCAGCCCGGCCAGACAGCGCAACAGCGTCGTCTTGCCGCATCCGGAACGGCCGAAAATAACCGTGATGCCGCGCGCGGGCAGGTCCAGCGCCACCTCCAGCGTGAACTCCGGCCGGGCCAGGCGGAAGGCGGCAACGAGGCGTTCAGACAAGCCGCACCCCCTGCCGTTGCCGGTACACCAGCAGCAGCACCGTGAAGCTGAAGACCAGCATGCCGCCCGCCAGCGCGTGCGCCTGCGCGTACTCCAGCGCTTCGACATGATCGTACATCTGCACGGAGACAACCCGCGTCGCGCCGGGAATATTGCCGCCGATCATCAGCACCACGCCGAACTCACCGACCGTATGGGCAAAACCGAGAATGGCGGCGGTGATGAAGCCCGGCCGCGCCAGCGGCAGCACCACCGAGCGGAAGGTGTCCCACGGCCCGGCGCGCAACGTCGCTGCCACTTCCAGCGTGCGCGGCCCGATCGCCTCGAAGGCGTTCTGCAAGGGTTGCACCACAAAGGGCAGCGAGTAGAACACCGACGCCACCACCAGCCCGGCGAAGGTAAAGGGCAGCAACCCCAGCCCCAGCGCCTCGGTGAACCGGCCCACCGGCCCGTGCGGCCCCATTGCCAGCAGCAGGTAGAAGCCCAGCACCGTCGGCGGCAGCACCAGCGGTACCGCCACCAGCGCGCCCACAGGCGTCTTCAGCCACGAACGCGTGCGCGCCAGCCACCAGGCCAGCGGCGTACCCAGCAACAGCAACAGCAGCGTCACCACCGACGCCAGTTTCAGCGTCAGCCAGACAGCGGCCAGATCCTCAGCGGTCACAGCGTGTATCCGGAAGCACGGATGATCGCCTTGGCCTTGTCGCCTTTCAGGTAATCCAGCAAGGCGCGGGCGGCGGCATTGTCCTTGCCGGGATTCAGCAGCACCGCGTCCTGCCGCAGCGGCTCGTACAGCGACGGCGGCACCAGCCAGGATGAGCCGCTGATCTTGCCGTCCTGCCAGACCTGCGACAGCGCCACGAAGCCCAGCTCGGCGTTGCCGGTGCTGACGAACTGGAAGGCCTGGGCGATGTTTTCGCCGGTCACCAGCTTCGGCGACAACGGCTCCCACAGCTTCAGGGCGGTCAGGGTTTGCTGCGCCGCCAGCCCGTAAGGCGCGGTCTTGGGATTGGCGAGGGCCAGATGCGCGAAACGGCCCAGCTTCAGCACCTCGCCGCGCTCATCCACCATGCCGGCTTGCGGCGACCACAGCACCAGCTTGCCGATGGCGTAGGTGAAGCGGCTGCCCTTGACGGCCTGGCCTTCCTGCTCCAGCCGCGCGGGCGTGCTGTCGTCGGCGGAGAGGAAGACGGCAAAGGGCGCGCCGTTGCTGATCTGGGCGTAGAACTTGCCGGTGGCGCCGCTGGACAGCACGGCGGTGTGGCCGGTATCCGCCTGGAAGGCGGCGGCGATTTTCTGCATCGGTCCGGCGAAATTGGCGGCGACGGCCACCTGTACCTCGGCGGCGCGGGCGGTTAAGGCGGTGCAGGTCAGAACAACAGCCAGGGTCAAACGGCGGCGCATGGCAACTCCCGGTCGGGATGGGCAGTGATAACGGGATACTAGCGGGTTCGGCGGATTCTGTCCCTTGGCCGGATGGGGGGTCTCAGCAAGACCTGCCACTGTCTACCACGACGTTTCCGCCGCCAGCGAAATCCCCAGACGCCGGGCGCGGTTGGTATTCAGGCTGTCGGCCAGCCACCGGCAGCGGAAACCGGGATGCGCCAGCGCCACGCCCAACGCGCCGGTCTGCGGCTCCCACAGCAGCGAACCCGTCCATGCGCCGACGCTGTACCCCGCCGACACTTGCCCCAGACGGACATAACGGTTGGCGTCCAGTTGCCAGCCGGCCTGCCAGCGCTCATTCAGCCGATAATCGCCCGACAAGCGGCCGCGCATCGGCAATACCTGCGTGTAATGGGTGTCCGTCGCCAATTGACCGGTCAGCTGATGCGCGGCCGGCACCGCCTGGTAGTCGAATTGATACTGTGTCCGCGGTGCCTGCCGCCAGTGCAGGCGGCCATACACATCATACAGCTGCAGCGTCAGGCTGCGCCGGTCATCGGGCCGCCAGTCGGCGCGCAGGTCGAGGCTGTATCCCCAGCCATCGGGATTACGGGGATGCCAGCCCAGCTTTTCTTCGTAGAGCTGAGGCTCGTCATAGTGATAGTCCACCGCCAGATCCGCGCCCTGAAAGTCAGCGCCGCTGAACCCGGGCTGGCGGAAGCGGGCGCTGCCGCCCAGACCGCCGTCGGTCAGCTTGTAGCCTTGCAACAGGTTGAAGCCTGGCGTCACGGTCAGCCCCGGCCGCCACTGGAAAACCGGGCTCCAGCGCACGCCCAGCGCCTCGGAATAACGGGCGGTGACTCCCAGGCCATAGGCGCGCCCGGTATCGGGGGCCAGACCCTTGGCATAGGCGTTGTAAAGCTCGGCGGTATCCGGGGTGAAATCCAGCAGGTAGTCGTAACGCCACAACAGGCTGACCTCTTGCCCCACATCACGCCGGGTCAACTCCGCACGACCTTGCAGGAAGGCGTGACGACCGCCGGAGAAACGGCCCTGCCAGTGATGCGTGAAGTCCTGGATGGAAACGGGCTCGGCATAGCCGTCCGCGTCGATATGCAGAGAGAGATCCGCCGCAGCCGCCGACAGCGGAACAGCCAACAGCAAACCCGCCAAAGCCATATGCATAAACGGAAAAAGGACGGTATTGCTACCGTCCTTCCTGTGAGGGCCGGGGAGGATTACAGCGCCATCAGGCTGTTGTCGGTGAACTTGGCCACCGGCAGACCGTTGAGGGTGTAAAGCCAACCGTATTCCTTGCCGTTCAGCTTGATGGCAATCTTGTCCTGAGTATCGACCGCACTGACTTCGACGCTGACGCCATCCTTGTTGGTCAGGGTATAAACCGCCTTGCCGCCGATGACTGGCGCGGTCAGGGTCATCTGGTCAGCGCCCAGACGGAATGCCGCGGTCAAACCGCCGCCGTCAATCGCCGTACGCTTGGCCGTGATCGTTGCATCCAGATCCACCGGAGTAGCGCCGGACAGCTTCACCTTGGTGGTCAGGCTGATCGTGCCCTTGCCGAAATGGGTGGCGTCTTCAAACAGCTCGTTGCCTTCAAGCAACGTCCCGTTGGCGGCGGTCGCGGTTGTGTTGGCGGTCAGACCGGTCAGCACCGGCTGGTAATAGCCTTCGCCGGTCACAAACACTTGCAGTTGGTAAGGGGTGTAACCCAAGCTCAGGAGGGCGCTCAGCGATTCGGAAACGGTGGTCTTGCCAAAGCAGCCCAGCAACCAGTCGCCGAAAGGCGCATTCGGGTAAGAAGCGATCAGGCAGGTCGGGCTTAATGCCGCCATTTTCAACGTCAGCGTGGGAGAGCCGCCCCAGGCGTTATCCGAGACAAACAAGCCGGTCGAGGCCGTCAGGGTCGCCTGGTTGGCAAGCGTGTTGTACTGATAGGTGAACAGGTTGCTGCGCACATGCCCCGGCAACGGCGACACCTTGGGATTGGAACCGGTCAGGTCGATGGAAGCGCTGGCGTCCATGCTGTTGAGGCCGTCATTGCTGGTGAATATCCCCTTCATCTGCGCCAGGGTCGGCAAAGGCCACGCCCGCTGGCCGCCGCCGTGCGAGACATCCAGCATGCCCTGCACCACATTCAGGCTCATCGTGCCGCTGAAGCGGGAAAATTCGGTCGCTGGCGCATTCAACGCGGTCAACATCATCTGATCCAATTTCGCGGTTATCGCGGTCGGCAACTCCGGATTCAGACCGTCCATATCTAGCTGCCGGTCAGCGAAGGTCTTCGCGGTCGGGAAGGTCACTTGGATATGACTGGACGTCAGCGCCGGAATGGTTAGAGCTACATCGCCGCTCTTGATCGAAGCGTTGGCCAGCAAGGACAGGGTGTAGGTATTCGTCGATACCGCATCACCCGGATAGCTCAGCTTCAGGTTGGTGACGGTAAACCCTTTTGGAGTGTCCAGCACCCAAGTCGTGCCGTTCCATGATGAAGTCGTGGGTTTCACCACCAGCTCCCCACTGAGGCTGACGGAATTGTCAGCCGTATTGACTACAAGCCGGACATCATTCTGGGCGGTAACTGGAAAACGAGGATTCCTAGTGGCATCCAGCATGGCCTGCACTTCAGGAACGGTGAACGTCTTGCTGGCCGTACCGGCTTCGGCGGCTTGCAGCAACAGGTTAAAGGCCGCGACGGTTGCCTGGGAAATCAGGCCGTTTTCCGTCGCCATGGTGTCAATGGTATGGATTTTCGCCCGGAAACCGTCGACGGCGCTCTGGTCATCCAGCGTCCGCAGTTGCGCCGCCAGTTGCCCCGCCGATGTCACAAAAGCCTTGGCCTTCGCCAGATCGGCGGCGCCCGACGTATCCGAAGGCGTCGCCGTGGTATTGCCGGTCGTCAGTTCGGCCACCTGGATATTTTCGGCCAGCGCGGTCGAAATCAGGCTGTTGATACCCGCCACCTTGCCGGAATTGACCACATCCTGCGCCGCACGCAGCACATCAGCCAGATCCAGACCGGCCGAGCCGCTGCTGGGCAATTGGCCGCCATTGGCGTTCAGCAGCGCCACCAGCCCGTCCAGCTTCGTGCCGATACCGCCGACCGACCCGGCCAACTGACCGATGGCCGCATTCAGCAGGGCATAACGCTGCGCATCCAGCCCCTTGGTGGACAAATCCAGCGAGGCGTCGGCGGGCTGGGTCGCGTTCAGGGCGGGCAGGTCGAACAAGTCCTGGATCTGTGTCAGCGCCGCATCAATGTTGGTGGCGGTCAGATGTCCCGGCTTGTTCAGCGCGAATTGCGCCGCCAGATGCGTGAACGGCGTGATCGCGCTGTTGATGACGCCGCCCGGCAGGCCTGACAGCACCGACGTCAGGGTCAACCCCGGATTCGCAACATCCTGCCCGAAGCCCACACCGCCGCCACAACCGGCGGGAATATCACAGGTCATCTTGGTATCGGCGTCACCGCTCATTTCCAGCAGCACCGGCCCGGTATAGCCGCTCACCACAATGCTGTATTTTCCGTCCGCTCCGGTGCGAACCGTCTTGATCAGGTCCCCTTTCGTGCCGTCTGCCTTGACCTGGAAGGCTGTGACAATCGCATTCTTGAACGTGCCTTTGCTGGCCGTTCCGGAAATCGTGGTAGACACCGGAGCGGGCGAGCTGGAGCCGCCACCGCCGCCGCAGGCAGCCAGCAGCAATACCGCGGCCAGTGGGAGAAGCTTGAGCTTGGAATTCAGGGCATTGGGGAGCATGATTCGGTATCCTTGAGTGATTCACGGCACGCACCATTCGGGTGCGCAACCAACAGGTTAGCCTGAAGACGGAAGTCTACGCCTGTTTCATTTTGATAAATCCATCACGATTATGCAGATGTAACAAGGCATGACGCCCAACCTCCAAGAAAGCCTGCGCCTCTGGCGTCACCCCGATGTCCGCAACCTCGCCTGGGCGCTGGCCTCCCCCGCCCTGCTGCGGGAATTGCCGGACAGCGCGCATCCGGTGCGCATCCTGGATGACCGTTTCTGGCTGCCGCTGTTTGCCGCCTACCGCCCCCGGCTGGACGCCCTCGAACGCGATCCTTCACCGCTGGTCGAATTCCTCGCCGCGCACAAGAACCACCGGCTGGGCTACTACTTCGAATACCTGCTGCTGTTCTGGCTGCAGGACGAGGCCTTCCACCCCTTCCGGCTGATCCGCCACCGCGCCACGATCATGGCGGGCAAGATCACCGTCGGCGAACTCGACTTCCTGCTCCGCAACACCGACTCCGGCAAGGTGGAACACTGGGAGGCGGCGGTGAAATTCTATCTGGGCCATCCGCCGCTGACCGTCGCCGGACACTGGATCGGCCCGAACAGCCACGACACGCTGGGCGCGAAGCTGACGCATCTGGCGCGGCAGCAGTTCCGCTTCGACGCCTTTGAAGACCACGTCATCGAACAACGCTGCCTGGTGATGAAAGGGCAATTGTTCTATCCGCCGGGACTGACGGAGGAAACGCTGGATTGCCTGTCCGCCGGACATCTGCGCGGGCAATGGCGGGACTGGACCAGCTTCCGCGCCGACCCGGCATTCCGGGCGCTGCGCTGGCGTCACGCCGGACGCGATGAATGGCTGGCCGACCAGCAGGCGGCGCTGCAACTGCCGCTGGCGGCGCCCGAGTCGCTGGCGCACCCGGACTCGGCGCGGCCGGAGCTGTTTATCGGCTTTGATGCGGGCGACGAAGAACAACGGCGCTGCTTTCTGACTCCGCCCTAGGATTTACCCGGCGATTGGCGCGCCGGGTCAAGCTGCTGAACGCGTCTTGTTGCATTTTTGTCCACCCCAAAAATGTGACACGGCACACACCATGATCAAGAAAGCCCTGCTGGCCCTGACGCTGGCCGCCGCCCTGCCGGTTGCCGCGCACGCCGAAAGCGACCTGGAGGAACTGCGCGGCAGCGACCGCCTCACCAACGAATGGAAGCTGGTGAAGCACGACAAGCTGCGCAACATCAAGGCCTACGCCAAGCTGGAGGACGGCAAGAAGATCCGTTCGTTCCGCATTGAAGCGGTGATTGACGCGCCGATGGAAGCGGTGGCGCGCGTCGGTTTCGACATCGACAGCTACCAGCGCTGGTACTGGCAACTGCTGGACGCCAAGCTGCTGAAGAAGGTCTCGGACCGCGAGTACATCTACTATCTGGTGCATAACGCGCCGGTGGGCAACCCCGACCGTGATGTCATCCTGCGTGCGGTGGTGGAACCCTACACCGCCCAGAAAGGCTATGCGCAAGTGCGCATCAGCGCCCTGCCCGACTACCTGCCGCCCAAGCCGCCGCTGGTGCGCATGCAGGCCGAGGACATGGTGGTGAAATACACGCCGCTGGGCAAGAACAAGACCCTGTTCGAGAATGAAGGCTATATCGACCCGGGCGGAAACGCGCCGGTGTGGACCGTCAATTTCGTACAACGGCAGGCGCCCTACGCCGCCGTGGTGGGCATGCTGCGCATGGTGCAGTTGCCCGAATACCTCAATTCCGACAAACCCTTGCCCTACAAGCTGTTCGCCAACTGATTCCGGCCCCGCCTAGCGGGTGCCTTCAATGATCAGCTGCGCCACGCCCTTGGGATCATCCCACATCGGCACATGCCCCCAGCCGCGCGGCTTCAGCCAGCGCGTATGGGCGGGCAGCTCGCCCCGGTTCTGCGAAGCGGCGGTCAGCAGCCAGTCGCGGTCGCCGAAGGCCACGGTCAGCGGCACGGTGATCTTGCGGCCGTCACGGAACGGCTCCACCGCTTCCAGCGTGTCGTCGAAACCGGGGGCGCGGGCAAAGTTGCGCAGCGACACGATGGCGTCGCGCGCCGGAATCTTCCAGCCCTGCGAGGTCATCGGCACCGCCATCAGCATCATGCGCAACGGCGGCAGCAGCACCAGCGCCTCGCCCAGCAGCGGAAAGGTCTGCAGACCCTTGCGCATGATCCTGAACAGCGGCTTCACGTGCGCCGACGCATCCCGTTCCCACAACCCGCCCGGCGACAGCGCCACGACGCTGCGCGCCAGTCCGCGCCGTGCCGCTTCCATGGCGAAATAACCGCCCAGCGAGTTCCCGGCGAAATCCACCGGTTCATCAATGCCCATTTCATGCAGGCTGTCCTGCAGGGAGCGGATGATGTTTTCCGCCGTCGGCGGCGTCCCGGCAGGCAGCGGCGGCGTGCGGCCGAATCCCGGCAGGTCAAAGGCGATCACGCGACGTTGCGCGGCGAGGATCGGCATCACCGGCTTCCAGGCATTGCTGGACATGCCGATGCCGTGCAGCAGGATCAGGGGGCGTCCGGTGCCGCGTTGTTTGTAGTGCCAGGCCATGCGAAGACTCCCGTGAGGCGGAAAGGGACGGCGCGCGCGCCGGAACAGGCTGCGAATCTATTGGCACGAACGTACACTATCAAGTTTCATTTGACCTTTTGCGCCAGTTTATTTTCCCGGTCCCGCCACATCAAAGCACATGACGGACGCCGCCATTGCGCCTATGCTCGCGGAAAACACACCGAAAAATGCTGACGGAGACTTTCCTTCTGGACACCGTGTTCCTGCTGGTCGTGCTGACCATCGTGGCGGTTCTCGCTTTCGACTTCACCAACGGCTTCCATGACGCCTCCAACATGCTGGCGACGCTGGTGGCCTCGCGCGCCATGACCCCGGCGCAGGCGGCGCTACTGGTCGCCTGCTTCACGCTGCTCGGCCCCATCCTTGGCGGCACCGCCGTCGCCAACACCATCGGCGGGCTGGTGTCGGTCGAAACGCTGCCGCCGCCGGAGGCCTTGCGCATCGTGCTTTGCGCGGTCGGCGGCGCGGTCGGCTGGAACCTGCTGACCTGGCGGCTGGGCATTCCCTCGTCTTCGTCGCACGCACTGGTGGGCGGGCTGACCGGCGTGGTCATGGCCGGACCGGGGGCCGAGCACGTGGCGTGGGGCTTTGCCGAACTGGCGCATGGATACCTGACCGGCGTCACCAAGGTGCTGGCGGCATTGCTGATTTCCCCGGTGGTCGGCTTTGCCGCCGGGTTCGCCCTGCACCGCCTGATGAATTTCCTGCTGCGCGCCGCCCGCCCCAAGGTCAACCGCCGCCTGCGGCGCGGCCAGTGGGTCACCGCCGCCGCGCTGGCCTTCTCGCACGGTGCCAACGACGCCCAGAAAGGCATGGGTATCATTACGCTGGTGCTGGTGCTGGGCGGGCAGCTGACGCATTTCCAGGTGCCGCTGTGGGTGATGTGCCTCAGCGCCGCCGTCATCACCGCCGGGACGCTGCTGGGCGGCTGGCGCATCGTGCGCACGCTCGGCTTCGGCATCTACAAGCTGCGGCCGCTGCACGGGCTGGATGCGCAACTGGCGTCATCGGGCGTCATCCTCGGCGCGTCGCTGGTGGGCGGCCCGGTGTCCACCACCCATGTCGTCACCACCGCGATCATGGGTATTGGCGCGTCCGAGCGCCCCCGCGCGGTACGCTGGTCGGTCGCCGGGGAAATCGCCCTGACCTGGCTGCTGACGCTGCCCGGCTCCGCCCTGCTGGCCTGCCTGCTGTTCGGGCTGACGCACGCCTTTTTCCACTGACTTCGGGAGACTGTCATGACCGCGCCCCGCCCAAGCTTCCTCACCCGGCTGAAAGCCCGCATTTTCCCCGAAATTCCCGACTTTTACCGGCTGATCAACGAACAGGCGCATCTGGCCGTCGAATGTACGGCGGCGCTGGTCACCTACATGCAGTCCGGGCTGGATGAGCACGCCAGCCATGTCAGCGAGCTGGAACATCGCGGCGACCGGATGAAAAACCGCAACATGTCGATCCTGCACCACGCCTTCGCCACGCCCATCGACCGCGAGGATATCTACCAGGCCGTCGCCGCCATCGACGACATCCTCAACTACGCCAAGACCACCGTCCGCGAAATGCAGGTGCTGCACCTGGGTCCGGACGAGCATACGCTGGCCATGGCGGTGCTGATGCATCAGGGCGCGCTGGCGCTGGAAAGCGGCTTCGCCAAGCTGGAAAAGACGCCGCTGGCCGCCGAGGCCGACGCCAGCGCCGCCCACAAGACCGAGCGCAACACCGAGAAGGTCTACCGCAAGGCGCTGGCGGAACTGTTCAACCCCGAGCACTACCTGCTGACCCTGACCGCGCAGCAGAAGCAGGACGCGGAGGCGCTGGGCGTGCTGACCACGGCGATGAGCGCGGCGGAAAGCGCGGGCATCACCCCGGCCGTCGGTTTCATGCTGGAAATCCTGAAACGGCGCGAGGTTTACCGGCACATGTCGAACGGCGCCGACCGCGTGGCGCGGGCGGCGGAAGTGCTGCATGACATTGTGGCGAAGGTGGGGTGAGGGGCTCTATACTAGCCCTCTTTTTTCGACCCCCCTTCCGGGCATAACAATGACCACCAACAGCATTCCCCAAGCCATCGGCACCTTCCAGGGGCTGATCCTGGCCCTGCAGAACTACTGGGCCGAACAGGGCTGCGTCATCCTGCAACCCTACGACATGGAAATGGGCGCCGGCACCTTCCATACCGCCACCTTCCTGCGCGCCCTCGGCCCGGAAACGTGGAACGCTGCCTACGTGCAGCCTTCCCGCCGTCCCGCCGACGGCCGCTACGGCGAAAACCCCAACCGCCTGCAGCACTACTACCAGTTCCAGGTCGTCCTGAAGCCGAACCCCGCCAACATCCAGGAACTGTACCTGAACTCGCTGCGCACCATCGGCATCGACCCCGCCGTCCACGACATCCGCTTCGTGGAAGATAACTGGGAGTCGCCGACGCTGGGCGCGTGGGGCCTGGGCTGGGAAGTCTGGCTGAACGGCATGGAAGTCACCCAGTTCACCTACTTCCAGCAAGTGGGCGGCGTCGAGTGCTACCCGGTCACCGGCGAAATCACCTACGGTCTGGAACGGCTGGCCATGTACCTGCAGGGCGTCGATTCGGTCTATGACCTCACCTGGACCGACGGCCCCTTCGGCAAGGTCACCTACGGCGATGTCTTCCACCAGAACGAAGTGGAACAATCCACCTTCAACTTCGAGCACGCCAACGTCGACAAGCTGTTCGAGCTGTTTGACTTCTACGAAAGCGAAGCCAACCGCCTGATGGCGCTGCCGCAACCGCTGCCGCTGCCCGCCTACGAAATGGTGATCAAGGCCTCGCACAGCTTCAACCTGCTGGACGCCCGCCGCGCCATCTCCGTCACCGCCCGCCAGCAGTACATCCTGCGCGTGCGGCAACTGGCCCGTGCCGTGGCTTCCAGCTACCTGCACGCCCGCGCCCGCCTGGGCTTCCCCATGGCCCCCGACAACCTGCGGGATGAAGTATTGGCGAAACTGGCTGCGGAGGCTGCACAATGACCACTCAACCCTTCCTGGTGGAACTGGGCTGCGAAGAACTGCCCCCGAAATCCCTGAAGACGCTGGCCGACAACTTCCTGGCCGGTATCGAAAACGGCCTGAAGCAGGCCGGACTGACCTACACCCACGCCTGCCATTTCGCCGCACCGCGCCGTCTGGCGGTGAGCATCCAGGGTCTGGAAACCCGCCAGCCCGACCGCACGCTGAACGTCGACGGCCCGCCCGTGAAGGCCGCGTTTGACGCCAACGGCAACCCGACGCAGGCCGCGCTGGGCTTCGCCAAGAAGAACGGCGTCGATATCAGCGAGATCGACCGCAGCGGCGAGAAGCTGCGCTACAGCAAGTCCATTGCCGGTGCTGACGCGGTAACGCTGCTGCCCGGCATCGTCCAGGCCGCGCTCGACGCGCTGCCGATCGCCAAGCGCATGCGCTGGGCCGCCTCCAAGGTCGAGTTCGTGCGCCCGACGCAGTGGCTGGTGATGCTGCTCGGCAACTCGGTCGTGCCCTGCACGATCCTCGGCCAGACCGCCGGCAACGAAAGCCGCGGCCACCGCTTCATGGCCAACAACGAAACCTTCACCGTCAAGAACCTGGGCAACTACCCGGCAGGGCTGGAACACGGCTACGAAACCGCGCTGGAAACCCTGTACGTGATGCCCTGCTTCGCCAAGCGCCGTGAAGCCATCCTGGAAAAGGTACAGGCGCTGGCCGCGAAGGAAGGCGGCAAGGCTGTCATCCCCGAAGCGCTGCTGGACGAAGTAACCGCGCTGGTGGAATACCCGGTGCCGCTGGTCTGTTCCTTCGAGGAGCGTTTCCTGCACGTGCCGCAGGAGGCCCTGATCTCCACCATGCAGGATAACCAGAAGTATTTCTGCTTGGTCGACGGCAACGGCAAGCTGTTGCCGCGCTTCATCACCGTCGCCAATGTGAAGAGCCCGAACCCGGAATTCATCATTGCCGGTAACGAGAAGGTGGTGCGCCCGCGTCTCACCGACGCCGAGTTCTTCTTCAAGCAGGACAAGAAGGTCAAGCTGGAAAGCCGCAACGAACGCCTGAAGACGGTGGTCTTCCAGGCCCAGCTCGGCACAGTGTATGAGAAGGCCGAGCGCATCAGCGAACTGGCGGCGTTCATCGCCGCACAGATTGGCGGCGACGTAGCGCTGGCTCAGCGCGCCGGCATCCTGTCGAAGTGCGACCTGGCCTCGGAAATGGTCGGTGAATTCCCGGAACTGCAAGGCATTGCCGGGTATCACTATGCGCTGCACGACGGCGAAGCCGAAGAAGTGGCGCTGGCGCTGAACGAGCAGTACCTGCCGAAGTTCGCGGGCGACAGCCTGCCGATCACCAAGGCGGGCCTGAGCGTGGCGCTGGCCGACAAGCTCGACACCCTGGTCGGCATCTTCGGCATCAACCAGCCGCCCACCGGCTCCAAGGACCCGTTCGCGCTGCGTCGCGCCGCCATCGGCCTGCTGCGCATCATCATCGAACAGCAACTGCCGCTGGACCTGACCGTGCTGGCGCAACAGGCAGTCAACGCCTACGGCACCAAGCTGTCCAACGCCAACACCGTCGGCGATGTCTTCGAATTCCTGCTGGGCCGTTACCGCGCCATGTATGAAGAACAGGGCGTCAGCGTCGACGTGATCCAGTCGGTGCAGGCGCTGAAGCCGGGCAAGCCGCTGGACTTCTCGCGCCGGGTGCTGGCAGTGCAGGCCTTCCGCGCCCTGCCGGAAGCCGCCGCCCTCGCCGCCGCCAACAAGCGCGTCGCCAACATCCTGGCCAAGGACGAATCGGTCACCACCGGCACCGTCGACAACGCCCTGCTGGCCGACGCCGCCGAACAGGCGCTGGCGCAACAGGTGGCCGGACTGCAGGCCGAGCTGGCGCCGCTGTTCGCCGCCGGCGACTACACCGCCGCGCTGGCCAAGCTGGCCTCGCTGCGCGAGGTCGTCGACCGCTTCTTCACCGAAGTGATGGTGAACGCGGAAGACGCCGCTGTGCGCCGCAACCGCCTGACGCTGCTGGCCAACCTGCGCGCCCTCTTCCTGGCAATTGCGGATATTTCGCAATTGCAGTAAGAAGGACACAGGCTCGCTGCATGAAAACGGCCCTCAACGGGCCGTTTTCATTTCCCCTCCCCACTGTTCGAGGAATGCATGTCCACACCCCAGGCCTCCGCCATTCACCGCGCCCTGCTGATCGTCGTCATCGCCCTGCTGATGTTCCTGGGTTACCGGGTGTTGTCCGCCTTTATCGTACCGATGGTCTGGGCGGGCATCCTGGCCTATGTCACCTGGCCGGGCTACCAGCGCCTGAAACGCGCCACCGGCGGCCCCAACCGCAGCGCCGCACTGATGACCGTGCTGCTGGCGTTGGTGCTGGTGCTGCCGATGGCTTGGGGAATCTATGTGCTTCAGGACGAAGCCGGGAAGGTCATGGGGCGGCTGACCGCGCAACTCTCGTCCGGCACGCTGCAAACTCCGGGATTCATCCGCACCCTGCCGGGTATCGGCCATGAACTGGAAGGCTTCCTCGATCGGCTACTGCACGAACCGGGCGCATTACGCGCGCAACTGGAGCGGGTCACGCAACATGTCTGGGGATCGGCCGGGGCCATTGCCGGCGGCATCAGCCGCAACGCCGCCAAGCTGGGCATGACGCTGGTGACGCTGTTCTTCTTCTATCGCGACGGCGAAGTGCTGATGGCGCAGATCCGCACCGCGCTGCAACACCTGATCGGCCGCCGCACCAACGGCTATGTGCAGGCGGCGGCGGACATGACGCGCGCCGTGGTGATCGGCATCGTGCTGACGGCGCTGGCGCAGGGGTTCCTGGCGGGGGTGGGCTATGCGGTGGCGGGGATGGACAGCCCGGTGTTCCTGGCGGCGATCACCACGCTGATTGCCCTGATTCCCTTCGGTACGCCCTTTGCCTGGGGCAGTGTCGCCATCTGGCTGTTTGCACAGGGGGATGTGGCGGCAGCCTTGGGGCTGGCGGCCTGGGGCACCTTCGTCATCAGCTGGGTAGACAACATCATCCGGCCGTTCGTCATTTCCGGCAAAACCCACATCCCTTTCCTGCTGGTCATGTTCGGCGTGCTGGGCGGGCTGAACGCCTTCGGCATGGTGGGGCTGTTCCTGGGGCCGGTGATCCTGGCGGTGCTGGTGGCGGTGTGGCGGCAATGGCTGGAAGGGGAAAAGGCCGAAGCCTGAAGCTTATTTGCGCGGCTGATACTTCGGTCGCGCCAGCATCAACCGCAACAGGCGCAAGGTCTGCTGCGGCTCATCCGCCAGGTTGTAGTTGAAAATCAGTGACGGCAGGTAGCCGCCGGGCTGGCCCCGCCCCGACAATTCAATACGGGTGCCGCCGCCCGGCAGCGGCGTCAGTCGCCAGGTGCTTTGCAGCTCATACAGATGCACCCGCCGGCTGTCCTGTTCCGGCATCGGCAAGGTGCGCACGGCCTGACTGCGGATGGTCACCACCCCGCCTTTTGCCTCACGCTGCAACACCGACTGCAACACGGTGTCACGATCCTTGAACGGATAAGGCAGTTTGTAAACCACATAGACCCAGTTCGACTCACCGTCGTGCCGCAGCAACTTCACCTTGCGGATACGGGCAATCCATTCCGGCCAGGCGGGAATGTCGCGCAACACGGCCACCACGGTGTCAATCGACTGCGGCGCCAGCATTTCCGAACGGAATTCGTCGTAATCGCTATCGGCCTGCGAGCGGGTAAAGACCCGGATCTGGCGGGAGGCATCCTCGCGCGCCAGCTCCCAGCCGCCATCCGCCAGCGCCGCCGTCATCAGGCAAGCCGCGATCAGGCCGGGCATCCAGGGCAGTAGCACGCGCACGCTCAGCGGAAATAACGTTGCAGCATGCGCTCGGCATACGCGCGCAGGTTGGGGTATGGCGCCACGATCGGCGGCCACGGTGAGTTGTCGCTGATCAGCGTCAGCTGGGCGATGAAGCCGAAGGCGGAGGCGTCAATCTCGGTCGGCTCGTCCCCGAAGAAATACGGCTTGTCACCGAGCAGCGTCGACAGCGTCGCGATGTCCTGCGCGGCAAAGGCGTAGATCTGCTCCTGGCTGTGCTTGGCCGTGCCCTGCCCCAGCAGGTCGCGCTTCATCTTCTGCTGAATCACCTGCGGCAGCACCTTGCGCACCGGGAACGGCAGCTTACCGAACAGCGCTTCCCGGATTTGCGGCCAGTAGCGGGCATCCACCCAGCGGCTGTAGAGGGCGAAGAAGTACAGACGGTCTTCCAGCAGCGCCTTCAGCGCATGCGACTGCGCCTTCTGTTCCGGCGTCAGGTGCCGGTCAAAATCCAGGTCGTGCTTGTGCTTGAGGTAGTCGATGCAGAGCGTGGAATCCGGAATCATCCGGTTATCAACGCGAATGGAGGGCAGCTTGCCCAGCGGCGCTTCACGCGGATCGTTGGTGTAGCGGTTCTCGTAGGGCAGTGCGGCCATGCGCAGCCAGGTTTCCAGCTTCAGGCAGAAGGGGCTCATGTTCGGCAGCCCCAACGACGGATGGAACTGGTACAACTCGATCATGGCGGGGCTCCGGCGGCCTTCAATTTATTGAATATGCGCCAGAATGCCGTCCAGTTCCTCAAAAGAGTTGTAACTGATCACGACCTTGCCCTTGCCCTTCTTGTTGTACTGGATGTCCACCCCGGCGCCCAGGCGCTCGGCCAGCCATGTTTGCAGTTCGGCGACATTCGGGTCGAGCTTGGCGGGCTTTTGCGCGCCCTTGTCCTTGGCGGCCAGCAGGCTGCGCACCAGCGCCTCGGTCTGGCGCACGGACAGTCCCTTGGCGACAATGGTGCGGGCCGCTTCGGTCTGCTGCGCTTCCGGCAGCGCCAGCAGCGTGCGGGCATGGCCCATTTCCAGGTCGCCGTGTTCCAGCAGCGTCTTCACGTCGCGCGGCAGCTGCGTCAGGCGCAGCAGGTTGGTGACAGTGGCGCGGGCCTTGCCGACGGCATCAGCGATCTGCTGGTGCGTCATCTCGAATTCGTCGGCGAAACGCTGCATCGCCACCGCCTGCTCCATCGGGTTCAGGTCTTCGCGCTGGATGTTCTCGATCAGCGCCCAGGCAATGGCGGTCTCATCGGGAATGTCGCGGACAATGGCGGGAATGGTGTCCAGCCCGGCCATCTGCGCGGCGCGCCAGCGGCGTTCACCGGCAATGATCTCGTACTGCTTCGGCCCGATGGCGCGCACCACCACCGGCTGCATCACGCCCTGCGCCTTGATCGAGTCGGACAGCTCCTGCAAGGCGGCGGGATTCATGTCGCGGCGCGGCTGGTAACGGCCGCGCTGCAACTGCTCGATCGGCAGGGTTTGCAGGGCGCTGGTCACCGCCGGGGACGAGGGGTTGGCTTCGATCGCGTCGACATCTTCCTTGACCTTGCGCGCGCCCAACAGGGAATCCAGACCGCGTCCACCACCCAAACCGCGTTTTTTCGTACTCATGGTCAATTCCCGGAAAATATGCCGTCAGGCCGTTTTTCTTTTCTTTTCTTTCTTCAGCAATTCGGCGGCCAGCGTCAGGTAGGCAAACGCCCCGCGCGACCCCTTGTCATAGTACATCACCGGCAGCCCGTGCGCAGGCGCTTCGGCCAGCCGCACGTTGCGCGGGATCACGGTTTCGAACACCTGGTCGCCGAAATGGTTGGTCAGTTCGGCGGAGACATCGTTGGCCAGCGTGTTGCGCGGGTCGAACATGGTGCGCAGGATGCCGCGAATGCGCAGGTTCGGGTTCAGGCGCTGGGTCATGCGCTCGATGGTGTTGGTCAGGTCGGCCAGCCCTTCCAGCGCATAGTATTCGCACTGCATGGGGATGATGACGCCGTCGGCCGCCACCAGCGCGTTCAGCGTCAGCAGACTCAGCGACGGCGCGCAGTCGATGACGATGAAGTCGTATTTCTTGGTGAGGGAAGCCAGCGCGTCCTTGAGACGGGTTTCGCGGCCTTCCATGTCCATCAGTTCCAGTTCCGCACCGCTCAGCTCGCGATTGGAACCGAGCACGTCGTAACCGGCCTTGGGCGTCGGCTGCACGGCGACGTTGATCGACGCATTGCCCAGCAGCACCTCGTACACCGAGTACGGCAGGCTGTGCTTTTCCAGCCCGGAGCCCATGGTGGCGTTGCCCTGCGGGTCCAGGTCCACCAGCAGCACCTTGCGCTTGACGGCGGCCAGCGAGGCGGCGAGGTTCACCGAGGTGGTGGTCTTGCCGACTCCGCCCTTCTGGTTGGCGATGGCGAGAATTTGCGTCATGTCAGGTTTCCTTCACTATTCAGGTTCCCTCCCCGGAAACACCGGGAGGGTCGGGAGGGGCGGACCACCCGCTCCGTGGCGCACCCCGTCGGGCGCGCCGTGTCAGGCTGCTTGCTTGCCGATCACCAGCAAATGCCGCGCTTCGTCCAGGAACGGCACCGTCAGCGCATGCGACTCACGCACGACAAAGGGCGCGGGCAAAGCGGCGATTTCGTCTTGCGGGTACAGACCCTTCATCGCCAGCAGCACGCCGTCCCCGGCCAGCAAATGACCGCACCAGTGGGCGAAGTCGCTGAGGCTGGCGAAGGCTCGGCTGATGATCTGGGACTGCGGCGGCAACTGGGCCTGTTCGACACGGGCATGATGCACCCTGACGTTCTTCAGGCCGAACTGCGCGGTCATCTGCACCAGGAAGCGGGTCTTCTTGCTGTTGCTGTCCAGCAGGTCCACCTGCAGGTCCGGGCGCACCATCGCCAGCACCAGACCGGGCAGGCCAGCGCCGGTGCCGACGTCCAGCAGGCTGCCGGAACGCACCAGCGGCGACACCGCCAGCGAATCCAGCAAATGCTTGACCACCATGTCTTTCGGGTCACGAATGGCCGTCAGATTATAAGCGCTGTTCCACTTTTGCAACGCCGTCACGTAGGACAGGAGGCGCTCATTACTGCCTTCCGGCAGTTGTAATTGCAGCTGGCGGAGGCCGTTGTCGAGCAGGGCGAGGAGTTGGGCGTCGGTCATGGCTGTCTTCACCCCGCCAGCCGCAGGTTGGCCATGCCGTGCTTCTTCAGGTAGATCATCAGCAGCGATACCGCCGCCGGAGTCAGGCCGGGAATGCGGCCCGCCTGCGCCAGCGTCGCCGGGCGCGTCGCCTTCAGCTTCGCCTTCACCTCGTTCGACAGGCCGGACACGCGGTCATAGTCAAAGTCCTCGGGCAGCGTCATTTCCTCATGGGCGCGCAGCTTGTCGATTTCTTCCTGCTGGCGGTCGATGTAACCGGCGTACTTGGCGTTGATCTCGATCTGCTCGCCCACTTCCGGCGCGACCTCGATGCCCGCCAGTTCGGCGACATGGGCGAAATTCACCTGCGGCCGCTTCAGCAGCTCCAGCAGGGTGTTTTCCTTGCTCAGTTCCTGGCCGGTCAGCTCGGCGAAACGATGGCCCAGCGCGCTGCCGGGATGCGCCAGCACCGACTTCAGGCGCTGGCTTTCGCGGGCGATGGCTTCCTGCTTCTCGCAGTAGGCGGCCCAGCGGGCGTCATCCACCAATCCCAGCTTGCGGCCGGTTTCGGTCAGGCGCTGGTCGGCGTTGTCCTCGCGCAGCAACAGCCGGTATTCGGCGCGCGAGGTGAACATGCGGTACGGTTCCTTGGTGCCCAGCGTGATCAGGTCATCGACCAGCACGCCGAGGTAGGCCACATCACGGGTGGGATACCAGCCGTCCTTGTCCTGCGCGCGCAGACCGGCGTTGATCCCGGCCAGCAGGCCCTGCGCCCCGGCTTCTTCATAGCCGGTGGTGCCGTTGATCTGCCCGGCAAAGTACAGGTTGTGGATGACGCGGGTCTCCAGCGTGTGCTTCAGGTCGCGCGGGTCGAAGAAATCGTATTCGATGGCGTAACCGGGACGGGTGATGTGCGCGTTTTCCATGCCACGAATGGAGCGTACCAGAGACAATTGCACATCAAACGGCAGGCTGGTGGAAATGCCGTTGGGGTAGAGTTCGTGGGTCTTCAGGCCTTCCGGCTCGATGAACACCTGGTGCGAATTCTTGTCGGCGAAGCGGTGGATCTTGTCCTCGATCGACGGGCAGTAGCGCGGGCCGACGCCTTCGATGACGCCGGTGTACATCGGCGAGCGGTCAAGGCCGCCGCGGATGATGTCGTGGGTCTGCTCGTTGGTGTGGGTGATCCAGCAGTTGACCTGTTCCGGGTGCATGGCGGCGTTGCCCATGAACGACATCACCGGAATCGGCGTGTCGCCCGGTTGCGGCATCATCACGCTGAAATCGACCGACTTGGCGTCGATGCGCGGCGGCGTGCCGGTCTTCAGGCGGCCGACGCGCAGCGGCAGTTCGCGCAGGCGGTTGGCCAGCGCGATGGAGGGCTGATCACCGGCGCGGCCGCCCTTGTGGTTTTCCAGCCCGATGTGGATGACGCCGCCGAGGAAGGTGCCGGTGGTCAGCACCACGGTTTTCGCATCAAAGCGGATGCCGGTCTGCGTCACCACGCCCTTGACCGTTTCCCCTTCCACGATCAGGTCATCGGCGGCCTGCTGGAAGATGTCGAGGTTGGGCTGGTTTTCCAGGATGCTGCGGATAGCGGCCTTGTACAGCGCGCGGTCGGCCTGGGCGCGGGTGGCGCGCACCGCCGGGCCCTTGCTGCCGTTCAGCACCCGGAACTGGATGCCGCCCAGATCGGTAGCCAGCGCCATGGCGCCGCCCAAGGCGTCGATTTCCTTCACCAGGTGGCTCTTGCCGATGCCGCCGATGGCCGGGTTACAGCTCATCTGCCCCAGCGTCTCGACATTGTGGGTCAGCAGCAGGGTCTGGCAGCCCATGCGCGCCGCCGCCAGCGCCGCTTCGGTACCGGCATGGCCGCCGCCAATGACAATGACATCGTAGGATTTGGGATAACGCATAACACCACCGCTGCGGGCCGGGCCGTCGAAAGTGCCGGGGATCGGCTGGGAACTGAACCGCGTATTATAAACGACTCGCCGGTCAAGTTCGAGAATTCCCGGTCACCGGGCCGGTAAAGGCCACCCTGTGCAACGATTAAAACCACTCGAACGTTAACGAAAACCTAACACTTCATCGCACAAATTCGGCCTTTCATCTGCCTGGCCCGGCTGGAACTGGCTTTGTGACCGGATTCGCAGTCTTATAATGGTCAATAAAAATTCCCGAATGGCCACCGTCAACTATACAAGAGCCTCATTATGACCTCACCCACGCTCACCCTCGCTTGCACCTCCGCCAAGGAACAGGACCGCCTGGTGTTCAAATCGCTGCTGGGCATTCTGGCGCAGACCGCCCGCCCGGGTCAGGCGCGCTGGGATTATCTGGCGGAGGGCTACGCCGACGTGGTCTTTGTAGACATGGACGAAGCAACGCCGGTGTATCCGAAATCGGAACCGGGCAAGCCGCTCTCGGTCGTGGTGGGTTACAGCACGGATATCGAGAAAGCGCGGAAATCCGTGTTTTCCCTGAAGAAGCCCGCGCGCCCCAAGGAATTCATCGCGCTGCTGACCATGCTGGAAGAACATCTGGCGCACAAGAATGACCTGACCATTCCGTCAATGCCTGCCCTGAACCTGGCCTGACCCTGCCAAACCGGGCCGGCACCCGCCGCCGGCCCGTCGCTGTACCCCCGGCATCGCCACCGTTGTCTTGCACACCCCCGCCACTCTCTTTAGACTTGGTTCCCCTTGTGCCCTGCCGGTTTGCCGCCAATGCCACAGACCCTGCCCCCCGATTCCGTCGGGCTGGTGACGCCACAGACCCTGCATGTCGACACGCCCCTGACGCTGGCCTGCGCCCGCGTGCTGGAAAGTTACGACCTCGTCTATGAAACCTACGGCGTCCTCAATGCCGACCGATCGAACGCGCTGCTGATCTGCCACGCGCTGTCCGGCCACCATCATGCCGCCGGTTACCACAGTCCGGATGACAGCAAGCCCGGCTGGTGGGACACCTGCATCGGCCCCGGCAAGGCCATCGACACCAACCGCTTCTTCGTGGTGGCGCTGAACAATCTGGGCGGCTGTCACGGCTCCACCGGCCCGTCCTCGATCAATCCCGCGACCGGCAAGAATTACGGCCCGGACTTTCCGCTGGTTACCGTCAAGGACTGGGTGCAAGTGCAGGCGCGCCTCTCCGACCACCTTGGCATCGACTGCTGGGCAGCCATCGTCGGCGGCTCGCTGGGCGGCATGCAGGTCATGCAATGGGCGGTGGACTACCCGGAACGCCTGAAGAACGCCGTCATCATCGCCAGCGCGCCCAAGCTGTCGGCGCAGAACATCGCCTTCAACGAAGTGGCGCGACAGGCCATCCTGTCCGACCCGGATTTCCACGGCGGCCACTACTACGAGCATGACACCTATCCCAAGCGCGGCCTGATCCTGGCGCGCATGGTCGGCCACATCACCTATCTGTCCGACGACGCCATGAAGCAGAAGTTCGGCCGCGACCTCAAGACCGGCCAGTTCGCCTTCGGCTATGACGTTGAATTCCAGGTGGAGTCGTACCTGCGTTATCAGGGCGAAGCCTTTTCGCGCTATTTCGACGCCAACACCTACCTGCTGATGACCAAGGCGCTGGACTATTTCGATCCGGCGCGGGATTACAACGACAACCTGCGCGCCGCGCTGGCCCGCGCCACTTGCCGTTTCCTGGTGATTTCCTTCACCACGGACTGGCGGTTCGCGCCGTCGCGCTCGCAGGAAATCGTCAATGCCCTGATCGCCGAGCGCAAGGATGTCTCCTACGCCGACATTGACGCGCCGCAAGGGCATGACTCCTTCCTGTTCCCCATCCCGCGCTACATAACCCTGCTGAAAAACTTCCTCAACCGGATTCCCGAGGCCAATCATGCGTCTTGACCTGCGACTGGCGGAACAATGGATCCAGCCCGGCAGCCGGGTGCTCGACCTCGGTTGCGGCGACGGCGAATTGCTGGCGCACCTGCGCGACCAGTTCAACGTGCACGGCTACGGTCTGGAAATCGACGAGGACAAGATCAGCGCCGGCGTAGCGCGCGGCGTCAACGTGATCCAGCAGAACCTGAATGAAGGACTGGGCAACTTCGGCGACGCCACCTTTGACAGCGTCATCATGACCCAGGCACTGCAAGCCGTCGCCAAGCCCGACGAACTGCTGGAAGACATGCTGCGCGTCGCCAAGGAAGCCATCATCACCTTCCCCAACTTCGCGCACTGGAAAACGCGCGGCTACCTGTTCTGGCGCGGCATGATGCCGGTGTCCGAGGCGCTGCCCTATTCCTGGTACAACACCCCGAACATCCACCTCTGCACCTTCCGCGACTTCGAGGCGCTGTGCGCCGAGAAAGGCGTCGCCATCCTCAACCGCCGCGCCGTCGACGGCGACCAGCAGGGCAGCCTGCTGATGCAGAAGTTCCCCAACATGTTCGGCGAAGTGGCCATCTACCGCGTCACGCGGGCAACGGCCTAGTACAGTTCCAGCACGTCGATCACCGGCGGCACGGCGAAGCGCAGCGGCAGGCCGATCATGCCGACGCCGGACGTGACAAAAACCTGGAGGTGGCCTTTGCGGTACAGGCCCTGCCGGAATGTCGAGAAGTGACCGTTCTGCAATACCCAGTTGGTCAGGAACGGCAGGTTGACCTGCCCGCCATGGGTATGGCCCGCCAGCAGCAAACTGCCTTCCGGCAAGGGCGGCAAGCCGTCCGCCGCCTCGGGGTGATGACCCAGCAACAGCACCGGACGGTTATCGGGCTGGAAGTCCCGAGGCAAACCACTGCCGTTCAGGCAGGACCACAGCTCGTTCAACCCCACTAGCCGCACCGGTCCCAACGTCACGCTCCGGCCTTCGACGGGCATAACGCCGTTGTGAATCAGGGCGGCCTTCAGCGCCTGTTGCAGCGGCGGTCCCGGTTGCTGCTCGTCATGGTTGCCCGGTACGGAATACACCGGATGGCGAATCTGGCGGAATGACGCCAGTAACGTTTCCAACGCCACATTTCGCGGTGGATCGTAGGTCCAGTCCCCCGCCACCAGCACCGCATCCACATCCAGCGCATTCAGGCGCGACACCAATTGGCGCTGCTGAAAGTCCGTTGAAAACTGACCGTAATGCAGATCACTGACCAGCGCCAGCTTCAACCGGTATCCCGTATGGATGGCCGTATGGCGCTCCAGCAACAGGTTGGGCTCCACAAAGCGGGCATAAACACCTATCAGCAACAGCAGTCCCACCGCCCCGGCGAACACCCCGGAAATCCGTCCCTGCCGCCACAGGCGCAGCAACGCCGCCAGCAACCACGGCATCAACCAGCTTTCGTAGTAAAGGACCGCCTTGACCGTGGCCGGAAACGGCCGGTCCGTCCAGGCCAGGCTGCCCGTGTACACCCCGGCCACCGCCAGCCCCAGCATCAGAGCCACACCGCTTCCCCAAAACCAGCGTTCACGCATCGTTGTTTTCATCCCGGCAAGCCACGCCTTATCCACAAAGTTATCCACAGAAAAACCAAAACCGACTCAAGACCCAGCTTATCCACAGAATTATCCACAGCCACTGACAGCAACTGTACCCTACCGCAGTCCGGGTCGCCAAAGCCGGCGACGAAGATTAGAATCCGCAAAACAGCCTGAAAAGCCCGCCCATGAACAAACTTGTCATCGCGACCGGCAATGCCGGTAAATTACGCGAATTGCAGTCCCTGCTGGCGCCCTTGGCCATTGAAGTCATCAGCCAGAAAAGCCTGGATATCCCCGACGCGGATGAAACCGGCCTCAGCTTTGTGGAAAACGCCCTGATCAAGGCCCGCCATGCCGCTGCGATTTCCGGCCTGCCCGCCCTGGCGGACGATTCCGGGCTGTGCGTCGATGTCCTGCACGGTGCGCCCGGCATTTATTCGGCGCGCTACGCGGGCGTCGGCGCGAACGATGCCGACAACAATCACCTCCTGCTGCAAAACCTGCTGCCGTTCCGTGCTGACGGCCTTCCGCTGACCGCCCGTTTTGTCTGCGTGCTGGTCATGGTCCGCCACGCCGAAGACCCCCTGCCGCTGATCTGCCAAGGCATCTGGGAGGGGGAAATCCTGTCCGCGCCGCGCGGCGCCGACGGGTTTGGCTACGACCCCCTGTTCTGGGTGCCTGAATTGCATGCCTCCAGCGCCGAACTGGCGCCTGGCGTCAAGAATCGCGCCAGCCACCGGGGAAAAGCCATGAACGCACTGTTGCGAGAGTTGCAGTCCACCCTGCCGACAGGGTAAAACATGAACAATGGTTTTTTGTATCCGTTTGACCTGGCCACCGCGGGTGAATGACTGGCGGCGCACAGGCTGAACACTAGACTGATATTGACAGAAACCCCTCTCAGGGAACGACAACATGCGACTGAAACCTTTTACCGCTGCCTTGTTGGCGGCCTTGTCCCTTCCGGCGCTGGCCGATGATGTGCTGAACCAGGCCGCCGGGCTGCTGGCCCAGCAAAAGCCCGCCGACGCCCTGAAACTTCTGACGCCGCTGGAAGAAGAGCGCGCGGGAACCCCCGACTATGATTATCTGTTGGGCCAGGCCTATCTGGAAAGCGGCGACGCCAGCAATGCCGTCTTCGCCTTCGAACGCTGCCTGAGCGTCGCGCCGGATGACGGCCCCTGCCGCGTACAGATGGCCCGCACCCATCTGGCCATGGGCGAAACCGCCAATGCCCGGTCCGAGCTGGAAACCATCCAGTCGCATAACCCGCCGCCGCAAGTCAAAGACATGGTCAACCGCTTCCTGGGTGTTGTCGCAACGCAGGAGAAGCAGGAAAAGCGTGTGCTGACGGCCTTTGTACAGGCTGGCGCGGGCTACGACAGCAACGTCAACGGCGGTCCCGGCTCCAGCCAGATTGCCATCCCCTTCTTCAACAACGCGCTGTTCTCCATCCCCGCCAGTTCACAAGCCCTCGACAGCACTCTGCTGAACCTGCAGGCCGGCGGCAGCTTCCAGTACCGCAACACCCCGGCGGTCACCACCTTCGGCGACCTCAGCCTGGCGACGCGGCAATATACCGACGAAAACAACTACAGCAACATGACGATCGACGGCAACCTTGGCGCCGCGCGCCGGTTGGCCGCGGGCCTGATCAGCGGCAAGATCAGCTTGCAGAACATGTGGCTGGACAACACCAATTACCGCAGCGTCATCGGTCTGGGCGGCCAATTCCAGAAAGATATCGGCATGACCGGCCAGGCGGCTGTTTTCGGCCAGATCAACCAGCAACGCTACGACAGCCAGTCCAATCGCGACTCCACCCGCTACACCGTGGGCGGCGCATGGTCGCAGGGGCTTGATATCCGCTACAGCCCGGTCGCCTTCGCCAGCCTGTACGGCGGATCGGAGAAAATGAAGGACAGTTCGGCACTGGCCAAGCATTTCGGCAACGATTTCTACGGGGTGCGCGCCGGCGGATCACTGACGCTCAGCAACACGCTGCGCCTGAACAGTTCCCTCAGCTACGAGTCGCGGAAGTACGACGCCGATTATCCGCTGTTCTTCAAGACCCGCGACGAGAACCAGATCGACTTCAGCCTTGGCGCCGCATTCAAGTTGCGTCCGGCCCTGACGTTGCAGCCGACCTACAGCTTCACCCAGAACTCTTCGAATGTTGCCCTTTTCGACTACGACCGGCATGTCGTCAGTGTCGACCTCCGCTATGACATGTAACAGGGAGTCAAGAACATGAATATCAGACCGAATCTTCTGAATCCGCAAGGACTGCTGGCTGCAATGGTGGCCATGGCGTTGTCGGGGGCCGCGCTGGCGGATACCGCCGGGCGGGTCAACTTCGTGACCGGCGAAGTGGTCGCCGTCAAATCCGACGGCAGCAAGCGCACGCTGACCCGCGGGGACTTCATCAACAGCGGCGAACGCATCGAGACCAACAAGGGCCGGGTGCAGATCCGCTTTACTGACGGCAGCTTCCTGTCGCTGCAGCCCGAAACGGTCTTCGGTGTCGACAACTACACCTTCTCGAAAGCCCAGCCGGAAAGCGGGTCGCTGCTGTTCAACTTCGTGCGCGGCAGCATGCGCACCGTCAGCGGCGCCATCGGCAAGGTCAACCGCGCCAATTACCGGGTGAAGACACCGGTCGCCACCATCGGCATCCGGGGCACCGGCTACTCCAGCCGCTTCGTCAACGGTGTGCTGCTGGTCAGCGTCAGCAAGGGCATGGTGAACGTCGCCAACGACCAGGGCAACAGCAACGTCAGTCCCGGCCAGACCTTCCAGGTGCGCACCGGCGAAGCCCCGGCTCCGGCCCCCGAGAACACCACGGCGGGCGGACGGGCCGACCAGCCCCAATCCGACCGGTCCGGCGGGGATGACAGCCAGGACAACGGCGATGACGGGCAGGATAACCAGGTGGCCGACAACACCGGCGCCCAAGGCGGCACGGACAACCCGCTCGTCGCCGGCGAACAGACCACCGGTAACGGCAACACCGTCCTCGCGGATGACATTCTCGGCTCCGGCCCCGTGCTGAAAGATACCGTCACCACCACCAGCAATGGCAATACAACCACCGCCCCCCTGTATTCCTTGGCCAGCCCGATGCTGCCCAATCTTTCAGATGGCGGCCCGTCACAAACGTCGAATGTATCCGCAACCTTCAATGCAACCTCCTATCGCGGCGGATTGCAAAACGCGACGATCGGCGGGGTCAGCGCCAGCAGTTCCGGAATCAATGCCGGGACGGCGCAGATCGTCAACGTCAAGACCCGCATTGATGCGGACGGCGACGGCATCAGCTTCGGTGAATGGACGAACGGCGATCTGGGTTACACCGCTTTCGGATCCCCGTCCGTCTTGAAGCTGGCCGCCAACCAGTTCATGCCCTACATCATCGGCACCACGACCGGCTCCATGCCCACGCCGGGCAGCAACACCTATGTGCGATACACGCTGACGGACGCCACGACGCCGCGCGTTTTGGCCGGCAGCAGCCTGGGCGGACAATTGACACAATTGACGATCGGTCTGGATCTGAGCAGCACCTTCCTGGCCGACATCGACATGGGGCTTTCGCTGGGCAGCAGCGCGGCGGGAAATCTGGCCAACTACACCACAACCGCGCGGGGGGTTACGGCTACCGTCAGCGGAAACGGCCTGAGTTTCAACAATCTGCAAACCACCAGTCGTGAAGACAGCGCCTGCTCCACCAGTTGCCTCACCTCCATCGATGCCTTCTTTAGCGGCACCGAGGGCGATACCCTGGGGGCGGCGTATGTCATCAATGGCGCTCAAGGCTCGGGCATCCAGGGCGTCGCCGTCCTGGACCAGTCCGCGTCATTCAATATCCGCCCGGTGCTGGATGCCGCCAGCGCATATACCTTCTCCAGTCCGCTGCAACGCTCTGACGGCCTTTTCCACACGCTGAATGTTTTCGCCACCTTTGACGGCAATTACGGCGTTGCCCAAGGCAAGCTGCTCGACCTGCACGAAGGCGACGCCCTGCTCTTCAGCCTGGGAACCGCTCAGGCCGTCTCGCTCTATACCGACCCGCAACTGCGCTATAGCTTGGGGGAATACAACCTGGGCACCATCACCTATGACGCCTATGGTACCCAGAACATCAGTAGTCCGTTCAGTTATGTCATCGGCCTGAGCCCCGCAACACTGCCGGCTTATAACGCCAAGGTCACCTACGATCTGGCCGCCTCAGGCAGCCAGGCATCCACACCACGCTTCGCCCAGCCCTCCACGCTGGCGACCTCGCTGGACAAATTGTCCCTGACCCTGAACCTTGGCGAAGGGCTGCTGGATGTTGCCCTGCAAGCCAGCACCGGAACCGGAACCGGCAAAACCACCTATACAGCCTCGCGCAGCGGCTACAGCCTGCCGACGCTGGTCAATGGCGGGGCTTTCCAGCTGGAAAACCGCGAACTGCTGGCGACAGCCTCCGGGGCCGATACCAGTTGCAACAGCCAGGCGGGTGGCGGATGTGACACACGCCTGTCCGCCTTCCTCATGGGCAGCGCCGGGGAGTTGCTGGGCGTCTCGTATGCGATTGAAGATATTGATGGCAAAGGCAATAACCGCCTGTACGGCGTCGCCGGGCTCGGACAATCCGGCTCGACCGTCATTACCAACAACATACAGGGGCTACTGGCTGGGGACTCCGTCACGCCTTCGTTCAGCGGCATGTTTGTCAGCGATCACAAGACGGGGCGTGGCGATTTGACCTATGAAGGCGCCATCACCGCCATCTTCAACCAATCCAACGGCAGCCTGCTGGCGTCACAGCACACGGACAACCTGGGGGTCACTTTCAGCTATGGCCAGCCCACCGCGCCCACACCGATGAACAGCACGGACGTTACCCACTACAAAAACACCTTGAGCTGGGGCCGGTTAACCGGAACGGGGATTGCCAGTTTCAATACCGACGGCTCGCCCAACTCCGACCTGATCATGGCAGGCAACAGCCTGCACTACATTGTCGGCACCCCCACCACGGCTTCACTGGCAGGCGCAACCACGACGGTTACTTACAACCTGGTGGGCGGAACCAGCCCCACCACGCTCAACAAGTCCACCCTGCCGGTCGGCAGCCTTGACTCCGGCAGCCTGAACATCAACTTTGGCACCGGCACGGCCTCACTGGCCATGCAGGTCAGCCTGACGTTGAACAACCAGTCTCCGGCCATCGCCAGCATGGCGACTACCGGCACGCTCACCGGCAGTGCCCTCAGCTTCGCCAATTTCAACACCACCGATATTGCGAAATGCCCCACCGCCAGCTGCACCTGGCAGGCGGGCGGCTTCCTGGCCGGCAGCCGCGCCGAAATGGCCGGGGTTGGCTATCGTCTGACGCTGGATGCCCAGACAGGAGCGACACCGGATGTGGTGTCGGGTGTTGCAGCCTTTGAAACCACTACCCCGCCACTGTGATCCTCCGACAATGAAAAAGCGCCCTTCGGGGCGCTTTTTCATTGCAGTCATTGCGGTGGCATGGTCTCCGCCACACTGCTCCGGCAGGACATCATCGTCTGGTATGCCTTCAGACCCGGGTAACGATCCCGCCATTCCAGCTCCGGAAAGCGAAGATCCAGATACCCCAGCGTGCTGACCGCCGCCATATCCGCCAGCGTCAACCGCGGCCCCGACAGATAGCCGCCCGCTTCCGGCAATGCCGCCGCCAACGCCGACAGGCCTTGATCAATTTTGCCCCGCTGTCTCGCCACCCATGTCTCGCTCACCTGTGCGGGGGGCCGCTTATGCTCCAGGAAAACCGTTGCTGCGGCATCCGCGATTCCGTCCGCCAGGGCTTCGAGGCGGCGCACCGTAACGCGCTCGCGCCAGTCCTCCGGAATGAATGATGCTCCCGGCAATCCCTCCAGATATTCGGCAATCACACGTGAGTCATAGATGCACTCTCCGTCGTCCGTCAAAAGAACCGGGATTTTGCCCAAGGGGTTGTATGTCGGAACCTGCGTATCATCGTTCCAGGGAATGTCCACGACCAGCTCGAAAGGCAGCTGCTTTTCATGCAGCAGAATGCGTATCTTGCGGGCAAAGGGACTGGTCAGGGAGGCGATCAGCTTCATTTCATGACTCCAAAAAAAAGCCCGCACAAAAGCGGGCCGGGGTACACACAGTTCATCGAACCGTTACTTCTTCAGGCTGCGTTCCTTGGTCAGCAGGTAATTGACCACCTGCAGCACCTTGGCATCCTCACCGGAGACCACGTACTTGCCGTTGACCACAATCGCCGGAACACCATCCAGCTGGTACTTCTGGGCCAGCGACTTGGACTGCATCACCTTGCCGGTCACGGCGAACGAGTTGAACATGCTGTGGAATTTGGCCTCATCAACGCCATAGCGGGCGTAAAAAGTCGCCAGCGAGTTCTCGTCAAACACACGCGCCTTGTTTTCCTGAATCATGTTGAACAAGGGTGTATGCGTTTTCTCAACCAGCCCGGCCCCCATCAATTCCAGCGTGTAATATCCGCGAGCGCTGCCTTCCCACACCGGATTCAAGGCGGCTGGGGTGCGCAGGAAATTAACATCCGCCGGTTTGGCCTTCAGCCAGTTGTTGATGTGCGGATCGAGCCGGTAGCAATGCGGGCAGCCGTACCAGAAAAACTCGCGGACCTCGATCATGCCGGGTTTTTCGACCGCGCCGGGTGAGGCCAGGCGCTTGTAATCCTTACCCTCTTCGAAAGCCGCCGCCGAGGCCAGCATCGGCATGGCCACCCACAACATCACCAACGCCAACAGTTTTTTCATGATTACTCCGGATGCGGGCAAAACTAAACTGGCTCAAAGCATATCCCAGCGCCTCTGACCGAGGCAGGCCTGCTCTGTGCATAAATTGTTGCTTCTGTGCAGCCAAAGAAAACGCCCCAGTAGCGGGGCGTTTTCCTCACGCGTCCGATCAGTGCAGACCGGAAACGAAGTTGGCCAGCTTTTCGATATCCTTGTCGGAGAGCTTGGCGGCAACCATTTGCATGATGCCGAGGTCACCGGCCTTGGCGGCGTCATTCATGCGCTTCTGTTCCGGCGGCACGCTGTCGTCACGACCGGCGGCGCGGAAGGCGGTCAGCTGCGCCTTCACATAATCGGCATGCTGGCCGCCCAGCTTGGGGAAGCCCGCGAGGGAATTGCCGCGACCGGCAGGACCATGGCAACCGGCGCAGGGCGTCACACCGCGCTTGGCGTCACCGCCGCGATACAGATGCTCACCGGCGGCGACCGTGGCGGGGTCAGCCATGTCAACACCGGCCTTCTGCGTGGAGAAGTAGGCGGCCAGGTTGGCGATATCCTGATCGGACTTGCCCATGGCCATGGGCTGCATCAGCGCATTAAGGCGGCGGCCATCACGGAAATCGGTCAGCTGCTTGTAGATATAGCGGGCGTTCTGGCCAGCCAGACGGGGAAAAGTGGGCGCAACGCTGTTGCCGTCGGCGCCATGGCAGGCGGCGCACTGGGCGGCCATCATCTGGCCGGCGGCGGGATCACCCTTGGGCATGGGACCGGCATGGGCCAGACCGACAACCAGTCCGGCAACGAGGGCAGCAAGAGACTTCTTCATAACGACAGGTTCCAGACACTTATTGAGACATGAATTGGATCAGGGCTTCATAATCGGCATCGGTGCAATCATTGCACAGCCCCTTGGCCGGCATGTTCCTGAACCCGGCCTTCACATGGCCGACCAGCACGGGCATCCCCTGCTTGAGGCGGGGGCCCCAGGCCTCGCGGTCACCCTTGCGGGGGGCGTTCAGCACACCGCTGCCATGACAGGTTGCGCAGGACTTGCCATACTTCGCTTCAAGCTCGGGGGGCGCGGCAAAACCGCTGGCTGACGCCAGCAGCAAGCCTGTCAAAACCGCCGTCCTGAACACACGAGACATGGACATACGTACCCGCCGGGTAGGGAGCGCTCCGCCAAAAACCCGGAGCACGGCCGTAAATGAACCAAAATTGCCGCGATTATACCCTTAACTGGCCATCACGGTAATACCCTTATACAATGCCCGACTTTCAAACCAAGGCGACTGAACATGGCCGAACAACATCCGGTATTGGTGCTGCTGTCCAAGGCACAGTTCATGACCAGCGCTCCCCGCCTGTCTTCCTGCCCGCCCGGCATCGGCCACGAAGTCGCTTTTGTCGGCCGTTCCAACGCCGGCAAGTCCAGCGCCATCAACGCCCTGACCCGGCAGCGGCAGCTGGCGCGCGCCTCCAAGACTCCCGGCCGCACGCAATTGCTGAACTTTTTCGGGCTGGATGGCGAAGAGCGGCGACTGGTCGATCTGCCCGGCTACGGTTATGCCGCCGTGCCCGAAGCCATGAAAATCGCGTGGCAGAAAGAATTGCAGAACTACCTGCTGAAGCGTGACAGCCTGCGCGGCCTGATGCTGCTGATGGACATTCGCCATCCGATGCTGAACTACGACGTGGAAATGCTGAAGTGGGCGCAGGCGGGCAAGCTGCCCGTGCATATCCTGCTGACCAAGTGCGACAAGCTGAATCGCGGCCCGGCCATGACCACCGTGCAGGAAGTAGCCAAAAAGCTGAAGGAACAGGGGCTGACCGCCACCATCTCGCTGTTTTCCGCCTTGCGCGGCATCGGCATGGAAGAAGCGGCGGACAAGCTGGGCGAGTGGCTGCACTATCCGCCCCAGGAAGGCGAGGCCATCCCGGAGGCAAACCCCGGCGAGGAAGACAGCGCTCCTCCCGCCTGACAGCAGCGAATCCCGACCATGAAAAAGGGGAGCCGAAGCTCCCCTTTTTCATGGTCATCGCGATCAGAAGAACGCGAAGTGGTCCTTGTCCATCTGCATCAGGCTCTTCACCGGGGCCAGCATGCTGGTGGCGTGGGCCTGGGCGCGCGGCAACAGACGCTCGAAGTAGAACTCGGCGGTCTGGAGCTTGGCCTGGTAGAACTCGGGCTGCTCGGCGCCGCCATTCTCCAGCTTTTCCTGGGCGACGGCAGCTTGCAGGGCCCAGAAATAGGCCATGGTCACATAACCGGAGTACATCAGGAAGTCGGCGCTGGCCGCTCCCACCATGTCGCGCTCCTTGCGGGCGGCCAGCATGATGCGGGTAGTCAGGTAGTTCCACTGGGCGCAGAGCTTGGTCAGGTCCCAGACATAACGGCGCATCTTCTTGTTGCGGGCATGACGACCGCAGAACTTCAGCACGTCGCCGGTGAAGTCGCGCACGCACTTGCCGCGCGTGGTCAGCAACACCTTGCGGCCCAGCAGGTCCAGCGCCTGGATGCCGGTGGTGCCTTCGTACAGGGTGGCAATACGGGCGTCACGGGCGATCTGCTCCATGCCGTGTTCCTTGATGTAGCCGTGGCCGCCGAACACCTGCATGCCGATATTGGCCGCTTCCAGACCCATTTCCGTGAGGAAGCCCTTCAGGATCGGGGTGAAGAAGCCCAGCTTGTCATCCCAGTACTCGTACTTCTTCTGGTCGTTCTCGATGATGCCGTTGGTCATGTGGTCGGCATACTGCGCGGCGAAGTAGATCATCGCGCGGCCGCCCTCGGCAAAAGCCTTCTGGGTCAGCAGCATGCGGCGGACATCCGGGTGCCAGATCAGCGCGTCGGCGACCTTGTCCGGCTCTTTCTTGCCCGACAGCGAACGCATGGAGCGGCGCTCCAGCGCGTACGGCAGCGAACCCTGGTAGGACAGCTCGGCGTGCGCCACACCCTGCACGGCGGTGCCGATGCGGGCGGTGTTCATGAAGGTGAACATGGCTTCCAGGCCCTTGTTGGGCTTGGCGATCATGTAGCCGACCGCGCCGTCGAAGTTGAGCACGGCGGTGGCCGAAGCGCGGATGCCCATCTTGTGCTCGATCGAGCCGCAGGTGACGGGGTTGCGTTCGCCCATCGAACCATCGGCGTTGACCAGGAACTTCGGCACGATGAACAGCGAGATGCCGCGGGTGCCGGCGGGCGCATCGGGCAGGCGGGCCAGCACGATGTGGATGATGTTCTCGGCCAGGTCGTGTTCACCGGCGGAGATGAAGATCTTGGTGCCGGTCAGCTTGAAGCTGCCGTCAGATTGCGGTTCGGCCTTGGTCTTGACCTGGCCCAGGTCGGTGCCGCACTGCGGCTCGGTCAGGCACATGGTGCCGGTCCAGCGGCCTTCAACCAGCGGCGGCATGTACAGGTTCTTCTGGGTGTCATCGCCATGCTGCATGATGGTGTTCATGCAGCCCAGGGACAGACCGGGATACATAGTGAACGACCAGTTGGCGGTGCCCATCATTTCCGACTTGATCAGGCCCAGCGACATCGGCATGCCCTGGCCGCCGTATTCCGCCGGGTGCGACAGACCCTGCCAGCCGCCCGCGACGAATTGTTCGTAGGCTTCCTTGAAACCCTTGGGCGTAGTGACTTCGCCGTTTTCGAAGGTGCAGCCTTCCAGATCGCCGGACAGGTTGATCGGGGCCAGCACTTCCTCGCAGAAACGGCCGCACTCGCCAAGGATGGCATCGACCATGTCGGGCGTGGCGTCACCGCCGTTGCTCAGACCGGCATAGTGGGCGGGAAAGTCGAACACTTCGTTCATCAGGAAGCGCGTATCGCGCAGGGGGGCCTTGTAAGTCGGCATGGTTTTGACCTCGGATATACCAATGTGCGGGCTATTGTACTGAAATGATACGCCCCGGCATTGACACAACACGGCAAACCGGCGGGCATTTTGGTGAATTCGGGCCAGATTTTGTCATAGCAATGTCAGGGCTGGCCTGTGGACTTTCCTTTTTGTCACGCCGACTATACATTCGTCCTCCCGACCCGCATTGCCGCAGGCCGGTCCGCACACCGACCGGAGATCCCGATGAACCCTTCCTCCGCCCCCCGTTCCGATACCGCCGCCGGCGCGGCCGTCTACAGCAAGAACGCGCTCCGGCTCTATGATTTCTGGGTGCACGGCGTCTCCAACCGCTGGTTCTGGGAGTGCTCGACCGAACGCCTGCACGCCCACTACGCCCGATACACGTCCGCCAACCATCTGGAAGTCGGGGCGGGCACCGGCTTTTTCCTGAAGCAGGTGCGTTTCCCGGTGCTGAGGCCGCGCCTGGTTTTCATGGACCTGAATCCGAACACGCTGGAAGTCGCCTCCGCCGCCATGGCCGCCGTGCAGCCGGCCGGCGTCATCGCCGATATCCTCTCCGACCGGATGCCGTCGCTGCCGGGCTTTGATTCGATTGGTTTCAATTATGTCTGGCATTGCCTGCCCGGCCCGCCCGCGAGCAAGCAACAGGCTTTTGCCAATCTGGCCGGACTGCTCAATCCCGGCGGCGTGCTGTTCGGCTCCACCCTGCTGGGCCGGGGCGTGCCGCAAAACCTGCTGGCGCGGGGCGTGATGGCCCTCTACAACCGCCGGGGCATCTTCGGCAACCGCGAAGACTCCCCCGCCGCGCTGGAAGCCGCGCTGGCCGCGTCCTTCAGCCGCTACGAAATCCATCAGGACGGCATGGCCGCCCTGTTCACCGCCTGGAAATAATCCGGCACTTTCCCAACGCGCTCACGAGGCCCGACCATGACCGACCACAACTCCGAACTCGAACAATTCCGCGACATGGTTCGCCGTTTCCTGGACAAGGAAATCAAGCCGCACTACGACCTGTGGGAAAAGGAAGGCATCATCCCCAAGGATGTCTGGCTGAAGATGGGTGAAAACGGCCTGCTGTGCGTGGACCAACCGGAAGACCTGGGCGGTTCGGGCGTGTCCTACCTGTATTCGATGGTGGTGCTGGAAGAAGCCTCGCGCGCCAACTTCGCCTCGCTGGCCACCGGCCTGTCCGTGCACTCCGATATCGTCGCCCCGTACGTACTGCACATCGGCACCGACGCCCAGCGCAAGCAATGGCTGCCGAAAATGGCCTCCGGCGAAGTGGTCGGGGCGATTGCCATGACCGAACCCGGCGCCGGTTCTGACCTGCAGGCCATCCGCACCTCCGCCGTCCGCGACGGCGATCACTACGTGCTGAACGGCTCCAAGACCTTCATCACCAACGGCCAGCACGCGGGCATGGTCATTGTCGCCGCCAAGACCGATCCGACCGCCGGCGCCAAGGGCGTCAGCCTGTTCCTGGTGGACATGAGCCTGCCCGGCTGCGCGCGCGGCCGCAACCTGGAAAAGATGGGCCTGCATGCCCAGGACACGTCGGAACTGTTCTTCGACAACGTGCGCCTGCCCGCCGACAGCCTGCTGGGCGGTGAAGGCCGCGGTTTCGCGATCATGATGAACGAGCTGCCACGCGAACGCCTGAACCTGTCGGCCTGCGCCGTGGCGTCCGCCGAGGGCCTGCTGGCCGCCACCATCGCCTACACCCAGGAACGCAAGGCCTTCGGCAAGCCGATCAGCCAGCTGCAGAACACCCGCTTCGTGCTGGCGACCTGCCACACCGACATCGCCATCAACCGCGCCTTTGTCGACCAGTGCGTGCGTCAGTACATGGAAGGCAAGCTGGACGCCACCCAGGCCGCCACCGCCAAGATGGCCAGCACCGACATGCAGGGCCGCGTCGCCGACGCCTGCCTGCAATTGTTCGGCGGCTACGGTTACATGCTGGAGTACCCGGCGGCCCGCGCCTATGTCGATGCCCGTATCCAGCGCATCTATGGCGGCACCAATGAAATCATGAAGGAAGTGATCGCCCGCTCCCTGGTTGGTCGCTAATCATTCGATAATCGACGCCATCCGGATGGATGGCGTTCATTCCCCGACGAATCCCCTACCCTCCCTCGCCGTGACGAAATATTGTCAAAATGTTTCAAGCGCACTATAAATAATCACGATTATTGCTTACGAAGTGGGTTAATCTGACTTTGATCAATACGTCGGAACCACTCCGGCATAAAAATAACAAATTCCGTTGGAGGCATTATGCGGCGCGCAATACGGACTCTCTTGGCGGCTTCACTGCTGGTCTCGGCCATACCCATGGCTCATGCCGCCAACGATGAAAATGAACTGGACGAGCTTCAAGGCAAGCTGGGCAACGAATGGGTTCAGGTCAAGAACGACCGCCTGCGTAATATCAAGACCTTCGCCAAGCAGGAAGACGGCAAGCGCTATCGCTCGTTCAAGGTGGAGGCCGAACTGGAAGGCACCGCCGAGGCCGGAGCCCGGGTTCTGCTGGACTTCGAGAACTACCGTAAATGGTATTGGGAAGTCCTCGACTCCAAACTGCTGCGCAAAGTCTCCGCCACCGAATATTACATGTATATGGTGCATCGCGCGCCGGGCGGCCTGCCCAATCGCGACGTCATCCTGCACGCTTCCGTGGAGCCGCAGAGCAAGACCCAGAAGTCGCTGACGTTGCGCGTCAAGGCGGTTCCGGACTTTACCGAACCCAAGCCGCCACTGGTGCGGATGCCGGCGGAGGACATGACGGTCAAATTCACCCCGTTGCCCGGCAACAAGGTGCAAGTCGAGGCCGAAGGGTATATTGATCCGGGCGGCAAGGTGCCGACCTGGGCCATCAACTTCATTCAGCGCAGCGCCCCGTACAGCGTCATGGTGGGGCTGCAACGGATGATTCGGCTGGATGAGTACGCCAAGGCCAGGACACCCCTGCCTTTTACCATTCTGGATCCGAACAACTGACTTCCGGAGCGAAGCCATGAAAGGGCGCTTGCCTTTACCGGATATGCGCCTACCCTTACTCAAGGAAAGCTTTTAGATAACAAGAATCTCCGCTGGAGCTGAATCATGAAAATACGGCTAAACAAACTGTCCGTCATGCTTTGCGCAGCCCTTCTGTCCGGATCCGCCCTCGCTGCGGACGATGACCTTGATGAATTCCGGACCAAGTTGGGTAATGAGTGGGTGCAGGTCAAGAATGACCGCTTGCACAATATGAAGACCTTTGTAAAACAGGAGGACGGCAAGCGCTTCCGCTCCTTCAAGGTGGAAGCGGTTTTTGACGGCACCATTGAAAGCCTGATGCGTGTCGTGCTCGATTTCGACCACTACGGCCGCTGGTCCTGGAATGTGATCGAGTCAAAAATGCTGAAGAAAGTGTCGCCGACCGAATATATCATCTATGTCGTGCATGACTCTCCCTACGGCGTTCCGGATCGCGACATCGTGCTGCGCATGACCATTGAACCGCAGACCCCGTCCAAGAATTATGTGCAGTTCCGTTTTAACGCCCTGCCTGACTATATCCCGGAAAAGCCGCCCTATGTGCGCATGCTGGCGGAAGACATGGTCGCCCGGTTTACGCCGATGGGCAACAACAAATTCCTGGTAACCAACGAAGGGTATGTGGATCCGGGCGGCAAGATGGCGCCGTGGGCCATCAACTTCGTTTCGCGTAACGCCCCTTACATCACCCTGCTGGGGATGCGCCGCCAGATGGCGCAGGACGACTACGTCAACGACAAGAAACCCTTGCCGTTCTACGTCAACAACAATCCTTGACGTCAATACGGGGGCGGCCTGTCAGGGCCGCCTCGTACCACTCATCGCCTCCTGCCAACCGCTCATCCGTCAACCAGCCCTTTAATCGGCAAAATTTCACACAATATCGCGCTGGAACCCGGTTCAAGGAAATTGCCCCGCATGCTTTTACGCTCCACCCTGAAAACCCTGGCATTGTCCGGTCTGCTGGCGATCCTGGCCGCCCCGGCACTCGCGGAACAGGAATGGCAGGAAGTGCAGTCACGTCTTGGCAATGACTGGCGGCTGATAAAGCAGGATCGCCAGCGGCAGATACGCACCTATGCCAAGCTGGAAGACAACAAGAATATCCGTTCATTCAAGGTGGAAGGCATTCTCAATACCCGGATGGAAACCATCGCACGGGTCCTGCTGGACTTCCCGAATTACAACAAGTGGTATTGGGAGGTCATGGAATCGCGCCAGTTGAAGCAAACCTCCCCGACCGACTACCACATCTATATTATTCACCGCGCACCCTATGGCCTGCCCAACCGCGACGTGATCCTGCGCGCCACGCTGGAACTGCAAAACCGTGACCGGAATTTCGTAGTTTTGAAAGTCAAGGCCGATCCGGATTACATGCCCGAAGTCCCGAAACTGGTCCGGATGCCCGCTGAAGACATGACCATCCGCTTCACGCCGCTGCCGGGGCAGCGGGTCATGGTGGAAGCGGAAGGCTTCATTGATCCGGGCGGCAAAGTGCCTTCCTGGGATGCAAACCTGATCCAACGCAACGCGCCGTACACGGTCATCATGGGATTCCAGCGCATGGTCTTGCGCGAGGAATACCGCAACAGCAACACGCCGATTCCCTTCGCGGTTCAGGATTACGAACAGACAACGGCCCATCCCTGAGTCGACTTTAACCGCGCTCACGGTTGCAGGCGGGCGGCAAGTGCGTTAGGTTCAAGATTCAACGCCGTTCAGGTGATCCATTTCGCATGACCACGCTGCCCCACACCTCCCCTCGCCGGGGGCTTAACACCCTTTGTGCGGCCCTCCTTCTGGCGGATGTCGGCCTGGCGCCCGGCGTATCTTTCGCCCAGGAAGAGCTCCGTGAACTGCAAATGCCGATGACGGCGGAATGGCAACTGGTCAAGGATGACCGGCTGCGTAATATCCGCACTTTCGCCAGGCTGGAACCTGGCAAACGCTTCCGTTCCTTCAAGGTGGAGGCGATGGTCTCCGCTTCGCCGGAAACACTGGCCCGGCTAATGCTGGATTTCAGCAGCTATCCCCGCTGGTATTGGTCGGTGCGCGAATCCCGATTGCTGAAACAGGTGTCGCCGACCGAATACTTCCTGTACCTGGTGCATAACGCTCCCTACGGCATGCCCGACCGGGACGTGATCCTGCACGCCGTGGTAGAACCGCAGACCGCTACGCAGCCCCATGTCCTGCTGCGGGTTCGCGCAGAACCGGATTACATGCCGCTGCAGCCGCCGCTGGTGCGGATGCCCGCCGAGGACATGAATATCCGCTTCACGCCGCAGCCGGATGACCGCATCCTGATCGAGTCCGAAGGCTATGTGGATCCGGGCGGCAAGGTGCCGTCATGGGCCTCGAATTTTGTGCAGCGCAGTGCGCCCTACGGTATCATCGTCAACATCCAGCGCATGGTGGAAAAAGAAGAATATGTGCGCAGCAACGCGCCGCTCCCCTTCCCGGTCTTTCGCCACGGAGAAGCGCCGGCGCCCTGAGCGGATGCCCGATATCCCTGCGAGAGAGCTCATGAAAAGACTGCTTTCCTGGCTTCTGCTGGCCGCACTGGCGTGGTCATGCCTGCCCGCCCTGGCTCAATCCAACGATGACAACGATCTGGATGAACTGCAAACGCAGCTGACCAATGAATGGCGGCTGGTGCGTTTCGATCGCAAGCGCAACATCAAGACCTGGATGCGCCAGGAAGACGGCAAGCGCTACCGCTCCTTCAAGGTGGAGGCTGAACTGAACACTTCCGTCGAGGCCGTGGCGCGGCTGATGCTGGACTTCGCCAACTACGACAAATGGTACTGGCAGGTCAAGGAATCGAAACTGCTGAAGCAGGTATCCCCGACCGAATACCTGGTGTATCTGGTGCATCGCGCGCCCGCCGGACTCCCCGACCGGGATGCCGTATTGCGCGGCGTGGTTGTTCCGCAGAACAAGGGCCAGAAATACGTGGTGGTGCGGATTTCCGCCGAACCGGACTACCTGCCCGAAAAGCCGCCGCTGGTGCGGCTGCCCGCCCAGGAGATGTACACCAAGTTCACACCGATGGGGAACGGCAAGGTATTGATGGAAACGGAAGGCTATGTCGATCCGGGCGGCAAGGTGCCGGTCTGGGCCGCCAACTTTGTGCAGCGCAGCGCACCGTATACCATTGTGCTGGCGATGCAGCGGCAGCTGCAGTCCGGCGAATATGACAAGGGCAAGCGCCTGCCGTTCCCCGTCTATGACCTTGATTACTTCCCATAAAACAACGGAGCCGCCATGGCCGTCGTTACTTCCGGCCCGGAAATCTGACCATGCCGCACTTTGCCGCCAACCTGTCCCTGCTGTTTCGTGAATATCCGCTGCTTGACCGCTTCGGCGCCGCGCGCGCCGCCGGTTTTGAGGCGGTGGAGATCCAGTTTCCCTATGAGCTGTCCATCGACGACATTCGTCGCGAGCTGGATATCAACGAGCTGGACCTGGTGCTGATCAATGTGCCCGCCGGCGATCTGATGCAGGGCGGCGACGGGCTGGCCTGCGTGCCCGGCCGCGAGCAACTGTTCCGGTTGGGCGTTATGGAGGCGCTGCGCTACGCCGAGGCGCTGGATGTCAGTTGTGTCAATGTGCTGGCCGGACGCCAGCCGCAGGACAAGGAGTTGCTGGAGTGCCTGCAGACCTTGTCGCAAAACCTGCGCTATGCGGCGGAAGCCTTCCAGTCCATCGGCGTCACCACGACCTTTGAAGCCATCAACACCTGGGACATGCCCCGCTTCATGATCAACACGATGGCGCATATGCAGGAAATGCGCGAAGCCGTGGATCATCCGACCCTGAAAATGCAGTTTGATTGCTACCACATGACGCGCATGGGCGAAGACCTGATGACAGCGCTGCGGGAAAACCTGGACGGTATCGGCCATATCCAGTTTGCGGATGTGCCGGGCCGCGGCCAGCCGGGCACCGGCAAGATTGATTATCCCGCACTGTTCAACCAGCTGGACCGGCTGGGCTACCATGGCTATTGCGGCGCGGAATACCATCCGACCGGTCATACGCTGGAGTCGTTGGGCTGGTTCGAGCCTTACCGGGGATCCTGAATGAAAAACTGTATCTTTTGCGCCATCGCCGCCCGGGAGGCCGAGGCTTCGCTCGTCTATGAAGATGCGCTTTGCCTGGCTTTCATGGATCTCTTCCCCATGCGCCCCGGTCATATCCTGGTGGTGAACAAGCGCCATGCCCAGTTCGTGCACCAGTTGACCGCCGCCGAACGGGCGCACCTGCTGGAAACCGGCAGCCGCATCGGGCAGGCCTTGCGCGCCACCTCACTGAAGCCGTCAGCACTGCATTTCAACATCAACGACGGCAAGGCGGCGCACCAGACCGTGCCGCATGTGCACCTGCACGTACTGCCGCGCTATGACGGCGATGTGCTGGCCTTTGTCGGCGGCATCTTTGGCAAGCCGGTGCAGTTGCTGCGCGGCGGAACCCGCCGCGAACAGCTGGAGCGACAGGCCTCGGAAGTCCGGGAGGCCCTGCGCCGCCTGCCGGAATGAGCCCGTTTTGATGCCCGCGCCTTTACCCTTGCTACGGATAACGCCATGAATCTGGAAAAAGTCATCTTCGCCTTCTTCATCGTGCTGGCTGCCACGCTGAATTTCGGATTTTTCATTGGCGACATCGACCGGCCCGAGCTGCATCATGTCGGGGAATTCGCCGCCGCCCTGGTGGTGAACCTGATCGCCACCTCGCTGAAATTCGGCGACCGCTCGCACATGGGCGCCACCCAGCTGGCCACCAGCCTGGTGGCGGTGCTGCAACTGCTGGCCGCCGCCATGTTGTGGGGCTACCAGACACAGGTGGTCGGGGAGATGAATGTCAGCGCCATGGCCAGCATTGTTTCGCTGTCCGGCGGCGCCATGCTGGCCAACTTCGTGTCGCTGATCCTGCTGATTGCCGAAACCGTGATGTTCCGCCGCTGATGAACACGGCGCTTTTCATCGCCCTGCGGCGGCTGCGGCTGCCGATCATCGCCGTGATCCTCAGTTACGCGATCAGCGTCACCGGGCTGGTGCTGATTCCCGGCGCGGACAACAACGGTCAGCCGGTGGCGATGAGCTGGTTCCACGCCTTCTACTTCATGAGCTATACCGCCACCACCATCGGTTTCGGGGAAATTCCCTACGCCTTCACCAACGGCCAGCGGATGTGGGTGACGTTCTGCATTTACCTGTCGGTGGTGGTGTGGGCCTGGCTGCTGGCGGCCATCATGGCGCTGGTACAGGACCGCACCTTTCTGGAAGCAATGAAACGCGGGCGTTTCAGCCGTCAGGTGCGGCTGATCCGCGAACCGTTCTGGCTGCTGTGCGGCTACGGCCAGACCGGGGCGCTGCTGTGCGACCGGTTGGGCCATGAAGGGCAGCGGGTGGTGGTGCTGGAAAAGCGCGAACAGGAAATCTTCGAGCTGGAGCTGCATGACCACGGGCTGAGCATCCCGGCGCTGCTGGCCGACGCGCGCGACGCCGAGGTGCTGATGTCGGCCGGTCTGTCGCACCCGCAACTGGCGGGCGTGCTGGCATTGACCTCCGACGACCCGACCAATCTCGGCATCGCCGCCGCCGCGCGGGTGCTGAACCCCTATGTGCCCGTTTATTGCCGCTCGGAAACCCCCAGCATCGCCGAAAGCGTGCTGGCCTTCGGCACCGACATGCTGGTTAACCCCTTCACCGCCTTCGCCGACGAATTGCGGCTGCTGCTGGCCAATCCGGAAGCGCATACGCTGTTTACCCGCCTGACCCCGACCCACGGCACCGGCCGTCTCAGCGACCGCCCCTGCCCCGAAGGGCAATGGATCATCAGCGGCTACGGGCGTTTCGGACGGTTGGTGGTGGATGCACTGACGGAGGCGGGTCGTCCCTGCACGCCGGTCGACCCGACCCTGCTCAATGCCTCACCGAAGGAGTTCGAGGGCGTCTGGCAGAATGAACTGAACGAATTGAAGGAGGCCTATCTGCCGCACGCGGCGGGCATTGTCGTCGGCACCGACAACGACACCCGCAACCTGGCGATCGTGGCGCTGGCGCGGCAGATCAACCCGGACATCTATGTCATCCTGCGCCAGAACGATGACCACAGTGCCCTGCTGTTCCAGGCGCTGAAACCGGACATGCTGATGGTGCCCAGCGTCATGGTGGCGCGACAGTGTCTGGCGGCGATGACCTCGGCGATGCTGCCTCGTTTGCAGGAGCACCTGCGCGATATGCCTTCCGTGACGGTGCAGCGGCTGCTGGAACATTTACCGCATGAGGACACCCGGGTCTGGGAAGTACGCCTGAACCATGCCGAGTCGCCCGCCATATTTGCCTGGTTCGGCGCCCATCGGGAAATACGCCTGGGTGAATTGCTGCGCGACAACCGCAACCGCGCGGAACGCCTGAACCTGCATGTGGTGGCCCTGTTGCGCGGCCGGGAGTTCCTGGCCGGGCCGGATGAAGATACGCTGACCTTGCGGCCGAACGATACGCTGCTGCTGGCGGGCAAGCCGGGCGCCCACTATTGGCTGTCGCTGACCCTGCGGGACGAACAGGTGCTGGCCTATGTGCTGGACGGCGTCAACCGCCCGGACGGACTGATCTGGCGCTGGCTGGCCTCGCGCCGGAAAGACGCGGACCGCTCCTGATCACGCGACAAAATCATCCGGATGGCGCAGCAGCCAGTCCTTGACCCGGTGCAGACGCTGCGAAGGGTCATTCTCCTCCAGCAGGTCCTGCTGTTCGTCCAGCGACATCGGCAGCGCCTCCGCCAGCCTCCAGGCCAGCGCCCCGGCATCCTCCAGACGCTCCCCGCATTCGCTGAAGGAATCGGCCACCGGCTTCAGGTGCGCCGGGATGGCCACCCGCGGATCCGGCGGCAGCCACTCCACGGACGCCCGGGTCAGGCCGTCTTCCTCCACGCGCAAGGACAGGATGCGGAAGCGCCGGTCGCCCACCACCTCGATGGCCAGGCTGCCGTCCGCCAGCGCAATGCGCTGCACCACGTAAGCGGCGCAACCGATATCAAAGGGAAAGGCGGCATCGCCCACTTCCTGACCGAAGCGGATGCGCACCAGCCCGAAAGGATGGGTCTTGCCGCACTCTTCCAGCAAGCGCCGGTAACGCAGCTCGAACACCCGCAGCGGCGTCCCTCCGCCGGGAAACAGCACCTGATTCAATGGGAACAGCGCCAGCTCTGTATTCATGCCCGTACCTGCACGCCCCGGAATGCCCAGACTTTCCATCAAGCCTAGTCCAAATGCGGCGGAACGGGAGAGCAACACAAGCACACAGGAAAAAAATGCAGCCCGCCGCCAAAAATGCGCTAGGCTTGAATACGGGCTTCACATTCGTTGTCTATAAAACAAGAACCTCAAACAAAGAATAACCCTCGGGAGAATGGCACTCATGAAACGCCGTGATTTACTCAAGAACATGGGCTTCCTGACCACTTCGGTCGCTGTCTTCGGCCTGCCCGGCTGCGGAGGAAGCAGTAACGATCCGGCTCCGGCGCCCGCCCCTTCCGGCGACCCGCTCAGCCGTCCGGGCACCACCGGCAGCCATAAATTCCCGCAGGGCGTCATGTCCGCCGATCCCAAGCCGGATTCGATCATCCTCTGGACGCGCGTGGTCATGGCGGCGGCCGATGATGTCGCCCAGGTTGGCAGCGGCGAGGCGAACATTGCCGTGACACTGGAAATTTCCGCCAGCACCGACTTCACCACGCTGCTGATCCCGGCGATCGCCCTGAGCGCCCAGGCCGCGCATGACAACTCCCTCCGCCACAAGCTGACCGGCCTGAACCCGGCCACCACCTATTTCTATCGTTTCAAGGCCGGCACCGGCGTCAGCCGCATCGGTCGCTTCAAGACTGCCCCGGCCGCCGCCGCCAGCCCGGCCGAACTGAATTTCGCCTTCGTTTCCTGCCAGGACTGGAGCGTCAACCACTGGGTGGGCCTGAACGCGCTGATGCAGCAGGACATCGATTTCCTGGTGCACCTGGGCGACTACATCTATGAAGCCGCCGGCGACAGCTATCAGTCCGAAAGCCCGGAAAGCAGCCACACCAAACTGATGCTGCCCAGCCAGACCCTGAAACCCGGCAGCACCACCGCGCACGTGGCCACCACGCTGGAAGACTACCGCTACCTGTACAAGCGGTACCGCACCGACTCCCGCCTGCAGGAGCTGCACGCCCGCTGCGCCATCATCGCCATCTGGGACGACCACGAATTCTCGGATGACTGCTGGCAGAACAACGAGACCTATGACAACGGCTCGGTCACGCTAGTCAACGGCGTGCTCCCGGTTTCCAATGAGCAACTGGGTGCGCCCTCCACCTCCGCCGCAACCGACACCCGTCAGACCACACGCCGTCGCGCCGCCAACCGCGCCTGGTTCGAATTCATGCCCGCCGACGTGCCCGACCTGGACGAATCGGTGGCCAGCAACTTCGCCACGGTGAAGATTTACCGCGACCTGCAATTCGGCACCCTGGCCCATTTCGTCATGACTGACGAACGCCTGTACCGCGCCGACCACGTACTGCCCGAAGCCACGCCCAACCCGGCCAGCGGCCAGCCTTTGGGCAGCATCGGCGCGCGCTACTTCGTGCCGGAGCCTACCTTCCTGCAAGTTCAGGGCGGCAAGATGATGGCTGCACTGCAGGCGGGAGCCGATGCCGCCAACGCAGCCGGCAACACACCCGTCGAGAACTACCTGAAGGGCATCCTGGGCAAGTTGCAGATGGACCCCTCGGGCTCGACCCTGACAGCCGCCGAAGCCGGTACGCTCTATGACGACGGGCTGGCGCTGGTCTCCGTCATGGGCAAGACCCAGCGTGACTGGTGGAAAACCAAGATGGCCACCAGCCCCTCAACCTGGAAATTCTGGGGCAACGAAGTCTCGCTGCTGCGCATGGCGCTGAACCTGAACGCCCTGCCCGCCATCGTCGCCCAGGCCAATGCGCTGGCGGCGGCGGGCAGCAGCACGCTGAAGAACCTGCTCAATACTTATCTGGTCAACGCCGACCAATGGGATGGCTATGCCGCCGAACGCACCGCCCTGACCGGCTTCCTGAAGGGTGCGGGCGTCAAGAATGTGGTGGCGATCACCGGCGACATCCACGCCTTCTACGCCGGGGAAGTCCCGGCCAATTACGGTGCCTACACCGAGGGTGACTCGGCGCTGGTTGACTTGGTCACCGCCGGGATCAGCTCCTCCAGCTTCTGGAGCTATCTTGCCGGGGTGGTGGGCAGCTTCGAGGATGAAGTCAAAGCCGTGCTGGAAGCGCGCAAGGCCGATCCGCTGGGCTATGTGAATACGCTGGAAACCAGCACCAATCCGTTCCGGGCGTTGCGGCCGCTGGTCTATTCCTCAGGCAACATGCTGCTGTACCAGGGCGTGCGTACCGAAGTGGTGAAACAGCTGACGACGCTGCTACCCACCGGTTCGCTGGATGTCGGCACCCCGGCCGGACAGATCGCCTTCGCTACCCTGTCCCCCAAGCAGCAGAACGACATCAACCGCTTCGCCTTCGAGGAATACCTGAAGCGCGCCACGGCGGCCGGTTACACCCCGGTCAACACCCTGAACGAGACCCTGGCCGGGAACATGGGCCAGACGCTGCAGGCGATGGCCGCCGCCGCCGGGCTGACCATTCCCAATCCCTATACCGGCGGCGCCGGCGCGCCACCCGTGCAGAATCCGTGGATCAAGTACGTGCAGACCAGCACCCAGGGCTTTGCCACGGTCAAGGTCACGCCAACACAGGTGGTCACCAAGTTCCATCACACCATGCCGATGGTGGTGAGCGGCGGCACCCGGACGCCGCCGAAAACGGAAGAAGTGGTGACCCTGGTGAAGACCGTCACCGTCAACAAGGACTCGACGGCGCTGACGGTCAGCTGAGGCTACTGCCGGTCCAGCAGACGGAAAGTAATGGCTTCGGTCAGATGCGCCGTCTGCAGCGACTCGGAACCGGCCAGATCGGCAATGGTGCGCGCCACCCGCAACACGCGGTGATAGGCGCGCGCCGACAGCCTCAAGCGCTGCATCGCCTGCTCCAGTAACCGCGCTTCCTTTTCCCCCATCACGCAATGGCGATCCAGTTCCGCCGGACTCAATGTCCGGTTGGTCGCGCCCTGTCGCGCCTGCTGCCTCGCCCGCGCCGCCAGCACCCGTTCCCGCACCGCCGCCGAATCCTCGCCCGGTTTCGCGTCCCGCAAGGCCGCCGCCGGCAGGGCGGGCACTTCAATATGCAGGTCGATGCGATCCAGCAACGGCCCGGACAACTTGCCGCGGTAACGCCCCACCTGCTCCGGCGTGCAGCGGCAGCGCGGGCTGCCGTCGCCCAGATAGCCGCAGGGACAGGGATTCATCGCCGCCACCAGCTGGAATCCGGCGGGAAAGGTGGTCTGCCGCGCCGCGCGCGAGATCACCACATGCCCGGACTCCAGCGGTTCGCGCAGCACTTCCAGCACCTTGCGGTCGAATTCGGGCAGTTCATCCAGAAACAGCACGCCGTGATGCGCCAGCGTGATTTCCCCCGGACGCGGATTGGAACCGCCGCCCACCAGCGCCGCCGCCGAGGCGGTATGGTGCGGAGCGCGAAACGGCGGCAGGCCCAAGGGGTGATCCGGCTGGCCCGCGACGGAATGGATGGTGGCAACTTCCAGGCTGGCGGCCTCGTCCAGCTCCGGCAGAATGCCGGGCAGGCGCGAGGCCAGCAGCGTCTTGCCGGTGCCGGGCGGCCCCATCATCAGCAGCGAATGCCCGCCCGCCGCCGCGATCTCCAGCGCCCGGCGGGCGCGGTGCTGGCCCTTGACGTCGGCCAGATCGGCGGGGCGAACCGGATTCAGCGGGCGCGAGGGGGTGGCGCGCGGCAGCATCGTGTCGCCCTGCAAGTGCGCGCACAGGCTGCCGAGGCAAGCCGCGCCGAACACCCGCGATTGCGGCGGCCTCGCCGCTTCCCCGGCGTTTTCGGCAGGCACAAACAGAGCGCGGTTTTCCCGTCCCGCCGCCAGGCTGGCCGACAGCACGCCCGGCACGCCGCGCAATTCGCCCGCCAGCGCCAGTTCACCCACGAACTCCCGGTCCTCCAGCGCCTCCGCCGGAATCTGGCCGCTGGCGGCAAGGATGCCCAAGGCAATCGGCAGGTCATAGCGGCCGCCCTCCTTGGGCAGGTCGGCGGGCGCGAGATTGATGGTGAGGCGGCGCTGCGGAAATTCAAAACCGGCGTTGAGCAAGGCGGAACGGACCCGATCCTTGCTTTCGCGCACGGCGGCTTCCGGCAAACCGACAATGGTCAGGGCAGGCAGACCATTGCTCTGGTGGACTTCCACCGTCACGAGGGGAGCGGACAGGCCGATAGCGGCGCGGGTCCGGACGAGGGCGAGCGACATGATGCACATTCCTTGTAATGAAGCGGGCGTCCATCCGTCGGACGCCGGGGCGCGGATTATACCGGTTTTGCCAGGGCCTCCAAGGCCTTCAGCTGCGTCTCCAGCGTCTGCAGCTTGACGCGCGCTTCACTCAGCAACGCGCTTTGGCGGTCGAATTCCTCGCGCGTCACCAGGTCCATCTTGGCGAAAACCTCGGTCAGCACCGCGTTCAGGTTGCGGTCGACCTCTTGCCACAGGCCGGTCTGATCCGCCTGATTCAAGCGCGCCCGCAACTGCTCACGCACCGTTTGCACCAAATTATCCAGGGCCATGCTCTTCTCCGCCCAAAAATTGCACCAATAGAAGGAATTTTCCCCACATGCGCACCAGTTTTGCGCACGCCGCCGGCAGTTCGGGGCCAAAAGGCGGCATCAACGGCAAGTATTGCAGTTTGTTTCGGCCTGTAAACCCTTTGTGACAAGGTATTGCCACAAGTTGGCACGGCTTCTGCAAAGCATAACTGGCAACCCACTTTAAGACGTTTTCCAGTCTGAACACAACGCTGTTTAAGGAGTCACAGAATGAAGCTTTCCAAACTTAGCTGCGCGATTGTCCTGGGTCAGTTATCCATGGGTGCCGCCGTTGCACACGCCGCCGCCGCGCCAACCCTGGGCGACGTGCTCGGCGCCTCCGGTATCACCGCCTCCGGCTATGTCGATGGCGCTTACACCCACTTTGATACCGACGCCGGCAGCGCCAGCGCCAACTATTTCGACAGCGCCTCGCCCAGCACCTTCACGCTGAAGCAGGCCTCGGTCACCATCGCCAAGCAACCGACCGAAGGCTTCGGCGCCCTGCTGAACGTCACCACCGGCACCGACGCCAAGTCGATCCATTCGGCCGGCGCCAGCGCTGACGACTTTGATGTTACCCAAGGCTTCGTGCAGTACACCAGCGGTGCGCTGACGGTGATTGGCGGCAAGTTCAACACGCTGGCCGGCGCCGAAGTGATTGCCCCCACCGGCAACACCAACATTTCGCGCTCGGTGGCGTTCCTGAACGCCCTGCCGTTCACCCATACCGGCGTGCGCCTGTCCTATGCCGTGGCCAGCAACCTGACCGTGTATCTGGGCAGCAACAACGGCTGGGACCAGCTGCAGGACGGCAACAAGGGCAAGACCACGGAACTGGGCGTGAGCTTCGCTCCCTCTGACCTGATCAGCGGCGCCATTTACGGCTATACCGGCGGCGAAGGTTCGCCCTCGCAGAAGCAGACCCTGGTGGACGTGGTGGTGACGATCAAGCCGATCAAGCCGCTGGCCTTCGTCATCAACTACGACCAGGGCAGCCGTGACGGCGCCAGCGCCGTGGTCGCGGGCGACAAGGCCAAGTGGACCGCCATCAACCTGTACACCAACTACCAGTTCACCGACAAGCTGCGCGGCTCGCTGCGCCTGGAACAGTTTGACGACAAGGGCGGCCTGAAGCTGGGCACCGTCGGCGGCATGGCGCAGAAGGTGAAGAGCTACACCGCTACCGTGGGCTACGCCATGGCGGATAACTTCGAACTGCGCGGCGAGCTGCGTCAGGACAAGTCGAACCAGAAGGGCTACACCAAGGACAGCGCCGCGACCGACAAGCAACAGTACTTTGCGGTGGAAGGCCTGTACAAGTTCTAACCGTTTTGGGCCACCTCCCTTCCCCTTTCGGGAGGGGCCCCTTTCTCAGGAGCATCATGATGAAACTGGTTACCGCCATCATCAAGCCGTTCAAGCTGGATGACGTTCGCGAAGCCCTCTCCGATATCGGCGTGCAGGGCATCACCGTCACCGAAGTGAAGGGTTTCGGCCGCCAGAAAGGCCACACCGAACTCTACCGTGGCGCAGAGTACGTCGTGGACTTCCTGCCCAAGGTCAAGATCGAAGTCGCCATCGGCGACGACCTGCTGGATCAGGTGATCGAGGCCATCACCAAGGCCGCGAATACCGGCAAGATCGGCGACGGCAAGATCTTTGTCAGCAGCCTGGAGCAGGTGATCCGCATCCGCACCGGCGAAACCGGCGTCGACGCCGTCTGACCCCAGCCCCAAACCCTTTGTCCTTTCAGGCTATCACGTGGAGAACCACCGTGAAAAAGTTCCTTATTGCCCTGAGTTTGAGCAGCGCCCTGTTCAGCGCCGCCCCGCTCTATGCCGAAGAGGCCGCCGCGCCTGCTGCGGCTACCCCTGCCGTGACGGCTGCCGCTCCGGCGCCCGCTGCGGCTGCTGCTCCCGCTCCGGCGGCGGCTGAGGCGGCTCCCGCCGCTGCCGCGCCGGCTCCCGCTACCACCAACAAGGCGGATGACGGCTTCCTGATGATGTCGGCCGCCTTCGTCATCCTGATGTCCATCCCCGGCCTGGCCCTGTTCTACGGCGGCCTGGTGCGCAAGAAGAACATGTTGTCGGTGCTGATGCAGGTCTTCACCATCTTCTCGCTGATCACCGTCCTGTGGATGATTTACGGCTACAGTATCGCCTTCACCGAGGGCAACGCCTTCTTCGGCTCGCTGTCGAAGGTGTTCCTGAACGGCGTCACCGCCGATTCGCTGGCGGCGACCTGGAGCAAGGCGACCACGATCCACGAAATGATCTATATCGTGTTCCAAGGCGCATTCGCCGCCATCACCTGCGGCCTGATCGTCGGCGCTTTTGCCGAACGCGCCAAGTTCGCCGGTGTGCTGGCCTTCACCGTACTGTGGTTCACCTTCTCCTACCTGCCTATCGCCCACATGGTGTGGTACTGGGCCGGTCCGGATGCCTACACGACGGCTGACGCCGCCGCCGCCGCTACTGCAACGGCCGGATTGTTGTTCCAGAAGGGTGCGCTGGACTTCGCGGGCGGCACCGTGGTGCACATCAACGCCGCTGTCGCCGGTCTGGTGGGTGCGTATGTGATCGGCAAGCGTGTCGGCTACGGCAAGGAATCCATGTCTCCCCACAACATGGTGATGGCCATGATCGGCGCCTCGCTGCTGTGGTTCGGCTGGTTCGGCTTCAACGCCGGGTCCGCTCTGGAAGCCAACGGCATCGCCGGTCTCGCCTTCATCAACACCTGGGTCGCGACCGCTGCCGCTGCTGTGTCCTGGTCGTTCGCGGAATGGATCTTCAAGGGCAAGCCCTCCCTGCTGGGCGGCATCTCGGGCGCGGTGGCCGGTCTGGTCGCCATTACCCCGGCTTGCGGCTTCGTGGGTGTGAGCGGTGCGCTGGCCCTGGGCCTGCTGGCCGGTATCATCTGCCTGTGGGGCGTGCATGGCCTGAAGAAGCTGCTGGGTGCGGATGATGCGCTGGATGTGTTCGGTGTGCACGGCGTCGGCGGTATCCTCGGTGCGCTGCTGACCGGCGTGTTCGCGGCTCCTTCGCTGGGCGGCGTGGGCATCTGGGACTATGTCGCCAACGGCGTGGCTCCGGGCTATGACATTCTCGGCCAAGTGAAGATCCAGGCGATTGCCGTCGGCACCACCATCGTGTGGTCCGGCGTGGTCTCCTTCATCGCCTACAAGCTGGTTGACATGACCATCGGCCTGCGGGTTGACGAAGAGAACGAGCGTATCGGTCTGGACGTTACCTCTCACGGCGAGCGCGCCTACAACGACTAACCGATTCCGGTTCGGTCAGCTACAATGGAACGGAGGCTTCGGCCTCCGTTTTCATTTACTGGCCGTCAACACCGGAGGTTACATGTCCCGCATCATCCCAGCCTGCCTGACACTGCTTTGCCTGGCCCTGCCTTGTCACGCCGAAATCTTCCAGTGGACCGACGCCGACGGCAAGGTGCACTTCACCGACAAGCCGCCCGCCAACCAGAAATCACGGACTGTGGACATCCGCACCCCGGGAGGGACAGCCCCTTCGCCCAGCGCCGCGCCCGCCAGCACCTCCGGCAATGACGACGCCTTAGCGCGTCAGCGGCGCATGCTGAAAACCCTGGACGAAGAAAAAGCGGTGAAAGCGGAGGCCGAGCGCAAGGCGACCGCGCAACGGAACGCCCAGCAGCAGAACTGCGCCACGCTGCGCGATCAGCAGCGCCAGTACAACGAGGGCGGACGCTTTTACTCGCTGGATGACAAGGGCGAACGGAAGTATCACACCGATGAGGAAATCGCCAAACAGCAGGAACAGGTAAACCGCGCCCTGGCCAAATGCCGCTAACCGGCCCGCTGCCCTGCCGGGACAATGGCGGCTTCCGGTAGCGGCAGCACCAGCGATACCCGCAGGCCGCGGCCTTCCAGGCCCGGCCCGAGCACGATGCGGGCGCCATGCAGCTGGGCGATTTCCTTGACGATCGACAATCCCAGCCCGGCGCCTTCGCCGCCTTCGTCATTGCGGAAGAAGCGTTCAAAAATCCGGTCGCCAACTTCCGGATCAATACCCGGCCCGTTATCGAGAACCGTGAAGGACGGCTGCGGCTGCGCTTCGACCTGCAAGGCGATCCGCACGCCCGGCCCCCCGTATTTGAGCGCGTTGTCAATCAGGTTACTGACACACTCGCGCAACAGGACCGCATGACCCAGAATGCGGATCGGCGTTTCCGGCGCTTCCAGGCTCAACTCGCCGCCGGCATCGAGCACCACCGGCACCCATTCGCTGCCTTCTTCCCGCATCAGCGCCACCAGATCGATCGACTCCAGTGCCGACTGACGCAGGCTTTCGGGCTCGGCCCGCGCCAATGTCAGTAATTGCCGGGACAGGCGGATAGTCCGCTCCACGGATGTACGGAGATGTCTGCCGGCCTCGTCGCGGTCGGCGGGAGAGTCGGCATTCTCCTGCCGCTCCATGTTCAAGCGGATGGCGGTGAGCGGCGTGCGCAACTGGTGGGCGGCATTGGCAATGAACCGCCGCTGCGCTCCCAGCGCCTCATCCAGCCGCTGCAACAAGTCATTGATCGCCTGCGCCAGGGGCTGCACCTCGCGCGGCACGCCCTCGTCGGGCACCGGGGAAATCCGTTGGTGCGTCTGCTTTTCCAGCGCCCGGGTAATCGCGGACAAGGGCCGCAGGCTGCGATTCACCCCGACGCTGACCACCAGGAAGACAATAAAAATCAGCGCCAATTGCGGCGCCACCACACTCAGCAAAATCTTGCTGGTCAGCTTCTGCCGGCGGAACTGGGTCTGCGCTACCTTGATCTGGACGGTTTCCTCCAGTTCAGGCAGGTCCAGCAGCAGCTGCGCGGCCCGCACCGGCGTTCCCTTGAAGTCGCCATCGTAGATCATGGTGTCGTCGTACTTCAGCACCCTGCCCTGAGGAACGGGGAAGACCTTCTCCCCGGCGATGACGCGCTTCTCGGTGCGAATCTGGTAATACGTGGTGTCGAAGGCATTCCACAGGAACATGCGCTTCGCCTGCTTGGGCATGTTCAACACGATGCGGTTGCCGCGCCTTTCCACCAGCTGCGCCAGCGAATGCACATGCTTGTACAGCGTCTGGTCGTACTCGCTGTTGGCGTAGTACATGGCCTGGTAGTAGGCGATGACGCCAGAGCAGGACAGCACCAGCAGCAACGGAATCAGCATCCAGAGCAGCAAACGGCCGCGCAGGCTGTAAACCCGGCGTAGCCGGGGCACCTTCCCGCGCAAGCGGCGCTCGCGGCGCGAGACGACCGGCTCAGCCACCGGCGGCTCCGGCCTGCAACATGACTCCGAAGCCGCGGATGGTGCGCAACTGCACGCCGGTGCCTTCCAGCCGCTTGCGCAGCCGGTGCATGTACAGGTCGATGGCGGAGTCGCTCAGGTCGGTATCCCAGTCGCTGAGGTGCTCCTGGATCTGCGGCTTGCTGACCACCTTGCCCGCGCGCGTCAGCAGCAGCTCCAGCAGGTTGTACTCGCGCGGCGACAGACCCATTTCCTCGTCACCGGCATAGACGCGCCGGGCGGTGCGGTCCATGCGCAGGCCGCCCAGCGCCAGTTCGTTGACCGCGCCGCCCGTTGAACGGCGGGTGACGGCGCGCAGGCGCGCCAGCAACTCGTTCACATCGAAGGGCTTGGTGACATAATCGTCCGCGCCGCTGTCCAGACCCTGGATGCGGTCGCCGGACTCGTCGCGGGCGGTCAGGATGATCACCGGCGTGGTGATACCGCGTCCGCGCCATTCGCGGAGCAGCGTCAGGCCGTCCAGCCGCGGCAGGCCCAGATCGAGGATGATCACCTCATACGGAGCTTCCTGCCGCAAGGCCTCGCGCGCCACCAGCCCGTCATGGGCGACATCGACGCTGTTGCCTTCACGACGCAGCGCATGACGCAGCCCTTCGGCAATGGGCAGATCGTCTTCGACCAGAAGAATTCGCATATGGCTATTTTTTGAAAGGTTGGTGAAAGCTTGACCGGCTTATTATAAACGTGCGGCGAGGTTCTGGGTGTTGACAGTAGCAGCTTCGGAAAGACAGTTTGTCGTCTGTCTGGTTCTCTTCCCCACTCGGGGTTGCTACTGTCGACACCCCCTCTCTTAATCCTTCCGCCCCTCCGGTTGCATCTTCCCCGTTTGTGTGTCCCGATAACAGTCCTTCCATCTGTTATTTTTCGTTGACTTTCAATTGTCGCGCTTCCTGTGGTATCTAACGGTATTCCGCCTGCGGCCTGTCCGCTCCCGACGCGAGATCCGCCGATGACGTCACGCCTTTTCCCCCGCACGCCGCGCCTGGACGGCCCCGATGCCGCCACGGTCCGCCGCACGCTGCGTGATTATTTCACGGCCACTTTCGATCGCTATGAAAGCCTGTTCGAAACCCTGGCGAGTGAAGAAACCTATGTGCGCAAACCGATTCCGCTGCGCCATCCGCTGATTTTCTATTTCGGGCACACCGCCACCTTCTTCATCAACAAGCTGCTGCTGGCGCGGCTGGTGCAGGAGCGTCTGAACCCGCGCTTCGAGTCGATGTTCGCCGTCGGCGTCGATGAAATGAGCTGGGATGACCTGAATGACGCCCACTACGACTGGCCGTCGGTGGCCGAGGTGCGCGACTACCGCCGCCAGGTGCGCGAACTGGTCTGCGCCGTCATCGACCATGCGCCGCTGACGCTGCCGATCGGCTGGGAACATCCGTGGTGGGCGATCGTGATGGGCATCGAGCACGAGCGCATCCATCTGGAAACCTCGTCAGTGCTGATCCGCCAGCATGAGCTGTCCTTTGTGAAACCGCACCCCGACTGGCAGCCCGGCCGGGACAGCGGCCCCGCCCCGGAAAACCGCCTGCAGCCGGTAGCCGCCGGGGTCGTGCGTCTGGGCCGGGATGTCGCCGACCCGGTGTATGGCTGGGACAATGAATACGGCCGCCATGAAGCCGCCGTGCCCGCCTTCGAGGCCGCCCGTTACCTGACCAGCAACGGCGAATTCCGCGAATTCGTCGAGGACAACGGCTACAGCCGCCCGGAATTCTGGGATGAGGAAGGGCGCGGCTGGCTGGGCTTCACCGCCGCCGCGCACCCGACCTTCTGGCGTCGCCGCGACGGGGAATGGCGCTTGCGGCTGATGACCGAAGAAGTGCCGATGCCCTGGGACTGGCCGGTGGAAGTGAACTGCCTGGAGGCGCGCGCCTTCTGTCGCTGGAAGGCGGCGAAGACCGGCCTGCCGGTGCGCCTGCCCACCGAGGACGAATGGCGGCGCCTGTATGACGCCTGCGGTCTGGCCGATATCCCGGCAGACCGCCCCGCCGCCGCCAACCTGCATCTCGATCACGGCGCCTCGTCGTGCCCGGTCAACCGTTTCGCGCACGGCGAATTTTACGACGTCACCGGCAACGTCTGGCAATGGACGGAAACGCCGATCTACCCCTTCGACGGTTTCGCGGTGCACCCGTGGTATGACGATTTTTCCACGCCCACTTTCGACGACCGCCACAACCTGATGAAGGGCGGCTCGTGGATTGCCTGCGGCAACGAGTCACGCGCCGATTCGCGCTACGCCTTCCGCCGTCATTTCTTCCAGCACGCGGGCTTCCGCTACATCGTCTCCGCCGCACCGGCGCAGGTGCCGGGGTCGTTGTACGAAACCGACCGGCTGCTGTCGGAATACGCCGAATTCCATTACGGCGACCTGCATTACGGCGTGGCGAACTTTTCGCAAAGCCTGGCGAAACTGTGCGTGGCGGCGATGGGCGACCGTCCGGCCCGCCGCGCGCTGGACCTGGGCTGCGCCGCCGGACGCGCCACCTTCGAGCTGGCGACGCATTTCGAGCGGGTGACCGGCATTGATTTCTCGGCGCGCTTCATTGGACTGGGCGTGCAGATGGCCGAACAGGGCCGGCTGCGCTACACCCGCACCGACGAGGGCGAACTGGTGAGCTACTGCACCCGCACGCTGGCCGAACACGGGCTGGAGGAAACGCGATCCAGAGTGGAGTTTTTCCAGGGCGACGCCTGCAACCTGAAACCGCAGTTCAGCGGCTATGATCTGGTGCTGGCCGCCAATCTGATCGACCGGCTGTACAACCCGGCGCTGTTCCTGGGCCAGATCCACGAGCGGATCAATCCCGGCGGCCTGCTGGTGCTGACCTCGCCCTACACCTGGCTGACCGAGCACACCCCGCGCGAGGCATGGATCGGCGGTTTCAAGCGCGACGGCGAGACGGTAACGACGCTGGACGGTCTGCAGGCCTTGCTGGGCCGGCATTTCCGGCGGGTGGGCGAGGCGGTGGACGTGCCGTTCGTGATCCGCGAGACGAAGCGGAAATTCCAGCACTCGGTGGCGGAAGTGACGGTGTGGGAGCGGGTCTGAACCCGCCCCCGCCGCCGGTCAGGGCATCGGCAACTTCAACGACGCCAGCGAGGCCTTGATCACCTTCAGCCGCGTCGCGTCATAGGGCGAGAAGAACAGCTTCACCAGCATGATGAACGACGACCGCACCACCGCCCGCTCGTGCGAGAAGGCCTTGAAGCCGTAATGGCCGTGGGCGTGGCCGATGCCGGAATTGTTGACGCCGCCGAAGGGCAGGTTGCCGTGCACGAACTGCATCATGCAGTGGTTGATGCAGGCGCCGCCGGAGGTGGTGTTCTGCATCACGAAGTCGATGTTGCCCTGGTTCTTGCTCCACAGGTACAGCGCCAGCGGCTTGGGACGGGCGTTGATGTCGGCAATGACCTGATTCAGATCATCATATGCAATGATCGGCAGCACCGGCCCGAAAATCTCTTCCTCCATCACCTTGGCGTTCGGCGGCACCTGATCCAGCAGGGTCGGGGAAATCCAGCAGCTGTCGACATCGACATCGCCGCCGGTCAGCAGCCGCGCGCCGTTGTCCACCGCTTCCTGCAACAGCCCGGCCACGCGCCCGGCATGACGCGGATTGACGATGCGGGTCAGGTCGGGGCTGGCCTTCTGCTCGCCAGCCGACTTGCCGTAACGCGCTTCGAGAATGGTGCGGCATTCCCGGACGAACGCGTCCTTCACCGAGTCGTGCACGTACAGGTAATCCGGGGCGACGCAGGTTTGCCCGGCGTTGAGGAACTTGCCCCACATCAGCGTTTCCGCCGCCGTCTTCAGGTCGGCCGTTTCATCGACAATGGTCGGCGACTTGCCGCCCAGCTCCAGCGTCACGCTGGTCAGGTGCTTCGCCGCCGCCGCCATGACGATCTTGCCCACCATCGGCGAGCCGGTGAAGAAGATATGGTCGAAGGGCAGATCCAGCAGCGCCTGCGAAGTCGGCAGGCTGCCCTCGAACAGCGCCACCTCGTTTTCCGGGAACACCTCGCGGATGATTTCGGCCATCACCTTCGACACGGCGGGCATCATTTCCGACGGCTTGAGGATGACGGTATTGCCCGCCGCCAGCGCCGACACCAGCGGCCCGAAGCAGAGGTTCAGCGGATAGTTCCACGGCGCGATGATCAGCACCCGGCCGCGCGGCTGGTACTGCACCCAGGCCTTGGTCATGATCATCAGGCTGGTGGGCCACACACGGTTCGGCTTCATCCAGCGCTTCACCCGGCCGATGGCGTGACGCATCTCATCCAGCACCGGCATCAGCTCGGTGACATCGACCTCGGCCTCGGGCTTGCGGTAATCGCTGGCGAAGGCGGCGTAGAAATCGTCGCGGCGGGCCAGCATCGCCTCGCGCAGGCGCTTGATGCGCTCAATGCGCTCGGCGGCGGTGGATTGCCGCCAGCGGATCGCGGTTTCCTGCTGCGCCTCGAACACGGCGCGCATTTTCACGGGATCGGATTCGGTATAAACGGATGCATTGATGGCGTTCATGATTGTTCTTGTTCTCCGGGACAACCGCAGGGGCCGGACGGGACAACCCGGCGTTTGGACTATAGTGCCATGACCGCCCGGGCCGCCCCAGCCCCTTTTGGCGGATATTTCCCCCGGCTCCGCCCCCGTTCATGAAAAATTCATCGAATTCCCTCTGGCCACGACCGCCGCGATGGTTTCCAATGGAAGATTAACCCTGACAACAACAAGGCTTCCGGAGGGCAAGGCATGAAGGTTCTGGCGTGTTACAGCATGAAGGGCGGCGTCGGCAAGACCGCCACCGCCGTCAACGTCGCGTGGATGGCGGCCAACGCCGGAATGAAGACACTGCTGATCGACCTCGACCCGCAGGGAGCCTCGTCGTACTACTTCAAGGTCAAGCCCGCCAAGAAGGACTGGAGCGAGCGTTTCTTCAAGGCCTACGAACACCTGCTGGAACACATCAAGCACTCGGAATTCGATGGACTGGACGTGATTCCCGCCCACCTCGGCTTCCGCCAGTTCGACGTGCTGCTGGACGCGCTGGGCAAGCGCAAGTCGCGGCTGGACAACATCCTGAAAGGCCTGAAGGACGAATACGAGCTGGTAATCCTGGACTGCCCGCCCACCATCGGCAACCTGGCGGAAAGCATCTTCAACGCCTCGGACTACATCCTGGCGCCGGTGATTCCCACCACCCTGTCCGAACGCACCTTCGACCAGCTGAACGCCTTTTTTGAAGAGCACGACTACCCGAAGCAGAAGCTGGTGCCGTTCTTCTCGATGGTGCAGGCGCAGAAGGCGCTGCACCGCCACACCATGGAAACCCTGCGCGCCCGCAGCGACCGTTTCCTCTACTCCGCCATCCCCTTCACTTCCGATATCGAGAAGATGGGCGAGCACCAGACGCCGGTGATGCTGTTCGCGCCGAACGGCAAGGGCGCCAAGGCCTTCGCCACGCTGTGGGTGGAGCTGCAGCCGCTGCTGCGCGAATTCGAGGACTGAGTTGCAGGCCGGGGCGCAGCAACTAGACTGAAGTCAGGCCCCGCTACCGCATCCACCCTGACCGGCACCGGCGGGCCCGCCGGCCACCGGACCCGCCCGCATGGACTCCACCCCGCTGCCCCCGCACGCCACCCGCCAGCAGACCGCGCGCTTCCGGCGCATCCTGACCGGCTATTTCGGCCAACTGGAGCCGGGGGTGCTGGAGGAAATCCTCGCCCAGTGCGAATGGCGGGAGTGCGAAGGCGGCGACACCCTGTTCCGCCAGGGCGATCCCGGCGACGCCGCCTACTTCGTCATTTCCGGCCGCCTGCGCGCCATCCGCACCGCCCCCGACGGCCTGCGCCACGTGCTGGGCGACATCAAACCCGGCGAAACCGTCGGCGAGATTGCCGTGCTCTCTGACGACGTGCGCGGCGCGACGGTGCTGGCCACCCGCGACAGCGTGGTGGTGCGCATTTCCACCGACCGCCTGCAACAGTGGTTCATGCAGTACCCGCAACTGCTGCTGCAAACCGCCAAGCTGGTGATCCGCCGCAACCGCAGCCAGCAGGTGCGGCGGCGGCGCGTCGACCAGGTCAGCAACATCACCATTCTGCCGCTGTCACCGCATATCGACCTGACCCGCTTCCGGGTGGAACTGGCCCACGGCATGGCCGCCTGCGGCAAGACCGTGCTGCTGGACCCCGCCATTGTGGACCAGGAACTGGGCTCGCCCGGCGTCGCCTTTGTCGGCAAGGAAAACCCCGACCGCTACCGCCACCTGAGCGCCTGGCTGGACAAGCTGGAGAGCCGCAACGACTACGTGGTGTATCTGGCCAATCCTTGCGACGACGCCTGGACGCAGCGCTGCCTGCGCCAGGCCGACCGCGTGCTGTTGCTGGCCGACGCCGCCGACAGCGCCATGCCGCCCGATTTTGAGAAGGCGCTGATGAACGGCAACGACGGCGGCCACCGCCTGCAGGCCGACACGCAGCTGATGCTGTGGCACGACCCCGAAACGCTGATGCCGGTGGGCACCGCCCGCTGGCTGGACGCCCGGCCGTGGGTGCGCGAAGTGATCCATGTGCGGCGCAGCACCCCGCGCCACATGGCGCGGCTGGCGCGGCTGCTGACCGGCAACGCCGTGGGGCTGGTGCTGGGCAGCGGCGGCGCGCGCGGGCTGGCGGCGGTGGGCATCATCCGCGCGCTGGAGGAAGCGGGCATCCCCGTTGACCGCGTCGGCGGCACCAGCATCGGCGCGATCATGGCGGCGGGCGTGGCGCTGGACCATCCGGTGGAACGGCTGGCCGACAAGGTGCGCCACTCCTTCCGCCAGAACCCCACCCACCTGAATGACCTGAGTCCGCTGCCGATCCTGTCGGTCTTCCAGGGCAAGCGGCTGAACACCTTGTTGCAGTCGGTGTTTCCCGACCACCTGCACATTGAAGACCTGTGGATCAACTTCTATTGCATCAGCAGCGACATGGCCACCAACGGCGAGGTGGTGCACCGGCGCGGGTCGCTGTGGAAGGCGGTGCGCGCCTCGGCCGCCCTGCCCGGCATTTTTCCGGTGGTGCGACTGGGCGACGGCCTGCATGTGGACGGCGCGTTCATGAACTCGCTGCCGGTGGACGTGATGGCGGACATGGCGGTGAAGAAAATCCTGGCCGTGGACTTTTCGTGGCTGCCCGGCAGCAAGCCGGAATTCGACGACATTCCCGGCCCGGTGGATTTCCTGATGGACCGCTTCCTGAACGGGCGGCAGCGGCTGTATCGGGTGCCGACGCTGCTGTCGAGCATCGTGCAAAGCTCGCTGCTGGCCAGCTCGCAGCGCAGCGAACTGGCGCGCGCCGAGGCCGATGTGCTGTTCAGTCCCGACCTGCGGCGCTTTGAATTGCTGGGCTGGAATTTCTTTGACGCGCTGGTGAAGATCGGGCATGAGCATGCGCGGGAAGTGTTGGCGCGGGCGGAAGAGAAAATCACCCCTCCCTGAACGGCAACAATCCCCGCGCCTCTTGCGCATAGCGCCGCACCATCTCCGCCTCTTCCGCCACGAATTCCCCCACCGCCTCGTGAAAACCCGGATGCGCCAGATAGTGGAGGGAATGCGTCAGCACCGGCTCGAAACCGCGCGGAATCTTGTGCTCGCCCTGCGCGCCGGGGTCGAAGTGTTGCAGCCCGCGCTCGATGCAGAATTCGATGCCCTGATATAGGCAGGCTTCGAAATGCAGGCATTCCACGTCGCGCAGCGCACCCCAGTAACGGCCATAGAGGGTGTCGTCACCGATCAGACTGAGCGCACCGCCAATGGCCTCGCCGTCCTGCCAGGCCAGCACCAGCAGCAAGCGCTCCGGCATGCGGCGGAACAGCTGGTGGAAGAACGCGGGCGTCAGGTAGCCGTCGTGACCGCTGCGGCGGCGGTAAGTGTCCTGGTAGAAGGGGATGAAGAGGTCGGCGTGCTCGGGGCGCAGGTCAGCGCCGCTGAGGCGTTGCAGGCTGACACCCTGCTCGGCGACGCGACGGCGCTCGCGGCGGATTTCCTTGCGGCGCTTGGCGGTCATGCAGTCCAGGAAGTCGTCGAAGCGGGTGTAGTCGCGGTTGCGCCAGTGGAACTGGCAGCCCAAGCGGTGATGCGCGCCGCTGCCCTGCCAGTGCGTCACGGTGGTTTCGTCGGGAAACAGCAGGTGCCAGCCGCTGGCCCCGGTTTCGTGCCGGTAATGGTGCAGCGTCTGGATCAGGGCCGGATGGATTTCGGCGGGATCGGCGTCGGGGTGGATGAGGACGCGCGGGCCGGTTGCCGGGGTGAAGGGGACGGCGGCGACCAGCTTGGGGTAGTAGGACAGGCCGTGGCGGGCGTAGGCCCGGGCCCATTCCTGGTCGAAGACGTATTCGCCCCAGCTGTGGGTCTTGATCCAAAGGGGCATGGCGGCGAGCAGGCGGCCTTCGTCTTCCAGCAGCAGGTAGCGGGGTTCCCAGCCGGTGCCGGGGCCGATGCTGTGGGAGGTTTCGAGGGTGAGGAGGAAGGGGTGGGAGAGGAATGGGTTGTTGGTCAGAAAATTCCAGCCGGCAGGAGGGACTTCGGTGATGGCGGAAAGAATTCTGGATGTGATCATTGGTTTTCCTGAATCACCTGAGTGCCTCTCAGTCCCCAATTCACGGCAGTAGTTATCAGTGCGACATAAAAGAAATGACGATTAACCGTCGCCCACCAAGTCAGCAATTTTTGCATTTTCGCCAGAGCCAAAAATCCTAAATAAATCATAGACGAGGTAATCAGGCGCGGTAAGATAGCCTGATGAGGGCTATGCTCACTGCACTGCTATTTCCCGCCCCTTCTATCCCGAATCCGGTTATGAATACCACAATTCACTGCGACATCTTTGACATTTTCATTCCCTATACTCCAGCCGGGCTGGGCCATCGCGACAACCATATCTTGGGGAAGTATGGCGAAGACTGGAAAGCCGCCAAAGAAGCTGGCAATAACTATTTGTGGACACTGATTCAAGGTGATGGCGATGAACTCTATGTTGTCAGCAACCTTCACTTCGTAAACAGTTTGGGTTTTATCGTCACAAGGAAGCCTCACAACGGTGCATTTCTCCAGTTTCGCTGGACTCACAAAGAGCATTGCCTCACACCGGCTGGGCGCGCCCGCCGTATCAAGCAAGTTTTGGCCGATGTAGCGAGACAGGCGGCATAATCTCAACCTAAATAGTCAGCCCACGTGCACATCGGACAAAGACGGTAGTGGAAGAAAAACGAATCTCAAGAGCATGGATTGATAGGTAACATAACTGTGAGAATTTTCAGCGAGCATGGCCGAGGCGAGAGATGACTAGCTCAAATTCCAAACTTTGGACCCGGGACCAAGTGAAATTGGCATTTCATCTATACTGCCAACTCCCTTTTGGAAAACTGCACAGCCGTAATCCTGAAATCATCGAACTGGCTGGCCTGATCGGCCGAACGCCTTCTGCCTTGGCATATAAACTGGTCAATTTGGCTAGTCTTGATCCTTCGATCACAGGCTCCGGTCGGGTAGGCATGAAAAATTCGTCCAAACTGGATCAAGAAGTCTGGGACGAATTCAATGCTAATTGGGAGCAGTTGGCCGTTGAGTGCGAGCAACAGCGTCAACTTCTGAACACCACCAAAGCAATGCCAAATCTCGTTGTTGCCGATGAAATCGATGCCGACTTTAGTGGTGAGACACGCGCAGTTATTATTCAGCAAAGAATCAAACAGCAATTTTTCCGTAAAGCGGTATTAAGCAGCTATCGCGGGCGATGCTGCATGACAGGCGTCAGCGACAATGTCTTGCTGGTCGCCAGCCATATTGTGCCTTGGAGTCAGGACAAGGCGAACCGATTGAACCCGCGCAATGGCCTTTGCCTGTCCACACTTCATGATCGGGCTTTTGACCAAGGTCTGCTAACACTGGACAGCAATTACCGCGTTTTGCTATCGGAGAGCCTCCTGAGCACTGGGAACCTATTCCTGCAAACGGCATTTTGGGGGCTGCAAGACCAGCCCATTGAGCTACCGGAACGGTTCCTGCCATCACCGGAGTTTGTGCAATGGCATCGGGAGCACCGCTTCCAAGGCGTTCCAACCTAACAATGGCTTCTTGCATCAGAGAGAGTCCGTCAGAGCCGCCTAAGCAAAAGCACCAAAAACAAAAACCCCCGCACGTTTTCACATGCAGGGGTCTTTTGAATGAGATGGTGGCCTGGGACAGAATCGAACTGTCGACACGCGGATTTTCAATCCGCTGCTCTACCAACTGAGCTACCGGGCCACGGCAGGCGCGTATTAAAGCCAAAAGCCTTTTGAGTGTCAAGCACTTTCAGGACTCGAACACATCCCTTGCCGCAGGCTACAATTCCCTGCAAAACACGAGAGATTACCGGCATGAACAGCGCCCGCTCCACCCTCGGCATCCTGCTGCTGGGCCTCTTCACCCTCACCGCCCACGCCGGACTCTACAAATGGACCGACGCCGACGGCAAAGTGCATTTCTCGGATCACGAACCCGTCAACGCCAAGGCGCAGGTGATGGCCAAACCCGTCGCCCCCAAAACCGGCGGCCAGGTCGCCCCGGTTACCAACCCCGGTAATTACCGTCCACCCCAGGACAACAGCCGCAACGCCAGCGCCTGCCTCAGCGCCCGCGATGACGTCGCCTACTGGAGACGGGAACAGCCCGTCACCTACAACCAGCAGACCGGCGCCCGCGAACCGCTCAAGAATGTGGATGAATACGCCCGCGACCAGCTGGAAAGCGCCCAGCGCCGCGTGCGCGAATACTGCAAGTAAGGACTAGGCTTTCGCCAGCCGCGCCGCGTCAATCTTCAGCAGCCGCGCAATGGCCGTGCAGCCCGGCTCGAAATGGCTGCGGCCCTGCTCCCGCTCCAGACGGCTGGCCTCGGCCACCAGCCGGTCGGCGATGCCCCGGCCGCGATTGGCGGCATGCACCACAATCCAGCGCAGGGTGCGAGCATCGTCTGGCCCCCAGGCCATGATGCTGCTGACCGCCTTGCCGTTGAACCAGCCGACATAGACCGTTCCGCCCGCCGCCAGCACCCGCTCCGCCTCGTCCACGGCTTCCTGGCCGCTGCCAAACTCTGGGCTGGAGGCATACAGCTTCGACAACCCGGCGCTCAGCTCGGGCGTAAGGGACTTCTCGGCGGTGACGGAAACAGGCATGGCGGAAAACTCCGGAATAAGGACGGGACGAAAGACACAGCGAATCCCCTGACGATAGCAGGGGTATCGGCAACCTGCCAAGCGTAATGCCCCCGTTGCCCAATATCCGCTATAATTACGCTCTTTCCCCGGCCAGAGACCGACCCGCCATGACTGCGCGCCGCGCTGAAGTCGTCCGCAACACCAAGGAAACCCAGATCACCGCCACCGTCAACCTCGACGGCACCGGCATCGGCCACCTGAAAACCGGCATGCCCTTTCTGGACCACATGCTGGACCAAATCGTGCGCCACGGCCTGATCGACATCAGCATCACCTGCACCGGCGACACCGAGATCGACGACCACCACAGCGCCGAGGATTGCGGCATCACCCTCGGCCAGGCCTTCGCGCAGGCCATCGGCGACAAGAAGGGCATCCGCCGCTACGGCCATGCCTACACGCCGCTGGATGAGGCGCTGTCCCGCGTCGTGGTCGACATCTCCGGCCGTCCGGGGCTGGAATTCCACGTGCCGTTCACCCGCGCCAGCGTCGGCGGTTTCGATGTCGACCTGTTCTACGAATTCTTCCAGGGCTTCGTCAACCACGCCAACGTCACGCTGCACATCGACAACCTGCGCGGCCGCAACACCCACCACCAGGTGGAAAGCGTGTTCAAGGCCTTCGCCCGCGCCCTGCGCATGGCGGTCGAGGTCGATGCGCGCATGGCCGGCCAGACCCCGTCCACCAAGGGAAGCCTGTAAATGACCCGTGTTGCTGTTCTTGACTATGGCATGGGCAACCTGCACTCGGTGGCGAAGGCGCTGGAGCATGTCGGCGCCTCGGAAGTGATCATCACCCATGACCCGGCCAAGGTGCGCGCCGCCGACCGCGTGGTCTTCCCCGGCGTCGGCGCCATGCGCGACTGCATGGCGGGCATGAAGGCGGTGGGCGTGGATGCGGAAGTGCGCGAAGCCGCACTGCAAAAGCCGGTACTGGCCATTTGCGTCGGCATGCAGGCGCTGCTCGACCGCTCCGAGGAGAACGGCGGCGTCGACTGCCTGGGCATGTTTGCCGGTCAGGTGAAGTTCTTTGGCAACGACCTGGTGGAAAACGGCGAGCGCCTGAAGGTGCCGCACATGGGCTGGAACAACGTCAACCAGACCATCGAGCACCCGCTGTGGGCCGACATCCCGCAGGACAGCCGCTTCTACTTCGTGCACAGCTATTACGTGGCGGTGGAAGACGACAGCCTGGTCGCCGGGCGCAGCCATTACGGCCTCGACTTCACCACCGCCATCAGCCGCGACAACCTCTTCGCCGTGCAGTTCCACCCGGAAAAAAGCCAGAAGTGGGGCCTGCAGCTGCTGAAGAATTTTGTGGGCTGGAAGGCCTGATTACCTGAATTATTGCGAGACAACCATGCTGATCATCCCCGCCATTGACCTCAAGGACGGCAAGTGCGTCCGCCTGAAACAGGGCCGCATGGAGGACGACACCGTCTTCTCCGACGACCCCGTCAGCATGGGCAGCCACTGGGTGGCCCAGGGCGCGCGCCGCCTGCATCTGGTGGACCTGAACGGCGCGTTCGCCGGCACGCCCATCCACGGCGAGGTGGTGAAGGCCATCGCCAAGAAGCACCCCAGCCTGCCGATCCAGATCGGCGGCGGCATCCGTTCGCTGGACACCATTGAAGCCTATGTCAGCGCCGGAGTGACCTGGGCCATCATCGGCACCAAGGCGGTGAAGGATCCACAGTTCGTGATTGACGCCTGCAAGGCCTTCCACGGCCGCATCATCGTCGGCATCGACGCGAAGGACGGCTGGGTGGCTACCGACGGCTGGGCGGAAGTGTCGCAGGTGAAGGCCGAAGACCTGGCGAAGCAGTTCGCCGCCGCCGGGGTCAGCGCCATCGTCTACACCGACATCGCCCGCGACGGCATGATGCAGGGTGTGAATGTGGAAGCCACCGCCGCCCTCGCCCGCGCCTGCGGCCTGCCGGTCATCGCTTCCGGCGGCGTCACCAACATCGACGACGTAAAGCGCCTGAAGACGGTGGCGGCGGACGGCATCATCGGCGCCATTACCGGCCGGGCGATCTATGAAGGCACCATCAACCTGGCGGAAGCGCAGGCGCTGGCGGACGCGGAGTAAGCCATGACCCTCGCCAAACGCATCATCCCCTGCCTGGACGTGGACAAAGGCCGTGTCGTCAAGGGCGTGAAATTCCTCGATATCCGCGACGCCGGCGACCCGGTGGAAATCGCCAAGCGCTATGACGCGCAGGGCGCGGACGAGATCACCTTCCTGGACATCACCGCCAGCCACGAGGGCCGCGACACCACGCTGAAGACGGTGGAGCGCATGGCCTCGGAAGTGTTCGTGCCGCTGACCGTCGGTGGCGGCATCCGCAAGCTGGAGGACATCCGCAACCTGCTCAACGCGGGCGCGGACAAGGTCAGCATCAATTCGGCGGCGGTCTACGACCCCGATTTCGTGCGGGCGGCGGCGGACAAATTCGGCTCGCAGTGCATCGTCGTGGCGATTGACGCCAAGAAGGTGGCGGAAGGCCGCTGGGATATCTTTACCCACGGCGGCCGCAAGGACACCGGCATTGATGCGGTGGCCTGGGCGGCGAAGATGGCGGAATACGGCGCGGGCGAGATTTTGCTGACCAGCATGGACGCCGACGGCACCAAGGCCGGTTACGACCTGGGCGTGGTGCGCGCGGTGAGCGATGCGGTGAACGTGCCGGTGATCGCGTCCGGCGGCGTCGGCAACCTCGACCATCTGGCCGACGGCATCCTCAAGGGTCACGCCGACGCGGTGCTGGCCGCCAGCATCTTCCACTTCGGAGAATACACTGTGCCGCAGGCCAAGGCGTATCTGGCCGGGAAAGGCATCGTGATGCGGGAAATCTGAGTTTCTACAGAGCTTGCGGGTCGCGCCACATCAGCCACAGCGTCGGCCCGTTCTTGATGCGGATTTCCTCCGTCACCCGGAAGCCGAAGCGCTCGTAAATCGGAATGTTGCTTGCCTTCGGCGTCTCCAGGAATGCGCCGACCTGCATCTGGTCGGCTACTTCCAGCACCGGCTTCATCAGCGCCGACGCCCTGCCCTGCCCCTGCACGTCCGGATCGGCCCCGATCACCATCAGGTACCAGTGCGGCGTGTGCGGATGCCGCGACTGGATGTGATCCACCGCCCGCCAGCGCGACCAGAGATTCTTCAATCCCAGCACCTGCACCCAGTCCGGGGCGAAGCGCAGTTGCTGCCATAACCCCAGTTCCCAACACCCCGGCGGCGCCCACAGCGCGGTGGCCTTCAGGTCTTCTGTCGTCCAGACCTGCCCGTGCGGAAAGGCCAGGTGATCCAGATACGCGCCGAACAGCTGGCGGTAGCGCCGGTCGAAATGCCGGCCGCGATGGGTCAGCCAGGTGTACATCGGGTCGTCAGCGAAGGCGCGCACCAGCGTGTCGATCAGCGCTTCGCGATCGGCGGGCGTGGCTTGCCGGATGCTGACCGCCTTGGGCGGCCTGTCGTCAGGGCTTCGCATTCACGGGAGCCGAAGCCGGAACCGCAGCGGCAGGGACTGTGGCAGCGGCCGAAGGTTGCCAGAACAGCGCCCCTTTCAGCAGGTTCAGCGCGCCGTACATCACGAAATCACTTTCCGCCAATGGCTTCGGCGTGGCCTTGTCGGTCGGCTTGGCATCGCCGACGCCATCCACAACCTCCTCACTGTCAACCGCCGGGGCGGCGGCAGGCGCGGGAGCCGGGGTTGGGGCCGATGCCGGACCAGGCTTCGCCTTGCGGGATTTCTTGCCGGAAACCGGCTTGGCCGCCGCCGGTTCCGCCGCCGGAGCAGCGGCTTCCGACGTTGGCGTCGCCGCCGGGGACGGCTTATCAACCGCCGCGCCATTGGGATTGGCCAGATGACCGACCAGATCCGCTTCCTTGAAATTGTCGTTGGACGGAATCAGTGTGTGCTTGGCCGGTTCCAGCACCACGTCCGGACGGATGCCTTCCGCCTGGATGGAGCGGCCGCTGGGGGTGTAGTAGCGGGCCGTGGTCAGCTTGATGCCTTTCTTGTCGCTGATCGGCAATACCGTCTGCACCGAACCCTTGCCGAAGGTGGTCGTTCCGGCGATCAGGGCGCGATGCTGGTCTTGCAGGGCGCCGGCCACAATCTCGGACGCCGAGGCCGAGCCGCCGTTGACCAGCACCACCAGCGGGATGCCGGGAATGACCTGGCCATCCTGCGCCTCGTAGCGCTGGATCGACTCTTCCGTCCGGCCTTTGGTATAGACCACCAGCGCCTTGTCGAGAAAGGCGTCGGCAACGTCAATGGCGGCGGGCAGGACGCCGCCGGGGTTGTTGCGCAGGTCCAGCACCAGGCCTTTCAGCGGAGAGGCCGTGTTGTTCTTGAGCTTGATCAGCTCCTTCACCAGGTCGCGGCCGGTCCGGGTCTGGAACTGGCTGATGCGGATGGCGGCGAAGCCGGGTTCCAGTTCGCGCACCTTGACGCTGGTGACTTCAATGCGGTTGCGGACGATGCTGACATCCCACGGGTCGCGGCCCTTGCGCTGCAGGGTCATGTGCAGCGGCTGGCCGATCGGGCCGCGCATCAGGTCCACCGCCTGGTTCAGGCTGAGACCTTTCACCAGTTTGCCTTCCAGCTTCAGGATGTAGTCCCCGGCTTGCACCCCGGCCTTGGCGGCGGGCGTGTCGTCAATCGGCGAAATCACCCGCAGCATGCCGTCATCCATGCCGATCTCGACGCCGATGCCGCCGAATTCGCCGGTGGTGGCGGCCTTCAGGTCGTCATAGTCGTTTTCATTGAGATAGGCGGAATGCGGGTCCAGCGCGGTCAGCATGCCGCGAATGGCATTCTCGAACATCGTGCGGTCGTCCACCGGCTCCACATAGCTGGCGCGGATGCGTTCAAACACATCGACAAAGGTGCGGAGATCATCCAGCGGCAGGCTCGGGGCAGCCTCCGCCGCCGTGGCGGCGGCCGGCGTCGGGACGGGCGCGGCGGCGGTTTCATCCCCGGCCATGGCGGCGCTATTGAAAGCCAGCAGGGCCAGCGCCAGGGCGCTCAGTTTCTTCATGGGCATGGTGAAAATGCGATGGTTGGCAAAACGTGAGGGAGAGAGTAGCAGGCTTGCCCCGGCTGTTGGAATCACCGGTGCAAGCGCATGTAGGGTTATTGTTATTGATCGCCGCTCAGGCGGTTTGCACCAGCACCTTGCCGGTCATTTCCGGCGGCACCGGCACGCCCATCAGCGTCAGCAGCGTCGGGGCGACATCGGAGAGCACGCCGCCGCCGCGAATGGTCGCCGGGCGCGTGCCGACGTACACGAACGGCACGAATTCGCAGGTATGCGCGGTATGCGGCTGATGGTTTTCATAGTCCACCATCTGCTCGACGTTGCCGTGGTCGGCGGTGATCAGCATCTCGCCGCCGGTCTCCTTCACGGCCTCGTACAGGCGGCCCAGGCAGACATCGAGCGCTTCCACCGCCTTCACCGCCGCTTCGAAGACGCCGGTATGACCGACCATGTCGCCGTTGGCGTAGTTGCAGACCAGTACATCGAACTCCCCGGACCGGATGGCGGCCACCAGCTTGTCGGTGACTTCGAAGGCGCTCATTTCCGGCTGCAGGTCGTAGGTGGCCACCTGCGGCGACGGCACCAGGATGCGCTGTTCGCCGGGATAAAGGTCTTCGCGGCCGCCGCTGAAGAAGAAGGTGACGTGCGCGTACTTTTCGGTTTCGGCGATGCGCAGCTGCGTCTTGCCCAGCGCCGCCAGGTATTCGCCCAGCGTGTTGTGCAGGCTTTCCGGCGCGTACGCGACCGGTGCCCGGATGCTGGCGGCATATTGCGTCAGCATCACCCAGTCGGCCAGCTGCGGGCGCACGGCGCGGGTGAAGCCGCTGAATTCCTCGTCGACAAAGGCGCGGGTGATTTCGCGGGCGCGGTCGGCGCGGAAATTCATGAACACCACGGCGTCACCGTCGGCGAGCACGGCGGGCGACTCGCCCTCGGCGGCAATGACGGTGGCCTTGACGAATTCATCGGTTTCGCCGACGGCATAGGCGGCGTCCAGACCGGCCATCGCCGTGGGCGCGGTGCGCACGGCCACGCCTTCGGTCAGCAGGCGGTAGGCCTGTTCGACGCGATCCCAGCGGTTGTCGCGGTCCATGGCGAAATAGCGGCCGATGATCGAGGCGACCCGGCCCTTGCCGGTGGCGCGCACGGCGGCTTCCATTTTCTGCAGCGAGGGCAGCGCGCTCTTGGGCGGCGTGTCGCGACCGTCAAGGAAGGCGTGCACATAGACGTGCTGCGCGCCGCGATCAACCGCCAGTTTCACCATGGCGTGCAGGTGGTCTTCATGGGAATGGACGCCGCCTTCGGACAGCAGGCCCAGCACGTGCACCGCCTTGCCCGCCGCCACCGCCTGGTCGACGGCGGCGGTGATCACCGGATTCCGGAAGAAGTCGCCGTCGCGGACGGCCTTGGTGATGCGGGTGAAATCCTGATAGACGATGCGGCCCGCGCCCAGGTTCATGTGCCCCACTTCCGAATTGCCCATCTGCCCGTCGGGCAGGCCCACGTCTTCCCCGGAGCCGGAGATCAGCCCGTGCGGGTTCTCGGCAAGAATGCGGTTCCAGTGCGGCGTGCGGGCGGCCTTGATGGCATTGGAATCGGAGGCTTCACGATGGCCGAAGCCGTCAAGGATGATGAGGACGTGGGGTTTACGCATGGAAGGCCGGACTCGGTGCTGCGGAAAGAGGCGGGTATTTTAACAGCACTGGCGGCGAAAGATAAGAAATGGCGGGTTTTCGCGACGACAGGCCGCCCGTCCTTTCTAGGGGAAACCCTAATAGCTGGCCCGCAACGGGCTGTCTATGATCGGACGGACGGCCTCCCGCACCGGCAAATTCCAATAACAACAATGGAGTCACCGCCTCATGTCCACCCTGCACCGTCTGCTGAAAAGCTTCAGCCACGACACCCGCCTCTTCCTGCTGGCGCTGGCCGCCGGTGACTGCCCGGAATCCTGGCGGTCGTCCGCCGATGAAAACCCGGACTGACGCTTGATCAGGTTTTTGTCAAATGTCAATCCGGAAAGACCCTACTCAGCCTAGGGTTTCCCTGCCGGGCGAACAAGGGAATCCACGAATACTCGGACAGACCGCGAGACGATATTGTTTTCCCAACGAAAATTATAAAAAGCGCCCTGGTGCGCGGTTGGGAAACGAGGATCAGTTTCATGACAAAGACGGTTCGCGTCATTGGTTGCGTGTCCAGCGAGACGCGTCAGCACCTCATCTTTCGTTCCATGATCCGGGTTCTGAATCAGGGTTCGACTGCCAACCTGAAGCACCAGTGGTCATTCAGCGAAGTCGGCCCGTATGACGTCACCATTTTTGACCTGGACGACGGCATCCATCCGGATCCGCTGCCTGCCTCCGGCGCGGAGGTTGTCGTCGCCTTCAGCACCCACCCCCACCGCCTGACCGACCGCCCTTTCAGCCTGTCGAAACCGATTCGCGGCAGTGAATTCCTGCAATTGCTGCAAGCGATCGAGGCCGCCTGTTTCGACAACCTGACCCACCCGGCAACGGCTGTCACCGCAACCGAAGCTGCGACACCCGCGCCCCGGCCCGCCGACGCGGCGATGCCGGACCCTGCGCCGCTGCTGAGCCTGCTGGCATGGCCGGACCTGCCGCAGCTGCCGGACGATCAACTGCATCATGCCGCGCGCATCTGCGCCCTGCTGGCCGTCCGCCGCTGTTCGCCCGCCACCGTCAGCCGCTTTCTGGACATTGACCCCGTCATCGTCGACCAGGTGCTGCAGGCCATCGCCGCCTGCCCGCCGGTTGACGGCGTCGAGGTCCTGCACCGGCAGCAGGACGCCGCCGAAGCCGCCAATGTCATTCCGCTGCACGAGCAGACGCCGTCGGGCAAGCCGTCCTCATTCCTGTCAAAAATCTGGAACCGCCTGAAGGGAGCCGCCTGATCATGGAATGGAGCATCCTGTTCATGGGCCCGGTTGGCGCGGGCAAGACCGAAGCGATCCGCTCGCTGTCCGATATCGACGTGCTGGATACCGATGTCGCCGCCACCGATGAAACGGCGCTGCTGAAGGAAAAGACCACTGTATCGATGGATGTGGGCGTGATGCACCTGGGCGGCGGCGACAAGCTGCGCCTGTACGGTGCGCCCGGCCAGGGACGCTTCGACTTCATGTGGGAAATCCTGATCGAGCACGCCAGGGGACTGGTGATCATGCTCAACCACGCCAATCCCGACCCCTTGCAGGACCTGGCCTTCTATACCGGCCGCCTGAAAGGGCTGCTGATGGGCAAGACGTTGCCGTTGGTAATCGGCGTCACCCACACCGACGAGCGGCCGGACACCTCGCTGGCGGTCTATCAGGACTATCTGCGCCGGAACCCCGTGCCGTTCGCGGCGGGCAAGATTCCGCTGTTCCGGGTTGACGCCCGCCGCCGCCATGACGCCAGCGCGCTGATGGTGGCGCTGGCGGCGATGCTGGAAATGCACGAGCGGCTGGCGCAGCCGGTGCGCGCCTGATGGACGCCATCCTGACGCTGGAGGGTTTCGGCCTGGCCTACAACGACCGCGTCGTGTTGCGGGCGATGGATCTGGCGGTGCCCGCGCGCGGCCTGACGGTGATCCTCGGCCCGTCCGGCACCGGCAAGTCGTCGCTGGTGCGCACCTTGGCGGGTTTCAACGACAACAACCCGGCGCTGCGCACCTGGGGCCGCGCGGAGTATCGCGGTCACGGCCCGGCCGACAAACCGGCGCTGGTAATGCAGAAGGCGGCGCTGATGGTGTCGTCGGTGCTGGAAAACCTGATCTCCGGCCTGGCCGACCGCTCGCGGCTGACCCGGCCGGAACAGCTGGGCCGCGTCACCGCCCTATGCCGCGAGCTGGATCAGGACTGGATCATCGAACGGCTTGACTGGCCGGTGGTGAAGCTGGACTTCCCCGAACAGCGGCTGGTGTCGATCCTGCGCGAAATCCTGGGCCGCCCCGCCCTGCTGATGCTGGACGAGCCGACGGCGACCATGAACGACGGCGACGCCGCGCGCGTCGGCCGCCTGATCCGCGCCGCCGCCACGCAACGGCCGGTGCTGCTGGTGTCGCACCATCTGGGGCAGGCGCGCGCGCTGGCCGAACATCTGGTGCTGATGGCCAGCGGCCAGGTACAGGAAACCGGTGACGCCACTTCTTTTTTCCGCGCCCCATGCAGCCAGGCCGGGCAGCAATTTCTGGTCAGCGGATCGTGTGCGGAGGACGCCATGGATAGCCCTGAACCTGAGGAAAGCCTGTCCTACGACAACGCCCCGGCCCGGCCGCCCGTAATCCCCGACCGCTCGCCCGTTCCCACCGCGAAAAGCCGCTTCATGGGGCCGCGCGGGTTTGTCTGGCTGATTCCGGGGCGGCTGGCGGGCACGCCCTGGCCGGGCATTGTCCATGACACCGACGACGACCTGGACGCGCTGCGCAATGTCGGCATCACCCGGTTGGTGTCGCTGACCGAAGTCCCCTTTGACCCGATCCAGGCCGGGCGCTTCGGCATCGCCTGCGCCAGCGAGCCGATTCCCGACATGCACGCGCCTTCCCTGACCCAGGCGATCGCCATCTGCCGCGACATCGACGGCTGGATCGGCGAGGGCGACGCCGTTGCCCTGCACTGCCGCGCCGGACTGGGCCGCACCGGCACGCTGCTGGCCGCCTACTGGCTGTGGAGCGGCCACGGGGAATACAGCGCGCTGCACGCCATTGAATACGTGCGGCGGCTGGAGTCGGGAATGATCCAGTCACAGGCGCAAGTCGATTTCCTCAGCGCCTTCGCCGACCTGCTGGCCAGCGGCCCCGAGGCCGCCGCGCTGCTTGCAACACCCCGAACGAGGCCGGGAGAAGCGCCTCTGACCACCCCCATAACCACAATACCTGGAGTTTCTTATGAGCAAGCTTGATGACGCCCTGCAACGCGCCATGACCAGCGTTCCCGACTGTGTCGCCGCCGGTTTTGTCGATCTCAGTTCCGGCATGGTGCTCAGCATCAAGACCGTGGATTCGCACCCGTCGGAAGTGTTCGACTTCCTCGCGGCCGCGACCACCGACCTCTTTCAGGGCCCCAACGTCGTCGCCATCGAAAACATCTTCAAAAAGGCGCGCGGCCTGCCGGAATCCACCGAGCATCACTACTTCCAGGAAATCATCGTCAACAGCGACAACCTGATCCACGTCTTCATCCGCGGCAAGAAACAGCAGCAAGTGCTGTGCTTTGTCTGCCGCAAGGGCGCCAACCTGGGCATGGTGCTGACCAAGGCCCGCGCCGGCATGCCCAGCGTAGAACAGGCGCTCTGACCGGTAAACCGGCGTAATCCCCGGCGGCCGCCCGCCGCCGGGCTTCAGGACGAAGCACACGAGGCACGCAACCATGAATCATGACAACAAGGCGGAGTTCGCCCGGAAAGCCCGTTCCATCCTGCGGCAGATGCATGCCGACGAGGAGCATATTGAAGCGTCAGCGGTCGTCTCGCGCGACGGCCTGATCGTCGCCTCGCAACTGGCGGATAGCGCCGACGCCGACCGTTTCGGCGCGATGTGCGCCTCGCTGCTGGCGCTGGCCTCGAAGGCGGCGCAGGAAGTGGAGCGCGGACAACTGCGGCAGGTGATCCTGGACGGCACCAAGGGTCCGGTGCTGCTGACCCACGCCGGACTGGTGGCGGTACTGGCGGTCGCGGCCCGCCCGAAGGCCAACCTGGGACGCCTGATCATGGAGACCCGTAACGCCGCCAACAAACTGGGTGAGATCGGCAGTGTGCTCTGACAAGAATTCCCGCGTGCTCCATTACCAGGGACACGCCGTGGTCTGCCGCGACCACGAAACCGCCCTCGACGCCCTGCTGCGCGCCGGCGCGCCGATTCCCTTTTCCTGCAAAAGCGGCATTTGCCACCGCTGCATGGTGCGCTGCATTGACGGCGACGTGCCGGAAGCCGCCCGGCGCAAGCTGCCGGAACACCAGCAGGCGCGCGGTTGCCTGCTGGCCTGCCAGTGCCGCCCCACCGGACCGATGCTGCTGGCGCCGCTGTCGGCGGAAGACAGCGTCACCCGCTGCCGTCTGGAAGCCATGAACTACTCCGGCGACAACCGCTGGCAATTGGTCTTCGATCCCTTCACCCGGCTGACCTACCGACCCGGACAACTGGCCAAGCTGATGAGCGAACGTCTGGACGGCGAGTGCACCGCCCTCTTCATCAGCGCGCCGGAGGACGAGACGCTGGTCACGGTCGAACTGGAAGACAGCACCCGCCTGCCCGAATGGCTGCGGGCAACGCCGCGCGAAGGGCTGGAATTCTGTCTGCGCGGCCCGTTGCCGGTGGAACCGGCGGAACCGGTCACGCCGCTGCCGCCCGAACCGGGCCTGTGGGATGAACTGGGCGGCGACAGCATGGTGCGGGCGGTGCTGACCACCTTCTACACCAAGGTCTACGCCGACCCGGAACTGCGGCCCTTCTTCGAGCGCGTCACCATCGACCGGATCATCGGCAAGCAGTTCGCCTTCCTCAAGGAAAGCATCCAGGACCAGCCGGTGTTCCTGGGCGAACAGCCGCGCAACTCGCACAACTGGATGGTGATTACCGACGTCCTGTTCGACCACCGCCAGAACCTGATGCTGCAAGCCATGCGTGAACACGGCATCCCTGATGACCTGATCGCCCGCTGGTCGCGTTACGAAGAACAGTTCCGGCCCGACATCGTCAAGTACAAGCCGTGGCTGAAACGGGTTGGCGACCTGCTGGTGGACACCGAGCAGTACGAAACCTGCCTGCTGGAAGAGGCGACGGTCTGTGACTATTGCGGCGACGAAATTGCCGCCAACACGATGGTGCGTTACCACAAACGCATCGGCCGACTGGGCTGCGAGGCCTGCACCGCCTCGGCTGCGGCGGATGGAGCACCCTGATCATGGCCATGTCACGCACCACCATGCTCTACATCCGCAAGGCGCTGGAACAATGCGGCGAATGCCCCGGATTCCATGGCGCGGTGCTGTCGACACCGGACGGGCTGGTGCTGGCTTCCTCGGGGAAATTCGACGCCGACGAATCTGCCGCCTGCGCTTCGGGGCTGATGGTGAATACCGCCGCCAGCCTGGGGCAGCTGGCGGCGCAAGGCCCCACGGAAATGCTGATCTGGGGCGCGGACAACACCTTGTGGAATGTCAGCTTGCTGGCGGGCGATTACATCCTGCTGGTCGCCTCGGCCGGAACGGCGGGAGCCGACCGCCTGCGCCGGACCCGGCAACGCGCGGGCGAGATGCTGAACCAGGCCTTGCGGATCCTGGTCTGAACCTTCACGCACCGGCATAAATGCGAATTTATACCCATATCACTGACATGGTTATTGCCCACGGCCCTGAAAATGGCTTTAATCCTTCTACATACCCTCCTCTGTATATTTCATGACCTGCGAACCTTTGCTGTCCCCGCTGTTCACCACCCTGGCCGCCACCGGCGACGACGGCATTCTCGTCTGTGACGGTGACGGCCGTGTGCTGTTCGCCAGCCCCGGCCGGGCCTTTGCGGCCGCTCCGGTCGCGGCGGGCGACCACATTGACCGGCTGGGACTGCCCGCGACTCCGGCCGCCATCGCCCTGCTCGATACCGGCGTGCTTTGCCCGGTCGCCGGACAGCCTTGCGACATCCGGGTCCATGCCGTCGATCTCGGGGGCGGCGTTCGTCATCACCTGCTGCGGTTACGTCCGGTGGTGGCGGACTCCGATTGGCAGGACTGGCTGGAAAGCCTGCCGGTGCCGGTCTCGCTGCGTGATGCCGAAGGATGCTTTGTCTGGGCCAACCAACGCTTCACCCGCCAGTTCGCTCCCGCCGGAAGCTGCGTGGTCGGCAAGCCTGTCAGCGACGTCCTGTGCCCGGAGGACGCGCAAAAGACCCTGGAGGCGGACCGCTACGCGCTGGCCATGGACCAGGGCGTCATCTTCGAATACATCTGCAGCGACCGCTTCTGCGCCACCGGGCACTATATGGTGATGCAATGCCCCTGCACCCTGCCGGACGGCACGCGGGCGGTGTTCTCCGTCGCCGAGGAAATGGAACGGCTGCGCACCGACATGCCCAGCTTCCAGGAAACCGAAATCCGCTACCGACGGCTGGCGCGGCACCTGCTGACCTATCTCGACAATCACCACGCCTCGCTGGCGCGGGAGCTGCACGACGTGCTGGGCCAGACCCTGATCGGACTGAAGCTGGCCATCCACAACCGGCTGGGCAACCGCGACCTGACGCAGGGCCTGGGCGAAGCCATGCAATACTGGATGGTGCTGCTGGATGAATGCATCGATTTCGTGCGCAATTTTTCCGGCAGTCTGCATCCCCGCCATTTGCAGGAATTCGGTCTGAAACGGGCGTTGCGCGCCTGGTTGCAGCAGATCGCCAATCATTCGGCGCTGGACATGCGCGTCCGCATCGACGAAGCACTGCCCGCACTCACCCCGGAGATCAAGCACGCCTGTCTGCGCATCGCCCAGGAAGCCGTCACCAACTGCCTGCGCCACGCCAAGGCCTCGCGGCTGGAAGTGACGCTGGAGCACAACGACGGCCTGATGACGTTGACCGTGCGCGACAACGGTCGCGGCTTTTGCCCGCAGGAATCCCGCGAACACGACGCCGGGCTGGGCACCATCAGCATGCGGGAACGCGCTTACCTGTCCGGCGGCAAACTCAATATCGCCTCCGCCCCCGGCGAGGGCACGACCATTACGGCCATCTGGCCCCTAGCCTGAGACAATTTCATGGTCAACATCCTGCTCGTCGACGACCACCAACTGGTGCGCAAGGGATTAAAAGCCCTGTTGGAAAGCCATGAGGGTTATCAGGTCATTGCCGAGGCCAGCAATGGCCGCGACGCCCTGCTGCTGATTGACAGCCTTCGGCCCGATCTGGTGCTGCTGGACATCATGATGCCGGAGAAGAACGGCCTGGAAGTTGCCGCCGAGATCGTGCGGCGGCCCTGCGCGCCGAAGATACTGCTGCTGACGATGTGCCATATCGCCGAGTACATAAGCGAGGCGCTGAAGCTTGGCATCCAGGGCTATGTGGTGAAGGACGCCGCCCCCACCGAGTTGTTCAACGCCATCGACACCATCATGCGCGACGAGATCTATCTCAGCCCGTCCGTCTCGAAACAGATCATGACCCTGCTGCAAAAACGCAACGAGAAGGAAACCGTGGTCAACAACCTGACCGGACGTCAGGTGCAGATACTGAAGCTGATTGCACTGGGCTACTCCAGCAAGGCGATGGCGGACGAGTTGAGCCTGTCGGTGAAGACGATTGAGGCGCACCGCAGCCAGCTGATGCAGCGGCTGGGCATCCGTGAAGTCGCCAGTCTGGTGCGTTACGCCATGCGGGTGGGGTTGATCGAGGAATAAAAAAGCCACCCTGCCGTCTGCCGGACAGGGTGGCTGAAAATCCGGGACCGGCGGTAGAGGGGGAAGCCGGCTCCGGAATACGGTAAATCAGGCAACCGGCTTCTGTTCCACCGGCGCGGCATCCGCCACCCGCACCTGCGGTTCGACGGCGGTCGACGATTCAATCACCTTCGCACGACCGGCGCGCTCCAGCTCTTCCAGCTCCGCGGCCTCGCGGATGTTCTGCTGGATGATCAGCTGGTCATCCACGGCCTCGAAGGCCTGGCTGGCCAGATCGCCGATTTCCTGGTTGACGCGGCGGATGGCCTCGTAAACGTGGCCGATGCTCTTGTTCCACATCTCGTCGCGCTTGTCGCTGTCCACATCCAGCAAGCCGTTCTTTTCCAGCACCGACAGCGGCAGGTCGACAATGCGCTTGTGGATCTGCTCGACGGTGGTCGCTCCCTGATCGATGGCGTCCTGCACCAGATCCTTCAGGGCTTCCAGGCGGGTCAAGGTTTTGTTCATGATGGTTTCTCCGGTTCCAAAGCCGAAAGCCCCCGGTAACGGGGGCCGTGAGATCAGGCCGCAACCGCCTCGCGCGTTTTGCGGCGTGCCGGCTTTGACACTGGCACGACGTCGGCCAGGCGCGCAACCGCTGTTTCGGCGGAAGCTTCGACTTTCCGACCAAAGTTCGGCAGCGCGCCCTTGAAGATGCGGCCGACAACGGTGGAGAACTGCTTGGCGAAGGAGCCGGTGTTGTAATGCTGGCCGTACTTCTCGCAAATCTCGCGCACCTTCACCGACATTTCGGCGTAACGCATGCCGGGGATGTCCGGGAACATGTGGTGCTCGATCTGGTGGCTGAGGTTGCCGCTCATGATGTGCATGATCGGGCCGCCGCTCAGGTTGCTGGAACCGCGCAGCTGGCGCAGGTACCAGTGGCCGCGGGTTTCGTTCTCCAGCACTTCCTTGGGGAACATCTCGGCATCTTCGGTGAAGTGGCCGCAGAAGATGATGCCGAACGCCCACAGGTTGCGGATGATGTTGGCGGTGAAGTTACCGGCGATGACCGGCAGGAACATCGGACCGGCGATCAGCGGGAAGAACACGTAGTCCTTGGCGAACTGCTTGCGCATCTTGGCGAAGATCGGCGGCAACTGCTTGCGGACGTCCGCCCAGGTCTTCTCACCGGCCTGCACCTTCTCCAGTTCCAGCGATTGCAGCGCCAGCGTCCATTCGAAGGTCACCGCCAGGAAACCGGCCATGATCGGGTTCAGCAGGAAGCGCGGCTCCCACTTCTGTTCCGGGAAAATGCGCAGCACGCCGTAGCCGATGTCGTGGTCGACGCCGTCGACATTGGTGTAGGTGTGGTGCATGTAGTTGTGGGTGTGACGCCAGTTGTCAGCGGTGCAGACGGTGTCCCACTCGTAGGTGCTGCCGCGCAGGCTGGGTTCGTTCATCCAGTCATACTGGCCGTGCATCACGTTGTGGCCCAGCTCCATGTTCTCGACAATCTTGGAGACGCCAAGGGTGGCGGTGGCGGCCAGCCAGACCGGGGGCAACCAGCCCAGGGTCATCAGCGCGGCGCGGCTGCCGATTTCGCTGTAGCGCACAAAGTTGCGGATCTTGTAGATGTAGTCGGCGTCTTCCTTGCCCAGCTTCGCAATCGTTTCCTTGCGCAGCGCGTCGAGTTCCGCGCCAAAGGCCTGGATTTCGTCGTAGCTCAGTTCACGGCTTTTGCTGATGGTGCCCATGGTGTCTTCCTCGGTGTTCAATTAGGTTTCAAGTCCCTCCCCGCCGGTGCGGGGAGGGTTATTCAATTCAGATATCGAGCACCACGGCGCTCAGCGGCTCGGTGACGCAGATGCGGACCTGGGTGTTGGGGCTGCTGTCGATGGCGCCGGTCACCTTGTCGCGCACCACGCCGGAAACCTTGGTGCAGCTGCACTGCTTGCAGACACCCATGCGGCAACCGTAGGCGGGACGGGCGCCACCGGCTTCGGCGCTTTCCAGCAGCGTGGCCTTGGTGTGCAGCATGGCCTGCTGGCTGCGGCGCAGCGTGATCGGCATGGCGTTGCCGACCGCGTCGCTGTCCAGGCCCACCGGGCCGAACAATTCCTGCTTCAGCTGGGCGCTGATGCCCTTGGCGGCCCACAGGTCGGCGGCGGCTTTCATCAGGCCTTGCGGGCCGCAGATGAAGGCGGAGCGCTCGGCATAATCGGCGCAGACGTTGGTCAATTGCGCTTCGCTGAACTTGCCGCCTTCACCGGCGCTGAACAGCGCGTAGTTCAGTTTCAGGCCGGGATGCTGCACCGCCAGTTCCACCATTTCCTTGGCGAAGGCCAGATCCTTTTCGCTGTTGGCGTAGTAGACCACCGCGATGTCCAGCGCCGGCTTCTGCTTCAGGGCTTCGACCAGGATGCTGTAGATGGGGGTGACGCCGCTGCCGCCGGCAATCAGCAACAGCTTGGCGGGCAGGGTTTGCGGCAGGACGAACTCACCGGAAGCGTCACCCAGCTCGATCACGTCGCCGACTTGCAGGTGGTCATGCAGCCAGTTCGACACCTTGCCGTTGGGCTGGCGCTTGACGCCGATTTCCAGCAGGCCGTCGGTCGGCTCGCTCACCAGGCTGTAGCAGCGCTCGTGGAAGATGCCGTCGATCTGGACGCGCACCGGCATGAACTGGCCGGCGACAAAGCCTTTCCAGTTGGCGTTCGGGCGGAACACGAAGCGCTTGATGTCCGGGGTTTCCTGCGAGATCGAGACCACTTCCGCCAGCACGCGGTTGACGGCCAGCATCGGGTCGACATGCGAGAACACGAAATCCAGCCAGTCTTCACGAACGAATTTACCGGCGAGCTTCTTGGCGATGGGGTTGAAAGTGGTCATGGTCAGGCTCCTGTGTGCCTTGGTGAACGTCTGTACACTCATAATAGCGGTTTCTTGATTTGAGTCAACACGTGTTCACTAAATTTTTCCGCCATTCGTCGCCTTCACTTACGCGTGTTGCACGCGCGAATAGCAACTTGTTGTTTATTATTTGATTTTTAAAATTATCATGAATCATTCCGGCGAGAAGCCACGTGTACACCAGTGACCACCTGTCGGCTGACCGCTCCGTTCACCCTTCCCGCCTCCCCAAAAACCGACTTTTTTGCTAGGATATGGTGAACAATTGTTAGCTCATTTGACGACCATGACCGCTCGTGACGAACGCAAGCAGCAAACCCGGCAGTCGTTGCTGGAAGCCACCCTCAAGCTGATGAAGGAAGGCCGCGGCTTTGTCAGCATCAGCCTGCGCGAAGTGACCCGCGAGGCCGGGGTGGTGCCGACCGCCTTCTATCGCCATTTCCGCGACATGGACGAACTGGGGCTGGCGCTGGTGGATGATGTGTCACTGAGCTTGCGCAAGATGCTGCGCGACGAACGGGTGAAGGCGAAGGGCGCGGGGCATATCGCCCTGCAAAGCTCGGTGATGATGTTCCTGCTCTATGTGCGGCAGGAGGCGCAAAGCTTTGAATTCCTGGTGCGCGAGCGCATGGGCGGCTCGACCAAGGTGCGCGAGGCGATCCAGCGCGAGGTGCGGCATTTTGTCACCGACCTGGCCAACGATTTCCGTATGTTCCCGGAGATGCAGAACCTGCCCAGCGACGACCTGGAAATGATCGCCGACCTGGTGATCAACACCGCCATCAACTGGTGCGGCGAGATCCTGGCGCTGACCTCGGACCAGGTGCGGCTGCAATACGAGCTGAGCATGCGCGCGGTGAAGCAGTTGCGGCTGATTTTTGTCGGGGCGAGCCACTGGAAGGTGGAACAAGGGGCGGCGGAGAAGACGGCGGCGGCCGTATAATAAGAACTGACTTCCCTGATTGCCGGATGCGATTCATGACTCACGTCACCCGTCTTTGCTGCGCCCTGCTCGCCCTTATCCTGTCACCGGCGGTGGTTGCCGGTCCGGCGGTCTCCCCGAAAGTGAAACCCCTGATGGCCAACACCGTCGGCCCGGCCTCGGAAGCGGTGTTCGCGGTAGCGCGGGCGGCTCCCGCCGATGATGAGGCTTGGCTGGCTGTTGAAAAGCATGCCCTGACGCTGGTCAGCGCGGGCAAGACACTAAAGAAGCTGACGCCCGCCGCCGATGCGGTATGGCGGCGACAGGCGGGATTGTTGATGGAGAACGCCACTGCTGCGGCCAAGGCAGCCAAGGCTCGCGATGCCGCCGGACTGAACGCCGCCAGCGAGGCGGGGTTCAATACCTGTGCGGGCTGTCACCAGACACATCCGGTGAATCCGTGAGAAACCCGGAGGCCATCGCCCAGGCTGTCTAAGCAAACGCTGGATATACTTATTCTATAACGTATATCTTGCAGGGCATCTGACATGCACGTGTCGCGGCGGGACATCAGGATTCGCCCGCCCGCCGGGGTGGACGAACGGCTGACGCGACTATGCCAATTCCTACATAAGCCTCCTGTTGATTATCATTTCGACCGGAATGAGCCCAATGACCGTAGAGCCTTCACTCCATGACCCTGCTGGATCGAACAGGACGTGAACCATGAAAAACTTGCTGACCATTCCCATCATTCTATTCGCTAATTTCTGCATCAAGGCATACGGTCTAGAAGTCGATCAGACTTGTAATACTGAAATATCCGGCATTATCGAAGATACCCTGAATATTAATATTCGTCCCGACACGGGCAATGTAATTTCCTCCGCCTGTAAGGCATATCCGGATATACCGGATTTAATGATTGCCACCTATTTCAGAGATGAACCAGATAAAAAAGGCAATCCTGTTCAAGATCAAAAACGTTATGAAATCCTGTTGGTCAACTTGCACTCCAAGGCCATCACCTCCCATTTCAGCCAAGTGATTGAGGAAGATGCCGCCATTGGTATCCATGAGAACAGCTTATGGATTGATACCGCGCCCTACCGCTTGAGCAATCAGTTGCGCGCCTTCGGCATCCTCAAGCATATAGGGGTAAACAGCTCGCATTGCGCGGAGGGCAGGGAGAACGATTACCTGGATCTTTTCACTTCCGATGGTGCCAAACTGCACAAGGTATTAGCCGATTTTCCCCTGTCATTTCGGCTAACCAAGCTGGACTCCTCATGCGAAATTGTTGGAGAGAAGGAAGCCCACCGGTCTATCCGCATCGGGAAGAAACAGGCAAACGGTTATCACGACCTGATTATCTCGACTCGCGTTTCGCCCTCGAAGAAAACAGCCTATACACAAACGCTGCATTACAACGGTGCTCAATATGAAACCACCGTTTCAGAAAAAAAATGGCTGGATTGGTGGTGGAAGCATTAACTGGCCGGACTTTCAAGCGCCCGGCCCTACAACTCAAGCCACTTCACTCACCGCCGACGCCGGATCAATCAGTATCTTGGCGTGCCCGCCCGCCTGCCCCAGCGCCGTGAACGCGGCATCCACCCCGCCCAGCCCGACGGTGGCGGTCACCAGCGGCGAGGCGTCCACCTCGCCTTCGGCCAGCATGTGCAGCGCCTGCCGGAATTCCAGCGGCGTGTAGCCCAGCGCGAACCGGATATCCAGTTCCTTGTTGATGCCGACCGCCGGTTCGATGGTGTCCGGCTGCATGCAGACGCCGACCACCACCACGCGGGTGAACATCGGCGCGCCGTCGATGATCGACTGCAGGATGCCCGGCGCACCCACGCACTCGAACACCACCGGATGCTTGCGGCCGACGATGCGCTCGCCTGCCGCCCACAACGGCCACCACGGCACCGGCAGCAGGTCCAGTTTCTCCTTGGTGCCGACCGCCAGTTCGAACAGGTCCTGCGCGTCGTGGATGAAGCCGGACTTGCGGCGGCTGGTGAACGGGGATTCCTGGGAGGGGTCGATGATGCGCGTAGCGCCGCAACGCTCGGCCATGGCGCGGCGCACCGGTGAAAAGTCGCTGGCGACAATCTCGCGCACACCGCGCGCCTTCAGCAGGCAGATGATGGCCAGCCCGACCGGGCCGCAGCCGATGACAATGGCGACATCGCTGCTTTTCACTTCCCCGCGCAGCACGGCGTGCCAGGCCACCGCCAGCGGCTCGGTCAGCGCGGCGTCCACCGGCGACAGGCCGTTGGGAATGGCCATCGCCAGCGAAGCTTCCACCAGCGTGCGTTCGGCATAGGCGCCGGGGGTGTACGCCGACAGCCCGACCAGGTCGATTTCCTTGCCGCGCCGCAGCATCGGCACCGCCACGATCGGCGTGCCGGGTTTCAGCGAGGTGCGGGTGCGCGGGCCGGTGTCCAGCACCTCGGCGCTGAATTCATGGCCGAACACGACTTCCTGCGACGAGCTTTGCAGCGCGGTATAGCCGCTGCGCACCATCAGCTTGCCCCAGTGGTCGCAGTGCTGGCGCACATGCAGGTCGCTGCCGCAGATGCCGCAACGGATCACTTTCACCAGCAACTGGCCCTTGGCGGGCACCGGCTCGGGCCGCTCCGCCACCGACAGCACCTTGTCCTTGCACACGACCGCTTTCATGACGCTCTCCGGAATTCAGTTCACCGGATTAAACGTCTTTCCCGGCGCACAGTGCAAGGACCGGAATTCACGCCCTGCCTGTCACCAGAGCTACTCGGCCGTCACCCTGACCACGCTCCGGTCCTGCAAGTCGACCGCCAGCAAGGCCTTGCCGTCCGGCCCCGCCACCAGCCGTTCCACGCACGCCCCTTCCACCCGGTACGTCCGCCCAGGCTGCAGGCGGCCCAGCGCCAGAGTCGTCCGCTGCGGCCCTTCCCCGGCGCGCAGCACCAGCTCCAGCCCGGAGCCGTCGCTGACCGCCCGCGCCACCAGCACCGCCGGATATGCCGCTTCGGTCAGCAGCGGACCCTGCCGCCACGCCTCGGGAATGTTGCCGTTGACCAGGTCGCTCATGCCCTGCGCCCGGCCGAAGCGCGCCATGGCGTAGATGCCGTTGCCCATCACCGAGATGCCGTGGAAACGGCGCGCGCCGCCCTTCCAGGTCACTTCCTTCAGTTCCTCCAGCGAGCGCTGGAAGGCCAGCGCCACGTCCTCATCGCCCATCTCGCGGGCGGTGTGGGTGAGCATGGCGCGGGTGAAGGTGTCACCGCGCGCCAGGTTGTAGTTGCCGAAGTCGATGCGGTCCCACAACTGCCCCTTCAACTGCGGATGCTTGTGATCGAAGTGGATGTGGCAGTCGCGCACCACATGCCAGGTGTCGCGCGCCAGCTCGGGCATGGCCGGGCTCAGCCAGAAGGCCATCACCGCGTCGTAGGCGATCGAGGTCGGCAGGATGGGAATCTTCGTGTTCTCCACCCGGCCCGCCACAAAACGGCCGTCGGTGCGCAGCCAGCCGTCACGGTCATAGACCTCGCGCACCCGCTGCACCAGGTCGCCGGTCATGGCGGTGCCATGCAGGCGGTCGTGCATGATCAGCGAGTTGAAGGCGAAGGTGTTGCACATCGGGTAGATCAGGTGCGGTTCGCAGGGGTACTGCGGGCTGTCCGGGCGCACGCGCATGTTGAATTCGATGGCCCCGGCCAGCCGCCCGAAATCGTATTCGTAACGCTGCCGGTCATTCCAGCACAGCGTCAGCGCGCCGGGTTCGCTGAAACGGCGGTCGTCGTTCAGCGTTTCATAGAGGCCGACCATCACCCCGAAATAGGCCGAATACATGACATTGTTGAGCGCGATCGGGTCCGGGTTCCAGCGGCCGTAGCCGACCAGGTTTTCATAGGCCCAGTAGCGCCACACCTTGCGGTCGCACATCTTCAGGATGACGTTGCGCTGCGCTTCCGCCAGATAGCCGGTGAAGGCCGGGGTGCGCGTCAGCTGCGACAGCGCCAGCGCATAGCTGAGGCTGTTCAGCTGGTAGCGCAGCGCCGAGCCGCCCAGCTGCTCGATGTGGTCATAGCCCTCCCACTGGTCCAGCGGCTGCAGCGACAGGTCCAGCAGGTAACGCATGATGCCGAGGTCATCATCGGAGGCTTCAACCACGGGCGGCAGGGAGGCGTTTGTCATCGGCTTGGTCTTCCAGGGGCAGGGGTTGCAGGGCGGGTTCGGGCTGGACAGCCCAGACGGTGAGCAGTCCGGCGGCCAGCGCCAGCAGGCCGCCGCCGTGGAACAGCAGTTGCGGGTCGAGGGCGAGGCGCAGGTGCTGGTGGTCGTGATGCGGATGCGGGCGACCGGCGAGCACAACGTCCTGGCCCTGCATCACGAACAGGTCGAAGAGGTGCATGTCGGCGACGCCCAGCACCACCCAGACCAGACCGGTGAAATAGAGGGTGGCGGCCACGGGATGGGCAATCCCGTTCCCGGTGTCGGCGGGACGGGGCCGCAGCAGCCACAGCGCCGCCGCGCCATAGACCAGCGTGCGCAGCAGCCAGTCACCGCTATCGGCGATGCTGACGATGAAGCCCGCCTGCACCAGCAGGAACACGGCCGCGAGATAGACGCCGAGGCCGATCAGCAGGCCGCCGTCCGGGGTGCGGTAAAGCGGCAGCGGCGGCGCGACCGGCGCGGGAACCGGCAGCGGCAATGGCATCTGCCCCGGCTCGCTGCGACGGGCGACGGGGGCGAACAGCACCGGCGGCTGCGCCTTACGAAAGGTCAGGCGCAGCCACAGCCAGCGCAGGAGGGTGATGAACAGGCCAAGGGCGACGCAGCAGGCCATGATCCGGCTCCGGGCGGGTGAGGGACGGCAACGGCCGGATCACCCGTCGGCGGGGTCGGCCTGTCTTTAAACAGTGTTGCCGACGCCGGGCGGAATGCAAATGGGAGAGTCGGCCAATCCGTGGCCGTTTGCCACACCTTACTTGAAGGGATTGAAGGTCTTGCCGAGCACGTAGCGCAGCGATTCCGGCACCGGACGCATGCTGGCGGCAATGGCCTTGTTGACCATGCCCGGCACGCAGACCGGCTTGCCCTTCATCACCGCCTCATAGCCTTCCTTCACCACGTCTTCCGGCTGCTGCCACAGGAAATCGGGGAATTTGTTGGTGGTGTCGCGGGTGCCCATGACATCGTGGAACTCGCTCCAGGTGAAGCCGGGGCACAGCGCGGTAACGTGCACGCCGTGCGGCTTCAGCTCCATGTCCAGCGACTCGGACACGTTCAGCACATAGCTCTTGATGGCGGTGTAAAGCAGGCTCTCGCCGGGCGGGGAAAAGGCGGCCAGCGACGACAGGTTGATGATGCGGCCCCAGCCCCGCGCCTTCATGCCCGGCGCGACGCGGCGCGCCAGCTCGGTGACGGCGGTGATCATCAGCTGGATTTCCCCGGCCAGTTCCTGCCACGGCGCATCGACGAACTTGCTCTTGCCCGACAGCCCGGCGTTGTTGACCAGGAAATCGATGGTCATGCCCAGCTGTTCCTCGGCATGCTCGATGATGGCCTGCGGCGCGGCGGGGTCGGTCAGGTCGGCGGCGAAAACCTCGCAGCGGATGCCGTGCGCGGCGGACAACTCGGCGGCCAGCGCGCTGAGGCGCTCGGCGCGGCGGGCCACCAGCAGCAGGTCGTAGCCTTCGGCGGCCAGGTGGCGGGCAAAAGTGGCGCCGATGCCGGCGGAAGCGCCGGTGATGAGGGCGGTGCGGTTGGACATGGTCAACTCCTGGGACGGATGGGACAACGGGGATTCAGCGCAGACCGGGCACTTCCTGCGCCAGGGAAAAGGATCGCGAGCGGCCGATGTCGCCACGATACGGCGCAGCGGGGCCGGTCAGCAAGAACGGCAGCGGCTTTTGGCGCTGGCGGTCGCTAAACCCCCAGGTGCCGATACCCAGATAAACGCCCTCCCCGGCGCGCCGCACTTCATCCACCATGTGGATGTCGCCGCACAGCGAATGAAAGGCGCGGTAGACCAGCGTGTAGGCCGGGCGGCCGTCATAGCGCGACGGGGCGATCAGCGTCTGCATGGGGAAGCGCTGCACGACCCGACCGGCATGGCGGAAGCTGTTGTAGCCGCGCCCTTCGCTTTCATTGACCGGGCGGAAGGCCTTGCACAGCCAGCGGCCGGGCAGCAGCGGATTGTTGACGGCGAGACGGCCGCCGATCTCGTCCGGCCAGGACGGCTGCCGCAGCAGTTCGGCGGCGTATTCCCCGTGCATCTCGGCCAGGGACGGCGCGGGCAGGGTCTGGAAAACCGCCAGCAGCTCGGCGGTGGTCATGCGGCGCAGGCTTTCCGGGGTGAACGAAGTCAGCATGGGCGGGATTCCGTATATCTTGATTGCCATTCAAGATTGAAAGACTAGCATATCTTGAATACAATTCAAGAACCATCCATCCCTTTTCCGGAATTTCTTCATGGCCCGCAACAAGCGCGATATCGACCGTCAGTCCAAGCAGGACGAGATCGTGGCCGTGGCCCGGCGGCTGTTTCTGCAGGAAGGCTACGAGGCGGCGTCGATGGCGCGGGTGGCGCGGGAAGCCGGGGTGGCGGCCAACACGCTCTACTGGTATTTCGCGGATAAGGATGCGCTGCTGATTGCCGTGCTGAACGGGCTGGTGCTGGATGGGGTGGCCGCCCATGCCGGGCTGCAGGCGTTGCCCATGAAGCAACAGTTGATCTGGCTGATCGCGCAATTCGAACAGGCGCACCGGTTGGTCATGACGGTACATGCGCGGCTGGAAAACTCGCCCGCGCTGCGGGAATGGCACGACGGCTTTCACCGCCTGGTGGAAGGACTGGTGGTGGCGCAACTGACGGCGCGGGGGATGACGGCGGAAGAGGCGCGGGTCACGGCCACGGCCGGCACCTTTGTGGTGGAAGGCCTGCTGTCGCACCCGCAATCGCCCCGGCAGCGCGAGCAGGTGCTGGACTGGCTGGTCCGGCGGGCGCCGGGTGACGGCTCTTAGCCCTTCGCCACCAGCTCCCGCAGCATCGCCAGCACCGGCGCCGTCTCCGGGCGCACATGCCGCCAGATGTAGAAGCTTTCCGCCGCCTGCTCCGCCAGCATGCCCAGCCCGTCGCTGACCCGCGCCGCGCCCTGCCCGCGCGCCCAGGCCATGAACGGCAGTTCGCCCTTGCCGTAGGCCATATCATAAGCGCAGGCCCCGTCAGCCAGGATACCGGCGGGCAGCGGCGGCAGCTCGCCGCTGAGCGAGGCGGAGGAGCCGTTGATGAGGATGTCGACGCTGCCCGGCTCCAGATCTTCGTAGCGGACTGCCGCGACATCGCCCTCGCCCTTGAACAATGCCGCCAGCGTTTCAGCCTTCTCGGGCGTGCGGTTGACGATACGCAGCGAGGCAATGCCCGCCGCCAGCAACGGTCCCATCACCCCGCGCACCGCGCCGCCCGCGCCGATGATCAGCACCCGCTTTCCTGCCAGCGTCCAGCCGTGGTTTTGCGTCATGTCGCGGACGATGCCGACGCCGTCGGTGTTGTCGCCGTAGATGCGGTCGTCCTTGCCGCGCATCAGGGTGTTGACGGCTCCGGCCTGTTGGGCGCGTTTGGACAACACGTCGCAAAGGGCGTAGGCCTGTTCCTTGAACGGCAGGGTGACGTTGAGGCCGCGGCCGCCGGCGGCGAAGAAATCGCGGACGAAGGGGGTGAAGGTGTCCAGCGGGCCGAGCAGGGCTTCGTAGCTCAGGTCCTGGCCGGTCTGGTCGGCGAAGGCGCGGTGGATGAGCGGGGAGCGGCTGTGGGCGATGGGGTTGCCGATGACGGCGTAGCGGTCGGTCATGAGGGGAATTCGGTTAAGGGGATTTGGGGGGAAGACTAGCGCAGTCGGGGCTTGCAGCCAACCTCTGCGTTTACGCCCTCCTGTGGAACAGGGGGGCTGCCCGCAGGGCTGGGGGGTTCTAGTCCGAACACCCCGCTCCTCCACTTTAGTACTTTCATCCGCCTGCCGCGGGCCTCACTTTTGTCTTGGCAAAAGTAAGCAAAACCGCCTGTCCTTCGCCAAACTCGCGCGTGGTTAACTCTCTGCTTGGCCACCCCGCTTCCATCCCTTCGCTAACCGGCTTGTGGCTCAAACAGTGGCTTCGGACGAAAGGCAGAGGCGTTTGGGTGCTGCGCTTCAAGCCGTTTGGGGTTGAGCAGTAATCGCCTTGCCCTTGCCGGTCCACGGAAACGCGTATTTGACGATCCGTTTGGTGACTTGGCCGAATTGGGTGAGGAGCGAGCCCTTGTTGTAGCGGATGCCGTAGCGGGCGCAGATGGCTTGCACTTCAGGGGCGATTTCGGCGTAGCGGCAGGCGGGAATGTCCGGGTAGAGGTGGTGTTCGATCTGGTGGCTGAGGTTGCCGCTCAGGATGTGGAACAGTTTGCCGCCGGTGAGGTTGGATGAGCCGCGGATTTGCCGCCAGTACCAGTGGCCGCGCGTTTCGTTGTCGACGCATTCCTTGGGGAAGACTTCGGCGTCGGTGGTGAAGTGGCCGCAGAAGATGATGGTGAAGGTCCACAGGTTGCGGATGCCGTTGGCGGCGAGGTTGCCGAGCAGCACCGGCAGGAAGAAGGGGCCGGCGAGCAGCGGGAACAGGACGTAGTCCTTGAGCAACTGGCTGCGGATCTTCTTTTGCAGCGGGATCCACTGTTCCTTGAGTTCGGCCCAGGATTTCTTGCCCTTGGCGACGCGGCCCAGTTCCAGGTTCTGGATGGCGACGCCCCACTGGAACAGCAGGGCAAACAGCACGGCGTAGACCGGCTGGAACAGGTACATGGACTTCCAGCGCTGTTCGGGGAACAGGCGCAGCAGGCCGTAGCCGACGTCGTCGTCCATGCCGCGTACGTTGGTGTAGGTGTGGTGGCGGAAGTTGTGGGTGTAGCGCCAGTTATCGCTGGTGCCGACGATGTCCCATTCAAAGGTCTTGCCGTTGAAGGCGGGGTCGCGCATCCAGTCGAACTGGCCGTGCATGACGTTGTGGCCCAGCTCCATGTTGTCGAGGATCTTGGAGATGCCCAGCAGCGCGGTGCCCGCCAGCCAGGCTGGGGGAAAGATGCCGGCCATCAGCAGGCCGCGCCCGGCGAGGCCGGTGTAGCGCACGGCCTTGTGGATGTTGCGGATGTAGTCGGCGTCGCGCTGGCCGATGTCGGCAAGGACGCGGTCGCGCAGGGCGTCAAGTTCGGCGGCCAGGGCGGTGAGCTGGGCTTCGCTGAGCTGGGAATTCAGGGCATATGGCAGGGCGGCGGTCATGGCGGTGTCCGGGTCAAATCAAAAGGGTCAGAGGTCGAGCGTCAGGTCGGTTTGCGGGCGGCTGACGCACAGGCGTACCTGGCTGCCCGCTTCGTCCTGCCATTCGCCGGTGAGGCGGTTGCGGCTGCTGCCGGTCTGCTGCTTGCAACTGCAGGTGTGGCAGATGCCCATGCGGCATCCCGATTCCGGGCGGATACCCTGCGCTTCCAGCCCTTCCAGCAGCGTCTGTGCAGAAGACAGCGTGACGGTGCGGGCGCTGCGCGTCAGGGTGACGGTGACGGCGCGTTCGGTTTCGGCATCCGGGGTTTGCGGCAGGGTGAAGGCTTCCGCGGCGAAGCTGCGCACCCGGCCTTGTAGCAGTTGGCGGGCGCTGTCGGCAAAGCCGAAGGGGCCGCAGGCCATCACTTGTTGCGTGGCCAGCGTCGGCAGTTGCGCGGCGAGGAATTCGGCGGAGAGACGGCCGCTCAGCTCACCGGGCATCAAGGCCGGTTCGCGGGTGAGTACGGTCAGCAGGCGGAAGCGGTGGTCGTTGCGCGCCAGCGCCTGCAACTCGTTGAGGAAACACAGTTCGGCACGGGTTTGCGCCCAGTAGGCCAGCGTGACGCGCACCGGGGCGTCGCCCGCCAGCAGGGCGCGGGTCAGGCTCATCAGCGGGGTGATGCCGCTGCCCGCCGCCAGCAGCAGGTAATCGCCTTCCGGTGCGTCCGGGAGGGTCATCTCGCCGAAAGCCTGGCCCAGTTCGAGAATGTCGCCAGGGCGGGTGTTCCGGCACAGCTGCGTGCTGACCGCCCCGCCCTCTTCCTGACGCACGGTGATGGCCAGGCGGCCGTCGGCGCGGGGAATGTCGCTGAGGCTGTAGCTGCGGGTCAGGCGCGCGCCGTTGACTTCCACCGTGACATTGACGTGCTGGCCGGGACGGAAGCTCCGGAACAGGCGGTTCGGCTGCAACACCAGCGTCACCGTGTCGCGCGCTTCGACACGGCGCTCCACCACTTCCGCCCGCACCCGTTCCAGCGAGAGCAGCGGGTTCAGGCGCTCTGCCCAGAACTCCAGTACCGGGGACGGCAGCAACGGACTGAGCAGGCGGGCGATGCGGGAGGAGCTTTCGGCAGACATGGCGAATCCGGCACACAAGGGGAATGCCGGTCATTATACATACAGAAATACATATGTCTATACACTTGTATATTAATTGCCTGTGCCGCGAAACGCGCTTTCGACGCTCCGGGCCGGGCTGTGTATAATCAGAGGGATATTTCTTACTTTATCTGAAGACAGGCCAACATGTCCCAGCCGCTGCCGCCCTCTGACGAATCAGCCGCCGCCCCGGCGGATGCCGCGCCCGAAGTCTATACCGGCCCCGGCCGCCGCGCCGTGATTTCCCGCGATGACCTGATCCAGGCGGCGATGAAGCTGGTGGGGCCGAACCGCAGCGTCTCGACCATCAGCCTGCGCGAAGTGGCGCGCGAGGCGGGCATCGCCCCCAACAGTTTCTACCGGCATTTCCGCGACACCGACGAACTGGCGATCGCGCTGATTGATCTGGCGGGCAGTTCGCTGCGGCAGATCATCGGCGAGGTGCGCCGCCGCGCCAACCGCGAAAGCAGCGTCACCCGGCTGTCGGTGGAAGTCTTCCTGGCGCAACTGACGGCGGACGAAGGCTACCTGTCATTGCTGTTGCGCGAGGGGTCGGTGGGTTCGCCTGCCTTCAAGGAGGCTGTGGAGCGGCAGCTGCATTACTTCGAGGAAGAGCTGACCGACGACCTGATCCGCCTGTCGGCGCTGCACGGCAGTTCGCTGTACGAACCGCGACTGGCGGCCAAGGCCATTACCCGGCTGGTGTTCGCGATGGGTGCGTCCGCCATCGACACGCCCAAGGAACGTCATTCGCAGGTGATCGAGCAGACCGCCACGATGGTGCGGATGATATTGGTGGGGGCGGAGACGATGCAGGAAAAAGGCAAGGAGTAACCTGCTTCCGGTTGGCTTCTTGGGGGTGCAACGCTCTTTGGGGTGAATTAGGTTCAAGCGAACGGTGTTCTTGCGTTCAAAGGAGTAAGTATCTTGAAGCGTTGCTTCCGAGAACCAATACCCGAGATACTGGATGCTGCGCGTTATTTGGATGCTGCCGTATCAGCCCATCTTGAGGGTGAGCATGAGATTGCTTCAAAGCTTTTTGCTCTCGCTGATAGCCCGAAAGTTAGAGACTGGCTTGAATCAATTTGGGGCAAAGAAAGCCCCTACGTGATTATCAATAAACTTCCACTTATCGAGCCCGCTGTCAAAGTCGAGGCTCGAATGCCAACCGCTTCCCAGATAGCCGACCTGCACAAAAGAGATGGATTCCATTGCCGCTTCTGCGGCATCCCCGTTATTCGCGCAGAGATCCGGAAAATGCTTGTTAAGCTTTATCCGGCAACAGTCAAGTGGGGGCGTACAAATGCATCCCAGCACGCTGCTTTCCAAACGTTGTGGGCACAATACGATCATGTAACTCCACACTCCTGTGGTGGCACAAACGATCTAGAAAATCTGGTGGTTACATGTGCTGGCTGCAATTTTGGGAAAATGTCGTATCAACTTGTGGAGTTGGGACTCCAAGACCCGAGAGACTTCCCACCCGTAAAAAGCAAATGGGATGGCCTGGAAAGGCTGCTTAGCCACGCACCTCCAAGTTAGCGCCCATGAGGGGAGGCTTCTGATGCTCTCAGCCCCTCTCAAAACTCATTCCTGATGGCCCGATACCCGTGCACCAGATCCAGATTCACCCGCGCCACGCTTTCTGAAAAATCCTGCGCGTGGTTCGACACCGGCTGCAACTGACTGGTATCGGTTTCATGATTCACCTTCCAGCACGACGGCACATACACCCCCGGCGGAATTTCACGGCTGTCGATGACACAGTTATGCCGCACCACCGCATAATCCTGCACCGTCGCGTTGTACACCACCGAATTGAAGCCGATGAAGACGTGATTACCGATCCAGCACGGCCCGTGAATGATGGAGCGGTGCGCGATGGACGTATGCTCGCCGATCACCACCAGCCCGCCCGCCTTGGAATGGATCACCACCCCGTCCTGGATATTGGAATGCGCGCCGATGACGATCGGTTCCATCTGGCCGTTATCGGTGACCTCATCGGCGCGGATCACGGCGTAGGGGCCGATGAAGACGTTCTCGTGGACAATCACCTGACCGATCAGGATGGCGGTCGGATCGACGAAAGCGCTTTCATGCACTATCGGGATGTCGCCGCGCGGATTACGCCGGATCATGTTCTTACCCCGCTCGCACCCTGGGAAAGAGCACGTTGTTTTCCAGATGGATATGCTCCATCACATCATCGATGAAGGCCTTGGTGCCACGGTAGAGCGCGCGCCAGGTATTGCAGGCGTCGGCGGGCGGCGCGCCGTTGTGGATGGCGGCGCGCAGGCGGTCCAGGCGGCGGCCCTGTTCCTCGTGCTCGCACTCCATCGCGCCCATGACCCTTTCCGGGTCGGGGCCGCGACCGCTGCGGATCAGCGGGAACAGCACGCACTCTTCCTTCTGCATGTGCAATTCCAGTTCGTCGCGCATTTCCTTGAGCATCGCCGACAGGCCGTCCGGGCAATCGGCGCGGTCGCCATGCACGGACTCCACGCGCTGGGCCAGGCGGATCAGTTCCGGCAGTTGCTCGCGGTGGCGCTCGTGGAAATCCCGGTAGATGTGATCCACCAGCGTCAGCAGGTCGATGGTGTTCCAGTCCTTTTCCGCCAGCGGGTCCTTCTCCAGCGCGATCAGGTCGCGCACGATCATGGCGCCGTCCAGCTGTTGCTTCTGCACCAGCTGCTGCAGCGAGTTCTTGCCGCCGCAGCAGAAGTCGATGCCGTATTTCTGGAAGACTCCGGTGGCGCCCGGTAATTGCGCGGCAATCTGTCCGACCGGCGAATTCAGGTAATCCATGGGAACCTCCGTAAACGTGTGGGGATCAGTTGAGGCTGAACACCGGCAGCACCGCCTGCCCCAGACGGATACCGCGAATGTCGGCCTTGGCCACCAGCCCTTTCAGGTAGTCGGTCAGGGCCTGGCGCAGCGCGCGGGCCTGCAGTTCGGCGCGGATCAGCGCATCCACCTGCTCAAAGGTCAGCGGTGCGTTGTCCGGCCCGACAAAGCGGTGGCGCTGGGCAGCGTAGAAGGCCTCGCAGGCTTCGGTTTGCGGTTCTTCCACGCGCAGCACGCGCGCCAGCAGCAGGTCGATCAGCTCGGCTTCGTCGTTATCCACCTGGGCGACGGCCTCGCGATGGGCCTCCTGCAACAGCAATTCGCGCAGCACCAGCGCCTCGGCGGCGCGTTGCCAGGCTTCCTGACGGCTGGCGGCGGGATGGTACTGCATTTCCTGGCCGATGATGGCTTCAGGGATTTCTTTATGGTTGACGGTGATGGGGGTCATGGTTTTCTCCGCAATCAATGTTCACCCCTGCTACATACCCTCGTAGGGGCGCACTGCGTGCGCCCTGGTAGCCGAACAGGGTTCTGAATCAGGGCATGTCCGTCCGCGAGGGCGCACGCAGTGCGCCCCTACGCAGTGATCGGACACGGATTTCAACGGGCATCCCGACTGCGCACAATCTGATACCCCGGACGCAGCAGGTACCACACCGGCGCGCTGATGACGTGCACCAGGCGGGTGAACGGGGCCACCACGAACAGGCTGAGGCCCAGCCAGATGTGCACCTTGAAGATGATGCTTTCGTCCAGGATGAAGTCAGCCGCGCCGCCCCGGAAGGTGACGATGTGCTGCGCCCATTCCGCCAGCTTCATCATGCTGCTGCCGTCCATGTGCTGGGCGGAAACGAAGATGGTGCTGAGGCCGAGCGTGACCTGGATGAACAGCATCCACAGCACCAGCCAGTCGCTGAAGCGGGTGTGGGCGCGCAGGCGCGGGCTGTTCAGGCGGCGGGTGATCAGCAGGAACAGGCCAAGGAAGCACAGCGTGCCGAAGATGCCGCCCGCGACCATCGCCAGCAACTGCTTGTTCTCGACGCTGATGACCTGCACGTACAGCGCGTGCGGGGTCAGCAGGCCGACCAGGTGGCCGACAATGATCAGCAGCACGCCGACGTGGAAAAGATTGCTGCCCAGCCGCAAGCTGCTGCGGTCCAGCAACTGGGAGGAACTGGCCTTCCAGGTGTACTGGTCGCGGTCAAAGCGGATGACGCAGCCGATGATGAACACCGCGAAGGCGATGTAGGGATAAATGCCGAACACCAGGGTGTTCAGCCAGGTTGCCATGGAATCCATAATCATATCCTCGTGTCAGGGCCGGCCGGCGGCGCTGCTGCAGGGGGCGGTGTTGTCCAGGAAGCGGACTTCGGCGTCCTGCCAGGCGGCGTCGATGTCTTCTTCCCGGGCCGGTTCGCTGGCGATCAGCGGACGTACGCCCGCCAGTTCTTCCAGCGCGGAGAACACCAGCCCGTAGGCGGAGTCGTGGTTGCGCAAGCGCGCGCCCAGCGCCTGGATCACGTGCAGCGGTTCCTTCAGCAGTTCCAGCGCTTCGTCCAGCGGCAGCACCGACAGGAATTCCAGGAACAGCGGCAGGTAGTCCGGCAGCTCGTGGCCGTCGCTCAGCTCCAGGCCGTGCCTGGCGTAGACGTTGATCAGGTCGACCATGGCCGGGCCGCGGTCGCGGGATTCGCCGTGCACGTGTTCGAACAGGTGCAGCGACAACGAACGGGTGCGGTCGAACAGGTTGACGTAGGTTTCCTGCACATCCCAGCCGTCACCGGCGTGGATGTCCTGGGCAAAGCCCATCAGGGCGCGGCGGGTGCCTTCCGACAGGCTGCGCTCTTCGCGCAGCACATCGATCACGGCGGGCAGTTCCTTGCGCATCGCGTCATCGGGATACATCAGCAGGTGGCTGAGCGCCCGGAAAGTCAGCGGATTACTCATGAGTGCCTCCCCACAGGTTGGGCTTGCGCTGCTTGCCGAACAGGTCGGCGTCGTTGTCGCCGTTGGTGCAGCCGTTGCCGAAGGTGAAACCGCAACCGGAACGCACGTCAAAGGCGCGACCGGCGTATTCGCGGTGGGCGCTGGGGATGACGTAGCGGTCTTCGTAGTTGGCGATGGCCATGTAGCGGTACATCTCCTCGACCATCGCAGCGTTGATGCCGGTCTGCTTGAGGACGGCGACATTGCCTTCGCCATGCAGTTGCTGCTCGCGCTTGTAGACGCGCATCGCCAGCATCCGCTCCAGCGCCAGCTTCACCGGCGCTTCGTTGCCGCCGGTCAGCAGGTTGGCCAGGTAACGCAGCGGAATGCGCAGCGAGTTGACGTCGGGGATGACGCCGTTGCTGCCCATCTGGCCCTTGGCGTGGGCGTTCTGGATCGGCGACAGCGGCGGGATGTACCAGACCATCGGCAGCGTGCGGTATTCCGGGTGCAGCGGGAAGGCGATCTTCCACTCCATCGCCATCTTGTAGACGGGCGAACGGCGGGCGGCGTCCATCCACGAATCGGGAATGCCTTCCTTGCGGGCGGCTTCGATCACGGCGGGGTCGTTGGGGTTGAGGAAGATGTCCAGCTGCGCCTGGTAGAGGTCGCCCTCGTTCTCGGTGGCGGCGGCCTGTTCGATCCTGTCGGCGTCATACAGCAGCACGCCGAGGTAGCGGATGCGGCCGACACAGGTTTCCGAGCAGACGGTGGGTTCGCCCATCTCGATGCGCGGGTAGCAGAACACGCACTTCTCCGACTTGCCGGATTCCCAGTTGAAGTAGATCTTCTTGTAGGGGCAGGCGGAGACGCACATGCGCCAGCCGCGGCACTTGTCCTGGTCGATCAGCACAATGCCGTCTTCCTCGCGCTTGTAGATGGCGCCGCTGGGGCAGCTGGCGACGCAGGCGGGGTTGAGGCAGTGCTCGCACAGGCGCGGCAGGTACATCATGAAGGTGTTTTCGAACTGGCCGTAGATATCCTTTTCCACAGCTTCGAAGTTGTAGTCCTTGCTGCGCTTGCTGAATTCGCCGCCGAGGATTTCTTCCCAGTTCGGGCCTTTCTCGATCTTTTCCATGACCTTGCCGGTGATGGTGCTGACCGGGCGGGCCGTCGGCGTCACTTTCGAGGTGGGCGCATTCTGCAAATGCGTGTAGTCGAAGGTGAACGGCTCGTAGTAGTCGTCAATGGTGGGCAGGTCGGGGTTGGCGAAGATGTTGGCGAGGATGCGCCACTTCGCCCCCAGCTTCGGCCGGATGCTGCCGTTGGCCAGCCGTTCCCAGCCGCCGTTCCAGCGTTCCTGGTTTTCCCAGTCATCGGGGTAGCCGATGCCGGGCTTGGTTTCGACGTTGTTGAACCACGCGTATTCCATGCCCTGCCGCGACGTCCAGACGTTCTTGCAGGTGACGGAACAGGTGTGGCAGCCGATGCACTTGTCCAGATTCAGGACCATGCCGATTTGTGCGCGAATTTTCATGGTGTTTACTCCTGACCCTGACGGCTGGCGAGGTCGCCTTCATTGCCCCATTCGACCTTGTTCATCTTGCGCAGGATGATGAACTCGTCGCGGTTGGCGCCGACGGTGCCGTAGTAGTTGAAACCGTAGGCCTGCTGCGCGTAGCCGCCGATCATGTGCGTGGGCTTGGTGACGGTGCGGGTGACCGAGTTGTGCATGCCGCCGCGCTTCTGGGTGATCTCGGACAGCGGCACGTTGGTCAGCTTTTCCTGGGCGTGGTACATGAAGATCGCGCCTTCGGGAATCCGCTGCGACACCACCGCCCGCGCCACCAGTGCGCCGTTGACGTTGTAGGCTTCGATCCAGTCGTTATCGACAATGCCGATCTTCTTGGCGTCGATTTCGCTGACCCAGACAATCGGGCCGCCGCGCGACAGCGTCAGCATGATCAGGTTGTCGGTGTAGGTGGAGTGGATGCCCCACTTCTGGTGCGGGGTGATCCAGTTCAGCACCACCTGCTTGCGGCTGTCCGCATGGGCGTCCAGCGCCGGCTTGATCGTCTTCAGGTCGACCGGCGGCTTGTAGACGCACAGTTCCTCACCGAAGGCGCGCATCCACGGGTGATCCTGGTACAGCTGCTGACGGCCGCTGAGGGTGCGCCAGGGGATCAGCTCGTGAACGTTGGTGTAACCGGCGTTGTAGCTGACATGCTCGGACTCGATGCCCGACCAGGTCGGCGACGAGATGATCTTGCGCGGCTGCGCCTGCACGTCGCGGTAGCGGATGGCGTCATCTTCACGCGGCACGGCCAGATGGCTGTGGTCGCGGCCGGTGAATTCCGACAGCGCCGCCCAGGCCTTCACCGCGACATGGCCGTTGGTTTCCGGGGCCAGCGTCAGGATCATTTCAGCGGCGTCAATGGCGGTATCCAGACGCGGACGACCCTTGGCGACACCGTCGGCCACCAGATGGTTCAGTTCACCCAGCAGGTGCACTTCCTTCTTGGTATCCCAGTTGATGCCCTTGCCGCCGTTGCCGGTTTTTTCCAGATTGGGACCGATGGAAGTGAAACGGGCGTAGGTGTTGGGGTAATCGCGCTCGACGACGACGATGCTGGGCAGGGTCTTGCCGGGAATCGGTTCGCACTCGCCCTTCTTCCATTCCTTGACGTCAATGCCCTGCGCCAGTTCCAGCGGCGTATCGTGCTGGATCGGCGTCAGCACCACGTCCTTTTCCACGCCCAGATGGCCGGGGCACAGTTCCGAGAAGCGCTTGGCGATGCCCTTGTAGATTTCCCAGTCGGTGCGCGATTCCCAGGCGGGATCGACGGCGGCCGACAGCGGGTGGATGAACGGGTGCATGTCCGAGGTGTTGAGGTCGTGCTTTTCGTACCAGGTGGCGGTGGGCAGCACGATGTCGGAGTACAGGCAGGTGGTGGACATGCGGAAGTCCAGCGTCACCAGCAGGTCGAGCTTGCCTTCCGGTCCCTTGTCATGCCAGGTCACTTCCGACGGCTTGACGCCGCCTTCCTGGCCCAGGTCCTTGTTCATCACGCCGTTTTGCGTGCCCAGCAGGTGCTTGAGGAAGTACTCGTGGCCCTTGCCGGAGGAACCGAGGATGTTGGAACGCCAGACGAACATGTTGCGCGGCCAGTTGACGGGATTGTCCGGGTCTTCGCAGGAGAACACGGCGGAACCGCTCTTCAGCGCACCGACCAGATACTCGGCCACCGGCTTGCCGGCCTTCTCCGCCAGCGCGGCGATGGTCAGCGGGTTCAGGTTCAGTTGCGGCGCGGACGGCAGCCAGCCCATGCGCTCGGCCTTGACGTTGCAGTCGATCAGGCTGACGTTGGCCCATTCCTTCTCGTTGGCCAGCGGCGACAGGATCTCGTTGACCTGCAGCTTCTCGTAGCGCCATTGGTCGCTGTGCGCGTAGAAGAACGAAGTGCCGTTCATGTGGCGCGGCGGACGCACCCAGTCGGTGGCGAAGGCCAGCGGCACCCAGCCGGTTTGCGGACGCAGCTTTTCCTGGCCGACATAGTGCGACCAGCCGCCGCCGCTCTGACCGACGCAACCGCACATCACCAGCAGGTTGATGATGCTGCGGTAGGTCATGTCCATGTGGTACCAGTGGTTCAGCGCGGCGCCGACGATGATCATGGCGCGACCGTTGGTCAACGCGGCGGTTTCCGCGAATTCGCGGGCCACCTGGATCACTTGCGCACGCGGCACGCCGGTAATCTTTTCCTGCCAGGCCGGGGTGTACGGCACATCATCGTCGTAGCTGATGGCGGTGTTGTCGCCGCCCATGCCGTTGTCGACGCCGTAGTTGGCCAGGAACAGGTCATAGACGGTGGCGACCAGCATGTCCTGGCCGTCCTTGTCCTTCAGGCGCAAGGCGGGCACGGCGCGCGGGATGATGTCGCCGTGGTCGGTGTGCTGGAAGTGCTCGTGCTGAATGTTGCCGAAATACGGGAAACCGACCAGCGCCACTTCGCGGCCCGGCGCGTCCTTCAGGCTGAGGCGCAGCTTGGTGTCTTCACCGGACAGCGCCTTTTCTTCCAGGTTCCAGCGGCCCTTCTCGCCCCAGCGCGAACCGATGGAGCCGTTGGGCAGCACCAGCTTTTCGGTGAGGCTGTCGATGGCGACGGTCTTCCACTCGGGATTGTTGGTCGCACCCAGGTTGTCCGGCAGGTCGGAAGCGCGGATCTGGCGCTCGGCGACCCACAGGCCGTCCTTCTGCACCAGGCGCACCAGCATCGGCATGTCGCTGTACTTGCGGGCGTAATCCTGGAAGTACGGGGTCTGCTGCTTGACGAAGTGTTCGGTCAGCACCACGTGGCCCATGGCCATGCCCATGGCGGCGTCGGTGCCCTGCTTCGGGTTCATCCACAGGTCGGTCAGCTTCGCCACTTCCGAATAGTCGGGGGTGACGGAAACCGTCTTGGTGCCCTTGTAGCGGACTTCGGTGAAGAAGTGGGCATCCGGCGTCCGCGTTTGCGGCACGTTGGAACCCCAGGCGATGATGTAGGCCGAGTTGTACCAGTCGGCGGACTCGGGCACGTCGGTCTGTTCGCCCCAGGTCTGCGGGCTGGACGGCGGCAGGTCGCAGTACCAGTCATAGAAGCTGAGGCAGTTGCCGCCGATCAGCGACAGGTAACGCGCGCCGGCGGCGTAGGACACCATCGACATCGCCGGGATCGGCGAGAAACCGGCGATGCGGTCCGGGCCGTGGGTCTTGGCGGTGTAGACGTTGGCGGCGGCGATGATCTCGTTCACTTCCTCCCAGCTGGTGCGGACAAAGCCGCCCAGGCCGCGATGCGACTGGTAGTCGCGCACGGCGGCCTTGTCCTGCTGCAGCAGCGCCCAGGCCTTGACCGGGTCCTTTTCACGCTGGCGCACTTCCCGCCAGGCCTTGACCAGCTTGCCGCGCGCCATCGGGTATTTCACCCGGTTGGCGCTGTACAGGTACCAGCTGTAGGACGCGCCGCGGGCGCAGCCGCGCGGTTCGTGGTTGGGCAGGTCCGGACGGGTGCGCGGATAGTCGGTCTGCTGGGTTTCCCAGGTCACCAGGCCGTTCTTGACGTAGATCTTCCAGCTGCAGGAGCCGGTACAGTTCACGCCGTGGGTGGAGCGCACGATCTTGTCGTGCGACCAGCGGTTACGGTAGGCATCTTCCCAACGACGGTTCTCGTGGGTCTTGATGCCGTGGCCGTGGCTGAATTCTTCCTTGGGTTGGCGGAAGAACATCAGCCGGTCGAGGAAATGGCTCATGGGTCTGACTCCTTAGCAGGGCATTTCGGCGTTCTTGCGGCTGTAGAACCACCAGGTGACGATCAGGCAGGTCGCATAGAACAGGATGAAGGCATACAGCGCGCCCACGGGCGAACCCATGATGGCGATGGAGGTGCCGTAGCTCTTGGGGATGAAGAAACCGCCGTAGGCGCCGATGGCTCCGGAAAAGCCCAGCACCGCCGCCGCTTCCTTGTTGGCGTTCTGCAACACCTGGTCACGGGTCACGGCCTTGTTGCCCTTGGCCATGCGCTCGTGCTGGGTGAGGAAGATCACCGGAATCATGCGGAAAGTGGAGGCGTTGCCGATGCCGGTCAGCGCGAACAGGCAGAGGAAGGCGGCGAAGAAGCCCTGGAAGTTGCCGCCGGTCAGTGCGCCGTCCACTTTCACCGGCATGAAGCTGATGACCGCGAACACCGCCAGCACCATGGCGACAAACACCCAGAAGGTGACGCGCGCACCGCCCAGCTTGTCGGCGATGACGCCGCCGATGGGACGGGCGATGGCGCCGACCAGCGGGCCGAGGAAGGCGATCTTGGTGGGGTCCACGTCCGGGAACAGGCCCTTGATCAGCAGCGGGAAACCGGCCGAGAACCCGATGAAGGAACCGAAGGTGCCCAGGTACAGCCAGCACATCAGCCAGTTGTGCTTGCGCTTGAAGATGACCGACTGCTCGGCGAAGGAGGCCTTGGCGGAAGCGATGTCATTCATGCCGAACCAGGCGGCAATGGCCGACAAGGCAATGAACGGCACCCAGATGAAACCGGCGTTTTGCAGGAAGACCGACTTCGACACGCCGTCCTTGACGATGGTTTGCGGATCACCGCCCAGCGCGCCAAAGACGCCCATGGTGATGACGATCGGCACGATGAACTGCATGGCCGACACGCCCAGGTTGCCCAGACCGGCGTTCATGCCGAGGGCGTACCCCTTCTGCGCCTTGGGGAAGAAGAAGTTGATGTTGGACATCGACGAGGAGAAGTTGCCGCCGCCGAAACCGCAAAGCAGCGCCAGCATCATCATGGTCGGGTAGGACGTGGTCGGATCCTGCACCGCGTAGCCGATGCCGATGGCGGGCAGCAGCAGCGAAGCGGTGGAGATGGCGGTCCAGCGGCGGCCGCCGAACACGGGCACCAGGAAGGAATAGAAGATCCGCAGCGTCGCGCCCGACAGCGCCGGCAGCGCGGTCAGCCAGAACAGCTGGTTCTTGTCGTACTTGAAGCCGACATCCGGCAGCTTCACCACCACCATGCTCCACACCATCCACACGGCGAAGGCCAGCAGCAGGCAGGGAATGGAAATCCACAGGTTGCGGTTGGCAATGGACTTGCCGGTATCGTTCCAGAAAGCCGGATTTTCCGGCTCCCACTTCTTCAGGACAGAAGACATAAGGCTTCTCCGTTATTTAGAAATCAGGCAGTGGCTTGCGAAAGCTGGTCGGCCGTTTTCATCACATCGATGCGGCGGACTTCGGTGAGGTAGTTCCAGGTCAGCGACACCCAGACAATCCCGTACATCAACATGAAGCAGGAGGTGCGGACGCCGGTGATGTCCTGCAGCGCGCCGAACATGATCGGCAGCACAAAGCCGCCCAGGCCGCCCGCCAGCCCGACCACGCCGGACACCGCGCCGATGTTGTGGCTGAACTCGTCGCCGATGTACTTGAAGACGGAAGCCTTGCCGAAAGCCCAGGCCACGCCCATGACGAACATCAAGGCGGTAAACAGGTAGACATTGAGGCCGAGGTGGAAGGTGGTGAAACCGTCGACGGTCTTGATGGTGAAATCGGTTTGCGGATAGGACAGCAGGAACAGGCAGACCCACGACACCCACAGCACCCACCAGGTGACGTTGTGCGCGCCGAACTTGTCGGACAGAAAACCGCCCACGGCGCGCAGCACGCCGCCGGGCAGCGAGAAACAGGCGGCCAGCAAGGCCGCAGTCTTCATGTTGAAGCCGTATTCGCCGACGTAGTACTGCACCATCCACAACGACAGCGCCACATAGCCGCCAAAGACGATGGAGTAGTACTGGCAGTACTTCCAGACACGCGGATCCTTCAACACCACCAGCTGCTCGCGCAGGGTGACGGACTTGCCGACCAGATGGGATTCATCGCTGTAGCTGAAGAACCAGAACAGGATGGCCATCACCAGCATCACCCCGGCATACACGTGCGGCACCGCCGTCCAGCCGAAAGCGGCAATAATGGCCGGAGCCACGAACTTGTTCACCGCCGCGCCGGAATTGCCGGCCCCGAAGATGCCCATGGCCATGCCGCGCTGCTTGACCTCGAACCAGCGCGCCACATAGGGCGTACCCACCGAGAACGAACCGCCGGCCAGACCGACAAACAGGCCCAGCACCAGGAATTGCCAGTATTGGGTGGCGTAGCCGATCATCCAGATGGGAATGACGCAGGTGAGCATGATCAGGAACAGCACGATGCGGCCGCCGTACTTGTCCGTCCACGCGCCCAGGAAGATGCGGGACAGTGAACCGGTCAGCACCGGCGTTGCCGTCAGCAGGCCGAATTCGGTAGCGTTGAGATCCAGCATCTTCTTGATCGGGATGCCGATGACGCCGAACATCATCCACACCATGAAGCAGACGGTGAAGGCCAGCGTACTGCTGGCCAGCACCGAATATTTCTGGGCGTTTCGGGAAGTAGCCATAAGGAAATGCTCCTCGGGAGGTTACCGCCAGAATACGTACAAATCGCAAGGGAATTTATCGGTCGTCGGCGCAGTCAAGGGCTTCCGGAAGAGGGGCCGCCGCCTCGCCGAACGGCTAGGTCGGAGCTATACCAAAGTGTGTTTAAATGACGGCCATGGCCACCCTTATCGACACCCTCAAAACCCGGCTCACCGCCAAGATCACCGGCATGCTGCTGGGCGCGCTGGTTTTCGCGCTGGTGGCGATCGGCTATACGCTGCTGCTGTCCTGGGAACTGGAAGGCGCAGCCGCCGCCATCAATGACAGCGGCAGCCTGCGCATGCGCGCCTGGAAAATGGCGGCGATCATCAACCAGGCGGAAGGCGGCGACGGGCTCAGCGACAGCCAGGCCGCCGAACTGCAGCAAACCCGCAACGAGTTCGAACAGACCCTGAACGGCCTGCGCGCGGGCGACCCGCAGCGGCCGCTGTTCCTGCCGCGCGATAACCACATCCGCGGCAACATCCAGGCGCTGCAATCCTACTGGCGCGACAGCTTCGCCCCTTCGCTGGACCGCATGCTGCGCGAACGGCGCATCAGCGCCGACACCGCCGCCCGCCATGAGTTGGCCACCCGCCACTTCGTCGCCCAGATCCACGCCACCGTCGGCCTGATCGAGCAGGAATACGCCCGCCAGACCTTCTGGCTGCGCTCCTCGCAAATGGCGCTGATCGCGCTGGCCATGTGCGGCTCGCTGATCATGATCATCCTGCTGTACCTGATGATCGTCACCCCGGTCACCCGCCTGCACCAAGGCTTGCAGCGCATGAGCGCGGGCGACTTCGGCGTGCGCCTGCCGGTGGAGGGGCAGGATGAATTCGCCCAGCTCGCCCAAGGCTTCAACACCATGGCGGACGAACTGCAGCAGGTTTACGCCGGGCTGGAAGAGCGAGTGCGGGAAAAAACCTTGCGGCTGGCCGAGAAGAACCGTCACCTGTCCGTGCTGTACGACATCAGCAAGGACTTCAACCGCACACAGAGCCTGGAAGACATGTGCGCGCTGTTCATGCGCCGCATCGTCCCGGAATTCGGTGCGGCAGGCGGTACCGTGCGCCTGATCGACCGCAGCGCCGACCGCGTCTACCTGGTGGTGGAAGAAGGCATTCCCCCAACCCTGTCGCAGCAGATGCAGTGCCAGAAACTGGGCAGTTGTTTCTGCACCATCGCCGCCCAGCGCGGCCGCACCTCGGTCAACCACCTCAACAACCGCTGCGCACCCAACTTCTCGCATTGCCTGGAGGCGGGCTTTGCCGTGGTCATGGCCATCCCCATTTGCTCCTCGGACAAGAAACTGGGCATCTTCAACCTGCACTTCATGGAAGACCGCCACCTGGGGCCGGAAGAAGTGCAGTTGCTGGAAGCCATGGGCCAGCACCTGGGCATCGCCATCGATAACCAGCGGCTGGCGGTACACGCCAAGGAACTGGCCATTGTGGAAGAACGCAACCTGGTGGCGCAGGGCCTGCACGACAGCGTGGTGCAAAGCCTGAGCTTCCTGAACCTGCACCTGCAACTGCTGAAGGAAGCGGTCGGTCAGGGCGACTTCTCGCAGGTGGCGGAAACCATCCCGCTGCTGCAAACCGGCGTGCAGCAGGGTTATGAAGACCTGCGCGAACTGATGGGCAACTTCCGCACCCGCCACGACGAAACCCAGCTGGAAGCCGCCATCGGCGCGGTGATCCGCCGCTTCACCGAACAGACCGCCATTCCGGTCGACTTGAAGATCGACAACACCGGCGCGCCGCTGGCCAATGAAGAACGCTTGCAACTACTGTTCATCTTGCAGGAGGCGCTGTCGAACATCCGCAAGCACGCCCAAGCCACCGTGGTCAGCGTGCGGGTCATCAATCGCGCCGACTTCGACCTGACCATCACCGACAACGGCATCGGCTTCAACCCCGAGGCGGTATTGTCCAGCCTGCACACTCACATCGGCCTGAAGATCATGCGCGAGCGCGCCAGCCGCGCCCATGCCGAGTTCCTGCTAGACTCAACGCCGGGTCAAGGCACCACGCTGAGCCTGCACCTGCCGCGCGAACAACGACAAAAAGCCTGAGGACACCCCATGAGCCCCATCCGCATCCTGCTGGTCGATGACCACACCCTGTTCCGCAGCGGTGTGCGCGCCCTGCTGCAACGCCAGACGGATATCGAGATTGCCGGGGAAGCCGGCGAAGGCTCGGAGGCGCTGAAGCTGATCCGCTCGCTGAAACCCGACCTGGTGCTGCTGGACCTGAACATGCCGGGCCTGTCCGGGCTGGAAGTGCTGAAGCTGGCGCTGGAGGAAAACCCGCAACAGGCGATCATCATGCTGACGCTGTCGGAAGACTCGCGCGACCTGATGGTGGCCTTGCAGACCGGCGCGCGCGGCTATCTGCTGAAGAACAGTAACGTCGATTATCTGGTCAACGCCATCCGCATGGTCGCCACCGGCGGCACCGCCATCCAGCCGGAAATGGCCGGATCACTGGCGGCGGGGCTGCGGCAGATGCGTAAAGAAGAACAGGAGCCGGAGGAGAAGGAGCATCTGACAGCGCGGGAGAAGGAAGTGCTGAAGCTGGTGGCGGCGGGCCAGAGCAACAAGGAAATTGCCCGGGCGCTGGATATTGGCGAGAGCACGGTGAAGTTCCATATCCAGAGTATTTTGCGCAAGCTGAACCTGACCAGCCGGGTGCAGGCGGCGGTGTATGCGGCGCAGGGGAAGGGGGAGGTTTGAGGGTTCCCTTTCCCGTCTTCCCTCCCCCGCCCCGCTGCCGTATGCTGCACGCTGCCGTATCCCACCGAGAACCCGCATGGACCCCGTTACCCCTCCTGCCCCGCCCACCCGCCGTCTGGACCGCCTGCTGGGTTTCCTGTCGCACGACCCCGCCAATGCCACCCTGCTGACCGATACCCTGCAGGAAGCCATCCAGGAAGGCGATCTGGCCGCCGGCAGCGACATTCTTTCCCGGGCGGCCCGGGCGGGTGTGAATGCGGCGGCATTCCAGGCGCGGGCCCTGCATTTCTGCCTGCTGAAAACCGATTACGAATCGGCGGCAGCCTATGGCGACAGCGCACTGGCGCAGGGCCTGCGGCATTCGGCGGTGGTCTTCAACACCGCCTTTGCCCGTTTTTACCTGCAGCAGTACCCGCAATGCCTGGAACTGTTGCTGCCCTATTGCCGGGAGCAGGAAGGCCATGCCGCGGCGAACGTACTGGCGGCGCGCGCCCTGCACCATGCCGACCGTGAAGAGGAAGCACTGGAGCGGGTTTTACAGGCGCTGGAAGCCGAGCCGGACAATGCCGAGGCCCTGGGGGTCAAGGCCCTGCTGCTGTATGAAGCCGACGACAATGCCGAGGCGCTGTTCTGCGCCGAACATGCGCTAACCTTGAATCCGGACCAGCTGGATGCCTTGCTGGCCAAGGGGGAAGTGCTGCTGGAGGCAGAGCGTTACGAGATGGCGGGGCAGGTGCTGGCGCATCTGGTGGAGCGGCATCCGTCATGCGGGCGCGCGTGGTCGGATCTGGCCTTGTGTGCCTTTCAGGATCTGGACTTGGCGGAAGTGGAGCGTTGCGGGCGGCTGGCGGTGAGTTTGATGCCGGACCATATTGGCACCTGGCATTTGCTGGCCTGGGTGTATTTGATGCGGGGGGAACTGCCGGAGGCGCGGCAGGCGTTCCAGGCGTCGTATGCGTTGGACCCGGATTATGCCGAGACGCTGGGCGGTCTGGCGGCGGTGGATGCCCTGGAGGGGCATAGGGCCAAGGCGGAACAGGGTATCCGCCGGGCGTTGGCGCTGGACGCGGCGTGCATGGCGGCGCAGGTGGCGGAGCTGGTGTTGTTGCGGCAGGAAGGGAATGACGTGGAGGTGGAGGCTTTGGTGCGGGAGATGCTGGGCAGGCCGGTTGACGAATCGGGCGAGAGCGGACTGGACTTGCTGGCGCGACAGGTGCGGCGTTTGTCGGAGGGGAAAACGCGGCATTGAGGGCCGGGAAACAACCGTAGGTTGGGCTGAGGCACGAAGCCCAACATTTTCAGGGATGACATGATGCATTATCGCCGAGCCCGCGCGGCGGGCGGCTCTTTTTTCTTTACGGTAAATCTGGCGGACCGCCGGCAGGATTATCTGATCCGGTATGTTCAGGATTTGCGTGAAGCCTTCCGGAAGACGCGGGATAAATACCCCTTTCATATTGAGGCGATGGTGGTTTTGCCGGATCATTTGCATGCGATCTGGCGTTTGCCGGAGGGGGAAACGGATTATGCGGGCCGTTGGTCGTTAATCAAGTCGCGGTTTTCCCGGGCCATTCCGGCGGGGGAATGGGTGAGTGACAGCCGGTTGGCCAAGCGTGAGCGGGGAATATGGCAGCGGCGGTATTGGGAACACCAGATTCGGGATGCAGAAGATTGGCGGCGGCATGTGGATTATATTCATTTTAATCCGGTGAAGCATGGGTATGTTCGGAGTGTGACGGATTGGCCGTTTTCGTCGTTTCACCGGTTTGTGCGGGAGGGGGTGTTGCCGGGGGATTGGGGTGGCGGGGTGTGGGATGAGGTGGGCAACGCCGGTGAGTGATCCGTAGGTTGGGCTGAGGCACGAAGCCCAACGTTTTCAAGGTGTTAGGCGGCCATCGACACAATAGCGAAGGGAATGTGTTGGGCTTTCCAGCCCAACCTACGCGTGCTTTTATAAACCAGTTAATCAAATCTCAATTCTTGTCTCCAAGAACTCTAAATACTTTGGATCGTCTTCCATAAAAATATCCATTCCCCCACCCATATAAGCCCTAGTTAACTCATCAGCCGCTTTATCAAGATTACCTTGCTCAAAATAAAGTTGGCCAAGCCGAAGGTGAATATAGGGATTACCTAAACCTTTAGGGCACTGAACCGCGTTATAAAAACACTTGAATGCTCGCTCATTGTTTCCAAGGCTAAAATGAATGTCTCCTATGGCAACATATATCCATGTTGCTGCCTCCCACTCTCGATGCTCTTGCGGAAGTAGCCTGAGAGCATCCACATAGCTCTTTTTGGCTTCCTCAAGCTTTCCTTCCTTGGCAAGCTCATCACCATTTTTGCATAAAGATGTAATCTCTTTATGAATATCATCTGGCAACTGCTTCATAATATCGGGCATCCTAATCAATATCATTAATATTGAAGAAAGTATTCTTCTCAGCTTCGGTAGCCGGAGGAAGGTAAGTTTTGCCCATAGAGGCCCCATTACTTCTATTAATCCCTGAAGGCTCCAAGACATAGTTCTTAGGATCATTCATGAATGAGCGCACCTCTGGAGCACGAGGACCGTAATATCTACCAGTTTTATTCCAGTAATCTACAGCAGCCTCTATATGCCCCATATCAGTCTGGTTAATCGGATGCCATTGACCATCCTGTCCCAAGACTTGTCTGTTAGCACCATCACCTCGCAAGGAGCCCTCAAGGCGCATTCTGTCCTGAACCTGCAGGCCTACGCCGGAATCTTTGCCAGGTGTTCCTCCCATAAATCGGTCACGATTGGATAGGCCATCACTGTTCATGCGCTGCCAGCGTAAAACATCAGGATTGGATGGGGCGGGAAGTTTGGCATATATCTCGCCATTCGGACCAAGGCGAATAGGTGTGAACTGCCCATTCAACACCGTTTCATTGTTTGCAACATCAACTCCGCCCGACGCACCTCACCCTCCAGACGCACCCAACCCCTTGATAGTCATCGCCTTTTAGACGCTTTTCCCACCCCGTTACGACTGCCGCCTATTGTGCCCCCAGACGCGCTTTTTGACCAGTGCTTTTCCGGCGACGACGGGACGGACGGGGCGAGGCGGTCCCGCCCGCCGGCCGGCCGGACTCTCCCCGCCTCGTCCCGGCCGGCACGGCGTCCACGCGCGGCCGCGATGGCGGCAGAACCCCGGCTGGGTTCCGCGCGTAAGGTGATGATGGTGCTGACGGAGGGGCTTTTCCCCGGTAGAAGCCCGGGGCGGTGACGGGCGGGAACGCAGGCCCCCAAGGGCCGAAGCCGCCCGGCGCCGACACGGGCCAGCACCTTCCGCCTTTGCTTTGGCTCTTTCCCGGTAAAGCTTTTAAAGACGCGGCGGAGCCGCAGCCCTAGAGCGCCCACGCTATTTAAGATAATGCCCATTATGCGGCGAAGCGGACAGCGTTGGGGGGACGTTGCGCTTTTTGGCAACGTGCCCCCAACGATGCGCATAATTCCCGCATTATGTTAACGCGAAGCGCGCGCGGTCAGCGCGATTGCGGGGGCGCGGTGAAGCCCCGCAGCCCGGGGCGGCGACGAGTGCGCCACAAGCGCACGTGGGAGCGGGGTTGGGAAGCATGGTGCAAGGGGGCGCGTGAAGGACGGGCGCGGGGCTTGCCTCAGGCCTTGCACGGGGTGTGAACGGCGGGATACGGGCGCAACCCGTGCGGGGCGATGCAAGACCCGTGAACGGCCTTGACGCGCAACCGCGCCGCCTTATTGCTCTTTATCGGTGTCGGCGCTGGAGAGGTCGGCGGGAGTCGGGGTGGCTGGCTGTCGAGGGTCAGCCTTCCTCAGCCGCTTCAGCGGCTAAGGCGGTAAACAGCGCGCTTTCCGTGGCCTCGGGCTCGTCCGGGTCCAGGCTCCGGGGCATGGCCAGGCGGCTCAGCCGTGCCGGGTGCGTCAGTGTGTGGATCTCCTTCAGCTTGGCAATGCTTACCTGCGTGTACATCTCGGTGGTGCTCAGGCACACGTGCCCGAGCATCGCCTGGATGAAGCGGATGTCCGCGCCGTTCTCCAGCATCAGCGTCGCCATCGTGTGCCGGAACAGGTGGCACGCGCCTTTCTTGCCGATCTTCGATTGCTCGATGTAGCCCCGCGCCAGCGTCGTCAGGTTGTTCGGGCTCATACCCTCGCCGGTACGCGTCAGGAACAGCACGCCCTCGTCCCGCCCGGCGACGAAGGCCGGGCGCACGTCGGCGCGGTATTTCTCCACCCAGGCGGCGGCGCGCTCGCCGATCGGGATCATCCGGTCTTTCTTGCCCTTGCCCTGCCGCACGATCAGCGTGCCGCGCTCCGGGTCAATATCCTGCACCTTGAGGTTGACCAGTTCGCTGCGGCGGATGCCGGTGCTGTACAGCACTTCCAGGATGGCGCGGTCACGCAGGCCCAGCGCTTCGCCGGTGTCCGGCTGGTTGAGCACGGTTTCGGCTTCGCGTTCACTGAGGATGGCTTTCGGCAGCCGCTTTTCCAGTTTCGGCAGTTCCAGGTCGCTGGCCGGGTTGGTCAGGATGTGGTTGCGCCGCGCCAGCCATTTGAACCAGGTGCGGATAGCCACAATGCGGTTGTACTGGCTGCGGAAGCTCAGCGGGTCGCCGTTTTTCTTGCGGGTGTGGTACAGGTGCCGCTGGTAGCGTTCCAGCATCGGTTTGGTGATCTCGGTCGGGCGCAGCACGCCGCGCTGGCCGCACCAGTCGAGCAGCGAGCACAGGAACAGTTCGCGGCCGACCAGCGTTTGCTCCGAGTAGTTGCGTTCGCGCAGCCAGGCCAAGTATGCCTGCATCAGCGCGTACAGGCCCAGCGGGTCGGCCAGGTCGGGGATGTGCGGGAACTGCTCCGCCAAGGTCTGTTTCGGGGCGGGCATGGTCAGGCCTCCGGCGCGGGGTGAAGCACGGTACGGTACGACGCGCCGTTGCGGTGGACGTGAGGCGCGTTTTCAGTGTCATCGTCGGCTTGTTGACGTGATGGCTTGCCACCCAATGCTTTGACGGTGATTTCCACCTCCCGACCCGTGGCCGACTCCGTGCCGACTTGGGGCCGACCCGACCCCGACAGGTGGGCGACCGGCCCCGACTTCTTGGCGTCGTACTCCGCCCGCAGGCTGTCCACGTCGATCAGCCCGAGCAGGAAGGCGTCGCCCTGTTGCCCTTCGCCCTGGTACAGCAGTTCGTATTCCATGCTCTGCCCGCGTTTGCCGCGATGCACCAGCAGGTATTCCATTTCCTCCAGTCGCCCCAGATGCACCTTGAGCTGGGTATTGCCCCAGCCCGTGCCGTCGCGCACCTCCTTGCGGCTAAAGCGGTAATCCTTCGGGGCCAGGTTCTGCCGTCGGCATTCGGCCCGCACCTGTTCGCTGATCTGCGTCAGCAGCTTGCGTGTCTGCGGCGGCAACTCGTCCAGCGTCCGCCCCAGCACCGCGTGCGCCAGCCGGTTCGCCAGCGCCAGGTCGGCCAGCGTCACTTCGACGTATTCGACCACCACCCCGCCCGGGCACAGTTCCCGTTTCACCGGCCGCTGGTGCTGGTGCAACAGGGCGATGGCGTCGATCAGGGCGAGGTATTTTTCATGGTCGCGCCGGGTGCGCGTCTTGTCGCTGAGGAAGGTCAGCCGTTCCGCCCACGGGTTGACCACTTTCAGCGGTCGCAGCAGGCGCTGGGCGTTCTGGTGCAGGCGGGTCAGTTGCTCGCGTTCCGCACCGGCGCGCAGCCCGTCCAGCGTGCGCCGGCGGCGCTGCTCGGCGTGGATCGCCTGCGTCTGTTCCCGGCTTTCGTCCACCGACAGCACCAGACAGCGGTTCAGCAGTTCTTCGTCCAGGTCGATGGCGGTGGTGGTGCTGAACAGCATCACCGGCCCTTCCACCCGATACTCCTGCGTTTCCAGGTTGCCGGTGACGGCGTTCTTGCCGGTGCTGGCGATGCTGACTTCGCCTTCCGATTGCAGCAGCTTCAGCGCGTAGCTGGCGTTGTGCGCGCCCTCTTCTTCGCTGATGGCGAGGATCTTGTGCTTTAAATCCTTGTCGCCAAGGTAGTACAGGCTTTGCCCGGTCATCGCTGAGTATTGCACCCGTTCTTCCTCCGGCATGAAGCGCAGCACGGCGTCCATCAGCGACGACTTGCCCGCCGCGCTGGAGCTTTGCACCAGCACCGCCAGCGGCCGGTCGAGCTTGCGCGAGACGGCGGCCAGGTAGGCCACTTGCTTGTTGGCTTCCTCGCCGACCACGCCGCAGCGCCCGAAGTCGGCCAGCACCCGCGCCATCAGGTCGGGGGCTTTCAGCAAGGCCAGCGCGGCTTTCAGCTCAAGGTCGGTCATCGTCGGGGCTTTGTCGTCCTTGGCCAGCGTGCCGCGTATCAACTGGTCTTGCAGTTCTTCCAGTTTCAGCAGCACCGCGCCCAGGTCGGCCTTGAGGATGTTTTCCGGCAGCGCCAGTTCCTGCGACGCCTGCTTCAGGTACGCCGCCCGCGCGCGGGCGCTGTACAGGTCGAGCGTGTCGACGTGGAACGCTCCCGGCATCCTGCCTCCCGCGTCATTCGTGCATCCCTGCACAGCAACGCCAGCGCCCTGTTTGACCAACACATTGACCTTAAGCAGTTCCGGGCTGAGGTTTTTCGCCAGCCCGCGCACCCGGTAGTGGCGGTCGTCGAAGCGCAGCGTGATTTCGTGTTCGCTGGCGTCGGTCGGGATGTCCACCACAGTGACGGCCGGGGCTTCGGGCGAGGTTGAGGGGGAAGGCTCGGCGGCGATTTCAGCGGCTAAAGAAGAAGGTTCAGGAACAGGCTCCGGCCGTGCGCGCTGCCCGTTGCTCATCCATTCGGCGGTTCTCAACACCATGCCCAGACTCTGCTGCGCCGGACTGACTTTCAAGGCGTACTCATTGGCGTCCATGCCTTTCGGGAAGCGCACCCGGTAGGCGTCGATGCCGACGGCGTTGAGCTGGGCGGCGACCCGCTCCGCGCCCGCCTCTCCGGCGCTGTCGCGGTCGAAGGCGATCTTGACCCGCTCCACCCCTTCCGCCTGCAGGGCCGCCAGCAGTTCGTCGGTGAAGCCGTTGACGCCGTAAGCCGTGGTGACGCTCTTGAACCCGGCGCACCAGAAGGTCATGGCGTCGATCAGGGCTTCGCAGAGGATGACCTCGGTCGCGCCGCGCAGACCGTCGCGGTTCCAGACTCCGCGCTGCGGCCCGGCCAGGTACAGGTGCAAGGGCGTGCCCGCCCGCAGGTTGTCCAGAAGCTTGCGGCCGTAGAGTTGCACCACCTGTCCGGCGTCATCGAACAGGGGCACGACCAGCGAGCCGTTCAGGTGTTCGTGGCCGCTGTCACGCAACACGCCCAGGGCTTGCAGACGGCCGCGCTGTTCGGCTCCGGCCTGCCGGTTTTTATTGGGCAGGCGGTAGGCCAGGGTGCGGTTGGCGTAACCGAGCTTGAAGGTGTCGATCAGGTCGGGATGGTTCAGGCCGCGTTTGGCGAGATAGGCCAAGGCTTCGGGGGATTGGGTTAGCGTCTCATGGTAGAAGTCGGCAACCTGACCCAGCAGGTCGGTGTCGTCACCGCTCAAGGCCAGCGGCGACGCCAGTTTCGGCACCGTGGCCCGTTTGATGATGGCCGGTTCGGTGGCAGGCGCAGCGGATTCAGCGGCTAAGTGAGGAAGTTCGTGGCGCAGTAACTCGACGGCGTGCCGGAAGCTGACGCCCTCGCTTTTCATCACCCAGTCGATCACCGAGCCGCCGACATTGCACGCGCCCAGGCAGTGCCACAGGTTCGTGGCCGGGCTGACCACCAGCGACGGGGTGCGGTCGTCGTGGAACGGGCACCGGCCCAGCCAGTCCTTGCCCTGCCGTTTCAAGGCGATGCCCTTCGCTTCAACCAGCCGCACCAGCGACACGTCCTGTTTTAGCCGCTCGATCTGTTCTTCCGGGATGCGCGCCATAGCCGGTTCTCCTAAAATCTTGTCAATACCACGTATATGTTTTATTATGGCACATAGTTGTGTGCTAACGTCAAGAGACGATTTGAGGAGGGCTTAGAATCATGCGCAGTTCCCTGACCGTGTGGTTAACCATGTCCCTGCCTGCCCGTTTGATCGCCTTGCGTAAAGAGCGCGGCCTGTCGCAACAGGCAATGGCGGATGCCATTGGCATTCACGCCAACAGTTGGAAGAAGTACGAGACCGGCCAAGCGCAGCCGTCGCTGGACGTGTTGAAGAAGATCGCCGTGGCCCTGCATGTCAGTACGGACTTCTTGCTGTTTAATGAACATGAACGTGGGCCGGACGATGATCTGCGCTTGCAGTTCGAGGCGGTCAGTGACTTGCCGCCCGCCGAGCAGTCGGTGGTGAAGGAAGTGTTGGAGAGCCTGATTATCAAGTACCAGGCACGGCGTTGGGATTCGGCCAGAACGGCGGCCAATAACCCACAAGCCATTTAGCCGCTAAGGATAGCCGCATGAAGCCGCAAGTAATTACGCACCCCTGGAGTCTGAGCGAAGAGCAAGCCCTACAGCTTCAACAAGAGCTGGCTGCCAAAGTCATTAAAGAAGATAGGCTTGGTGAGGTTAAAAGCATTGCGGGCGTTGATGTTGCCTATGATAAAGACAGTGACAAACTCATCGCCGCTGTCGTTGTGCTTGATGCAACAACACTGGAAGTTATTGAGCAATCCAGCGCGGAAGACGTGGCTCAATTCCCTTATATTCCCGGCCTATTTTCATTTCGAGAACTCCCTCCGATTATCGAAGCTTTAAAAAAGCTCCAAGTCACACCAGATTTGATTGTGTGTGATGGGCAAGGAATTGCACATCCAAGACGCTTTGGCCTGGCGTGCCATTTGGGAGTTATTTTTGATATTCCGACCATCGGCTGTGGTAAGACCCGCTTAATTGGCGAGCATTGCGAACCAGATAATGCTAGAGGCTCTACTGTGCCCCTACTGGATAATGGTGAAGTGATTGGCAGTGTGCTGAGAACCCAAGATGGCATCAGGCCAGTTTATGTCTCAACTGGCCACCGCATTTCTTTAGCAACAGCCTGCCAATGGGTGTTAAAGCTTTGCATTAAATATAGACTACCTGAGACAACCAGAAAGACTGATCACGAAGTCCGCAAGCAAATGAAGATCAGGTGTTCAGGAGACTCTCCCTCATCGCCTTTAACACTTTGTAATTTGGATCATTCGCTTCTAGAGAGTAAGTTGTAGCCAACACATCGCCTCCAACCAACTCCTGTCTCAGCGTGCAAATGCCAAACTCGAAAGTCTCCTCACGATCAATTTTTCCTGTAGCCGAGTAGTGTTTTACAAGACCGTGAAAGGCTCCATTTTTAACTTGCGCATCCATAACAAGCTTTCCCTGTTCATTCCAGTCTCTGACGTACCCACATTGCACACCGTCAATATAATCAACAGTACTTTCAATCGATCCATTTCCCCGATAGAAAGTTGCTGTACCAGTAAATGGTTGACCAGAATAAATACACGTCTGGTCATCCGCATATGACAAATCATCCGCATTAACAATCAGCTGAGCCATTATCATTTATCCGTTAGGGCATTCACGCCATGTGACAAATTTGAGCAATAACCACAACGCTGAGCTGGGCCAGCCGATTTAGTGAGCCAACGATTAACCATAAACATCTCACTTAAATCAATAGGAATACCTGCTGACTCTCTCGCCTGTAAGGCTTTATTCAGCGCATGAATTTCTGCATGTGCGCCAGGGGTGCTATACGGCCAGCGAACACCTAACCCAGCAGCCTCCTCGCGCAAAGCAGTGATATTCATCGTATTCGGAAGAGTTGAAACCCTATCAGCTAATAATGGGTGCAAGTCTTGTGGCAAAAACAGCTCGTTCTTACCTGAAAAGAACTCACCTGTTCTAGCATCTTTGACCCCGGAAACCACAGGCCCTCTATAGCGACCTCTATATGTCGCTGCAGCCTCTCGGGTTTGGAGGCGTAAATCGCCATAAAAATCCTGCCACTCCGCCTTGCTCATTGTTCTAGAAGCAATTAAGTCGGCAGCCGTTGTATTGTTTGCAACATCAACTCCGCCCGACGCACCTCACCCTCCAGACGCACCCAACCCCTTGATAGTCATCGCCTTTTAGACGCTTTTCCCACCCCGTTACGACTGCCGCCTATTGTGCCCCCAGACGCGCTTTTTGACCAGTGCTTTTCCGGCGACGACGGGACGGACGGGGCGAGGCGGTCCCGCCCGCCGGCCGGCCGGACTCTCCCCGCCTCGTCCCGGCCGGCACGGCGTCCACGCGCGGCCGCGATGGCGGCAGAACCCCGGCTGGGTTCCGCGCGTAAGGTGATGATGGTGCTGACGGAGGGGCTTTTCCCCGGTAGAAGCCCGGGGCGGTGACGGGCGGGAACGCAGGCCCCCAAGGGCCGAAGCCGCCCGGCGCCGACACGGGCCAGCACCTTCCGCCTTTGCTTTGGCTCTTTCCCGGTAAAGCTTTTAAAGACGCGGCGGAGCCGCAGCCCTAGAGCGCCCACGCTATTTAAGATAATGCCCATTATGCGGCGAAGCGGACAGCGTTGGGGGGACGTTGCGCTTTTTGGCAACGTGCCCCCAACGATGCGCATAATTCCCGCATTATGTTAACGCGAAGCGCGCGCGGTCAGCGCGATTGCGGGGGCGCGGTGAAGCCCCGCAGCCCGGGGCGGCGACGAGTGCGCCACAAGCGCACGTGGGAGCGGGGTTGGGAAGCATGGTGCAAGGGGGCGCGTGAAGGACGGGCGCGGGGCTTGCCTCAGGCCTTGCACGGGGTGTGAACGGCGGGATACGGGCGCAACCCGTGCGGGGCGATGCAAGACCCGTGAACGGCCTTGACGCGCAACCGCGCCGCCTTATTGCTCTTTATCGGTGTCGGCGCTGGAGAGGTCGGCGGGAGTCGGGGTGGCTGGCTGTCGAGGGTCAGCCTTCCTCAGCCGCTTCAGCGGCTAAGGCGGTAAACAGCGCGCTTTCCGTGGCCTCGGGCTCGTCCGGGTCCAGGCTCCGGGGCATGGCCAGGCGGCTCAGCCGTGCCGGGTGCGTCAGTGTGTGGATCTCCTTCAGCTTGGCAATGCTTACCTGCGTGTACATCTCGGTGGTGCTCAGGCACACGTGCCCGAGCATCGCCTGGATGAAGCGGATGTCCGCGCCGTTCTCCAGCATCAGCGTCGCCATCGTGTGCCGGAACAGGTGGCACGCGCCTTTCTTGCCGATCTTCGATTGCTCGATGTAGCCCCGCGCCAGCGTCGTCAGGTTGTTCGGGCTCATACCCTCGCCGGTACGCGTCAGGAACAGCACGCCCTCGTCCCGCCCGGCGACGAAGGCCGGGCGCACGTCGGCGCGGTATTTCTCCACCCAGGCGGCGGCGCGCTCGCCGATCGGGATCATCCGGTCTTTCTTGCCCTTGCCCTGCCGCACGATCAGCGTGCCGCGCTCCGGGTCAATATCCTGCACCTTGAGGTTGACCAGTTCGCTGCGGCGGATGCCGGTGCTGTACAGCACTTCCAGGATGGCGCGGTCACGCAGGCCCAGCGCTTCGCCGGTGTCCGGCTGGTTGAGCACGGTTTCGGCTTCGCGTTCACTGAGGATGGCTTTCGGCAGCCGCTTTTCCAGTTTCGGCAGTTCCAGGTCGCTGGCCGGGTTGGTCAGGATGTGGTTGCGCCGCGCCAGCCATTTGAACCAGGTGCGGATAGCCACAATGCGGTTGTACTGGCTGCGGAAGCTCAGCGGGTCGCCGTTTTTCTTGCGGGTGTGGTACAGGTGCCGCTGGTAGCGTTCCAGCATCGGTTTGGTGATCTCGGTCGGGCGCAGCACGCCGCGCTGGCCGCACCAGTCGAGCAGCGAGCACAGGAACAGTTCGCGGCCGACCAGCGTTTGCTCCGAGTAGTTGCGTTCGCGCAGCCAGGCCAAGTATGCCTGCATCAGCGCGTACAGGCCCAGCGGGTCGGCCAGGTCGGGGATGTGCGGGAACTGCTCCGCCAAGGTCTGTTTCGGGGCGGGCATGGTCAGGCCTCCGGCGCGGGGTGAAGCACGGTACGGTACGACGCGCCGTTGCGGTGGACGTGAGGCGCGTTTTCAGTGTCATCGTCGGCTTGTTGACGTGATGGCTTGCCACCCAATGCTTTGACGGTGATTTCCACCTCCCGACCCGTGGCCGACTCCGTGCCGACTTGGGGCCGACCCGACCCCGACAGGTGGGCGACCGGCCCCGACTTCTTGGCGTCGTACTCCGCCCGCAGGCTGTCCACGTCGATCAGCCCGAGCAGGAAGGCGTCGCCCTGTTGCCCTTCGCCCTGGTACAGCAGTTCGTATTCCATGCTCTGCCCGCGTTTGCCGCGATGCACCAGCAGGTATTCCATTTCCTCCAGTCGCCCCAGATGCACCTTGAGCTGGGTATTGCCCCAGCCCGTGCCGTCGCGCACCTCCTTGCGGCTAAAGCGGTAATCCTTCGGGGCCAGGTTCTGCCGTCGGCATTCGGCCCGCACCTGTTCGCTGATCTGCGTCAGCAGCTTGCGTGTCTGCGGCGGCAACTCGTCCAGCGTCCGCCCCAGCACCGCGTGCGCCAGCCGGTTCGCCAGCGCCAGGTCGGCCAGCGTCACTTCGACGTATTCGACCACCACCCCGCCCGGGCACAGTTCCCGTTTCACCGGCCGCTGGTGCTGGTGCAACAGGGCGATGGCGTCGATCAGGGCGAGGTATTTTTCATGGTCGCGCCGGGTGCGCGTCTTGTCGCTGAGGAAGGTCAGCCGTTCCGCCCACGGGTTGACCACTTTCAGCGGTCGCAGCAGGCGCTGGGCGTTCTGGTGCAGGCGGGTCAGTTGCTCGCGTTCCGCACCGGCGCGCAGCCCGTCCAGCGTGCGCCGGCGGCGCTGCTCGGCGTGGATCGCCTGCGTCTGTTCCCGGCTTTCGTCCACCGACAGCACCAGACAGCGGTTCAGCAGTTCTTCGTCCAGGTCGATGGCGGTGGTGGTGCTGAACAGCATCACCGGCCCTTCCACCCGATACTCCTGCGTTTCCAGGTTGCCGGTGACGGCGTTCTTGCCGGTGCTGGCGATGCTGACTTCGCCTTCCGATTGCAGCAGCTTCAGCGCGTAGCTGGCGTTGTGCGCGCCCTCTTCTTCGCTGATGGCGAGGATCTTGTGCTTTAAATCCTTGTCGCCAAGGTAGTACAGGCTTTGCCCGGTCATCGCTGAGTATTGCACCCGTTCTTCCTCCGGCATGAAGCGCAGCACGGCGTCCATCAGCGACGACTTGCCCGCCGCGCTGGAGCTTTGCACCAGCACCGCCAGCGGCCGGTCGAGCTTGCGCGAGACGGCGGCCAGGTAGGCCACTTGCTTGTTGGCTTCCTCGCCGACCACGCCGCAGCGCCCGAAGTCGGCCAGCACCCGCGCCATCAGGTCGGGGGCTTTCAGCAAGGCCAGCGCGGCTTTCAGCTCAAGGTCGGTCATCGTCGGGGCTTTGTCGTCCTTGGCCAGCGTGCCGCGTATCAACTGGTCTTGCAGTTCTTCCAGTTTCAGCAGCACCGCGCCCAGGTCGGCCTTGAGGATGTTTTCCGGCAGCGCCAGTTCCTGCGACGCCTGCTTCAGGTACGCCGCCCGCGCGCGGGCGCTGTACAGGTCGAGCGTGTCGACGTGGAACGCTCCCGGCATCCTGCCTCCCGCGTCATTCGTGCATCCCTGCACAGCAACGCCAGCGCCCTGTTTGACCAACACATTGACCTTAAGCAGTTCCGGGCTGAGGTTTTTCGCCAGCCCGCGCACCCGGTAGTGGCGGTCGTCGAAGCGCAGCGTGATTTCGTGTTCGCTGGCGTCGGTCGGGATGTCCACCACAGTGACGGCCGGGGCTTCGGGCGAGGTTGAGGGGGAAGGCTCGGCGGCGATTTCAGCGGCTAAAGAAGAAGGTTCAGGAACAGGCTCCGGCCGTGCGCGCTGCCCGTTGCTCATCCATTCGGCGGTTCTCAACACCATGCCCAGACTCTGCTGCGCCGGACTGACTTTCAAGGCGTACTCATTGGCGTCCATGCCTTTCGGGAAGCGCACCCGGTAGGCGTCGATGCCGACGGCGTTGAGCTGGGCGGCGACCCGCTCCGCGCCCGCCTCTCCGGCGCTGTCGCGGTCGAAGGCGATCTTGACCCGCTCCACCCCTTCCGCCTGCAGGGCCGCCAGCAGTTCGTCGGTGAAGCCGTTGACGCCGTAAGCCGTGGTGACGCTCTTGAACCCGGCGCACCAGAAGGTCATGGCGTCGATCAGGGCTTCGCAGAGGATGACCTCGGTCGCGCCGCGCAGACCGTCGCGGTTCCAGACTCCGCGCTGCGGCCCGGCCAGGTACAGGTGCAAGGGCGTGCCCGCCCGCAGGTTGTCCAGAAGCTTGCGGCCGTAGAGTTGCACCACCTGTCCGGCGTCATCGAACAGGGGCACGACCAGCGAGCCGTTCAGGTGTTCGTGGCCGCTGTCACGCAACACGCCCAGGGCTTGCAGACGGCCGCGCTGTTCGGCTCCGGCCTGCCGGTTTTTATTGGGCAGGCGGTAGGCCAGGGTGCGGTTGGCGTAACCGAGCTTGAAGGTGTCGATCAGGTCGGGATGGTTCAGGCCGCGTTTGGCGAGATAGGCCAAGGCTTCGGGGGATTGGGTTAGCGTCTCATGGTAGAAGTCGGCAACCTGACCCAGCAGGTCGGTGTCGTCACCGCTCAAGGCCAGCGGCGACGCCAGTTTCGGCACCGTGGCCCGTTTGATGATGGCCGGTTCGGTGGCAGGCGCAGCGGATTCAGCGGCTAAGTGAGGAAGTTCGTGGCGCAGTAACTCGACGGCGTGCCGGAAGCTGACGCCCTCGCTTTTCATCACCCAGTCGATCACCGAGCCGCCGACATTGCACGCGCCCAGGCAGTGCCACAGGTTCGTGGCCGGGCTGACCACCAGCGACGGGGTGCGGTCGTCGTGGAACGGGCACCGGCCCAGCCAGTCCTTGCCCTGCCGTTTCAAGGCGATGCCCTTCGCTTCAACCAGCCGCACCAGCGACACGTCCTGTTTTAGCCGCTCGATCTGTTCTTCCGGGATGCGCGCCATAGCCGGTTCTCCTAAAATCTTGTCAATACCACGTATATGTTTTATTATGGCACATAGTTGTGTGCTAACGTCAAGAGACGATTTGAGGAGGGCTTAGAATCATGCGCAGTTCCCTGACCGTGTGGTTAACCATGTCCCTGCCTGCCCGTTTGATCGCCTTGCGTAAAGAGCGCGGCCTGTCGCAACAGGCAATGGCGGATGCCATTGGCATTCACGCCAACAGTTGGAAGAAGTACGAGACCGGCCAAGCGCAGCCGTCGCTGGACGTGTTGAAGAAGATCGCCGTGGCCCTGCATGTCAGTACGGACTTCTTGCTGTTTAATGAACATGAACGTGGGCCGGACGATGATCTGCGCTTGCAGTTCGAGGCGGTCAGTGACTTGCCGCCCGCCGAGCAGTCGGTGGTGAAGGAAGTGTTGGAGAGCCTGATTATCAAGTACCAGGCACGGCGTTGGGATTCGGCCAGAACGGCGGCCAATAACCCACAAGCCATTTAGCCGCTAAGGATAGCCGCATGAAGCCGCAAGTAATTACGCACCCCTGGAGTCTGAGCGAAGAGCAAGCCCTACAGCTTCAACAAGAGCTGGCTGCCAAAGTCATTAAAGAAGATAGGCTTGGTGAGGTTAAAAGCATTGCGGGCGTTGATGTTGCCTATGATAAAGACAGTGACAAACTCATCGCCGCTGTCGTTGTGCTTGATGCAACAACACTGGAAGTTATTGAGCAATCCAGCGCGGAAGACGTGGCTCAATTCCCTTATATTCCCGGCCTATTTTCATTTCGAGAACTCCCTCCGATTATCGAAGCTTTAAAAAAGCTCCAAGTCACACCAGATTTGATTGTGTGTGATGGGCAAGGAATTGCACATCCAAGACGCTTTGGCCTGGCGTGCCATTTGGGAGTTATTTTTGATATTCCGACCATCGGCTGTGGTAAGACCCGCTTAATTGGCGAGCATTGCGAACCAGATAATGCTAGAGGCTCTACTGTGCCCCTACTGGATAATGGTGAAGTGATTGGCAGTGTGCTGAGAACCCAAGATGGCATCAGGCCAGTTTATGTCTCAACTGGCCACCGCATTTCTTTAGCAACAGCCTGCCAATGGGTGTTAAAGCTTTGCATTAAATATAGACTACCTGAGACAACCAGAAAGACTGATCACGAAGTCCGCAAGCAAATGAAGATCAGGTGTTCAGGAGACTCTCCCTCATCGCCTTTAACACTTTGTAATTTGGATCATTCGCTTCTAGAGAGTAAGTTGTAGCCAACACATCGCCTCCAACCAACTCCTGTCTCAGCGTGCAAATGCCAAACTCGAAAGTCTCCTCACGATCAATTTTTCCTGTAGCCGAGTAGTGTTTTACAAGACCGTGAAAGGCTCCATTTTTAACTTGCGCATCCATAACAAGCTTTCCCTGTTCATTCCAGTCTCTGACGTACCCACATTGCACACCGTCAATATAATCAACAGTACTTTCAATCGATCCATTTCCCCGATAGAAAGTTGCTGTACCAGTAAATGGTTGACCAGAATAAATACACGTCTGGTCATCCGCATATGACAAATCATCCGCATTAACAATCAGCTGAGCCATTATCATTTATCCGTTAGGGCATTCACGCCATTTGACAAATTTGAGCAATAACCACAACGCTGAGCTGGGCCAGCCGATTTAGTGAGCCAACGATTAACCATAAACATCTCACTTAAATCAATAGGAATACCTGCTGACTCTCTCGCCTGTAAGGCTTTATTCAGCGCATGAATTTCTGCATGTGCGCCAGGGGTGCTATACGGCCAGCGAACACCTAACCCAGCAGCCTCCTCGCGCAAAGCAGTGATATTCATCGTATTCGGAAGAGTTGAAACCCTATCAGCTAATAATGGGTGCAAGTCTTGTGGCAAAAACAGCTCGTTCTTACCTGAAAAGAACTCACCTGTTCTAGCATCTTTGACCCCGGAAACCACAGGCCCTCTATAGCGACCTCTATATGTCGCTGCAGCCTCTCGGGTTTGGAGGCGTAAATCGCCATAAAAATCCTGCCACTCCGCCTTGCTCATTGTTCTAGAAGCAATTAAGTCGGCAGCCGTTGTATTGTTTGCAACATTAACACGATTGAACTCCACCTTCAATGGAATAGGGTTCATGCCAAATGTCGCATAACTTGGCGTAAGGCTAACATTGATCGAAGTTGTATCCATGACACGATAAATCCGCCCTAATCCAGCTCCAGCATCCATTGCAAGACCAGGCGCAAATTTAATAGATGGCGTTAAAACACCACCAGCAACCACACCCCAAGCTTCAGCATCACCTCGATATAACCTAGTATATGCAGATCTTAATCCTTCAACCGTGCTAGCAGCCGAATTTTGGAGAGTCCCAGCTAAACCAATGGTATTTAACGAACCCTCGAAGTTTTGCAGAGATGAATAAACTGCCCCCAGTGGTTGATATTTAAAGTCATTACCAGACAGCCCGTTCAGCGCCTTATAGGAAATAGTTCCCACGGTATCAGCATATAGATAACCAGCCTCCTTAAAAAAGCTAGCCGCAGTGGATGATGCTGAATACGCGAACCTACCAACTGAAGTCCCCTCAAATAATCCATGCATCATCGGAGTAGCAGTGATATTTTGTATGCGGCCCGACTGTGCTCCGCCTACATATACATCTTCACCTAAAATACGCATCGTGGCGTATTTAGCATCACTGGGAACACAAATAGCACTGGAGCTTGTGTCAGAACCACCTAATGCAGCACTCTTCGCGGACTCAAGCTGAGCATATAATTTTCGGTCATCATCACTCCTTGCCCACTCAACACCTCCTGTGCGCAATATGCTTAAGTCTTTGCTGGATAGGTCATAGTAATACGGAGCAGTGATGACTTCCCCCGCCCTTAACACATTCGGATTACGACCATTCAACGCAAAGTATCCCTCCAGTACATGTGGGTCGTCGTACCACTGCTTACTCAAGTCAGAAACCTGATCACCTGATTGAACCGTATAATTCCTGGCAGTCAGCGCTTGGTAAATCCCTTCAGAATCAATATTCAGATGCCTGTTTTCAGCAATCTGCGCAGGTGTCAGTAACGGCGAACGCCATCCATTTGGGACTGGCGCACCATACATAGCGGCCGGAGATACCATACCCGGGGATGGTTTCGATGCAATCTCCGACGAACTCAGTGGCGGCTCAAACGGGTCTCCCAGTGGTGCGCTTCCGGGCATACGCGATGGAAGAACTGGCGAATCATTCTGCCCAAAGAAATAAGCAGATGTATCAGCCCAGGCCTTCTTGCTCATATCAATCAACAGGCTGTCCTTACGCTCACCAAATGTCTGCTTTGCATATGTACGGGCTATTGCACTCGCACCTATCGCCAAATAATCCGGCGCACCACCGCCAAACCACTTGTCTTGCAGATAACCAACCGCTGAATCACCCAAAAACTGAGGTGCGGCAGCATTCAGGACATCGCCCAAGGGGCTGGAACCGAACAAGTTAACAGAAGCATCCTTCGTATAATTTCCAACACTCGCAGACAGCACCGATCCTGCCCAACCGCCAAAACCAAACTCAGGGTGATTGCCCATAAGCCGGCCACCCATATAACTGGCGCTGTAATTAATGCTGCCCATCATAAGCGGGTTAGCTTCTGCTATTAGATTTGCCGCCGCCGTGCCAAGCTGACTGACACCGGACATCAGTCCCTGCGTTAGCCCTCCTGTTAAAGCGCCAGCAGCCATCGCCTTACCGGTCTGCTTATAGTCATAATGCTCGGAAGCTCCCCACCAGATACTCGCCAACCCCTTGAACCAGTTAAACTCTCCGTTTCCAATCTGAGAAACTACCTGGCCTGCAAAGTCACCTGCACCGGCACCCAAAGTGGGAGAGCCCGTCATGACAGTCACGATGGCAGAGACTATCATCCGAATCAGATTTGAGAACTTCCGCCACTTGCGTTTCTTCGGCTTTGGAGGAGGTGGTGCTTTGGGCTGGGGAGTGGTATCGCCAATGATTTCGGATGGATCGTAGACACTATAGACATCCGCATCGTTATGAATATTCGTGACACGGTTGGGGATATCCAGAACACGCCCCAGCATTGTGGACAGATCATCATCAGCGCTAAGACCATTGGCATCGGCAATCAGGTACCACAGACTGGCATCACCCCAAACCATTTGTGCAATCTTGGGAAGGGTGTCGCCTTGGTTGATGGTATACGTCGTTGGGGTCTTACCCGGGTAATGATCAGAGACCGGATCAAAATCGACACCAATTGAGTTTCCAGAAATCAGGCCCAAAGAAGCAATCGGCTTTCCTTCATAATAGAAGTAAGTTTGTGCCTTAGATAAGGCTCCAGAGGATGTAAAATCAGCTCGTCCGATAATACGCCCATCCAGACTGTTACTAAAACGCCTATCAAAAATCAAGCTTCCCGACGGAGCTTTGGCCTGAAGAAGCTCCCCGTCAATAGAATAATTCATATACGACGCACCAGCCGAAGAACCGTCCAACGTCATAACCGCATCACTACCCATGTCTTTGTAAGAACCATTGATAGCATCATAGTCATGTTTGGTATACTTGATTGCATACGATCGGGAGCCGCCGATAGAACGATAGTTTGTCTGATACTGCCGCTGAAGACCTGCCGCATCCATACGGGGTGTGTAGACCACTGCGCCATTCACAACAGACTTTTGGTAGCCACCACCAAACATAGTGTCATACTTGATACCTCCCGAACTATTGGTAGTGACCTGCAGAAAAAGCTTGCCATCACCCCGATAGTGATAATTATTAATCTCACTAATAGCCCCAGATGAATAACTACGGCCTACACTTACCCCCTGAAGATCATTAACCTGCGAATAGCTTGTCTGATAAGCTCCAACAGAATCAAAGACAGTTGAACCGGTAACCAATTTGATGCTTAAAAGCCCAACACTCTTTACACAATCACGCTGCTGGATAGTTGTAAGCGCGCCCATGCGATCATAACTAAAAGCCTTTTCCGTGAAACTATTTCCATCACCATTTGCAGTGAGTTCACTATATCTCCGCCCGGCCGCATCGTACTTAATCAGGGTACCTTGCCCACGTACGTAGCGGATTTCAGCATCAGAGTCATATGTCAAGCTAAAGTTGGTGTTGTAACTATAATTGCCAAGTATACCAATATTATAATTATAAAGCCCTCCATAGTCCAGCCCAAGCACACCATTAGCAACCAGCACTCGATTTTCTGCATCGTATTTGAACCAGCCAGATCCATCAACTACACCCGTATCACTACCTCCTGAAGGCTCTAATAGAACTGACCGACGATTCCCAAACTCATCATAGGAGACTCTCAATGAGGTAATAGCCGCAGAATCAGCAATAGTAATCGAACCATTCCCCAATGGATTTGAAAACACCAACTTACCCGCCGGGGAGCTGGCGTTAGATAACCGACCCAATTCGTCATGTGAGTAATTGACAATCTGTTGACTAACAACACCACCAGACGAAACATAGCCATTTGTTTCCTGGGCAGACTTCCCATTGGCATCATAAATATACGATGTGAATGTCTGCCCCTGGCTAATCTTCTTAATCAGACCATTCTCATAATACTCATAATATTTTGAGACCGGCCGCACAGCATAATCATACCCAGGGTAACCATATGACGGGAACAACAAATCCTGAAGAAAAAGCGAATCACCCAGATCCACCCCAACCTTGGAAAGCTGACCAAATCGATTATACGCGTACGCGGAGTAAACGCCATTATCCAAGGAAATCAACAGCCTTCCAAAATCATCGTAGTACCATTTCTGTGTTCTACTTCGTCCATCATACAAACCGTCACGCTCTTCAACCTTTCGGTTGAAGTTATCATAAATAAAATACTCATCAACCCCAGACTCATTATGAGTTTGAATAATATTTCCACGCTCATCGAAGATAGTATAGCTCGCCGTCCCAGCCATTCCCGTAACGCCTTTGGCAGAGTAATAACCCATGGAGGCTGAAGCGGGCGGATTATCATAATCAAAACCCAAGGTCTCCGCCAATTCAACACTGCCTCGAATCTTGGCATATTGTCGGCCAGCATAATCATATCTATATGTGTCCTCGACAACACGTTCAATCTGACCAGCAACGCCGATGTCCGTACCATGTGATGTCACGCGATTCATCGCGTCGTAGTTATAAAACTGATAATCACCAGCGCCATTGACCTTAACAATTTGATTGCCAAAGGCATCATAGTAATATCGATTCAAAACAACCGGAATGGGGGTGTCAGCAGTGTTATAATATGCCTGATAATCCAGACTTATCAGGTTGGTCCCTGCGAAATAGCTGGTTTTTTTAACCCGTTTAACCGCCTCATTAATGGCAAACCCATTCTCAAGATGAGATCCGACGCTGTCACTTATTTGTACCACGTTATCCATGTCATCGTATTGATAACTTTTGATCATAGCTGCCTGATAAGCTTTACCATGCTCGTCAACAATGGTGGATACAGCACCCTCTTCTCGAGTCAATCGATTAAATCGGTCATAACTTTTTTGTGTCGTTATATTGCCGATGGTCGTCGAAAGTTCATTACCCCAACGATCCAAAACGCGGCTAGTACTGGGTGTAAAAGTTTGCAAAGATCCCGAAATCAATGCTGAATAACTTGGCAATTGCCTTGACAACTGTCTACCCAGTAAGTCAAATGAAGTCACTGTCGTCCTGGTGGTCGCCGGATCAGACAGATTCAATGCATTAATCGCATAATAACCAGCAATCGCCTCACTATTACGACCAGCCACATTTAGATCATGCAGAGAAACACCTCCGCTCTGGATAACCCGAGTTATATTTCCAAGATAATCATGTTCAGTAGTTGTCCATCCGGCTGCATCATACGTAGAAACTACAACCCCTGTTTTATCATAAACATACGACTCTTGAGGCCTGGAGTTAAGTGTCTTTGAAACTATCTCACCAAAAGCATTGAATGAAACAGTATTTTTAGTAAGCGTTAACGTTTTTGCATCAGCAGCAAGCGGTGCAATAACATAAAAGGCAGTAGAAGGATTCGTCGTTACCGAATAACCAGAATCATAAGTTGACTGCTGTCGCCCCAGCTTATCAAAAACATATGACCGTTCAATTGTATGCTCATATTCCTGGGTGATTCCACCAACCACCCAAGCATCAAATACCGCTTTCACTTTCTGCTTCTGGCTAATAATATTTCCAGAAGCGTCTACCCCATACTTTAAAACACCAAGTCTATCAGCAAGATCCTGCAGACCCGTTATTTGTGGCAAAACAACATCTGCCGAAACCTCCGCCACAAGATGGCCATTATTGTCATATGCATAGCGGGTTTGGCGGGTTTCACCTTGCTGCGCAATATGGGTCCAAGAGTATGAAACATAGCCAGCCTTAAGTGTTTCAACAACAACATCACCGAATGCATTACGCATATATGATCGAACATTAGATGCGAGAATTTGATCTGCATCCGTGAGCTTCAGATATCCAGCTTTGGCCGCTATTTTTGCTGGATCAATAACCTGAACCAAGTTTCCGGCATCGTCATATGCATTTTCAGTTTTATTTCCTGCCTTGTCTGTTTGGCTCTTGATATGCCCAACTGCATCATATTCAACTGTAGACATAACAACTGCAGTACTACCAAATTCATAATGCCTCTGATCAAGTTCGCTTCTAATAATCCGCCCCAAGGCATCATATTCAAAGTACGTAAACCGATCAGCACCACTATCGATCTGTGTTTTTGCATCAATCATCGACCGTGTCAACTGCAAAGGATCTGAAACGAAGGCGTTCTTGTACTCCTTTTGGGCAACAACATGTCCAAGAGCATCATATTCATAAGCAGTATAATAGCCTAGTGCATTGACTTCGCCAGTTTTGCGCCCATTACCATCAAAGAAATACCGTGCATTTGTAGCACCGAGCATACTAATCGACTGATCATTTTCATCCAGAGCACAACGCGTCTCTTGCACAACATTTCCAAAGCCATCATAACTGTAAATAATCGCCGAAGAACCTGCGATTTTTCCAGCCACAGAATCAAAAAGATCAACTCGGTCCTGAATAACCTTTGTTTTTCGGCCTAACAAGTCATATTCAGTTCTAACCGTTCGATCATTTTCACTATCTCGAATGATATCGCTTAGTGTCAATCGCCCACTGACATTATTAATCACAGCATCTGATAGAGCAGTACTGAATCGTGTTACTAACTTCTGATTCCCAAAGCCATCGTAGTCATACTTTGTTACATACCCCATAGCATCAATAGACGCATCAAGCAATCCACCACGAGTGTAGAAGTAGTAATCATCATTATAGTCAACCGTATCAATGCCCGTATTGCTGACACGACAACGCACACGTGTCACCTCACCGAATCCGTTAAAGTTTTTTTGTGTATATACATAAAACCCATTAGAACGAGACTGTTGAACTTCGCCCAGGCTAAGACCTCTACAAAGATCAGCATCACTCATCAAGGAATCTTCATCCGCCGATTCAAAGCGGTGGCTACCTGTATTATAATACCCAGCCTCCCGTTTCAGAATCTGATTACCAACCACATCATAGCCATAACGGGTGAGTCGAGCCTGTGAAAAATCATCTATGAATTGACCGTCAATTATTGGACTACTTCCTATCCTGATTATGCCCTCTTTTCGTGCCGTCAAATAGCCAAAAGCATCATAGTAATTATGCGTAACTATGTAGCCTGTTTTCACTAGCGACCAGAAGTCGCCTTGAACGGTTACTTCGGGTGTAATCTCTTCACTTATCCGACCATTTGCATCATATCGGTATCTCCATACTTTCCCAGCCTTGTCGGTCTTAGAAATCGAATTTCCAAATGCATCATATTCATAAGACTCCGTTCCTCCGATCGCATCGGTAACATTCTTAATGCGATTCAGGCTATCATAATAGTACTTTTCCCGAGCAAGAACCGCCGGCCCGGATCGTAATACTTGCAGGATTTGCAAAGACCCTGCATTTGAGGCACCGCCCAGAATAGAGTCAAATGATAATGCAGCTCCAAATACCGTGAAGTCACCATCAATTATTCCAACTCGTGCATCTACAATCCCGCTATCAGCCTGCTCTCCCTTTTTATACCATCGCAGAGTTGTTCCGGCATCATATGTCTCCACCTCAAGAATATAAACCGCATTGGCCTCGATAGTACCAACTTGCGTTTTATTTGCACTGACATTTGAGGCCTTCAAAGGTGTTTGATCCAGACCATAACCAATCCAGAGCACACCATTTCTAATTTCAATCCAGTGTTTATAATCACCAGATTGCACACCCAACTGAAAACTCCCTGTTTGATCAGCCTTTACCTCAAAATACTCCAGAACACCGGTCTTGTTTTTTTGTGGAATTTTATCTGCCCAATATCCGAGCAGAACATTTGGCTCCCCTGCTATTGATGTAGACATCATCGTTACAGTATTTGCAGCCAGCGAAGATTGGCCCGCTACTCCCCCTCCTTTTTCCTGAGAAAAGAGAGGTTTGCCAAGACCCACTGCAACGTCAGCCTCAGATATCCCTACCGCACCGGCAATCCTCCGGTCATAAGCCTTGGTCTCTGCAAGCCGTCCTTGATCGTCATATATCTTTTCAGACACATAACCCAATGTGTCGATGGTGTATCTTTCACGCCCCATCAGATCATATATATGGCGAGTAGTTTTCACATTACCCGAGCCCGTATTTAATGCACTGACCATCACATGAAGATCAAGATCATTAATACCTTTAGCCAATTCGCCCGATGAAATAGCATTCTCGAAATTCAGCTCACCTATAACCCTGCCAAAACCATCATAAATATGCTCAATGACGTTACCAAGTGCACCAACAGTCTCTCTTTTTCGCCCAAGAACATCATAAATGACTCGAGTTCCTACAATATCATTTGGCCCTGTATTTACACGCCTGATCTCCTCATCAAGCCAAAGCTCTTTAATCTTGGAGTCATCAGCGGGTAAATCAATAGACTTGTTGTATTTTCGAGTCAGAACAACTTGACCGAATGCATCATATATTTTCTCCGCAACATATCCATCAGCATTAATTTCAAAGCGCATCAAACCATTGCTGTCATACACATAGCGTACGGTGCGTACATCAATATTCAGCATATTAGATGCTGAAATCTTGGCATGTAATGACTCGATTGGCATAGTCAGATCTGCATCTGACAGAACAACACTATTTCTAAATGTCGATTCCTTTTTCAAGTTGCCGGCGCTGTCGTAATCTTTCTCATCAACATTCCCTTGACCATCAACAGAAATTCGGACTCGCCCTAATACATCATATACATATCGAGTCCGCTGGACATCCACCTCAGGGTTCTGAGATTCCTTCGACACGCTGATGTTGTCAATACTGATTGCCGCTCCCGGCGTCACATTCGGGCCCTTAAGCGTCTGGATGAATCCCTTGATGTTGGTCCATCCACCACCTGTCAACTGATGCTGCAAGCCCGTTTCACGACGGCTACCCTTTTCATAAACGTAGACCTTGGTTCCCGTGGCTTCCGTCACGTACTCGACCACGTAGGTCGCATTGGTCTTCAGTGTTCCTGTCAGTTGAGCGACGCTCTGACCATTCACCCCGCTGATGGTGATCCCGGCAGAGCTGAACAGCACCCGATGCTTGCGATAGCTGGTTCCCGTTGCCTCGGACGGCGATAAACCGTTATCAACACTGACCCAGACCGAACTGCCCGTCAGACTGTTACCGGTGCTGACCTCCGTGCGGTAAACCATGCCCGTTTCATAGGCCAGCAGATTCCCGCTTAATACGTTCGGCCACTGATTCGTTGTGCCTGCGTTGGCTGTCTTGATGCTGAGTTGATCCTGCATCAGCGTCGCCGACGTTACCGCAGCATTGAGGGTCCAGGACGAAGGCAATGCACCACCGTTGAAGTCCACCACCTGGATGGCTCGCAATGCTGTCGCTACATCCGCCTCAGTTGCAACAGCCGCCCCATTGATAGCGCCAGGGTAACGCAGGGTTTCCGATACATGGCCCAGCGCGTCATAGCGCTGTTCTGTCACATAACCCATTGCATCTACGGTAAAACGCAACTGATTGTCGGCGTCATACACATAACGCTTCACTTGCGCGCCCGCACCGCTCAGGTTGACCGCGTCAGACAGCCACGCCTCGGTATAACTGACCGTGCCCACCGGCTTATCAGCATAACGGACTTCCTTGACCACGCGCCCCAGACCGTCGTAGGCACGCTCCGAAACATAACCTAAAGCATCCACGGTGAAACGCGCGTGGCCAGCTGCGTCATAGACATATCGCGTTTGCTGGGCGACTGCATCAGGCTGGCTGCCCCGCCTCGAGATCATCACGTTATCCAGTGACAATTCACCACTGGCTCCGGTGCCCGTCCCGGTAAATACCGACAGTGAGGCCGTATTCCACCCCGTCGCATCTAAACGGTGCTTCCAGCCCGCGCTTCGCTCAAGTCCCTTCTCGTAAACGTATGCAGTAGTCCCGGTCACATCCGTTTCTATTTCCACAACATAGGTGGTATCCGTGCGCAGCAACCCAAGCTCCGCACCGCCTGACACACCATTCAAACCGTTCGAGACGATGACCGCCTTGCCATTCACAAACTCGATACTGTGCTTCCGCTTTGCCGTGCCGCTCTGCCCGTTATTAATGCTGAAGCCAGTGTAGATGCCCGCCAGGCTGGCTCCGGTGCGTAATTCGCCCCGGTAGACCTTGCCCACTTCATAAGCAATAGTGCCATTCGTTTCATATAGCACTCGGGGCCAACCCACTCCACCATCAGCCTGGGAACGCACCGTCAGATGGTTATCAACGATACTGGCCTGCGCCGTGTTGGTGGTTAGCGTCAAGTCCGCCGACAACAATCCCGTGAAGCTCTCGTTCAGGATGCTGTGCACCGCCAGATCAATATCCGCCGCCGTAACCACGGCATCAACGTTGATAGCCTTGGCATGACGGAGCGTGGAACTGACCCGGCCAAGACTGTCATAACGCTGCTCCGTCACATAACCCATCGCATCCACAGTGAAAAGCAACCGGCCACCGGCGTCATACCCGTAACGCGTCACCTGCGCGCCCGCACCGCTCAGGTTGACCGCGTCAGACAGCCACGCCTCGGTATAACTGACCGTGCCCACCGGCTTATCAGCATAACGGACTTCCTTGACCACGCGCCCCAGACCGTCGTAGGCACGCTCCGAAACATAACCTAAAGCATCCACGGTGAAACGCGCGTGGCCAGCTGCGTCATAGACATATCGCGTTTGCTGGGCGACTGCATCAGGCTGGCTGCCCCGCCTCGAGATCATCACGTTATCCAGTGACAATTCACCACTGGCTCCGGTGCCCGTCCCGGTAAATACCGACAGTGAGGCCGTATTCCACCCCGTCGCATCTAAACGGTGCTTCCAGCCCGCGCTTCGCTCAAGTCCCTTCTCGTAAACGTATGCAGTAGTCCCGGTCACATCCGTTTCTATTTCCACAACATAGGTGGTATCCGTGCGCAGCAACCCAAGCTCCGCACCGCCTGACACACCATTCAAACCGTTCGAGACGATGACCGCCTTGCCATTCACAAACTCGATACTGTGCTTCCGCTTTGCCGTGCCGCTCTGCCCGTTATTAATGCTGAAGCCAGTGTAGATGCCCGCCAGGCTGGCTCCGGTGCGTAATTCGCCCCGGTAGACCTTGCCCACTTCATAAGCAATAGTGCCATTCGTTTCATATAGCACTCGGGGCCAACCCACTCCACCATCAGCCTGGGAACGCACCGTCAGATGGTTATCAACGATACTGGCCTGCGCCGTGTTGGTGGTTAGCGTCAAGTCCGCCGACAACAATCCCGTGAAGCTCTCGTTCAGGATGCTGTGCACCGCCAGATCAATATCCGCCGCCGTAACCACGGCATCAACGTTGATAGCCTTGGCATGACGGAGCGTGGAACTGACCCGGCCAAGACTGTCATAACGCTGCTCCGTCACATAACCCATCGCATCCACAGTGAAAAGCAACCGGCCACCGGCGTCATACCCGTAACGCGTCACCTGCGCGCCCGCACCGCTCAGGTTGACCGCACCCGACAGCCACGCCTCGGTATCCGAATTCCCTGCATAGCGGATTTCTTTGACCACACGCCCCAAAGCGTCGTAGGCACGCTCCGAAACATAACCCAAAGCATCCACGGTGAAACGCACGTGGCCGACTGCGTCATATACGTACCGCGTTATCTGCGCATCTTCTGCACTCAGGTTGCCCACATCCGACAGCCACGCTTCGGTATAACTGACTGTGCTTACCGGGGTCCTCACATAACGGACCTCCTTGACTACACGGCCCAAGCTGTCGTAAGCACGCTCCGAAACATGCCCCAATGCATCTACCGTAAAACGCAGGTGATCGTCAGCGTCATACACGTAACGTGTTACTTGAGCATCAGCGGGACTTAGATTCAGGGCATTTGACAGCCACGCTTCGGTATAACTGATCGTACCAACCGGCTTCTGCACATAGCGGGTTTCCTTAACCAGCCTGCCCAGAACGTCATACTCTCGCCCCGTCACGTAGCCCAGAGCATCAAAATTGAAGACCTCCCTGTTCAGTCGGTCATAAACCTTGTTCGTCGTAGAGGTATCCGTTGGGCTGGCGCCGTTGGTCGCCGTCACGGCCGCCTGGATATCCTGAAGCACCAGACTGGCCGGCACGCTGATTTTCTGGGCATACTGAATCGTCCGGGTCACCCGGTCCAAACCGTCATAGCGGTTCTCGGTCACGTTCCCCAGGGCATCAATGATGTATACCAGGCGGCCATCCAGGTCATAACGGTACTGGTTGCGCTGCATGACGCCATCCGCCTCGCTCACCACCACCGGTGTGTCGGCACCGATGGCACGGGCATAGCTCAGGCTCTCAATCACTCGCCCTTGGGCATCAAACCGCTTTTCTGTCACATAACCCAGGGCATCCACGCTGTAACGCTCGCGACCGGCGCTGTCATACTCCCGCCGGGTGGAAACGGATGCCTTGTTCTGCAACGCCGCGGACACGGTGCTTTCGGTCAGCGTCGATGGCAGTGTTGCCAATGCTTCGGTGTAACGCTTTTCCTGGATGACACGCCCGGCATCGTCGTAAATGTATTCCGTCACGGCATTCAAGGGGTCCAGCACGAACTTGGTTCGGCCCGCCGCGTCATAGACTGTCCGTGACCAGGCTGCCTGGGTGGTCGGCGTACCGTTCAGACGCCACTCCTTCAGGTTATCAATGCTCACCGTTGAGTTGTCATACGCCGGATTGCGACGCCCCCAGATGCGGAAGCGCATATCTGTCCAGGCGCCGGCATCGGCGCTCTGGCTGAAGCCGCTGTCACGACCCATGCCCTTTTCATAGACATACAGGGTCGTGCCTTCCGCGCGAGTTTCCAGCTCTATCACATAGGTGGTATTGATCTTCGCCACACCCAGCAAGACCGACTTTTCTTCCGTATCTGAATAGGCTACTGAACGCAGGTTACCGTTATCAAAGAACAGGATATGGCGGCGGAATGCAGCGCCGTAGGAGTTTTTGCTGTTATCCAGCCCTATCTTGAAGCTTTTCGGCAGGGTGGCTCCCAGCGTGAACTCAGCCTGGTACACCATCCCTGAACTGAACGCCTTGAACGCACTCTCATAGATAGATGGCTCGACATCTGCCCCAATTGCGTTGGTCAGGGTTATCTTTCCACCGCTCAGTGAAAGGACATCCGGGTAGCTCTGAACTGTCATCCCAGAGACAGCATTATCATCCAGGTCATCCGACCAGACCGGATATAGTTGCGCGGCTACCACCGCCTCACTCAATACTGTCCCAGCCGCCAAAACCTTCGCATGGCGGATGGTTTCCGTGACGCGGCCCAGAGCGTCATAGCGCGTTTCCGTCACTTGATTCAGCGCATCCACGGTGAACCGCAACCGGCCGGCGTTGTCGTAGACATAACCCGTCCGCTGGGTACCGGCTCCGGCCAGACTCAGGGCATTTTGTATATCCGTCTCTGTTGCCGCAGTCTCCCGTGGAATCGGCTGGTCATAGCGTTTCACTTCCGTGACATGACCGGCAGCGTCGTAACGCTTCTCAGTTACATTGCCCAGGGGGTCGATCACAAAACGCTGATGGTTCAGGCTGTCGTACACATAACGGGTGCGGTTTCCCACCACTGTGGTCGCCGTGCGTGTGGAGATTGACAGATTATCAATATAGGCTTCACCATTCGTATCGGACGGTGACTGCAGACCGTAAAGCGTAAAGCGCGCCTCATCCCAGCCACTGGTGTCAAACTCGTCCTTATAACCATCGGCCCGGGTTTTTCCCTTTTCATAAACATACAGCGTGGTTCCACCGGCACGGGTCTCAATTTCCAGCACATAGGTGGTGGATGCATTCGCCACGCCCAAAAGCGGCGTGGCGCTGATGCTGTTATCATTGACAGCGCTGTACCACTTGCCCCCGGTTAAATAAAGAGCATGGCGGCGGTAATTATTTGCGGAAAGCCCCGCTGCCGAGCCAAGGCCCTCATTGGAAAGCCCGACGATTAACCTGCTCGGCAGGGTAGCGCCCAAAGTAATTTCCATCCGATATTGCTGGCCCGGCTCAAAAGGCCGTGAAGCCCCTACTAGCGTCTGAGTGAGACTTGTTGTTGCGTTACTCACAGAGCACAGGACTAAACGGCGGCTGACTGCGTCGTAACGGAAAAGGCCCGGGTAGGTATTCAGGAGGTTCTGGGAGGAAGACGTTAGCGCCGTCAAACCGGTGTCCGGCGTATTTGTAGCGGCTGGCCAGCTCAGAGTGTCCGTTGGTAGTTCACGCTCATGCGTGATGGTTTCAGTGACATTACCGGCGGCATCATAACGAGTTTCCGTCACCTGCCGCAAAGCATTGATCTGATAGCGCGCACGACCATCGCGGTCATATACGGTATATGTCCGCTGATCGCGCACCGTATCGGCGGCGGGCGGAGAAAAAGTGACAGTTCCCGCCGTTGTGACCGAGCTGACCACATCCCCATAAGTGTCGCGCGCGGCCTTGGCGATGACGTTGGCATACTTCAAGGTGCTGATGACCCGGTCATTTGCATCGTAGTAGTAACGGGTGACCTGGCCCTCGCTGTCCACCGTGTACATGAGCAGCCCGGCCACATCATTCACATACCAGGTGCTGTTACCCAACGCATCGATCTTGCGGGTCAGCCGACCCTCCAGGTCATATTTGTACAAGGTCGTCAGGTTCAGACCGTCCGGATCCTGGCTTTCACTGATGCGGCGGCCCAGGTCATCGTAAGCATATGCGGTGACCTGTTGCGACGGATTGGCGGCATCGCCACGGCTGATGCGCAGCTGCCGGCCCGCGCCGTCATAGGCGTAACTGGTGGTCAGTTTCAATCCCGCTGGATCAACCGTCACTGTTAGCGTTTGCCCATTACGGTCATAACTGTATTCCGTAATCCGTTGCGCCGTACTGCCCTCGCCTTCCGTGACTCGTATCTGGCGGCCTTGGCCGTCGAAGGCATAACGGGTGGCATTCCCGTTCGTGGCCTCATCCAGGCGCCGGATGATCCGGTTGGCGGCGTCATATTCCAGGTGAACCTGACGACCTTGGACATCCGTGCTTTGGATCATCCGGCCGGAAACGTCGTACACATTCAGGTTGTCGTTGCCTTGGGCGTCAACAGTTCGGGTCAGCTGGCCGTCACGGTTGTACTCATACGTCGTGATATTATTGCGGCCGTCTACTACCTTCAGGGTTTCACCGTGCCGGGTCTTCCAGGTACTGAGCGCAATTCCTTCCGGGGTGGTGACGGTAACCGTGCGGTTAGTATCATCATAGGCATAGACCGTACTGTTCCCCATTCCGTCGACCTGAGTCAGCATGCGTCCATAGGCATCATAAATGCTCTTACGGACATGGCTTAACGGGTCGGTCACGGTCACCTGACGGCCGTTGGAGTCATACTTAGTAGTGGTCAGCTTTCCCAAGGCATCGGTTTGCTCGATGATGCGTCCAAACGCATCATACTTGGTCGATGTCACCCGGTTCAGGCCGCCCAGGTCCTCCGTTACCCCCACGCGCTCTCCGCGCTTGTTGTAACGAGCCTCCATGACTGTGGATTCGGGAGTGGCGCCCTTCTTTAGCTGGCGGGTAGTTTGGTATAACTGCCCGAAGTCGGTATAAGTGAATCCTGTTTCAAAACCTTCACCATCAGTCTGTTTGACCAGCAAGCCACGATTGTCATAATCGTACTGGGTCCTGCTGTCTGTTGCCGAATTACGGATCCCCTGCACCAGCGCCCGCAGGCCAGTCGTCAGCACCCCGCCCTGCAACGATTCCCGGCCCTCAGCACCGGTCAGGCGGCTCAAGCCCCCACCGACATTGATGTTGGTCAGGCTTTCAAAGTCATGGTTGTAAATCCGGCCCCGTGTCGAACTCACCACCTCCAGATTGTCAAAAAGTACCGTATGACCTTCCTGCTTATATGCTCCGTTATAATCGGCAAACAGGTATACATAAAACGCACCCGCAGTAGTCACTGTGCCAGTTACCGTCAACGGCTGCCAATCACCAACACCATAGGCATCCAGTGCCGCCGTGTTGATAGCGGACCCGCCACTGGCACCTAAACTCACACGCGCCCGGGTATCCGCAGTTGTCTTAAACCAGACCGTCGCAGTAATAACCTCGCCAACGGCGAAGCTTCCCAGCGAGAGCAAGGCAAAGCTGCTGGTGCCTGGCTTGTAGGCAACCTGCAACGCCTGGCTGCCGTCAAAGCTGCTGACCGTACTTTGCCTGACCGAATCCACCCGTGCCGCCTGCAGGAACCAGCCCGTCGTCGCCGTCAGCGCCGACGCCTGGTTTACTCCGCTGTCAAAGCTGTCCGTGAACCAGAACTGGCCATTTTTCAGAACCACCACATCGTCGTAAGTCACCGCGTGCGTCTGGGCTGCGGCGGGATTGAAGGCATCGGCATTCAGATAGAGGTAATAATCTTCGGCTGCCGTCGCGGTTGCCGTGATCGTGACCTTTTTCCAGCCCTGTGTGCCAACCGACTCGATCCAGTTCGCCTGGACAGCGGCTCCGGCGCTGTTGCCCAGATAGACGGCGGCCCGGGTATCCGCGCCCGCCTTCAGCCAGACGGTGGCGGTGACAACATCACCAGCCGCCACACTGCCCAGATTACGGCTCAATGTGCTGGGTGTTCCGCTCTGGTACCACAACCGGGCGGCCCCACTGCCGCTATAGGTGGAGGCGGTCGTCGCCGTCACCAGATCATTCGGCTGTCCGGCTCCGCTCCATCCGGTCAGACCAGACTCGAAGCCATCCACATAACGGAACTCCCGTGCGGCGCAGCTGACCTCTAGGTCATCATAAACAACCTGATGCCCCTGAATATGGTTGGCACCTTCGCGATCTCCGTAGAGATATACAAATAATGGGCCATTCGCCGTCGCCTTGTAACTGACCGTAATCTGCTGCCACTGGCCATTACCATAGACTTTGACGGACGCTCCGGCGCTAGCGGGCCCGACATAGAGCGCCCCCTGCGTGTCCGCATCCGCCTTGAACCAGACGGTTGCAGTCACCACATCACCTGCATTGAAGCTGCCTAAGCTACGCGAAATACTATTATTGGTCCCTGCCTTGTACCAGATGCGCGCCGCCTGGTTGCCGCCATGCGTGCTGTCCGTGGCCCTATCATTCTGGTTGGACGCCAGTTTTGTCGTGTAGCGAGTGGTCTCCTGAATCTCGCCAAAGTTGTTGTAGACGGTCTCGCTGACTTCTCCTTCCGCATTGATCGTATGCGTCAGGCGGCCCTCGGCGTCGTAGTAATACACAGTGCGGTTGCCCGCTGCGTCGGTAAAGGCGGATTTACGGCCCAACATATCGTATTCGTAGCCGGAACCGAACTGACGGTAGACCGCCGCTTGTGAGGCATCTGACATCCCGTTCGTAATACGGGTCGAGGCCTCTCCTCCCAACTGTGCCACCCGTTGTCCCAGGACATCGTAGCGGTTGCGGGTGGCGCGCTCCTCACTGGTACCTTGGGCGGCCGTTTCACGGACAACGCGGCCATACGCATCATACTCATACGCCGTCACGGTGCCGGCGGCATCCGTCACCGTCAATATCCGGCCGAGGCTGTCATAGGCGGTGGTGGTGGTCTGGCTGGTGCCGCCCAGCAAGGCTGCCTTCACCGTACCCAACAAGGTCAAAGCCGTGACCGACACCGTATAGGGGGTGGCATAACGGACTGTCTGCTGAGTGTTGCCGGCCGCATCATAGGCCGTCTCGGTCAGGAACTGCTGCTCATCCAGCACGCCGGTGCGGCGGCCGGAGGCATCGTAGAAATAATAGGTGCTCAGGGCACCGGTGCCGGAAGGACGGACATCCGCCAGAGTGGCACCGGCCTGCTGCGCAGGGGTGGTCACTACCGCATAACGTTTGACCTGAAACAACTGACCCGCCGCGTTGTAGAGGTTCTCGGTCAGATACCCTTCGCCATCAAGGGTTGCCTGCGGCCGACCGTCCTTGTCATAAAAATAGCGGCTGGTCCGGTCACCGCACTGGGTCTGAACCAGCTGGTCCCGAGCGTCATAACTGTGCGTCGTAACAACTCCGGCTGCATCCGTTACCGTCCAGAGCCGGTCGGCGGCATCATAGCCATAGCTTGTCCGGCGATCCTTTGCCACCGCAGTCGGGCGAATCTGCTCAATCCGGGTTTTCGTCATCACCCCCGCGCTGCTGATCCAGCCCGCTGTATCAACCCGGGTGACATACCGCGCTTCAACAGACAAGCGGCCGGTCGCCGTATAGGTGTACTCGGTGACAACCCCAAGTTTGTCGACCCGGGCGCTGATACGCCCCGCCTCATCATAAAAAGTAAAGCTGCGTTGTCCAAATGCGTCTTGCTCGGCAACCAGACGGCCGGCATCATCGTAGGTATAGGTGGTCACCCGTGACGATACGCCTGTGCCGCCCTCCACGACCGTCAGCAAGCGGCCTGCCACATCATACGTGCTGGTCACGTTGCGCCCGCTGCCATGCGTGACCGTCAGGGTCCGGGCGGCGCCGTCATAAACCGTGGTATGGCTGCCCTCGGCATCAATCTGGCTTTGCAGGCGGCCCAGACCGTCATACACATTGCTGGCCAGCGTGGTCCTGCTGCTGCGATCTGATCCGCGCACGACAATCGTCTGCAGCAACTGTCCATGCCCGCTATAGGCATACTCCGTCACCACCGCCGCGCTATCCAGAACGCCGTTACCGCTACTGTCAACCGTGGCGTAGTCTGTCCGCTTGCTGAGATTGCCGCGGACATCGTACTGCGTCACGCTCAAGGTGGTGCGGGTCTTGTCCTGGGCGACAACCCAGGTATTGAGCGCCGACTCACTGACGGTGCCGGCATACACGGCACCACCGTACTGGATGACCCGTTCGGGCAGCCCCTGAGCACTGTACCGGTACTCCGTGACGCGGCCCTCGGCGCTGACGGTGTAATGCAGACGGTCGGAAGCGTCATAGGAATAACGCGTAATCTGTCCGGTGGCGGGATCCGTCCAGACCGCCGCCACGCTATCGTATGTCGAGGCAGTGGTATAGCGAGTCTCGGTCAGCAACTTGTTGGTTGCACTGTAAGTCCTGCACAGGGTATTGGCCGACACATTGTCCAGGTACTCACGCTCAAGGATCCGGTTGCCATTGGTGTCATAACCGTAGCTGATCGAATGACTGCCAGAACTGATGCTGACCAGATTGCTGTCAGAGTCATAACCGAAGGCGGTGGTTGTCAGCGGTTGTCCCCCGCTGGATGGGCTACGGATTTCAACCAGCCGTTGAGATTCGTCATAGCGGTAGGCCCACGCTTGCCCCAATCCGTTACTGACCGTGGTCGTACGATCCAAACCAGTACCATAGTCAAATGTGGTCACTCCGGAAGCATCCGTAACCTGCCATACGCGATACTCGCCTCCGACCGTCACCTGCTGGTACTTGAAGCTGACACTGGTGCCGTCGCTCTGACTGATCAAGGAAATCCGTCGGCTGTAAACGCCGTTCAAATCCTCATACGCAAAGTCGGTGACATAGACCTTGGCTCCCGCCGGCAAGGTTCCGGCCGGGGTGGCGCCCGCGTCAGCAATGCTGTTGTCAACCGTCAGGTCCGTGAGGACCCGTTTCAAACGGCCCTGGGTATCGTAATAGTAGTAAACCTGCTTCGTCGGGGCATCGCTGCCGGTCAAGCGGGTATCCAGACGCTCCAGTTGACCGCCTGCATTATAGTTGTAAATCAGCTCCGAGCCGGAACTGTCCCGAACACCGGCCAGACGTCCCGCGGCATCGTAACTGTAGGTGAGGCTGGTACCGCCGGAGTCCGTGACACTTTTAAGACGGCTTTGCCCGGGCAGCCCCGGGACCGCTTCATAGACTTCGGTGGCCCGGGTATCCCCATCGACCCATGACCAGGTGGAATCGGACGCCGACCAGCTCAGGGAGTCATGAGCACCAGGACCTTCAGCGGACTGGTATCGCCCCCCGCTCCAGGTAAAAAGCGTTTCATGCCCGTCGCCATTGATACGGGTCACAGTGCTGCCTGCGGTGTTGACCGTACCGGTCAGGATCAAACGGCGCTCGCCATCCCAGCGCCAGCCATCGGCATCGGCATCATTGGACTGGCCAAGCACATTGTAGGTGCGCAATGCCGGGAGATCCTGACCCAGGCCGGACAACTGCTCGTCGGTAAATTGCAGAATCAGGTTGCCTGTTGCCGTATTGACCGCCGCCCGGCCGTTAGCCTGCCCAAAACCGGTCTGACCACTGACGCCGTTTCCACCCAGCGTGTTGAGCGAGGTATTGAACAAACCCAGTCCGTTTCCCGTAACAATGGCAACCATTCCCGAATCTCCGGCAAGCTAAATCGCGGCGCAACCAGCATAAAGTGCGCTCTATATATGTCTTATTCCCGGATTTTGAAAATTGTTAAGGGTAAAAACGAAATTTTTTTATTGCCCTTCCAAGACGATCGCCACCCGCAATCCACTACAATTCATAGCCTGCCGTTCACGTTGCTTCAGGGTGACCGGAATACATTGCCCTATCAATCAATCAGGAATGCAGCATGATGACTCTGGACGCTGGCGAATACTTTCACCTAGCTCTGCATGCGGTCAGGCAAAACGACCATCACGCGGCATTACAATACCTGAAGCAGGTACTGGCCCTGGAGCCGGACAATGCCGCCGCGCATTACCTGATGGCAGCGGAACATGCCGAACTGGGATTATTTGACAGGGCGATACAGGGCATGGAGGAAGCGCTTGCACTGCGTCCGGACCTGGAGATCGCCCGTTTTCAACTGGGATTGCTACACCTGCAAGGCAATCGCACTCAGCAGGCAAGCACTGCATTCCAAGCGCTGGAGAGCATGGCAACCGACTCGGCCTTGCTGGCCTTCGCACGGGCCTATCTGGCCCTTATCAGCGACCTGCCGGCGGAAGCGGTGCCGTGGCTGGAGCAAGGGATCGCTCAATGTGACAACAATCCCTCCTTAAAAGCCGACATGAATCGCGTACTGGACTCTGTCAGGCAGAAGCTTGAACCGGCCCCGGCTGAATCGCTTACCACATCACCGGAAAACACCGACCCTGAAAAGGGCTTGCCCGCTTCCGTGCTGTTCTTGGGTGCGTATCGGGACTCCCTGAAAGACGAAAATGACCCCCATTAATCCTGCCCGTTTGTCCAGTATCCTGAAGGGACTAGCAATCGGACCAGCAACAGAACGGCCTGAAGCCGTTCCTCAAGCAGGTTCGGCCCCTACACCGAAACGACCATCCCGCAGAAGCCTGTCGTTGCTCAGGACCCGCTTGGAGGCGCGAATCAGCGCCCTAAAGGTGTCTGGCTGTTATGAAGAACAGATGGCTGAAATCACCATCAGGGAAGTCCTGATCTGGGAATTCGGGGAGTCCGTCCTGGAAAACCCGGATTTCAGCAGGGTTGTCAAACAAGTGACCGAAGTCCTGATGCAGCAACCTCCCATTGCCAAGGCATTGACACGCCTGATAAATGAGATGGGCTTGTCCCGCACCGATTGATTCACCACTTCAAATCCAGATCGTCCGCCTGCTCATATCCGGCGCGGATTCGCTGCAAGGCTTGCCGGTGGAGTTGAGAGACCCTTGCCCGGGATATCCCCATCAACTCTCCCAGCACCGCGAAGTCCAGTTGCTGATAATAGTGACCTTCAATGATCTGGCGTTCCCGGGGGGGAAGCGCCGAAACATAATCCTGCAACAAATTCCTGTTGGCGGCGCGGGCATAGATATCCTGCGGCCCTTCCTGCATCATCGGCTCGGCAATTCCCATTTCCAGAAAAAATCCGAACGCCAGATCCACGGCTGCGTTGACCAATACCTCAAAGCTGGCCTCTTCATCATACGCCACTTGATTGGAACGATCAGGATGTCTTGACCGGGCATCCTGAACATAACAGGACAAACCCTTCAATACTGCACCCTTGATGAAAGGCTCGGCGAACGTCTGGAAACGGACCCCGCGCTCGGGTTCGAAACGCTCCAAAGCCTGCAGCAAGCCCAACGAGGCAAAATGGATATAGTCCCCCCACTCGGCAAGAGGATGAGGATAAACAGCCAGCAGCCGGGCAGTCAGTATCCTGATCCAGCCACCATAGTGAAAAAAAAGGGAGGTTCTTGCCCGGGCATCACGGTGCTGGGCCCAGTCAGTCCACCAGGCCGCCAACTGCTCGTGTTCTGCCCCCGGACCATCAACAGCCACCACTTCAGGATCCGGTTGCACTTCGCACCAGAACCTGCGCCACCAGGCCCCATCCGTCTATCATCAGGAACAGCATGATCTTGAGGGGAAGCGAGATGGTGACCGGTGGAACCATGATCATGCCCAGGGACATCAGGATGGAAGACACCACCAGATCGATGACCAGAAAGGGCAGGAAAATCACGAAGCCGATCTGGAAGGCCAACCTGAGTTCGCTCAGCATGAAGGCAGGCACCAGATTGACGGGCGAAAGCTCATCAACGGTAGCGGGCAGCGGCTTCCCGGCCATGTCGTGGACGAGGGCTAGATCCGCCTCCCGGGTCTGGTGCACCATGAAATCCCGCAGCGGCGTCCAGGAAGCCTTTCCCGCTTCCTCCAGCGTCATCTGGTTAGCCAGAAATGGCTTTACACCAGCCTCATAGGAGCGCTCCAGCGTGGGGGACATCACGAAGACCGTCAGGAAGAAGGCCAACAGCAACAGCACCAGATTGGGCGGGGTCTGCTGCAGGCCCAGCGCCTGACGCACCATCGACAGCACCACGATATTGCGGGTGAAGGTGGTCATCGCAATCAGCATGAACATCAGGAAGGACAAGGCTGTCAGCATGACGAACATGCCAACCGGCGACCCCATCTGCCCCGCCTTCATGGTTGACCACTCGGATGCACCGGGGACGGCAGCCATGGCCGGAAGTGCCACGACCAGCAGCGCCATTATCTTTGCCAAATGCGGCAGGTAACGGAATCCGGTCTTTTTCATGCTTCCTTTTCCGGGGGTGTCTTACCGGGCACGGTAGGCAGAATGGTGGTTTCCACACCAGATGCCCCCTCTACGATCAATACTTCGGTTTCGTCGACCTTGATCAGAAAAGCCGTTGTGCGGGCGGAAAGCCGCAAGGACTGCAGGGCTTGCATCCGTTTCAAGGGGGCGCCCGGCAACTGCGTCAACCAACCCTTGCGGGCCAGCAGACGCAAACCTGCATATACCACCAGCAACAGGACCGCTGTAATCAGCATTTCCTTGACCAGCAGATCCCACCCCACTCCGGCCTCGGCAGCCCGGAGTGGCAATCCGCCCCCCGTAGACGGCGTAACCGGACTGCTCACAGGATTTCCGTGATCTGGATGCCGAAATTATCCTCGACGGCAACCAACTGTCCTTTGGCGACCTGTTTACCGTTGAGCCTTAGGATGACGGGATCTTCAACCCGTTGCCGGAGCGTTACCACATCCCCGTTCTTGAGGGCAAACAGCTCATCAAGGCTCAGGGACGCCGTGCCGATTTCCGCCACTAGTTCTACGGCAACATGGCCCACCAGTTTCAGATCCTTTTCCAGCAAGGGCCTGCCCGCAGGGGCCGGTGAGACTTCTCCCAACCCGATTTGCTCAACCACCTGATTCAAGGTAACTGCCTCCGACATATTTTGCTTGGCCGATCCGGTAAGGATCAGCGCCTTGGAATCGCCACGTTTGCCCAGACGACCCAAGGCCAGGATTTCACCGTTGTCACTACAAACCTGAAATAAGGCCTCCAGGGAGGCCAGGCCGCGAATGACGTCCCCCTTCTCCAGCTGGCGTACCTCCATCAACGGCAGGATCGCCACCGGCAACTGGATCGTTACGTCAACGGCCGCCTGAGAAAGACAGTCACGTCGGTGTTCCAGCCGGCCTCTCCCGGAGGACGGTTTCACGGGCGGCAGATCCAGAACGAAGCGCCAACGGAATGCGCCCCCATCACACTCCAGAATCTGCCGTCCCGAACCGGTACCCTGCCGCCCTGGTTGCGGGGCCTTACTGGAGGGTTCCTCCGCGCCAGTAATTTCTGCCGCCGATGCAACCCGCTTGATCAGGTCCGATCCAGCGGCTCGCAAGAGGTCATCCGCAACCTCGTCATCCGGCAATGTATCCGCCCATGTACCGAAGACGATGTTGCGCCAAGCCCCCTTCTCAGGCTCGCGAACCCATGCCCCTCCGGTTGGCCCCGAAACTCCCAGCCAGCTTAGACCATGCTCGGACAGCCAGACCGGATCGGCTGCACCTTCAGTCATCTTGCAGACCGTCGGTGAGGCACGCTGTCCATCTTGGGATTTCAGACACCATAACTCGCTCCACTGCTCTAGCGCTTCGGCCAGTCTTGCCTCCAGGGCGACGCGACGGCTGGCTCCGAGAAGGATAAAAGGCCGCATTCAACCCCCTCGCGTTGTATTGTAAAGCTGGTCGAGCATTTCGTTGGCTACCGTCATGACCCGGGAGCTGGCCTGATAACCCCGCTGGATGATCAGAATGTCACCGAACTCCTGGGACAAGTCCACATTCGACAGTTCGATATAGCCGCCCTGGATCTTGCCGAATTGCACGGAGTTGGGCTTGCCGATCTGGGCCGACATGTTCTTGGGGGCATCGTACAAGGATTTTTCCCCCTGCAGCAAAGCGGACTCATCGGCAAAATCGGCAAGGACGACTTGTTGGCCATCCTTCTTTTCTCCGGTTGAGTACGTCAGCTTCATGACTCCGGACTCATCGAAACTGAAGGTGGTCAGGCCGGCCAAGGGCGCCCCATCGGTAGCCCTGGCGGTCAGATTGGACCCAGTGCCCGTCAACTGGGTTGCCTTCGAAAGGCTTCCCGGCGTTCCGAAATCCAGGACAATGTTTTGCGACTGGCCATTGCTGGTTAATATGGTGGTCAAGGTATTGAATCCCGCCATGGGAGAGCCATCAGGGCTGAAACGGATTTCGCCCTGGGAAACCGTAGTCCCCTGATAACCCACCTCGACCTTCCAGGTGTTGGTCGATGTGGTGGTGGACGTATTGGTAAAGGTCAGGCTCAGATTCAACTGAGCTCCCGTTGCGTCATAGAACTGCACGGCCGCAATGTTATGAGTCGCACTGCCAATGACCAGATTGCCGCTCAGGTCAATCTTGGTGGTCGGTTTGGGCGCCATGGTCTTAAGGGCGGTCATGTCGATGGACGTCAGATTTCCGGCGGAATCGTAACCGTTCAACTTGTAGCCGGAGACGCTTTCAACCAGCACATTATCCTTATCCAGCATGAACTGGCCGGAGCGGGTGAAATGCATGTTCCCGTCCGCATCCTTCAGGATAAAGTATCCCCTGCCCTTGATGGCCAGATCGGTTTCATTGCCGGTCTGCCGCAGCTCGCCAGCTGCCGTTCTCAACGTTACTCCGGCGATCTCGGAGCCATAGCCTCCGCCATCCTGAGTCCCTCCGCCCACGCTGCGGTAGAAGGTACTGGTGCCCCTGAACCCGGGAGTATTCATGTTAGAAACGTTATTCGAGACGTTGTCGAGCCCCTTGGAAAAAGAGAACAGCCCGCTCAAACCATTAAAAAATGCCTGCAACATAACCAGCCTCCTTTAGCGAACCAGGCGGACCTGGGACAAGCGCACATCCGTCTGTACCGCTCCATCGGACTGCTTGACCGAAATGACCGGAGCACCTGTCGAAAAATTGATTGCCGTGACTGTCCCGATGAAGGAAACGCCAGTGCTCCCCGTGGCTTCGACCTGTTTTCCCAGAAGGCTCAGGGATTGTGCTGTTGCATTCAAGGTCACCAGGCTGTCCATGCTTTCATTCGTAACCCGCGCCTGTTCCAGATTGGCAAACTGCGCCATCTGTGCCAGGAACTCGCGGTTATTGATCGGTTCAAGCGGATCCTGGAAGCTCAGCTCTGTCATGAACAGCTTGATGAAGTCTTCCTGATTCAGACGTGACTCCGTGACATCGGCGGACTGCGCCGCCAGAACACTACCAATTGCATCAACCGCCATGCCTTACTCCCGGGAGCGGATTAAGCGCTTCCCAATATATTTTTCCGTTCACCCGGATACTGTTCGGCATTACGCCGGCTTCCTTCAGGGCTTGCCGCACATCCCCGGCCAGGGTCCTCAGATCACGCTCTTCCAGGCTGTAGTCACGTATCAGGATTTCCACCCCTTGCCCTTGCCGGACAACCTGGAGTCGGCGCTTGTTCCAGAACAAGGGCAAGCCGGCCAAACCTTCAGGTTGCCCTGCCACCGGGTCTCCTGGATCAGCCGTGTTAACCGGCGAGGATACAGACCTGAGTGGATAACCCTGAGCTGTACTGTCATGGGCGGAAAAGGCAGCTGAAAGCACTCCTGACGCCCCCGCTGGCAATACATCCGCCCCGGAGGATACTGGGGCCGATGTCCGGCAGGACGGGATTAAGCCTGCCGCTTCAACCTCATTAACTCCGGCAAGGACACTGGACAGATGACCGTTTGCGATCACACCCCACGGCACAGACTGCAGGACGCCTCTCTCCAGCAGGATGGATGCGGGCAATTCCACAGGTTCTTTAACCGGAAGACCCGGCTCTACCCGGAGACGATCCGCTGCTGCAGTGACATCTTTCAGGTCAGAGAGATCGTTCTTAGTTGGCTTGGCAGGATCGGGGGCCTTGTTGTCATCCGCCGCACCCGGTCTGCCCAGACCAATCTGATCGGCAAATTTGCCCTCTGAATGCCGCCGGGGCCCCAGAGCTTCGTGACCGGGAATCCCGTTGCCCGTCTCAACCCTGACCATCATCACCCGCTCCCCGTGACTGTGCCTCGAATATGTCCTGCTGCTCCTGCACGGCCCGAAGGCGTAACCATGCCTGAGCGGATTGTTTTTCCAGTTCGTCCATGACACCCGCGTTGGCTTGTGCCAGTAGCAGCTCCTCACGACGCAATCGGACATTCACCCGGCAGTCAGATTCCTGCTGCTGATGCTGGAGCACCTGCTCGCGGGAGCCCAATAACCCCAGCAGGCGCTCTTCATGCAGACCGGGATCCAGTTCACATCCGGATTGCTGCCTTTGGGCATAATCCACCATGAGCGCCTGATAATTCTGTTCTGATCGACGGGCTGCCTGCCCGGTCTGTTTCAATACCTGTCCGGCCATAGCATGAGCCCTGGCCGCCTGATCACGCTGCAACTCTCTTAGTCGTTGCAAGGCCTGGAGCTGGCGAAGCTTGCGACGCTCATCCGACATGGGACGATCCCCGCTTGAGTTTGCCCGCCAAATCACGCGCCAGGCTCCATGATGTCTCCGGAGCGGCATGCTGGCCGGACGGCTGGCGAAGCAGGGCGCTCATGTCAGACTCCAGTGCGATCACCGCATCCAGGGTAGCATTCGATCCCGCTTCATAGGCGCCCAGCCGGATCAGATCCTCAGAGTTACGGTATTCCGCCAATGCATGACGGATCTGGTCGGCCGTCTCGCGCTGCCCGGTATGGTACAAGGCGCCGGACAACCGGCTGATGCTGCCCTGAATATCGATGGCGGGATAATGTCCGCGCGCGGCAAGATCACGGCTCAAAACGATGTGCCCGTCCAGAACGGCCCGCATATGGTCTGCCACCGGTTCGTTCATATCATCTCCCTCGACCAGGACCGTGTACACGCCGGTTATGGATCCCTGCCCCTCCAGGGAGCCTGCCCGCTCCATCAGGGGTGGCAGGAGACCAAAGACGGAAGGCGGGTACCCCCGGCTGCCCATGGGCTCGCCGGTTGCCAAACCGATTTCACGCTGGGCAAACGCGAACCGCGTAATGGAGTCCATAATGAGCAGGACATGCTTGCCACGGGCGCGGAACCATTCGGCGATGCCCGTGGCGGTATACGCCGCCTGACGGCGCATGACGGCCGGTTGTTCGGCAGAGGCCACCACCACGACTGACGACTTCATGCCCTTGGCACCCAGGCTGTCGCGAATGAAATCCCCAACCTCACGGCCGCGCTCTCCAATCAGGGCTATCACCGCCACATCCGCCTCAGCGTGCCGACTCATCATGCCCAGAAGGGTACTCTTGCCTACCCCGCTACCCGCCAGGATCCCGATTCGCTGGCCACGCCCCAAAGGGGTGAAAAGATCCACGGCCCTGACACCCGTGGACAATTTTTCCCGGATGGGCCGTCGATGCAGGGGGTTGATCGGCGCACGGAAGCGGTGCTGGCGCTCCAGCCCTTCCAGTGAGGGCCCTTCATCCAGAGGCTTGCCGGACGCATCAATGACCCGCCCAAGCAATTCAAAACCCACCGGGATGCCATTGGACGCTCCGAATGCTTCGACTTCGCTCGCGAGGCACAACCCATCCACCGAGGCATGAGGCATCAGCAGTGCATGACGATTGCGGAGACCGACCACTTCCGCCATGACCGGCTCCTGGCTGCGGGCAGGCAGGATTCTGACCAGCTCCCCCAACTGCACATCCAGACCGGTTGCCTCCAGAACGAGCCCGTGAATGGCCGTCAGACGGCCAACCCGCCGACACAACCGCGCGGATCCGATACGGTCAGTCCAAGAGTGCTCAACTGCCTCCAGCATTTCGGCCTTCCTGCGTCAGCAAACGGTGCAGGGCCAGCAACTGCTGGTCCAAACCGGCATCCAGTGAACCCTCATCCGTTTCGATACGGCACGAACCAGGCCCGGCAGACTCATCCACATGGCAGGCCTGGAGGAACTCTCCGTAAAGCCCTTGGGCATGAAGGTAGTTGAAGTCTGACTGGCTAAGCCAAACCTTCCAGGGGGCGGCGATCCGGTACTCCTTGATCGCCTGATGCGCCACATCATGGATCAGGGCACCCTCCACCGCATGATGGCCCAGCATACGAACCAGGCTTTCGAACAGGAGGCGGGCCAGAACAGGCTCCATGCGCTGTGACAACGTTTCCTGTTCGGCCCCGAGGGATGCCAGCAATGCCGCCAGGCGGTCGGCATCGGCCTTGAGCGACGCGCGGATTGACGCTTCTTCCCGCTTCCAGTCACTGACTACCTTGTCACGCGCCTGCTTCAGGGCCGAGACAGCTTCCTCAGCGGCGCTCTTGAGCCCACGCGCGCGGGCCTCCTCCTCAAGCCTTTGAAAGTACTCGCGGTACTGATCCTTGAGCACCTCCTCAATAAGTGACGGAGCAGGCTGTTCGTTACCCTCACCGGGCTTCTGGCCTGCAGGCCAGGGAGTCGCTTTCGGCAATACTGTAGCAGCTGGCAAGGGCCGCAACTGTCTGGCGGTCGAGGCAATGGCGGGCTGCCGCAAGACGGAGGCTGCGCCCTTCGCCGGTACGGTATCATTCATGACGGACGCCCCTTGCTGGCCAACCGGGCCTCAAGCAGGCCCCCCCATGCCGGAGGAAGCCGCTCACCTTCGAACCGGTCGGCCCAAGCAGCCACGTCCGGCTCGAATAGACGATCGGAAAATTCCGGTCCGCTGCGTGCCGACACCAACAGCGCGCGCCATGCCGGATGACAGGATTGCTGAATCTCCGGACCATTCAGGCTGACTGCCGAAGGGAAAAGCGACTGGGAAGTCTCGCTCAAGGCCACACCGACCAGCTCCGGAGTGTTCACGAAGCCACGACGTACCACTTCCTCCATCAGGGAGAGGACTCGGGAGCGCTCGGCAACTTCAAGCTGCTCCAGAATCCATTGCCTGTCCGATTCGTTCAGCAAGGCCATCCTCAGGGCCAGACGCCGCAAGGCGAGCTCAGCAGTCATACACCATCCCTCACGATTGAGGCTCCTTGAGCCAGCGACGCAGTTCTTCCAGCAAGACCTGACGCTCTTCCTGCGACAGGGGCCCCCCTTGCTGACCGGACACAGGCGAACGACGACCGGAACGGGCCAGCATGAAAGCCACCAGGCCGACCAGCATGAGCAGCCCCAACCCGGCCCAGACCAGCAGGGCAGGCAGGGCTTTGTCCTGGCTGGCGGGTGCCACCACCGGAGGAACCGTTGCCTGCTCTGACTTCACGGTCTTGCCCCCCGGCGCCGCATAGACCACAGATATCCGGTCGCCCCGTGCGGTATTCAGCCCCAGCCCGCCTGCAAGCAGCTCGTGAAGCTGGGCGGGTGAAATACCGTCTACCGGCCCCGACAGAACGACACCGATACTGATCTGCTCCAGCTTGCCGGTGGCAAACTCGATCTCGGAATGTTCCTTGCCGACGGCGTATTCAGTCTCGGAACTGTCCTGGGAGTTCGCCTCGCTGCCGGCCGCCTGTTCTTTTTCACCCAGATCCGTGCTGGAGTGGTTCTCCTTCTGGCGGACAACCAGCCCCTCCTCGGTTCCGGGTATTGGCAAGGGGCGCTCACGAACGGCTGTCGCCTTGTCGAAATTCATCTGGACATGAACGGTCACATACGCACCGTCATTACCCAGGGCATGCCGGAGCAAACTCTCGGCCTTCTCCCTCAGGTCGGCCTCCACCCGGGACACGGCCTGCAACCGGTCTGGCAACTGGTTGAGTGCGTCTGCCCCACCCAGTACTTGGCCGTACTCGTTCATCACGACAACACTTTCCGGTTTCATACCCTCCACCGCGGACGCCACCAACTCGCGAATACCCCGGGACTGATCTTGGCTCAGGACCGAGCCGGGCGTCAGCTGGATCACTACCGAGGCCTTGGGCTGCTCCGGAGCGGCGAGGAATGCCCCCGTACGCTTCAAGGTAATGTGGACCCGCGCCTGACGAACCTCACGCATGCCCTGGATGGTTCTTCCCAGTTCTCCTTCCAACGCACGCTGATAATTGATTCGCTGGGCAAATTCGGACATCCCGTAATCGGCGTGATCAAACAGCTCGAAACCGGCCCCGCCCACTGCGGGAATACCGGCCTCGGCAAGGTGCATTCTTGCCTGTCCGACCTGACTCTCCGAGACTTCAATGCTGTTGTCCTTGCTGTTCAGTCGGAAAGGAATACCAGCGGCGGTAAGACCGGCGAGGATTTCGGCCTGGGAAGCCTCCGGGCTGTCCTTGTAGAGCGCCACATAGGAGGGCGTCCAGAGCCACCAGACAGCGGTGGCAAACATGACTGCTATGAGCAGTATTCCAGCAACCAGTCCGAGACGACGGTTGTTTTCGGGCAACGTGAAACCAAGTTTTTCCAAGATTTTCGCCTTCTCAGATCTGCATCCGGGTCAATTCCTGATAAGCCTCGACCATCCGGTTGCGGACTTCGACAGCCAGTTGCATGGACAGGCGGGCCTGCTCCATGCCAATTACCAGTTCATGAGGGGATATTTGCTCGCCGGCGGCAAAAGCGGTCATGGCGGAGGTAGCCGCACGGGAACTGGCGTCAACCTCATGAAGGCCTGACATCAACAGTTGCCCAAACCCCGGCACGGAACGTGGCGCGTTGTCCATGGCGCTGATGCCCGGAGCCTCCGGGAGCACCGGCATGACTGGCATTACAGGACTCATCATTGCTTACCTATGTCAAATGCTTTCAGATTCATGGCGCGGAGAGCGTTGTAGGCCCGGATGTCCGCTTCGTAGGCCCGGTTGGCCGAGACCAGTGTCGCCATTTCCCGTGCGGTATCCACTTTGGGGTAACGCACCATGCCCCTGTCATCCGCCAACGGGTGGGCAGGGTCATGGACTTCACGGAAGCCGCTCTCCACGGATGTCTGGATCGGCGGGTGATCCAGGTAGTTCCAGAATTGTGAAGGAACCGCCGCCTGCCGCAGGGGGCTGGATACCGCCTGCCCGTCCAGCGCGACATTGGCAATCGACAGGTTGAATCCTGCCACCTCGACACGCTGCCGCTCATAGGTCATGGCCGACTTGACCAGATCCTGGATATTTTCCAGCTTCATCTCACTTTGCCCCCTTGATGGCCATCTGCATGATCGCAAACTGCCGGGAAACCACATCCGCCAGGGCTTGATAGCGGCCACTGGCGGCAGAAACCTCAGCCACTTCCGCATCAAGGCTGATGCCGGATGGCTCCGGGGCCTGGCGGATCCGGCCCTGGAGATCCTGCCGCGCCAGGGCATGTACCGCTGACGCGAAGCCCTCCGGGTCGGCAAGGGCCGCTTGCAAGATCTTTTGAGCCCCCAGGCTGTCAAACCGCAAGGCGGTGCTGCCGGGAACACTGGCCAGGGCAATATTTCTGGCCGCTACCCTGGCGCGTGCCTCCTCAAGCTTCATGGCCAGGGAGACCGCATCAATGCCGGTTATCGCATCATTCATTTCGTCACTCCTACTGCACCATCAATTCGGCATGCAAAGCGCCGGCCTGGCTGATCGCCTGCAATACAGAGATCACGTCACGTGGGCCGAGATGGATGCGGTACATGGCCTGCACCAGATCCCCGACAGTCGTTCCTTCCTGCATCTTCAAGGCTCCTGTCGCCGGCTCGGTCACGGACAGTCGGGTATCCGGAACCGTCACTGTCCTGACCCCGGCCCCGGGCTTTACCGTCCAGTCAGGTTGGGACACCTGGTAGCGGGTGCTGATTTCCAGATTGAGATTGCCCTGCGTTATCGTGACCTCGCCTATACGGACGTTTCCCCCCGAGACCACCGTGCCGGTCTTTTCATTGACAATCACCCGGGCCACATGATCTGGCGCAACCCTGACATTTTCGATGCCCGCGATCAACTGTGGAACCGAGGCAGTACTGCTCACCGGTACTTCAATCCGGGCCGCGTGCGCGATCCTGACACCCTGGATCCCCAGATCGCGTTCCAGCGCCTCCGCTACCCGCTTAGCCGTCGTAAAGTCCGGCTCGTTCAGGATCAGGACCACCTGCCCGGACTTTTCCTGCTCTCCTTGCGGATCAGGATGACGCTCCACGGTGGCTCCCCGGGGTATCCGCCCTGCTGTGGGATGGTTCTTGCGCAGGCTGTTTTCGTTCGACTCGAAGTCATAACCGCCCACCGCCAGGGAGCCCTGAGCCAGGGCATAGATTTTCTGGTCCGGTCCATACAGGGGTGTCATCAGCAAGGCGCCGCCCAACAGACTGCGGGCATCCCCCAGGGAAGCAACCTCAACATCCAGGCTGTCTCCGGTTTCACCGTAGGCGCTAAGGCGTGACGTCACCATGACTGCCGCGGAATTGCGGGCATTCAGATCCGACTCAGACAGGCTGACATGAAAATTCTTGAGCACATTGACCATGGACTGCCGGGTCAACCGGTTCTTGTCCGAATCCCCGCTGCCGGCCAAGCCAACCACCAGACCATATCCCACCAAGGGGAAATCACGGACTCCCTGGATCCGGGCGATTTCCTTGATGCGGACACCCGATTCCGTGCCCACCCATGCCAATGATCCCTGAGCCATCGTCAACAGGGTGCACACCACCAATAGCTGGCGCTTCATAGAATCCTCAGCCATTTGAAAAAGCGGTAGAGCACGTTCTGCTTCTGCGCATCCGCCACCACGCCATCCCCCTTGATATCGATCACGGCATCAGCCAACCGGTACGAAAAGACGGCATTCTCGTAACTGATATCGTCCGACCGGACCAGCCCGGCAATACGGATGACCTGACGCTCATCATTAACGGTCAGGGCTTGCTGGCCTGCAACACGGAATACCCCGTCCGGCAGCATCTCGGTGATGCGGACAGAAACATTGGCCCGGACCAGACCCCGGCGGCTGGTCTGACCGTTTCCTGCCGTATCACCACGAACACCCGCCGAAACCGTGTCGGTCCCGGTCTGCCCGCCGCCCGAGAATGCTGAAAAAGAGGTATTGCTGTTGGCTCCCGTTCCCGCAGCCGACTCTGCCGATGTCGACTCCACGACCAGCACGGTCAGGATATCGCCGACGTGGTACGCATGGCGGTCACTGGTGAGACCCCGATAACTATCCGGATTGATCAGCGAAACATCGCCCGCCCCCGCCAGGCCGGCCAGACCCAGCACCAGCAGCAGCCCCTTCACCCACTTACGGTTCAATTAGCACCTCCCCTTTTCCGCTGACCACGGCCATGGAACTGGCCGTCGCCCCTTCAATCATTACCGGCACCGTCTCTCCGGGCTGGCCACTTTGCAGTGCCTTACCCCGGACGCGCAGCCGCAGTCCATCCGCTTTGACAACCACATTGACCTCCCGGTTACGGAAGACAAAAGGCTCCGGTTGCAAATGGCTGACAAGCACCGGCTGTCCCCGGTCTACCGGCTTGGCAAGCCACAGGCTGGCGAAGGAAGCGCTATCACCGACCAGCTCCCGGACCGGGTAGGTCAAGGCCGCCAGGTCACGCGTCTGCTTTTCCGGTTTCGCCACGGCCAGTGGCTCGTCCACGCCTGTTGCTTGTCCGTACACCCAGACCGGCCTGTACAACGACAGCCGGAACCACACGGCCCTGCTGATTTCGTGACCGCTCACGCAGTCGATGCCCGTCAACCCCACCGGTAACCGGCTGCGGACATGGTTCTCCGGAAAGTCCGCACGCTGAAACATCAGCGACGGCCAGGGTGACACCGGGGCCCATGTTACCTGCTCGAAGGGGCCTTCCGGCCAAGCCTGAGCGGCGTCCGCCAGTCGGGCCTCCACCTCCTCAGCGGTTGAGGGCTTGCAAGGCGGCTTTTCATCCGCCAGCGCCATACCGGCAAGGAGACAGCAGGCCGACCACCCGGCTAAACGCATCAGCGCCTCAGGTTATTCAAGGTTTCAAGAATCTGGTCACTGGCCTGCAGCAGACGGGCATTCAACTGATACGCACGCTGGGCCATGACCAGGCTGGTCATTTCTTCGACCAGATTGACATTCGACAGCTCCAGATGCCCCTGCAGCAAGGTGCCGGTGCCATTGCTACCGGGAAGCGCATAAACCGGTTCACCGCTGTCGCCGCTCTTCATCAAGAGCCCGTTACCTGAGCGCTGCAATCCTTCAGGATTATCGAACCGGGCCAACCGGATCTGCCCCAGGTCGGTACTTTCCACCGCACCGGCAATCCGTGCCCTGACATGCCCGTCCGGAGAAATCCGGACATCCTCGGCATCAGGCGGGATACTGATGTCACCACTCAGTTCAAGTCCGTCTATGGTGACCATCCGTCCATCCTGATCGCGATGTAACCGGCCCGCCCGGGTATACGCCAACTCCCCGCCCGGCAACAAGACTTCCAGGAATCCTCCACCCTGAATGGCAACATCCAAGGGACTCCCGGTCTGACTAATTGCCCCCCCTTCCAGACTGATACCCGACCGGGCCATGACAACTCCGGCACCCGCCGGAGCGTGGGCCGTATTGCCCTGCTGCATCTCCTGAGCGTTCACGGTTTGCTGGACCAGATCCTGGAAAGCTACCCGCGACTTCTTGAACCCAGGAGTCTGCATATTGGCGATATTGTTGGAAATTGAGTCGATCCAGGCCTGGTTGGCCTCAAGGCCCGAACCGGCAATGGTCAGCGCATCAATCATGTGATTCCTCCGTCATTCTTTGCCTATCTGGTTAATGCCACTGTTCAGGATGGCGTCATACGACTGCAGCGCCCGCTGCACACTCTCAATGTGACGGGTCTTTTCCAGCAGGCGAACCATGTCCGTGCTGACACTGACATTGGACCCCTCCAGCATGCCTTGATGAATTCCTTCGGCCGCCATCCAGGCGGGCGCCGCCGGTAACCGGTAGAGGCCATTGCCGTTACCGACCAACTGCCGTGCATCTTCCACCCGGGCCATGCGAATACGCCCCGTTTCCTGGCCATGAACGATCAGCCGGCCATCCGTCGTGATCTGAAAGCCCGAGGTCCCCGGCCTTAATGGCCCCTCCTCTCCCATGACCGCCAAGCCATCCCGGGTCTGCAAAAAACCGTTTGCATCAATCCGGAACCGCCCATCACGGGTAAGCCACTGCTGCCCTCCCCCCGACACCACGAACCAGCCCTTTCCGCTGGCTGCCAGATCGGTATCCTGACCGGTCACCTTTAAGACTCCGTCCGTCAGGTCGATGTAGCCCGCGTCACTTGCCCCCCACTCCTGGATTACCTGCGCGCCCGAGGATGCATCGTTACCCGTGGCCGTCAGCAACCGGCTGAAGTCGATGCGAGCCTTATAACCCGCCGTGGCGACATTGGCGGCGTTCTGGGCAATGCGGGCGACGCTGTCAACCTCGCGCTGCATCACATCCGCCAGTTGCATGATCACATCGCTCATGCTCCCTCCATACCGGTAAAGCCCGGCAGCTCCACAATGCCTGATGAAGTGATGCGCGCATGATGACCAATCTCGGTCACCGCCAGTACGGCAAGGTGCGGAACCGCCCGCTGCACCAGCGAGCGCAGCACACGGCGCAGGGACGGGGCGCACAACAACACGGGATGCCTGTTCTGCCCCAACTCCTGCTCGGCCTTACGGGCCAGCGCCGTGAGGAAACGTTCCAGTTCCCCGGCAGGCAAGATCGCCCCCACTCCTTCCTTGCGGCTAGTCGCCAGCATGTAGCCCTCAAGCTGCGGAGCCAGGGTAAGCACATGCAGCTCCCCCCGGTCATCCACAAAACGCTCGTAAAGACCGGCCCCTAACCGCTCCCTGACTCTCTCGGCCAGCTCCTCGGGATTCTTCTGGGTGCGGCCGGCATCCACCAGCACATCCAGGATCAGGGAAAGGTTCTTGATCGGCACCTGTTCCCTCAGCAAGTTCTGCAAAACACGCTGTATGTCCGAATAACTGAGGATTTGGGGAACCAGCTCATCCAGCAATGAGCCCAAGGCAGATCGCTTACGTTCCACCAGGTTTTCGGTTTCCGCCCGGGTCATGAAATCCGGCGCGAATTTCCGGGAAATCTCGGACAAGTGAGTCAGTAACACGGTCTCCGGATCCACCAGGGTGTAGCCTGCCGATTTGGCCTGATTGCGAATTCCCGGCTCTATCCACCGGGCACTCAACCCATACGTGGGTTCACGGGTTTCAATACCGGCCAACTCCATACGGTCACCACCCGGATTGATGGCCAGTATCCGGTCAAGCATCAGTTCGCCAGAGGCTATCACCGCACCATGAATGGCGATCTGATAGCTGTTTCCACCCAGTTTCTTTTCGAGCCGGACATGCAGGGTAGGCAAGGCAAAGCCATAATCCTTGGCAAACTGCTTGCGAAGATTGTCAATCCGGGATTCCAGGACACTGGCCGCTGCCAGGAATTCCGAAGCCAGTGATGCCCCTAATCTCAGCTCGAACGACTGAATTTCCATGGCTTCGTAAACTGCCTTGTCCCCCGCCGGACTTCCTTTGTCCTCTTTCTCCTCAGAACGTCTGTCTTTTTTCAGCCGCCTCAGGGACAACCAGGCCAAACCGGAAAAAAAGCAGAACAGGATCAGCAACGGCGCCACGGGCAGACCGGGCAATACCATCAGGATCGCGGTAATCAGGGCGATCATCACCAGGATTTTCGGATGACTCGAAACCTGGCGCGCCACTTCCTGTCCCAGTTTGGCATCGGTGGCCGCCCGGGTAATGATAATACCTGCCGCTACCGAAATGATCAGGGAGGGAATCTGGGTGACAATACCGTCGCCTACCGTCAGCAACGTATAATGATGCAGCGTATCAGCCCAACTCATGCCTTTTTGCAACATACCGACCGATATTCCGCCAATAATATTGATCAGAATGATGATGATTCCGGCAATTGCATCACCCTTGACGAATTTGGATGCCCCATCCATGGCGCCATAGAAACTGGACTCCCGTTCAAGCTGGGAACGGCGGCGCTTGGCTTCGTCCTGATCGATAATGCCCATATTGAGATCGGCATCGATACTCATTTGCTTGCCCGGCAAGGAATCCAGCGTGAAGCGCGCTGCCACTTCCGCCACGCGCTGGGCACCGTTCGTAACGACCACGTATTGCACAACTATCAGGATCAGGAATACGACAAAGCCGATGACATAATTCCCGCCAACCACATGTGCCCCGATGGCATTAATGACCTTGCCGGGATTACCGCTATCCAGAATCAGCCGGGTTGCTGAAATATTCAACGCCAGGCGAAAAAGCGTGGTAATCAGCAGCAATGAGGGAAACGTTGAAAAGCTCAGAGGCTTCTCGGTATAGAACGTCACCAGCAGGATTAACAAAGCAACCGTACAATTTGCCAGCAACAGGAAGTCAAGCACACCGGGCGATATGGGGGTGAAAAGCACCAACAAGATGCCTATCATGCCCACGGCCAGAAGCAGGTCGTTGAACTCGGACAGGAGCAAGGATTTGAATGACTTCATCAGGGTAAAACCTTGTTTCCCGGCAAACTGATAATCCAGCGGTACACTTCAGCCACCTGCCTCTGCGTCTCCGGTGGAATCTCGCTTTCCAGGCGAAGAGATGCCAGGCTGCGTGCCAATGGAGGGCGACGAATTATAGGAACACCGTTATTGCGCGCCACTTGAAAAATCATCCTGGCCATGAAACCGCGCCCTGAGGCAATAATGACCGGAGCCTGCATGGTCAACGGCCGGTACTGGAGTGCAATGGCAACATGCGTGGGGTTGGAAAGGATCACGTCTGCATCCTTGACCTTGCGCAATGAGGCAAGCTTCCTTAACAGTTCCTGCTGAATGCGGCGGCGTTTATTTTTGATTTCGGGGTCGCCTTCCCTTCGCTTGTATTCATCCTTGACCTCACGGCGGCTCATCCTCATTTGACGTGCAAACTCCTTTCGAGAGTACCACATATCAAACAAGGCGGACAGCAACATGACCATAGCCAAGGCAAAGCCCACAACCAGGAATTGCCGCTTCATTTCAACCGGCAGACGCTGCACCTCGAGGCCCGTCGCAGACAGCAGCCGGCCCACCCCAAGCTCAACCAGTTTGAATAGCACCAGGCCGGAGATGAACAGCTTGACCAGCAGTTTCAGCAGTTCCACGATCATCCGCCGCGAAAACAGCTTCTTTAACCCGGCTACCGGATCCAGCCGCCGGAAATCGGGCTTGACGGCCGTCAGGGAAAAGACCGGCCCCTTGAAAACCAGGTTCATGAGAATGACTACCAGGATCAAGCCCAGGAACAGGGGAAGCAACTGATGCACCAGGGCCTGCAGGCCGGGGGCAGCCATGGCCGTAACGCCCGATGCAGCAATGCGATCCGCATTTCCAATCCAGCTACGGGTCAGGTCCCCGATAAAACGCGCCACGTCGCCAGAAAGCACCGCAACCATCAACAGAAAGGTCAAAACGACTACGAGCGAAACCAGCTCCTGGCTATGGGGAACCTGTCCTTTTTTTCGGGCCTCATCCAGCTTGTACTGGCTGGCCTCTTCTGTTTTTTCCTGACCATCATTCATGGATAGCCCCCAGCCAGACCGATCGGCCGCAGCGCCTCCGAGAACATCCGGACCAAGCCCTCGGACATCATCGGTAATGTCAGGATCAGCAGGAATCCTCCCATTACGATCTTGACCGGAAGGGCCACGAAGTAAATGTTGGCCTGGGGCATGGAACGCGACAGGAAGGCAAAGGCGATATCCGTCAGCCAAAGCCCCAGAAAGACCGGAAACACCATCACGAAAGCGATCATCAACTGCCGTGACAAGATGCCCGCCATCACCATGGCATCAAACCGCTCCCAGAGCGACACTCCGGGCGGAAGCAAGTGAAACCAGACCGCTGCACCCTTAAGGAGTTGGAGATGAAGATCCCGGGACAAAAGCAGCAAACCGAACAACATGATCAGCAACGACGACAATAGGCCACCGGCATGATCCCCGGCCGGATCAAAAATATTCGCCGCCGTGAACCCCATCTGGGTATCCAGTAATTTTCCGACCATATCCAGGGCGGCAACGATCGCATGAAAACCAAAAGCGAAGATGACTCCCAGGAATATCTCGTTGCCAGCATGAGACCAAAGATCGGACAAGGCGACCTGGGCGGTTGCAGAAGACGACAGCACGGTTGCCAGACAGAAACAGAGCACGACCCTGACCATCAGCGGTGCCTTATTGAACGGAAAGACAGGCGCTACCACCAGCAACGGCAGTAACCTGAATCCGATCAACAAGACCGAGGCCAATAAACTTTCCATGGTGCCCGCCTTGGCCGCTCCTATCGACTGATGGAAATTTCGATGATTTCCAAGGCAAATGCCTTGAGGGTTCCCAACATCCAGTCTCCCAGCACGATCAGGATCAGCACAGCAACCGCAAGCTTGGGAATGAATGTCAGTGTCATTTCCTGAATCTGAGTAGCAACTTGAAAAATGCTGACAAGCAAGCCGATGATCAGAACAGCCAACAAGATGGGAGCCGCAAGCTTGGCAGCTGTGACCAACGTTAAGAAGAGGATATGCAGGACTTGATCTTGTGTCATAGGGTATCTGACAGGAAGGTCAACGAGGTACTATGGAAAATCGTCCCTTGAAAACACTATCCTATTTTAGTATTGATAATGGCCTTCATTATGCATGGATTTTTGTCTGGATGCAGCCGGCCGCCTGAACATCTTTGACAACCCTTTCAAACTCTGGAGGAGCGCATAGTCTGCGCTGTACCAAGTATCTCCGGTGAGAGCACATTGTCTGTAGCATACTAAGTCAAACCAATCCTTAGCATTCTGCGCAAGCTGCACCTGACCAGCCGGGTGCAGGCGGCGCAGGGGAAGGGGAGGTTTGAGGGGGCGGCGCAATCACACAGAAATTTGCTTCAGACTCATCAATCCGGCGCAATTTTATTGCGCCCTACGCGGGCTGGAAAATTCAATGACTTCAGAGCAACAGAAGATTGTCCTGGATCACGTCCTCGGACGAATTTCACACGAGGAGTTTGTTCGTAGATCAGGCCTCGACCCAGTTGCCCAAGCAGGTTTTGTCGAAGCAGCACTGCAGGACGCGATAGTTTCCCAGGATGCAGACTCCTTGGAGTGCGCCCTCCTTCTCGCCCATCACTACCAGCTCCTTACGACCGAGCTTGCGCCAATACTGGCCAGGTTTCTTCTGCAAACCTGGCATCACGAACATGAGGAATCGCATCCACTCTCCAGGGTTTTCGCGTCCCTGCCACTGCCGATGCGCTGGCGGAGGCCGCCTTGGTTAAGCACGATTACCTCGCCTACAACGATAGCCATGCCCTCGCTCGAAAATGCATCTGGGCTCTCGCGGACATTGGATCGCCGGAGGCGCAGCGTCACCTAGAGCACCTGGCACAATCTTCTGATACCGAAATCGCGGCGTATGCGAAGAAGTGCCCCGACAACTGGCAACGTGAATCCCAACGAAAAGGACCTGGCGCATGCCTGCCGAGAACCTAAAACCAGAGAGCAACATTTATTTCACTTCAGAACGGGATGTTTTGTCGTCTGCCGCCCCGCCCTTGGGCTACTCCCCCGTCACCCCAAACTCAATCGGCGCCTTCACATAAAACACCTTCACCCCCTCCTCCCGCAACCGCGCGAACAACCGATCGGAAGCCTCCGCGCTCACCGCCATCGTCACCTCCACCGGCTGGTCGGCCAACTCGAAGAAATGCGCCGAATGCCGCCGCCCGCCATGCCCGAAGCCCTCCGCCGCCGCCAGCACCGTCGCGCCGCCCACCCCCAGCCGTTTCGCCTCGTCCAGCAGCCACTCGGTCAACGGCTTGCCGTGATGCCGCTTGTCCTGCTGGGTGAAGAACGTCAATTGAAAGCCCTGCATCACTGATCCCCCCGTGACTTCCGCCCCAGCGCAACCCACTCCTGCACGGCGGCCCGTTGCCACTGCGCGTTCGCATAGACCGCCAGCCGCTCCGGCACCTTGTCCCCGGCGCGCAACAGGCGCTGCAGCATCAGCGCCAGATCGGTATCGGCCACGCACCATTCGCCAAACAGATGCGCCGCGCCCGGCGGCAGCAGGCGTTCCGCCGCCCGCAGCAACTTGTCCGCCGCCGCCTGCGCCGCATCCGACAACGGCGGCGGCGTCACCTCGCGGAACACGACTTCCGTGGAACGCTCCATCCGCAACGGCAGCAGGTCGCTGCGAATCCAGGCCTGGATCTCGCGCGCTTTCGCCCGCTGTTTCGGATCGGCGGGATACAGGCGCGGCCCCGGACAGGTGTCCTCCAGATACTCGGCAATGGCCGACGATTCGGAGAGATGGAATTCACCGTCGCTCAGCGTCGGCACGCGCAGGGTGGCGGACAGGACCGACATCGCGCCGGTCCGGTGCGCACCGGCTTGCAGGTCCACGGGAACGGGGGTGAAGGCCAAGCCCTTCTCGCGCAGCGCGACAAAGGCAGACAGGGCATAGGGGGACAGGTAGTTCGAATCGATGTACAGCGTGAGGCTCATGGCGGTCTTCCCTGAAAGACGGGTACCGGTTGACGCTACACCAAAAACGGTCGTCTTGCATCCCGCGGATATTTCCGCGCCATGACTGGCAACTTGACGAATATCACGTTAAAAATCCGGATATCTCCCGCCTGACCGACCCTGAACCATGATTGTCCGTCCCCGCGAGCACTGGCTGCGCATGCTGTTCATCTGGCGCGGCTCCGTGCTGCCGCGCATCCTGCCGCAACTGGCCGCCGTCACCGGCATTGCCTGTCTGGTCACGGTGGTGCATGGCCAACTCTATCACCTGAAAGTGCCGCTCACCTTCGTGCCCTTCACCCTGATCGGCATCGCGCTGGCGGTGTTCCTGGGCTTCCGCAACAGCGCCAGCTATGACCGCTATTGGGAAGGCCGCAAGCTGTGGGGCGTGGTGCTGGGGGAAAGCCGCACGCTGGCGCGGCAGATCCTGACCCTGCCGCATGCCGTCGACGCGCCAGAGCAGCGGCAGGCGGTGCTGACGCTGGCCGCCATCGCCTACGCGCTGCGTCATCAGTTGCGCCGCAGCGACGCCGCGCCCGACCTGCAACGGTTGCTGCCGCCGGACGTGTTTGAGGAGGTGCGGGCGGCGCGCTTCGCCCCGAACCTGCTGGTGCTGAAGGTGGCGCGGCAGCTGCAGGGCTGGCGGCAACAGCAGCGGCTGGACGCCCTGCCCGCCACGGAAATGGAACCGCCGCTGGCGCGGCTGACCGACGCCATTTGCGGCTGCGAGCGCCTGAACAGCACGCCGCTGCCCTACCCCTACTCGGTGATCATGCACCGCACCACCTACCTGTACTGCTTCCTGCTGCCATTCGGACTGGTCGACGCCATCGGCTGGACCACGCCGCTGATGGTCGCCTTCATCGCCTATACCTTCTTTGCGCTGGAGGCGTTGAGCGACGAACTGGAAGAGCCCTTCGGCACCAGCGCGAATGACCTGCCGCTGGCGGCGATGTGCGTGATGATCGAGACGACGCTACGCGAGATGCTGGGCGGCGAGGATTTGCCGCCCGCGATGGAGCCGGTGGATTACGTCCTGCTTTGACCCTGCGGCCGTGCCGGGTCCTTCCCCCAGACCAGGAACACCGCCGACAGCAGGGCGATGGTGCTTTCCAGCGCCAGCAGCATCAGCACGAAGCCGTTGGGCAGGCCGTCCAGCCCGATGCTGACCAGCCGCCCCGCCGCCAGGCCGCCCACCATCAGCGCCTGCGCCAGCAGCGCCGGGCGGGTCAGTGACGGCAGCAGCGCGCCCGCCAGCAACAGCAGGCCGATGCCGACTTGCAGGCCGCCGTAGCTGGCGCGCAACTCGTTGAAGGCGCTGACGGTCAGCGGCAGGATTTCCACCGGAGCCAGCGCGGCCACGGGGTTATGGAAGGTGGCAAGGCCAATGTAGATGAAGGCCAGCGCGCAGAGGATCAGGAAGAGTTTGACCAGACGGGACATGAGGGGCCTTCCGCAAGCAGGAAAGGCCCATCATGGCGCAAGAAAGGGCGAATGCCCAGACGGACAAAGTCGGTTCAATCGTAAACTGACCGGCGGCCTCCGATCCGATTTTCTCCAGCCGCCGCAAGATGACTTGGGTGCGCGGACAGGGGCTATCTACAAAGCGGCTCATCCCGCTGAAAGCGCCTATTCATCAACATCCGGACAAAAGTCCTTAACCAGCCATAGCCACATCAATGCGCCCCAACCGATCGCCAAGGAACTCCAGCCGAACTGGGGAACCGTCAGCGAATGCCAGACTGTGTCGGCAAACCCCATCGCAGGACGATAACCTGAAACCTCGCCGATCAGGCGTACCAGCAATGCGGGAATCCAGTTCAGGATCAATAAACACATCAATCCAGTCAGCAGGATCGCACTCCGGCAAATGTTCCGCGCAACCCGAATGCTCCACCTGAAGGGCAGGGCTCCCAGCAACATAACACCTGCGACCACCCACATGGGTGAAAACGGCTTCAGTAACAGTATGCCTGGCTCATACTTCGTACCAATCGCTATCGTGGCCATCTGAAGATACATCATCGCAAAATAAGGCAGCGTCAACGCCGACACTGCCAGAACGTGCCACAAGCCTGGCCACCGCAGGAACTTAGAGGACATCCGCTCCCTGACAGAATCTTCATCCTCCAAGGGCTCGCGATGTTTTAATGACGATACCGCTCGCAACACCGCGACGCCGGGCAACACCGCCACAATGAGTAATACCAGCCCGACACCAGAAATTCCCATGCGGAAAGATGCGGCGGCCGCCACTCCCAAACACAACAACATCAGCATCGTGACAAACGCAGCCAGCCATTTCAAACCGCCAACACCAGAACCGGACTCATGCATCTTGCCCGGCGGCTTTCCGTAGAAAGCCCAACCGGTCAGGAATGGCGTAAAGCACCAGCCCATTAGCAGTAACTGGCCACGGAAAGGCTCACCATCGTTCAAAACATCCAGACACAGATAGGCCAACCCCAGCAAAAACAGCCGGCAAGTGAGCCACGCTCGTCGTTCCTGTGGGGACAAGGCGGTTTTAGGGCTGGAATGGGTATTCACATGAACTGACTGACGGGAAAGCTTCTGTATTTGGCGTTAGGGTCGGTACGGCAAAAAACACGTGCAGCGGGAACAGTCCGCCCCCACAACCGGGAGATGGCCATCATCGCTGATGGCCGGTGGAATGAAAAGTGTCAGGCCGCCTCTTCAGTCACCTTTTCCACCCGCACCCGAATCCGCCGGGTATGCGGGCACGCGGTATACGGATCGCGATCCATCAAATCCACCAGCTCATTGATCGGCACCCCGGTCTGCTTCAGCTCACCGGTCACCGGGTCGGGATAGCGCTGCCCCAGCATGTTCGGCAGGTGCAGGTGGCCGGGCTGGGTGCCGGCGTCGATCTTCACCGGGGCGAACACCTCGCCGCGCCGCGAGCGGATCTTCACCCGTTCCCCCGCCTGCACGCCCAGCGCCTCGGCATCTTCCTTCGCCATGTACAGCGCCGCATGCGGCCCCTTGCCCTTGCGCCAGGCCGGGTCCTGCATGATGGTGTTGGCGGTGAAGCCGGTGCGCAGGCCGCCGTTCAGCACGAAGGGATAGGCCGGGTCGACCTTCTCCGGTTCCGCGCCCATCAGCCGCTCCAGATCGCGGGCGTAATCGGCGAACCAGACGCGCACCTTGCCGTCCTTGAAGCCGTTGTAATACTCCAGGTTGCGCTCGAATTCGTAATGGCCCAGCAGCGCGCCCTCGGGGTGATCCACCAGCTTGCGGAACAACATCAGCGCCAGCGCCAGCGGGTTGCGCACGCCCTTCAGTTCCGGCAGCGCGCGGATAATCTGGTCGCGGCGGGTGGCGGCATAGCCCAGCACCGCCAGCCAGACATAGGCCAGCATCGGGTTGGGCAGGGTCGGACCGAGGGTTTCGTAGGTCAGGTAGGCGGAGCGCGCCACCACGCTGCCGACGCCGCCGGTAATGCCCGCCGCCGCCACGCTGTTGACGGCGGCCAGATACGCGGCCATGCCCAGCGGCGTATCCGCCTTGCGCGCCAAGGTGTACAGGAAGGCGGGCGCGGCCGGGGCGATGCCCAGGGCGCGCGCCAGCCGGTAATAGATTTCCACTTCCGGCAAGGCTTCTTCCGGACCGCTGACCACCGGCGGCCGCACCTGCGGCGCGATCACATCCTTGGGGAAGATCGACATTTCCCACTTCTCGTAACCGGTGGGCGCGGGCAGCACGTAATCAGCCATCCACGCGGTTTCGCTCATCGCCGGGTCGATCACCACCAGCAGCTCCAGCTGCGCGAAGGCTTCGCGGAAGCGGTACGTGTCCGGGTAACTGGACAACGGATTGGCGCCGTCGGAGACCAGCGCGCGGATGCGGTCGGGATGCGACGTGGTGATTTCTTCCGGCAGGATGGCGGGCGGAAACTGCGGGATGGGCAGCAGCGCCGGGATGGCCTCGATGGAGGAGGCCAGCGCCTGCGTCATGTTCTCCAGGAACGGCATGGGCGGGCCGAACAGCTGTACGAAGATGTTGCCGCCCTTGCGCCCGAAATTGCCGGTCATCAGCGACAGCACCCGCACCAGGAAGGATGTCAGGGTATTGTGCTCGCCGTGCTCCAGCCCCAGGTCAATGGAAATGGCGGCGGGCTTGATCGTCGCCAGCTCGCGGGCGGTGGCGCGGATATCGGCTTCGTCCAGCCCGCTTAGCAGCGCCATGCGGGCGATGTCGATGCGCGAGAACATGGCCTCCAGCCGTTCGAAATCCTTGGCCTTGGCCTGAAGGAACGCATGGTCCTGCAGGTTTTCCTGCACGATCACCCCGGCCAGCGCCAGCAGCAGGAAGACATCGCCGGACGGCTTGATGCGCAGGTGGCGATCGGCCAGCCGCGTGGTTTCGGTGATGCGGGGATCAACCGCCACCATGCGCCGCTCGGGATCGCGGAAGATGTCCTTCATCGCCTCCTTCGGGTTCGCGCCCTGATTGCTGATATGCGGGTTGGAACCCATCAGCAGCAGGAATTTCGTGTGGTGCTTGTCGGGGACGAGGTAGATGTCGTTGCGGCCGCGGATCATGCGGCGGTCGTTCAGCCAGTGCTGCGACTTTTCCTGCGCCAGCGCGGTGAACACCATCGGCGTGCCGAGGCCGAGCATCAAGGGAATGCCGCCCAGCCCGGCGGAATGGTTACCCTGCCCGCCCAGCCCGGCGAAGGCGATGGACCGGGGCGCGTGCGCGGCGCGGATGGCGTTCAGCTTGGCGGCGATTTCGCTAATGGCCTGATCCCAGCTGATGCGGGCGAAGCTGCCGTCCGGCTGCTTTTTCAGGGGGTGAGTGACGCGCTGTTTGTGCCCGACATAATGGGCGATGGCGTAGGCCTTGTTGCAGGAATAGCCCTGCGTGGCGGGATGGCTGTCATCGGCGCGGACCTCGACGATGACGTTGTCCTTCACGTCCACCCGCAGGCCGCAGTTGTGCGAACACAGCGCACAGGCGGTGGCGAGGTTGTCGGCGGTGGCGGGCACGGCGGCAGGGCCGGTTTGAACGTGGGCGATGGCGGTCATCAGGTGTCTCCGGCTCTGGTGGGTATGGGCATTAACTGTTGACGCTGTAAGTCCCCCTCTCCCATTGGGGGAGAGGGCCGGGGAGAGGGGGGACGCACCGTGGCCCAAACACACTCCTTCAAGCGGCCGCCACCGAACCCTCTCCCGGCGCTTCGCGCCACCCTCTCCCAGACCTTGGGAGAGGGAAAAGCCATTTCTTGAGCATCAGGCGCTCATTTCTCCACGAACGCCCGTTCAATCACGTATTCACCGGGGTCGCGGCTGGTGCCTTCGGTAAAACCGCGTTCCTTCAGAATTTCCACCAGCTCGGCCAGCATCGCCGGGCTGCCGCAGATCATCACCCGGTCGGTTTGCGGGTTCAGTTCCGGCAGGCCCAGGTCATCGGCCAGCTTGCCGCTGCGGATCAGGTCGGTGAGGCGGCCCTGATTGCGGAAGGGCTCGCGCGTCACCGTCGGGTAATACATCAGCTTTTCCTTCACCAGCTCGCCGATGTACTCGTTTTCCGGCAGCTCGTTGAGGATGTCGTCGTGGTAGCCCAGCTCGCTGACCTCGCGCACACCGTGGGTGAGGATGATGCGGTCGAAGGCTTCGTAGAAATCGGGGTCGTGGATGACGCTGAGGAACGGCGCCAGCCCGGTGCCGGTGGACAGCAGGTAGAGGTTGCCGCCCGGTTTAAGGTTTTCGATCACCAGCGAACCGGTGGGCTTCTTCGAGATCAGCAGCGTGTCGCCCGGTTGCAGGTGTTGCAGCCGCGAGGTGAGCGGGCCGTCCTGCACCTTGATGCTGTAGAACTCCAGGTTGTCGGCATAGGTGGGGCTGGCGACGCTGTAGGCGCGCATCAGCGGCCGCCCTTCCACTTCCAGCCCGATCATGACGAACTGGCCGGTGCGGAAGCGCATGGACGGGTCGCGGCTGGTGGTGAAGCTGAACAGGGTGTCGTTCCAGTGATGGACGGTCTGCACGGTTTCTTTGGCGAAGGACATCGGTAAGGCTCCGGAAGGATGAGGTAAGACTCAGGCGCCGTTGCGATCGAGGAAGGCCAGCTTGCCGGGCTTGCCGCGCCACTGTTCGTGGTCGGGCAGCGGCTCGCGGGCTTCCCTGATCTGCGTCCAGTTCGGGTGCCGGGCCAGTTCGGCATTGAGGGCGGTCATGTGCTGCTGCTCGGCGGGCACTTCGTCCTCGGCGCGGATGGCGTCGATGGGGCACTCGGGTTCGCACAGGGCGCAGTCAATGCACTCGTCGGGGTTGATGACGAGGAAGTTGGGGCCTTCGTAGAAACAATCGACGGGGCAGACTTCCACACAATCGGTGTGCTTGCAGCGGATGCAATCTTCAAGAACGACGAAGGTCATGACGACTCCTGCGGCGGCGCCGGGTGTAGCGGTTTTGGCCGTACACCCCACGGGGTATATCTTAGCACGCATGACCACATTTTTGACATGGGTAATGCCGCTTCCGGTTGACGGGAAGGATAGTAGGTTCTTTTTTGGAACTATGTCAACGGGGGGAGGGAAAGTTGGCCCGGGCGGAATGGTTTTGGGGTGTTCGCTGGTGATGGAAACAGGAGTGCGTCTGGCCGCCAACAACGGCTACCTGCCCGCCCCCTTCACCTGCCGCGACTATCTCCACCGGATGCAGGCCTACCGTCTGACCGGCGGCGCGATAGTCTCCGGCTCCTTCCAGGCCTTCGGCCAAAGCTACCTGCTGGCGGCGTTGACAGAACTCGGGCCGGGATTTGTCGGCGTCACGCAAATTCCCGCCTCGACGACGGATGACGAAATCCTGGCGCTGGACCGCGCCGGCATCCGCGCCATGCGCTTCAACCTGAAACGCGGCGGCTCGGAAGACATCCGGCATCTGGACCGGCTGGCGCGGCGCGTGCATGAACTGGCCGGCTGGCATGTGGAGCTGTATGCGGACTCGCGGGAACTGGCCCCGATCTACCCGCTGCTGCGTGCCTTGCCCGCCCTCAGCATTGATCATCTCGGGCTTTCCGGGGAAGGCTTCCCCACCCTGCTGCGGCTGGCGGAACATGGCGCACGGGTGAAGGCCACCGGTTTCAGCCGTGTCGGTTTCGACGTGGCACAAGCCCTGAAAGACCTGTATCACGCCAACCCGGAAGCGCTGATGTTCGGCACCGACCTGCCGTCCACGCGTGCGCCAAAACCCTATGAAGACGCGGATTTCGGGCTGGTTATCGAGACGCTGGGGCTAAAGGGCGCCGAGCAGGTGTTTTATGCCAATGCCGCGAAATTTTACCGGCTGTCACCCGAAACCCTGCGCTAAGAAAACTGCCTGTCGCGATGGCGGCGCGCCTGTTCCACGAACGCCTGCAGATACTCACTGCCGGCATCCGCCTCGCGCATACCCAAAAAGATCTGCTTATCCACCCCGGCCTCTCCCAAACGAACCGGGCGGATGTCCAGCTTGTCGGCGTATTCCGCGACCAGCCAGCGCGGCAACGCGGCAACGCCGCGCCCGCTGACCACCATCTGCAGCATGATATCGGTGGTTTCAATCGGCTTGTGGCGCTTCGGACTGATGCCCGCCGGCGTCAGGAAGCGGGTATAGATGTCCAGGCGGTCCGGAGACACCGGATAGGTGATCATGGTTTCTTCCGCCAACTGCTCGGGCCGTACAAAAGCGGCATTACGCAAGCCATGTCCTGGCCCTACCACCAGCACCTGCTCGTAATCGAACACCGGCTCGAAATGCAGCCCGGCGCGGTACAGCGGGTCCGGCGTCACCAACAGGTCAATCTCGTGGCCGAACAGCGCTCCGATGCCGCCGAACTGGAACTTCTGTTTCACATCCACATCCACGTCGGGCCAAGCGCCCAGATACGGCGCGACCACCTTCAGCAACCACTGGTAGCAAGGATGGCATTCCATGCCGATACGAAGGGTGCCGCGTTCGCCGCGCGCAAACTGGCGCAGGCGCGTTTCCGCGTCCTCGAACTGCGGTGCCAGGCGGTTCGCCAGGGCCAGCAGGTACTCCCCGGCCTGGGTCGGGCGCAGGCCGCGCCCCTCGCGATGCCATATCGCCACGCCCAGTTGCTCTTCCAGCTTGCGCATGGCGTGGCTGAGCGCGGACTGGGTGAGGTGCAAGCGTGCGGCGGCGGCAGTCAGTGTGCCTTCTCGCGCCACTTGGCGAAGGATTTCCAGATGAACACGTTCGAGCACGGCTATATCCCCAACTCAAAATCATGAATTTTATTAATCGAAAGCTGAAATAATACCATTATATTTCATTGATTCGACCTACTAGCATGGCGGCATGTTCAACCCAACAGGCAGCTGCAATCATGGTCCTTACGCATAATCTCGGTTTTCCCCGCATCGGCGGGGCGCGCGAGCTCAAGTTCGCCCTGGAGTCCTACTGGAAAGGTCAATCCTCCCGCGACGAACTACTGGCGGTCGGCATCGCCTTGCGCCGTCGTCACTGGCAGGATCAGGCCGTGCTTGACCTGACGCCCGTCGGCGATTTTTCCTTTTACGACCAGGTTCTGGACATGAGCGAGACGCTGGGCAACCTGCCGGAGCGGGTGCACGGCTTTCACGGCGATGCTCTCGACAATTACTTCCGGGTAGCGCGCGGCCGCTCGGCACAATCCGCCGAGGGGCACGCGTCCTGTTGCGGCGGTGTGGCGGCCGGAGAAATGACCAAGTGGTTCGACACCAACTATCACTACATCGTGCCCGAATTCACAACCGATACCACCTTTGTGCTGGACGCCACGCGCCTGCTGGCGCAGTTGGCGGAAGCAAGGGCGCTGGGCGTAAACGCCAAACCGGTCCTGATCGGACCGGTAACCTATCTGGCTATCGGCAAGGCCAAGGATGACTCCAATCGTCTGGCGCTGCTGCCGCGCCTGCTGCCGGTATACGGGCAGCTTCTGAAAATCCTGGCCGATCAGGGCGTGGAATGGGTGCAGATTGACGAACCGATCCTGGTCACCGAGCTGGCGCCGGAGTGGCAGCAGGCTTTCGAGCAGGCGTACCACCACCTCAAGAATTGCCGGGTCAAGCTGCTGCTGGCGACTTACTTCGGTCAGCTGCTGGAAAACCGGCATCTTGCCACGCACCTTCCGGTGGCCGGACTGCATATTGATGTGACCGGCGGCCGGGAAGACCTGACGCTGCTGCTCGACCTGCTGCCGGAACACAAGGTGCTGTCGCTGGGCGTGATCAGCGGCCGCAACATCTGGAAGACCGATCTGAACGGCGTGCTCGACTGGCTGGAACCTGTGGCGAAGCGATTGGGTGAACGGTTGTGGATTGCGCCATCGTGCTCGCTGCTGCATGTCCCGGTGGATCTGGACCGAGAAGACGCCATGGAGGCGGACGTTAAATCCTGGCTGTCTTTCGCCCGGCAAAAGATGGAGGAACTGGCAGTACTGGCGCAAGCCCTGAACAACGGCAGGGCTTCGGTACAGTCCGCACTGGAAGCCAACCGGGCGGCCATTGACGCCCGTTACCAGTCGCCGCGCGTCAACAACCCGGCGGTCAAAGCGGCCGTAGCCGCCATCACCCCCGAGCTGGGCCACCGTCACAGCGCCTACGCCCGGCGTATTGAAAAGCAGGCCGCCTGGCTGAAGCTACCCGCTTATCCCACCACCACCATCGGTTCCTTCCCGCAGACAACGGAAATCCGTCAGGCGCGCAGCGACTACAAGGCCGGGCGGCTGGATGAAGCCGGTTACCGCGCCGCCATGCAGGCCGAAATCACTCGCTGTGTCCGGGAGCAGGAAGCGCTGGATCTGGACGTACTGGTGCATGGCGAGGCAGAGCGCAACGATATGGTCGAATACTTCGGCGAACAACTGGACGGCTATGCCTTCAGCCGGTTCGGCTGGGTGCAATCCTACGGCTCACGCTGCGTGAAGCCGCCCATCCTGTTCGGCGATATCTGCCGCCCGCAACCGATGACCGTGACTTGGACACAATACGCCCAGTCACAAACCCAACGGCCAATGAAGGGCATGCTGACCGGTCCGGTGACGATCCTGAACTGGTCCTTTGTGCGCGACGATCAGCCGCGCTCGGTCTCCTGCTACCAGTTGGCGCTGGCCATCCGCGAAGAAGTGCTTGATCTGGAAAAAGCCGGAGTGCGGGTCATCCAGATCGACGAGGCCGCCTTGCGCGAAGGCCTGCCCTTACGCAAATCGCAATGGCGGACTTATCTGGACTGGGCTGTGGAATCCTTTCGCTTGGCGGCCAATGGCGTGGCGGATGAGACGCAGATTCATACCCATATGTGCTATTCCGAGTTCAACGACATCATCGCCTCCATTGCCGAAATGGATGCCGATGTCATCACCATCGAAACCTCACGGTCGGACATGGAGCTACTGGATGCATTCGACGCGTTCAGCTATCCGAATCAGATCGGACCTGGCGTGTATGACATACACTCCCCCAATATCCCGACGCAGCAACATATGGAGCAACTGATGCGGAAGGCTGCCGAACGCATTCCCGCTGAACGGTTGTGGGTTAACCCGGATTGCGGCCTGAAGACCCGGCAGTGGGCGGAGGTGATTCCGGCGCTGAAACGGATGGTCGCGGCGGCGAAGGCGTTGAGGCAAGGCGCCTGAGGCGCTGTAGCAACGGGACTGCCCCCCTGCCGCCAGGCGGCGCTTTATGGACGATTAACGCGGCTGGAACGCAATGATCGCCATGCCCGCCAAGGCCACCGCCACGCCGGTCACATCCCAGGCATTCGGCTTGATACCATCCACGCCCCACAGCCACACAATGGCAACCGCGATATAAACCCCGCCGTAAGCCGCATACACGCGCCCGGCGGCGGCCTCGTGCAGGGTCAGCAGCCACGCAAACAACGCCAGACTTAGCGCAGCGGGCAACAGCAACCAGACCGGCTTGCCGCCCTTCAGCCACAACCAGGGCAGGTAACAACCGATGATTTCCGCCAGCGCGGTGGCGACATACAGCAGGAAGGTTTTCATGGAGGGGGAGGCTCGGTTGGGACAGGACATAGCATAATTGGTATCGGCCGCTAATGAATCCGCCTACCATAGATGCTTACCCGCCTTGGTAACGAATGTCACCAGAGATTGAAATTTATCTAATATCGATATACGATAAATCAAGGAAGATCCATGATCAAAAGCTTCAAGTGCAGGGACACTCAGCTCCTCTTTGAAACCGGTGAAACGCATCGCTGGTCATCCTGCCAGAGCGTCGCGGAACGCAAGCTGGCCATGCTGGACGCCGCCCAGTCGCTGGCTTTCCTGCGTTCACCGCCCGGCAACCGCCTGGAAGCGCTGAGAGGGGATCGCGCCGGACAGCACAGCATCCGCATCAACGACCAATGGCGTTTATGCTTCGTCTGGACAGCGGATGGCCCGGAGCATGTTGAAATCGTGGACTACCACTAAGAGACTTCTGGAGAGATCGCCATGTATCAAAACGGCATGCGCCCCGTTCATCCCGGCGAAGTACTCCGCGAGGAGTACATGAAGCCCCTGAACCTGAGCGCCAACGCACTGGCCAACGCCCTCGGCGTCACAGCGGCCCGCATTAACGAGATCGTCCGTGAACGACGCGGCATCACCGGCGACACCGCACTGCGGCTGGCCCGTTACTTCGGCACGGATGCGATCAGCTGGCTCAACCTGCAAAGCGCGTATGAGCTGCGGGTGGCGGAGTTGGAGGCCGGGGAGAGGATTGCGGAGCAAGTGAGGCCCAGGGGGATGGAGGCGGCTTGAATTTACAATTCAGACGCCCCGACGTATACCGTATCTATGGAGTGAACATGCAAATACCAACACCCAATGCCCACAAAGAATGGGCAAAACACATGCGAGCACTCGTCGGTGGACATTGTAAAGTGACCACGTACCATGATGAGACTGAATCTCACCAAGCGTACATTTTTGAAAGCGAGACGCCAGAAGGCATAGTTGCAGCGACAGTTGGCCTCATGGAGTTTGATCAACGCACGCATCAAAATTTCTCAGTCAACACAGAAATTATCATGGACAAGCGCGGCTTTGACCCTCGGGTTTCTAGCGTTCTATCCGCCATCGCATTTTATGTCATGAAAAACGGATGGAAAGTTGCACCCGGTGTGGTCTTCGAAAGCATTGTTCAAATGTACTTCCCAGAGACGAAACTCCCCCACATCCTGTTTACATCACCTTATCAATGGAAGGGCATGTCCAAAGTTCAGTTATCCGATATCACGATATACCCATTACTAGCTATTCCTGTCTCCGAGGCAGAGAGCAACCTTGCGATGCTGAACAAAGGCATGGCGCTGGAGAATGTCTGGGCAGAAGAGTCTGTAGACGTATTGGATTGGAACCGTATAAGCTCCGTTTAACCTGAACGCCGTCCGCAGCCAACTGTCCGAGCCCCACACCCGCCAGCGAAGCCCTGAAATCGCAGCGGTCGTGCAGCGACCTCCCGGCGAGCGAGTTTTGGCGAAGGACACGGCTTGTGCCTACTTTTGGCCAAGACCAAAAGTAGGGCCCGCGGCAGGCGGATGCCCGACGTAACCACAACCCCCTCAAACCAGCCTTTTCGACCTATCCCGCCATTTACTTAACCTTCCACGCCAATTTGACGCCCATCATTTGCGCAACTTCACTAAGAGGAGTAATAAACCCATTCAAGTTGGTACTTTCGTACCAGATAGAACACCCCGAGGACCCTTGCATGGCCCAGGCTTTATCCGCATCACAGCACGCCACCGCTCTGGCGCTGGCGGAAGCCCTGTTCCCGGCCGGACGCCACACCGCCGCCATCAACCGCGAAGCCCTGGTCCGCGCCGTCGAAGAACAGGCCGACCGCCAGCCTTGGCTGCGTCGCGGCCTGCTGGCGGGCCTCGCCTGGCTGGACACCCGCTACCGCCTGCGCCACTTCCGCGCCTTCCCCAAGGCCAGCGTCAGCGAACGCCGCGCCTTCCTCGACACCATCGCTTCCCACCCCCTGGAAAGCCCGCTGCTGCGCGCCGCCACCCTGCCCTTCAAGCTGGCGTACCTGCTGGACGAAGAACGCCAGAGCGGCGCTGGCAGCCGCCTGAAACTGGACGCCCCGTCGCAGATCGAACGCTTCCGCTGGCAGTCGCAAGTCACCGACGCCGCCGACCTCCAGGAGGACCAGGTGCTGGATGCCGACGTGGTGGTGATCGGCACCGGCGCGGGCGGCGCGGCGGCGGCCTACGAACTGGCCTGTCGCGGCCTGGCGGTAGTGATGGTGGAGGAAGGCGCGTACCACGACCGCCGCGACTTCGACGGCGACCTGATGAAGGTGATCCCCACGCTGTACCGCCTGGGCGCCACCGTCGCCACCGGCAATGTGATGATCCCGGTGCCGGTGGGGCGCTCCGTGGGCGGCACCACCACCATCAACAGCGGCACCTGCCTGCGCACGCCACCGCGCACGCTGAAGCGCTGGCGCGAGGAATTCGGCCTGCACGCCCTGCGCGATGACGACATGGAGCTGTGGTTCGACCGCGTGGAAGAAATGCTGGCGGTGCAGGCTGCCGAGATGAAATACATCGGTCCCATCGGCGAGGTGATTGCCGAGGGCGCAGACAAACTGGGCCTTCACGGCCACCATCCCCTGCAACGCAACGCCAGCGGCTGCGACGGCCAGGGCCTGTGCCAGATGGGCTGCCCCACCGACGCCAAGCGCTCCACCAACGTCAGCTATGTACCGGCCGCGCTGAATCGCGGCGCGTTCCTCTACAACGGCTTCAAGGCGGAGAAACTGCGGCGGCAGGGCAACACCGTCACCGGCATCGAAGCGCGCGGCCGCAACCGCCACGGCATGACCGTGCGCCTGACCCTCCGTGCCCGCGAGGTGGTGGTGGCCATGGGCACCTTCTTCACCCCTCTGTTCCTGCAGGCCAACGGCGTCGCCAACCCCAACCTGGGCCGTAACCTCAGCCTGCATCCGGCCGGTGTCGTCAACGCCTGGTTTCCCGACCGTGACTTCCGCAACTCGCAAACCATCTCGCAGGGCTACGGGCTGGACGACCTCGCCGACGACGGCCTGATGTTCGAGGGCGGCACCATTCCCTTCGCCGGGCACGGCCTCACCGCCAATGTATACGGCGATGACTTCGTGCAACATGCCGAACGCTACCAGCAGACCGCCTACTTCGGCTTCATGCTGCAGGACACCAGTCGCGGCTGCGTCCGCGCCGGGCCGCATCCCGACTCGCCGATCATCCGCTACCACATGAACGACCTCGATTTCGCCCGCTTCCTGCGCGGCATCGAGACGCTGGCGAAGATCTATCTGGCAGCAGGCGCGAAGGAAGTGATCATCCCCGGCCCGCAGCGCCAAACGGTCATCCGCAGCGACGCCGAACTGTCCGCCTTCCTCTGCCGCGACCACAAACCCACCGATTTCCTGATGAGCGCCTACCACCCGCTGGGCACCGCGCGCATGGCCTCCACGATTGCTGACGGCGTCTGCGACAGCGACCTGCGCGTGTTCGGCTGGAACGGCCTGAGCGTCATGGACGGCAGCGTGGTACCTTCCAGCTTGGGCGCCAATCCCCAAGTCACCATCATGGCCCTGGCCGGGCGCGCCGCCGCCCGCCTTGCCGACCGTCTATTGCAGGAGAACGCCGCATGACCACCGCCCTCATCATCCGCGAAACCATGAGCGGCTGGCTGAAACTGGACGCCGACGGCCGCGAGCAGCCCTTCGCCTTCACCATCCGCGCCGTGGGCGAGAAGCTGTTCGCGCTGACGGCACCGCGCCCCTTCACCGGCACCGTGACGCTGGACGGCCGCGACTATCCCTGCGAAGGCGAGATGACCATCCGCCTGACCGGCCCACATTACTGGCTGGATTTCACCCATGACCAACTGGGGCCGCTGCGGGTGGAAGGCCAGAAGACCTACGGCAAGAATGGCCTGCTGCAATCGCTGATCACCTGCCCGCTGACGGTGTACCGCCACGGCGAACCCATCGGCACGGCGGAAGTCACCTACCGTGAGCCGATGCTGGCCTTCCCCTTCACCGCGCTGCGGCTGGAGCTGGTGGGGCCGGTGTTCCCGGCGGGCAGCATTCCCTATTACGGCAACCAGTACGGCGGCCAGGGCGGCCACTACGAAAGCTGGTTCCTGCGCGCCAACCACCCCGACCGGCCGCTGGCCTTCTGGGTGCGCTACACCCAGTTTATCCCCGCCGACAAGCGCGCCGCGCTGGGCGAGGTCTGGGGCATCTGGTTTGACGGCGAGAAGAACACGGTGACGGCGGTCAAGCAGGAATTCCCGCTGGCCGACTGCCTGTTCCGCCATGACACCCGCGAGGTGAGGCTGCCGGTGGCGACGCTGGCCGGACAGCATCTGGAAGGCACGGCCGCGCACAACGGCCACACGCTGGACTGGAACCTCGACTTCGAGGGCGACGCCCCGCCGCTGCTGTTCCTGCCGGAAAACCTCTATGCCGGACCCTTCCCCAAGGCCAAATCGGTGATCAGCCGGCCGCTGCTGCATTTCCACGGCCAGTTCACGGTGGACGGCGAAACCCATGTGATTGACGACTGGCACGGCAGTGAAAGCCACAACTGGGGCAGCAAGCACACCGACCAGTACGCCTGGGGCCAGGTGGCCGGTTTCGACGACGCCCCCGACGCCTTCCTGGAATGCGCCACCGCGCGGGTGAAAGTGGGGCCGCTGCAAACGCCGTGGATGACGCTGCTGACGCTGCGGCTGGACGGCAAGGAATACCGTTTCAACAGCATCCGTCAATCAGTGAAGGCGGACGGAAAATACGAATTCTTTGACTGGACGCTGGAAACCGGGGATAAACAGACGCGGGTGCAAGTGCATATCCACGCCCCGGTCTCGCACTTCACGGCGCTGACCTATTTCAACCCGCCCAAGGGCAGCAAGACCTGCCTGAACAGCAAGATTGCCCGGTGTACGGTGAAGGTGACGGAAGGAGGACGGGTGCGGGAGTTGCACAGCGCCAATGGAGCAGCGTTCGAGATTCTGACGGATCGGAAGGATCATGGGGTGGCTCTGGCGGTTTGATGTCGGCGTAGGGGCGCACTGCGTGCGCCCTTCTCCGCCGGACAGGCTGTCTGTGCCGAGAGAAACCGTCGTGTTCGTTAGCGAGGGCGCACGCAGTGCGCCCCTACTTGATTATGGGGTGGCGATCAGTGACTCGTCCCCCGATCCCTCGTCGTCTTGTTCCACACATTGTATTTCCCCACCGGTTTCACCATCGGCAGGCGCTTCACTTCCTTGAAAGTGGCGGCGTCATAGACCACGATCGCGCCGTCCTTCTCCGACAGGCTCACCAGCGCATACTTGCCGTCGCGGGTGAATTCCACATGCGCGCTGGTCTTGCCCGGCGCGGGCGTGACGCTGCCCACCACCTTCAGCGTCGTCTTGTCGATGATCTGCAGGGTGTCGCGGAACTTCGGGTCCATCATCGAATCCACCCACATATAGGGCGTCTTGTCATGGCTGCGCAGGAAGAAACCGGTGCCGTTGACCGGGATGTCAGCCACCTTCTTCCAGTCCTGCATGTCGATCACCGTCACCTTCGCCGCCTTGAGGTCGGTGGTGGCCATGACCGGATGGCCCTGATAATCAAAGGTGATGCCGGAACCCAGATGCGGCATGCCGCCCAGATCGAGGTCGGCGATCTTGCGGCGCACGCGCAGGTCGATCACTTCCGCCTTGCCGTCACGCGACGCGCCCAGCACGCGGTTGTACGACGGGTCGAAATAGAAATCGTCGAGTGTGGTGTCGAGCACCGTCACGCGCGGGGTGAACGGGCCGGGCGCGGCGACGCCCTCGCCCATCTTGTAGTCATGCACATAGCCCTTGTAGATAGGCTCGGCCTTGGGGTCGTAACTGATTTCCCAGATCTGCGGCACATCCTTCAGCGCCACCACGAAACTCTGGCGCGGCGCGGCGTCATAGACGGCGGACACCCGCGACAGCGTTCCCGCCTCGTCCTTGACGTCATAGACCCGTTTCAGCGCCAGATCCTTGGCGTCCAGCAGCACCAGCGTCTTCGGCAGGTAGTTGCCCACCATCACCCACTTGCCGTCGCTGGACACCGCCAGGTTACGGGTGTTGATGCCGGCGCGCACTTCCGCCACCACCGTCAGGTTCCACAGGTCGTACTTGGTGATCCAGCCATCGCGGGAGGCGAAGTAGACGAAGCGGCCGTCCGCCGTGAACTTGGGGCCGCCGTGCAGCGCGTAGCGGCTGGCGAAACGGTGGATTGGCTCCAGCTTGTCGCCGTCCAGCACCGAGACATGGTGATCCCCGGCTTCCACCACCACGAACAGGTTTTTCGGGTCAGCGCTGAACACCGGCTTGGCGGGCAGTTTCAGGGCATCGGCGTTGACCACGCGGGAGGCGGTGATGTCCTGGTCCGTCCACAGCGGCGGCTTGGCCGGTGGCGTGTAGATGAAGTCCACCAGCGCGTTGATGTCGGCTTCGGACAGCTGGTCGGCGAAGGCTGGCATCTGCGTGGCGACGCGGCCGTCGCGGATGGTCGCGGCGGCGTCCTTGCGTTTCAGGCGTTCGAGGTTTTCCGGCAACAGCGCCGGACCCATCATGCCGAAGCGGTCGTCGCTGTGGCAGGCGGCGCAGTGGGTCTGGTAGAGGGCGGAGGCGTCGGGGGCGGGTGGCGTGGCCACGGGCGCAGTGACGGGGGTCGGATCGGAGGCCCAGGCCGTTGTCATGGCTGGAAACAGGGAGATTGCGGCGAGATAAGGGATTTTGAGCGTCATTTTCTGCATCACGCCACCTCCACCACCTGAATCCCCTGCCCCGCCAACCCGATCTCCTCATCCGACAGATAGCACGCCGGATCTTCCGCCCAGACATCGCCCGTGGTCTGCATCGCCCGCACACGGGTGTTGCAGTTGCAGATCGCCAGATGCTGGCACGACCCGCAACGCCCGGTCACCGGGCGCGGGTGCTGCTTCAGCCCGGCCATCACCGGGTCGGAGACATCCTTCCAGATTTCCGAGAACGGCCGCTGCCGCACATTGCCCAGCGGGTAGTGCCACCACATGGTGTCGGGATGGACGGTGCCGGTGTTGTCGATGTTGGAAATGTTGACGCCGGAGGCGTTGCCGCCCCACTGCACCAGCTTGCCGCGAATGTGTTCCGCCTTGTCGGGGAAATGCCGTTCCACCCATTGCAGCAGGTAGGGGCCGTCGGCGTCGTTGTTGCCGGTGACGAATTCCTTGGGCGTGCCGCGCTGCACCATCTCCCAGCAACGTTCAATCAGCAGGTCCATCGCCTCGCGGGTCTGGCGGTGCACGGTGTCGTGCTTGCGGTTGCGGTGGCCGCGCCCGGCGTAATTCAGGTGCGAGAAGTAGAACTTGTCGACGTCCTCGCGCTCCAGCAAGTCCAGCATCTGCGGCAATTCGCGGTTGTTGTCCTGGGTCATGGTGAAGCGCAGGCCGACCTTGATGCCGCGTTCGTGGCAGAGGCGGATGCCGCGCATCGAGGCGTCAAAGGCACCTTCCTTACGGCGGAACTTGTCATGCGTGGCGCCGATGCCATCAAGGCTGACGCCGACGTAATCAAATCCGGCGGCGGCGATGGCGTCGATATTGCTCTCGTCAATCAGCGTGCCGTTGCTGGACAGGCCGATGTAGAACCCCAGCGCCTTGGCGCGGGCGGCGATGTCGAAGATGTCCGGACGCAGCAGCGGTTCGCCGCCGGAGAGGATCAATGCCGGCACGCGGAACTGCTTGAGGTCGTCCATCACCGTGAAGATTTCCGGGGTGGTCAACTCGTTGGGGAAGTCGATGTCGGCGGAGATCGAATAGCAATGCTTGCAGGTGAGGTTGCAGCGGCGGATCAGGTTCCAGATCACCACCGGGCCGGGCGGGTTGCGCCGCGGGCCGACCGGGGTAGGCGTGATCAGTTCCTGCAAAAACTGGGTCATCCGGAACATGATGGTTACTCGCTGATTCTGAGGCCGGTTTTCTTGAGGATGCGCGTGCTCCACAGCACGTCGCGGGCGCGGCAGGCGTCACCCAGCACGGCGGCAATGGCGGCGACCTGCGCGTCGGTGTCGGCGCGGTCGCGGCCGTGCACCATGGCGAAGAGGTTGTAGGGCCAGTCCGGCAGATGGCGCGGCCGACGATAACAATGGCTGACAAATCCCAGCGCCGCCACTTGCTCGCCGAGGGCATCGACGCGGTCGTCGGCCACGTCCCAGACGGTCATGCCGTTGTGGATATAGCCCAGCTTGTAATGGTTGGGCACGGCGGCGATGCGGCGCAGCACGCCGTTGCCGTCCCAGCGGCGGAAACGGGCCAGGATGTCGTCTTGGGTCGTGCCCAGTTGTTCGGCCAGCGCCTTGAAGGGTTCGGACACCAGCGGCAGGCCGGTCTGGGTGGCGCGCATCAGCGCGCGGTCGAGGTCGTCCAGCGGGGCGGCGGTCATCTCAGGCCTCGAAATACAGTTGCACCCGGAACTCGCGTTCCTTGGGCATGTCGCGCACCGGCAGGCCGGTGGCGGCCTCGATGCGGCGCAGGGTGTCGGCGCATTGCTCCGGCGTGGCGGTGGCGACCACGAACCACATGTTCAGCGTATGCGTGCGCTGGTAGTTGTGCGCCACTTCGGGAAAAGCATTGACGATGGCGGCCACTTCGTCAAAACGCTCCGGCGGCACGGCGATGGCGGCCAGCGTGAAGCGACCACCCGCGCGTTCGATCTGGAACATCGGGCCGAAACGGGAGAGGATGCCGGTGTCGAGCAGGTGTTGCAGGCGGGCCAGCAGCTCGGCTTCGCTCAGGCCGAGTTCGTCGGCGACGGCGGCATAGGGTTGCGGCACGATCGGCAGGCCGCGCTGCAGGCGGTTGATCAGGCGGCGGTCAGTGGGGTCGAGGAGGGTTTCGGCGGAGGTCATGCCGCGCTCCTTGCCGCCACCGCCGGCGCCGCATACCACGCCCCGCGCTGCTTGTACCGCTGTTCCCCGATCAACACATCGCGCCGGAACTCCATCAATCCCAGCCGTTCCACCAACCCTTCCACCATGCCCAGCACCCCGTCCCGGTCCTTGCCGTGCACCATGCAGAACAGGTTATACGGCCAGGCTTCACCGCGACGCGGGCGCTCGTAGCACAACCGCACTTCCGGCGCGGCGGCCAGCTTCGCGGCTACTTCGTCCAACTGCTCGGGCGGAATGTCGAAGACGCACATGGCGTTGGCGCGATAGCCCAGCTCGCGATGCCGCACCACCGCGCCGTAACGCTTGACGATGCCCTCGTCCCGCCAGCGCGCCAGCGTGGCGATGACTTCGGCCTCGCTGCCGCCCCAGTCGCGGGCCAGCGCCGCAAACGGCGTTTCCACCAGCGGCAGGCCGTCCTGGATCAGGGCCACCAAGGCCCACTCGCGCGGGGTCAGCGTGTGGCGGCGCTCGGCGCGGGCGACGCCGCACAAGGGCTTGTGGGCGTTGTCGTCCATGCCGAAACCCAGGTCGATGTAGTAGGCGTTGACCAGCGGCAGGTCGAGCAGCGGCAACTCCGGCCAGGCGGCGCGGATGGCGGCCAGCGTCGCCTGCACATCGGCCTCGTCGCGGCCGGTGACGACAAACCAGAGGTTGTAAGCGTGGCTGCGGCGGTAGTTGTGGTTCACCTGCGGCAGCGCGTTGATCCAGTCAATGACGGCGGGCAGGTCAGCCTCCGGCACGGCCAGCGCCGCCAGCGTGCTGGCGCCGATGCCGTGGGCGGCAAACACCGGCCCCAGCCGCGACAGCGAACCGTTGTCACGCGCTTGCCGGAACAGCGCCAGCACGCCGCTTTCCGTCCAGTCACCGCCGGGTTCCACGGCCAGTTGCCGGGCCAGTTCCGCGAAGGGGTGCGACACCAGCGGCAGATCGCGCTGGCTGCGGTCGAGTAACAGGCGGAGCGGGTCGAGGGCGCTGTTCATGATCGTGCTCCTAGAGCCCGATGCGCGCGGCGCGCCAGGTGAAGAAGATGCCGCTGGGCGAGTCAGCGGGCAGGGTCGTCTTGCGGACGAAGGTCTGCGTGTCGTAGACCTCGACGCGGTTTTCGTCACGGCAGGACAGCCAGACCTCCTCACCGCGCGGCGCGAATTCGAAGTGCAGCACGCCCTTGCAAGGCTTCATCGTCTGCACCACCGCCAGCGTCGGCACGTCGATCACCTGCACGGTGTCGTTGTTGGGGAAGGCGAAGTTGACCCAGACGCGGCGACCGTCCGGCGAGACCATGGCGAACACCGGCTGCCCGGCCACCGGCACCTGCGTCACTTCCTTCCACGTTTGCGTGTCGGCGACCACGACGCTGTTATGGCCGATGGCGGGGAAGAAGGCGCGGCCGTCGCTGACCGCCCAGCCGCGCAGGTGCGGCATCTTGTAGACCGGCAGCGGGTCGGCGCCGCGGCCGTAACCGTTGAGGATGCGGCGCACGCCCTGCTCCGGCTTCCACAGGTCCAGCAACGCCAGGCCGTCCTCGCCGTACAGTCCGGCGATGTAATAGCGGCCGTTCATGCTGCCCAAACCGTCGTAGGGCTGCTTGCCGATGTTGGGGTATTGGGTGACTTTCGGCGCGCGCGGGTCGGACGCGTCCATTACCCAGATCGCGCCCGCCTCAAACAGCGAGAAGGCGAAACGGTTGCCCGGCAGGTCGGCCAGACCCACCACCTTGGAGGCGGTGCCGGTGGCTTCATCCTTGGTCGAGACTTCGGAGAGCAGTTCCAGCGTGTCGGCGTCAAACAGCTTCACGCCGCCCGGCTCGTAGTTCTGCGCGGCAACGATGCGGCCGTCGGTGGAGATCGCGCCGCCGATGGAGTTCCCGGCCTGGATGACACGTTTCACGATGACGCGGGTGAGCAGGTCGATCTTGGTCAAACCGCCGTCACGACCGAAGACATAGGCGTAACGGCCGTCGCGCGAGAACACGGCGGCGGCGTGGGACAGGTCACCCAAGCCTGTCACCCGGCCCAGCGCACTGTCGCCGGAATGCTCGACGATTTGCACGCTGCCGGTGGCGCGTTCGATGATCAGGCCGAGATCACCCGTGCCACGCAACACCGACGGGGGAGGAACCGGTGTTGCGGGAGCGGAAGCCGGCGGGACAGCCGGGGTGGCGGCACAACCGGCCAGCAGCACGACGGCCATCGTCAGAAATTTATGGTGCAAGCGAGTCTCGGACATAAGGTTCACTTGCCTGGCGCGGGCAGGCCGCGCTTCAGTTGCGAGACGAGCCAGCGGGCTTCGTCCTCGGACAAAAACGGCCGCCAGGGTGGCATCGGAGTGCCGGGGCGGCCGTCGAGAATGGTGTGGAGAAGCCCGGCGTCATCCTTGTCGCGCAGGGCTTCGGGGGTCAGGGGCAGGCCGAGGCCGCCCTTCAGGGTCATGCCGTGGCAAGCGCCGCAGTCGTCACGCAACAGGTGCAGCAACTGCTGTTGCCGGGCCGGGACGGGGTCGGCCGAAACCGTCCCCGCCGCCAGCAACACCATCAGACCTACCGCCCACTGGCGCATGCCCTGCCCCTTTTGCCGTCAGCTTACTTCTGGGACAACACCCACTTGACCAGGGTTTCCGCTTCTTCGTGCGTTACCTTGTTGGCAGGCATGGGGATGGGACCCCAGACACCGCCGCCGCCCTTCATGACCTTGTCGATCAGCTTGGCTTCGGCCGTCTTGTCACCGGCGTACTTCTTGGCCACGTCCTTGTAGGCCGGGCCCATCAGCTTCTTGTCGACAGCGTGGCAGGCCAGGCAGCTCTTGGAGGCGGCCAGCGCGGCGGCGTCGGCGGCCAGCGCCGGAGCGGACAGCACCGGCAGGGCCAGGGCGAGCGATGCGGCGATCAGAATGGTTTTCATGGTGTCACTCCTCAATCAATACACGTCATGCTGGGTGTTGTGGACGTTGAACTTGCCGGTCGGGGTGATCAGGCGCGGGTCCTTGATCACGGCTTTCAGCTTGCGGGTCTTGTCATCCACCACCACGATGGCGGATTCCTTGTCTTTCGCGCTCCACACCGAGAACCAGACTTCATCGCCCTTGGCGTTGTATTCCGGTTGCACCACGCGCTTCGCGCCATCACCCAGATTCGCCCATTGGGCAATCGGCAGCACTTCCGGCTTCAGCGGGCTTTCCTTCTTGCCGTCCATCTTGTTGATGTCATACACCGCGATCGACTGGCTGGTGGCCGCGTCCGGATTCAGCGTGGTGTCCACCCACAGGTTGTGCGACTTGGGATGGGTCTTGATGAACAGCGAACCGCCGCCCTGACCGGTCAGTTTCTGCACCATCTTCCAGGCATTCGCCTTGTGGCCCGCGGGGTCGGTGCCGATCAGCGCGATCGAGTCATCGCCCAGGTGACCGGTGGACCACACCGGACCGAAGACCGGATGCACGAAGTTGGCGCCGCGACCCGGATGGGGAATCGCACCGACATCCACCAGTTTCGCCAGCTTGTCGGTCTTGGAGTCGACGACGGCGATCTTGTTCGACTTGTTGGCGGCCACCAGGAAGTAGCGCTTGGTGGAGTCCCAGCCGCCGTCATGCAGGAAGCGGGCGGCATCGATGGTGGTGGTCTTCAGGTTGGTCAGGTCGGAGTAATCGACCATCATGATCTTGCCGGTTTCCTTGACGTTGATGATCCACTCCGGCCTGAACTCGCTGGCCACAATCGAGGCGACGCGCGGTTCCGGGTGGTATTCCTGCGGATCGACGGTCATGCCGCGGGTGGAGACGATCTTCAGCGGCTCCAGGGTTTCACCCTTCATCACCACGAATTGCGGTGGCCAGTAGGAACCGGCCACGGCCAGCTTGTCCTCGAAACCCTTGTACTTGGACGTGTCCACCGAACGCGCTTCCAGGCCGATCTTGATTTCGGCGACGTTATCCGGCTTTTCCATCCACAGGTCGATCAGGTTGATGCGGGCGTCGCGGCCGATCACGTACAGGTAGCGGCCCGACTTCGACAAGCGCGAGATGTGCACGGCGTAGCCGGTCTTGATGATGTTGACGATCTTCTTGGTATCGCCGTCAATCAGCGCAATCTGTCCGGCGTCGCGCAGCGTCACCGAGAACAGGTTGTCGATGTTGATCTTGTTCATCTTTTTCTTCGGACGCTTGTCCGCCGGGATCAGCACCTTCCAGGTATTCTTCATGTCGGCCATGCTGAATTCGGGCGGTTGCGGCGGCTCCTGCTGGATGTAGCGCGCCATCAGGTCAACCTGGGCGTCGGTCAGCTCGCCGCTGGTGCCCCAGTTCGGCATGCCGGCGGGCGAGCCGTAGGTGATGAAGGCTTTCAGGTAGTCAGTGCCCTTCTCCAGCGTGATGTCCGGGGTCAGCGGCTTGCCGGTGGCGCCCTTGCGCAGCACGCCGTGGCAACCGGCGCAGCGTTCGAAGAAGATCTGCTTGCCCTGCTGGAACTCCGCTTCGGTCATCGACGGAGCCTTGGGGTTGATGTTCTGGTGCATGGGCACGTCGGCCAGCGGCGAGGGCGCGCCCTCATAATTGGCGGCGGCGGCGGAGCCGTGGGCGGCCTTGGCGTCGGCGGCGGCCTCATCGGCGGCAAAGGCGGTCTGGATGGCGAATGGCAGGGCTGCCACGGCGAGTCCGGCCAGAAGTTTGCGTGTGGTTTTCATCGGGATCCCTCATTGCTGACTAGCGAATCGAACTGCCCGGCCCCATGCCGGGCAACTCGGTCCCGGCGTCACGGCAAGCATCAGCCCGCATCGTCGGGGTTCGTTATTTCATTACGGGCCGTATGGCCTTTCTTATAAGCATTTATAAACCCGTACCCCCGCCCGACACTTGATTAATATCAATTCCGCTCAAGAAACAGGCCTCCTCCGTGGAGGGGGAGCTACCTAGCCGAATGGCGGGGTAACCCTCAAGGAAATCCACAACTTATTGTTTTAGAAGCGTTTAGTCATTTGCACGTACAGACGCGGCAACAATCGCGGCAGCTCGTTGGCATCTTTCACCACCACGCAGCCCTGCGCGCCGAACAGGTGCGGCAGGTAATCCGCCGCATCACGGTCGACGGTGACGCAGAACACCGTCAGCCCGGCCTCGCGGGCGGCGCGCACAGCGTGGCGGGTGTCCTCGATGCCGTAACGGCCCTCGTAGTGGTCGACGTCGTTGGGCTTGCCGTCGGTCAACACCAGCAGCAGGCGGCGCTCGGCCGGTTGTTCCTTGAGGATGGCGGTGCTGTGGCGGATGGCCGCGCCCATGCGGGTGTAGAAACCGGGCTTGATGGCGGCGATGCGGCCGCGCACGGTGGCGTCGTAGCGTTCGGAGAAATCCTTCAGCAGCTGGAAGCGCACATGCTGGCGCTTCACCGAGGAAAAGCCGTACAGGCCGAAACTGTCGCGGGTGGCGGACATGGCCTCGGCGAACAGGAACAGGCTGTCGCGGATGACGTCGATGACGCGGCGCTGCCCTACCCAGGTATCGGTGGACAGCGACAGGTCGGCCAGCAGCAGGCAGGCCAGCGAACGGTTGGCGGGAACGCGCTCGCGCCACAGACCCGGCTCGGCCACCGTCCCGGCCAGGCGATCGGCGGCGAAACGCAGGCAGGCGTCCAGATCCAGCTCCTCGCCTTGCAGCGAACTGCCGCGCCAGGCGGGCAGCGGCGCCAACGCCTCGAACTGGCGGCGCAACGAGGCGGCGGGCGCGCGCAATTCCGGCGGCAGCGCGGCCAAGGGTTCGGCCTTGGGCAGCAGCGGTTCCAGGCGGCAGTAATCCGGCAGCAGCTGCTGCTTGCGCCAGTCCCATTCCGGCAAGGGAATGCCCGGTCCCAGCGGCGTGTCGTCGATGTCGGCGGCGGGCAGATCGAGGTCAAAACGGACGCGGCTCTTGCCGGACTTGCCGTCGCGGGCGACGGACAGCTTGTCCATGTCCTTGGCGCGCATCAGGGCGTTGTCGCCGTCCTCGTCGTCCTCGGTGGGACGGTTGACGCGCACGTATTCGCTCCAGGTGAAGATGCTCTCGGCGCGGAACAGCAGCAGCATGCCGTTCTCCGTCTTCGGCATGTCGACGCGCTCGGCGGCGAAACGGCGGCGGTTGTCATCGTCCTCGCGCGGGCCGTCGCCGCCGGTCTCGCGCTCACCGGGCGGCGTCCCGGCGGCTTCACGCACCACCGGCGGCCTGTCCGGCCGCAGCCACAGCGGCACCGGCCAGTGCGGGCGCTTCGTCGCCGGGCGCGGCACGTTGCATTCGGGATGTTGAAGTTGTTCGCGCACGGCGCGCTCCAGCGCGGCCTCATCGGGCGGCAGCGACGCCGACGGCGTGCGCAGCGTCAGGCAAGCATCGACCAACCGGCGATAACGGCCTTGCCAGCCCGGCAGGGCGTCCAGCACGGCGCGGGTAGCGCGGACATTCCGTATCCAGCCATCAGGTTCGTCATCGCCGACGCTGAAGGCGGCCAGCGTCGCCAGCCACAAATACAGTTCGCGGTTCAGTTCCGGCTCGGCGAAGGTGTCGACGGTGTCGGGCAGGTAGAGCGCCTCGGCGTCCTGCCAGGCCAGATCGACCCGTTCGCCGGTGCCCGCCAGCCGTTCCAGCCAGCGCCGCCGCGCGCCGTGCGCCGCCGCCGAGCCGGACTTCAGCGCCACCCCGGCATCGCCGCCCACCGCCCGGAAATAGGGCCCCACCACCTCGCGCATCGATTCCAGGGTCACCGCCGCCTCGGGGAAACCGCGATGGGCGGCGCGGCGCACCACCTTGTCCCAGATCCCGCCGATCCATTCTTCCATGGTTCAGTCCTCCCGCACCGGCGTCACGGGGATGCGGTTGCGCTCACCCTGCTTGGCCGTCCGTGTGTTGAAGGACGCCTCGTCGCCGGCGCGGTCTTCGTGCACCCAATGCAGCAGCGGGCCGTCGGGATTGTCCTTGTGCACATGGGCGCAGGCGTTCAGGCACTGCCCGCATTGCACGCAGCTGAACATCATGCGCTTGACGTTGCGCGGCTTCAGCCGCATCGGGCAGGCGTTGTCGCATTCCGACTCGCACCCGGCGCATTCCGGGGCGCGGCCGCGTTCAAAACCCACCACCATCGCCTTGCGGTTGCCCATCCACGCCAGGCTCTGGAACAGCCCGGCGGCGCAGGCGAAACGGCAAAAGAGGTGTCGGGCGAACAGGAATTCCAGCGAGAACGCCAGGGTGCCCACCGTCAGGATGATCTGCTGGAAACGCGGCAACCCGCCGTGGAACAGCCCGTGCCAGATCGGCCACGGCGCCCAGACATAGCTCATGAAGCTGATCACCCACAGGAAGGCGAAGCCCACCGCCAGCGGCAGCACCGCCAGCCACCAGATCGCGTCGCGTTCGGTGACCGTGCCGTCGGGATTGCGCGCCGGTTGCGGCTGCTTCTCCCAGACGCTCTGGCGGCCGATGGCGCGGCGCATGGTCTGGTTGATGGTTTCCACCACCGAGAAATGCGGACACAGCCAGCCGCAATAGATGCGGCCGTAGCGCCACGAAATGTAGAGCACCGCCAGCACGCCCAGCACGATCGGCAGCGCGCCGCGCAGCAGCAGGTTCAGCGCCAGATGCGCGCCGGAAATGCGGTGGGCGGTGAAATCGTCGATGCCCAGCGTCCACGGCATGCCCAGCACGATGAAATGCCCGGCGTCGAGGTCGAAACGGAACAGGTTCAGCAAGGGCGCAAACACGAATATCAGGAAAAAACCGGCCTGCGTCAGGCGGCGCAGGCGCTGCACCTGCACCGTCGACGGTGGCGGCGCAAACGGCGGCTGGTCACGACTCATCTTTCACCCCCACCAGCGGAAAATGGAACGGCTGACCGGCCAGCGCCCGCACCAGCATCAGCACCCCGATCAGGACAAAGGCGGCATGCACCGTCACCGCGTAGAGAATCAGCACCACCCAGGTCGAAGCCTGGCCGAAACCGCCCAGCAGCAGGATCAGCAGCGTCACCCCCACCAGCATCGCCCCGGCCAGCAGGCTGCCGCGCACGGCGTTGGCCAGATGACCGCGATCCAGCAGCGAGGCGGACAGCCGGTTTCGCCACCACAGGACCAGCAGCGCGGCGAAGGCCAGCCCGGGCAGCAGCAACAGGTTCAGCAAATACAGCGCCGCCGCCTGCACCGCCAGCGGGGGAAGCTCGAACGGCTCGTTCATGGCCTTAGCCGAACTGGGCGCGAACCACTTCGCGCAGGGCGGACTGGACAGCAGGGTCATCACTCAGCGGCTCGACCAGCGCCGCCTCGCAGGCGGCGGCCAGCGGCAGCCCGCCCACCGCCAGCTTGGCGGCGTAGACCAGCAGCCGGGTGCTGACCGCTTCTTCCAGATCCTGCCGCGCCAGCAGGCGCAGGCGCTCGCCCAGCGCCACCAGCCGCTTGGCGGTGGCGGGGTCGACATCGCTTTCCGCGATCAGGATCTCGGTTTCCACCGACGGCGGCGGAAAGCCGAACTGCAGGGCCAGGAAACGCTGGCGCGTCGACGGCTTCAGGCTTTTCAGCGCGTTCTGGTAGCCGGGGTTGTACGACACCACCAGCATGAAGCCGGGCGGTGCTTCCAGCGTCTCGCCGGTGCGCTCGATGGGCAGGATGCGGCGGTCGTCGGTCAGCGGGTGCAGCACCACGGTGGTGTCCTTGCGCGCCTCGACGATCTCGTCCAGATAGCAGATGCCGCCGTCGCGCACGGCGCGGGTCAGCGGCCCGTCGCTCCAGCGCGTCTCGCCGCCGGTAATCAGGAAGCGCCCGACCAGATCGGCGGCGGACAGGTCGTCATGACAGGCGACCGTGGTCAGCGGCAGGCCCAGCCGCGCCGCCATGTGCGCCACGAAGCGGGTCTTGCCGCAACCGGTGGGGCCCTTGATCAGCAACGGCAAGTGATTCTTGTAGGCATGGGTGAACAGCTCGCACTCGTCACCGACGGCGCGGTAGTAGGGAATGGCGGGAGTGAAGGGCGTGTTCATGGGGGAATCCGGTATCTGCCTTGTCCGGCCGTAGGGGCGCACTGCGTGCGCCCACGTATACGGACAAGATGGGCTATCAGAATGTGTTCGGCGTAAAGGGCGCACGCAGTGCGCCCCTACGGATCACACGGGGGGTCACGCCGCCTTCGTTTCCCCTTTGATGAAGAAACTGGCGACATACAGCATGAAGCCGAGCAGGAACACGAGGCCGGTAATCTCGCGCAGCCAGTAGAACACCATCACCTGGTCCTGGGTGGCCATGAACGACATCGGGGTGCTGGAGTAGCGTTGCAGCCACACCTGCAGGATGCCCGCGCCGGTCAGGAACAGGGTGATGAACACCATGGCGATGGTCATCAGCCAGAACGACCACATTTCCACCACCTGCGCCTTGTTGCTGTTGGCCTCGCGGCCGCGCATCAGCGGCATGGTGTAGCTGATCATGGTCAGCACCACCATCGCATAGGCGCCGTAGAACGCCATGTGACCGTGGGCGGCGGTGATCTGCGTGCCGTGGGTGTAGTAGTTCACCGGCGCCAGGGTGTGCAGGAAGCCCCACACGCCCGCGCCCAGGAAGGCCATGACGCCGGTGCCCATCGCCCACAGGGTGGCAACCTTGTTGGGATGTTCACGCTTGCGGCGGTTCACCATGTTGAAGGCGAACACGGTCATCATGAAGAACGGAATCGGTTCCATGGCCGAGAACACCGAGCCCCAGACTTGCCAGTATTCCGGCGTACCGATCCAGAAGTAATGGTGGCCGGTGCCGATGATGCCGGTCATCAGGGTGAAGGCGATGATCACGTACAGCCACTTCTCGATCACTTCGCGGTCGACGCCGGTCACCTTGATCAGCACGAAGGCCAGCATCGCCCCGAGGATCAGTTCCCACACGCCTTCCACCCACAGGTGCACCACCCACCACCACCAGAACTTGTCCTTGACCAGGTTGTCCGGGTTGACGAACGAGAACAGGAAGAACAGCGCCAGCCCCCACAGGCCCATCAGCATGATCAGGCTGATGCTGGTCTTGCGGCCGCCCAGCATGGTCATGGTCAGGTTGAACAGGAAGCCAAGGCAGACGACGACGATGCCCACCTTGGTGATCAGCGGCTGCTCCAGGAACTCGCGTCCCATGGTCGCCAGCAGATCATTGCCGGTCAGGCGCGCCAGTTCGGCGTAAGGCACCAGCAGGTAGCCGAGAATGGTCAGCGCGCCCGCCACCAGGAAAACCCAGAACAGGATTTTCGCCAGCTTGGGGCTGTACAGCTCACGCTCGGATTCCTCCGGCACCAGGTAATAGCCCGCGCCCATGAAGCCGAACAGGATCCACACGATCAGCAGATTGGTGTGCACCATGCGGGCGACGTTGAAGGGAATGGCGGGAAACAGGAAATCGCCGATCACATACTGCAGGCCCATGATCAGGCCGAACAGGATCTGGCCCGCGAACAGGCCGATGGCGGCGGTAAAGTAGAGTTTGCTGACGGCTTGCGACGGATATTTCATAAGGGTTCTCCTTGCCTCAGCCTTCAATGTTGGGCGGCCAGTGATTGGTGTTGATCCCGTTCGTGTACTTCAGGAATTCCACGAGATCATCCAGCTGCTGGTCGGTGAAGTTGAACTGGGGCATCTGACGGCGACCGGGAACATGCGTCGGCTGCGCCTTGATCCAGGCCTTGATGAAATCCGGACCGCGCCGCGCATAGACATTGCCCAGTTCCGGCGCAAAGTACGCGCCCTCGCCCAGCAAGGTATGGCAGCCGATGCAGTCGTGGGTTTCCCAGATACGCTTGCCGCGAATGGCCGAATCCGTCAGGCCTTCCCGGTTATCCCGTTTGGGCAGGACCTGATGCGTGTCGAACGCGAGTCCGAGAAAAAGCAGGAAGCAAAAAACCGCGCCTCCGTAGAAGATGTTGCGAGCCATGGCTTTGGTAAATCCGCTGCTCATAGGTCCTCCTGGGTGTTTGCCGGCCGGAACGGCCACTCTTGATCCTAGAACCTTGCACAGCTTAGCCTGCTTGACATTGATCAATAACTCACCGTGAGAATGAGCCAACCTGTCCGAATGGCGGGGAGAGGCGCGGCCGGTTGGTCAGTTCGCGGGCCGTCGGGGCCGCCGCCGATGGACGCTGCGCCTGTTCCGGTTTATCGTGGCCGGAATCCGATTTAACGCGACCTTACCGGAACCTCTTTGATGGACTTTTTCCCGATTTTCCTGAAGCTCAATGACCAGACCTGCCTGGTGGTCGGCGGCGGCGATGTCGGCCTGCGCAAGGCCCGGCTGCTGCGCGCCGCCGGGGCGCATGTCACCGTCGTCTCGCCCGAGCTGTCGCCCGCGATGGCCGCCTATGTGGCCGCCGAGGGCCTGCACCACCGCGCCGAGCCCTACAGCCCGCGCTGCCTGGACGGCATGCGCCTGGTCTACGCCGCCACCGACGACGAAGCCGTCAACCAGGCCGTCTACCGCGACTGCGAGGCGCGCGGCATCCTGATCAACGCCGTCGACCAACCGGAAATCTGCCGCTTCATCACCCCGTCCATTGTCGATCGTTCGCCGGTGATCATCGCCGCCAGCACCGGCGGCGCGGTGCCGGTACTGGCCCGCCACCTGCGCGCCCGGCTGGAAACGCTGATTCCCGCCGGTTATGGCGACATGGCGCGCATCGCCGGGGAATTCCGCCTCGCCGTCAAGGCCGCCCTGCCCGACACCACCTCGCGCCGCCTGTTCTGGGAAGAGCTGCTGTCCGGCCCCTTCGCCGAGCGCGCCATGAACGGCCAGGCCGACGCCGCCCGCGCGCTGGCGCAACAGGCGCTGGATGCCGCCGATGCCGCAACGCTGACCAAAGGGGAAGTGTTCCTGGTGGGCGCGGGCCCGGGCGATCCCGACCTGCTGACCTTCCGCGCGCTACGGCTGATGCAGATGGCCGACGTGGTGCTCTACGACAACCTCGTCTCCGACGCCATCCTCGACCTGACCCGGCGCGACGCTGACCGCATCTACGTCGGCAAGAAGCGCGCCGACCACGCCGTGCCGCAGGACGACCTGAACCTGTTGCTGGTGAAGCTGGCGCAGGAAGGGAAGAAGGTGTTGCGGCTGAAGGGCGGCGACCCGTTCATCTTCGGGCGCGGCGGCGAGGAACTCGAAACGCTGGCGGAATACGGCATTCCCTTCCAGGTGGTGCCGGGCATCACCTCGGCGGCGGGCGCCAGCTGCTACGCCGGCATTCCGTTGACGCACCGCGACTACGCGCAGGGCGTCACCTTCGTCACCGGCCACCGCCGCGAGGGCGAGCAGACGCTGGACTGGACCAAGCTGACCAATCCCTGCGAAACACTGGTGGTGTACATGGGCATTACCCAGGCGCCGTCCATCGCGGCGGAGCTGGTGGCCAACGGCCGCCGCGCCGACACGCCGGTGGCCATCATCGAGAAGGCGACGACACCGCAGCAGAAGGTGCATGTCGGCACGCTGGGCACGCTGGGCGAGGTGATCGCAACCGCCGGCATCAAGCCGCCGGCGCTGCTGATCATCGGCGACGTGGTGAAGCTGCACGGGAAGCTGGCCTGGCGCGGCTGAGCCGCCGCGCGGCCGCCGCTCAACAACGGGCGATGGCGGCCGCCAGCTCCGGCGTCACGTTGTCCTTCCCCACCAGATCCACCAGCCCCGCCTTTTCCAGCTTGGCGGTCACCGACGGATTGGCCCCGGCCAGCATCACCCGCACGCCCCGTCGTTGCAGGTCGCGGATCACTTCCTCCAGCGTCTGCAGGCCGGTGATGTCCATGAACGGCACCCGCGTCAGCCGGAACACCAGCACCGCCGGATCGGTATGGGTGCTGGCCAGCGCCCGCTCGAAATTCTCCACCGCCCCGAAAAAGAACGGCCCCTCGACGCTGTAGACCAGCACGCCCGGCGGCAGCCGGGTCAGGCCTTGCGCCGCCAGTTCCTGTTGCAGCGCCTCTTCGCTCATCTGCGCCACTTCCACGCTGGCCGCCATGCGCCGCAGGAACTGCAGCATCGCCAGGATGACGCCAATGTTCACCGCCACCACCAGGTCGGTGAACACGGTCAGGACGAAGGTGACCAGCAGGATCGCCACATCGGCGCGGGGCGCGCGGCGGACCATCTGCAGGAAGTGCGGAATCTCGCTCATGTTCCACGCCACCACGAACAGGATGGCCGCCAGCGCCGCCAGCGGAATGTTCGCCGCCAGCGGGGCCAGGAAGAGGATGATCATCACCAGCGTCAGCGCGTGCACCATCCCGGCCAGCGGCGAGGTGCCGCCGTTGCGGATGTTGGTGGCGGTGCGGGCGATGGCGCCGGTGGCGGCAAAACCACCGAACAGCGGCGCGACCATATTGGCGACGCCCTGCCCCACCAGCTCCTGGTTGGAATCGTGGCGGGTCCCCGCCATGCCGTCGGCCACCACCGCCGACAGCAGCGACTCGATGGCCCCCAGCATGGCGATGGTGAACGCCGGACCGACCAGTTCGATCAGCCGCGACGCGGTGATGTCCGGCAGGTGGAAGGACGGCAGGCCCTGCGGAATGCCGCCGAAGGCGCTGCCGATGGTGACGACGCCGTCAAAACCGCACAGCGACTGCAACAGCGTCGCCGTCACCAGCGCCACCAGCGGTCCCGGCACCTTCTTCAGCCCCGGCAGGCGCGGCGTGAAGATCACCAGCGCCAGCGACAGCAGCGCCAGCGCGGTAGTCACCGGATGCAGCTGCGGCAACGCCTGCAGCAGATGCCACAGTTTCTGGTGGAAATGCTCGCCGCTGACGGCGGGCAGCCCGAAGAAATCCTTCCACTGCCCCACCCAGATGATGACGCCGATACCGGCGGTGAAACCGACAATGACCGGATCGGGAATGAAGCGGATGATGCTGCCCAGCCGCGCCAGCCCCAGCAGCAACAGCATCACCCCGGCCATCAGCGTGGCAATCTGCAGGCCGTCAACGCCGTACTTGGCGGTGATGCCGGAGAGGATGACGATGAACGCCCCGGTCGGCCCGGCGATCTGCAGGCGGCTGCCGCCCAGCGCCGACACCAGGAACCCGGCGATGATCGCCGTGTACAGCCCCTGCTCCGGCTTCACCCCGGACGCAATGGCGAAGGCCATCGCCAGCGGCAGCGCCACCACCCCGACAATGATCCCGGCGACGATATTCGGCAGCCAGTGTTGCCGTTTCCACAGCCCGTGACGCCGGGCCTCCAGCAGTGCCATCATGATTTCACCCTCCACCGTTGCGAAGCGCGCGAATGCCTGTGCATAGCCCGGCCGGACGGCAGGCATGACACCTTCCGGCCAAATCGTTATAATTTGATTAACATATTCCGCACCGAGCCGCCGCCATGGAAAACAAGACCGCCCGCCTCACGATCCTGATCGACCCGGTCAAGAAGCAGGCCCTGGAAACCCTGTGCAGCGCCCAGGACCTGACGCCCTCGCAGGTGGTGCGGCAACTGATCCGCGAATACCTCGACAAGCACGGCGTCGACTACAGCACCCGCAGCCCGCACGCCGTCGCCCGCGACAAGACCGGCGAAGCCTGACGCCTCAAGCCTCCACCGCCGCTTTCCACGAGCGGCTGCCCGCCTCCAGCTGGCTGCAGAAATGCGGCATCGGCAGGCCGGTGCGGTGTTTCAGGCGCTCGGCGCGCTCGTGCATCCGCGCATGCGGCAGCGCGCCGCGATCCTTGAAGGCGAACACCACCTTGTTGCCGCTGGTCTGCGACTTGATGATCAGCACCCGCCCCGCAAAAATCTTCCCCAGCCGCCCCAGGCTGACCGCCAGCTGTTCATTGCCGCAATTGAAATTCGCCACCAGCACCCCGCCCTCGCGCAATGCCTCGAAACAATGCCGGTAATACAGCGGCGTGGTCAGCGCGTCCGGCAGGCCGTCCTCGTCATAGCCGTCCAGCAGCAGCACATCGGCGGTATCGCGGTGCCGGGGCATGTAACGCGTGGCGTCATCCTGCACCACCCGGAAACGCGCGCTGTCCGCCGGAACGCAGAAAGTCTCGCGCAGGGCGATGACCTCGGGATTGATCTCGACCGTGGTCACTGTGCTTTGCGGCAGCAGGTAGTGGCAGTATTTCGACAGCGAGCCGCCGCCCAGGCCCACCAGCAGGATGTCTTGCGGCTCCGGCTGCACCAGCAGGAAGGCCATCATCGCCTGGGTGTAGCCGAACACCAGCTCCAGCGGCTTGTCCACGCGCATCTCGCTTTGCACATGCATGAAGCTGAAATGCAGCGAGCGGGTTTCGCCGTCATCCATCAGCAAGGGCTTGTCGAACGAGGGACGCATGGCGGGCTCCGGCAGAGAGGGAGGAATGACAACTTTATTATAATAGCATGATAATAGTATTGTCATCATGATCAGGCCGGACGCACTCGCGCCGCCGTCGGGAAGGCGGTCGATTCCTGCACAGGGCCTGACTTTGCTAGAATGGCCGCCCGTCCTTCATTCCAAATTGCATGAGCACCCTGATCCGGGATGAAAAATCCCTGTTGCCGGTCATCGCCCTGACCCTCGCCGCTTTCCCGCTGGAACACGCCATCCTGACCGCCGGCCAACCCGCCTCGCTGGCCGCCGCGGCCCTGCTGATCGCCGCCATCCTGGTGACCTCGCAACGCGTCGCCCACCATGCCGAACTGCTGGCCATCCGTTTCGGCGAACCCTACGGCACCATGCTGCTGACCATCAGCGCCGTGCTGGTGGAGGTGGTGATCCTGGCGATGATGTTGCTGAACTCCGCCTCGCCGACGCTGGTGCGCGACACCATCTATTCGGCGGTGATGCTGGACCTGAACGGCATCCTTGGCCTGGCGGCCATCCTCGGCGGTCTCAAATACGGCGAGCAGGCCTACAACGTCGACTCGGGCAATTCCTTCGTGGTGATGATCATGACCGCGCTGGGGGTATCGATGGTGGTGCCGCAGTTCCTGCCCGCCGCGCACTGGCAGGCTTATTCGGTGTTTACCATCATCATCATGGTGGTGCTGTACGGCCTGTTCCTGCGCGTGCAGACCGGCCAGCACAGCTACTTCTTCAACTACGCCTACGGCCCGGCGCACGACAAGCGCGAGGAAGGCCATGACCAGGCGCCCATTCCCGTGCTGCGGCACGCCCTGCTGCTGCTGTCGGGCATTGTCCTGATCGGCCTGCTGTCGGAAGTCATGGCGAAAACGCTGGGAGCGGGACTGGCCGGCACCGGCGTACCCGCCATCGTCCCGGCGCTGATCGTGGCGCTGATTCCGGCCAGCCCGGAAATCCTGACCGCCCTGCGCGCGGCGCTGAACAACCGCATGCAGTCGGTGGTGAATATCGCGTTGGGGGCGTCGCTGTCCACGGTCATCCTGACCGTACCGGTCATCGAAGGCATCGCGCTGTTCACCGGTACGCCCATCGACATGGCGCTGACGCCGGTGCAGACCGCGATGGTGCTGCTGACGCTGCTGGTGGCGTCCATCAACCTCAATGACGGCGAAACCAACGTCATTGAAGGCCTGACGCACTTCGTGCTGTTCGCCACTTTCCTGATGCTGGCGATGCTGGGAGTGTGAAAACGGCGCGGCGGCCGGATCAGAAGCTGTAGGTCAGGCCGACATCGGCGGTGGTTTCATTGGTGCCGGGGTTGGCGTCGAAAGGATAGCCGCGCTTGTAGGAAAGCTCGTATTTCAGGGCGAACTGGTCCGTCAGCTTGTTGCGGATGCTGGTCTGGATGGTGCGGTAGGTTTCACGCCGGGTTTGTTCCTCCACCATTTCGAAACGCGCGCCCACGCTGTCCGAAACCGTCCAGTTCACCTTGCCCGTCAGGGTCACCAGCGGCTCGGTCAGCTCGCTGCCGTCACGCACCGATACCTCGCGATACCCGGACCCCAGTTCCACCCGCATGGCGAATTTGGGGGACGGATTCAGCTTCCGGCCAACCCCAAGGCGCAAGGCGACGGCGGACTGGTAGTAGCTTTCCCGGTTGTGGCGGATACGCGGCGACACATAGAAGTAACCGGCGGGATCCTTCATCAGGGACAGCCATTTCAGGTTGGCGTCATAAATATTCAGGTTGACCTCGGAAGGCTGGTTCTCCAGCCGGATATATTCCTTGCTGGCGTGCAGTTCGCCGCTGATCTCGCCATTGGAGAGAACGCGGGTGGCATTGCCGTCAAGGGCAAAATGGCGGCTGACATAGCCGGCCTGGCTCAGCGAAAACTTCAGGCCGATCTCCCCGCTGGACAGCGGCGTCACCGCCGCCGTGGCATCCAGCGGCCACAGCAGCAGGCCGATAACTCCGGAAAACCACGGCGAAGGTGTCAAAGCACGGGACATGATGCGCTCGCGATAGGAAAAGCGGGGAAGCGGGACCGCCATTTTATCGGAAGCCGGCGGTCCTGGCGACGCGGACAGGCGGTTGCCAAGGCATTCCGGGCTGAGGCATCATCGGTTCCGGCCTTGATCCGGCCATCACAACAACAGACATGGAGTTGATCATGAGCGACAAACGCATCCTTCCCGCTTTCCTGCTGTGCTTTTTCTTCGGCGTTTTCGGAGTTCACCGCTTCTATGTCGGCAAGAACGGCACCGGCATCCTGATGATCTTTACCCTGGGCGGACTGGGTATCTGGGCGTTTATCGACATGATCATGATCCTGGTGGGCGCGTTCACGGACGCCAACGGCAACAAGTTGACCCAGTGGACCTGACGCCGCCGGACGCGTCTGCCAGGCAGATCCCGGACGTCACCCGGGCGATCGCAGACGGCGGGATACGTCCATGAACGTTCATTATTATCAGGGGACGCATTGGTGAAAAAATATCTCATATCCCTGCTTTGGCTATGCGCGGCCAGTCATGCGGGAGAGGTTTATAAATGGAAGGACGAGCAGGGACAGATTCACTTTGGCGACCGGCAGCCGGCGGGCGCCGCGGGCGAGACCATCGGCCTCAAGGCGTCCGCGGGCGGTCCAACGCAATCCGTTGAGGAGATCGCCGCCAAGGCCAAACTCATGGCTGAGGAAAACGCGGCGCGGACGCGCCGTATGAACCCGCGAGGGCCGGAACTGCCCGAAAACCAGACGCAGGTGCCGGACAGCCAGGTGCCGCCGCAATGCCTGTCCCTGATCGACGCCGTGAACAACTCCAAACCGGGACCGGACAGCAAAGCCAAATCCGAAGCCTTCGTGAAAGCCTGTCCGGGCATTGCGCGCGCATGCCGGACTTACCGGACCCACCAGAAAGACAGTTATTGCATGTGGGTGAAGCAGCACGGCAACGAGCCGATCTCGCATCTGGTCGAATCGGATTAACGGGTGGCGCTGACCCGGACTCGCCGGTTAATGAAGGGGATGATCGTCATGAGCATGGGGCCTTTCCACGACGGCTGGACTACGGACGACGTGGAAGCCGTGATTGCGCGCAGGGAGCCGCACGAGCTGCTGTATGTCCCGATCGTGGCCAGCCTGAACGCCGCCGACTGCCCGCCGGGCTGGGCGGAGGGCATCTGCGTGCGGCTGGCGGCGCATGCCGATCCGCAGGTGCGCGGCAATGCGCTGATGGGCTTCGGGCATATTGCCCGGACCTGCGGCGCGCTGGACATGGCGGTGGTCGGGCCGTTGCTGGCCGCCGGGCGTATGGATCCCGATCCGCATGTCAAGGCGCAGGCGGATGAGGCGTGCGGGGATATCCGGGTGTTTATGGGGGTGGAGCTTTGATCATGCGGGGCGGCATCGTACTCATACTGGCGTTAGCCATGAGCCTGGCGCACGCCCTCCCCAAGGCCGACCATGTGCTTGTCAGCAAGACCCGGAAAACCCTGAGCCTGCTGCACGGTGAAACTGTCCTCGCCACTTTCCCCGTCGCCTTCGGCGCCAACCCGCAGGGACACAAGCAGCAGGAAGGCGACGAACGCACGCCGGAAGGCAGCTACCGGCTGGACTTCAAAAAGGCCGACAGCGGCTATTACCGCGCCATCCACATTTCCTACCCGAATGCCGCCGACCTCGCGCAGGCCAGGGCGCGCGGCGTTTCTCCGGGAGGCTTTGTGATGATCCACGGCCAGCGCAACGGTTTTGGCTGGGCGTCGTTCATCACCCAGCGCTTAAACTGGACCAATGGCTGCATTGCCCTGCGTAATGAAGACATGGCAGTCGTGTGGGAGGCGGTAGAGCCGGGGACGCCGATCGAGATCAGGCCCTAAGGGCATGGCCTCCAATGACAACCCCCTTGTCCCTCCCGACCCTCACCTTTCCCCCCGCAAACCCGCTATCCTCCCCTCATCATCCCGACTCCCACCGGAAGGCCGCCCCATGTCCCAAGACTGGCTGTACCTTGACGCCAAGACCCTCATTGCCCGCCTGAAGAAAGGCGAAATCTCCAGCCGCGCGCTGGTGGACGCCTGCTACGCGCAGATCGACGCCCGCAACCCGCTGGTCAACGCCGTAGTAGCACAGGATCGCGAGGCCGCCCGCCGCCGCGCCGACGAGGCCGATGCCGCCACCGCGCGCGGCGAAAGCTGGGGCCCGCTGCACGGCCTGCCGATGACGCTCAAGGACACCTGGGAAGTGCCCGGCCTGCCCTGCACCGCCGGCTCGCCCAGCCTGAAAAGCCATGTGCCGAAGAAGGCCGCCACGCCCGTGCAGTCGCTGCTGGACGCCGGGGCCATCGTGCTGGGCAAGACCAACGTGCCGCTGTTCGCCAGCGACATCCAGAGCTACAACAAGCTGCACGGCACCACCCACAACCCGTGGAACGCCGACCTGACGCCCGGCGGCTCCTCCGGCGGCGCGGCGGCGGCGCTGGCGGCCGGCTTCACGCCGCTGGAACTGGGCAGCGACATCGGCGGCTCCATCCGCACCCCGGCGCATTTCTGTGGCGTCTACGGCCACAAGTCCACCCAGGGCATCGTGCCGCTGCGCGGCCACATTCCCGGCCCTCCCGGCACCGCCGCCGACCCCGACCTGGCCGTGGCCGGGCCGATGGCGCGCACCGCCGAGGACCTGCAACTGCTGCTGGACGTGGTGGCCGGGCCTTCCCCCCGCATGCAGCCGGGCTGGCAGCTGAAACTGCCCGCGCCCAAACAAAAGAAGCTGGCCGACTTCCGCGTGCTGCTGTGGATTGACGACCCGCTGTGCCCCATCGACCACGACATGAAGGCGCTGTACGAAGAGATGAAGCGCAAGCTGGAAGCCGCCGGGGTGAAGGTGGATACCGGCGCGCCGCTGGGCATGACGCTGGACACCTTCTACCCGCTGTACCTGAACCAGCTGGGCAGCGTGATTGCGCTGGGCCAGCCGAAGGCGGCGCGCATGGCGATGAACCTGGCCGCGCCGGTGGTGACGAAGCTGGGCAAGTACGTGGGCTTTGCGGAACGTTTCGAGCATTTCATGGCGGGCGCAGGCCAGAGCTTTGCCGACTGGAAGGTCGCGAACGAGCGCAGCTGCCGCCTGACCGAGAAATTCCAGCGTGTATTTGCCGATTACGACGTGATCCTGATGCCGCCCGCCGCCACCACGGCGCTTCCGCACCAGCAGAAACCGGAGATGGTGCAGCGCAAGATCACCATCAACGGCGTCAAGCGCAACTACACCGACATGTTCATGTGGATTGCCCCGGCGACGCTGATGGGCCTGCCCGCCACCAGCGCACCGCTGGGGGTGACGCCGGGCGGAGTGCCGGTGAACGTGCAGATTGTCGGCAACCGCTTCCAGGACCGGACGACGATCAAGTTTGCCGGGTTGCTGGCGGGGGTAATGGGCGGGTTTGTGAAACCGAAGGGGTATTGATTGACCCGTAGGGGCGCAGTGCCTGCGCCCTTCGTCGCCGAACAGGACGGCAACTCCGGGGATAACAACGTGTTTGGTTGAGAGGGCGCACGCCGTGCGCCCCTCCGGGATCAGGCGGCCAGCCACCAGTAGCCAAGCCCGGCCGCGCACAACAGCCAGATCAGCACGATCACCACCGCCGCCGCCGGACTGACCGGCCGGTCGGCCGCCAGCTGCGCCTTGGCCCGGCTGTCGGCGATCACTACCTCCGGCGTCAGGCGGATGACCAGCAGGATGCCCAGCGGCAGCAGGATCAGGTCATCCAGATAGCCCAGCACCGGGATGAAGTCGGGAATCAGGTCGATGGGGCTGAAGGCATAGGCCGCAATCATCAGGGCGAGCAGACGCACCGGCAGCGGCGTGCGCGGGTCGCGCGCGGCGAAATACACGGTCAGGGCATCGCGCTTGATGCGACGGGCGGCCTCCTGCAAACGGCTCATGGCGGCTTCAGCCCTCTATCGCCAACGGCTCCACCTTCTCCCCCGCCTCCGTAATGAAATGCTGTTCATAGCACGGCGTCTCGGCGGGCAAGCGCACCCAGGGCACCTTCGTCTCCGTGAACAGGTGACAGGTCACCGCAAATTCATCCCGCACATCAAACGACCCCGCCGAAAGGATCTGGATGCCGGGCGCACGGGTGATGCGCGACCCCACCCGCGTGCCGCAACGGCCGCAAAACTGGGTGGTGACCGTGCGCCCGTGCGTGGGGGACACATAGTCGAAGGTCTGCATAGTCTCGCCGCTGAATTCCACTTGCCGGTGCTTGAAGAACACCGGCATCTGGAAAGCCGTGCCGGACGACTTCTGGCAATAGTTGCAGTGGCAGACATAGGCCGCCACCGGCTGGCCGGTAACCCGGTAGCGAACCGCGCCGCACAGGCAACCGCCTTCGTGGATGTCGGACATGTTCATTTCCCCCGTGATTGCTGAATTCCCAACGCCGTGCCGCCGATAATGCGCACCGCGTTGCTCACCATCTGATCCACCGACAGCCGGTAGCCGCCCTGCATCCAGTGCATGGCGGCGTAGGCCAGCGCCCCCACCAGCGACAGTCCCAGCATGTCCGCCTCTTCCTCGGGCAGGTCGTCATCCACCAGCACCGCGCGCGCGCCGCCCATGATCATCCGGCCAAAGACGCGGATGTTTTCCTGATACATCGCGTCCACCGCCGCGCTGACGCCCATCACTTCCAGCAGGGTGGCGCGGGCGAACAGCGGGTCGCGGGCATGTTCGAAGAACACCCGCACCCCGGCGGCGGTGATTGCCTCGACCTGACGCGGGGCCTGCTGCATGGCCGTCAGGATCGCCGCCTGGCAGTCGCCCATCAAGCGGCGGTAAACCGCCATCAGCAAGGCCTCGGTGCTGTCGAAGGATTCGTAGAAGTAACGGTTGCTGAGCCCGGCCTCGGCGCACAGCACGCGCACGGTGGCGGCGCGATACCCGGCCGAACCGATCACCCGGATGCCCGCCGCGATGAAACGCTCCCGCCGCTCGCTGACCCGCGCCTCATGGTCGATGCCGCCATAAGGGCGTTCGGAAAGCGTCGGGGAAGCAAGCGGGAGTGTCATGGCATCGGCTGGCGGTAAAGTCATTCCGCCACTATACCGGAAGGGACCGTCAAAACCAAAATTTGACAACATCAGTTATCAGATATAATCTGATAACACTTGATTCCAGATTCCAGCCCTTCCCGGCTTTGCGAGACGACCATGACCCAACGACTTGATGTGGAATTCCAATCCGGCGGCATCACCTGCCGCGCCTGGCTGTACCTGCCCGCCTCCGACACGCCGCGTCCGGTGGTGGTGATGGCGCACGGCCTCGGCGGTACGCGGGTGATGCGGCTGGACGCCTTCGCCGAACGTTTCAGCGCAGCGGGCTATGCCTGCCTGGTCTTCGATTACCGCCATTTCGGCGACAGCGACGGCCAGCCGCGCCAGCTGCTGGATGTCAGCAAGCAGTTGGAGGACTGGAAGGCGGCCGTGGCTTACGCCCGCGCCTGTCCGCAAGTCGATGGCCGCCGGGTCGTGCTCTGGGGCACCTCGTTCAGCGGCGGCCACGTGCTGAGCACCGCCGCCGACCTGTCCGGCATCACGGCGGTGATCTCGCAATGCCCGTTCACCAACGGCCTGGCCTCCGGGCTGGCGCTGAACCCGGTCAGCTCGCTGAAAGTGACGGCGCTGGCGCTGCGCGACCAGGTCGGCAGTTGGCTGGGGGCGGAGCCGGTGATGGTCCAGGCCGCCGGTCATCAGGGTGAAGCGGCGCTGATGACCGCGCCGGACGTGGTCTCCGGCTATCTGGGCCTGCTGCCCCCGGATGCCCAAGGGTTCCGCAATGAAGTCGCCGCGCGTTTCGGCTTGCAGATCATCCGCTATTTCCCCGGCCTGAAGACGCCGAAGATTGCCTGCCCGGTGCTGTTCTGCGTCTGCGACACCGACTCGGTCGCCCCGGCCAAGCCGACGCTGTTCCATGCCCGTCGCGCGCCCAAGGGGGAAATCAAGCGTTACCCGGACGGCCATTTCGACATCTACGTCGGCGAGGCGTTCGAGCATGTGGTGAAGGACCAGATTGAATTCCTGCGTCGGCACGTGCCGGTGTAATACGGGGACATTCCCCCCTGCAAGGCAGGGGGGAGGCCCGAAGGGGCCGGGGGGGTCAACGGCGGAACGCTGAACACGATGCCCTTTGCCGAGAACGTGTTCGGGCCACTTTCCGCAACCCCCCTGTTCCACAGGAGGGAAAGATTCACTGCTCCGCCATTCAACCGTTTCCCCCGAGGATGCCTTCATGGCCAAATACGACATTTCCCAACTGACCATCGCCATCACCGGCTCCACCGGCGGCTTGGGTTCCGCGCTGGCAAAAGCCCTGCACGCCAAGGGCGCGAAGCTGGCGCTGCTGGACCTGGACGGCGCGGCGGCGCAACAGCAGGCAGCAGCACTGGGCGGCCCGACCCGCGCCCAGGGCTGGGCGGTGAACGTGCGCGCGATGGAAAGCCTGCAACAGGCGATCGATGCCGCCGCCGCGCATTTCGGCGGTCTGGATATGGTGATCGCCAACGCGGGCATTACCGAAATGGAAGCGCTGGTCAACGGCAGCGAGGCCGCCTTCACCCGCGTCATCGACATCAACCTCAATGGCGTGTGGCGCACCTTCAAGGCCGCCATTCCGCATGTGCGGCAACGCCAGGGCTACCTGCTGGCGATCTCGTCCATGGCGGCCTTCATCCACTCGCCGCTGCAGTCGTCCTATGCCGCCAGCAAGGCGGGCGTGTGGGCGATGTGCGACAGCGTCCGGCTGGAACTGCGGCATCTCGGGGTCGGCGTCGGCAGCGTGCACCCGACCTTCTTCCCGACACCGATGATGGACGGCGTGTTCGCCGACGCGGCGGGCAACCGGATCTGGGACGGCAACAAGGGCGGCATCTGGAAGATGGTGACGCTGGAGTCGGTGGTGGCGGCGATCGTCGACGGGATTGAACATCGCCGCGACATGATCGTGGCGCCGAAGCGGATCGAGCTGATCGCCCGTGCGCCGGGCGTGTTCCGCAAGGCGGTGGAGTTGCTGGGGTTCAAGGACAGCGAGATTGAACAGGCGGTAACGGCGGCGGGCCGTCGATAAGGGCTATCGGCGACCCGTTTCCCTCACACCGGGCTGGCAGCCGCTGTTGGCGGTCAGCCGTACAGCAGCGCCGCCCCGGCGTTCAGCGTCGCCAGCAACCAGCGATCCGCCGCGCGCGGCGGCCGGAAGCCGAGGATGCCGTGCGCCACCGGCGCGACATGCATCATTTCCAGCGTAAATCCCTCCGCATCACGGCCATACATCAGGCTGACCAGCTTGCCCAATCGCAAGGGCTTGGGCTGGTTGGGCCGCACCCATCCGCCGTCATACAGCCGCTGAAAAAGCCCCTCGGCCTGTTCCGCCGACGGCGCGGTCACCGCCACATGGCTAAGCCCGATATCGGTGAGCTGATGGCCCTCGCGCCATGGCTGCGGCGCGGGCGAGCGGTATTCCGACAACTCGATCCAGACCGGGCCGCCGTCAATGCGCACCGCCGCGCGTTCGGCCCCGGCCAGACCCAGCTGGGCGTCCAGGCCATCATCCGCATGATCACCGGCGGTCAGGCCCATGCCCGTGGTGTAAGTCTCAAGCGCGCGGGACAGGGACCGGACCGACAAGGCAACGCCGGCAACGCGGGACTGGCCGCTCCGGCGGTCCTCCGTGATTTCGATCCAGACGCCGTCCGGGTCGGTGATCACGGCGCGCCGTCCGCCCGCCACCGTCATGATGCTGCCAACCGCTCTCGCACCCAAGGCCGCCGCCCGCGCGAGGCAGGCATCGAGGTCGGGCACGGTAAAGGCGATGCGGCTCATGCCGATATCGCAGACGCGCCGCGAGTCGGGGATCGGCACCAGGGGCGGGTATTCGAACTGTAAGAACTCCAATTGCAGCGTGCTGCGGTCGTCCTGCAACCAGTGGGTGCGCGAGGCGATGCCCTCGACGCCCTGCACATACGCAGCGCCCGGACCGCGAAAAGCCGTGGTGCCGCCGCTGTCGCGCAGCCGGAAGGTGTCGCGGTAGAAGCGCACCGCGTGTTCCAGGTTGCGGACGCTGAAGGCGATCTGGGAAACGTAAGCACCAAGGGAAGAAGGCATGTGCGGGATGACTCTGACATTAATTAACGTAACGATAATGTCACATTAATAATCATTGATCAATCCGGCGGCGTTAACGCCCCTCACCCCGTCCCTTCCAGAATCAGCGTCGCCACCCCCGCCGGGTCCTTCCACATCGGCACATGCCCCCAGCCCTGGGGCTCCAGCCAACGCGCCTGCGCGGGCAACTCACCGCGCAGGCGGGCCGCCGCGCCCAGCAGCAGGTCATGCGTGCCGAAGGCCACCGTCACCGGCGCGGTGATGCCCTGCCCGCCTGCAAACCGGCCGGAGTGGGCAAAGGTCGCCTCAAACCCCGGCGCTTTCACAAAATCCCAGGTCAGGTCGAGCGCGATGTCGGCGGGAATATCCCGGCCGCCAGTAGAGAGCGGCACCGCCATCAACAGCTCGCGCAACAGCGCCACCCGCAGGCTGCCCTTCACCAGCCAGGGCGCCGTGCGCGCCACCCGCCGTAGGCCGAAGAACACATGCTTGGCCCGGGCCGGCGGCTGCCGCCACAAGCCGGCGGGCGATATCGCCACCACCGAGCGCGCCAACCCCAGCCGCGCCGCTTCCAGCGCCATCCAGCCGCCCATCGAATTGCCCGCGATATCCACCGGCTCCTCGATCCCCAGCCGCCGCAGCACCCGTTCCAGTTCCCGCGCCAGATTCCCGGTGGTGGGCGGAATCCCGTCGGGCAGGCAGGGGCTGTCGCCAAACCCGGCGGTATCGAACGCCAGCACCCGCCGTTCCCGCGCCAGCCGGTCCATCACCGGCAACCACGCCCGGTGCGACATGCCGATGCCGTGCAGCAGCACCAGCGGCCGCCCCTGTCCCCGTTCCACATAATGCCAGCTCATTTCGCCCCCTCCGTCGTCATTGTCCCGGCCGGAACCGCCACGCGCCCCGGCGCGAAGGTGCTCAGCCACACCCCGGCCAGCACCAGCGCCGTGCCCGCCACATACACCGGCGTCAGCGGCTGGCCCAAGGCCACCCCGATCAGCGCCGTGAACACCGGCACCAGGTTCATGAACACCGCCGCCGCGCCCGGCCCGGCCGCGCGCACCCCGGCGTTCCACCACAAATAGGCCACGCCGGAACCGAACAGCCCCATCGCCGCCACCGATGCCAGCACGCTGAGCGGCGCGGGTGTCAGCAGCGAGCCCTGACTCAGTAGCGCATTCAGGCCCAGGAACACCCCGCCCAGCGTCACCGAGGCCGTGGTGACCTGCAAGGTCGGCAGGCCGGGGATGAAGCGGCGCGGAATCACCGAGTACAGCGCCCAGCAGGCCGCCGCCAGCAGCACCAGCAGATCGCCCGGGGCAAAGGACAGCGACGCCAACCGCGCCCACGAACCGCCGCTGATCACCAGCAACACCCCGGACAACCCGAACGCCAGCCCGGCCAGTTGCCGGGGCTTCACCGCCTCACGGGTCAGCAGCGCGCCAAATACCGTGATCAGCAGCGGACACAGCGCCATGATCAGCGCCCCGTTCATGGCCGAGGTGTGGCGCATACCGTGGAACAGCGCCAGGTTGAAACCGCCGATGCCCACCACCGCCATCACCCCCAGCGGCAGGGCATGGCGGCGCAGGCCTTGCCAGTCGATGCCCTCGCGCTGGCCTACCCACGGCAGCAGCACCAGCGCGCCCAGGAGGAAACGCCAGGCGCTCAGCACTTCCGGCGTCATCACCGTCAGCGCGTGCTTGCCCAGATAGAACATCAGCGCCCAGAAAAAACTGGTCAGGCCCAGGGTGAGCCAGGTGGTGCGGGTCATGTCGGCGCCCTCCTCGTACAGGGCTCCACCTTAGCAATTGCCGGATATGGAAGAGAATGCCAATATCCGGGAAAGCATTTTCCGCCTATGGAAAACAACATGGACTGGAACAACCTGAAATTCTTCCTGGCCGTGGCCAGGCTGGGCGGCCTGACGCCCGCCGCCACGGAACTGGCGACCAGCGTCTCGACGGTTTCACGGCATATCGACGCGCTGGAGGAAACGCTGGGCGTGACGCTGTTCCTGCGGCGGCAACAGGGCTACCTGCTGACCGACGCCGGGTCGGCGCTGCTGGGGCATATTGCCGAGGTGGAGCGCAGCATCCGCGCGGTGGAACGTCAGGGCGACGCGGTGCGCGACGTGACCGGCGTGGTGCGGCTGGCCACGTTTGAATCCATCGCCCATTACCTGCTGATGCCGGCGCTGCCCGCCTTCACCGCCCGCTATCCGCAGTTGCAGGTGGAACTGCTGGTGAACCGCAATCTGGCGGATCTGTCACGACGGGAGGCGGAGCTGGCCTTGCGGATCATGGACCCGAAACGCGACAGCCATGACCCGGACACCATCGCCCAGCCGATGGGCCGTTTCCGCTTCGAGCTGTATTGCACCCCGGAGGCGTTGGCGCGGGTGGACGGCGACTGGCGGCAGTTGCCGCATGTGTCGTGGGATTCGGCCTGGTTCCGGCTGCCGATGGTGGACTGGATGAAGGAGCTCTTTCCCGGCCGCGCGCCGGTGCTGCGCGGCAACAGCATGCAGACGCATCTGCTGGCCGCCGCCACCGGGCTGGCGGCGGCGCTGCTGCCGGATTTCATGGGGGATGGCGATGCGCGGCTGGTGCGGGCGACCGCTGTGGAGGCGGATACGCATCAGGAGTTGTGGTTGTTGTACCACCGGGATTTGCGCGCCAGCGCGAGGGTGATGGCGATGCGGGATTTTTTGACGGAGATGTGTCGGGGGGTGTTGGGGGATTCTAAGGTTAATGCCTGAATTCTCAATAGGATCAGGGTGATGGGTTTCGTGCCTCAACCCATCCTACCGATTGAGCACCCGCAAAACGGGGCGGCGATGAATTCTCACCGCCTAGTCAAACATCAATTCTCGTTTCCAAGAACGATAGATATTTCGGATCGTCTTCTAGAAACAAATCCAGTCCCCCACCCATATACGCCCTTGTCAGCTCATCAGCTGACTTATCAAGATCAGCTTGTTCAAAATAGAGTTGACCAAGTCGAAGATGAATATAGGGGTTTCCTAACCCTTTGGGGCACTGAATTGCATTGTAAAAACATCTGAACGCCCTTTCATGATTTCCAAGACGGAAGTGGATGTCTCCTATGGCTACATAGATCCACGTGGATGCCTCCCAATCACGATGCTCCTGTGGAAGCAGTCTGAGAGCATTGACATAGCTAGTTTTGGCTTCCTCAAGCTTTCCTGCTTTTGAAAGCTCATCACCTTGCTGGCAAAGAGAAGCTATTTCTTTATGAAGTGCGTCTGGTAGCTGACTCATAATTTCTGACATCCAAAACCATATTCGCGAGCCTTCCTTGCCTGTAGCCGGTAGCCGGTAGGATGGGTTGAGGCACGAAACCCATCACATTGATTCAATTGTGAAATGATGCTACTCCTTCAGCCATCGAGTCTTCCCGCCGCATCCGAAATCCCGGCTCAAATTCCGCCAGCCCCGTCTCCATCATTCGCCACGGATCATCAACCGGCACGCACAACGAATCTTGCCCACCGCGTTTAGCCGTTAACATCTGGCAAGCTGGGCGGAATGGCGCAGGTGCCAATAGGCGCTGGGATTTTCCAGCCAAAATCAAGCGTAAGACTTTCATCCCATCCCTCAAATCCTGCACCTACCAACAATAATCACAGTCGTCAGGGATAGCAAACCGATCAACTGCCTTGGCCCTCACTCCGCCAAATCCATCACCACATGATGGTTCACCAACCGCGCAAACCCGTCAATCAACGCCTCAAAACTCATCGGCGGACTATCCGATGACAAAAACCGCATGATGTTGAAGATCCCGGCATTGATGACGATATAAACCATCGTCTGCAAATCCTTCAGCCGCATGTACTGCGGATGGTTCAGCAAATACTGCACCACGAAATCCATCAGCAGCTTGCTCACCTGCTCCGAAAAATCCCGCGAATCCGCCAGCAGGATGTAGCGCACCAGATGCAGGTAACGCCCGTCATTGCGCGACAGCAACTCGGCAAAGCCCTGCGCCAGCGTGCGGATCGCCTCGCCGATCTCCATGCGCGACACCTGCGGCGTATAGGCGCGCACCATCTCGCCGATATCCGCCAGAAAGCGCTCGCTCATCGCCGCGTACACCGCCTCCTTGTTGGCGAAATATTCGTACAGCGAACCGGTGCTGATGCCCGCCACCTCGGCAATGTGATTGGTGGTGGTGCCGACCAGCCCGTAACGGGCCAGACAAAGGAAACCGGCGTCAACGATGGCGTTGACGGTGGCGAGGGAACGGGCCTGTCGGGGTTTGCGGGGCATAAAAGTTATCCGGATTGAATCCGAGTAATTATGCGGTTTATGGTCGGTGATACCGGCGGCGGCGTCAACCGCCGCTCGGGCCAAACTCACCGGGAGCACCGCCATGCATGAACAGACCGTGCGCGAGATGATGTCGCGCGAAGCCCGCAAGACCAACGGCGCCAGCGTGGGCATTCCCGCCCGGCTGATGGATTTTCCGTTGCCGGAAGGCCGACCGCGTTTCCCCTTCTTCGGCGGCAATGCGCTGGCGTCGTCGCTGTTCGCGGTGTTCTCGGCCATCTTTCCGCCGGGCGAGCGTTTCTTTGTGGAATCGGTGAGGCGCTTCCGCGACACCATCACCGACGAGACGCTGAAGGCGCAGATTTCCGGCTTCATCGGCCAGGAAGCCATTCACGGCCGCGAGCATGAACACCTGAACACATGGCTGGCGGCGCAGGGCTATGACATCGCCCTCGCCGACCGCCATATCCGCTTCAGCCTGGGCCTGCTGGAACGCCTGCCGCCCTCGCAGCAACTGGCCTGCACGGCCTTCATGGAACACTTCACCGCGCACTTGGCCGAGCAGTGGCTGACGCACGCGGAATTCCGCACCAGCACCGACGCGGAAGTGCTGAAGCTGTGGTCGTGGCATGCCATCGAGGAACTGGAACACAAGTCGGTGGCGTTTGACGTGCATGCCCGCGTCAGCCCGGCCGCCTATCGCGAGCGGGTGCTGGCCGGACCGCTGGTGCTGGGGGCGCTGCTGCCGGGCATTGCCTTCAGTTGGGGGGCCATTCTGGTGAAACAGGGCGAAGCCCTGAGCCTCCGCGAACACCGTCGCGGGCTGAAGGCGCTGCTGGGGAAGAACGGTTTCGTGACGCGGGTGCTGGCGCATGTGCCGGACTGGTTTGCCCGGGACTTCCACCCCGACCAGCAACAGACGGACGCGGTGGAACGGGAATGGCGCGAACGGCTGTTCGGCGCACAGGGAGAATTGAACGCGCATTTCCGCAACCGCGAGGCGGTGCTGAAAGCGGCAGCCTGAATCCCCCGTAGGGGCGCACTGCGTGCGCCCTCGTGACCGAACACATCATCCATCATGCCCGGCGAAAAGGGCGCACGCAGTGCGCCCCTACGATCCTCTCAAGCGACCCGGTAACGACGATTGCCCCCAGTCCCCTTTTCCCGCATAATATGCGTAACATTATTGTTACACATATTTAACCCCGGATAAGCGCTCCCCCTTCCCCGCGCAACCGTCTATCCTGAACCCCACCTTCACGGAGACTTTCCCCATGGCCAACCGGATCGGAGTCCGCGACATTGCGCGCGGCCTGTTGCAAGCCGCCCCCGAAATGCTCGACCCCAACCGCGCCAACCTGTTGCGCCTGGCGGGGCTGAACCCGGACAGCCGCCAGTCGATCGGCAAGGTGGTGGAGTTCTGGGCGCGCTGGACGCCGGACCGGGTGGCGCTGCGCTTTGACGACCGCGCCTGGACCTACCGGGAACTCAATGCCTGGGCCAACCGCATCGCCCACCTGTGGGCGGCGCGCGGCATCGGCAGTGGCGATACCGTCGCCCTGCTGATAGAAAACCGGCCGCAGGTGCTGGCCTGCGTGATCGCGGCGATGAAGCTGGGCGCCATCGCCGCCATGCTCAACCACCACCAGCGCGCCGAGGTGCTGACGCACAGCGTCAACCTGGTGCGGGCCAAATTGCTGGTGACGGGCAGCGAATGCCGCGAGGCGATCGAAAGCACGCCCTTCACCCCGGCGCAAACCCCGGAGCTGGACTATTTCTGGTGCCGCGACAGCGACAACACCCCCGCGCCCGAGGGCTGGCGCGATCTGGACGACGCCAGCGCCCACTGCGCGGACAGCAATCCCGCCACCACCGGTCAGGTGCGCGCCAGCCAGCCCTGCTTCTACATCTTCACTTCCGGCACCACCGGCCTGCCCAAGGCCTCGGTGATGACGCATTACCGCTGGCTGGCCGCCATGGCCGGGGTGGGCGGCCTGACGCTGCGCCTGCGCCGCGACGACGTGTTCTATTGCTGCCTGCCGCTGTACCACAACAACGCGCTGACGGTGTGCTTCAGCGCCATCCTCTCTGCCGGGGCGACACTGGCGCTGGACCGCAAGTTCAGCGCCAGCCGCTTCTGGGACCGCGTCCGCCATTTCGACGCCACCGTCTTCTGCTACATCGGCGAGCTGCTGCGCTACCTGCTGAACCGGCCTGAAAGCGCGGGCGACCGTAACCACCGCATCCGCGCCATTACCGGCAACGGCCTGCGCCCGGAAATCTGGGAAGCCTTCGAGCAGCGCTTCGGCATCACCCGCATTTTCGAATTCTACGGCGCCAGCGAATCCAACATCGCCTTCATCAACGCCTTCGGCGTGTCGCAGACGGCGGGCTTCACGCCGCTGCCCTTCGCCATTGTCGAATTCGATGCCGAAAGTGAAACGCCGCTGCGCGATGCGCGCGGCCGCATGCAACGGGTGGCCAAGGGCGGCGTCGGGCTGCTGATCAGCGAGGTCACGGCGCGGCGGCCCTTCGACGGCTACACCGACCCCGCCGCCGGGGAAAAGAAGCTGTTCCGCAACGTCTTCAAGGACGGCGATGTCTGGTTCAACAGCGGCGACCTGGTGCGCGACCAGGGCCTGCGCCACATCCAGTTTGTCGACCGGGTGGGTGATACCTTCCGCTGGAAGGGCGAGAACGTGGCCACCGGCGAGGTGGAAGGCGTGCTGGCGAAGGAAGCGGCGATCGAACACGGCGTGGTCTACGGTGTCAGCGTGCCGGGCTGCGACGGTCGCGCGGGCATGGCGGCCATCACCCTGAAGCCCGGCACGGCCTTTGACGGTCAGGCGCTGGCGCGGTCGCTGGAAGCGGCTTTGCCCGCCTACGCGGTACCGCTGTTCATCCGGCTGCAGACCGAACAGCAGACCACCGGCACCTTCAAGTACCGCAAGGTGGAGCTGAAGCAGGAAGGCTTTGACCCGGCCGTGGTCGGCGAGCCGCTGTATGTGCTGGCGGACCGGCAGCGCGGCTACGAGCCGCTGACCGCCGAACTGTTCGCCCGCATCGGCAACGGCGGGCTGCGGCTGTGAACGTGACCGGGCGTCCGGTCTTGGCTTTTTTCCGCGATGACGACTGTGGCATCATCTCCGCATGACTGAATCCGCCCCTCCCGAATCCCCGCCCCGCGCGCGCGGCCGTCCGCGCATCGCGGGGGACGAACTGACCGCCCGTCAGGCCCCCCTGCTCGCCGCCGCCGGACGGCTGCTGGCCGGACGCGCCTCCGGCGATATCAGCGTCGAGCTGCTGTTGCAGGAAACCGGCGCGTCGCGGCCGTCTTTCTACCGCTGGTTCCCCGGCGGCATGGAGCAGGTGTTCGACCAGCTGATCGCCAAGGCCAATTCGGATCTGGTGTTGCGATTGATGACCGCGGTATCCCGGTGCAACACCGGCGAAGAGCGCATTACCGCCGGGGTGCGCGCCTATTTTGACTGGGGACTGGAACTGGGACCGGTGGTGACCGGCATCTATCGTGAAGGCTTCACGGAAGGCTCCATCGCTCAGCGCTATCGGCAGCAAACGCTGAACGTGGCCATCCTGCTGATCAACCAACAGGCGGAAGGTTTGGGCCTCACCGCCCTGCCGCCGCGCCTGATTGAAACCCTGGTCGGCTGGATTGAAACGGCGGGCGCGGTGGTGTTCCGGCACTACCCCCTCAATCCGGCCGATGTGGAAGCACAATGTGCGTTGACCACGCGCATGTGCCTGGCCGCGCTGCGCATGGCCATGGAAGAACACGGTTTGCCCAGGCTGTAAGTCCGGCCGGCTCCGGATAGCAGCCGCCCCGAAAGACCGGGGCGGCAAACCCAAGGCCTGCGCCCGCAGGCCGGCAGCCTCCGCCTGACCGCCTCAACATTCCCCCGAATCCCGACGCCTCCCCCTCAAAACGCCCCTTTCAATCCCCGATCCTCCATAGTTCCCGATATCGATGCTCGTCCCGACCGGCAAGAAACGTCCCCGGGACCGAAAGGGCTATCCAAACGCAAATGTTGTAGTACAATCCGACTGTCGAAAATCAAACGATCCTTGGGGAAAGACGCCCGGAATGCGTGAGTTTTCGCCAAAATGCGTCCCTGAGAAGCACGATGTCTTTAAATGACCCCTGACCGTCAAGAAAAGACCTGCGTGTAAGGGGAGCCTCTTGACTACGCTTAAACCACAGGATACCGGGGGACCTTTCCGCCCCCGCCCTGTTCAATTCAACGCTGGGGACAGATTCATGGGCAACATTACCTTTATCGAACATGACGGCGCCGAACATCAGGTGGAGCTGGAAGCGGGCAAATCGCTGATGCAGATCGCGATGGACAACGGCGTGCCCGGCATTGACGCCGATTGCGGCGGTGAATGCGCCTGCGGCACCTGCCATGTCATCGTCGACAGTGCCTGGCTGGACGTGGCGGGCAAGGCCGGCGCCGAGGAACTGCAGATGCTGGAAATGACCCCGGAGCGCAAGCCGGCCTCGCGCCTGTCCTGCCAGATCAAGGCCACCGACGCCATGGACGGCATGGTCGTCCATCTGCCGGAATTCCAGATGTAAGGGCGCATCGCCATCCGCGATCCGCTTCCCTAAGCCAACATTCCGCCGGGGTTGAACCATCATGAGCCTGCTGAAAACCGCCTTCGACAAAGCGTCCACGACCTTCGCCGAGCTGAACGAAAAAGTACCCGCCATCCAGAAAGCCACCGACCTGGTGGTCGAAACCGTCTCGGCCAACGTGCCGATGCCGATCCTGATCAAGGGCATCCAGACCTTCCAGAACGTCAAGCATGCGGTGTTGCAGACGCAGGCGTTTGAAGAGTTCGTGGAAAAGCCCATTCCCGATGTCATGAGCCTGAAGCTCGAAGATATCGATGTCAGCAATCCCTTCCTTTATAAGCAGAAGAAGTGGCAGTCCTACTTCAAGCGCCTGCGCGACGAGTGCCCGGTGCATTACCGGAAGAGCAGCCCCTTCGGCCCGTTCTGGTCCGTCACCCGCTATGAAGACATTGTCTTTGTCGACAAGAACCATCAGTTGTTCTCGGCCGAGCCGGCCATCATCATCGGCCAGACCCCGGAAGGCCTGCCGGCGGAGATGTTCATCGCCATGGACCCGCCGAAGCACGACAAGCAGCGCCAGGCGGTGCAGGATGTGGTGGCCCCCAAGAACCTGAAGGAGCTGGAGTCGCTGATCCGCTCCCGGACGCAGGATGTGCTGGACGGGCTGCCGCTGGACCGGCCGTTTGACTGGGTGCAGAACGTATCCATCGAACTGACCACGCGCATGCTGGCCACCCTGTTCGATTTTCCGTATGAACAGCGCCACAAGCTGGTGTACTGGTCCGACATCATTGCCGGCAGCCCGCAGGCCACCGGCGGTCCGGGCAGCAGCAACGACGAGTTCTATCGCGCGGCGATCGAGATGACCAAGCAGTTCTCGGAGCTGTGGCACCAGAAAGCGGCGCAGAAAGCGGCGGGCGTGCCGATGGGCTACGACGTGATGAGCATGCTGGTCTATTCCAAGGACACCGAGGACCTGATCCGCAAGCCCATGGAATTCATGGGCAACCTGGCGCTGCTGATTGTCGGCGGCAACGACACCACGCGCAATTCCATGTCCGGCGGCGTCTATGCGCTGAACCTGTTCCCCAACGAGTTCGTCAAGCTGAAGGAAAAGCCAAGCCTGATTCCCAACATGGTGTCGGAAATCATCCGCTGGCAGACGCCGCTGGCCTACATGCGCCGCATCGCCAAGGAGGACGTGGAACTGAGCGGCCAGCTGATCCGCAAGGGCGACAAGGTGGTGATGTGGTATGTCTCGGGCAACCGCGATGAACGCGCCATCGAGCAGCCGGACGAATTCATCATTGACCGCAAGGGCGCGCGCAACCACCTGTCCTTCGGCTTCGGCGTCCATCGCTGCATGGGCAACCGGCTGGCGGAATTGCAGTTGAAAATCCTCTGGGAAGAACTGCTGGCCCGTTTCGACAACATTGAAGTGATCAGCGAGCCGGAGCTCGTCCAGTCCAACTTTGTGCGCGGCTACGCCAGGATGATGGTCAAGCTCACCGCCAAGACCGCGGGCTGAGCCGCCATGACCGCCCGGACCGCCGTGATCATTGGCGCCAGCCATGCCGCCGCCCAGCTCTCCGCCAGCCTGCGTCTGGAAGGCTGGGACGGCGATATTGTCGTGGTGGGCGATGAGGGCTACCTGCCCTACCAGCATCCGCCGCTGTCGAAGACCTTCCTGTCGGGGGACAAGACCGTGGCGGACCTGTACATCCGGCCCGCCGCCTTCTATGAGAAGAACAACATCCGCTTCCGTCAGGGCCGGGTCACGGCCATCGACCGCGCGCGGCAACTGCTGGCGCTGGACGATGGCACCTCACTGGCCTATGACAAGCTGGCGCTGTGCCTGGGTGCGCGCGTGCGCAAGGCCGGTCTGCCCGGCGAGGCACTGGCCGGGGTGCATTACCTGCGCGCCATTGCCGATGTGCAGGGCATCCAGCCGGAGGTGATCGCGGGCAAGCGCGCGGTGATCATCGGCGGCGGCTATATCGGCCTGGAAACCGCCGCCTCGCTGCGCAAGCAGGGCATGGCGGTGGTGGTGCTGGAAATGGCCGACCGCATCCTGCAACGGGTCACCGCCCCCGAACTGTCGGAATTCTACAGCCGCATTCACCGTGAAGAAGGGGTGCAGATCCAGACCGGCATCTCGGTGACGGCGCTGGCGGGTGACGGACGAGTGGAGCGGGTGGTGTGCGCCAACGGCGTCGAATTCCCGGCCGATCTGGTGATCATCGGCGTGGGGGTGGTGCCCAATGTCGAACTGGCGCAGACCGCCGGGCTGGCGGTGGATAACGGCATCACGGTGGATGAATTCGCCTGCACCAACGATCCCAATATCGTGGCGGCGGGCGATTGCGCCAACCACTTCAACGCCATTTACCAGCGCCGGATGCGCCTGGAGTCGGTGCCGAATGCCGGGGATCAGGCCAAGGCGGCGGCGGCGTCGATCTGCGGGTTGAAAAAACCCTATCAGAGCCTGCCGTGGTTCTGGTCGGACCAGTATGACCTGAAGCTGCAAATTGCGGGGTTGAGTCAGGGCTACGACCGGGTGGTGATTCGCGGCGACAAGGCAAACAGCCGCAGTTTTGCCGCCTTCTATTTCCAGGGAACGCGCTTGCTGGCGGCGGATTGCATCAACCGGCCGCAGGAGTTCATGCTCAGCAAGAAGATCATCCTCGACAACCTGGCCGTGGATGCGGAACGGTTGGCGGATGAGTCGGTGGCGGTGAAGGACTTGCTGGGCTAAGGGGCGCCTGCGCGCCCCGGTTTACTCCTGATAGCGACCGTAAGAAAAGGCCGGCTGCTCCTTGCCGTCGGCGAATTCCTCCAGCCGCACCATCCGCAAGACGCCCAGCACCGTCTGGTAGGGCGCGGTGCGCTGCACGAAATTGATCGCCCAGTCCGGCGCCACGCCGCCCGGATCAACATAGCCTTCCGAGACATTGCGCCAGCGGTTCTTGCCGATGGGCGTCCATTTCACCGAGTAGTTTTCCGCCACCATGCGCACATAGGGCGGCTTGGACGGCAGGTAGTCGGGCACCGACACCACCTCATGCATGGCGTAACCCGTCTTCGGGTTGTAGGGCTGGATGGTGACGTGCAGCACCACATCGCGGTCCGGCAGCGGCGCGGGTGCATCATGCACCGCGTAATAATAGAATTCGCGGTCAGAGACGCGCCTCAGCAGCTTCGCTTCCTTCATCTGGAAGAACCAGCGCGGATAGTTCGGCAGGTCGAAGGAGACCCGCGCCAGCGCGTCCAGCGTGCCTTCCGCCTCGTATTCCACCTTGAAGGAGCGCAGCCGCTTGCCCAGATCGCGCTTGGCATAAAGCTTGATCTGGTGCCGCCGGTCATTCTTGATCAACTGCCACTCATTACTATCCGGTGCGGCGCGCAATTCATCAAGGTCGTCATCGGCGGCGCGGGCCGGGGCGTTGACAAGGAGGGATACCGCCAATACGGCCAGCAGCGGCCGCTTTCGGAAAAATACAGTCATGCAAACCTCACGGGAGTGTGCTGTTCAGGGTAACCGGCCGGGTCATAGCGTCACCGCCGGCATGAAGCGGGTGAGATTCCGTTCCTCGTCCGCCGTGACGGCGGCCATGGCGTCAACGCGCGCCGGAAACTTCGCCGCGAAACGTTCCGCCATCGCCGTGATCGTCAGGCTGGGATTGACCCCGACATTGGCGGGAATAGCCGCGCCATCCACCACGTACAGGCCGGGGTAGCCGAAGACTTCATGGTTGCTGTCAATGACGCCGTCTGCCGGGGCGGCGGCGATCACCGCGCCGCCCAGGATGTGCGCCGTTACCGACATGTTGCCCAGGCTTTCCACGATCATGTTCTGCGGAATGCCGTTGCTGGCCTCGGCCACGGCGCGGGCGGCGGCGTTGGCCTGCGGCAGGAAGGACGGCGTGCGGCCGCCCTTGGCCAGTTCCGACTTCAGGGCATGGCGGAAGCCGCGCAGCAGCGTGCGGCCGAAGCTGAAACGCAGCTCGTTGTCGGCGTGCTGCATCACCGTCAGGTAGGTGGTGCGCTTGTACCAGTTGCGGGCGAAATAGACGCGGAAGGCGTTGAAGGGATGGCGCAGGTAGGCCCACAGCGTCCGCAGGGCGCGCCGCGCCGGGTTATTGTCGTCCACCATCGGCACCATGTAGAACTTCATCAGGCCGTAGCTGGGCGGCAGCCGGTTCTGGGTCAGGTGCGTCTTGTCGTCGGCGTAGAAATGGGTGGAAATGGCCGCGCCCTTGGTGACATCGACATCCGGGTCGCGCGACAGGATGCCCACCAGCGCCTCGCTGTTGGTGCGCACATGCTCGCCCAGCGCCGGGGAAACGTTCGGCAAAGTCCGGTACAGGTCGCGCGAGGCGAAGAGGATTTCCTGCGTGCCCAGCGCCCCGGCGGCCAGGATCACCTGCCGCGCCGTCAGCGGCGCGTAGCTCAGGCCCTTGTCCCAGGGATGCTGCAGGTGCAGCCGGTAACCGCCCGCCGCCAGCGGTTCGATGTGCGTCACCTTGCGCTCGGGCATCACCCGCACCCCGGCCTGTTCGGCGAAATACAGGTAGTTCTTGTCCAGCGAGTTCTTCGCCCCGTAGGCGCAGCCGGTGAAGCAGCGGCCGCACTGGGTGCAGCCCTGACGCTCCGGGCCCTTGCCGTTGAAATAGGGGTCGGGGGATTTCCATTCCGGCGAACCGAAGAAGATGCCCTGCGGCACCGGACCGAAGGTGTGGGCCGCGCCCAAGCGCTCGGCCGCCTGCTCCAGCCACTGGTCCTGGATGCCGCGATAGGGGTTGTCGCCAATGCCGAGCATGCGCCGGGCGGTTTCATAATGCGGCGCCAGTTCGGCGCGCCAGTCGGCGTTCAGCCCGACCCAGGCCGGGTCGCGGTAGAAGGCCTCCTTCGGTTCCAGCAACACTGCGCCGTAGACATTGCTGCCGCCGCCGACGCCGATGCCGCGCAAAATGGCGACATGACGGAACACTTCCTGCGCGAAGAAGCCGGTCATGCCCAGCGCGGGCATCCAGGTCAGAGCGCGGTTGCTGTGCGCCGCCGCCTCGAAATCCTCGGTGGTCAGGCGGCGGCCCATTTCCAGCACGCCGACCTTCCAGCCCTTCTCGGCCAGCCGCAGCGCGCTGACGCTGCCGCCGAAGCCGGAGCCGACAATCAGCACGTCGTAATCGAATTCAGTATTCATGACGGTTCGCGCTCCAGCAGGAAGGGGAAGACAAAACGGCGCAGCAGCGGCAGGTCGAGGCGGGTCATGCCCAGCAGCGTGCGCTCGTCGAGGGCGCGCAATTCGTCGGTGACCCAGCGCCAGGGCACCGGGCCGGACGCGCCGTAGGTCAGCGCCACCACCGGCTTGCCGTCCAGCAGCGAGGGCTGCACCCGCGCCTGCATCGACAGCGCGTCGATGGTGCCCGCGCCGCGCGCCAGCACATTGGTGGCGCTGTCCGCCGTCAGGAATTTCTTGCCCAGCCAGCCCCACAGGCCGCCCAGATAGCAGCTGGGCATGCCGCCCAGCCGCAGCCACAGCGGACCGATAAAGCGCGCCTTCCAGAAGCCGCTGCGCTGCGCCTCGGTGGGCAGGGTGGCGGTGGCGAAGCGCTGCTTCAGGCCGGTCAGGGAAATGCGGGTATCAATGACGGACATGGTGCGGTCTCCAAAACGGTCAGTGCTGCACGGCGAGGCGGCGCGCGCCCCAGGCATAGAGGCGGTGCGCCAGCGACGGCATCAGCCGGGTCAGGCCGTCGTAGAACACCGCGTCGATGCCGACCAGTTGCCGGGGATTCCGCGCTTCCACGGCGTCGAGGATGATGCGCGCCGCCTGTTCCGGCGAGGTCAGCGAGGCGGCGTTGTGGGCGCGGTGCACGTCTTCCTGAGACGCCCCCGCATTGATGAATTTGCGCACCTTGGAATTGCGCACGATCTCGGTCTTGATGCCGCCCGGCATCACCAGCAGTACCTGCACGCCGTCGGCGCGCACTTCTTCCCGCAGCGCATCGCAGAAGCCGCGCACCGCGCTCTTGGCGGAACAGTAGGGGCCGTTGTTGGGCGCGGCGATGAAGGAATGGATGCTGCCCAGATTCACCACCACGCCCTGACGCGCCCGCACCAGCGGCAGGAAGGCGCGGGTGCCGTGCACCACGCCCCAGAACAGGATGTCGAACACCCAGCGGAATTCCTCGTAAGGCACGTCTTCCAGCGTGTCGAGCAGCGCCACCCCGGCGTTGTTGATGATCACGTCCACCCCGCCCAGCTCCGCTGCCGTGGCGGCCGCCCAGGCCTCGACCTCGTCGCGCTTCGCCACATCCACCACGCGGATCACCGCCCGGCCACCCAGCTTTTCCACCAGCCGCGCCGTTTCCTGCAGGGGCTCTTCCTTGATGTCGCTCAGCGCCAGTTGCGCGCCGCGCGTGGCGCAGGCCAGCGCCAGCGCCCGGCCGATGCCGTTGCCCGCGCCGGTAATGGCAACCACTTTTCCGCTTAATGCATACATGTTTAATCTCCGGTTATAGGGTGGGGCCGACGTAGGCCTTGCGCACCCGCGTGTCGCCGATGAAACGGCTGATAGCCGGGAAATGGCGCAGGCCCAGCGAGGTCAGGCGCGCCAGGCGGCCCGGCACGGTCAGGAACTGGCGGTGGTCGAGGGCGCGCAGCACCTCGGCGACGATCACCTCCACCGCCACCTTGGGAATGGTCAGGGTGTGTTCGCGGTTTTCCGGGGTGCGGGTGCGGTCGAGTTCATCGACCATCGGCGAATCGAATTCGGGCGGGCAGACCAGCTGCACGGTGATGCCCTGCGGCGCCAACTCGTAACGCAGCACTTCCGACAGGCCCACCAGCGCATGCTTCGAAGCGCAGTAGGCGCTGTAGCCGAACACGCCGGTCAGCCCGGCGATGGAGGCAATGTTGACGATGCGCGGCTGCGCGGATTGCTTGAGATGCGGCAAGGCGGCGTGAATGGTATTCAGCGTGCCGAAGTAATTGATGTCCATCACCTCGCGATGCACCCGCAGCGGCAAGGTCTCGAAATAGCCCTCGCGCAAGACCCCGGCGGAGTTCACCAGAATGTCGATGCCGCCCAGCGCCTTGGCGATCTGTTCAAACGCCTGCTGCAGCCCCGCCGGGTTCTGGACATCGGTGGCGCTGACCGCGACGCGCGCGGTCGACCGCAGCAAGCGCAGCTCCTCGGCGGCGCGTTCCAGCTTGACCGGATCCCGGGCCAGCAAGGCCACATGATCGCCCCGCCGCACGCAGGCGCGGGCCAGCGCCAGTCCCAGACCGGACGAACCGCCGGTAATCACTATTCGACGCGGTGCCGCCATTTCGTTTCCCCTTTGCGATACGCCGCCGCGGAACCGGCCGCTCCGGCCGCGGCTTCCGGGGAAGTTTCGACGGGCGGCTATTGCGGGATCGGCGCGGCGCTGCTAATTTAACGATACATTGTTGTTACGTATATTGTGCGATTCTTTTCCGGCCCGCAAGCCCCGTTCATCGGATGCGCGCCGCCCCACCCCCGGAGCACCCCCCATGAAATACAGCGAGCGCATCGATTACCCGCAGACCAGCGCCCAATTGCTGCCCGTCTTCAGCAACCCCGCCTTCTTCGAAGCCAAGTATGCCGCCACCGGCGCGCACGACATCCGCGTGCTGGACATGAAAAAGGGCAACGGCCGCTTCCAGATCAAGGTCAGCCGCAAGGTGCCCACCGACGTGCCCATCCCGTCCTTTGCGCGCAGCCTGGTGCCGCAGGACATCACACTGATCCAGACCGACAGCTGGGATCTGGAGAAAGGCACGGGCTCGCTGGATATCGAATTCGTGGGCATCCCGGTGCGGGTACATTGCGAGTTGCTGCTGAAGGATGTGGCGGGCCAGGCGGTGGAAGACCTGCATTTCGACATCAAGGTGAATGTGCCGCTGATTGGCGGCAAGCTGGAGAAGCTGCTGGCGGATGACCTGAAAGTGAAATTCACCAAGGACACGGCGGTGACGATGGGGATGCTGCCGCAGTACGTATGAAGTCATGCCGGAATAAATGTTATCATTGCTCATGTCCTTGCCGCCGGGCCTGAGCAATCGCCATGAAATTCCGTGAAACCATCCGTCACTGCCTGCCCGCCGGGCGCTTGCTGAGCGCCTACGCCAACCCGGCCTTCTACCCCGCCAAGTACGCCGCCACCGACGCCCGCGACATCCGGGTGCTGGACACCGACAACGACGACGGCCGTTTCCATATCCGCGTCAGCCGCACCGTCCCGGCGGAGATTCCGGTGCCGGCCTTTGCGCGCGGCTGGTTTCCGGGGGAAATCACGCTGGTGCAGACCGACCGCTGGGATCGGCGGTCGGGCACGGGCTCGGTGGAAATTGAATTCACGGGGCTGCCGGTGCGCATTGATTGCGGACTGACGCTGGCGGAAACGGACGGGGCGATGGTGGAAACGCTGGATTTCGAGATCCGGGTGGATGTGCCGCTGCTGGGCGGCAAGCTGGCCAAGCTGCTGGCGGAGGATTTGCAGCTGAAGTTTGCGAAGGATACCGAGGTGACGCTGGCGCTGCTGCCGGAATTCGGCTGAGCGCCCGCGCCGGTTTTTTCCCTACCGTCCCAACCTGCCCGCCATCCGCGCCCGCAGCTCCCGCTTCGGATCCTGCTCACGCTCGGCCAGCAGGTCGCGCAGGCCGCCGCTGACAATCGCCTCGACACGGTTGCGCAGCGCCAGCGCCCCCTCCTCGATCGGCAGGCGGCGGAACTCCGCCGGGTACACCGGCGGGAAGAAGCGGAAATACATGCGCTGCGGCTTGGGCAGCAGGGTCGGCCCGAAGCCCTTGAGCACCGGCGGCAGCTCGTCGGCCTTGAGGTCGGTATGTTCCAGCAGCCACTGGCCCAGGCGGGTGTCCTGCAAGCGGCCGTTGTCGTAGAGGATGTCCCAGCAGTCGTCCGCGCCGACGGTGGCGAAAGGCTGGATCGGGTAATTGTTCTCGATCGCCATCCGCGCGAAGCCGGTGCGGTTCTTCCAGCGCAGGGTGTGCTGCTCGCCCTGCCGCTTCATCACTTCCCCGCCGCCGCCGGGATAGACCAGGATGTGTTCCCCCGCCCGCATCATCGCCGCGCAATTCTCGCGCGTGCCGTCCACCGCGCCGTTGGCCGTCAGCCACGGTCCCCAACCGGGAATGCGGAAATGGGCGTGCAGGCCCAGCGAGCGCATGACGATGCCGTGCCGCAGGTACAGCTCGCGCATCATCAGCGAGGCGTCGGCAAAGGCGAGGATCGAGTGGTTGCCGACCCACAGAGACGGCCGATCAGCGTCCACGTGCTCGTGCCCGGAGAATTCCGGGGTTACGATCCAGTCCCAGGCGGCATAGAAGCGCCGCCAGCGTTCGCCGATCTTCAGGCGTTCCTCATCCGTATATGGGGTGTATTGCCCACTGTTCATGCCGCACCTCCAACCCGTTCACCCGTGGCCCAACGCCATTTGTCGGTTAATTCCCGAACAATAATGAAAATACTTCATAAATGAAAATTATTCAAATATAGTTCGCCCACGCCGCCAAACCCTTGACGGCGATCAAGAACGGGCGCGCGATCGCACCCGATCCTGTTTACGATGGAGTGCGGGGGTTGAACATGAAAGACAGGCGGATCAAGCGGTTACTGGGGGTGCTGGCGGTGTGTGCGATATCGGCGGCCCATGCCGTTGACGAAGAGGACCAGGAATTCGCGGCGCTCCAGTATCCAGGGACGAATGAATGGCGGCTGTTGAAAACGGACAAACGGCATGCCGTGACCACCTACTACAAACGTGAAGACCACAAGATTTTCCGCTCATTCAAGGTCGAGGCCGAATTCGACCAGCCGCTGGACGTCTCGGCCTGCCAGCTGCTGGATACGGAGAACTACCCCCGCTGGTTCATGAATGCGGCGGAAAGCAAGCTGTTGCGGCGCATCTCGGATACCGAGTTTTACTTCTACCTCCGCTTCAAGGCTCCCTTCGGACTTCCGGACCGCGATATCCCGCTGCATGTGGAACTGATGCCTTACTCCGGCAAAAGCGGCGCGCTGACGATCCGCTTCACCGGCGTGCCGCACCAGATCCCCGCCAGGCCGCCGCTGCTGCGCTTGCCGGCCTGGGAAGTGGTGACGCGGCTCACGCCCTTGCCAAACGGCCGCAGCTCGGAAGTGACCGAGGGCTATGTCGAGCCGGGTGGAAACACCATTCCCGCCTGGCTGGTGAATTATTTCCAGCGGCAGATGCCGTATGCGAACACGCTGGCGCGGGGGCGCGACATGGTGCGCTATGCGAAGGCGGATGAACGGTGTCCGTACCGGATCAGGCAGAAGGAGTGAACCAAGGCGAACCATTCGCTCAAGACCCTTTTGAAACACAAGCATCTTGGACGACAAATGACGTCATAAGCTGTCGCTTTCCAAAATTAACACAGCTTGACAAATATTTATTTTTACCCAAAAATGACGACTTAAACCTACAGTGGCGGTCTTCATGAAAAAGCCTTGGGAAATTTGCGTCGATCTACAACTTGACAAGTTGACCTTTCTAGCACGTCTCTTAGCTGACATCACTGCTAATATTGTGGATCGACATGATCCAACGATCGGAGATACAAACACCTCCCTAGGTATGCGTATCTATGAATGCCTGAAAACCAATATCATCTGGCTAAGCAGCAAACATGACTGGCTGAACATTCTAACTCCTGGCGGTCGATTTACTTTCACCATTGGATCAACGCCGATGCGTTTTTGGAGTGGCGAATCGCCAGAAAAGCTCCCTTCAGGCAAGCTAATCAGATCTGAAGAGGCCCTCCTCCAGCTAGGATTATTGGACTCCCCCGATCAGACTCAGGATCTGATTTGGTATTGCGTCCTCGGCCGGAATGATAAGCGGACCATTGACCGTGTCCATTTCGTCGCATACGACCACTCAGAGGAAATTTGTGCCAGACATGACATAAACCTGAATGGCGTTCCTAGCAAGATAGCGCCCGTCAGCGACTCCCGTCCTCAGGCTATTGAGTTGCCCTCGGCTGCAACTCGCTTGGCCCCCAAGAAACCCAAAAAACAAGACGACTCCGCAAATGGAGACTAACAACTTCCATGGCGACCGGTTACGGCTGGCCCGGCTGATGTCTGGAATGACCCAACAAGAGTTGGGTCATTGGGTTAGCGTGTCCAGACAGTTTGTTCATCAAATGGAAAGTGGAGACAAAAGCCCAGCTGAGGATGTGTCTGCAGCTCTCGCGGAAGTGCTCAAGGTAAAACCTAGCTTCTTCAACCACAGCATCGTCAACGATGTTAAATACGAGCAATGCCATTTCCGGAAAAGGAAGACAACTCCTGTCGGTTTAGCCAACCGCGTCTTGGCGCTTGGAACAATTTTCGAACTTCTGGTAGATATTCTTGACCACCATCTCGAATTGCCCGAGCCAGATTTCCCTGCTGCACAGGTCGATAATCCAGATGCTGAAGCGCTGGAGAGAGAAGCCGAATCGTGTCGGAAACATTGGAATCTGGGGCTGATGGCTCCCATAAGCAACATGGTCAGAGTGCTGGAAAACGCAGGAGCAGTCATCACGAGTTTTGATGATGTCTCTGACAAAGTGGATGCCTTATCCATCAACAGGAAAAGGCCCATAGTGGTCCTGAACCGTAACAAGGGTAGTTCTTGCCGGATTCGCTTTGACCTCGCACACGAGTGCGGGCACCTGATCCTGCATCAAGGGCTTGAGACGGGTTGTAACCAGACTGAGAAAGAAGCTGATTGTTTTGCCAGCGCATTCCTGTTCCCGAGAAGTGCATTTCTAAAAGAGTTTGAAGGGTGCGTTGGGCCAACACGTATTCGCTGGGAAAGGATTTACTCCCTCAAGCGCCGTTGGATGATGAGTGCTCGGGCAATTATCTATAGGGCTAACTATCTGGGGCTTCTAACTGCCCAGCAATACCGCACCGCAAACGTTTTTCTCAGTAAAGGAGGGCGAACGGAAGAGTACGATGATGAGATTCCCTATGAGAATCCGGAGATTCTTGGCGCAGCTTTAGACATCATCTATAGCAAAATGGGGGTTTCTATCTTCGATATAGCCGACTCTCTTGGGGTCAGTGAAGAAATCATCGCCCAATTGACAGGCTACGACCTTTCAAAGCAGGCCCAAGCGAAAAACGTAACGAGCCTACTTCTTCATCGCAAAGGCTGACCCCAGTTCATTTGCGTGCTGTAGCCTGCCGAACCTTAAACCTCACAGACCAACGCTGCCCGTACCGGATCAGGGATTAAGAGTAAACCTGAAAGCGCCATGGACCACCGCTGTCCATGGCGCTGAATCACAACGGTGAATCACCCCTCCCCCCACTCCACCGCAAACGCATACCCCCCCAGCACCTCCCGCAGCGACGCCGCTTCCCCCCGCACCTCCACCCGCGCCACCAGCCCGCGCCTGCTGTCCTGGAACACCTCCAACCCGGCAGGCTCCACCCCCAGCGCCTCGCACTCCCGCCGGATTACCCCCTCGATCTCCCGCATCTGCAGGGTCGGCTTGAAGATCTTGCCCACCGCCGTCACCGGCATGGCGTCCAGGAAGCGGATCGTCTTCGGCAGGGCGGCGCGCTCGGCGATGCGCGCGGACAGGAATTCCAGCAACTCCGCCTCGTCGGCCTGCTGGCCCGGTTTTAGCTGCACATAGGCCACCGGCAGTTCCCCGGCATAGGCGTCGGGCATGCCCACCGCCGCCGCCATCGCCACCGCCGGGTGCGCGTGCAGCGGCTCCTCGATCATTTTCGGGTCGATGTTGTGGCCGCCGCGGATGATCAGTTCCTTCTTGCGGCCGGTCAGCCAGAAATAGCCGTCGCCGTCCTGACGGCCCAGATCGCCGGTGTTCAGCCAGCGCTCACCGCCCATCTCCACCCACAACCCCCGGTTGTGCAGCGGATTCAGGTAACCGGCGAACACGTTCGGCCCCCGGATCACCAGCACCCCGACCTCGTCGGTCGCGGCATCGCGCGCGTACTGTCCGTCCTCGTCCAGCAGCACCGCCTTCATCGCCTGCCAGGGCAGCGGCAGGCCGATCGAGCCGATGCGCGACTCGCCGTGCGGCGGGTTGATCGACGACACGCAGGCCCCTTCCGTCAGGCCGTAGCCTTCCAGGATGCGCACGCCGGTGGAAGCCTCGAAGGCGCGGAACAGTTCCACCGGCATCGGCGCCGCGCCGCAGATGGCGAATTCCAGCGAGCTGATGTCGAGGCGGTCGTGCGGCTGTTGCAACAGCGCCGCGTACAGCGTCGGCACCCCGGAAAAGAGGTTGATGCGGTAATGCGCGACGATCTCCCAGAAGCGCGGGATCAGGTTCTTGCCGCGATAGCCCTGCGGCGTGCCCAGCACGACATGGTCGCCGCGCATCCAGCTCATCAGCCCGGTCACCAGCTGGCCATTGACGTGGAACAGCGGCAGGCCGCAGAAAATGGTGCGGGTGCGTTCCGCGCCCTCGCCCTCCATCACCCGGTTCACCGCCCAGGCGTCGAAAACCTCGCTGCCGTGGGTTCGAACGGCGATCTTGGGCAGGCCGGTGGTGCCGCCGGTGCAGAAGTACGAAGACGGCTCCTCCGCCCGGATCACGCGGCCGCTGAGCAGCCGGTCGGCGGGCTGGCGCTTCATCAGGCTGCCCAGATCGACGAGGGTCAGGTTGCGGACGCTGTGCCGCTCGTGCATCGCCAGATAGCGCAGCACCGGCCCCTTCACCCCGACGTAAGGAGCCATATTGACCCAGACCACGGTGCGCACGTCCGGCATCTGCCGCAACTGCGCCTTCAGCTTCGGCCACAGATCGACGCCGGGCGTCGGGGCCACCGTCACCAGCACCTTGGCGCGGGCGGTGCGCACCAGCTCGGCAATCTGCGGGCCTTCCAGCAGCGGGTTCACCGCCATGGCAATCCCGGCCGCCTCGCCGCCCCAGATGGTGAAATGCGTTTCCGGCAGGTTCGGCAGCACGAAGGCCACCACATCGTCCTTGGTCACACCCAGCGCATGGAAGGCGTTGGCGGCGCGGGTGATGTCGGCGAACAGTTCGCCATAGGTCCAGCGGTGCGCGCGCTCGAAGCGGTCGGCGTCGAGGAAGAAGCTCAGCGCCGTGGCGGACGGCGTGCGCCGCGCCGCCTCGCGCAGGGCGTCGTAGGTGCTGGCGGGCAGCGCCGCCGGGTCCAGGGGCTGCGCTTCCAGCGCGCGGATATCGTCAAGACGGCGGATCGGCATGATCGGCTTACCCCCGTCCGGCCAGCAGGGCCAGGCTTTCACCCACCAGCCGGTCGATGCGGTCGGCCGGGCCGTCATGGACGATCACCCGGTCGGGACGCACCACCGCCGCCCAGCCCACCGGGGCCAGCTCCGGCACCAGTTGCCCGGTCAGGTCTTCCCAGCCCGAACCGCCCGCCTGACCGCGATGGCGCAGTTGCAGGTAACCGCCGCCCGCCACTTCCCAGGCGGCGCGTTGCGCCGGGCTCAGCAGGCGCTGCGGATCCACCCCGAAACCGATCAGTGTCAGCTGCTCGCCCATCGCGTCATCGCTCCACGCGCCCTGCCCGTCAGCCCCGCGCAGCCAGGCCTGCGGCAGGTGGTTGCCGCGATCCAGCCGGGGATGGCGGACGCGCGGCATGAACAGCCCCTCCTTGAAGCGGTTGCGCGGCTTGATCTTCAGTTCATCGAACAGCGGCCGCACCGGCGGCAGGCGACGCAGGTTCTTCACCAGCTGCGAGGAGAAGGCCCCCGCCGCCGGGTTGACCGGCTTGATCAGCAGCCCCATGGCGCGCGCCAGATCGATCATCGCCCGCGCGTGCGGACGGCGCTCACGGTCGTAACTGCCGAGGATGGCGGGCGCGGCGCGGCCCTGCAGCACCCAGGCCAGTTTCCAGCCCAGATTGGCCACGTCGCGCAGCCCCGCCACCATGCCCTGCCCGACAAAGGGCGGCGTGATGTGCGCGGCGTCGCCGACCATGAAGACATTGCCCTTGCTGAAGGACTCCGCCACCCGCGCGTGGAAGCGGTAGACGGCGGTGCGCTCGATTTCCAGGTCATCCGCATTGGCCCAGGGTTTCAGCAGGTCGCGGATGAAGGCGGGTTGCAGCACCTGCTCGCGGGTCTCGCCCGGCTTCAGCATGAACTCCCAGCGCTCGCGGCCGCCGGGGGCGGTCATGTGCGGCACCGGCCGGTCGGGGTCGCAGGTGAATTCGATATCGTTGATCGGCGCGCGCACGTTGCGGGCATCGACAATCAGCCAGTCCTGCTGGTAGGTGTCGCCGCCGAATGCGATGCCCAGCCGGGTGCGGATGGTGGAACCGGCGCCGTCCGCCGCGACCAGATAACGGCAGGTCAGGGTCTGTGGCGCGCCGCCCGCCACCGCCAGTTGCAGGACAACATGATGCCCCTGGTCGATGAAGTCGGTCATCTCCGCAGACACCACGGTGCGCACATTCGGATAGCCCGCCAGCGAGCGGCGCAGCGCGCGCTCCAGCTCCGGCTGGTAGAACGTCACCAGCTTCGGATGGCCATCCAGGCAACCGGCAGTATTCACCCGGCCGAACTCCCCGGCATAGGGCGATTGCAGACGCACGCGGGGAATGGCGATCTTCTCGAAGGCATCCTCGGCCAGCCCGGCCATTTGCAGGATGCGCAACGCCTCGTTGTCGAGGGCGATGGCGCGCGGCATCGGCAGGATATCCTCGGCCTTGTCCAGCACCAGCGTATCGATGCCGTAGCGGCCCAGCAGGTTGGCCAGCGCCGCCCCCGCTGGACCAAAACCGACAATGACCACGTCGGCATGCGCGGGCAGGCGGCCCTGTTCAATGGAAACGATCTTCTCGTCATTCGTGACGCGGACTTTCTTCGCGGAAGCGGTCATGGCTCAATTCTCCCCGACGATGGTATGACGCTGGACGCCGAGGTCGAGACGGCCGTTGGCGCTGACAATACGCACCTCCACCACATCGCCGTCCTTCAGGTACTGCGGACGGCGCTGCTGCGCCTTCAGGAACAGGCTGAAGCGGACGGGATCGGGCAGCAGCGCGGTGGCGCGCACCACGGCGGGCGACGGCAGGCCCAGCGCGCAGCCGGACGGCGTGCCGGTCATCAGCACATCGCCGGGGTTAAAGTCGGCAATCTGGGAGAACTCAGTCAGCGTCTCGGCGGGCTTGAACACCAGGTTGCGGGTCGAATCGTTCTGACGCACCTGCCCGTTCACGCTCAGGCTCAGGCGCAGGTCGTCCAGCAGCGGCATGTCGTCCTTTTCCAGCAGGCACAGCACCGGCCCCAGCGGACAGAAGGTGCGGTAGCTCTTGCCCTTGTGGAACTGCATCTGCGGAATCTGCACGCAGCGGGCGGAGACATCGTTGCCGATGCAGATCCCGGCCACGAATTCGTGCAGGTTGGCGGGCGTCACCGTCACCGCCGAGCTGGTGCGCTGGCCCAGCACCAGCGTCAGCTCGACTTCATAGTCCAGCAGCGTCACATGACGCGGACGGACAATCGCGCCGACCGGATCGTGGATCGACGCCGAGGACTTGGTGAAGAACATGTTGAAGCGCTTGGCGTCCGGGTCGACGCCGGAATCGATCATGTGCTGGCGGTAATTGGCGCCCTGGCACATCACCTTGCCGTCGCGGGTGACCGGCGACAGCAGCGTCAGCCCCGCCAGCGGCACGGACGGCTGCCCCGCCGCCGCCTCGCGCAGCGCGGGAACGCCCACGGCCAGCAGCGCCGCCGTGGTCTCGCAGGGAATCGCCAGCGGCGTTACCCGCTGTTCGTGGAGGACGCCCCAGCGGGCGGACTGGTTCGGTTCGGCAAATCGGACAATCGACAGGGACATGGCGCAAACTCCGGAACAGGGGGTAAAAGCCGCTCAACCGGCGGCGCGGACCAGATGGATGAGACGACGCAGGCTGAGGTCATCGCCGGCGCGGTCGCGCAGCCGGGAAATGACGGTCTGCAGCAGATGCAGCGACGGCGTCTTGCCCGCCATGTCGGCGGTCACGGCCGGACCCCACTGGTGCAGCGCCTCGCCATCGAAACGGTGGTAGCCGGTGGGTACCGAGGCATCGAAGAGGTCGCCGTCGGCGTAGTGCTCGAACATGTCGCCCTCGGCATCGCGCCAGTAATCGAAAATCTGGCTGCCGAGGATGTGGCGGCCGATGCCCCAGGTATGGTGATGCCGGCGCTGCTTCAGCAGCTCGCCCGCCGCCACTACCGCATCCAGGTCGGGCAGCTCGAAGGCGGTATGCAGGTGACCAATCTCCACCGCCGAACCCATGGCGATGGTGTGGTGGTCGCTGGGGGTATCGCCGCGATCGCAACGGATAAAGGCCACCACCGGCACCGGGTCATCGTCCAGCATCTGGAAGTCGGACACGATCAGGCCGAAGTTTTGCTGGTACCATGCCAGGCTGGCGGCGAAGCTGGTCACGCCCATCACCGTGTGGCCGAGCTTGTGGATGCGCGGCGGATGTTCGAAATCGAGGCGCACGGTGCGGTTGATGCGCGGCGTGTGGCCGGGCCGGTTGACGGGTACGGCCTCGCCATGCATCAGTTCCGGCAGCGGCGTCCAGCCGTGCATCACTTCCACCAGCAGGTTGTCGGGATCGCGCAGGGCTACCAGGCGGCCGCCGCGCTGCGGCAGGTTGTCCGTCACCGCCACGCCGTGCGCCGCCGCCAGCTTGTCCAGATCGGCCGCGTCGTCCACGGTCAGGCTGAAACCGAGATAACGGGCCGGACCGCGTTCGATCACTACGCCGGCGGTCTGGTCGCCGGTGCCGCGCAGCAGCGCGAGGTTGCCGTCGTTGTGGATGCAGGTGAGGCCGAAATCGCTGAAGAAGGCCACCGCCCGCTGCAGGTCGGGACGCGACAGGCGGATGGACGCCAGGCCGCTGACCTTGCACACGGGGTTATCAGCGCGCGGCGGCACCGCGCAGAGACGGGCCAGGGAATCCTGGTCGAAAGATGAGGAAGACATATCCGGACTCCGGGTGTATGATGTGATTATGAAACTATTTCATTTTTGAAAGACTTTCAAATGTTTTTTGGGCGCACGCCCGAATTCCGATGAACGGGAGGAAAGCCATGACGATCCGCAAGCGGGACCGAACCCGGGAAAAACTGCTCAGCGCCGCGCAGGAACTGATGCTGGAAGGGGGCTTCGCCGCGCTGGGCATCCAGCAGCTGACCGAGCGCGCCGAAGTGGCGCTGGGCACCATCTACAACTATTTCCGCACGCGGGAAGAAGTGGCGGACGCCGTGGTGGAATTGCTGATCCAGTCCTTCCTGCAGTCAATGACGCGCATCACCGCCGGCCTGACCGACCCGGCCGAGATCGTCTCCGCCTCGATCCGGCAGACGCTGGTGTGGATGAAACCGGGCGGCGAATTCGGCCGCCTGCTGTTCGTCAGCGGCCTGCCGTTAACGCGCTATGTCTACCAGACCCGTCAGGGCTTCATGGCCGACATGCAGCTGGGCCTGCGCAGCGGCCGTTTCCACGTGGCGCACGAGTCGGTGACGGCGTCGATGATTGCGGGCGGGGTGATGGCGATCCTGCTGGACCTGTTTCTGGGCCAGGTGCAGGACGATGCGATTCCGGATGTGGCGGAGCAGTCGCTGACGCTGCTGGGGATTGCGCCGGAGGAAGCGCGGCGCATTGCGCGCCTGCCGCTGGATTTCGAGCCGGTGCCGGGGTTTCCGTTGTCGGCGATCAAGTATTTGCCGCCGATGGAGGCGGCTTGAGGGGGTTAAACCGTAGGATGGGTTGAGGCACGAAACCCATCATTCCGAACACAATCAACGTGATGGGTTTCCTGCGTCAACCCATCCTGCGGGCTGCGGGCTGATTTATCCGCACGGATGTTTCGTTTAGGGCAAATGATTTGATTGTAGAGACAAAATTTTTCCTTCGAAGACCTTCACCGTGACATTTGGGTCGTCCCTGATGCGTAGTGCATGTCCCAAGGGGGTGATAAAACCACAATCGCAGCCACCCGCGATTTGGGTGCGAAATGATCTACCTCCAACGCTAAACACGACATAGCCGTAGCCCGGCTTATAGAAGCGATCGGTTATGGTTAGTGGGCCGGTTAACGATTGCGTCTCATTACTGTAAATCGCATTGCGGCAGCGGTAGGTATCAATCAGACCTTTGATATTACTAGCGGCAACGATACCAAAAAAAACGAGTCCACAAAAACCTTGAATGACTAGTCCGAAACGCTCCGACACCCCCCGCACCCGCTTAAACCAGCACTTGCGTGTATAGGTGGCATGGAGAAGAAAAAGCCCCACCAACAAGTGTGGCGTTGTAAAAAATAGAAAACCTAAGGATAACGGAGCAGTAGCAGCGCTGTAATGCATGGATGTCCACCGGACCTGTAGTAGAACGTAGGATGGGTTGAGGCACGAAACCCATCATTTCCGAACACAATCAACGTGATGGGTTTCCTGCGTCAACCCATCCTACGGGAAACGGGCCGAAACCTCACCTCCCCAACCGCATCCCCCTGAACTCACTCGGCGTCCTCCCCGTCCATTGCCGGAACGCCCGCGTGAAATTCGCCGGATCCGCATACCCCAGCAACTCCGCCACCTGCCGTATCTCCAGCGCCGGATTCTCCAGCAGCTGCACCGCATCGCGTCGCCGCACATCCTCCAGCAGCCGCAAATAACTGCCGCCCTGCGCCTGCAAGCGCCGCCGCAAGGTGCGCGGCGACAGGTGCAAGCGCTCCGCCAGCGCCTCCGGGTCCGGATACCCTCCCGGCCCCAGCAGCATCGCCGCCCGCACCTGCGACAGCACATCATCCCCCGCCTCGCCCACGCCCAGCAGCGCCAGCTCGCGCTCGCACTGCGCAACCGCCAGTTCCAGCGCATCCGGGCTGGACATCTCCAGGGCATGATCACGGAAACGGCGGGGAATGCGCAGGCGGGTGGACGGCATCTCGAAGCGCACCAGCGGCAGGCGCTGGCGGAAGCGCTCAAAATAAGGCGGCGGCGGGCTGGTGAACCAGAATTCGGCTTCCGGGTTCTGTCCGCCCAGCAGGAACAGCAGGCCCCGGTAACAACTGGTCAGGATCAACTGGTACATCACCTGCAGCAGCGCGTCCGGCATCGGCAGCTCGCTGTGCAGTTCAAACACCAGCCCGTCGGGTTCATCCTTGTAGGCCAGCTGGATGCCGCGCCCGCGCAGCAGCCAGAACCGTTGCAGGTAGCGGGCGGCCTGGTCCAGCGTGCCGCAGCACATCAGCAGGTAGCCCAGGCTGCCGTGCGCGGTCAGCGGTTGCTGCGCGCCCACTTCAAAGCCCACGCCCTCGTCGCCCGCCAGCCGCAGCACCGACGCCACCAGTTGCGTGAATTCCAGCGGAGACACCCGCGCGGCGGGGTCGGCCAGCATTTCCGGCACCAGCCCGGCGTCCTGCAGCACCCGCTCGGGCGGCACGCCGCGCTCGCGGGCGCGTTCCAGATACAGTTTGGGATAGGCGACCGGCATGTGCGGTTTGTGCACCCAGTCCATCCTGTCGCGCAGTTGACTCACCTTGACCACCCATGACAAGCCGCTTGTCTACCGAGACTGTCACGAATGCCCGCGCCCGGCAATGCTCCGGGCGACAAAGTCGCGGGCCGGAGGGACAACCGGCCTCAGGCGATTTCCTTGAAGGCGCGCTTGCGCGGCTCCGCTTCCAGCCCGTTTTGCAGCAGGCGGCGGATCCAGCGGAAATTGACCGCGCGGCTGGCGGCGGCATAACCGGGCAGGCGGTAGTGCGCCAGCGTGGCGGCGCGGTTGGCGGCTTGCAGGGCCAGAATGGCCGGTTGCCAGCGCCGGTCTTCGGGCAGGTTGTAGAAATCAGCCGCGCCCTGCCCCAGGCACACCCGCGCCAGCGCGTGCAGGAAGCCTTCCTTGAGGAAGAACGGCGGTTGCCCGGCCACGGCCGACAACACCGTGCGCGCCATCATCCGGCTTTCTTCGGTGGGGTGGTACTGGTGCGCGCAGACGCGCTCGTACAACTCGATTTCCTCTTCCACCGAATCGGTCAGGAAGAATTCATCGACGCCGTGCAGCCAGCCCGCGTAGCGCCAGAAGTGATGCAGCGCTTCGCGGTCCTCCCGCGACAGCGACGCCCCCAGCCGCTCCATGCCGCGCACCGACAGATAATCGAATTCGATGACGGTGAAGGCCATGTCTTCCTGGTTGATCGGTTCGTCGTAGAGGGTGGTGTCCCAGCCGCGCGCCCGCAGGTACTTGCGCACCATGGCGTGCAGCAGCCGTACTTCCAGCGTGATGCGGTGCCCCGCGCCGCCTGGACGCATGCCGTCGGGCTGGTGCATGTTGTGGCTCATCTGCGCGGTTTCGTTCAGGCGGTGCAGCACGTCCTGCTGCAAACGGCCGGTGGCCACCAGCACATGCACCGCCTTGCCGCCCATGTAGCCTTCCACCAGCGAGCCGGTCAGCAGCGCCAGCGAGCGCACGTTGGTGAAGGCCAGGCTGACGCGCCGCGCCTGCTCGATCTTGTCCCAATCCACCCAGTCGGGCACGGTGTTGACGGTGTCGAGGAAAGCCCGGAACGGCCCGCCCTCCTCGCGGGCGCGGCGCTCCACTTCCTCCAGCATGGCGGTGGGGCGCTGGCGTTCGATGCGGGCGGCGACGGCGTCGGCCAGCGGATCGCAAACCTGGCGCATGCGTTGCAGGGCTTCCGGGGTGAAGCGGTCAGCGGGGGTGGACATCGGGCGGTCTCCGCGAAGGCAGGGCTGGAATTCCGTCCAGCATAATGCAAAGGGTTATTCGCATTAAACTTGCATTTGCCGCCCCTGACCGCGAATGACAAGCGACTTGTCCGCGCGCGCCCTCACGCCCCAAGCAAATGCTTGGTTACGCTCAGGTCATAACAAGCACTCCCCCTGCCTAAGAAGGAGTCCCGCCATGACCGCCGCCGTCCGTCTGCAACCGCCGCACGCGCATGCCCTGAAAGTCCGCCGCATGGACTTCGATTTCCCCGATGACATTCCCGAATTCTGGTACGGCAACGACCCCTTCCGCACCCTGCTGCTGTCGACGCTGTCGGCCGGGTTTCCGGAGGGGGAACGCTTCTTCATTGACTCGGTGCGCCACTTCCGCGACCGCATCAGCGACCCGGAACTGCAGAAGGCCATTTCCGCCTTCATCGGCCAGGAGGCGCACCACTCCAAGGAACACGACGTGCTGAACCGGCTGATGAAGCAGCGCGGCTACAACCTCGGCCGCATCGAGCGCAGCGTCACCATCGGCACGCAGATGTTCCGCGAGCGCCTCAGTCCGGAACGGCAGCTGGCGCACACCGCCGCCGTCGAGCATTTCACCGCCATCATGGCCGAAGGCTTCATGAAGGATGACAGCATCTTTGGGGACATGGACCCGCGCCTGGCGCAACTGTGGGCCTGGCACGCCATCGAGGAAACCGAGCACAAGGCGGTGGCCTTCGACGTGTTCAAGCAGGTCAGCGGCGATGAATGGATCCGGCTGTCGCAGATGGCGCTGACCTCGGCGATGTTTGTCGGCTACACCAGCTATGACTTCTGGCGGCTGATGCGCGACTCCGGTTATGGCCGCGACCTGGGCCTGTGGCTGAAGGGCATGGATTATTTCTGGGGGCGCAAGGGCGTGTTCCGCAAGATGATTCCCGGTTACCTGAAGTATTACCGGCGCGATTTCCATCCCTGGGATCACGACAGCACGTCGCTGGTGGAACGCATCAAGCGCAAGTATCTGGGCGACAAGGCCTGAGCGCCCCGCCGCCCCGATCCGTCGACGGCTAGTTCCGCGCCAGTGGCTTGCTGGTCACCGACGCCGGTTTGCCCGCTTCCTGCACATACAGCAGGGTGATGTCCTGCATCATCTTCAGGATGGTGTCGGACGTGCGGGCGATGATGTTGGGCAGGAAACGCCCGTCCTTGTACTGCCGGAATCCCGACTTCGAAAAATCCCACTGCGCGCGCAGTTTCAGCAGGCTGCTGTTGATCTGGGCGGTATTGGTCTTTTCCGCTTCCAGCAGGTTGAGGCCGTTCTCGAATTCCTGCATGGTGTTGTTGAAATCTGCTTCCAGCCCCGGCGTCGGCACTTTCCAGTACATGGCCAGGTACAGCTTGGCGATGCGCTGGCTGAGCATGCGCTGCCGTCCGGACAGGTTGACCAGCTTGGCGGGCTGCGACCCGGCGGCGCGCTGCACCTGCGTTACCAGTTCATCGCTGCGCGTCATCAGTTCGTCGCTGGCGCGCATGATCTCCAGCGCCGACTCGCGGCTGGGCGCGGAAATGGCCAGCACGCGGTACATCGACCAGGCCTGCTGCACGCGCTGCAACCGCGCCTTCACCTCCTTGTCCTTGCCGGCGGCGTACTCTTCCAGTTCCTGGATGCCCTGTTCGAAATCGGCGGTATTCTGGTCCAGGTCGCGCTGGGCGATCGCGGCATCCACGCCGGTGCCGACCATCAGGAAATTGCGCGCGATCCGCTGCGCCAGCATGCGCTGCGCCCCGGCCTTGTTCACCGCCTGCGCGTCGCTCAGCACCGCCCAGACCGGCGAGGATAATCCCAGGCCCGCCATCACCAACAGGCAAACCGCATAATAATGACAACGTCCGGATATATTCATGTTATCAGCCCTGCATTCTGTTTTTATTTACGGCGAAATAACCGCCAACGGAGGTACAGACTGCTAATCCAGACTGGATGTGTCATTGATTTTTATCAAAAATTATTGGAATATCGAGTCGATCCCGTCACAAATAATGATGGACGGGATATTACCATTAGGCCGTTACCGCATTATCCCTGCAAGGGAAATCAGGGTTTTCCCTATATTATAATCAGGATTATCCCGATACCCGTCATCCGGCCGCCCGGGGCAAGCCGGCAATCACTTCCTCGCACCACTGCAGCCAGGCCTGTTCGTACAGCACGCCCATGCGCAGGGTCTGCTGCGGGAAGAAATACCGCTGGCGGCGCTCGGCCGGCGCCGCCGCGAAATAGGCCACCAGCTCCTCGTAGGTTGCCAGCGTCCGCCGGTGCTGGTCACGGTGGCGCTCCAGTTCGGCCAGCAGTTCCGACGGCGGCAGCCGCCGTCCGGCGAACAGTTTCACCAGCAAGGGGTCGCGAATCTTCAGCGGCGTCGCCGCCGCCGCCAGCAGCGCATCCAGCTCCCGCCCGCCGCGCTCGTTCAGCGTATACACCTTCATGTCCGGCTTGCCGTCCTGTTCCACCTCGGCGCAATCAATCAGCCCCTCGGCGTGCAGCGCGTGCAGTTCCTTGTAGAGCTGCTGGTGACTGGTATGCCAGAAGAAGCCCGCCGAATTCTGGAAGCGGCGCAGCAAGGCGTAGCCGGAAGCCGGTTCCAGGTCCAGCATCGCCAGGACCGCGAGGCGCAATGACATAGTTTCCCCTATTCTTGAAAGGTCTGACCGTTTGTCGGATGAGCCAGTCTAGCACACTTGTCATATGCAAAAAATTGCATATACTGGCGAAAAACCACCCCGCACCGGAGAGCACCCATGGCCGCCCTGAAACCCAGCACCCTGCGCATCGGCAACCGTTACCGCGCCTCGCGCCTGAAAGGCCCCTACGACGCGCTGATCGTCGGCTCCGGCATCGGCGGCCTCACCACCGCTGCGCTGCTCTCCGACCTCGGCTGGAAGGTGGCGGTGTTCGAGCAGCACTACACGGCGGGCGGCTACACCCACAGCTACGAGCGCAACGGCTACGAATGGGACGTGGGCGTGCACTACATCGGCGACATGGGCACCGACACCATGAGCCGCCGCTTCATGGACTACCTCTCCGGCGGCAAGCTGGACTGGGCGCCGATGGATCCGGAATACGACCGCTTTTTCATTGGTGACAAGGTGTTCAACGCCGTGGCGGGCAAGGCCGAATTCCGCGCCAACCTGCTGAAGGACTTCCCGCAGGAAGCCGCCGCCATCGACCGTTACCTGGAACTGCTGTCGGAAGTGGGCAAGGCGATGCGTCTGCACACCATGGGCCGCCTGCTCTCCCCCACGCAACTGAAATTCGCGCAGCCGGTGCTGTCGCGGCTGCTGCCCAAGACCTTCCAGCGCACCACCCTGGAAGTGCTGAGTGAATTGACGCAGAACCGCGACCTGATCGCCGTGCTGACCGGCCAGTGGGGCGACAACGGCCTGCCACCCAGCCGTTCCTCGTTCATCATCCACGCCATGATCGCCCGCCACTACATGTTCGGCGGCTTCTATCCGGTGGGCGGCAGCTGGAAGATCGCCGACACCATCATCCCCAAGATCCAGGCGGCGGGCGGCGAAGTCTTCACCTATGCCAAGGTCAAGGAAATCCTTGTCGAAGGCGGCAAGGCGCGCGGCCTGCTGATGGACGACGGCACCCGCATCGAATCCAAGGTCGTCATCTCCTGCGCCGGGGTGATGAACACCTTCGAGAAACTTCTGCCGAAGCCGGTGGTGCAGAAGGCCGGGTATGACCAGTACCTGAAGAAGGTCACCCAGAGCTGCGCCCACCTCGGCATCTACGCCGGGCTGAAGGGTACGCCGGAGGAGCTGGGCCTGCCAAAGACCAACTTCTGGATCTACCCCAGCAACGACTACGACCATGACCTGCAGCGCTTCTTCAACGACAAGAACGCGCCAATGCCGGTGGTCTACATCTCCTTCCCCTCGGCGAAGGACCCCGATTACGCCCGCCGTCATCCCGGCACCTCCACCATCGAGATCGTGGCCCCGGCCCCGTACGAATGGTTCGAGCCGTGGAAGAACACCGTCTGGGGCAAGCGCGGCGAGGACTACGACGCGCTGAAGAATGCGATGGGCGAGCGGCTGATGGAAGCCTTGTATGAAAAGCTGCCGCAGCTGCGCGGCAAGGTTGATTACTACGAAGTGTCGACGCCGCTGTCCACCGAATACTTCAACGCCTATGACCGCGGCGAGCTGTACGGCATCGACCACGACCCGCAACGTTTCAGCCAGAACTGGCTGACGCCGAAGACGAAGATTCCCGGTTTGTACCTGACCGGTCAGGACATCCTCTCCTGCGGCGTGGTGGGCGCGATGATGGGCGGCGTGCTGACGGCGCTGACGGTGGGCGGCTTCAAGATGCTGCCGGTGCTGAAGGATGTGATGAAGGGGAACATCCGGCCGGTGGGACCGAGGTTGACGACAGGCGGGGCGGTGGCGGAAAGCTGAGCCGCTACGCGACCGCGACTGACTGAAAACGCCCCGAAATCGGGGCGTTCCTGTCTGAGGCAGCAGCACCGGATCTTTGGTGAGTCTGCCGCTTTGACAAGCCGGACTACTGGATCACGATCGTACCGGTGACGGGCGTGCTGTCACCATTTTGGCTGAGTTCCACCGAAACCCCACTCCCGGCAATCGCCGTGACAGCCCCGGCCATGAGGCCGATATCGGCCTGAAGCGGAACAATGACGTTCAGCTCGGCATCGGTGCTACTGGTATTCAGCGTTGTCGTGGACTGGGCATCCTGTAACACCATCTCACCTCCGGTGCTCAGTGTCAGCGCCTCCGCCTGTACCTGGGTCGCATTCAGGGTCGTATCGCCGCCGCCGCTGAAATTCAGCGTTCCGCCCGCGCTGACGGTTCCACCGCTGACCGTGGTGGAGCGTTGGTCGTAACTGGTCGCTTGCAAGCCCAAATCGGCGCTCAGGCTCTGCAAATCGCCGCCATTGAGACTGACACCGACCGTTGCCGAAGCGGCTTCGGTTTCGCTCCGGGTATAGGTGGTGTCGGCGGTAGTCGCCAGCACCAGATCACCACCGGCGCTGAGCGAGGCATCGCCGGTAACGCTGACGGTGCCGGTGGCCACCAGATCACCCCCGGTGCTGATTTGCAGGTCGCCGCCACTGGTGATGGTGCTGTTGACGGCCTGGGTGTCCAGGCTGCTGCTTTGACCTGTCTGATAGCTGCCGCCGACACTGACATCGGTGACGGTGAACGTGGGTTGCAGCAAGGGGCTGATGCCGGGCTGACCACTGACGCTAACGCTACCGCTGCCGCCTTCCGTGCTGCTGGCGCTGGATTGGGTGTTGGTGGCGGCAACTATCAGGGTGGTGCCGCCGCTGCTCAGTTGGGTGTCGCCCTGGCTCTGGATCTGGGTGCCGGTCAGGCTGGTATCCCCGGCGACCGTCACCGTGACATTATCGCCGCTGATGCCGGCCCCTTGCTGGGTGGTCTGGGACTGGCTGCTGTCGGTGGTGGTCACGGCAACCGTTGCACCCACTGTAACGGTCGCCGAAGTGTTGACGCTCACGCCCAAAGTGCCGTTGCCCGCCGTGGTGCTGCTCTGGCTTGCGGTCTGGGTTTGGGCAACATCAGCCGTCAGCGTGCCCGCACTCAGGTTGACATCACCCGTCGCATTCAGTTGCGTACCTTCCAGCGTCAGGTTGCCGCTGGTGGATACGGTGATACTATCGGCCTCTACGGTTGATGTGACGGCGGTGCTGGTGCTGGAGGTGGCGGTTGTTGTGCTGCCGCCGGCTTCCACACCGACACCCACCGAGCCGGTACTGGCGATGCCGGTGAGTCCGCCACTGCTGGTCGTGGTCGTGCTTTGAGTAGTCGAGGTATTGGCTGCCGCAGCGATGGTTACATCGGCGCCGCTGACGCTGGTCGTGCCGCCACTCTCTACGCTGCTACCGGTAATGGCTACGGTTTGCTCCGCGCTCAGCGTGGTGCTGCCGCCGGACTGCAAACTACTGCCGGTAACCTCGCCCGTGACGGTGGTGTCCGTCGTGGTCACGGTTTGAATACCCACGCTGCCCTGAGCCTGGGTATCAGTGGTCGCGCCGGTTGTATAGCCGGAGGTCACGCTGCCGGTGGTGGCGGTGGTGGCCTGCCCCGTGGAGTTGGCAATGGTCAGGCCGCCGGCCGCCGTGATGCCGATGTCACCGGCGGCTTTGAGCAGGCTGCCGATGATGGCGGTGTCGGTGGCGCTGATCAGTTGAATGTCCGCCTCGGAGTGTAAATCACTGCCGGTGATGATCTGCTGCTGGGTCTGGGTGCTGCCGGAACTGGTGGTAATGCCGAAGACGGTCTGGGTGGAGCCGCTGGTCTGGGCCAGGGTCTGGCCCGTGGCCACGTCGATGCCGATACCGCCGGTACGGCTGTAGGCGTACACCCCGGTGGCCGCCTTGACGCGGCTGCCGCGCACGCGCACGTCCCCGTCGGCGGTCAGATAGGCTTTGCCGCCCGCCTGCAGGTCACTACCCTGATACAGGGTCTTGCTGTCGCCGCTGCCGGTGTCGGAACCGCCAAACAAGCCGCCGGTATTGGAATATACCGCGCTGGCGGCTTGCGAGGTTTGATAGGACTGGGCGTCGACCTTCAGCGCCCCGCTGGCTGACAGCAGGCTGTCGCTGCCGCTCTTGAGCCGGGCGGCGTTCAGCGTCAGGTCTTGACCGGCACCCAGCGCCAGATTCTTGTTGGCATCCACCCGGCTGGCGAGCAGGGAGCGGTTGTCATAATTGTTGGTGGTGGTGCTGTTATTGATGATGGTGTTGTTGGCCTCGTTCTCGTAATACGAGCGCAGGTCACGATTGACCGCCGCGTTCAGCAACAGGTCATTGCCGACATTGAAACGGATATTGCCTTGCGTGCTGACAAGCTGGGCGCCGGTCAGGCTGGCATTCTGTACCGCGTCCAGGTTCAACTGGCCGCTGGCGTTGATACGCGCACCGTGCTGGGTGGTGGTGTCGCGCGACTCGGTCTTTTGATAGCTCCACCAGTTGATGGCGTCGCGGTAGTAGTAGCGGTAACTGTCGGTGGTGGCCTGGGTGTTCAGGTTCACGTTCTTGCCGGCCAGGGTCACGTCCGTGCCATTAAGGTCGGCGGCGTTGATATTCAGACTGTCGTTGGCGTTGACGCTGAGCGTGCCGCAGGCGTTGAGCTGGCTGCGGGCCATGCTCTGGCGCTTGTCGGTTTCATCAATGTCGAGGTACTCGCGACCGGCGCGACCCCAGTTCCACCAGTTGCTGTGGGAGTGGTAGTCCTTGGCGGTGCTGTCGCTGACCTTGCCGCGAACCGTGAGTTGATCCGCGGTGAGGTCGATGTCGGTGGCGTTGAGCTGGGCGGCGTCGAGATTGACGCCGACGCCCGCAGCCGTGGACAGCAGGGAAATGCGACCGGCCTGCATGGCGCCGAACAGCGTGGAGTCATAACGGCGGTCGGTGTTGACCAGCGCTGTACCGGCCGTGACCTGGCCGCTGGCGGCGTCGACGGTGTTGTTGCCGAGCACCATGCTCACTTGCTGGCCGCCTTTGACGTTACCGCCGATACGGGCGCTGGGGGCGATCAGGCGCAGCATATCGGTGCCGGTGGCGCTCACTACGCCATCCACTTGCAGCGTGGCGTCAACCTTGCTGGTTTGCAGCGACTTCAGTATGCCGCCTTCGACGGTCGGCGTGGCCACGGCCAGGGTGGCCTGGCTGACGTTAATAAAGCCGCAGCCGTTGCAGCTGATGCCGTTGGGATTGGCCAATACCAGCTCGGCACGCTGACCGAACACTTCCTGCTGGCCCAGCAATTGTGATGGGTTGGCGCTGACCACCTCGTTCAGGATGACACTTGCATTCCTGCCTTGCAGGTTGACGTTGGCCCCAACCTGACCGGCAAGTTGCGAAGTCCCTGCCGTCAGCGCATTGTTGAGCACGGCGCCTTGCGCACCGACGTTGAAGTCGGTGTAACGGTTATGCGACAGCCCGCCGGCTGACGGCGTGGCGATGGCAACCACCGGCACCCCGTTCTGGGTGTTAACGGTGGTGCCGCTGCCCGAAACCGCCGCGATGCCGGCCGCCAGCGCGCTGAGCGGGAAGGCCGGAATCAGAAGCCCGGCAACAACAACCGCATAAAAGCGGCTTTGAGGGGTTTGGCTTTTGATGCCCGCATGTTTTGTGATTGTCATGGAGTTCTCCATAGGATGATGTGCCTCAACACTAAAATGACGCGCTGTAGCGCGCCTGCAACTGCGGCGAGGGCAATGCACCGCCCTGCCGCCAACCCGGACTGAACGCGATGTCCAGTGTCTGTTTCCGGAGACTGACCAGCAAACCCACGCTTGTACTGCCCAGCCACTCCGAACCTTCCCGCGTCAGCCCGTGACCGGCGTCCAGCCCGGCATAGGGCTGCAGCGCCGGGCTGAAGAAATGCATCAGCGTCTGGCGCAGATACCAGCCGCGCCGGACACTCACGCCGGTATCCTGAAAGCCGCGCACGCTGCCGGCGTCGGCGATCATCAATTCCTCCGCGCCCGGCAAGCGGTTCGGGCTGTATTGCCCGGCCGCGTCGGCGAGATACAGCCAATTGCCTGCGCGGTAACGCGCATGCAGGTCGAGCCGCCACTTCTCAAACTGGGCGCGCGGCAGTCCGGCGGCGGCCGTTTCATCGGTATCGTGATCCGCGCCAAACCAGCGCACCCCCTGCGTCCGGCTCAGACGCGCGCTCCACGGCAGGGGCGACAACCCGTCGTATTGCAGGGCCAGCTCCACACTGCTGTGCGTCGGGCTGCTGATGTCCAGCCGTTCATCATCAAGGCGACTGTCGGTTTTGCGGCGGGCGATACCGGCTTGCGCGCTCCAGATCGCATGGGCATCCCGGTGCAGCACCCGTTCCAGACGCACGCCGGGCATGGTGGTGACGGTGCGGCTGTGCAGGGTGACGCCGGGCAGAACCAGCGGGGTTTGGCTTTGTGCAAGCGCCAGACTGGCGCTGCCGGTCCAGTAGCCGAAGGGCTGGCTGGCATATAGGCTGAGCCCCTGGCTCCAGGCGCTGTCATCACCGGAAAAGCTGCGGCGCAGCGCCAGATTCCAGTAGTCGCCGCTGCCCAGCAGGTTGTCCCGGGCGAGGCCGACGATGGCCACGGCCCTGCCGGTATCCGGGCTGCCGCTGTTGTCCAGACCGGCCAGGCCATGCCAGCGCGATGCGGGGCGGTTGCTCAGCCATAACCCGCTTTCGCCCAGCCTGACGCCCGGCCGCAGTTCGGCCTGCACCCGGTTCGACGCCAGCCGGTTCAGTTGATCCAGTCCCTGCTCCAGGTCGGGCAGCCGGAAGGCCCCGTCACGCAGGCCCGGAAAGGCGGCTGACCATTCCCGCGGCTTCAATCCGTCGGCCTTGATCTCGGCAATACGGCCTGTCACCAGACTCAAACGCAGTACGCCCTCCTGAAAAGCGTTGTCGGGCAGCAGGACACGACTGGTGACATAGCCCGCGCGCAGCAGCGCCAGATTGGCGTCCCGCAGTAACGCGCTCAGGGCGGCCTCATCCAGGCAGCGCGGGGTGTATTGCTGCGCCAGATGCTTGCGCACGGTTTCGGCGAGCGGTGCATTGCCTTCCCAGCGCAAGGTTTTGACATCCAGGCACTGCGCGGTCGGCAAATTCAGCGGGCTGGCCGGGACAGGGCTTGCAATATCGGCCGCGCCGCTCGGCCGGGCCTGCTCCTGACGGCGCATCTGATCCAGCTGTTGCTGTTGTTCCCGCAGCAGGCGCAGCGAGTCAGTTCCGCTGTCCGCCCCGGCGTGGCCGGAAACGAGGAGCAGGATCAGCCCCAGCGCGGCCCGGAGTCGACTGTCGGGAAAGATGTTCTGTGAGTCCATGCCGCTTTGACGCCCTGTTTATCGCGCCATGCTCCGCGTCGCGCGCAGCCGGGGGCTGCTACCGGGACGGTAGGGCGGTGCGATCGGTGTTTATGCCCGGAATTTTTGTCGGGGTGGGGTTGGTTCGGGGTGTTGGTGCTACGCGGGGCAGGGTTCAAATTCCCTGTCGTGGATATGCCGGTAGAACCGTCAACGTCTTCGTGGTGGCTCTATCCCCCAAAAAAAGGGGCATGATGTCATGCCCCAAGGGGATGTAGCTTTGGCCCTTACTGCACCGTGAACGTCACCGGCGCAGCCAGTACCGAGTAGCCGTCGTTGTAGAGGAACTGCGCCACGTAGGTGCCGGGGCTCAGGTTGGCGGTGGAGAAATTGATATCGCCAACCGGGGCGGCCGTGTACTGCCAGGTAATGGAACCGGTATTGCCCGGCGTCTGGCCCGGCTTGTAGATGCCGATCCAGTTCTTGTCGGCCCGCTTGTTGGCCGGAACCGCATAGTTGAAGTTGATGTCCGCCCCCTGCTTCACGCTGGGTGTATCGGTGCCCAACGTGGGAGCAGATGGCGAATCAGCCGGATCGCTACACGCCAGCAGGGCCGCCGCCATGCCGTTGTACTGAGCAAAGCCCGCTACATATTCCGTTCTGCCCACCTGCCCCTTGTAAGCACCCGTAGCCCAGTTGCCGCCTTTTTCCGAGCCGCGATTGCTGCCGCCATTGAACCAGACCGTGCGGCAGTTGTTGCCAAGCGGGCGATTGGCCTTGGCGCACATCACATGTGAACTGCCCCACCACAACTTGCCCATGCCAGCCGCGTAATAGCCCTGCGGACATTCGTACTTGGTGTAGCCGGAGGCCCAGTCATAGCCGCGATACCATGTATTTTCGTAGACGCCGAAAGTGGCGGTGGCATCACCGGCAGACCACAGATTGCCAAAATTCTGGTTGCTGCAGAGGATGCGGAAGCGACCGTTGGACCAGGTACGGTCATAACGGGCAGCGCCAGCCATGTGGTAGCCGTCCGGGCAGGTTGCCTTGTTGACGCCATTGGCCCAATCCCCCAAGGAAGCGGACTGGTTTTCATCGCCGTTACCATAGTCAGGCGCAGTGAAACGCTCGGTGTCGGCAATCTTGCCGGTTTTACCCGGTGCATTGACCAAAGCATCAATATAGGGTTTACGCCAGTCGTTACGCGGCGCGCTCCAATCCTCGGTCAGCAGGCCGAAACCTTCCACATTGTTGGTCTGGGTGCCGTTCAAGGCCCAGTAAGCAAAATCCAGATCGTAGTCGATCAGGTATTGGGTCAGGTTGGCAAGCCAGGTTCTGTCCGCAGTCGACGAATTGTCAAAACCGATGCCGAATTCGCTGACCCACACCGGCGCGGTATACGTGCGGTTGGGGTTGGCGACAAAGCCGAAACCCTTGTTGAGATTATCGTAGAGCGTTGCCTTATCCATGGAGGAATAGGTCGCCTTGCCGCTGTCGACAACACCGCCGCCGCCGGTGGCTTCCGGGCCGATATAGTAATAATTGTGCGCGGCATACATCAGCTTATCGGGCTTTTGCAAAACGACGGGGGTGTCATAGGCCGGGCTCAGCAGCGGCCGATAACCGCCGAGCATGGGCACACCGGCCCAGTTCGTACCTTCAATGATCACCAGCATTTTCGGGTTGGCCTTGATTACGGCGTTACCGGCGTCAGTGGCGGCCTGACGCCAGTCGTTGCCCCCGTGGTTACCCCAAGTCGGGCTTTCGGGGGTGATTTCGGTATTGCCCTTCATGGTGCGCACTTCATTGCGCAAGTCGGCGCCCGCCACCAGCCCGTTATTCTTGTAGCGGTTGGTCATGAAGACCCAGTCGGCTTGCCATTGCTCGGTGCTTTGCCAGTAACCGCTGCCCCCCCACCACAGGCCGTTCTTATCGTAGTTGCAGCACCATTCCGAACTGGTCGTGTGGTTATTGAGGATGACCACGATACCGGCGTCGGTCAGGCCTTTGACGACCGTATCGTAGACTTGCAGCGGCGTTTTGCCGATCAGTTCAGGATTGGCGCTCACCCAAGTGGGGTCGACCGGATTAGTGTTATGGATGGCCTGGTTCGAGAAAGGCAGGCGCACGCTGTTGAAGCCCATCTGTTTGATCAGGCCGACAATGTGGGCTATCGACTGCTTGTTCAGACCTAGCGGAGCCTCGGATGTATCGCTGCCGCCGAACCAGTTCACGGACTTCAGCTTGAAACGGTTCTGACAGGCATCGACCAGGTAGCGGCCGCTGTTGGACAGTTCGAAGGGCTTGGCGCAGGTGTCGTCGGCCAGAGCCTGGGGCGCATGGAAGGAAAGCCAGAGGGCGGCCGTGGCGGCCAGCGCGCCCTTGAGGCCGCGCCTCCCGGAAGACGACCGGACGGCCTGCCCGGCGGCGTGATGTTGGTACTGCACATCTTTATGAATGGTCATGACTCAGTCTCACTGAAGAGTTTGTAGTTATAAACGTCAGGGCTGACCCCCCATCGGCATTCTTCCCGGCCGCCACGAATGACTCGATCAGCTCTACCATGCATTTAAGCAAAAGGCACAACCGGCCAATGAGGGCGGGGACGGACAAAAGGCGGGGGTTTCCGGACATTCAGCCCCGGTTATTCCCACCGGAGGCAATGGGCTGAATCGCGTTATTCGCTATCCGCGCGGGGCAATTCCTGGCGAAACCGCGAAGGCGCCTCGCCGGTCCAGCGATGGAACGCCCGGCGGAATTCGCGCGCATCGCTGAAGCCCAGTTCGACGGCGATGGCGGCGATCGGTTGTCCGGGCTGCTCCAGCAGCAGGCGCGCCTGCCGCTCCAGCAGGCGGTCACGAATGCCGCTGAAGCTTTGACCGGCCGCCTCCAGCCCGCGCCGCAAGGTACGCTCGGTGATATTGAGTTCAGCGGCGACGCGCGTCATGGTCGGGCGTTCACGCAGGTTGCCCCGCAACACGCTTTCGACGGAAGTGACCAGATCCGGCATCGGTTCGGCGACGGGCAGCGCCTGCACGCTGGCCTTGAGCGAGGAGGCCAGGATGGCCGGGCTGGACGTGGTCAGCGGGATGTCGAGCAGGGCGGCGTCCAGCACCATGCGGTTGGCGGCGCGGCCAAAATGCACCGGACACTGGAAGAAGCGCCCGCAGGCTTCGGCATAGGACGGCGGCGCATAGCTGAATTCCACCCGGCGCGGGGCGACCTGCTCGCCCAGAGCCAGCCTCAGCAGGCTGATGATGCTGGACAGCGCTTCTTCACACAGGAAGGGCAGCAACTCGGGCTGGGGAAAACGCTCGTGCAGGATGAAGGCGAATTCATCGCCGCGCAGTTCGGACGAGAAGTCCATCAGGCTGCCCGCCTCCTTGTGATGGGTCAGGCCGATGGCGACTGCTTCGCGGATGTTGATGCTGGACAGCATGGCCAGGCCGAGGATGCCGAAGGACCCCAGCGCTCCCTTGGCGCCGACCGCCAGCCCGGCGGGCTCGTCCGGAATGGCGCGGACCATCCGCCGGATGATGGTGGCCGCTTGCCGGAACGAAATCAGTATCCCGGCATTCTTGATGTCGTCCAGGTTGAGCCCGGTGCCGGACAACAGCCGCTCAGGCGGCACCCCGTGCTCCTGCGCATGCGCGATGGCGAGTGCAACAACAAAGGTGGGAATGTCGGAGACATTCATGTCCAGCGGGCGTGAGGGCTTCATGGTGGTCACCATAAGCCCCGCCGAACCTTGCGGGTCCAAACCGGGGGCTTATTAAGGCGTTATACCGCTATCATTATTTTAGGCGGGTTTTTGAACAACACGAAGGCTAATGCTTAGACTGCTTCATTCCTTGACGGAATCCGCCATAAAACGATCAATGCTCACGTCATTAATCAAAAGCGTTTACTTGCTTAAAACCCCCGCATGATGCACCACATGGTCCGCCATGAAACTCTGGATGAAGTAATAACCGTGGTCATACCCGGCATGCCGCCGCAGCGTCAGCGGCTGCCCGGCTTTCGCACAAGCTGCTTCGAACGCCTCCGGATACAGCTGCTCCGCCAGGAATTTGTCGGCCAGCCCCTGGTCGATCAGGATGCCTTCGGGGAAAGGATTCCGCGCCTGCGCCATCAACTCGCTGGCGTCATGCCGCTTCCACACCTCCCTGTCTTCCCCCAGATACCCGGCAAACGCCTTCTGCCCCCACGGACAGCGCCCCGGCGCGGCGATCGGCGCGAAGGCCGACACCGAACGGAACACACCCGGGTATTTCAGCGCCAGCGTCAACGCGCCGTGACCGCCCATCGAGTGGCCGCAAATGCCCATCCGTGAAACATCCAGCGGCAGCGTCTTCAGCAACTCCGGCAGTTCGCGCACCACATAGCTTTCCATGCGGTAATGCGCCGCCCACGGCTGTTCCGTCGCATCCACATAAAAGCCCGCCCCCACGCCGAAATCCCAGCTGTCGCTGTCGCCGGGCAAATTCGCGCCGCGCGGACTGGTGTCCGGCATCACCAGCGCCAGCCCGTGTTGCGCCGCCCACTGCTGCGCCCCGGCCTTGATCGTCGCGGTTTCCTCGGTGCAGGTCAGCCCGGCCAGATAGACCAGCACCGGCACCGCCCCCTGCTCCGCCTGCGGCGGCAGGTAGACGGCGAACTGCATCGGCAGGCCGATCTCGCGGCTATCGTGCCGGTAAAAGCGCTGAAACCCGCCGAAACAGCGGTGCTCGCTCAACAATTGCAGGCCGGACATCAGAAGATCACCACCGAGCGGATCGACTCGCCGCGCTTCATCAGGTCGAAGCCTTCGTTGATCTGGTCCAGCCGCAGCTTGTGGGTGATCAGGCTGTCGATGTTCAGTTTGCCGTCCATGTACCAGTCGACGATCTTCGGCACATCGGTGCGGCCGCGCGCGCCGCCAAAGGCGGAACCCTTCCACACCCGGCCGGTGACCAGCTGGAACGGCCGCGTCGAAATTTCCGCGCCCGCTTCCGCCACGCCGATGATGATCGACTGACCCCAGCCCTTGTGGCAGCACTCCAGCGCCTGCCGCATCACCTTGGTGTTGCCGATGCACTCGAAGCTGTAATCGGTGCCGCCGTCGGTGAGCTGGATGATGGTGTCGACCACGTTCTCGACTTCGTTGGGGTTGATGAAGTGGGTCATGCCGAACTGGCGGGCCAGTTCCTGCCGCGCCGGGTTGATGTCGACGCCGATGATCTTGTCCGCGCCCACCATCTTCGCGCCCTGGATGACGTTCAGGCCGATGCCGCCCAGCCCGAACACCACCACGTTCGCGCCCGCTTCCACCTTGGCGGTGAACACCACCGCGCCGACGCCGGTGGTGACGCCGCAGCCGATGTAGCAGACCTTGTCGAAGGGGGCGTCCTCGCGGATCTTGGCGAGGGCGATTTCCGGCACCACGATGTGGTTGGAGAAGGTGGACGTGCCCATATAGTGCAGCAGCGGCTCGCCGTTCAGCGAGAAGCGCGAGGTGCCATCCGGCATCAGGCCGCGGCCCTGCGTGCTGCGGATGGCCTGGCAGAGGTTGGTCTTGCGCGACAGGCAGAATTTGCACTGGCGGCATTCCGGGGTGTACAGCGGAATCACGTGGTCGCCCGGCTTCAGCGTGGTGACGCCCGCGCCCACTTCCAGCACCACGCCCGCGCCTTCGTGACCGAGGATGGCCGGGAACGCGCCCTCGGGATCGGCGCCGGACAGGGTGTAGTAATCGGTGTGGCAGATGCCGGTGGCTTTCACTTCAACCAGCACTTCGCCGGCGCGCGGGCCGGCCAGATCGACTTCTTCAATGGTGAGGGGTTGTCCGGCTTTCCAGGCGACGGCGGCGCGGGTTTTCATGAGGGCGTCCTTTGAGGGGTGGGAGATGCGCCCTGTTTTAGCATGAATCGGGGGGAATGGCAGTGGATCAATCCGGTTAATCGCGCCATAGCACCATGTCATCCCATTTTTCGGGAAAGCCCATGGCAATAAGTAACGTTATTGGCACATTCACGAGCTCTTTCAGCAACCTACCCCGCCAACCACTTTCAGGACTAACGCGCTGCATCAGATAAATCAGCATCGACAATACAACAAACAACCTACGCTCTGGGGCTGGTCGGCCTGCGGCCTTGGGAATTATCCATGCCTGTCCAGCAGGCAGTCGGGGTGGAACCGCCAACTCCCGGTTCCAAAGCCGGGCATGGTGGGCGCAAATATTCCGGACAAAGGTCAGGGTGTGCAGCCAGGACTCCAGTACGTCTTGCGGCAACTCGACCCGGCGGGCAATCGCCTTGCGGTCGGCATCACGGGCTATGCCTTTGTACAGTTGGGATAATTGCCCCAGACTCAGCATTTCCAGCATGGCCCAACTCGGCGGCAGCGCCGGGTCATCATAGGTAGCGCCATAATAGCGGGGGTAATTGTCGCGTTTGCGGCTTTCAATCCGCTTGGCTTTGAGTGTGGCATCGGCACGGCTGAGGTTGATTCTGTCCTGCTCTTTGGTGAACTGCTTTTGTTCATCGTTAAGTTGTCTGGTCAGGTCTTCCAGCAGGCGGGCATGGGCATAGCCGGTTTTGAAATTGGCCGAATCCAGATACCAGTGTGCGCCATAAGCCGTTGCCATGTGATTGCTGATGCAGGCTCGCATGGCGACCTCTACCCGTTCAATGGCATCCATGACCAGATGGCGCATGGCTCCGTCAAAACGATAGATGTTGACGATTTCGCGCAAGGTGCTGTCGGGGCGGAAGTGGTGTTCAGAGTCGCTCGGCACTTGAAAGGGCCGCATATAGGGACTGAGCCGGAACAGGGTGACGACTTCCAGGAACTGACGGGCGCGGTCTTCGTTGAGGATGGTCAGTCCACGGGACTTGAGGAGCTCCAGTTGCTCGGGGACGGAAAGTGCGGGTTTGTCGAAGCGGCGCATGCCTACATCCTGTAAGCGGCAGGGGCTGCTTTGTGAAGCAACCTCTTGGGTTCCGGGCACCAGTGTGAACGGCGGGTAATAAAAAACCCGCACGATTTGAGCAGCTTCACCGAAGTGAATCTAGGCTTGGCGGGTGTATTGGGCGCAAGCTTAGCCAAGGCGGGAATTCCCGTCAACACGGATTATCGTCCGGCCAGCGACAGCCGACCAACTTACATCCCGGGTTTAATGAGGTTGCGTGCTTTTGGCCCGAAGACACCCCTACCCCGGATGCCCGTCCACCCGCGCCCTCGCCAGCATCGGCCCGTACCGCCACACAAAAATCCCGAAGGCCAGCGCCCAGCAGGCCGCCGCCACGCATAACCCGGTCAGCGGCCACAGCGGCGCAACCCCCACCCGCGCCAGCGCCCCGGCGTGCAGCAAGCCGAAGCCCAGCGCCATGCCCGACGGCGGCGCCAGGTCGCGGCCGGTATGCCCCAGCGTCACCCGCGCCATCATCGCCAGGATCAGCCCGCCCATGCCACCCACCGTCAGCGCATGCAGCGACGGACTGGGCGAGGCAAACAGCCCCAGATGCCAGCCCGCCAGCCCGAAACAGGCCACCGGCAGCCAGGCATAGGCCAGATGCAGCGACCACAGCAGCGGCACGGTGCGCACGTCGCGGTCAAACCAGCGCGCCAACCGCCAGACATGACCCGCGCCCAGGGCCGCGAACAACGCGGCCAGCGCCGGGTGCGGCGACAGGCCGGGACCGGCCGCCTGCAGCACCGCGATCAGGACCGTTCCCCCCAGCAGCGCCTGATCGACCCGGACCATCGGGAGGGGATCGCCGGGCCGACGCAGGCCGCGCCGGGTGAAGAACGGAATCACACGGCCGCCGATGATGGTGATCATCGCGGCCACCAGCCACAGCCCGGCCCAGACGCCCTGCCGTTGCAGGCTGTCGTCCCCCCGGGCCAGACCGGCCAGAACCTCGGCGTCCACCGCCGCCAGCAGCGTCAGCACGCCCACAATCGGGTAATTGCGCTTTTGCCGCACCCGCCACAATTGCCTGCCCATCGCCACGGCGGCCAGCAGCGGAAAGGCCAGCTCCAGCGGAATCAGCAGCGGCAACGGCGCATCCGCCAGCCAGGCGATGCGGCCCGCCAGCCACACCCCGGCCAGCACCGCCACCGGCTTGCCGCTGAGGCCGGGCTGCCCGGTCCAGTTCTGCACCGCCGTCAACAGGAAACCGGCCACCACCGCCAGCCCGAAGCCGAACAGCATTTCGTGGCGGTGCCAGGCCAGCCAGCCGCCCGCCGGTTGCCAGCCGGACAGCAGGCCGTGCCAGGCGGCCAGCCACAGGGGAATTGCGAACAGCGCCAGCAGCGCCGCGCCCAGGAAGAAGGGACGGAACCCCAGCCGGAACAGGGGCGGGATGGCCATCGCCTTGTTGCGGTCGATTACTTGCATGGCGGCACCCAGGAATAAAAAGCGGTTCCGGCGGACTTCAGGCCGGAACCGGAGGAGGATGGAACCAGCATATATCCGAGCATGGCAGTCGGATACTCGCCGGATGACGGGGGCGCGGCAGGCCGGAAGGTCAGAGGCGGACCTTGAACAGCGCCGCCACCAGATCGGACTGGCTGATCATGCCGACGACACGACGTTCGCCGTCGATCACCGGCAGGTGGTGCAGGCCGCCGTCGCTGAACAGTCCGGCCAGATCGGCAATGGATTGCGCGGGCGTGACGGCGCGCACGTCGGCGGTCATCACCTCGCGGACCGGCTCGCGGCCTTGGCGCGCCGGCAGGCCGGGCGCAAAGGCGTGGCCTTGCCGTCCCAGCAGGATGTCGTGGGCGGTGACGATGCCGCGCAGGCGGTTCTCGGCATCCACCACCGGCAGCGCCTTGACCTTGTGCCGCGCCAGCAGCGCCCAGACTTCGGTCAGCGGCGCCTGTTCCTGCACGCGCACCACGTCGCGCGCCATGATGTCCAGGCAGCGCACCTGCCCGAAGCGGCGGTGATAGGCATGCCATTCGGCGCTGCGGAACACGTCCAGCAGGTCCTCGCGGCGGATGTCCAGCAACTCGCCGTGTTCATCCAGCGCCCGGTCCAGATCCTCGGCGCTGAAACCGACGCGCTCGCCGGGCAGCGGGTCGGCGGTATGATGCGCGACCGGCGCGGGCGCATGCGGCTGGAAGCGTCCGCGCCGCAGCCGGCGGTTGAAGGCGTCGGCCAGCAGCGTCAGCAGCAGCGCGTTGGCCAGCACCGGCCCGAAGATGAAGCCCGGCCCGTGATCGGCGGCGGGAGCCAGCACCATCGCCAGGGCCAGCGCGCCGCCCGGCGGATGCAGGCAACGCAGCAGGAACATGGCGGCGATCGACAGCGCCACCGCCATGCCCGCCGCCAGCCCGGTATGCGGGAAGACGACAGCGCAGCCCAGCCCGACCAGCGCTGAAATCACATTGCCGCCGATCATCGCCCAGGGCTGCGCCAGCGGGGTGGAAGGCAACGCGAAGGCCAGCAGCGCCGACGCGCCCATCGACGCCACCAGCGCCGGACCGCCGCCGGGCAGATGGCGGCAGACCGCCTCCGTGACCGCCAGGCTGAGCACCACGCCCAGGCAGGCCGTCCAGATTTCGCGGTTGCCCGCGTGCAGCGGTTGCGGTATGAATGCCCGAAGCCGCCCCAAACCCGTTGTCATGGAACCTTACCGTGGCTGCGCCGTTGCAGCCTATAATGAGGGCGGACAAATATATCACAACATGACAAATATCAGGAGAACGGCATGGCCGCCCTACCCCCGGCTTCCGACGGGCTGAACAAAAAGCAGTACGAGGCGCTGTCGGAATTCCGCTACCAGCTGCGCCGATTCCTGCATTTCAGCGAAGTGGCCGCCGACCGCGAGGGCATCACGCCGCTGCAATACCAGCTGATGCTGCATGTGCGCGGCTTCCCCGGCCGCGACTGGGCCACGGTGGGCGAGCTGGCCGAACGCCTGCAGGTCAAGCCGCACGGCGCGGTGGCGCTGCTGGGCCGCTGCGAAACGGCCGGGCTGGTGGAACGGCGCAAGAGCCAGACCGACCGCCGCCAGATGGAAGTGCACCTGCTGCCCAAGGGCGAAGCCATCCTGGCGCGATTGGCGGCGCTGCACGAGGCGGAACTGCGCTCGCTGCAAGGCACCTTCCAGGTCGCCAACATCACCGCCTTCAACAACGCCGCCGCCCCGGTTCTGGACTGACTGGCCGGAACGATCAATTCCCTGCCGCCGCCATTGCCTGAAAACTGATCCTCATCAAGTACTATCGTACCAGTTACCCCTAATCTCCCGGTAAACCCCGCCACCGTGGAGATGTCCTCATGCTGCCGCAAGCCCTGCCCTCCACCCTGCTGGCGGAAGAACTGGACGCCCTGCTGGGCGGTATATCGGCTTTCGCCGCGCAGGAAATCCTGACGCGCGCGCCGCGCCCCGAACAGGCGCTGACCGCCGACGACTTCCGCGCCATCACCGCCGCCGCCGACGCCGCCGGGCTGCTCGACAACAGCGAGCAGGGCTACGGGCTGTGGAGCGAATGCGGTCGCGGCGAAGCGCCCGGCTTCACGCTGATGGCGCTGCGGCAACTGGCGCTGGCCAATGTCTCCGCCGCCTGGCACCTGCACGGCGTGGCGCTGGCCGCGCTGGCCGCGCGCTTCGCCGGGCTGGACAGCGACCACGACACCGTTTTCTGCCTGGACGGCGCGCATGGTATCGGCCGCAGCGCCCTCGGCCGCCTGTTGGCCGGACGCCCCCTGCACCGGCGCGATGACGAACTGCTGGCCGATGTCCATGGCGACAGTCCGCGCGTGACCGTGGCCGCGCCGGTCGTCACGCGGCTGGCGGCGCTGCGTTATCGCGGCCGCGCCCTGCAACTGGAACTGCACGCGCTGGCGGCCATCACCGTGGAGCGCGACGAATTCCCGCATGGCCCCGACGGCTGCAACGCGCTGCGCTGGACTCCGGTCGCCAAGCCCGCGTCACGCGGCCCGCTGACGCTCGACCAGCTAAACACCCTGTTCGCCGCCCAACAACTGGCGCAAACGGCGATGGCGCGCGGTGCGGTGGAAGCGGCCGCGGCGCTGGCCCACCGCTATGCCGAAATCCGGGTGCAGGGTGCGCGCACCATCGAACAGCATGACAGCGTCGCGCTGCTGCTCGCCGACCTCGACACCCCCTGCCAGACCGTCGATGCGCTGCTGCGCGACGCCGCCGGGCACGCCCTGTCCGCCGAAGGCGCGCTGGCGCTGCGCCGCGAAGCCATCCCGCTGCTGACCCGCGCCGCCAACGCCGCCATGCAGGTGCACGGCGGCATCGGCTACATGCGCGACACCGGCATCGAACACCGGCTGCGCGCCGTCAACGCGCTGCGGCTGCTGGGCGGCTCGCCGCCAGAACTGGCGCTGGTGGCCGCCGGGCTGGCCAGCGACCACGCCGCCTTGCCCGAAGCCGAAGCCGCCGGACAGGACCATCTGCCCGGCTACCTGTCCCCCCGGCATGCGTTGTCACCCTTCGCCGCCCTGCGCCGGGGACCGCTGCTGCGCGCCGTCGCCGCCTATGGCGCCCGCGACCCGTGGGAGGTGGAAACCGACCGCCTGCCCGCCACACTCGGCCGCCTGCGCCGCCGCGTGCGCCAATTCGCCCTGCAACACTGCCTGCCGCTGGCCAACGCCACCGACCGCGAACAGCGCGAAGGCCACCACGCCGGGGCCGAACTGCGGCAACTGCTGGCCCAGGCCGGCAAGGCCGGGCTGCTCACCGACCTGCTGCCCGCCCCGATCGGCGGCGCATCGCCCTTCCAGTTCCGACACTCGCTGGCGCTGCAACAGGCCATCCGCGTCGAGGAACTGGCCCGCGTCGACGGCGGCCTGATGCTGCTGCTCTCCGCGCACAACCTCGGCCTGTGCCCGCTGCTGCTCTCCGGCGACCTGACCATTCTGCGCGAAGTGGTGCTGCCCGCTTTCCGCGCCACGCAGGCTGGAAATCCTCAAATCTTCGCCTTCGCCATCACCGAACCCGCTGCCGGATCGGATGCCGAGGAAGGCCACGGCGCGTTGCACCAGAAGGCCGGAGTCAAGGCGCGGCGCGTTCCCGGCGGCTGGTCGCTGCGCGGGCGGAAAGTGTTCATCAGCGGCGGCGACGTGGCGCGTTACGTGGCGGTGTTTGCCGCGCTGGACGGCGAAGGCTATGACAGCTGGACCTGCTTCCTGGTCGATACCGCCACGCCCGGCTTCCGCGTCGCCCGCTGCGAACTGAAGATGGGCATGCGCGCTTCCGGCGCGGCGGAACTGGAATTCGACGACTGCTTCGTGCCCGACAACCGCGTCGTCGGCGGTCTGCGCAACGGCTGGGGACTGGCGCGCGCCACCCTCAACCTGTCACGGCTGCCGGTGGCGGCGATGGCGGTCGGTTTCGCGCAGCAGGCCGTGGATATCGCCACCGCCTGGGCCTGCGCGCAAACCCTGGCCGGAAAACCGCTGATCCACTACCAGCAAGTTCAGGCCGTCATTGCCGATCTTCAAGCCGAAACCGGAGCCATCCGCGCCCTGGTGTGGCAGCACGCCAAGGGCTGGACGCCGCGCCAGGACGGAGCCGCGCTCTGCAAATTCCAGGCGACCGACCGCGCCCAGGTCGTCATTGAAACCGCGATGGACCTGCTGGGTTCCGCCGCCCTGCTGCACGACAACCGGCTGGAGCGCACCTTCCGCGACTGCCGCCTCACCCGCATTTTTGAAGGCACGAACCAGATCAACCGGCTGGCGGTCATTGAAGACCAGCAAGCCGGACTCCTCGACCGTATTGCCCGGCGCGCCGGACGCGCCTTCACCGGAGCCTGACCATGAACGCCCGCACCCCGATCTCCATCCTGCTGCGTAACGCCCCCTTCTTCCAGGTGCCGCGCCAGCGCGTGCAAACCTCGCAGGGCGCGGTGGAGCTGCCGATTCTCTATTACGACACCTCGACGCTGAACGCCTTCTTCCTGGTGGATAAAGCCAAGGTGGAGGCCGTGCTGAAAGGCACCGGCCTGACTCCGGCGCTGACCGTCGGCGGCAAGGCGCTGGTGGCGCTGGCCTGCTTCGAGTACCGCGACACCTCGGTGGGCGTGTACAACGAAGTCGGCCTGGCCGCCGCCGTCACCCGCACCGGCGAAACGCTGCCGCTGGGCGGCTGGCGCGACCTGCTGGCCACCTTGCGTCAGCCGGAGGAACGCCGTGTCGCCTTCCACATCCTCGACCTGCCGGTGACCACGGCCGCCGCCAACGCCGCCGGGCGCGAGATCTGGGGTTATCCCAAGTTCGTCACCGAGATTCCGTTCACGCTGCACGGCCGTCACTTCGACTGTGCGGTGAAGACGCCGGAAGGCGGCACGCTGATGCAGCTGACCGGGCGGATGGGGCCGTCCTTCCCCACCGCGCCGCTGAGTCTGACACTGTTGTCGTTACGGGAAGGGACGATGCTGCGCGCCACGGTCAACGTGCGCGGCGCGGCGAAGATGGCGTTGCCCGGTACGCTGAAACTGAGCGTGCCGGACCATGCGCAGCCGATGGCGCAACGGCTGCATGCGCTGGGGCTGGATGGGGCGGAGCCGTTTGCGGTGAGCTGGACGCATGATTTCCAGTCGAGGTTGAATGAGGGGGTGGCGGTTTAGGCTCAGATGATTTTGGGGCCGTAGGGCGCACGATGTGCGCCATTTTTACTGAATGTGATCTCTGTTTTGGATGGCCTGTCTAGCTGACAGGGGGAATACAGGCTTCAAGGTGTGTAGGTTGACTGGGGTGTTCCATGCTGCTAGTTTCCAAGCATTCCAGCCCGTAGATTTGGTTCGCCAAGCAATGCTTCAATGCGTTGCAAGTGGTTAATTTGGAACGAAGAAGAGTGAACACTTTTTGAAATCAACGTTAGACGTCAATTGGGAATAATATGAAAAAAATCATACTTTCTTGCTGCCTAATTTCCAGCTTGTCGCTGAGTGCTTACGCACAAAATAAGCACTCTACTGTAGGAATTTGGTATGACGATCTTGGTTCTCCACAATATGGAGATTCGACTCTTGTCATCGAGAAAGAGGGGGAAAAATACTTTGTATTGCGACGCAATGGTGACGGCAGCGGTAGCCGTTACCGATTAAAGCGCATAGGGAGTGAATACTCCAAGGTAGGCGATCGCTTTGGCGCAAAATATGTCATTACAGCCAAAGGTCTAGAAATTCATGACAAAGCTGGCTATATCCGTACAGCGAAGCCCAAGCGCCCTTGAAGCCCAAGTAAGGTGCAATGGATGCACCACAATCCCCCTTCCCAGCACTACCATCGGTGCATTTCCAATGCACACTACGCGATGTGATGACGGGGGAAGGCGGAAGGAGTCAAGCACGATATACCGCCCCTTCAGTCCAAGTCAGATCAGCCGCCGAATCGGAAAAGAGGGAAAAGAGGGTCAGAGCAGAATAGAGAGATAAAGACGCTCAGAGCAACATTTCCCCCCTCACTTCAACCCATACCAAACCCCGCGTCCACTGCCATACTGCTCCAGATGATTACGCGCGGTCAGGTCGCGGAAATGCTGCTTCAGCGTATTGCGGCTGGCCCCGGTCAGCTTGATGGCATCCATCATCGTAACGCGCCCGTGCTCCCGGGCGAATTCCACAATTTGCAATGACAGCTCGGGCAGCGCAGCCAGCACAATCCTTTCACGCTCAACCTTCTTCTCCAGACGCCGCACCTGCTCGGCCAGCGAGCGTAAGAAGAACATCAGCCAGGGCTGCCAATCGGGAGCCTCCGTGCGGATGGTGCCTTGGGTCTGTCGCAGGGCCAGGTAATAGGCTTCCTTGTTCAGCTCGATCACACTCTCCAACGAGCTGTACGGCACATAGGCATAACCGGCCTGAATCAGCAGCAGGGTTGTCAGCACCCGGCTCAAGCGGCCGTTGCCATCCTGAAAGGGGTGAATCTCCAGAAACACCACTACGAAGATCGCGATGATCAACAAAGGGTGCAGATACCCCTTCTCCCGCTCCTCATTCACCCACGCCGCCAATTCGGCCATCAGCCGTGGTGTGTCAAACGGCGTGGCGGTCTCGAAAACGATGCCAATCTGCGCACCACTTTCATCGAAGGCGGCGACGCTGTTCGAGTTTGTCTTGTACCGCCCCCGGTGACGCACATCCTTTTCGCTATGGCGCAACAGTATCTGGTGCAGTTGCTGGATGTGGTTTTCGTTGAACGGGATGTCCTGCCACGAGCTGAACACCAGGTCCATCAGTTCGGCGTAACCCGCCACTTCCTGCTCGTCGCGGGTGTCGAAGGACTGGATGGCCAGATTGGACAGCAAGCGCTCGACCTCGCGGTCAGTCAGCTTGCTGCCCTCAATGCGGGTGCTTGATCCGATGCTTTCGATGGTCGCCACCCGTCGCAGCGCCGAAAGGCGCTCGGGCGCGAGCGTTCCCAAGGCCCGCCATGCGCCTTTGAATTCGTCGATCCGGGCAATCAGGCTCAGGATCTCAGGGGTGATCCGGAGAGTGTCTGTACGTAGCATGCAACCAATACTACACCCATTAACACCCACTCTTGAAGGCTATGTCGCCGTTAATCGCGGAAAGGGCTTTTCCCTCTCCCAACAACATTGACCCGGCGGCTTGGCGGTCTGTCACACAGCACCGACCGTCAAACGGGAGTATGCTTGCGGCACACGCTTAACCTCCGGTGCGCCTCATGGCCGAACCCAAATACACCCGCGAAACCGTGCTCTCGGTGCGGCGCTGGACCCCGAAGCTGTTCAGCTTCACCCTCACCCGCCCGCCCGGCTACCGCTTCACCGCCGGACAGTTCGCGCGCATCGGCCTCGACACCCCGGCAGCCGATGTCTTCCGCGCCTACTCGATCGTGTCCTCGCCCTTTGCCGACACCCTCGAATTCTTCTCCATCGTGGTGCCGGACGGCGCGTTCACCTCGCGCCTGCAACACCTGCAGCCCGGCGACACGCTGCTGCTCGAAAAGATTCCCTACGGCTTCCTGACGCTGGCCCGCTTCCAGCAACCCGCCCCGCGCGACCTGTGGCTGCTGGCCACCGGCACCGGCCTGGCACCGTTCCTGTCGATCCTGCAGGACTTCGACGTATGGAAGCAGTACCGGCGCATCGTGCTGGCCTACAGCGTGCGCACGGCGGACGAACTGGCCTATAAACCGGAGATCACGGATATTGCCGCCACGTTCGGCGAAAATGGCGCGGAATTCCGGTTTTTACCGATCATTACCCGTGACCCGGAGGCGGCGCTGCATCAGCGTTTTCCGGCGCTGGTGGCCGATGGCGGGCTGGAACAGGCGGCGGCGCTCAGCCTGCGGCCGGACCGTTCGCACATCATGCTCTGCGGCAATCCGGCGATGGTGGAGGACACGCGGCAGGCGTTGATGGCGCGGGGGCTGACCATGAACCGGAAGGGGGTGGGGAATATTGCGGTGGAGAATTATTGGTAGGGGGGCAAACGACAACAGCCAAGGCCGAGCTTTCCCCAACGATTCCTCTACACTAAGACGACCATCCCCGGACAAGGACACCCGCCATGAACCCGCCCGTCAAAATCCTCGCCATCTCCGGCAGCCTGCGCCGCCAATCCTTCAACACCGCCCTGCTGCGCGCCGCGCAGACGCTGGCGCTGCCGGGCATCACGCTGGAAATCGCCACCCTGCATGGCATCCCGCTGTATGACGGCGACCTGGAAGAACAGCAGGGACAACCCGAAGCCGTGGCGGCGCTATGCGCCCGCATTCAGGCCAGCGACGGCCTGCTGTTCGCCACCCCGGAATACAACAACGGCATTCCCGGCGTGTTCAAGAACGGCATCGACTGGCTGTCCCGTCCGGCTGCGGCGGGCGGCAAACTGTTCGCCAACCGTCCGGTGGCGGTGATCGGCGCTTCGCCGGGCGGCTTTGGCACCATCATGGCGCAGAATGCCTGGCTGCCCGTGCTGCGAACGCTGGGCATGAAACACTGGGCGGGCGGGCGGCTGCTGGTTTCACGCGCGCACCAGCTGATCGGCCCGGACGGCGAAATTCAGGATGATGCGACCAAGAAACTGCTGGGCGACTTTCTGGCCGGGTTCGCCGCCGCCATCCGGGTCTGAATGCCGGGGCGGCCGCCCCACCGGCAAAACCGATTAGGGAACGCTATTGATGAAAAATTTGCTGATTGTCATCGTCAGTGGCTTGGGAATAAGCGCCGCTCTGGCGCTCATGATTTCTCACTTCACATCAGCGGCTTTTCTCTCCACCACCTTCTTCATCTGGGCAGCCATCTTCCTGAATGCTTCCATTGCGGCTTGGGAAGATGTCTTGCCCGGCGGCTTTGACAATCCCAATGATGAAATGCCCGTGGCGATGACCGGGAAAAAGCGGCTGCTTTATTGGTCAGGCGCCTGCGGCGGCACTCTCACCTTGACGGCCGTTGGATTCGCGCTGTATCAACATGGTTTCTAACGAAAAAACAGGGACGTCCATCATGCCAACCCCCGCCAAAAACACCATCTGCCTCTGGTACGACCGCGACGCCGAAACCGCCGCCCGCTTCTACGCCGAAACCTTCCCCGACTCCGCCGTCCGCGCCGTGCATCGCGCTCCGGCGGACTATCCCTCCGGCAAGCAGGGCGACGTGCTGACCGTCGAATTCACCGTCATGGGCATTCCCTGCCTGGGCCTGAACGGCGGCCCCGGCGTCGCCCACAACTGGGCCTTCTCGTTTCAGGTCGCCACGATCGATCAGGAAGAAACCGACCGCTACTGGAACGCCATCATCAGCAATGGCGGCGAAGCCAGCGCCTGCGGCTGGTGCAAGGACAAATGGGGGATCTCCTGGCAAATCACCCCGGTGGCGCTGACCGAAGCCATCGCCGGGCCGGATGCAGCCGCCGCCAAGCGGGTGTTCGAGGTGATGATGGAGATGGGGAAAATCGACGTGGCCAAGATTGAGGCGGCGCGGCGGGGGTGAGCCCCAAACACGACTTCTTCCCTCCTGCAACGCAGGGGGGAGCCGCGAAGGCAGCAGGGGGGTCAACGGTGGGACACTGAACAAGCTCTCTAAAACGGGAGTTCTGCTCAGCCAACCGCTGTTACCCCCCAGCCCTGCGGGCAGCCCCCCTACTCCGTAGGAGGGCGTAAAAGCATTGTGATGAAAAGGGATTTCATGAAAACCTACAATTCCGCGTTGATTTCCCGCGCCCGCCTCATGCGCGCTGACATGACGCCCGGCGAGCGCCATGTCTGGCATCGCTGTTTGCGGCGACTGCCCTACAAATTCCGACGGCAGCGACCCTTTGGCCGTTTTATCGCGGACTTCTACAGCCCGGAACTCAAACTGGTGATCGAGATAGATGGCGACTCGCATGCCGATGAAGCGGCAAAAGCCTACGACGCGGAACGAACCTTGTACCTGCAAAGTCTGGGGCTGACCGTACTTCGTTTCACCAATCAGGAGGTGATACGGGAAACCGAGGCGGTACTAACCCGATTGCAGCAGCTATGCGACCAGCAATCCCCTGCCCCCCGATGATGAATCCTTCCCTCCTACGGAGTAGGGGGGATGTCACGCAGTGACAGGGGGGTTGCGGAAAGGAGCCCGAACACTTCCTTCGCAAAAGGCTTCGTGCTCAGCTAACCGCTGTTACCCCCCAGCCCTGTGGGCAGCCCCCCTGTTCCACAGGAGGGCGTAAAACGCGCCATTTTCCCCCTCACGGCGTATTGAACACCGGGAACGGCAACGGCGTTTTGTCCTCCAGATACGCCTTGTAATCCATCATGCGCTGAAAGCCCACCAGAATGCTGTACGGCGCGGCGCGCTGGATGAAGTTGTTCGCCCAGCCCGGCACCCGCCCGCCCGGATCGACATAGCCCTCCGCCTCCACGAAGACCCGGTTACCCGCCAGCGGCGAAATGCGGATGGTCATGTCCTCCGCCTTCATCCGCACCAGCGGCGGCTCTTCCGGAATCAGGTCGGGATAGGCCTTGACCCGCACCACCAGCGTCCGGTTGTCACGGGTTTGCGGCTCCAGCGTCAACACACCGGGAACATCACGGTTGGGCACGCCGTGCGGGGCGCGGTGCTTGATGTAGAAATAGTATTCGGTATCCGATTTTTTCTTCAAAATCCTGGCGTCCAGCACTTCCCAATACCATTTGCGATAGTTATCAAAATCCAGCAGCACCCGTACATAGGCTTCCACGGTGCCGTCCAGCGCGGCTTCGGCCTTAAAGGAGCGGAAACGCTTGCCGTCCTCCTGCTTCACCCAGGTCTTGATGTTGCGCAGGCGGTCGTTGCGCACCAGCCGCCATTCATTGGTCAGCTTGTCCTGCAACACATCCAGGTCATCATCCTCAGCGGCGTGGGCGACGGCGGGAAACGTCAGAGGCAGCATGGCCACCAGCAGCAGCATGCTCAGGTACGAAGTGAAACGCATGGAGGAAAACTCCCGGGGTGTGCAGTGGCTCTGCATCTGGATAGAAAGATTGTTTTTCTAGGATGACACCGATGCGCGCGGAAGGGAAATGAACAGAGCCCCAAAAAGTGCCGCCCTGTATCGGGCGGCCAAAGAGGGTTCACCGATCTAACGGCGCTCACGCCACCGCGTTGTACGCCCCCATATCCAGCTTCTTCGTCCGCAACACATATTCAAAACTGAAGCCCGGCCACATCGTCGAATTGGTGCCGTCGGCGTTCAGGTACCAGCTCTGGCAACCCGACAGCCACGAGCTGTTGCGCATGCGCTCCTGGAAGCCGTCGAATTGCGCCTGCATCACGTCTTCCTTCACGTCCAGATAACGCAGCTTCTGCTTCAGCAGGGTCTTGGTGTACTTGGCGATGTACTTGTATTGCGCCTCCTGGTAGATCAGTACCGAGGTATGGCCCGGTCCGGAATTCGGCCCCATCGTCAGCAGCATGTTCGGGAAACGGCTCACGTTCATGCCGTAGTAGGCCTTGGCCTGCCCGCCCCAGTAATCGCTCAGCGACACGCCGCCGATGCCCTTGATGGCGAAGGGGAAGGCCGGTGCGCCGATCTCGTAGCCGGTGCAGTAGATGATGACATCCAGCGGATGTTCCACGCCGTCACTGGTGCGCACGCCCGCCGGGGTGATTTCGGTAATGCCTTCGGTAATCAGGTGCACGTTCGGCCGCGCGAAAGCGGGAAACCAGTCGTCAGAGACCAGCGTACGCTTGCAGCCCACCTTGTAGTCCGGGGTCAGCTTGCGGCGCAGCACCGGGTCTTTAATGTGCTTGTGCAGCGCGCGCTTGTGCATCAGCTCGCCCACTTTCAGCAGTTGCGGATACCACAAAATCGCGGGCAGCGCCGATTCCATCGTCCAGTACAGGCCCAGCCGGTGCGCCTTCTGCTTCCACGGGTGCTTCGCCCAGTCACGCTGCTGCTTCTCGGTGAAGGTGCGGTTGAACTTCGGCATCACCCAGGACGGCGTGCGCTGGAAGACCTTCAGGTCGGCGACTTCACCGGCCACGTTCGGCACCACCTGGATGGCTGACGCGCCCGAGCCGATGACGCCGACGCGCTTGCCGCGCAAGTCGATGGACGAGTCCCAGCGCGCGGCGTGCAGCGCCTTGCCCTGGAAGGTGTCCATGCCCTTGATCTCGGGATACTTGGGGTGGCTGAGCGCGCCGGTGGCGGGCACCAGCACGCGGGCTTCGGTGATCTGACCGTCGTCGGTGGTGATGATCCAGCGGCCGGACTTCTCGTCAAAGCTGGCGTCGGTGACGCGGGTGGAGAAACGGATGTAGGGCTCCATGCCGTACTGGTTGGCGCACTCTTCGATATAGCGGCGGATGTCTTCTTGCCGCGAAAAGGCTTCCGGCCATTTCGGGTTGGGCGCGAAGGAGTAGCTGTACAGGTGCGAGGGGACGTCGCAGGCGCAACCCGGATAGGTGTTGGTGCGCCAGGAACCGCCGACGCCCTCTTCCCCTTCAAAAATCACGAAATTGAGGATCCCGGCGTTCTTCAGTTCAATCCCGGTGCCCAGCCCGGCGAAACCGGCTCCGATAATGGCGACATCAACGTGTTTGCGTGGCTCTGTCATGGTGAGTCTCTCGGTTCAGGTTCACTCGCCGCCTGCATGTGTCGTCAGGCGCATCAGTGTCATCAAAAGCTGTAACACTGTTCGATGTAATCCTAGAGGCAATTACCATACGCTTTGTAGGTTATTTGGTGTCAGGAATTATCATTTGGGGTCAATCTGCTACAAAAAATGTGGTTTTTAGCTGAACGGTTGGGACGCCCCTGTCCTGATGGTCAGGTCGCGCTTTCAGAAGGCGGGATTCGTGGCAATGACAACGAATTCCAAATAATATGTATTTCAGATACTACTTATCAGCCCGCCCCGAGACCTAGCCGCCGTGAGACTGAACACCTTTACCGACTACAGCCTGCGTACGCTGATCTACCTCGGCCTGCAGGAGACCGGCACGCTGTCGACACGGGCGGAAATCGCGCAGGCCTACGGCATTTCCGACAACCACCTGATGAAGGTGACGGGCTGGCTGGCGCGCGAGGGCTACATCGAGGCCTTCCGGGGCCATGGCGGCGGCATCCGCCTGGCCCGCGACGCTGAAGCCATCAATGTCGGCGAGGTGGTGCGCCGCTGCGAGGCGGACATTCCGCTGGTGGAATGCCTGGAATGCGGCGGCTCCGATTGCCGCATCGCGGCGGTGTGCACGCTGAAATCGGCGCTGCTGGAAGCGGTGGAGGCGATGTACGCCGTCCTCGACCGTTACACGCTGCGCGACCTGCTGGGCCGGGAATCCGCCCTGCGCCGCATCCTGATGCGGCCTGAATCCCTTGTTTCACTCCAACCCGTTACGGGAGAACCGTCATGACCCTGCTTCAACAACCCCTCGGCGCGCTCGCCACCTCCATTCCCGGCGCCACCGCGCTGTTCCGCGAACACAAGCTGGACTTCTGCTGCGAGGGGCGGCGCAGCCTGGGCGAAGCCGCCGCCGCGCGCGGTCTGGACGCGGCGGCGCTGGCCGCCCGCCTGGAAAGCCTGCAAACCGGCGCCAGCCCCAGCGGTGACTGGCGCGGCGCGGGTAACGCCAAGCTGATCGACCACCTGCTGACGAATTTCCACCAGAAGCATCGCGCCCAGTTGCCGGAGCTGCTGCGGCTGGCGCAACGGGTGGAATACGTGCACGGCGCCAAGCCGGAATGTCCGGTGGGGCTGTCCAACCTGCTGGCGGAGATGCAGATGGAGCTGGAAGGTCACATGGCCAAGGAAGAACAGATCCTGTTCCCGATGCTGGCCAACAGCCACGGCGGCCTGCCGGAAGGCCCGATTGCGGTGATGCGCGCCGAGCATGTGCAGCACGGCGGCGCGCTGGCTGAGCTTGAACGGCTGACGGACAACATCACGCCGCCGGTCAACGCCTGCAACACCTGGCGGGCGCTGTACCTGGGACTGGCCGCCTTCCGCGACGACCTGATCCAGCATATCCATCTGGAAAACAACATCCTGTTTGAAGGACTGGCGGCCCGTCCGGCGAACGCCGAACCCGCGCCGGTGCCCGGCGGCAAGGGTTGCGGCTGTGGTGGTGGTGGCGGTGCGGGCGGCGGCGGCTGCCACTAAGCGCCCGCCTTCAACCAGCAAGCAGAGGAGACGGTCATGGCCCTGACCCACGCGGCTTCCGGAGAAATTGTCAGTGTGCGACCGCTCGGGAGCGCCTTGCGCGCGTCCGAATCGGTCACCCTGGTGCGCGCCCCGCACTTCGAGGTGTTCCGCTTCGTGCTGCCCGCCGGCAAGACCACGCCGATGCACGAGGCCGCCGGGCTGATCACGATCCAGTGCCTGGAGGGCGAGGTGGCGCTGGACGCGCACGGCCGCCGCCAGACGTTGGTGGCAGGCGATCTGGTCTATCTGGACGACGCCGAGCCGCATGCCGTCAGCGCGCTGACCGACGCCTCGCTGCTGGTGACGATCTTGCTGCACCGGGTTTGACACGCGCGCCATGCCTCCTTCTTCCCCCATGAGTCCTCGCGGCTTCTTCACCGCGCCGCTGTGGCTGGCGGGGTTCCGGCCGTTCTTCCTGCTCGCCCTGATCGCCGGGGCGGTGTATCCGCCGCTGTGGGCGCTGGTGTTCTCCGGCGCGGTGGCCCTGCCCGCCGCCGGGCTGACACCGCTGCAATGGCATGCGCACGAGATGCTGTTTGGTTTCGGCTGGGCGGTGCTGGGCGGCTTCCTGCTGACCGCCAGCAAGAACTGGGTGGGGGTGCGCGGCCTGCACGGCGGGCCGCTGGCGCTGGCGGCGGCGCTGTGGCTGGCCGAGCGGGTGCTGATCTTTCACTTCCCGGCGCTGACAGACTCGACCCCCTGGCCGCTGCGGGCGGCGGTATTGGCCGCCGCCAGCCTGCCGGTGCTGGGCGTGGGCGGTTATGTGCTGTGGACACTGGTGCGCTACCGCCGCCAGGACAGCTTCAAGGACAACGGCTTCTTCATCGCGGCGCTGCCGCTATTGCTGGCGGCGAAACTGATGCTGTTGCTGCCGCCGTGGGTGACGGAAGGCCGGATGCTGGCCATCGGCCTGTTCCGCCTGGCCTTCGTGGTGATGTTCGAGCGCACCCTGACCCAGTTCATGAAGAACACGGCGGGCGTGACGCTGTTCCGCCATCCGGCGCTGGACTGGCCGATCAAGGGGCTGATGCTGCTGGCGGCGTTCGCGGGTTTCCTGCCGCCCGCCGTGGCGGCCGCCGTGATGACGGCGGCGGGGCTGTTGCTGCTGTACCGCTTTGGCCGCTGGCATCCGCTGGCCGGGTTACGGCGTTTCGACACCGGCATCATGTATGTCGGCTATCTGGGCCTGAGCGCCAACCTGTTCGCCGAGGCGCTGCGCCTGAGCGGCGTTTTTCCCGCCATCGGCTCGCTGTCGGTGCATATCTTCACCTTTGTCTGCATGGGGTTGGTGATTCCGGGCATGCTGGTGCGCATCAGCCAGGGGCACACCGGCCGCCGCATCGTCTTCACCGCCACCGACAAGGCGGCGATCAGCCTGATGGGTGCGGGCGCGGTACTGCGGCTGGTGGCGACACAACTGTGGCCGCAACACTACGGACTGTGGATCGATCTGTCGGCCCTGGCCTGGAGCGGCTGCTTCCTCGGCATCGGCCTTCGCCTGGCGCCGATGTTATGGCAGGCGCGGGTGGACGGACGGGAGCTATGACCGCCGCCCCGCCCCGACCGCCGGGAAACCCCCGCCGCATTCCGGCGCAGGCCGTTTTCTTTCCCGCCGCCATCGGCCATGCGCTGGTGTTCGCGCCGCTGACGGTGCTGGCCAACACCGGCCATGCCGACCTGTTCCCGGCGCTGGCCGGGGCGGGCCATGCCCGGGAAATGCTGGGCGGCTTCGCGCTGGCGCTGGTGGCGGGCTACACCCTGGGGCCGTTGTCACGACAGGCGGCGACCGGACTGCTGACGCTGTGGCTGGCCGCGCGGCTAACGACGCTGGCGGGACTGCCGCCGGGATGGACGGCGGCAGCCACGGCCGTCTTCGGACTGGTGCTGGCCGCGCGCGCCGTGCCCCGCTTCCTGCCCGCCCGGCGCTGGCGCAACCGCGTGTTGCCGCCGCTGCTGGCGACAGTGGGATTGCTGCCGGGCTTGTGGGGACTGCATCAGGCCTTTGGTGGCGGCGGCCACTATGTTGGAGCGGCGGGGGTGTTGCTGCTGGGGATGCTGATGGCCTTCATCGGCGGGCGGCTGATTGCCCCGGCGGCGGCGGGCGAGTTCTACAACCGGGGCGACGACCTTGCCAACCGGGTGCAACCCCGGCTGGAAGCCGCCACCCTGCTGACCCTGCCCCCCGCGGTGGCGCTGCTGCTGGCGGAACAGCCCCGACTCGGCGGACCGCTGGCCGTCGCGGCCGGAGCCTGCACGCTGGCGCGCTGCCTGCGCTGGCGGCTGTGGGCCTGTCCGGGGCGTTACGACCTGCACGGGCTGGGGCTGGGCTACGGCTGGCTGGCGGCGGGACTGATGATCATCGGCGCGGCGCTGGCGGCCGGGGTATATCAACCGGCGCTGGCGCATCTGGTGACGATGGGGGCGCTGGGCATGTTGTCCACCGGGGTGATCGCGCGCTGGCACGGCTCGCGGCATGGCCATACGCTGCCGGGGCGGGGGTTCGTGATGTTGACGGTGACGGCTTTCGCGGCGGCGGCGCTGTTGCGGGTGCTGGTGGTGGCATGGCCGGAACAGACGCCGGCGCTGCTGTGGGCGGGGGCAGTGGCCTGGTCGGGTGGCTATCTGGCCGCCGGGGTCGTGCTGGCGCGGGGGAAGCCGTTTCGGCAACAGGTGGCGAGGTATCGGTGAGGGCTGGCTGAGGATCAACAGGCTATCATTTGTTCAGGCGTATGGAACTCGCCATGCCATGTCGTACCATCATGCGAAGTAATAATCACCCGGAAATCTGCCTTGAAGCACCAACCGGGTGAATCAGAACTGGAAAACGTAACGACCAATCCTGCACTTGCCGGGTGGCAACCCGGAATTTCGTCCAAGTGCCACTTAATGAACTCAACACAACGGCGAACATGGATCCGGTTTCTTTCTATATCGAAACACTCTGGCGAAATGCCGCCGGTTAGCAAGTCTACGAATACCTCATGATTGCCGCTTTCCCTCGCCAAAAAGGCAAAATGCTCGGCGGAGACGGCAAACTTTTGGGCGACGCCGCATGCCACGTTTCTGATTTTTCGCTTCATGTCCGTCAGCTCAATCCTCAAGGATAAGCATGTCATGGTTGCATCAACGAATCGACTCGGTCAATGCGATATCACTGATGCCAGGTGACATCACGTCAAGTTATGACGCAGGAGTAGCACGCTGTGAAATGGCGAATACCGCGCATCCCGCCAGACAGGTATCCAGTCCCTCGTGTGCCACGCTTTCGGCGTAATGCAGCAGAAATCCGGGCGGCTGGACGCTGGCCGACGGGATCATTGCGAAAAACGGAATAGCCCTCTGACCGGGCCGATCCCCATCGTGGATAATGCGGCTAACCCGTCCGTACTTTTGCAGGAGCATCACATGTCCATCGTCCCGGCCACCGTGGAAGATATTCCGGCCCTGTGCCGCCTGCTGTCCCTGTTGTTCACCCAGGAAGCGGAGTTCGCCCCGGACCCGGTTGCTCAAGTCCGGGGGCTAACCCGCATTATCACCGCTCCCGAGATTGGGGAAATCCTGGTGGCCAGAGAGAACGGTGAGGTGCTGGGCATGGTGAACCTGTTATATACCGTTTCCACCGCACTGGGAGCGCCGGTTGCCCTGCTGGAAGATATGGTCGTGGCATCGGAAGCCCGTGGCGGCGGCTTGGGAAGCCGTTTACTGGAACACGCCATTGCCACGGCTCGCATTCACGGTTGCCGTCGGATTACCTTGTTGACGGACGTCGAGAATCACAGCGCCCGACGCTTTTACGAACGGCAGGGCTTTATCGTATCCCCGATGCGGCCGCTCCGGCTGGCGCTGGATTAACCCGCCCGATCACGCCGTCCGTCAGCCCTTCACCGCCTCGAACAGCCTCAACGCACCGCTTTGTTCCTGCCGGCAGAACTCCAGCCAGCGCGGCCGGTCACAGCCTTGTGAACAGTCAAGTGCCGCGCCCGGAGATTGCCCCAACATGGGGCGGCTGGTATGTTCGGAGATACCCCTGCTCACTTCCACGGATTCCGCCGATGACCAAGACCCGCCGCCCGGGACTAACGGTGTGCCTGCTCGCGCTGACGCTGGCCCTGCCAACCGCCGTGTTCGCGGCCGCCGATGACGACGACAGCGATCTGGCCGAGCTGCAGCCCAAGTTGGGCAATGAATGGGTGCCGGTGAAGAACGACCGGCGGCGCGGCATCAAGACCTGGGTCAAACAGGAAGACGGCAAGCGTTACCGATCCTTCAAGGTGGAGGCAGCGCTGAAGGGCCGTTTGAGCGACTTCGTGCGCACCGTGCTGGACTTCGAGAATTATCCGCGCTGGTATTGGGAAGTAATGGACGTCAAGCTGCTGCGCCGCATTTCCCCCACCGAGTACCAGCTCTACATGAAGCACCGCGCGCCACACAGCGTGCCCAACCGCGATGTGCCGGCGTTGCTGCGCATTGAGCCGCAAACCGCCACCAACCGCACCCTCACCGTCGCGGTGCGCGCCATTCCCGATCTGGTGCCGGAACATCCGCCGTTCATCCGCATGCGCGCGGAAGACATGATCATCCGCGTCACGCCCATCGACCGGGAAACCTTGCGGCTGGAAGCGGAAGGCTATGTCGATCCGGGCGGCAAGGCCCCGAACTGGGCGATCAATTTCATCCAGCGCTCGGCGCCGTACATGATTGTGCTGGGCTCACAGCGGGTAATGGAAAGCGGGGACTTCGGCAAGCAGAAGATTCCGTTTCCGGTGTTTGAGTATGGGGATTGAAAGGAGCGGCCTCTCCGTCACGGTAACGGCCTGACCACTCCCGAAGTTTAAGACATCGCTACAAACAGAATGGCTGCACCGTTTTTGGAGGCCTTTTGGTAGAAGGCGGACAAGCCCTTGACCAGCTCAAGCATTTCTTCCAGGGTCATTCGGCCCATGATGTCGCGCATATCCTCGAAACGCTCCCCGATGTCTTCATCCGTAAGCCTACTCAACGCTTCCGCGATGATGCGGACATCTTCAGCGAACGCATATCCCACGCCGCATCCCACGTCCTCCGCAAAGTCGGCCAGCTCACCGCGAACGCCTTCATCATCCAGCAGTTCCGTCAATTCGTACCAGTACCATTCCTGCTCGGAGAAATACTCCCGCTCATGACTATCGTGCATGAACGCCTCAAAACCTTCTTCGCCATCATCCAGAAGCTGCTCCAACTCTTCATCAGACAAAACATAGAACGAACCGCCGGTACTCATAAAATCTCCTTTTAATCATTTAGAACAACGATTTGAGGATAACACGCTACCTCCGGTAGGGAAGCACTCCGCCTCACCTGAGCGACACCTAATGACGTGCCAAGACATGAAGTCCTCCTCCCCCGCCAAATACGTCCTCAACCCCTCTGCTTCCAAAATAGCGCGCGCCACCCGCACCGCCTCCTCGCTCATCATCTTCTGCTGCTCAAACTCCGCCTCGCCCAGCCATTCCCGCTTGCTGTTGCCCAGCGGGTGATAGGGCAGCACCGTCACCCCGTCCAGCCCGGCGGCGCGGATCAGTCCGGCCAGTCCGCGCAGGTTCTCCGGCGTATCCGTCACCCCCGGCACCAGCGGGATGCGCGGCCACACCTTCGGCCCCCGCCCCTGCGCCGCCAGCGCCGTCATCCAGTAGAAGTTGTCGTGGATATGCACATTGGTCGCGCCGCAAAAGCGGATATGGTCATCCCGCGTGAACAGCTTCAGGTCGAACAGCACCAGATCCAGCCGGCGCAGCGCCTGCCACAGCGGTTGCGCCTCAACCCGCGCATCCGGTTCCCCGCCCGGCTGCACCATCGCCTCGGTCAGTCCCTTCACCCGGAACTGGCCGCTGGTTTCCAGCGTCAGGTGCAGGCCTTGGTCCTTCAGCCGCGCCGTCATGGCCGCCAGCATCTCCGGATGCATCGTCGCCTCGCCGCCGCTGAAGGTAACGCCGCCGCCGGACGAGCGGTGAAGCCCGAATTCCGGCTCCAGCTCCGCCAGCAAATCCTCCACCGTGCGTTCCTCGCCATAGCCCACCATCGCCTGCGACGGACAGACCTCGACACAGGCCCGGCACTGGTCACAGTTCGCCGCCGACCACTGCCCCGGCGCGGTCATCGCCCCGGTCGGGCAGACCTCGACGCAGGCGCGGCAGCCGTCCACGCACAGGTGCGCCTTGAACGCCAGCTGCGGTTGCGGCGAGATCGATTCCGGGTTCTGGCACCAGGCGCAGTTCAACGGGCAGCCCTTGAAGAACACCGTACTGCGGATGCCGGGGCCGTCATGGATGCAGAAATGCTGCACCGCGCAGGTCGGGGCGGTCAGCGCCGTGACGGGAATGCGCGACGGCGCGGCGGCCGTCATCTGTTCAAAGGCCATGGCTCATGCGCTCGATGATTTCGTCCTGCACCTCGGGGCGCAGGTCGCTGAAGTAGGAGCAGTAGCCGGACACCCGCACCAGCAGGTCGGGGTAGGCCTCCGGGTTCAGCTTGGCGGCGCGCAGTATCTCGGCGTCCTGCACGTTTACCTGCACCTGCATGCCGTCCTGCCGCACCAGGTAGTCGCGGAACAGCGTGCCCAGATTGCGGATGCCGGTCTCACCATGCACCAGCTTCTTGTCGAACTTGATGTTGAGCACATGGGCGTTGCCCCAGTGCGTCTTGTCCAGCCCGGCGACGCTGCGCAGCGCGGCGGTGGGGCCCTTGCGGTCGGAACCGTCACTGGGCGACACCCCGTTTGAGAGCCGCTGCCCGGCCTTGCGGCCGTTCGGCAGCGCCCCGGTATGACGACCGAAACCCACCCCGCAGGACATGGAATAGAACCCGGCGATCCACTGGCCGCCCCGGGTGTTGCGGCGCGGCGTCACTGCGTCGGTGAAGGCGTCGGCGGCGCGCTGGGTCATGGTGTCGGCGGCCTGGTCGCCGTTGCCGAAACGCGGGAAGCGGCGGCTCAGTTCCACCCGCAACGGCTCGTGCCCGGCGAAATCGGCATTCAGGATTTCCACCAGTTGCGGCAGCGTGAAGCGTTTGTCTTCAAACACCAGCTTGTTCAAGGCGTAGAGCGAATCCCCGGCATCGGCCAGCCCCACGGCCTGCACCGAGGTGAAGTCGTACATGCCACCGCCCCAGGTCACGTCCTTGCCCTTGGCCAGGCAGCCCTGCGTCATGATCGAATTCACCGGCGTCGGGCGATGGATGCGATACGTTTCTTCCAGCCGGTTGATGGCGCGCTGCATCCGTCCCACCTGAAAGGCGACTTGCGAACGGAAGGCGGCGAGCACGTCCTCGAAACCGGTCATCGCGGCCAGCGGCGGCGTCAGCAGCCCCAGCCTTTCGCCCCGGAAGCTTTCCCCCCGGTTCAGCGCCAGTTCCAGGCACAGCGGCAGGTTGAACAGCGCGGCGTCGGCGGAGTTGTAGGTACGGCCCTGACTGGCCAGTTCCACGCAGCCGATGATGGCGTAATCGCGGGCGTGTTCCAGCGTCATGCCGGTGTGCTGCAGGCTGTTGATCACCGTCTCATCGCCCATCAGCGTCGGACGGCCGCCGGTGCGCTGCATCACCGCCACCGCCTTGTCCAGCAGGCGCTTCGGGGTGTCGGCATGCACGCGCACATGCAGCGCCGGTTCGCGGGTGCCCAGCTGGCCGAAGGCTTCCAGCACCAGCTCGGAAAGTTCGTTGCTGACATCGCGACCCTCCGCATCAACGCCACCGACGGTGATCGACTGGCCGACGCAGTTGCCGCTGAAATAGACGTCCATGCGGTTGGAATACAGCGGGATGGTCTCGCCGGTCTTGGCCTCGAAACTCACCCACAGCTCCAGCGCCTGCTCGCGGGTCAGCGCGCCGCACGCCAGGTCGGCGTCATAGAGATGGATCAGCGCCTGGTCCAGCCGCCCGAAGGACATGCCCTGCTCGAAATCTTCCAACAGCATGGCGATGTGCAGCAGCCAGCAGGCCTGCAACCCTTCCTGGAAGGTGGCGGGCGGGTAATAGGGAACACGACGACAGGCCTGGGCGGCGGCCAGAAGTTCGGCGCGGCGGCTGTCGGCAATGTCGGTCCGCAGGGCTTCACATTCGGCAGCGTCGGCCAGATTGGCGGCCATGCCGCGGATACCGTCGATGGTGATGCGCAGCGAGCGGTAGAACGCCAGCTGGTCAGCGTCGGCTGGGGAACCGTCCGGCAGCGTGCGGGTTTCCAGGCAGCGGGCGGCAATGCGATCGGTTTCCACCAGCCCTTCCGCCACCAGCCGCCGGTAGTCGCCCACCTGATGCCCCACCCCGGCTTCCTCGGTGACGATGTAGCGCTTGGGGCTGAGGATTTCCAGCAGCTCGCCAGTATAGCCCGGCTTGGCGAAGGCGCGCGCGCCCATGTTGGTGAAAACGTTGTCGGCGGCCAGCGCCGCCAGCTCCAGCTTTTCCTTGCGGCTCAGCTTCAGCTTGATCGGGCGGTCTTCCAGCGTGAACAGGTCCTCGATGATGTTGACCGAGGTGCCTTCCGGGTAGAAGTTCGCCGCCACCCGCTTCGAGGTGACGTTGCCGATGATCAGTTCGTCGTCATAAAGACGCGGCTGGCGGTGCTTCATCACGTAAGCCAAGGCCAGCGCGCGTTGTACCAAGGGATGTTCGCCCTTTCCCGCGCCGGACTTGCGGAAGGCCTTCAGCAGGCGCGGACGCTCCAGGCAGATGGAGTAACCGGCGTCGTGCAGGGCGGCCTTCAGGCGCAGGGCGCGCGCGCCAGGCGGAGGGATCAGGTCGTTGGCGGCGGTGGGGAAAGCGGTAATGGAAGCGGTCATGGTCAGTTCCTCGGGACAGCGGGAATGACCTGAGTATCTGCCCGGGATTACCGGGCGTATTGACATAGTTCGCCGAGTTATTGACGATTTTCGCCATTTGCGGGGAGGTGGATTGGACAAGAGTAATGTTATTGATTTTTATCAAATTACCTAACTAGAAGTTCCCTCTACCCGAGGGGAGAGGGCTAGGGAGAGGGGGAACAGACAGTCCCCCGAACAAGAACCTCCAAGTCGCCACCGCCGAACCCTCTCCCGGCGCTGCGCGCCACCCTCTCCCAGACCTTGGGAGAGGGAGAGTCTCGCCAATTCAGTGCACGCTCGTACCAATATAAATCAAGCGCATAGCCTTAAAAAACGGCCTTAATTGACTAATATCAGCTGCTTTATCCATCAATAAGTGTACACTTGTGCACAAATGAGGAGACAGCCGTTTCCTCCCTCAGATGGTCACGCCCCGGAGGCTCCCGCCATGAATACCGCCGAACAACGTTTTGCCCCGACCCCGACGATAGCCCGCCGCGCGCGACTCTCCGTGGTCAAGAATCCCGCGCCGGCGGCCAAAACGCCGTCCCGGTTGCCGCCGGATAACCTCGCTCCCGCCCCCGCCTCCTGGACACCGGAAGGACTGAACGGCCCTGACCCCCGGCTGATGAAAACGCAGCGCGGCTTCACCGACTTCCTGCTCGACCGCTACTTCCGGCTGGAACTGGACGGCTGGGCCAACCTGCCCGCCGAACCGGCGCTGCTGATCGGCGTCCATTCCGGCGGCCCGTTGACCATGGACGCCTGGACCATCGGTTTTGCCTGGTACCGGCGCTTCGGCACCGGGCGCACGCTGCACGCCACCGCCCACGATGTGCTGATGAAGACCCCCGGCCTGGGCCGCTATTTCCGGCGCATGGGCGTCATCAGCCCCAGCCGCGACAATATCCAGGCGGCGTTTGAAAAAGGCGATGACGTGATTCTGTGGCCGGGCGGCGAGAAGGATGCCTTCCGCAGCTGGCGCAAGCGCGATACCGTGGAACTGGGCGGACGCACCGGCTTCATCAAGCTGGCGATCCGCACGGGGCGGCCGATCGTGCCGGTGGCGACGGTGGGCGGGCATGACACGCTGTTCGTGCTGTCGGAAGGGCGCGGGCTGGCGAAGCGGCTGAACCTGAAGAAATGGCTGCGCTCGGAAGTGGCGCCAGTGACGCTGAGCTGGCCGCTGGGGCTGGCGGTGCATGTGACGCCGTTGCAGCACCTGCCGCTGCCCGCCAAGATCCGCACCGAATTCCTGGAGCCGATCCGGCTGTCGAAAGACCCGGCGATGGCTGATGACGACGCCTATGTGCAGCGGATGTACCACGAGGTGGAAGCGCGGATTCAGGCGGGCATGGACCGGCTGGCGGCGAAGCGGCGGTTTCCGGTGTTTGGCTGAGGCGAGGGGGTTTAGCCCCCCAACCGCTCATACTCCGCCCGGATCACCGCCTCCGCCCGTTGCACCGCCTCGTCCGCCGTCATCCCCGCCGGGTCGATCGCCGGCAGCACGCTCCACACGAAACGCTCGCCCACGCCCATCGGGAATTTGCCGAAGCGGTTCAGCCGCCAGGTGTCATGGATGCACACCGGCAGCACCCACGCCTCCGGGCACTTTTTCAGCAGGATCTTCACCCCCGCCGCCGCAAAGGGTTTCAGGCCGCCGCGCTTCGAGCGCGTGCCTTCGGGAAAGATCACCACCGCCCCGCCCTGTTCGCGCAGGCGCGCGCCCAGCTTGCCGATTTCCGACAACGACTGCCGGGCGTCACTGCGGTCAATCAGCGCCGCGCCGCTGTGGCGGAGGTTATAGGAAACACTGGGAATGCCCCGTCCCAGCTCACGCTTGGCCACAAAACAGGGCGACAGGCGGCGCAGGTACCAGCCCAACCCCACCACATCCAGCGTACTCTGGTGGTTGGCAACCACGATCAGTGGGCGGGAGGACGGCGCGGGCAATGCCCCGATCAACCTTGGACGATTGCCCAGCAGCCACAGGGACCGGATCAGGCAGCCGTTGAGGGCATCGACGGTGCGACGGTGGGCGCGGGCGCCACCCAGACGCAGGGCCGCGATCTGGGCGGCATGGAATATGCACAACCAGACCAGGCAAACCACCAGAAACACCGGTGTCAGTACCGCTCCCAACGCCTTTTTCAGGAATTCCGACATGAACGCTCCGCTCAACATCCCGGTCCGTGCGGCGCACTACCGACGCCCGCCACCCCCGGAAACCGGCAGCATAGGCGAAATTCACACGGCTATTATTGACAGCCGTCAACGAGCATGAGCCATGCCGCTCTTGAATGCCAGCGTTTTCACGGTATAATGAAATGTTTCCCCGTGTTACTCCCTTTCTGGGTAAGTCCCTTTCTGGCATCGCGCTGGCTTTTTTTGACCGCCGGCGTGCACGCAACAGTGCGCTCCGGGGTTTGTGCTTTAATGAGGATCAGAGTGTGAAGGCAACTGCAGTACCTGAACGGCAGGGTTTGTACGACCCCGCCAACGAACACGACGCCTGCGGCGTCGGCTTCATCGCCCACATCAAGGGCCAGAAAAGCCATTCCATCATTGAACAAGGCCTGCTGATCCTGAAAAACCTGGATCACCGGGGCGCGGTCGGTGCAGACCCGCTGATGGGCGACGGCGCCGGCATCCTGATCCAGATTCCCGACGCGTTCCTGCGCGGTGAAATGGCCAAGCAGGGCGTCATCCTGCCGCCCGCCGGCGAATACGGTATCGGCATGTGCTTCCTGCCGCAGGAAAGCGCGTCCCGCATGGCCTGCCAGGAAGAAATCGAACGCGCCATCGCCGCCGAAGGCCAGGTGCTGCTCGGCTGGCGCGATGTTCCCGTCTCGCGCACCATGCCGATGTCCCCGACCGTCAAGGCCAAGGAGCCGGTGATCCGCCAGGTGTTCGTCGGCCGCGGCCCGGACGTCATCGTCACCGATGCCCTTGAGCGCAAGCTGTACATCATCCGCCGCCGCGCCGCCAACGCCATCAAGGCCTTGGAGCTGGTGCACGGCCAGGAATTCTACGTCACGTCGTTCTCGGCGCGCACCATCGTCTACAAGGGCCTGCTGCTGGCCGACCAGGTCGGCGAGTACTACCTCGACCTGCAAAACCCGGACTGCGTGTCGGCTCTGGCGCTGGTGCACCAGCGCTTCTCGACCAACACCTTCCCCACCTGGGACCTGGCGCACCCGTTCCGCATGATCGCCCACAACGGCGAAATCAACACCGTACAGGGCAACGTCAACTGGTTCAAGGCGCGTGAACAGGCGATCTCCTCGCCCATCCTCGGCGACGACCTGAAGAAGGTCTGGCCGCTGCACTATCCCGGCCAGTCCGACTCCGCCGCCTTCGACAACGCGCTGGAACTGCTGGTGATGGGCGGCTACTCGCTGGCCCAGGCCATGATGCTGATGATTCCGGAAGCGTGGGAAAAGCACACGCTGATGGACGAGAAGCGCCGCGCCTTCTACGAATACCATGCCGCGATGATGGAGCCGTGGGACGGCCCCGCCGCCGTGGCCTTCACCGACGGCCGCCAGATCGGCGCGACGCTGGACCGTAACGGCCTGCGTCCGGCCCGCTATCTGGTTACCGACGACGACCTGGTGGTCATGGCTTCCGAATCCGGCGTGCTGCCGATCGAAGACAAGCGCATCGTCCAGAAATGGCGTCTGCAGCCCGGCAAGATGTTCCTCATCGACACCGAAGCCGGCCGCATCATCGACGACCAGGAGCTGAAGGATTCGCTGGCCAACGCCAAGCCCTACCGCGAGTGGATCGACAAGATCCGCATCAAGCTGGACGAGTTGCCGGTCACCGAAGAAGCCTGCGAGCCGTCTGCCGTTTCCCTGCTCGACCGCCAGCAGGCCTTCGGCTACACCCAGGAAGACATCAAGTTCATCCTGGAACCGATGGCCGCCAGCGGTGAAGAAGCCACCGGCTCCATGGGCAACGACGCCGCCCTGCCGGTGCTGTCGTCCAAGCTGAAGCCGCTGTACAACTACTTCAAGCAGCTGTTCGCCCAGGTCACCAACCCGCCGATCGACCCGATCCGCGAAGAGCTGGTGATGTCGGTGGTGTCCTTCATCGGACCGAAGCCGAACCTGCTCGGCATCACCGACGTCAACCCGCCGATCCGCCTGGAAGTGGCGCAGCCGGTGCTGGACTTCGGCGACATCGAGAAGATCCGCCACATCGAGAAGTACACCGGCGGCAAGTTCCGCTCGCAGGAACTGGACATCTGCTACCCGGTCGCCTGGGGCAAGGACGGCGTTGAAGCCCGTCTCGCCTCGCTGTGCGCCGAAGCCGAAGACGCCGTGCGTTCCGGCGCGAACATCCTGATCGTGTCCGACCGCCGCATGGACAGCGCCAATGTCGCCATCCCGGCGCTGCTGGCCACGTCCGCCATCCACCAGCACCTGGTGAAGAAGGGCCTGCGCACCAGCGCCGGTCTGGTCGTGGAAACCGGCTCCGCCCGCGAAGTCCACCACTTCGCGCTGCTGGGCGGCTACGGCGCGGAAGCCGTGCACCCGTACCTGGCGCTGGAGACCCTGCAATCGCTGGCCGGTGATGATGCCGCCAAGCGCGAGAAGGCCGTCTACAACTTCACCAAGGCCGTGAGCAAGGGCCTGTGCAAGGTCATGTCGAAGATGGGTATCTCCACCTACATGTCCTACACCGGCGCGCAAATCTTCGAAGCCATCGGCCTGCAAAGCGCCTTTGTCGAGAAGTACTTCACCGGCACCCCTTCCAAGATTGAAGGCATCGGCGTGTTCGACGTGGCGGAAGAAGCCATCCGCATGCACCAGGCCGCCTTCGGCACCGACCCGGTGCTGGCCAACGCCCTCGACGCGGGCGGCGAATACGCCTTCCGCATCCGCGGCGAAGACCACCTGTGGACGCCGGACGCCATCGCCAAACTGCAGCACTCGACCCGTTCCAACCAGTTCTCCACCTTCAAGGAGTACTCGCGGATCATCAACGACCAGTCCCAGCGCCACCTGACGCTGCGCGGCCTGTTCGCGTTCCGCACCGACGGCATCACCCCGGTGCCGCTGGACGAAGTCGAGTCCGCCAAGGAAATCGTCAAGCGTTTCGCCACCGGCGCCATGTCGCTGGGCTCCATCTCCACCGAAGCCCACAGCACGCTGGCCATCGCCATGAACCGTATCGGCGGCAAGTCGAACACCGGTGAAGGCGGCGAAGATGCCAAGCGCTTCATTCCCGTGGCGCAGGACACGCAACTGTCCGACGTGCTGGGCAAGGGCCGCATCGAACGCGACCTGACGCTGAAGGCCGGCGACAGCCTGCGTTCCGCGATCAAGCAGGTGGCTTCCGGCCGTTTCGGCGTCACCGCCGAATACCTGGTGAACGCCGACCAGATCCAGATCAAGATGGCCCAGGGCGCCAAGCCCGGCGAAGGCGGCCAGCTGCCCGGCCACAAGGTGTCCGAGTACATCGGCTTCCTGCGTCATTCCGTGCCCGGCGTCGGCCTGATCTCGCCGCCCCCGCACCATGACATCTACTCCATCGAAGATCTGGCGCAGCTGATCCACGACCTGAAGAACGCCAATCCGGCCGCTTCCGTGTCGGTGAAGCTGGTTTCCGAAGTCGGTGTCGGCACCGTCGCCGCTGGCGTGTCCAAGGCCAAGGCCGACCACGTGGTCATCGCCGGCCATGACGGCGGCACCGGCGCTTCGCCGCTGTCCTCGATCAAGCATGCCGGTGCGCCTTGGGAACTCGGCCTGGCCGAAACCCAGCAGACCCTGGTGCTGAACCAGCTGCGCAGCCGCATCCGCGTGCAGGTCGACGGCCAGCTGCGTACCGGCCGCGACGTCGTCATCGGCGCACTGCTGGGCGCGGACGAATTCGGCTTCGCCACCGCCCCGCTGGTGGTGGAAGGCTGCATCATGATGCGCAAGTGCCACCTGAACACCTGCCCGGTGGGCGTCGCGACGCAAGACCCCGAGCTGCGCAAGCGCTTTACCGGCCAGCCGGAGCACGTGGTCAACTTCTTCTTCTTCATCGCCGAGGAAGTGCGGGAAATCATGGCCTCGCTGGGCGTGCGCACCTTTGACGAACTGGTCGGCCGCGCCGACCTGCTCGACACCAAGGCGGGCATCACCCACTGGAAGGCGCAGGGCCTGGACTTCTCGAAGGTCTTCTTCCAGCCGTCCGTCCCCGCCTCCGTGCCGCGCAAGCACACCGAGATCCAGGATCACGGCATCGCCAAGGCGCTGGATCACCAGTTCATCGAGCTGGCGCAACCGGCCCTGCAACACGGCAAGAAGGTGACCATCGAGCTGCCGATCCGCAACGTCAACCGCACCGCCGGCACCATGCTGTCGGGCGAAGTGGCCAAGCGTTACGGCCACGCCGGTCTGCCGGACGACACCATCCACCTGAAGCTGAACGGCACCGCCGGTCAGAGCTTTGGCGCGTTCCTCGCCAAGGGCATCACGCTGGAACTGGTGGGCGAAGGCAATGACTACGTCGGCAAGGGCCTGTCGGGCGGCCGCATCATCATCCGTCCGCACGCCGAATTCCGCGGCGACACCTCGAAGAACATCATCCTCGGCAACACCGTCATGTACGGCGCCACCGAAGGGGAAGGCTTCTTCACCGGCGTCGCCGGCGAACGCTTCGCCGTCCGTAATTCCGGCGGCACCGCCGTGGTGGAAGGCGTGGGTGACCACGGCTGCGAATACATGACCGGCGGCACCGTGGTGGTGCTGGGCAACACCGGCCGCAACTTCGCGGCGGGCATGTCCGGCGGCATCGCCTACGTCTATGACGCCAACGGCGCGTTCAAGGACCGCTGCAACCTGGCCCAGGTCGCCCTGGAAAAGGTCGTGGCCGACGCCGACGCTCCGGCCGGTGCGCCGCTGCATCGCGGCCTGAAGGACGAGGCGCAGCTGAAGGACCTGATCAGCCGCCACGCCGAATACACCGGCAGCGCCACTGCCAAGGCCATTCTGGCCAACTGGGACGAAAGCCGTGACAAGTTCGTCAAGGTGTATCCGCACGAGTACAAGCGCGCGCTGACCGAAATGGCCGCGCAGCAACAGAAAGAGGTAGCCTGAGCCATGGGTAAGCCAACCGGTTTCATCGAATTCCAGCGTCTGTCCGAAGGCTATGAAGCCGCCGACACCCGCGTGAAGCATTACAAGGAATTTGTCAGCAGCCTCTCCGACAGCGACGCCAAGACCCAGGGCGCCCGCTGCATGGACTGCGGCATTCCGTTCTGCAACAACGGCTGCCCGGTGAACAACATCATTCCGGACTGGAATGACCTGGTGTATCGCGGCAACGCCCGGCAAGCGCTGGACGTGCTGCACTCGACCAACAACTTCCCCGATTTCACCGGCCGCATTTGCCCGGCCCCGTGTGAAACGGCTTGTACGCTCGGCATCAACGCCGAGCCGGTCGGCATCAAGTCCATCGAGCACTACATCATCGACAAGGGCTGGGAAAACGGCTGGATCGCGCCGCAACCCGCCAGCGTCAAGACCGGCAAGAAGGTCGCCGTGGTCGGTTCCGGCCCCGCCGGCCTGGCCGCCGCCCAGCAGCTGGCGCGCGCCGGCCACGACGTGACCGTGTTCGAAAAGAACAGCCACATCGGCGGCCTGCTGCGTCGCGGCATCCCGGACTTCAAGCTGGAAAAAACCATCGTCCAGCGCCGCGTGGCGCAGATGGAAGCCGAAGGCGTGGTGTTCCGCACCAACGTGCTGGTCGGCCCGGACTCCATTCCCGCCGGTATCTGCAACGATGCCACGGAAGTGATTTCCGCCGAGACGCTGAAGTCGCAATTTGACGCCGTGATCCTGTCCGGCGGCTCGGAAATTCCGCGTGACCTGCCCGTCCCCGGCCGCGAGCTGGCGGGCGTGCACTACGCGCTGGAATTCCTGATTCCGCAGAACAAGGAAGTGGAAACCGGCGTCGCCAACCCGATCAACGTCAAGGGCAAGCACGTCGTCGTCATCGGCGGCGGCGACACCGGCTCTGACTGCGTCGGCACGTCGAACCGTCATGGCGCCGCATCCATCACCCAGTTTGAAGTGATGCCGATGCCGCCGGTGCAGGAGAACAAGCCGCTGGTGTGGCCGTACTGGCCGATCAAGCTGCGGACCTCCAGCTCGCACGACGAAGGCTGCGACCGCGACTTCTCGGTGCTGACCAAGGGCTTTGTCAGCGATGGCAACGGCCGAGTGAAGGCCCTGCAAGGCGTTCGCCTGTCCTGGGAAGGCGGCAAGATGGCCGAGATTCCCGGCTCCGAGTTCGAGATCCCGGCCGATGCCGTGTTCCTGGCGATGGGCTTCACCAACCCGGTGGGCGGCGTGCTGGAAGCCTTTGGCGTCAACAAGGATGCGCGCGGCAACGCCGCCGCCACCACTGACGGTCCGGGCTGCTACGCCACCAACGTCAAGGGTGTGTTCGCCGCCGGCGACATCCGTCGCGGTCAGTCGCTGGTGGTCTGGGCGATCCGTGAAGGCCGTCAGTGCGCGCGCGAAGTCGATGCGTTCCTGATGGGTTCGAGCGTGCTGCCGCGTTAAGCGAGTCGCACACTCAAGCAAAAAACCCCGCCTTGGCGGGGTTTTTTGTTGGGCGCTTCCCGGCTACTTCTTCCCCGCCGCCAGCGCCACATACAGCCCGGTAATGGCATCCATCTGCTTCAGGATCGACTCGGACGTGGAAGACACGATCAACGGCGCAAAGCGGCCCTGCTTGTACTGCGTGAACACCGACTTCGACAGCGCCCAGTCCGCCTTGACCCGGTTCAGGCCGGTGGTGATGGCCGGGGTATTCTGCGGCGCGGCCAGCAACTGCTGCAGGTTGCCGTCAAAATCCTGCAAGGTTTTCTGGAAACCGCTCTCCAGATCCGGCGCATTCAGCTTCCAGGCCATCGCCAGGTAGTACTTGCCCAATTTCTGGCTCAGCATGCGCTGCCGTCCGGAAATACCGACCAGTCGCGCCGCCCCCGTTCCCGCCTTCACCCCCAGCTTCTGCACCACATCCTCGCAGGCGGCCAGCAGTTGCTCGCTTTGCGCCAGCACTTGCGCGCCTTGGGCCGGGTTAGGCTTGGCCACGGCCAGCGTGCTGTACGCGCCCCAGACCTGCGCCTCCTTGTCCAGCGCCGCCTGCACCGCCGGGTCCTTGGCGTAATCGCGCAGTTCCATGAGGTTGCCGTGGAATTCGGCCACGGCGGCGTCAATGCGCTGCGCAGCCTCGGCGGCATTGGCGTTGACGCCGATCATGAAATAGCTGAGGGCGATGCGCTGGCTGAGCATGCGCTGACGTCCCGCCTTGTTGATGGCTTCGGCATCGGTGGAAATGGCCTGGGCGGCGAATGCCGTCAACCACAACAGGCCGATGGCACCCAGTCTGGCGGTCAACTCCCGGCGTGTAAGGTTCATGATCATGACTCCGGTTACCTGAAAAATCGTGGATTGATCTCAATCAACCCCGTCAGGCTCCCATGAGCTTCCCGCCGACAACGTGACTCAAGTCACACACTATGCCTAAGATACGGCGGCCTGTACTTCAGGACAGGCCGCCTTTCCCGCCCGACAGCCAGTTGCGGCGACCCGTCAGTTAATCCCGATCTGCTGCCGCTCCTGATAGCGGTAAAACCCGGTTTCCTCCTCGTTGCGGATGTACTGCGCCTCCTCCGGCCCGAACTTGCGGTTCTGCAAGGCCTGTATCTGCAATTGCAGCGCCTCGCCCTCATACTGCTTCGCCAGCGCCGCCCGCTCCTGCATGTAGGAAGCACCCGCCGCCGCGCGTTGCGCGCGTTCGGCATCCAGTTCATCCCAGCGCTTTACCGCCTCGGCATCCAGTCCCAAGGCGGAGCGCAGGTGATGCAACTCCTCCTGGCGGCGTTCGGGCGGCAGGCTGTGCAACTGGTCCTGCACCGTGTTCAGCGCCAGCAGCCCTTCCATTTGCTGCACCGGGTGCGACTTGTCGGGATTGGTGGCGGCGTTGCCGTAAATATCCACCAGCGTCTGCACATAGCGATCCACCTTGGTCGATAGCGGCAGGCCGGGCGTATCCAGCTGCTGCAGGGCGGCTTCCACCTTTTCCTGCTTCAGCTGCGCCTGCCAGATCACCTTGGCGTCCTCGCCGAACAGTTGCAGCCGCTTGTCCCAAGTGGCGCGCAGCCTTTCTTCCTTGCTGCTGAAGGTCATCGATTGCTTGATCTCGGCCAGCCAGGCGTTATAGCTCTCCAGCGCATCCAGCGACGCCGTCAATTGCTCGTAGTCGGCGGGAAAGAACAGCTTGAGCATGGCTTTCAAACGCGCCAGCCAGTCGTTGGGGTATTTCTCCATCAGGTAGCGCTTCAGCGACTCGATCACCTGCAGCCGCCAGTAGGGATGCGCCAATTTGCTGCCATAGCGGCCCTGCAGCCAGACGCCCAGGCGCTGTTCCTCAGGCGGCAAGGCGGACACGGTGGTGGCAATCTCGGCTGATGCGTGGGCGGGCCGGGCCGGGCCGATTGCGGCGGCGGTTCCGGAAGCGGCGGGAAGCACGGGGCCTCCGCCCTCGCCCAGCCAGACCAGCACGCCCAGACTGACCATAATCAGCAAGGCGCAGGCGGGCATCACCCATCGGCGGTAGCGGCGCGGCGACGTGACTGCAGCCGGTGCGGCGGGATGGCGGCGGCTCATGACAGTCTCCTTCCATCATCGTTACCGGCCGCCGCGCCATCCACCGCCAGCATGCCCGCAAGATAGATACGGGTGTAGGCCATGGCGCGCTGGATGAAGGACGGCTTCAGGCCGACCATTTCGCGGAAGACGTGGGTGAAATGGGCGGCGTCGGAGAACCCGGCTTCCTGCGCGGCATCGGTCAGGGAAATGCCCTGCTGCATCATCCACGCCGACAGGAACAGGCGGTGCCAGTTACGGTAACGGCGCAGGGTAAGACCGGTTTGCTGGCGGAACCAGCGCGACAGCACTTCCTCGGTCAGCCCGGCCTCGTTTGCATAATAGCTGTTGGGCAGATTGGCCGCCGCCGTCAACCGGACAGACGCGACGACACCGGCCACCGCCTGCTCGATACGTCCTTCCGGGGCGGCCGACGGCAGGGCCAGGCTTTCCACCAGGCGGTCATAGACCCCGGCGGGATCAACCGGGTCCAGGTACAGGCGTCGGAAGGATTCCACCACGGCGGCGGCAAACGGGCCGTCATCGCCATGCAGGTTATCGCTGACGGGATGCAGACGCGATGAGAGCAACCGGTAATCCCGGCACAACACATCCAGGAAACAGCAACCCAGCAGACCGGACTCGGAGTAGTAGCGAACCTCTGCTCCGGGCGGCACCAGCGCCAGCGGCGTGCTGACCATCGGGCCGTCATCAACGGCGATGTGGAACGGCAGGTCCAGCCCGACCAGCAGACAGGCGCAGGCCGGGGTGAATTCGACCGGGTCGGGAATGACGCCCAGAAACAAGGAGCGGTCTTGCCAGAGATGAAGGTGGATCGGCCCCGGTAATGCGGCGGCCTCGCGCATGCGATCGTGGACGGCGCCCGACGGAATAGCCATGCCCAATGTTGCCCCCTGCCTGCTGTTCAGGCTGTTCTTTTTGTTATGACGGGTGTGTCCCCGTTTTCAGGCCGGTTCATCGCCTGCGCGGGAATCGGCATCATCAAGATTAGTCAATTCACGACAAACCGACTTGTAAGTTTTTCGCCCATTGACAATACAGGCGCGGTTTTCCCGACAAACGGCGGGAAAACTTACAAGCAATTGCCCGGAGCGATCACTATCTTTTTCCGGACAGGATGACTAAAAAAATCACCAATCCGTGATTTCGCTTGGACGCCACAACACGTTGAACCGCCAGAAGCGCGGGACGGCAAATCCTCCGGGATGGCTGGACAGGGTCGGGACGGACCCGGTTGCAGCTGCCGCCAGACGTGTTGCCTGACCATACATAACAACACAACAAGGTGGGCATCATGCACTTCAAGAAACTGGCGGCGGTCGCCGCTTCCCTGCTGTTGTCGCTGGGGCTGTCGCTCCCGGCGCAACAGGCGCACGCCGAGGCGCAGAAAACCAAGTACCCGATCATCCTGGCGCACGGCATGGCCGGCTGGGACGAAATCGCGGGCCTGGATTATTTCGGCAACGAGCTGGGCGTCTTCGCGCTGGACGGCTGCCAATTCCTGGAGATCAACGGCTGCAATGACGACGTCAACGGCAGCCAGCTGGCGGAGGCCTTCCAGGTCACCTCGCTGGCCGACTCTGAAACCCGGGGCACGCAGCTGGCCGACAAGGTGCAGAGCTACATGACCACCAAGGGCGTCAGCTACATCAACCTGGTGGGCCATTCGCAGGGTGGTTTCGACATCCGCAAGGCGGCGCACCTGCTGAAGTCGCGCAAGGGTTACACCGTCGTCAACAACCTGATCAGCATTTCCTCGCCGCATCGCGGTTCGCCCTATGCCAAGAAGCTGCTGGACAAGTACGCGCTGAACGGTTCGTCGTTCTGCTGGAACCTGGCCTGGGACGGCACCCCCGCCAATGACCCCTGCGGCGTACTGATCACCAAGATCGCCGATGCGCTGTTCGACGCCGTGAACCAGCAGAGTGTCACCACCCGCAACAACATCATCGCGGCGGGCAAGCAACTGGTGTACAACGACTTTGATCCCAATGACGGAGTCACTACCGGCGCCAAGGCCTTCAACGCCAAGTACAACCTGAAGAACAGCGCCGGAGCCTATGTCGCCGTGCGCTTCCGCTCGCTGATCACCGCGCAGGACGACGGCAACCGCAACCCGGCGCTGAGCGCGCTGCATACGCTGCTGGGCTTTAACGCCGATGGCGACGGCTATTGCGCCGGCGACTGCGACAACGACGGCGCGGCGGGCACCGGCGACGGTTCGGTCTATGACATGGACGACGACGGCCTGGTCGGCATCAACTCGCAACAGATGGGCGGACGCCTGCAGTACAACTCGATCCTCGGCATGCTGGATACCATTACCGAAACCACCGTGACGGCCGTGGACGATCTCAACAATCCCTCATCCGTGGCGATGACCTCGCATACCGGCGTGATCTCGCAGGATCACCTGGATGTGGTCGGCGTCGGTCCCGACACCTTCGATGAACTGGAGTTCTACGCCGCCATCAACGACTACATCGCCAAGGCGGGCGGATGATTCCCTGCTGAGATGATAAAAACCCCGCCTAGGCGGGGTTTTTCTTGCCCGTCGTTCAGGCCGGTTGCGCCTGCCGGGCGGCCGACTTCGCGATCACCTTCTCCGGCAGCACGGCCTTCGCCAGTTCCGCCAGCGCCTCTTCCAGATACTGCGCCAGCCGCTCCGGTTTCTGCACCGATTCCGGGGCTGCGGTAACGCTGATGCTGAGTTTGTCGAGATAGCTCATCACCACCAGCGTCAGGCCGGTGTTGTCATAGATGCCGGCCATGCCGCCGATGCTGCGCATCATGGCGCCGTCCAGATACAGTGGCAACGGCGAGCCCGGCACGTTGGTGATGACCATGTTGAACATCGGCGGCAGGCGGCGGCTGAGGTTCAGGCGGGAGTAAGCGGTCAGCGCCACGCCCGGCCCGGCCGACGGCAGCTGGTTCATCAGCAGGTCCACCGGCACCTCGCGGTTATGCTCCTTGGCGCGCTGCGCATTAGCGTGGATGGCGCGCAAACGCTGCACCGGATCGGCGATGTCGGTGCCGAGGCGGATCAGCATCGACGACACCTGATTGCCACCCTGCCCCTTGGCCGTTTCCGCGCGGCGCGACACCGGGGCCATCGCCACCAGCGAGGTTTCGGGCAGGCTGCCCACGTCCTTCAGGTAACGGCGGGTAGCTCCGGCGCAGATCGCCAGCACCACGTCATTGACGGTAAAGCCGGGCTGGGTGTTCTTGATTTCCTTCACCGTGGTCAGTGACAGTTGTACACTGAAATGGCGGCGCTCGGGCCCGATGGGGCGGTTGAAGTCGGTGCGCGGGGCCCCGAAATAGTGGGGAATGCCCTGGTCCTTGCCGGTCAGCGTGCGCAAGGCGATGCGCCCGGCGATGTCGGCCGTCGATTGCAGCAGGGTGGTCAGTCGGGCCGGGGCGTCCTTGGCGGCAGCCAGTTGGCGGCGCGCCACTTCGCGGACGGTCGGGGCGGTTTCCGGTTGCCAGGTATCGGGGCCCATCGGGCGCGGTTCAGGCGTAAAGTCGAGCAGGCCGGTAATCACCGCTTCGGCGGACACCCCATCCAGCGCGCAATGATGCACCTTCAACAGCACCGCAAAGCCATCGGCGGCATCGGCGGTGCGCACGAACATCATTTCCCACAGCGGCTGGTCGCGTCGCAGCGGCGCGCTGAAGAACTTGCCGCACAGACTTTCCAGGGATTTATGCGTCAGCGGGCCGTTGATGGTGCGACGGCGCAGGTGGTTGTCGAGACGGAAATCCGGGTCTTCAATCCACACCGGGTTGGCCAGCAGCGCGGGCGGGATGTGCAGGCGCTGGCGGAAGACGCGCGCGGTTTGCAGGCGGTTGCCGACATGGCGGCGGAAGCGGTCAAAGGTCATCGCGCCGTCGGCCGGGGCGCTGAAAAGCATGACGCCGCCGACATGCATCGGCGTGCTGTCTTTTTCCAGATGCAGGAAGGAAGCGTCGAGGTTGGTCAGGGTTTGCATGACAGGCTCCGGGGCGGCGCACGGGCCGCGCGTGATTCAGGGAATTCGGGCACACTTGATTGTGTACATTCGTTCACTGAATTTATACGCCGAATTTCCGGAGCTGTCTTGTCCTCGATCAAGCACGAACGTGCCAAATTGTAGGAATCACCCCTTTTCCGACGAACGGCGTGAAGAAGTCCGGGACATACCGGCTTCAACCAAGGCCGGGTTCAGCACACCGGAGTTACCCCCCAGCCCTGCGGGCAGCCCCCCTGTTCCACAGGAGGGCGTAACTGCGGGAAAACTTCAGTCCAATCCCGCCTCAATCACCTGCCGCACCACCGATTCATCCCACTGCTGCTTGCCCAGACGGCGTGGCAAGGATTCCAGCGCACGGCTGATGTTTCTTCCCTGACGGACTGCCTCGACCAGATCGGCCGACAAATCCACCGCCGACTTTTTCTTGCCGGCCAGTTCCGCCCGCACCGCCGCCGGAATCTCCGTCAGCGTGCCGACAATCCGCCCCTTCACCAGACTGGTGAGCATGGCGTTGTCGAAACCGCCGAAGGGCGCGCGCACGTCATCCTTGAACAGCACCAGCGGCTTGCCCGCCGCATAGGCCAGCGCCGCCTCGACGATCATGCCCTCGTCCGGCACGCGGCCGTTGAGGTTGCAGACGACGGCATCGCAGCGCTCGATCAGCTCGTAGACATCCAGCGCGAAGATGGCGTGGTCGATGCGGGTGCGGATGCCGGACAGCGGCCCCGGCAACGGCGTGTTGCCCAACCGCATCACATAGGGCTCCAGGCCGTCGCGGTGCGGCAGGAAGGTGTGGAAACCGGCCTGTTCCAGTTGTTGCGCGATGGCGCTCATGCCGCCGATTTCCTCGGCGCAGAACAGCGGGCCGGAGCAGTAGATGCGGGGAGTGGTCATGCGCTTTTCCTTCACCCCGTCACCCGCCGCCACACCGCCCGCCCGACAAAGCGCAGTTGCGTGCGCGTATCAAAGCGCTTCAGGTTGGTGGCGACAATGCCCTTGGTGAAGCGCGTACGCTTCGAATAGTCCACACGCACATCCACCACCACCGGCTTGCCCTGCGCCGCCAGTTTCATGGCTTCATCAATCATCGGGGCAATATCGCCGTTGCCCAGAATCAGCCGGTATTCGCAGCCCGTAGCCTGCGCCACGCCCGCAAAATCGACCGCGCCCAGCACCGAGCACACCTTGCGGTTGTAGGGAATTTCCTGCGCCTGCGAAATCTGCGACAGCTCGCCGTCGTTGAACACGAACTGCACCACGCCCAGTTCGTTCGAGGCCGCCGTCACCAGCTCCATGCAGGTCATCAGGAAAGCGCCGTCGCCGACAATGCCCACCACCTGCCGCTCCGGATGCGCCAGCTTGGCGCCGATGGTGGCGGGCACGCAGTAGCCCATGCAGTTGAAGTCGCTGGGCGAGAGGAAGTGACGGCTGCGATGCACCGGCAGCAGTTCAGCGGTGAGGAAGGTATGGTTGCCGTCATCGGCGACGACGATGGCGTCTTCGGCCAGCACATGCCGCAAATGACTGAAGAAGCGCGCCGGATTGACGCGGTGGCCGGAGTCATGGCCGAACCATTCGTCGTGATAGGCGATCTTGTCGCGGCGCAGCTGCGCTTCCAGCGCCACGCCATCGACCGTGCTGGCAAAGCCGGAGGTCTGCAGCGCCGCCAGCAGCGTCTTCACCACCGTGCGCGCATCACCGGGCAATTTCACTTTGGCCGGGTAATTGGCGTCGAAGACCTGGGGATTGATGTCGATGTGGATCAGGTTTTCCGGCACCTTCAGGCCATAGCTGCCGGTGGGGATCTCGGCGAAACGGGTGCCGATGGCGATCAGGCAGTCGCAGTCCTGAAAGGCATGGGCGGCGGCGGGCACGGCGTGCGGGCCGAAGGAAAAACCGGCGAACAACGGATGGTTGCCGGGGAACACCGACAAGCCCTGCAAGGTGGTGGAGACCGGTGCGTTCAGCAGTTCGGCCAGCGTCGTCAGTTGTTCCTCGCAGAAGCGCGCCCCCCAGCCGGCGAAGATGCCGGGGCGCTTGGCGCGCTTCAGCAGTTCCACGGCGGACGGCACCTGCGCCAGCACTTCCGGCGGCAGCGACGACGCGACGGCGCGGCGGAACACCGGCAGCTCGCCTTCCACCTCCCCGGCGAAGGCGGCGATGTTCAGCGGCATTTCCACATAGACCGGCCCCGGCTCGCCGTCATAGGCGATGCGCACCGCCTCGAACAGCGTCGGCACCACGTCCTGATGGCGCAGGATACGGAACTGCGCCTTGGTGATCGGCTTCATCAGCGCGCTTTGGTCGATGTCGTGCAGCTGGTAGCGGTGGCCGGAATCAGTGCGGATGCCGCCGGAAATCACCAGCATCGGAATGCCGTCAAGGAAGGCCTCGGCAATGCCGCTGGCGGCGTGCGTCAGCCCGGCGGCGGGCACCACCAGCAGCGTGCCGGGGGCGTCGGTGGTGCGGCTGATGGCGTCGGCCATGAAGGCGCCGCCGCCCTCGTGCGTCACCAGCACCGGCGTGATGTGTTCGCTGGCGTTGAGCTCGTCGTACAGCTCGGTGGTGTGCACGCCGGGAATGCCGAAGGTGAAACGGACCCCGACCTGTTCGAGGGCGTAGCGCAGCAGCTGGGCGCCGGTTTTTCGCATGATGAGGTTTCCTCTGTTTTGTCCGTCGCTGATTCTTTCCCTCCTGTGCAACAGGGGGGCGACCCGCAGGGGTCGGGGGGTCAGGGCAGACCGCCAAACAGGCCGTCATGCCAAGCCGTGTTCAGGCCGCTGCCCGCAACCCCCCTGCCGCCTTCGCGGCTCCCCCCTGTTGCACAGGAGGGTATGGTTCTTTTTTCAGGCCAGCGCCCGCGCCGCCCGCCGCGCCGTCAGGATGCAGCCGGAGAGGAAGGTGCCTTCCAGCGAGCGGATGCCGCTGATGCCGCCGCCGCCGAAACCGCTGCATTCCCCCACCGCGTACAGCCCCGGCAAGGGTTCGCCGCGCGTGTCCAGCACCCGCGACGACAGGTCGGTTTCGATACCGCCCATGCTCTTGCGCGACAGCAGCATGACGCGGATCGCCACCAGCGGCAAGGCGCTGCCGTCGAGGATTTTCTGGAATTTCAGGGTGCGCGCCTTGTCGCCACGATACTGGCGCAGCTGGGCGATTCGGCGCAGCTGGTCGTCGTCGTGAAAGGTCGGGCCGCGTTCGATCTGGGCGTCATAGGGGCCGATGCCGGAACGCAGGTTGGCCGCCGTCACCTTGTCGCCGCCCGCCACCGCGTTCATCTTCGCCGCCAGTTCCTCCGGCGTCGTGGCGGTGACCACATCCGGGCACTGACCGGCCAGCAGTTCGTATTGTTCGTGGTTGCCCAGCAGGATTTCCTTCACCAGCCGCAGCAGGTCGCGCCGGCAGAAGGCGGGGTTGATGTGCGAGCCGGAAATGGCCATTTCCTTGAGCACGATGCGCCGGTTCATCACCAGCCAGCCGTACTGGTCGGGCTGGTTGCCCAGGCGGCGGCAGAGGCGGTGGGTGTCGAAGCCGCTGATCATCGGGTCGGGGCCGATGCGGCAGCCTGCGCTGTCCAGCCACAACGCCGAGCGCGGCGGAATCAGCGACAGGCCGTGATCGGGAAACTGCGGTTGCGGATGGCGGATGCCGGTGGCGTAGTTCCACATCTGCCCCAGCCGCACCACCCGGCCGTCAAACCGGGTGACCACCTCGTGCAGGTGGCCGTCGCCGTCGGGATGCGCGCCGTTGAGCAGCAGCGCGGGCGGCGGGCCGTAGCGCTCGCGGTCCCAGACCTGACGCACCCGTTGCAGGTTGCCGTTGATGCCGCCGCTGGCTACCACCGTCGCCCCGGCGGTGAGGGTGAACGGGACATCCCCGGCCCGGCCGCGCACGCCGCTGATGCGGCCGTTATCCGTCAGGAAGTCTTCAACGTAATGCCCGCAGCGCAGGTCGAGCTTGTCGCGATGGGGGTGGTTTTCCAGGGCGCGGATCAGCGTTTGCGTCAGGTGCAGGCCGGTGCCCCACAGCACGTGGTAGCGCGGCAGCGAATTCAGCGCGCGGTGGTCGCCGCGCTCGACCCAATGCACGATGGGGAAATAATGCACGCCGTGACCACGCACCCAGTCATGGACATCCGGCACGCAGCGTTCGATGTAGGTGTCGGCCCAGCGTTTCGGCCAGTGGTCGTCGGGGCCGAATTCGGCGGCGCGGTACCAGTCGTCGCGGAACAGTTCGGGGGAATCGTGGATGCCGTTGAGGCGCTGCAGGCCGGTGCCGCCGAACAGCATGCCGCCGAAGGCCTCGTTCGCCAGCCCGCCCAGCCGCTCGCGCGGCGCGCGCTCCAGCAAGGTGACGCGGCGACCCTGGTCCAGCAGTTCCAGCGCCGTGGTGATGCCGGCAATGCCGCCGCCGGCGATGACGATCTCGGTTTCCAGCGCGGCGGACATGATGGGCCTCCGGGTTCAGGATGGGGGCGGTGTCCCCCGGACATGAACGGATGGTGCGCCTGCCCGGCCGGGACGGTCTGTCGGGTAAGTGACAATCGCGGCTAAATCCATAATTTTTATGTGTGATTAGGCCACCGCCTGCTTCCCATCCCCCAGCACATCCCGGATCTCCGCAAACACCGCATCGGCCACGCTTTCGTTGCATTCCTCGCCATAACGCTTGCGCACCCCATATTCACTCAGCGTCAGGTGCACATCCGGCTTCAGGCCGTGCTGCGCCAGACAGCCTTTGACGCAATGCAGCGCGCAGCCGTCCAGCGCCACGATCAAGCGCCCCGACTTCGCCTTGTTGACCAGCGCGGGCACATGGCCGCCGACACCGGCAATGCAGGACATTTCCGCCAGAGACGCGCGGTCCAGCCGCAACGCCAGCGAATTGGCCAGCTGCGCCACGTTGGAGCAGCCGGAACAGGAATACACCAGGGGCAGGTGATGATCGGTCATGACAGCCTCCGCAACCGTCCGGGACAGGGACGTTCGACCTGCCAGTGTGCCGGGATGCCGCCGTTCTACCCTTGACCATCATCAAGTTGATCGACCGTCAGCTGCGCTAAAGTGAACCGGCCTCCGGCAAAACAACAATGACGGCTTCAGGAGCAGACATCATGACCACCCCCGCCATCCGCCTCGGTCCCAGCACGCTGCGCAAACGCAACGGCGACACCGCTGCTTTTGACCTCAACAAGATTGAACGCGCCATCACCGCCGCCGGGGAAGGTATTGACGAATTCGGCCCGGCGATGGCGTGGATGCTAGCGCACGCGGTTGAAGTCTATCTGGCCGACCTGAAAGAACTGGACACCGCGCAGGTGCAGGACATGGTGGAACAGCAGCTGATGGAAGCCGGTTACTTCCGCACCGCCCGCGCCTTCATCCTGCAACGCGAGCGGCGTCGCGTGGAACGGCTGACCGCCGGACTCTGACTCCGTCTTCTCAGGGCCGCCGCCTCAACGGCGCGGCGCGCCCGGCAGCCCCAGTTCCCGCCAGTAGGCATCCACCTTGCGCACAATCTCCGGCGAACGCTCGATCGGCCGTCCCCAGTCGCGCTCCGTTTCCCCCGGCCATTTGTTCGTCGCATCGAAACCCATCTTCGACCCCAGCCCGGCCACCGGCGAGGCGAAATCCAGGTAATCGATCGGCGTGCCGGTGACACTCATGGTGTCACGCACCGGGTCCATGCGCGTGGTCATCGCCCAGATCACGTCATCCCAGCTGCGCACGTTGATGTCGGCGTCGGTGACGATCAGGAATTTGGTGTAGGTGAACTGGCGCAGGAAGGACCAGATGCCCATCATCACCCGCCGCGCGTGGCCCGCGTACTGCTTGCGGATGCTGATGATCGCCAGCCGGTAGGAACAGCCCTCCGGCGGCAGCCAGAAATCGACAATCTCCGGGAACTGCTGCTGCAGCAGCGGCACCAGCAGCTCGTTCATCGCCGCGCCCAATACCGAGGGCTCGTCGGGCGGACGGCCGGTGTAGGTGCTGTGGTAGATGGCGTCACGGCGCATCGTCATGCGCTCGACCGTGAAGACCGGGAATTCCGCCACCTCGTTGTAGTAGCCGGTATGGTCGCCGTAGGGGCCTTCCGGGGCGGTGTCGCCGGGACGGATGAAGCCTTCGAGCACGATCTCGGCCTGGGCGGGCACTTGCAGGTCGTGGGTCAGGCAGTCGCTGAGCACGGTCTTGCCGCCGCGCAACAATCCGGCGAAAGCGAATTCCGACATGGTGTCCGGGATCGGTGTCACCGCCGCCAGCATCGTCGCCGGGTCGGCTCCGATCGCCACCGCCACCGGGAAAGGCTTGCCGGGATGTCGCGCCTGCCACGCCTGATAATCCAGCGCGCCGCCGCGATGCGACAGCCAGCGCATGATCAGCCGGTTGCGCCCCAGCAATTGCATGCGGTAGATGCCGACGTTCAGCCGCGGCTTCTCCGGCCCGCGCGTGATCACCAGCGGCCAGGTCACCAGCGGCGCGGCGTCATCCGGCCAGCAGGTCTGGATCGGCAGCAGGTTCAGATCCACCTCAGCCCCCGCCAGCACCCGTTCCTGACAGGGCGCGCGCCCGGTCTGCTTCGGCGACATGTTCAGCACCTGTTTCACCATCGGCAAATGGCTGAACAGGCTGGCCGCGTCGTTCACCTGTTGCGGGTCCTTCAATTTCGCCAGCGTCTCGCCCAGCCCGCGCAGGGCGGCCGGACTTTCCAGCCCCAGTCCCCAGGCAATGCGCTGCGACGTGCCGAAAAGGTTGGCCAGCACCGGCAGTGCATAGCCCTTGGGTTTCTCGAACAGCAGCGCCGGACCGTGCGCGCGCAGCACGCGGTCGGCAATCTCGGTCATTTCCAGATGCGGGTCGATCTCGCGGGTAATGCGGCGCAGCTCGCCGCGCTGTTCGAGGAAGGTGAGGAATTGACGGAGGTCGTGGAATTTCATGGATTTCAGCCCCTTAATGGAAGTCCCCTCTCCCCTTGGGGGAGAGGGTTAGGGAGAGGGGTGCGGCGGTGGTGCCTGAACTGGCGTTGTGTTCGGGCGACTTTCCGCACCCCTCTCCCCGGCCCTCTCCCCCAAGGGGAGAGGGAGTACAAGTCACGGAGTTTGCCCCATGCCCCACCGCCTCACCCTCGCCCTTACCGGCGCCTCCGGCATGCCCTACGCCCTCGGCCTGTTGAAGGCGCTGGTGGCCCGACGCCAGGCGGTGACACTGCTGCTGTCCGACGCCGCTCGTGAGGTACTGCGGCTGGAACACGATCTGGTGATTCCCGCCGATCTCGCCGCTGCCGAAGCCCGCTTCCGTGACCTGTCCGGCGACCGCGACGGTTTGATCCGCCTCTACGCCAATCACGACTGGAGCTGCGCCGCCGCGTCCGGTTCCGGCGCGCCGCGACGCATGGTGATCTGCCCGTGCAGCATGGGCACGCTGGCGGCGGTGGCAACCGGCCTCAGCAACAACCTGATCGAGCGCGCCGCCGACGTGGCGATCAAGGAAGGCCACCGGCTGGTGCTGTTGCCGCGCGAGATGCCGTTTTCCGCGATCCACCTGCAACACATGCTGACGCTGGCGAAGCTGGGCGTGACGGTGATGCCGCCCTGCCCCAGTTTTTATCACCGCCCGACGGATCTCGACGGGCTGGTGGCATTCGTGGTGGACCGGGTGTTGAAGCAGGTGGGGCTGGAGGGGGATGGGACACCTTGGGGTCGCTGATGTCTTTCCCTCCTACGCAGTAGGGGGGAGGCCCGCAGGGGCCGGGGGGGTCAACGGCGGTCCGCTGAACATCCCTTACGAAACTTAGGTAATGTTCCCACCACCTCCCGCAACCCCCCTGCCGCCTTCGCGGCTCCCCCCTGTTCCACAGGGGGGAAGGATTTCAGCTACCACACCACCCACCTTTCCCCCTTCCGCCCCCGCAACAATCCCCCCACCATCCCCGCCACCCGCCACGGCGAAAACTCGCGCGCGCCCAACGCCGACAAATCCACCGAGTCCAGCAGGTTGCGCACCAGCAGTCCCAGCGCGGTATCCCCTTCCATCACCAGCCGGCGGCTGAAGAACAGCGTGTCCGAATCCTCGGTGCGCGCCGCCATCGCCAGGAAGTCCGCCTTGCCGGCGCGGATCGTCACTTCCGGATTCGCCGACGGCAGATGCGGCGGCACGAAACCCTTGGCGGTCAGCAGCAGCGCCAGTTCCATGCCCAGGTCGGTCACCACCAGCCGCACCTGACGGCCGGTCAGCTCCGGCGGAATGGCCGACATCCCGGATTCACCCAGCGCCAGGTTCAGCGCCGTGGCCAGCGCCAGCGACGGCGGGAACTGCGGCAGCCGGAACAGGAAACGGGTCAGCGGCGGCGGCACGTTGACGGCGGAGGCGGCCTGCACGGCGCGCGCGGACAGCGGGCGGCGGTTCATCCGTAGACACTCTGGGCGCTGCGGTGGAACACCAGATCCAGCCCCGGCTTGCCGTGCAGGTAGCCGTTGCAGGGTTCGGCGCTGCGCAGGCGGTCGGCGCGGCGGAAGGCGTCATGCGGGGCCAGCAGGCCGTCCAGCACGTCACGGAACAGCTGGATCACTTCAGCCGTATGCGCCGCCTGCGGGCTGATGCGCAGTACGTTCACGCCCAGCCGCAGCAACTCGGGAATATCGGCGAGGAAATCGCAGGACTTCACCGATTGCGTCTGGATGCCGTTCAGCACCAGGAAGGGCTCGTCTTCCTGCGTGCGCATTTCCAGCCCGTCCGGGTAGTCGCGGCAGACAAACTGGCAGCCGTCCTTCTGGCGGTTGAAATGGCGGGCCGTAAAGCAGCGCGCCGAATAGGCCAGCGGCATGCGGCCGAAGGCGAAGACCTCGGTTTCTATCCCCCCGGCCACCGACTCGGCCAGCAGGCCCAATTGATCCGCATCCAGTTCCACCGAAGCTACCCAGCGCCGCGCGCCCAAACTTGCCATCAATGCCAGCGAGTCCTCGTTGTAGAGGTTCAGCGTCATCCCGGCGACAAAGCCGCCCTCCGCCCGCTGCACCAGGTTGACGGCGGTCATGTCGTTGGCTTCCAGCCCTGACGAGGCCGCCAGCAGCGCCTTCAGCCGCCGCACGTCGCTTTCCGATTCCAGCAGCACCTGGCTGGAAAACACCACTTCCTTCCCCGCCTCGCGCAGGCGCTGGCCAATGCCGATCCAGTCGTCCAGTTCCAGCTCGTGGCGGCGGGCGCAGACGGTTTCGCCGAGATAGACGATGTCCACCGGGGCCAAGGCCATCTCGTCATAGAAATCGAGAATCTGTTGTCGCGGCCAGTAGTAGAGCAAGGGGCCCAGCGACAGGCGGGCGGATGCGGTCATGGTCATACTCCGGTTATTTCCAGGGACGGTGATAGGCCCCCAGCGTGTGCTGGCTGCCTTCCGAAAGCCGGTCCAGATCCGTGGTCCAGTCGCTGCGCACGATGTAGCGCTCGCGGTCGCGCAAGGCGTGATCCATGGCCTGCCGCCAGGTGCGGGCGACGGTGGCGATGTAGGCCGGACTGCGCTGGCGGCCCTCGATCTTGATCGCCTTCACCCCCATGCCGATCAGCTTCGGCAGCAATTCCAGCGTGTTCAGGCTGGTGGGTTCCTCAATGGCGTAATAGGTGTCGTCGTGGACCTTGAAACGGCCCTTGCACAGCGTCGGGTACCCGGCCTTCTCGCCCTCGCCGAAACGGTCGATCAGCACGCCGTTCAGCCGCGTTTCCAGCCCGGCGGGGCCGTGGTCCCAGCGCACGGCAGGCGCGGGCGAGCAGGCGCCATGGTTGTTGGGCGAATCGCCGGTGGCGTAGGACGACAGCAGGCAGCGTCCTTCCACCATCACGCACAGGCTGCCGAAACCGAAGACCTCGATCTCCACCGGCGTCTGCCGCAGCACGGCGGCAATCTGCCCCAGCGACAGCACGCGAGGCAGCACCGCGCGGGCAATGCCGAACTGCTGGTAATAGAAGTCCAGCGCCCCGGCGGTGGTGGCCGAGCCCTGCACCGACAGGTGCAGCCGTGCATCCGGATACTGGCGGCGGGCGTATTGCAGCAAACCGAGATCGGCAATGATCAGCGCATCCACCCCCGCCGCCATCGCCCGGTCCAGCGACGACCGCCAGCGACCCATGCCGCCCGCCTGCGGGTAGGTGTTCAGCGCGGTGAAGACCTGCTTGCCGCGCGCATGGGCGTAATCCACCGCCTGCCGCAGCGTCGCCTCGTCGAAATTCAGGCCGGGAAAATTGCGGGCGTTGGTGTCATCGCGGAAGCCGGTATAGACGCAGTCCGCGCCGTTATCCACCGCCGTCTTCAGCGCGGCCAGCGACCCGGCCGGGCACACCAGTTCAAGCGGCGATGCCGTCATGCGCACTCTCCTGACGATAAGGACGACCCAGCGCCGTGCCTTGCGATAACCCGCGCGCCGCCAGCCCCCGGGTAATGGCGTTGATCACCGGCCACTTGTGCTCGCACCAGGCCGGGGCCAACAAAATGTCGGCGCTCGCCGTGCCGGTCAGGCGGTGGAACACCACCTCCGGCGGCGTCTGGGCGATCAGGTCGATGCACTGCTCCACATAATCGCTTTCCCGCATCGGCGTGTACTCGCCGCGCTTCCACTGGAAGGCCAGCATCGTCGCCTTCACCACATGCAGCGGATGCAGCTTCAGGCCGTCGGTGCCAACGTCCAGCACCTGCCGCAGCGTCTCACGCGCATGGTCGGCGTTCTCGCCCGGCAAGCCGAGGATCAGGTGCGTGCACACCGGCAGCCCGCGCGCCCGCGCCTGCCGCGTGGTTTCCGCGTATTCGGCAAAACCGTGGCCGCGATTCACCTTCGCCAGCGTCTCGTCGAACGCGCTTTGCAGCCCCAGTTCCAGCCACACCTCGTAGCCCTGGTCGCGGTATCCGGCCAGCAGATCCAGCACCTCCAGCGGCACGCAGTCCGGCCGGGTGCCCACGGACAGGCCGATGACATCCGGGTGGGCCAGCGCCTCGTCATAGAGGCGGCGCAGACGATCGATCTCGGCGTAGGTATTGGTATAGGCCTGGAAATAGGCCATCAGCTTGCGCGCCCCGGTCAGGCGCTGCACCGCCAGCGCCCCGCTGCCAATCTGCTCGCTGACACTGCGCGAAGGCTGGCGTTCGGGGGCGAAGGACTCGTTATTGCAGAAAGTACAGCCGCCACGCCCCTTGGTACCGTCGCGGTTGGGGCAGGTAAAACCGACATTCAGCGCGACCTTGTGCACGCGGCGGCCGTGACGGGCCTGCAGATCGTGGCCGAAGGTGTGGACGTACTGCGAGAGATCCATGAGGGCGCGGGACGTAGGGGAAGTGCGGGGGATTTTAGGCGGGAGGGGACAAGGGAAAAATGACGGAGGACAAGGCGGGGGGAAGGTTGACGACAAGACCAGTCATCTACAGTATGAAATTCAACTTTGTTGGGTTTTGGGGTTAAGAGAAGTGAATTCAGATATTTGGGGCGTATTTCACGATGGCGCTATCTCGCGTATTTGGGGAAGCATTCACAAGACTGTCAATCTTGAAATTGACATCTCCTACTTGCGAAACATGTTTTCCGAGCCAGGGGATAGCTTCTTGATTACGTTGGTTAATTGCTCGCTATTCAAGTATACCGAATTTGGCTCATTGCCGACCTTTGACCTTCAGGAAATCGCACAACTCAGCCCTGAAATTCTCTATGTGACAAACGAGGATCCACTGGTTATCAGTTGCGTCAACGGCACAATGGAGCTCATTTATGAATCCATACTAATCGCATTATCACCGGGGATAAATGTGAGCTACGAAGACCTGACAGATGCCAATACAAGATACTGGAACCGCATCAGGACATAGCCCCCGCCGTCCGCAGCCAACTGTTTGAGCCAACACGCCGGACACCGAAGCACAGGAATCGGAAAGGCCGCCCGGAGGCATCCCGGCCCGCGAGTTTTGGCGAAGGACACGGTTTTTGCTTCCTTTTTGCCAAGACAAAAAGGAAGGCCCGCGGCAGGCGGATGCCGGTCTTAAACCGACTGGACACCCCTCAAAAACCCCCGCATCATCCCCATCACCCCCCCGCCCCGGACCCGGCCATGAACACGGACCGCCACCCCCTCGCCCCGGCCAGTCTGGCCATCCTGGCCGGCATCGCCCTCTGGGGGCTGACCACCCTCATCACGCACAGACGCGAGCCTTGGGACAACAGCGCCTACTGGCTGTTCACCTACCCACTCGCCATCGCCGCCGCCATCCTGCTGAGCCATCGCTATCCGCAACAACCCGCCGTGCTCAGCCTGCTGGTGTTTGAGTCCCAGTTTGTGGCCATGGCCGTCAACAACCGCGAAATCGGCAACCTGTGGCCCATGGGGATGATGATGTTCGCCGTGATTGCCGTTCCGGCCATCCTTGGCAGCCAATGGGCCGCCCGCCGCAGCCCGCACCGGCAGGCCTGAAGCAGCCATTCAGAACAGCCACAACCCCATCACCCCCAACCCGCCACCCAGAAAAGCCCCTGCCAGCACATCGGTGGGGTAATGCAGGCCCAGCACCATCCGCGACAGTGCCACCAGCGGCGTGAACACCAGCAGCACGGGCAGCAGCGCCGGGAAGTTCGCGCCCAGCATCACCGTGAACAGCACCGCATGCAGCGTGTGCCCCGACGGAAAACTGAAATGGTCCAGCGGCCGCTCGCCCAGCACCACCGCCTGGTGCACCTGATAGGGCCGGGGCCGCAGCGTGCGCTGCTTCAGCAGCTTGTAGATCAGCACCCCGACCCCGGCGGTCAGCAGCGTCTGCCCCAGCAGCGGCAGCGCGGGCAAGCCTTCCGTCACGGCAATCAGCACGATGAGCGCGTACCAGAAACGGCCGTTACCGAGGCGGCTGATGTGCTTGAAGAAAACGGCGATGGCGCGGTGGGCGGAATAGCGGTTGAAGCGCAGGCACCAGGCCAGGTCCCAGTCAGCGACGGGGATGGAGGACAGCGGATTGTGCTTGTTCATGCGGACGGTTCTCCGGCTGCAGGGTCCAACATGCCGGAACGAACTGGAAGCCCGGCGACCCTGGGTGGGTTGGATATTTTTCATCCAGCGCAGGATGCGCCGCCGGGTTGACCGCCCCATGACAGAATCATGGCGGTTTGATGACAGCCGCTTAGCCCCTGAACATCGCCCGCAGCAAGGGCTTGCCGCTCAGCCGCTGCATCAGCAGCACCGCCGCTACATGCAGCGCCACGGCGGCCATCACCGCATCGGCCGCGACTTCATGCAGCCGCTGCACCCACTCCTCGCCCCAGAAACGGTCGGTTTCCTGCAGCCAGCCGGTCAGCGCCGTCAACAGCAGGCCCGCCAGCAGGAACAGGATCATCAGCGCCCCCGCCGGGTTGTGGCCGGGAAATTCGCCGTCACGGTCGGGGAACACGGCGATGTAGCGCCGCAACCGCGACGGGGTCGGCCAGAAGGCGCGGAACGCCGCCGGACCGCGGCCAAACAGCCCGTAAGCGATGCGCCACAGCACCAGCGCCGCCACGCCGTAACCGGCGCGGGCGTGCCAGTCCTCCCCGCCCTCCAGCAGCCCGTACGCCGCCAGGAACAGCGCGGCGTTCGTCCAGTGGAACAGCCGGACGGCCAGCGGCCACACCGTCAGCGTCATGGCTCAGTCCCGCGCCTTCTTCTTGACGATGGCGCCGGTCACTGGATTGAAATAGACCTCCACCTCGACGAATTTGGTCTTGGCCTCGTTCAGTCCCCAGCCGTAGATTTCGTAGCAGTTGCCATCCGTCACAAAGCGTTTGATGGCGAATCCGTACTCGTTGACGATTTTCTTCTGCATCTCCAACACCGGCAGCCACTGGTTTTGCGGGGCCTTCGGGCAATCGGCGGCGGCCGAGGCCAGGCCGGAAGCCAGCATCAATGCAGCAGCAGTCAGGATGTGTTTCATGGCAATTCTCCGGGTCAATCAAACGCTCGCCCAACGGCGGAGCAGGTTGTGGTAAATGCCGGTCAGCGGCAACAGCGCCTCCGGCGGGGTTTGGGCGGCGGTCAGCGCCTGGATCGACTGGTCCAGATCGAACAGCAGCGTGCGTTCGCCTTCGTCGCGCACCATGCTTTGAATCCAGAAAAAGGCGCAGACGCGCGCGCCGCGCGTGACCGGGGTAACGCGGTGCAGGCTGTCAGCGGGATACAACACCAGATCCCCGGCCGCCAGCTTCACCGCCTGCGCGCCGTAACGGGTCTCGATGGTCAGTTCGCCGCCGTCATAATCGGCCGGATCGGTCAGGAACAGGGTGGCCGACAGGTCGGTGCGCAGGGTGCGGCGGTCCGGGCCGAAGGTCATGATGGCGCTGTCGATGTGGGTGCCGAAATGCTCCTGGTCGCGGTAGCGGTTGAAGCGCGGCGGATAGATCTTTTCCGGCAGCGCGGCGGACAGGAACAGGGGATGGTTGCCCAGCACCCTCAGGATGTGGTTGCCCAGTTCCCGCGCCGTCGCCGAATCCTCCGGCAGTTGCCGGTTCTGCTTCACCGTCCCCGCCAGCGACCCGGCCGAGCGCAGGCCGTCTTCCCAGTCGGCACGGTCGAGGCCGTCGCGGAAACGGCGGACCGTCGCGGCGTCGAGGATGTTTTCAATGATGGTTAGCATACTGATGCTCCATTCGGTCAATGTCTGTAGGTCGAGCTTCAGCCCGACAATGCCCTTCGATCGGAGACCGTTGTCGGGTTGAAACCCGACCTACAACTGCGGGGAATGCAACGCCTCCGGCCCAATGGCATACACCGTCGCGCAGCCGGCCAGCGCCATGCACAATTCCAGTTCCTGCCGCAGCAGGCGCAACAGATGCGCCACGCCCAGCGCCCCGGCCACCGCCAGCGCATGCAGTTGCGGGCGGCCGATCATCACCGCGTTCGCGCCCATCGCCAGCGCGATGAAGGCGTCGCGGCCGCTGCGGACGCCGCCGTCCAGCAGCAACGGATAATCCGCTCCCACCGCGCAGCGGATGGCGGGCAACAGGTCGAGCGCGGAGGGCATGCCGTCCAGCGCCCGGCCGCCATGGTTCGACACCACCAGCCCGGCCACGCCCAGCGCTTTCATGCGCGCGGCGTCATCGGGATGCGCCACGCCCTTCACCACCACCGGCAGGCGGGTCAGGCCCAGCAGCCATTCCAGATCCTTCCAGCCCGGCGCATCGGCCATGACACCTTGAAATAGCAGACTTCCCCCGGCATTCAGCACACGGCGCGGCGGCGGGGCGTAGCCCGTCAGGTTGGCGGCGCGGACGGACGCGGGCATCACGAACCCGGCCCGTGTCGCCCGCTCACCAGCGGGCTGCACCGGCGTGTCCAGCGTCACCATCAGCGCACCGTACCCGGCCGCTTCGGCGCGCCGCACCAGATCGGCGGTGGCGGCGCGGTCAGGCTGGAAGTACAGCTGGAACCACTTCTCCCCCGGCGTCTCCGCCGCCACCGCCTCCAGCGTCACCGACGACAGGGTGCTCAGCACCAGCCCGGTATCGGTGGCGGCGGCCGCCCGCGCCGTCGCCCGCTCACCGTCCGGGTGCGCCAGCTGCTGGAAGGCCACCGGCGCCAGCAGCAGCGGGTGATGGAACGGACGGCCGAGCAGGCTCAGCGCCGTCGAACCGCCGCCGCAGTCACGCAGCAGGCGCGGCAGGATGCGGTGGCGAGCGAAGGCGGCCAGGTTGTCACGCAGCGTGATCTCCGCGCCGCTGCCGCCGTTGAGGTAAGCCAGCGTCCCGGCGTCCAGGAATTGCGGCGCGAGGCGTTCGTAATCGGCCGCCGTCAACAGGCCCGGCGGCAGCACGGTCAGGGATTTAGAACTCATAGCTCAGCGTCACGTTGGCATGGCGGGCATCGCCGATGTAGGTGAACGCGCCGCTGCGGTAGGCGGCCAGGTAGTAGTCCTCGTCGGTGACGTTGGCCACGTTCAGGCGCACGCTGGCCTTAGGCGTGAAGGCGTAGCTGGCGAACAGGTCGAGCACGGTATAGGCCGGGACTTCATAGGCGTAGGTTCCGGTCGTCGCGTTCCACGCGGCGGCGCTGTCGGGCTGACCGGCATAGCGCTCGCTGGCGTAGGTGACGGTGCCGCCAAAGGCGAATTTCGGCGTGACGTCGTAGTGCAATTGCAGGAAGGCGCTGTTCTCGGCGAAGTTGCTGAGGGTATGACCGACGCCGGTCGGGTCGGCGACGGACGCCAGCACTTCCGAGGTCATCACCGCCACGCCGAACTGTGTGCTCAGCGCCTCGGTCAGGTTGCCGCTCAGGCCCAGCTCAATGCCCTGCACCCGGTTCCGGCCGCTGTTGAGGGTGCCGGTGGTGGTGTAGCTGTTGGCGCTCAGGCCTTCCATCACGTCATCCTTGGTGATGCGGAACACGGCGGCGGTAGCCAGCAACTTCTCGTCGAACAGGTTCCACTTCGTGCCCAGTTCGATATTGGTGGTCTTTTCCGGACGGCTTTGCGTCACCAGCGTCGGATCGCCGTTGACGGTGCAGACGCCGCCGTAGCCGCAGTTCGCGCCCAAATCGGATTCGCCGCCGTTGATTTCGGAAGCGGTGCTCCAGTTCAGGTAGACGTTGCCTTCCCCGGTCAGCTTGTAGACGGTGCCGAGGTGGAAATTCCACAGGTTGTCATCGTAGGCATACACGGTTTGCGCCAGCGTGCCGGTGTTCTGCACCGTGTTGCGGTAGTCAAAGCGGTCGAGACGCGCGCCACCGAACACTTCCAGCTGGTCGCTCAGCGCGACGGTGTCCATCACCGACAGCGATACCGTCTTGATCCGCCAGTCGGAGTCCCACAAGCCCTTGTTCGGGCTGCGGCCCATCAGCCCGCCGATGTTGCCGATGGCATTGCCATTGGCGTCGAGGATGCAATAGGCGTTCTTGGCCGTCCCCGTGCCGGTAATGCAGTTGGCATTGGCGTTGTTGGGCGCGGTCAGTCCGTTATAGACGCCGTTCAGCACCTGCGAGTCGGTGTATTCCGCGCCGAAGATGAACTTGTGCAGCTTGCCCGCCAGCGTGGTGTCGAGGAACAGGTTGAGCTGGTCGGCCAGATAATCGACCTGCTGCCAGCCGTTGTGCGAGCTGAGGGTGATGGTGTCGATGCCGGGCGCGCTGTCGTTGGCGCCGCGCACCATGCCGCGCGCGCCGGTGGTGACATAGGCGTTCTCGGAACTGCCGCGCCGCAGGCTGTTGCTCAGGCGCAGGCCGTCGTTGAAGCGGTAAGTGGCGCGCAGCGTCGCCACGTCGACATCGGCGGTCAGGAAGTCCTGGTTTTGCAAATAGACCGGAATATCGGCGCGCGGCGTGCCGCCGTTCGGGGCGATGTAGGTGCCCAGATCCGGCTTGTCCTTCGCGGTGAGGTGATAGACATCGGCCAGCAGTTCCAGCTTCTCCAGCGGTTGCAGCAGCAACGAAAAGGCATAGCCGGTGCGGTCGCGGTCGGCCGGGGCGCGGTCGGGAATCTGCTCGTAGGCCTGCAGCAGGTTGGCGCGGAAGGCGGCAGTGTCGCTGAGGCGGTGGTTGGCGTCCAGTTCGATGCGGCGGTAGTCGTCGGTACCGAAGCCCGCCTTCAGCTTGGTGAAATCGTACTCGGTGCCGGCCTGCTTGCTGACGCTGTTGACCGCGCCGCCGATGGTGCCGCGCCCGGCAAAGGTGGCGCTGGGGCCCTTGGAAATTTCCACCTGCTCGCTGGCGAAGCTTTCGCGGATGGTCATGCCGGGATCGCGCAGACCGTCAACGAAGACATCGCTGCGCGCTTCATAGCCGCGAATGATGTAGCGGTCGCCAAAGGCATTGCCGTTTTCCCCGGTGCCGAGGGTAATACCGGGCTGCGCCTGCAAAATCTCGCGCAGGTCGGTACGGCCGGACTCCTCGATCTGCGTCTTGGTCAGCACGCTGATGGTCTGCGGCGTCTCGGCCAGCGGCTCGGCATGGCGGGCGTCGCCGGATACCCGTGCCTTGTAGGGCGCGCCGGGCTGGGCGTAGGGATTGGTGTCGATGGCGCGACCCTCAATCTGCAAGGTGTCCAGACTGACCGCCGCCTCGTCCGCCAGCACCGACGGCGACAGCAGCGCGGCGGAAACCCCCAGGATCACGGCGGGACGGGACGGGGCGGCGGCGCGCAGCGAGGCGGGCTTGCGGATCGGACTGGCGGACATCATGAACTCCTGCAATGAAGGTGAGCGATCTGGGGTTAACGGGTAATCAGCGAATATTCGACGGGGATGGTCAGCGTCAGCTTGTCCAGACCCAGGTCATCGGGCAGCGGCGGCATCGGGCTGGCGCGTTGCAGCATGTCCAGCGCGGCCTGGTCCAGCCCCGGCTCGCCGGAGCCGGTGACAATGCGCGCCGACAGCAGCTCGCCGCTGCGGCTGATGGTGAAGGTGAGCAGCACCGTGCCCTGGGTCTTGGCTTTCTTGAGGGCGGCGGGATAGGTCTTGTGGGCGTTGAGCCAGGCTTTCAGCTTGCCAAAATAGGGATGGCGGGCGTGGCGGGAACCGACACCGGAGCCGCTGCCGGAAAGGCCGCCCGTCGCCCCGCCGGTCGTCTGGCCGGTTCCACCGCTGACTCCGGCCGCCGGGGCCGTCGTAGCAGCCGCGCCACCCGTCTCGCCACCCCCGGCGACAGCGGCAACCGTCGGCTCTCCCGAAGACGCCGCGATTTCCGCCGGGGCGGTGGCGGCCGAAGCGGCCTCCGTCGAGGCCGCCGGAACGACAGCCACCGAGCGATTCACCGGCGACGGGATCACCGGCTGCACCGCCTGGGGCGTCGCCGGCTGCGCGGCGGGTGTTGGGGCGGCAGGCGCTGGCAAGGGCGCGGGCAGGGACAGGAAACGGGCGGTGCGCAGCGGCTCACCGGATGCCGCCAGCAACGCCATCGACATGTCGTCGCCGTCGCCCGCCTCGGCTTCCGGCGCCAGCGGCGAAGACAACAACGCCGCCTTCCAGCCCAGCGCCAACAGCAGCAGCGCCTCCAGCACCAGCGCCAGCCCGAACGCCAGCAGCCACTGCTGCGGCCGCACCGCTTGCCCACCTGTCGCGTAAAACACCGGCTTGACCCTCGTCATCTCCGCAAGATGATCGCATCCTAAACTTAATGATAATCGTTATCAATAGCATTTGCAGTGAGGGATGCAAAAAACCGGACGGCAAGGTCCGGTTAAGTGGGCTCATAAGGGAAGGCGATCGCCTAGCGCAGGCTGACCCGCTGCACCATCGGCTCGCTGAAACGGCCCAGCAAGGCTTCGACGCTGGGAATGCAGACATGGCGGCCCTGAACCTCCACCAGATGGTCTTCGCGCAGCTTGCCGATAATCCGCGACAGGGTCTCCGGCTGCATCGACAGCCGGGCCGCAATCAGCCGCTTCGGCAGCATCAGGTCGATTTCGGCGCGGTCGGCGGAACGGTCCTCCAGCTGCTGGATCAGGTACAACGCAAAGCGCTGGGTGGCGTTCTGCAGGGTCAGGGTTTCCAGTTCGCCCAGCCGCTGGTGCAGGCGCACGCTCAGGTGGCCCAGCAGGTGCATGCAGGCCTTCGGATTCTCGGACAGGGCCTGCATCATCGGCAGGTTCGGCACGCTCACCAGATGCACCGGCTCCAGCGCCTCGGCGCAGACCGGGTATTCCGAGCGCTGCATGAACATCACCGCCTCGGCAAAGGTCTGGCCGGGATGGATGATTTCCACCACCTTTTCCTGCCCGTCCGGGGAAATGCGGAACAGTTTCACCTTGCCGGACAGCACCAGGAAGAAATGGCTGGCGGGCTGGCCCTGACGGATCAGCAGCGCGGCGGCGGGCTGGTGGAATTCCCGGGTCGACGCCAGCAGGCGCTCCTGCACGGCGACGTCCAGATGATTGAACAGCGGGTGCCGCAGGATGGTGGCGCGCACTTCGGGAGCGGGAATCATGATCATGCACCTCGTGCCGGGCGGCTCGGCCCGGACTGCAAATCCGTGAAAAGAGCAGGAATCCGAACCACGGTTCCCGCCATGATTGAATCTAGCCCTCCTCCCGCTTGTCCTACACCTCGCCGAACGGACAGGAAACGGCTTCCGGAAGGACAGGCCGTCCTTGGCCGCCGCGACGACGGTTTCCGGCCGAATCCCCCAATGCACAAGGCGGCGGGCTGTGGCAGACTGGCCGTATTACCCGCAGACTTTCCGGAAGCCGCCGCCATCGTGCCATCCCTGTTCCGTCGCTTCGTCCTGCCGACCGCCTGCCTTTGCGCGGCCCTGCCCCTGTCCGCCGCGCATGCCGCCGTGGACGAGGCGCAGGCGCGCAAGGCCGGAGAGGCCGCCGTGCAGACGGTGATTCCGCGCAAGATGGCTTACAAGAAGCTGAAGCTGGGCTTCCTGCCCTTCAGCGCCCGGGTCAGCGACCTGACCATTTCCGAGAACGAGCGCTTCGCGCATCATCCGCTGCGCGACTGGCCGCATTTCTACACGGCGAAGGACATCAGCCTGACCGCCGACCTGCTGCCGCTGCTGATCGGCCGCATTTCCGTGACCCAGCTGGACATCCGCGACTTCCAGGCCAATGTGCTGGTCGACCGCGACTACACCCTCAACGTCGGCGACCTGATGCAGCAAAAGCGCGGACCGCTGATGAGCTGGCTGCGGATCAAGGATTTCCATGCCGCCAACGGCGCGGTGCGGGTGGTGGATGCCACGGCGGCGCGCGGCCCGGCCCGGCTGACCTTCGACGATATCGACGTGCGCTTCACCGGCTTCGCGCTGAAGGACAAATTCAACCTGAATGTCGGCCTGCGCACCCCTGGGGCGGCTGCCCGCAATGTCAGCCTGAGCGGCATTGCCGGGCCGATCCTCGATACCGTGCGCTCCGAGCAGGTGCCGCTGGATGGCGTGCTGACGGTCGACCAGGCGCCGATCCTGCCTTTCTCCGCCTATATCCCCGAGGGCCTGACCGCCTATCCCGCCGCCGGCACGGCGTCGATGCAGCTGCAACTGAAGGGCAACGCCTGGGACGGGATGAGCAGCCAGGGCGGCATCCGCCTCGACAACCTGGTGCTGGTCTCGCGCGACGGTACACTGCGCGGCAAGCCGTTCACGCTGGCGCTGGATATCGGCCGCAATATCGTCACCCTGAAGCAGCAGCAGATCGCGCTCAACAACATGGCGGTGAGCATGGGCCAGAACCGGCTGACCGTGGACGGCGTGGTGCGCGGCATTCCCCGACGGCCGGTGATTGATGTGGACATGCGCGCGGCCGCGATCGATCTGCCGTCGATGGAGGAGATCTATCCCTTCTTCCGCGCCTACCTGCCCAAGGGGCTGGTGTTCAAGGGCGCGGTGGCGCTGGATGCGCACGCCAAGGGCGACATGGATGGCCTGGGTTCCGACGGCACACTGGATGCCGGCGGGCTCAGCCTGTTCCTGGCCGATGTTTTCGAGAAGAAGCCGGGAGCCGGCCTCAAGGTCGGCTTCACCGCCCGGCTGGTGCCGAAGGAATTCACCATCAAGGCGCGCGCCAACGTTACCGGGCGCGAACTGACGCTGCTCAACGCCTGGCTGTTCCGGGACGGCCTGAAGCTGGCGCTGGGCAACCGCCTCACCGCCCGCCAGCTGGATGCCGTGATCAGCCCGGGCAACCGCCTCACCGCCGCCGCCGTGCGCGGCGTCATGGATTACGACACCGGCTTCGTCAGCTTCCGCAATTTCGCGGCGGAAGGACTGGCCGATAGCGACGGCACGGTCACCGATGCGTTGTTCACCGGTTCTTTCGACCTGAACCGGTTGTTCGTGCGCTGGGATGTCAGCGCACGGCTCTCGGCGACGCGGTCGCAGCAACTGCTGAAAGCCGCGCCATCGCTGGCGGCGCTGCTGGATGCCGACGGACGCCTGCCCTTCCGCTTCAAGGTGGAAGGCCCGATGGACAAGCCACGGGTTTTGGCGGGCGCCATGGTCGCGCCGCCGGTCGGAACCCCGGTGGCGGTCATTGGCGATCATTAGCGGACTGGTCATAATGCCGCCTGCCCGAAAGACGGCCGCGCTATAGGCTCCGGATAGGCCATGACAACAAAAAGAAGAATATGCTGAAAACGTCCAGGCTACTGCATACCCGCCACCGAGCCCTCCGGCTGCTGATGCTGGCGCTCTGCTGCGCCTGCGTCTGTCACGCCGCCCTGGCGGGAACACTGGTGGTCGACCCGGCCGCGCCGCGACTCACCCCCGGTCATCACCTCGATTATCTGGCCGACCCCGGTCGCAGCCTCAGTCCGTCCGAGGTCGGCCGTCGCACGGACTGGCAGCCGGTGCGCGGCGAAACGGCCAATTTCGGTTACAGTCACAGCGCCCTGTGGCTGCGCGCCAAGCTGCTGAACCCTTCGCCGCACCCGCAAAACCGCCTGCTGGAAATCGGTTATCCGGTGCTGGACAAGCTGCAGATCTGGGCGCAACCCTCGGCCGGACCGTCGCAGGCCTGGCTGCTGGGCGACAAGTTGCCCTTCGCCACCCGCCCCATCCTGCACCGGCATTTCCTGGTGCCGCTCACCCTGCCCGCCAACGGCAGCGTCGACCTGCTGATCCGTGTCGAAACCGGCAGCAGCGTGCAGGTGCCGGTCAACCTGTGGCAACCCGATGCCTTCCGCCAGCATGACGAACAGACCGGCCTCATCCTCGGCATGTATTTCGGCATCATGCTCAGCATGCTGCTCTACAACAGCTTCCTCTGCTTCTCCCTGCGCGAGCGCCAGTACGCGTGGTACGTCGGTTATGTCGCCGCCATCACCGTCTTCCTGGCCAGCCTGGACGGCCTCAGCTTCCAGTACCTGTGGCCGAACGCCACTATCTGGAACGACCGGGTGATCGTGTTCAGCCTGGCGCTGACGCTGTTCTTCGGGGCCCTGTTCGCCGGCAGTTTCCTGCACATCGAACGCGCCGGACGCGGCATCCGGCTGGCCATGCGGCTGACGCTGGCGGGCAGCCTGGCCAGTGCGGCGGCGGCCTTCCTGACGCACTACACCATTTCCATCCATCTGGTGGAAGGCTGCGCCATCGTCTGCATCCCGGTCATCTTCAGTTTCGCCGTCTATCGCGCCTGGCAGGGCTACAAACCCGCCCGTTTCTACATCGCCGCCTGGTCTTTCGTGCTGTTCAGCGGCATCGTGCTGGCGCTGGACAAATACGGCCTGATCGCGCATTCGGCGCTCACGGTGGTGGCGGTGCCGATCGGTTCGTCCATGCAGATACTGCTGCTGTCCTTCGCGCTAGCCGACCGGGTACAGCAGGAACGCCGCCGCCGCGAGGACGCCCGTATCGACATGCTGCGGATGCAACAGGAAGCCAATACCGCCCTGGAACTGCGGGTGCAGGCGCGCACCGTGGAATTGATGGAGGCCAACATCCGCCTGCAGGAGCTGACCATCACCGATGCGCTTACGGGGGCTCACAACCGGCGGCACTTTGACGAAGTCCTGCGGCAGGAAGTCAAGCGGGCCTTGCGCAGCGGCGACCATCTGGGACTGCTGATCATCGACGCCGACCACTTCAAGCGCATCAACGACACCTGGGGCCACCCGACCGGCGACGCCTGCCTGCAGGCCATTGCCCGGGTATTGCAGGGAGAGATACACCGGGAATGCGACACGGTGGCGCGGTTTGGCGGCGAGGAATTCTGCCTGGTGCTGCCCTCCACCGACGGCGACGGGGTGGCGCATGTGGCCGAAAAACTGCGGGCCACGCTGGAACAAACCCTGATCCCGGGTCCGCAAGGCCCGATACGCATCACGGTCAGCATCGGGGCGGTCAGCGTGGTGCCGGAAGATACCGATGACGACGTGCGCATGCTGGCGACCGCCGATGCCGCCCTCTATCTGGCCAAGCAGGACGGCCGCAACCGCGTCAGTGTGCGGCGCAGCCTGGACTGAACAAAAACCGACTTTTTCCGCTATACAATGCCATCCGTCAAGGAAACAGCGTCAACTGTCAGATAAACGGCGGGCGTTGTCCGGCAACGGCTTCCGGACCGATTGACTCCCGGGACCGCATCCACTGTCAGTCCGGTCATGGCCTGTGCAGGTTTTAACCACTATAAACCTGCGCGACATCACAACAAAGAATGAGAACGCCCTCACATTTTCGGCTTCGGCCGGTGCGGGCCTTCCGCCACGCATGGAGTCACCGCGCATGAAGTCACGCCTGTTTGCCCTCGGTCTGATCTTGGCCGTCCTGATGCCAACCCTCCCCGCTTTCGCCAACGGCGACGACGACCTCGACGAACTGCGCACGCCGCTGGGCAACGAATGGCGGCTGACCCGCCACGACCAGCGCCGCAACATCAAGACCTGGTCGCGGCTGGAAGACGGCAAGCGCTATCGCTCGTTCAAGGTGGAAGCGGAACTGGAAGGCACGGTCGACTCGTTGGCGCACGTGTTGCTGGATTTCGAGAACTACACCAAGTGGTTTTGGGAAACCCGGGAATCGAAGCTGGTGAAGCAGGTCTCACCCACCGAATTCATTGTCTACATGGTGCATAACGCCCCGGCCGGATTGCCCGACCGCGACACCGTGCTGCGCGGCGTGCTGGAACCGCAGACCCGCACCAAGCCCTTTGTGATGCTGCGAGTGACCGCCGCGCCGGACTACATGCCGCAGAAGCGCGGTCTGGTGCGCATGCCCGCCGAGGAAATCACCGTCAAGTTCTCGCCGGTGGCGCCAAACAAGATCCATGTGGAAGCCGAGGGTTATTTCGACGCGGGCGGCACCGTCCCCGCCTGGGCGGCCAACTTCGTGCAGCGCAGCGCGCCCTACAGCGTCATCCTCGGCATGCAGCGGATGATGGGCCAGGACCGCTACATGCTGGCGAAGAGCCCGTTGCCCTTCACCGTTTACGGCTGGTCGAACTACAACTGACCGCTTTCAGCCTGCGGCCCAATCGCGCGGCCGCAGGAATTCCTCCACGAACCGGGATTCCACCGATCCCGGCTCCGGCTGGAAGTCATACTGCCAGGACACCAGGTTCGGCAGCGACATCAGGATCGACTCGGTGCGGCCGCCGGTCTGCAAACCGAAGATGGTCCCCCGGTCATAGACCAGATTGAATTCCACATAACGACCCCGCCGCACCAGCTGGAAGTTGCGCTCATGCTCGCCATAAGGCGTGTCCTTGCGCCGCGCCAGGATCGGCCGGTAGGCGTCAATGTAGCCGTTGCCCACCGCCTGGATGAAGGCGAAACAGCGCTCGAATCCCCACTCGTTCAGGTCATCGAAGAACAGCCCGCCGACGCCGCGCGCCTCGTTGCGGTGCTTGATGAAGAAGTAGTCGTCGCACCATTGCTTGTAGCGCGGATAGACATCCTCACCATACGGCGCGCACACGGCCTGCGCATGGCGGTGCCAGTCACGGCAGTCTTCGGGGAAACCGTAGTACGGCGTCAGGTCGAAACCGCCGCCCACCCACCACACCGGCGCTTCGCCCTCCTTTTCCGCCACGAACAGCCGCACGTTGGCGTGGCTGGTCGGCGCATAGGGGTTGCGCGGATGGATCACCAGCGACACGCCCATCGCCTGGAAACTGCGCCCGGCCAGCTCGGGGCGGTGCGCGGTTGCGGACGGCGGCAGCTTGTTGCCGTGCACGTGCGAAAAGTTGACGCCGCCCTTCTCGATCACCGTACCTCCTTCCAGCACCCGCGACCGGCCGCCGCCGCCCTCGGCGCGCACCCAGCTGTCCTCGCGGAAGCGGCCGCCGCCATCCTCGGCCTCCAGTTCGCGGCAAATGCGGTCCTGCAAGGCCATCAGGGCCTGCTTGGCGGCGTTCAGGTCAATTTCAACGGACATGGAGGCTCTCCGGTAGCGGGAATCAGGAAGGACGCAGGACTTGCCCGGTCAGGGCGTCGCGGATCAGGGTTGGCTTGTTCTGGCCGCCCAGGCGGCCCGGCAGCCGGTAATCCACCTGCCCCCGCAAACCGCACTGCACCTGCAAGGCGGAGCGGGCGGGCGGCAGGCCGGTGCGGTTGGCGCTGGTCGACACCAGCGCACCGCCGTAACGGCGGCACAGCGCCTGCACGCCCGGATGCGCCGACACGCGCACCGCGACGCTGGCGTGGTCACCGCGCACCCACTCGGGAAAATCATGGCCGACCGGCACCACCCAGGTGTTCGGCCCGGGCCAGGTTTCTATAACGCGGCGGCATTGGCCAACAGTCAGGCCGCCCAGCCAGGGCAGCACCTGACCCACTTCGGCGGCGATGATGATCAGGCCCTTGTGCATCGGTCTCTGCTTGATCTCCAGCAGCCGCAGCACCGCCGCCCGGTTGAAGGGGTCGCAGCCCAGCCCCCAGACGGCCTCGGTGGGATAGGCGATGACGCCGCCGTTATCCAGAACCCGGACGGCCTGGCGCAGCTGGATATCGGAAGGAAAGGACATGATTCACCCGCAGTCAGCGTGACGGGGCCAGTTGCTCGTAACCGCCCGCCACCGTCGCAATACATCCGGCCAGTTCCAGCTCCAGGAGCAGGCCGGCCATGGTGGCGGCATCATACCCGCTCTGTTCCACCAGCGCATCAAAGGACTGCACCTGCCAGCCCAGCACCGTCAGCACGGCGCGGGCGCGCTCGTCCAGCGGCAGGTCCAGCGGCGGCGGTGCAGCCTGCACCCGGCCCGAGCCGGAGGCCGCCTGCGCCAGTTTCGGCCCCACATCCTCCAGCAACTGCACCGGCTCGTCCACCAGCCGCGCGCCGTCGCGAATCAGCGCGTGGCAGCCCTTCACCTGCGGATTGTGGATGGAGCCGGGAATGGCCCAGACCTCGCGGTTCTGTTCCAGCGCCTGGCGGGCGGTAATCAGCGTGCCGCTTTGCAGCGCCGCCTCCACCACCAGCACGCCCAGGCTGAGACCGCTGATGACGCGGTTGCGGCGCGGGAAGTGGTATTGCAGCGGCGCGGTCTGCGGCAGGAACTCGCTGACCAGCACGCCGTCCCGCGCCACGATCGACTCCGCCAGCGCCGCATGCGCGCGCGGGTAGAGATCGCACAAGCCCGAACCCAGCACCGCCACGGTGATGCCGTCCGCCTGCACCGCCGCCTGATGCGCGGCGGCGTCAATACCCGCCGCCAGACCGCTGGTGATGCCCAGCCCCTGCCGCGCCAGCTCGCCGGCGAATTCGCGCGCCGTCGCCAGCCCGTTCTGGCTGGGGCGGCGGCTGCCCACCATCGCCACCTGCGGCCACGACAAATGGCCCGCCTCGCCACGGCAGAACAGCAACGGCGGCGGGTCGGCGATTTCACGCAACAAGGGGGGATAGGCCGTATCGGCCAAGGTCAGCACGGTAATGCCGTGCCGTTCAATCAGCTGCAGCGCGCGCTCGACATCGGAACGGACCACGCGGTCATCGCCGCCGCGCCACTGCTCCAGCGCCCGCACCCGCGCGGCGGACAGGCCCGCCTGCCGCCACAACGCCGGATCGGCCTGCAACAACACCGCCGGGTTATCGGCCACGCGCCACAATTTGAGGAAGGCGGTATGCGACTGTTCCAGCAATCGCCACAACAACAGCCAGGACTCCCGCCCGGCAAAACCTGTATCCATAACATCCCTGCACGCCGTCCCGGCGTTTTCCGGCCGAAAAAAAGGGCTGTCTATCCAGACAGCCCGAAAACGGTAAAACCGTTTGAAAGGGTTGGAGCCTTAGTCGCCGCTGACCGGAGGACGGATCTCGTCGCCCTGTTTCACCACGGTCGAGGCTTTCAGCACAATGGCGTAGCTGACCTTGTTGAAGGTGCGGAACACCATCGCCAGACCGGAACGCTCGGAAGGCAGCTGCACCAGTTCATCCTTGGTGCGGTCGCGCACAACGCCCCCGTGCTGGTAAACCGCGAAGGTGTGTCCTTGAACCACGCCGTCGCGCTCGCCGCGGTTAACGACGATGATGCTGTTCAGACCGCCGGAACCCAGCGAGTTCATGACCTGCAGGATGCGGCCGGGCTTCACGTTCTCGGGGTTGGTCGGGTGGAAAACCGGGGTCACCGGCATGGCTTCGCTCAGCAGCAGGCGATCCTCGATACGAACTTCCTGGGTGGTGCGGGCCACGGAGAGGGTGCCGACATCGCCCTGCACAGCCGTGATGCTGCCGGCGCCGATGTCCATGGCTTCGATGCCCAGGATTTCCTGGGTGTCCGGATCCAGATAGAGATTGCCGCGGCGGTATACGCCATAGTTGTCGCCAACCGCCAATCCCTTGCCGCGCGCATAAACCTGTTCGCCGGCGCCGGCGATGATGCGGTGACCCAGACCGGCCAGCACATAGGGAGCGCGTTCGAAGTCTTCCGGCCCGACCACGCGGCTGCCGGACAGGAAGGCGCGGATGGCCTGCAGCGGCACGGCGGGAATGGCCACGCTCATCGGTTCGGAACGGATTTGCGGCAACAGCTTGCCGGAGTCGCCGTCAACACGGCCGGTCGCCTTGTTGGTCAGGCGCTGCGCCACATCCGCGCACCCGCCGCCGGTATCCACCGCGACCACGTTACGGTCCTGGATACGGCACAGCACCAGCTTGTCGCCGGGATAGATCAGGTGGGGATTGCGCACCTGCGGGTTCACTTCCCAGATTTCCGGCCAGCGCCACGGATCCTTCAGGTATCGGTTGGAAATGTCCCACAGGGTGTCGCCCTTCTGGACCGTGTAGCGCTCAGGCGCCGTGTCCTTGACATCGACAGGCTTGGGGCTGGCAGCCATGGCGCTACCGGCCAGCAGGCCGGCAACGAGTAATAGAACCGGTTTTTTCATTATCAATTCCCTTCTTGGCGGGACTTATGGTCGCAAGGAGTCAAGGCCGCTATAATAAGCAACAATCCGTCCTTACTCTTTACGGCCTAATAGACGCACTTTTACAACATGCTCAAGTGCTTATCAAGCATTGTTGTGATTTAACGGCAGGTGGTTGGCAAATATGGCAAAGCTTCCGATACTCCATTTCCCCGATCCGCGATTGCGAACCCGGGCCAAACCCGTGTCCGTGGTGGATGATAACATCCGCCAGCTTGCCGAAGATATGCTCGAAACGATGTATGACGCACCGGGCATCGGCTTGGCGGCAACCCAGGTGAACCAGCACATCCGCCTGCTGGTGCTGGACATCAGCGAGGACAAGAGCGCGCCGATGGTGTTCATCAATCCCGTCATCACCCCGCTGACGCAGGACTGCGTGCCTTATGAAGAAGGCTGCCTGTCCGTGCCCGGCTCCTACGACGAAGTGCAGCGCCCGGCCCGCATCCGCGTCGAGGCGCTGGACCGCAACGGCAAGCCCTTCACCCTGGAAACCGACGGCCTGCTGGCGGTGTGCCTGCAGCACGAAGTCGACCATCTCGACGGCAAGCTCTTTGTCGATTACCTGTCGCCGCTGAAACGCCAGCGCATCAAGACCAAGCTTGAAAAACTGCAAAAGCAACGCGCCTAGGCGCACCGAATTCCAAAGGAGAGGTTTGTTTCTTGTCCAGTCCCAGTAGTCCGTTACGCATCGTCTTCGCCGGTACGCCGGTTTTCGCGGCCGAATCGCTGCGCGCCCTGTTGCAGAACGGTCATGACGTCGTTGCCGTCTACACCCAGCCCGACCGCCCCACCGGTCGCGGCCGCAAGGTGGAATCCGGCCCGGTGAAGGAGCTGGCCATCGACCGCCAGTTACCGGTTTACCAGCCGCTCTCGCTGCGCGACCCCGCCGCCCAGGCCGAACTGGCCGAGCTGCAACCCGACCTGATGGTGGTGGCCGCCTATGGCCTGATCCTGCCGCAGGCGGTGCTGGACATTCCCCGCCTCGGCTGCATCAACGTGCACGGCTCGCTGCTGCCGCGCTGGCGCGGCGCAGCGCCCATCCAGCGCGCCATCCTGGCCGGAGACCGCGAGACCGGCATCACCATCATGCAGATGGACGCCGGACTGGACACTGGCGACATGCTCTACAAGCTGACCTGTCCCATTTCCGGCCACGACACCTCGGCCAGCCTGCACGACCGGCTGGCGCTGCTGGGCGGCGATGCGCTGCTGCACGTGGTCGACGCGCTGGAAAACGGCGAAATCCTGACCCCGGAACCGCAGGACAGCGCACAGGCCACCTATGCCGCCAAACTGGTGAAGGAAGAAGGCCTGGTCAACTGGTCGCTGCCCGCCATCGAGGTGGTGCGCGCCATCCGCGCCTATAACCCGTGGCCGGTGGCCTATACCCTGCTGCAGGGCCAGGCCGTGCGCCTGTGGTCGGCGCGGGTGATCGAGGAAACCACCACCGCTCCCGCCGGGATGATCGTGCAGGCCGACCGCAAGGGTCTGCGCGTGGCGGCGGGCAACAGCACCGTTGTCGCCATCGATACCCTGCAACTGCCCAACGGCAAGGCCCTGGGCTATGCCGACGTGCTGAACGCCCGCCGCGAGCTGCTGCAGCCCGGCGTGGTGCTCGGCGCATGAAGAAACTCTCCACCCGCGCCCTGGCCGCCAAGGCGCTGGCCCCGGTGCTGGCGGGCAAGTCCTCGCTGGGGGCCACCCTGCCGCCCGCCCAGCAGGCCTGCCTGCCGCGCGACCGTCCCCTGTTGCAGAACCTGGTGCTGGGCTGCACCCGCGAATGGGTATATCTGGAAGCGCTGCTGCGGCCGCTGCTGCAACAGCCGGTGAAGGACAAGGCGGTGCTGGCGCTGCTGGGTCTGGGACTCTATCAACTGCTGCGCACCCGCATTCCGCCGCACGCCGCCATCGGTGAAACCGTGGAAGCCGCCAAGGAACTGGGCTTCGCCCGCGCCGCCGGGTTGATCAATGCGCTGCTGCGCCGCTTCCTGCGCGAACAACAGGACCTGCTGGTGGCCGGGGTCGGCTTTGAACATGCGCATCCGGGCTGGCTGAAGAAACGCCTGGAAAAAGACTGGCCGGACCACGCCGCCGCCATCCTCGCCGCCAACAACGAGCCCGCGCCGCTGACCCTGCGTGTCAACCGCCGCCGCCTGACCCGCAACGATTATCTGGTGAAGCTGAAGGAAGCCGGGATCAGCGCCGAACCCAGTGCGCTGTCGCCGGAAGGCATCCGCCTGCACGAACTGCACGATGTCACCGCCCTGCCCGGTTATGCCGAGGGCGAGTTCTCGGTGCAGGATGAATCGGCGCAGCTGGCCGCCGGTCTGCTGGCCCCGGCCGCCGGATCGGTGGTGCTGGACGCCTGCGCCGCGCCGGGCGGCAAGACCGCGCACCTGCTGGAAACCGCCGACCCGCAACAGCTGTGGGCCATCGACAGCGACGCCGGACGGCTGGAACGCGTGCGCGATAACCTGCGCCGCCTGCAACTGGATCATCCGGCGCTGACCCTGCTGGCCGCCGACGCCGCCGACCCCGACGCCTGGGCGGGCGACACCGTGTTCGACGCCATCCTGCTGGACGCGCCATGCACCGGCACCGGAGTCATCCGCCGTCACCCCGACATCAAGCTGCTGCGCAAACCCGACGACATCGGCCGGACGGTGGACTTGCAGGCGAAAATCCTGCGGGCGCTGTGGACGCGGCTGAAGCCCGGCGGCCGCCTGCTGTACGCCACCTGCTCGGTGATCCGCGCCGAGAATGAAAACCAGATCGGGCATTTCCTGAAGGAAACGCCCGATGCGCGGGAAGTGACGATTGACGCCGTCTGGGGACTGGAACGGCCGCACGGACGGCAGATCCTGCCCACTATTGGCGGCGGCGACGGTTTCTTTTATGCGTTGCTGGAGAAGACTTCAGCCTAGACCTTCCCTCCTGTGCAACAGGGGGGCGATGCGCAGGCATCGGGGGGTTGCTCCCGCCGGACACACCCTCCGCCACAGTCACCATGCTCAGCCTACCGCTGTTACCCCCCAGCCCTGCGGGCAGCCCCCCTGCCGGGCAGGGGGGGCGTAACCGCACCTAGACCCAATACTCCTCCGGCGGCGGCGGCATGCTCGCCATCGCCTGCTTCAAGCCTTCCGACCACTGCGTGCGGATCATCGCCCAATAGGGATCATCGTCATACAACCGCCGACCGGTCGGCAGCCGCAGCGAGTCATGGCGATAGACCAGCAGGTCCAGCGGCGTGCCCACCGACAAATTACTGCGAATGGTCGAATCGAAGGAAATCAGCGCGCAGCGCAAGGCCTTTTCCAGCGACAGCTGGTAGTTCAGCGCCCGGTCCAGAATCGGCTTGCCGTACTTGCTTTCGCCGATCTGGAAATAGGGCGTGTCCTCGGTCGCGGCGATGAAGTTGCCCTGCGGATAGATGTTGTAGAGCTGCGGCGCTTCACCGGCAATCTGGCCGCTGAGCAGGAAGGAACAGGAAAAATCGCGGTCGATATCATCGTGCGCCAGCACCTCGCGCAGGGTCTTGCCCACCAGCCGCGCCGCCTCGAACATGGTCGGCACGTTGTCCAGATGCAGGCCGTCGTCGCTGTTGATGCGCTGGCGCAGCAGCGTCACCACCGACTGCGAGGTCGCCAGGTTGCCCGCGCTTTGCAGGACAATGAGGCGCTCGCCGTCAATGCCGAAACGGTGCAGCTTGCGGAATACCGCGATATGGTCAACCCCGGCGTTGGTGCGGGAGTCGCTGACACAGACCAGTCCTTCGGCCAGACGCATGGCGACACAGTAAGTCATTTGCTTGTCTCGTGAGTGAATCGGGTTCCCTCCCCGCCTGCGGGGAGGGTTCATTACATGGCGAAGGCATCCGCCAGCCGGTAGGTCATCTGCTGCAGCTGCGCCTGCGCCTCGCGCAGCGCCGCCTGGTCGGGACTAGCCAGCGCCGGATGGCGGCAGGCCTCGACCAGCCGTCCGGCCATGGCCTGCACTTGGCCCCAGGTCTCGGGGTTGAGGGCGGTCAGGTCGCGGATCAGCGCCTGCACCAGCACGGCCGGGTCTTCCGGCGGGGTCACCGACAGCGCCAGTTGCCGCAGCCAGTTGTCCAGGCCTTCCACGGTTTGCCCCAGCCGGATGAAGCGCAAGGCATCCATCGAGCCGAGCGTGTCCACTTCCTGCTGGATGACGGCCAGCCGCTCCGTGGCCAGACGGTACAGCGCCTGGTTTTCGGTCAGGGTGCGCAGGCGCGGCAGCTGCGCCTGCCAGTCCAGCCACAGGCTGTTCACCGCCAGCCACAGCTCGCCGCTGATGCAGGCACGGGTGCCCTGGGCGTCGCCGCGCATCGACTGCAGGCCGACGGTCAGGCTGGAGGGATTGCCCTCGGCGATGAAGAATTCAGCCACGCCTTCCGGGCTGAAGGTTTCGTATTGCTGGTAGAAGGACGCCCAGGCGCCGGTCAGGCTCAGGGGCAGCCCCAGTCGTTCGGTCGAGGCCGACGACAGGCAGTCCAGCAACAGGGCGGACAACGTGCGGCTGCGGGACAGGTAACGCCCCAGCCAGTACAGGTCGGCCGCCGATGACAATAAAAGCATGAACTCTCTCCTCGGGAATCAGTCGGCCAGTACCCAGGTATCCTTGGTGCCCCCGCCCTGCGAGGAATTCACCACCAGCGAGCCCGCCTTCAGCGCCACCCGCGTCAGGCCGCCCGGCACCAGCCGCACCGTGTCCTTGCCCGCCAGCACGAAGGGCCGCAGGTCGATGTGGCGCGGCGCAATGCCCGCGCCGACAAAGGTGGGGCAGGTCGACAGCGCCAGCGTCGGCTGGGCGATGTAGGCTTCCGGCTTCGCCTTCAGCCGGGCTCGGAAATCTTCCAGCTCGGCCTTGGTGGCGGCGGGACCGATCAGCATGCCGTAACCGCCCGAACCCTGCGCTTCCTTCACCACCAGTTGTGGCAGGTTGGCCAGCACATGACTGAGATCGGCGGGCTTGCGGCACTGCCAGGTCGGCACGTTCTGCAGCACCGGCTCCTCGCTCAGGTAGAAGCGGATCATGTCCGGCACGAAGGGATAGACCGACTTGTCGTCGGCGACGCCGGTGCCGACCGCGTTGCCGAGGATGACGTTGCCGGCGCGATAGGCGGCCATCAGCCCCGGCACGCCCAGCATCGAATCCGGACGGAAGGCCAGCGGGTCGAGGAAGGCGTCATCCAGGCGGCGGTAGATCACATCGACGCGCTTCAGGCCGTCGATGGTCTTCATGTAGACGGTATCGTCATAGACCACCAGATCGCCGCCGCCCACCAGCGGCACGCCCATTTCCCGCGCCAGGAAGGCGTGTTCGAAATAGGCGCTGTTGAAGCGACCCGGCGTCAGGATGACGATGGTCGGGTTTTCCACCCGGCTCGATTCCGTCAGCGTCTGCTTCAGCAGCGCGGGATAATGGTCAATCGGCAGCACCCGGTTTTCCGCCAGCATGCCGGGGAACAGCCGCTCGGTCATGGCGCGGTTTTCCAGCATGTACGACACCCCGGACGGCGTGCGCAGGTTGTCCTCCAGCACGTAGTAGGTGCCGTCGCTGTGGCGGACGATATCCACGCCGGAGATTTGCGCGTAGATGCGGTTCGGCAGGTCCAGCCCCTGCATCGCCGGCTGGAAATGCTCGTTGCCGAGGATGAATTCCGGCGGCACAATGCCCGCCTTGAGGATGCGCTGGTCGTGGTAGATGTCATGCAGGAAGGCGTTCAGCGCCCGCACCCGCTGCTCGCAGCCCTTCGCCATCAGCTTCCATTCGGCGTGGGGAATGACGCGCGGCATGATGTCATAGGGAATCAGGCGCTCGGTACCCGCGCTTTCGCCATAGACAGTGAAGGTGATGCCTTCCTGGCGGAACACCGCCTCGGACTGCTGGCGACAGCGCAGCAGGTTCTCCAGCGGGGTGCGGTTCAGCCACTCGCCCACCCGACGGTAATGCGGCCGCAGTTCGTTGCCGACCGCCATTTCGTCATAGTGTTCCGGGTTGGGAAAATAGCCATAATCGTGTTCGTTGCTGGCAAGGTTTTGGCAGGCCATGATGACATCTCCCGGTAGAATCTGTGTTATAGACTCAATACGTTGCAAAAGCTTTGCCAAGAATTCCGGCACTGAATCGAAATACCGCGCCCCGATCCGGTGCACGCTGACCGGCGGCAGGCCCGCCAAATCCGTACAAAACGTAGTGCTATGCGAACCGCAGGACCCCTGACATGAACATGCTGCTGTCTGACGCCCCCGACCTCCCGGCCTTCCGCGCCATCACTCCCGAGCTGGTGACCCCCGCCATTGACACCCTGCTGGCGGAGAACCGCGCAGCCATAGCCGCCCTGGCGGCGCAGGATGCACCGGACTGGGGCAGCCTGCCCGGCAAGCTGGAAATCCTGGAAGACCGACTGAGCAAGGCCTGGGCGCTGGTCAGCCATCTCAACGCCGTCACCAACAGCCCGGCCTGGCGCGAGGCCTACAACAACAACCTGCCGAAGATTTCCGCCTACTACACCGAACTGGGCCAGAACGCGGCGTTGTACGGCAGTTATGAAAGACTAGCCCAAAGCCCGGCGTTCGCCGGATTCAGCGCCGCGCAGCGACAAACGGTCAGCAACGCCCTGCGCGATTTCCGCCTGAGCGGCGTGGCCCTGCCGGAAGCGCAGAAGCAGCGCTTCGCCGCCATCGAGGAACGGCTGTCGGCGCTGAGCTCGAAATTCGCCGACAACCTGCTGGACGCCACCCAAGCCTGGCAACGGCCGCTGGCCGAAGCGGAACTGGCAGGCATTCCCGACAGCCACCGCGCGCTGCTGGCGCAGCTGGCCGAACAGCGCGGCCACGAGGGCTGGATGGCGACGCTGGACTTTCCCGCCTACCTGGCGGTGATGATGCACGCCGACACCCGCGAGCTGCGGCAGACGGTCTACCGCGCCTATGTCACCCGCGCCTCCGACCAGGGGGACAAACCCGAATTCGACAACTCGGCGCTGATGGCGGAAATTCTGGAACTGCGCCACGAACAGGCGCAACTGCTGGGCTACGCCAGCTATGCCGAACTGTCGCTGGTGCCGAAGATGGCGGAATCGGTGGACAAGGTGATGGCCTTCCTGCACGAACTGGCCGACCGCGCCCGTCCCGCCGCCGAACGCGACCTGGCCGAACTGAAGACCTTCGCCGCCGCCGAACTGGGCATCACCGACCTGCAGCCGTGGGACACCACCTACGTCGCGGAAAAGCTGAAACAGCAGAAGCTGAACCTGTCGCAGGAAGCGCTGCGGCCCTACTTCCCCGCACCGGTGGTGATCGCCGGGCTGTTCAGCATCGCCGAGACCCTGTTCGGCGTCAGCATCACCGAAGCGGAAGCCGAGGTCTGGGCCGACGGCGTCACCTACTACGAGATCCGCGAGCACGGGGAGCTGATTGCCGGTTTCTACCTGGACCCCTACGCCCGCGCCAACAAGCGTGGCGGCGCGTGGATGGCCAACTGCCGCTCGCGCCGCCGCCTGGCGGACGGCTCGCTGCAACTGCCCGTCGCCTTCCTCACCTGCAACTTCAACCCCCCGGTGGACGGCAAGCCCGCGCTGCTGACCCACGACGAAGTCACCACCCTGTTCCACGAATTCGGCCACGGCATCCACCACATGCTGACCGAGGTCGACATCAGCGCCGTCGGCGGCATCCACGGCGTGGCCTGGGACGCCGTGGAACTGCCCAGCCAGTTCCTGGAACACTGGTGCGCCGAAAGCGAGGGCCTGGCGCGGATGACGAAACACATCGAGACCGGCGCGCCGCTGCCCGACGACCTGCTGCACAGCCTGCTGGCCGCGAAGAATTTCCAGTCCGGCCTGATGACGCTGCGCCAGCTGGAATTCGCGCTGTTCGACCTGCGCATCCACCGTCAGTCGCCGCTCAGCGCCGTGGGCATCCAGCGCGAACTGGACGCGGTGCGCGCGCAGGTCAACCTGTTGCCGCCGCCGTCGTGGAACCGGTTCCAGCACAGCTTCAGCCACATCTTCGCGGGCGGCTACGCGGCGGGGTACTACAGCTACAAGTGGGCGGAAGTGCTGTCCACCGACGCCTTCTCGCGCTTCGAGGAAGAAGGCATCTTCAACCCGGAAACCGGCCGCAGCTTCCGCCGCGAGATTCTCGCCAAGGGCGGCAGCCAACCGGCGCTGGAGCTGTTTGTCGCCTTCCGCGGCCGCGAACCGAAGATTGACGCGCTGCTGCGCCACACGGGGCTGACGGCATGAGCGTGAAGCGGCGGTTCATCGCGGGGGCGAAGTGTCCCCGCTGTGAGAAGACAGATGTGATCCGCTCGTGTGTATCGGCGGAGCGGGAGTGGATGGAATGCGTGAGTTGCGGCTACGAGGAGGAACGGCCGACGGAGGTGACGCCGGTGGAGGAACACAAGGATGAGGGGACGGGGGTGGTGGTTTTCAAGACGAAATGACGGCGGACGGTGCACGCGGGCGCTTGGGGCGTGACGCCTCGCCGCGCTACACTGTAAAGATCCCCGTGGCTGCCTTTAGGGCGGCGGCCTCGAATCATGCCGCGCAACCTGCTCAGGAAAAACACTCATGAACCCCGGACTCCCGCGCCGATTCCCCGCCCTGCGTCTGGGGCTGGTCTGCCTGACGTTGCTCTGGTCGATCCCGTCCCTCGCCACGCCTTACGAAGACTTGATCAGCACCTCGCGCGAGCAGGTGCAGGGTGAGGATTTTGTGGAGGCCCTGACCAGCGCCAAGGAGGCGGCGCGGCTGGAGCCGAGCGATTACCGGAGCCCGTATTATATGGCGATGGCCTATCTGGGACTGTCGCGCTTTGACGAGGCGGAAGCCAGCGCGATCCAGGCGCTGGCCTTGGCGGACGCGACGCTGCGGCCCTCGATCGAAAAACTGGCGGCCACCATCAAGGCTCGGCGCCTGGCTGTGACCAGCGCACAAGAAGCCGATGCCGCGCTGGCCGACGGCCTGAACGGCAAGGCCGCGCGTCTTTATGAAAATGCCTGGAATGCCGAGCACCTGAACGCCGAGGCCGCTCTGAAAGCCGCCGACCTGTACACGACGCGGCTGAACCAGCCGGTGGACGCCGCGCGGGTGCTGCGCCAGATCCGCAGCACGCTGCCCGGATCGCCGGAAGCGGAGAAAGCCCGGACAGCGCTGGCGCAACAGGCGGAAACCTTGCAGAAAATTGCCCTGGCCCGGGTGGCCGCCGCCAAGAACGGGCCCTGCGACAAGGCGCTGGTACATCTGGATCTGGCCGAAGGGGCCGACCCGACGCTGGAAACCATCTATCAGCAACGCATGACCTGCATCACCACCCTCGCCCAGTTGCGGCACAACCTGAAAGGCATGGCCCGCCTGAACCTGGCCACCCCCGACGCCCTGCTGGCGCTGAAAGGCATCGGCGGCTGGATGAAAAAAGCCGAAGTGAAGCTGTTCATGGCAGACCTGATCGGGCAGACCCAGGCCGACGAACTGGCCCAGCGCCTGGATGAACGCGAGGCGGCCCAAGAGGCCGCACAGGCCAAATACCGCAATGAACTGGCCGCCTGGGAACAGCAGGACCGGGAGGCACGGGATACCTATACCCGCAAGCTGGCCGAAAAAGACGTCTGCCTGGCGGCTTGCCGCAAGAAATACACCGGCCTGTTCGGCAATGCGCAAAAACTGCTGGAATGCGAAACCGGCTGCAACGCGGAAGCCGCGCGCTTCGCCCCCAAGGACATCGCCAAGCCCGCCGCACCGGCCAATCCGGATTAAGCGAACCGACGCCCGGGGTTGACCCGGGCTTTTTTTTCGCCTATTTTGTATCAATCACTACAAAATACCCGGCCACCGCCATGCCCCGTCCCCGCCTGCAAGCCGACAGCGACCTGCTCAGCCAGTCGATGCAACTTTTCTGGCGGAAAGGCTACGCCAACACCGCCCTGCGCGACCTGGAAGAAGCCCTGGGCCTAAAGGCGCCCGCCCTCTACCACCGCTTCGGCAACAAGGACGGCCTGTTCCGCGCCACGCTGGAACACTATCTGGAACGCATCGTCGGCCGCCGCATCAGCCGCTACCTGGAAGACCCGGACGCCCTGCACGGCCTGCGCCGATTCTTCGAGACCACCTACGACTACCTCGACGCCGACCACCCGCCGCTGGCCTGTCTGATGGTCAACACCGCCGCCGAATTCGGCGCCCGCGACCCGGCGGTGCAGACCATCCTGCAACGCAGCCACGCCCGCCTGCGCGCCGCCTTCCTCGCCAATCTGGCCCGCCTGCGCGATAGCGGCCGCCTGCGCCCGGACACCCACCTGGACGACCTCGCCGACACCCTCTACCTCTGCCTGCAGGGGTTGCTGGTGGGCAGCAAGGCCGACCCCGACAAGGCCCGCCTCGACCGTCAGGTGGGCCTGATCCTCGCACTGTTGCCCCTTGTTCCCGCCACCCCGGAGTAACCCCCATGGAATTCCTGCGCACTCCCGATGAACGCTTCGCCAACCTCCCCGGCTACCCCTTCGCCCCGCACTACGTCCAAGTGGACGACAGCGAAGGCGGCAGCCTGCGCATGCACTATCTGGACGAAGGCCCCGCCGGTGCGCCGGTGGTGCTGATGCTGCACGGCGAACCGTCGTGGAGCTACCTGTACCGCAAGATGATCCCGATTGTCACCGCCGCCGGTTACCGCGTGATCGCGCCGGACCTGATCGGTTTCGGCAAGTCGGACAAGCCAACGCAGCGCACGGACTACACCTACCAGCGCCATGTCGACTGGGTGCGCTCGCTGCTGCGGCAACTGGCATTGAAGGACATGACGCTGGTGTGCCAGGACTGGGGCGGGCTGATCGGCCTGCGGCTGGCGGGGGAACATCCGGACTGGTTTGCGCGGGTGGTGGCGGCCAACACCATGCTGCCCACCGGTGACCACCATCCCGGCGAGGCCTTCCTGAAGTGGCAGGCTTTCTCGCAGAAGACGCCGGTATTCGGCGTTGGCTTCATTGTGATGGGCGGCTGCGCCACGCCGATGGCCCCGGAAGTGATCGCCGCCTATGACGCCCCCTTCCCCGACGAAAGCTACAAGGAGGGCGCGCGCCAGTTCCCGCTGCTGGTGCCGGTGACGCCGGAGGACCCCGCCGCGCCCGCCAATCGCGCTGCGTGGGAAACGCTGATGAAGTTCGACAAGCCCTTCCTCTGCGCCTTCAGCGACAAGGACCCGATCACCGCCAAGGCCGCGCCGGTGCTGCAAAAGCTGATTCCGGGCTGCGCCGGTCAGCCGCATACCACCATCGAGAATGGCGGGCACTTCCTGCAGGAAGATCAGGGAGAGAAGCTGGCGGAAGTCGTGGTGGCATTCATCCGCGGTTGAAGATCAGCGGCCGGACCGACAGGAATGTCGGCTGGCCGCTGTAACAAAACAGTTCGACCAGCATCAAACCATTATCCTTCACCCACCCCGCGAGGAATTCCCATGCGCCTGCAACCCGGCCAAGCCGCGCCTGCCTTCACCGTCACCGATTTCACCGGCGTCTCCCGCAGCCTGAGCGACTATCGCGGCCGGAAAGTGCTGCTGTCCTTCTACCGCTATGCCTCCTGCCCGTTCTGCAACCTGCGCATCCATCAGCTGCGGCAGCAGGCGGCGGTCTGGGAAGCGAAGGGGCTGGTGATGCTGGCGGTGTTCCAGTCGCCCGCCGCCTCGATCCTGGAATACAGCGCCGGGGAAACGGTCGAGTTCCCGATCATTCCCGATCCGGAGATGACACTGTACAAGACCTATGGCGTGGAGAGTTCATGGCTGGCCTTCGCCAAGTCCGGCCTGCGCGCCGCCGATATCGCCAAGGCGACGGCAAAGGGTTTCCTGCCCGGCAAGGTGGAAGGCGACATGAACCGCGTACCCGCCGACTTCCTGATTGATGAAGCGGGCATCATCCGTACCGCCTTCTATGGCAAGGATATCGGCGACCATCTGGCTACGGCGGCCGTGGAGGCCTTCATCGCGGGCTAGTCCGGCGCAATCGCCGCCGCCTGCATGGCGGCGGCGATGAGGTCCATGTCCGCCGCGCTGATTTCCAGCAACCCGAAGCGGAAGGCATAACCCCAATTCTTCTTCCCCGCCGTCAGCTCCAGACGCGCCAGCAGCGGCAGGATCGACGCCTGTCCCACCGCCAGCCAATCGACATCGCGGCGGAACGGCACAAAACCGCCGCCCATGTCGAAGGGATAAGGCTCACCCGCACGCACCGCGCCCAAGGCGGTGAACGCCTGCAAGCGGTCCTTGCCGCCAAAGGTGACAGTGGGCGAGTAATAGACCACGCGGTCTCCCGGCCGCAACCGCCGTAGCGGCCCGGCCTTGCCATGGCAGACCTGCATGAAACCCTCCGCCCGGCCGCGCCGCACATGCTCCGCCGAGGCGACGGCAATCCACGATTTGTTCATGACGATACTCCGGTGATTTGTCCGAAGTCAGGATGACAGGGCGTGCTGCCAGTTTTTGTCAGCAGGAGGCGGAAAGCGGTTACTGGGGGCGCAGTTGTTCCTGCCGCCGCCATTCATGCAGCAATTGCCGGCGGTGACGGGGATAACGATCGTCCAGGATCCGGACATCGTGCATGCGATCAACCCGGAAATGGCGGAAGGCCTGCCGTTGCTCACACCAGCCGGCCAGCATCCGCACCTGTTCGAAATACCCCAGCGCCACCGGCCATACCGTGCGCTGCGTGACCTCGCCCCGTGCATCACGGTAGCCGAAGGCCAGCTTGCGTTCACTGCGCAGCGCTTGCCGGAGCAGCGTCAGCCGGCTGTCATCAGCATGATCGCCCCCGGTCGGCCCGACCAGCAACGCGGCGCTGTCCGGATCCTGGCGGCGCTCTTCCGGCAACACCGACAGGATGCGCGACAGGGCGCTGCGCGAGGCCGCCGCCAGCGCCGGATCGCCGTGCTGCGCCACCCAGCGCGACCCCAGAACCAGGGCATCGATTTCCTCATCGCTGAACATCAGCGGCGGCAACAGGTAGCCGGGCAAGAGCAGGTAACCCACCCCGGCTTCGCCCTCGATGCGCGCGCCCTGACCCTGCAGGGTAGCGATATCCCGGTAGAGACTGCGCAGGCTGATGCCCAGTTCGGCGGCCAGTGTCGCGCCGCTGACCGGGTAGCGGTGGCGGCGCAGGATCTGCATCAGCTGCAGCAGGCGTTCGGTGCGGGTCACGGCGTCAGGCCTTGGGCGGCAGGGTGGCGGCGAAATCGAGTCCCAGTTTCATCCAGGCGCGCAGTTCGGACTCGCTTTCCAGCAGGTCGCCGCTGACCACCACCCAGCCTTTCATCGGCCGCCCGGTAAAATCGAATTCGCGCACGCCTTCGCGACCCAGGCATTCGGCGTAATGCACGGGACCGCAACGCACCATCAGTTCGTCCCCGATGAGGCCAAAGGCCATGTTGCCGTGCAACAGGTACGCCAGACCGCCGAACATGCGTTTGCGGTGCAGCGCGGACCAGTCGCCATAGACGCGGTAAATGCGATCAGCCAGTTCGGTATCGTAAGCCATCATGCCTCATCCGTTGCGTCAGCCGCACGGCTAGCACTTCACCACCGGCACGCAGATCTCACAACTGATCTCGCCGGTGACGGGATTGAAGGCCGCATCCGGCGGCACATATTCATAGGGCGGCGACCCGGCGTGGCGGTAGCCGCTGTCCGGCAGCCATGCCTCCAGCAACGCCTGCCACACCGCGCCGATCTGCGACGGCTTGCCCTGAAAACGGGTCACGGCGTACAAACCGCCCGGCAGCGTGGTCAGATGCGCGTTCTGCGTCGGGAAATAGCCCAGCGGCGCTTCCACCCCGGCGTCGTAACGGCACTGTTCCGGCGGCGTCACGCCAGGGTTGTCCAGACTGATGCCATACCGGCCCCGCCCCAGCAAACCTTCTTCGCGCAACCACTCGTACACCGTGTTGCGCCAGAACGGTTCGATGCCCGCACCATAAGGTCCGGTGTAGCGCAGGCAGGCGACGGTCACCGGTTTCCGCTCCTTCAGTTCGACGATCATCAAATTCTCCCGACGAACGGCAGGTGTCGCCCCTTGCAACCCGGCCGTCGCAACCTCATAACCCCCTTCAATACCACAGCCCTACCGTCCGAGGAAGCGCCTGCCGACTGCAGGCCCGCCATCCATGAAAATTCGTCCTGTCCTGATCGTGTTCATCAGCCTGCTGGTGCTGTTGCACACCTATATCGGCCTGCGCCTGCTGCCGTGGCTGCCGCTGCCCGCGCAGGCGCTGGGCCTGCTGATGCTGGCGGCCTCCTGCCTGCTGATGCCGATGGTGCCGCGCTTCTGGCGCACCGACCACCCGCTGCTGATCTGGCTGTCGACCCTGTCGATGGGCTTCTTCTCGTGGGTGCTGGTGCTGACCGTGATCCGCGACGCCGCGCTGGGGCTGGCCGGGCTGGCGATGCCGCTGCCCGAAGCCGTGGTGCGGGACAGCGCGCTGGCCGTGGCCGGACTGTCGGTGCTGGTGACGCTGCTGGGGCTGGTGTTCGCCCGCCGCACCGCCAAGGTGGTGGAGGTGGACATTCCGGTCGCGGATTTGCCGCCGGGGCTGGACGGCTTCACCATCGTGCAGATCAGCGATATCCATGTCGGGCCGACCATCAAGGGCAATTACCTGGAAGCCATCGTAGCGCGGGTGAACAGCCTGGAAGCGGATGTGGTGGCGATTACCGGCGATCTGGTCGACGGCAGCGTCGAGGACCTGTCGGCGCACACGGCGTCGCTGGCGAACATCAACGCCCGCCACGGCACCTTCTTCGTTACCGGCAACCACGAGTACTACTCCGGCGCGCACGCCTGGGTGGTGGAGCTGCGGCGGCTGGGGGTGACCGTGCTGATCAACGAACATGTGGCGCTGGATCACGACGGCCATCCGGTCACGCTGGCCGGCGTCACCGACTATTCAGCCCACCTGTTTGACGAGGCGCATCGCAGCGACCCGCACCGCGCGCTGGCGGGCGCGCCGGAACAGGGACCGAAACTGCTGCTGGCGCACCAGCCGCGCTCGGCGGCGGCGGCCGAGGCGGCGGGTTTTGATGTGCAACTGTCGGGGCATACCCACGGCGGGCAGTTCTGGCCGTGGAACCACTTCGTACCCTTGCAGCAACCGTTCGTGGCGGGGTTGAAACAGTTGGGCGGCCTGTGGGTGTACACCAGCCGCGGCACTGGCTACTGGGGGCCGCCGATGCGCTTCGGCGCGCCGTCGGAGATTACGCGCGTGCGGCTGCGGCGGGCAGTCTAGCCGACGCGCTCATTCCGACTGTCGCCGCCGATAGCGCAGCGGCGACATGCCCGACCAGGACTTGAAGGCCCGGCTGAACGCGCTCTGTTCGGCAAACCCCAGCAGCAGGGCGATCTCGGGCAACGCCAGCAACGGATTACGCAGGTAGTCCTTCGCCAGTTCATAGCGCAGGGAGTTGAGAACCTGCTTGTAGCGCAGCCCGCGTTCACGCAGTTGCCTGTACAGCGAGCGCTCGGAAATCCCAAGACGCTCCGCCACATACGCCAGCTCCGGCTGGCCGTCCTGCAATACCGACATGATCTGCTGCTGCAATGACTGCAGCAGGGCGTCACTGGTCGGTATGGATTTCAGCGCCGCTTCCGCCTGCTGTTCCAGCAATTGCACCAGGAAGGGGTCATAACGGTTCAAGGACTGGTTCAGGCACCTGACCGGCAGGTGAATAGCCTGCCTGAGGGCGTTAAAGACCGGCGGCAACCCGAAAAAGGCTTCATACGGTGACGTATCCGGTGGCGGCGGATAGCGGAACTCCACCCGCGCCACCGGCTTCTCACAACCCTCCAGGAACTGGCATAGCAGCGTATACAGCCCGGCCGCCAGAAGCTCGTCCACGACCAGTGTGGAGTCTCCGTGGTCCCAGGTCAGCACCACATCATCCCCTTCAACGGACACTGCAGACGGTGTCAGGTTGTGCAGCAGCGGCTCCAGCCGGTTGAAACGCATCAGGGCATGCATGGCCGTACCGGAATACATCGCCACATAACCGACCACACCGATGTGATGAGGACGAATGCAGCGCCCGATTTCCAGCCCGAGCGCCGGCAAAACGCAGGACTCCCGAATCGCCTCGATAGCACGCCACCATTCCCGGAACGGAATGATGCGCTGCGCCGCCAGATCCAGTAATTGCTGGCGCAACGCCGGCAACTCCAGTCCCTGCCGGCCCATGAAGTCCAGCAACAACGCAGCGGCGGTACCGGCGACATACATGGCCGGGGGCTCACAAGGGTCAAACATGCGGCTATCTGTCTCCTCGTCTTAGGCGGCGGAAAATCCTTGATGTCACCGGAAACACTTGCTCCCGCATGGCGGGCGGCGATTATCCGGATATCGGGGTTGAGGAATCGTTTGCGCCGATCACGTCGCAACTACCGGCGTCCATCCAACAAATCATCGACAATCCCGGAAGCCCGGCAGGTCTGGTCAAGAAAGTGACGGTACGGTCAAGACAGCCCGGAACGGCGGCGCGATCATGACCGGACGCCGGATTCCCCTCCGGCGGCGCCCCTCATCTGTCCGGAGGAACCCGATGACCATCGCCCGTATCCGCCTGCTGCAAAATCTCTGTCGGTTCTGCCTCATCACCGCCATGCTGATGCTGCCGGGATTCCTGGTAGAGAATCTCTGCCTGAGCAACGGGATGGTGATGATCCTGATCGCAGCGCTGGCGGCCGGAGCCGTGCTGACGGTGGTGATCCGCCGCCTGCGCTGCCCGGTCTGCAGCCATATTTTTGTCGGCCGGGAACATGTCGTCCTCTTCACCGTGACCTGCTGCAATTGCGGGCGGCGGGCAGGTGATACCGCCTGAGCGGGCCTAAAGCGGCAACCGCGCCAACGCTGCCCGCAAGTGATCCCCCAGCGACGGCATCTCCGCCAGGTAATAGCTCAGGGAAGGGTGATAGGAGGATTCGGCGTGATGGCGAAGCTGGTCGATCGGGGCATCGCCGCGACCAAACCAGGCCAGCGCCGCCAACTCGGCGACCGCCGATGGCTGCAAACGCTGGAGGTAACGCAGCAAGGCGATACCGGCGGGAGACAGCCGGGCAACCATCTGCCGGTCAAACTGTTCATGGTCGATAAACAGGGGAAGGATATCGTGAGCGTCGGGAACCACAGGCGGTCCATGGCGCTCTTTCTCGTCAGCCAGGCGGCAAACCGCACTGACGTCGGACAACAAAAGGCTCATGAATTTCATCCCCGCTTCCCTTCCCCCTGTCCGCCCCGGGCGGATTGTCCTCACCCCGCAAGGGTCTGACGCCCGCTCGGAAATGGAACACGGCTCGCCGGACTTCCGACAAAAGCCATACAAAATGCTGGTATTAATGATCCTCCCTCGGGATTAACGGCGTATTGACGGCCCCTGCCGATTTTTGACCAGGACTGCCATTCAGCCCAACTGCTTTGTAACGGCGGCCGGAGGAAGCGGAGGCAGCCGCCCCGGCGCTCGGTTACACTGTGCACCCGCTATCACTGAATCAAGGACGTAGCCGTGACGGACAACCTCTACGCACCGCCCAAAACCATCACCGCCATCGACGCCGGGCAAGATAACGCCCAAACCTTCTACGTCGTTTCACCGCGGAAACTGGCCATCCTGTTCTGGGGTACTTTCGGCAACTACGTGCTGTATCTGTTTTACAAGAACTGGGCCTTGCAGAAGCAGGCCACCGGCGCGGACATCATGCCGGTCATGCGCGGCCTCTTTTCGATTTTCTTCGTCCTCGACCTGTATCAGCTGGCCGACAAGCGGCTGACTGAAAAAGGCGAAACGCATCCCTGGGATATCCACAGCCTGGCGACCAAATACATTGTGCTGGTGATCGGCAAGAACGTGCTGGAACGGATCACGATCAGCCAACCCTTCCCGCAATTGCTGGCACTGGGGATGCTGTACGGGGTTTACCGCACCCTCGCCCAAGCCCAGAACGGCCTGAACCTGGCTGCCGGTGATGCCGAAGGCACGTCCAACCATAAGCTGACCGCCGCCAATTACGTCTGGATTGTGCTGGGAGTGGCGCTATGGGTCATCGTCATCCTCGGCTTGCTCAGCATGGTCTGGCCCGGGTTACTGAAGTGAAACCCCGCCATACCGCAACGTCCTGATATCACCGCTGGGTGTCAGGAAACCGGCCGGGGCTGAAACAAGACCCGCAGCCACTCCCGCAACAGGGCGGCGCGGTTGATCAGCAGGGAACCGAAAATCAGCGAGCAGCCCGCCAGCTGCACGCCGCCCATGGTTTCCCCCAGCCAGGCCACCGCCAGCAGCGCCACCCACACCGGCTCCACCACCATGATCACCACGCCATGCGTATGGCCGGACAGGCTTTGCGCGTGCGTCTGCAACAGGAAGCGCATGGCGGTGCCGATCACGGCGCTGGCCGCGATCCAGCCGCCCATGGCCGGGGTGAAATGACCGAACACGGGCGTCCAGGCCTCGAAGGCCAGCGACAGGACGCCGGACACCAGGCCCACCATGGCCAGCACCACCGAGGTCAAGGCAATGGCGGGCACGCCGGGAACGTGCTTGTGGCTGCCGTCCGGACGGCGATGCTGGCGGGCGTTGGCCGCCTGCATGTTCAAACGGAAAAACAGGGCGAACAGCACGGCGGAGGTGACGTAGAACACCTGCCCCGCCTCGGGACGGAAACCGTGGCGCAGGGACAGCAGGCCGAGGCCCGCGGCCGCCACCGGCAGCGCAATCCACGTACTGCGCGGCGGTCGCTCGCCGAAGAACAGCCGCCCCATCACCGGCACCAGCACTACGCCCAGACTGGTGAGGAACGCGCCCTCGCCGACGTGACTGCCGGTGAAGATGCCCATGACCCAACAGCTCATGGCCACCGCGAATACCAGTCCGACCCCGATGCTGCGGCGCAGGGCATGACGATCCAGACTGCGCAGGGTGCGGTGGCCGATGGCGGCCAGCAACGCCGACGCCAGCAGGAAGCGCAGGCACATGAACAGCAGCGGCGGCATCAGCAGCACCGCCTCGCGCGACATGATCCAGCTGACGGCGGCCAGCAGGGTGACGCCGACGAGCATGAGGTCGGATTTGGCGGCGGGGGTCATGGGATAGGGCACCGGCACGGACGGGCTGCCATTGTGCGGTATCCGTGCGGGAAAATCATCGAGACGTTGGGAGGGGGGAGCCTGGCTTAGCCGGACAAACCGTACATTCAGCGATGAAGGGCGCACGCAGTGCGTCCCTACGGGATTGCCGGGAGTTGAAGTTGACCGGGTTGGCGGGGGCTGCTAGCGTTGTTGCATTCCGTCCCATGGATTTAGTTCGCCTAACAAGGTGAGGCTTCCTGCCAAGCAGCTAATTTTAAAGGCAAATTATGGGGACTCATTCCTGTTTAGGCGAACGGTTTGATATGCGAACTCTGTCGCCGAAATATAGTTGGGCACCAAAATCGTGGATGTTGATGAAATAGCTCTGTTCGAAAATCTACTTGATTCGTTTGACAGACTTTACGATCAAGAATCGAGTGTTGTAGACATTTATGCGCTTCTGTTTGCCACAACCAAGGCACTACCTAATTCATCGTTTGCAGTACTCTTAAACACCACTACATCCGAACTTTTGAAAATTGTTCGATCTGGCTGCTCAGTCGAAGAGCAAAATAGCATTGTGCTTGATATTGTTCAGCCACTTCGCGAGGTAATCGCTGCTGTTGTTTAAGTTATTGAGGCGTGTGCTATAGAGCTTTAAACTGACCCTAGTTGTCCAAAGCTTTTAGCGCTGCACTTGCCCAACTTTGCGCTCAAGTGGGATAACGCCCCAGCCACTTATGGGGCATTTTTTGATGGTTCTGAGGTACGTCTCAGATTTTATTTTGCTGTGGGGCGTTACCCCTTAGCGCCGGTAGTTAGGGCTAAACATGATCAAAGCCATCAGATTTGCAATATTTATTGGGGTTTCTATGAGCTCAAATGCAAATGAAATATTTATCCACTCTCACAATCCCACCTCCAATCGATTCGCCATACTAGAGGATAATGAAAGCATTGCTTTTCTTTATCTAACGGAAGTCGGAACTCAACGCCCCATCAAAGATGCCGTTGCCTACTCTCGCCATCCCCTCGCTCTGAAAGTCGATTGGGAAAAAATCAAAGAGAAGGGCGATACCCCGCCACTATCAAAAGATGTTGCAAGTTCAGAGGCAGTTATTGCAAACCCTTCAGAGGTTGAGTTTTCTTTTAAATGGTCATCTGATGGTAACGCCGTAGCATTACTCCGAAATGGAAAACCGATTGCATTTGCTTCAGCCTCAGAAAAATATGGCTTTTCTAAAGCCATATCAAAGCCCAGCCCACTAGCAAACGCTTGGGATCAAGGGCTTTATGAAGTTACATTTGGAGAGCAGCCCTAACTAGTGGTTCGTTCACATCGTTCGCTGCGCTCACTGGGACGGGCTAAAGCCCACTCCTTAAGCAACCGTTAGAGCCAACAAGGAGGTTCATATGTATAGCGCAGGAAAAGAGGTTCTTGAGCAGGGCTTAAGCTTGTTCAGCCGGATCTTATTGGGCGTCGTCGCCGGCCTGTTTGGTGTTGGAATGATTTTTATGGGGCATGCGGCCAAGGCTCCTTGGTTCTTCTATGTCTTTGGCTCGTTCTGTCTTTTTATTACGGTGGCTTGCATTACAACCGGAAAAGTCAGGGTCTTTTTTGGAAGGCTCATCGGAGCGCTGGTTTTCATGGCTGCGGCTTGGTATCTAGTCTCAGAGTTATCTTCCGGGCCGATCATTTCAGGCATGGACGCCGACCCATCCATTCTTAACGCGGCTAAGTTTTTCATACTGGCAGGCATACCTGGTCTGGGCTATGCGTTATTCGCGCGCTTCTCTCCAAGAGAATCGGATAAATGAACGAGTTGGCTCTAACCATTCGCGGCAGGTGCGGCGGTCCTGACGGGCCGCGAGCTGGGCTCATTCGTTAGGTACGGACAGGAACGGAACTCACGAACAGCCCCGGAAAGCTCAGGCCTGCTTGGCTACTTCTGGTCCCTGCCCCAGTTTTTCATCTTCAAACCTTAGCCCCCGTCCAAGCTGTCAAACGCCCACCAGCATGAACCGCCGCCCCCAAACGTATGCCGTGTCTTCCGGTCAAAATGGAACTCGCCCTGACAGGCCCGCCCTCTTTCCAGCGCACCACGCAGTTCATCCCACTGCCCCAGCAAATCCTTGTTCTTCGCCCACTCGGGGGGATTCGCGTATTTGATCCGCAACTTGTACCGGAACGCATCTCCTTCCGTGTCATAGGGGTCATCATTGATCAGCTGCGCATCCACAATATCGACCGAAGCAACCCCCAAGGGCAGACAATCCGGGCGTTTGGGATCGACCGCGGTTGCATAGCCTGCCGTCAGCTCAAAGATATCGGCCTTTTGGCGCCGGCCATCTTCAAGCTGAATGTCTTGTCCAGCCCTCCTTTGCATCACCCCCAGGCGTTCAAGTAATTCGAGATAGGGTATCGTCTTGCGGGCAACCGGATCCCAGCCTGATCGCCCCTTGGACGGGAAAATGGCCACGGCGTAGTGGTCCGACTCGCCTTCAAACAGCGATTTGTCCACCGGCAAGTTTCCCCTGCCCGGCAGGGCCAGACAGGTACCGGGCCACTGACCAGCCTTGCCATGACCATGCATCTCCGCCAGCAGACGTCGAATTTCATCCACCGTCGGTGGTGCAAAGGCTTTCAGGGCCTCCATCTTGCGGATACGCAGGGCAGCCAGCCGCGACAGCATCGCTTCGTATTCGGCCCGGCCGCCATCCTTTTGCGTGGCATCCACATAAGCATCCTTGTAATCGCGGCTGTAAACCGTAGGGGCGCGACCACACGGCCCTTGCCCATCCCGGACCAAGTGCCGACACTCAACCCAGGATTTGTTTTGACGAACCAACTGAACCTTGAACATCTGCCCGGCACTGTTCTTTTCGATTTCCGGGAAAGCCGCCAGCAGCGCGGGATTTCTTACCCATGCGGATTCTGCTGATGTTGCATCCAGCCCGATCCGGGCCGTGACCTCGTAAAACGGCTGGCTTTGCCCTGCCTGACTGCCCGGCGGATGCGGAGTGATTTGATCGATGCCGAGGTAATGTGGCTGTCCGTATTCGAAACAGCTGGCATTGCGGTTCGGACCCGATTTCAGCCAGCCCGACTCAGACAGCCGGTAACGGATAGCCGGGCGACCGTTCAGGGTCAATGTCAGTTTTTCCAGCAAACCGGCCTGGCTCAGTGCATCCAGTTTCCGCAATTGCTCCTGACGGGGAGCAGACTCCGGAGCATCGGTATAGAAATCCATGGACCACGCCAACGGTTCACGGGTCTTCGTGCCCACATCCGGAGCAGGATAGGACGGCAGGGAAAGACACAACCGTTTTCCTTGCTCGCCCCCGGAATGCTGTTCCCAAAGGGCGCGGACTACAGGATCGAAATTGGCGGCCGTGGGTTGGTTTTCCTGCCAGTGGTTGTAGGCATACACGCCGGCTGTCAGTGTCAGACCCAATCCGAGGACTGCCGCAACTGACGGGAAAATGCGACGTTTACTGAAATTTAAATGCATGTGAAATCCGTTCTTATGATTTTCGGCAAGTCGGCTAGCGCGACCCTTGCGAATGTTATGGCTGTCCTAGGCAAACGACAAGCGTGGCCGTTTGGAAGATTTTCCCCTTGGAGGCTGTAGTCCCTTAGCCGGGGCGGAATCAGAAATAGGGGCCAGTCCCCCTGTGTTTAGCTTAGGTTGACGGAGGGTGGCGCGCGCTGCTAGCTTTCAGGAACTTCATCCTATGGGTTTAGTTCGCCTAACAAGGTGAGGCTTCCTGACAAGCGGCTAATTTGAAAGGCAAATGACTCTGACTCATTGCTGTTTAGGCGAATGGATTGTTATGCAAACTCTGTCGCCGAAATATAGTTAGGCATCAAGGGAGACGAACAGTGCCGCAAACAGTCATTCCGCAACTACGCATCACAAACTCAGAACAAAGCCTTGGCTTCTATGTCAACGGCCTCGGCTTCAAGATTGACTGGCAGCACCGATTCGGTCCCCGCTACCCGCTTTTTGTTCAACTCACGAGGCAAGGCCAAACGATCTTTCTGACAGAGCATATGGGCGACTGTGAAGTCGGAGGCGCCGTCTACTTCATCGTCCAAGATGCCGGACACACTTTGTCCGAGTTTGAGCAACATGGTGTCGTTGCCACCAACCCACTGTCAAATACATCGTGGGGTACAAGCGAATTTCTGCTGACCGATCCGGACGGCAACCGTTTGCGCTTTGCCTCTGAACTTCAGCAACAAACATGACTCGCCAAGTCCCAGCGGTCACTTGCTGCCTAACCTGGGCGTTTTAGAGGAGCCACATTTTGCTCGATCTTGATGATCCTCGTTGGTACGAGCTCAAACATGCTTATGGCACGGCTGCGGATATCCCTGCGTTGTTAAAACAACTCGCCGATCTACCGTCCTCCGAAAACGACAACGAGCCTTGGTTCTCCATCTGGAGCGCATTGGCGCATCAAGGCGACGTCTACACAGCTTCTTTCGCTGCCGTGCCACACGTAATAGAGGCGCTCGCCTCTGCCCCGTTAAAAGCCGATTTCTCCTATTTTCAATTTCCGGCCTGGGTTGAAGTCTGCCGCACCAAGAAGAGCGTTTCGGTTCCTGAAGACATTGCCCCAGCCTACTTTGAGTCCTTGTCTCGGCTGCCCTCGCTTGTGGGTGCAGCAGCCGCGCGCCCATGGGACGAAGGGTTTCTATGTTGCGCTCTTTCAGCGGTTGCCGCGGCGAAAGGGCAGCCCTCAGTTGCCGAAGCAGTGTTGGAGCTTTCGCCCGAGGTGGCCGGCGAGTTCATGGAGTGGTTCTATGAACGCTGAAAAGCCCAATTCTACGTTATCGCCATAAAACAACCGGAACCAATCGGGAGGGAATAGGCACCTGTCCCCAATTTTCCCCCGACGACCCTCCGCCCTGTCAGCAGCGTCGGGCTGAAGCCCGACCCACAGGCTACAACCGCTCAATCACCGTCGCCGTCGCCATCCCCTGCGCAATGCACATCGTCTGCAAGCCATAGCGCGCGCCCCGCCGCTCCATCTCCGCCAGCAGCTTCCCCATCAAAATCGCCCCCGTCGCCCCCAGCGGATGCCCGTGCGCAATCGCCCCGCCGTTCACATTCACCTTCTCCGCCGGAATTCCCAGCGCCTTCATCCAGATCAACGGCACCGGCGCAAAGGCCTCGTTGATCTCAAACAGGTCGATATCCGCCAGCAACAAGCCCGCCTTTTTCACCGCCCGCTCCGTCGCCGGAATCACCTCCATCAGGGCCAGCGTCGGATCACCCGCCGCGCACACCCGCGCCAGAATCCGCGCCCGCGGCCGGAAACCGTCACGTTCCGCCGCCATCCGGTCGGCCACCAGCATCACCCCCGCCCCGTCGGCAATCTGCGACGCATTGCCCGCCGAAATCAGCCCCGAGCCCGGCCGGAACGGACGCGGCAGCGCCGCCATCTTCGCCGCGTCCACCGATTGCCGGATGCCCTCGTCCGTCGCCACTGTCACCGGCTGCCCGGCGGCATCCAGCCCCGTCAGCGGCGCAATCTGCGACCGGAAAAACCCCGCCTGCTGCGCCGCCCAGGCTCGCCGGTGAGACTCCGCCGCGAAGCCGTCCAGATCATCCTGTATCAGGCCGTGGATTTCACACAGGCGCTCGGCGGACTCACCCTGATGGATGATTTCGTATTTGAGCTTCAGGTCCGGATTCACATTGTCCGGCGAGCCGATATCGGAAAACATCGGCACCCGGCCCATGCTCTCCACCCCGCCCGCGATCACGTACTCGGCATCACCCGCCATCACCTTCAGCGCCGCCAGATGCACCGCCTCCTGCGAGGAACCGCAGGCGCGCACCACGGTGAAGGCGTCGGTGGACGGGGGCAGGTTCGACAACAGACCGGCCAGCCGCGACACGTTGTTGCCCTGCTCGCCGCGCGCCGTGACGCAGCCGGTAATCAGCGACTCCACCTTCGCCGGGGCCAGCCCGGTGCGCGCCAGCAGCGCGTTGATGGCGTGGGCGTAGAGGTTGACGGGATGCCAGCCGCGCAGACTGCCCTTTTCGGCATGACCGCGCCCGATGGGTGTGCGCACGGCGTCGATGATGACGGCTTCTTTCATGGGTATCAGCTCCGGAATCTCAGAAAAACTTCACCGGCATCAAGGTGTCCAGCCCGGCGTCAACCGCCTCGGCATGCCCGCGCGTGCGCGGCAATATGCGCCGGAAGTAGAAACGCGCCGTGTGGATCTTGGCCTCGTAGAAATCCGCCTCCGCCGCGCCTTGCGCCAGCGCGCGCGCCGCCACGGCCGCCATGCGCGCCTGGAACCAGGCCAGCACCGTGTAACCGGCGAAGTACAGGTAATCCACCGCCGCCGCGCCCACCTCGTCCGGGTTGGTCAGCGCCTTCATCCCGATGCGTTGCGTCAGGCTTTCCCATTCATCGCACAGCGCGGCTAGCGGCGGCAGGAATTCCGCCACCGCCGCGTGCCCGGCTTCCGCCGCGCAGAAGGCGCGAATCTCGCCGGTGACCAGCTGCAGCGATTGTCCCTGCGTGGCCAGCACCTTGCGGCCCAGCAGGTCCAGCGCCTGGATCTCGGTGGTGCCTTCGTACAGGGTCGCCACGCGGGCGTCGCGCGCCATCTGTTCCAGCCCCCATTCGCGGATGAAGCCGTGGCCGCCGTAAATCTGGATGCCGTGCTTGGCCGCTTCCAGCCCCAGTTCGGTCAGCACCGCCTTGGCGATGGGCGTCATCAGGCCGAGCACGGCTTCGGCGTGACGGCGTTGTTCCTCGTCGTCGCTGCCCAGCAGCACGTCTTCCTGCGTCGCCAGCCAGTAGACCAGCGCGCGCCCGGCCTCGGTGAAGGCCTTCTGCGTCTGCAACATCGCGCGCACGGCGGGATGAACCACGATAGGATCGGCGGGCTTGTCCGGGTACTGCGGGCCGGACAACGCACGCAGCGCCAGCCGGTCCTTCGCATACGTCAGCGAGGCCTGCCACGCGGCCTCCATACCCGCCACGCCCTGCAAGGCCACGCCCAGACGGGCGGAGTTCATGAACAGGAACATGTAGCTGAGGCCCTTGTGCGGCTGGCCGATCAGCGTGCCGGTGGCGCCGTCGAAGTTCATCACGCAGGTGGCGGAGCCCTTCAGGCCCATCTTGTGCTCGATGGAACCGCAGCTGACGGCGTTGCGCGCGCCGAGGGAACCGTCGGCATTGAGGTGATGCTTCGACACCAGGAACAGCGAGATGCCCTTGGTGCCCTTGGGGGCGTCCGGCAGGCGCGCCAGCACGATGTGGACGATGTTGTCGGTGAAGTCGTGTTCGCCGCCGGAGATGAAGATCTTGGTGCCTGTGATGGCATAAGTACCATCGGCGTTGGCTTCGGCGCGGGTGCGCACCAGCCCCAGGTCGGACCCGGCCTGCGGTTCGGTCAGGCACATGGTGGCCAGCCATTCGCCGGACACCAGTTTCGGCAGGACGTCGCGCTGCTGTTCGGCGCTGCCATGGTGGACCAGCGTCTTGATCGCGCCGTGGTTGAGGCAGGGATACATGCCCCAGGCGCGGTTGGCGCCGCCGATCATCTCGTTGCAGGCGGCGGCCAGCGTCGCGGGCAGGCCGGAACCGCCGCGGGATGCCGGTTCGGCCAGCGCGCCGAGGCCGAGTTCGACATATTGGGCGTACGCTTCCTTGAAGCCCGTCGGCGTGCGTACCGCGCCATTGTCGAAGGTGCAGCCCTCTTCATCGCCGGAGCGGTTGATCGGCGAGAGTTCGTTCTCGTTGAACTTCGCGGCCAGGGCGAGAATGCTGTCGAGGGTGTCGCGGTCGGTGTCGGCGAAGACTGGCAGGCGGCGGTAGTGTTCCTGAACGTGGAGCAATTCATGCAGGACGAAATTCATCTCGCGCAGTGGGGCGACGTACTGGGGCATGGCGGTGATCCGGGGCGGGATTGCGGCAGGGGGAATGGCGGGGAAATTAACGTGAATGTTTATTCGTGTTCAAGTCGCGTATGTCTCAACCACCCCGCACCTGCTCCGCATAGGCATTCAAGCCCCGCATGACCAGTTCATACGGCCACGCAAACTTGCGCTGGAACCAATGCCCCACGGCAATGTCCGGCGAGGTGAACACCAGGTACTTGCCCCGCTCCACCCCGCGCAAAATCGCCGCCGCCGCCTGTTCCGGCGACATGGCATGCTTCTGGAAACGCCCGGTCAGCGCCTGCATCCGGGGATCATCCCGCTCCACGCCGACAATGCGCACCGTCCGCACCAGCCCGGTATCCACCGCCCCCGGACACACCAGGCTGACCTGGATGCCATGCCGCGCCAGGTCGTAGCGCAGCACTTCCGACACGCCGCGCAGCCCGAACTTGGAAGCGCTGTAGGCGGCATGCCACGGCAGCCCGAACAGCCCCGCCGCCGAGGAGACGTTGACCACCGCCCCGCCGCGTCCGGCGCGAATCATTGGCGGCACGAAACACTCCAGCACCTGGATCGGCCCCATCAGGTTGACCTCGACGCAGTCGCGCCAGTGTCGGTGCTCCAGGTCCTGGATGCGGCCCCAGATGGAAATCCCGGCAATGTTCATCACGACATCGACACTGCCGAAACGGGCGTGGATTTCGTCCGCCATCGCCTTCACCGCGTCGTAATCGGCAATGTCGGCGGCACGCAGGAATTCCACCCGGCCGCCCCCGGCGCGGATTTCCGCCGCCGTATGCTCCAGTTCCTCGGCGCGGATATCGGTCAGCAATAACCGCGCGCCCCGCCGGGCGGCGGCCGTCGCCACTGCCTTGCCGATGCCGCTGGCAGCGCCGGTGATGAAACAGAGTTTGTCGGTCCAGAATGTCCGTGAGCGCATGGCGGAATCCCCGTTCGGCGTGGTTGATGACCACATCATGCCGCTCTCCGGTCTGCGGACAGTTACCCGAACGGGACAATTCCGGTGCCTTATCGGGCCAGCCTCGTCCCTCCGCGCGGTTTTGTGCGAGGATGGCCCCATCCCGTGCTTTTCCCCGGAACCGCCATGAACACGCCTGCCCCGACCGAACCCGGCGACTGGATTTCCGCCCGTCACCTGCGCCATATCCTGGCGCGCGGCGAGGCGCTGGGGGTGGACATGGCCCCGGTGCTGGCGGCGGGCGGCCTCAGCCGCTCCGATCTGGCCGATGCCGACGCCATGGTGCCTATGGCCGCCGTCGAGACGATGCTCGGCGTCTGGTTCGCCGGCGGCGGCAATCCCCTGCCCGGCCTGAAGCTGGCCGCGACCGTGCAGCCGCCCACCTTCGGCGCGCTGGGGCTGGTGTTCCAGTCCTGCGCCACGCTGGCCGACGCCCTGCACGCCATGATCCGCTTTAACGGCCTGCTGACCAGCTTCGGGGAAACCCGGCTGGAATTCGCGCCCGGCGCGGTGCGGGTGTGCTGGCGCGCGGCGGCGGGCGGGGAACAGTTCCGCCGTCAGGCCGCCGAGTATGTACTGGGCATCTTCGTGACGGTGATCCGGCTGCTGCTGGAAGACAGTGACCGGGACTTGCTGCGCGCCGTCGAGTTCCCGCATGCCGCGCCCGCGAATCCCGCCTTGCTGCGTGAATACTTCGCCGTGTTCGCCGCGCCGGTGCATTTCGACCGGCAGGACACCGCGCTGGTGCTGCCCGCCGACGCGCTGAAACGCCGCCTGCGTCATGGCGACGCGGTGCTGAAATCGCTGCTGGAACAACAGGCCGACACCCTGCTGCGCCGTCGGCCCCGGCCCGGCTCCATCACCACGGCGGTGCGCACGCTGGTGACGGCGATGCTGCCGGACGGCCTGCCCGCCAAGGAGGCCGTGGCGGCGCAGCTGGGCCTCAGCGCCAAGACGCTGCAACGGCGGCTGGACGAGGCCGGAACCACCTTCCAGGCCCTGCTGGACACGGTGCGGCTGGACGAAGCGCGCCGCCTGCTGGCCGACACCGCCCTGCCCCTGAGCGAACTGCCCGACCGGCTGGGTTTCGCCACCTATCCGGCCTTTGTCCGCTGGTTCAAGCGGCTGACCGGGCAAACGCCCGGGGCGTGCCGCGCCGCCCTTTCCCCTGATTCCGGAGATACCCCGCCATGACCGATTTCCTGCAACCCGAAGGCGGCTGGTTCGCCCCGTCCGACCGACTGACGCCGCCCCCGCCCACCGGCCGCAAGCCCTTGTTCCGCGCCCTGTCCGGCGTGGCGCGACTGATGGGCCGCAGCGAAGTGCCGGATGTGATCGCGCTGCTGGGCCAGTACCCGCGCCTGTTCTGGCCGTGGCTGGCCTTCGCCTCGCGGATGATGCCCTACGGCAAGCTGCCGCCGGTGACGCGGGAGAAGCTGATCCTGCGCACGGCGTGGCACTGCCGCAGCCGCTATGAGTGGGGACAGCATGTGGAAATCGGCTTGCGCGCCGGGCTGACGGACACGGAGATCGTGGCGGTGGCGCGCGGACCACACGGCTGGGCGGGCGACGACGATGCGGCGGCGCTGGATGCCTGCGACGAATTGTGCCGGGACAAGCGGGTCAGCGCGCCGACTTGGGAGCGCTTGCAAGCCCGGTTTTCCGGGGAGCAGTTGGTGGAACTGACGCTGCTGGTGGGGCATTACGAAATGCTGGCGGGGTTCCTGAACACCGCCGGGCTGGCGCTGGAGCCGCTGATCGAGGCGGAGTTGCAGGCGTTTTACCGGCGGGTGGCGGGAACGTGATTGTGGCGCGCCTGTGCGCTGTCTTCCGGCAGTGAAAGTCGTAGAATCGGCACAGACTTCCCTGCCGGACCGCCGTGATGACGACCGCTTCGATCCATCTGCAACTGTATGTGCGTTTCGATATCGACGGCATGACGCCGGGGCTGTGGCCCCTGCTGGCGGAGGCGTTGGGGCCGTGCGGGCCTTACCTGCTGTCGCCGCCGGAGCGTTACTGGAAGATGCCGGACTGCCTGGGCTTCCATCTCGGCTTCACCACCGACCCGGAGCTGGTGTGGCGGCTGGTGCGGGCGCTGGCCCCGCAGGGCTGGACGCTGTCCGGGGATGAACAGGATCTGTCGGCGGTGTGGAATCCGGGGGACTGGGCGGCGCTGGTGCACCGGGACGTGAAGTGGGCGGAGTTGCAACTGACGCGGCGGGAAGCCTGAGCCGCGTCGCGGTTTCCCCTCACACCAGGCGTTGCTGCAGCAACCATTCCCCCGTCCTTTGCAAGCCCGTTTCCAGATCCACCGCCGGACGATAACCCAGCACCCGCTCCGCCTTCGCGATCGAATACCCCGCGCGCCGCGTCATCATCGCCAGCGACCCGGCGCTGATCTCGGTGTTCTGCTTCAGCACATCATTCAGCAGGAATTCCCCGGCACGGGTCACCGTCTTCGCCACCGCCGTCGGCAGCACCGGCGGCTTGCCGCGATTTCCCGCCCAGCGCCAGTGCGGCGTAAAGAAGTCGACGCAGGGCACGCTCTTGCCATCAGTGATGTTGAAGATCTGGCCGCTGCCCGCCGGGTTCAGCGCCGCCGCGACCATGCCGTCCAGCAGGTTGTCGATGTAGACCGGACTGAACAGGCCGCGCCCGCCCGCCGGCAGCAGGAACTGGCGCTTCTTCATCATGTCCAGCGGAATCAGCACCCATGGCCGCGAACCGGGGCCGTAGACATCACCCGGCCGCACGATGGTGCAGGCCATCTCGCCCGCCGCGTGCGCCGCCAGCACCGGATGCTCGCTGGCCGCCTTGGCGTCGCAATAGGGAAAGCCGCTGAGCAGGGCGATGTCGTCGCTTTCCGTGCGGTCGCTGTCGAAATCCAGACCGTAGGCGGCAATGGACGACAGGTGCAGGAAACGGCCGGCGTCACCCTGCACCGCCGCCTGCACCGCCAGCCGGGCGCTGCCCAGGCTGACCGAGCGGTACAGCGCCGCCGGGGCCGCATTCGACACCACGGCGGCGGTATGGATAACCAGCTCGCAGCCCTTGGCCAGCTGCTGCCAATCGCCCGGCTGCGCGACATTGGCGGCATGCACGTTCAGTTCGCGGTTGGCGTTGAGGTCGACGCCGACCACGCCGGAACCCAGCGCGCGGAAACGGTCGGCAATGGCGCGGCCGATAAAGCCGTTGGCGCCGGTGATGAAAACCTTGGCGGGAATCTGCATGGTCTGGACTTCCGGAATCAGGGGGAGGAAAGGTCACCGGAACATTTCTGATGACAATTGTCGTCAGAATATAACTGACGACGCTTGTCGTCAACTTGGCGAACAGCGATACTTCCGCACCATCCCCCCTGCCGCCGGATACCGCCGATGACCGACGCCGCCCCCGCTCCCCGCCCCTATGCCGGAGAAACGCCCGAAGCCCGCCGGGCGCGCCGTCGCCGCTGTTTCATCGACAGCGGCAAGATCCTGTTCGGCACCGTCGGCTACCGCAAGACCACCATGCGCGGGCTATGCGCGCACGCAGGCCTTACCGACCGCTACTTCTACGAATCCTTCGCCTCGCTGGAAGACCTGCTGGCCGCCGTCTACGAGGAGCGGGCCGCCGAACTGGAAGCCGCCGTGCTGGCGGCGGTGCGCGCCACCGGCCCCGACGCGCCGCTGGACACCCTGATCCGCCACGGGCTGGACGCGTTTTTCCGGCAGGCGGAGGATGCGGAAACTGCGCGGGTAATCTGGCTGGAAGTGCTGGGCGTCAGTCCGCGCATCGACACGCTGTACAACGGCGTGCTGCGCCGTTTCGCGGACCTGATGCTGCTGTTGATACGCCTCACCCTGCCGGAGTGGGACGTGTCCGGCAACACGGCGCGGGTGCTGGCGATGGGACTGATCGGCGCGGTGAGTGAAAGCGCCAAGGACTGGCTGATGACCGGCTACACCCAACCCCGCGCGGAACTGGTGGCGGGCGTGGCGCTGCTGTTTGAAGCGGTCGCCCGTCTGCCGAAAGCGGCGTAACCGGCGGCCTTAATCCCCAATCCCGGCAAACAGGTCGGGCATCTGCGGCACGGCCGCCGCCGCTTTCCCGCCCGGCTTCGCGGCGCGCTCCATCCCCAGTGCCTCGCGAAGCATGCCGAACATACCCTCAAAGGCCTCCTCCGCCGGGCCGTGCAGGACACGCGCGTTGGCCAGCGTCGCCAGGCCATGCACGCTGGTCCACAGCAGGGTTTCCGCGCCCGCGCGCCGCGCCGGGGTGATGCGCCCGGCCTTCACCAGATCATCCAGCGCCCGGCACAGCAGTTCGTAGGCGGACAGGCCGGTGCGCGGGCCGACGCCGCCAATGGCATACTGCCCCCCCGCGCCAAAGGGGCCGAACATCAGCGCGAACATCGCCGGCTCACCCAAGCCGAAACGGATGTAGGCCAACCCGTTGGCACGCAACCGCCCGACGGGATCGGCCCCGGCCTCGTCCATGGCGATTTCCATGGCCGCCGCAAGCCGCACGAAGCCTTCGCTGGCCAGCGCGGCCAGCAGCGCGCCCTTGTCCTCGAAATGGCGATAGGCCGCCGCCGGTGAGACGCCGACCGCACGCGCCGCCTCGCGCAGGCTGAAGGCTTCCGCCCCTTGTGCCTCGACCAGCCGCGCGGCCTCGGCGAGCAGCGCCTGGCGCAGGTCGCCATGGTGGAAGGGACGGGATTCGGCAGCAGTCATGCGGGGCTCCGGGTCATCAGGATCAAGCGGAAGTTGCGCTCATGTTGACACTGATAACTTTTACGATCAAGATGTAATCACTGTTAACTTGAACCTCTGGAGGCTGTCATGAACGCTCTCGCTGCCTTTATCCATCATCTGGCCGCCTTCCTGCTGGTCAGCACGCTGGTGGTGGAAGCCGCCCTGCTCAACGGCGCGCTGGACCGTGAACGCATGCGCCAGCTGCAACGTACCGACCTGTGGTACGGCCTGGCGGCGGGCGTGATCGTGTTGGTGGGGCTGGCGCGGGTGTTCTGGTTCGAAAAGGGTCCGTCTTATTACGGCCATAACGTCTTCTTCATGGCGAAAATGACCTTGTTCGGCGCGGTCGGGTTGTTGTCGGCGTACCCGACCGTGGTGTTCCTGCGCTGGGGGAAACGCCTGCGTCAGGGGGAATGCCCGGAGGTCGCACCGGATCAGCTGCTGCGCCTGCGGCGCGTCGTGCGGGCGGAGCTGGCCGGACTGGTCGGCGTACTGTTCTGCGCGGCGATGATGGCCAAGGGCTACGGCATGCTCTAAAAACCATACTAACTTCATGGTCTTCCGCAAGGCGCGTATTTCCGGCCGTTCATCCGCGACCGCTGTACCCATCCTGAGGCGGAGCGATATCTTCGACCCCAAATGATTCCATGGACGGAGCCTGAACCCACCCCGCCGAACACGAATACGAGGTTCCACCATGTCCCGGAAATTTTCCCCCGCCGTCCTGTCGGCCATGATCGCTCTGACGCTGTCCGGCGCGGCCTTCGCCGAACGCGGCGATCTCGAAGAGCTGCGCTCCTACGACGCCAACGCCTGGATCGTCATCAAGAACGACCGCCTGCATCAGGTGACCACCTACGCCAAGCAGGAAGACAACAAGCGGCTGCGCTCCTTCCGGCAGGAACTGACCTTCGAGGCCTCCATCGACGCGACGGCCAAGCTGCTTCTGGATATTGCGAATTACCCACGCTGGTTCCACATGAACCGCGAAAGCCGGATGGTGAAGCAAATCTCCCCGACCGAATTCCTGTACTACCAACTCTTTGACACCCCGCCCGGACAACCCCCGCGCGATGTGGTGGTGCGAGCGACGATCCAGCCCTACAGCGCCCGCACCGGCGCGTTGAAACTGGTGCTGCGCGCGGCGCCGGACGCACTGCCGCCCCAGCCCGGCGTCGTGCGCATCCCCGCCTGGGAAATGACGGCGACATACACGCCGCTGGGAAACGGGATGATGAAAGGGGTGACGGAAGGTTATGTCGATCCGGGCGGCAATGCACCGGCCTGGGCGGTCAACTACGTCCAGCGCGCCGCGCCGTATCGCAACGCCTTGGGCATCCAGCGCATCGTCAAGTACTACGAGAGCAACGACTTCCAGACGCCATTCAAGTACAAGGAATGACAACGGCGCGGCGGGGAAATCATCCCGCCGCCGGATCCCCGTCCATCCCGGCGAACAGGTCATCGTTCAGGACCGGCGCAACCTCCGGGGCCTTCCGGCGGCGAGTGCGCGAGGTGCCGGACGGGACGGTTTTCGGTTTCCCCGCCTTGCGCGACCCATGCTTCGCCAGCACCGCTCCTTGCACCGCCCGGTTCTCGGCGCTGCGCTTGCGCTCGTAGAGGAACTGCTTCATTACCGCCGTTTCCGCCGCGAAATCGATGATGGGTGGCGCCACGCCCGCCAGCAGGTCGTGACGGCCGGAGAGGATCTGCTCGTCCGTCATCCCCGCCAGCTCCGGCAGCCAGCGCCGCACGAACCGGCATCGCGGGTCCTGGTCCTGCAACTGCTTCAGGGGCGAATAGACGCGGAAGGTGTTGATGCCCACCACCCCGGCCTGCATCTGCAACTGCGCCAGATGGATGCCCGGCTCGTAATCCAGCCACAGCCGCGCCAGCGGCGGATGCAGCACGCGCCAGTCCAGCCGCAGCGCGTGGCAGGCGAAGGACGTGATCATGGCGCGCATGCGGAAATTGAGGAAACCGGTGGCGGCCAGGCAGCGCAGGCAGGCGTCGATCATCGGAAAACCGGTGCGGCCGTCAAGGTAGGCGGCCAGCCGGTCGTCAGCCAGCGCGCCGGAGACGTAGGGCGGCTGCTCGAACACCGGATTGAGGGCGTGGAATTCCATCGCCGGTTCGCTTTCCAGCCGCTGGATGAAATGGTCGTGCCAGTGCAGGCGCGACAGGAAGGCCGTCAGCGAACGGGCGAACCGGGCATCGTCGGGGTGGTCGGATTTCGCCAGCGCCTCGCGCCGTTGCCGCGCTTCCTGGAACACCGCGCGCAGGCTGATCGTTCCCCAGGCCAGATGCGGCGACAGCCGCGACCCGGCGGTAAAGGCGCGGTTGGGGGAACTGATGCCGCCCCGGTAAAACAGGCCGCGTTCCTGCAGGAAGGAATCGAGCACCGACCAGGCGGCGCTTTCAGTGACGGTTTGCAGGCGGGCGTCGTGCGAGCCGGCCCACGGGCGGAAGAGGTCCGTGATTTCAGGCAATGGCGTCACCCAACGGGCGCGCACGTCCGGCGGCAGGGGCCGCAGCGGCGCGCGGCCGGGACGCGGCGCGGTCATGTAAGCCCACCAGAATTTCTCGCGGCCGTCGCGTTCGACCAGTCCCCGGATCACGCCGTTTTGCGGCAGCTCGACCAGTCGCACGCCGCGCGCCCGGCACCAGCGGATTACCGCCTTGTCGCGCTCGAAGGTATAACCGACGCCGGTTTCCTGATGGGCATAGATCGCCTGAAACGGCTGTTCCCGCCAGAGTTGTTCCAGTCCGTCCACCACTTCGGCCGCCATCACCCGCGCACCGCCGCCCGCGCCCGCCAGCTCGCGCTGCAAGGCCGCCAGCGCCTGGTATTGTGCGTGCCCGTGGAAACGGCCGGTGTCTTCCGCCCGGATCAGCGACGGTTCCAGAAAAAACACCGGCAACACGAGCTCCGCCTCCGCCAGCGCGCGGCAGTAAGCCGGGTTGTCATACAGCCGGAAATCGCGCTTGATCCACCACAGGGCGACTGCCCCGACCGCCGTCATCTCACACCTCGTCCAGCCGCGCGCGCAGGAACACCGCCCGCTCGCGGATCGCCGTGACCTCCGTTTCCCCCATCTTCTCCAGCGTGCGGTAAACCATGCCCAGGCGCGGATTGCGCCCCAGCCGCTCGCGGTGCCGGTCGAAAAAATCCCAGTACAGCGCGTTGAAGGGACAGGCCTTCTCCCCCACCCGCTGCTTGCGGTCGTAGGGGCAGTCGCGGCAGTAATCGCTCATGCGGTCGATGTAGGCCGCGCCGGAGACATAGGGCTTGGTGGCCAGCAGCCCGCCATCGGCGAACTGGCTCATGCCCAGCGTGTTCGGCAGTTCGACCCACTCGAAGGCGTCGATGTAGATGCCCAGGTACCAGCGGTGCACCTCGGCCGGATCGACCCCCGCCAGCAGCGCGAAATTGCCGGTGATCATCAAGCGCTGGATGTGGTGCGCGTAGGCGGTATCCAGCGACTGGCCGATGGCGTGGGCGAGGCAGCGCATCTTTGTTTGGCCGTCCCAGAACCAGCGCGGCAGCGGCGTGTGGTGGTCCAGCGCGTTGAGCGTGTCGTAACCCGGCATGCGCGCCCAGTAGACGCCGCGCACGTATTCCCGCCAGCCGAGAATCTGGCGGATGAAGCCCTCCACCGCCGCCAGCGGTGCGCGCCCGGCCCGCCATGCCGCCTCCGCCCGCTCCACCACCTCGCGCGGGTCCAGCAGCTTCACGTTCAGCGCGAAGGACAATAGCGAGTGGAACAGGTTCGTCGCATGGCGGCTCATCGCATCCTGGTAATCGCCGAAATGCGGCAGGCGCTGCGTCAGGAAATCATCAAGATCGGCCAGCGCCTCGGCGCGGTTCAGCGGCCAGGGGAAGGCCTCGGCCGAGGGGTTGCCGAAGGATTTCACACCCGCGTCCGTGATCGTTTGCCACAAGGCGCGATGGTCGTGGCGGCGACGGCGGTCCGGCGGTTCCGGCGGCTCGCCGCGCCAGGGCTTGCGGTTGTCTTGGTCGAAGTTCCACTGCCCGCCTTCCGGCTTGCCGTCCGCCGTCAGCAGCACGCCGTGGCGCTGGCGCAGCGTGCGGTAGAAATGTTCCATCAGCCATTGGCGGCGGCCCGCGAAGATGCCGGCGGCCTCGTCGCGGCTGGTGTAGAAATGATCGCTGTCCACCGCCCGGACGGGAATCGGGGCGGCAGCGGCATAGTCCGCCAGTTGCCGGTCCAGCCGCCATTCGTCCGGGTGCTGGTATTCCAGCGCGGCCGCGTCGTAATGGGCGATCAGCGCGTCGAGGTTGGCGGGCAGCGACTGGCGGTTGCTGGCGTCGTCGATGGCGATGTAGCGCACGCGGTGGCCCGCTTCCTTCAACTGCCGGGCGAAGTCGCGCATGGCGGCGAAGATGGCGAGGATCTTCTGGGCGTGGTGCAGCACGTAGTCGGTTTCCTGGCGGATTTCCATGAGGACGTAGAGGACGTCGGGGCGGATTTGGTCGAACCAGCGGTGGCGGGGGTTGAGCTGGTCGCCGAGGATGAGGCGCAGGGTGGTCATGCCGGGCGGCTCCGTTGGCGGCGGCAGCGTTCGGAGCAGTAGCGGACGTCGTTCCAGACCTTTTCCCATTTCTTGCGCCAGGCGAAGGGGCGGCCGCAGGCGGCGCAGGGTTTGGTGGGGAGGTGGGGTTTTTGGTGCATGGGCGGCGACTCGGGGAGCGATAGTGCTAGGTGAATCGGAATGGCAACGGGAGGGAAGTGGACAAAGGGGAACGGGGTGATTTTGGATGATGATCGTAGGGGCGCACTGCGTACGCCCTCTAGGACAAACACGCCGATTTCCCCCAAAATTGTCGATGCCTTGTAGGTCGGGCTTCAGCCCGACGATGTCCCCTGATCGGAGGGTGTTGTCGGGCTGAAGCCCGACCTACAATGATGAAAATTTGATGTTTTCCCGGTAGATCGATGCTTGTTTGGCGACAAAGGGCGCACGCAGTGCGCCCCTACGGGGTTGCCTAGAAATGAAGTTGACCGGGTTGGCGGGGGCTGTTAGCTTTCAGGCATTCCGTCCCATGGATTTAGTTCGCCTAACAAGGTGACATGATTTGCAAGCGACTAATTCTTATAGCGTTTTTAAGGGACTCAACCTTTATAGGCGACAAAGTGATATGTGAACTCTGTCGACCAAATATATTTAGGGCTTGGTATGAGACGCCACCTCTGGAAATCGCACATTTCTCCAAGCAGCTGTCCGCTATGGGGTTGCCCCGTTTGTAGCAGAGGCTCCCTACGTCTTCGCCGAGAGTCTCTCAATTACGAAGAAACTGTGGCATCTAAACGTAGCCAACAATCCGTCGATTGGTGCCCAGAAGAAATCGAATTTACATTCAATGCTTGGGCGGATTGCATAAATGAAAATTGCAAGCAATCGTTTGCGATTGCAGGCATTGGAGGCATTGAGCAGGAATACACAGGCGATGAAGATGGATCAACCGAGTGGGTAACTTTTTTCTATCCAAAAATCGTTACACCAACACTTCGCATGATCGAGATTCCATCTCGCTGCCCAAAAGCCGTAAAGCAAATTCTTGAAGATGCATTTGCGTGCTTTTGGTCTCAACCAGATGCCTGCGCTGGGCGAATCCGCGTTGCAATTGAAGCATTGCTATCACATATTGGAATCCCAACTGAAGAGACAAAGGAAAATGGAAAGCAAGTTGATCTGACGCTGCATCGAAGAATAGAGCTGTACACAAATGAAAATCCACTAGTAGGCCAACAACTGATGGCGATCAAGTGGCTTGGGAATGCAGGGAGCCACAGCAGCACACTTACCAAGGACGACATTCTCGACGCACTAGAGTTGCTTGAAAATTCATTAGTCGAAATTCTCGATAAGCGCTCCGAGAAAATGGCTGAGTTGGCCAAAAGAATCAATGCAAAGCACAACCCGAAAGCATCCTAACTATTCCGTCGAGCGGGATGGTCAGGTAGGTAAATGGGGTCATAGGTAAATGGGGTCAGACACGATATTCTTCATCAGTCGCCCCCTCAGTGAAACGCCCTTACAGCCACCACCAGCACCACCAGGTAATACGCACGGGGCAGCCAGTCATCCAGGCTTTGCACCAGCACCTCGAAGGACCGCTGCTGCGTCGCCAGATGCTGCCGGATGGCATCGGTCAGGCGGCCCGAGCGCTCGCCGACATGCACCGCCAGCCGCAACGGCTCGGTCAGTATCAGGCCATTATCGGCCAGCGCCTGCGACAGCGCAGTCCCCCGCCCCAGCTGACGGTAGCCGTTGCGCGCCTGCGCCTGATAGGACGGCACCCGGATCAGGCCGATCATGCCGTTGAGCGCGGCCTGGAAATCGACACCCGCCTCGATCATCGCCATGAACAGCCCGTACCAGTAAAACTCGAACTGGCGGCGACAGACCGCAAAGCGCCGGGTCAGCCCCAGTTGCCAGAACACCGCCGCCCACGCCAGACCGTCCATGGTCACCAGCCGCATCAGCCCACGCGTCAGGACGTAGACCGCCAGCAACGTCACCAGATTGCCAAGTACGGTCACCGCTTGCGGGCCGTCACGGAAGGCGTCCAGCACGGTCCCGGCCAGCATGGCGATCACCAGTACGGCGGCAGGCAGGACAAACCGGGCGCGCAGCGTGCTGATCCGCGCCTGCGCTTTTTCCGCACGGTCCGCCATCGCGACCAACGCCTGCGGCAATTGGCCGCCGATCTCGGACACCCGCAGGATTTCCAGTTCATACCGCTGGAACAGTCCGGTCGGCCCGAAGGCCTCAACAAAGGATTTGCCCTCGGCCAGCAGGCGGGCGGCGGGTTCCAGCCTGCGCCGCACCAGCGCGGGGATATCCTCCTGATCCCGCAGCGAGGCCGCCGCCTGGGCAGGGCTGATGCCTGCCGAGAGCAAAGCGCCCAAGGCTCGGGCAGGATGCGTGGGAGTCTTTGTCCGGAAAAGTGGCATGGTTCTCACCCTGAAAACGCCACGGAGCGGGAGGGGGCCGGGCTGCGGTCAGTATGAAACAGCCCGGCAGAGGCAACAAGCGGCACGGTTGGGGAGAGGCGTGTATGGGTGCCGACTCGATTATTGCGTTGGGCTTGATCGGGTCTGTCCCCATTTTTGAATCGGAATGGCGGCATGAGGGAATTGGACAAAGCGGAACGAGGCGCTGTTATTCAGAATGGCCGTAGGGGCGTACTGAGTACGCCCTCTTCGACAAACACGATATTTTCCCTGCCAATCGCTGCCTGTTCAGCGATGAAGGGCGCACGCAGTGCGCCCCTACGGGATTGTGGAGCGTTGAGGTTGACCGGGTTGGCGGGGGCTGCTAGTTTTCAAGTATTCCGTCCCAGGGATTTAGTTCGCCTAACAAGGTGACACACTTTGCAAGCGGCTAATTTTTAAAGTGTTTTTATGGGACTCAATCTTTATAGGCGACAAAGTGATATGCGAACTCTGTCGCCTAAATATAGTTGGGCACTCTCGAGAGAGCGAGCATGAAGCTCAGTAACGCGAAGAAAATTGCGATTTGCATGCTGGCCTGGTTGGCCGCAGTAATCGCGCACGGGTGGTATTACGTCTCATCCGTTCTGGTGCCAGGTCCGCTCCCAGACCCATATGCCAACGAAGTCTCATTTCAGCTGCTTATGTTCGCGGTATTCCGGTTTCCCATATGGTTTGCGGCGTTAGGGGTCATCATCTGGTTGGCTTTGCGTTACCGTACCGTCGTGCCCAACCATTCGCTGCAGGCGCGACGGCCCTGACGGGCCGCGGCCTGAGCTCAAACGTTAACCCACTGAGGATTGGCCTATGCAGACTCCAACGTTTAGGTTTCAGCCACGGTGGAAGGAGGAACTCGTTTGCTCCTGCGATCTTGGTTCCTTCGTGATTACGATGCCTATGGGGGTTGTCTCTGTAGAATTCCCCACAGAAGATACGTGGGAGCGTGACGCTCCTGTTTGGGCCAAGCCATACTGGGAGGAAGTTCGGAACCAGTTAACGGCTTGGTGCGACTCTCAGAAGATCCCGCTTTACACTGGACCCTATGGTAACGTTTGCTGATGCAAAGGCTGGCGCAGCGAGAGGAATAGATGTCTATCCCCTATTTTTACGTTCCCCAGCATAACCCTATGCGTAAGCCCCCATAAAACTACCGGAACCTCTATGAAAATCACCGTAGAAAAACTCGTTCGCGCCCCCGGCGAAAAGGTCTGGCTGGCATACACCACCCCGGAAGACATCGTTCAATGGAACGCCGCCTCTGACGATTGGCACACCACCCGCTCCAACGTTGACCTGCGCGTAGGCGGCGCATTTTCATCGCGGATGGAGGCCAAGGACGGCAGCTTCGGCTTTGATTTCGCAGGCACCTATACCCAGGTTATCCCCAAGCAGCTGCTTGAATATTCGTTTGGGGACAGGTCGGCCAAAGTGGAGTTCATCGAGACTCCGGACGGGGTCAATGTGCGCGTTACCTTTGATGCCGAGGAAACCCATTCCCTTGAGCAGCAACAGCAGGGATGGCAAGCCATTCTCGACAACTTCGCACGGCATGTGGAAGGCAAAGGGAAATAAGGATCTGCCTCCTATTTCGTACCGCTCGCGGAATTCGACCAGGAAGCCTTCCCGCAGTGATCCGGCCACTTGCACGAAGACCTCCCCGCCGTCACGGAGGATGGCAAAGGGCCCGCCGGCGGGGTGCGTAGAAAGTCACTGCACTGTTCATGGGATCACCGCGTCAGCCCCTTGATGCGCTTGTCATAGCCCGCGTGCGCGGCATGATCCAGCTTGGTCAGCAAACGCCGGTCGTCCATGAAACGGCGACCCGCGTCCACCAGTCCCTGTGGCATCAGGCCGTAGAAGGCATGCGCCTTGTTCAGGTAATCCGGCACCGCCACCATCAGGCGCGGCGCGCGGATGGCGCTGACTATGGCGTTCGCCACATCTTCCGGCGACACCACCGGCAGCATCCCCTTCGCGGCCTCGTCCGTGCCCGAGGCCAGCTCGGTGCTGACCGCGCTGGGCATGATCACGGTGAAATTCACCCCGGAATCGCGGTATTCCCCCGCCACCGCCTCGGTCATGCCGACCACGGCGAACTTGGTGCCGCAGTAGATGGCCGCGCCGGGAATGGCGAAGCGTCCGGCCAGCGAGGCAACGTTGATCATGTGGCCGCGACCGCGCGCCAGCATGCCCGGCAGCGCCGCGCGCATGCCGTGAATCACCCCCCGGAAATTGATGTCGATCTGCGCGTCGCTGAGACCCGGCGCTTCCTCCAGAAAACCGCCCATCGGCATGATCCCGGCATTGTTCACCAGCACGTCCAGCGGCCCCAGCGCCGCCTCGGTGGCCGCAATGAATTCGGCGAAGCTGGCCGGGTCACGCACGTCCAGATGCGCCGCGTGCAGGCCATGCTCTTTCGCCGACTGCTGCGCCAGTTCCAGGTCGACATCGCCGATGCTGACGCGCGCTCCCGCAGCGGTCAGCGCCTTCGCCGTGGCCAGGCCGATACCGCGCGCGCCGCCGGTAATGGCGATCACCGCGCCCTTCAGGTTCAGGGGTTTTGACATGTTATTGCTCCGGCCCCAAAGGGCATATTGGAATCTTTCCCTCCTGTGGAACAGGGGGGATGTCACGCAGTGACAGGGGGGTTGCGGACAGTGGCCAAACACATCCTCATGTCAAGAACCTGTTCAGACCGCCGCCGTTGACCCCCCCGGCCCCTGCGGGCCTCCCCCCTGTTTCACAGGGGGGTATGAAACATTCAGCCCCATGCATAATCGGCCGCCTCGAACCGCGTCAGCCGCTTCTTGATGTTCACCCCGTACTCCGGCCACACGAACTGGTTGCGGCCGCCCTTGTCGAGGTAATAGCTCTCGCAGACATCGGCGCGGATCGGCATCTTCGCCAGTCGTCCTTCGATGCCTGCGTTGAATTGATCCTGCACCGGCTTCCGCACTTCCAGCACGCGATGACCGCCCCGCTGCAAGGCCTTCACCGCCTGCGCGATGTAGATCGCCTGGTGCTCGGAGGTCCACATCACCGACCCCACCAGACTGTGCGAGTTGGGGCCCAGCATCATGAACATGTTGGGGAAACCGTGGATGGCCATGCCCTGATAGGCGCGCGGGGAACCCTGCCAGTGCTCGCTGAGGCTGCGGCCGTCCGCGCCCTTGATGATGCGGTAGATGGCCGGTTCCGCCACCGCGTAGCCGGTGCCGAAGATGATCGCGTCCACCGGAATCTCCACGCCGTCATCGCCCACCACGCCGTTTTCGGTGATGTGGTTCAGGCCCTGGAACAGCACGGTGACATTGGGCTGCGCCAGCGCCGGGTACCAGTCGTTGGACAGCAACGGCCGCTTGCAGCCGAAGGTATGGTTCGGGGTCAGCGCCTTGCGCAGCGCCGGGTCCGGGATGCCCAGCCGGATGTTCATTTCCCCCAACCGGTTGCCAAAGCGTTTCACCAGGTTTTCCCGCAGGAACAGCGGCAGCAACGGTTCGAAACCGAGCAGCGCCGATTCACGCACCAGCTTTTCCAGCAACGGCACGCGCTTGAACAGCTTGCGCACCGGCTCCGGCACCGCGTAGTCCGGCTTCGGCAGCACCCAGGTGGGCGTGCGCTGGAAGCTGTAAAGATGGGCGACCTTGGGCTGGATGGCGGGTAGGAACTGGATGGCCGACGCGCCGCAGCCGATCACCGCCACGCGCTTGCCGCGCAGGTCGTAGTCGTGGTTCCACAGGCCGGAATGGAAGACCGCGCCCTTGAACGTGTCCTGACCCGGAAAGTGCGGCATCTTCGCCTCGCCGATATAACCGGCGGCGGGGATGAAGAAGCGGGCGCGGTAGACTTCACCGCCCGCCGTGGTGACGCGCCAGCGCGCGGCGGCGGCGTCCCAGCGCGCGTCCTCGACGCGGGTATTGAGGCGGATCTGCCCGACGATGCCGAAGTCATGCGCCACCCGCTCCAGATAACGCTGGATTTCCGCCTGCGGCGCGTAGGTGCGTGTCCACTCGGGGTTTGGCGCGAAGCCGAGGGAATACATCTCGCTGGGCACGTCGCATTGCAGGCCGGGGTAGTCGTTGACCGCCCAGGTGCCGCCAATGCGGTTGGCCTGGTCGAGGATGACGGAGTCAGTAACGCCCTGCTCCTTCAGCTTGATGCAGGCGCTGAGCCCGGACGGACCGGCGCCGATGATCAGCGCCTCCACCTCGCGCACCGGCGTCGGTGCAACGGACCCGGCAGCCGGGACGGCGGTTTTGGCGGCCTTCGGGCGGCGGGGTTTGGCGGCTTTCGGGGCGTCGGTCATCGCAGGGCTCCGGCGGGGTTGGGTCGGTATGAATGTGGTACTTTCGTACCATTGGTCGGATCATATTGTCACCGCCGGAATGTAGTGTCAATATCGGAACCGAATGTCCGTTCACATTTTCAGGACCACTATGACCGACGCTTCCCTGTCCCGCGCCGAGCGCCAGAAACAGCAATTGCGCGCCGAGATCATCCAGGCTGCCTTCGCCGAATTCTCGGCGCGCGGCTATCACCAGACCGGCATCGCCGACATCGCCAAGCGGCTGGGCATCGGCCACGGCACCTTCTACCGCTACTTCGAGAACAAGCGCGACATCCTGGAGCACGTGATCAACGAGGTGTCGCGGCAGATCATGGAGACGCTGGCGGCGGAAAACGCGCCCGGCGCGGCCGGTTCGCTGGCGGAATACCGCGAGCAGTGCCGCCGCATCGGCAACCGTTTCGTGGCGGTGATGGCGGAAAACCCGGACATGATCCGCATGGTGCTGTTCGAGGCGACGTCGGTGGATGCGGAGATGACGAACCGCATCATGCTGCTGCAGGAATTCGGGGCGCGGATCACGGCGGAATACCTGGCGCACGGGGTGAAGCAGGGCTTCCTGCGCGCGGACCTGGATGCGGAGGCGACCAGCCATGCGGTGATCGGGCTGCTGCTGGGCGGGGCGCTAAGGTTTTTGTACAAGCCGGATGATGTGGAGGGGCGGGAGCGGTTGGTGGAGGCGACGTTGAGGCTGTTGATTGACGGGGTACGGAAGGACGGGTGAGCGGTCAGCCCTTGACCATGCGGATGGCGTCGAAGGGACACACCGCATAACACTTCGCACACCCCGTACATCCCTCCTCATCATGCAGCACCGCCCGCTTCTTCCCCCAGCCGTTGGGCCGTTCCGCCTCCAGCCACAGCACGTGCGGGGGGCAGGCCGCCACACAACGGCCGCAACCGGTGCATTGGTCGGGGTCGATCTCGGGCAGGGCGACGGGTTTCGGGGTGGTCATGGCGGGGGCGGGGAATTCCGCAAGTGGGGTTCCTGCACCATCTTACGCGAGTGGGACTGAATATCCACACTCCCGCTCCGTTGATCTTTCCCCCGCCGCGCCGCACTATCCCCCTTCAACTCAAACCGAAAAAGGACTCCGCCCATGGCCACCGTCACCCTGCAAGGCAACCCCTTTGAAACTGTTGGCAACCTGCCCGCCGTCGGCAGCAATGCCCCGGATTTCAGCGTAACCGGCGCCGACCTCGGCGAACTGCGCAAGGCCGATTTCGCGGGCAAGCGCGTCATCCTCAACATCTTCCCCAGCATCGACACCGGCACCTGCGCCACCTCGGTGCGCAAGTTCAACCAGAGCGCCGGCGAACTGGACAACACCGTGGTGCTCTGCGTGTCCGCCGACCTGCCCTTCGCCCACAGCCGTTTCTGCGGCGCGGAAGGCCTCAGCAACGTCAAGACCGGTTCCAGCTTCCGCGGCAGCTTCGGTCAGGACTATGGTGTGACTTTCGCCACCGGCCCGCTGCGCGGCCTGCTGTCGCGTTCCATCGTGGTGATTGATGCCGACGGCAAGGTCATCCACACCGAACAGGTGGCCGAGACGGTGAACGAGCCGGATTACGCGGCGGCGATCGCGGCGCTGAAGTAAGGCCGCACGCGGAGGCTAGATGCTGTTGCAGACGTGTCCGCCGTCCACCGTCAGCAGTGAGCCGGTCATGAAGGCCCCCGCGTCCGACAGCAGCAGCAGCAAGGGTCCGGCCAGATCTTCCGGCTGGCCCAGCCGCCGCTGCGGAATGCGTTTCAGCATCTGCTTCCCCGGTTCGGTTTCCCAGAAATCGCGGTTCATGTCGGTGGCGATGTAGCCCGGCGCCAGGGCGTTCACCCGGATGCGGTAACGCGCCAGTTCCAGCGCCAGCGACTTGGTGAGATGGATCAGCCCGGCCTTGGCCGCGCAATACGGCGACACCGAAGGCGTCACCCGTTGGCCCAGGATCGAGGCGATATTGACCACGCTGCCCGGCTGCCCGGCGGCGATCAGGCGGCGGGTCAGCTCGCGCGTCACCAGGTACGCGCCCTTCAGGCTGGTGTCGACCACGCCATCCCATTCCGCTTCTTCCAGATCCACGAACAGGCTTCGCCCGGACCATCCGGCGTTGTTCACCAGCAGCTGCACCGGCCGTCCGCCCAGCGCCGCTTCCGCGTCGGCAAAGGCCTGCGCCACCGAGAGCTTGTCGGTCACATCCATCGCCACCGCGTGCGCCTTCAGCCCTTGCGCGCGCAGCGCCGCGACTTCGGCCTGCAGCGTTTCCAGCCGCCGCGCCGCCAGCACCACCTCGGCCCCGGCGGCGGCCAGCACTTGCGCGAAATACAGGCCCAGACCGCCGGATGCGCCGGTCACCAGCGCGGTGCGGCCGTCGAGGCGGAGATTCGGTAGGTCACGGGTCATGGGGTCACCTTGAGGAGGAACAGACAGGTCAAGGGACGGTAATGTGAAAGCGGGCTCGCGTTCAATTCGTGTTGCGAAACACTCCCCCGGAGAACCTAACGGCAAGCTGCGATGGATGCCCAGGCCGCGCGGGCCAGCGGCTCGCTGAAGCGGTCCGGCGGCGACTGCACCCGGCCCGACAGCCAGGCGCGGCAGTAACTTTCCGCCTGCCCGATGATCAGCGAGGGCAGCAATTCCATCGGTACCGAGGCCAATTGACCGAGCTGTTCGGGATCGGCCAGCCATTCTCGCACCTGCCGGTTGCGCTGGCGGTTGCGGTCTGCCAGTTCAGCCGCATTTGGCCCCTGCGCCACGGCCGACCGAGCCTGGAACTGGAATCGGGCCAGCTCCGGCTCGGCCGTGACCCAGTCCAGATAGGCGTGAACCAGCGCCGCCACCCGGGCTTCGGCCGAGGCGGTGCCTTTCACGTAGTCCGTCCGCTGCCGGGCCTGGTCATCCAGGGCGCAGAAATACAGGGCGGCGATCAGTCCGTCCTTGTTGCCGAAGTGGTGATAGATATTGCCGACGCTGGTGTCGCAACGGACACGGATGTCCTCAATGGTGGTCGGCTCCAGACCCTTGTCATTGAAACAGGCCAGCGCGGCCGACAGGATATCCCGTTTCAGCTGGGCGCGACGGCCGGGATACTGGCGCTCCAGCACTTCTTGAATGGCCAATCTGCGGTTCTCGTCAGCCGGATGAAGCCGATATCGTGACCATTACCGTTCGGCAAGTAAAGCTTGACCTCCTGCCATATAAAGAATATTGTTCTGTTACAGAACTATATTCTGTTTTTATAAGGAGTGCGCATCATGAGTCAAGCCCTTGCCATGTTCAACAGTGTCGGCGGCGCCCATTTCAGCCAGATGGTCTGCACCATGGCCCCCTACTTCAGCACCATCAACCCGGAGCTGACAGCGCTGCAACCAGGCCGCGCCGAGGCGGTCGTACCCTTTCGCAAGGAAATCACCAATCATCTGGGCACGGTGCATGCGATTGCATTGTGCAATGTCGCCGAGTTTGTCGGCGGCCTGATGACCGATGCCTCCATTCCGTCGGGCGCCCGCTGGATACCCAAGGGCATGACCGTGGCCTATCTGGCCAAGGCCAGGGGCGATGTCCGCGCCGTGGCGGATGGCGGCCAGGTTGACTGGAGCACTTCCGGCGACAAGGAAGTCGACGTGATCGTGACCGATCCAGAAGGCCAGGTGGTGTTCACCGCCCGCATCACCATGAACGTCAAGCTGGCGGACTGACCCGGAGCCGATTATGAAAACCCTGACCCTGTTCAATCGCCTGAAGAAGCTGCCCGGCGGCACCCGCCTGTTCACCTTGGGCGTCTGCAAGACCGCGCCCTATTTCGCCTCGATTGCGCCGCAGGTGGAAGAACTGCAGCCCGGCTACGCCCGCGTGACCCTGCGCAAGCACCGCAGGGTTGAAAACCATTTGCGGACGGTGCATGCCATCGCCATGTGCAACATGGCCGAACTGGCGGGCGGGCTGATGACGGATGTGTCGATTCCGGACAAAGCGCGCTGGATTCCGGTCGGCATGACCGTGAGTTATCGCAAGAAGGCGGGCAGCGACCTGACCGCGGTGGCGCGGGGCGACGGGATCGATTGGCGGAGTCAGGGAAACATTGTGGTGCCGGTGGAAATCCGCGACCGTGATGACGCGGTCGTCTTCACCGCCGAGATCACGATGAACCTGAAGCAACCGGCCTGAACGGTGGCGGTGGCGGCCACCAAGCAAAAGCTGTGGCATGATCGGAATCCGTTTTCCCCCGAACCGATGCCATGCTGGTCGCCACCACCTACCTACGCCTGCTGCTAAAAACCCTGTCGCTGAACGAGGCGGATCAGGCCGCGCTGCTGTCCGGCAGCGGCATTGCTCCGGACGAACTGTTCAGCCTGAACAGCCACTTGCCGCTGGACGGACACCTCGACCTGCTGCGCAAGATCATGGAACTGCGTCCCGAACCCGGCTTCGCGCTGCGCGTCGGCCAGCAACTGCACATCGCCACCCACGGCCCCATCGGCGTGGCCGCCTACACCAGTTCGACGCTGGGCGAGGCGCTGTCCACCATCGCCCGCTTCTACAGCATCCGCGGCCAGTTCATCGACATCGGCCTGCACAGCGACGGCGAATTCCTCAGTTTCAGCCTGCGCCTGCGCAGCGCCTTCGACGATACCGGCCTGTTCCTGATCGAAGCCTTCCTCGCCAGCGCCCAGACCGGCATCGAGTTCATTACCGGCGGGCCGCTGCGCGAGGCGCGGCTGGAGATCGGCTACCCGGCTCCGGCGCATGCGGCGCTCTATCACGAGCACTTCCGCATGCCGGTGCGCTTCGGTTGCGCGGAAACAGCGCTGGTGCTGCCGATCCGGCTGTTGCAGACGCCGTCGTTGCATGCCGACCCGGTGGCGAAGCTGCAGGCCGAGCAGCAATGCGAGCAGCAGTTCCAGGATTTGCAGCAGGCCCCCAGCGCCATCAGCACCCGCATCGTCACGCTGTTGCGCGCCAACCCCGGCCGCCTGTGGACGCTGCCGGAAGTGGCCGAGGCGCTGAACCTGTCGGCGCGGACGCTGATGCGGCGGCTGAAGGAAGAAGGCCAGACCTACCAGGCGCTGCACGACGCCGAACTGCATCGTCAGGCGCGTATCCATTTGCAGGACGCGCGCCATACCGGCGAATCGCTGGCGCTGGCGCTGGGCTACAGCGACCCCTCCGGCTTCCGCCGCGCCTTCCAGCGCTGGTTCGGCATGTCGGTGCGGGAATATCTGGACCGGCAGCGCCGCTGAGGCCCGGCCACGCACCCTTGACCTGGCGCAAGGGACTTTTCACCGCTTTTGGCAGCAAAGTCTCCCCCCTTGGCAGGGATGTCCCTTCCGACCAAGCAGGCCGGGCCTGATCATGAAATGCCCAACCCGAGCCTGACGGAGCGGCAGACCATGACCGCCGACAACCCCGCGTTCCACGTGGAACATCAGAACGATAACCCCGAGTGGTTAAAGCAACTACATGTCAAACCGCCCATCTCCTGGCCGGTGGTGGGCATCCTGTCCGTCGCCCTGCCGGTGGCCCTGGCCCTGATCGTGGCGGTGACGCTGGAATGGATCAACCCGGTGCTGGCGGCGCTGCCCGGCGCGCTGGTCGGGTATTACCTGTTCACGCCCATCCACGAGGCGGTGCACCGTTCCGCCTCCAACAAGGAATGGGTGAACACGCTGATCGCGGCGCTGACCATCAACCTGCTGCTGCCCTATGTGTCGCCGAAGCTGCTGCGCTGGGGGCACATGCAGCATCACCGCTTCACCAATGAAGTGGGCAAGGACCCGGATCGCCTGCTGACCAACCACTGGTACGGCGCGCTGGTGCTGTGGCCCTTCTTCGAGCTGTTCTACCTGCCGCAATACCTGAAGCAGGCGCACACCCGGCCGAAGGCGGAAGTGCGGCAAATCCTGTGGCAACTGCCCGCCGGGCTGGCGGCGCTGGGGCTGCTGTTCGTTTTCTGCGGCTGGAAGCTGTTGCTGTTCTGGTTTTTGGCCTCGCGGCTCGGGCTGTGGCTGATCGTCTTCGTGTTCGTCTACCTGCCGCATCACCCGCACGATGTGCTGCAAAAGGACGACATCTACGGCGCGTCGTCGATGCGCGAGGGCCACGAGTGGCTGCTGACCATTTTGATGGCGGGCCAGAACCGGCATCTGGTGCATCACCTCTACCCCACCGTGCCGTTCTACCGCATGAAGCAGGCTTGGGAAGCGCGGCAGACCTTCCATGAATCGCATCGGCCGGTAAAGGTGCAAGGCTTCGGGCTGACGCCGCAACGTTCCTCCGCGCCGGAGACTCCGTGAACAGGCGCGCCGCCCGGCTGGGCCTGCTGATCCTGGCAATCGCGGGATGGATGAGGGAGGCGCCGGTTCGCGCGGATGACGAGCCGGACTGGCGTGAACTGCAGAATTCGCCGCATGATCTGGGCTGGGTGCTGATTCGTACGGACAAGCTGCGCCATATCAACATCTTCAGCAAGATCGAGGAAGGACGGCGGCTGCGTTCGATGAAGGCCGAGGCGGAGCTGGATGCCTCGGTGACGCAGGTAACGCGCGTGCTGACCGATTTCTCCGGCTTTACCGGCTGGTTGTGGAACCTGAAAAGCATCACGGTGCTGCGACAGGTTTCAGCGGAGGAATTCCTGTTGCATCTGGTTTTCCGCACCCCCGGCGGCTTGCCGGACCGCGATGTGGTGCTGCGCTACCAGATCCAGACTTCGCTGAATCCGCCCGTGACGCTGATTCAGGCGCAGGATGTGCCGGGCTTTCCGGCCAACGCCACGGAGGCGGTGCGGATTCCCGACATGAACCTGAGCCTGCGCATCGAGGCGGCGGAACACGGACGCAGCCGTTTCAGCAGCCAGTTGCTGGTCGACCCCGGCGGGCAGGTGCCGCTGTGGGCCGCCAACTTCGTGCAGCGGCGCGCACCGTATGCCACCATGCTGGGGTTGATCCGGGTGTTGGGAGGCTCGTAAGCGGCTTCACCCCCGGCGGCGCGACGCGCGCGGACTTTCCCCTTCCGCGCGCGAGAACGCGTGGCTGAAATTGGACACGTGCGCGTAGCCCAGCCGCGCCGCCGCCTGCTCCACCGTGTACCGCCCTTCCCGCAACATTGCCAGCGCCCGCTGATGCCGGATCTCCCCGGCCAGCTCCCGGAAACCACAGCCCTCCTCCCGCAAGCGCCGCGCCAGCGTGTGCGCGCTGACATTCAGCAATTCCGCCAGCTCGGCCTGCGTCGGCTGGCAACCCTCGCATTCGCGCAGCATCAACTCCACCCAGGCCCGCCACTGGCGCGCGGGCGGGAACGACGCCTGCAACCGTTGCAAATCCTCCAGGGAGGGGGAATCGCCTTCCGCCCCCCAAGCCGTCGGCAACGCCGCCAGCGAGGCCGGAATGCGCGTGCGCACGGCCGGCAGATCCGCGGCCGCGAACTGCACTTTCAGCTTGGGCAGGCTGTCGTAGCGCGCCGCGTGCGGCGGGCGCGGCATCGGCAAGCGGGTTTCAAACGGCGGCAGCCGCGACCCGACCAGGCTTTCCAGCAGGCGGTACAGGGAAACGATATGGATTTCGTAGAAGGCATGCAGGGTGAAGCTGGACATGCCCGCCGCCGGTTGCCAGACCAGCGTGTGGGCATCGGCGTCGGCGCGGTAGCGCAGGGTGAAGCTGGGCGACATCAGCCGCGTGAACCGTGCGCCCAGGGACAGCACCTCCCCCACCGTGCGGCAGCGCGCCATCGCCGCGCCCAGCAACCCGTGCGACGCGAGGGTGATGCTGTTGCCCAGTTCGAAGCCGAGGTCGCTGCGCCCGGTGCGGCGGTGCAGGGCCTGCATCAGCATGTCGAATTCGGCCATGGTCAGCTCGGCGTCGGGGCTGCACAGGCGGGCGGCGTCAATGCCGGTGTCTTCCCGCAATCCCAGCAGCAGCGACGCGTCCATGCCCGACAGCAGGGCAATCAACGGCTGCGCGTAGCGGGTGGGAATGATCGGTTGGTAGAGCGGCATGCGGCGTCTCCGGTTGCTCAAAAATCATAAGTTATCTGCTCAATTATCACAAGTCTGATCCCCGGCCGCGCGCTAGATTGATCGGGAGCGCGGCCTGCCAAGCACAGGCCCGCCATTTCCGCAATCACGAGGGTTTCTGCCATGAGCATGTTCTTTGAAGGTATCAACACCGGCGTCATCGATGTCGACGCGCTGCCCTGGATGCCGTTCCTGCCTTACACCGACAAGGCTTTCGTCAAGGCCATCAAGGTCGATCCCGTGCGCGGGGAATGGATCACCCTGCTGAAAGCGCCGGCGGACATGGTGCTGCCCAAGCACCACCACTCGGGCACGGTGCATGTCTACACCCTCAGCGGCAGCTGGAAATACCAGGAGCATGACTGGGTGGCGACCGCAGGCAGCTTCGTCTTTGAAACAGCGGGCACCGCGCACACGCCGGTCGGTGTCGGCGACGCGGAAATCATCACCCTCAACATCGTGCAGGGCGACTGGATCATCCTCGGCGAAAACGATCAGGTGCTGGCCATCGAGAACTGGAAAACGGTGATGCGCCGCTATCTGGATTTCTGCGCGGCGACCGGGCTGACGCCGGTCGATATTTCCAGCTTCCAGGGCTAAGCGCATGGACACGGTGCGGCGAGAGGCCGTTTCCGTCGGCGAGGGCGAGCTGCGGGTGACGCTGGCCGGGGAAGGACCGCCGGTGCTGCTGGTGCACGGTTTTCCGGACGACGGCGAGGTCTGGCGGCACCAGATTCCGGCGCTGGCGGCGGCGGGGTTCCGGGTCATTGTCCCGGACCTGCGCGGCTGCGGCGACTCCTTCGCGCCCGACCGAACCGAAGACTACCGGCTGACGCGGCTGGTCGCCGACCTGGAAGCCCTGCTGGACGCCCTGGGCGTCGACACGGTGCGGCTGGCGGGGCATGACTGGGGCGCGGTGATCGCCTGGCGTTTCGCGATGGCCTGTCCGCAGCGGGTGTGCTGTTACGCCGCGTTGTCCGTCGGCCATCCGCTGGCCTACGCCACCGACGGGGCGATGCAAAAGCTGAAGGGCTGGTACGCGCTGTTCTTCCAGTGGCGCGGCGGCGCGGAACGGCTGCTGCGCGCCGGGCACTGGCGGCTGTTCCGCCGCCTGACCGGCCATCCCGGCGAAGCAGCCCGCTGGATCAGTCGTCTGGAGCGGCCGGGACGCTTGCGCGCCGCGCTGAACTATTACCGCGCCAACCTGGTCGAGGTGCTGTTCCGGCGCGACTACCCGGCCGTGACCATGCCGGTGCTAGGCCTGTGGAGCAGCGGCGACCGTTTCCTCACCGAGCGCCAGATGCTGCGCTCCGCCGACTTCGTCTCCGGCGGCTGGCGCTACCGGCGCATCGAGGGCGCGGGGCACTGGCTGCCGCTGGACGCCCCGGCGGCCGTCAACGATCTGCTGATCCCCTTCTTTCGCGGAGAAAACCATGTTCCTTCCTGAACCGATGCGACGGCCGCTGCTGTGGCTGCTGGCCGTCCTGCTGCCGCTGTATATCGCCTGGCAACTGCCCGGATTGTACCGGGGCGCGATCACGGCGGCCGAGGCGGACACCTACCTGAGCACCCTCGCGGCGCGGCCGCTGCCGCCCGCCGCGCGCGATGAACTGCTGTTGGCCGCCCGGCGCTTCATGGCCGACGACGACGGCCGGCCGGTGTACATGCTCAACCTGATGCGCTACCACCCGGCGCTGCAGCGCGCGGCGGACAGCCCCGCGTTCGACGGCACGCCGCGCGAGGCGAATGCCCGCTACGAATCGTTGGCCATGCCCCTGCTGTTCCACCATGGCGGCCAGCCGCTGTACGGCGGCGAGGCCAGCGGCGACAACCTGCTGACCCAGGATGCGGCGCTCAATCACTGGAGCCGGGTGCTGGTGATCCGTTACCCCAGCCGCCGCGCCTTCATGGATCTGGTCACCGATCCCGCCTATGCGCCGATCGTGCCGTACAAGCTGATGGCGCTGCAGGTGGTGCTGACGCCGACCGCTTCCGAGGTGGTGCTGCCGCTGCTGTGGCCGGTGGCGCTGGTGCTGTGGCTGCTGACGCTGTGGGGCTTGTGGCGCGGCGCGCGCCGGGGAGGTGCGGCATGAAGGCGGTCATCTGTCACGAGCAGACGCTGAGCACCATCGACCTGCCCGAGCCGGTGCCCGGCAAGGGGCAGGCGGTGATCCGGGTGCTGCGCTGCGGCATCTGCGGTTCCGACCTGCACATGCGGCGGCATTGCGACCACATGGCGTCCATGGCGCGACGGGTGGGCATGGCCCACTTTCCCGACAGCGCCGATCCGCTGGTGTTCGGTCACGAGTTCTGCGGCGAGGTGCTGGATTACGGTCCCGGCACCCGTCGCCGCCTGCCGACCGGCAGCCGGGTCTGCGCGGTGCCGTTGCGGCGGCGCGGCGAGCTCATCGACCTGATCGGCCTGTCCGCCCATGCCCCCGGCGCCTATGCCGAACGCGTGGTGGTGCAGGCCGACCTGATGGAAGCCGTGCCGGACGGGCTGTCGGCCGACCTGGCCGCCCTGGCGGAACCGATGGCGGTCGCCCTGCATGCCTACCGGCGCAGCGAGATCCGTTCCGGCGACGTGGCGGTGGTGATCGGCTGCGGGCCGGTGGGGCTGGGACTGATCGCCATGCTCAAGGCCCACGGCGTCCGCACCGTCATCGCCAGCGACTTCTCGCCGGGGCGTCGCGCCCTGGCCGCCGCCTGCGGCGCGGACCGCGTCATTGATCCGGCCGCGCATTCGCCCTTCACCGACTGGGCCAGCTACGGCCACCTGCCCGGCATGCCGGACCTGCTGGAACTGGCGGTGTCCACCCGCGAAAAGCTGGGGCGGCTGCCGCTGCCGTGGTGGGGGGCCTGGCGGCTGGCGGAAGCGGCGGGCCTGAAGCCGAAGCGGCCGGTGGTGTTCGAATGCGTGGGCGTGCCGGGGGTGATCCGGCAATTGATGGAGCAGGCTCCGCTGACGTCGCGGATCGTGGTGGTGGGCGTCTGCATGCAGCCCGACACCTTCGAACCGGGCATCGGCATCAACAAGGAGATCGAATTGCGTTTTGCGCTGGGCTATTCGCCGCTGGAGTACCGCGACGCGCTGTACCTGCTGGCGGACGGGCGGCTGGCGGTGGAACGAATGATCACCGGCCGGGTGGGTCTGGATCAGGTGGCGCAGGCCTTCACCGATCTGGAAAATCCCGAGCTGCACGCGAAGATCCTGATTGATCCGTCGATGTGAATCGCATTTAGCCCGGCTCCCGCCGCAACAACGCCGCCAGCTCCTGCGGCGGCAGCGGCCGGCTGAGCAGGAAGCCCTGCACCAGATCGCAACCGGAGTCTTTGAGGAAGTCGCGCTGCGCCACCGTTTCCACCCCTTCCGCCACCGTTTGCAGGCGCAGGCTTTGCGCCAGGCCGATGATGCCGCGCACGATGGCGGCGCCGTCCGGATGGCGGGTGATTTCCTGCACGAAGGACAGGTCGATTTTCAACTGGTCGATGGGAAAACGGCGCAAATAGGCCAGCGAGGAATAGCCGGTGCCGAAGTCGTCCAGCGAGATTTCCAGCCCCAGCGCCTTCAGTTCTTCCAAGATGCGCACCGCTTCCTCGGCATTGCGCATCACCGCGCTTTCGGTGATTTCCAGCTTCAGCAGGCGCGGCGGCAGGCCGCTCTCGGTCAGCGCGCGGCGTACCGTTTCCACCAGATGCCGGTCGCTGAACTGGCGGCCGGAGAGGTTGACCGCCACCCGCACTTCCAGCCCGTCCTGCCGCCAGCGCCGCGCCTGATCGCAGGCGCTGTGCAGCACCCATTCACCGATCGGCACGATCAGCCCGGTTTCCTCGGCCAGCGGAATGAATTCGCCCGGAGAGATCAGCCCGCCGTCCTTGCCGCGCCAGCGCAGCAGCGCTTCGACATCGCCGATGCGGCCCGTGGCCAGGTTGAGCAGCGGCTGGTAATGCAGCAACAGTTCATCGCGCGCCAGCGCCCGGCGCAGGCCGGTTTCCATTTCCAGGCGACGCATCGCCTCGGCGTTCATGCCCTGGGTGTAGAAACGGAAGGTGTTGCGGCCCGCTTCCTTGGCCGAATACATCGCGGCGTCGGCATTGCGCAGCAGCGTGTCGTAGTCGCCGCCGTCGGCCGGATAGACGCTGATGCCGATGCTGGCCGAGAGGTCGATCTCGCGCTCGCCGATCAGCAGCGGCCGGTTCAGCGCCTGCAACACCCGGCTGGCCAGTTGTGGCACATCCTGGATACTGGCCATGTCCGAGAGGATGATCACGAACTCGTCGCCGCCCAGCCGCGCCAGGGTGTCGCGCTCGCGCACGCAGTCGGCGAGCCGCCGGGCGGTCTGGCGCAGCACCTCGTCGCCGAAGGCGTGGCCGAGGCTGTCGTTGATGCGCTTGAAGTTGTCGAGGTCGAAAAACAGCATCGCCACCGAGCGTTCGTGGTGCGCGGCGTAGGCGATCGCCTGCCCGAAGCGGTCGCGCAGCAGGTGGCGCGTGGCCAGCCCGGTCAGCGCGTCCTGGTTGTTCTGGCGCTCCAGCTGTTCCTCGTACTGCTTGCGCTCGGTGATGTCGTTGAAGATACCGACATAATGGGTGACCGTGCCCGCCGGATCGCGCACCGGCGCCACCGACAGCTCATTCCAGAACAGGCTGCCGTCCTTGCGGTAATTGCGCAGCAGCGCCTCGCCTTCCCGGTTTTCGCGCAGCGCGGCGCGGATTTCCTCCATGCCCAGCTGCGCGGTGTCGTTGCCCAGCAGGAAGCGCGGATCGCGGCCCAGCACCTCGTCGCGGCGATAGCCGGTCATGCGCTCGAAGGCCGGATTGACATGCGCGATCGCGAACAGCAGCGGCGGTTGGGGGGCGGTGATGACAATGCCGTTGCTGGACGATTCCAGCACGCGGTTGCTGAGGCGGTTGGCTTCCTCGCTGGCGCGCAGCCGCAGTTCGGCCTGCAGCCGCAATTCCTCCTGTTCCTGGTTCTCCAGCGCGAAGGACAGGTCGCCCGCCATCTCGATCACCAGCCCCTTCAGCGTCTCGTCGAAGAACGCCGTTTCCGCCGCGAACAGGGTCAGCGCGCCGACGATGCGGCCTTGCAGGCGCAGCGGCAGCGAGGCCGCCGTTTGCAGCCCGGCCTCGCGCAGCGGCAGATGGATTGCCGCCAGCGCCGGTTCGGCCGCCAGGTCGTTGCAGAAGAAATCGCGCGCCTCGCCGATGGCGATTTCCACCGGCGTGCGCCGTTCGCCGTGCAGCCCGACGCGGGTCAGCCAGGCCTGGCCGATGCCGCTCCAGGCGGCGGGGACGATTTCGCCCCGATCCGCGTCGACCAGTCCGATCCAGGCCATGCTGAAGCCGCCGTGCTCGACGGCGATACGGCAGACCGCCTCGAACAGGGCCTGGCGGTCGCGCAGGTGCACAATCGCCTGATTGGTTTCGCTGAGGGCGACGTACAGCCGGTTGAGGCGCAGGATGCGCGCCTCCGACGCGGCCAGTTCGGCCACCCGCTGTTCCAGTTGAGCGCTGCGCTTCTCCAGCTTGCGCACCAGCACTTCGTTGTAGAGTTGCAGGCCTTCGTCCTTTGCCAGGGTCTGCGCCTGAGGCGGCTGGTCAGGGCGGATGGTGCGGGCCAGCACCTCTTTCACCCGGCGCATGAACGGCTCCGGCTCGGCGGGCTTGAGGATGAAGGCGTCCGCGCCCAGCCCCAGCCCCAGTTGTTCGTCCTGCGGCTCGGTGTAGGTGGCGGTGTAGACGATGAACGGCACTTCCGACAGCCCGGCGTCGGCCTTCCACGCGCGCAGCAGCGTGTAGCCGTCCATCACCGGCATCAGCAGGTCGCTGATGATCAGGTCGGGCTTTCGCTGCCGCGCCGCCGCCAGCGCCGCGACGCCGTTGGCCGCTTCCTCGACGCTGAAGCCGTAGCCTTGCAGCAGCACGCGCAGCAGGTAGAGGTTGGCCGCGTGGTCGTCGACAATCAGCACGTGCTTCATGATTTTTCCGCAAGAAAGCGTTCGACATCGGCGGCGAAGGTGCGCGGGTCGATCGGCTTTTCCAGATAGCCGTGGCAACCGGAGGCGAGGCAGCGCTCGCGGTCGCCGGGCATGGCGTAGGAGGTGACGGCGATCACCGGGATGCCCGCCAGCGCCGGATTGGCGCGCAGCCGTTCCGCCACCTCGTAGCCGTCCATGCCCGGCAACTGGATGTCCAGCAGGATCAGCACCGGCGGCGGCGTCATCGTGTCGGCCAGCCGCAAGCCGGTGGGGCCGTCCACCGCCGACACCACTTCCCAGCCGCGCGCCTGCAGCAGGAAGGTGGTCAGGTAGCGGTTCTGCTCGTTGTCCTCGATCAGCAGCATGCGTGAGCTCATGGCGCGTTCTCCTCCCCCGGGGGATGTTCCGGCAAGGTGACGGTGAAGACGCTGCCCTGCTCCCAGATGCTCTCGGCGTCAATCACCCCTCCCATCAGTGTGGCCAGCCGGCGGCAGATCGCCAGTCCCAGCCCGGTGCCGTCGTGGGTGCGCGACAGCGCCGAGTCCACCTGCCGGAATGGCTGGAACAGCCAGCTCATGTCCTCCGGCTTGATGCCGATGCCGGTATCCGCCACCCGCAGGCGCACCGCCGGACCCTTCACCCGGTCATCGGCCGCCGCCTCGACGGTCAGCGTCACCGTGCCCGCCTCGGTGAATTTGACGGCGTTGCCCAGCAGGTTCAGCAGGATCTGCTCCACGCGGCGCGCATCACCGGTCAGGGCGGGCAGGTTGTCCGCCACCCGCGCGACCAGCGCCAGTCCCTTCTTTTCCGCCAGGGGTTCAATCATCGCCACCACCTTGCGCGCCGACGCCGCCAGGTCAAACGGCTCGGCGGCCATGCGCATTTCCCCGGCCTCGATCCGCGAAATGTCCAGCACATCGTTGATCAGCTCCAGCAGGCGGCGGGCGCTGACCTGCACCATGCCCAGCTGCTTCTTCTGTTCCTCGTTCAGCGGCCCGGCCAGTTCCAGCAGGATGATGCCGGTGAAGCCGATGATCGAATTCAGCGGCGTCCGCAACTCGTGGCTCATCGTCGCCAGGAAGGCCGATTTCAGCCGGTCGGCGGAGCGGGCGCGCTCGGTGGCCTCGCTCAGGTCGCGGGTGCGCTCGGCGATCTTGTGCTCCAGGCTTTCGTTGAGCAGGCGCAGCTCGTGTTCCGCCTGCTTGCGCTCGCTGATGTCGATCGACAGCACGAAGATGCCCTCCGGCACCGGCTGCACGCGCACATCGAACCAGCCGGAACTGCCGTCGGCGAAATGGAATTCCTTCTCCTCGTGGAAAGCCTGCCGCTGTTCCATGCAACGCCGCAGCAGCCCGAAGACCTCGCTAGCCTCGATGCCCGGCCAGGCCTCCGGCATGGTGCGGCCCAGCAGCTCGCTGTTGGGGCGGCGGTTCTGGACGGCGGCGGCGTGGTTCAGGTACAGGTATCGCCAGTCGAAACCGATCAGCTGGAAGCTCTCCAGGCTGTTGTCCAGCGTGCGGCGGTAACGCTCCTCGCTCTCGCGCAGCGCCGCCTCGGCCCGCCGCTGCTCGGTCACATCGGTGCCGACGCTCAGGATCTCGGCAATCGCGCCTTGCGCATCGCGGACAATACGGTTGGTCCACGCCACCCAGACGCGCTCGCCGTTGCGGCGGACATTTTCATTGGTGTTGCGCTCGAAGGCCGCCGGGTCGGAGAGGATCTGGTCCATCAGCTGCTGCAGGTCGCGGCCGCTGCTCTCGGTCGGCGGCACGATCGTTTCCAGAACGTGCCGCCCCCGGATTTCCGACGGCGCATAACCGAAGAAGCGCTGGCCGTATTCATTGAGGAAGGTGATGCGGCCCGCCGCGTCCCAACGCAGGATGATGCTGTTGGCGTGCTCCACCAGCTCGCGGTATTGCTGCTCACCGGCGCGCAGGGCCGCCGTGCGCTGGCGGACGGTTTCCTCCAGCAGGGTGCGGCTGCGCGCCAGGGCGTAAAACAGCCCGCACAGCACGACCACGAACAGGTTGCCGAACAGTTCGAACCACAGCACCAGCCGGTCCGACGACGCCCGCCAGCCCGGCGCGGGCACGGCCGCCAGCTCCCAATATCCTTCCGGCAGCGACACGCGGCTCAGCACCGGCTGCTGCGCGAACACCGCCGGGGCCCCGAAGAACACCTCGCCGGAAGAACGACGGATGGCCAGCCGCAAGCCGTGCATCAGCGGCTCGCTGATGCCGGACTCCGCCAGCAGGGGCTGCAGGTTCAGCACCACGCCCGCCAGCCGCGCCGGGCCGTCGCGCCCCTTGCCGACCGGCTTGCGCAGCACGATGCCGATACCGCCCTGGATCAGTTCGAGCGGACCGGTCAGGGTGGTGCGGCCGGTTTGCAGGGCGCGGTCGATATCGGTGCCATGCACGGACAGCGGCGCGGTCAGCAGGTTGTAGCCCTGCGCCACCTCGTTGCCCTTGAGGGGATAAACATGGCGGATAACACCATCTTCAACCAGCTGATAGGCGCGGATCCAGTCCGAACCGGCATGGAGGCCGGACGCAAAGGTCTGGAAGGAGGCCGGGTCCATCGCCCGGCCGTCGGCGGTGCGTTCGGCGGCGAACACCGCCAGGCTGTCCAGCTTGCCTTCCAGCCGGTCGAGGGAGCGTTGCAGCGATCGGGCCTGCGATTCCAGCATGACCCGGGCCCGCGCCCGCTCCTCCAGATCCAGCTGGTCGGCCAGGCGCAGCCCCAGCCACCATTGCGGCGGCGCCAGCAACAGCAGCGGCAGCGCCGCCCAGAGCAGCGCCTGGCGGCGAGGGGTCATGAGAGGTATCCGTCACGCATGTCCGTATCCCTTTGAGGGCCTGACGCGGCCTGTTATCCGGGCGAGTTTCCGGTCATTATTCGAGGTGGCCGCTGCTTCGAGTCTTGCCGATCCGGGCAGTGAAAACAAGCCTGAAAAATAGACACTACCGTCACGACTACCAGACGGTAACGTTGTGAATTATGATCCGTCGGACGCGCCAACCGCCTCACGGGGTGCGGCCAGACACCATAAAAATCCAAGGAACCCGGGAGCCCTCATGAGCATCATCTTATTGCGACACGCCATCGGCCCGAACTTGTACCACCGACACAAAGTTCGCCGCGCCGCACTATCGCCACTACTTCTTTTCACTGCGTTCAACGCCTTTTGTGGTACGTCCTACGACTCACCGTCCACCGACAATAACGCGCCGACGACCGTCACGGAGAGTCAGGCCTTTCCCAACACTGACGCCTACATGAATAAACCGTCAAGGGCTTTTGACTACCAGGATGCAGTAGCGGAAGCCGAACGCGCGCGGCAGGCGATACTGCAAAAGGGCTGGAAGACCTCCCCACGCTCAAATTCTCCGGAAGGCATCAAGGCATGGCGAGAGGAAAACCATCGGGTTATCGTGGAAGCGGAGCGCGCCCGGCAATCCGTGCTGAAAGCAGGCAAAAATCGCATACTACTGGAGCGTATCCAGGAGGCGCACAAGCAGGAGCGCCAGTACTCGCAGCCATTACCTGTCTTGCACGACGATGTTGCGGAAAACGCCGCCCCCGCTACCGGAACACCACGGATGGAAGAACATCCGGCAGTTCCCAATCCCCGCACCACACCCGATCATGCGCCGGAAAGGCCGATGGCCCCGGCGCATGCCGAGGAAGCAAGCTTCTCCGACGAAAAGCCGTTTACCTGGCTCAACTTCGGACTCATCCTGTTGCTGGTTATGGCCGCACTCGGTGTCTGGCTCTACCGCCGCAATCGCATCAAGGATTATGTACGCAAACCGGCTCCGGCCCGCCGCCCCACGGTGCCGCAACCCAGCGTTCCCGTTGACAGGACCGGGGTGCCGGCTTGGGCTGGAGCATTCTCCAGTACGGACTACGCGCATTTCATGGACGTGGTTCAAGCATATTTCCAGCAACGCAACATACCGGTCACGCTGAATGACGGCATGGTTCTGGTTACAGGGAAAAGTTATGCGTTGGGGCTGCAAAATCTGGCTGGCATCTGCCATCAGGCCACATCGCGCGAACGCTGGCCCGCCATCATCGCCAGGCAGTTTGACAGGCTCATCGCCGACAACGAAAACGCTGCAGACAACCCCAAGCCGGAATCCCTGAGTTTTACGGATATAGCCAACCGCTTACGGGTGCGCCTGTATCCCGAAATGAAAGACATAAACCCGGATAATTTTGTCAGCCGTCGGGAAATTGAAGGCGTCGTAACCATGCTCGTTGAAGACCAGCCCGAGACCATGCGCCCCATTACCCGGGCCGAGGCCAAAGCCTGGGGGAAATCCGACCGGGAGCTCTTCAACATCGCCCTGCAGATCATGTCTCAAGAATCGCTTACCCTGGAAGAAGCCAGGCTCAACAGTAATCTGAGCATCCTGTTCGCCAATGACATCAGTGACTACACCAGCTCGTGGGCGCTCATGCTCGATAAACTGAAGGACTGTGTCGGTACCTTCGGCTCCATCGTATCCGTCCCCAACCGCCATTGTTTGTTCGTTGTCCCGGCAGAGACTCCGGACGTTCTTCAAGCCGTGCACAAGGTGATGTCAGGCACCTTGGAGCTTTACCGGAAGGGCCCGGGCTCCATCAGTCCCCATTTGTATTGGTACTATCAGCGAAAATTCACCCGTATCAGCTACCCTCAGAAGGATGGCGTGATTGGACTGGAGTTGCCCGAAGCGTTTGCCATCATGCTGAAAACCGCGAAGTAGCGGGATCAACGACCGGGAGATCCACCGCTGCATCCTCGCCGTGAACGGATCCTCCAGCCATGATTAGAGCAACGGGCATGAGAGTCATGCCCGTTGACGGTAAGCGCAAGGTGGCTGCGGTTGAAAACGGGCTATTTTTCAGACTTACTTGACGGCCATACGTCGATCCCCCTGAGATCACCTGCGACAACATCAGAATGTGCTGGGCGGTCGGTTATCAGGGGGAAGGCGATTCAGATGGCATTTTTATCACGTAGATACCGATAATAATCATACGGGACGACTTTCCAGGTACCCTCCGTCTGTTTCAGCAGGAACGGCACCTCAACGAGCCCCATCAGTCCCATCATTAGTTTTTCATCGGCACTGGTCCGCGCGGTCAGTAACGTACCATCCGGCATCAACAAGACTTCACCGTCACGCGCGGGTACCACCAACATTTCTTTGCATAAAGCCAGAATCTGATCCACATCTCCCGGAGGAAGATTGTTGGCGGCAATCAGCCTGGCCTCACTTCCGGAATCAGCCGACACTCTCCGGATCATCTCGGCATCACCTGAAAATATCCCGTACAAAAATTTGATGGCGGCCGCTTGGGGATCCTGCGATGTCAGGGGCCTGGCCTTAATCCGCACAAACTCGCCCCAGTACCTGGCGTCCATCTTCCATCCTTCCGCTGTTTTCTCTACAGGAAGCGCCAAATTGTTGTTGCGGAACTGACCCGCATAGATCGCTCGGGTTCCAACCGGACGCGAAGCCCATCGCATCAACACCTTACCCTTGTAGACATCACCAGAAAGGTTCCTCAACTGGAGCTGATCCACATCCTGACGAACAGCATCTCTCTGGGCATAGGTCAACACCTGCTTTCCCGTCAACTTCTCGCTTCCGGGCTCTGGGATGATCAACTTCTGGTAACCCTTGACGTCATTGGTATAGAGGGAATACAGGTAATCCTTGATCAACACCTCCGGATTGCTATAGCTTTGTACGGCCTCGGATGCGGCTTGCATTTCCTCAGCAAAGACATCTCCAACCCCGCTGAATGCAAGAATTAGGACCGCAGTTAATCTAGTGAAAGTCATCATTGATCATCCTTATGGGCTGACGGGGCCGCTTAGAACCAAGCTTTTTTAAAAAATTATTGTTACTCCCTGAAAATCTACCGTCAATCGCCGAATTCCCGATGCTCCCATTTACGATGGTACGGATGAATCGAAATGACCATATGTGTCGCCATCCTGCTGTTCCCCGATGTCGAAGTGCTCGACTTCGCCGGGCCTTATGAAGTCTTCACCACCGCCGCGCGCGTGCATGGGCGGCGACAGGCGGATTCGGCGCCGTTGTTCCGGGTGTTCACCGTTGCGGAGAGCGAAGGGCTGGTGCGGGCGCGCGCCGGGCTGGAGGTCAGGCGGGATTTCAGCCTGACGGCCCATCCCGCCCCCGACGTGCTGATCATTCCCGGCGGCGTGGTGGATGCTGAACTGGACAAGCCGGAAGTCATCCGCTGGATCGCCGCCCAGGCGGCACACGCCCGCATCACCGCCTCGGTCTGCACCGGGGCCTTCCTGCTGGCAAAGGCCGGTTTGCTGGACGGCCGGACGGTGACCACGCACTGGGAAGACATCGCCGACCTGCGGGCGCGCTTTCCCGGTCTGACGGTGAAAGAGGATTGCCGCTGGGTGGATGAAGGCGAGGTGGTCACCTCGAGCGGGATTTCGGCGGGCATCGACATGAGCCTGCATCTGGTGGCGCGGCTGGCCGGGCGGGAACTGGCGGTGGCGACGGCGCGGCAGATGGAGTGGCGGGAATGCTGAAGACTACAATCAAGATCATCCCAACAGAACCTGTTGATATCAAAATCACGTGTTAGTATAGTCACACTGTATTTTCCTTAACATTCCAAAGAGAATTATAGCTGCTATGAAAATCCTTGAGATATCTATTGAAAACTTTCGATCTATCAAAAGCATTAAAAACCTAAAGCTAGGGCAAATAAATATTTTTATAGGGGAAAACAACAGTGGAAAAAGCTCGATATTAAGAGCCATTCATCTTCTTCAAGATGGATCACAGCCATCTCGCCAAGACATCAGAATTGGCTCTACATCCTCAAAAATCGATCTATTAGTTAGCCCACATATTCCCAAACATACCAATCTTAGCATCGTTAACAAATCCATTAATATCAACTTATCCATACCATCAAACTCAATCGATGGCCATATTTTCAATATGAAAGCTGACAATACCAATTCTTTTAACAACTATCCAAATACATCTCCATATCATGCAATAATCCCATATTTGTCAAAAAGAAAAACTTCTTTATATAGTGAAGATGTACGTGAAGAATCCGTCAATCGTATTGAGACAACACTCTCTAACTTGCCAGCTAGAATTTCCAAAGTTTCTAACTCTGTCTTTCCCAAACATGATCATTACAAAGAGAACTGCGAAAAAATACTTGGTTTTATGGTTACCTCAATACCGTCAAAAAATGGAATTACCGCAGGCACATATGTTGACACTGAAAATACCATTTCAATCAGCCAAATGGGCGAAGGCGTCCCTAATATTACTTCTTTAGTTGCGGACCTTTCATACCAAAAAGATAAGATTTTTATTATTGAAGAGCCCGAAAATGACCTTCATCCAAAAGCCCTCAAAGCCGAATGGCACTTACTTAAGGACTAAGTAACTGTTTTACAATGTAAAAAGGCTGGCCTCAAATGGTAAGGTGTAAGTCGCCAAACACACACCCAACC
>NZ_SHKX01000014.1 GCF_004217445.1 Fluviicoccus keumensis
CTGCCGTTCGTTGAGAAGGTGACGTTATCGCCCGACAGCACACCGCTCAGCGAGCCGGAGGTAGTCGCCGACGTCGTGCCGTCGTAGACCTTGTCTTGCGCACTGATCGCCGTCGTCAACGCCAGCTGGTCGATGTTCGCCGTCGTCGTCGTATTCGCCGTCACGGCGTAGTTACCGGCATCCGCACCACCGGTGCTGAAGCCGACGTTCACCGTCTTGCCGACGCCGGCGTTCTTGTCGCTGAAGCTGCCATTGGTCGTGAACGTGACATTGTCACCAGACAGAATGCCGCTCAGCGAACCAGAGGTCGTCGCCACCGTCGTGCCGTCGTAAACCTTGTTTTGAGCACTGATCGTCGTCGTCAGCGCCAACTGGTCAATGTTCGCTGTGGTCGTCGTATTCGCCGTCACCGCGTAATTGCCCGCGTCCGCACCGCCGGTGCTGAAGCCGACATTCACCGTCTTGCCAACCCCGGCATTCTTGTCGCTGAAGCTGCCGTTCGTAGAGAAGGTGACGTTATCGCCGGACAGGATGCCGCTCAGTGAACCAGAGGTGGTCGCAGCGGTTGTGCCGTCATACGTCTTGTTCGCCGCCGTAATCGTCGTGGCCAAGGCCAGTTGGTCGATATTCGCCGTGGTGGTCGTGTTGGCCGTCACCGCATAGTTACCGGCATCCGCACCGCCGGTGCTGAAGCCGACATTCACTGTCTTGCCAACTCCAGCGTTCTTGTCCGAGAAGCTGCCGTTCGTTGAGAAGGTGACGTTATCGCCCGACAGCACACCGCTCAGCGAGCCGGAGGTGGTCGCAGCGGTTGTGCCGTCATACGTCTTGTTCGCCGCTGTAATCGTCGTGGCCAAGGCCAGTTGGTCGATATTCGCCGTCGTCGTCGTATTCGCCGTCACAGCGTAGTTGCCCGCATCCGCACCACCGGTGCTGAAGCCGACATTCACCGTCTTGCCAACTCCGGCATTCTTGTCGCTGAAGCTGCCGTTCGTCGCGAATGTGACGTTGTCACCCGACAAGACTCCGCTCAATGAGCCGGAGGTGGTAGCCGATGTTGTGCCGTCGTAGACCTTATTCTTGGCGCTGATCGTGGTCGTCAACGCCAGTTGGTCGATGTTCGCCGTGGTGGTCGTGTTGGCCGTCACTGCATAGTTACCGGCATCCGCACCGCCGGTGGTGAAACCGACGTTCACCGTCTTGCCGATTCCAGCGTTCTTGTCACTGAAGCTACCGTTCGTCGCGAATGTGACGTTGTCACCCGACAAGACTCCGCTCAATGAGCCGGAGGTGGTAGCCGATGTTGTGCCGTCGTAAACCTTGTTTTGAGTACTGATCGTCGTGGTCAAGGCCAGCTGGTCAATGTTCGCCGTGGTCGTCGTATTCGCCGTCACCGCGTAGTTACCGGCATCCGCACCGCCAGTGCTGAAGCCGACATTCACCGTCTTGCCGATTCCAGCGTTCTTGTCCGAGAAGCTGCCATTGGTCGTGAACGTGACGTTGTCGCCCGACAGGATGCCGCTCAGGCTGCCGCTGGTGGTCGCGGCCGTCGTGCCGTCGTAGACCTTGTCCTGGGCGCTGATCGTCGTGGTCAACGCCAGTTGATCGATGTTCGCCGTGGTGGTCGTATTGGCCGTCACCGCGTAGTTTCCGGCATCCGTACCGCCGGTGCTGAAGCCGACATTCACTGTCTTGCCAACTCCAGCGTTCTTGTCGCTGAAGCTGCCGTTCGTTGAGAAGGTGACGTTGTCACCGGACAGGATGCCGCTCAGCGAACCAGAGGTCGTTGCAGCGGTTGTGCCGTCATACGTCTTGTTCGCCGCCGTAATCGTCGTGGCCAAGGCCAGTTGATCGATGTTCGCCGTGGTCGTCGTATTCGCCGTCACCGCGTAATTGCCCGCGTCCGTGCCGCCGGTGCTGAAGCCGACATTCACCGTCTTGCCGATTCCAGCGTTCTTGTCCGAGAAGCTGCCATTGGTCGTGAACGTGACGTTATCTCCCGATAGGATGCCGCTCAACGAACCAGAGGTCGTTGCCGCCGTCGTGCCGTCGTAGACCTTGTCCTGGGCGCTGATCGTGGTCGTCAGCGCCAGTTGGTCAATGTTCGCTGTCGTTGTGGTGTTCGCCGCTACCACATAGTTTCCGGCATCCGCACCGCCAGTGGTGAAACCGACGTTCACTGTCTTGCCGACGCCAGCATTCTTGTCCGAGAAGCTGCCATTGGTCGTGAACGTAACGTCGTCACCCGACAGGATTCCGTTCAACGAACCCGCGGTGGTTGCCGAGGTCGTGCCATCGTAGACCTTGTCCTGAGCGCTGATTGTCGTGCTCAAGAGCCGTTGAATGATCGCGGCGGTGGTGGTTGTGTTGGCAGTCACTGCATAGTTGCCCGCATCCACGCCGCTAGTGCTGAAGCCGACGCTCACCGTCTTGCCATAACCAGCGCTCTTGTCAGAGAAACTGCCTGTGGTGGAGAAGGTCACATCATCACCGGAAATGATGCCGCTCAGCGAACCGGAGGTGGTCGCCGACGTCGTGCCGTCGTAGACCTTGTCCTGGGCGCTGATCGTGGTTGTCAACGCCAACTGGTCAATATTCGCCGTCGTAATAACCTGCTTTCCAGCCGTAAAACCCTGCGTCGGAATGGCATCTGTCAGCAACGTGGTTCCATCACTCACGAAAGCCGTATAGTTCCCGGCATCCGCACCGCCCAGCGACCAATCCAGGGTGACTGTCTTTCCAATCCCCGCATTCTTGTCAGCAAAACTGCCCGAAGCCGACAACGTCAAATCGTCGCCGCTGATAACCCCGGACAACGTGCCCGAGGCTGTCGCCGCTGTCGTACCGTCATAGGTCTTGTTATCGGCTTTCACAATCCCGGTGATCGCCAGTGGAGAGATATCCGCGGACAAATATTCATCCGGAACCTCATAGTTACCCCCATCCGCGCCAGACAGGGCATAGGTTGTCGCTACGGACTTCGCGGTCGCTGCATTCTTGTCTGCAAAGGTTCCAACCCCCGTCACGGAAACATCATCGCCGGAAATCAGCATGCCAAGCGATCCGGCATGGACCGTCGCCGTGGTGGTGCCGTCATAGACCTTGCTGTCCGCGATGCTGCCAACCACCTCGGTTTTCAGGCGGTTGATGGTGGCGGAAAGAATGTCCGAGTTGATATCAACAACATAGTTCGCCATGTCCGCGCCGCTTAGCGCGTAAGATGCGGTTACCTCCTTGTTCGTCCCGGCGTTTTTATCCGCAAACACCCCGGTAGCCGCCAGGTCAACCACATCTCCCGATATAATCCCGAGGAGACTGCCGGTGACACTGGCTGTCACTGTCCCGTCGTAGGTTTTATCCGCTGCCGAAACACCCGTCACATTCAGGGTCTTCGGATCAATCACCAGTTGGCCGTCCACCACCGAAATATCGAAGCCGCTCTGACCGGAATAGAGACCGCTGACGGAGATCGCATATTTCCCGGCATTACGCGCGCCTTGCGCGGAGCCGTTGTAGGAAACCGAGCCGTACAACAGATCCGGGCTTGGATTGGTGATGGAGTAGCTGACTCCGTTACCACCGCTGTAGGTGACGCCGTCATAGGTTTTGGAAGCATCGTTGGCAGTGACGGTCAGGCTGGTCAGGAAATGGCGCAACAGCGGTGCGGTTTGACCCTCGTAAATCCGCCAGACCGAGCTGCTACCGCCCTGACTGGCAATATCCCAGCCCGCCGACGAGAAGTTCGATGCCTGCATAAGAACGTTCGTGGCGACCCCGTAACCGAACCCGTCGTCCGGGGTCTGCCCCAGATCGTAAAAGCTGGATTGAACGCCGTCACTGTTGTTGGCGCCAATCAATCCGCCAACCGAGCTTCCGCCACTGACCACGTTGGAAGCGTATGTGTTGATCACCGCGCCGGAATTTTTACCGATCAGCCCCCCGACGACCGCGTTACCCGTCACGCTGCCCGTGGCATAACTGTCGCTGATCGTCCCCGTTGCGCTGTTATAGCCCACCAGCCCACCAGCATTGGCTCCGCTGGCGATGCCGGATGTGCCATCGACAGTCCCGGCGAAATAGCTGGTCTGGATAACCCCGTCGTTCTCGCCAACCAGACCGCCAAAGTTGGCGGGAGAACCATAATAAGACGAATTGGAGACCGAGCCGGACGAATAACTGTCCTTGATGGTCCCAACCGAACTGTTATACCCCGCCAGGCCGCCCACATAGCCGGAACCGCGAACATAGCTGGTCGAATAGCTGTCCTGGATAGTGCCGTTATTGAATCCGGCCACGCCTCCGACATAGGAGGCATTGGCGATATCGCCGCCATAGAAATCCAAAAGACTGATCCAGCCGGACGCATGGTTCACGGTGCCGCTATTGCTGCCGATGACGCCGCCGATGGAGGACACGTAAGCTCCCCCGCCGCTATCGATCGTCACCGTCACGTCCCCGACGACATAAGACAGGTCAGATGTCCCCGAGCCCACAACGCCGCCGACACTGCTGACGCTGCCGCCGCCCGAGAGGTTGTCGACACTTACCGCGCCGGCGTTATAGACCTGATTGCCGCCCAACAGGGAGGTCGTGCCGGCATCATTGCCCACTACCCCGCCAACATTGCTGACATAGGTAGAGACCCCTTCCGAGGCCGTGGCTTTGATCGTCACATCACCGCCGAACTGCTCAGACAGCACGCCCCCCAGTGACAGCGTGCCGCCGTTATGACCGATCAGGCCCCCGACTTCGCTGACGCCGGAAGCATCCACGGTCTCGACCAGAACATCCCCGAACGCCAGGCTGTCCTGCACCACAATCCCCGCGCCTCCGGACATGGTGTCATAACTGCCGCTGAAACCGGCCACACCGCCCACGCCATAGACACTGCTGGCGCTGCCCACCACATGAACCAGGCCTGTCGCCGTGCTGTTGGTGATTTCCTGCTCATTCCAGCCGGCGATGCCGCCGATATTGCTCGCCGACGATTGGCTAGTGTTAACGGTTACCGCGCCGCTGGACAAGGCATTATCAATGAACCCCGTATTGTCACCGGTTATCCCGCCCACATTCTGGATAAGCCCGCCGGTCACATCGAGCGTCGAGCGGTTAACCCCGAATGAAATCTTGCCCTGATTTTCACCGGCAACCCCGCCGACACGGCCGATATCCCCGGAAGCACTGCTGTTGCTGACCGTTACCGCCCCACCGCTATAGGTGGTCTTGGCATCGGCAAAGGTCATTTCCGCACTGTTCAGACCCACCAGACCGCCAATGTCGGACAGCGAGGCCTTGTTCAGGTTGCGGCCGTTTGACGCCGATACGGAAACCGCTCCGCCCGTGACATCCGTCGCCGGCAGCCCGGCCTCATTGATGATATTGGAGTTGGAGCCGGCCAGCCCGCCGATCGCCGTGGCGCTGCCGCCATCCGCCAGATCAACCTTCACCATGCCGGTAGCGGTGCTGTAGGCCACTTGGCCGTCATTGCGGCCGACCAGACCGCCGACATTACTGAAAGCGGTGAGGGCGGCGGGACCGGAAGCCGTGACATTCGCCGAAGAGGCGCTGCCCGCGATAATGCCGGTATTCACCCCGACCAGACCGCCGATATCGCTCAGGTTGGTAATGGTGTCGGTGCTGGTCGAACCGATTTGGCCATCCACATTGACGTTATGAATATCGCCGCGGTTTTCCGCAGCCAGCGCCCCCACCACCGACAGGCCGTTGATGGTGACTTTGGACAGGTTAAGGTTCTGGATGGTGCCGCTGGAGACGCCGAACAGGCCGACATGGCTGCTGCCGACCCGGTTGATGTTCAAGGCGGAAACCGTATTGCCCAAACCTTCGAAGATCCCCCCGAAGGCCTGGTCGGTATTGCCGATGGGATTGAAGCCCGTGCCGGAATTCCAGTCACGGGTAACGCTGGCGTCAATATTGTTGCCCAAGGCGTAATTTCCGCCGCTGGCACTGACCGTCTGCAGCGTGTCGATATCGTGGATCAGGGTATACGCTTTGCCGCCGACACTGAACGAGGCATTAAGCCCCGGCAGGTACACATTGACGCCGCTCGCCAGAAAATAGGCTCCGCCCGCACCGGGGTTGAGATTGAGCGCCGCGGTATCGCCGGAGGTTGTCAGGCTGGCATTGATATTGATGTTGCGCTCGGCATTCAGCGTCAGTGCGGTTCCCGCCGTCCAACTGACCGCATCATTGACGAAAATGTCGCCGTTGCCTGCATTCTTGCCATCCACGCTCTGGATGATCACATCCGTCTGATCCAGCGCCTTGCCCAGGGTGACGCCGTCAATATCGCCGCCCGTTCCCACCACATAATCCTGCGGGTCAATCAACCAGCGACCGGTTTTGCCGTTGGCGGCGTGGGTCGTCACCTGCGCCGATGCCGTCACCTTGACCTGCGCCGCCGAGGTCTCGATAAAGCCGCCGTTGCCGCCATCCGGGGCGGAGGCGTCCAGCACGCCGCTAACGTTGACCGTGCCGGTGCTTTCATCACCCAGCAACACGATCTCGCCGTTGCGGTTTTCCAGCGTACGGGCCTCAATGACGCCATCATGATTGATGACCGCCTTCGACAGCGCATCCGCGCCTTCCGCCGTCAGCAATACTTGGCCGCCGTTCGCGCGGATCAACCCGTGGTTCTCGACCAGGGCATCGACCACGCCCTTATCCACCGTCAGCCCGGCCAACGAGCCGTTATCCAGCTGCAACGTCACCGTCTGTCCGGCCGCCAGATTGACCGCGCCGCCATCCGCGACCAGCTCACCGCTGTTACTGACCTCCGCGCCCAGCAGGGCCACATAACCGCCCTGAGATGCCGTGATCTTGCCCGCATTGCTGACCGAGGCCGCAGAGGCGCCGTCAAAACGGAAATTGCCGCTCAGGAAGTCGGTGTTGGACATGCCCAGCGTCGAAGCGACCAGCCCACCCACGGACACCTGCGCGCCTTGGGCAAACAGCACCCCGTTCGGGTTCAGGATGAAGACCTGACCGTTGGCGTCGAGATTGCCGAGAATCCGGGTGGGATCCTGGCCCAGCACCCGGTTCAATGCGATGGAGGAGGCCCCCGGCTGGACAAAATGAACGCTTTCCTGGCTGCCGATGCCGAAGCCCTGCCAGTCAATGGCCATATGCTGGCTTTGCTGGGTGATGGTCATCTGCGCACCGGACTGGCTGATTGCCCCGCTGCCCGCCGAGACCTCCCCACCGGTAGGCAGCGCCCAGGCCGAGGCGGCTGCCGTCAGCAGACCGGCTGTCAACGTGATGACGCGACCGCTCTTGCCGCGACGACGCGCGGTTTCGGCAACAGGAATCCAGAGATTTCGGGCGGCGTCCCAAACCAGACGGTAGGCGCGATTGAGGCTGGCATGACGGCTCATGGACTAACTCCCTGTTCTGGCGCCGGGCAGGATGGCGATGGGGTTCCTTTTCCCGGAGCGGCATTTTTGAATTGCGTGCACCCGCAGCCGTCCTGATCCGCACAGGACGCTACAGATATATCTGGATGATTGTAATGGAGCCTTGCCGATTCCGGTACCGGATTCAGACGGTTTGCGGTGAAACGACAGGAAGGGGCGGAAGATACCAAATATGAAAACGCCGGAGGGCTTTTGCCCTCCGGCGTCGGGGAATTGGTGGACCGAAAGGGGATCGAACCCTCGACCTCCGCATTGCGAACGCGGCGCTCTCCCAGCTGAGCTATCGGCCCGTGGAATCAGGTGATTCCGGAGGGCTGATTTTAGCCAAAAAAAGGGGCTTGCCAAGCCCCTTGTCCGGAATTACTTGCTGTGATGCTCGAACACGCCCATCCAGTCTTCCGGAAGGACGGCGTTGCGCAGTTGCGGAATCCGCTCCAGGTACATCTTGTACAGCACCCGGTCCGGGTCGCCCTTGTGCAGTTCACGCAAGACCTGCTCGGCTTCATCCCACTCCCGGCTATAGTAATGATCCAGGGCGGTATTGTAGGCCTTCACCCGGTTGATCCGGCTTTCACTGGCATCCTCCAGGCGGCAAACCGGCTCGTACACACAAACCGGCTCACGCTTGCCCTTCACCACGATCTTGTCGACCAAACGGTACAGGTACATCGGCGTCAAGTCATAGGTGCCCTCGCCCACCAGCACTTTCACTCCGTAGAACTTGGTCAGCCCTTCCAGCCGAGACCCCAGATTCACCGAATCGCCGATCACCGTGTAGGTGCGTCGGTATTCCGAGCCCATGTCGCCCACGTTCATGAAGCCGGTATTGACCCCGATGCCGATATGGATTTCCGGCAGGTTGCGCGCCGCAAACTGCGGGATCAGCTCGTCCGCCATGCGCTGCATCGCCATGGCGGCGTCGACGGCATGTTCAGCATGGTTTTCATCAAACAGCGGCGCATTCCAGAAGGCCATCACCATGTCGCCGACGTATTTGTCGATGGTGCCGTTGTTGTCAAAAATGACGCGGGTAATCGGGGTAAAGAAATCGTTCAGCATCTGCTTCAGGCGGTTCGCCTTCAGGCCTTCCGAAATGGTGGTGAAACTGCGGATATCCGAGAACAGCACCGTCATGTGCCGCGACTCGCCTTCCATGTTCACCATCTGGCTGTCCATCAGGATCTGTTCCACGTGCGCCGGCGGCACATACTGGCCGAACAGCGTCTTCATTTCCCGTTTCTGGGTATTGGCGCGCATGAAACCGTAACTGATGTTGAAGATGGCGATCACCAGCGTCGACATCACCAGGATCGACAGCGGCAGGTCATAATGCGCCGACTTCCAGAACGCCAGGTTGACCAGCGTCAGCACCGCCAGCCAGCCTGCGGACACCACCAGCATGTAGCCCGGCTCCAGACGCGGCAGAATCAGCACGAAAACCAGCCCGACCGTCAGCAGCAGGGTAAAGGTCATGCCCGGCTCCCAGTCCGGACGATAGAACGAATAGTTTGCGCCCGCCGTGCTTTGCAGGATGGCGTCAAGCAGGTTCGCGTGCACCTCCACGCCGGGATATCCGGTTTCCAGGGGCGTGGTGCGCAAGTCGGTCAGACCAAGCGCGGAGGTCCCCACCAGGACAATCGCCCCCTTGAGCTCGGGCATGGGCGCGCTGGCGTGCAGCACCTTGGCGGCGGACACGTAGGGGTAACTGAAGCCCTTGCCCTTGTACGGGATCAGCGCCAGACCGGACTCATCGGTGTAAACGACGCTTTTGCCGACCGACAGGGATTCGATGCGCAATTGTCCGCCCGTAGAGATTGTCTGCATGCGGATGAACGGTGATTTGGTGTATTGGCGCGCCATTTCCAGCGCCAGCGAACTGTAGAGGCCGTTTTCGTAACGCAGCACCAGCGGCGAGCGGCGCATGATGCCGTCAGCATCCGGCAGCGTACTGATGAAACCGGCGCCCGAGGCCGAGGAAGCGAACAGGGGCAGCATGCCGGTATAGTCCTTCATGCGGACAACCGTAAGGCGATCACCCTCCTTGCCGTCCACCGGAAAGAAAGGTGCGGGCAGCACCCCGGAATGAATACCTTCGTTATGCAGGAAATAACCCACGACAGTGCGGTCCTTCATCACTGCGGCGAAAGCCTTATCACCATCCAAGGTATCTTCCAGCGACTTCAGCTCCGACGCCGCGCCGGGCGTCAGGCGCCCGGATTCCAGCAGGCGGGTGGCCGGATTGATCTCCGGCTCGGAGAAAACCACGTCGAAGCCGATGAGGGCGACCCCTTGGGCATGCAAGGCCGACACCAGGTCGCCGATCCGGGCGCGCGGCCAGGGCCAGCGGCCTTCACTTTTCAGGCTGGCTTCATCGATATCCACAATAACGATCGGCGGTCCCTTGGGCCGCTGCGGCGTCAGCAGGTGGAAGCGCCAGTCATAAACCATCGTGTCCATGCGCTGGAAAGCCCGCTCGGCCAGACTACCGGGGCGATTGAGCACCACCAGTTCGCTCACGACGAACAGCCCCAATATGACCAGGCCCATCCATACCGGGAAAATCCTGAGTTGTTGTTTTATCCAGTTCATCATGTCGCCAGCCCCCTGCTTTTAAGCCAATAGTATCCTGCCGGGTAATTATCGCCTAGCGTCTGCATTTGGCCTGCTGAATATGGTAGCCTGTGAGCCAAATAATGACCGGTTTCCCCAACGAAGATTTCCGGGCCGCCCGACGTCCGGGTCTCAGGAAATCACCGCTTGATCATTAAAAGGACGGAATCCTTCAGGCATGTCTTGGCAACTCACTTTCTGGGCGACCCTCTCGCTTGGATTCAGCATGGCCCTGTGCCTGTGGCCCTGGTTTCCACGCCGGATACCGACCGGTTTGCGCTTGCGCGCCACCGGCATGCCCTTGTCCATGGTTGTGGTCATCGGCGTCAGCCTGCTTTTCCGCGACTCCCCCTCGGCTACACTCTCTTTTATCTCGCTGCTGCCGCTGCTGGCAGCCGCGGAACTGCTCAGCTTCCGCTGTCAGCCGCTGGTCAGCGAGAACAATCGCGCCTGGCAAACCGGCATTACCGTCCTGCTGACCCTGACTGTGGCCACCCTTTTCCTGGACGTACGCCGCGCTTATCTGCTGGCGGCGCTGCTGCATGTTTCCGGCTTCTTCCTCCTGACCGCCTGGCTGCACGCCAAGGGCGCCTTGAAGCGAATCAACGCCCGGTTCTACGTCCTGGGCCTTTTCCTGGTGATGATATCCGCGCTGGCCATCCTTTCCGGAAACCGCTCGGACTGGGGACTGGTGTTTTTTTCCGGACTGGCGCTGGGTTGCCTCTCGGCGCTGACCATTCTTTGGGCCATCGAGATGGAGGACTTCCGCGAGCTGTTGCCGGCGATGTCGGGCAACAGCCCGGACAACGGCAGCGAATCCTCCGAACAGCAACAGCTGTTCATGTCCATCAGTCACGACATGCGCACCCCGCTCAGCGGCATCCTGGGCATGACCGAACTGCTGCTGGAAACGCCGCTGACGCCGGTGCAACGGGAATACGCCCAGACAGTGCAATCCTCGGGTAACGCCCTGTTGCATGTACTGAACGACCGGCTGGAGGTCGCCAACCAGTCGCTGCAGTCCCCGACCATTCTGGAAGAGGTCTTCGATCTCTCCGAGCTTCTCAGTTACTGCCTGGATCTGTTCAAGACCCACGCCGATGAAAAGCAGCTTGAACTGATCGGCTACCTGGACACCGCCCTGCCCCGCCAGGTCATGGGCGACGTGGTGCACCTGCGCCAGATCCTCTCCCGCCTTATCCACAACGCCCTGCGCTTCACCGATATCGGGGAAGTGGTGGTCAGCATCAAGAGCGCCATCCTCAACGGCGACCTAGGCCTGCAGTTCAGCGTGCAGGACACGGGCATGGGGATGGACGAGGAACATCAGGCCGGCCTGTTCGAGCCCGGCAACGCCATCCGCACCAGCAATGTCTGGCATATCGGACCGGACCTGGCCACCTGCCGCCAGCTGATCGCCGCCATGGGCGGTGAACTGACCGTGGAAAGCAAGCCGCATCAGGGCACTCTCCTTGGTTTCACCTTGCCGCTGAAGTCCGCTTCCGGCGCCGGGTCCGAAACCACGACCGAGTTCATCGCCACCTTCTCCGGTAAACGGCTGCTGGTGGTGGATGACAACCGCACTGTCAGCCGCGTGCTGGCCGAACAGGCCACGCAATGGGGCATGCGCGTCAATACCGCCGAAAGCGGCACCGAAGCGCTGGCCGTGGCGCGCAACGCCGCCAATCTGGGCCAACCGTTCGACGTCATCATCATGGATTACCAGATGCCCGGCATGAGCGGGCTGCAACTGGGCGCGCGCCTCAAGGAAGACCCGCTGATTACCAACGACGTCATACTGATCATGCTGACCGGGCTGCGGCACAACAACATCCACACGCTGGCGCGCAACGCCGGCATCCATCGGGTCATCAGCAAGCCCGTCACCAGCCGGCAGTTGCGGCAGGTGATCAGCCAGGAACTGCGGCGCATGGACGGCATCCAGCAGCCCGAGTCCAACGGCGACGTAGCCATGCGTCTGGGGCGCCTGAAGGTCCTGATCGCGGAAGACAACCAGCTCAGCCAGAAGGTCATCCGCGGCATGATGCAGAAGCTGGGCGTGGACAGCACCCTGGTCAGCAACGGCCGCGAGGCGGTGCAGGCCGTGATGCGCGACCACTACGATCTGGTGCTGATGGATTGCGACATGCCCTATGTGGACGGCTATGCCGCCACGCAGGAAATCCGTAACTGGGAACGGCAGCAACAACGCAAGCCGTTGCCGATCCTGGCGCTGACCGCGCATATCCTGGAAGAACAGAAACAGAAGGCCTTCCGGGCGGGGATGAACGAACACCTGAGCAAGCCGATCGAACTGTGCGACTTGCAGAACGCCCTGATCCGCTGGTCGAAGGACTGAGGATCAGGCGTTGGCGCGGAAGCCGCCGCTCTCCGGCAGGTTCTCGGGCAACAAGGTTTTCAATTCCACCGACGATGAGCTCAACACGGCCACCTGCTCGGCATTGCGCCGCCGGTACAAGGTGAAATCCCCCCGCGCAAACGGCGTCATCTTCAGCACCGACCGGCCGCCTTTGGGGTGATCGGCATGCCAGGCCTGCCAGGGCGTCATGCGCGGGTTGCTGCCGTCAATCTCCACATTCAGGCCGAATTCCGGCCCCAAGAATGAAATTCGCCAGCGATAGTTGTCGAGCGCCTCCAGATGATGCCGGAAACAGCCGGCCAGTTCATTGAAGGCATAGCGGCGACCGCGCACTTTCAGCACGGCCATTCCCAGGTAAGGACTGCTCAGGCGTCCGAGCGTCAGCTTGGTGCTGAAACCGTAGAAATACGCCCCGGCATCCTCACTGAACGCCGCGCATTGGGCGGAGGCGAATTCATGCGGATAGCCTTCACCCCAGTAATGCAGGTTCGCACCGGCAAAAACGCCTTCCATGCGCATATCACCCACCTGCAAGACACCCTGGAATTCCAGCGCGCAGTCCCGAATCAATACCTTGTGACGCGGCCAGCTCCAGCGATACAGCTTTTCCCCCGGCAACGGCAGCAACAATTCATCCCGACGCTGCAGCTCCAGCTTCCAGTGCCCGCCGCCGCTTTCGCCGTAGAGTTTCCCCCGCAAGTTCTGCCGCCCCACCTCAAAAAATGCGCCGGAACCGAAACTGAAGCCCAACCCCTCCCAGCCGCCTCCGCGCTGCAACTGTTTCAGGTGCAAGGCCGTCATTTCCTCGCGCTCCACCACGCAGGCCGTGCGGTTCAGCTTGCGGTCAAAGCACATCAACGCAACTTCCATCACCCCCGGATTGCGCCAGCGCGGCATGGTGCAGGCATGGCGCACCAGAAAGGCATAGCGGCCATCGGCGCTGACGCCGTTAAACTCGAATACCTCATACAGGCCGCGCCTTGACGAAGGCGCATGCAGTTCCGCAGGCAGGATCATAAAACACCCAAAACAGATGACGGGGGGCAACCCCGATGGTTACAGGCCGAATTGTGCTTCAAAACGCAGGATGACGGAGGGGGTGGTTTCCCAGTGGGTTTCCTCCCGGCGCGTCAGGTGCGGCTCCAGCTCGACAAACAGCCAGGGCCGCCAGATGGATTCGCGATACAGGAAGAAAATGCTCTTGCCCAGCAAATGCCATTCCGGCTGCTGCGCTCCCTCGAACATCACGCCATAGGAAACACTGCGCTGATGGCCCAGGTTGTGCAGAATCACCCAGTCCTGCCCCCAGCGCAAGCCCACGGGGTCCGGCTCAAGCTCCCAGTAATACAGGCTGTTGCTCAACAGGAACGCCGTCTTGCTGTCCAACGCCCGCTCGGCATCCAGCTGGGTAATGCTGCGTCCACGATCCTTGACGCCATATTTGAGGGTTTCGGTGAAATGCAGGACCGAATCCTCGCCCAGATGCCACAGGCGCTGCGCGCGCACCCGGGTAAAAATGTCCGGGGTGGAACGCAGGCCGACATCAAAGGTGTATTTAACCTGACCGAAATATTCCGGAAACCAGCGGATGGCGGCGCTGGTGCTGGCGGGAACGGGCGGCACGGTATTGATATCCTGCCCTCGGTGCAACACATCCTCGTCGTCCCCCACCACCAGCTTCAAGCGGCGTTTGGCATTCGGCAGGATCGCCGAGGCGCGGATGGAGTTGCCGGCATCCAGGCCGCCGCCCTCTTCCCAGCGCTCCGACACAATGATACGCAGCCTGACCTTGGCATCCTCCGGACCGTACCAGGTGCCGAACAGCCCATCCAGCCATTGCGCAGTCGTCGCCGTGCCGGTGGATATCCGGCAATGCTGTTCATCCAGCCAGCCCAGGAAACGGCCTTCGGCATCGCGCTGCAAACAGTCCCGCACCGGAATGCTGATGGCGTTGATGCCCTGATCCGGCACCGGAGCGGCTGACGGATCCATCCCGGCGGCCCCTGTGGCGGACTCCGCCGCTGACGCCGGAGCTATCGCGCTTTCCGACGGAGCAGCCACCAGTGGCTCTGGAGCGACCTCCTCCGCCTGGGCCAGACCGGCTGACAGCCACCCGCACAATGCCAGCCACCGGCAAAGACCGGGCCACCCCGCGACAACACTCACACGCATCCCCTGAAAACTCCGGCCGCCAGCATAACGGCGATCGGCACTGCCCAACAAGCCAGCCGGCCACATCCCCAAAAAAAAGCCCCCAGAAATTGGGGGCTTTTTTCAGTCAAGCACGTATCAGGCAAAGTAATCCATGTCGAACTGCATCACGCTGTCCGCACCGGCCTTGATGCTGGCCAGACGGCTGGTCAGTTCGGGCAGCTGACGGGTGACGAAGAACTTGGCCAGCTTCAGCTTGTCGCTGTAGAAGGCTTCGTTCTTGCCGGCAGCGGCCTTGGCCAGCTTGGCCCACATGTAGGCAAAGCTCAGCAGACCGAAGGCGTGCATGTAGTCGACCGCGGCGGCGTTGATTTCGTCCGGATTGATCCGGGCCTGCTCAACCACCCACTTCGTGGCGGCTTCGATTTCATCGGCGGCCTGGGCCAGCGCCACGCGCATGAAGTCGAGGGAAGCGTCACCGGCCAACGTGGCGTTGAAGGCGCGGATTTCCGCCAGGTAGGAAGCGACGAAGACGCCGTCGTTCTTGGCCACCTTGCGGCCCATCAGGTCGTGCGCCTGCACGCCGTTGGTGCCTTCGTAGATTTGCGAGATACGGGTATCGCGCACCCACTGCTCCAGACCCCATTCGCGGATGAAGCCGTGGCCGCCCAGCACCTGCTGACCTTCGATGCAGTTTTCCAGACCCTTGTCGGTCAGGTAGGCCTTCACCACCGGCGTCAGCAGCGCGACGCGGTCGGCAGCGGCCTTGCGCACGGCGGGATCTTCACTGTACTTGTTCAGGTCCAGCTGCTGCGCGGCATAGATGGCGAAGGCGCGACCGGCTTCATTGTTGGCGCGGATCTTCAGCAGCATGCGGCGGACATCCGGATGGACCAGGATGCTGTCGGCGTTCTTTTCCGGCATCTTCACGCCGGTGGCGGAACGGCCCTGCAGGCGGTCACGGGCATAGGCGGCGGCATTCTGGTAGGCGGCTTCGGAAGCGCCCAGACCTTGAATACCCATCGACAGGCGCTCGTAGTTCATCATCACGAACATGGCGGCCAGGCCTTCATTGACCTTGCCGACCAGGTAGCCCTTGGCAGCGTCGAAGTTCATGACGCAGGTGGCGGAACCCTTGATGCCCATCTTGTGCTCGATGGAACCGGCGGCCACGGGGTTGCGCGCGCCCAGCGAGCCGTCTTCGTTGACCAGGAACTTCGGCACCAGGAACAGCGAGATGCCCCGCGAACCGGCCGGAGCGTCGGGCAGCTTAGCCAGCACTAGGTGCACGTGGTTTTCGCACAGGTCGTGCTCGCCGCCGGTAATGAAGATCTTGGTGCCGGAAATCAGGTAGGAACCGTCAGCCTGCGGCTCGGCCTTGGTGCGGATGATGCCCAGGTCGGTGCCGGAATGCGGTTCGGTCAGGCACATGGTGCCCGCCCATTCGCCGGAATACATCTTCGGCAGGTAACGGTTGTTCAGCTCTTCCCCGGCGTGTTCCTTCATGGCCATGCCGGCGCCGATGGTCAGCAGCGGGTACAGGGTGAAGGACGGGTTGGTGGCGAACAGCATTTCATCGGTCAGCACGGTGACCATCTTCGGCATGGCCTGACCGCCGAACTCTTCGTCCGCGCCCAAACCGATCCAGCCACCTTCGGCGTATTGCTTGAAGGCTTCCTTGAAGCCCTTCGGGGTGGTAACGACGCCGTTGTTGAAGGTGCAGCCCTCTTCGTCGCCGGAACGGTTGATCGGCAGCAGCACGTTTTCGCTGAACTTGGCCATTTCTTCGAGAATGGCGCTGACGGTGTCCAGATCGACATGGCTCATGGCGGGGTTGGACTGCCAGAATTCATTGGCGTTGAAAACTTCGTCCAGCACGAAACGCATGTCGCGGAGGGGGGCTTTGTACAGGGGCATGATGGTTCCTCTAGTTACTTCGGCCGTAGGTCGGGTTTCAGCCCGACACCGGCCTTCGTCAAGGGGCATGTCGGGCTGAAGCCCGACCTACAGAAATTCTTTCAGAAAAAAGCCCGCTTATGACGGCGGGCTCTTCTCGATCCGGCAATTATCGCACGAATCAGAACGCGAAGGCTTCCGGAGCCATGTTCAGCGACTCCAGACCGGCGTCGATGATTTCGACATGAGCCTTGGTGCGCGGCAGGATCTTCTTGAAGTAGAACTGCGCGGTCTGCACCTTGGCCTTGTAGAAGGCGGCGTCGCCTTCACCGGCGGCCAGCTTGTCCTGGGCGACCTTGGCCATCCAGGCCCACAGGTAGGCCATGGTGACGTAGCCGGAGTACATCATGTAGTCGACAGCGGCGGCGCCGGCTTCGTCCGGGTTGCTCATCGCCTTCATGCCGATACGCATGGTGATGTCGCCCCATTCCTTGTTCAGCGCGGCCAGCGGACGCACGAACTCGCCCATCTGCGCGTCACCTTCGTTGGCGGCGCAGAACTTGTGCACGACCTTGGTGAAGTTGCGCAGCAGCGCGCCCTGGGTTTGCAGGACCTTGCGGCCCAGCAGGTCCAGCGCCTGGATCTGGGTGGTGCCTTCGTACAGCAGGGCGATACGGGTATCGCGGACGATCTGTTCCATGCCCCATTCGCGGATGAAGCCATGACCGCCGTAAACCTGCACGCCGTGGTTGGCGGCTTCGTAACCGACTTCGGTCAGGAAGGCCTTGGCGATCGGCGTCAGCATCGACATCATGTCATCAGCGGTTTTCTTCTCTTCCGCCGATTCCGAGCCTTCCAGCACGTCGGTGAAGGTGGACAGCCAGTAGACCATCAGGCGGCCGCCTTCAGCGAAGGCCTTCTGGGTCAGCAGCAGCTGGCGCACGGCCGGATGGACGATGATCGGGTCGGCTTCCTTCTCGGGAGCCTTCGGGCCGGTCAGCGAACGCATCGCCAGACGATCCTTGGCGTAGGTCAGCGCGCCCTGGAAGGAACCTTCGGCGGCACAGACGCCTTGCAGCGCGGTGCCGACGCGGGCGGTGTTCATGAAGGTGAACATGCAGTTCAGGCCCTTGTTGGGGGGGCCGATCAGGAAGCCGGTGGCGCCGTCAAAGTTCATCACGCAAGTGGCGGAAGCCTTGATGCCCATCTTGTGTTCGATGGAGCCGCACTTGACGCCGTTGCGCTCGCCGGAACCCGGCATGAACTTCGGAACCAGGAACAGGGAAATGCCCTTGGTGCCCTTCGGGGCGTCCGGCAGGCGGGCCAGCACGACGTGGACGATGTTCTCGGCCATGTCATGCTCACCGGCGGAGATGAAGATCTTGGTGCCGGAAATCTTGTAGGAACCGTCAGCCTGCGGTTCGGCCTTGGTGCGGATGATGCCCAAGTCGGAACCGGCGTGCGATTCAGTCAGGCACATGGTGCCGGTCCACTCGCCCGACACCAGCTTGGTCAGGTAGGTTTCCTTCTGTTCCGGGGTGCCGTGGGCGGCGATGGTGTTGATCGCGCCGTGCGACAGGCCGGGGTACATGGACCAAGACCAGTTGGCGGTGCCGGTCATTTCGCTCATGGCGATGCCCAGCGAAGGCGGCAGACCCTGACCGCCTTGTTCCACCGGCGCGGCCAGCGAACCCAGGCCCAGCTCGACGAACTTGGCGTAGGCTTCCTTGAAGCCCTTCGGCGTGGTGACGACGCCATCATCAAAACCGCAACCTTCTTCGTCGCCGGAGCGGTTGATCGGGGACAGTTCGTTCTCGGCGAACTGGGCGCCGGTTTCAAGAACGCTGTTGACCAGGTCACGGTCCACTTCGGCAAAGTGAGGAAGGGACTTGTAGTGGTTTTCCACGTTCAGGACTTCGTGCATGACGAATTGCATGTCACGGAGGGGAGCCTTATATTGTGCCATGGTGATGACCTCTCTGGTGCTTGGGTCGCCTCCCTGACCGGGAAGCGGCTAACGAATCGTCTACGGACGGAAAAGCGGTGACGTAGTGTAGAAATTGCTCGGTGCTCAACCTAGCAAATTTCATGACCGCACGGTCACGCCTTGTCCCTGCCGCGTTTACGTCCTTATTCTTGCCTGCAATCAGGACTGCGCGCGCCTGAACAATTCCTGTTTTGTCCAAGACAAATGCCGTTCAAATGCAAAACTCCATCGACAGTCCGCCGTGACGCTTTGTGGTAAAGTCCGGCGAATTTTCCGGAGAACCCGTCATGAAGATGAAAGCTGTTATTGCCCTGACCGTATCCGTCGGCCTGCTGAGCGCCTGCCAGATGATGAACACCGCCCCCGCTGCCGGTGGCGCGCCGCGCCCGGCCTTCAAGGACACGGTGGCGGGCATGGCCACCGTCAGCTCGCTGCTGGTGGTGCTGGAACTGCAACGCCAGAAGACCCAGGACACCCTGAAGCAGCAACGCACTTCTGACAGCATCGCCAAGTACCAGGCGCGCCTGACCGCGCTGGACGCCATCAAGGGCAACATGGTCAGCTACTCTTCCGGCACGCTGTCGCTGGGCGACCGTATCTCGCTGGTCAACGCCAGCAGCGATCTGGCCAAGAGCAAGCTGCCGGAACACACCGACATCATCAATATGCTCAGCACGCTGGGCCAGGTGCTGATGACCACCCAGGCGCAGATGAAGGCCGGTCAGTAACGCCCGTCTGAATTCCCCTCGGATTTCCATCCCGGCGCAAGCTGGCACAGGACTTGCCTCATCTCAGGCAGCACGGCCCCCAGGCCGACCGTCCACTCCGGAACCGAGGGTAATCTTTCATGTCGCCGACATCCGTTTTCCCGCGACACCCCATGACCGCACTGGTCCTGACTGCCGGCGGCGCGCGCGGCGCCTATCAGGCCGGCGTCCTCAAGCGCATCAGTGAACTGCCCGCGCTGGCGGACCGCCCCGCTCCGTTTCCGATCATTACGGGGGCATCGGCGGGCGCGATCAATGGCGCGGCCGTCGCCGCCCATCATGACAACTTCCGCCATGCCGCCCAATTGTTGGTCAAATTGTGGTCCAACCTGAAGGCGCCGGATGTCTATCGCACTGATTCAGCGTCGCTGGCGCAAAACGCCGGACGGCTGGCGATGGATTTTACGCTGGGCGGTCTGATCGGCGCCGGACGGGTGCAGTCGCTGGTAGACTCGACACCGTTGTTCGGCTTCCTCGGCAAGCATTTGCAACTGGAAGGGATCCGACGGTCGGTGCGCGACGGCGGACTTTACGCCTTTGCCGTCACCGCCACCGGTTATCACTCCGGTCGCGCCTTCACCTTCATCGAGGGCAAGGACGGCCATCCCTTGTGGAACAAGAGCCGCCGCGTCGCCCTGCGCGCCGAACTGACCCTGCCGCATATCCTCGCTTCGGCGGCAATCCCGATCGTCTTTCCGCCGGTGGAACTGCCGCTGGGCGGGTCCACCGCCTATTTTGGCGACGGTGCGATGCGGCTGATCACGCCGCTCAGTCCGGCCATCCGTCTGGGCGCGGAACGCTTGCTGGCGATCGGCGTGCGCTGCCAGGAGTCGGCGGACAGCCTGCTGCGCTCGGAACTCTCGGCCGGCGAGGACTTTGTCAGCGAGCTGAAACGCCCGCCGCTGTCGCAAATTTGCGGCACGCTGATGAACGCGATTTTCCTCGATCACCTTGATGCCGACCTGGATCATCTCAAGCGGATGAACGCCTTCGTTGCCGCCTACCAGAAACTGGCCGCCTCGGTGCCGGTCATGCCCTCGGAACCGGACCACGAGCCGATGCGTACCGTCAGTCCGCTGGTGATCTCCCCGTCCGCCGATATCGCCATCATCGCCAAGACGCTGGAGCACCGAATGCCGCGCAGCGTGCGCTACCTGATGGACGGGTTGGGCACGCCCGACGCGCAAAGCGCCGACCTGACCAGCTTCCTGCTGTTCGACTCGGCCTTCACCCGCGAACTGGTGCAACTGGGCTATCGCGACGCCGCCCAGCGCATTGATGAAATCGAGGCCTTCCTGCGCGACCCCGCCCCGGTACGCGTGACGGAGACGCAGGTCGCCTGACCACCGCCCGGAGCCGGACTCCGGGCTTCCCCGCGCCATTCCTACCACTTGCCGCAGGCGATCATGCCCGCCCCATGGCATACCGCGACAAATCCGGTATAAATTCGCCCGCTTTTACCCCCCGCTGCCGGATATGATCGGCGGATGGGAAATTCAGGAGCGGCAGCAAACGTGGAAGTCTATCTGGTCGGCGGCGCGGTACGTGACGCCTTGCTGGGACGCCCGGTGACGGAACGGGACTGGGTGGTGGTCGGCGCCACCCCGGAAACGCTGCTGTCACAAGGTTACAAGCCGGTGGGACAGGACTTCCCCGTCTTCCTGCACCCCGACACCGCCGAGGAATACGCCCTCGCCCGCACCGAGCGCAAGTCCGGACACGGCTACCACGGCTTCATCTGCGACGCCACGCCCGCCATTACCCTGGAAGAAGACCTGCTGCGCCGCGACCTGACCATAAACGCCATGGCGCAACGGCCTGACGGGTCCATCGTCGATCCCTATGGCGGTCTGGCCGACCTGGAAAACCGGGTATTGCGCCATGTCTCGGCGGCCTTCGGCGAAGATCCGCTGCGGGTGTTGCGCGTCGCCCGTTTCGCCGCCCGCTATGCGCCGCTGGGCTTTACCATCGCGCCGGAAACCCTGGCGCTGATGCAGCAAATGACCCGCGACGGCGAAATCAGCCACCTGACTCCGGAACGCGTCTGGCAGGAAACCCGCAAGGCGCTGGCCGAGGACACCCCCGCCGTCTACTTTGAAGCGTTGCGCGCCTGCGGCGCGCTGGCCGTACTGTTCCCGGAACTGAACGCCCTGTTCGGCGTGCCGCAACGCGCCGAATTCCACCCGGAAATCGATACCGGCCGGCATGTGATGATGTGTCTGGAACAGGCGGTGCGCCTCGGCGCGAATCCGCGCACCCGTTTCGCGGTGCTGCTGCACGACCTCGGCAAGGGCATCACCCCGCCCGACATGCTGCCCCGCCATATCGGCCACGAACATCACGGCGTGCCGCTGGTGCAGGCGCTGTGCCACCGTTACAAGGTGCCGAAGGATTACCAGCAACTGGCGGAAATCGTCTGCAAGCATCATCTGGAGGCGCATCGCGCTGTGCAGTTGCAAGGCCGCACCTTGTGGCTGAAACTGCGTGACCTGGATGCCTTGCGCCGCCCGGAGCGCTTTGCCGAATTCCTGCAGGCCTGTGAAGCGGACGCGCGCGGACGCCTCGGCTTCGAAGACCGCGACTATCCTCAGCGCGCCTATTTCACGCAGGCGCTGGCGGTGGCCGCTGCCGTCGGCCCGCAAGACCTGCCGCACCGGGAAACCCTGCACGGCAAGGCGCTGGGCGATGCCCTGGAGCAGGCCCGCATCCATGCCCTCAACCGTTTTCGCCAGGAACACCATGAAAACAGCACCCGACTCTGTGAGGACTGAACCCCGGCTGGCGCTGATTACCGGCAGCGCCCGGCGCGTCGGCGCGGTCATCGCCGAAACCCTGCACGATCGCGGCTGGACGGTGTTCATCCACTACCGCCAGAGTGAAACCGATGCTGCCGCCCTCGCCGCCCGGCTGAACGCCCGGCGGCCGGACAGCGCCCGCATCCTGCAAGCCGACCTCAACCAGCCCGCCGCGCCGCAGCAATTGGCCGAGCGCGTGCTGGCGCTGACCGGCGGCCGTCTGGATGCGCTCATCAACAACGCCTCCAGCTTCTATCCCACCCCGGCGGGTAGCGCCACGCTGGAACAGTGGGACGACCTGTTCGCCAGCAATGCGCGGGCGCCCTTCTTCCTCAGTCAGACGCTGACCCCGGCGCTGGCAGCTTGCCAGGGCAGCATCGTCAACATTGTCGACATCCACGCCAGCCGCCCGTTCCGCGACTACCCGGTGTATTGCATGGCCAAGGCCGCGCTGGCGATGATGACCCGCGCCCTAGCCAAGGACCTGGCGCCGCGCGTCCGCGTCAACGGCGTGGCGCCGGGGGCGATCCTGTGGCCGGAGGAGCACAGCGAATCGGTGATTGATCCGGCCGTGCAGGCGAAAATCCTCTCCGGCGTGCCGCTGGGACGTCTGGGCGCACCCGCGGATATCGCCCGCACGGTGGCCTTCCTGGTGGAAGACGCGCCGTACATCACCGGCCAGATCATCGCTGTCGATGGCGGCCGCAGCCAGACCCTGGGTGAAGAATAAAACGCTGTAAAAAAGTTCCCGGCAAATCCCTTATAAGGTCTATGGCCTTTCGGGCGGCAGGCCTATACTCGGAAGATAACAACGCTTATAAATCCGGAGTCCGCCCATGTTTGAGTCCGCAGAAATCGGCCACAAGATTGACAAGGCCGTCTACAAGAGTGAAGAGCCCGCCCTGCGCGAAGCCTTGCTCGATGCCCAGTTCGAGATGAAGGAACGCGGGGAATTCCCGGTAGTGATCCTGATCAACGGCGTCGACGGCGCTGGCAAGGGCGAAACCGTCAACCTGCTCAACGAATGGATGGATCCCCGGCTGATTTCCACCCACGCCTTCGGTGTTCCGTCCGACGAGGAAAGTGAACGGCCGCGCATGTGGCGTTACTGGCGGGCCTTGCCGCCCAAGGGACACATCGGCATCCTGTTCGGTTCCTGGTACACCGAGCCGATCGTGCGGCGCGTCAGCGGCGAGATCAAGGCCTCGCAACTGGACCAGCAGATCGAGGACATTGTCCATTTCGAGAAGATGCTGGCGCACGAAGGCGTGATCGTGCTGAAGTTCTGGTTCCACCTGTCGAAGAACAAACAGGAAAAACGGCTGAAGCAGCTGGAAAAGGACCCGAAAACACGGTGGCGCGTGAGTGACCAGGACTGGGAAAACTTCAAGCACTACGACCGCTTCCGGGAAATTTCCGAGCACGTACTGCTGGAAACCAGTACCGGCGAAGCGCCGTGGATTGTAGTCGAGGGCGAAGACTCCTATTACCGCAGCCTGACCGTCGGCAAACAGATCCTCACCGACATCCGCGCCCGGCTGGACCGTGACAAGCCGTCCGTAACCCCGCCCGATGTCGCGCCGCTACTGCCGCCGATCGACAACCTGCAAATCCTCGACACGCTGAAACTGGACCAGGAGTTGTCCAAGGGCGATTACGAGGAACAGCTGGAGGCGCTGCAAGGCCGCCTCAACCTGCTGACCCGGCATCCGGACTTCTGCAAGCACAGCGTCATCGCCGTCTTCGAGGGCAATGACGCCGCCGGCAAGGGCGGCAGCATCCGCCGCATCACTGCCGCCGTCGACGCCCGGCATTACAGCATCATTCCCGTCGCCGCCCCCACCGAGGAAGAACGCGCCCAACCCTACCTGTGGCGTTTCTGGCGGCATGTGCCGCGCAAGGGCCGCATCACCATTTTCGATCGCTCGTGGTACGGCCGGGTGCTGGTGGAGCGGGTGGAAGGTTTCTGCTCGGAAGCGGACTGGATGCGCGCCTACAGTGAAATCAATGACTTCGAGGAGCAGCTCAGCGAGAACGGCGTCATCATGGTGAAGTTCTGGCTGGCTATCAGCAGCGAGGAACAACTGAAGCGTTTCAAGGAACGCGAACAGGTCGGCTTCAAGCGCTTCAAGATCACCGACGAGGACTGGCGCAACCGCGACAAATGGGGACAGTACGTGCACGCTGTCAGCGACATGGTTGACCGCACCAGCACCGCCGTTTCCCCGTGGACGCTGGTCGAGGCCAACAACAAGTACTTCGCCCGCATCAAGATCATGAAAACCCTGTGCGACGCCATCGAGGCCCGGCTGGGCAAGGACCGGGAAAAAGAGAAGGACAAGAAAAAGTAATCACCACAAGGGGGGCATGCCCGCGCCCCTGCCCCCTTCAGGCTTTCAGCCTTTCCCGGAAGAAGGCCAGCACCGTATCCAGCGCCTGACGGGTCGGATGCCCCTCACGGTCGACCAGATGCCGTGTCAGCACCGAGTGGGCGCTGAGCGGCAGCCCGTGCGGATTGAAGGGCTCGGAGTTGATCTCGATCCCCTGAAAGCCTTCGCCCAGCTCTTCGTGCAAACGCTCGAACTTGGCCTTCGGGCACATCATGTCGTGGGTGAAACGCAGCCCCAGCACCTTCAGATCTTCCTGCTGCACCCGGATCTTCACCGTTTCCAGTTCGGCGGGAGAAACATGCAGCCCGGCGCGCGCCTCGGCGGTCGCTCCGATCGGCAGTGACGGCTGGCTCAGCACCGGCGCCAGCACGCACGGTTCCACCGCCAGCGCCAGCGCGAAATTGCCGGTGAAGCACATGCCCAGCGCCCCGACTCCCGGTCCGCCGCAACGCTCATGGGCATGGCGGCACAGGCTGCGCAGCATGTCGGCGATGGGACCGGAACTGTTGGCCTCGAACGCGGCAAACTCGCGGCGGATGCAGGCGCGGGCAATCTGGGTAGCCGCGTAGGTGGCGCTGAACGGCTTGCCGGGCGTACCGAACAGGCTGGGCATGAACACGGTAAACCCGGCCTCCGCCACCTTTTTGGCAAACTCCGCGACCTCCGGGTAGATGCCGGGCACTTCGTGCATGATCACCACCGCCGGACCGGCGCCCTTGACGTAGAGCGGCCATTCCTGCCCCAGATAATTGAAACTTTCTTCCTCAAAACCCGGCAACGCCATCTTGGTATCCCCCTGCCAAACCTGCACTAGATTACCGCGAAAACGCGGTCGGGCGTTGCGGAAAGGCGACTCATTCGTCGTTGAGCACGCATTCCGCAGCGGCAGGGTCGATCTTGCAGCGAATCTTCTTCTGCACCTTCATCATGCGCGGATCGTAATAGCCATCGCGGGTCATCTGGATGCGCGCTTGACGCATCATTTCCACATAGCGCTTTTCATCACTCGGCGTCAGCGCCATCCAGTACTTGGCCGGGATATCCGCTTCCATTTTATTCAGGACGATGAACAGCTCATCCATCGCGCGATCCATGTACTGCAAGGCGACACTGCGCAGGGTTTCCAGATGCTTGTCCAGATCCGGCAGCTTCTTCTTCAAACGCTCGCGGTTGATCACCAGGCTGCCGGTGGCCTGCGCCAGCGAGAACTTGTAGACGGCGCCGTCCTTGCCCAGCCCCTTGTACAGCTCCAGCGGCCGGTAGGCGATGGCCGGCGCGGCAATGATGTCGACCTGGCCGTTGTTGAACTTGCCCGCGAAATTGGTGATGTCGGAAGCGACCGGCTGCGCGCCCAGCTTCTGCACCATCTCGGCCTGCGATTTGTCCCAGTCCAGCACCGCCACCTTCTTGCCCGCCGCCTTTTCGATCGAATTGATCTGGCGGTCGCGCACCATCACGTACAGCGCCCCGATCGGCATTACGCCAACAATCTGGTAGGGCTCGGTAATCGACAGCGGCACCACCTTCGGATCCAGCAGCGTCTTCAGCAACAGCCGCATGTGCGCGTAAGTCGGCACGCCGCCCACCGAGTCGATGCTGCCGATGAATTTGTTGAACTGACGAGCGCGCAGCGTGGAAATAGTGGCGGCATCGCATTGTCCGGCCTTGAAGTTTTCGGCGGTGATGCGTTCATCGGTATAGACCTGCAATTCGATGAAGACATTCCAGCGCCGGGCGATCAGCACCATGTCCTTCGCCCGGCTGTACAGCTCGCCGTTCTTGCCAAGAATGTCAAAGAGACAGACCGACACATTGAACGGTTTTTCCAACGGCGGCGGCAAGCCGTCCTGGCCCGGCTTCAGGGTCATCAGCACCGACATCGCCTCGTTGGCGCGCTGGCTGATCTGCTGGTCCAGCGGTTTGTTGCTGTTCCAGGCATCGGACTGACTGAGCTTGTTGACGATCTTCGGGTCAACCGTGACGGCCGGTTCGGCGGCCTGCACGGCGTTCAGCGCGAACAAAGCCAGAGTGCTGGCAAGCAGACGGCGGATTTTCATGGACTGGCGCTCCGGGGAACCGGGCCGGAAAGGCCCGCAATACCGGCATGCTAGTCAGGGAAAAGGCGGGGGATAAGATGACATGTGTCATGTCCGGACCAGCGGCCGGGACATGACAGGCAGGACGTTACTGATATACCGGCTCGCGGATGGACGCCAGACGCGCGGTCTGGAAATTCGGCTCCGCAATCACGTTCTTCAGCGCCAGCAACGAATTGTAGGGATGTTCCTGAATGAACATGTTGACCAGGCTGGCGGGCAGGTTGCCGCCCGGATCGGCATGGCCGGTCATGGTGATTTCCACCAGACCGTGGCCCACCGGCCGGAACTGCCAGCTGCCCTGAACCAGCGGCATGTTGAGGTTCCCCGGACGGGTGGCGAAACCGGACACCGTATTGCTGTCGATACGTACGATCATGGTCTTCGGGTCCTGGGTGATACGCCCGGCAACCACCGCCTCACGATCCTTGAACGGCCAGGGGAAATCGGTCACCACGCGGATCACGAAAGACATGTCTTCATCGTTGCGCTTCAGGGTTTCCACTTCGCTGGTACGGTACAGCCAGCGGCTGGCGGCTTCGGTATCGGCGATCAGACCGACGATGCTGTTGAGATTGCTGCGAACGGTCGTGACCGCCTTGAATCCGTGCAGCGGACTGCCCGGCACGGCATAGGACCAGATGCGGATGCCCTGCTTGTCCAGCACCAGCTTCATATCGGAAGGTTGTGAGGCCGCCATGGCCATGCTGCCGAGCAAGGATGCCAGCAGCAGCGTGATCAGGGAATACAGCTTCATGAATGGGCTCCCGCGCATGCGCTTGTTATGACCGGTTATCGGGGCTGGCCCGATCATAGGGGGAGTATTCGGGGAAAAATAGTGACAAATGACACACCAAGCGCCATCAATGTATATGAATTGTGTCAGGCCAGCCCCAGCTCGCGCAGTTTGAGAATGGCCTGGGTGCGGTCGCGCACCTCCAGTTTTTCAAGAATCATCGACAGGTAGTTGCGCACCGTACCGGCACTGAGTTGCAGGGCTTGGGCGATTTCCTTGTTCTGCTTGCCCGCGCACAACTCACGGATGACCGCCAGTTCCCGGCGGGTAAACAGCGCCGGCCGCGCCCCGCCCGCCGGTTCCACGGTGCCGCCCGCCGCCACGGTGCGGATGGCCGCCACCAGCCCTGCCTGGTCGATATCCTTCAGCAGGCAGGCCTGGGCTCCGGCCGAACGCCCCTGCGCCAGCGTCACCGGCTCGTCAAAAGTGGTCAGCAGCAGCACCGGCGTGGCAATCCCGGCCACGCGCATGCGCCGCACCGTCTCCAGCCCGTTCAGCTTCGGCATGCGGATATCCATCAGCACCACGTCCACCTCATGCTGCGCCAGCAGGGCCAGGCATTCCTCGCCATCGGCGGCCTGGGCCACCACCGTCAGATCGGCCTCAAAACCCAGCAGCGCGACAATCCCCCGCCGCACCAGTTCCTGATCATCCACCACCAGAATGCGGATCACGACAGACACTCCTCCGGAAACTCCACCAGCAGCCGGAACCCTTGTTCCGTCGAACCGCTCTGTAACTGCCCGCCCAACTCGCGGATGCGCTCGGCCATGCCTTCCAGCCCGATGCCGGACCCGAATTCCGCCGCGACCGCCTGCCGGCCATTGTCCTGCACCAGCATGCGCAGGCCGTTGTCCTCGCGGGTCAGGCAGATCACCATGCGGCTGGCGTCACTGTGCTTCAGGGCATTGGTAATCCCTTCCTGCACCACCCGCAGCAGGCAGGACGCCAACTGGGCGTCCATCATCAACAGCTCACTGTCGATCGACACCTCGAATTTCAGGTAGGGAATGCTGGCCAGCATTTTCTCCAGCAACTCGCCGAAACTGGACTGGTCCTGCCGCAGCTGTTGCAGGGTGGCGCGCACATCCTCGAACAGGTCGCGGGCCAGATCACGGGCATGGCCCAGCTCCGGCAAGGCGGTTTCGGGCAGCTTTTTTTCCAGCACCTGTAATTGCATGTTCAGTGCCACCAGATGATGCCCCATCTGGTCGTGCAGATCGCGGGCGATGCGGGTGCGCTCATTGCGCGCCACCGCCTCGGTCAGCAACTGTTGCGTGGCGTGCAATTGGGCATGCGCGGTCGCGGTTTCCTGATGCGCCTGCCATTCGTCAATATTGCTGGATGCCATGTACCACAAGGCGCTTTGCGCCAGCAGCAGGAACAGGCCGAAGGGCACGGGCGGCAGGGCTTGCTGCAATAGCGCTACCGCCAGCGAGGACAGGACAATAACGCTGATCGCCACCGGCGCGGCGAAACGGTTCATTAACGGCGCCATGTTCACCAGCAGGAAGGCCAGGAAGAAACCGCCGGAAGGATTGAGTTGCAGGCGCATCGCCAGCAGGCTGGCCGTACCGTAGGTAATGAATACCGCCAGCCAGACAATGGGGTCGCGGTTGTCGCGCTGCCAGCGGCGGGTGGAAACGATGATCCAGAACAGACGCACCAGCGCCATCGCCGCTCCGACGCCGTTGAGCGCGATCAGCAGGAAGGACAGCACCGCATCCTGATGCATCGCCGCCGAACCCAGCTGCCAGACCGCCAGCAGCCAGCCCAGCACCCCCAGCATGATGATGACCGGCTGGCGCCGCAGGAAATGCATGGCGTCATGCATGGCGCGCACCCTGCCAGTCAGCGGGGCGCAGCACATTGCTGCCGGTGAAGCATTGCCAGTGATCGGCATAGCGGCGGCCGGTCAGCGGATGCCGCTCCTCGCCGGCCAGATCGGCCAGCGGCTTCAGCACATAGGCGCGCTCCAGCAACTCCGGACGCGGCAGGCGCAGGCCCTCGAAATCGCCGCAGGCATCGCCGTACAGCAAGATATCGATATCAATCACCACATCCGCGCGGCCACGCACACGGCCGATCGCCGCCTCGATCTCGCGCAGCCGCGCTTTCAACGACAGCACCGGCAACGCGGTCTCCAGCGACACCACCAGATTCAGGTAAGGGTTCCCGGGAGCGTCCGCCGCCTCGCTTTCATAGACCGGGGATACGGACAGCGGGCCGAAGGCCTGTTCCAGCCGGGCCAGGGCCGAGGCCAGCGAGGCCTCGCGGCGGCAGTTACTGCCCAGGCTCAAATAGACGCGGGGCATGCCTGTCGCCTCGTTCAATAATCAGGCCGACGCTGTCGGCGGCGGGCAGCGCGGCGGGCTTGGACAGGGTCAGCCGCAGCCACGACACCCCGAACTCCTTCATCAGCAGCTCGGCGATGCGCTCCGCCAGCGTCTCCACCAGATGCCATTCATTGTGCGCGATGAACTCGGTCAGGCGATGGGAAACCGTCTTGTAATCCAGGGCATGCTTGATATCGTCGGTCGCGGCCGCCTGGCGGATATCCACCGCCATCTCCAGATCCACATGGATCGGCTGGCGGATGCGCTTCTCCCACGAGAAAATACCGATCACCGCCTCAACCCGTAGGTTGCGAATATACAGAATATCCATCGTCGACCACGTCAGCCTTGCAATCACCGTAAACCGGCATTATAGATTGCCACACCCCGATTCCATCAGCGATAGTGCAAAATGTCCGATGTCCTTCCCTTTGTCCTGCTTGCCGTCGCTTACCTGCTGGGTTCCGTCTGCTCCGCCATCCTGGTCTGCCGCGCCCTCGGCCTGCCTGACCCGCGCTCCCAAGGCTCCCAAAACCCCGGCGCCACCAACGTCATGCGCATCGGCGGCAAAGGTCCGGCGCTGCTGACCCTGGCCGGCGACATGCTCAAGGGCGTCCCGCTGGTGTTACTGGCCAGGCACTGGGGGCTATCGTCCGACCTGATCAGCGCCATCGGCCTCGCCGCCTTCCTCGGCCACCTTTACCCCGTCTTCTTCCGTTTTGAAGGCGGCAAGGGCGTCGCCACCGCCCTTGGCGTCCTGCTCGCGCTCGACTGGCAACTCGGCCTCGCCGTCATCGCCATCTGGCTCCTCACCTTCGCCCCGACCCGCATCTCCTCCCTCGGCTCCCTCACCGCCTTCACCGCCGCCCCGATCCTCGCCTGGTACCTCGACCCCGGCTACATGCTGGGTGTGGTGGGAATGAGCGTGTTGCTGATTGCCAGACACAAGACAAACATCCAAGCCTTGCTGAAGGGCGAAGAAAAGAAATTCGGAACCAAGAAACCAGAGGCATCCGAAACCGACACCCCAACCTAACCCCACCGTCCGTAGCCAACTGTCCGAGCCACATGCCTCAGTCAGAAACGAAAACACCGCCGGACATGGCGGTGCTGAACATAAAAGAAGGTGCGCGAGTTTTGGCGAAGGACACGGTTTTTGCTTCCTTTTTGCCAAGACAAAAAGGAAGGCCCGCGGCAGGCGGATGACTCAAGCCAAACCCAATAATCCATAAACAAGGGAATTGTCGGGCTGAAGCCCGACCCACAAACGACATCAAACCGCCGGCAACTCCACCATCGGCCATCTCGGCCGCACCGACACCGCCAGATTCTCCCCCTGCCCCGCCAGCAAGCGCTGACACCCGGCAAAGGCAATCATCGCCCCGTTATCCGTACAAAACGCCGCCGACGGATAAAACACCTGCGCCCGCCGCCGCTTCGCCAGATCCTGCAACATCGCCCGCAAACGGACATTGGCGCTGACGCCGCCCGCCATCACCAGCCGCTTCATGCCGGTCTGCTTCAGCGCCCGCTCGCACTTGCGCACCAGCGTATCGACAATGGCCGCCTCGAAACTGGCGCAGATATCCACCGTTTTCTCCGGATAGTCCGGCGTATTCTCGATCACCAACCGCACCGCCGTCTTCAGGCCGCTGAAGGAGAAATCCAGCCCCGGCCGGTCAATCATCGGTCGCGGCAGCGCAAAAGCCTCCGGATTACCCTGCAAGGCCAGCCGCGCCACGTGCGGCCCGCCGGGATAATCCAGCCCCAGCATCTTCGCGACCTTGTCAAAGGCCTCCCCGGCGGCATCATCCACGCTTTCGCCCAGCAGGGTGTAACGACCGATGCCGTCCACCTGCAGCAACTGCGTATGCCCGCCCGACACCAGCAACGCCACGAACGGAAACTCCGGCCGGTTTTCCTCCAGCAGCGGCGCCAGCAGATGCCCTTCCATATGGTGAACGCCGATCGACGGCACATTCCAGGCATAGGCCAGCGTCCGCCCCATCACCGCCCCCACCATCAGCGCCCCGGCCAGACCGGGACCGCTGGTATAGGCAATGCCGTCGATATCGCCGGGCGCCGTCCCCGACGCTTCCATCACTTCGCGCAGCAGCGGCGCCAGCTTGCGCACGTGGTCGCGCGAGGCCAGTTCCGGCACCACGCCGCCGTAATCGGCATGCAGTTCGATCTGGCTGTAAAGACGGTGCGCCAGCAGTCCGCGCTCGCTGTCATAGACGGCGACGCCGGTTTCATCGCAGGAAGTTTCAATGCCGAGTACGCGCATGGGATAGGGGTCTCCATCGGGGGCACGGATTTTAGCGGAACGGCGCGCTTGCCGGTATGTCTTTCTTTGCGTAGAATTGCCGCCTTCCTGTAACTGTGATTGCAGGATTTTCCAACTCAAAGGTGAGATTGTAATGCCCCAAGTCAAAGTCAAAGAAGGCGAGCCGTTTGACGTAGCTCTGCGCCGTTTCAAGCGTTCCTGCGAAAAAGCAGGTGTCCTGGCCGATGTTCGCAAGCGCGAATTCTACGAAAAGCCGACCCAGGAACGTAAGCGCAAGAAAGCTGCCGCCGTCAAGCGTTATGCCAAGAAACTGGCTCGCGAATCGGTGAAGACCACCCGTCTGTACTAAGCAGACCCGGCGGTTGCAGCACCCTTTGATGAACGAATAAATTTTTCAGGACGGTGATATGTCTGCCTTGAAGGCCCGGCTGACCGAAGCAATGAAAGACGCGATGCGCGCCAAAGAGTCGGCGCGCCTTGGTGTCATTCGCATGGCGCTGGCGGCCCTCAAGCAAATCGAAGTTGATGAACGTGTCGAACTGGACGATGCCCGCGTGCTGGCCGTCCTGGAAAAGCTGATCAAGCAGCGCCGGGAATCCGTCGCTGCTTATCAGTCCGCCAATCGCGCCGACCTGGTCGCCCAGGAACAGGCCGAAATTGACGTGTTGGAAGTCTTCCTGCCCGCCCGGCTCTCGGACGAGGAAGTCGACAGCCTGATCGCCGCCGCCATTGCCGAAACCGGCGCCGCCTCCGCCCGCGACATGGGCAAGGTGATGAACCTGTTGCGCCCGCAGATTGCCGGTCGCGCCGACGGGGCCGAGGTTTCCAAGAAGGTCAAGGCCAAACTCGGCTGATCCCGGTTACACCCCCGCTGTCATTTTTGCTACCTTACTCTCTTTATTATGGCTGACGGCATTCCCTCATGGCTGGCCGCATTCCCCAATCCTTCATTGATGAAGTGCTGCACCGCACCGATATCGTCGATCTGATCGGGGCGCACGTCCGCCTGAAGAAATCCGGCAAGAACTACGCCGCCTGCTGCCCGTTCCACAACGAAAAGACGCCCTCCTTCTCCGTCAACCGCGAAAAGCAGTTCTACCATTGCTTCGGTTGCGGTGTCTCCGGCAATGCACTCAGCTTCTTGATGCAGTACGAACGCCGCGAGTTCATGGACAGCCTGGAATACCTGGCGCAAAAAGCCGGGATGACGTTGCCCGAGACCAGTCAGGGCCACGGCGAGGAACGCGCCTCGCGGCAACCGCTGTATGACATCCTGGATGCCGCCGCCCGTTTCTATGAAGAGCAGTTGCGCCAGCACCCGCAGCGCGAGCGCGCCACCCAATACCTGCGCCAGCGCGGGCTGACCGGCCAGGTCGCCAAGGAGTGGCGACTGGGTTATGCACCCGCTGGCTGGGACAACCTGCTGCGCGCCCTCGGCGACTCGCCGGAACAAGTGGCGCTGCTGAAGCAGGCCGGGCTGGTCATCTTCAATGAGCAGCGCAACTCGCACTATGACGCCATGCGCGAACGCGTGATGTTCCCGATCCGCGATTTTCGCGGCCGGATCATGGCCTTCGGCGGCCGGGTGCTGGACGACAGCAAGCCCAAGTACCTGAATTCCCCGGAAACCCCGGTCTTCCACAAGGGCGAGGAACTGTACGGCCTGTACGAAACCCGGCAGGCGCGGCAGGACCTGAAATGGGTCGTCGTCGTGGAAGGCTACATGGACGTGATCGCCATGCATCAGGCCGGTCTGCCGTTCGCGGTGGCTACGCTGGGCACCGCCACCAGCACCGTGCATGTCGAGCGCCTGTTCCGCAGCGTCCCGGATGTGATTTTCTGCTTTGACGGCGACGAAGCCGGGCGGCGCGCCGCCTGGAAGGCGCTGGAATCCGCCCTGCCCGCGCTCAAGGACGGCGTCAGCGCCGCCTTCCTGTTCCTGCCCGACGGCCATGACCCCGACTCGCTGGTGCGCGAAGAAGGCCTCGATGCCTTCCGCCGGCGTCTGGACAATGCCGAACCGCTGGCCGACTTCCTGTTCCGGCATCTGTCGGAGGGCTTGCGCCTGGAGTCGTTGGAAGGCCGCAGCCGTCTGGCCAACCTGGCGACGCCGCTGCTGGAAAAAGTTCCGGCCGGGCTGTTCCGGCAACTGCTGTGGCAGCGGCTTTCGACGCTGACCGGCATCCATAATCCGGATTCCGGCAAGGTTCCGCCCGCCGCCGCTCCGTCACCAGTCTTTCGCCCTCCTACTCCGGAAGACGGGGATGATGATGACGACGGATACCGCCCGCCGATGACCACGCAGCCGGTGCGCGCCGTCTATCAGTCGCGGCCGCAACTGGTGCCGCGCGGCCGCAACAGCCTGTCGCTGGGCGACCGCGCCATCCAGCTGCTGCTGCAAAAGCCGGAGGCGGCGCTGCCCATCAACGCCGACCGTCTGGAACAGCAGCTGCCGCTGGAAGGTGCGTTGTTGTTATCCGTGGTGCGTTTCCTGCAACAAAGCCCGGGCAGCACCAGCATGACGCTGCTGGGTGCGTGGCAAGGCAGCGAGGAAGGCGAGCGCCTGCGGCGCATCGCCGAGGATACCAATTTCATCCCGTCGCTGGACGTGGACGGGGAGCTGGCCAGCATCATCACCCAGCTGGGAATCCACACCCTGCGCGAAAAACTGGCGGACACGCACGGACTGGCGGCCATCCTGTCATTGAAGGCGCAACTGAAGGAACTGGAAGAAGAAATGCGGGAATTGGACAACAAACGAACGGATTGACCGGCACGGGACATGCATTCCCTTTCAGACAGCCGCAAAGAGCCCGAAAATCGTGCGGATTATCCCCATTTTCCGGCGGCGTGCTATAATTCCACTCTTGCCTGCACCACCGAGAATCATCAATGAGCAACGACAAAGAGACGCAGACCACTTCGCAGGTAGCTGCCCTCATTGCACGCGGCAAAGAGCAAGGCTACCTGACTTACGCCGAACTCAATGACCACCTTCCGGAATCTATCACCGAAACGGAACAGATAGAAGACATTATCCAGATGCTGAATGATCTGGGCATTCCCGTGCACGAACGCGCGCCGGAAGCCGACGATCTGCTGCTGGAAGAAACCCCGGACGCCAGTGACGATGAAGTCGCCGCCGAAGAAGCTGTTGCCGTCCTGACTTCGGTGGAAACCGAACCCGGCCGCACCACCGACCCCGTGCGCATGTACATGCGCGAAATGGGCACCGTGGAACTGCTGACGCGCGAAGGCGAAATCGCCATCGCCAAGCGTATCGAGGAAGGCATCCGCGATGTGCTGCACGCCATGGCGCACTGGCCGACCTGTGTCGCCGGCGTCATTGCCGACTACGATCGAGTCGGCGCCGGTGAGCGCCGCCTGGCCGACATCCTGGTGGGTTACCTGGACCCGGAAAGCGACGCCATTCCCGAAGAAGTAGTGGAAGCCGAGCTGCCCGAAGAAGCCGAGGCCGAACCCGCCAAGGCCGCCGACATCGACATTGACGCCGAGGAAGCCGAAGGCGCCAGCGACGACGAGGAAGAAGCCGAATCCGGTCCGGATCCCGAAATTGCCCGCGAACGCTTTACCGCCCTGCGCAACCAGCTGGAAGCCACGCTGGCCGTCCTGAAAAGCAGCGGCCGCGCCAGCGTCGAGGGCCAGCAGGCCCTGGCGCAGCTGGCCGAAGTGTTCATGATGTTCAAGCTGACCCCGCGCGTATTCGATGCGCTGGGCCAGGAAATCCGCAACTACCAGGATCAGGTGCGCGCTCAGGAAAAGGCGATCATGATTGCCTGCATCCGTCGCTCCAAGATGGACCGCAAGACCTTCATCACCACCTTCCCCGGCCACGAGACCAACCTGGCCTGGGTCGACAGCCAGATCGCCAGCGGCAAGCCGTGGGCGGCCGCGCTGGAAGCGCAGCGCGAGAACATCCTCAAGGCCCAGCGCGAGCTGATCGCCATTGAAGAACAGTTCGACATGCGCGTCGCCGAGATCAAGGACATCAACCGCCGCATGTCCATCGGCGAGGCCAAGGCCCGCCGCGCCAAGAAGGAAATGGTGGAGGCCAACCTGCGTCTGGTGATCTCGATCGCCAAGAAGTACACCAACCGCGGCCTGCAATTCCTCGACCTGATCCAGGAAGGCAACATCGGCCTGATGAAGGCGGTGGACAAGTTCGAATACCGTCGCGGCTACAAGTTCTCGACCTACGCCACCTGGTGGATCCGTCAGGCCATCACCCGCTCCATCGCCGACCAGGCGCGCACCATCCGCATCCCGGTGCACATGATCGAGACGATCAACAAGATCAATCGCGTGTCACGGCAGATGTTACAGGAAATGGGGCGCGAGCCGTCGCCGGAAGAACTGGGCGAACGCCTGGACATGCCGGAAGACAAGGTGCGCAAGGTGCTGAAGATCGCCAAGGAACCCATCTCGATGGAAACCCCGATCGGCGACGATGAAGACTCCCACTTGGGCGACTTCATCGAAGACACCACCATGATTTCTCCGGTGGAAGCCGCCACGGCGGAAGGCCTGCGCGAGGCCACCCGCGAGGTGCTGGCCAACCTGACGCCGAGGGAAGCCAAGGTGCTGCGCATGCGCTTCGGGATCGACATGAATACCGACCACACCCTGGAAGAAGTGGGCAAGCAGTTCGACGTCACCCGTGAGCGTATCCGCCAGATCGAAGCCAAGGCGTTGCGCAAGCTGCGGCATCCGTCGCGGTCGGAACACCTGCGGTCGTTCCTCGACAACGACTGAAGCCAAAAGGGCGCCGCAAGGCGCCCTTTTTCATGATGCTTATTGCGCCCCGTTCATCTCGAATTCCTTGAGGATCTTCTCCGTCTTCGCATTCGAAATCTTGTGGATCAGCTTTTGCGCCTCGTGCTGGTCACGCAGGGTTTTCGACATGGTGATGGTCGAGCCGACGGTGAACAGCGAGCCCATCATCAGGTAGCCTTTCATCCAGATATCCACCGGCAGCATGAAGATGCCGAAGCCCAATGCCCCCACCGAAATCGCAAAACAGACTTTCACGAAGAAAATCCACGATGCCGAGTCCTGCTGGATGTTTTGTTCGCTGATCATGATACGGTTCCTGCCTTCGGGTTTGACGCCGCCGGTACGCCCGACGGTCATTGCTACCCCATGAAATGCGGCTTCCGTGCCAAATAAACAGCCGAAAAAAAGCTTACCCTATCAAATACTTGCACCAAGCCTGATGACAACCGCTCCGGAATGGTCTACATAATGTGCCGGTAAGGCTTCAGGAAATGTCGGCCTGTCATAACACGGAGCAAGCACATGGGATCATTGTTTCCCGCCGCCGCGCTGGCGCGGGCGCGCGCCATTGGCGATCTGGGCTATGCCAACCCGTTCAGCGAAGAACGCATCCGGCTGGAGCGGCTGATCCTGGGCGACCAGGCCCCGGCGCATGACGTCTGGATCATGGAACCGGGCCAACGCGACGCCAGTCCGCATCTGGCGGCGCTGACCCGCGCTGGCGAGGACTGCATCGCCGCCGCCCTGGCGCGCCGCGCCACGCTGACGGACATTGACGCCGATTCCTGGCGCCTCTATGGCGATGTCGCGATGTACGTGCTGTATTACCGGGTGGAAAACCCCTTCTTCAAGATACTGATCCATCCTGACAGCAGCAGTCAGCGCATGCCGTTCTGGAGCGGCTTCCGGGATGACTGGCGGCAACTGATCGGCGCCACGCCGCTGGCGGATGATCCGCAATTCGCGCCCGAACACTTGTTTGCCCTCTGCTTCCAGATCCGGCGCGCCTTCCATTTCACCTATCGCGCCATTTTCGGCACCACCCGGCTCTCGGCACAACTGCGCGCGGATATCTGGGATTCCATCTTCACCCACGACCTGCGGCGCTACCGGCAGGGGCTGTTCCGGCGCATGTACGAGATCTCGACTCTGGTGCTGGGGCCGTCGGGTACCGGTAAGGAGCTGGTGGCGCAGGCGATCGGACTGTCTCGCTATATCCCCTTCAACGCCTCCAATGGCCGCTTTGAAGCCGATTACCGCCACTGCCACCAGCCGGTGCATCTGGCCGCGCTGCCCGCCACCTTGCTGGAAAGCGAGCTGTTCGGCCATCGCAAGGGGGCCTATACCGGCGCGATCAGTGACCGCCTTGGCTATCTGGAAACGCGACATGCGGCGCAGACCGTGTTTCTCGATGAAGTCGGTGAGTTGCCGCCGGAAATCCAGGTCAAGCTGCTGCGCGTGCTGCAAAGCCGTACCTTCCAACGACTGGGCGACAACGAAACCCGGGAATTCCACGGCAAGATCGTTTCCGCCACCCACCGCGACCTGGGCGAAGCGATGCGTCAGGGCACCTTCCGTGAGGATCTCTATTACCGGCTGTGTTCCGACCAGATCCGTACGCCGTCGCTGGCGATGCAGTTGCAGGAAAAACCCGAGGAACTGGAACACCTGCTGCAATCGGTGAGCTTGCGCTTGCTGGAGCCGGAAGCTGCCTCCGGGCTGGCCGCGGAAGCCTCGGCGTGGATCCGCCGGCATCTGCCCGAGCATGGCTGGCCGGGTAACATGCGCGAGCTGGAACAATGCGTGCGCAGCATCCTGGTACGGGGACGCTATTCGCCCCCGGCCTCGCCAAGACGGACGACGACGGTGATGGAACAATGGCTGGAAGAGGTTCGGACCGGCGCGCTGGATCATGAAACCATGACCGGCCGCTACTATGCCCTGGTCTACGCCGGTTGCGGCAGCTACGAAGCCGCCGCCCGGAAACTGGGCACCGACTGGCGCACGGTCAAGACGCGGCTGGACAAAGCCTTTCTGGATTCACTGGGCGACGGCGGCTGAGTCCAGAAAGGAGAGAATGGCAGACGCCACGGCGTCCACATCGCCGTCCAGATGCAAATGGTGCCCGCCCGACAGGCGTACCACCTGCAAATGGCGATGCGCGCGGATACGGGCGGCGTAATCGTCCTGATTGAAGGGAATCCCCTGCTCTGCCGCCACCAGCAGGGTCGGAGCCTCGATCGCCGCCAGGTACTGCCGCACCTGCGCTTCGGTCAGCCGGATCGGCGAGTCCAGCCGCAGGCGGCGATCGGTACGCCAGACATAGCCGCCGGGCACGGCTTCGACACCGCGCTCGCACAGCGCCCGCGCCGCCGCCTCGCTGACCGGCACCAGCCCCTGCATACGCGCCCGCACGGCTAGCGCCATGTCGGCGATCACGCGCGGCGGCTGGTCAAAGGTCTTTTTCTGCAACAACGCCCCGCGCAGGATGGCCGGAGCCGCTTCCGGCGTACCGGTGAACGGTCCGAAGCCTTCGATCAGCACCAGCTTGCGCAGGCGTTCCGGCAGGGCGGCGGCGAACAGCGTCGACACCCCTGCTCCCATCGAGTGCCCCATCAGTGTGAATTGTTCCCAACCCAGTTGGTCCGCCACCGCCAGCACGTCATCGACATGATCCACGAAATGGTAGCGGATGCCGGGCGGACGGTGATCGCTGAGGCCGTGACCGGCGAAATCGAGGGCGACAATGTGATAGCGGTCCAGCAGCGGCGCCAGCCGGTCAAAGGTGGCGGCATTGTCCAGCCAGCCATGCAGGGCCAGCAATGGCGGCAGCGACGGATCATGCCAGCAACGGGCCGCCATGCGCCGCCCCTGCACCTCGAACGTGCGCTCGACCGGCTGCGCCATCAGATCGACATCCGCGCCAGCTTCTTCAACCCGCGGCGGATACCCTGCGCCAGACCCACCTTCAGCACCGGCCCGATCAGCGGCAGCGCACCCCGGAAGACGATGGTGTAATGCAGGCGGGTGCCGCCCTCATGCGGCTCGAAACGCATCACGCCCAGATGGTCGCTGATCGGCGACATGGCGCTGGTGATGGTGTATTCGATGTGCTCGTCGGGAATATAGACTGTTACCATCTCTTCCACCGGCGGCAGCGGAAACGAGGACAGGCGGCGCACCGAGCCGACACCGTTCAGGTAATCCTGGCCGTCGCGGATGCGCTCGACCTTGAACGGGAAGAAAATCGCGCCGAGATTGTTGTGGTCGCCCAGCCAGTTGAAAATCTTCGCGACCGGTTGCGGGAAGTCCTGGACAATGGAAATGTGCTGTAATTTCATCGCGCCCTCCTCAGGCTATTTTTTCTATGGTGAGTATCATTTCATGGACGCCGGTGACGCGGACATGGGTGCCGGCAGGCAGGTCCTCGGCGCAGTTCACCTGCCACCAGCTGTCATCAATATTGACCCGGCCCTGACCGTTGGTGACCGGCTCGACCAGCACCGACTGGCGACCAACCAGATGCCGGGTGCGGTTGTTCAGGCTGCTGGCGGCGTCATTGGGCGAAGGCTTGACCTTGCGGCGCATGTGTTTCCACACCGCCAGCGCAACCGCGCCGCCGCTGGCGAAGCACACCCATTGCACATAGGGATCGGCCACCAGCCAGGCGACTACGGCGGTCGCCAGCGCCGCCGGCGCCAGGCACAGGAAAAACAGGGTGCCGGTCAGCATTTCCACCATCAGCAAGCCGAAGCCGAACGCCAGCCACCACACCCAGGGCTCATTCCACATGACCTTACTCCCGGACCGGCTGACGGGAGGCTGCCTGCGTCTTGTGGGTCTGCAGGTCTTTCAGCAGGTCGTTGATGCCGCCCAGCGCGCCAATCACGCCGGAGGCTTCCAGCGGCATCATCACCAGCTTGTTGTTCGGTGCGGCGCCGATGACGCCGAGCGCGTCGATATATTTCTGCGCCACAAAATAGTTCACGGCATTCAGGTCGCCGCGCGCAATCGCCTCGGACACCACGCGGGTGGCTTCGGCTTCCGCCTGCGCCTGACGCTCACGGGCCTGCGACTCCAGGAATACCGCTTCCTTCCGCCCTTCCGCCTTCAGGATCTGCGCCTGCTTCTCGCCCTCGGCAGTGAGAATTTCCGCTTGGCGACGACCTTCCGCTTCCAGAATCTGGGCGCGCTTGGTGCGCTCGGCCTTCATTTGCGAAGCCATGGCCTCGATCAGGTCATGCGGCGGCGTAATGTCCTTGATTTCAACGCGGGTGATCTTGATGCCCCAGGGGTTGGTGGCCTGGTCAATAGTGGTCAGCAGTTGGGCGTTGATCTGGTCGCGCTGCGACAGCATGCTGTCCAGCTCCATCGAGCCGATCACGGTCCGGATGTTGGTCATGGTCAGGTTGCGGATGGCGTATTCCAGATTGCTGACTTCATAAGCCGCCTTGGCGGCGCTGATCACCTGGTAAAAACAGACGGCATCAATGGTGACCATGGCGTTGTCGCGCGAAATCACCTGCTGCGGCGGCACGTCCAGCACCTGCTCCATCATGTTCAGCTTGTGGCCGACCTGTTCGAAGAACGGCAGCAGAAAATGCAGGCCGGGCGGCAAGGTCTTGGTATAGCGCCCGAAATATTCCACGGTACATTCATAGCCTTGCGGCACCTGTTGCACCGACTTCCAGGCCAGCACGACAACAAAGCCGACCAACATCATTACCGCGATACCGCCCATATGCTGCTCCCTGAATACCGTGACCGGCAATGAAATAGACCACATCCTGAATAATCGGGATACGGGACAGGGTCAAGTGATTTTTGGGGGAATGCGGCAGACCGCGGAGGCCTGCCGGAGATGACGAACTTACTCGGAGATGGCGAAGGGCGCCGGGTCGGTAGCTTCGGTGTAGTACGGCAGCTGCACCATGCGCTGCAGCCCGACCATCGACACATACGGCGCGCTGCGCTGCACGAAGTTGATGGTCCAGGCCGGGATCGTTCCGCCCGGATCAATGTAGCCTTCGGCTTCCAGCTTGGTCTTTTCCTTACCGACCGGCGTGAACTTGATGATCATGTCCTGCGCCATCACACGCGTCAGGCCGCGCTGCGGCGGCATGAAGTCCGGCGCGGCACGCAGACGGTGGATCATGTAGCCCTTCTTGGCGGTATACGGCTCGATGTTGACATGAATGATCGAGTCACGATCCGGCACTGTCAGGGGCGCGTTATAGACCTGGTAATAATAATACTCGGTGGATGACACCTTCTTCAGCAACCGGGATTCCTTGGTTTCCCAGAACCAGCGCTTGATGTTGTCAACGTCGTAATGGACGCGCGCCACGGCGTCCAGGGAGCCGTCAATAAGCGCTTCAACCTTGAACGAGCGGATACGCTTGCCGTCTTCCTGCTTGGCCCAGGTCTTGATATTACGGATGTTGTCGCTTCTGACCAGATACCAGTCCTTGTAGGATTTCTCGACCCGCATGTCCTTCAGGTCGTCATCGGCCGCGTACGCGACCGGGCCGGCGACGCTTAGCAGCGCCAGCATGATGAACGGTATCTTTTTTCGCATGGGAACTCCACCGGTGCGACTGGGACGCCACACCTTAATCTTTGTTATTGGCCACCCGGCTTTTCAGGCCGCGATCTCCCAAGGCTAGCATAAGCCCCGAATAAAAGTCGAAGGCGTATCAGGTGAAAACAGCGGTTCCAGTAAAGAAAAAGGGCAGTCTTGCGACTGCCCCGGAGATTACTGCGAGATGGTGAACGGCGACGGTCCGGAAGGATTGGTGTAGGTTGGCGAATTCGCCATGCGGGTCAAGCCCAGCATGGACACGTAAGGCGCGCGGCGCTGCACGAAGTTGATCGCCCAGACCGGGGCCAGCCCGCCCGGATCCACATATCCTTCAAACTCCAGCTGGGTGCGGTTCGGCCCCTGAGGAATCAGCTTCACGGTCATTTCCTGTGCGGTCATGCGCACCAGACCGGGGGTTTGCGGCAGATAATCGGGGACGGCATTGACGCGAATCAGCATATAGCCCTTTTTCGCCGTGTACGGCTCGACAACCGCGTGCAAGACCGCATCGCGATCCGGCAGGGTCGCGGGCGCATTGTAAACCGCGTAGTAATAGTATTCCGTATTTGAGACTTTTTTCAGCAGCTTCATGTCCTTGGCTTCGTAGAACCACTTCTTGTAGTTTTCGACATCGAAGTGGATACGCGCCATGGTTTCCAGCGAAGCGTCAAACTGTGCCTCACCCTTGAAGGAACGGATACGCTTGCCGTCTTCCTGCTTGCCGTAGGTCTTGATATTGCGGATCGCGTCGTTCCGGATCAGTTCCCAATCGCCTTTGTCGCGGGAAGCGCGAAGCTCGCGGAGGTCATCATCGGACGCCAGGGCCGGTTGGATCAGCGCCACGGCAATGCCCGCCATCGCCAGTATTTTTTTCATGAAATTGAATTCCTCTCGTCAGGATTGGGATTAGTCAGGTGGCGCTACATTCAACGCAACCCGTGCTGCCGTCCATGACTCTTTTGACGCGTCTCGCCGCGCCAAAGCCAATCCCTGTTGTTGCCTGATATTTAATGTGGATATTCGCTAAAAGCAAGCCCGATTGTCATTCCGCCGGAAAAACAAAGCCGGGACCCTCGGGCCCCGGCTTTGTTTGTGGAAACACGTCTGCGGATTATTCGGAAATCGCAAAGGGTGAAGGATCACCGTCGCGGAACGACGTGGTCGCCACCATGCGCTGCAAACCGAGCATGGTGGTGTACGGCGCATTGCGCTGAATGAAATTCATGGCCCAGGTCGGCACCATGCCGCCCGGATCAACAAAGCCCTCGGCTTCCAGATGCGTCTTGTCGCGCGTCACCGGCGTGAAGCGAATATTGATGTCCTGAGCCTGCACGCGCACCAGGTTGGGCTTGGGCGGCATGAACTCCGGCACGGCGTTGACCTTGATTTCCATGTATCCCTTCTTGGGGGAATACGGTTCGACCACGGCGTGCAGGATGGCGTCACGGTCCGGCGTGGACACCGGGGCGTTGTAGGACATGTAGTAGTAGTATTCGCGGTCGGAAACCTTCTTCAACAGACGCGAGTCCGTGGTTTCCCAGTACCAGCGCTTGATATTGTCAATGTCGAAATGGACGCGCGCCACTTTTTCCATGGAGCCTTCGATCACCGCATCAATCTTGAAATGGATGCGCTTGCCGTCTTCATTCTGCTTGATGTAGGTTTTGATGTTCCGGGTCGCGTCGTTCTTCACCAGTTGCCACTCGTTGCGGGTGGCCTCAGGACGAATTTCCTTGAGATCATTATCCACCGCCCAAACTGTCGGCGCGGTTACCGCTGTCGCCATTACCAGGCACAAGCCAGTCAAAAACTTCATCACAACCCCCTGCGCACATTGCGCCAGTCCAAAACAGAACACCCCAAAAGCCGGACAACCGGCAAAGCGGCCAGAAAAATGAGGACTGGCCAGATGTTGACATCATAACTGTTGATGTTCTGTAAACTGCGATCACGATCACACTCTTCGCGTGTGATGACCAGCGTGCTTCATTTGGCGACAAGCGGCGCAAGTGGCCGCCAGAATCAGCTCAAGGGGGCCACTCGCATCACCTCTTCCACCGTCGTCAGGCCGGCGGCGACCTTTTGCGCACCGGCGATCCGCAACGGCAGCAAACCTTCGCGCCAGGCCTGGTTTTTCAGATCATTGAGCGGGACATTTTCACTGATCTTCTTCTTGAGATCGTTGGAAAGCAGCATGATTTCATAGAGGCCGAGCCGCCCCAGATAGCCGGTATCCCGACACTCCAGACACCCCTTGGGTATGAAAACCTTTGCCGGCATCGGCGCTTTCCAGGGAGCGGTCAGCTCCTGCCAAACCACCGGATCGCAATCAGTTTCCACCTTGCAGTGAGGACACAGCGTCCGCACCAGCCGCTGCGCCATGACGCCCAGCACGGTCGCGGAAATCAGGAACGGCGGCACGCCAAGATCAATCAGGCGGGTGATGGATGAGGGGGCGTCATTGGTGTGCAGGGTGGACAACACCAGGTGCCCGGTCAGGGCCGCCTGGATGGCCATGTCCGCCGTCTCGAAGTCACGGACTTCCCCGACCATGATGATATCGGGGTCCTGACGCATCAGGGCGCGGATGCCTTCGGCAAAACCCAGGTCAATTCCATGCAGAACCTGCATCTGGTTGAAGCTGGGTTCAACCATTTCAATCGGGTCTTCAATCGTGCAGACATTGACCTCATCGGTGGCGAGCTGTTTCAGGGTGGAATACAGCGTGGTGGTTTTGCCGGAACCCGTCGGCCCGGTCACCAGGATGATGCCGTTGGGTTCCTGGACCATTTTCTGCCACTTGTCGTAGTCGCCGCCGGTGAGCCCCAATTCCTTGAACCCGCGCACCAGCACATCCGGGTCGAAGATCCGCATGACCAGCTTTTCACCGAAAGCCGTCGGCAACGTGGACAGACGCAGTTCGATTTCCATGCCCCGGGGATTGCGGGTTTTCAGGCGACCGTCCTGCGGCTTGCGCTTCTCCGCCACATTCATCCGCCCCAGGATCTTGATTCGGGACACGACCGCATTCATGACTTGCGAGGGGAATTCATAAATATTGTGCAAGACCCCGTCGATACGGAAGCGGACGCGACCGCGCTCGCGACGCGGCTCCAGGTGAATATCGCTGGCGCGCTGCTCAAAGGCATATTGCAGCAGCCAGTCCACGATATTGACGATATGCTGGTCGTTGGCGTCGGGGGACTGCATGTTCCCCAGTTCCAGCAACTGTTCGAAGTTGCCGATGGCGGCGCCGGCGGCCGGGGCGTCACTGCTGCCTGCACCCTCGATGGCGCGCGCCAGGCGGTAGAACTCGATGGTATAGCGATGCAGTTGGGCCGGGTTGGCGACCACGCGCTTCAGGGTCTTGCCCTTGAGGGTATGCTGCAGGTTTTCTTCCCATTCGTTATGGAACGGCTGGGCGCTGGCGATCACGACCTCCTCGCGGTAAACCTGCACGGCCAGGATGCCATGCCGCTCGGCAAAGGCATAACTCATGACGTCCGTGACTTCGGCGGCGTTGATCTTCAACGGATCGATATGGAACAACGGTTGCCCCGCCTTCTCCGCCAGCCACGCCGTCAGCGTGTCCAGATCGAGCTTGCCGTCCTTCCTCTTGGGATCGGCAAACTCGAACTGGGCGATCATTTCCAGCGGATGCCAGTGCAGTTTGTCGCGGCTGCGCGGCGTGGTGGCGACGAGGTTTGCGTCACGCTGGCTGATACGGCCGTCCTTGAGCAATTCATCCAGACACCAGCGGGTATCGATCCGGAAAGAGAATGCGTTTTTTTTCATGATGATGGCAGCTCGTATGACTCTTCAAGGACTATAACCCGCCGCCCGGAACAGCCGCCGGAATACGCACGGGCTTTTTTGTGTTTTTCTTGTTTTTACGCTAAAAAGAATAACCCGCCCCGCTGCTCCGCCGCATCGATCCGGGAACCAGAACAACAACAACCTGACCGCCGCCGAGGATGTCCCGTTATGGACAAACCCCACTTACCGGAGCCCCCCGCCACACTGTCCGCGCGATGCTGGACGGCGATGGGCCTGATGCTGGCCGCCGGCGCGGCCGGGGCCGGTACGGCAGACCTGACCGACATTCCCTTTGAATCCCTGACCGGGATGCAGGTCAGCACGGCTTCCCGTTTCGTGCAATCCGCGCGAGAAGCGCCTTCGGCGGTCGAAGTGGTCTCCCGCGAGGACATCCGTCGCTTCGGCTGGCGGACACTGGCGGATATCCTCAACAGCCTGCCCGGACTCTATTCCACGCATGACGGCGCTTATGACTTCGCCGGGACGCGCGGCTTCCTCATTCCCGGCGATTACAACACCCGGTTCCTGTTGCTGGTGGACGGCCAGCGCCTCAACGACAATATCTACCAGCAGGCCCTGCTGGGAGAAGAATTCCCGCTGGATACCTCGCTGATCGAGCGGGTCGAATATGTGCCAGGGCCCGGCTCCTCCGTATATGGCGGGAACGCCATTTTCGGGGTGATCAATGTCACTACCCGCAGGCCCGGCGAACAGTCGCCGCTGGAAATCTCGGCCCGGCTGAGCGCCCCCGAGGCAGGGACCGTGCAGATTTCCGGCAGCCGCCGCCTGCCGACCGGCGCCTCCTTGATGGCGGCGGTCGGCGGCAGTATCCGGTCGGGCCGTGATACGACCTACCGCGACCCGGTCGGCGGCCTGCAACTGGGCAACGGGCAACCCTCCCCCGACGGCGTCGCCCATGATCTGGACCGCCTGGAAACCCGGCGGGTGATGCTGCGCTACGAAGACGGCGGCCTGACCCTGACCGGTCTGTATGGCGACCGGCGCGTCGAGCCCTCCAGTGCGCTCTATCTCGGCCTGTTCGATACGCGACTGCAAAACGTGGTCGACGCCAACTGGAGCCTCACCTCGCATTACCAGAGCGCCATGTCGGACAGCCTGCATCTGGAGGGGCGGCTGGGTTTGTCCGGCAGCGCCTATTCATCGGACACGCCGTTTCCCGATGGCGGCGGCAGTCTCTACCTGAACCATGACGAATCGCGCGGGACCTGGCTTTCCGGCGACCTGCGACTGCTTTACACCGCTTATGAAGGTCACAAGCTGATTGCCGGGTTCGATCTGCAGCACGACCGCGATAACCGCCAGCGCAACCATGATGTCAACGCCGCCATCAATCCGCCGGTGGATATTTCGGCTCCCACGGATCGTCGCGGGCTATACCTGCAGGATGAATGGACCTTCGCTGCGGACTGGCGGCTGAACGCCGGGTTGCGGCTGGATCATCTGGACGGCTCCGGCAGCCAGAGCAGCCCGCGTCTGGGCCTGATCTGGCTGGCCGACAGCGACACCACGGTCAAGCTGCTGGCCGGCAAGGCTTACCGCCCGGCGAACGCCTATGAACGGGACTACGGCAACGGTATCAACTATCTGGGTAATCCGCTGTTGCAGCCGGAAACCATCCGCACGCTGGAGGCCATTTATGAGCGGGATCTGGCCTCCCGCTCCCGATTGACGGTTTCGTTATTCCGCTACCGGCTGGATAACCTGATAACGCAGGAGGCGCTGCCCGGCGGCAGTCTCCAGTATCGCAACCAGAATCCTGTCCGCACCGCCGGTGCGGAGGTGTCCTGGCAAACACGGCTGGATTGCGGCCTCCGGCTGAACGCCAGCCTGGCGCAAAGCCGCATCGACGACGCCGGAGCCCTCGCCAGTTTCAGCCCGTCCTGGGTTTTCAAGCTGCGCGGCAGCCACCCCCTGGCCGACGGTCGCTGGCAGGCCGCCGTTGAATCCCGGCTGCTGGCTGACAGCGACTATCTATGGCAAGGGACGCGCTATCACCTGCCAACCCAGGTGCAGGTCAACCTGACCCTCAGCCCAGCGCAAGCCACCCCCGGCCTGTCCTGGAGCCTGGGCGTGCGGAATCTGCTCAACCGTCGTAATGAACAACCGGCTTCGGAAGAAATTCCGGTGCCGTCCGTCCCCGGTGAACGGCGCTCGGTTGAAATCGGGGTTCGTTATGCCCTGTAAACCGCCGCGCGCGCTGGCGCTGTTGACCCTGCTGATGACGACATCCCTGCCGTTGCAGGCGGGCGAGGCGACCGAACCCGCCTTCAAGGCCGCCTTTCTCTATTACTTCTCGCGTTATACCGAATGGCCCGTGCTGGGAAACACCTTCCACCTGTGCATTCTGGGACCGGACACGCTGGGCAAGGCGCTGGAGCCGCTGACCCACAAGGACATCGCCGGCCGTCCCATCGTCATCCAGCGCGTCGAGCGCAAGGGACTGCCCGCCGAGTGCAACCTGCTCTATATCACCGCCACCGAACACGAACACCTCCCGGAAATCACCGGCATCCTCGCCGCCAGCCCGGTGCTGACCGTGGCCGAAGCCGGGAGCTATCCCAACGGGCAGGTCATGCTGCGCATGCGTATGGAAAACGGCATCCTCGTGTTTGACGCCAATGCCGCACTGGCGCGCAAGGCGGGACTGACTTTCAGCGCCAAGATGCTGCGGCTGGCGCACCAGACCATCGGCGCCGGGAGTGATCCGCAATGAAACGCTGGCTGGAATCCCTGGGTATTCCCAAGAAACTGTGGCTGTTCCATCTGGTCACCGCCCTCACCTCAGGCATTGTCGCCGGTGTGATCATGATCCTGACGGTGTGGACCATCGCTCGCGGCAACGCCAATACCGATGTCCAGATCAAGGCCTCCATCATGGCCGACAACATCCTGCCTTCGCTGCAGTTTCGCGATAACGCCGTCGCCCACGACATCCTTGCCGGTCTGGGCCGCGACCGTGACATCCTCCGCGCCAAAGTCATCGAAGCCAACGGCGAGACCTTCGCCGAATACCTGCCGGAGCGCCCGGGGCTGGCCAAGCGCTTGCGCAGCAAGGACCTGATCCGGGCCAGCATTCCGATCATGGACGGCAAGGACCGGCTGGGCACGGTGGAGCTGGTGCGCGACATGAACAGCGTCTACCGCGAAACCACCATCTACACCATGGCCATCGGCGTGGCGATGCTGGTGTCGCTGCTGGTGGGCAGCCTGCTGATCCTGCGCCTGCAACGCTCCATCACCGTACCGCTGGCCAACCTGACGCGACTGATGAAGCAGGTTTCCGAACGCAACGACTACACCCACCGCACCGAGGTGACGTCCCGGGATGAACTGGGCGATCTCGGGCTCAGCTTCAACCACATGATCGAGCAGATCCAGCAGCGCGATACCGCGCTGGGGCATGAGCTCTCCGAACGGCTGCGCGCGGAAGAGCAACTGGCGCACCTCGCCCATCACGACCCGGTCACCGGTCTGCCCAACCGCCATTTTTTCCGCAAATGCACCCAGGACCTGGAGAAACTGCAAGGTTCGACCGACCACGGCATGGCGCTGCTGTTCATCGACCTCGACAACTTCAAGTACGTCAACGACACCTTCGGTCATGACTGCGGCGACCAGTTGTTGACGGAAGTGGCTATGCGGCTGCAAGGCGCCGTGCGCTCCAACGATATTGTGGTGCGGTTCGGCGGTGACGAATTCGTGGTGCTGCTGCAGAACGTTCGCGAAACGGCGCTGGCCCTGCAACTGGCCGAAAAACTGCGCGAAATACTGACCCGGCCGCTGCGGCTGAACAACCAGGAATTCGTGGTGACCTGCTCCATCGGCGTGGCGGTAGCGCCGCTGCACGGCCGCAGCGCAGAGGAGCTGCTGCAGAATGCCGACGCCGCCATGTATCACGCCAAGTCCGGCGGCAAGGACGGCGTGCGGTTGTGGGAAACCACCATGTCCGACCAGTCCACCGCGCGTTTCTCGATGGAGGCTGACCTGCGCCACGCCATTGACCGCAACGAACTGGAAATCCATTACCAGCCGATCGTCGATCTGGCCAGCCAGAAACCGGTGGGCATGGAAGCGCTGCTGCGCTGGAAGCATCCGATACAAGGCTATGTCTCGCCCATGGTGTTCATCCCGGTCGCCGAGGAAAGCGGGCTGATCCTGCAAATCGGCGAATGGGTGATGATGGAAGCCTTTCGGCAAGTCGCCGCCTGGAGCGCCGACTTCGGCCCGTTGTCCATTGCCGTCAACGTTTCGGCGCGGCAGTTCCGCAGCCCCAACTTCACCGCCCGCGCCGACCAGATTGCCCGCGACAGCGGCCTCAACCGCGACCAGATCGAACTGGAACTGACCGAATCCATGGTGATGGGCCACACTGCCGAAGCCGTGCGCATCATGCACGAGCTGGTCGATTGCGGCTTCAAGCTGTCGCTGGACGACTTCGGCACCGGCTATTCCTCGTTGTCGTACCTGAAGCGCTTCCCGCTGAACAAACTGAAGATCGACCGCAGCTTCGTCAGCGACCTGCCCGATGATGCGGAAAGCGCCGCCATCGCCGAAGCCATCGCCGGTCTGGCGCACACCCTGGGCATGCAGGTGGTGGCGGAAGGCATTGAAACCCTGGAACAGGCGGCCTATCTCGCCGACCGACAATGCCGCTACGGCCAGGGTTATTATTTCAGCCGGCCGCTGCCCGCCAGCCGCTTTCCCGCCTATCTGGCCGAAACCCGCGCCCGACTGCTGCTGGAAAGCCGTCAGGAGTCCTCCCGCCGCCACACCTGACCCAAACGACCTCAATCCCGGCCGGAAAAGTCAAGGCAGCGCGGCCGCCGGGATACTACAATCGCGCGACAACCCGGCCCGGAAGACAACAACGATGCGAATCACAAAAACCCTGGCAGCCTGCCTGCTGCCCCTGGCCCTGATGGCGACTCCCGCTATCGCCACGGCCGCCCCGAACCTGCCCCTGCTCAATTCCATCCTGACCCAGGAACGCGCGTGGGCGGGCCTGCAAACCCGCACGGTCATGGTGGACGGCATCAATGCCGCCTACAGCGAAGGCGGTCCGGCCAACGGACCGAAGGTATTGCTGATTCACGGCTTCTCCGGTTCACGCGACAACTGGAACCGCGTCGCCCACCAGCTGACCCGCAAATACCATGTCTATGCGCTGGATCTGCCCGGCCACGGCGACACCGCCGCGCCGGATACCTTCGACTTCCAGCTGGCCAACCAGATGGAATTCACCCGCAAGTTCGTCACCACCCTGGGCATCGAGAAGAACCTGCATGTGGCCGGACACTCCATGGGCGGCGCCATTGCCGCGCTCTATGCCGCCATGTACTTCCTGGAAGTGCGCAGCCTGCTGCTGGTGGACTCCGCCGGGGTCTACGCCAACAACGGCAAATCGTTGATGAGCGACCCGAAGCAGCTGACCAACCTGCTGGTGCGCAAGCCCGGCGACCTGAAGGTGCTGCTGACCAAGTACGCCATGTACGATCCGCCCCTGATTCCGGAAGAAGTGCTGGAGGCCCAGGAAAAGGTGCAGATGGATCACATCAAGTGGCACGAGAAGCTGATGGCCACCTTGCTGGAACAGATGAAGTGGTACACTCCGGACACCTTCCAGCTGGCCGTGCGCAGCATTGAAGCCCCCACCCTGGTGGTCTGGGGCGACAAGGACGCCATCATTGATGTCGCCGCCGCCGATGAACTGAAGAAAAACCTGAAGCGCTCCGAATCGCTGATCCTGCCCAATATCGGTCACACGCCGATCCTGGAAGCCGACCAGATCGTCTCGGCGGCGTACCTGAAATTCCTGGAGAAGGCCGAAGCCACTCCCAACCCCTTTGCTCCCAAGCCCTGATCGGAGAACTCCATGCACGCTACCGCCGCCAAACTGCTTGACGCCCACGCCGCCCACATCCTTGCCCAGCTCTCCGGCGACGCGCTAGACGTCACCATCGACCGCGAAGCCGCCGCCTTCCTCGACTGGCTGGACGCCCGCCCCCTGAACAGCCTGACTGACGCGGAACGCGTCTTCACCGTGGCGCGGGAACGTGTCCTCGACAGCGAACCGACACCAGCGCTGGTCGCGGAAATCGTTGCCATCATCAAGGACATCTGGAACAGCCCGGTCAACGAAAACACCTACGTTCACCAGATCATCGAGCACAAGCACTACACCGCCATCGTCGAAAACATCGCCAGCCGCGACAAGCTGCGCAACGACATCATCCACACCATCGTCGGCAACCCGGTCTACGGCCGCCTGCTCTCCGACGTGATCTATGACGCCATCAGCGACTACATGCAGCACAACCCGCTGACCAAGAACGTACCCGGCATGTCCTCGCTGATGAAGATGGGCAAGGGGCTGGTGGAAGGCGCAGGCGGCTCGGCGGTCAAGGGCTACCTGCAGAAGAACATCCAGGCCATCGTCGGCCGCAGCGAGCGCACCATCCAGAACATCCTGGACGGCAAGCAGATCCACAGCGTCGCCGAGCAGCTGTGGCACAAGGCGCGCGTCCTGCCGCTGTCGACGGTCCGCCAGTACTTCGGCGACAAGGATATCGACCAGATGGCCTATGTCGTTGAAGAAGCCTGGAACCATGTGCGCCGCACCGACTACGTGCGCGCCCAGGTCAAGACCGGCATTGACGGCTGGTTCGCCCGCAACGGCAGCCGCAACGCCGGCGCCGTCCTGGCCGATATCGGCATCAGCCGCGAGATCCTGATGGCCGAAATCAAGGTCCACGCGCGCGTCATCGTCGGCGAGATGATCGCCTCCGGCTTCCTCGAAGCCCGGGTGTGCGAGCAACTGGCCGCCTTCTACGGCTCGGACGTAGTCAGCGGCCTGCTGGGCTGATATCGTAGGGCGAAGATCCGGAGTCCCGCCATGCGCCGCCTTTTCGCCCTGACCGTGCTGTTTGCCTGCCTGACGCCCCTGCCCTCCCCGGTGCAGGCGGCGGCCGCACCGGTGACAACCGTCGCCGGACAGGAGCAGGTGTCGCAGCTCATGGACAAGTCCGGACTGCGCGCCGCGCTGCGTAATTTTTCCGCCTATGTCGGCCAGTCACTGCGCAACCCCGACCAGCCCGGAGTATCCCCGGAACTGGCCCGGCGCATGGCCGCCAAGGTGGATATCGCCTTCGCCCCCGGATTCCTGGATCAGGCGGTGAAGGATGACCTGGCCGCCCGGCTGTCGGCTGACGATGTCCGACGCCTGCTCGCCTGGCATGACACCGCCCTGGGTGCGCGCGTCACCGCGCTGGAAATCACCAGCAGCGACCGGCTTTCCACGGTCATCCTGCCCCCGGCCGCGCCGCCGGTCGTCTCCGCGGCCCGGCAGAAACTGCTCGACCGCGTCATGAAGGCGACCAACGCCGCCGAGATGCTGGTCGATGTCCAGATCCAGGTCATGACCGCCATGTTCCGGGGCATGGCTTCGACCGCCGCCATGTCCGGCAACAACGTCGATATCGCGCCCATCCTCAAGGAAATGTCGGATCGCCGCGCCGAATTGCTGGCGCAGGTCAAGCCCGAAACCATGGATGAACTCCGGACCACCTACGCTCCGCTCAGCGATGCCGACCTGAAGCAATATGTCGTCTTCCTGGAATCCCCGCTGGGTCGCAAATTCAACCGCGCCGTCGTCAAGTCGCTGCAATCGGCCCTGACTGAATCCGGCGACACCTTCGGGCAGCTGCTGCTCGGCTCCCCCTGATCCGGACGCAGGTCGTCATCAACCCGCAAAGCCTTGTCGCCTATTCTGAAGATGCGTCCGGCGGCGGCGTCTATGCTGTCCGGCATCCCCTCCCCGTCGAGACTCCCCTGATGCCGCACACCCTGAGCGACCTGGCCCGCGAACTGCAATCCCTGGAAAACCGTGGCGAATATTCCACCGTCATTGCCGCCCTGCGCCAGCGCATCGGCGAGGATGCGCGCACCGTCACCGACCCGTGGGTAAAAGCCTGGATGGGGCGGCGCTGGCGCAATCTGTTCCTGCAGGAAGCGGTCAAGGACCGGCAGGCGCTGAAGGCCGCCTCGCGCACCCTCGGGCTGGGCAAGGACCGGCGGCCGCCGGCGCGCCGTATCGCCGAACGATTCCTCAAGGGCGACCTCGGCCAGGAATGGACGTTGGAGATGCCGCCGGCGCAATGCGACACCCGCATCGACACCACCCTGGTCTTCTGTCCCGGCTTTATCAACGGCATGCTGCCCGCCCACGCCTTCGCCCAGGAGTTTCCGGCGCTGGAGGCGGAATACGGCTGGAACATCCTGCAGGCCGACGCCCACCCGATGCGCAGCTGTGAAGACAATGTCGCGGATATCCTGCGGGCGGTTACCGAGGGTCGCGGCTTCCAGTCCGATCCCGGCCCGGCCAGCGACCGGCTGCGCCACGGGCCCGCGCCCGAGGATGTCTTCCTGATGGGGTACAGCAAGGGCGCCCCCGATATCCTGACCGCGCTGGCACACAAGCCTGATATCCTGGGGTCGCGGGTGCGCTGTGTCGTTACCTGGGCGGGAGCCATCGGCGGTTCCTACATGGCCGACAACTTCCACGAACTGATCCGCAACCTCGACACCGACGCCGTCACCGAGCGTCTGCATGACCTGCTGCAATTGCTGGCGCCCGGCGTCACCCGCAAGGGCTCGTTGCGGCGGTTGGGCGAATACGACGTCAAGGGCGGCATCGGCAGCCTGACCACCGCCGTCCGCAGCGAGTTCCTCAAGGCCTGGGGCCGTCATCTCGACGACATGAATATCCCGGTCATTTCATTCACCGGCGCCACCACACCGCTGGAGGTGCCGACGTTCCAAATGGCCGACTGCATCAACCTGTCCCGCTATGATGGCAACAATGACATGCAGGTGACGCAGGAACAGGCGCGGCTGAACATACCGATGGCGACCCAGCTGGCCATGCTGCACGGTCACCACTGGGATATCGCGTATCCGCCCTTCCCGCGCGGCATACGCCTGACTTCACCCAATCTGGATCACCGTTTCCCCCGCAAGGCGGCCCTGATCGCGATCTATCTGTTCCTGGCGGAACTGGGCCTGATTGGCTGACCGAATACTGACTTTGTCAGGCCTGCAAGTGACAGCCGGCGGATTTACGCTTAGCATGCGCATATCTACGCCTAACTGCCGGATGCAATTGTGAGGCTAACCACCCGCCTGCTGCACCAATACCCCCGAAGTACGACCGGACTGGTGCTGGCGGGTCTTTGCCTTTCGGCGACCATCGCGGTCATTCTCGCTTACCAGCCTGAAATTGAACGCCAGAAACAGCAAGTGGCCCGTCACCGCCAGGATATCGCCCGGCAAGTTGAAGGCGAACTGGCGGTGCGCTTTGCGCTGGTCCACCAGCAGGTGCACAGCCTGGCGGCCCTGGCCGGTGAAAAACCGGGCGATCCGGCGCAAACCGAAAGCTTGCTGGTCAAGCTGCTGAGCGCCTCGCCGCCGCAACAGGTTTATGGCATGGGCCTGTGGCATCGGCCCGGTGTGGTGCCGGGATTTCCTGACGGCTACGGCCCTTATGTCCATTACGATGAAACCGGCGTTCCCCGGATTACGCGGGAGTGGATGACGCCGCTCTACCAATATACCGACCAGGAATGGTACCGGCTGTTCATGACCGGCAACGGCCGGCTGCGCTGTACGCCGCCGTACTGGGACAATGGCCTGGTCTATCTGTCCTGCGGCAAATCCTTCCCTCCCGCTCCCCACCCGGTGCTGGGCGTGGTTTCGGTGGACATGGTGCTGCCGCAGCTCGACAGCCTGGTCCGGTCCCTGAGCACTCCCCAGCAGGAAACCGTTTACCTGACTTATGGCTCGCATATGCTGGCCCACCCCGACGCGGCATCGCTGGTCCAGGCGGAACAGGAGCGGCGGCACGGTGTCAAAAGCCTGCTCGACCTGAGCGCCAACACGCCGATCCAGCGGCTTCCCGCGGCTGAAAACTGGTCCGACTACCAGACCCCGCTCGATTACGGCTGGCAGGTGCATATCCTCAGCCGCAAGTCCTGGCTCTACCGGGAAACCCATGACCTCAACAAGCGTATCGCCTTCTGGCTGGTCCTGATCTGGCTGACCGGCGCGCTGGTCGACGCCATCTGGCTGTTCAGCACCCGGAATATCCGCACCGCGCTCAACCGGAACCTGTCGCTGCGCAACGCCCTCAGCGACGCCGTGCCCTCCGGCGTATTCCTGTGCGACGAGAATGCCGAAATCGTCTGGGCCAATCCGACATTCCAGCATATTGCCGGCATCAGCAAACTCGACATCCGGCTGTCGGCCATCCTGACCGAAACCGACCGGCCAGCGCTGGAAAAACTGTGGCAAGAAGCGCTGCGCAATGAAAACCCGGCCAGCGGCGAGTTCCGGCTGGCCGAAGACAGCGACAGCTGGGTGCAGATCCGGTTGGTCCGCGTGCATGAGGACGCCTCTCATGGCTCGGGCATGGCGGGCACCATTGATGACATCACCGACCGCCGTAACGCCGAAGAAGCGCTGCGACTGGCCAAGGATGAAGCCGAAAAAGCCAGCCGCGCCAAGAGCGACTTCCTCGCCACGATGAGCCACGAGATCCGCACGCCGATGAACGGCGTGGTGGGCATGGCCAACCTGCTGCAGGAAACCCCGCTTAACCCCGAGCAGGCCGAATACGCCCGCACCCTGCAAAGTTCAGCCGGGACGCTGCTGAAAATCCTCAATGACATCCTGGACCTGTCGCGGATTGAAGCCGGGAAATTCCCGATCGAGCACCATCCCTTCCGCATCCGCGACCTGATTGGCGAAATTCTGTCATTGCTGCAACCGATTGCGGCGCAGAAGGATATTGATCTGGACTCCGGCCTGCCCAGCGACCTGCCCGAGGTCATTATCGGTGACGCGGACCGGGTCAAACAGGTACTGCTGAACCTGATCAGCAACGCCATCAAGTTCACCGATATCGGCAGCGTCACCCTCAGCATTACCGTCAGCGACCTGTGCGCCGAATCCGTTCGCCTGCATTTCCACGTCATTGATACCGGCATCGGGCTTTCACTCGACCAGCAGTCCAACATCTTCAAGCCGTTCATGCAGGCCGACAACTCCACCACCCGGCGCTACGGGGGCACCGGCCTCGGCCTGACCATCTGCCGTCACCTGATTTCGCTGATGGGCGGGGAAATCCATTGCTACAGTGAGCCCGAGCAAGGCGCACACTTCTGGTTCGACCTGGACTTCCCGCTGCCGCAAAGCCATAACTCCTCCGCCGAAGAGTCTGCCGCTGCGGGCGCCAAAGCCCTGCGCCCCGATGCCCGCGTGCTGGTGGTGGAAGACAATCCCGTGAACCAGCAGGTGGTGGTGGCGATGTTGAAAAAACTGGGTATCAAGGCCCGGACCTGCCGCAACGGGGAAGAGGCGTTGGCCCGGCTGGAAGAGGACAGCCGCTGGGATCTGATCCTGATGGATTGCCAGATGCCGGTGCTGGATGGCTTCGAGGCCACGAAGCGTTGGCGGGAAATTGAACGGGAGCGGGGCATGACGCCGCTGCCGATCGTGGCGCTGACCGCCAACGCCATGCGCGGCGACGCCGACCGTTGCCTCAGCGCGGGCATGGACGCCTACCTCAGCAAGCCCATCACCATCTCGGCGCTGACCGCCGCGCTCAGCCGGTGGCTGGCGGTCTGAACGCAGCCCATAAAAAACGCCGTCACAAGGACGGCGTTTTCCTGAACCGGGCCTGACCTCAGTTGAGGTCGTAACCCCGCTCTTCGTGCAACACCAGATCCAGACCTTCCCGTTCCTCATCCGAGGTCACGCGCAGGCCGCCGGTCATGGCGCCGGTCACTTTCAGCAACACCCAGGTCAGCACGGCGGAATAACCGCCGATCACGACAATACCCAGCACCTGGATGCCAAGCTGGCTGCCGATGCTGGCATGACCGGCCGCGAAGCCGAGCCCGGAGAACACGCCCAGGTTCGGGCTGCAAAAAATGCCCGCCAGGAAAGTCCCGAGAATGCCGCCGACGCCGTGCACCGGGAATACATCCAGCGAATCGTCGATCTTCAGCGTCTTCTTGATCAGGTTGGTCATCAGGAAGCAGATGACGCCCGCCAGCACGCCGATCACCAGCGCGCCGCCGGGACCGGTCACTCCGGCCGCACCGGTGATGGTGCCCAGACCCGCCACCATGCCGGTCACAATCCCCAGCACTGAGGGCTTGCCGAACTTCACCCACTCACAGGTCATCCAGGTCAGCGCTCCGGCGGAGGCGGCGATATGCGTCACCATCAGCGCCATGCCCGCCGCACCGTTGGCTGCCAGCGCGGAGCCGGCGTTGAAGCCGTACCAGCCCACCCAGAGCATGCCCGCGCCAGTGACGGTCATGGTCAGGTTGTGCGGCGGCATGCCGACCTTGCCGAAGCCCTTGCGCGTACCCAGCACCAGCGCCGCTACCAGCGCGCTGACGCCCGCCGTGATGTGCACCACCGTACCGCCCGCAAAATCAATCAGGCCGTTGCGGAAGAAATATCCCCCGCCCCACACCCAGTGGGCCACCGGCACATACACCGCAATGGTCCACAGCACGCTGAAGATCAGCATCGCCGAGAACTTCATGCGCTCGGCGAAGGCACCGATGATCAGGGCGGGAGTAATGATCGCAAAGGTCATCTGGAAGGCGGCGAACACCACTTCCGGAATATCGCCGGTCATCGACTCCTTGCCCATGCCCGCCATCATCAGCCGGGTAGCGCCGCCGATCCAGTCATTGGCGTCGCCGCCGCTGGTGAAGGTCAGGGAATACAGGGCGATCAGCCACAGCAGGCTGACCGACGAGGCAATGGCGAAACAGGACATCAGGATCGAGAGCACGTTCTTGGTGCGCACCAGGCCGCCATAGAACAGCGCCAGACCCGGCAGGGTCATGAACAGCACCAGCGCGGTCGCGGTGAGAATCCAGGCGGTATTGCCGCCGTTAAGCGCGGGCGCGGTATCCGCAAAGGCGGCCGGCGACAGCATCAGCAGGGTCGCGGCCAGCGAGCGACGGGAAAGCATCGGCAACTCTCCCGGTCAGATCGCGGATTCGTTGGTTTCGCCCGTCCGGATGCGGACGACCTGCTCCAGCGCGGTCACGAAAATCTTGCCATCGCCAATCTTGCCGGTGCCGGCGACGCGGCAGATCACGTCAATCACCTGATCCAGATCCGCATCCTTCACCGCCAGGTCCAGACGGACTTTGGGCACGAAATCAACGACGTATTCCGCACCGCGATACAGTTCGGTGTGACCCTTCTGGCGGCCGAAACCCTTGACCTCGGTGACGGTCAGGCCGGTGACGCCGATTTCGGACAGGGCTTCACGGACATCATCCAGCTTGAAGGGCTTAATTACCGCAGTGACCATTTTCATGGTTCCAGACCTCTATGGTTGCTTGAATCGGGGGACAAAATGGCGAGGGGTTTGCCAAAAGGCGAATTTATACACCGAGTCGGCGCGGCTGTCGCGCCATTCGTGACAGAATGCACCCGGAAATCCCAATTTGCACCAGTATGGTGCGAAGCATTGGGAGACTAGCGACTGGCATAGAAGCGCACGGTACGGAATTCATCGAATTCGTCCAGGTCCGGCCACGTGGTGGCGCTTATTTCGCCCCGCGGTTCATAGGCCGGATGGTCGAAGTTTTTCACGCGCGAATCCGCGACCAGCACCTGTCTGGCCCGGGCGAGAAACTCATCCAGGAAAAAGCGGTTGGACAAGTCGTAGAGCACATCCGCCGCCAACAGCACGTCGACAGGCTCGGCGAGGGCAAAGAAGTCATCCAGCAGCGTGAAGGAAACGCCGTTCAACGCGGCATTCGCCTGACAGGCCGACAACGCCAGCGGATCAATATCACAGGCAATCACTTCCGCCGCACCGGCCATGGCCGCCGCCACGCCAACCACGCCCGAACCCGCGCCGAAATCCAGCACGCGCTTGCCGCGCACCGTTTCCGGGTGATCCAGAATCCAGCGCGCCATCGCCAGCCCCGAGGCCCAGCAGAATATCCAGTACGCGGGCTCTTGCCAGATCGCCTGCATTTCCTCCGGCGACATCGGGGTGCGGGGATAATCCGGATTCAGCAGCCATAACCGGATTTCCGGCAGGCCGGGCAGATCCAGGGCTTCCAGCCGGGCGGACATCAGGGTCCGGCGCAGGCTTTGTTCCAGTTCCAGGGGGTGATTCATCGGACGGACTCGTCAACGCGGAAAGGCGCGGATTCTAAACCGGAAACGGCGCGGCGTTACCACTGCCATTCGCTGCCCAGACGGGCGCTCAGCCCCTCATCGGGAATGCCGCCTTCGGCGTTATAAAGCGACGGCACGATATTCTGGCGGTCAAACAGGTTGCGAATATCCAGCCAAACGCGGTGGCGGTCAAAACGGCGCTCCAGATGCAGGTCGGTGCGCCAGTAGTCCGGTGCATCCTGTACCGGCAGGTTCGCCAGGCTGTCCGTCATCGTCCGGTCCAGCTGGATACGCTGCACCAGCTGGCATTGCCAGCGCTCCCAATCACGGCCGGCGGTCAGGTTCAACAGGTAGCGGGGAAAGGCGGCGTATTCCAGGCCGGTATTGTTGTTCCGGCTGCGGGTGTACGACACGTTGCCGCCGAAGTTCCAGTCGCGCCAGTGACGGCTGTGGCTCAGCTCGATGCCCCAGGCCTGATTCACGCCGGTATTCTGGTACTGGCTGACCGTCTGCGTGACCGGATTCAGGACGATGCCGTCTTCCCAGCGGCTGCGATACAGCGTCAGTTCGGTATCCTGGCCGGTGCGGTAATACTGCCAGATCCACTCCAGCGTACGGATGGTCTCCGGCTGGATGTCCAGATTCGCCATCTGCTGCGAACCGGGACCGGAGCCGTAACGCTCCGCCGCGCTGGGCGCCCGGAACGCCTCGTTGTAGAGCAGCTTGCCCGCCCAATGGATGCCGCCCTGCCAAACCAGCCCCAGCCGCGGCGAGGTCGCTGTACCGGCATCGGAGTACTGATCGACGCGGGCCCCGTAAACCGCGCTCAAGCGCTCGCCAAGCGCACTGCGGGCATGGACAAACAGGTAGTTGATCTGACGTCCGGTGCCGCTGAACGGGGTATGGATATCCACATAGGGCTGACCGCCGACACCGATGCGTTGCACGAAGGCATCGTCCACCCGCTGCCAGTCCTTACCGACCCCGACGGCCCATACCGTCATCGCCCGGCGGTCCTCCTCGGTCAGCATGACCTTGACCCCGGTGCGTTGGTCGCGGGTGCCCTGATAAATATCGTGCGGACAGAATGTGGGCAGCACATTCGCCTGGGTCAGGCTGGTGCGACACGCCTGGACCGTACCGCCGGTGGTCATGAAGCTGGTGGGGTAGGCCGTGAAATCAAAATGCCAGGTCTGCTCGGCTTGCCAGTGCCAGGCATCCAGCTCCAGCGCCAGGGACTCACCCAGCCGCCGCTGCCAGGACAGGCCCAGCATGCCGAACGAGGATTTCTGGTCGCCGGTATCGCGATCCGCCGCCAGGCTCAGGCTCTGCAAGGCCATCTTCTGCTGCAGCGGCGGATAAAACTGCCTGCCCACGCCCGGGAAGCGGCTGCTTTGATAGTCATCGGCGAACAGGTTGATTTTCAGGAGACCGCCCTTCTCCTCGCGATCGCCGAAATCCGCATGAAGATAGGCGGCATGATCGTTTTCGGCATCCCGGCGTTCACCCGTGGCGGGCTGCCCCGAGGCCGGGTCGTGGTAGGTGTAGTCCAGTGAACGATCGCCATGCCGGGTCAGCGCCGCCCCGCCCCGAAGCGTGGCTCCGCCCGCCGCGTGAAAGCCATTCACCGCCGCCACGCCGTCGCCATAACTGCCGGCCGCGAGGCGCGCCAAACCGCCGGGGCCGGTATCCGGTCCGGTAGTCAGCGCCAGAACGCCGTGAAAGGCATCAGTACCATAAAGCGTACTGCCCGGACCGCGAATCATTTCGATGCCGCCCAACAGGGCTGGCGACAGGAACGGCAGGTCATAGGCGCTGGTGGCGTAGCTGTAGTTGTTGAGCGGCACACCGTCCAGCTGCGTGGCCAGCCCGCGGACGGATATCTCGTTGGCGTAGCCGCGCACCGCCACCATCCGTGCGGAATTCAGCGAGGCGTACGTCGCTACGGAGGGAATCTGCTCCAGCGCCTCTTCAACCGTGCGGGCGCCCCGGCGCTCCCAATCGGCGGGACGCAGGACCGAGACCGAGGCGGCCGTCGTGGCGACATTGCTTTCAAAGGGGGAAGCCACCGACACCTGAAGTTCCATCAGGGACTCCAGTGACAAATCGAATAGCGAGGAGACCTCCTCAGCCCGCACGGAACCGGCTGACAAGGCCAGCAACAGGACGGAGGCCCGGCAGACCCCGCGTCTCGCCTTTAACCGTTTCATTTCCGCAGCTTCCGGGCAGCAGGCGGACGCAGCCACTGATCCAGCAACGTGCGCAGTTCATGGCGCTTGAACGGTTTGGCCAGGATGTCATTCATGCCGGATTCCAGGCAGGCCATGCGCTCTTCAGCCAGGACGCTGGCGGTAACCGCCAGAATGGGCAACGGGGCCATGCCGCGATCCTGCTCGAAGGCGCGATACAGGCGCGTGGCTTCAAAACCATCCATTTCCGGCATCTGGCAATCCATCAGCACCAGATCGTAGCGATGACGCTGCATGGCCTGCAGCGCTTCGCGACCGTTGGACACCACGTCCACCTCGCAACCCATGCCGCCCAGCATGGCCCGCATCACTTCCTGGTTCGTCGGCGTATCCTCGGCCAGCAGCAGCTTGTAGCCCTTGAACTGTTCCGCCGGCTCGTAGGCAATGAAGCGGCCGCTGCTGGAGTGCGGATCAATCAGCGGCGCATCCGATTGCGGCGGCGCCAGCCTGACGCGGATGGTGAACACGCTGCCCTCGCCTTCATGACTGGTGAGGCGGATGGTGCCGTCCATCATTTCCACCAGTTGCCGCACGATCGCCAGCCCCAGACCGGTGCCGCCGTAACGGCGGGCGTGCGAGCTGTCGGCCTGAACGAAGGGCTGGAACAGTTGCGCCTGCATTTTCTCGTTGATCCCGATGCCGGTATCGCGCACCTGGAATTCCAGGGTTGGCAGGCGTCCTTCCGGAGCTGTCAGCGACAGGGTGATCTGCCCGTGCTCGGTGAACTTCAGGGCATTGCTGACCAGGTTGATCAGGATCTGCCGCAAACGGTTGGGATCTCCCGCCAACCGGTGCGGCACGTCGGGCATGACTTCACGCACCAGCACCAGTCCCTTGCGGTGCGCAGGTTCGCCCAGCAGGCTGACGACATCGTCCACCACCTGCACCGGATCGAAATCCAGCGACTCCAGCACCAGATGTCCGGCCTCGATCTTCGAGAAGTCCAGAATGTCGTTGAGAATGGCCAGCAACGCCTCGCCGCAGCCGTAAATGGTTTCGACATAGCGGCGCTGGGTGCTGTCCAGCCGGGTGCCCAGCAACAACTCGGACATCCCCAGCATGCCGTTCATCGGCGTGCGGATTTCGTGGCTCATGGTCGCCAGGAACTGCGATTTGGCGCGACTGGCCGTTTCGGCCGCTTCCTTGGCGTGCTTCAATTCGTCGGTCCGTTGCGCCACCAGCTGTTCCAGCCCCTCGCGGTGCAACTTCAGTTCATGGTCGCGCGCCTCGATCTGCTCCAGCATTTCGTTGAAGCAATCGACCAGATGGCCAACCTCATCATTGCCGCTGAATACGGCCCGCAGGGCGTAATTCTTCTGACTGGACACTTCCTCGGCCGTGCGCGCCAGGTCCAGGATCGGCCCCGTCACCACCGCTCCCAGCCGCAACCCCAGCAGCGCCGCCAACACCAGCGCCAGCAAGGCCAGCAGCGCCAGGATGGTCATGTAGACGCCCAATTCGCGCCAGACGGGCCGGATATCGGCATCCAGGTGCAGGTAGCCGATCTGTTCGTTTTCCAGCAGGATCGGCTCGCGCAGATGCACCTGCCCGGCCAGCCAGTCATTACGGTTGTCCGGCCGGTCGGTACAGCGGGACAAGGGCGTCTTGACCGGCTGACGCGACCATTCGGCGAAGGGAATGCCGCCGGTTTTCAGGACACAGGCATAGACCAGGCTGGCGTCGCTCTGCAGCGAGCCCAGCACATTGGCGGTTTCCTGGGTGTCGTTGAAAGTGAGCGCCGCCTGCGTGTTGTAGGTCGTGATATGCGCCAGCGTCGACAGGCGCAGATGAGTGTCGCCGTGCAGCTTGACCACGGAAATGACGGCGAAGGCCAGCCAGGCCAGCAGCAAGGACGAGCCGGCGCTCCACAGCAGGATGCGACGGAGCTTCTGGTGAAGGGGGAGCTGGGTCAGACGGTTCATGCAGCCTCCCTCATCGCGGCACGCGGGCCAGTTGAAGGAGACGGGCGCTGAATTTCAGCCCCCGCGACTGCGCCGGCGCCAGGTTCACGGCAAACTGGACCCGGCTGCCCTCGACAAAAAGGCTGATGATGCCGCCTTGCCGCCCGAAATCGCGCCGGTCAGCCACGGTCAGCACGGCATCGTTGCCCAGCGCCTGCAACAGCGCGCTTTGCTGCGGATTATCGGGCCCGGCCAGATACAGGATCTTGCAACCGCTGCGGTCCTCACCGCCCGCCAGTGTCCGGACATGCAGCTTGCGACCCTGGGCCTCGCGGCCTTCCAGCTGCCGCAGTTCCGCTTCGACGCTGTCATGGCCGCTCAGGCAAAGGTCAATGGGAGAGTCGGCCCGCTCGAAGGACTCGGCGGGCCACTCCACAAATTTGGCGAAATTGTAAATGAAGGCGGCCTTGATCTCGGACTCGTCCGGCCCGGCCAGCGTCGATGCGGAAACGCCGAAAGCCAGGCAGATGCCCAGCAGGTACGACTTGATCACCGGCGGGCGGCGATATTCCATATCGGGATTCTCAGGAGACTTTTTCTAGTTCTTGCAAGCCATACTAGGCGGGAGCCTCCGGGCTTGTCAAACGCTCGTCCCGGCTCCGTGAACTATTGCACGGCAGGCACAAACCTGTAACCAAACATTACAGCCATGAGACCCCGAAGCCGCTATAAAGGCAGGGTAACTTTTCTGAAACTTCTGGAGAACCGCATGAAAGCCAAGCTTCTTGCCCTCGTCACCCTGATCGCCAGCCCCGTTTTTGCGGATTCGCTGTCGCTCGACTTGAACAATGACGCCCTGCGCCTGAACTATAGCCACGGTTTTGCCAAGAACTACACTGCGGATTTCGCCTGGGTGCATGTCAAGGATCTGGGCAACACCTTTACCGGCGGCATCAACCTGACGCAAAAACTGAGCAACGATTTGGACGCCATCATCGGCGGCAAGGCCGTGTTCCAGCAGCATGACGTTCTGGAAGACGGCACCGCCGTCGCTGTCGGCGGCGGACTGCGTTTCACCCCGCCCGCCAACCGCAAGGTCAGCATCGCCGGGTCGCTGTACTTTGCACCGAATGTCCTGTCCTTCGGTGACATGAAGAACTACCAGGAATTCGAACTGCGCGGCGAATACGCCTTCAGCGACCAGCTGACCGGTTATGCCGGTTACCGCAACAACCAGGCCGACTATGACAAGCGCAAGAATGTCGACCTGTATGATGGATTGATGGTCGGCGGCGAGTTCCACTTCTAAGCCCAGGCCGCATCCGGCCCTCCCCGCCCGGGGAGGGCTTCCACCCTTCCGCCATTGCGTCACCCCTTCCCCCTACGCTAAACTCTCCACCGTTCCCGAGGGGTGCTGCAACAGCCGCTGCAAAGGCTGCCAGGCTCGGCGAATCACTTCATACAGTTGCCAACGACACCCGCCTCTACCTCAATGGAGTCTTGTCATGACTATGACAACCGTTGGCGACTACAAGGTTGCCGATATTGCCCTGGCCGACTGGGGCCGCAAGGAAATCATCCTCGCCGAAGCCGAAATGCCCGCCCTGATGGGCTTGCGCCGCAAGTATGCTGCCGCCAAGCCGCTGGCCGGCGCCAAGATCATCGGCTGCATCCACATGACCATCCAGACCGCCGTGCTGATCGAGACGCTGGTGGAACTGGGCGCGGAAGTGCGCTGGTCTTCGTGCAACATCTTCTCCACGCAGGACCAGGCCGCCGCCGCCATTGCCGCCGCCGGTATTCCCGTGTTCGCCTGGAAGGGGGAAACCGAGGAAGAATTCTGGTGGTGCATCGAGCAGACTGTGCTGAAAGATGGCCAGCCTTGGGACGCCAACATGATCCTGGATGACGGCGGCGACGTGACCTGGATCGTCCACGAAAAGTATCCGCAGATGCTGGACCGCATCCACGGCATCACCGAGGAAACCACCACCGGCGTGCACCGCCTGATCGAAATGTGGAAGAAAGGCACGCTGAAGGTCCCGGCCATCAACGTCAACGACTCGGTCACCAAATCGAAGAACGACAACAAGTACGGCTGCCGCCACTCGCTGAACGACGCCATCAAGCGCGGCACCGACATGCTGATGGCCGGACGCCGCGCGCTGGTGATCGGCTATGGCGACGTGGGCAAGGGCTCCGCGCAGTCGTTGCGTCAGGAAGGCATGATCGTGCGCGTTACCGAAGTCGACCCGATCTGCGCCATGCAGGCCTGCATGGACGGCTATGAAGTGGTGTCGCCGTACCTGAACGGCATCAACACCGGCAAGGCCGCCGACATCGACACCCGCCTGCTGGGTGAAACCGACCTGCTGGTGACCACCACCGGCAACACCAATGTCTGCGACGCCGCCATGCTGGGCGCGTTGAAGAACGGCGCGGTGGTCTGCAACATCGGCCACTTCGACACCGAAATCGACACCGCCTACATGCGTGAAAACTGGCTGTGGGAAGAAGTGAAGCCGCAGGTGCACAAGGTTTACCGCACTTCGCCGAATTCGAAGCTGGACCCGTCCAGCCCGAATTACCTGCTGCTGCTGTCCGAAGGCCGCCTGGTCAACCTGGGCAACGCCACCGGCCACCCGTCGCGCATCATGGACGGCTCCTTCGCCAACCAGGTGCTGGCGCAGATGTACCTTTACGAGCAGAAGTTCGCCAACCACTCCGACGCCGTCAAGGCCGGGATGCTGAAGGTGGAAGTGCTGCCGAAGAAACTGGACGAGGAAGTGGCCGCCGCCATGGTCGCCGGTTTCGGCGGCGTGCTGACGCGCCTGACCCCGACCCAGGCCGAGTACATCGGCGTGAATGTGGACGGACCGTACAAGCCGGATACGTACAAGTACTAAGCTACAGACGGAAGCGGGCCGCCAAGCGCGGCGGCCCGCTTGCCCAGGATTCCATCATGTCCAGAAACATTCCCATTTCCTTCGAGTTCTTCCCGCCGAAGACGCCCGAAGGAGCGGAGAAACTGCTGACCGTGCACCAGCAACTGTCGGCGCTGAACCCCCAGTATTTTTCCGTGACCTACGGTGCGGGCGGCTCCACCCGCGAACGCACGCTGAGCACGGTGTTCGACCTGCAGGCCATCGGTCCCGCGCCGATCGCCCCCCACCTCTCCTGCATCGGCGACTCCAAGGCCGCACTGGCCGGCCTGCTGGACGGTTACAAGGCCAAGGGCATCAACCGCCTGGTGGCCTTGCGCGGCGACCTGCCCTCCGGGCAGATGACGCTGGGCGAACTGCCCTATGCCCGCGATCTGGTGGCCTTTGTGCGCGAGCACAGCGGCGACCATTTCCACATTGAAGTGGCGGCCTATCCGGAGATGCATCCCCAGGCTGACAGTTACGAAGCAGACCTGCGCAACTTCATCGCCAAGGCGCAGGCCGGGGCGGACAGCGCCATCACCCAGTTCTTCTTCAACGCCGACGCCTACTGGCACTTCATGGACCGGCTGGCGCGTGCAGGGGTGACCATTCCGGTCATTCCCGGCATCATGCCCATCACCAACGCCTCCAACCTGATCCGGTTCTCGGACAGCTGCGGCGCGGACATTCCGCGCTGGCTGCGCAAGCAGCTGCTGGCCTACGGCGACGACAGCGCCAGCATCAAGGCATTGGGCGAAACCGTGGTGGCGCGGCTGATCGAGGAGCTGATCCAGGGCGGCGCCCCGGCTTTCCACTTCTACACCATGAACCAGAGCGAGGCGACGACGCGCCTGGTGAAACTGAGCGGCTTGGCCTGACAAGCAGCGGCTGTCCGGAGGGGTGCATGCCTTGCGCCCCTACTCCCGGACTCCGCGCCACACGTTCACGCCCAACCCCATGACGGCCGTTGTTCCCAAGCCAACCGCCAGCCAGGCCAGACCGCCCCGGTCGAACAACCAGCCGCCCATGACCGGCCCCGACGCACTGCCCGCCGTATAGCAGACCACCAGCACCGAGGTCGCGCGCACCAGCGCCTTGCCCTGCAGCTTGTGCCCCAGTTCGACCATCGCCAGCGTGTAGATCACCCCGCCCATGCCGCCAAAGACAAAGCCGGTCAGCCACAGCATCCACCACAGCTGCGCGCCCCAGGCCCATAACCCGGCCGATACCAGTGTCAGCAGGCTCCAGCAGGCGGTTTCGATGCGGAACAGGCCCCAGCGGTCGCTGAGATGTCCCGCCGGGGTTTGCAGCAAGGCGCTGCCCGCCCCGATCACGGCTCCGAGCCAGGCGGCTTCCTGCACGGAGAAACCCAAGCGCAGGCTGAGGCCGGGCAGCATCGAGGCGCTGCCGCTTTCCAGCAGGCCGCTGATCAGCGACACCCCGGCGATGCCGGCCACCAGGCCTTTCCAAGGGGTGTCGGAGGCGTTTTCGGATGTCGTTTCCAAACACTCACCCGCCGGGGCGACGTGCGGCAGCCAGCGACCGGCGGCCAACGTCGCCAGGCCCATGCCGAAAGCTACCCAGAATGGCGGTCCGCCAACACGGTCGATCAGCGCCAGCAGCACCGGCCCGGTCATCATGCCGATGCCGACACAAGTCTCGAACAGGCCGACGTAGAAACCGCGCCGGTCCGGCGGTGCGATCTCGGCCAGCCAGGCCTCCCCCGTCACCCAGATGACCCCCACCACCACGCCCAGCAGCCAGCCCAGCAAGGCCCACGGCCAGTACCCTTGCGCCAGCGCAATCAGCCCGAAGCACAGCACCAGCGCCTGCACCGACCGCCTGAATACCCGCTCGCGGCCAAAGCGCGGCGTGACATGGGAGGCGAGCAGCGAGCCGCAGAAAATGCCCAGCCACATCAGCGTGGCGACAAAACCGACGGCGGTGGCGCTGAATCCCTGACGGGTGAGCACGAAGGCGACATGGGTCATCGCCACGAATTCGGCGGCAACCAGCAGGAAGTAGATGAAGGGAATGGCCCAGAGGGCGGCGCGCGTATCGCGGGAAATCAAGGACAGTCTCGGAAGGACGGGGACGACAGGATTATGGCAGATGCCGGACCCCTGTCGTCCCTTTTGAGGCGGAGTATCAATCCTCCCAGATCACCTTTTGCTTGCGTGTCACCCAGTGACCGGCATTGGGCATGTACCGCTCTTCGATGACATTGCGCTTGATCTTCATGGTCGGCGTCAGGAAGCCGTTCTCCATGGTCCACTGGTCCTTCACCACCACCACGTAATCCATGGCCTCATGATCTTCCAGTGACTGATTCACTTCTTCCAGCAGGCTGTGAAATTCGCGGGTCAGGGTTTCCTTGTCGATTTCGCCACGCTCCAGCTCCTTGATGGCGTCCAGCGACAGCATCAGCAGGCCGAAGGGTTGCGGTTCGCTGGGGCCGGTGACGCACACCACTTCCACCTTGGGATGGTTGTTGAGCTTGTTCTCGATCGGCACCGGCGCCACGTACTTGCCCTTGCTGGTCTTGAACAGTTCCTTCACCCGGCCGGTGATGCGCAGGCGGCCGCGCTCGTCGATCTCGCCGCGATCTCCGGTCATGAAGTAGCCGTCCGCGGTCATTTCCTCGTCCATCTTGCCCGGCATCTTGTAGTAGCCCAGCATCTGGCCGGGGCTCTTCACCTGCACCTCGCCGTTCTCGGCAATACGGTGCTCAACGCCGGGATTCACCGAACCGACATAGCCGACACGCATTTCCCCCGGCTTGCTGGCATGGGAATAGGCGAAGTTTTCGGACATGCCGTAGACATCCAGCAGTTCCAGGCCGAGATCGCGGTACCAGGCGATGATGTTCGGCGGCAGCGGCGCGGAACCGGTCAGCGCCGCGCGAACCTGGTCCATGCCCAGCTGCTTCAGCACTTTCTTTTTCACCAGGCTGCCAAGGATGGGGATATTGAAAAGGATCTTCTGCTTCTTGGCGGGCAGCTTTTCATGCACGCCCAGGTAGAACTTGGTCCACAGGCGCGGCACCGAGAAGAAGATGGTGGGCTGGGCGCGCTGCAAGTCCTGCTGGAAGGTATCCAGTCCTTCGGAGAAGAAGACCTGGAAGCCGAAATAGAGCGAGGTGGTTTCCACCGCCGCGCGCTCGGCAACATGCGCCAGCGGCAGGTAAGAGAGCATGCGTTCCTTGTTGCTGAAGCCCCAGATCGACTCCATGCCGTTGATGATGACGATCATGGTGCGGAAGCTGTGCATGACGCCCTTGGGACGGCCGGTGCTGCCGGACGTGTAGACGATGGTGGCCAGGCTGTCGGGATCGGGCAGCTCGGGATTGGTCAGCGGCGCGGTCTGGGCGATGATGTCATCCCACTGCGGCACGTTCAGCTTCGGCGACAGCGGCATGCCGATGATGGGCAAGCCTTCCGGCAGCACCGGCGCGATCTCCTTCCAGCCGTCGGCCTTGCCGTCCATCTTGCCGAGCATCAGTAGCGCGGTGTCGCTGTGCTCCAGAATGTAGCTGAAGGTCTCGCCGTTCAGGGTCGGGTACAGCGGCACGGTGACATGCCCCGCCATCCAGATGGCGAGGTCGGCCATGATCCAGTGCGCGGAATTACGGCCCAGCAGGCCGATGTTGCTTTTCGGCGGCAGGTTCAGCGATTGCAGATACGCGGCCATGCGGCGGACTTCATCGCCAACCTGCTTCCACGTGTATGTCTTGACGACCCCGTTACCGCAAGGCTGGGTCAGGTAAACATTGTCGGGGGTATGCTTTTCCCAGTGCAGCAGGCAATGGACCTGCGTCGCGCGTTCGTTGGCGTTGCTCATTTATTGTGATCCTGTTCAGGTTATTCTGGGTTTTGGGCAACCATATCACCGAGCGACTGCCCGATAAAGTCCCGCATCAGGCGCAGATAGCGTCTTTGCTGCAGATGTAACACATGGTTACCCGGGAACCAGTGCATGCGGCTCCTTGTCCAATGCTTGTGCAGGAGCTGCACATAGCGCGGAGCGGTGAAACGGTCCCCTGCCCCGCCGATCACCAGGAGGCGATGCGGGTCAATGACCGGTTGCCAGGTCAGCGGCGAGTGGATGGCCAGCAGGCGGCGGAAGTCGGCGACGCCCAGACCGCTGGCGGGAATCATCTTCCGCAGCAGCGCGCCGCTGGGCGTCCATTCCAGCAGCATGTCCACCGGCGACACCATCGGCGAGTTGGGGATGGCGAAGGCCAGCCGCTCGTCGGCGTTGGCCAACAGCGCGGTAATGTAGCCGCCCAGGCTGAGGCCGGAGACGCCGATGGCGGGCACGCCGGTGCGGTAGAGGTGATTCATCAGGGTGCGGACATCGAAGACGCTTTGCAACATGGCTTCGTTGGCGTGGCAGAGGCCGTGCGCCAGGAAGTGGAAGCCGCTCCACGGCGAGGGCGACGGCTGGCGCGCGCCGTGGAAGGGCTGGGTGACCAGCACGATATCCAAGCCCTGGTCGTAGAACCATTTCAGCGAGAACATCAGGCTGTTCAGCCAGTACGGCGAAGCGAAATAGCCGTGGATGAAGATCATGGTCGGACGCGGGCCGCCGGGATGCGTCCAGTGCTGGAAACTGACCTCGCGGTTGGCGGCATGGCCAAGGTAGCTGTCGCGGACGGCGGGGTTCAGGGGTTCGTAGGCGCTGGTGAAGACGCCGTGGTGGTGCGGGGTGGCCGGGCGGTAACCCGTCCACGGGGCGCTGACCTGGCGCACGACCGGATGGTCGGGGGGCGCAAGGAATACGCGGGACGGGTCGCCGAGGGCTGCGAGGTCGCCGTAGAAGGCGACGGCGTCCAGTTCGCGCTGCCGGATTTCCGGGAAGGCCAGCAGCGGGGTCAGGGCGCTGCTGACCATGGCGGCGAGGCCGGTGCGCAGGACGCGGTCCATGGCGGCGGAGCCGTGGACCTTGAGGGGGAATTTGGCGTCGAGGTGGGTGGGGACGGTGTGGCGGTAGTAGTCGTCGGGGAGGGTGTTCCACCAATGGGTTGATTGTTGCATGTTGAGGGTCTGCTGCACGTTTGGGTTGTAGGGTGGGTTGAGGTACGAAACCCACCGATGATGTTTGTTTACAGGGTGTCCGCCTGCCGCGGGCCCTCCTTTTGTCTTGGCAAAAGGAGGCAAAACCGCGTCCTACGCCAACAACTCGCGGACGGGCGGTTCGTTGTCTGGAGGCTTTGCTTCCATCCCTTCGTTTGCGGACATGTGGCTCGGACAGTTGGCTGCGGACCGCCTTTTGGGGGTGTAGCTATGTGTAGGGTGGGTCTGGACCCACCATCCGGCCTCTTTTCAGAGACATCCGGCGGGTCGCGACCCACCCTACGCAGCAGATGCAGACAGTCAGTCCTTGCGGTACATCGTGATGACGCAGGCGCCGCCCAGCCCCAGGTTGTGTTGCAGGGCAATGCGCGCGCCTTCCACCTGCCGCCTGTCCGCGGTGCCGCGCAGTTGCCAGACCAGTTCGGTGCATTGGGCAAGACCGGTGGCGCCCAGCGGGTGGCCCTTGGACAGCAGGCCGCCGGAGGGGTTGGTGACGTATTTGCCGCCGTAGGTGTTGTCGCCGTCCCAGATGAATTGTTCGGCGCCGCCTTCGGGGCACAGGCCCAAACCTTCATAGGTCAGCAGTTCGTTGGCGGTGAAGCAGTCGTGCAGTTCGACGACATCAATATCTTCCGGGCCGATGCCCGCCGCTTCATAGACCTGGCGGGCGGCATCCTTGGTCATGTCGTAGCCGATCATCTTGATCATGCTGCGCGGTTCGAAGCTGCTGGCGAAGTCGGTGGTCATGGCTTGCGCGGCGATGTAGACCGCATTCTTGATGCCATGCTTGGCGGCGAATTCGTCAGAACACAGGATGGCGGCGGCCGCGCCGCAAGTCGGCGGGCAGCACTGGAAGCGGGTCAGCGGGTCGAAGACGTCTTCCGAGGCCAGCACTTCTTCCACCGAGAGTATCTGGTTGAACAGGGCGAAGGGGTTGTTGCTGGCGTGGACGCGGGCCTTGGCGGCGATCTTGGCGAAGGTTTCGCGGCGGGTGCCGTACTGCCAGCGGTATTCGCGCCCTGCCCCGCCGAACATCTGGGCGGCGGGCGGCGCGGAGTTGAAGCCTTGGGCATCCATCATCACCTGCACATGCTGGTCCATGGGCGGGATACGGTCGTTGAACTTGCTGCCCAGCGCGCCGCGTTCCATCTTCTCGAAGCCGATGGCGAGCACGCATTCGGCCAGCCCGCCTTCGATGGCCTGACGCGCCAGGTACAGCGCGCTGGAGCCGGTGGAGCAGTTGTTGTTGACGTTGACCACCGGGATGCCGGTGAGCCCCAGTTCATAGACGGCCCGCTGGCCGCAGGTGCTGTCGCCGTAGACATAACCGGCGTAGGCCTGCTGGACTTCGGCATAGGCAATGCCGGCGTCCTTGAGGGCGTTGAGACCGGCCTCGCGGGCCATCTCGAAGTATTCCGGGCTGGAGCCGGGCTTGGCGAATTTGGTCATCCCGACACCGATGACATTGACGCGACGTTTCATGATGTTTTCTCCTGAGGCATTTCTCCCTCTCCCCTTGTGGGAGAAGGCCGGGGGCGTAGGCGGGGTTTCAAGCAGCACCGCTGCTTGCCGCCGAAGCGCCCGCGCGATGCAGCGCGCTGGCTGGAGAGGGGTGCGGAAAGCGGCCTGAGCACACCGTCAGCTCAAGCGCGACCGCCCTACCCCTCTCCCTAACCCTCTCCCACAAGGGGAGAGGGGACTCTCTTAAACCAAACCACCCAGTACGCTGAGTTGCCGCGCCAGCGCCACCTCCCCGTCCACGCGCACCTGCCCATGCTGGTACAGGTCGCGCAGGTCAACCTTGCCTTGCGCCAGCCGCAGCAGGTCGTCGTCGGCCAGCGTGACGGTCGTCTGGGCGGGCACGCTGTCCGCCACCGAACCGACGCTGGAGCCGTCCAGCAACCAGCACCCGACCTCCGGCACCTTGATCAGCAGGCTGCCGTTGATGGGCTGACCGGCCAGCCTCTTGCCCAGGGCTTCCAGGATTGCCGGGGCATGCGCCGCCTTCGCCGCTACAGCCGCCGGAGCATTGCCGCCGGACGCTGTACCGCTGGCCAACCGCTTCACTTTCGCGGCCTCGTAAGCCTTGCGATCAATCGCCTGCAAGGCGATCAGCTTGTTGGACGCCATGATGTTGCCGGTGACCTTGAGCTTGCCGCTGAAGAACAGCTTCTGCACATCGGCCAGCGAGCTGGTGACGATGGCGGGCATCAGTTCCGCGTCGATTTCCAGCGTCACATCGGCCTTGTCCGCCGCGCCCTGGCCGCAGGCGCCGCCGCCATTCTTCAGGTCGAGGAACCATTGCGAATCCGGGTTCTTCAGGTTGAACTGGAAGACGGTCTTGGTCTTTTCCACCAGCTCGGGGTGACCGCCGAGATAATCGGTGATGGCGCTGAATACGTCGGACGGTTCCAGCGGTGCATCCGCCGCCGCGACCGGAGCGGCCGCCCCGCCGCCCGCCGCCACGCGCTTGGCGCGCTCTGCTTCATAGGCGGTGGACGGAATCTCCTGCAGCACGATCAGCTTGTTGGAAGCCATGACATTGCCGCCGATCTTCAGCTTGCCGCTGAAGAACAGCTTCTGCACATCGGCGAGCGAACTGGTGACCACGGTCTGGATATGCTCGCTGTCCATGTCCAGCGTCACGTCGGCCTTGTCGGCGACACCGGGCTGGCAGACGCCCTGCCCGTTCTTCAGGTCCAGCGTCCAGCTACTGGCGGGGTTCTTCAGGTTGAACTGGAAGACGGTCTTCACCTTGTCCACCAGTTCCGGATGCGCGGCGACATGGGCGGCCAGCACGTTGAACACGTCTTCCGGCAACAGTGCGGCGGAAGCTCCGGTCGCGGCGGGCGCGGGTGCCCCGGCCGCAGCCACGGCAGCAGGCTTCGCCTTCACCTGCGGGATCTCGGCGTAGAGCTCGACGGCAGCATTGCGGATCACCACCGAGTCGCGTTCCTTGACCTTGGTCTCGACGATGACGCGCGTGTCGCTTTCCTTCCACATGCGGGTGATCAGGGTTTCACCGGGGAAGACGCTGTCGGCGAAACGCACCTTGATGCTCTTGAAACGGCGGCCGTCGTTGCCGCAGAAGCTCTTGATGACGTGGCGGCCGACATAACCGAAGGTGCACAGCCCGTGCAGGATCGGCTTTTCGAAGCCAAAGGCGCGGGCGAAATTCGGGTCGGCATGCAGCGGATTCCAGTCGCCGGACAGCCGGTACAGCAACGTCTGGTTGTCGGCGGTCTTTTCCTCGATCACCGCGTCCGGTTCGCGCGCGGGAGGGACGTTGACATCGCCGGACGGCCCGCGATCCCCGCCCCAGCCGCCCGCGCCGCGCACGAAGGTGCTGATTTCGTTGTAGGCCAGCTTCTCGCCGGTTTCATCGACGGTATCCACCGCCATCACCACCACCGCGTGCGGCGCCTTGTCATAGGCTTCCTTGAAGCGGAAGGTGTGGGTGAGCTTGGCGTGCGGCGGCAGCGGCCGCAGGATTTCGGTGAACTGCTCGCCGTGCAGCACGCGGTCAAGGCCGTAATTCAGGCCTTGCAGGCTCTTGCCGTCTTTCGCCAGGTTCAGGTAGGCGTTGAGCGCGGGCATGACGCCATAGGTCGGCAGCGCCTGGAAGCCATCGCCCAGTTCGTAGGTGAAATGCAGTTCGGATTCGTCCAGCGGATTGGCCGCCGCGCCCACGCCCAGCGCGTACAGGGCGAGGTCGCGTTCATCGTAGGCGTTGGTGGTGACAATCTGGTCCTTGCTGGCCGCGTCGAGGTCGATGAATTCGTTGCCGCCCAGACTCTTCTTGTTCAGGTTGGCTAGGATGGTGCCGAAGGACTCGTTCGTGGTGCTGGGGTGTTCGCTGTCAGTGAAGTCGGTGATCTTCGACCACTTGCCGGCGATTTCATCCATCGTCATGGCGCGGCTGGTGTTGAAGCTGTGGCCCTGCGTGCGCTCCCAGCGCAGCTTGCCGATGTAACCCGCGCCGACTTCAAACAGGCCCTTGGTGTCTTCGCAATCCTCATGGCATAGCCATGCAACCAGCGGACTGACGTATTCAGGCTTCAGCAACGCCAGCATTTCCGGCGGCAGGATGGTTTCAGTCAAGCGCGACGCCGCCAGCGGGGCGATCGTGTTCACGAGGATGTTCTTGCTACGGCCCTCTTCCGCCAGACAATGCGCCAGCCCGAGGATGCCCAGCTTGGCCGCGCAGTAGTTGGCCTGCCCGAAGTTGCCGTAGATGCCCGCCGCCGAGGTGGTCATGATGATGCGGCCGTAACCCTTCTCGCGCATGATCGGCCAGGCGGCGTGCGAGACGGACATTGATCCCTTCAGGTGCACGCGGTACACCAGGTCCCAGTCGTCCTGTGTCATCTTCTGGAAGCTGACATCGCGCAGGATGCCGGCGTTATTGATGACGATATCAACCGTGCCGAAGGCGTCCAGCGCCGTCTGCACAATCGCCGCGCCGTTTTCCACGGAATCATAATTCGCGACTGCCTCGCCCCCCGCCGCCCGGATTTCTTCCACCACGGCATCCGCCGCCGCCGAGGACTTGCCGTCGCCGTGACGACCGCCGCCGAGGTCATTGACCACTACTTTTGCACCGCGTGACGCCAACAGCAAGGCATGCTGGCGGCCAAGGCCGTTACCCGCGCCGGTGACAATGGCGACGCGGCCATCAAATCGAAGTTCCTGGGACATGGGAAAACTCCTGTAGTAAATGGGAGAAGAACCGCTTTACGCCCTCCTGTGGAACAGGGGGGCTCCCCGCAGGGGTGGGGGGTTGCGGACAGCGGCCCAAACAGAAAGCTCTGTTAGAAAAATCCTGTTCAACGCACCGCCGTTACCCCCCTGGCCCTGGCGGGCCGTCCCCCCTGCCTTGCAGGAGGGAGTAACCGCTATCTAAAATCACCACATAGCATCAGGGCGACCGAAGTCGCCCTGATTGTCACCGCATCAGATCGATCGTGAGATCAGTTCCTTCATGATCTCGTTGGTGCCGCCGTAGATCCGGTTGGCGCGGGTGTCGATGTAGGCGCGGGCGATCGGGTACTCCAGCATGTAGCCGTAGCCGCCGTGCAGCTGCACGCACTCGTCCACCACCTTGCTCAGCAGGTCGGACACCCAGTACTTGGCGGCGCAGGCCGCTTCCACGCTCAGCTCGCCCTTCAGCACCTGCTCGATGCAGCGGTCGGTGAAGACGCGGGCAATCTGGATTTCCGAACGCATTTCCGCCAGCTTGAAACGGGTGTTCTGGAAGGAGGACACCGGCTTGCCGAAAGCCTTGCGCTGCTTGACGTATTCCACCGTCGTCGCCAGCGCGCCTTCCGCCCCGGCGGCGCACATGATGGCGATCATCATGCGTTCCCAGGCCAGTTCCTTCATCAGCATGATGAAGCCCATGCCTTCCATGCCCAGCAGGTTTTCCTTCGGCACGCGCACGTTGTCGAAGAACAGCTCGCAGGTATCCTGACCGCGCATGCCCACCTTCTTCAGCGGCTTGCCCTTGGTGAAGCCTTCGCTCTTGGCGTCGACGATCAGCAGCGACACCGCACCGGCGCCGGCAGACACGTCGCCGGTCTTGGCCACGACCACGGCCATGTCGCACAGGTAGCCGTTGGTGATGAAGATCTTGGAACCGTTCAGCACGTAGTGGTCGCCGTCCAGCACCGCGCGGGTCTTGATGGCCTGCAGGTCGGAACCGGTGCCCGGTTCGGTCATGGCGATGGCGCTGACCACTTCCCCGGACGCCATCTTCGGCAGCCATTGTTGCTTTTGGGCTTCGTTACCAAAGTTGTTGACGTAGTTGGCGACGATGTCGGAGTGCAGCGAGAACCCGGAAGCGGAGTCACCGGCGCGGGCCTGCTCTTCCATCATGATCACGCTGTACAGACGATCCACGCCCGATCCGCCGTACTCTTCCGGCATGGTCGGGCACAGCAGTCCCAGCGCACCGGCTTCGTTCCACAGGCTGCGGTCGAGGTGCTGCTGCTCTTCCCACTTTTCATGGAAGGGCGCGATCTTCTCTTCGAAGAAGCGACGGGCGGTGGTGCGGAAAGCCTCATGATCGCTGTTGAACAGGGTGCGCGGGATCATCGGGGCGACGGGTTGGGGGATATGCAGGTTGCTCATCGGGGTCTCCTTCACTTACAATACGGACGTACAATATGTTATTGATACCGCGTCACAACGCGTGCGTCAAGCCCCAAGCAAGCAGTTGCTTCTGGCCCGAGCGGCATAATTCCGGCGGGAAACGGCTGATTTTGCTGGACAATCGTCCGGAATCGCTGGGGAAATGACGCGGGAATAATTACAATTACAACCCTGAATTGCGGACACCGGCACCATGACCACAGAAACCCCAGCAACCTCCAAACCCCTGCGGCGCACCCAGGCCGAGCGCAGCGAAGCCATGCGCGTGCGCCTGATAGAAGCCACGTTGAAATGCCTGGAGACCGACGGCTACGCCGGAACCACGGTGACCCGCATTGTCGAGACCGCCGAAGTCTCGCGCGGCGCGCCGGTGCATCACTTCCCGTCGAAGGCGGCGCTGATTGCGGCGGCGGCGGAACACCTGATGCGCCGCATCTATGTGCAACTGGGGCGGGCGGTGAGCCAGCTGGATGCCTCGGATGACCGGCTGAGTGATTTGATCTTTACCTCCTGGAAGGAAGTGTTCGGCGCGGCGGAGTTCACCATCTTGCTGGAGCTGCTGGTGGCCAGTCGTCGGGACTCGGAACTGTCATCCATGTTGCAGCATTTGTGGATAGCCGCGTTTGATACGCTGGGGACAGCGGCGGATCATTATCTGGTGGGCAAGACCGAGAAGGATAATGTGCGGCACCTGATGGTGTTGTCGCAGTGGCTGTTGCGCGGCATGGCGGCGGACAAGCATCTGGTGTTCAACGAGCAGGTGCTGGAGCATTACCTGAAGTTGTGGTGCCAGTTGCTGGCGGGGCATTTGCGGGCGAAGGGCGATGTGACGACACCGCCCCCGCGTCCGGAGTTTTGGGATATGACGTTTGCGGGGTGACCGTACCTCACGTTGACGCTGCCGCCCGCAGCGGGATACGCTGGCATTCCTCTTACTGGACACCCGCAGGGAAGACCTTCATGACAGACAACGAAAACCCGTATCGCCCGTCGGGCGTCCCGGTGGTGGACTTTGCCGCGCCGAGCGGAGAGATCGAATATGAAGTCCCGGGCCACAAGGTGCCGGCGGGGAACGGCTCCGGCTGGATCAGCGCCGGCTGGGAGATGTTCAAGGATGCGCCGCTGATGTGGATCTGCGTGATGCTGCTGTACTTTGCCGTGTCCATGGTCACCAACCTGGTGCCCGGCCTGGGAACCATTATCGGCATGCTGATCGCGCCGTCGCTGTCGGTCGGCATCCTCGCCTTCGGACGCGGACATGCCCGCGAAGGCGTCACCGATCTCGGGCGCATGTTTGCGGGTTTTCAGGGCGAAAAGGTCGGCTCGCTGGTCATCATGGCGCTGTTGTATGCGGCGGCGATCGTCGTCTCGGTTATCGTGCTGTTAGTCGCGCTGGCCATCGCGTTGGGCGGCGTCGGCGCGATCGGCCAACTGGCGTCGGGCCACGGCATGTCCGCACTGGAAAATACGGGCGGCCTGATTGCCCTGGCGGGTATTCTGGCTTTCCTGCTGGTGATGTTCCTGATTGTCAGCGCCTACTGGTTCGCTCCCGGGCTGATTTACTACGCCAACCTGTCGCCGGTGGATGCCATGAAGGCCAGCTGCAGCGCCTGCCTGACCAATTGGCTGCCGTTGACCATGTACTCGCTGGTCGCCCTGCTCATCTTTATCGCCGGGATAATCCCCTTCGGTCTGGGGCTGCTGGTAGTGATCCCGGTGTTGATGGCGTCAATGTATCCGATGTTTGAGGATTTGTTCGGGGTGGAATAGCGCCTATCGGGCGGCAGTCGCCGCCCTTGACCCTCATTCATCCGATTGTCGCTTTTGCATGTTTTCCAAACGCCATGCCAGCACCTCCTGCTTGGGATAAAAGCGCGGCTCATCCGGCAAGAACAGCTTCCTGCCTTTCAACCCGGTCAGTATCCGGAAGTCGGGAATCCGCTCATCCAGCATTTTCGAAACGTGCCACTTGAAGTCCGGCCCCGGCGCGATCAGATGCTTGTCCATCGCCCAATGCATATCCGGCGTCAGGGCCAGGTCATTACGGGGATCATCATCCGCACTTGCTGAAAACGTGCGGTCGGAGGGAATCGTACAGAAAGGACAGGACGGAGACATGGCGTTCAACCTGAAGGCATGTCCCCGTTTTTACAGGATGGATCGGACGATGGAAAGCCCGGCCCTCAGAGATAAACCCCCTTCACCCTGCCCTGCACCGCCATCCCCAGGAAAGGCGTATTCAAGCCCGCCGAGCTCAGCGTCTCCGGCGCCACGCACCAGTTCGCCTCCGGGTCCACCACCACCACCCCGCCGCCGGTGGTCAGGCTGCCCGCCGCAATCCCGGCAATCGCTGCCGGCGTCACCGTCAGCGCCTGCCAGAGGCGATGCTCGTTCAGCAGGCCATCGCGCACCAGCTTCAGGCCCAGCGGTAGCACCGTTTCCAGCGCGGAAATGCCCGGCTCGGTCGCCGGGAACGGGGCCAGCTTGGCCGCCGCGTTCAGCGGCTGGTGATGCGAGCAGATGGCGTCGATGGTGCCGTCCTGCAGCGCCGCGCACAGCGCCAGCCGGTCGGCCTCGCTGCGCAGCGGCGGCCGCACGTGCGCCAGGCTGTTGAAGCCGTCAATCGCAGCATCGGTCAGGTGCAGCTGGTGCATGGCCACGTCGGCGGTCACCGGCAAGCCCTTGCCCTTGGCGATGCGGATCAGCTCCACCGAGCTCTTGCAAGACAGCTGGCTGAAGTGCGCGCGCACGCCGGTTTCTTCCACCATCAGCAACTGCTTGGCCAGCGCCACCGTTTCTGCCAGCGCCGGAATGGCGGGCAAGCCCAGACGCGCGGCCATGAAGCCGTCGTGGGCGCAGCCGTTGGCCAGGCTGGGCTCTTCCGGATAGAAGAAGACCGTCAGCCCCAGCGTGGCGGCGTATTCCAGGCAACGCAGCAGCGTTTCATCGTTGGCGAAACCGGCGCGGGCATTGCTGATGGCGATGCAACCGGCCTGCTGCAAGGCGGCCATGTTCGCCGGACGCTTGCCTTCCAGCCCCTTGGTCAGCGCGCCGATGGTGTAGACCTTCGCCGCTCCGGCGGCTTCCGCCTTTTCCTGGATCAGCGCGACGATCGCGGCGCTGTCCACCACCGGCAGCGTGTCCGGCGGCGTGACCACGTGGGCGAAGCCGCCAGCCAGGGCGGCGCGGGTTTCGCTGGCGATGGTGGCGTGATGTTTCTCGCCCGGTTCGCGCAGGTTGGCGCACAGGTCGACAAAGGCGGGCAGCACCAGGCAGCCGTCAATGGCGTCCACCCGGTCATACGGCAGGTTACGCGCTTCCGCGCCAAAGGCGATCATGCGGCCGTTTTCCAGCAGCACATCGGTCTGGCGATCCATGTCTTCGGCTACGTCCAGCACACGGCCGCCGGTCAGCAAAATGCGGGCATTCTTGGTGACAGCATTCATCAGGCATCTCCCCGCGTGGTCAGTTGGCCCTGCATGGCCAGCGTCAGCACCGCCATGCGCACGGCAATGCCGTAATTCACTTGTTTCAGGATCAGCGACTGCGGTCCGTCGGCCACTTCCGAGGCGATTTCCACGCCGCGGTTGATGGGGCCGGGATGCATCACCAGCGCGTTCGGTGCGGCGCGGCGCAGTTTCTCCGGCGTCAGGCCATACAAGGCGTAGAACTCTTCCGGGCTGGCCAGCAGCGGCGACTCCATCCGCTCGTTCTGGACGCGCAGCGCGATTACCACATCCGCACCGTCCAGACCTTCTTCCAGACGTTCGTAAACCTTCACGCCCAGCTCCTGATAATCACGGGGTTGCAACGTGCGTGGGGCAATGATGCGGATTTCCTTCGCGCCCAGCGTTTGCAGCGCGTGGATTTCCGAACGGGCAACGCGCGAGTGCTTGATGTCGCCGATGATGGCGACGGTCAACTTGGTGAAATCCCCGGCATGGCGGCGGATGGTCAGCATGTCCAGCATGCCCTGGGTCGGGTGGGCATGACGGCCGTCACCGGCGTTGATGATCGCCACCTTCGGCGTCACCTGGCTGGCAATGAAGTGCGGCGCGCCGGAATGCGGATGACGCACCACGAAGATGTCGGCGGTCATCGCTTCCAGGTTCCACAGCATGTCGCGCAGGGTTTCACCCTTGCTGTTGGACGACTTGGCGATGTCGATGTTGAGCACGTCAGCGCCCAGGCGCTTGGCGGCCACGGCGAAGGTGGTCAGCGTGCGGGTGGAAGCCTCGAAGAACAGGTTCATCACCGTGCGTCCGGCCAGCAGCGGCTGGTTATGGATGCTGCCGTCGGGACCAAGGAAGGATTCGGCGAAATCGAGGATTTCGGTGAGCTGTTCGCGGCTGAGGCCTTCGGTGGTCAGGAAGTGGCGCAACCGGCCCTGCGGGTTGAGTTGCAGGCGGCTGGGCGTATGCGCATGGGACACGTGCATGATGGCGGTTCGCTGGTGGAAATTGGCGGCGATTCTAGCAGAAAAGGCCGCGCGGCTGAGCGCGCGCGAATGCACGCCGGATTAACGATCGGGTGCGTAAGATCGCCTGACAAGCCCGCTGCGTTTCCCTATGATAGATGAACAAGAATTATACCCGGTCCTCCCCCATGCGCCCGCTGGCCGCCCTCACCGTCACCGTCTGCCTCTCGGGCTGCGCGCCTGACCACGCGCAGGTACTGATGGCCGAGAAAACCGCGGCGGTGTTCAGCGACCGGGTCAGCATCCGCGACCTGCGAGCCGGCAATCGGCGGCTGGCGGCGGTGGATCCGGCGCTGGGAACACCCCTGACACTGAAGCTGCAACCGCCGGAAACGGTGCTGGTGCAGCAGGCGCTGGCGCAACGACTGCAATTGACCGCGCAAAGCCCGGCGGTGGCGGTCGATCTCAACGCCTTCGATTTGTTCCAGAAAGCGGACGGTGCCCTGACCGCCCGCATCAGCCTGATCCTGAACCAGGGCGACACCGCTACCATGCACCGGATCAGCCGCACGTTGGCTCCGCCCGAGGCCACGGGTGACGCCGCCCGCTGGCGGCTGATTCATGAAGCCCTGCAGGCGCTGATGGAAACCATTCCCGAGCCTTCGCCCGCCACCACCCATTGATTTGCCGGAAATCCGCATGCCCCAACAACGAATGCCGTGGTTACCCCAGATATCCCTTGGTCTGGCCGCCTGGGCGTTGCTGGCGTCGTCAGGATCGTGGCTGGCCAACCAGACCGCCGACGGCGTTGACGATGGCATGGTCTGGATCAACCTGCTCTTTCCCGCCTTGCTGGGAGTGATGTTTGGCGCACGGTTACGACCGAAATATGTCTGGGGCTACGCGGTATTGACCTTGGGCGTGACCGGTGGACTGATCAGTTATGCCGAATGGATCGGCAACCGCCCGGAAGGCTTCGCCATTCTCTATGAGGTGCTGGTGATGGTGGCCGTGCAAACAGCCGTGATGCTGTGGCGTTTCCGGCGCAATCCCGAACCGCTTTAGGCTCACGGACTTTCAGGGCTTCAGGCCGATCTCCGGCGCTTCCAGCCAGCTTTCCGTCATCAGCACCGCCGCCGTGGAATCCACCGACGCCAGCTTGCCCTTATGACGGGTTCCGGCCTCGCCCAGCAGTTCGCGGGCGGCGCGACTGGACAGGCGTTCGTCCACCATCCATACCGGCAGACGGTAGCGCGCCTCCAGCCGGCGTCCGAACTTCCGGGACAGGCGTGACAGTTCTGATTCCGTATCATCCATGTTCAGCGGCAGGCCGACCAGCAGCGCCTGCGGCTGCCACTCGGCGATCAGCTTGTCGACGATGGTCCAGTCGGGAATGCCGTCACGGGAAGGCATGGGCGGCAAGGGACTGGCGGTGGCGGTGATGCGCTGGCCCGTGGCGACGCCGAATTTGCGGGTGCCGAAATCAAAGCCCAGCACCGTACGGATTTCATTCAGTTCAGGCATGCCCCACCTGCGCCGACAGCAGGTGCACATCCACTCCGATGCGGCGGGCTGCCGCCTCCCAGCGCATTTCATAAGGCAGGTCGAACAGCAGCGAGACATCGGCAGGACAGACCAGCCAGGCGTTCTCGGCAATTTCCTTTTCCAGCTGGCCAGCGCCCCACCCGGCATACCCCAGCATGATCTGGTAACGGCCGGGCCCCTTGCCGTGTGATATGGCATCCAGAATATCGCGGGAACTGGTGACGCACAGGTTGTCATCCACTTCCATCGAGGAGTTCCAGTGGCCCTTGTCCTCGTGCAACACGAATCCGGCCTCGGTGCTGACCGGGCCGCCATACAGCACCGGCTGTTCCGGGTGCGGCAGGCCGTTGATGACCGGCAGGCGCACTTCCGACAACAGTTCGCTGACCGTCAGCTCCAGCGGCCGGTTCACCACCAGCCCCACCGCGCCGTCTTCGTCATGGCGAACGATATAGGTCACCGAATGCGCAAAGCGGCTGTCCTGCATCTCCGGCATGGCGATCAGGCATTGATGGGTAAAATTGGCGTTGGGCAAGGTCATGGCGTCACCTGTCTTCATTAAAGGCAGTATTGGGGCCGGTTCCGGAGAAGGCAAGTGTTTTTGCCCGGACAAAGCCTGCTCCTGCGGCGATTGACGCCTATCGGCGAGTGAATTACTGTCGGTTCCCACCCTGATAACCACCGAATCCCGGACCACGCATCATGACCCAACTCGCGACTGTCATTACCGGCGCTTCCAGCGGCATCGGCGCCGAACTGGCCCACCTCTTCGCCCCCGAGCACCAGCATCTGGTGCTGGTGGCCCGCCGCCGCGAGCCGATGGAGGCGCTGGCCGAAACGCTGAAGCACAAGTACGGCGTGCGCGTTACCGTCATCAGCCGCGACCTGCAGGAGCCAGGCGCGGCGCAAGGCCTGATGGACGATCTGGCCGCCCACCACCTGCAGGTGGATACGCTGGTCAACAACGCCGGTTTCGGCCTTGCCGGCAACTTCGCCCATGCCGACCCGGTCAAGACCTCGGCCATGATGCAGCTGAACATGATCACCCTGACCGAACTGACCCAGCGCGCCCTGCCCGGCATGCTGGAGCGCGGCCAGGGCCGCATCCTCAATGTCGCCTCGCTGGTCGGCTTCCAGGCCTGCCCCTACTTCGCTGTCTACGCCGCCACCAAGTCCTTCGTGCTGTCATTCTCGGAGGCGCTGGCGGAAGAAGTCGGCTCGCGCGGCGTGCTGGTCAGCTGCCTGTGCCCCGGCTCCACCGACACCGGCTTCCACGACGTCGCCGCCACCAAGGGCAGCGTGCTGGAACAGATTGCCGACTCGCCGAAGATGGTGGCCGAGGAAGCCTATAAAGGCCTGAATAACGGTCAGCGCGTGGTGGTGACCGGCTGGCTGAACAAGCCGGTGCCGATGCTGAACCGGCTGGTGCCGCGCCGCGCCATGACCTGGGCGGTGGGGAAAGTGCTGGGGCGCTGAAAACGGCTCTCCCCCGGCTGTCCGGCGTGTGAAAACCGTCCCGGACAGCCGGTTTCACCGACGAACGGCAGCCATTTCCCGAAAACTTGATCCTACGCGCCACGCCATTGTGAATTGCCCCGCATAACTCCCGTCTTTATACGCCATCCCTACCGCTCATCCCCGATTTTCTACCGTTCATTCCTGAATTTTTACCGCTCGTCGCCACGGTTACAAAAGCATAAAACTGTCAGTTTTTCGCAAGGAAAGCTAAACAATGCTCGACTAATATTTGTACATCGCAAGGAGCACGTTTTCTGCTCCCAAAAACCAGAAAAAACCAGTCCCGAGGTACATCATGAATCGTCTGACCACTTTCGCTGTCGCCGCCCTGGCCGCCACTGTTTCCCTGAACGCCAGCGCGTTCTCGCAGGAAACCCACAAGCGCATCGCCATCGACGCCGTCAACTACATGAAGGCCAATCCGGGCACCACCAATTACACCAAGCTGGCCGCCGGCGTGGCCCGCGCCGGCCTGACCATGGACCAGTTCGCTGCCGCCATGGGCCAGGGCGCCTATGATGTGGACGATTTCGCCGACACCTATATCTGCGGCGCCACCACCGGCGACTGCCAGCTGGCTCCGGTCTGGGGCTTGGGCGCGGGCATCGTCAAGTACACCTCGTACTTCCACTTCATGAACGCCACCCGCGGTCCGGACGTGCACGGTAACGACTACGGCGGTTACAACTACAACCTGCTGACCGTCTGGGGCGACATCGACAACATGGCCGCCACCTGGCTGTACGGCGACTACCTCGATGACGGCAAGGGCGGCCTGACCGGCTGGTTCTGGAGCGACAACTCCAAGTACAACACCTACGGCATCACCGAGAAGAACTACCGTCTGGGCGGCTACTCCACCAACAGCATGTACGCCGACTTTGAAAAGATGCCGTTCCAGCCCGTGGACAACCTGGGCCAGTACTGGTTCTCCAAGTTCCTGTCCACCCCGACCGTGCAGAACCTGGGCTTCGTGATGCACACCACCGACCTGCTGCAACCGCACCATGTCTGGACCACTTCCGCCCTGAACCACTCCGGCTGGGAAACCTGGGTTAACGACCACTACTACACCCTGAGCCTGAACGACAGCGCCAAGGTGACAACCGCCCTGAACGATTTCACGCCGCTCAGCGCCACCGCCACCGACATCCGTCCGCTGCTGACCCAAGGCGCCATGTACGCCTACAACAACGGCGGCATCGTGCTCTCCAGCACCGCTGACAGCGACCGCACCGTGGTGGCCAACAAGGTTGTCCCGCACGCCATCGCCATGATCGTCAACGTGCTGAACCGCGCCGCTGAACGCATGTAAACCGCCGCATCCCTTTTACAGCCCGCGCACCCTTGCGCGGGCTTTTTTTTTGGGTGCTTTTCAGCGCGGGCGGACCCGCCAGCATGGCAACGCCCGCTAGCGCTGCCGAAACTTGACCTGAAACGCCACCTGCCTGGCCGCGATTCACAAGCAGACCGAGAAATCACGCCACTGACCACCGTTCATCGCCATTTGAATGCCGTTCATTGCCGAATTTCCACCGTTCATCGCCCGGACGGAATCCGCCAAAACATGACGGCTTTTCGCAACGCGACCAAGCGGTTGATCGGCTAGTATTTATTCAACTTGGGGGGCCTGCTTGCTCCCCTGAAAATGACTAAAACTCACAGAGGTACACCATGATCAACTTCACCAAACTTGCCCTGATTGCTGCTGTGACCGCAGGTTTGGCAACGGAAGCCAGCGCCTTTTCCCAGGAAACCCATAAGCGCATCGCCATGGACGCCGTCAATTACATGAAGAACAACCCCGGCACCACCAACTACACCAAGTTGGCCGCCGGTGTGGCCCGCGCCGGTCTGACCATGGATCAGTTCGCCGCCGCCATGGGTCAGGGCGCTTACGACGTTGATGACTTCATGGATACCTACATTTGCGGCGCCACCACCGGCGACTGCCAGACCGCTCCGGTCTGGGGCGCGGGCTCCGGCATCGTCAAGTACACTTCCTACTTCCACTTCATGAACGCCACCCGCGGTCCGGACGTGCACGGTAACGACTACGGCGGCTACAACTACAACCTGCTGACCGTCTGGGGCGACATCGACAACATGGCCGCCAGCTGGCTGTATGGCGACTATCTCGATGACGGCAAGGGCGGCCTGACCGGCTGGTGGTCCTCCGACAGCACCAAGTACAACACCTACGGCATCACCGAAAAGAACTACCGTCTGGGCGGCTATTCCACCAACAGCATGTACGCCGACTTCGAAACCATGCCGTTCCAGCCGATCGACAACCTGGGCCAATACTGGTTCTCCAAGTTCCTGGCCACCCCGACCGTGCAGAACCTGGGCTTCGTGATGCACACCACCGACCTGCTGCAACCGCACCACGTCTGGACCACGTCCGCCCTGAACCACGCCGGCTGGGAAACCTGGGTGAATGACAACTACTACACCCTCGCCCTGAACGACAGCGCCAAGGTGACGACCGCCCTGAATGACTTCACGCCGCTCAGCGCCACCGCCACCGACATCCGTCCGCTGCTGACCCAGGGTGCCATGTACGCCTACAACAACGGTGGCATCGTGCTCTCCAGCACTGCTGACAGCGACCGCACCGTGGTGGCCAACAAGGTCATCCCGCACGCCATCGCCATGATCGTCAACGTGTTGAACCGCGCCGCCGAACGGATGTAATCCTCCGCGCTCCTGCAAGGCCGACCCCCTCCCCGCGAGGGGGTTCGCCTTTCAGGCGCTGGAGCGGCTTTTACGCAACACTACAAATGCTTTCTTGCCAGAATCCGGTGGTCGTACCACTCTTTTGATCCAGTACCTCATAATTTTTCCAATAATCCGAGGCTCCGCATTCATGCTCCGTCATTCGCTCCGCACTTCCCTGCTTCCCCTGGCGCTGGTCCTGACGCTGGCTGCCGCCACCGCTCAGGCGGCCCCGCAATATGATCTCAAGGATCCGGCGCTGGCGGCGACGGTGGACAAGACCCCCTTCACCCAGAAAATGCTGGATGTGATGTACAAGTCCTCGTCGCAAGGCAAGGTAAAGCTGACGCGGGCCGATGTGATGCGGGCCGTGATCGAAAGCCACCTGCTGGGCAGCTACGCCATCGCCAAATACGGCAAGAAGGCGCTCGTGGAAGACAACAAGGTTGGCTTCCGCCCGGCTGACGTGGCGCGGAATGAATTCGTCAACATGATCCAGGTCGCCTACAAGGACGAGTTGAAGGCCGCGCTGCAAAAGCTGGGCGGTTCGCTGGACTCCACCGTCTCCGCCGTCGATCCGATCAAGCCGACCGAATGGGCGCAGTACCTGCCGCCACCGGGCAAAATGCAGCTGGAAATCCGCATGACCGAGCAGGGCGTGGCGCTGGCCGCCAAGCGCCCCATCCTGCGCTATCGCTTTGACGACAAGGCACAGGGCGTCATCACCCTGAAAGATGTCTACGACATCCAGAACGTGCAGGGTCGCAACGAGATCCTGGGGAAAAACACCGACTTCGTGATGCAGCAGGCGCGATCGATGGTCGTCGCGCGCTTTGTCGAGTACTGGGCCGCCACCGCTTCGGGGCTCAGCGCCGCCGAAATCGCCGGGTTGAAGCAGGCCATCCTCAACAAGAGCTATCTGGACGGCTATGTCACCTGGATCGGCATCGCCGCCGATATCCACGACGATAACCAGCACCTGAAAGCACTGGCCAAGGCCGTCACCGAGAAGGAAGTCCTGGATTACTACAACTCGCATCCCAACGATTTCAAGCGGGTGGAAGGCGTGCGCGCCCGCCACATCGCCGTGGCTGACGAAAAAACGGCCCAGGCCCTGTATGACCGTATCCAGAAGGGTGAAAAATTCATCGACCTCGCGGCGAAATATTCACTGGCCGCTGACGGCAAGAACGGTGGCGACCTGGGCTGGGTTCAGGCCGACAAGAAGAATAACGGCATGTGGATCAATGACTTTGCGTTCCTGCAAACACCCGGGGTCGTCTCCCGGCCGATCCGGACGCCGGTCATCAACGGCAAGGCCTCCTGGGAACTGGTGATGATTGACGAGAAAAAGGAAGGCCGTCATCCCGCCAAGAGCTCGACCGTGCATTATGAGGCCTCCCAGATCATCGCCCGCCAGAAGGCCATTGATGAATATCGCGCTGTCCGCAGCCGTCTGCTGGAAAAAGCTGATATCCACCTGCGGCCGGATCTGCAAGGCGATACCAGTTGGGACCTGCGCAACGGCGATGTGCCCGTGGCGAAGCCTCATGCGCATGACCACGACGATCACGGCCACTGATCGCCGCTACATAACAACAAACCGGGAGCCAAACTCATGAAAAAGCCCGTGATCATCTTTGTTGTCGCTGTTGCCATCCTGGCTGGAGCCGCCATTGTGCTGGGTATGTGGATGGGCAACGACAAGCCCGGCCAGACCCTGTTCTCACCCGCCAACGGCCCAGCGTCGCACGAGCCGGGCACCATGCTTAGCGGCGAGCAACGACCGCAAAACCTGAACGCCCCGCCCTCGGCGGATGCGCCCCGGGGAGACAGCCCGCTGCTGCCGATCGAACCGTCGAATGTGGATGCCGCCACGTCGATGCGCGAGTCCTTCCTGCATGGCGACCCCAACGCGCCGAAGATCGTGCACGACACCACGCCGCAGGAGCAGGCGACACCCGAAGAAATTGCCGACCCGAAGCTTTACGCCCAGTTTGAAGCCCGCCAGAACATGCGGCTCTACAAGGGCTACGTCAATGCCGCCGAGACCGAGATTCCGAAACTGCAGCAGGATGTGGCCAAAGCCAAGGCGCTGCTGCAATCCGACCCGGCCAAAGCCAAACAGATGGGGATGACCGCTGAGGAAATCGCCAAAGGGGAGGAAAAGGTGCGGCGTATCCAGGCCATGCGCGACCAGCTGCTGAGTGATCACCCGGAAATATCCCGTCAATAAACCCCATAAAAAAGGCCGTCGGATGACGGCCTTTTTCATGGCGACAGCGACTCAACCGTTCTGGTTGGTCATGCGCTCGGCGAAGCGCCAGGTGCGGATAATCTGCAAGACATCCATTTCCTTGCGCATCTCCCGGCTGAAGGGCCGGAACGGTGCGGAAAGCTGCACCGAGCGCCGCGCCGCCTCATCCAGCAAGACCTGGCCGGATGACTTCAGGGTGCGGATTTCCCGGATTTCCCCGCCCGCCGAGATCGCCACCAGCAGCCGGACCTCGCCTTGCAACCGGCGGGCGCGGGCTTGCTCGGGATAATGACGGTTGCCGGTGCGCTCCACCTTCTGGCGGAAGTCATCAATCCACGCCGCCGAGATGTCGCTGCGCGCGGACAGGGTGGAAACGGTGTGGATGCGCTGCTTGCGCGCCAGCGCCTGGCGCTGTTCGGCCAGCCGGGCCTCCAGGCTGGCGATCGCAGCCGTCTGGGCGGAAGCTGCCAGTACGCCGTCATCCGGCGTGCGCAGCGGAATTTCCTTTTGCGGCTGTTCCGGCGGCAGGCGGCGCGAGGCGCCCTGCGTCATCAGCAACTGGCGGCGGGTCTGCTCGGGGGGGGGAGTGAACGAGGCCTTGTCCTCGGGGCGGACCTCGGCGATACGGGCGTCGGTAAAGTCGGCGGACTGCGGCGAGGTCATTTCCTGCGCCTTGGCGCTTTGCCCGCCGCCCTTCTGGTTGGCGGCGGCCAGAAAATCGGCATGCTCGTCCGCTTTGGCGTCACGGTGCAAGGCCAGGGTAACTTCAATCATGGACCCGGGATTGGATGGAGGGGCCACAAAGGTAATGCCGAAGATCACCAGCGCATGCAACAGCGAGGCGATGACCAGGGACATCCCCAGCCGACGGGTGTCAGCATCAAAAGCAAGTGTGGACATGGGCCGGAACGGGCTTGATCAGGTTCTTCTGGAGGCGCAGCATAGCACAGCCGTTCCGCAGCCGGGACTTGACGACCGGGCGGCAAACCCCGTTCAATCGTAAGAAAATGCAAAGGACCCTTGATGACCTCCCCCAACAGCCTGCTTGACACCGTCACCGGCGTACTTGACCAGCACGAACTGCACTATCACCTCGACGATGACAACGGCATGCTCTCCGGCAGCCTGCGCGGCGACAACGGCACCTGGCGCTTTCTGGTTGAAGTCGTGGAGCGCGATACCGAACGCGGCATCATCATTGTCTCCTTCGTGCCGGTCAATGTGCCCGCCCCCCGTCGCGGCGCAGTCGCCGAACTGCTCAACCGCATCAACTTCAGCAAGGCCATGGCCTTTTTCGCCATGGACATGAGCGACGGCGAAATCGTCTGCAAGAGCGGTTTCGATCTGGTCGACGCCGAGCTGACCCCGGAGATGTTTGACGGCACCTTCCTGTTGAACGCGCACACGCTGGATCATTACCTGCCCGCCATCATGCAGGTTTGCTTCAGCGCGGTTGCCCCCGAAGCCGCCATCGCCGCCCTGGACCGCCAGGGTTCGCTGATGCAATAACGGAGATGCCTCATGGTTGACTGGATACAGCTGGCCGGCATGGCCGGAAAAGCGATCAACGCCGTTCGCGACTGGACGGACAGCCTGTCGCAGGAACGGGAAATTTTCATTCCCGACGGCATGATCAATACCGCCGTGACCGCCCTGCTGCCCAAGGACAGTGTGGTGAAATCGGTGCTGGTGGAGTGCCATGACGGCTTTGCCGATCTGGATATCCTGGCCAACCACGACGGCACGGAAGTCAACATCCTGCTGACCTTCGAGCTGCAAAGCCTGACCATCAACCGCCACAAGCAGGCGGTGGCGCTGCGCGAGCGGCAGCCGCCGGAGCTGAGCTTCCGCTATTTCCCGTCCGCCTGGCACAAGGTCTGGCTGCTGCTGCAGGTCTGGGCCTGCCGCAACATCCTGCGCCAGCATCCGCTGCACCATGTGCTGCGCAAGACCGACGGCGTGGAAATCAGCAACGGCGTCTACCGCATCGACCTGTCGCTGTGGGTGCGGCAGAAGGCGGCGCTGATCGCCGCGCTGTATGCGGTGGATATCCGGCAGGCGACGCTGCGCGAAGGCGGCTTGCTGGTGCGCGGCGCGGCGAACGTGAAGTCGCTGGAAACCCTGCGCGGGCTGTACCAGGTGGCGGCAGGCACGGTCAGCCAGGTGCGCGACGGCTTGTCGCGGTCTGATTCCCGGCCGTTGCGGTCGGTCAACCCCGATTAATCCTGCGCCAGGCGGTAGCCGACGCCCGGCTCGTTGAGCAGGTAGCGCGGCTCGGCCGGATTGGCCTCCAGCTTGCGGCGCAGCTGCCGCATGTAGATGCGCAGGTAGTGCGCGTCCTCCTCGTGCAGCGGCCCCCAGACCTCGCGCAGCAACTGCCGGTGGGTAATCACCCGGCCGGGGTGGCGCGCCAGCGCCGCCAGCAGCCGGTACTCCACGGGCGTCAGGTGTACCGCCTGCCCCGACAACTCCACCCGATGCGTCATCAAGTCGATGGAAAGCTCACCGCGCCGATACCGCGCGGGCGGCTCGGCGGGGCGTTCCCGGCTGCGCCGCAACACCAAGTTCATCCGCGCCATCAATTCGCCCACCCCGAACGGCTTCTGGATGTAATCATCCGCGCCGGCATCCAGCGCCGCGACTTTCTGCTGCTCCTGATCGCGGGCGGAAATGACCAGCACCGGAGCGGCGCTGACCGACCGCAGCAGCGGGATCAACTGCTGCCCGTCCATGTCCGGCAAGCCCAGATCCAGCAGCACCAGATCCACACTCGACTCGGCCGCAATGCGATAACCGCTGTCGCCATCCGTTGCTGCTGTTACCAGGTAATGATGCGCGGCCAGCGTCGTCGTCAGCATGATGCGGATGTGCGGGTCATCCTCAATCAGCAGCACCTGCTTGCGTGCCATGTTATCGCTCATCCTTCCTCCTCCGCCAAGGCGGCCGGACCGTCGCCGGATGCCGGCAGCGGCAGCGGCAGCCGGACGCGGGCGCCCAAACCGCCTTCCGCAAGCGTCTCCAGCGTAATTTCACCGCCGTGCGCCGTCACGATCAGGCGGCATAACGTCAGGCCCAGCCCCATGCCGGACAAGCCTTCCGGGTCGGCGCGAAAAAAGGGATCAAACACCTGCGGCAGGGCAGATTCCGGAATTCCGGGCCCCTGATCGCTGACCTGCAACACCAGCCAGCGATCCTCCTGACCAGCCTCGATCCGGATCTCAGAACCGTCAGGGGAATATTTGGCGGCGTTCTCCAGCAGGTTGACCAGCACCCGCTCCAGCAGGAAAGGGTCGCAACGCAGCAGCGGCAAGTCGTCGGGGACGGAGACCCGGAAGTCATGGCGGACAAACCGGCGGCGGGAGATCGCCACCGCGCCGGCGACAATTTCCTCGATCGCCTGCCAGTCCTGGCCCGGGCGGAAGTTGCCATCCTGCAAACGCACCATGTCCAGCAGGTTTTCCACCATGCCCTGCATGTGCCGCGCCTCTTCCAGAATGATCTTGCGCAGTGTCTGGCGGCTTTCGACGCTGTAGCTGTCGCCCCGGTCCAGCAGGCTGGAGGCCGCGCCGATAATCGCGGCCAGCGGCGTGCGCATGTCGTGCGAGAGCGCATTAAGAATCTGGCCGCGAAGCGCCTGTTCCTGATACTTCAGCTCAGCCGCCCGAACCTTGCGCCGCAGGGCGTCGCGTTCCATCGCCAGTGAGGCCTGCTCCAGCATGGCTTGCAGGTGCAGCCGGCGCGAGGCGGTCGCCCCCACACCCTCCGGAAGCGTGACCCGCACGGGAAGGGTGTCGCCGTCTCCGGTCCGCAACCGGCCGTCCAATCCAGCGGGCGGCACGCCGGCATCGGCCGCAACCGGCTCCGCCAACACCGTGACCTGACAGGCAAACGCCTGCGCCACATGGCGCAGCGCCTTCGCGGCGATCTCGTGGTTATCCGATGCCGAGGCCATATCGGCCGACAGCGCGTAAAGCGCCGCGGCCCGGGCTTCGCGTTCCTCGGCTTCATGCACCTGCCGACGCAGCCGGTCGGCCAGCATGCTGATGGTCATTGCGGTCGCCAGCATCACTCCGAAGGTGAACAGGTATTCCATCGGACTGCGGGAAAATTCCAGGAAGGGCTGGAGATTGAAGACATCAAACAGCACGACGCTGAACAGGCAGATCAGCACCGACGGCCCCTGTCCGAGGAAAAAGGACGACAGCACCACGGCCAGCATGTAGACCATGACGGCGCTGACATCATCCTGGAAAGTCTGCAGCCCCAATGACACCAGCACCGTCGCCGCCAGCACGGGGGGAACCGCCAGGTATTGCCGCCACCGGATCATGTGCCTTTCCTGCCTTGCGAATTGGCGCGAGCCTAGCAAAACGAACAGTCTCTTTACACTCCGGCCAGCATAATTTTACGGGATGTTTACTTGAGGCGTCCGGGCGGCAGCCTGAACAATAGCGGGCATTGCGCCGGCTGTCGCCACGGCGGTTTTTCCCGATTCGGAGTGGTTCATGTCGTTCAAGCACGGTCTGCTGTTTCTCGCCATTGCGGCCTTCTCTCTCCCGGGTTGCAGTTCCCACAAGACGGTGAATACTCCTGTTTCAGGGCAGCCCGGCGCAATCACTCCGCCGACCGCTTCCGCCACTGCCGTGGCTGCGCCGGTTAACGCTAACGACACCGCCAGTGCAAGTGCAGCTGCCGCCGGAACCTCCGGCGCAGCGACCAGCGGCAAGACTATCGCCAACGTCAAGAACAGCAGTAAAGGCAACAGCATGACTGGCGGCCGCACGGCCTCCAACGGCACCGGGGACTCCCCCGCGTCCGGCAGTCAACGTCCCGGCAGGTCCGCCACCGGCGGCCAACTGACCAGCACGCCTGACACCATCTATTTCGCCTTTGACGACTTCAGCCTGAGCCAGGACGACCAAGGCGCGTTGCAGGCCGTCGCCGACCGGATGAAAAGCAACACCGGTATTTCCGTCGAGTTGCTGGGGCATACCGATGAACGCGGCACGGTGAACTACAACCTGGCGCTGGGCGAACGGCGCGGCCAGACGGTCGAAGCCTATCTGCGCGCGCTGGGCATCAAGGCTGACCGCATGGAGGTCATCAGCTATGGCGAAACCAAGCCCGCAGCCGACGGCCATGATGAAAGCGCCTGGGCTCATAACCGTCGGGTAGAAATTCATTTACAGACGCCATGAATGATCAGCCACAGCCGCTCAAGGTCGGCGAACCTGCCCAGTGGTTTGTCGCCCCCTCCTCGGTCAACCCGGCGTTCCATCTGGATTCGCTGGGCGGCTACCATGTCATCCTGAATTTTTTCGGGAACAGCGGAGAGCCGGCGTCACAGAAGGTTCTGGATCACTTCCTGAGCCTGCAACCCGAACTGGCCAGGCACGACCTGGTTTTCCTGGGCATCAGCCTCTCCCCCGCCGATCAAGCGCTGGTTCACCGCGTCAGCCATCCCAAATACGTCAAATTCATTTGGGACTTTGACCGTGAAGTGTCGAAGTTGTACGGCCTCCTGAGCATCGAAGACGGGACAGAGCGGTTTTTCCCCACCACGATTGTCCTGAACCCCTTGATGCAGATCGCGGGAATTTTCCCCTGGACGCGCCCGGCGACCCACGCGGCCGAAGTCCTGGCGTGGTGTACGCGGTTGCCGCCCATCCCCCGGAACATCGTGGCGCTGCCGCAAGCGCCGGTGCTGCGCATTCCCAACGTGTTATCGCCGGAAGAATGCCGGGTGCTGATCAACCGTTACCGGCAAACCGGCGGCGGCCCTTCCGGCATCATGCTGACCCGCGAGGGGCAAACCATCGGCGCTTTCGACAATTACTTCAAGCGCCGCCGCGACATCAACCTGGAAGACCATCCCGATTTGCTGGCCCCGGTCAACCGCCGTCTGGAAAAACGGTTGCTGCCCTATGTCGAACGCGCTTTCCGCTTCCGCCCCACCCGGTTTGAGCGCTATCTGATCGCCTGTTATGACAGCGGCGACCACGGCGGATTCCTGCCCCACCGCGACAACAACACGCCCGGAACCGCGCATCGCCGCTTCGCCATGTCGTTGCACCTGAACGTGGGCGAATATGAGGGCGGTGATCTGCATTTCCCTGAATTCGGACGTCAGGCCTATCGCGGCGCCACCGGGGAGGCCACGGTCTTTTCCTGCGCCCTGCTGCACGAAGTCACCCCGGTCACGCAGGGACAACGCTATGTGCTGCTCTGCTTCTTCTATGACGAAGAAGACGCCCGGCGACGTGATGCCGTTGCCGACCCGATCGCGCCGCCTACCCCGTCTTGACCTTTACCGCCCGCGGAGGCATGGTGTCGTTTTTTGACAAACGGCGAATTCCCCATGTCCAACCACGGGTTGATGCAGCGCGACCTGGCCGTGCTTTGGCATCCCTGCACGCAGATGCACGATCACGAAACCCTGCCGGTGATTCCGGTGGCCCGCGCTTCCGGCGTCTGGCTGACCGACCATGACGGCAAGCGTTACATCGACGCCATCAGTTCCTGGTGGGTGAACATCTGGGGCCATGCCCATCCGCACATCAACACTGCGCTCAAAGCGCAACTGGACACGCTGGAGCACGTGATCCTGGCCGGTTTCACGCACGAGCCGATTGTCAGCCTCTCGGAAAAACTGGTGGCGCTGGCCCCGCCCGGCCTCAGCCGCTGCTTCTACGCCGACAACGGCTCCGCCGCCATCGAGGTGGCACTGAAGATGTCGATGCATGCCTGGCGCAATCGCGGCGAAACCGCCAAGACCCGTTTCGTGGCGCTGTCGGGCAGCTATCACGGCGAGACGCTGGGCGCGCTGTCGGTCACCGATATCCCGCTGTTTTCGGATACCTATGCGCCGCTGCTGACGCCACAGCTGCGCGTGCCTTCCCCGGACTGGACGCAGGCCCCGGAAGGCGTGACGCCGGAACAGTTCGCCCGGCAACAGTTCGCCGTGCTGGAAGATTTGCTGAAGGCCCGCCATGCCGAAATCAGCGCCGTGATTGTCGAGCCGCTGGTGCAGGGGGCGGCCGGCATGAAGATGTATCATCCGGTCTACCTGCAATTGCTGCGCGAGGCCTGTACCCGCTACGGTGTGCACCTGATTGCCGACGAGATTGCCGTCGGTTTCGGACGCACCGGCAGCTTCTTCGCCTGCGAACAGGCGGCCATCACCCCGGACTTCCTGTGCCTGTCGAAGGCGCTGACGGCGGGCTATCTGCCGATGTCGGTGGTGCTGACCACCGAGGACATCTACCAGACGTTCTACCATCGCTACGAAAGCCTGAAGGGTTTCCTGCACTCGCACAGCTTCACCGGCAACCCGCTGGCGGCGCGCGCCGCTCTGGCCTCGCTGGAACTGTTCGCACTGGATCCGCAACGGCGGCAGCAGGCGGCGCTGGCGCAGGTCATGACGGATGAACTGGCCGGGCTGCAAGGCCATGACCATATCCGGCATGTCCGCCAGACCGGTTTGATGGGTGCGTTCGACATGGTGCAGACCGGCGGCCTGCCCTTTGACTGGCGCGAGCGGCGCGGCCTGAGGGTCTTCGAGGCCGCGCTGCGCAACGGCGTGCTGTTGCGCCCGATCGGCAATACCGTTTATTTCATGCCGCCTTATGTGATGAGCGCCGACGAACTGCGGCATGTCATCCGCACAGCCGCCGAGGCGGTGGATGAGGCCTGCGCCGCGCCCGCCCACGGCCACGACAACGGAGTCAGCCTGCCATGACCCGTCTCTATACGCCGATTCCCCTGACGCTGGGCGTCGAGATCGACCTGCCCGAAGACGCCGCCCACCATTTCATCAAGGTGCTGCGCGCCCGTACCGGCGACCGCGTGCGCCTGTTCAACGGCGAAGGCGGCGAGTATCACGGCGTGCTCAGCCGGGTCGACAAGAAGTCGGCCGGGGTGACGCTGGAACGCTTCGAGCCGGATGACCGCGCTTCGCCGCTGCCGGTGCATCTGGGGCTGGTGATCTCCAAGGGCGACCGCTTCGACTGGGCCTTGCAAAAGGCCGCCGAGCTGGGGGTGACCGCCGTAACCCCGCTTTTCAGCGAACGCTGCGAAGTCCGGCTGGGCGAGGAGCGCCAGGACAAGAAGCTGGGCCACTGGCAACGGGTGGTGATCAGCGCCTGCGAACAGTGCGGCCTGAACCGTGTCCCGCTGGTGCATCCCCCGCAGGCGCTGGCCGACTGGCTGGCCGCCGCCGATGCCGCCGCGCGCTTTGTACTGGCGCCGGGCGTGGAACCGGTCGTGCTGGCGGCGGAACGTCCGGCCTCGGTGGCGTTGCTGGTGGGGCCGGAGGGCGGACTGTCCGCCGCCGAGATCGCCGCCGCCAACCGCGCCGGTTTCCGCAACTGGCGGCTGGGGCCGCGCGTGTTCCGCACCGAGACCGCGCCGGTGGCGGCGCTGGCGGTGCTGCAGTGGACTTACGGCGATTTCCAGGACTGAAATTCGGCAACCCGGTCACATTCGGCGGGACACAATTCCGCAGCGGGTGGCAAGTTGCCCGGACCCATGCTACAGAGTAAGCTGAGACGATTCCCACGCAGCCAGCTGCCGGTCTCATGACGGAGTATGAACCGATGAAAGCCTTGTCCGCCGCCACCCAGATTCCCGACCCCTACCGGGCCGGGGCGGACTTGGGCGACGCCCTGAAAGCCTTGCGGCCGGAAGTGGTTTTCCTGTTTTCAACCATTGACCTGGCCAACGGCCCGCTGCTGCTGGAAGGCCTGCGCGATGCGCTGGAACTGCCCGATTGCCTGATCATCGGCAACAGCGGCGACGGTCTCTATTCTCCTGAGGGTTGCAGCGAATTCGGCGCGGTGGCGCTGGGCCTGAACAGCGGCGGCGCGGTGCGCTGGCAACTGTCCGTCGGCCGACGCGTCACGACCGACCCGGTGGCCGCCACCCGTGAAGCGATGCGCGCACAGCAGGGAGCCTCCCTCGCTTTCCTGATCTCCGATTTTCATGCCGACGCCTCGCTGGTGGAGTCGGTGCTGGAGCACGAGGTGGACTTCCCGGTGATCGGCGGATTCGCCGCCGACGACCAGCAATGGCACCAGTGCGCGCTCTACGCCAACAGCGAGGTGCTGAGCGACTGCGTGGTGGCGCTGGGCGCGCATGGCCCGATCCGCTTTGGCATCCATGTCGAAAACACCATCAGCCCGGTCGGCCAACCCGGTATTGTCGAGGCGGCGTCCGGCACCCGCATCGACACCATCAGCGGCATTCCCGCCATGCAGTTCATCGAGCGCGAGACCGGCAAGCCGGTGCTGCGCAGCGATCGCGGCATTACCTCGCTGACGCTGACCGACCACGGCCCGGAACCGTTGAAACGCTTGCGCGCCATTGCCCAGGACATCGGCCAGTCCAAACAGAGCCTGCAACTGTATGGCGGCATCCGCGAGGGGCAACAGGTGCAGGTCTGCATGGCCAATCCCGAACAGATCGTGCGCGAGGTGGACCGTGTCGCCGCCGAAGCCGCGGCCGCCGGGGAACTGCAACCGGTCGCCGCGCTGATCATCAGCTGCGCCGGACGCAAGTCGTTGCTGGGCTCGGCGGTGCAACGGGAGGTCGAGGCGGTCAAGCGCTGCCTGCCGGGATTGCCGCTGGCGGGCTTTCCGTCGCTGGGAGAAATCGCGCCCTTGCGCCGGAGCGGCGGTTACAGCCCCAACCTGTTCCACAACATGACCTATGTGCTGTTGCTGATCGGCTCATGAATACCCTCTTCCTCAGCACCTTCGACCCGCCGCCGCCCGGCTTCACCCCCGGCGATCCCGGCCGCAAGCTGTTGCTGACCAGTGTCTTTGCGCTGGTGACCGACGCGCCGCAAACCTATCTGCAACGGCTGGAGGACCGGCTGGACCAGGTCAAGGGCATCCTGGTGGTTCCCGGCGAAGGCTGTGAATTGTCGGCGGTGGGCGAGTCATTCTGGATCATGCATGTCCCGGCGCTGGCCTGGCCGCAACTCACCCATATCGTCACGCCGCTGCTGACCACCCTGACCCGGCTGTGCGATGTCCAGGACCGCACCGGCGATCTGGAACGCAGCCTGAACCGGCGCGAGCGCGATCTGGAACGCTTGCAGGACGACTACCAGCGCGCCACCTCCGCCCTGCTCGACAAGGTGCGTCACCTGTCCGAGGCCGAGGCCTCGATCCGCCACCTGAACCAGGTGCTGGAAGAACGGGTCAACGAGCGCACCGTGGCGCTGGAAATCCTCAATACCGAACTGCGTCAGGCCAAGGATATGGCCGAGGCCGCCAACGAGGCGAAAAGCCTGTTCCTGGCGATGATGAGCCACGAAATCCGCACGCCGATGAATGGCGTCATCGGCATGCTGGACCTGCTGAAGGAAACCCCGCTCGACAGCGACCAGCACAAGATGCTGGACACGGTGCGCGACTCGTCCTTTGTGCTGCTGAACCTGATCGACGACATCCTCGACTTTTCCAAGATCGAGGCCGGGCGGCTGGAACTGGAGCGCGTGTCCTTCTCGCTGATGGATCTGGTGGAAGGCGTGGCCGAAACCCTGATGCCGAACGCCGTGCGCAAGCATCTGGCTTTCAGTTGCCGGGTTGATCCGTCCATTCCCGACCGGCTGATCGGCGATCCGGTGCGGCTGCGGCAAGTGTTGTTCAACCTGTGCGGCAACGCCATCAAGTTCACCGAGTCCACCGGCCGCAAGCGCGGACTGGTCAAGCTGCACGCCGAAGCCTTCATGGTGGAAAAGAACCGCGTCACCCTCGATCTCTGCATTGAGGATGACGGCATCGGCATGCCGCCGGACGCGGTGGAGCGGTTGTTCACGCCCTTCACCCAGGCCGACAGCTCGACTTCGCGCCATTACGGCGGCACCGGGCTGGGGCTGTCGATCTGCAAGCGTCTGGTTGACCTGATGGGCGGCCGCATCCAGGTGACCAGCCGCCCCGGCGAGGGCAGCCGTTTCCGGGTGCGTCTGGGCCTGCCGCCGGCGGACCGCCAACCCGAGCTGGACCAGCCTTCCCTGCAAGACGTGCCCATCATCGCCGTCATTGCCAATGACGAACTGCGCGCCACCATCATCCGCTATCTGGAATTCTGGCGCGCCGACCTGAAACTGGCCGCCTCGCTGGAGGAGGCGGAAAGCCTGGCGAAGGGCTGCCAGCCGGTGCTGTTGCTCGGCCCCGCCTGGCCGCAGCCTTCTGCGGGGCTGGCGCATCTGCCGACGGTGCTGCTGACCCGCCGCCATGACAAGGCCAGCACCGCCTCCAGCCTGCCCGCGCACATGATCCGGTTGTGGATTTCCCCGTTGCGGCGCGAAGATCTGCGGCTGGCGTTGCTAATGGCCTGCGGCCGGGAAAGCCCGCAGCCCCTGGGCTTGTCAGGCAAGGCGGCCCTGCCCGCTCCGCGCCAGGCGCTGAGTCCGGCGGAGGCGGAGGCCGCCGGACAACTGATCCTGGTGGCCGAGGACAATCCGGTCAACCAGATGGTGATCTCGCGGCAGCTGTCGCATCTGGGCTACACCAGCCTGCTGACCGCCAATGGCCGGGAAGCTTTCGCGCAGTGGAAAGCGCATGATATCGCCCTGGTGCTGAGCGACTGCCACATGCCGGAAATGGACGGCTTCGCCCTGACCGCCGCCATCCGCAGCGAAGAGCGCGAACAGGGACAGCGGGTGCCGATTATCGCCTTCACCGCCAACGCCTTGCGCGGCGAAAGCGAGCGTTGCCTGCTGGCGGGCATGGACGATTATCTGGCGAAGCCGGTGGAGTTGCAGGAGTTGCAGCGGGTGCTGCACAAGTGGATGCCGAAACGGCTGTCGTGACCGGGGGATACGCCCGGACGGATGAGATTCCGTCCGGGCGGGTTTTCAGGGGTCAGCCGCCCAGGCCGACGTAGACGTTCTGCACGTCGTCATGGCCGTCGATGGCGTCAAGGAAGGCTTCGACTTCCTCGCGCTCGGCGTCGCTGAGGCTGGTGACCGGATTCTTCGGCCGGTAACCCAGCTTGGCGGAGTGCACGGTGAAGCCGAACTCCGGCAGCGCGTGGCTGACGGCATCCAGATCGGCGATGTCGGTGATGAACAGGGTTTCTCCGTCTTCCTCGCCCGGCTCGAATTCCTGCGCACCGGCCTCAATGGCGGCCAGTTCCGGATCGGCGTCCGGCGACTTCGGCACGGCTTCAATCATGCCGACATGGTCAAAATCCCAGGCCACCGAACCGGACACGCCCAACTGGCCCTTGCGGAACAGCACCCGGATTTCCGAGACGGTGCGGTTGATGTTGTCGGTCAGGCATTCGACGATCACCGGCACGCGGTGCGGGGTGAAGCCTTCATAGGTCAGACGCTCGAAATGCACGGTTTCCCCGGTGAGGCCCGCGCCCTTCTTGATGGCGCGCTCCAGCGTGTCACGCGGCATCGAGGCCTTCTTGGCCTGTTCCACCACCATGCGCAGCTTGGCGTTCATGGCGGGGTCGGCGCCGCCGCGCGCGGCGACCATGATTTCCTTCGACAGCTTGCCGAAAATGCGGCCCTTGGCATTGGCGGCGGCTTCTTTGTGCTTGGCTTTCCACTGTGCGCCCATGGCGTCTCTCCGGGATATGCAATCAGGATGTGCGGCGTATTCTGCCTGAGAGCGCCGGTCAGGCAAAGACGAAAGACAGGAGATTGCACGACAGCGCCTGTTCGTCATTGATCAATACCCATCTCCGGCAAAGCGTCTATGCTTAGCCACATAACAACAACCACTCGATGGATGCATGGCATGCCTGCAACACGCCAGTCCCTGCTCCTGCTGCTGACCGCTTTAGTGATGAATGCCGCTGCCGCCGAAACCGCCGCTGAAAGCCGTTTCGACCGGTTGCTGTCCATGGACCTGGACCAGTTGCAGAACCTGACCGTTTCCTCGGCCTCCGGAGTCCCGGAGTCGCTGCGCCATGCCCCGGCGGCCATGATTGTCATCACCGCCGACGACATCCGTCGTCGCGGTTATGATTCCCTGGTCGAGGTGTTGCAGGATGTCCCCGGTTTTGACGTCACCATCGCGGGCGGCACCAATTACGCTACCGCCTGGCAGCGCGGCTACCGCAGTCCTTTCGGCCAGCGCACGCTGCTGCTGGTGGACGGGGTGGTCAACAACGAATTGTGGAGCCAGGCGCCCGACCTGTCGCGGCAGTATCCCTTGCAGATGCTGGACCGCATTGAAATCCTCTATGGTCCCGCCAGCGCCGTCTATGGCGCCAACGCCTTCGCCGGCGTCGTCAACCTGATTACCCGCCCCGCTTCCGCCGCCTCCGCCAAGGCGGAAGGTCAATGGCAGCTGCGCGGCGGCAGTTTCAACACCCGCACCGCCGAAGGCGCCTACCGGCAGGCGTTCGGCGACCTGAAAATTGCGGCGGGAGCCCGTCTCTTCCGCAGCGATGATCCCGGCCTGGACGACCTGAAGGGCCGACGCGGCTTTGTCTCGGCCGACTGGCTGGCCAATACCGACGCCTGGGGGCCGGTGCTGGCGCTCAGCCATAACGGCCGCAATCTCGGCGGCTATTATGATCCGGCCGCCGACAGCAGCTGGCTGGTCAACCTGGACTGGCGCGACTGGAAGGCCGGGTTGTTCTGGTGGCGTGCCACCGAAGGATACGGCCAGGAGTACGCGACCGATCACGCCCAAGTGAACGTGCCGTGGAGCCGCGAGCGCAGCCATATCTATCTGGAACACCGCGATCCGGTGCGGCAGGACGGCGCCCTGACCACGCGCCTGACATTGCGTCAAAGCCGGGAATGGGGCGACTGGGCCGAAGCGGAACCGGACTGGCATGCCGGCCAATCCGCCTTTTCCTATGTTTCCAATTCGCACTGGAACAGCCAGAGCCACGCCTGGTCGCTGGAACAGAAGCTGGATCTGCCGACCGACGGCGACTGGCGCTGGCTGGGCGGCTGGAAAGTGGAACGGCGAACGCTGGCCAAGGCTTACTCCATCTGCGGCTACTGGGAGCCGCAGGCATACTGCCCGGCCGATCCGGACGTCAGCCCGGTCGGACCGGAAGGCTTCGGCCCCTGGGTGGTGCACAGCACCGCCAACGCCATTCCCGACGCGCCTGATGTTCCGGCGGTGATGTCGCCGGACAACCGGGTTTACGTCACCAACCGGAACGCCCACTTGCAAGGCGCGTGGAGCCGTAACGGCTGGCGCGCCAGCCTGGGGCTGTTGCTGGACCATCACGGGGTCTACGGGACGCATACGACGCCCCGACTGTCGCTGGGCCGGGACTTCTCGGCCGACACCACGGTGAAGCTGCTGTATGGCCGGGCCTGGCAGGAGCCGCCGACCATTCAGGTTTACGGCGGCTGGAACGGCCGCAACGCCAATCCCGGCTTGCAGCCGGAAAAGGCCGCCAATACCGAATTGGTGCTGATGCACGCGCGACGCGGCTGGCTGCACGAGTTGTCGTTGTTCGACGCCCGTTACAGCAACGCCATCCGCGAAGTCGCCGTCAACGCTTCCGGCCGCCATGTGCAAGGCGCGGAGTATCGGGGACGATTCGAGCGGGAATGGCTGGCGCGCACCTGGTCCGGTTACCTCTACTACACCTGGACGCTGGCCCGCGACGATCAGCACTATGATGCCGCTACCGGCGTCTGGACCGATGGCGAAGCCGCCATCGGCGACATTGCCCGCCACAAGCTGCAGCTTGGCATCGACGTACCGCTGGCCGATCACTGGAACCTGAACCTGCGCGGACGCTATGTCGGCCGCCGCGAGCTTTACTCCGGCAATCCCTTGCGCGCGCTGGGCGACACGCTGGATCCGTATGTCACCGCCGACCTGAACCTGGAGTACCGGCAGGCGGCTTACCGCCTGGCGTTGACCATCAACAACCTGGGCGACGCCGCCTATGAAACCCCCGGCATTGCCTCCGCCGACGCCGGAACCGACACCTCGCAGCGCGCAACCGGTTACTACAACTCGCTGCTGCCGCAAACGGGGCGCAGCGTCTATCTCAGCCTCGGCATGACCTACTGAGCCGATACTGCTACCATCACGGCCTCTACCCGCCAACGGAAAGGACCCCATGCGTCTCCGCCTGCCGCCGCTATGCTGCCTGCCGCTCGTTTGCCATCCCGCCCTGGCGGATACCCAACAGTATGACCTGACAGCAGGCGCCGACTATTACACGCTCAAGGAGTTCGGCACCGGCGGCGCCCGGCTGGTGCGCGAGGAAGCGATCCTGCCGGGGGCGCGCCTGGCGTGGCGCGAGCAGCGTGAACACCTGATCATGACCCTGGACGCCGCGCTGGCCGGCGGACCGGTCCATTACGACGGGCAGACGCAGAGCGGTCTGCCCCACACTACCCGCGGCTGGCATCTGCTGCCCGAGGTCGGCGTCGGTCTGGAGTGGCCGGCGCGAACACGCCTGCGCGCCTATGGCCGCATGGAATTCGAGGCGGACTTCCGCTATCTGGATGACAAGGGCGCCGTGGCGGGAGCAACGGAGTTCTACCAGCGCCTGAACGGCGGTCTGGGCCTGGCGCTGGACGCCTGGCGCGGCGAGCGGACCGGCCTGACCGTCCGGGCCGGACGACTGGAGCCGTTATACTCGGTGGTCAATGTTTATTCCCGCACCGGAACCGACGACCTGACCCTGCGGCTGGACAACGGTTCGGGGTGGGAAGCCTCGGCGGACTATGTCTGGAAAACCGCCGCCGACCGTCAATGGCTGCTGAGCGCCGCCTGCCGGAATCAGGAATTCGATCCCAGCCCCGCCGCCCAGATGACCGTTAACGGCGCGCCGATCGGCTACATCATTTACCAGCCCGAAATCCACTTCCACCGCTGCGGCCTACGCCTTGGCCTGCGCATGCCCCTGGGTGCCGCCTCCGCAAATTGAACATTTGTTTGATTTACAGTTTTCGTCCGGCATGATAAACAATCGTTTGTTTAACTTGCCGGACAATCCATGACCACCGCTCCTCCCGACAGCCACGCTCCGCACCGGCCGACCCGCTCGGACGGCGAGGAATCCCGCGAACGCCTGCTGCAGGCCGGACTGCGGCTGTTCGCCCATCAGGGCTTCAGCAAGACCTCGACACGCGAACTGGCCGAAGCCGCCAACGTCAATGTCGCCGCCATCAGTTATTACTTCGGTGACAAGGCCGGTCTGTATCGCGCGGTCTTTTTCGAGCCCAAGGGACCGGTCAGCGACGACATCGCCCGCTTCGCCGACCCCGCCCTGCCACTGGCCGATGCGCTGCGCGGTTTCTATGCCGGGTTTCTGGAGCCCTTGCGTCAGGGCGATCTGGTGCGGCTGTGCATGAAGCTGCATTTCCGCGAGATGCTGGAGCCGACTGGCCTGTGGGAAGAAGAAATCGACCAAGGCATCCGCCCGATGCACGAAGCGCTGGTCGCCGTGCTCCGCCGCCATTTCGGGCTGTCCGACGCCGACGAGGATATCAGCCGCCTGGCCTTCAGTCTGGCCGGGCTGGCGGTGCACCTGCATGTGGGCCATGAGCTGATCGACCGCCTGAGTCCCGGCCTGAACGCCGCCCCCGATGCCGTCGACCGCTGGTCCGAACGCCTGGTGATGTACGGCATGGCGATGATTGCCGCTGAAAAGGCCCGCCGCGCGGAGGCCGCGTCATGAATTCCCCGATCACCTCCCGAATCCTTGTTCAACTTACCCGGAAAACCCCGACCATGAAGACCCGTCTCGCCGCCCTGCCGCTGCTGGCCGCTTCGTTGCTGGTCCCGGCCGCGAACGCCGCCGACAAGCCCGCCGCCGCTTTGGCCCCCAAACCGTCGCTGACGGTCACCGTGATCCAGCCGCAGCGCATGGATATCCCGCTGTCGGCCGCCGCCAACGGCAGTATCGCCGCCTGGCAGGAAGCCAGCGTCGGCAACGAGGCGCAGGGTTACCGGCTGGCCGAGGTCAGGGTCAATGTCGGCGACCCGGTGAAGAAAGGCCAGGTGCTGGCCGTATTCGCCGCCGACATGGCGCAGGCCGAACTGCTGCAGGGCAAGGCCGCCGTTGCCGAGGCCGAGGCCAATCTCGCCGCGGCTTCCGCCGACGCCCAGCGCGCCCGCGACCTGCAAAGCAACGGCGCGCTCAGCGCCCAGAAGATTACCCAGTACCTGACCGCCGAAAAGACCGCCAAGGCCCGGCTGGATGTGCAGAAGGCCGCCGTCAACGCCCTGCAGATCCGGCTGAACCAGACGCAGGTGAAAGCCCCGGATGACGGCATCATTTCCGCCCGCAACGCCACTGTCGGCGCGGTAACGCCCGCCGGTCAGGAGCTGTTCCGGCTGATCCGGCAGGGACGTCTGGAATGGCGCGGCGAAGTCGCCGCCGCCGATCTGGCCGCCATCCGCCCGGGCCAGTCCGTGCGCGTGACCCCGGCGGGCGGCAGCGCCATCGACGGCAAGGTGCGCATGGTGGCCCCGACGGTCGATACCGCCACCCGCAACGGACTGGTCTATGTGGACCTGCCCAAGCCCGGCGCGGCCAAAGCGGGCATGTTCGCCCGCGGTGAATTCGCGTTGGGCGGCAAGACCGGCCTGACGTTGCCGCAAACCGCCGTGCTGCTGCGCGACGGCTACAGTTATGTGTTCCAGGTGCAGCCGGACAACAAGGTACGGCAACTGAAAGTCAGCGTCGGCCGCCGTCTGGGCGACCGCATCGAGATCACCACGCCGCTTGACGCCAATGCCCGCTTCGTGACGGCCGGCGCCGGGTTTCTCAGCGACGGCGATCTGGTGCGGGTCATGCCTGCCCCGGCGCGCTGACAGGAGCCCGGCATGAACGTTTCCGCGTGGTCCATCCGCAATCCCATCCCGTCGATCCTGATGTTCATGATGCTGACCGTCATCGGCGTGATGGGTTTCCAGCGCATGAAGATCCAGAACTTCCCGGATATCGATCTCCCTACCGTCATCGTCACCGCCTCGCTGCCGGGGGCTTCGCCCTCACAGCTGGAAACCGAGGTGGCGCGCAAGATCGAGAATTCCGTCGCCACCCTGCAAGGGGTGAAGCACATCTACACCAAGACCCAGAGCGGCACCGCCACCGTCACCGTCGAATTCCGGCTGGAGAAACCGACCCAGGAAGCCGTGGATGACGTGCGCGACGCCGTCTCCCGCGTCCGCGCCGACCTGCCGGGCGACCTGCGCGACCCGGTGATCAGCAAGATGAACCTGGCCGGGACGCCGGTGCTGACCTACACCATCGGCTCCAGCCGCATGGACGAGGAAGCCCTGTCCTGGTACGTCGACCACGACATCAGCAAGGCGCTGCTCAGCGTGCGCGGCGTCGGCTCGGTGTCGCGCGTCGGCGGCGTCACCCGCGAAGTGCGCGTGGAGCTGGACCCGGCGCGGCTGCTGGCGCTGAACGCCACCGCCGCCGAGGTCTCCCGGCAGTTGCGACAGGTGCAGCAGGAGGCCTCCGGCGGCAAGACCGATATCGGCGGGCTGGAGCAATCCGTCCGCACGCTGGCCACCGTGCAGTCGGCGGAAGAACTGGCGGCCATGGAAATTCCGCTGGCCGACGGCCGCCGCATCCGCCTGGACCAGGTAGCGAACGTCAGCGACACCGTGACCGAAAAACGCAGCGCCGCGCTGTTGGACGGCAAGCCGGTGGTGGGTTTCGAAATCGTGCGCTCGCTGCGTTCCGGCGAAGTGGATGTGCAGAACGGCGTCCGCGCCGAACTGGACCGCATCCGCGCCGCCAACCCCGACCTGACCATTACCGAAGCCTTCAATTTCGTGGAGCCGGTGGAGCAGAACTACCACGGCTCGATGACGCTGCTGTACGAAGGCGCGGCGCTGGCGGTGCTGGTGGTGCTGCTGTTCCTGCGCGACTGGCGGGCAACGCTGGTGGCCGCCACGGCGCTGCCGATGTCGGTGATTCCCGCCTTTGCGGTGATGCACTATGTCTTTGACTTCTCGATCAATATCGTCACCCTGCTCAGCCTGTCGCTGGTGGTCGGGGTGCTGGTGGACGACGCCATTGTCGAAATCGAGAACATCATCCGCCACCTGCGCATGGGCAAGACGCCCTATCAGGCGGCCATGGAGGCCGCCGATGAAATCGGCATGGCGGTGATCGCCACCACCTTTACGCTGGTCGCCGTCTTCCTGCCCACCGCCTTCATGGCGGGCGTACCGGGCAAGTTCTTCGTGCAATTCGGCTGGACCGCCGCCATCGCCGTCTTCATTTCGCTGGTGGTGGCGCGGATGCTGACGCCGATGATGGCCGCCTACATCCTCAAGGCGCCGAAGCAGGAACATCATGAACCGCGTTGGCTGACCCTCTATGGCCAATGGGCGGCCTGGTGCCTCAAGCACCGGTTGCTGACCTTGCTGGTGACGGCCGTTTTCTTCTTCGGCTCCTTCTCGCTGGCCAAGTACCTGCCCACCGGTTTCGTGCCACCGGACGACCTCAACACCACCCAGGTGATGCTGACGCTGCCGCCCGGCAGCACGCTGACGCAGACGCTGGACGTGGCCGAACAGGCTCGCAAGATTGTCAACCAGAACAAGCATGTGAAGCTGGTCTACACTGCCGTCGGCGCGGGCGCAACCGGCAGCGACCCCTTCATGGGCAACGGCGGCAATGATGTCACCAAGGCAACGCTGACGCTGAACCTGACCAAGCGCCAGGACCGCCCCGGCGTCACCAAGCAGGACATTGAACGGCAATTGCGTGAATTGCTGGTCGCCGTGCCGGGCGCACGGGTGAAAGTCGGCTTCGGCGGCTCGGCCGAGAAATACATCCTGGTGCTGGCGGGGGAAGATGGTCAGGCGCTGTCTGACCATGCGCGGGTGGTGGAGCGCGAACTGCGCACCATTCCCGGTATCGGCAACGTCACCTCCACCGCCAGTCTGGTGCGGCCGGAACTGGTGGTGAGGCCGGACTCCGCCCGCGCCGCCGATCTGGGCGTCACCTCGGCGGCGATTGCGGACACGCTGCGCATTGCGACAGCGGGCGACTATGACCAGTCACTGGCCAAGCTGAACCTCAGCCAGCGGCAGGTGCCGATCGTGGTGCGCCTGCCCGCCGAGGCCCGCACCGACCTGGAGCTGCTGTCACGGCTGCCGGTGCCCGGCGCGCACGGCCCGGTGCCGCTGGGCAATGTCGCCAGCCTGTCGCTGGAAAGCGGCCCGGCGCAGATTGACCGCTACGACCGCCAGCGCAACATCAACATCGAGATCGAACTGAACCAGCAACCGCTGGGTGATGTGGAAAAGGCGGCGTTGGCGCTGCCCAGCCTGCACGCCCTGCCGCCCGGAGTCAGGCAGACCACCGTCGGCGACGCCGAGGCGATGGGCGAATTGTTCGCCAGTTTCGGCCTGGCGATGCTGACCGGCGTCATGTGTATCTACGTGGTGCTGGTGCTGCTGTTCCGCAGCTTCATGCAGCCGGTAACGATTCTGGGCGCGCTGGTGCTGTCGATTCCGGGCGCCTTCCTGGCCCTGTTCCTGACGCACACGGCGTTCTCGATGCCGTCGATGATCGGCCTGATCATGCTGATGGGGATTGCGACCAAGAACTCGATCCTGCTGATCGACTACGTGATCCTGGCGCAGCGCGAGCATGGCCTGAACCGTTGGGATGCGCTGCTGGACGCCTGCCGCAAGCGGGCGCGGCCGATCATCATGACGACGATCGCGATGGGCGCGGGCATGATGCCGATCGCGCTGGGACTGGGCACCGACCCCAGCTTCCGCGCGCCGATGGCGATCGTGGTGATCGGCGGCCTGATTACCTCCACCTTCCTCAGCCTGCTGGTGATTCCGGTGTTGTTCACGTTCGTGGATGACGGGGTGCAGAAGTTGGGGAAAGTGTTCCGGAAACGGGCGCACTGAAGCAACGGGCCGGGGCGGATAAAAACGCCCCGGCTTTTTTTCACCCCCCCAGCATTCCCTTCTTTACGCTTTCCTGCGCCGGTTTCCGGCCCAGCCAGATCTGCGGCATCGCCGCCGCCAGTCCGCCGCCCGTCACCGTTTTCAACAAATTCCCGTTAAAGACAATCCGGGTGTCGCCGCCAGCCGTGAATTCCAGCCGCAGCCGGTCGCCCTCGCGGGTTTGCTTCACCTCATGGATGGCGGCGTCCAGCCCGGCAATGGCCGGAGCCAGGGCTGTCCATTCCGTCGCCGGGACATTGTCGCGAAGCGTGCCGTGGAAATTGTCGAGGATGGTGTCCACCCCGACCGACCGCTTCATCACCAGTTCAATCGCCAGCGGGCCGCCCGCCTTCAGGATATTGGCGGCATCACGCGAGGGCTGCGGCAGGTAAAGCGCCGCGACATAGACCTTCACCATCAACAGCGAACGCAGGCCCGCGCCGTTCAGGGTCAGGCTTTGCCCATCCATCTCCAGGGTGCGGTTGAAACGGACACCGGCGATTTCCGTGGTTTGCGGCGTGGACATGAGGACAAGCTCCGGGGATTGGGGAAGTGGGCCATGATACCCCGGCCGCGCGCAAATGCGAGCCTACCCTTTTGACGGGTTGCGCCAGTCGGCAGCATGCACCACCGGCGCGCCCGGCAGGCCTCGCCGTGGTGCTGTCACCGCTCCGCAACGGAGCAAAAGCCCTGCTTTCATCGCTTAAAGACCGCCATTCCGGCAAAAATTCCTTGTCAATCAGTCGCTCTTACGAAATCCGCGTCATTGGCATGCCGCTTGCAAATACATTCTTGTATACAAGTTATGGCAACCGAGGACTCCCTGATGACCGTCAACACCACCGCATGGACACTGGCAGACTGGCAGGCGGCCTACCGCCAAGGCCAGACGCCCCATGCCCTGCTGACGGCCCTGCTGGCGCGACTGTCCGCCGCCGATCCCGCCTGGATCAGCCTGCCGGACCCCGCCGGACTGGAACGGGCTCTGACGGCGCTGGCCGAGCGTCTGGCCGCCGTCGACGGCAACCTCGACCGTCTGCCGCTTTACGGAATTCCCTTTGCGGTCAAGGACAACCTTGACGCTACCCCTTTGCCCACCACCTGCGCCTGTCCTTCTTTCGCCTACATCCCGGAATACAGCGCGGTCGTTGTTGAAAAGTTGGTTGCAGCAGGCGCGGTCGTGGTGGGCAAAACCAACCTCGACCAGTTCGCCACCGGTCTGGTGGGCACGCGCTCACCCTATGGCGAGGTGCCGAACGCCTTTGATCCCGCCTACATCAGCGGCGGTTCCAGTTCCGGCTCCGCCAGCGTCGTGGCGCGCGGGCTGGTGCCGTTCGCGCTGGGCACGGATACCGCCGGTTCCGGCCGCGTGCCCGCCGGGTTCAATAACATTGTCGGCCTGAAACCCACCAAGGGCTGGCTGAGCACCACCGGCCTGGTGCCCGCCTGCCGCACGCTGGACTGCGTGTCGGTGTTCGCGCTGGACATTGACGACGCCGAGACCGTGGCGCGCATTGCCGGTGGCTTCGATGCCGACGATCCTTATTCCCGCCCGGAACCGGCGACTCCGGACACCCTGCCCGAGCGGATCGTGCTGGGCATTCCCGCTGACCCGGAATGGCATGGCGATGCCTTGGCCGCCGCCGTCTGGGAAGGCGCGCTGGCCGACTGGCAGAACCTGGGCGTGGAACTGCGCGCCATCGACTTCGGCCCGCTGTTCGCCGTCGCCGCGCTGCTGTATGACGGCCCGTGGGTGGCCGAACGCTATGTGGCGCTGGAAGCGCTGATGGACCAACCGCCGGTGGACCTGCATCCGGTGGTGCGCGAGATCGTGCTGCGCGCGCAAGGCCAAACCGCCGCCGACGCCTTCAAGGGCGAATACCGCCGCGCCGCGCTGGCGCGCGCGGCGCAAGCCTTGCTGAACGGGCTGGACGGCCTGCTGGTGCCGACCACCCCCACCATCTACCGCACCGAGGCCGTGCTGGCCGACCCGGTGACGCTGAACAGCCGCCTCGGCCGCTACACCAATTTCGTCAACCTGCTGGATATGTGCGCGCTGGCGCTGCCCGCCGGGTTCCGCGCCGACGGCCTGCCCGCCGGCATCACCCTGATCGGCCGCGCCTGGCAGGACGGCCTGCTCGCCGATCTCGGCCGTCGCTGGCAGCTGGCCCGTCCCTGGACCGCCGGGGCCACCGGCCGCGCCCTCCCCCTTCCTTCCAACCGGACTGAAACCGCTCCCATGACTGAAACCCTCACCGTCGCCGTGGTTGGCGCGCACCTGACCGGCATGCCGCTGAACAGCCAGCTGACCGAACGCGGCGCCACCCTGCTGGAAAGCACCGTCACCGCCCCGGCCTACCAGCTCTATGCCCTGGCCAACACCACCCCGCCCAAGCCCGGCCTGAAGCGGGTCACGGAGGGCGGCGCGTCGATCATCGTCGAGCTGTGGTCGATGCCGGTGGAACACTTCGGCTCCTTTGTGGCGCTGATTCCGTCGCCGCTGGGCATCGGCACGCTGGAACTGGCGGACGGCCGCCTGGTGAAGGGCTTCATTTGCGAACCGTGGGCGCTGGACGACGCCGTGGACATCACGTCCTTCGGCGGCTGGCGCGCCTACATGGCCAGCCGGGTTTAAGGAGCAGAGCGCCATGTTCAAGACCGTACTGATCGCGAACCGGGGCGAGATCGCCGTCCGCATCGCCAAGACGCTGAAGAAGATGGGCGTGCGCAGCGTCGCCGTCTATTCCGAAGCCGACCGCTACAGCGCCCATGTCACCGCCGCCGATGAAGCGGTGCTGATCGGCGGGCCTTCGCCGTCCGACAGTTACCTGCGCGGCGACACCATCATCGAAGTGGCCAAGGCCACCGGCGCGGAAGCGATCATTCCCGGTTACGGCTTCCTCTCGGAAAACGCCGCCTTTGCCGAAGCCTGCGCCGCCGCCGGGATCGTCTTTGTCGGCCCCAGCCCCGACCAGCTGCGCCGTTTCGGCCTGAAGCACACCTCGCGCGAACTGGCCGAACAGGCGGGCGTGCCGCTGACACCCGGCACCGGCCTGCTGAGCAGCCTGGCGGAAGCCAAGACCGAAGCCGCGAAACTGGGCTATCCGGTGATGCTGAAAAGCACGGCGGGCGGCGGCGGCATCGGCCTGTCGCGCTGCAACAGCGAAGCCGAGCTGATTGCGGCCTATGAGTCGGTGCAGCGTCTGGGCCAGAACTTCTTCAACGACGCCGGGGTGTTCCTGGAGCGTTTTGTCGATGAAGCCCGCCATGTCGAAGTGCAGATTTTCGGCAACGGGCTGGGCAAGGTGGTGGCGCTGGGCGAACGTGACTGCTCGGTGCAGCGCCGCAACCAGAAGGTGATGGAAGAAACCCCCGCCCCCGGCCTGCCCGCCGCCACCCGCGCCAAGCTGCTGGACGCCGCCGTGCGTCTGGGCGAATCCGTGGGCTACGCCTCCGCCGGGACCGTCGAATTCATCTACGACGGCCTGCGCGACGAATTCTATTTCCTGGAAGTGAACACCCGCCTGCAGGTGGAACACCCGATCACCGAAATGGTCACCGGCCTGGATCTGGTGCAATGGATGGTGATGACCGCCGCCGGCGAACCGCCGTCACTGGACAACCTGCCGGTGCCGCAAGGCGCGGCCATTGAAGTGCGCATCTACGCCGAAGACCCGGTGAAGAACTTCCAGCCCTCGCCCGGCGTGCTCACCGACGTATCCTTCCCGGACGGCATCCGCCTGGACGGCTGGGTGGCCACCGGCACCGAAGTCTCGCCCTATTACGACCCGATGCTGGCCAAGCTGATCGTGCACGGCGCCAACCGCGCCGAGGCGCTGGCCAAGCTGCAGGCCGCGCTGGACAGCACCCGTCTCTACGGCATCAGCACCAATCTCGATTACCTGCGCCAGATCGTCGCCAGCACAGCCTTCCGAGAGGCGACGCTGTCCACCCGCTTCCTGGAACGCTTCACTTACCAGCCGCGCCTGATCGAAGTGCTGGAGCCGGGCACCTACAGCTCGGTGCAGGACTACCCCGGCCGCACCGGCTACTGGGACATCGGCGTACCGCCGTCCGGCCCCATGGACGACTATGCCTTCCGCCTTGCCAACCGCATTGTCGGCAACGACGCCGCAGCCGCCGGGCTGGAATTCACCATCCAGGGTCCGACGCTGCGCTTCCACGGTGACACCGTCATCGCGCTGACCGGCGCGGATCTGGGTGCGACGCTGGATGGCGAGCCGGTGGCCTGCTGGACGCCTGTTCCTGTCAAGAGCGGACAAATCCTGAAGACCGGCCGCGCCGTCAGCGGCTGCCGCGCCTATCTCGCGGTGCGTCAGGGCATTGACGTGCCGGACTATCTGGGCAGCAAATCCACCTTCGCCCTCGGCCAGTTCGGCGGCCATGCCGGACGCACGCTGCGCAACGGCGACATGCTGGCCATCAGCCAGCCGAACATCAGCGCCTGCAACACGCCCGCGCCGCTGTTCGACCCCGCCCCGGCCCCGGCGGCGCTCATTCCCGCCTACGGCACGGATTGGGACATCGGCGTGCTCTACGGCCCGCACGGCGCCCCCGATTTCTTCACCACCGAGGCCATCGACGAATTCTTCGCCAGCCCGTGGCAGGTGCACTACAACTCCAACCGGCTGGGCGTGCGCCTGACCGGCCCGAAGCCGACCTGGACCCGCTCCGACGGCGGCGAGGCCGGGCTGCACCCCTCCAACATCCACGACTGCGAATACGCCATCGGCTCCATCAACTTCACCGGTGACATGCCGGTGATCCTGACCCGCGACGGCCCCAGCCTGGGCGGCTTTGTCTGCGCCGCCACCATCGCCAAGGGTGAATTGTGGAAGGTGGGCCAGGTGAAGCCGGGCGACCGCATCCGCTTCAAGCGCATGACCTTTGAAGAGGCGCTGGCGCTGGAGACAGCTCAGGATGCCGGGATCAGTGCCTTGGCGACCGCCGGTTTACCCCCATCCCGGCCTTCCCCCATCGAGGGGGAAGGAGAAGTGTGGCCTGCGCCGGATGCCGAGTGCGAAAAAGCCTCCTGCATCGTCGCCATGCTGGCCGCCTATGAACACCATCCCGGCGTCACCTACCGGCAGGCGGGCGACAAGTACATCCTGGTGGAATACGGCCCGAACATCCTCGACTTGCGCTTCCGCTTCCGCGTGCATGCGCTGATGGAAGCGCTGAAGGCCGCCCCGATCAACGGCGTGCGGGAACTGGCTCCCGGCGTACGTTCGCTGCAGATACAGTACGACAGCCGCGTGATTTCGCAGCACGCGCTGGTCAACACCCTGCTGGCGCTGGAAAACACGCTGCCGGACGTGGAAACCATGACCATCCGCAGCCGCGTGGTGTACATGCCGCTGGCCTTCGAGGACGCCGCCACGCTGGGCGCGGTGGACCGCTACCGCGAAACCGTGCGCGCCGAAGCGCCCTGGCTGCCGAACAACGTCGACTTCATCCAGCGCATCAACGGCCTGGCCACGCGGGAAGAAGTCAGCGACATCGTCTACAGCGCCCGCTACATGATCCTCGGTCTGGGCGACGTCTACCTGGGTGCGCCCTGCGCGGTGCCGGTGGACCCGCGCCACCGGCTGATGACCTCCAAGTACAACCCCGCCCGCACCTTCACCGCCGAAGGCACGGTGGGCATCGGCGGCGTCTACATGTGCATCTACGGCATGGACTCGCCCGGCGGCTACCAGCTGGTGGGCCGCACCTTGCCGATCTGGAACAAGTTCCTGAAGAACGAACAGTTCACCGACGGCGAACCCTGGCTGCTGAAGTTCTTCGACCAGGTGCAGTTCTACCCCGTCACCGAGGCTGAACTGACGCAGCTGCGCGAAGACTTCCGCGAAGGCCGCGCCGCCATCCGCATCGAGGAAGAAACCTTCGACCTGAAGAGCTACGACGCCTTCCTGCACGAAAACGCCGCCTCCATCGCCGAATTCCGGGCGAAGCAGAAGGCTGCCTTCGACACCGAAGTGGCGCTGTGGCAGGCCGAAAGCACGCAGGACCTGATGGCGGCCATTGAAGAGGAAATCGCGCTGTCGATTGCCGAGGACATGCACCTGGTCTCGGCCGATATCAGCGGCAACGTCTGGAAACTGCTGGTGGAAGTCGGTCATGCTGTCGAGGCCGGTGAACCCCTGGTCATCCTGGAAGCCATGAAGATGGAATTCCCTGTCCACGCGCCCGTCACCGGCACGGTCCGCGCCCTGCACTGCCGCCCCGGCAAGCAGATTGGCGCGGGTGAAGCCCTGCTGGTGATCGAACCGGCGTGACAGACACGGTGACCCCATGAACGACCCCAAGGTCCAGCTGAACGTAGTACGCGGCGGCAGCCGCAAGGAGACCCCGGAAAACCTGGCCGAACGCATCTACGGACGGCTGAAGGAAGAGATTTTCAACTTCCACCTGCTGCCGGGCGACCGGTTCAGCGAGAACGAAGTGGCGGAGCGGATGGCCGCCAGCCGCACGCCGGTGCGCGAGGCGCTCTACCGGCTGCAGCGTGAAGGTTATGTGGATGTGCTGTACCGCAGCGGCTGGCAGGTGAAGCCCTTCGATTTCCGGTTCTTCGAGGAAATCTACGATGTGCGCATCGTGCTGGAACTGGCGGCGGTGAAGAAGCTGTGCGAGCAGGAAATACAGTCGCCGATCCTGGACGACCTGAAACGCATCTGGCTGGTGACACCGGAAGAACGCCTGCAGGACGGCCACACCGTCTCGATGCTGGACGAACGTTTTCACGAAATGCTGGTGGAAGCCACCGGCAACCGCGAGATGGCGCGGATGCACCACGACATCACGGAACGCATCCGCATCATCCGCCGCCTGGACTTCACCAAGGGGCCGCGCATTGAAGCGACCTATGAAGAACACGGCAAGATCTTGCGGTCGGTGCTGGAACGACGCACCGACCAGGCGCAGCGATTGCTGAAATCGCACATCGGCGAAAGCAAGGCCGAGGTGCGGAAGATCACGCTGCACATGCTGCACAGCGCCCGCGAGGCGCTGGCGGCGGACACCGTAAACGGCCCTTAGCGCCGCGATCGGGGACCGGCTGACCACCGCCCCGTGTTTCCATGGTCATCAACGGAGATTCACCATGTTTGCACCTTTTACGCTTAACCGGGGTAAGATGAACTTGATGGCCGCCGTGGTGCTGGCCGGTCTGGGCAGCGCGGCCCAGGCAACGGAAGTGAAGATTCCGGACACCACCATCACCGCCAGCCTGCGCTCCAGCTACACCTACACCGATTTCGACAAGAGCGCGTCAACCTCTGACTTTGCGCTGAACAGCTTCAACATCTACCTGAACAGCAAGATCACCGACAAGATCAAGTTCAGCTTCTCCAGCGAATTCCAGGCCGGCACCCCGGCCACGCCGAACGTGCAGGTGCAGGACGCCATCGCGCAGTTCGAATTCAGCCCGACCATGAACATCTGGGCCGGCCGCTTCCTGCCGCCGACCGACCGCGCCAACAGCTACGGCCCCTACTACGCCAATAACTGGAACTTCGCCGCTGACGGCACCCAGGACGGCTATCCCTTCATCTACGGCGGCCGCGCCGACGGGGTGGCCTACTGGGGCGACTTCGCCGAAACCAAGCTGAAGGTCTCCGCCGGGATGTTCGACATTCCCTCCACCCTCGGCAAGAACGACACCATGGCCGCCGCCCGGGTGCAATATGACTTCTGGGATGCCGAGCCGGGCTATTACCTGAACGGCACCTACCTGGGCGACAAGGACATCCTCGCCGTCGCCTTCGCCACGAACATGGTGGACGGCAAGAGCACCTCCAACGTCGACTTCCTGCTGGAAAAGAAAACCGGCGACGGCGGTGCCGCGACCGTGGAAGGCGAATACATCAAGTACGACAAGCTGGGCGGCTACGACGCCAATTTCACCGAAGGCGACAGCTACTTCCTGACCGGCTCCTACCTGTTCGGCCAACCGGTCGGTATGGGCAAGTTCCAGGTGCTCGGCAAGTTCGGCACCACCAACTACGAGAAAGGCCTGACCGCCGACTACACCCAGGACACCACCGAGCTCAACCTGAACTACATCATGAAGTCCTTCAACGCCCGCGCCAGCCTGTTCATGAAGAGCAACAAGTACGGCAATGACGCCGCCGCTGCGGCCGCCGGCAAGGAAGACTTCACCCAGATCGGCCTCGGCGTCCAGCTGATGACCCTGTAATCCGAACCACCCCTGACCAAGCAAGTATGGAGACACGCATCATGAAAATGAAATCGCTGCTGAAGAACCTGTCCGCCGGTGTCATGGCGGCGGGTCTGGCCATGAGCGCCATGACCGCGCAGGCCGCCGACACCATCAAGGTCGGCATCCTGCACTCGCTGTCCGGCACCATGGCCATTTCCGAAACCACGCTAAAGGACACCATGCTGATGCTGATTGACGAGCAGAACAAGAAGGGTGGCCTGCTGGGCAAAAAGCTGGAACCGGTGGTGGTCGACCCCGCCTCCAACTGGCCGCTGTTTGCCGAGAAGACCCGCGAGCTGATCCAGAAGGACCACGTCGCCGCCATCTTCGGCTGCTGGACCTCGGTGTCGCGCAAGTCGGTGCTGCCGGTGGTGGAAGAACTGAACGGACTGCTGTTCTACCCGGTGCAGTACGAAGGTGAAGAATCGTCGAAGAACGTGTTCTACACCGGCGCCGCCCCCAACCAGCAGGCCATTCCCGCCGTGGATTACCTGATGAAGCAGGGCGTGAAGCGCTGGGTGCTGGCCGGTACCGACTATGTCTACCCGCGCACCACCAACAAGATCCTGGAAGCCTACCTGAAGGCCAAGGGCGTGGCGCAGGGCGACATCATGATCAACTACACACCGTTCGGTCATTCCGACTGGCAGTCGATCGTGGCTGACATCAAGAAGTTCGGCTCGGCGGGCAAGAAGACCGCCGTGGTTTCCACCATCAACGGCGACGCCAACGTGCCGTTCTACAAGGAACTGGGCAACCAGGGCATTACCGCTGAAAAGATTCCGGTCGTCGCTTTCTCGGTGGGTGAGGAAGAACTGTCCGGCATCGACACCAAGCCGCTGGTCGGCCACCTGGCTGCCTGGAACTACTTCATGAGCGAGAAGTCCCCGGCCAACGCCGAGTTCATCAAGAAGTGGAAGGCTTTCACCAAGAATCCGAAGCGCGTGACCAACGATCCGATGGAAGCGCACGTGATCGGTTTCAACCTGTGGGTGCAGGCGGTGCAGAAGGCGAAGTCGACGGATACCGACAAGGTGGCGGCCGCCATCATCGGTCTGAAGACGCCGAACCTGACCGGCGGCATGGCCGAGATGTTGCCGAACCACCACATTACCAAGCCGGTGCTGATCGGCGAGATCCAGGCCAACGGTCAGATTTCGACGGTGTGGAAGACCAAGGGTCTGGTTCCGGGCGATGCCTGGTCTGACTTCCTGCCGGGCAGCAAGGATATTGTGGCGGATTGGGTGAAGCTGAAGTGCGGCAACTACAATACGGTCACCAAGAAGTGCTCGGGACAGGTGTTCTGAGCGTGGGTGGGGTGAACAAAAGAGGGTAAGAGGAGCCCGCCGGAAGGCGGGCTTTTTGCGTTTGGATGTTTGTCGGCAGCGATCAATGACGGGATTGTCGAAGTTGCTGTTTACTGATAACTTCTAACCTATGGAAATTGATAAGTTGACGATTAGCCGTCACGGTACGGCATCTTGACTCGGAACTCTAGTAGTAAAATTTCAAGTCGAATACAAATTAAAGGAGAGGTCATGGATACCAACCGTTTACTCGACATGCATAAAATCCATGTTCCTACCAACCCAAATTTAGCAAGTGAGTTTCATCATCGCCTTATTAACTGGATAAATGATTTCCATAAAGCACTGGATGATGAGCATGAGGTTGGGGCAAGACTAGTTAATTTTGGTCAATCAGTGACATTTCATATTGAAGAAATTAGTTATTGGAACCCTTCACTTATTTCTTTTATCGGGAAAAATGAACATGGCGACCCAGTTGAACTGGTTCAACATGTAAGTCAAATCAGTATTCTGTTAGTCGCAATGAAACGAAAAAATATTAGTCAACCCAAAAGACCGATTGGTTTCGCAAGCTGGGATGATTATGAAAATCAAAAAACATAACGTGACACTTTTTGGAAATTCACTATGCAGCACATCGTCCACCACACATAGCTTGGCGGTTTCCCCTATTCTTCTGCTACAGATCAGAGGGAAGGCGACAACAGCTCTTTGCGGATGAATTTTCCACATCACTTTGATGTTGCTCATCTGAGACTATTTTAACTGAAGATTTATGCAGGAGAAGTATATGGGTATTTTTAGCAAGACCGCTGATCATAGTGATCTTGAAAATCACAAATCTGAAGTGAGAAGGAGTCTTGACTCTGAAACAAATAACCTCGACTCATTCAAAGCGCAAGTTCTAGATCAACTTAAGATCCTACAGGAAAATATAGATCTGAAAGTTACTGACTCAGAGGAAGTAGCCAGTACTGCTGCAAATAATGCAGTGAACAGCGAAAAAAGAATCATGGATACGGAGTCTAAAGTCCGTGATGCAATTGAGAAGTTAGAAAGTTATAGAGATGAAGCAAGTAAAGAGTTATTGAAAATAAAGACCGAGAGAGAGGGAGCCGAGGAGGCCCATAAAAGCATTAAATTAGTTTTTGAGGAAAATCAGGCTCTTCAAAGCCAAATTATTGATGCAAAAGATGCTGTTGAAAACGCAGTGACTGAGGCTTCTAAAAATGTAGATAAGGTTAAGCTGCTACTTAGTGAAAATCAAAAACTTCCTGAAAGTGTGGCTGGTATTAATGAACTTTTAGAGAGCACGCGAACGCTAAGTGACAATATGCAAAACTTGCTTGATCACTCGCTAAAGAAAAAATCTGAAATTGATGATTTATATAACAAAATATACGGATACGAGGTAAAGGGTAGCGATGGAGATGTTAGCCATATTGACGGGCTACGTGATGAACTTCAAAGATCATACGAAGCCATTTCAAAAAACACAACAGAGTTAGATACAAAAATTCAAAACCTTACTGGAACAATAACTGACAAACACAGGTCAGAACTTGAAGGTCAGCTCAGCGCATTTGAAACATTGGTTAACGACTCCAAAAGCAGGATATCAGCCATTAATGATCAACTAACTGGCTTGTTGCCCGGGGCTATGGCTGAGGGGTTGAGTGCTGCTTATGAGAAGAAAAAAGATGATGAAATCAAATCATTAGCTAAATTTGAGAATAACTTCCAGACAGCAATAATTGGCATGGTTTTCGTTTCACTGATCCCATTTTGTGTTGATATCTATTTGCTCGCATGGAAAGGCGCGAATCTTGTTCAAGTCATCAAAGACACCCCTAGCCTGATTGTGGCAATATTACCACTGTACTTTCCCGTATTGTGGCTTGCATTCTCAACAAACAAAAAATCGAATTTATCTAAACGACTAATTGAAGAGTATACGCACAAGGCCGTCCTAGGAAAAACATTCTCAGGATTATCAAATCAAATTGAGACTTTACCAAGAGAAAGCGCCATTAAAGAAGAGTTACGAACACGTTTGCTATTCAATTTGCTGCAGGTAAGCTCTGAGAATCCTGGCAAGCTTATTACAAACTATAATAAATCTGATCACCCCTTAATGGAGGCACTAGAAAACAGTGCAAAACTATCGGACTCAGTAGATGCTCTTGCTAAGTTGCCAGGATTTTCAACTATTGCAAAGAAGCTTGCCACTAGAACTGAGGACATCTTAAAAGAAGAAACGAAAAAAGTTGAAGCTGGCTTAGCCGTGCAAGAAGCGTTAGAAGGTACTACAAAGTAGGGGAAAAATGTGGACGTAGCTCAATTTCAGTCGTCAGATGCGCCATGAAACCAAGCTGCATGTGCCAAGCAGCGGGAAAATCGGGGACGTAGCTCAATTTCCTCCCCTCACCCCCACCACATCGACAACGGCACCGCCCACAAATCCCCCCCGAACGGCACCACCTCCCGCCCCGCATACAACACCACCCCGCGCCGGAACCGCCCCGGCTCCGTCTCGCGCAAATGCAGCAACCCCTTGAAATCCTTGCCATCCACCGACGCGCTGGCCTTTACCTCCACCCCGACCAACCCGCCGTCGCGGCCCTCCAGCACAAAATCCACCTCCTGATTTCCCTGCGTCCGGTAATGCCACAACCCCGGACGCAGCCGCGAAAACGCCAGATGCTTCGACAACTCCGACAACACAAACGTCTCCACCAACCCACCCGGCAAACCCGGCTGCCGTGCCAGACCCTCGGCCGTCCACCCCGCCAGATGGGCCAACAACCCCGAATCCGGCAAAAACACCTTGGGGGCTTTCACCAGACGCTTGCCGGGATTCTTTTCCCAGGACGGCAAGCGCGCCACCAGAAACAAGGTCTCCAGCAGCGTGAAATACCGTTTCAGCGTGGTTTGCGGCAAGGCGCAAGCGCGCGACAGCTCCGCGAAATTCAGCAGGCTTCCCGACCGGACCGCCAGCAGCTGCAACAAATGCGGCAACTCCGCCAACTGTTCCAGATGCGCCAGATCACGGACATCGCGTTGCAGGATGGCCTGAAAATAACTGTCGAACCAAGCCGTGCGCCGCGCCTCCGTCGACCGGGCCGCCGCCTCCGGAAAGCCGCCTCTCAGCAAGCGCTCCGCCAGATCGCCCCGCTCACACGGCGGCAGGCGACGGCCGCCAATGTCGCCCTCGAACAACCAGTCCACGCGGTTGAACCCGGCATCACCCGCCATCTCGGCCTGCGACAAGGGCCACAGCGACAGGATTTCCATGCGTCCGGCCAGCGAATCCGCGACTTGCGGCAGTAACAGGACATTAGCCGACCCCGTCAGCAGGAAACGGCCGGGGATGCGTTGCCGGTCCACCTGCGCCTTGATCGCCAGGAAAAGTTCCGGCGCGCGCTGAACCTCATCCAGGATCACCGGGCCGCCGAGTCCGGCCACAAATCCGGCGGGGTCGCGACGCGCAGCCGCCAGCACCACGGCGTCATCCAGCGTCAGGTAGCGATAATCCGGATTCGCCAGCAACGATTGCGCCAGCGTGCTCTTGCCGGTTTGACGAGCGCCGTTCAACAGGATCACCGGGGTATCCTGCAAGGCGGCCTCCATGTGAGGCATGATGTGTCTGGGGTACATGACCGCATGTTAGCGGATGAAAATCGTCCACGCAACGGATGATTTTCATCCATTGAGTGGACGATATTCACCCACAAACCCCACACCCCAGCTGTCACGATGTGGTACGTCCCGTCCCGACACCCGGACGCCATCCCGAGGCACACCTGCGCCATCAGCGCCCCGCAACAAGGCACGCTCAAGGCCCGATGCCATCCCGACATCCCGCCAAACAAGGCTAATCCGCTGTTTTTCCAGAAATAAATGGCATTCGCTCAATCTGGCACGATTCCTGCCCTCAACTTGGATACAAGTTTACAGACCCGCAGGATCGCCATGCGTAAACCCCACTCTCCTTCCGGCCGGACGCCGCTGCTGCGCGCCCTGGCCTTGCTGGCGCTGTTCCAGCTGACCGCCCCCGCGTGGGCGGAAGACCCGCCCGCCGCCGACGGCAGCCTGACCGGCGCGGAAACCGTGGTGGCAGAGGCCGCCGCCCCCCTGCCCGCCACTTTCGAAGGCCTGCTGCTGGCGCTGCCGGACGCCGACTTCGACGTGCGCGCCGAGATCATCCGCCGCCTGCCCGCCATCGCCCACCCGCGCCTGCTGCCGGTGCTGGAAGCGCTGGTGGAAGGCCAACTGAACGTGACCATGGACGAGCCGCGCAAGATCGTCATCGTCGCGGCGGAGGGCGATGACCCGGTCGCCAGCGACGCGTTGACAGGGAAGGCGCTGGGGCCGTCCTCTGCCCTCAGCCTGGACATGATCCCGGTGAACAACGCCCTGCGCGGGGCATTGCGCGACCTGATCGCCGGGCTGCAACTGGCCTCGCCCGACAAAGCCAACCGGCTGGCCGCCGCCCAGCGCCTGATCGCCTCGGACGAGATCAGTCCGGAGCAGCTGACGCTGGTGCAGGCGCAACTGGGGAAGGAACAGGACAGCGCGGTGAAGGACCTGCTGACCAGTGTGGCCGCCGTGGCGGCGCTGGGCAGTGAGTCAGCGGACGCCCGCCGCGCCGCTATCCATGCCCTGGAAAATTCGTTGTACCCGGAGGTGCGCGCCAAGTTGCAGAACCTGGCGGAAAACGATGCCGATGACGGCGTAAAAAACACCGCCAAGGCGACGCTGGTGGCGATTGATGAGAAGCTGGCGCTGAACCATGCCGCCGAGAATGTCTTCTTCGGCCTCAGCCTCGGCTCGGTGTTGCTGCTGTCGGCCATCGGGCTGGCGATCACCTTTGGCGTGATGGGCGTGATCAACATGGCGCACGGCGAGCTGATGATGCTGGGGGCGTACACCACCTACGTCATCCAGCAGCTGATGCCGAACCACATCGGCGCGGGGCTGCTGCTCTCCATTCCCGCCGCCTTCCTGGTGTCGGGGCTGGTCGGCATCGCCATCGAGCGCGGCATCATCCGCCACCTGTACGGACGGCCGCTGGAAACGCTGCTGGCCACCTTCGGCATCAGCCTGATTTTGCAGCAGGCGGTGCGCTCGGTGTTCTCGCCGCTGAACCGGCAGGTGGCCTCGCCGGAGTGGATGAGCGGTTCGCTGGTGATCAACCCGGCGCTGGCCATTACCTACAACCGGCTGTTCATCGTCGGCTTCGCGCTGCTGGTGTTCTTCATTTTGCTGGTGGCGATCAAGCGCACCACGCTGGGCCTGAAGCTGCGCGCCGTGGCCCAGAACCGCGCCATGGCGCGGGCGGTCGGGGTACGCGCCGACCGGGTGGACGCCCTCACCTTCGGCCTCGGCTCCGGCATTGCCGGGGTGGCGGGGGTGGCGCTGTCGCAGCTGACCAATGTCGGGCCGAATCTCGGTCAGGCCTACATCATCGACTCGTTCATGGTGGTGGTGTTCGGCGGCGTCGGCAATTTGTGGGGCACGCTGGTGGCGGCGTTCAGCCTGGGTGTGGCCAACAAGTTCCTGGAGCCCTTCGCCGGGGCGGTGCTGGCCAAGATCCTCATCCTCGGCTTCATCATCCTGTTCATCCAGAAACGGCCGCGCGGATTGTTCCCGCAAAAAGGCCGCGCGGCGGAGGCCTGATCATGCTGACCCAACGCCTCATCCTCGCCGATACCGGCAGCCGCTGGCTTATGGGCCTGCTGGCCCTGACCATCGTGCTGGTGCCGGTGCTGAACCTGCTGGTGCCCGCCGGTTCGGTGTTCCACCTGTCCACCTTTACCGTGACACAACTGGGGAAATTCCTCTGCTTCGCCCTGCTGGCGCTGTCGCTGGACCTGATCTGGGGTTATTGCGGCATCCTGTCGCTGGGCCACGGCGCTTTCTTCGCGCTGGGCGGCTACTGCATGGGCATGTACCTGATGCGGCAGATCGGCACGCGCGGCGTCTATGGCAATGCCGACCTGCCCGACTTCATGGTCTTCCTGAACTGGGAGTCGCTGCCGTGGTACTGGCACGGTTTCGACATGTTCTGGTTCGCCATGCTGATGGTGCTGGCGGTGCCGGGGCTGCTGGCCTTTGTCTTCGGCTGGCTGGCCTTCCGCTCGCGCGTCACCGGCGTCTACCTGTCCATCATCACCCAGGCGCTGACCTATGCGCTGATGCTGGCCTTCTTCCGCAATGAAATGGGCTTCGGCGGCAACAACGGCCTCACCGACTTCAAGGACCTGCTCGGCTTTTCGCTGAGTCAGGACAGCACCCGCGTCGGGCTGTTCCTCGCCTCCGCCCTCGCGCTGGGGCTGGGTTATCTGGCCTGCCGCTTCATCGTCACCTCGCGGCTGGGCCGGGTGGTGGTGGCCATCCGTGATGCCGAAAGCCGCGCCCGCTTCTGCGGCTATCAGGTGGAACGCTACAAGGTCTGGGTCTATGTCTTCGCCGCCATGCTGGCGGGCGTGGCCGGGGCGCTGTACGTGCCGCAGGTCGGCATCATCAATCCGGGCGAGTTCGCGCCGCTGAATTCCATCGAGCAGGTGGTGTGGGTGGCGGTGGGCGGACGCGGCACGCTCTACGGCGCGGTGCTGGGCGCGCTCAGCGTCAACTACACCAAAAGCTGGTTCACCTCGGCCTATCCCGATGCCTGGCTGTTCGCGCTGGGGGCACTGTTCGTGCTCGTCACCCTGTTCCTGCCCAAGGGTCTGGTCGGCCTGCGCCGTCCGCAGCGATTCGCCAAGGCTCCCGCCGTTTCGACCGCCCCCGCCCCTGTCGCCACTCCGGAGGAAAAGGCATGAAGGTGCTTGAGAAATTCCCGGCGCTGAAGACGCGCCTGCCCACCCGCCTGATGACGCAGGGCGGCGAGCTGCCGCTGGATACCGGCAAGGGCCCGGTGCTCTATCTGGAAGATGTCAGCGTCAGCTTTGACGGATTCAAGGCGCTGAACAAGCTGAACCTGTACATCGACGAGGGCGAGCTGCGCTGCATCATCGGCCCCAACGGCGCGGGCAAGACCACCATGATGGATGTGATTACCGGCAAGACCCGCCCCGACAGCGGCGAGGTCTGGTTCGGCCAGCTGATCAACCTGCTGGAACTGGACGAGCACCAGATCGCCCAGGGCGGCATCGGCCGCAAATTCCAGAAGCCTACCGTTTTCGAGCAGCTGAGCGTCTACGACAACCTGGAACTGGCCATGGCCAGCGACAAGCGCGCCTGGAAGAACCTGTTCTTCAAGATCAGCGGCGAACAGCGCGACCGCATTGCCGAAATCCTGGAACTGATCCGCCTGAGCGGCCACCGCGAGCGGCTGGCGGGCAGCCTGTCGCACGGGCAGAAGCAGTGGCTGGAAATCGGCATGCTGCTGATGCAGGACCCGCGCGTGCTGCTGGTGGACGAGCCGGTGGCGGGCATGACCGGCGAGGAAACCGAACGCACCGCCGAGCTGCTGGTGTCGCTGGCGGGCAGGCATTCGGTGATTGTCGTGGAACACGACATGGCCTTCGTGCGTTCCATCGCACGCAAGGTGACGGTGCTGCACCAGGGTTCGGTGCTGGCGGAAGGCACGATGGACCAGATCCAACAAGACCCGAAGGTCATTGAAGTCTATTTGGGCGAATAAGAGGGAGAAACGCGATGCTGTCGGTACGACACCTGAACCAGTTCTACGGCCAGAGCCATATTCTCTGGGACCTGAGCCTCAACATCCGCGAAGGCTCCTGCGCCTGCCTGATGGGGCGCAACGGCGTCGGCAAGACCACGCTGCTGAAATGCCTGCTGGGGCTGCTACCGGTCAAGACCGGCGAGATCCAGTTCAACGGCCTGCCCATCCACAAGCTGGCCACCGAGAACCGGGCGCGTTCCGGCATCGGCTACGTGCCGCAGGGCCGGGAAATCTTCTCGCTGCTGTCGGTGGAGGAAAACCTGCAGATCTCGCTGGGCGCGCGGCCGGACAAGGCCAAGGGCATTCCCGCGCACATCTACCAGATGTTCCCGGTGCTGAAGGAGATGCGCCACCGGCGCGGCGGCGATCTTTCAGGTGGCCAGCAGCAACAACTGGCCATTGCCCGCGCGCTGATCCTCGACCCGAAGCTGCTGATCCTCGATGAACCGACCGAAGGCATCCAGCCGAACATCGTCCGCGAGATCGGTGAGGTGATCAAGCGCCTGAACCGCGAGCACGGCCTGACGGTGCTGCTGGTGGAACAGAAGCTGCCCTTCGCCCGGCAGGTGGCCAGCGATTTCTACCTGATGGACAAGGGGCGGCTGGTGGCGGAAGGGCCGATTGCCGACCTTAACGAGGGGATCATTGCCGAATACCTGAGCGTGTAGCGTTCAGCCCACCGGCAGCGCCGTGCGGTCAACGACGTGGCGCAGCACGAAGCTGGAATGGACGCCGGTAACGCCGGGAATGCGGGTGATGCGGTTCAGCAGCAGTTCCTGGTAGGCGTCCATGTCCTTCACCACCACCTTCAACTGGTAGTCGGCGGACTGGCCGGTGATCAGCAGGCATTCCAGCACTTCCGGGATATCGGCGATGCGGGCTTCGAAGTGGTTGAAGCGTTCGGGGGTGTGCTGGTCCATGGAGATATGGATCAGCGCCATCAGGGTGAGGCCGAGCTTGCGGGCGTCGACCAGGGCGCGGTAGCCGGTGATGAGGCCTGACTCTTCCAGCGCCTTGACGCGGCGCAGGCAGGGGGACGGAGTGAGGCCGATGCGGTCGGCAAGGTCCTGGTTGCTGAGGTGGCCATCTTCCTGGAGGGTTTGGAGGATGAGGCGGTCGTAGCGGTCCAGATTCATGCTTGGCTCCTGCTGTTACGCCCTCCTGTGGAACAGGGGGGCTCCCCGGAGGGGTGGGGGGTTCGGGGCAGAACACTTCTTCGGTTAAGTTAATGCTTTCATCCCGCCTGCCGCGGGCCCTTCTTTTTGTCTTGGCAAAAAGAAGGCAAAAACCGCGTCCTTCGCCAAAACTCGCTCACCGGGAGCTCTCCGTCCCACCGCCCAGCTTCCATCCCTTCGTTCCCTGCATGGTGGCTCAAACAGTTGGCTGCGGACCGCCACTTCTTTAAATATTGCCAATATTTATCATTTATGGCAATTTTCTGCCTTTATTGTTGTCTTTATCCCTTCACTTCGCAATCCCCTGCCCTTTCTTGTGCCGTATTCTGCCTTCATTGAAACCGTTTTCCCGGAGTTGCCGCCATGTTGTCGAATCCTTCCGTCAAGTACCGCCCGTTTGCGCCGGTGAATCTTCCTGACCGTTCCTGGCCGAACAAGGTTATCGATCGTGCGCCGATCTGGATGAGTACGGATTTGCGCGATGGCAATCAGTCGCTGTTCGAGCCGATGAATGCGGAGCGGAAGTTGCGGATGTTCCAGATGCTGTGCGCGATAGGGTTCAAGGAGATCGAGGTGGCGTTTCCGTCGGCGTCGCAGACGGATTTCGATTTCGTGCGGTCGTTGATCGAGGAGGGCCATATTCCGGAGGATGTGACGATCATTGTGCTGACGCAGGCGCGGGAACATTTGATCCGGCGGACGGTGGAGTCCTTGCGCGGGGCGAAACGGGCAGTGGTCCATGTCTATAACGCGACGTCGCCGACGTTCCGCGAGGTGGTGTTCGGCATGAGCCGGCCGGAGGTGGTGCGGATGGCGGTGGAGGCGGTGACGCTGATCAAGCAGTTGACCGCCGCGCAGCCGGAGACGCAGTGGCAACTGGAATACAGCCCGGAAACCTTTACGGCGACGGAATTGGACTTCGCGAAGGAGGTCTGTGATGCGGTGACGGCGGCCTGGGGGGCGACGCCGGAAGACAAGGTGATCCTCAACCTGCCCGCCACCGTGGAGGTGGCGTCGCCGAATGTCTATGCCGACCAGATCGAGTGGATGCACCGTAACCTGGCCCGGCGTGACAGCGTGGTGCTCAGCCTGCATCCGCACAACGATCGCGGCACGGCGGTGGCGGCGGCGGAGTTCGGGGTGATGGCGGGCGCGGACCGGGTGGAAGGCTGCCTGTTCGGGCACGGCGAGCGCACCGGCAATGTCGATCTGGTGACGCTGGCGATGAATCTCTACACGCAGGGCGTGTCGCCGAGTCTCGATTTTTCGGACATGGACAGCGTCATCCGCACGGTGGAGCACTGCACGCAGTTGCCGGTGCATCCGCGTCATCCCTATGCGGGCGATCTGGTGTTCACGGCCTTTTCGGGTTCGCACCAGGATGCCATCAAGAAGGGTTTCGCGGCGCAGGCGGCGGACGGGGTCTGGAATGTGCCTTACCTGCCGGTCGATCCCGCCGATCTTGGCCGCAGCTACGAGTCGGTGATCCGGGTCAACAGCCAGTCCGGCAAGGGCGGCGTGGCCTGGTTGCTCGAAACCGGCTATGGCGTGGTGATGCCGCGCCGGGTGCAGGTGGAATTCTCGGCGGTGGTGCAGGCGCATACCGACGCCCACGGCGGCGAGGTCAGCGCGGCGGATATCTGGGACCTGTTCAGCCGGACGTATCTGCAACCGGCGGGGCCGGTGGTCTACCGCGAGCACCATCTCTTCGAGCATGACAGCGGCCAGGGCATCCGGCTGGTGGCGGAAATCGACGGCATGACGCGGGTGCTGACCGGCCACGGCAACGGCCCGATTGACGCGGCGGTGCATGCCCTGCAGGCTGCGGGCATTCCCGTGCAGGTGCGCAGTTATGAGGAGCGGTCGATGGGAGCCAGCGCCGAGGGCGGCGATGCGCGGGCCTGCGCTTTCCTGGAGATCGTGCGGCCGGGCGCGACCGGCGCGGTCTACGGGGTGGGCACTGACGGCAATATCATCACCGCGTCGTTGAAGGCGCTGGTGAACGGCGTCGGGCGTCTTGGCACCGGCGTCATGGCGATGGCGGGCTGAGCGCCCCGCGCCGGACACAAAAAATAGTCGGATCGGGCCAGCGCACGGCGGCCCGGTTCCATTACAATCGCGCCCGAATTTCTCACCCTCGCGTGCCGGTCCTGCCTGGCGACTCTTTTGTGAGCATTCCTCACCCTTCGCCGTCTCGATCAGGTACCGCCGCATGCATACCCCCTTTCAGCTCCACGATGTGGACGTGGAACTATTCACCCAGGAATTGATGGCGCTGCGCCGCGCCGCGAACGAACGTCTGGGCGACAAGGACTTCAAGCACCTGAAAAAGATCGAGCGCTGGGGCCGGTTGTGCACCGCCGCCGGTTACGGTACGGCGTGGATCATCCCCAATCCGGTATCCGCCCTGCTGATCAGCCTGGGCAACGTCAACCGCTGGACCAACATCGCCCACCCGGTGCTGCACCGCGGCTATGACAAGATTCCCGGCATTCCCGCGCGCTACACCTCGAAGGGTTTCGCCAAGGGTTTCCGCCGCTGGCTGGACTGGGCCGACTGGATGGACCCCGCCGCCTGGGATCACGAGCACAACCGCCTGCACCACTACAACCTGGGCGAAGCCGCCGATCCCGATCAAGTGGAACTGAACCTGGAATGGCTGCGCGACTCGAAGCTGCCGATGCCGCTACGCTATGCCGTGGTCGGGCTGTTCGCGGTGTCGTGGAAACCGTTCTATTACGCGCCGAACACGCTGAAGTCGATGGGTCTGGCGCGGACGCTGGCGCCGGGTGAAGTGCGGCAGCCGGGCACGCTGGCGCAGCTGAAATACTGGAACCCGCTGACCCCGGAAGCGCGCGAGTTGTGGACGCGCTGCTTCCTGCCCTACCTGACGCTGCGCTTCGGGGCCATCCCGCTGCTGTTCACGCTGTCGCCGCTGGGACCGATCGGCGCGGTCAATGTCTGGCTGAACACGCTGCTGGCGGAAATCTTCACCAATATCCACAGCTTCATCGTGATTGCGCCCAACCATACCGGCGACGACCTGATCCTGTTCGAATCGCAGGCCAACAGCAAAAGCGAGTTCTACCTGCGCCAGATCACCGGCTCGGCCAATTTCCGCACCGGCGGCGACCTCAACGATTTCCTGCACGGCTGGCTGAACTACCAGATCGAGCACCATATCTGGCCCGACCTGCCGATGAGCGAGTACCAGCGCCTGCAACCGCAGGTGAAGGCCCTGTGCGAAAAATACGGCATTCCCTATGTGCAGGAATCGGTGTGGAAGCGCCTGAAGAAGACCGTCGATGTCATGGTCGGCAAGGCCTCGATGCCGCGCCAGGCCTCGGTTTCCGGCAACCGGCGCGCCAGTGTCGATTCCAGTGGTGCGAAAGGCGCCGCCACCACGCTCTGACCGTGATTTGTGCTAGTGTTCATCCGTGAACCCCCATGTTGACGGAGAAACCCGCATGAAATCCTGGCGAATCCTGATTGTGCTGCTGCTCGGCCTGCAATTGAGCGGCTGCGGCTACAACACCCTTCAGGCCGAAGACGAACAGATCAAATCCTCCTGGTCGGAAGTGGTCAACCAGTACCAGCGCCGCGCCGACCTGATCCCCAACCTGGTCGGCGCGGTCAAGGGCTACGCCGCCCAGGAAAAGGACGTCCTGATCCGCGTCACCGAGGCGCGCGCCAAGGTCGGTTCCATCCAGGTCACGCCGGAGCTGGTCAACGACCCGCAAGCCTTTGCCAAATACCAGGCGGCGCAGGGCGAGCTGTCGGGCGCGCTGTCGCGGCTGATGGTGGTGTCCGAAAACTACCCGCAGCTGAAGTCCGACGCCAATTTCCGCGACCTGCAGGCGCAGCTGGAAGGCACCGAAAACCGCATCACCGTGGCGCGCAACCGCTACATCAAGGCGGTGGAAATGTATAACGTCACCGTGCGCTCCTTCCCGTCCAACCTGACCGCCAAGGCCTTCGGCTTCCAGACCAAACCCAACTTCAGCGTGGAAAACGAGAAGGCGATCAGCGTTGCGCCGAAAGTGGACTTCAGCACTCCGCCCGCGCCCGCCGGAGCCGCCCAGTGAGCAGCATCGCCGCGCCGCTGCGGGTCTGGCTGCTGCTGTGGCTGGCCTGCTGGTCGTGGGCGGCATCCGCCGAGGTGGCCGTGCCGGCGCTGACCGCGCGCGTCACCGACCTCACCGGCACGTTAAGCGCCGAGCAACAACAAACGCTGGAACAGTCGCTGCAAGCCTTCGAGCAACGCAAGGGCAGCCAGCTGGCCGTGCTGATCGTCCCGACCACCGAACCGGAAACCATCGAGCAATTCAGCCTGCGGGTGGTGGAGCAATGGAAGCTGGGGCGCAAGAACGTGGACGACGGCGCACTGCTGATCGTAGCCAAGAACGACCGCACGCTGCGCATTGAGGTCGGCTACGGGCTGGAAGGCGCGCTGAACGACGCGGTCAGCAAGCGCATCATCAGCGAGGTGATTACCCCCTTGTTCCGGCAAGGGGATTTTTACGGCGGCATCAGCGCCGGACTGGACCGCATGATGCGGGTGACGGACGGCGAGCCGCTGCCGCCCCCGCCGTCAGGTTCATCAGGCCGCGCGCATGATCAAGGCTTTCTCGTTGTCTTCGCCATCGCCATGGTGGCGGGCGGCTTCTTCCGCGCCCTGCTCGGCAACCTGACCGGCGCCCTGGTGGCGGGCGGGCTGGTCGGCGGACTGGCGTGGCTTGTCACCGGCGCGTTCCCGATGGCGGTCATCGCCGGACTGGCCGCCGCGTTCTTCGCCCTGTTCGGCGACAGCCTGCGTTCCGGCGGTTGGGGCGGCGGTGGCGGCTTTGGCAGCGGCGGCGGGGGTGGATTCAGCGGAGGCGGCGGCGGCTTCGGCGGCGGCGGCGCTTCGGGGAGATGGTAATCATGAACTGGGGACGCTGGTTCCGTCATCGGCGGCTGGGCCGCCTGCATCTGCAACATGCCTTTCCCCGCGCCCGGCTGGACGCCATCGAGCAGGCCATCCGCGCCGGCGAGGCGGTACACGGCGGTGAAGTGCGCTTCGCCGTGGAGGGCGCGCTGGACAACCACGCGCTGCGCCGCGACCTCAGTCCGCGCCAGCGGGCGCTGGACGTGTTCTCGCTGCTGCGCATCTGGGACACCAACGACCGCAACGGCGTGCTGATTTATGTGCTGCTGGCCGATCAGGCGGTGGAGATCCTTGCCGACCGGGGCATACATGCCCGTGTCGGCGATGACGGCTGGGCCGCCATCTGTCGGGACATGGAAGCCGGATTCCGCGCCGGGGATGTGGAAGCGGCGGTCACCGGCGGCATCCGCGCCGTCAATGCGCTGTTGCAACGGCACTTTCCCGCCTCCGGCCCGCGCCCCAACGAACTGCCGGACGTGGCGGTGGTGCTCTGACGCTCCGGCGCTGAAAAGCCCCTTTGTCCTGTACAGTTGACCTGGGCGCGTTCGGGTCTACAGTAGCGGCATGAGCTTTTCCGGAGCGCCTGTCATGGCCTTTATCCGTCCGCTGATGCTGCTACTGCTGCTGTCACTGCCCGCCGCCGCCCTGCCCCGGCCGGTGGCGGCGGTCGATCTGCAACGCTACAGCGGGCAGTGGTTTGAAATCGCGCGAATTCCCAATACGTTCCAGAAAGCCTGTGCGGGCGATGTTCGCGCCGAATATCGCAGCTTGGGGAAGGACGGGGTCCTCATCACCAACTGGTGCCGCAAGAGCAGCGGCGAAGCCTTCAGCCTGAAGGCGCGCGGCGAGTTGCAGGATGCCTCCGGATCCCGGTGGCGCGTGCGCCCGGACAGCCGCTGGCTCAGCTGGGTGCCGATGTTCAAGGCGGATTACTGGATTGTGGATCTGGCGGACGATTACAGCCACGCCGCCGTTTCCATGGCCGGAACGGACTACCTGTGGATACTGTCGCGGCAACCGGTCATGAGCGACGAGGTGTACCGGCAGATTATCCAACGCGCCGCGCGCCAGGGCTTCCCGGTTGAAAAGCTCCGCCGCACGCCGGTCGGCGTCAAAACCCCATCCTGACAACAGGCCCTCTCCTGCACTATAGTGCCGTCCCCGAGACCAAAGCCATCACCATGAAGCACTTCAACCCCCGCGACTACAGCCACGGCGACAACTACCGCCTCGCCGCCAGCCTGGTGGTGCCCCGCCCCATCGCCTGGGTGTCCACCCTGGGCCGTGACGGCATTATCAACCTGGCTCCGTACAGCTTTTTCAACATCGTCAGCAGCGACCCGCTGTACGTGCTGATCAGCGTCGGCCAGCGCGAGGACGGCAGCCCGAAGGACACCGCCCGCAACATCCTGGAAACCGGGGAATTCGTGGTCAATCTGGTCACCGAAGACCTGATCCGCGCCATGAACATTTCCGCCACCGACTTTCCCGCCAATGAAAGCGAACTGGCCGCCGCCGGACTGCACGCCGCCCCGTCGCAATGCCTGGGCGCGCCCGTGGTGGCGGAAGCCAGGGCCAGCCTGGAGTGCCGACTGCACAGTTCACAGCCGTTGGGTAATTCCACCTTGCTGATCGGGGAAGTAGTGATGATGAATGTAGCGGATGAATTCCTGGCCGCCGGGCTGGATGTTCCCGGCTTCACGCCGGTGGGCAGGATGGGATCACCGGCCTGGTACTGCCGCACCGGCGATCGCTTTGAAATGTCGCGCGTGCCTTACAGCGCGTTGAAACCCAACCGCTGAGCGGGGGCGGCGCCGTCAGTCCGCCGTCTTCTTGGCGGCGCTCCCGGAAAATTCGATCATCCCGGACTCGTTCAGCACCGGACCAGGGGCAACCGCCGGCGTTGGCGCGGCGTCATCCTCGCGCACCACGTGCAGGCCGCCGCGCAGCGACTTTGCCTGCGCCAGCTCCTGCTCCGCCTCGTCCATCCGCCCCATCATCCGGTACATCTGCGCGCGTTCATCCCGGAAATCCGCTTCCAGGGCAACGGCATTCGCCGGCGCCTTCCTGGCCAGCAGCAACGCACGCTCGTAATACCCATCCGCCTGTTCGAAACGTTTCAGGTCGCGCAACACATTGGCATGGGTGCACAACACGGTGGCCTTGAGTCCTGCTTCGTCCGCCGGCAGCTTGCCCAGCAACGCCGACGCCTGCTCCAGCAAGCCCAGCGCCTGATCGGGCCGGTCATCGCGATCATGCAACACCGCCAGATTGTTCAGCAGGTGCACATAAAGCGCACTGCCCTTCGCCGCCGGATCGCCGGCCAGCAAGGCCAGACCCGCTTCGTGGCACGCCAGCGCCTCGACCTGATGCTTCAACCCGGCATGCAGCTCCCCCAACATGTTCAGGCAGGCGGCCTCACCCAGACGGTTGCCGGCGTTGCGGAGAATGGCCAGGGTTCGTTCCGCCGTCGAGAGCGCCTCGGAGAGCCGGCCCTGACGCCGCAACAGTTCGGCGCGGTCAAACAAGACCTCGGCCACGTCCACGGACTCCTGGCCATAGACCTGTTCCAGCAAGCCCAGCAACTTCAGGGAGGCCATGAGCGCGCCGGACGTGTCCCCATGCTCGGCCGCTCCCTGATACTGATCGCGCAGGCGCTGGATCTCGGCGACATCATCGGGATTGATGCCGGGGTCGACCTCTTCCACGTTGGCGGCCGCGTCGCGGACCATCCCCGGAATAAGAAAGGCATCCACAAACCACCAGAGAGCCAAGGGCAGGCTGATCAGGATGATCTTGCCCTGCGCCCCTGCGGACGACAGCCCCAGCAACATCATGGCGATACCCGACCCCTTGCGGCCGGTATAAAAACGGTGCGCCCCCAAACCGCCCAAAAAGAACCAGAGCAGATAGGCGGTGCTTTTGCTGGGAGGGGTATTGGCCGTGGACACGTGGGTATTCCTTTCCTTGAAAATGAGAAATCGGGAGCGCATTTCACGCGCGGGTTGTAAGGGAAATTACGCGAATCGACCGCGGCCCGCAATGCCCGGAATCCGAAAACCTGATCCGGGGCACATTCGGATGGACGCACCGTTGTCAGCGTCGCCCCAGCGCCTCCCCGGCAATCCATCTGAACTGCGCCAGCAGGCGCTCGACGGTATAGACCGCCGGATCGCGCAGCCGCAGCTTCACCAGTTCGTCGCCCATCACGTGCATCAGGTGGATGGTCAGCTCCGGGTCCGGGCTGGCGTGCAGCCGCGTATCCGGGCTGAGCGAGGCGAACAGCGCCGTGAAATACTGCCGGGTCAGCGCCTGGCCCTGCGCCAGCTTCTCGTACAGCTCCGGCGGCCCGCCCTCCGAGGGCATCAGGAACATCCGCCAGGTGGCCGGGTCCTCGTCCACTGCCCGCAACACCCCCGCCATCGCCGCCAGGAATCGGTCCTGCTGGTCCGGCGACGACGGCATCACCGCCTTGAGGAAGGCATGGCTGGCGCGCGCGAATTCCCGGTCCACCAGCGCTTCCAGCAAACCGGCCAGACTGGTGAACTGCTGGTAGATCAGCGTCCGCGTCACCCCGCACTCGGCGGCGATGCGCTCGATGCTGACCGCGCCGAAACCCTCGGCATCCGCCACCCGCCGGGCGGCGTCCAGCAATTGCGCGCGGCGGTCGGCGGCGCTCATGCGCTGGCGGACCGGTACGGTATCTTTTTTCATCATCAACCCTTGCGAGACGGCTTGGCCGAGAGTAACTTACAGACAGAAACTTACAAAATGTAATTAATGAGCGGCCCCGCCATGATCAACCCGCGCCACCCGCTGGACTGGTTCTTTGACGAACTCTATGAGCGCGATGTCCGCCGCACCTACTTCCCCGGCGTGCAGTTCGACAGCCCGCCCGGCGACCGCGGCTGGTTCGGGCCGGACAGCGCCATCTGGCGGGTCTTCGACCATCAGCAGGTGACCTTGCTGGCGCTGGGCGTGGCGGCGGCCATCGAGTCCACCTATCCGGAAACCGAGGCCGCCAACAACGACCATTCCCGCGTCTGGAAACGCGACGCGCAGGGCCAGTCCACCGGACGGCTCAGCGTCAGCGGCAACCTGGTGCGGCGCGGCCATACCATGAGCTTCTTCCTCGGCTGCGTGTTCGGCCCCACCGAGGTGGCGGAGAAATTGTGCCGCACGGTGCGCGCCATGCACGGTCGGGTGAAAGGCGCGAGTGCGGGCGGACTGGTCTACGACGCCGATCATCCGCAGATCTTCCGCTGGAACTATGCCTCGCTGGCCTGGGCCTTCGCCACGACCCACGCCAAATACCATCCCGAGCCGCTGGATGCGCGCGGCATCGACCGTTTCTACCGCGAATTCGTCCGCATCGGCGAAGCGCTGGGCGGCAGCGACCTGCCCGCCACGAAACAGGGAGTGTGGGACTGCCTGCGCGCGGAATTTCCCCGGCTGAAAACCCCGGACCATCTGGAAACCTACCAGGTGGCGATCATCCAGGGCGTGGAGCACGACCGGCTGCGGCGCATCATTCCCGACATGTTCCAGTGGGCCATCCTGGAACTGCAGCCGCCGGAAGTGCAGCGGCTGATCGCCTTCGACCGGGGCCACCCGCTGGTGGCGGAAGCGCGCATCCGCGCCCTGAAGGGCATCTTCAAGGCAGCGCGGGAGCTGGGCGGGCGGCTGAAGGAAATCAAGACGGCCTACCGGCGGGCGGGGGCCGGCTCACGACGGCGGCTCACGGACAAGATAGCGGCCCGGCTCCAGATGTCCTGACCCGGAACCGGCGGAACGCGGGATTTACGAAAAGCCAGCGTTTTTGCAACAGGCCCGGGCTGGCCGGCGGCGGATGCACCGGGCACAGTGTCCCGTCCCACCGCACCCCGGAGACGCCCGATGCCGCCCTTCCTTCCGGACGCCTGGCGCGACCTTCCCCCCAAAGACATCCTGCGGCTGCTGGCGGACGCCTTCCGCCCCGCCGCCCGCCGCACCGACGCCCCCGGCGTCAACGCCCACTGGCAGCAAACCCTGACACGGTTGCAGGCTGAACCGTCGCTGGCCGCCATGGCCCGCGACGCCCTGCAACGGCATCTGGACAGCGTCAAGCAGGTGCCGCTGTACACCGACAGCGGCTTGCCTGGCAGCGAAGGTTTCTTCACCGCGCTGGGTCAACGTCTGGGCTGGAAGCTGTTGCCGCCCGCGCGCCGACCGCATGACCTGAAGGACCAGCTGATCACCTTCTTCCCGCAAGCGCACGACCCCGACTGGCTGTTGCAGGTCAGCCCCGAAAACTGGCAGGCGCTGTTTGATTGGCTGGCCCCGCCGGGACAGGACTTGCGCGAAGCGGTGCAGATGCCGCTGCTGGACGCGCTGGCGGTGCTGGCCTGCCGGATTGCCGCCATGGGCCTGGAGCCGGAACTGGTGCAGGTGCACCCCGCCATCGAGGAACACGACTCGCCGTTCCTGGCCCTGAACCGGGAAGTCGCCGACTATGTGCGCAGCCATCACGCCACCCCGGACCAGCCCGGCGTACCGCCCACCGACGAAAAGCACTTGCCGGTACTGGTGCAGCAATGCCGGGACGTCCTGCTCAGCGTGCGGCGCAACATCGGCCGCAGCGGCGTCAGCATCAGCCTGACCTATCTGCTGGAACGGCTGGAACAGCACCTGCAACGGCTGGACGAGGTGCTGGCCCTGCTGACCGGCGACCGCGCCGCCGCCGGGGCCGCGCTGGGCAACCTGTTGCCCCACTGGGTGCAGGCCGAAGCGCGGCGAGGCAGCGTGCGGGCGCTGGCGGCGGCCAATACCCGCCTGCTGGCGCTGCGGGTTACCGAACACGCCGGGGAAACCGGCGACCATTACGTGACCACCGACCGCCACGGTTTTTTCCGCATGCTGCGCTCGGCGATGGGCGCGGGGCTGATCGTGGGCTTCATGGCGCTGCTGAAGGTGCTGGCGACCGGCGTCAACGGCTCGCTGTTCGGCCACGCCCTGCTATACAGCCTCAACTACGCGCTTGGCTTCATGCTGATCCACCTGCTGCACTTCACCATTGCCACCAAGCAACCGGCCATGACCGCCGCCCGCCTGGCCGCCACGCTCGACCGCCCGGTCAAGGGCCGCCACAACCTGCACGAACTGGCCGAACTGACGGTGAACATTTTCCGCACCCAGTTCATTGCCGTGGCGGGCAACGTGCTGGTGGCCTTCCCCGTGGCGGCGGCGCTGGCCTGGTGGTGGCTGCAGGGTGGGGAGCCGCTGGCCACGCCCGCCAAGGCGCAGGCGCTGCTGGCTGACCTGGACCCCTTCCGCAGCCTGGCGCTGTTCCACGCCGCCATTGCCGGGGCCTGCCTGTTCCTGGCCGGGCTGATTTCCGGTTATTACGACAATCGCGCCGTGTACCGGCAACTGGCGGCGCGCATTGAGCAACACCCCGGCCTGCAATGGCTGTCGGGCCAGCGACGGCAACGGCTGGGGCGCTATCTGGAACAGAATCTGGGCGCGCTGGCGGGCAACTTCTACTTCGGCCTGATGCTGGGCAGCATCGGCACGCTGGGCATCATTTTCGGGCTGCCGGTGGATATCCGCCATGTCACCTTCTCCACCGCCAACCTGGCCTTTGCCGCGTTAACACCGGACCTGAGCGTGCCGTTACCGGTGTTCCTGACCTGTCTGCTGGGGGTGGGGCTGATCGGCATTGTCAACGTGCTGGTCAGTTTCAGCCTGGCGTTGCTGGTGGCCATGCGCGCACGCGGCGTGCGCTTCCGCGAGTGGGGCGCGCTGGCGCGGCTGCTGTGGCAACGGCTGGTGTGCCGCTCGCGTGATTTCTTCTGGCCGCCCTCGGAGTAGCGGCGCCAACCGTCCGGTGACGGCATCAGCACGACAAGCTGTGTCATCTGACTGACCGAATAGCGGGCGCCCGGCTGCAAATCCCGGTTCCTTCCGTGCTATCGTCTGGCTCGAACCGGACCGGACTCCCGGTCCCCCGGACCTGAAGCAGAAATGGACGCAACCCACCCCCGACTGACCCCCGAGCAAGCGCTGCAATTCGCTCCCGACGACAGCGCCGCCCAGAATGCCCGCAAGCTGGCCAAACCCGGCCAGTGGCAGCACCTCCGCATCAACCAGACCGTTCTCTGGGGCGAGATCCAGGGCAGCGCCGTCTATCGCGCCGCCTTTGATCTGGACGCCCTGAGCTTCAAGTGCTCCTGCCCCAGCCGCAAGCAGCCCTGCAAGCACGGGCTGGCGCTGGTGCTGAGCTATGCCCAGAGCTTTGCCCTGTTCGAGCCCGCCGAACCCTCCGGCTGGGTGGCGGAATGGCTGGAGAAACGCCAGGCCGCCGCCGACAAGAAGCAGGCCAGGGCCGAGGACCCCGCAAAGACGGTGGATGCCGCCGCCCAGGCCAAGCGCGTGGCCGCCCGCGAAAAGAAAGTCGCGGGCGGCCTGCAGGAACTGCAACTGTGGCTGGACGATCTGGCGCGCGGCGGCCTTGCCCATGCCCGCACGCTGGCGCGCAGCCACTTCGACCACATGGCCGGACGGCTGGTGGACGCGCAGGCCCCCGGCCTGGCCGCCGCGGTGCAGGAACTGTCCTCCGCCCTGCGGGTGGCGCACTGGCAACAGGCCGCGACGATGGCTCTGGGTCGCCTGGCCTTGCTGGCGGAAAGCTATGGTCGCCAGGACTCCCTGCCCGATGGCTTGAAAGCCGACATCCGCGCCCTGACCGGCTGGCCGGTGGCTCAGGAAGAGGTGCTGGCCGCACCGCCGCTGGCGGACGACTGGCTGGTGCTGGCGCACCGGGACGAAGACCTGGAGACCGGCAACGGCCGCTACCGCCGCCAGTGGCTCTGGGGTCGGACATCCGGCCGGGGGGCGCTGCTATTGTCCTTCGCCTTCGGCAACCAGAACCTGATCCCGCCTTACCCGGCCGGCATGACCCTGCCCGCCCGGCTCTGCTTCTACCCTTCCGCCACTCCGCAACGGGCGCTGGTGCGCGACACCGACATCCCGGCCATGCGCCCGCTAACCGGGGCGATCGGTTATCACAGCCTGGACGAAGCGCTGGATGCCCAGGCCGCGCAACTGGCGCTCAATCCGCTGCTGACCGAAATGCCCTGGCTGCTGGCGGGCGTCACCGTGTTGCGTGACGGCCACGACTGGCGGCTGCGCGATCGCGACGGCCGCACCGTACCCCTGCGCGTGCACGACGGCTGGGCGCTGCTGGCGCTGTCCGGCGGGCACCCGCTGCAGGTCTTCGGCGAATGGGATGGCCGCGAACTGCGGCTGCTGAATGCATGGAACGGGGAGGAATTCCTGTGACGGACACCCTCTGGCAACAACTGGAAGTGAATACCCTGCTGGGGTCGGCGCGCGCCACCGCCGTATCCGACTGGCCGGACGCCTTGCGCGGCGCCGTGGACTCCCTGCCCGACCGCGACGGTCCACGCGCCCTGTTGGCGCAACTGGCGCTGGCCATGGTCTGGCAGCGCGCCGGGCAAACCCTGCCGCAATCCGCCGCGCCGGACAGCGCCGCCCCGGAAACCCACCTGCGACCGCTGCCCGCCGCCGCCCGGCCCTGGCTGCAAAACGCCCTCGCCAACGACCAGCAAAGCTTTCTGCCCGAATGCTTGCGGGCCATGGCCGAACACGGCTTCCATCCTGCCGCCACCCTATTGCCCGACCTGCTGCGGCTGGGAGAGTCGCGCAAGGGCTGGCGCCTGCCATTGGGGCAGGTCGCCGGCGCACGCGGTGTCTGGCTGGCGGCACAGAACCCGGAGTGGCGTTGGCTGGAAGGCGCGACCTTCCCGCTGGATGCCGACCCCGGCATCCGTGACCGTTTCTGGCAAGACACTGCACCTGCCGCCCGGGAGTTATACCTGATCCGCTGGCGGCAACAGGATCCCGCCGCCGCCCGCGACTGGCTGCAACAACGGTGGCCGGACGAATCCGCCACCCAGCGCGCGCAATGGCTGGAATTGTGCCGTCACGGTCTTCAGGCCGACGACGCCATCTGGCTGGAAAGCCTGCTGGACGACCGCAGCAAGCAGGTGCGCGAAGCCGCGCTGGGCCTGCTGGCCCGGCTGGACGACTCTCCCTGGCGGCAACGTCTGCGCGAGCGCTGTGCAATGCTGGTCAACGTGAAGCGCGGCCTGCTGCGCAAGGCGCTGGAGGTAACGCCGCCGGACGCCCTCGACCCGGCCCTGCAACGGGACGGCCTGGAGCCGGTCACGGGCGGCGCGCAGGGGCTGGGCGAGAAGGCGGTGTGGCTGCGAACCATCGTGGCCGGCGCCGGTTGCGGCTGGCTGCTGGCGCATACCGGTCTGGATCCGGAAAACCTGCTGGCCGCCGTCGCCAAGACCGATTGGGCCAGCCCCCTGCAACAGGGTCTGGCCGCCGCCGCCCTGACGGAAGGTCATGCGCCGATGCTGCTGGCGCTGCTGAGCCCGGCCGGCCGCAAGCACCGCGCCGACGACGCACCGCTGCTGGACGCCCTGGGCGCCGCCGACCGCGAGCAGGCCCTGCTGGACCGGGTGCGCCATGAGACGAAACCCGGAGCCGGATTGCAGGAATTGAACCAGCTGCTGGCCCGCCTGACCGGCTGGGAATGGTCGGAAGCGTTCACCCGCACCCTGCTGGGCCTGCTGCGGCCCTGGCTGGAGCACCCGTCCCACGAGGCCCAACGGATGCTGCTGCAGGGAATGGGCCGCCAGCTGGCCGCACACGGCCACCGCCGCGTGGCCGCCGACCCGCCTCCCGGCACGCCGCCCGACATGGCCGCCGCCTGGCAGGGCAGGCACGCCTTCCTGACCGCGCTGGAAGCCGGCTGACTCCCCGCTTTCCGACCGACAACAACGAACCCGCTTATTGCATCAAAAAAGGAATGCCCGACATGACCCACGTCCTCCGTGAACGCGCCGAACGCCAGTTTGCCGCCGAACTCGCCGCCCTGGCCGACAGCGACCGTCTGCCCCGCCCGCCGCAATGGCAACTGTCGCCGCAGGCGGTGGTCACCTACTTGATCGGCGGCACGCTGCCCAACGGCGTCGAGATCACCCCCAAGTACATCGGCAACCGCCGCCTGATGGAAATCGCCGTCGCCACCCTGGCCACCGACCGCGCCCTGCTGCTGCTGGGCGTGCCGGGCACCGCCAAGTCCTGGGTGTCGGAACACCTGGCCGCCGCCATCAGCGGCGACAGCAGCCTGCTGGTGCAGGGCACCGCCGGCACCAGCGAGGAAGCCCTGCGCTACGGCTGGAACTACGCCCTGCTGCTGGCCAAGGGCCCCAGCCCCGAGGCGCTGGTGCCCAGCCCGATGCTGAACGCCATGCGCAACGGCCGCCTGGCCCGCATCGAGGAACTGACCCGCATTCCCGCCGACGTGCAGGACACCCTGATCACCCTGCTGTCGGAAAAGACCCTGCCGGTGCCGGAACTGGGCATTGACTTCCAGGCGGTGAAGGGCTTCAACGTCATCGCTACCGCCAACAACCGCGACAAGGGCGTCAACGACCTGTCCTCGGCCCTGAAGCGCCGCTTCAACACCGTGATCCTGCCGGTGCCGGATTCGCTGGACGAGGAAATGCGCATTGTCCGCAGCCGCGTCGACTCGCTGGGCAAGGTGCTGGAACTGCCCGACCTGCCGCCCGCCGACGAGCAGATCCGCCGCGTGGTGACCATCTTCCGCGAACTGCGCAACGGCGTCACCGAAGACCGCAAGACCCAGTTGAAGAGCCCCAGCGGCACCCTCAGCACCGCCGAGGCCATCTCGGTGATGAGCAACGGCTGGGCGCTGGCCTCGCACTTCGGCGACGGCACGGTCACGGCCGGGGACATTGCCGCCGGACTGCTGGGCGCCGTGCTGAAGGACCCGGTGCAGGACCGCGCGCCGTGGCAGGAATACCTGGAAACCGTGGTCAAGGAACGCGACGGCTGGAAGGACCTGTATCGCGCCTGCCGGGCGCTGGACTGAGGGCGGCTCCGGAAGGATCACCATGAACGACCCGAATTCCCCGTTCCACTTTTTCGGCATCCGCCATCACGGCCCCGGCTCGGCGCGGAGCCTGCTGGCCGCCCTGCGCCGCCTGCAGCCCGACCTGCTGCTGATGGAAGGCCCGCCGGAAGCCGAGGCCATCCTGCCGCTGGCGGGCCATGCGCAGATGAAGCCGCCGGTGGCGATGCTGATGTACGGCAGCGTCGAGGGCGAAAGCAGCCCGCGCGCCGCCTTCTTCCCCTTTGCCGAATTCTCCCCGGAATGGCAGGCGCTGGCCCATGCCCGCGAACACGCCGTGCCGGTGCGGCTGATCGACCTGCCGCAGGCCATCAGCCTGGCCGACAACTGGCTGCCCGCAGCGCCGGACGCCGAACCGGCGGAACCGGCCGACACCGGCTGTGATGCCGATCCTGACACCGAAACCTCCGGGCCGGAAACCGGCGAAGCCCCCGGTCCGGTGCGCCACGACCCCATCGGTCTGCTGGCGCAGGCGGCCGGTTACCATGACAGCGAACGCTTCTGGGAACACCTGGTGGAGCAGCAGCCGCACGCCGACGGCGTTTTCGCCGCCGTCGCCGAGGCGATGACGGCCGTGCGCGCCGCCCTCCCGGAAGACAGCGGTCCCCACGCCGAGCGCGAAACCTGCCGCGAGGCGCAGATGCGCCAGTGCTTGCGGCAGGCGCAGAAAGACGGTTTCCAGCGCATTGCCGTGGTCTGCGGCGCCTGGCATGTCCCGGCCTTGCAGGACCTCAAGTCCACCCGCAAGGAGGACGCCGCCCGCCTGAAAGGACTGGCCAAGCTGAAAGTGCAGGCCGCCTGGATTCCCTGGACGCACGGCCGTCTGCAAAGCCGCCAGGGTTATGGCGCGGGCATCGAGTCACCGGGCTGGTACAGCCACTTGTGGGAACACTACCGGAAGGAAGCCATCGACCCCGAAGCCATCAGCAGCGGCTGGCTGGCCAAGTTCGCGCAAGCCCTGCGCGCCGAGGGGCTGGATGCCAGCAGCGCCCAGCTGATCGACGCCTGTCGCCTCATCAGCGCCCTGGCCGTGCTGCGCGGGCGGCACTTGCCCGATCTGGACGATCTGCAGGAAGCCATCGTCAGCGTGCTGCATCACGGCGACGCCCTGCCCTCGGTGCTGAGCCAGCGGCTGCTGGTGGGCGAAAAACTGGGGGAAGTCCCGGACGACATGCCCGCGCTGCCCTTGCAGAGCGACTTCCAGAAACAGTGCAAGAGCCTGCGCCTGAAGGTGGAAGCCGACAGCCGCGACCTGCAGCTGGACCTGCGCGAGGAACAGGGCCTGGCCAAGAGCCGTTTCCTGCACCGCCTGCGCCTGCTGGGCATTCCCTGGGGACAACCGCTTGACGTTTCCGGCAAGGGCACCTTCAAGGAAGCGTGGCGCCTGCAATGGCAACCCGATTTCAGCCTGAAGCTGGTGGAGAGCGCCATCTGGGGCCAGACCCTGGACGAAGCGGCGGCGCGCTATGTGCAGCACCATACCGCGCAGAACACCGACATCCCGGCGCTGGCGCGGCTGGTGGAACAGGTGCTGGTGGCCGATCTGGGCGCGGCGCTGCCGCTGCTGATCGACCGCATCATGGCGCTGTCCACGCACACCGCCGACATCAGCCACCTGATTGCCGCGCTGGAACCGCTGGCCAACGCCTGGCGTTACAGCAACGTGCGCCAGACCCGCAGCGACGCCCTGGCCGCCGTCACGGCCAGCTTCGTGCTGCGCATCTGTATCGGCCTGCCCGCCGCCGTCAGCAGCCTCAACGACGAAGCGGCGCAGCTGTGGCTGGGTCACCTGAAAACCCTGGACCGCGTGCTGACACGACTGGACGAAACGGAACTGCTGGCGGAGTGGCACAAGGTGCTGCTGCGGCTGACGGACCAGAACGGCCTGCACGGTCTTTTGGCGGGCTGGTGCTGCCGGGTGTCGGCCGGGCACGAACTGCTGACGGCGGAGGCAGCCGCGCAACGCTTCTCGCGGGCCTTGTCGGCGTCCTGGCCCGTCGAGCACACCGCTGCCTGGTTCGAAGGCTTCCTGGCCGGACAGGGCTTGAGCCTGATCCACGACCAGTCGCTGTGGGCGCTGGTGGACCAGTGGCTGCTGACGCTGGCCGAGGAACATTTCGTGCAGATCCTGCCGCTGCTGCGGCGCACCGTCGCCACCTTCACCGCGCCGGAACGGACGCAACTGGCCGGCAAGGCGCAAGGGAGCGCCACCGGGGCGGGCGCAAGCGCCGCCGCGCCGGTGGACAACCGCCGCGCCGCCCGCGTGGCGCCGGTGCTGGCGGCCATGCTGGGGCTGTCGGCCCCCTCCCTCCCCGAACCCACCACCGGAGATGCGGCATGAGCCAACCCCTGTCCCCCGAAAGCCAGCGCGCCCGCCGCTGGCGCCTGCTGCTGGGCCGCACCGGCCCCGACGACCTCGCGCTGGACAAGCACGACCAGGGCATGGACGCCGCCCTGGCCGCGCTCTACGGCGAGGACGGCCACACCCCCGACCGCAACGGCTCGCGCAACGGCGGCCTGGGCGCTTCCGCCCCCAAGGTAACCCGCTGGCTGGGCGACATCCGCCAGTACTTTCCCTCCAGCGTGGTGCGACTGCTGCAAAAGGATGCCTACGAACGCCTGAACCTGCAGCGCATGCTGATGGAGCCGGAAATGCTGCAGGCGGTGGAACCGGATGTGCACCTGGTGGGCACGCTGATCTCGCTGAACCACCTGATGCCCGCCAAGACCAAGGAAACCGCCCGGCTGGTGGTGCGGAAAGTGGTGGATGACCTGGAGCGGCGGCTGGGGCAGAAGATGCAGCAGGCCATAACCGGCAGCCTCAACCGGGCCAGCCGTACCCGTCGCCCGCGCCGGGTCAGCGATGTCGATTGGGGCCGCACCCTGCGCGCCAACATGCAGCATTACCAGGCCGAGTACCACACCATCATCCCGCAGCAGCTGATCGGCTACGGACGGCACCGGCAGTCGCTGAAGGACATCATCCTCTGCATCGACCAGAGCGGCTCCATGGCCAGCTCGGTGGTCTACGCCAGCATCTTCGGCGCGGTCATGGCCTCCCTCCGCGCCGTTAGCACGCAGCTGGTGGTGTTCGACACCAGCGTGGTGGACCTGACCCCGCAACTGGCCGACCCGGTGGATGTGCTGTTCGCCACCCAACTGGGCGGCGGCACCGACATCACCAAGGCGCTCAGTTACTGCCAGGGGCTGGTGCGGCGGCCAGAAGACACAATCCTGGTGCTGATCAGCGACCTGATCGAAGGCGGCAACAGCGAGGCCATGCTGAAGCGCGTGGGCAGCCTCATCGCCAGCGGCGTCACCATGGTGACCCTGCTGGCGCTGTCGGATGAAGGCGCACCCTGCTATGACCCGCAACATGCGGCGCAGTTCGGCCAGCTGGGCTCACCGGCCTTTGCCTGCACGCCCGACCTGTTCCCGGAGCTGATGGCGGCAGTGCTGAACCGGCAGGATGTGGGGGAATGGGCCGCCAGAAACGGCATCGTGACCAAAGGGGGACGTTGACCCGGCTCAGAGATACGCCGCACAAACCAGCGCGCCGTGACCGGCGGTGAGCCCCAGCTTGCGGGTCAGCACCTCCAACGCGGCGCGGTCGTCGGTACGGGTGATCACCGCGCAGAAGGTATCGTCGCCGGTTTCCCATTGCCAGATGTCATAGCCGTAATCCACCAGCATCGCCTGGATCTTGGCGAAGAAATCATCCGGCTCATCCAGATCGAAATTGTCCTCGTCGGCGTCGTCCAGATCGCTGAGGATGCCGCGCCCCGCCGCCATTTCCTTCAGGTACTCCAGCAGGAAGCCCAGCTGGTTGTAATCGGCGAACGGTGCCAGGTCGCCCATGGCGTGGCGCAGGGCGGTGGGCAAATCGGGGGCCTCCTCGGTCAGCACATCGGCCACGGCGGCTTCGGCCCTGGCGGGCTGGTCCCAGATCAGCAGCTCGAAGAGCTGGCGGACATATTCTTGCTGGTCGGGCAACATGGGGAATTCCTGGGTCGGTGAACAATGCAGGGATTATAGGGATTTCAGGCGCGGCCGGGGATGCCTTCAGGTCTGCAAACACCGCCGCCGGTAGCCCGCCGGGGTCTCCCCGGTCAGCGTCTTGAACAGCTTGGCGAAGGCCGCCCGGTTTTCATAGCCCACGCGCAGCGCCACTTGCTCCACCGGCAGGCGTCCGGAAGCCAGCAGCGACTCCGCCGCGCTGATGCGCACCCGTTGCAGGTAATCGTTCGGCGTCAGGCCGGTGGCCTCCTTGAAGCGGCGCAGCAGCGTGCGCGGCGAGCAATGCAGCTGCGCCGCCATGGCCTCCAGCGTCACGGTTTGCGCGTGATGCTGCTCCAGCCACCGTTGCAGGTTGGCCACCGCCGGGTCCTGCTCCTGCGGCATGGGCAGGCGCGGCACGAAGCGCGACTGCGGACCCCGCCCATAATCCACCACCAGCACCGCCGCCACCTGCCGCGCCAGCCAGTCGCCTCCGTGCAGCTTGACCAGATGCAGGCACAGGTCGATGCCCGCCAGCGCACCGCCGGAACAGAAGCGGCTGCCGTCCTGGGTCAACAACTGGTCGATTTCCAGCCGCACACGGGGAAAGCGCTGCCGGAAGGGCTCGGCCATGGCCCAATGGGTGGTGGCGCGGCAACCGTCCAGCGCCCCGCCCGCCGCCAGCAGGAATGCGCCGGTGCAGATGCTGGCCACCGCCCTCTCGGGATGCTGTTCCAGCCAGCGCAGCAAAGGCGAATTCGCCGCCAGCACCGGGTCAATGTCCTGACCGATGGCGGGCACCAGCAGCAGATCGGCCGCTGCCGCCAGTTCCAGCCCGCCATCCACCGCCAGCGCGCCGTAGCCGGTGATCACCGGCTGACCGTCGGCGCTGATTTTGCGCACGCGGAACAGGGACTTGCCCGCAAAACGGTTGGCCAGCGCGAAGCAGTCCAGCGCCGTGGACAGGCTGGAGATGACGGTCTGCGCACAGACATAAACGGCAATGACGGGCATGACGGTGATCCGGGGGACGGGCTTTCGTCCATTTTAGACACAAAGTTGTCATTATTGCCAGCCGCCAGAAACGGGGCCGACGCGCAGAATGGCTTCATCGCCGAGACCGGCACCCCACCCCGAGATAAACCTCATGCGCCTGATTCCCGCCTTTGCCTTTGCCGGCCTGCTGACCGGTTGCGCCACCCACACCGCCGTCATCCCTGCGCCGCAAGCCTCGGCCTCGCCCGCCGCGCAGGCCAACGCCCGGCTGATCGAGAACTTCTACCGCGCCTTCCAGCGCCGCGACGGTGAAGCCATGGCCGCCGCCTATGCCGCCGACGCCCGCTTCAGCGACCCGGTCTTCACCAACCTGACCGGCAGCGAACCCGGCGACATGTGGCGCATGCTGACCGGCAAGGCCCAGGATTTCAGCCTGAAATTCGACGGCATCCGCGCCGACGAGCACACTGGCGAGGCGCACTGGATCGCCACCTACACCTTCAGCCAGACCGGCCGCACCGTGGTCAACGACATCCATTCGCGCTTTGAATTCCGCGACGGCAAGATTGCCGTGCAGCAGGACAGCTTTGACCTGTGGAAATGGAGCCGTCAGGCGCTGGGCGCGCCGGGCTATGCGCTGGGCTGGTCGCCGCTGGTGCAGGGCAAGATTCGCAAGCTGGCGGCGAAGGGGCTGGCGGATTTCCGTAAGGAACAGGGACGCTAATCCCGGAAATACCCCCACTCCCCTTCAGCCCCCTGATGATAGGCGGCCTCCAGGCGTTTCATGCCTTCCTCCACCTGCTCGGGGTTGCCCAGATCCAGACCGTTCCACGTCCCCGCCGACACCAGCAGCCAGCGCCGGTACGCATCCCAGGAGTGGGGTTCATCCATAAATTGCCGCTGGCTGCCGGCTATCCTTTTCAGCAGCTCGGGGTTGGCCTGCACCCCGGCGGGCAAGGCCTTCTCACACTCGCGCGCCGCCTGCATCAGCTTCGCCTCGTCCGCCAGCCAGGGCGCCATCATGGCGGGCGTCACTCCCAGATAAGTTCCATAGCTGCCGGGAGGACTGAAATTCTCCAGCTTCAGATAACGCAAGCCGCAGGCCACGGCGCGATCCAGCACACGCGGACTGGCCTCCCCGGTTTGCATGAACGTCGCGAAGGGAAAATCCGGGAGCGGGCAGCGCACATCATTCTTCAGGCTGTTTTCGGCATAGGTTTTCCCGGCGCAGCCAATGGTCTGCACCACGGCATGCCGGAAGGCGAACTCGCGGGGAAAGCGCTGCAGGCCCTGATCGGCCCAATAACGCATCAGGTCCCACTCCGGCAGCGACAGCGTCACCAGCCGGTCGTAGTCGTCCGCCGTAACCGGGGCTGCGCCGGGGGCAAAAATACGTGCAACCTCCGCTTCCAGCCGGTCGTTGACGCGCTGGCGGATTTTTTTCAGCCGAACTGACTGCGCCGCCTTCTCCTTGGCCCAGTAACGCTTGTCGGCCTCCTCGCGATCCATCCGCTCAAACCATTGCCGATAGGCTTCCGCCTCAGCCGCCTTCGCGCGCTTGGCCTCGTCTTCGGCACGAGCCTTTGCCTCTTCCCGCAGGCGGGCCTGATACGCCGGGTCCTGCTCCAGGCGGCGTTGCTCCGCCGCCCGGCGTTCGGCCTCGCGCTGTTGCGCGTTGTATTCCTGAATGCGCTGGTAGTCGCTGCTGTTGCGCCAGTGGTCGTCGGCGCTGTTCTTGTAGCAGGCTTCGCGCTGGTTGCTGTCGCGGATGTCGACGCAGTCGAAGGCTTGCGCGGCACCGGCCGAGCAGGCGGCGGCCAGGAGGAGAGACTTCATGGTCAGGGTTTTCATCCGCTTAGAACTCCGGCCGCTGCGTGAACTTCCAGACTTTTTCGTGATTGTTCTCCCACACCCACGATCCGCTGGCGCAAACCTTCCCCGCCGGGGTGAGGTACACCTGGGTTTCCTGTCGGGTGGTGTGCATGTACGGGTTCAGGTAGTCGTATTTCTTGTAGATCAGGGCATGCAGCCGGTATTCGCTCCACGCCAGGCACTTGCCCTTGATTTCGTCGGGCAGCATGAAGCGCGGGATGTCGGCTTCCTGCTCCGGTTTGCCCAGCAGGCGCAGGACGTCCTTGCGGGTGGACTCGCCAGCCTTGAGTTGCTGGCGGGCGTTGAACGGTGGGGTTTTCAGCGGGCCGCCGCAGCCGGTGAGGATCAGGCTGACAGCGATCAGAGCGCAGGCCATTAGGCCGGGGCGGTTCTGAAAGGTGGTTGATGACATGGCAGGCGCTCAGAGCGGGTGTCTGGGGTTGAAAATAAAGAGCGGAGATGGCGGCGTCAACACGACAGCGCAATGGTGATGTTGATAGATCGATCATGAAATAATTTCGTGATAGTTGTCACACATGTTGTCGATGCGCCGCAAAGCCGGCTCTGCGAAGATAGTGACTTACCCTCAGATCGGACAAAGAGACTCCAAGGATGAGCAAAAAGCAGCGACCACACGCCATTACGGTCAAATATGAACTGGCTGACGCCTTCAGGGAAAATTCCGGCCAAATATTCGATCTCGCCCGCAGCAATGCACTTTTGGAGGTAGTTCAAGACTGTTGGCGGCAAATCGGCGAACAGTTCCCTGCCCGTGACCGCATTCCGGCAACCGGGCTGACCTGCCAGTACCGGCCGGCCCACGAAGGCGGTCAGGCGGTCATCTGCACGTTACCGCAGCAGCATGTATTCAATGAGGCCTCCCATGTCGGCCTCTTCCGGGACCAGAAACATAAGCCGCGACTTTTTGTCATGGAGAACATGGCCCCTCCATCCCATGCCCCTTCCCTGCGGTTATCCGCCATCGTCGAAATTGAAAAGAAATCACGGGTAAACTGGCGCAGCTGCCGCCGGGATCAGGATTTCGAGAAGGCCGTGGATGAAATCCTTCGGAATCCTGACGCGGTTCCTCAGGTAACGGTAGACCGGAAACCTTTATCCAAGCTTCGCCCCGGCAACACTTTGGCCGGGAAAAAAAGTTATCTCTCTGCGTACCTGATCTGGCTCTTTTTCGGATTGACAGGGGCTCACCGGCTTTATTTGAAGCGATACCCCACCGGCTTTACCTGGGTGGGTCTGTTAGCACTGTGCTTGTTGATGGAAACTTACCTGGCCCCTCTGGACGGAGTCTGGCTCACCCTGCATACCGCCATATTCATAGGCATGTTCGTCGTATGGACCCTGGACTCCTTGCTGACAGGCCTTATGGTCCGCGACTATAACGCCGCCCTGCTGGCCGCGGAGTTGGCCTCGCCACCCCCGGACGAACCGCAACCTGCCACCTCTGCCACCCCTTCTCCGCCCGTCCGCAAGCTGGTGGACTCCCGGGGTCGCCAATTACGCCTGACTGCAGGCCAGTGGACCTTCGCCATCCCCGGCGACTGGACTGCCCGCCGGGATACAGAGAATCAGGCAGCGGTCTTTACCTCGCCCGGCGGCGGTATTGAATGCCGGGTTCATGAATTGGGGTTGCACGACACCAGTCTTAGCCCCGATGTCAAAGTCGCCATTCTGGCCAAGATCGCCTTCCAGAAATTCCTGAACATCGATGAAACCGACTGGCAAGTGATCGCCTCCCGGATCTGGGGAGAAGACGGCGTGACGCGCATGGAGCGTGAAATCCGGAAAAAGGACGCGCAACAGCGAATCTACTGCCTTACCGTCAGCCACGAGGGCGCATCCGTTGTCATCACCATCCGCGACAACGAAGGCACGGATGACAACGAATCGCTGCTTTCCCACCGGGCTTTAAGTCAATCGATGCGCCCACTGAGGATCAACTGATGAGCATGTGCGGCTGTTTTTACGCAATTACGGATGACCAGATGGATAATCTGCTGGACGGTTCGCTGTCCATTGATGATCTGCGTGATGACCTGGACAAGGACCCGGCGCGCTGCTTCTCGGATGCGGAATACATCTGGTATGAGCTGACCGAAAGGTTTGGCAACATCAGCATCCGCGGTGTTCGTTCAACCGATCGGATTCCGGAAGGGGCCGGCGTCTCCTATTCCGGCGATGTGCGCCTGACGGCTTCCGAGCTGGCCGGACTTGCGCCCGAAACATTGCGGCAAATGTGCGAGGGGCTAACGTGGGGTGAAGGCCCCGAGGAGGTTGTCCGGATTGCCAACGCCCTGATCGCCTTTTACCAGCAAGCCGCCCAGCGTGGGGACGCTGTGCTGTTCCGGATAACCTGAACAGTGGGGCTGACGAGAAGCGCAGGGGTTACGGTTGGCGTCGATTCACCAAGCTCGTCGAAATAATCGCCTTGACGGTCGTAGGGGCGCAGTGCCTGCGCCCTTCTTCGGTGAACAGGGTGGGATTTTCGGGGAAAATGCGTGTTTAGTTGAGAGGGCGCACGCAGTGCGCCCCTACGGCCACCCTCACGCCGCGTGCGCAATATCCGCGAAACGCAGCCCGGCGGCGTGGATGACCGCACTGAGAGTTTTGAGGGTGGGGTTGCCATTGGCGGAGAGGGTTCGGTAAAGGGTTTCGCGCGATAACTGCGCCTTTTCGGCAATCTGGGCCATGCCGCCGCGCGCTTCAACCACATGGCGCAGGGCCATCAGGAAAGCCGCCTCGCCACCTTCTTCATCCAGTTCCTCGAAGGCGACGCGCAGGTATTCGGCAGCAAAATCGGGCTGTTGACGCAGCATGTCGATCATGGCGTCGTCGTGAGGACGGGTTTGCGGGGTGGTCATGGGCGATTTCCTCTTGTTGCCTTTAAGCTACATTGCTTTCGGCTGATTGGAAAGTTGCTGCCATGATAATTGTCGAGCCCTCGCAGGGGCGCAGTGCCTGCGCCCTTCTTCGCAGAACAGGATGGTATTTTCGGGGAAAACGTCGTGTTTGGCTGAGAGGGCGCACGCAGTGCGCCCCTACGGCTAGGCGTTGAACCCCGTCCAATTCCCGTCTACACTCGTCCAATTCCTTCCACGAAACGGGCTTGTTTTTCCTGAGATTGCCGTGACGGTCAAGTATCAGGATGAGTCGGTTTTGGGGGATGCGGTGAGTCTGGCGTTGAGTAAGGTACAGTTACCGGATTTGCTTGAAAATTGCCCGTGGGTGGGGGATGAGATTTTGGGGTTTATCCGGGGTAATTGCGGATAAGGCGATTATCTCACCTTACACCTCTATTACAATTTCACTGTTATGCACAAAAAGAGCTCAATTAACATGCTTGAAACAATGACACTTGAGGCCGCCACGAAAGCCGCATTACCCGTAGCAAAAAGCATCTTTTACACGCTTATTAAGCCTCATGCAGAGGCCAAAATTGCATCTCTCCTAGCCAATAAAAAAGCCGCTGATAATTTTGAGAGCTCCTCAATCAAATATCTTGCAAAGCTTGCCGGCCAATGTTCAATCATAAACACCATTGCCTTTCAGAACACCCCAAAAAAGCTCGAAGATCTTTATATTGCATTAACAATCATCAACGAAACCACCAACGAGCGAATAATCATTGATGATTCAGCAGATATTTTTGCAACCCACACAAAAATAATAATTAACGATAACGCCGGAATGGGCAAATCAACACTCTCAAAAAAAATAATTCTTAACACCATAAGAACAGGCAAGTACATTCCTGTTTTCATTGAACTTCGCCAACTCAAAGACAAGCCTATCGAAGAGCAAATACTTAGTATTTTTGGAATACCCCCACTCACTGACTCAAGCTTTATAAACCAGCTCCCATTAGCTTTTGTCTTTGATGGAATGGACGAAATTGCCAACGATTTAAAACGAAGAGTAGTCGCTCATATACACAACTTCATCAATATGCTCGAACAGCCTAGAATAATCATTACATCTCGCCGTGAGTCATATATCTCAGAATTCCACTCTTTTGAGTCATTCTCAATTAATAAGCTTAGCCAGGAAACGGCTTACGCACTGCTCTTCCGATACGATCCTAGTGGCGACATTGCCAAAAAACTAATTGAAGGAATTCGCAAATCGCCTCAATATAATATCACAGAATTTTTATCCACCCCGTTATATGTTTCCTTGCTATTTTGCTCATACAGGCATAAAACAGTCATCCCCCAAAAAAGACACTTATTCTATGCTCAGGTTTACGATGCACTCTTTGAATCCCACGACCTTAGCAAAGAAATTGGATATATTCGCGATAAGCACTCTAAACTCGACTCTGCTGAGTTTCATACTGTGCTCAGAAGACTTGGCTTCTGGTGTATGAGCAATAGCAAAATTGAATTCACTAAAGACGAACTGGAGATCGTTGTATCAAAACTACTAAAGTCAATATCAGAAATAAAAACAACATCCCCTGAGTTTGTTAAAGACCTAACATCTACAGTCCCATTATTCATCAAAGACGGCCCGGTAGTCCGATGGTCACATAAATCTCTTATGGAATACTTCGCTTCGATGTTTATTTGTCACGACACCAAAGAAAAACAGCAACAAACATTACTGAAAATTTTTAATAGCGATAACACCCAGAGTCAAGATAACATCCTGACCCTCTGTGCCGATATTGATTTCCCTAGCTTCCGAGCAAGCGTAGGTCATCAAGTAATTAGTGAATTTGTTAACTACTATGAGTCTGCTGTCAACAACAGAACCATTGCAACAGCCAAAGAAACAGAAGAGACATATCAGGCCATATGCATTTGCTTTAGCGGCCACGCCGGATTCCAAATACTAACCCGCGAAGAAGACACTGTATGGGAGAACCATGACGATATAAAACTTCTAAAAGAGAAGTTCAAGCAACACCATGTAATTCTCGAGGAATGCTTATGGATTTTTGAGCACCAACCCATTCACGCATATATTAGCACCAGTAAAAACCGAAAAATCATGCGCATTTTAAGAGAAAAGACACCTACTCTTTTTGGCAAGACACCAAACTACCCTGAAATGGAAGGTATCATAATGAAAGGGCTAAAGGAGGGTGTCTTGCAAAGAGTAAAGTGGTACAGCAATTGCCTTGATGAATATATGATTCATGACCCTACAAGCCTCTCTACTTTGAACTCGATATTTTCTTTTATCGTTGGAATACACTTTTCCTACAAACAAGCGCTGGCCGAACTTGAAGCTATTTCAAAAGACAAAAGTAATGGAGTGGATGACTTGTTGAGCAGCCTTACATAATTACCTTCCCCCCCAACCCACTCCTCCTCTCCGTCCGCCTCCCCACCGCGACGGAGAGCCCCCTCTCCCCCGCCCACACCTGCACCCGCACCCTCGCCCGCGTCACCCCCGTATACAACAACTCCCGCGACACCACCTGCGAATCCGCCCCCGGCAACACCACCGCCACCTCCTCAAACTCCGACCCCTGCGACTTGTGCACCGTCATCGCAAACGCCGTCTCCACATGCGCCAGCCGCGCCACCGAAATCCCCCGCTCCCGCCCCGGAAAAAACACCTCCAGCCCCGCCGCCGACCGCAACGCCACCCCGATATCGCCATTGAACACATTCAACGCATAATCGTTCTGCATCACCATCACCGGCCGTCCGTGAAACCACAACGCCGCCCCCGCCTCCTGGCCCAGCGCCGCCCGCAGCCGCGCCGTCAGCCGCTCGTTCAGGCCCGCCACCCCCGTGGTGCCCTCGCGCAACGCGCACAACACCCGGAATCGCCCGAAGGCCGCCAGCACCGCCTCGGTGTCCGCCCCGCCGCGCAAGGCGTCCACATAGGGCGCATAGCCCCGGAACAAGGCCTCGGCCAGCGCCTCCGCGCCCGGCAAATCCTCAAAGCGCACCTTGTCCAGCCCCTGCCGCCGGAAGCCCAGCACCGCCGCGCTGTCGCCGGCGCAAATGGCCGCCGCCAGCCGGCCAATGCCGCTGTCCGCGCCAAAACGCTGGCTTTCGTTCAGTGCCACCCGCGCCGCCTGCAAGCGCGGGGCGCGGCCCATTTCCTCCAGCACCGCCCCCGCTTCCACCGCCGCCAGCTGGTTGGCATCGCCCAGCAGGATCAGCCGGGTGCGGCGCGGGTCGATGGCGGCCAGCAGTTGCGAGGCCAGCCGCAGGTCGATCATCGAGGCTTCGTCCACAATCACCAGGTCGAAGGGCAAGGGATTGGCGGCGTGGTATTGCGCCGGGCGGTCGTACTGGATGCCCAGCAGCCGGTGCAGGGTGCTGGCCGAGGTCGGCAGCGCTGCCCGCATGGCGTCGGTGACGCCGGTGGCTTTGGCCAGCGCGGCGCTGAGGGCTTCGTACATGCGCGCGGCGGCCTTGCCGGTGGGGGCCGCCAGCGCCACGTGCAGCGTCGGGTTCTGTTCCAGCAGCGCCAGCAGGATGCGCACCAGCGTGTAGGTCTTGCCGGTGCCGGGGCCGCCGGTAATCAGGCTGAAACGGCGCTGCGTGGCCATGGCCACCGCCTGCCGCTGCCGTTCGTTCAGGCCGTCCAGGTGATGCGCGGCCACCGGCGCGGCGTCGCCCACGGCTTCGTCCAGCGCGCTCAGGGCTTGCGCCAGCTGCGTTTCCGCCTGCCAGTGCCGGTACAGGTACAGCCGTTCGTCTTCGGCCACCAGCGGCGCCACGGTGTCGGCGGCGCGGGCGGCGTCCACCAGCACCGGCGAAGACAGGTTCCGCCAAGGCGCGTGTTCGTCCACCAGGCAGACATGGCCCTGCGCCAGCCCTGCCGCCAGTTTCCGCACCCAGTCGCGGATCCGTCCGGCCTGCGCGGGGTCGCCGCCGTCACGCTGGTGCAGACTGGCCAGCAGTTCGGCCAGTCCGGCGCTCCAGGCGGGGGCATCATCGGTCTGTCCGGGTTGGCTGGACAGCGTGGCGGTGAAGGGCAAGGTCATGTTGTCGCCTCCTCGGCGGCCAGCAGTTGGCTGAGGGTGTCCAGCAGCGCCACGGACGGCTGCCAGGCGTGGACGCCGTGCGCGCCCTGCGCCGGGTGCATGCCGCGGATGAACAGGTAATAGACCCCGCCCAGATGCACGGCGGGGTCGTAGTCGCGCAGGCGGCTGCGCAGCCAGCGGTGCAGCGCCACGGCGTACAGCGCGGCCTGCAGGTGATAGCCGCCGTGCGCCATGGCCTGCGCCAGCCCGTGCGGGCCGAAGGCGGCGTAGTCGTGGCCCAGGCGGTTGCTCTTGTAGTCGGCCACGTACCAGCGGCCTTCATGGCGGAATACCAGGTCGATGGAGCCTTTCAGGAAGCCGCGAATGGTCTGGTCGCCCAGTTCCGGCACCGGCAGCCCGGCCTGGCGCAGGGTGTCCACCAGCGCGCGGGTGCGCAGCGCGGGCAGCGGCAGGTGGAAGTCCAGCTCGCGCAGGGTGTGGGCGCGGGGAATGTCGGCCAGGCGCAGGCCGGGGGCCAGCGGCGTGGCCAGCACTTCGTCCAGCCAGTCGGCCACGTCCTGCACCAGCAGCGGGGTGTCGGTGTCGTCGCCGGTCAGGACGCCGTAGCGGCGCAGTTGCCGTTCCACCAGCGCGTGGCCGTGCTCGGTGCTCTGCTGCGCCACCGGCCGGGTGAAGTCCAGATGCTCGAACAGGCCGTGCAGGCAGTTGCCGGTGACGCTGGCGGGCAACCGCGCCGGATGCGGGAAGCGGAAGCGCAGCGGCAGTTCGGCCAGCGGCGGCGCGGGGTCCAGCACCGGCTGCGGGGCGTCGCGGTCGTGGTCGGCGGCGGTGTCGTCGGGGGTCACGGGCGCGGCGGGTAGCGTGATGGTCTGCGGCTGGCTGTTGTTGTTCAGGTCGCTGAAACTGGTGACGCGCCAGCCGCCGGGCACGGCCGGGGCCGGGGTTTCGCGCAGTTCGGGCAGGCGGTCGCCGCGCGCGGGCAGGCGTTGCACGGCGTCGAACGCCACCGGCTGCACGGCAATCAGGCCGGGATGCTGCTCGCTCAGGGCGTGCAGGCTGCCCTCGCCCTGCGGCAGCCAGTGGCCCAGGCAGGAATCGTCCACCGTGGTTTTGGCGGTATCCACCGGGAACCAGGCGACATAGCAGCGCTGGGCGGCGCGGGTCAGCGCCACGTAGCCCAGGCGCAGGTCTTCGCTCAGCACTTCTCTTTCCAGCAGCTTCTGATCACCGGGATCCAGGTCATCCCGAAGGTCAAAAATGGCTTCACCGTCCTTGTGATAGAACGGCGTGCCCCGGTTCGGGTCGGGCGGCGTCCACAGCACCGGCGCGAAGACGATGGGATATTCCAGCCCCTTCGAGGCGTGGATGGTGAGGATCTTCACCAGGTTCTCGTCGCTTTCCAGCCGCAGTTCGGCGTTGGCGCTGTCCTGCGGCTGGCGGCGCTGCTGCGCCAGCCATTCGCACAGGTGGTGCTGGCCGTCGCGCTGGCGGTCTTCTTCATGCAGCAGTTCGGCCAGATGCAACAGGTTGGTGAGAATGCGCTCGCCGCCGGGCAGCGTCGCCACCCGCGCCACCACACTGTCGCGTTGCAGGAATTCCCGCCAGGCCACCATGAAGCCGCGCCGCAGCCAGGTCTGCTGGTAGTCCTGGAAGCGTTGCAGCTGCTCGGTCCAGCCCGCCGTGTCGGTCTGCCAGCGCAGGAAATCGGCCACCGTCGCCCCGCACAGGCGGGTGGCCAGCGCGGCGCGCACCTTGCCTTCGTGGTGCGGCTCGGCCATCGCCGCCAGCAGCTGCGACAAGTCCTCGGCCTCGGCACTGGCGAACACCTTCTCGTTCGACTGCATCGCCGCCTTCACCCCGGCGCGGGCCAGCTCGCGGCGCAACTGGTCGGCCTGATAATGCGCCCGCACCAGGATGGCGATGTCACGTCCCTGTACCGGCTTGCCGTCCAGCAGCAGCTTTTCCTCTTGCGCGCCGTGCAGCAAGCGCACGATCTCGTTGACGGTGGCGCGCACCGCCCAGCGCACGCCGTCGTCCTTGCTGTTGCCGCAGTCACCGTCAGGCGTCAGGAAGCGCAGCGGTTGCCGGTCGGTCCCTGCGCTTTCGCGGAGGTCCACCAGCGCCGCGCAGGGTTTGGCGCCCTTGCCCACCGGGGTATACGTGATTTTTGCCTGATCTTCCCCCTGCTCCGGCCGGGGCCAGAAGGCATCGTCTTTCTGGGCGAAGAAGGCGTTCAGCGCCTCGATCAGCGGTTTCACCGAGCGCTGGTTGTCGGCCAGGTCGTGCTTGGCGCTGTCGGGCACGTCGTCGTAGGCGCGCAGGTAGGTATAGACGTCCGCGCCCCGGAAACGGTAGATCGCCTGCTTCGGGTCGCCCACCAGGAACAGCACGCTGTCGGCCGGGTCGGCGTTCAGGTACACCGCCTGCAGGATGCGGTACTGGGCGTCGTCGGTGTCCTGGAATTCGTCCACCAGCGCCGCCGGATAGCGGGCGCGCAAGGCCTCGGCCAACCCCGGGCCGGTGTCGGCATCGCCCAGCGCCTGCGCCAGTCCCTTGATCTGCATGTCAAAATTCTGCGCCTGCTGCTGTTGCAGGCGGCGGGTCAGGGTTTCCTGGCAATAGACGGCCAGTTGCTGGCGGAACAGGCGGCTCTGGCGCTGGATGGCGGCGCGGCAGTCTTCCAGTTGCTCTGGCAGATCGTGCAGGGCGTCGAACAGGGCGTGATGCGGGAATTGCCCGGCGTACTTCTTGGCGGTCTTCTCCTGCAACTTGTCGCTGCTGAAATTTTCGATCACCTTCAGGAAGGCCTTGGCGGCGGTGCTGCCGCTGCCGATGAATTCCGCCAGCCCCGCCGACGGGTCGCGCAGGAAGCGGTCGAGCGCGCCCAGCCCCTTGCGGATCAGCTCGGGCTTGTAGCTGGTCTGACTGAGCATGTGACCGTGTTCGGCCAGCAGCGCGCGCACGGCAGCCTGTTCCTGCTGCCACAAGACTTGCAACGCATCCAACTGCTGCTTGCCGCGCGTCAGCGCCGCGTCGTTGCCGGAATCCGCACCGATGAACAGTTGCGCCTGGCCCTGGTTCAACACGCCCTGCACGAATTTCTGCAACTCGCCCAGGCTGAAGGCGCCGGTATTCAGGTAATAGCTCACCAGCAGCGGGTCGGCCTGCCGCCACTGCCGGCGGCAAAAATCCTGGATGATCTCGCGCAGCAAGGGCGAGGTATCGGTGATCACTTCCACGTCCAGCGGTGCGCCGCTGGCCAGCGCCTGCTCGCTCAGCACGCCCTGACAGAAACCGTGGATGGTGGTGATGGTGGCCAGGTCGAAATCGGCCAGCGCCTGCTTCAGCCGCATGCGTGCGGTGGTGCGGTCGGTCAGCCGCGCCAGCAGCGGCGTGTAGAACGGATCGTCCACCGCCTCGCCGTCTTCGGCGCGTTGCACGGCGGCCAGCGTTTCCACCAGCCGCTTGCGGATGCGGTCGCGCAGCTCGGCGGCGGCGGCCTTGGTGAAGGTGATGGCCAGAATCTGCTTCGGCTCCAGCCCGCGCTCCAGCACCAGTCGCGCAAACAGCGCCGACAGCGTCCAGGTCTTGCCGGTGCCGGCCGAGGCCTGGATCAGTTGCACGCCGGAGAGGGGGGCGTCTATCGCGGGGATTTTTTTCAGCTCGCTCATGCCTCATTCCCTCCCACCAACACCCCCACATCCTCCCACGTCCCTTCCTGCAACGCCGCCTTCAACGGCCCGAACAGGCGCAGCGCCTCGCCGGTCACGCTCTCCGGCAGCCGCTCCTGATCTTCGGCGCTCAGCACCCGCTTCCACAGGCTGTCGGCCACCACGTCCTCCCAAGCCTTCTCCAGCTTGGCGCGGGCCTTGGCCTCGTCCTTCACCGCGCCCTTTGCGTATTCCCAGGCGGCGTCGGGCGGCAACAGCAGCGGCGTGCGCTGGCCCCGGTCATAGGCCTCCATCCAGCGGTCCAGCTGCTCGGCGGCCTCGTCGGCACCCAAGCCTTCAAACCACGCCGGGCCATCGAGGAACAGCCACAGCGTGCGCCGTCCCGCCCCCGCCACCTGCCACAGCAGGTGCGCCAGCCACGCCCGCACCAGATACTTGGCGGACTGCTTCGAGAGTTGATAACCGGGCTGGTACGGCTCGTCCAGCGGCGGCAGGTCCACCGACAGGCGATAACCGCGCAGTTGCAGGTCGTGGCGCACCGGCGTCACTTCGCGCTTGACCCGCTCCCACGCGCTTTGCAGGTCGTGCAAGCTTTGCTGCGCTTGCGTCCAGTAGACGCTGCCCACCGTGCCCACCGGCAACGCCCCGCTGGCGCGCAGCACCGGCTCGGCCTGATGCCGGGCGTGGAACAGCTTCGACCGCAGCTGCCACTTGTCGAGGTGGTTCAGTTGCAGCGGCTCCTCGTCGTGCAGGGAGTCATCCAGGCTTTCCAGCCGCAGCTTCAGCCCGACTTTCAGGAAGAATTCGGCGGGATGCTTGAAGAAGCGTTGCAGCAATTCCAGCGTCAGTTGCGGGGTGTCGCTGTCGGGCGGCAGTTCGGCATTCACGAACGGCGGCAGCACGCTTTCCGGTTTCTGCACGGCGCGGGCGGCGGGCAGCCAGTCGGCGGCGTGGCTGAACAGGCGGGCGCTGTCCGGCTCGAAATAGCGCGGGCTGAAGGCTTGCAGGCGATGCTCGTAGACGCACTGCGCCTTCAGCGCTTTCGCGCCGCCCTCCACCCGCGTGCCCAGGTAATCCAGCAACTCACCGATCAGGATCGACGGCGGGAATTCCGCCGACTGGTTGTTGCTGTGGCCGTTGTAGAACAGCAGGAAGTGGTCATGGGCGGCCATCAGCGCGTCGAGGAAGGCACCGCGGTCATCGTCGCGGCGGGAACGGTCGCCGGGCCGGGGCTGCGGGTCCAGCCGCAGCAGGTCAAATTCGTTGAAGGGATCGCGACGCGGGAAGCTGGTGTCTTCCAGCCCCAGCAGGCAGATGACGCGGTACGGCAGGTTGCGCAGCGCGCCGATACGGCTGAAGGTGACCGAGCCGCCCGGCAGCGGCTCCGGCGCTTCGCTGTCCAGCCGCTGGTCGATCTCGCGCAGCAGCAGGAACAGCGGCACCGGCTCGCTGACCTTGGCATTGCCGGCGTGGCGTTCAATGTCGTCCAGCGCCCGCTCCAGCCCGCGCAGGGCGTACTCCCCGGCCAGGCTGCCGAAGAAACCCAGCAGGTCGCCGCGCAGGACCGCCAGCCATTCCTCCACCGGCCGCGCCTGTGTCCACCAGTCGCGGCGCAGCGCCAGGTCGGTCACGGCGCGGGTCAGCACGCCGATCAGCGCGAACTGCCCCGCCTCCACCCCGCCCACCGGCTGCAGGCCGCCCGCCAGTCCGTCGAATTCCGGCGGCAGGGCAATGGCCAGCAGCAGCCGTTCCAACCCGAACAGCAGGGTGTGGGTGTCGTCCAGATCCTCGGCATCGCCGCTCTGGCGGGCGCGGTGTTGGCCGTCTAGCCCGCGATAGACCCCGGCCTGTTGCAGCAGCCCGGCGGCCTTTTCGATATCGGCGGCTTCCAGCCCGTAATAGGCGGCCACCGGCGGCAGCGCCAGCCAATCCAGCAGCGCCGACTGCGCCAACCGTGTCTGCGTCAGCTGGTACAGGCCGTGGAAGGCCTGCCAGAGGGTATTTTCCTCGGCCTTGGGCACGCCGGTCAGTTGCCAGGGAATGCGGCGCGCGGCGGGCACGGTGCCGAACACCGACTCGATAGCCCCGGCGGCGGTGACCACATCGGGCAGCATTACCGCCACATCCTGCGGTTTCAGGTCGGGGTGAAGGGCGAACAGGTGCAGCAAGCGATCATGCAGCGCCTCCAGCTGGCGGGTCAGGCTGTGGCAACTGTGGATTTGCAGCGAGACATCGCTGTCCGCCAGCGACCAGAACGGCAGGTCATCACCGTGCTGGTGTTCCAGCGTGTGCAGGCTGTGTTGCAGACGGCGCAGCAGGCTGTCGCCCTCTAGCGGCGGGAACAGGTCGCGCCAGTCGTTGTCGTGTTCGCCGCCGGACAGGTCGGCCAGCAGGCGGAAATTGTCACGGGCCTGCTTGCCCCAGGCCGCCAGCAGCGGATGCCCGGCGCTGTGGTAGGCCACCTTGTGCGGCTGCAGCACCCGCATCTTTTCCAGCCAGCGCGGGTCCACCACGTCGGCCCAGTATTCGCGTGAGGGGTTGAGGTGCAGCCAGTGCAGCTCGGTATAGGGCGACAACGCCTGGAAGAAGTGCAGCACCGGCGGCGGCAGGCGCACGGTGGTGAACACGGCCAGCCGTTCCGGCAGGTGGCGGCGCAGCGCCGGTTGTTCGGCCAGCGCGTGCAGGTAACGGGTGGAAAGCTGTCCGCCCTCGGCGAAGGTCTCGGCGAACAGTTCCTGCCACAGCCGCGCCTGCCAGGCCTGATGCGTCCAGTCGTGCGGCAGGCGTCCGTCCTGCCGCCAGCGTTCCAGCCAGTCGGGGCGGTAGCTGACGTAGTCGGCGTAGGCCTGGGCGATGCGGCCCGCCAGTTGCCAGCGCCCCAGCACCGGGTTGGGGGTGCGTTGCAGGTAGGCGCGCAGGGGGTGGAAGTCGGGGTCGTCGTCGGGCAGGTGGCCGAGGCGTTCGAACAGCCGCCATTGCATCAGTTCGCGGGGCAGTGACTGGGTGTGTTCGTTGCTGTCCAGCACCTGCTTGTAGCACTGCCAGCGGAAGCTGATGGGGTACTGGATGGCGAAGTGGGCGGCGATGCCGAAGCGTTCGGCCCAGCGCAGCTCCAGCCAGCGGCCCAGGGCGATGGTGGGGACGAGGACGGTCAGGGGTTGCAGGGGGTCGCTCACCGGGTCGCCCAACGCCAGGCTGAGGGCGTCGAACAGGGTGTTCAGGTCGTGGGATTGGGTGATGGTGAGCATTTGTTTTTTCCCTAGGCTGGGGGGAACCTTACTGGAAAGTGTCTTGGGCAGGAAGGGGGTTCTGTTTGGCTGGCGACTTTGGTTGTCGCGCAAATTTTGTAGGGGCGCACTGCGTGCGCCCTCTTCGCCCGGACATGACGGATTTTTTGGGCGAATGGCTTCCGCCTGCCGCGGGCCCTACTTTTCTCTTGGGAAAAGTAGGCAAAACCGTGTCCTTCGCCAAAACTCGCTCGCCAGGATGCCTCCGTCCGGCCGCTCCGCTTCCGTCACTGCGTTGCCGGACATGTTGGCTCAGACAGTTGGCTGCGGACAGCTCAGGTGTTCCCTCTCCCCGTTGGGGGAGAGGGCTAGGGAGAGGGGGCACGGAAAGTGCATCAAACACGCCGCAAGTCATATTCCCCCAGCACTACACCCCGGCCCCTCAATCCGACTCCTCCCCCCCGGTTCCGGTTCCACTTTGATCTGCGTTCCAATCCGTTCCTTCAGCTGCGAGACATGCGAGATCACGCCCACCAACTTGCCGCTCTGTTGCAGGCCGGACAGGGCACTAAGGGCGGTATCCAGCGCGTCTTCATCCAGCGTGCCAAAGCCCTCATCCAAAAACAGTGAATCCACCCGGACGTTGCGGCTGGCCATATGCGATAGCCCCAGCGCCAGCGCGAGGCTGACTAGGAAGCTTTCGCCGCCGGAGAGGTTGCGGGTGGGGCGGATTTCGCCGGTCTGGTAGTTGTCCATGACGTTCAGTTCCAGCGGCTGGCTGTCGTCGCGGACCAGCAGGTAGCGGTCGCTGAGTTTTTGCAGCTGGCGGTTAGCGTGGTGGATGAGGATGTCGAACGTCAGGCCTTGGGCGAAGTTGCGGAATTTCTTGCCGTCGGCGGCGCCGATCAGGTCGTTGAGGCGGCCCCAGCGGGTGACGTCGCGCTGGCGGGCGGCAATGGCGTCCACCAGCGACTGGCGGCTTTGTCGCAGCTCGGCGTTGTCGCGCAGTTGCTGCTGCACCGCGCCGATGGCCTGCTGCAAGGCGGTCAGGCTGTCCGTGGCGGCCGTCAGGGCGGCGTTCAGCTCATTGGGCTGGCGGTCGGTCAGGGCGCGGGCCTGTTCGGTCTGCAGTCGGGCTTCGGTTTCGCGCAGGCGCGTTTCCAGTTGCAGTTGACGGCGGTTGAGGTCGTCGGCGCGGTTAGCCAGCGCGCGACGTTCCGTTTCCGGCAGGCAGGCGGCGCGATAGGCGGCTTCATCGGTCAGTCCGGCTACGGTCAGGCGTTGACGGAACGTGGCGTCCGCAGCGGCCAGCGCCGGTTCGCGTTGGCGGAGGATGGCGTCCAGTTCACCCAGGCGGGTGTGCAGGTCGCGGACGGCCTGTTCGGCCTGCTGGTGGGCGAGGCTGGCGGCGCGGTGACGGCTGTCGACGTCTTGCAGGGCTTGGGTGGCCTGCGTTTCGGCCAGATCGGCATCGCGGTCGCCGAACAGGTCGCGGCGCTGATTAGCCAGCGCTTCCGCGTCCGCCTGCAGGCGCTGATGCTTGTCGGCGGCATCGCGGCTTTGCGTTTGCAGGTTAGTCAGGGTGGTTTCGGAGTGCTTCAGGCTTTCCGCCAGCAACTCGCGCTGCCGGGTCAGGCGCTGGCTCTCGGCGGATTGCCGGAGATAGTCCTCGCTCTGCCGACGCAGGCTTTCCAAGGTTTCGGCAGGACGCTCCAGGCACTCCTCCCCTCGCCCGCATTCGGTCAGCAGCCCCAGCAGGCGTGTCCGCTGCTGGTTCACGGCGTCTTGCCGGGAAACAGCCTCCCCTTGCAGGCGCTCGATCTCGCGCTGCAGCTGGGTCAACTGACTTTCCGCCGCCAGCTGCTGCCGGGCGGCGGCCTCGGCTTGCGCCACTGCCGTCCGCAGGACGTCCTCGCCGCGCATCAAGGCCTGCTGTAGCCGGTCGAGCGCCGTCAGCCGGTCACTGAACTGCGCGATCTCCGCCTTGATCCGCTCCAGTTCGGCAACAATGACTTCCCCGTCGTCCGCCAGCGACAACGCCGCCAGATCCGCATGGACCTGCGCCTGCACGGCGGCGAAATCGGCCTGCCAGCGCGCCTGCTTTGCCGCTAGCCGCTCCAATGCATCGCGGGCCACGTCCTGCCGTGAGTCGCCGTCCGCCAGTTGCTTCAGGGCGTCGCTTTCTTCCCGACGCGCCCGCGCCAGTGAATCGCGGGTTTCGTTGGCCGCCGGGACATTGCCCCGCGCCCAGGGATGTTCCTCCGAGCCGCACAGCGGACAAGGTTCCCCGTCACGCAGGTGCTGCCGCTGTTCTTCCAGACCATGAATGCGCGCCAGCAATTCCAGCTGCGTTTCCAGCAGGCCGCGCTGGGTCGTCAGGGCGTCCACACGGGCCTGTACGAGGGAACGTTGCTGTTGCCAGTCCGCCAGCGTCTTCGCATGTACCGCCTGTTCTGCGGCCAGCACCTCGCCCTCGCGCTGCGACTGATGCAGGCGCTGGCGGTCTTTCTGCAAAGCGTCCAGCCGGTTTTGACGACCGTGAAGTTCCAGCAGGCTTTCCCGCCAGTCTTCCTGACTGCGTCCCGCCAGCCGCGCGTCACGGTCGGCCTTCACCTTGTCCAGCCTGGCCTGCACTTCCAGCCGTCGCGCCCCGGCGGCGGTGACAGCCTCCACGCAATGCGCCCGTTCGGTCTCGCGTTCCGGCAACGCTTGCTGTTGTTGCTGAAGCTGCTGCTTCAACCCGGCCAGACCGCGTTCGGCCTCCGCCAGTTGCCGCCATTCCGTTTCCAGTACCGGCAGACGGCGTTCCAGTTCGGCGTCGGCGGCGTGGTCGGCCAACCAAGTATTCAGACGGGTCTGTGTCGTCGATGCCTCATCCAGCTCAGTACGAATGCGGGTCAGCGCGGCCTGATGTTTCCCTTGGTCACTTTGCAGCCGCGCCAGTTCCTCCCCCGCCGCATCGAGGTTCTGCCGCGCCCCCCGCTGCTGCACATCCAGCGCCCGCACGGCCTTCAACACCGGCTGCAACGCGGTCAGTTGCTGCTGCGCGGCGTCACGCGCCTGCTCCGCTGTCGCCAACTGCGCCGCCGCTGCCTTGACCTGCGCTTCCCGCTCCGGCAATTCCTGCCGCCAGCGTTGCTGCTGTTGCCGGTCGCGCTCCTGTTCCCGGCGCAGGCCGTCCAGCACGGCATGGTCGGCCGTCAATTCCAGCGCCTTTTGCGCCAGCGCCAGCCGTTCCTGCTCCAGGGTGAATGCTTCCACTTCCACCGCCAGCGCCGTTTGCTGCTGGCGGGTTTCATCCAGCGTGCTTTCCAGGGTCGCCAGCGTTTCCGTCCACGCCAGCGCCTCGCGCAGGGTCCGGGTTTCCGCCGCCAGCCCCTCTGCCTGAGTACGTTGCGCGGCCAGCGTCGTTTCCAACGCCGCCAGTTCGTCGTCGCCCAGCAAGGTCAGGCCGGACAGTTCAGCCTGCAACAGCCCCAGCTTCTGCTTTTCCTCGGCATGACGCTGGTAGGTCAGGCGGGAAATCTCGCTGTAGATGGCCGTGCCGGTAATCTGCTCCAGGATCGGTGCGCGCTCCCCGGCCCCGGACTGCAAAAAGGCGGCAAATCCGCCCTGCGCCAGCAGCATGGCGCGGGTGAATTGCTCGAAACCCATGCCGGTGCGCGCGGTCACCAGCTCCGGCACCTCGCTCACTTTCGACGAAAGGATTTCCCCGGTCACGGCATCGCTGATTTCATGCTTGGCGGCCTGCAACTCGCCGGTAACCTTGCCGTGGGCGCGGCGCTGGCTCCACTGGCAGCGGTAGCGGCCGCTGCCGGTTTCAAACACCACTTCCGCCAGACAGTCGGCGGTGCGGCGCGAGAGGATGTCGTTGCCGCTCTTGGTGATCCGGCCCAGACGCGGCGTCTGCGCGTACAGCGCCAGGCAGATGGCGTCGAGGATGGTGCTCTTGCCCGCGCCGGTGGGGCCGGTAATGGCGAAGATGCCGTCCGACACATAGGCCGGATGCGTCAGGTCGATGCACCACTCCCCGGCCAGGGAATTCAGGTTCTTGAAGCGGATGGTCAGGATGCGCATGCCGGTGTTCCCCTATTCCGCCTGAAGATCGGCTTCCTGCAAGGCTTGCAGGATCTCGCCGAAGCTTTGTGTCAGTTCCCCGCGCTGCTCCGGCGGCACCTGCCCCGCGTCCAGGCAGCGGGCGAACACCTCGTCCGGCGACAGGTCGTCCAGCGTCTCGTCCTGCGCCTGCCGGTTCAGCACCTGCCAGGCCTTGCGGGCATCGCGTGCCTTCAGCACTTCCAGCGTCGACCCCGCAATCAGGCCATCCAGCCGCTCGCGCAGATCGTCGATCACCTCGTGGCCGGTGTGCGTCACTTCCAGCCACACCGCCTCGCCTTCCGCTTTCAGGGCCGTCAGCTGCGCCTCAATCTGCGGCCAGTCGCCCGTCACCCGTTCCAGCCTTTGGAACACCGGCACTGGCAGCAACCTCACCGTCTTCTCCGGCACGAATTCCACGATGCACACCTGTTTGGCCTGCGCCGCCTCGCCAAAACCCATCGCCAGCGGCGAACCGCTGTAGCGCACGCATTCCCGCCCGCCCACCGGTTGCGGCACATGCAGGTGCCCCAGCGCCACATAATCCAGCGCCTCGGGGAAGATGCCTGCCGTCACATGCGCCAGCGAGCCCACGTACAGCTCGCGCACGCCGTCGCCGTCCACCGTCTGCCCGCCCGCCGTGAACAGGTGGCCCATGCCCAGCACCGGCACGGGTTGCGGCAAGGCGGCGTTCAGTTGCAGCGCCGCTTCCACCACCGCCGCGTAATGGCGCTGGATACCCTCCGCCAGCTTGCGCTCCTTGTCTTCCGGGCTTTCCCCGGCCTCGGCGCTGCGCAGGTCGCGGTCGCGCAGGTAGGGCACGGCGCAGACCAGCAGTTCCACCCGGCCTTCAGCATCGCGCAGGGTAATCACCTCGTCCGCCGGGTTGTCGGTGGCCGCGCCCACCACATGCACATCCAGCATTTTCAGCAACTCGGCGGGGGCGTTCAGGAAGGTGGGGGAATCGTGGTTGCCGCCGATCACGACGACATGACGGCAGCCGGTTTCCGCCACGCGGCGCAGGAAACGGTAGTACAGTGTCTGGGCGGCATTGGAGGGCGTGGTGGTGTCGAAGATGTCCCCGGCCACCAGCAGCACGTCGATGCCTTCGGCGCGCAGGGTGTCCAGCAGCCAGTCGAGGAAAGCTGCGAATTCAGCGTAGCGCTTGCGGCCATAGAGCAAGCGGCCGAGGTGCCAGTCGGAGGTGTGCAGCAGGCGCAATGTCTTCGTCATCGTTGTTCTTGTTCCCGTGATTCATTCCGGCGGCTTCAGATAGCCCAGCGTCCAGCCGATCCAACTGCCGACCAACGCTCCCTCGGCGCTGACAAAACTGCCCGCCACCACACCCAGCAGGCTGCCCGCCACGGCGTTCTCGATGCGCGCCCACAGACGACCGCCGCGCGACAGCGGCGCCCGCACCTTGCCATGTTTCGCCCGGGCGCTGCGCGTGCTCTTGCTGCCCTTGGCGCGATTGCAACCGATGCAGGCCGGATACAGGTTGGTCAGATGATCGCTGCCGCCCTTGGCGCGCGGGATGGAATGCTCCACTTCCCACGCGCCGCGCAGGTCCAGCCGCCCGTAATTCGCCCACACCACCTTCTTGTGGCAGATATGACAGCGCCCGGACGTGCGCTCATAAATCCGGCGCAGCCGCTTTTCCTGATAAGCCATGAATTATTAAAGGATTTTCGGTTATTTCAACCGTCCAGCCTAGCGGGGCTTTAGCGGAAATGCAGCCGGGGGAAACCGACAATACGACACAGGCTGTCGTTTATAAACGGGCCTGCCGCCTTTTCAGGCATTCAGACAGCAAAAAGGGCGCTAAAAGCGCCCTTCGCAGGTCCGGCCGGGGGAGCGGCGCACCGCTCCGGCAACTCAGCCTTCGTTTTCCGCCGCTTCCATTTCCATCTGCTCGTCGCAGAATTCCAGGCCGGTGCGGGCATAGGCCAGCAGCGCCTGCGGCAGCACGTCCTTGGCCACCATCGGCAGGTCGGCGGCCACGGCTTGCGGATCTTCCAGATGGTCCAGCACTTCCGGATAACCGGCGAACAGGCCGACCACGTTGATGACGTTGTTGATTTCATCGGACAGGTTGATTTCGGCATCCGCCACCTTGGCATAGGCCTCGCACACCTGGTCCCACACCTGTTGCAGCCAGTCGTGGCCAGCCAGGAAGCCCTGGCACCAGTCGATCAGGTCGACCATCAGCTCCGGGTCGGCATTGAAGGCGTAATCGGCGGGGATCGGGCTGGCATTGTCTTCCACCAGCTGCGCGGCGTGGTCGTACAAGGCAATGATGGTGCCCATGACCATGCCCGCCTCTTCCTCGTTGTGGAAGCGGGGATTTTCCTCGCCCTCTTCCCCTTCCCAGATCAGCGGCATCCACTCGTCCGGCGCCAGCGGCACCGGGCTGGCCAGCACCGCCCAGATGAAGCCGCGCAGCGCCGCCAGATTGAAGGTGTCGGGCGGGCAACGGTCGGATTGCAGGAATTCGTCCAGGGCAATGAGTTCCTGGGCGGAAGGCAGGTGGGACATGATGGTTTTCCAATCAGGGTAAAAAGCTGGCGGCTATTATGCCGCCTTTTGCCGGGCTTGGGCGAAGAAATCCGTCGACCGGGCGCGGATTACGCGCCGCAGCACTTCTTGAATTTCTTGCCGCTGCCGCAGGGGCACGGGTCGTTGCGGCCGACCTTCGGCTCTTCCGGATTCTGGGCGCGCAGACGTTCCAGCCGCAGCAGCTCGCGGCCGATACGGGCGTAGATACCCAGCGAATTCGGCAAAATGGAAGCGGCGATGGTCGGCAGGCGGCCGCGCAGCTCGTCGGGGTTGGGGGCCTTGGCCAGCGCGCCCTCCACATCGGCAAACAGGGTGGGAATGGCCAGCGCCGCTTCCACTTCCTGCTTCAGGGTCAGGTCTTCGCGTTTCTTCAGGTCCACCAGCCCCTCGTCCCACACATCCTCCAGCCAGCCATGACCCACCAGCAGGCCTTGACACCATTCGCGCAACGGCTTGCCGGTTTCCTCATCGTCGCTCCACACACAGTCGGCGGGCAACTTGAACGCCTCATCCTTCAGCGCGCGGTCAGTCAGGCCATACAGATAGACGATCACCTGCAACACATCCTTGGCCTGTTCGGGAATGCGCGCCATACCTTGGGGAGCATCGTCTGCTGGTCCCTCACCGCTATCGGCCTTGAGGTCATCCTCGCTGCCCCAGATGACCGGCAGCCAGTCGCTGGGCCCCAACGCGGTGGGGCTGCTGGCAACCGCGAACAGGAAGCCGCGCAACTGGTTGAACGTAAGGGTGCCTGCGGGGGCGTGCTCGGAGCGCAGGTGGTCCTGAAGGGCTTGCAGCTCCTCGGTGGGAAGCGGCAGCGGCTGGGGCTTGTTGCGTTTCATGAAAGTATCCGGGTGAATGCAGCCGGTGATTATAGCGGGTTGTCCCCCGGCTTCGTCAGCCTTCCACGATCACGTAATACTTGCGCACGGCTTCCAGCACTTCAAATACGCCGGTAAATCCCGGCGGAATGATCGCGGCTTCGCCGGGGCCGATGGTGTGGCTGGGGCCATGATCGGCGTGCAGGCGGACGCGGCCATGGATGATCTGGAAGAATTCCTGCTTGTCCGGGGCGAAGGCGATACGCCAGGCGCCAGGCTCGCATTCCCAGAACCCGGCGCTCATGGGGCCGTGGTTATAGCAGTCCCAGGTCTGGCGGGCTGGGTTGCCGTCGACCAAGCGGTCGGGACGGGGGAGGTCGAGGGTGGGGGCGGGATTGGGTAGGGGTTTACCGGCGATGAAAAGGGACATAAGTATTCCGGAGTTTAAATTAAAAGTTTGCCTGTGAAGGCGCGACCGCCCAATTGAACAGCCCGCCCGCCAGCGTGGTGTTTCAATCCACGCACCCGCGAAGGCGCGACGCAGCAACCGCTTTCCGTCATGCGATGCCGCCAGTTTCAATCCACGCGCCCGTGAAGGCGCGACTCAGCTCCGGGTGGTCCATGTTCGGGTTAGAGGTGTTTCAATCCACGCGCCCGTGAAGGCGCGACCCCCGTCATTCTGGCCGACGCCATAGCCGACATGTTTCAATCCACGCGCCCGTGAAGGCGCGACTTTCGCGGGGGCTTGGTACGCGCCGATGCGTGGTTTCAATCCACGCGCCCGTGAAGGCGCGACCTCATGCAGCGCCTTGAACACATCAACGACGAGTTTCAATCCACGCGCCCGTGAAGGCGCGACTCAACCTATCACCGCAACAAGGGCGAGGGCTGGTTTCAATCCACGCGCCCGTGAAGGCGCGACTTCAGCGCAAATCCTGAGAGAGGAAAACATCATGTTTCAATCCACGCGCCCGTGAAGGCGCGACCCGATGGGCGCGTGTTCCTGGCTCAAGATGCTGTGTTTCAATCCACGCGCCCGTGAAGGCGCGACCTTTCCGATCTTGTGGTTCCGCCTATATGACTGTTTCAATCCACGCGCCCGTGAAGGCGCGACTTTATCGAGGAAATATGCCGGAACTCCATTCCAGTTTCAATCCACGCGCCCGTGAAGGCGCGACGAATGGTGGGCGCGGCGGATCAAGACGGCGAAGGTTTCAATCCACGCGCCCGTGAAGGCGCGACTCAGGTGTGCTATGGCATTCGGAGATACGCCAAGTTTCAATCCACGCGCCCGTGAAGGCGCGACTTGTGTGGCGACGGTGCCGGAACCGTTCATCATGTTTCAATCCACGCGCCCGTGAAGGCGCGACGCGCTTTTCAATGCTGGCGTTCAGGCGATCAAGCAGTTTCAATCCACGCGCCCGTGAAGGCGCGACGTATAGCTACAAGAAAATCAGTGCAAAGACAGGTTTCAATCCACGCGCCCGTGAAGGCGCGACGTTTTCCGATTCGGCGGATTCGGTGTAGACCATGTTTCAATCCACGCGCCCGTGAAGGCGCGACATGCTATTACAACCCGGCAAACCTGACTTTTACGTTTCAATCCACGCGCCCGTGAAGGCGCGACTGTAGGCGGCGTCAGGCTCGCCAACTCCGTCTTCCGTTTCAATCCACGCGCCCGTGAAGGCGCGACGGTTGACATCAGGTGACGCACGGCAGGACGGCTGTTTCAATCCACGCGCCCGTGAAGGCGCGACGCCTGGGCGATTTCCAGTTCCCAACCGCCGAGGTTTCAATCCACGCGCCCGTGAAGGCGCGACCAAGCTGCGGGCGGGGAATCTGAAGTATCCGGTGTTTCAATCCACGCGCCCGTGAAGGCGCGACGCTTTTCCAGGTATGGCCGCAGATTGAACTTGTAGTTTCAATCCACGCGCCCGTGAAGGCGCGACTCTACTGCATACAGGCCAAATAACATGAAGCCAGTTTCAATCCACGCGCCCGTGAAGGCGCGACACATCGTGTGGAGCGGCAAGAAAGCGGTTCAGGTTTCAATCCACGCGCCCGTGAAGGCGCGACCGCTTGTTGTTGGAAACGTTCCGCGACTGCCGGTTTCAATCCACGCGCCCGTGAAGGCGCGACATCGGTCATTTTTCTTCACCTGTGCGGTGTGGGTTTCAATCCACGCGCCCGTGAAGGCGCGACATCAGCAACCGGGGGCAATGGCTTGTCACCCTGTTTCAATCCACGCGCCCGTGAAGGCGCGACCCGGCACCAATGACATGATCCGGCTGCCGGTGGGTTTCAATCCACGCGCCCGTGAAGGCGCGACACCCGATCGACACCACCCAGACCGTGACCGTGAAGTTTCAATCCACGCGCCCGTGAAGGCGCGACATGGCGACTTTCCGCCGCCGGGCCCCATCGATGTTTCAATCCACGCGCCCGTGAAGGCGCGACCAGCTGCAGCTTGAGGGTCAGTACAGCGACTGGTTTCAATCCACGCGCCCGTGAAGGCGCGACGCTCCGGTGGCGGGTTTAAGCCCCTTCATCGAGTTTCAATCCACGCGCCCGTGAAGGCGCGACGCGGATAAGTTGCTGTTCGACGAAGGCGAGAGAGTTTCAATCCACGCGCCCGTGAAGGCGCGACGGCTGTGCCTCTGCGCAACTGCCGGTCTGTCCTGTTTCAATCCACGCGCCCGTGAAGGCGCGACACGCAGGACTTGACTGCATTTGTGCTGGAGTTTGTTTCAATCCACGCGCCCGTGAAGGCGCGACCGGCGCAGCATGGGAGTTCTTCACCCCGCGCGCCGGTTTCAATCCACGCGCCCGTGAAGGCGCGACCCGATGAGCTTCACCGATGTCCTGCAGGTGATTGTTTCAATCCACGCGCCCGTGAAGGCGCGACCTCTACCGGCAGCGGCTGGATCTCGTTGGAGAGGTTTCAATCCACGCGCCCGTGAAGGCGCGACCCGAACTGCAATTCAACGTCATGCACGCCGGACGTTTCAATCCACGCGCCCGTGAAGGCGCGACCCATGTCGACGTTGTTGGAAACGTAGATAGCGGCGTTTCAATCCACGCGCCCGTGAAGGCGCGACCTGGTCGTCGATCCACAGCAGCACGGTCTGGTTGTTTCAATCCACGCGCCCGTGAAGGCGCGACTGACCGATCAGCATTTGTTGCAGGTCGGCAGCAGTTTCAATCCACGCGCCCGTGAAGGCGCGACACCCGGAAGACGACCATGACTGTTAAGGGTGTGTTTCAATCCACGCGCCCGTGAAGGCGCGACAGGCTGCTGGCACCACCACCACCTTTACCGACCTGTTTCAATCCACGCGCCCGTGAAGGCGCGACACCGATCTTGATCCGCTGATCCGTTTCGCTGGTGTTTCAATCCACGCGCCCGTGAAGGCGCGACCATCGGCCAACAGTTCGTCGCTGACGTACTTGTGTTTCAATCCACGCGCCCGTGAAGGCGCGACGTAACTGTAAGGGGTATCCGGCTGGGTGCGGATGTTTCAATCCACGCGCCCGTGAAGGCGCGACCGAGCGCATGATGTTCGTCTACCCGACCCAGAAGTTTCAATCCACGCGCCCGTGAAGGCGCGACCATCATCGGGCCGCCTGTCTTCGGGTTTGACAGGTTTCAATCCACGCGCCCGTGAAGGCGCGACCTCTGGCGCTGGATGAAGTCATCATGTTCATGATGTTTCAATCCACGCGCCCGTGAAGGCGCGACCGCAGCTATCGTTCTGGCCACCATGTACGCCGTGTTTCAATCCACGCGCCCGTGAAGGCGCGACGACAGCAGGATTTCCAACAGTTCAACATGCTGCGTTTCAATCCACGCGCCCGTGAAGGCGCGACGCGGCCGGTTTCCAGATCGTGGGATTCGGCGTAGTTTCAATCCACGCGCCCGTGAAGGCGCGACCTGCTTGTCGAGGCCAATCCGCGCACCACCTATGTTTCAATCCACGCGCCCGTGAAGGCGCGACCCTGTACTTCCACCGACCTCTTCAGCAGGTAATGTTTCAATCCACGCGCCCGTGAAGGCGCGACGAAGCGGGCCAGCTCGCACGTCAGCCGGGTCAGTTTCAATCCACGCGCCCGTGAAGGCGCGACGGCCGCATTCCAGCGCGAACCATGCCCACTTGCAGTTTCAATCCACGCGCCCGTGAAGGCGCGACCTCGTCCAGGCTTTGCGGAACGTAGGCGATGCGGTTTCAATCCACGCGCCCGTGAAGGCGCGACTACAAGGTCTGGGATGAGCACGAAGACCGTGACGTGTTTCAATCCACGCGCCCGTGAAGGCGCGACGACTTCAGATACGTCTTAAAACATTCCAAGGAGTTTCAATCCACGCGCCCGTGAAGGCGCGACCACCTACTTATAACACACTGTTTTCCCTAGATCATTTGCAAGGTTTTGAAGAACCATTACCGGCAAAAGACCTTTCGCCAGGTTAATGCGGATGCTTTCTAGACACATGACTAATCATTAACGGAAAAATACTGACTGCGAACATGACAGGATTTCACTGTCCGCTACAGGTTCGCAAAGTGACAAGCGCGCTAAAAGATAAGCGGCCCTTTAAGATCCAACGCCGGTTTTGCCCCCACATGCTCAACCCGACGCTCCCAGTTACTGCCCATGAAGTAGAAACGTAAACTGTCCGTTTCCAACCGCATCTCACCCACCAACTTATTCCGAATCATGACCCACTGGGCAGGGTCAACCTCAATCTCAAAAACTGAAAACTGCACTCGCTGTCCATAATCCCGACATATCTTGGCAATACGTCGCAAGCGCCTGGCACCCGCCTCATCCTGCAGGCTTACATCATAAGTCACCAGAACCATCATGCTGAAGCCTCCATGCTACTTCCACAGGAAAGGCGCATAACCATCCAGATCACCCCGCAGATGCCCCGCCAGCAACTGCGCCTGCAACCAAGGCAACTGGCCCACCGGAACTCGTTCCTCAAACCAAGGGTGCGTGATTTCTTCCTGTTTACGATCCTGCCAAGCCGCCAATAACGATTTCCGGGCGTCATGCTTAAGCGAGACAGCCCCGTTCGGCCAGAACTCAAAGTCCTGAACTCTCACCTGACGGCGATTAATCACTGACAACACAAAACGGTCCACCATAGCCCGGAACTCCTCCGCCAGATCCAGCGCAAGACTGGGACGACCAGGCCGAAGCTGGTGAAGGAAGCCGCACGCCGGATCTAGTCCGGTTGTCTCCAATGCGGAACGACAATCGTGAGTCAACAACGTGTAGAACAAAGACAACAGTGCATTGACCGGATCACGAGGAGGCCTGCGCTCACGGGTGGAAAACGTGAAATCCGGGTTTCGGATAAGCAGGGGAAATACCTCGAAATACAGCCGGGCCGCATCGCCCTCCCTTCCCATCAAATCGTCAATGCCAAGGCTTCGTGGCAACACATCCAGCCGATGGGACAATTGCTTGTCCGCCGTTTGCAAGGCGGTCAATGTCTCGACGGGAAGCGTATCGCCATAATCCCGCAGATAGCGCCGAACGACCGCTCTCTGGTTATAGACTTTTCCCGTCAGTAACGACTTGGCGATACCTACGCTGACTTCCGCATCCGCAGACAACAAATGCTGTTTTCGGCGAAGCAATACATTGCCGCTTACCGGACCCTCAACGCGAGCCAGAAACTTGCCGTGCCTATCCAGAAAGGTAATAGTGATGCCGTTTTTCGCGCAATGCGCCATCAAATAAGGGGAAACGGCCACCTGGCCAAAACACACCAGCCCTTGCAGCATATGAACAGGAACCCGGCCCACCGCTTTGCCATCCACGTTCATCACCAGATTTTCACCGTCCTTGTGCAGCCAGGACTCTTGCGTCTGCACATACAGCACATTGCGTAACGGGCGCATGCTTAATCCTCCTTAACCTGCCGGGCAAGCCAGTCCGCCACATGGACATGCCGCCCCAAACTTTGCGGCTGGCAAATATCCATCAGGGAACATCCCCGGCATTTACGAGGCTCATAGATGGGTGCCGGAGTCTGACCCGTACTGATAATGGCGCGGCATTCATCAATGGCTTGCAACGTCAGGTCACGCAATGCCTGATCGAACGTAACATCCTGCCGACGCCGTGTTTCTCCATAAAACAAGGCACCCGCCGAGATGGATTGCCCCAGCATTTCCTCCAAACATAGGGCCTGGGCGCACAACTGGACTTCATCGGCTCGGTGAGACTTCGGCTTGCCACGCTTGTACTCAATTGGAAACGCCGACTCCGGGCCGTCGTCATCGCGGTGGAATTCAACTACGTCGGCTATGCCTTCGATGCCCAAGCTCTCGGATGCCAACGGTAACGCGCTTACGGTGCGAATATTGCCCCGGCGCACCTGCTCACGTTCGTTGACCTTCTGGTGAAGCACTTGACCTTCGGCGGTGAACCGGTTTTCGACCCAGACGCCCTCCAACTCAATCAAGGCAAACTGACGGGGACAATACAAATAATGCTGAAGGCGGGATAAATACAGGGTTTCGTTCATCTTCCGCCCTCCTTGGCTGCTATCAGATTGAGCTCAAGGCTCTTGCGGAACCAGCCGGATTTCCAGTTTGCAGCCTACGGCTTGTGCATATTTTCGCAATGTCTCTATCGACGGAGAATGCTTGCCAAGCCGTTCCAGCCGGGCGATGGCCGGGGCTTGGGTATCCATGCGCGCCGCAACCTCGGCCTGAGTCAAACCGGCGGCGCTACGGGCATGCAGCATTTCACGCAACAGGGCGTATTTTTCTTCCAGGCCGTCATAGGCCTGCTTTACGTCAGCATTTTGCAAGGCCTTGGCCTTGAGTTCAGCGTGCGTCAGCATCTTTAACCTCTTGCAATCGACTCTGGGCTATCGGCAACTCTTTACGCGGCGTTTCCTGCGTTTTCTTGATGAAGCTGTGCAACATCACAATCCGCTGGCCCAGTAAAAAACAGTAAAACACACGGCCTATTCCTTCTCGTCCATGTGGCCGTAGCTCAAAAAGCCCATCGCCCATTGCCCGAGAAAACGGCAAGCGTATCGCAGGGCCCAGCTCCTCAAGCAAATCAGCCAACCTCAAGTAATCCGCCAGCACACCGGGAGGAAGGCTCAAAATTTCGGCTTGGACATCGTCCGAATAGTAATCAATAGTGTAGGACATGACATGCGAATTAACAAATTTGTTATCTTTTGAAGGATGGAAACGCCCTTTCAACTTTCTAAGAAGGGCGCTCCTGCATGTGATTAAAGCAGTTCCAGAACCTCGACGGAGGCCGGGATGGCTTCACGGTCAATCGTGACCTGATAGTCGCTGAATGCTCGTGCCGGGCTGGAGGCATCCGTCACTCGCTCCACGGTTACAGCTTCAAAAAGCTTGTGTGACGGTGCATTGCCCAAGGCATCCTGATGCTTGAAGACAATCAGCTTACGGGCCGACATTTCGCCACGCGCGGCGGAGTGGTCATGCTCAAACATCATTTGCAGCGCTTGCCACACAACCTGCAAATCCTCATCAGAGAATCCGGAGCGTTCGGCCAGTTTGGCGGAAATAAAGCCATGCGCGCGATACAGGCCATAGGGAATGATGTGCTTGCGCCCCATCGTGCGGTTATCACCACCTTGCGCTTCAGCCTCACGCTCGGTGGTCACGGCCATGCGCGTAATGGAGATTTCCAGCGGCAGTACCGGCTCAATGGATTTGGCAAATGAAATTTGGATCGGCCCGCGTACTTGCCCGGAATTAACGTCCGTCGTCATCACCGCGCCAAAGGTCCGCACATCAAAGAAATGCTGGCACATCCATTCGGTAATCGCTTTGGCTTTGTCCTGGTCCTTGGGCAGTTTTTTGGACTCGTGCTTCAATCCAAGCGCTTTGTAAGCCTCTAGGTTCTGGTTGTTCAGGACGGCTTTTTCCTGCATGTAGATGGCATACCCGGCGCTGTCTTCCTTAGCCAACTGCACAAAATTCCGGATTTTGCGCTTCAAACACACATCAGTGACCAGTCCCTGATTGGTTTCCGGGTCAAGGCGGGGCAAGTTACCGGCATCAGGGTCGCCGTTGGGATTACCGTTGGTGACATCAAACAGGTAAACGAATTCGTAGCGGTTGCTGATAGCGGTCATGATCAGTTCTCCTCGGTGTTGTTGGCGTTGGCTTCCGTTGCATCCGGTTTGCCGGCAAAGCGTTGCTGATGCTGGTGGTAGTAGCCGATGACAAACCGGCCCTGTTCCTCAAGTCGCAAATTGCGGGGGAAGGTTGTCCCCATGCCGTTCATGATTTCCCCCAGTGTCTTTTCCAGATTGACCGCCCGGCCGGGCTTGTCCTTACGGACTTTGCTCAGGTGATTCATGGTGTTTTTGAGCAGCAGCGGAAAGACCGATGCAGGTGTTGCTGACGCCGCGCCATAGTATCGGTCGCGGATCGTGGCATTGATTTTGTCGCCCAATGCCGCCTGCTGAATTTCCTCCAGCAAGGCGAAGAGGCGACCCAGCCGATAGGCGGTATTGGTTTCTTCAAGATCCAGACTCATGGGTATCTCCTTGTCCTGGCTTTGGGTTTTTCGGATTTTGCGATTTATGCAGGCTTTGCAGAGGGCAGCACGAAAGCCGTTGATCTGATGGTCGGCCCGAATTCGGGTAACAATGGAGGCCAATAGCGTTTGGGGATAGGCTCCCCCCGTGAGGATGGCCCGGGTCAGCTCACCGGCGAGTTGCGGCGGAATATTCTCCACCTTACCCAAAGCAGCCGTTTCGTAAAGCAATCGCCAAACAGCGGGTGATGTTTTCCACGGTAGCGGCAGGATCATCAGATCTCGGTAATGCCAAGCCAGACTGGCGGCCAGCACGCCCAAGTTGTCCGCGTACCAGAAACGCACCGAGATTCTGGCTGCGTTGGGGGACAACCCAAGAATGTAGAATCGGGTATTTTCATCCAGGTCGGGGCGCACCTCATGTAGCGGTCGCCCGGCGGCCATTTGCTGCATCGTGGAATATAAAGCCTGAGTCTCACTCTCGTCAGTGGGGCTGATGGCCATAGAGAAAAATGACTCTGCGGCCTCTGATGCCCAATCATCTTTTGCCTCCGCCCAAAATACGACGGAAGTATCTCCAACTCTTAATCTTTGATGGGATGCATCCGTTTTCCTAAGCAAATAATTTAGGGCTGCTGTATAGCGAAATGAAACCTTCTTGGAAACAGGAGCATTATTACCCTGATCCTTTCCGTAGGATTTGAATGCATCCTTGTTGAAAGAAACAATATCAGCACCGGAAGATTGGGCGTCCCAAACTCCTTTGATCGGCGGATGAATTCTCTCGATTGCATCCATCTCACCACTTACAAGGCACCTTCCTACTTGACCTGAATCACGACTCAATATGTCAATCCATATACTACGCGCCTGCTCACGATCATGCAGATACCCCTTATCACCATCAAGCCTGATCGCAAAAACCGCATCTTTCATATCAGCCGCAACAAAAGGAGGCTTATCAAAATCCTCCACTTTCCAAAACTCAAGAAATCTCAGAAAAGCCAACAGCCCATCATCTGTCACTTCGTGGAGTACCTCACGGTGAAATCTGACGAATTCAGCATGCTCTTTTTGTGTGCGCTCCGTGGGCTCCTTTGCAACCCCGAACAGATATGCGGTTTTATCCCACAAGAATTTTGCCCGAATTGCAGAGGCTGATTTCTCAGGCCTTGGGACCTCGACCCTTCTGGAAAATATCTTTTTCCCCTCAATGACTCTCAAATCATCGACTGAAACGACCTTCCCATCCTTCGAAATCACAACTGCATAATCAACATTTTCGTCCGTGAAACCATAGGGCGGAACTTTATTTGGCTTTAAAGCTAGCCTCTGATAATACCGATCCAACGCCGCCAAGATCATGACTTCATCTCCGAATAATCCGGAACCTCAATCACGCCATCAACCATCTCAGCCTTGAAAAACATCGGCGTCATCCCGTTCGCAAAATCAATATCCCCCAGCATCCAACCCAAATCCTTGGTCCCCAGCAGGCTGGCATCCGGATTCGGCAACTCGTCCCCTATCAGCAATTCAAAACTTGCCGGAAACTCCCGATTGCCCAAACAGGGTTGGTGGAAACACTGCCCCTTTTCCGCCCGCCGCTTGAACATCTCGGCATGCTTGGCCTCGTTGTCCTGCGGACCTGCCTTATCCGTCATCTCGAAATGCGCTTCAATCACATAATCCACATGCCGCAATACGGTTGCCGCTCGCTGTTGACGATCCTCATCAACATGTGTAACCAAATCGGCTAGCTGGCCGCTTTTCATCGCGGACTTCACATTGCTAGCCGAAAGCTTCCCACCCACCTCATTCCGCCGTATCGACTCAAACCGCACCGGCTTCAACACATAAATCCGGTCAATCACCCAACGGATGGCAGGCTTCCAGTGAATCGCCTCCAGAATGCCGCGCGCCGCAGAGGGCGTGATCACATCGTAGGAAACCCGCTCAACCTTCATTTCCGGCCGGGTGAAACAAGCATAGTCACCCCATATCCTCAGACGCACGCCATAGCTCATGTCCACACTCCTTAATGCTGCAAACTCACCAAACCAGTCGGCTACTTTCCACAAATACCGGGTTATCCCAACTCAGTCCCACATGCTCTGAATACAGCCCCTCATTCATCAACACCCGGAACTGGTCACCCCATACCTCTTTCCGGACTGATTGCACCGCCCCGACTTTTTCCAGCGCATCCAATACCTTCGGGGGAATTTGCACCGTGTATAACTGCAACTCACGCGCTATTCCACCGACTTTATCGGCATAATTAAGCGCATGGATTGCCTTCCTGGCCGCCTCGTCGAACGGAATAATGACCGTTTCCAGCGGGCTATCAATTAGGCGGAATTCCGAGGCAATTTTTTCGAAAGGCTGATTCTGCAATCTGCCATTGTTGATCTCATCCAGCATGTTCTTACCCAAGCGTGAATCCCGGCCGCTTTCCCGCCGCCAATAAACCAGCCCGAAATACTCACGGATGGCAGCCAGCGACAAAGGGTCTTGGCGGAACCTCTCATGCCGCAGTACCTCTCGCGTTGCACTGACGAAATCCCGCATTTCCTGCGGCGGCGCAACCTCCGATTGGAATATCCAGACCTCGCTATCCTCTTTGCGGCGCTTACCCTCACGATTACAGCGCCCGGCCGCCTGGGCAATGGAATCCAACCCGGCCTCGGCCCGAAGGACGAATGGAAAGTCCACATCCACCCCCGCTTCAATCAGACTGGTGCTGACCAAACGACAGGGCTTCCCTGCCTTCAACATCGTGCGGATTTCGCCCAGTTTCTGGCTGCGATGCTTGGCGCACATCAAGGTTGTCAGATGATAGGCTCCGGGCTCACCCGCCATCCCGTCGAACAGCTCACGGGCTTGCAACCGATTATTGACGATGCATAAGACCTGCGGACGGTTGCACAAGACGTCAATAACCTCCGCATTGGACATCCCTCCCTTTTCCTTCACCGTGACACGGCCCAGCACTTCGTATAACTGCTCGGGGTCAGGGGCAATCTCGCGCACATTCGCAAAACCGTTTTCAAAATCCCCCTCGGATAAAGCCGGTTGAGTCGCCGTGCACAGCACCAGACTGCTGCGATAGTTGCGGGCCAATTCATCGATAGCCGCCATGCAGGGTCTCAGGAATTTCAGCGGAAGCGTCTGCGCTTCATCCAGAATTACAACGCTGTTGGCAATACGATGCAGCTTGCGGCACTTGGAAGGACGATTGGCGAACAGGCTTTCAAAAAACTGGACCGCCGTGGTCACGATCAACGGCGCATCCCAGTTTTCCATCGCCTGCCGTAATTTGGCTCGGGACTCAGGCTTGCCGCCGTCATCATGGAATGCGCTGTGATGCTCAAGAACGGCTTCGTCACCCAGCACCTGCCGGAAAACGGCTGCATTCTGTTCAACAATGCTGGTATAGGGAATGACATAGATAACGCGCTCCATGCCGTGCCTCAGCGCGTGTTGCAAGGCAAAGGATAGAGACGTGAGCGTCTTGCCGCCGCCTGTCGGCACTGTCAGAGAAAACAGTCCGGGAGCCTCTGCCGCTTTCTCTCCGGCCTGCGACAGGATATGTCTTCGCTGCTCGTTAATCGCACCTTGCAACGGCATGGTTTGTAAATGCGCCTGCAAACGTTGATGCAACAGCGCCAATGTCGGGTGATTGCCTCTGCCGGATGCCTTTCCTTCGAGCTGCAGATAAAAGGCTTCCGTATCCAGATAATCCGCATCAACCAGACACGAAAACAGCATCCGGATCAGAAACGCCGACTGAAAACCAAGTTGTTTCTTTTCAACCCGAATGGGTGGATTGGGCAATACCTCGGGCAGTGTAACTTCTTGCTGCCATTGAGGATCAGGCTCTAAACCCGTTCGCGCCAGGCGGGCCTTAAGGTCGGATATGGATTGGTTGTCACAAAAAAAGCCATTGGCCAGCCCGGCATGATGGCCCGCTATGGCATAGGCAATGAGATACGCAGATGGTCCCCACAGCTTAACCGCGACTTGAGCGCCCGCCGTGGCATGGTCAACTTTGCCACCTTCGCCGTTAATCCGCTGCTGGAATCCTTGGGTGTATTTGCCAAGGTCGTGTAACAGGCCGGCTACTTTTCCGTAAGGCTCACAGCCAAACTCTTTAGCAAATTGCGAAGCCAACTCACCGACGGCGGACAGGTGATCCGACAGCAACTGCCAGTCAGACTTGTCTGGATTGGTTGTTGAATGCGCAAAATAATTTTTCTTTTCCACCACGCCTCCCTGCCCTGTTCAGGAATTGTGCTATCTCCGATCTAAGCACATCCCTCTCATTCGCTCCATAACCACTCTGATCCTAAGCGACACAGACCGTCGCTCAAACACCACTCATCCCCAAAAAACATGTACACGCCGTAAACATGAGGCCATAACGTGTTGATTTTTCCGCATTTCATAAACATGACAAGTGCCTCATGTCGATTTTTGCCCTCTTTATCGACATGACATCACCCGGCTACGCCCTCTTCCTCCCCCACTTCCACGGCTGAATCGCCCCCACACTGACACCGATCAATCCCAGCACCACGCTCAGGGTCAGCGGCTCACCCAGCAGCGGCACCGCCAGCGTCGCCCCCAGCACCGGGGCCAGCGCCAGGAAAGCGCCGGTAGTGAATGGCCCCAGGCGGCGCTGCGCCTCGATAAAGCTCAGCATCGCCACGATCACCACCAGGATGCCCTGGAACAGGGACTGGGTAATGATGGTGGGCCAACTGGCCGCGGCCAGCCCGGACGGCAGGAACAGCGCATACACCGGCATGAACAGCAACGCCGACAGCAGCGCCACGCCCATCGTCGCCTCCAGCGGCGGCACCGCCCAGCGCTTCAGCAACGCGCCATAAAAGCCCCAGCAGCACGACGCGGCAATGAAGCACAGCTCGCCCCAACCCAGCTTGGCGTCATGATGCATTTCCCCCCAGGCCATAGAACCGATGCCCGCCGCGATGAACACCAGCGTGATCCAGCGGTCGCGGGTCATTTTCTCACCCAGCACGAAATACGTGGCCACCGCCGTCCAGAACGGCAGGATGCCCGACAGCAGCACCGCCCCGTGCGAGGCCGGGGCCCGCGAGAACCCGGCATAGGCCAGTCCGGCATAACCGATGCCGCCCAGCAAGGCCAGCAACAGGAATTTACCGGTGAAGTAATGGCGCACGCCACGCACGACCACCACCGGCAGCAGCACCAGCGCCGCCGTGCCGAACCGCAGCGCGGTAATGTCCCACGGCGTCAGCTCGCTTTTGCCGCCCAGACGGGATATCAGGATGAAACTGGTCCAGACACAGAGGGTGAACAACAGGATGCCATAGCTCATTACGCGTGATTGCGAAGCGAACACGGAGGGTACTCGGGGAGGGAGGGAGCATGGGAGTATAGCGGAAAAGCGGGGAGGTAATCCCCTCTCCCCGTGGGGGAGAGGGTTAGGGAGAGGGGTGCGGAAAGCGGCTTGCACACCACATAGGCAACTCAAGTGCTACCGTCGCACCCCTCTCCCCGGCCCTCTCCCCATGGGGAGAGGGGGTGCTTTAGCGCGTCCGTTGCCGGTAGGCTTCGTACAACGCCACGCCGGTGGCGACGCTGACATTCAGGCTCTGCACGCTGCCGACCATCGGGATGAAGGCCAGTTCGTCGCAGTTCTCGCGGGTCAGACGGCGCATGCCCGCGCCTTCCGCGCCCATCACAATCGCCATCGGGCCGGTCAGCTTGATTTCATACAGCGACTTGGCCTCGGGCGTCAGCGTGGTGCCGACGCGCCACACGCCCGCGTCAGCCAGCTGGCCCAGCGTGCGGGCCAGGTTGGTCACCTGGAAGAACGGCAGCACTTCCGCCGCGCCGGAGGCGGTCTTGCGCGCCACCGGCGTCAGGCCGGCGGCGCGATCCTTCGGCGCCACCACGCCGTGCACGCCCACCGCCTCGGCGGTGCGCAGGCAGGCGCCCAGGTTGTGCGGGTCGGTGATGTTGTCCAGCACCAGCAGCAGCGGCGGCACCTGCAGGCCTTCCACCAGCGTCATCAGCTCGCTGTCACCCTGCACCGGCAGCGGCCGCGTGCGCGCCGCCACCCCTTGGTGCTGCGGGCTGCCGGACATCTGGTCCAGCTTGTCGCGGCTGGTCGACTGCAGCGAGATGCCGTGGCGCTTGGCCAGGTTCTCAATCACATGCAGACGGTTGTCATCCCGCGTCAGCAGGATGAAGACTTCCAGCACCGACTCGGGGTGCTGGTGCAGCAGGGCTTCCACGGTATGGATGCCATAAACCAGTTCGGGCTTGGCCATGTCTTACCCCTTCTTCTCGGTTTTGGCCTTCGGTTTGCCCCGGTTGCGGTTGCGGGGCTTCTTCGGCTTCGGCTTGGACTCGCCTTCCGCGACAACCGCTGCGGCCGGCTGGGCTGCCGCCTTGGCCTTTTGGCGCTGCGGACGCGGCTTGGCGGCGGGCTTGGCTTCGGGGCGGGACTCGCCCTCGGCCGCCGCCGGGCCTTTCTTCGTCCGGCGCGCCGCGTGCAGGCGGCCTTCCAGCTCGAAGTCCATCTTGCGCTCGTCCAGATTCACGCCGGCGACACGAATCTGCACCTTGTCGCCCATGGCGTAGACCACGCCGGTGCGCGAGCCGGTCAGGGTGTGCATCACCGGGTCGAAATTGTAGAAGTCGCCTTCCAGGTTGCGGATGTGCACCAGCCCTTCCACAAAGATGTCATCCAGCGCCACGAAGAAGCCGAAGCTGGTGACGGCGGTAATGACGCCCTTGAAGGTGTCGCCGATGTGGTCCTGCATGTACTCGCACTTCAGCCAGGCGGTGACGTCGCGGGTGGCTTCGTCGGCGCGGCGTTCGGCCATCGAGCAGTGTTCACCCAGCGCCACCATCGTCGCCATGTCCACATGCGGATTGGCTTCCGGGTGATGCAGGTAATGACGGATGACGCGGTGCAGCAGCAGGTCGGGGTAACGGCGGATCGGCGAGGTGAAGTGCGCATACGCCGGATAGGCCAGACCGAAGTGGCCCAGGTTTTCCGGGCTGTAGACGGCCTGCATCATCGAGCGCAGCAGCATGGTTTCGACAATCGCGGCATCCGGGCGCTCGGCGACACTCTTCAGCACTTGCTGGAAGTCGGCGGGCAGCAATTTCGGCTTGGCGGGAAATTCCACGCCCAGGATGCCCAGATAGCCTTTCAGCTTCAGCAGCTTCTCGTCCTTCGGGCCTTCGTGATTGCGGTACAGCGCGGGCAAATGCCGCTCCTGCACGAATTCCGCCGCGCAGACGTTGGCCGCCAGCATGCATTCTTCAATCAGCATGTGCGCCTGGTTGCGGGTGCGCGGCACAATCTTTTCGATCTTCTTGTCGGCATCGAAAATGATGTAGGTTTCCTGGCCGTCGAAATCCAGCGCGCCGCGCTGTTCGCGGCAGGCGCGCAGCACCAGATACAGGCTTTGCAGCGTTTGCAACGGCTTCACCAGCTCCGGATGCTCCGCCGCCACTTTCTGGCCCGCCTCGCTCTCCGGATGCTCCAGCAGGTCGCTGACCTGGGTATAGGTGAAGCGTGCCTTGGAGTGCATCACCGCTTCATAGAAACGGCTGCCGGTGACGCGGCCCTGCCGGGAAATGGTCATGTCGCAGACCATGCACAGGCGGTCCACCTTCGGCTTCAGCGAGCACAGGCCGTTGGAGAGGATTTCCGGCAGCATCGGAATCACCGAGCCGGGGAAATACACCGAGGTGCTGCGGTTGCGCGCTTCGTCATCCAGCGCCGTGTCCGGGCGCACGTAATGCGAGACATCGGCAATCGCCACCACCAGCCGGAAGCCGCCGCCGGGACGCTTCTCGGCATAGACGGCATCGTCAAAGTCGCGGGCGTCCTCGCCGTCAATCGTCACCAGCGCCAGGTCGCGCAGGTCGACGCGGTCTTCCTTGTCGTGCTCGTCCACTTCCTCAGTCATGCACGAGGTAATGGCTTCCACCACACGCGGCCACACATGCGGAATGTCGAAATTGCGCACGGCGATGTCGATTTCCAGACCGGGAGCCAGATGGTCACCCAGGACGGCAATGACCTTGGCGGTGGCGATGCTGCGATGGCTGGGCGGATCGACAATTTCCACTTCCACGAACTGGCCGATGCCGACGCCCTTCAACTCGCCAAGCAGCCCGATTTCCTGGGTAATGCGGGGGTTGTCCGGACGCAGGTACGGGAGGCCGCCTTCTTCAAAATAACGGCCGACCAGACGCTTGGTCTTGCGCTCCAGCACCTTGACGATGCGTCCTTCCGGACGGCCCTTGTGGTCATAGCCCACCACCCGCACCTGGGCGGTGTCACCATCAAACACCAGACGCATCTGGCGCGAGGTCAGCAGAATGTCGGGCTGGTCCTTGGCGGTGACCAGGAAGCCGAAGCCGTCAGGGTGTCCCTGCACGCGGCCTTCGACGCATTGATCTTCATTGAGCGGCTGGTACAGGCCGCGGCGGTCCATTTCCAGCTGCGCATCGCGCACCATCGCGCCCAGGCGCTTTTGCAGGGCGAATTGCCGGTCTTCATCCCGCAAGTCAAAGGCCTCCGCCAATTGCTGGGCGGTCAGGGCGCGGTCATGCTGGGTCAGGGTGGACAGGATCAGTTCGCGGCTGGGGATGGGGTTTTCGTAGTTTTCGGCCTCTCTGGCCGCAGCTGGGTCATTCCAGGCTGTTGGTTTACTCATTAACGCGTGTTCTCAACTTGAATAGGGCACCGACGCCCCTTGGCGCGGTTGCCACGCCAGTCTAGCATGCGTCCGCCATGCGGACGGATATTTTTTACCCAGACGCATCCGCCGGGTCGCATTTTTATAACCAGAAAGAATAATCACATGAAAAACGAGTATTTAATGCGATTAACCAAGGCTGCTAAGGTGCTGTTGATTTTTCAACAGCCCTGCCCGCCCTCATGAAAATACGTCGCCTTGACCTTGATGACACCCTCAGCGTCGCCCACGAAAACAGCGGCCTGCCGCCGCTGGAAGCCGACGTTACCCATACGCAAAGCTTCCTGAAACCATTGCTGCATACCTTCGGACTGTTGCTGGTGCTGCTGGCGCTGGCGGCGGGCGTCGCCTTCGCCACCCACGATCAGGGCGTCATTCTGGAAGGACTCCGCAGCAACCTCTTCTGGCTGGCGCTGGCCGTGGGCCTGGGCGCACAGATTATCGATGGCGCGCTGGGCATGGCCTACGGCATCACCGCCACCACGTTTCTGCTGGGCATTGGCGTGCCTCCGGCCGCCGCTTCGGCCTCGGTGCATCTGGCGGAAGTGTTCACCACCGGCTTTTCCGGGCTGTCGCACTGGCGCATGGGCAACATCAATAAACCCTTGTTCCTGCGTCTGGTCATTCCCGGCATGATCGGCGGCGTCGTCGGGGCCTATGTCGTCACCCAGTTCGATGGTAAAACCCTGAAGCCCTGGATTTCCGCATATCTGCTCTGCATGGGCTTTTATATCCTGTCCAAGGCGTTCCGCGCCATCAAGGTTCGCCACGAACCGCCCAAACACATCGCGCCGCTGGCGCTGACCGGCGGCTTTGTCGACTCGGTGGGCGGCGGCGGCTGGGGCCCGGTGGTCACCACCTCGCTGGTCGGCACCGGTCAGGATCCGCGCACCACCATCGGTTCGGTGAACGCGGCGGAATTCTTCCTGTCGATCGCCGGGGCGTCGGCCTTTGCCGTGCTCGGCGGTTTCGGTCACTGGCCGGTCATCGCCGGACTGGTGGTCGGGGGCCTGTTCGCCGCCCCCTTTGCGGCTTGGCTGTGCCGTCACTTGCCTACAAAATCCCTGCTTTTGGTGGTCGGCATCCTCATTTCCGGCTTGAGTGCCGTTAATTTGTTCAAATCGTTCATGTGAGTCGTTGACAGGGTCCGGAATCCCGCTAGAATAGCGACCCATCAAGCCCAGGTGGCGAAATTGGTAGACGCGCTAGTTTCAGGTACTAGTGGAGCGATCCGTGGAGGTTCAAGTCCTCTCCTGGGCACCAATCGCCGGTTTCAAGACGCTTTAAAAGCGTGTTGGAACCACTCCAAAACCCCGCATATGCGGGGTTTTGTGTTTTCAGGGCCATCAGAAACTTCCGCCCGCCGACAATACCGATAGAAACAGCCGCATTCCGGGCATATCCTGCCCGGAATGCGGCGGCTTGCTCAATCATCCCCGCCGCTGTCTTCCTGCCAACGATCAATGATGGCTTCGTACAGCGTCGGCAACACCACCAGCGTCAGTAATGTCGCGGTCACCAGCCCCCCGATCACCACCACCGCCAGCGGCCGCTGGGTTTCCGAGCCGATGGCGTGGGAAAGCGCCATCGGCAGCAAGCCCAGCATCGCCAGCAAGGCCGTCATCAGGACGGTGCGCAAGCGCTCCAGCGCGCCGGACAGCACCGCCTCCCGCAACGCCATCCCCTGCTCGACATGCAGTTGATTGAACTGCGACACCATCACCACACCGTTCAGGACCGCCTGTCCGAACAACGCAATGAAACCGATGGCGGCAGAGACTGACAGCGGAATCCCCAGCACAAACAACGCCACGATGCCGCCGATCAAGGCAAACGGAATGTTGGAAATGATCAGCACCGCGTTCTTGAACGAATTGAAGGCATTGAACAGCAGCAGGAAAATCACGACCACCGAGAGCGGCACCACAATGGCCAGGCGCGCCATGGCCCGTTGCTGGTTCTCGAATTCGCCGGACCAGCTGATTTCATCGCCAGGAGCGGTCTTCAGGTTGGCCGCCACCTTCGCCTGCATGTCCTTGACCGCACTGCCCATATCCCGGCCGTGAATGAACACCCCGATGGCCACAACACGGCTGCCGTTTTCCCGGGCGATGTTCATGGCGCCGCTGGCCTGCCGGAAGTGCACCAGCTGCCCCAGCGGTACCTGCCGTCCGTCCGGAGTCGCCACCAGCAGATTGGCGACATTATCCAGGGAGCGCTCGGGTTCGGTGAGGCGCACGGCCACACTGAAGTGCTTTTCCCCTTCCCAGAGTTCCGAGGTTGCCTTGCCGGCCAGCGCCATTTCCACCATGTCTTCCACGTCGCTGACATTCACGCCGTAACGGGCGGCGGCATCGCGGTCAAAGTCCATGACATATTGCGGCAGGTCGCCGTCCCGATCGACAAAGGCGCGCTGAACGCCGGGCACGGCGCTGATGATGCCGAGGATATGGTGCGCGGAACGCTTGAGCTCATCCAGATCCTCGCCGCGCAGCTTGATCACGACCTGACCGTCAATCTGCGAGATGGACTCCAGCACATTATCGCGGATCGGTTGCGAGAAGGAGGTGTCGGTGCCGGGAAAGCGGGACACCGCCTTGTCCATTTCCGCCAGCAGGTCTTCCTTGGTCTTGCCTTTGCGCCACTGGCTTTCCGGCTTGAGGTTAACCAGGAATTCGCCGCTGTTGAATATCTTGGGATCGGTGCCGTCATCCGGGCGGCCGAACTTGGAGATCACCATGCCGACTTCCGGCACGCTGTGCAACGCCTCACGAATCGCCCGCGCTTCCTTCATCGCCTCCTGCGGCGATACCGAGGACGGAATGAAGACGTTGACCCAGATCGCCCCTTCATTCAGTTCCGGCAGGAATTCCGTGCCCAGCCGGGTGGCCAGCACCATGCTGGCCGCCAACGCCGCCAAGGCGGTTCCCAGCACCGCCTTCTTGTGATCCAGCGCCCAGCGCAGCACCGGTTCGTAGGCTGCTTTGCACCAGCGCACCAGCCGGTTTTCCTCGTGACTGATGTTCTTGCGCAAGAACAGATGCGACAGCACCGGCACCAGCGTCAACGACATCAGCAGCGAGCCGATCAGCGCCGACGTGACCGAGTAGGCCATGGGGGAAAATATCCGCCCCTCATGACGTTGCAGGGTAAAAATCGGGATGTGCGCGGCAATGATGATGACCATGGAAAAGACCGTCGGCCGGCCGACTTCGGCGGCGGCGTGAAGAATGGTGCGCAGCCGGGTCTGGCTGTCCGCCATTTCCGCCTCGTCCAGTTCGCCCAGACGACGGAAGATGTTTTCGATGACGATCACCGCCCCGTCGACAATGATCCCGAAGTCCATCGCCCCCAACGACAGCAGGTTGGCGGGAATGCCCATGAAGGTGAGGCCAAGGAACGTCGCCAGCAACGCCAGCGGGATAACGGTGACCACAATCAGCGCCGCCCGCAGGTTGCCCAGGAACAGCAGCAGGACCGCCAGCACCAGCGACGCGCCTTCCAGCAGGTTATGGAATACCGTGTGCAGGGTCTTTTCAATCAGCCAGGAGCGGTCGTAGAACGGCTCGATGCGCACCCCGGCGGGCAAGACATGGGCATTGATATAGGCCACCTTGTCCTTCAGCGCCGTCAGCACCAGGGAAGGGTTTTCCCCCTTGCGCATCACCACGATGCCCTGGATGACATCATCCATGTTGTCCTGGCCGACGATGCCCTGGCGCGGCGCTTCCCCGATCGTGACGCGGGCGATGTCGCGCACCAGGATCGGCACTCCGGCGTTGACCGCCACCACCACCCGCTCGATATCGGCCGAGGTCTTGAAGGCTCCCAGCGTGCGGATCAGGTATTGTTGCTGCCCCTGCGTCACCGCCCCGCCGCCGGTATTGCCGTTGGCGCGCTGCAGCGCCGTGAACAGCTGGTTCAGCGTGACATTGGCATCGCGCATGCGGGCCAGGTCCGGATTGACCTCGTATTGCTTGATCGCGCCGCCCATGGTGACCAGATCGGCCACGCCAGGCACCTGACGGATGTATTTCTCGACATCCCAGTCCTCGATCGTCCGCAGTTCCTGCGGGCTGAGAAAATCGCCGCGCAGCCGGAAACGATAGATTTCACCGATCGAGGTGGACGGCGGTTGCACATCGGCCTGCACGCCGGCGGGCAGATCGGCATCGCGCAGACGTTCGTTCACCTGCTGGCGGACCACGGCTTCCGGCAGGGCGTCATCAAAGGTCAGCACGGTATAGGACAGGCCCGGTTGCGTGTGCGAGAACAGGCGCACCATATGCGGCGTGCCCGACAGCGCCCGCTCGATCGGCAGGGTGACCTGCTTCTCGACTTCTTCGGCGGCGTGGCCGGGATACAGGCCGATAATGTTCACCTGCATGTCGGAAACGTCCGGGAAGGCCTCCACCGGCAGGCGGACAAAAGCCGACAGGCCGCCCGCCACAAATAGCGCCAGCCCCAGCCAGACGAACAGCTTCTGGTGCAGCGCAAAGGAAATCAGGCGTCGGATCATGAATGGGGGCTCCGGTCAGTGCTTGGCGTCGGCGGCTTGCTGATTGGCCGCGTTCTGGACGATTTGCTGCAGGTAGAGCGAGCCGTCGGTGACGACCCGTTCGCCCGCCTGGATGCCCGACAGCACCGGCAAGGTGCCGCCCGTATCCTGACCAACCGTGACTTCACGGCGTTCAAAACGGTTACGCCCCTTGTCGATGAACAGGAAATAACGGCTGTCATTGAGGAAGACTGCGCGGGTGGGAACATACAGTCCGGACACCGCCGGACCGGTCAGCTCGGCGGTGACAAACATCTCGGCGCGCAATTGCCGCTGCGGATTCGGCACCGACGCCCGCACTTTGACGGTCCGGGTCACCGGGTCGATAAAATCGGCCACATGCGTGACCTTCGCCGGAAAAGCGCCGCCCGGCACCGACTGGGCGCGGACGGTCAGATCGGAGCCCGGGGTGAAACGGGCGATATCCGCCTCATTCACATCCAGTTGCAGCCACAGCTGATCCGGCGAGGAAATCACGAACAGCGGCTGACCGGCGGCGTCGCTGCGCACTTCCATGCCGGGATTGATGTTGCGTTCCACGATGCGACCGGCCAGCGGGCTGGCCAACCGGTATTTCTGGTCCACCGCTCCCGCCGGGACGCCGTATTGGGCCAGACGCATCCGCGCGCGCTGATTCTCGGCATCCGCCCGCGCGGCGTCCGCCTCGGCCTGCTCGACATCGCGACGGGCGACAATCCCATCGGCCAGCAGTTCACGCTGGCGCGAGAGGGTCTGGGCTGCCAGGCGACTATCCGCCTCCGCTTTGCGGGCGTCCGCCTGGATGGTGCCGAAATCACCTGCACTGACGACGGCCAGCGCCTGACCGGCCGTCACCTGCTGGCCGACATCTCCGATCACGCTCAATACCCGGCCATTCACCGAGGGGAACACCCGCACGGTACGGTCCTCATCCCAAGCCAGACGCCCCGGGAAAGACTGGACCTGACGGCGGCTTGGCTGGATTTGCAGGCTGGCGATACCGACGACATCGCCCTTGGCGTTGGGGAAAACCACGGTATCGCCCTGGGCGACGGGATCAAAATTGGCCGCCGATTCGTCGCCGGTGGACGTGGAGCACGCCGCCAGCCAGGATATCGCGGTCAGCAGCAGCAGCCCGAACACGGCGCGGGCCGGAAACGTCAGGGGCTTGAAAAAGAACGACTTCATTGCCGGGACTCCGTGACAGAAGCAGGAACAGGAAGGGAAGAAGGAACCTCGCTGGCATCGGGCGTGGTTCCGGCGGCCAGCCGCCAGTCCACCAGCGCACGGGCATAGTCCAGACGCGCCGCCACGCCTTCCAGCGACACCTGGCGCAGCTGGCGGCGGCTGTCCAGCAAATCCAGCACCGAACCGGCGCCTTTGGCGTAGGCGGTTTCAGCCCGGTCGGCAATCTGCCGGCTGGCGGGAATAATCCGGGATTGCAGGATGTCCAGACGACGGCGGGCCGCCTCGACAGCCGCCTGCCGGGCGGCCAGATCGTTCAGGGCGGTCTGGCGCGCACTGTCGAGCGCATCCTGCGCCAGCCGGTAATCGGCTTCGCTACGCTGGATTTCACCCTGATGCTGGTGACGGATGGCCAACGGCAGGGACACCGACAGGCTCAGGCTGTTGCCCGTACCCTGCTGGTTGGCCGCCGAGATCGGCCAATGATCGACCTGCAGGCCGACGGAGATATCCTCCCGCGTCAGCGCCCGGGCCAGATCGCGCGCCGATCGGGCGGACTCGAGGCGGGCGCGCAGGGCCGCCACATCGGGCCGGTTTTCAATCGCGACGGTCTCTGTCGGCGTTACCGGCGCCACGGTCTCCGGCCAGGCCGGACTGAGTGTCAGGCTGTCCGATGCCGTGTTGACGCCCAGCAACCGCAGCACTGCCAGCCCGGATTCGCGCACCTCGGCTTCGGCCTGATGGAGATCAGTCTCGGCGCGCAGGGTTTCCAGGGAAATGCGGGTCAGGTCGTTGGCGGGCAAATCCCCGGCCTGCACGCGCTTCGACGCAAGCGCTTCCGACTGGCGGCTCAGCGCCAGCATTTCCGCCAGCAGATCACGCCGCTCGCCGGCCGCCACGGCCGTGTGCCAGTCCTTGATGAATTCCGCCTGCTGCTGGCGCACCACCATCTCCAGATCAGACCGCGAAGCCTGCCGGGAGGCCGTCGCCGTCGCCTGGCGCAGGGCGGCCTTGCCGCCGCGCTCGATCGGCTGGTCCAGGCGCACCGCCGTGTCCACCGTCTTGTCGAACAGGTTGCCCGGACCAATGCCCGCCTGCGGATTGATATTGCTGACGCCCAGGGTCAGCGTCGGATTCGGGCGCTGTGACGACACCCGGACCTCGGCATCGGCCGCCATCAGCATCCCTTGCGCGGCGACCACATCCCGGTTACAACGCGCCACAACAGGCAATAATTGTGTCATTTGCCAGGGCGGGGGCGGCAGGACGCCGCAATCCCCCGCATCACCGGCACGGGCCAGCGTGGCGAAAACCAGGCAAATCCCGGGCGCGACTTTTGTAAAATGACCGAACATAATGCGTGTACTTCAGGACGATTCAACGGAAGAAAAACAGCGGCGACGGCTACGCGGGAAACGGCCGAAGGGATAGGCTCCGGCCCTGCAGTCACCGGCGGACGCAAGGCTAGGCGGCCAGTGCTTACAAAGTCCTTTCAGGAGAATTTCAGATGCGGATACTGATCGCGGAAGACGATCCGGCGCTGGCGGCCACGCTGGTCGAAGCCATGCGGCAGAATCATCATGCCGTCGACACCGCCCGCGACGGACGACAGGCCGATCACGCGCTCAACCTGCCGGACCCCTACGACCTGGCGATCCTGGACCTGGGGCTGCCGTACATGGACGGGCTGGAGGTGCTGCAACGGCTGCGTCAGCGGGGCAATCGCACGCCGGTGCTGATCCTGACCGCGCGGGATGACATAGATCACCGGGTGCGCGGACTGGATCTGGGCGCGGACGACTACCTGACCAAACCGTTCGCCCTGCCCGAGCTGGAAGCGCGCGTGCGCGCCTTGCTGCGACGGGCCGGCGACAACCCCGCACTCCTCAGCGCCGGGCCGCTGACGCTGGACACCACTCATCGTCAGGCCACGCTGGGCGGCGAGCCCCTGCCGCTGTCCGTCCGTGAAATGGAAATCCTGGAGGCGCTGATGCAGCGTTTGGGGCAAGTCGTCATCAAAAGCCGTTTGGCGAACCGCCTGAGCGACTGGGACTCGGAAATCGGTCCCAACGCCATCGAAGTCTATATTCACCGTCTGCGCAAGAAGCTGGATGCGGGCGGGGTCCGCATCCGCACCATCCATGGCCTCGGCTATCTGCTGGAGGTTCCGGTTGAAACTGCCTGAACGGGTGTCTGTCCGCCAGCGGCTGCTCCTCTGGGTCATGCTGCCGGTCACCGCGCTGGCGTTCCTCTGGGGCGCCTCAACGTATTACGCCGTCATTTATGTCGCCAACATGGTCTACGACCGGTCGCTCGACGACATGGTGCGCTCCCTCGCCTCCCAATTGGACACCGGCGCGGGACAGGTCAGCATCAACCTGCCGCGAACCGCACAGAAAATCATCGAGTACGACGAAATTGACCGGGTCTATTTCAGCGTTACCGACGCCCAGGGCCGCCGGCTGGCCGGAAACCGCGCCTTGCCGCCCGTGCCCGCCAAAGCCGGAGAAATGCGTTTCCAGGACGACCGGCTGGACGGCCAGCCGGTGCGCATGGCCGGAATGTCGTTCCCGCAACCCTTGGCGGGCAAGAATGTCATGGTGCACATTGCCGTCGCCGAAACCACCCTTAAGCGGCAAATGCTGGCGAACGCCGTTTATGCCTTCATGATGGCGCCGCTGGCGCTGCTGGTCCTCAGCGTCGCCGTGTTGCTGTGGCTGGGGATCGGACACAGCCTGATCCCGCTGCGCAAGATCAGCGAAGCGCTGGCCAGCCGCTCCCATCTGGACCTCAGCCCGCTGGAAGCGGAGAACATTCCGGTGGAAGTGCGCGACGAAATCCGCGCCATCAACAGCCTGATGGCGCGACTGAAGCAGGCGCTGGACATCCGCCAGCGCTTCATTGCCGACGCGGCGCACCAACTGCGGACGCCGGTCACCGTCATCAAGGCGCAGGCGGAGCTGGCCCAACGCGCCCGCAGCGAGCAGGACTGGCAAGCCAGCGTCACCGGTCTGGTCGGGGGAGCCAGCCGGCTTGAACGGCTGGTCAACCAGTTGCTGAACCTGAGCCGCACCGAGCCGGGACCGGACCGGCAAATGGAGGTGCAGCCGGTTGACCTGGGGGCATTGATGGAGGAGGTGCTCGCCACCCTGGCGCCCGCCACTCTCCGGAAATCGCAGCAGCTTCGGGTGGAAATTCCGAGCGGCCCCGTACCGGTTCAGGGAAACTCCTTTTTCCTGGGGGAAATGCTGGCCAACCTGATCGACAACGCCATTCGCTATACCCCCGAGGGCGGACGCATCGTCACCAGCCTCTTCATCGAGCAAGACCGGGCGGTGATCCGGATCCAGGATAATGGTCCCGGCCTGACCGACGCGGAAAAGGCGCGCGCCTTCGAACGTTTCTACCGCTCGCCGCTGGCCGGTTCGGAAGGCAGCGGTCTGGGACTGGCCATTGTCCGCGAGATTGTTCTCCAGCATGCCGGCGATATCCTTCTGGAAACGCCGCCCCGGGGAACCGGGCTGATCGTTACCGTCCGCCTGCCTCTCCCGGCCTCGATCCAGCACCGCTGATACCGCCTGTCAGGAGGCCGGAAATCACATTTACACTTACGTCAGTGTAAATTAAATTCCTGGCAATCCTCACTTGTGCGGCACGTCATGAATCCACCCGAACCGGGACGGCCGCGCGGCCGCCCCGCCGCTGATCCCGCCCGGCAACAGGCAACACGGCGCCTCATCCTCGACAGTGCCGGCAAGGTCTATGCCCGTACCGGATTTCATGGCCTGACGCTGGATATGGTGGCCGCGACCGCGGGCCTGTCCCGCCCCACCCTCTACAAATACTTCGACGACGCCCCCGCCATTACCGATGCTTTGCTGCAATCCCTGAACGACCGCCTGATCGACGCCATGCTGTCGGCCTCCCCGGCGGAGGAAGATCCCTTCCTGCGCATGGGCATGGCGCTGCACGCGTGGCGGCAATGGGGCGAAAGCGCGGATATTGCCCCGCTGTTGCCGACGCTCTTTGCCGAACTGCACAACCCGCACTCTCCGGCTTCGCGGCACCGGCAGCGGACGTTGGCCATCGTCGGCGAGCTGTTGCATGCCCTGCTGCGCGATGCCGGACGCCCCGCGCCTTCAGCGCTGGCGATCGACACCTTGTTGCAGGGGGTGGAATACCTGGGGTACCAGTTCCTGCTGCAGCCGGAACACCACCCCGAACGCTGGCGGGAAACCCTGCGTCTCATGCTGCGACTGATGCTGGGCCTGCTGGGCGACCATGACGACTGGCAAACCGCCGAACACTGGGCCGCCCGTTTTGGCCTTACCCTGAACTGATCCCGAGAACACCATGTCCGAACCTGCCCTGACCCACGCCTCGCTCGCCACCCTGAAACATCGTTTCGCCACGGCCGACCTGCCTTCCCTCGCCCAGCGCGCCGGTTTCTGGCGCGCCCGCTTTATCGGCCCGTGGTGGCTGCGGCTGGGCGGCCGCCCCGGCGTCGCCCTGTCGGGCCTGCGCGGCTGGCAGGGCAAGCGCTTCCTGACCCCGGGCCGCGCCACCAACGTACTTACCAGCGGTGAAGCGCTGTCCATGCAATGCCGGGAATGCCCGTCCAGCATTGACGGCGGCCAGGTCGCCGCGCTCAGCTACGGCGCGGACGGCCCCGTGCCCTGGCGCTGGGTCACCGATGAACTGCGGGCGCTGGACGAGCGCACCCTGCTCGGCATGACCGTCATCAACCTGCCGCTGCTTCGCCATTTCGCCTTCCCCTTCCTGCTGGAGCGTGACGCATGAGCGGCAAGACCGTCATCATCATCGGTTCCGGATTCGGCGGCAGCGTCAGCGCCCTGCGGCTGGCGGAAAAAGGCTGGCACGTCACGGTGCTGGAACAGGGGCAAAGGCTGGATGACGCCGCGATGGCCAAGGCCGGAACCGATCCGAGGGCGCTGGCCTGGGCTCCCGCCCTCGGGTTGAAGGGCTTTTTCGCGCAGGATGTCTTCCGTCATGCGGGCATCGTGCGCGGTATCGGCGTCGGCGGCGGCAGCCTGGTCTACGCCGCCGTGCTGCTGGAGCCGCGTGACGCCTTTTACCGCGACCCGGCTTGGGCGGCGCTCAGCCCCGACTGGCGCGCCGAGCTCGCCCCGCACTACGCCACCGCTCGCCACATGCTGGGCGTCGCCGTCAATCCCTATCACGGCGTGCAGGACGACTGGCTGCGCGGTGTGGCCGAACGAATGGGCGCGGCGGACAGCTTCGGCCCGGTGCCGCAGGGCATTTTCTTCGGCGACCCGGCCAAGGCGGTCGCGGACCCGTTCTTTGATGGCGAAGGCCCGGACCGCACCGGCTGCAACCAGTGCGGGCGCTGCATCACCGGCTGCGCCTACGGCGCGAAGAATTCGCTGGACCGCAACTACCTGTATCTGGCGGAAAAACGCGGCGTGCAGATCCAGCCCGAACGGCAGGTCACGCATATCGAGCCGCTGGCCGGGGGCGGCTATCTGGTGCACCAGCGTCATCCCTGGGACCGCACGCTGCGGTTGCCGCCCCTGCGGGCGGACAAGGTCATCGTTGCCGCCGGTGCGCTGGGCACGCAGGAATTGCTGTTCGCCAGCCGCGACCGTTACCGCACCCTGCCCGACCTCCCGACGTCGCTGGGCGAACACGTTCGCACCAACAGCGAAGCCATCGTCGGCATCCTCGCCGACGACCCGGCGACCGATGTCACGCACGGTGCCACCATTTCCAGCCATTTCTATGCGGACGCGCAGACGCACATCACCCAGAACCGCTTTCCGCAAAGCTACAGCTTCATGAAGTGGTACATGGGGCCGCTGGTGGACGGGGAATACCCGCTGCGACGGGCGCTGCGCACGCTGTGGCGTTTCCTGGCGCAGCCGCTGGCCAGCACCCGCTCCTTCCGAGCCGGAAATTGGTACAAGCGCATCTCGGTATTGACGGTGATGCAGCAGGCCGACAACGAACTGGCCTTCGGCTACGGCCGGACGATCCTGCGTGGTTTCCGCCATGGCCTGAAGTCGCGGATCAGCAAGGGCGGGCGCTCGCCGTCCTACCTGCCGCAAGCCAATGCCGCCGCGCGCGCCTTTGCCGAGGCCAGCCAGGGCACACCCTTGAATACGTTGATGGAAAGCGTGGGGAACCTGTCGGTGACGGCGCACATCCTCGGCGGGGCGGTGATGGCGGCACACCCGGAAGACGGCGTCATCGACCGCAATCACGAGGTCTTCGGCTATCCGGGGTTGTACGTGGTGGACGGCGCCGCGATTCCGGCCAATGTCGGGGTCAACCCCAGCCTGACGATCACGGCGCTGGCGGAGCGCTTTGCGGCGCGGTTTCCTAGCGCTTCGTGAAGGCGGGCCGGTAGGTCTTCTGCATCAGCCAGCGCACCGGCTTGCTCAGCGTCACCGACGCCACCTGCATGCCCCACAGCCACGGCGGCGAAATATCGTCCGGCCGCTCGACAATGGCGCGCTCGATGACATGCGCGGCCTCTTCCACCGACATGCCCGGCATGTGGTGCAGGGCCTTGGTCGGCGCGCTCATGCGCGTATAGACAACCGCCGGATAAATCGAGGTGACGTCGATGCCGTCCGGCTTGATCTCGGTGGAGACGCTGCGCAGCCACACGTCAAACGCCGCCTTCGACGCCTGATAGGCCGCCCAGTTCGCGCCCGGCGGAATCTTCACGCCCCAGGTGGAAATATTGATGATCTGGCCCTGCTTGCGGGCGCGCATCGACGGAATAAAGCCCAACACCAGCTGTACCGGTCCCAGGTAATTGATCGCCATCGTCCGTTCGAAATCGTGGAAACGGTCATAAGACTCGTGGATGGAACGGCGGATCGAACGCCCGGCGTTGTTCAGCAGGATATCCAGATGACCGTGTTCCTTCAGCACCCGCTCGGCCAGAGCGGCGGCGTCATGGGGCTTGCTCAGGTCGACGGCATAGACCACCGCCTCGCCACCGGCGGCGCGGATCGCCTGCGCCACCACCTCCAGCTTGTCCTGGGTGCGCGCCACCAGCAGCACTTTCGCGCCCATCGACGCCAGTCTCTTCGCCGTCGCCTCGCCAATGCCGAACGAAGCCCCCGTAACCATGACCGTCTTGCCCTGCACCGCTTCGCGCAGGCGGCGGTCATCGTTCAGGCCGTGGGGATTGGTGAACCAGGCCAGCGGCCGGGTCCAGGCAGGCGGGGTGTATTGGTCTGGGGCGGCTGACATGCGGAGGCTCCTTCAGGCGACGTGGGCGCATAGCAACGGTTTAGCAGTCCCGACCCGGATCGTCATTGACTGCCCTGCCCGACCAATCGCTTGGCCGGGCCAACCAGACTACCGGGAAGCCAACTGCCCGCGCAAGACCTTGCCGGTCGCATTGCGCGGTAACTCCGCCACCAACACGATGTCGCGCGGCACCTTGTAGCGGGCAATGCGCTCCCGCAAGAAGCCCTTCAGCGTTTCCGGCCCGAAATCCGCATCCGCGCCCGCTACCACGAACGCCTTCAGGCGCTGGCCGAACTCCTCGTCCTTGACGCCGACCACGGCCACCTCCACCACGCCGGGGTACGCCGACAACCATTCCTCCACTTCCAGCGGAAACACGTTTTCACCGCCAGACACGATCATGTCGTCCTCGCGCCCTTCCACGAACAGACGTCCTTCGGCATCGACATGGCCGATATCGCCGGTATTCATGTAGCCGTTCAGCATCGGCTTGCTGCCCCCGCCCACATAGCCTTCAAACAGCATGCCGCTGCGCACGCAGATGTGGCCGGGCAACCCGGCGGGCAAGGCGCAGCCGTCACTGTCGAGAATGCGCAGGTCGGTGCCCAGCGGCATCCGTCCGACGGTGCCGGGCGCGGCGCGCAGGTCCTGCGGCGTCGCCAGCGTGCCGACTCCGGCTTCGGTCGAGCCGTACAGGTTGAACAGGTTCTCGCCGTGGGTGTCCATCCAGCGCGTCGCCAGCGACGCCCCCAACGGTGCCCCGGCAGAAATGACGGTGCTGAGATGACGGAAGGACCAGCTGAAACGGCCGACCGCCGGAATATCCAGCAGGCGTTGCAGCATCACCGGCACCGCCACGAAGGTTTTCACCTGGTGCATCACCAGCAACTGCGCCACCTTGTCGGCCTCGAAGCGGCGACACAGCACCATCGTCGAGCCCAGCGACAGCGCCACGGCCAGGAAGGCCAGGCCGAAACCGTGGAACAGCGGCGGTCCGATCAGCACCGGCTCGCCGGAACGCAACGGCAGGGTATTGAACAGCGTCGCGATCGGTCCGACGGCCGCCAGCGGAGGAGTCTTGCGCGGCGCGCCCTTGGGCACGCCGGTGGTGCCTGAGGTGAGGATGATGATTTGTCCCTGCCGGCGGGGACCGGGCGCGGGTTCGTGACGCGCCGCCAGGCTGCAGAGGCTGCCGGGCGCGCCCTGCGAGTCCGCCAGCACCCGGCGACCTTCATAACCGGCCTTGACGAAGACGCTGTTGAACTCGCCGTCATGGATCACCAGCGACAATGCATGGCGGTCCAGCACCTGCCGCAGCTGTGGCGCGGGGAACTCGGTGTTCAGCAGCACCACATCCGCTCCCAGCCGCGACACCGCCAGCAGGCCTTCGACAAAACCGCGATGATTGCGACACATCAGCGCCACGGTATCGCCCGCGCCGATGCCGTCCGCCGCCAGCGCCGCCGCGATCGCCTGTACACGGGCGTCGAGATCGGCATAGCTCAGGGCGCCCATGTCATCTTCAATGACGATGCGGTCAGGGAAGCGGACGGCGGCGGCGGTCAACAAGGTGGCGAAATTCGCTCCTTCATGCAGCGAACGCCACGCCAGCCGCGCCAGACGGTCCGGACGAACCGGCGCCAGGATGCCCGCGCGGGTCAGGCCGACCCCGGCGATCAGCATGTACTCCCCCGCCTGCGCGCCCTGCAACAGCCGCTCTTTCATTAAACGCTTCATGTCTACCCTTGATTCGTATTGGTGGGGTCTTCGGGGGGCGTCAGGCTCTTCAGTCCGGCAAGCAGCGTGCGGATCGTCAGCCTGGCCACCGCTTCATACGTCTGACCATGCATCTGCCCGCGATCGCCGCTGTAATGCTCGGCCAAACCGGTCAGGCATATCCAGCACAAGGCCATCACCTCACCGGGCCGCGCCTGATACGCCCGAATCAGTTGCTCGTCCGCCGACAGCCGCAAGGCGGCGCTGAATACCGGCGCAAACAGATTGCGTGACGCGGACAACAGCCTTAACTCCAGCGCCGTGGGCTCGCGGCCGGCCACGCGCTGTCGCGACCACACATTCAGCTCACGTCCGTACAACCGGTACATCGGCAAGTAAAGCTCAGCGATGGCGATAAACAGCGACTCCAGATCCGGCGCGGCGGCGCATACCGGACGCAACTCCTCCAGCAAGGCCTCCATCCGCTCGGCGTACAGGGTGGCGTACAGCTCTTCCTTGCTGGCGAAATAGGTGTAAACCGTGCCGGGACTCAGCTGCGCCATCCGCGCGATATCGCGGATATTCAGCGCCTGCAGCCCCTGCTCGGCCAGGCATGTGCGCGCCGCGGCCAGAATGTCTTCCCGGCGGGCCTCGCGATCTCCCCATTTGCTTTTCAACGCCGTCATGGCCACACCCATTTTGAACAGCGTTCAAAATAGCATTCCAACGATTTCAGTCAATAGTCAGCCGCCCGGACAGACCTCCGATCATGCCCCGCAGACCGCCGTTTGTCGGGTAGCCGACAATCCGACCCCGTTCCGTCTAGCCTTTATTGACAGGAACGCGAATTATTATTACATCGTATAGTGTTACATTTTATAAGGACACATCGCGAAATGACCGCCTCCATGCACCATACCGTGGAAGAGCTCGCCCGCTTCCGCCAAGCGCAGCGTCTCGCCTACGACTGCGCCGAAACCATTGCCGGGGAAATGCGTCCCGGCATGACCGAGCGTCAGGTCGCCGCCCGAATGAAGACTTACCTGCTTGACCACGGCGCGGACGATTGTTTCCACCAGCCCTTTGCCTGGTTCGGCGACCGCACGGCCTTTCGCGGCCTGATCGCCCTCAAGCAGCTGAAAGGCTTCAACCCGGCGTTCTATCCCGGCTTCCGCCGCCTCGAAGAAAACATGCCGTTCATTCTGGATTGCGCGCCTACCCTGCGCGGCTGCACCGCCGATATCGGTTACTGCGGCGTCCTCGGTGAAAGCCCCGAACTCGACCGGCTGATGGACGACCTGCTGCAATACCGCCGGCTGATCCTGACGATGGCCAAACAGCGCAAGCCGCTGGCCGAGATCAGCCGCGCCGTCGACGCCCTTTGCGCGAAGCACGGCTACGACCCGCGCCACAAGGCATACCCCTTTGAAACGCTGGCGCACCGCATCGAAAAGCTGCCCGACGACAGCCGCCCCAGCCACCTCGCCATCGCCCGCTTCGGCGTGCGCAATGTCAGCGAACTGGTGCGGGACTTCGTTCAGGGCAGTCGCGAAGGCTGGAGCCCGATCTGGAACAGCAGCGAGGCCTCCAATCATCCGCCAACGCCCGGCCTGTGGGCCGTCGAGCCGCATCTCGGCCTCAAAGGCGTGGGTGCGAAATGGGAAGAATTACTGGTCGTGACGGAAGACGACGCCTGGTGGCTGGACGACGATGTGCCGCACGTCCGCCGCTGGAAAGCCCGCGGCGTCTGGCCCGCCTGACCTCACGCATTGACTCCGGAGATATCCGCCATGAGCCTTCTGTCCCGTCTCACCGGCCTCGCCCGCAAGGCCGCTTCCTCCACCAATTACCGGCTGACGCCGCGCAAGGTCCGTTTCGACTGGACCAACACGCCGCTGGACTGGCTGCCGAACCACCCCTATGCCAGCCACTTCATTAATGAAATCAACATGATTCTCCCGGCCGGCGAGTTCTGGTTCTGCCGCCTGTACAACAAGGCGCTGCCCATGGTCACCGATGAAAAGCTGCGCGATGACGTGCAGATGTTCATCCGCCAGGAGGCCATGCACGCCCGCGCCCACGGCTCCGCCATCCAGGAATACCTGAACGCACGCGGCATCAATACCGAGCGGAACACCCGCATCATGGAATGGTTGTTTGAAGACCTGCTGGCGGACAATCCGCTGGGCCTGAAGACGCCGGAGTTCCTGCAGAAGGACTGGCTGGTGTTCCGGCTGGGCATCATCGCCGCAGTGGAACACATGACCTGCGTGCTGGGCAACTACGCCCTGCGCAACAAGACTTGGGACACGCTCAACGCCGACCCGGTGCTGCTGGACCTGATTCGCTGGCATGGCGCCGAGGAAGTCGAACACCGCTGCGTGGCCTTCGACCTTTACAACCACCTCGGCGGCAGTTATCTCTCCCGCTACTATCTGGCCTGTATCGCCACGCCGATGGTCTTCGGCCTCTGGGTTGACGGCGCGGCGCATATCCTGCGTCAGGATCCGCGCTTCGCCGACCGCAATCCGGCCGTGTGGAAACCGTGGGTATGGCTGGAATGGCACCGGGTGTCGCGCAGCGGTGCGCTGCCCTCACCGTTATGGCTGGCCTGGCAGCAACTGCCGTTCTTCAGCCCGTGGTACAACCCGCTGCACGAAGGCTCCACCGAGGAAGCGCTGGCCTACCTCGCCAACTCTCCGGGAGCCGAGGCCTACCGCGACACGGCGCTCAAGGCCGCCTGAAACAGGAACAACCGGAACGCGGGCAGAAGACGCCCGCCTCCGGTCTCAATCCTCATACGCAAATCCGATATCCACCCACTCGCCTCGCTCGCCCTGCACCCAGGTCTGCTCCATCAGCCGCGCCCGCGTTTCGCCCAGCAGCAGGCAGGAAGAGGCCCGCGTCCCGTACATGGGGGAACGGATGAAGGCCGTACCCAGCAACCGCTCCCAGACCAGACCGACGCCGGTATCCGGCAACTCGTCGTCTTCGGGCGGCGTCACGTCCTCCAGCCAGGTCATCAATTGCGCCGGATCTTCCTGCCAAGGTTGCCGGAGCGCCTGGGCCAGCCCCTGCTTCAGGCGTTGCGTCTTCGGCCAGGGACTGTCCAGCAGGTGGTTGCTCAGCCCGTACAGCCCCGGCTCCAGCAAGCGGAGGGCTGTGCCCCGATTACTGAAGACCGCCGCTTCCTCACGGGTTCCGACCAGCAGGTTGAAGCCGTTGTAGCGCCCGGCCTCACCGGCAATCGCCGTCAGGAACGCCAGCGGATCGTCATCCCCCTTCAGGAAATCCGCCACCAGCTTGCCGCGCGATAACTCACCCGGCTGCATGCCGCCCGGCTCCCGGTAATTGGTCAATGCCGCCCAGCGGCCGCTGCGCGTCACACCCAGCCAGGTGCCGCCTTCCTGTTCATCCCGCCCGGCCAGGAGGTGCGGCGCGTCTTCCCAGAAACGGACGGCAGTGGCGGGACGGGCGTAGAATTCGTCGCGGTTGCCCAGCAGCACCAGCGGCTGCCCCGGAACCCGCCGCCAGGCAAAGACAATCAGACACATAACAGAACCTCGACATGGAGTAAGAACGGTTTTCGATTAGAATGTCGGCCTTGTCCCGGAGAACGCCGCTGATGTTAGTGTATCCCCAAATCGACCCGGTTGCCGTGCACCTCGGCCCGCTGAAAGTCCACTGGTACGGCCTGATGTACCTGTGCGCCTTCGCCGCCGCCTACGCCTTGGGCAAGTACCGCGCCCGCAACCAGCCGCTGTGGCAGCAGAATCCCGAACAGATTTCCGACCTGATCTTCTACGCCGCCATGGGCGTCGTACTGGGCGGCCGTCTCGGCTACGTCTTCTTCTACAGTTTCGATCATTTCCTGGAAGACCCGCGCTGGATCTATCAGGTCTGGAAAGGCGGCATGAGTTTCCATGGCGGCTTCCTCGGAGTCATGGCCGCGATGGTCATCTACGCCCGCCGGTACCAGATGACTTTCTGGAATGTCATGGATTTCGTGGCGCCGCTGGTGCCGCTGGGCATTTTCTTCGGCCGCATGGGCAACTTTATCGGCGGCGAACTGTGGGGCCGCCCGGTCACCAACCCGGACTATCCGCTGGCGATGATCTTCCCCCATGTCGACCACCTGCCGCGTCACCCCTCGCAACTCTATGAAGGTGCGCTGGAAGGCTTGCTGCTGTTCGCCGTGACCTGGTGGTTCTCCAGCCGGCCGCGCCCCGAGAAAGCCGTCGCGGGCATCTTCGCCCTGGGCTACGGCTGCGCCCGCTTCTTTGTCGAATTCTTCCGCGAACCGGATGCCGACAAAGGCTATATCGCCTTCAACTGGCTGACCATGGGCCAGTTGCTCTCCACCCCGCTGATCCTGGTCGGCATCCTGCTGCTGGTGCTGGCCTATCGCTTCCCGAAAACCCCGACCGCGAGCCAGCCGTCATGAAACAGTATCTCGACCTGATGCGGCATATCCGCGACCACGGCACCTACAAGGAAGACCGCACCGGCACCGGCACCCGCTCCGTCTTCGGCCACCAGATGCGTTTCAATCTCGCCGAAGGCTTCCCGCTGGTCACTACCAAGAAAGTCCATCTGAAGTCGATCATCCACGAACTGCTGTGGTTCCTGCAGGGATCCACCAACATCGGCTACCTCAAGGAAAACGGCGTCAGCATCTGGGATGAATGGGCGGATGCGGAAGGCAACCTCGGGCCGGTCTACGGCTACCAGTGGCGCAGCTGGCCCACCGCCGACGGCCGCCATATCGACCAGATCAGCCAAGTCGTGCAGCAACTGAAGACCAATCCGGACAGCCGCCGCATCATCGTTTCCGCCTGGAATGTCGGTGAAGTGGAAAACATGGCCCTCCCCCCCTGCCATGCCTTCTTCCAGTTCTACGTCGCCGACGGCAAGCTCTCCTGCCAGCTCTACCAGCGCAGCGCCGACGTCTTTCTCGGCGTGCCCTTCAACATTGCCAGCTACGCCTTGCTGACGATGATGCTGGCGCAGGTTTGCGATCTGGGACTGGGCGATTTAGTCTGGACCGGCGGTGACTGCCATCTCTACAGCAACCACATGGAACAGACCGAGCTCCAACTCAGCCGCGAACCGCTGCCGCTGCCGACCATGCGCCTCAACCCGGCGGTCAAGGACATCTTCGGCTTCCGCTACGAAGACTTCACACTGGAAAATTATCAGTCGCATCCGGCCATCAAGGCCCCGGTCGCGGTCTGACCCGATGCGCGCCCTCCTGCCGCCCCTGATGCTGTTGATCACCCTGGGGCTGGCGGGATGCGCCGCGCACAACCCCTATTACGATCCCGCCAAACCCCATCACACGCCGGAAGGATTCCGCAATCTGCACCAGCCGCCCCGGCAGCTCGACCTGGCCTTCCTGAAATGGCAATGGCAACGTGTCTGGCAAGGTCTCCCGCCCAAGCCGCCGACCGATCCGATTCCGACACAGGCCCCCGATGTGGACTACCTCGCGCACAACAGGACGGATACCACGATCACCTGGATCGGCCACGCCACCTTGCTGGTGCAAACCGCCGGCCTGAACATCCTCACCGACCCGGTATTTTCCGATCGAGCCTTTCCGGTCTCCTTCCTCGGTCCGAAACGACATCAGCCGCCCGGCGTGCCGCTGGAAAAGCTGCCGCATATCGACGCCGTGCTGATCTCCCATGACCACTACGATCACCTCGACCTGCCCAGCATCCGCCGCCTCTATCAACAGGAAGGCGGGCCGCCGGAAATCTACGCACCGCTGGGCATCAACGACTGGCTGGCACGACATGTCACGCACGGCGACAGCCGTTACCTACACGGGCTGGACTGGTGGGACAGCCAACGCTTGGCGGGCGTGGAACTGCAACTGTTACCGGTGCAGCACTGGTGCGCCCGCGGCATCCTCGACCGTAACCACCGCCTGTGGGGAGCGTGGTCCGTCCATAGCCCGCAGGTGCGCTTCTTTTTCGGCGGGGACTTTGCGCTCTCGACCGACCTGGACACCATTGGCGCCAGAACCGGCGGCTTTGATCTGGCCGCCTTGCCGATTGGTGCGTACGAACCACGCTGGATGATGAAGCCCGCCCATATCAACCCGGCCGAAGCCGTCGACGCCAGGTCACGCTTGCGCGCCAGACGCGCGGTAGCCATGCATTGGGGAACGTTTGAACTGTCCGATGAACCTCTGGACGAGCCGCCGCGCGCGCTGGCACGCGCCCGACAGGCCGCCGGACTCACTGAGGACGACTTCTTCCTGCTACGGCATGGGGAAACCCGGATAAGAGCCGGAGATGACTGGCGGCCGCCGACTCACTAGAATGCACGAATATCTTAACCATCGGTCATCTTCATGCCCCGTCTCGCACTTATTGCCGCCGTCGCTGAAAACGGCTGTATCGGCATCAACAACCAACTGCCCTGGTATCTACCGGAAGATCTCAAGTACTTCCGACGCCTGACCACCGGCGGTGTGGTCATCATGGGTCGCAAGACCTACGAGTCCATCGGCAAGCCATTACCGAACCGCACCAATATTGTCATCAGCCGCAGCTCTGGCTATCAAGCCGAAGGCGTGAAAGTCGTCGCCACCTTGGAGAACGCACTGGCCTTAGCCGCACAAATCAGTGAAATCAATGGTAACGCAGATGTGTTCGTGATCGGCGGCGCCCAAATTTATGCGCTGGCCCTGCCGCACGCCAACCGCCTTTATCTCACGGAAGTCCAAAAGACCGTGGAGGGCGATGCCTTTTTTCCGCCAATCGATTCTGTTCAATGGCGAGAAATCGGCAGCGAGGCGCATTATTACGAGCCTGCGGATACTCATTACCGGTTTGTCATCTACGAGCGCACGCACTAAGACCGCAGGTCGCCAATTGACGAGAGTGTTGTATGGAAATCGCCGTTCTGGGGGGAGGTTGCTTCTGGTGTCTGGAAGCCGTTTATGAACAGGTTAGGGGCGTGGATCGGGTTACCCCGGGCTATTGCGGCGGGCATCGGCCCGATCCCAGCTACGAACAAGTCTGTGCCGGCGTTACCGGTCATGCCGAAGTCGTCGAGATTTGCTTCGACCCAACCATCATCACGTTCCGGCAAATCCTGGAGGTTTTTTTCGCCATCCATGACCCGACCACCCTCAATCGCCAGGGTAATGATATCGGCACACAGTACCGCTCGGTAATCTTCTGCCAATCCGACAGTCAGCACCAAGAGGCCGTGGCCGTCATTGAAGCCTTGACTCAAGCAAACGCCTTTCCCACCCCGATTGTCACAGAAGTCGCCGCCAATCCGGTGTTCTATCCTGCCGAGGCCTATCACCACCATTACTTTGCCCGTAACCCGCAACAGGGTTATTGCCAGTTCGTCGTAGCCCCGAAGGTGCTCAAGTTCCGGCAGTACTTCAAGGATTGGCAAAAGTAATCTGGCGACCTGCCCTTCCGTGGTCTATATCAATAATGACAGCCTTCAGCTTGACTCACAGGGAGTCCGACATGACCACGATTACTCTGCGCGATGTCGATCCGCGCACCATCCACCGACAAATTACCCAACTGGAAGCCATGCAGCAACAAATGTCGAAAGACGCCGGAGCAGATACCGAAGCCATGAAGGAAACGCTGCGCCTTCTACACCAGATTGAGGAAACGATCCGCCACGATGCACGCGAGGCTCATCATATGCCGCATCATTGAGTCGAAACGACGATAGATAGGTGCCCCAGTATTTATAAAACGCCTGCCCTAAAAGCGCCCTATCCTCCGACTCCATAAAGCAAAACCCCCTTGCTGTTTCCGGCAAGGGGGTTTTGGTGTTAAGTGTCTGGCGATGACCTACTCTCACATGGCGAATGCCACACTACCATC
>NZ_SHKX01000015.1 GCF_004217445.1 Fluviicoccus keumensis
GGTAGTGTGGCATTCGCCATGTGAGAGTAGGTCATCGCCAGACACTTAACACCAAAACCCCCTTGCCGGAAACAGCAAGGGGGTTTTGCTTTATGAGGCCCGAAGAAAGAAAGATTACGGCGTAGTAAACAGGAAAAAACCGCTCAAGAGCGGTTTTTTTGGCTAAGCTGATCAAGAAGGGCATCCTTTTCCTGCCAAAGCGTGTGAATCCATCCCTGAAAGCGCTTTCTGAATAAGTCGTCATTTTCGTAATCGCCATATTTCATTTCAGAGGGAATCTCACGAGTTTCAATGTGGATATGAATATCCTGGCTACGGCCTGCCATAAAGTTCCAGAATGACATATTCCCCTTGTGGCCATCCGGATAGTAAATAGTTACATCCACCAGGGTGTTGATTTCTTCAGCCATGACACCGATTGCGTACGCAATGCCGCCAGACTTAGGTTTTAGGAGATGCTGGTATGGTGATTGCTGTGCGTCGTGCTTAGCCTGGGTGTAGCGCGTACCTTCCAGGAAATTCATGATCGAGACCGGGAGATGCTTGAATTTTTCACAGGCTTTTTTTGTGATTTCCAGATCCTTCCCTTTCAACTCGGGGTGCTTGATTAAAAGCTCTTTGGAATAGCGCTGCATGAAGGGAAAATCCAGTGCCCACCAGCACAGCCCGATAACGGGGACCCAGATCAGCTCCTTTTTAAGGAAAAACTTCAGGAAAGGGATTTTTCTATTGAAAACCTTTTGCAGGATAAGAATGTCGGCCCAGGACTGGTGGTTTGAAATGACCATATACCAGCCTTCATACTCGAGTTTATCGAGACCGGTAACGTGATAGCGGGTGTGTTGAGTAAAATCAAGGAGAGCGCTATTTAAGCTTATCCAGTTCTCCGAAATGGTAATCAAGCCTTGGGAACATAGTGTTTTCCATTGCTGGATTGGGATCAGCTTGAGTCCCGCCAGCGTGAGCAGGGGAACGCTATGCACAATGGTATTGAGGCCTAACAAGCCGTAATTCATTGCGCCCTTGATCGGGGGAGGCAGCAACTTCAGCATAAAGGTTCTCCAGCAGAGGCTTAAGTTTAGTCAGTATTGAATCATAGCAAATAAGTGCACATGTGTATTTTAAATTTGTTCAGGTATAACAAGCCATGAAAGTGATGGGCAATGCTAAGCTAAAGCATGTGCATCGGTAGTAACGTTAAGCAATTCCAACATCAGGCGGGCTGATAGTGACTCAACAAGACAGCAAGGAAAAAGAAACCGTTAAATACGTGATTGCCGAGCGACAACTGCTGGCCAAGATGCGTAGCGGTGAAGTGCGTTTGATCAAGATGCAGATAGGGCTTCCCGAGCCTGTAGAGAGCAAATGGGAGGCTGAGATTGCGCTGGATGGACTTTATCCGAATGTCGTCAAGGTCCCAGGGGTCGACTCCTTCCAGTGCCTCAATCTGTCTTTTGGCGTGGTGAGGACGGCACTTGAAAAGTTTGTCGAAGCAGGTGGACAGCTTTACTGGAAGGATGGGTCGGGACCGCTGGGACTGGTGGATCTCTTTTCATGACCTTGAGGGCAGGTGTTTACCGACATTACAAAGGTCGTGACTATCAGGTCATAGATACCGTCCGCCATAGTGAAACGGAAGAGATACTGGTCCTTTATCGCCCCATGTATGGAGAGGGGGGATTGTGGGTGCGGCCAATCGCTATGTTTGAAGAGATGGTACAGGTCAATGGTCGGCCTGTACCACGGTTTGCCTTTCTGCGGGACGAGGTTTGAGATCGGGGGTCAGCCGGTAAATCGCATGGAAAGATCGATGGCGGTCACGCTCTTCGTAAGTCCTCCCATGGAAATGTAGTCGACTCCGGTTTCAGCGATCAGGCGCAGGTTGTGGCGGCCGATATTGCCGGAGGCCTCCAGTTTTGCCTTGCGAGCGGTCAGACGAACGGCTTCACGCATGTCTTCCACGCTGAAGTTGTCGAGCATGATGATGTCAGCACCTGCGGCAATGGCTTCTGACAGTTCTGCGAAGTTTTCGACCTCGACTTCAACGGGGGCGGATGACGAAATCTGACGGGCAGCGTTGACGGCGGCCGCGATGCTGCCGGCGGCCATGATGTGGTTTTCTTTGATAAGAAATGCATCAAACAACCCTAGCCTGTGATTGTAGCCTCCGCCTATACTCACGGCATATTTTTGTGCAATTCGCAGCCCCGGCAAGGTTTTGCGGGTGTCCAGAAGCTGGCATTGCGTTCCCGATAAAAGGCCAACGAGGTCACGGACTTTTGTCGCTGTTCCAGATAACGTCTGGATGAAATTGAGTGCCGCGCGCTCTCCTGTCAGCAGGGAACGGGCAGGGCCTTCAAGAAACAAGAACGGAATATCCGGCTGGATAAGGTCACCGTCCCGAGCCTGCCACGTTAACCTTACGGATGGGTCGAGTGTGTTGAAAAGCTGATTGACCCAAGGGCTGCCCGCCAGCACCATGGGCTCACGGCTGATGACGCGGGCCCGACCGTGATGATGTTCAGGAATCAGCCGGGCCGTGATGTCCCCGGAGCCGATATCTTCATCAAGGGCGATGCGGATGTTTTGGGCGATAGTAGCGGTTAGCAGGTCATTGGGGATCATGGCTGGTGTATCATCAGTCAGCAAAAGCGCCATTATAGGGCTTTCCGGCGTATTACAAAAATGTTTGGCATTGTCAGATGCCGGCGCTGAACAATAAACTGAATGAGCAGTCCCTCCCGGGGCGATAGAGTTATGAGTAGCCGTATGTCAGAAGATCTGAACCGACCAGCGAAGACCCCCGCGACTTCGACCAAGCTGCCGCCGGTGCTTGATAGTGTCCGGAGTTTGGCCCAAGACAAAATGTCTGTGCTTATCAAAAGCATGCTTGGCCGACAGGAACAGATCATCTTTGAATGGTGCGAAAAACTGCCGCCGCCTGAACAGCAGCGATATATGGATATCGTCACGGAAATCCGACGCAACAAGGATCAGATAGAGACGGATTTTATACGGGCATTTGGTGGTTCTTTTCTGGCCATGCCGCAGAACAAGCTGGCGAAGCCCGGCAAGGATAACGGAATTGCAAACACGACGATTGATTTCAGCACTCTGAGCCTTGTCGATACGGATGATATGGATGTTACAGTCACCGTCGACAGCATGGTGGCCCGCACACGCCTGGATTATTCAAGTCTGTTGACGCTGCTTCGCAAGCGCTTTGAACACCTGCTGCCTGAAATTGATCTGACCGAAAACAAATTTCCCCTGGACCCCGGCGCCTTGGCGCATGCCTTTCAGGGAGCCATCAAGCACCTGTCCCTCAATTCAACCCAGCGGGTTGTGATTCTCCGGATTTTTCAGCAGGAGTTTCTGGGACAAGTGTGGCCGATACTTGAGGAAGCCAACCAGATGCTGGTGACGGCTGGAGTCTTGCCTGACCTCAAGTTGTCTTATGCGGCCCCCAAAAATGAAGGCGACGATTCCGGCCCCAAGGAAAAGAAAGAAGAAAAGAAACTGGACACGGAGGATATCTTTTCCTTCCTCAAGGATGTTCACAATATCAGTCAATCCGGAACAGGCGGCGCAGGCTCCGCGATTCCCGGGCTGGGAGGCGGCGCTCCTGGTTCGAATATGATGGGCGCGACCTATCATGGCGGTCAGTATGTGGGGGGAGGCGGTGTCGGCTTGCTGCCTGCCGCCGCAGTCGGCGGTAGCGTGGCTGCTGTACCCATCGTGCCGGAGCATATTGCGGCCACGGCCCAGGTTCAGGCGCTGGCGACTGAGCAGTTGGTTGATCTGCTGTCGAAGTTGCAGGAAATCCAGCCCAAGTCGAAACTTGCCGAGGATGATAGCTCGCCCTCTGTAAATGAAGTCCGGACCGGGATTCGCAAGAACCTGAAGTCAGATGAAAAAACGGTTGAGGCCGTCCGACAGGCGGATGAGGATGTTATCAATCTGGTCTCCATGTTGTTCGACTTCATCCTGGATGATGATGATCTGCCGACGGCCATGAAAGCCTTGCTGGGGCGTCTGCAAATCCCGCTGCTGAAAGTCGCCATTCTTGATAAAACCTTCTTCAATGCCGAAAACCATAAGGCGCGGCAATTGCTGAATCTGCTGGCCAAAGCGGGTATCGGCTGGAATCAGAAGGATCCTGGCGGTGATGCGCTGTACTCGAAGATTGAAGAGGTTGTCTTCTGCATTCTTAACGAGTTCATTGATGATATTTCCATATTTGGCCAATTGCTGAGTGACTTCACGGAGTTCTACGAGCAGCAGCAAAAGCGTTCGGACGCTATCGACAAGCGGACGCGCGAGGCTGAAGAGGGACGTGCCCGCGCCGATATGGCCAGGGCCATGGTGCAGCAGTTGTTGAATCGTCGTTTGACCGGACGGCAGTTGCCGCTCGTGGTGGTCAAGCTGCTACAAGAGGGCTGGAAGCATGTCCTTTATATCAACTGCTTGAAGGAAGGGACCGAATCTGAGCCCTGGAAGCAGGCCGTCAAGGTGGTGGATGCCCTGGTGTGGAGCGTGATTCCCCAACCTGGCGCCGAATGGATTAATCGCCTGAAGAGTGTCTCTCCCAAGCTGCTGAACAGCCTTAAGAAGGGCTTGGCGGCCGTCAATTATGACGGCTTGGCGACGGATACCTTGCTGCGTGAGCTGGCATTGGTTCACAGTGAGTTAATGGGTGGACACCAGATGCCCACCGTGACGGTGATGGATGCCGATACGGCGGACTCCGGAACAACCAGCCAGTCAGGGGTCATTTCTGCAGACCAGATGGGTAAGGTTGCGGGTCAGCAAGTTGCGGCGGTGGTTCTGCCGAGTGAGTCCGTGGGACCCGCGGTTTCGGAAACGTTGCCCAATGACGATATGAACGTACTCAAGGTGAATCAGCTGAATGTGGGCAGTTGGGTTGAGTTCGTGCAGACGGATCGACGTGACCGCCACAAGCTGGTAGCCCGCATCCGTTCGGTGGACAAGCTGATTTTTGCCAATCGTCGGGGCATCAAGGTGGCGGAAATGAGCTCGATGAAGCTTGCCGTCGATATGAGCCAGGGCCGCGCCCGGATTATCGAGGAGGCCCAGGTGCTGGATCGGGCCTTGGAGTCAGTGATCGGGAACCTGCGCCAGTTGAGCGAACAGCAAGGTAAACCGGGTGCCTGAGATGCATGTTGATGATAGCGGCTGGCTTGCCGGGGCCAGTCGTTGTCCCTCGCCGAACTGCAACGACCGTCCGGATGACGAGATTTCGTTGGTTGTCATTCATGGCATCAGTTTGCCGCCAGGCGAGTTCGGCGGTTCCCATATCGAAGATCTTTTCTCCAATCGTCTGCCGCCCGACAAGCATCCCTATTTCGCTACGGTCTATCAACTGCAGGTTTCCGCACATCTTCTGGTGCGAAGGGATGGGGCAATCATCCAGTTTGTTCCTTTTGGCAAGCGGGCATGGCATGCCGGGCGCTCTTCGTTTTTGGGGCGCGAGAATTGTAACGACTATTCAATAGGCATCGAGTTGGAAGGCACAGATGATATTCCGTATACCGATGCCCAATATGCCTCTCTCTGCGGTATCCTGAGAGCCCTGCAGCGAAGATACCCGGCTATCGGTCAACATATCGCGGGTCACAGTGATGTGGCGCCGGGCCGCAAGACCGATCCAGGCCCGGCCTTTGACTGGGCCAGGCTGGACAGTTTGATGCGTGCATAGCCAATCCGCCGGGGATTCAGGACGACAAGGTTTGGGAGTTGGAGCGTGAAAGTTTTACTGGTGCTGTTTTTAATGCTGCTGGTGCTGGCCGGTCGGGATTTGGTATCTCCAGCGGTCAAAAAAACGGTTTCGCGCCCGATCCGGCAGTTGATGGACCTGGTGCTTGACGCCGGATTGAAAGCCAGACAACCGGGTTCGCTGCTATTCCTTCTTGTGACAATCGCACCTGTCTTGGCGGCTTCACTCTTGTTGTCGGCCTTCTCAGGCGGCGGCGCGGCCGTATTTTGGCAGTTTGCCCTGATCCTGGCGATAACGCTGCCGGTTTTCATGGATCGTCGGCTGCCTTCCGTCATGGAGTTCTGCCGCAAGCAGTGGCTGGATTCCGATCATCAAGAGCAAATGGCTCAGCGTGTCGAGCAGGCCAAGGCGGATTTACTGCTGACAGCCTTGCAGGAATTGTTTTCCCCGCTTTTCTGGTTGATTGTGGCAGGCCCTGCGGCCAGCCTCTTTTATTACCTGGTTCGTTGTTGCGATGAACAGTCGCGCCATCCGGAAGCCGCTGATTTTGCCCGTAAGGTACGTTTCTGGCTGGACTGGTTGCCTTCACGGGCACTGGCGATCTCCTTCGCTTTGGCGGGTGATTTCCTTTCAGTATGGAAGTATCTGCAACTCTCGTTTACGGAAAGCCGAAGCAGCATTCAGGCCTTTATTACGGAGGCCGGCCAACTGGCTGAAAACGGGTTGGCTAACCAAGCGCTTGAAACGCCTATAGATATGGTTCGACATCTGGCCCATTATGACTCGTTGTGCCAACGGGCGCTGGGCTTATGGCTGGTTGTGATGTTCCTGCATGCTTTATTGCCCTGAGGTAGCCAAAGGTCGCGTTGCGTTGTAGCAGGACCGCATGTATAAACACATGCACTCGCAATAAGAAGGAACCGGGCATGGCTAGCAACCGCTTTTACAACGACAGTGACCCCGTTGAAACCGATGAGTGGCTGGAGGCTTTTGCCTCACTGGTGGAGCGGGAAGGGCCGGAGCGTGCCCGGTTTATCCTGCAAACGCTCAACGCCCACGCCCAGACGCATGGTGTCAGCCTTTCCCGGCTGAACACGCCTTATCTGAATACCATCCCTGTCGACCAGCAACCTAATTTGCCCGGTGATCCGTACATGGAGCGTCGTATCCGCTCGCTGATCCGCTGGAATGCGTTGGCGATGGTGATGCGCGCCAATGATAATGAGGATGAATTGGGCGGGCATATCGCGACCTTTGCTTCCAGCGCTACTTTATATGACGTCGGCTTCAACCATTTCTTCCGCGCGCCGGACGGAGAGAACGGCGGCGACCTGATTTATTACCAAGGCCATTCCGCTCCCGGCATCTATGCCCGATCCTTTCTGGAAGGCCGGATAAGCGAGGAGCAATTACAAGGTTTCCGGCGCGAGGTGGATGGCAAGGGTTTGGCTAGCTATCCGCATCCTTGGCTGATGCCTGACTACTGGCAATTCCCGACGGTCTCGATGGGGCTCGGTCCAATTCAGGCGATCTACCAGGCCCATGTCATGCAATACATGATAAACCGGGAGTTGATGCCCGATCAGGGCCGCAAGGTCTGGGCCTTTCTGGGCGATGGCGAGATGGATGAGCCGGAGTCCCTGGGAGCTATCGCCCTGGCCGGCCGTGAAAAGCTCGATAACCTGATCTTCGTGATTAACTGCAATCTGCAGCGTCTGGACGGGCCGGTACGGGGCAATGGCAAGATCATCCAGGAACTGGAGTCTGTCTTTCGCGGTGCTGGTTGGAATGTGATCAAGGTGGTCTGGGGTCGCAAGTGGGATCCCCTGTTGGCCCAGGACAGCAAGGGCGTGTTGCGTCACCGGATGGAAGAGTGCGTGGATGGTGAGTACCAGGCCTTCAAGACGCATGGCGGCGCTTACACCCGTGAGCATTTCTTCGGGAAATATCCGGAGTTGCGCGAGATGGTGGCCGGCATGAGCGATGAAGAGGTCTATCAGCTCAACCGGGGCGGTCATGATCCGCACAAGGTCTATGCGGCTTATGCCCGTGCTATGGCGCACAAGGGACAGCCCACCGTCATCCTGGCCAAGACGGTGAAGGGTTACGGCACCGGTACGGCCGAAGGGGTCAACAAGTCGCACCAGATCAAGAAGCTGGATCTGGAGTCGCTGAAGGGGTTCCGTGACCGCTTTGATATGCCCTTCACGGATGAAGAACTGGTCAAGATTCCCTTTTACAGGCCCGCTGACCACAGTCCCGAGTTGCGGTATCTGCATGAAACCCGGCAACGGCTGGGCGGCTATCTGCCGGTCCGCAAGTCGGGGACAGTCAGCCTGCCGGTACCCGAGCTGGACAGTTTTGCACCGATCCTGCTGGGTTCGGAACGGGCCATTTCCACGACGATGGCATTCGTGCGCATCCTCAATGTGCTGGTGAAAATGCAGGGCCTGGGCGACCGGGTGGTGCCGATCGTCCCGGACGAGGCGCGCACCTTCGGCATGGAGGGCATGTTCCGTCAATTGGGCATCTATTCTCATGTGGGCCAGCTTTACACCCCGGAAGATTCCGAACAGATGATGTTCTACAAGGAAGACAAGAAGGGACGGATTCTGGAAGAAGGGATCAATGAGGCCGGGGCGATGAGCGCCTGGATGGCGGCGGGTTCCGCCTACAGCGTCCATGACTACCCAATGATTCCGTTCTACATTTTCTATTCGATGTTCGGCTTTCAGCGTATTGGCGATCTGGCGTGGGCGGCGGGGGATATCCAGGCGCAGGGCTTCCTGATCGGGGCGACCAGCGGCCGGACAACGCTGAACGGCGAGGGGCTGCAGCATCAGGACGGCCATTCGCACCTGTTGGCCAGCACCATTCCGAATTGTGTGGCGTACGACCCCTGCTATGGCTACGAGCTGGCGGTGATCGTGCAGGACGGACTGCGCCGGATGTATCAGCAGAACGAGCGCGTGTTCTATTACCTGACGACGATGAATGAAAATTACCCGCAACCGGCGATGCCGCCCGGGGTGGAAGAAGGTATTCGTCGCGGGTTGTACCTGTTGAAGCCGGCTTCGCAGGGACATAGCCATGAGGTGAATCTGCTGGGCTCCGGCGCCATCCTCCGCGAGGTCGAGGCGGCGGCCGAGTTGTTGTTCAATGTCTATGGCATCCGTGCGTCGGTCTGGAGCGTCACCAGCTTCAACGAGCTTCGCAAGGAGGCACTGGCCTGTGAGCACTGGAATCATCTGCATCCCTTGGAGGAGGCCAGGATTCCCTGGGTGTCGCGGCAGTTGCGCGGCGCCAAGGGGGCGATCGTGGCGGCCAGCGACTACATGAGAATTGTCGCGGAGCAGATTCGCCCGTTCCTGCCAGCGGGAATGCCCTTCATTACCTTGGGTACCGACGGTTTCGGCCGTTCTGACAGTCGCGAGCAACTACGGGCGCACTTCCAGGTTAACCGTTATTTTATCGCCATTGCCGCGTTGAACGCCTTGGCCGATGACGGCGTGGTCGGGCGGACACTGGTCCAGGATGCCATTGAGCGTTTCGGGGTGAATCCCGAGAAGCCCTTCGCCCCCTTGGTCTGACTGGAGAAACGCTCATGTTGCAAGTAGTCAAAGCGCCGGATCCCGGAGCCGATAAGGCCGAGGTCATCGAGATTCTGGTCAAGCCCGGGCAGTCGGTCAGCAAGGAAATGTCGTTGCTGGTTCTGGAGTCCGCCAAGGCGACCATGGAGGTTCCCTGTCCGGTTGACGGTGTGGTCAAGGAGGTTTTGATCCGGCTGGGCGATCCCGTCACGGAGGGAACGCCGTTGTTTTCGGTGGAGGTGGCCGGAGTGGAGGCTGTTGCCATGGCAAGCCAGACGCCGGCCGCTTCCGAGCCTGAGCCTTCTGGCCCGGTATTTACCCCGGCGCCGGAGAAACCGGTGGAGTTGCCTGCGGCGATCGTGAACCCGGCTCCGGTCACGACAGCGGCCGCTCCCTCACAGTCCTTGTCGGTTGCCCCTGCGTCGCTGGTGCATTGCGGCCCCGCCGTTCGCCGGTTGGCGCGTGAGCTGGGGGTCGATCTGGGCCGCGTGGAGGCCAGTGGACCCAAGGGGCGGATTCTGAAAGAGGACGTGTTCTCCTGGGTGAAGCAGTCCTTGTCGGCAGCGAAAGCGGTGGCGACCCCAGCGCCCGCCAGCGCCGGATCCGGCTTGCCCGTGCTTCCCGAGATCGATTTTTCGCGTTGGGGCGAGATTGAAAAGCAGCCGTTGACCCGTATTCAGGCCTTGTCGGCTGCGAACTTGCATCGCGCCTGGGTCAATATTCCTCATGTTACCCAGTTTGATGAAGCGGATATCACGGAGTTGGAAGCGTTCCGCAAGGATCAGAAGGATGCCTTGAAGAAGCAGGGCGTCAATCTGACGGTACTGGCCTTTCTAGTGCGCGCCTGCGCCAGGTTGCTGCAGGAGTTTCCGCGCTTCAATGCCTCACTGGCGGTGGATGGCCAGACACTGATTCTCAAGAAATATGTGCATGTCGGCGTGGCGGTGGACACGCCTAATGGTTTGGTGGTGCCCGTAATCCGCAATGCCGATAGCAAGTCGGTACGCGAGATTGCGCTGGAGTTGGGTGAGCTGTCGGCCAAGGCTCGTGACAAGAAACTGTCGCCGGCTGAGATGCAGGGCGGGACTTTCAGTATCTCGTCGTTGGGAGGCATTGGCGGCACGGCGTTCACGCCCATCGTCAATTGGCCGGAAGTGGCGATTCTGGGGGTGTCACGTTCGGCGTTGAAGCCGGTATGGCAAGGAAGCGGGTTTGAGCCGCGGCTGATGTTGCCCTTGTCGCTCTCGTACGACCACCGGGTGATCGATGGTGCGGAGGCGGCCCGGTTCACGACCCGGTTGGCGGCTGTGCTTTCAGATATCCGGATCTTGCTCCTGTGAACATCGTGCATCTGAAGCTTGGGGTTTTGTTGTTGTCCATGCTGGTCGCCGGCTGCGGCTCCGCGCCGCGGTCACCGTCCCCCGCGACCGTGGTAACCGAGGGCGGGCGCCAGTTTGTGATTCAGCCATCCCCGCCGATATTGTTGACGGCGGCCAAACCCGGCCCTGTACCGGCCATGCTGGAAAATACCCGCTGGGAGTTCCGGCAAGTGTTGGGGGAGAACCTGGTAAGGCCAAGCCCGGGTCAGGAGCCTTATCTCAAGCTGGCGAATGGACGCCTGGACGGTTTCAGCGGCTGCAATCTTTTCAACGGGGATTATCAGCGCGATATCCCCGATCACATCCGTTTTCTGACGGTGCGTGGATCAATGCTGAAGTGTCCCGGACAGGGCGGGGTGGAAAAGCAGGTCATCCAGGTGCTGCAGCAGGTGCGATCGTGGCGCATTACGCCGCAGCAGGATTTGCAGTTTTTGGGACAGGGCGGGCAATTGCTCGCCGAGTTCTCGGCGGTTTACCCCAAGCCCTGATCATTGCCGCTGCCACAACACTTCCTGACCGCCGTTTTCCCGGGCCAGTGCCCGCGCCAGCACGAACAGATAGTCGGAGAGCCGGTTCAGGTAGCGCAGGCCCAGGGGCGAGAGGCTTTCTGCTTGCGCCAGGCTGTGCACGCGGCGCTCGGCGCGGCGGCAGACGGTGCGGGCGACGTGCGCCAGGCTGGCCGGTTTACTGCCGCCCGGCAGGATAAAGTCCTTCAATGGCGGCAGGTGTTCGTTCAGGGCGTCAATGCCGTTTTCCAGTCGTTCAATTCCTTCTTCCTTGATCAGGCTGTAGCCCGGGATACACAGTTCGCCGCCAAGGTCGAACAACTCGTGCTGGATGCGGGAAAGCAGCGCCTGACTGGGATGGTCAGTGGTCAGTTCGGCGCGCAGCAGGCCGATCTGGCTGTTGAGCTCATCCACCGTGCCATAGGCTTCCACGCGCAAGGAGTCCTTGGGGGTGCGGCTGCCGTCGCCAAGGCCGGTAGTGCCGTCGTCGCCGGTGCGGGTATAGATTTTGGAAAGGCGGTGTCCCATGTGCGTTTCTCTCATGGATAAAAAAAGGCCGTTTTGCAACGGCCAGGCAAGGGCTTGATTAAAAGCTGAGTGTGGCGCTCAGAGTTGCAGTGAAAGGTGCGGCCAGATACAGGCGGCCGGTATCGTAGTACGCTGAACCATAATCAATATCACCAATATTTTCCAGGCTCATCATCAGCTTCAGTCCGGGTGAAGGCAGCAAATAGACGCTGCCGTTCACTACCGCATAGCCCGGAAGACGCTGCCCTCCGAAGTCTCCGGCATGACTCTTGGCTAGCACAGCGCTTGAAACCCCCCAGTTTTCCTGGCGGAAGCCTCCGTTAAGGCTCAGGCTGCGGCGCGGTCGCCGATCAAGATCCATACCAGTCTGACTGTTACGTGAGTGAATATAACCGGCCTTTGCACCTGCAAACCAGCCGTCAGCAGAGGTCCAACGGGCGTTCAGCTCCAGACCTTCGCTCTTGGCCTGATCAATGTTTTCGAGAACAAAAGCCTTGTTGTAGCTGATCAGGTTATCCAAAGCAGTTCTGAAGAAAGCGGTGGATACTTCAATATTTCCAATACGATGGCGGCTACCGATTTCAACGGATTTTGACTTCTCCGGCTTCAGCTTAGGATTATTGCTACCATAGCTGGTGTCAAATCGTTCGTTGAAGTCTGGAGTCTTAAAGCCGGTCCCGGCGCTGGCATAGATTGAGTGCCCTGCGGCCAGCATTCGTCCGATCGCCAGACTGCCTGTATTTTGGGAGCCGTATTCATCAAACTTTTCGTGGCGCCCTGAAACACGGAGATTCCAGAGATTATCATTCCATGTATTTTGCAGAAAGACGGCCTTGTTCCGGGTAGTGAGGTCATATATGCCGTTATAGGCAGCGTCGGTACGTGTCAGCGTGACTCCGGCGATCAGTGTATCAGTCGGTGCCAGTACCGCAGTGTGTTGCAACTCCACCGTATCCTGGAGTGTGTGGGCGTAGTCGGTGGACTGGTTCTGATCCAGTTTGTCAGTCAGCTGGCTGATACGGATGCTGGAGGTCTGATTGTTACCCAAGTCAGCACTCAGCTTCAGGGCAGCTATGCGGTTGATAAAGGTCTGTGACTGTAACAGGTCTACCGGCCCGGGGGTCCAAGCCTGCGAAATGTACTCGGTTTCGCCGTGATTATCACGAAGCTGTAGTTGCAGCGAAAAATCTTCACCGTGGTAGGAGGCATTGATGTCCGCACCTTGATTTTTCTGCCCGCGTTTATTGGGGTTGGCGGCAATGCTGGCGTAGCCATCCTGGTTCAGGGAACTGAACTGCACAAACGAATGGAGTGCTCCCCGATTGACGGACTGGTTGTACCCTGCGGCGATTTGCCCTTGCCCGCCAGCCGTGACGGATGCGCTGGATCGGTTTTCACGACCTTCTCGGGTAATAAGGTTGATGACGCCGCCTAATGCTTCGGAACCGTAGAGGCTTGACAGTGGCCCCTTGACGACTTCAATTCTTTCAATGTCATCCAGGGTCAGGTTCTGGATGCTGGCTTGGCTGCTGGTGGCCGAGTTGATGCGGATGCCGTCAATCAGGATGAGCGTGTGGTTGCTTTCTGTACCACGAGTGAACAGCGAGGTTTGCCCTCCAGGGCCGCCCGACCGCACAGCATCCATGCCGGCAACATAACGTAGGATCTCTGAGAGATCGCGGCCCCGATATGCATCCAGCGTATTGCGATCAATGACATCGACACTGGCAAGCGCCTGATCAATAGGCGTAGACATCCGGCTGGCAGTAATGATCTGCACCGGCAAAACAGTTTCAGCAAAAACAGGCAACGACGAACAGGCAGCCACGGCGGCCGCCAGAATGGAAGGCTTGAACATGATAGCTCCAGCTGTTTGGATCCCCGCAAACAGGGTGACAGTCAACCGGGATGGTTGACGCTCATGCCTTCAGGCCGGTCTCCGGGCTTGCATGTTGCCCTTGGGGGGCCATCGGTTTCACCTTCCCATCCGAAGACAGTGGTCACTGAAACCGACATACATGCATACCGTTGCGGGGGCAGCGCTGGCTTTTCACCAGTTTCCCGTTTGTCAGCGTGTAGCGTTGACAAACCGTACGAACGTACGGACACCTGCAGGCAGGCGGCATGGTAGGAGGTTTGGAACTTGGGTGCAAGGATAAATGTCAAGGTCCGCCGGTTAGTGCCGGCGAACCTTGCGGGGTCAGAAGCGGAGATTCAGCTGGGCGCCAAGCAGGTTGGCTGTTCCCTTGTAGGTGGCGGAGTATGAGGTGCCGAAGGCGGGTTTGCTGACGTTAACTTTCGAGGGATCTTCCTTGATGTACTCGTAGGCGGCATCCATCGACAGCTTGTCAGAAATCTTGTAGCTGATGCCGATGGTGACATAGTCACGGTCATTGCTGGGTACGCGGACACTGCGGTAAGCGCTGTTGATCGGGGTTTCATCATGGCCAATGCCGGCGCGCAGGATGATGGCGTCACTGTACTGCCAATCTGCGCCGATGCTGTACAGCCACGAATCATGCCAGTGCAATTCCTCGCCAACCGTCGATAGCAGCGCCGGAGCACCGCTGTTGCGGATCAGGAGCTGATCCAGAACACTCCACTGGGTTTTGGAGGCCAGGGCCTGAAAGGTCACGATCGTGTTCAGGCGGTGGGTCAGTGACAAGTCCCAGGAGCTGGGGGTGGAGATATCCAGTGCGGCATCATAACTGGCGGAGGCGCTGCCGGTGACTGTCGGCAGGTTGGACACCAGGGTGGTGCCGGTCAGTGTGTAATTGGTCCGGCCATGATAGGTCAGGCCAACACGGGTGTTCTCGTCGAAGCTGTATAACGCACCCAGATTAACGCTGGTCGACATGTCGTCGCCTTCAATCATCAGGGTGCTGCCAGGGGCCAGCGGGCTGACATAACTGGACAGGGTGCCTTCAATCTTGCTGATGGCGACGCCCAATCCGAGCGAAAGATTGGGAGCGAGTTGCAGGCTGGCGGTTGGTTGCAGGGCGACAACCTTTACCTTGCTCTTGTCGCCAAAATAGCGGCCCTGAAAGCTGTCTTCGTAATTGGTTGCCAGGCCGAACGGTGCGTAAAAGCCGATGCCGGTGCTCAGCTTGTCGTTGATCCGGGTAGTGATAAAGCTGCTGCCGACAATGGAGGCCGGAACCATGTCGCCATAGTTGGTGCCTGTCGCCGGAATGCCGGAGGGATTTTCAATATCCGCCGGGGCGTCAATCAGGGTCATGTTGCCGCTGACCTGGGTGCCTTCCAGCTGCGACATCCCGGCCGGGTTGCTGTAAAGGGTGGTAGCGTCAGCCGCGCTTGAGCCGCGACCAGCCAGGGCAGTGCCCAGGCTCTTGATGCTTTGCTCATTCAGGGAAAATCCGGCAGCAGCAGCCAGGCTTGGGGCAGCCAACACCGCCAAGGCCAACAGCGAACGTGTACGGTTCATGGGTTCGTCCTTTTTATTCTGGTTGTTCAAGCAAATACAGCACAAGATTCCCGAAAAAACAAATCTTCAATTCAGGCTTTTTGTGTCTCGGGGGTGTCGGCTTCCTTCCAGGGGGCCACCCGGACCAGCATGAGCATGCCCGGAATCCCCAGCCAGGTGCAGATCCAGAAGAAATTGGTCCAGCCCAGTCCTTCAACCATGAATCCGGCGTAAGCATTGATGACGGTGCGGGGGACGGCCGCCAGCGCCGTCAGCAGGGCCAACTGGGTGGCGGTATACAGCGGGTTGGTGCTCTTGGCGATGAAGGCGACAAAGGCGGCCGTGCCCAGCCCGACGCCGAACGCTTCCGATCCGACCACAATCGCCAGCACCACAGGATTATGTCCCACCATCGACAGCCAGGCGAACAGCGGGATCACCGCCAGCTGCGCCGCGCCGAACAGCCACAGCGCTCGGTTGATGCCCAGCTTGATCATCCAGATGCCGCCAAGGATGCCGCCGACAATGCCGCTCCACAGGCCAGCGTTCTTGGCGATGATGGCGATTTCCGTCTTCGAGAAACCCATGTCCAGATAGAATTTGGTGGCCAGCGAGGTGGCCAGGCTGTCGCCCAGCTTGAACAGGAAGATGAACAGCAACACTTCCAGCGCCGCCAGAACGCCGTGGCGGGTGAAGAACTCCTTGAACGGCAGGATGATGGCGGCGTCCAGCGTGCGCGGCGGCAGCTGCTTCAGTTGCGGTTCGGCAATGACCAGTGACATCACCAGTCCGGGCAGCATGAACAGCGCTACCACAATAAACACGGTCGGCCAGGCCAGCCCGGTATCCGACAGGTAGAGCGCCAGCGAGCCGGGAATCAGACCCGCCAGCTTGTAGGCGTTGACGTGGATGGTGTTGCCCAGCCCCAGTTCGTTATCCGGCAGCAGCTCGCGACGATAGGCGTCAATGGCGATGTCCAGGGAAGCGCTGAGAAAGCTGACGGTAATGCCGACCAGGCTGATCAGGCCGATCTCGGTCGCCGGATTCAAGGAGCCCATCAACGCCAGCGCCGCGATCAGCAGCACATGCAGCAGGATCATCCAGCCGCGCCGCCGTCCGAAGTGACCCACCCGGAAGTGATCCAGCAATGGCGCCCACAGGAACTTGGCGATGTAGGGCACCTGCAGCAGCGCCATCAGGCCAATCGCCTTGATGTCGACATGGGCGTCGTTCATCCACGCGGGCAGCAGGTTGATGAAGACGAACAACGGCAGGCCGGAACTGAAGCCGGTGAAAATGCAGATCAGCATCCGCTTGTTGAAAATGGCTTCGCGCAGGGCGGGAGAATTCTCGCTCATGGGTTCCGGGTTCCGTATTTTTATCACGACGTCCGGTGCGTTCAGCCCGGCTCTGGAGCCTTGCAGGGTAAAGCAAAAAGCGGTTTTGTGTTAGGCTGGCCGGGATTTTTTTACAGGGAATATACCGTCATGAGCGCCGTGCGCGATGCCCGTTTGCTGATGCAGTCGTCCACCCGTGCCGTGCTGGCCACGCTGGGCCAGGAACCGGTCGCCGGTTTCCCTCTGACGTCGGCGGTACCTTACTGCCTCGATTCGGCGGGGCGGCCGTTGCTGCTGATTTCCCGCCTGGCGCGACATACGCAGCATGTGCAGCAGGATGGCCGGGTCTCCCTGTTTGTACAGGGGGAGGGCAGTGACATCCAGGCCAGTCCGCGCATCAGCATCGCGGGAAACCTGGAACCTTTGTCCGAAGCCGATATCAACGATGCGGCCGGTCGCTACTACCGCTATTTCCCGCACACGCAGGATTTTCACCGCATCTACGATTTTAGCTTCTGGCGCTTGCTGCCGGTGCGGGCGCACTTCATCGCCGGTTTTGCCAAGGTGGCATGGGTGGAGGGACAGGACTTGCTGGCCGCCAACCCGTTCGACCGCACGACCGAAAGCGACATGGTGCAACACATGAATGACGATCATGCCGATGCCTTGCCTTTATACTGTCGCCAGGCCGGCGTGGTCATGCCGGAAGGCGTCGCGCCGGTCATGACCGGCATTGACGCCGAAGGCTTCCACCTGCGGCAGGGCGACCGGATCGTGTATATTCGCTTCCCCCGACCGGTCAGCACCCCGCTGGAGGTGCGCCAGACGCTGGTTGCCCTGTTGAAATCCGCCCGCACCGGAGAAAATCCCGAATGAAAGGCCTGCTTTTGCTGGCGATCCCGGTCGCCGAAATCATCCTCAGCATCTGGCTGGGCAAGAAGATCGGCGGCTGGATGCTGTTGTTGTGGTTTGTCATGGCCTTCTTTGTCGGCCGCCAGCTGATGCGCAGTTCTACGCAGGTGCTGATGCCGCAAATGGCCAAGATGCAGTCCGGCCAGTCGCCGGAAATGTCCGCCGACTTGCTGGCCGCCATGTGCACCGCGCTGGCCGGTTTCCTGTTCATTGTACCCGGCGTCATTACTGACGGCATCGGGGTGCTGCTGCTGCTGCCGCCCGTGCAGGCGCTAATGCGTGACCAGCTGTCCGCCGCCATCAAGGGCCGTGGGCAGGGCTTCATGATGATGGGCGGCTTCGGCGGTGCGCAGTCCCCTTTCGGCGGTCCCTCGCCGTTCGGGCAGGGCGGTCCTTTCGGACAGGGTTCGCCGTTCGGCCGTGACAACTCCCAGGTTTTTGACGGCGAGGCCCGTGAGGTCAAGCCCGAAACCGAGATCAAGCGCATCGATCACAAGGATCAATAACGGCCCGCCAGTTCCGGGGCATTTTTTTTCAAATGCCCCTTGAAGCCCCTGAAGACATCCCCATTTCCCCCTCAGTCCCGCCCATAACCATTCATGGGGTGGGTGAATCGCCCGGGGCATGACCCCGGCGACCCCAGACAATCCTGTGTAAATATCGCAAAGTGGAGAGCGAACGATGAAAATCCGTCCCTTGCATGACCGTGTGGTTATCAAACGCGTTGAACAAGAAACCAAGACCGCCGGTGGCATCGTGCTGCCCGGTTCCGCCGCTGAAAAGCCCTCGCAAGGTGAAGTGATTGCTGTTGGCAACGGTCTGATTACCGAGGCCGGTGAAGTGCGCCCCCTCGACCTGAAGGTGGGTGACAAGGTTCTGTTCGGCCAGTATGCCGGCAGCACCGTCAAGGTCGACGGCGAAGAGCTGCTGATCATGAAAGAGTCCGAAATCTTCGCCGTGCTCGAAGGCTGATTGTTTCCCCCGTTTTCCTGTTTTGTAGAGGTTGAAGAATCATGGCTGCTAAAGACGTAAAGTTCGGTGACTCCGCTCGCCAGAAAATGATCAACGGCGTCAACATCCTGGCCGATGCCGTCAAGGTTACCCTCGGTCCCAAGGGTCGCAATGTCGTCATCGACAAGTCCTACGGCGCTCCGCACATCACCAAGGACGGCGTTTCCGTCGCCAAGGAAATCGAGCTGAAGGACAAATTCGAGAACATGGGCGCCCAGCTGGTCAAGGAAGTGGCTTCCAAGACCGCCGACGTCGCCGGTGACGGCACCACCACCGCCACCGTGCTGGCCCAGTCCATCCTGAACGAAGGCCTGAAGGCGGTTGCCGCCGGCATGAACCCGATGGACCTGAAGCGCGGCATCGACAAGGCTGTGCGCGCCGCTGTCGCCGAAATCAAGGCCATTTCCACGCCCTGCACCGACAACAAGGCCATTGCCCAGGTCGGTTCCATTTCCGCCAACTCCGACACCACCATCGGCGACCTGATCGCCCAGGCTATGGACAAGGTCGGCAAGGAAGGCGTGATCACCGTGGAAGAAGGTTCCGGCTTTGAAGATACGCTGGACGTGGTCGAAGGCATGCAGTTCGACCGCGGCTACATCAGCCCGTACTTCATCAACAAGCAAGACTCCATGACCGCCGAGCTGGACAATCCGTACATCCTGCTGGTGGACAAGAAGATCTCCAACATCCGCGAAATGATCCCGGTGCTGGAAGGCGTTGCCAAGTCCGGCAAGCCGCTGCTGCTGATCGCCGAAGATGTTGAAGGCGAAGCGCTGGCCACCCTGGTGGTGAACAGCATGCGCGGTATCGTCAAGGTTTGCGCCGTCAAGGCTCCGGGCTTTGGCGACCGTCGCAAGGCCATGCTGCAGGACATCGCCATCCTGACCGGCGGCCAGGTGATTTCCGAGGAAATCGGCCTGAACCTGGAACAGGCCGGTCTGCACGACTGCGGCCGCGCCAAGCGCGTCATCGTTTCCAAGGAAAACACCACCATCATCGACGGTGAAGGCAAGAAGGACGACATCGAAGCCCGCGTGAAGACCATCCGCGTGCAGATCGAAGAAGCCACTTCCGACTATGACAAGGAAAAGCTGCAAGAGCGCGTGGCCAAGCTGGCCGGCGGTGTTGCCGTGATCAAGGTTGGCGCCGCCACCGAAATCGAAATGAAGGAAAAGAAGGATCGCGTGGATGACGCCCTGCACGCCACCCGCGCCGCCGTGGAAGAAGGTGTCGTGGCTGGCGGCGGTGTCGCCCTGGTGCGCGCCGTCAAGGTTCTGGAAACCCTGAAGGGCGATAACGATGACCAGACCGCCGGTATCAACATCCTGCGTCGTGCCATGGAAGCCCCGCTGCGCCAGATCGTGACCAACGCCGGTGACGAAGCCTCCGTGATCCTGAACAAGGTCAAGGAAGGTTCGGGCAACTTTGGTTACAACGCCGCTTCCGGCGAATTTGGTGACATGATTGCCATGGGCATCCTCGATCCGGCCAAGGTGTCCCGCACCGCGCTGGAAAATGCCGCTTCCGTGGCCGCGCTGATGCTGACCACCGAGTGCATGATCACCGACATCCCCGAAGACAAGCCGGCAGCCCCGGCTATGCCTGACGGCGGCATGGGCGGCATGATGTAATAGCGGTCCTATCCGATCGTTGTTCCCGAAGGGGCGCCACAAGCGCCCCTTTTTCATGACGGCGTCCGGGGCTTGCCTGTCGTTTCGCCGTCCCTTATCCTAAAAGTTGTTTGACCCCAAACAGAAGGCGGGTTTGGTGTTGTTTTCAGGCTGACAATGCATTTCGTCGGCCAAACAGTACCTTTTGTAGGCAAGTCAGTCGGACTTGACTTACAATATGCCCGTCGATACCAAAGACCAACAACAAATAACAAACGACGGGGAAGTCATGCGCATGTTTACTACAGCACTGTTGGCGGCGTCTCTTCACACCGCACAAGCCTCTGCCGATTCCTGCGGTCAGCTGGCTAACAAATTCGCCGATGAAGATGCACGCGACTCCATGACCATTGGTGAAATGGATGAACTGCGCCTGTGTGTCGGCGAGTGGATGCGCGACCAGATACTGCAACGCAACAAGGCCGGTAAGCAAAGCAACGCCGGTGGTTCGGCCAACCAGACCGCCCAGGTCGAGGCCCCCTGAAAACTGTTGGCAAAATCCCCCAGTCTGGCTATAGTCATCCGAACACGATTCCAACCTGTTGTTCTTTCGATGAAAGCGGCCAGACTGACCTGAATTCCGCATGTCTGTAACTGTTGCCCTTCCGGGCAGACCTCCTTTCGCGTTTCCGCCGCCGACAAGACCAGCAATTCCAAACCTTTGTGCCTATTTTGTGAGCTTTGGTCATGAGCAAAGACAAACTGATTATTTTTGATACCACCATGCGTGATGGCGAGCAAAGCCCTGGTGCGTCGATGACCCTTGAAGAAAAGGTGCGCATTGGCAAGGCGTTGGAGCGGATGCGGGTGGATGTCATTGAAGCCGGTTTCGCCATTGCCAGTCCCGGCGACTTTGCGTCGGTGAAGGCGGTGGCCGAAGCCGTGCGGGATTCGCGGATTTGCTCGCTGGCCCGCGCCCGCGCCGAGGACATTGACCGCGCCGCCGAAGCCCTGAAGAACGCTAATGCCTCCCGCATTCATACCTTCATCGCCACCAGCCCCATCCACATGCAGTACAAGCTGCGCATGGAGCCGGATGCCGTGATCGAGAGCGCCGTCCGCGCCATCAAGTACGCGCGCAATCTGGTGGAAGATGTAGAGTTCTCCTGTGAAGACGCCGGTCGTTCCGAAATTGACTTCCTCTGCCGCATCATCGAGGCCGCGATCAACGCCGGCGCACGCACTATCAATATCCCGGATACGGTTGGCTACGCCATCCCCGGCCAGTTTGGTGAAACCATCAAGACGTTGCTGACGCGCATCCCGAATGCCGACAAGGCCATTTTCTCCGTGCATTGCCACAACGACCTTGGACTGGCGGTCGCCAATTCGCTGTCGGCCGTGCTGAACGGGGCGCGTCAGGTGGAGTGCACCATCAATGGTCTGGGCGAGCGTGCCGGTAACGCGGCCCTGGAAGAAATTGTGCTGGCAGTGCGCACCCGCCACGACCTGTTCCCGGTGGAAACCACGATCCGCACCCAGGAAATCGTGCCGACCTCGCGGCTGGTATCCAGCATCACCGGCTTCCCGGTGCAGCCGAACAAGGCCATCGTCGGCGCCAACGCCTTCGCGCACGAATCCGGCATCCATCAGGACGGTGTGCTCAAGCATCGCGAAACCTACGAAATCATGCGCGCCGAAGATGTGGGCTGGAACGCCAACCGCATGGTGCTGGGCAAGCACTCCGGCCGTGCCGCCTTCCGCGCCCGCCTGGAGCAGCTGGGCATTGACGCCGGCTCCGACAACTCGCTGAACCAGTTGTTCATGCGATTCAAGGAGTTGGCGGACAAAAAGCATGAAATCTTTGATGAGGACATTCATGCGCTGGTCAGCGACACCCAGACCGAGGTGGCGGAAACCTACAAGCTTGGCAGCCTGGAAGTGACCTCCAAGTCCGGCACCAAGCCGGAGGCCAAGCTGAGCATTATCGTCAACGGCGACAGCAAGGCCGTGACCGCCATCGGCTCCGGTCCGGTGGACGCCACCTTCCGCGCCATCGAGGCCATTGCCCATTCCGGCACCACGCTGGAACTGTATTCGGTCAACGCCATTACCAGCGGCACCGATTCGCAGGGTGAAGTCACCGTGCGCCTGAATCAGGCCGGACGCATCATCAACGGCCACGGCGCCGATACCGACATCGTCATCGCCAGCGCCAAGGCCTACCTGAATGCGTTGAACCTTATGGTGGCGAACGTTGAGCGCGCCCATCCGCAAGAAGGCGAGAACATCTGATGCTGGGTATGGGGGATGAAGGGCGCAGGCAGGCTTACCTGTCGGCGCTGGGCATCCCCGTGTGGACAGCCCGTCGCGAGCTGCCGCATGCCGCGTCGGCGGAGTCGCTCGATTTCGTCCCGTGGCTGCTGGATGAGCCGGAATTTGTTGAGAAAGATCAATCCGTTGGACTGGGTTCCTCGGGTTCAGTTCAATCAGGGCCTGAAGATCAGTTATCCGCTCCCGAGGATGATTTTTATGGCATGACTGCCGGTGGTCCGCCCGATGATGGTCCACCGCTGGATGCCTATCTCGATGATCCCGATATCCGCGCTGCTGCCGAAGTCGGGGCGCAGAGCGGCAAGGCGCTGACCCGTCAGCTGCTCGACAAGCCTGTCCCAGCGCAGCCCGCGCCGGCCAGCGCTCCCGTCAGGGCTGCTATTCCGGAATCCGCTGCCGACCTGCAACCCGTGCGTTTTCAGTTCGCGCTTTTTGCCTGCGGCCGCTACAGTCTGGTTGTGCCGCGCTTCCAGCTGCTCAGTCCCAGCGAGGACAAGCTGCTGGGGAATATCCTGACCGCCATGACCGGCCAGCGGACGTCGCCCTTGCAGTTTGCCTGGCCGATGGTGAACAACCACGCCATTCCCCAGCACCGTCGCGCCGCTTGCGAAGCCCTGTCGGGCTTCTTGCTGAGGCAGGACAAGAAACTGAAGGGCTTTATTCTGCTGGGCGAGCATGAACACGAACTGGCGGCCATTTTCGGCCAGAGTTCACCCTTGCCGGTGACTATGCAGCCGGGGCTGGGCATGTTGTTGCAACAACCGATGCGGAAGAGGGATTTATGGCTGGCGCTGCAAGCCTGAGTTTACGGGCGATGACTACCGCCGACCTGCCGCAAGTGCTGGCGATTGAGCGGCAGGTGCAGTTCGCACCGTGGTCGGAAAAGCTGTTCGCCGACGGTCTGGAGCGCGGGCATGACTGCCGGGTAGCCGTCGATGCGGGCGAGCGGGTGGCCGGTTTCAGTGTCGTGCAAAACATCCTGGATGAAGCGCACCTGCTGAATATCGCTGTCGATCCGGCACGGCAGGGGCAGGGAGTCGGCCGGCAATTGCTGACGGCGGTGACGGAGTCCGCGGCCGCCAGACAGGCCTCGATGATCTTTCTGGAAGTGCGTTCCGGCAACCTGCGCGCCATCGATCTTTACAACCGCGCCGGGTTCAATGAAATCGGCCTGCGCAAGAATTACTACCCCGCGCCCGGCGGCGGCAAGGAACATGCCGTGATGATGGCGCTGGTGCCCTAGGCGGTTTGGGGTTCCGGCGGTATTCCTTTATAATCCGCGCATTATTCCGCGTCCCCCGATTTGAATCCTGACATGACTGATCCCCAGCAACTCGCGGCAGAAGTAGCCGTTCGCCGAACATTTGCCATCATTTCCCACCCCGACGCCGGCAAGACCACCATTACCGAAAAGCTGCTGTTGTGGGGCAAGGCCATTCAGGTGGCCGGAACGGTCAAGTCGCGCAAGTCCGACCGCCACGCCACTTCCGACTGGATGGAGATGGAAAAGCAGCGCGGCATTTCCATCACCACGTCGGTCATGCAGTTCCCTTATCGCGACCACATCATCAACCTGCTCGATACGCCGGGTCACGAGGACTTCTCCGAGGACACCTATCGCACGCTGACCGCCGTGGATTCGGCCCTGATGGTTATCGACGGCGCCAAGGGCGTGGAAGACCGCACCATCAAGCTGATGGATGTCTGCCGCATGCGCGATACGCCGATCATCACCTTCATCAACAAGCTGGACCGTGAAAACCGCGAGCCGATCGAGTTGCTGGATGAAATCGAGACCGTGCTGAAAATCCGCTGCACGCCGATTACCTGGCCGATCGGCATGGGCCGCGACTTCAAGGGCGTCTACAACCTGCTGCAAGACCGCATCTACCTCTACCAGCCCGGCCACGGCAGTGAGATTGTTGAAGAGAAGACGATTCAGGGGCTGGACAATCCGGAACTGGATGCGGTGATCGGCGATCAGATCGACGCCTTGCGCGAGTCGCTGGAACTGGTGCAAGGCGCCAGCCACCCCTTTGATCTGGAGGACTTTCTGGCAGGAAGACTGACGCCGGTATTCTTCGGAACAGCGTTGGGCAATTTCGGCGTTGACCATATTCTCAACGGTTTCGTGGACTGGGCGCCGCGTCCCAAGCCGCACAAGGCGGCCGAACGTGAGGTCGAGGCGGCTGAAACCGGCTTCAGCGGTTTCGTTTTCAAGATCCAGGCGAACATGGATCCGAAGCACCGCGACCGTATCGCCTTCCTGCGCGTCTGCTCGGGCAAGTACGAGAAGGGCCTGAAAATGCAGCATGTGCGCGTGGGCAAGGAAGTGCGCATCGCCGATGCGCTGACCTTCCTGGCCGGTGAACGCGCGCATCTGGAAGAGGCCTGGCCGGGCGATATCATCGGCCTGCACAATCACGGCACCATCCAGATCGGCGACACCTTTACCGAGGGCGAAAATCTGCACTTTCTGGGTATTCCCCACTTTGCCCCGGAAATGTTCCGCCGGGTTCGCCTGAAGGATCCCTTGAAAAGCAAGCAGTTGCAGAAGGGTTTGAAAGAGCTGTCGGAGGAGGGGGCCACGCAGGTCTTCATGCCGTTCATCAGCAATGACCTGATCCTCGGCGCGGTCGGGGTGCTGCAGTTTGACGTGGTAGCCTTCCGCTTGAAGGAAGAGTACAAGGTCGATTGCGTCTATGAACCCGTCAACGTGGCGACGGTGCGCTGGATCGATTGTGACGACGAGAAAAAACTCGCCGAGTTCAAGAAGAAGGCGCATGATCAATTGTCGGAAGATGGCGGCGGTTACCTGACCTACCTCGCGCCGTCGCGGGTGAACCTGCAACTGATGCAAGAGCGGTATCCGGAGATCCAGTTCCGGCCAACCCGCGAACATTGATCACCGGGGCGCTCAGGGAGCGCCCTTTTGTTGTGTGGAGGGAGTGGATGAACATGCGGTTTCTGATCGTTGGCCTGATTGCGGCGGGACTGTCCGGATGCGACCAGCCCGAACCCCCGAAGCCTCCGGCACCTGCCAAGACAGCCCAGACCTTTGCGCCCCTCACCGTGACGGTGGAGAAAACCAAGGTTGCCAAGCCCGGTTGTAAGGCTAAAGCCTGCCCGACGCTGGAAACGGATCTGGAGCGGCCAAGCAGCGATCCTGTCATTGATGCGCAGGTTGATAGTGCGCTTGCCAGCATGATTCTGCTGGGCGACAAGCCGGTGCAGTACAGCAGCATCAAGACGCTGGCGGCCGACTTCTGGGCCAAGGCGGAAAGTGACTGGAATATCGAACTGCAAAGCCGTGTGCTGTACCAGAACGGGCCGTTACTCGTGGTGCAACTGGACTCGTATCTTTATAACGGTGGCGCACACGGCATTCCCAACACGCTGTACCTCAATATCGACCGGGCTCATGGCAACCGCGTGCTGACCTTGGCGGATATGCTGGCCGAAGGCCAGGAGTCCGCATTCTGGGAGCTGGTCAAGCCCCTGCACGCGGCCTGGTTGAAGGAAATGGACTCGACGGATGCCGAATTCGCGCAAACCTGGCCATTCAGCAAGACGCCCAACGTAGCGCTGCTTAAAGACGGGATCCGGGTGAAGTATCAGGTCTATGAAGCGGGGCCGTTTGCCTTCGGACAGCCGGAGTTTGTCGTGAGCCGGGATAAGCTGGCACCACTGTTGCGGCCGGAGTTTCGCTGAGCCGACGGCAGGAGCGTTCAGCATGTGGATCGATACCCATTGCCACCTTGACGCCGACGAGTTTGAGCCGGACCGGCAGTCCGTGGCGGATCGCGCCTGGGCCGTCGGGGTCGAGGCGATTGTCATTCCCGGTTACGTGGCTTCACGTTGGGAGCACTTGCTGGAAGTTTGCCGAACGGTAACCGGTCCCAGGCTCCACGTCGCTCCCGGACTGCATCCTTGTTATATCCGTGAACATCAGTCCCAGCATCTGGAACAGCTGGATAGCATTCTGCAGAGCGTTCCTTGCGTTGCGGTCGGTGAAATCGGGCTGGATACCTACCTGCCAGAATTGAAGTCTTCCGAGATCTATCAGGCTCAACAGCGTTTTTTTTCGGATCAGCTGACACTGGCCAAGGCACATGATTTGCCGGTCATCCTGCATGTGCGCAAGGCACATGCCGATATTTTCCGGATCGTGCGGGAGCAGAATTTCCGCCACGGCGGTGTTGTGCATGCCTTTTCGGGAGGGGTGGAGGAAGCAAAGCGCTATTTCCGGCTGGGCTTCAGGTTGGGCATTGGCGGCAGCCTGACCTATGCGCAGGCCAAACGGCTGCATGCCGTGGTAAATGCCATGCCAGTCGAGGCGCTGGTGATTGAAACGGATGCTCCGGACATCATTCCCGCCCCCCAGCGCCAGCGAGGAGTCCGTCGAAACTCTCCGGAATTCCTGCCCGAGGTTGCCAAGGCGCTGGCAGAGGCAAAGGGCGTCACGCCAGAGACGCTGAGCCGTCTGCTGGCGGCGAACAGCCGGGCAGCGCTCCGGCTGACAGTTCAGTAAAGGGGTTGTTCCTCCAGCGCGGTATCCAGGTCTTCGGTTATCTGTCCGTGGAAACGGCTGATAATGAAGATCGGGCTCTTGTCGCTGGGCTTGCTGATGGCCTCGCGCAGAACCGGCCATTTCTGGCTGGCGCTCTTCAAGGCAAGGCCTGTTTTCCCACCGTAGGTTCCGACAATATTTTCGAAGCGTTGACCGGTCTGGAATACCAGTTGACGCTGTGGCGTGTCATCCAGTCCGGCCAGATGATTAAAGACCACCGTTTCAAGGCGAACCGCCAATTCACGCAGTGCGTCTGCCGGTCCGCGAACCGGAAGTTTTGATGATTTGCGGGTTTCCAGCAAATGCTGGTGAATGGTCTCGGACAAGGCATTCAGTTTGTCGGTGATCTTTTGAGGCGACCCGGCGACAGGCTTGCCGTTTCCGTCCAGGGCGACTTCAGTAATGGCGGCATCCAGCTGGCCCCAGGCGGATTTAACGGCGGAATTACCGTTGGCGGCCAGGCGCCCGCATTCCTTTCGCAGTTTTTGAACGGCTGGCATGTCTTCGACACGTTTCCCTTGAGCAGCTGACAGATACAGCGTACTGGCCATGCGATAGGAAAGTACTTCCAATTGGGCGATCGCCTTGAAGAGAGCCTGCTGCTTGTCCGCAGAGACAGCGACTTGGGCTTCAGCGGCGGCTGCAGGAGCAGCGTGCGCCAAAGTCGCCACCATCATCGGGGAAACCAAAAACAAGAAAATGCTCGCGCGCAAACGGGGCATGAAAGTTACCTGTATCAGAATTATTCGAATTAAAAGCAGGCCGTTGCGGCCACCGGGTAAAGTAGCAGGTGTTGATTTAAAAGTAAGGGGAGATGATCTGATTACTTGATGCCAGTCACAAAAACGGGCTGCCGAAGGCTCGGCAGCCCGTCGATCCTTAGATCAGCTCTACCGCCATGGCGGTGGCTTCGCCGCCGCCGATGCACAGCGAAGCAACGCCGCGCTTGCCGCCGGTCTGACGCAGGGCATGGATCAGGGTCAGGATGATACGCGAGCCGGACGAGCCGACCGGGTGGCCCAAAGCGCAGGCGCCGCCGTAGATATTGACCTTGTCATGGGGAATCTTGTGGGCATCCATTGCGCCCATGGTCACCATGGCAAAGGCTTCGTTGAGTTCATACAGGTCCACGGAATCGGCAGTCCAGCCGGTCTTCTTGAACAGGTTGGTCAGAGCACCGATCGGCGCAATGGTGAACTCGCTGGGATGCTGAGACTGGGTGCTGTGTGCCACAATGCGCGCCAGCGGAGTCAGGCCGCGGGCCTTCGCTGTGCTTTCCTTCATCAGCACCAGCGCCGAAGCGCCGTCGGAAATCGAGCTGGCGTTGGCGGCGGTGATGGTGCCGGTCTTTGAGAAAGCGGGCTTCAGCGTCGGGATCTTGTCGATCTTGGCGTTGCCCGGTTGTTCATCCACATCCACCAGCGTTTCACCGCCGCGGGATTGGACGGGAACGCCCACGATTTCCGCCTTGAACCAGCCTTCCGCGATCGCTTTCTGGGCGCGCTTCAGCGAGGTGATGGCGAAATTATCCATTTGCTCGCGGGTATAACCCAGCTTGTCCGCCATTTCCTGGGCGAAAGAACCCATCAAACGGCCGGTCTCGGCGTCTTCCAAACCGTCCAGGAACATGTGGTCCTTGATTTCACCATGACCCATGCGGTAGCCGCCGCGAGCCTTCGGGAGAATATAGGGAGCGTTGGTCATCGACTCCATGCCACCGGAAACCCCGATCTCGACACTGCCGGCCAGGATCATGTCATGCATGAACATGGTGGCGCGCATGCCGGAGCCACACAGCTTGTTGACGGTGGTGCAGCCCGTCGCCGTGGGCAGGCCAGCCTTGAGGGCCGCCTGGCGCGCCGGACCTTGCTTCAATCCGGCCGACAGGATGCATCCCATGACCACTTCCTGTACGTCCTCGGGAGCGATTCCGGCGCGGGCCACGGCCTCGCGGATGGCGATGGCGCCCAGCTCCGGGCCGGTGACGCTGCTCAGTGCGCCCTGGAAGCCGCCCATGGGGGTGCGGGCGCCGTTGACGATAACTACGGGATCATGACTCATGGGATTCTCCACCATCGGGGTCTGCAAAACGTGACGGCGATTATAGGGCGAAATTGCGTCTTGCATAGCGTGTAGGCATGAACGACACGGTTTTGTAGGATTTTTCCTACAAGGATTGTCGAATTGGCGACTTCACGGGGCGCGGCTGTTGCCCGATAATGCACCCATCGCAAGGGAATACGGTCAGGATGATCGACAGGACAGTGCGTGTGGCAGGATGCCGGATGGAAGCAGGAAAGCAGGGTAGGGACAGCAGATGTTTCAGGATCGAAACACAGCCATAGCAGCACAGGGGGCTGACAGGACGTAAGTAAGGATGGATGACGCTGCGGGAATGCCAGGATGGTATAACAGGAAGTTCTGATTACAAGCAACAAGGAAGCCCGGGCTCTGTTAAGGAATAGCAGAACCCGGGCTTTTTGTTTCCGCGAGGCATGCAGGTGCTGTGATGGAAAACCGGTTTAGTCTTCCATGTCCTGATGCTGGCTGATGACCTTCTCGCGCTGGATGCGCTGGTAAATCTCTTCACGGTGAACGGCCACTTCCTTCGGGGCGTTCACGCCAATGCGAACCTGGTTGCCCTTGACACCCAGGACAGTCACACTGACTTCATCACCAATCATCAGGGTTTCGCCGACACGGCGCGTAAGAATCAACATGGAACGACTCCTTGAGTTTTTTATCCCGACAAACGACAGGTCATTCGAGTATGACTGAAGGTGGATAAAAGATAAACGGGGTAAAAGCGGATTTGCCGGACGAATAACCGGCAAATCCGCGCGTTTTATGTTCGGTCAGGCTTTGGCCGGCGCATCCAGGCCGAAAGCGGTGTGCAGGGCACGGACCGCCAGTTCCAGGTACTTCTCTTCCACGACAACCGAAATCTTGATTTCCGAGGTGGAGATCATCTGGATGTTGATGTTTTCCTTGGCCAGTACGCCAAACATCTTGCTGGCGACACCGGCATGCGAGCGCATGCCCACGCCGACCATCGACACCTTGCAAATCTTGTCATCGGTGACCACTTCGCGCGCACCGATGTCCTTGGCTACAGTTTCCAGCACGCCCAGCGCCTTCTTCATTTCACCGCGTGCAACGGTGAAGGTGAAGTCGGTGGTGTTGTCGGCGGCAACGTTCTGCACAATCATGTCGACTTCAATGTTGGCGTCGCCGATGGGGCCCAGGATACGGAAAGCGATGCCTGGCAGGTCGGGCACGCCGCGCACGGTCAGTTTGGCTTCGTCGCGGTTGAAGGCGATGCCGGAGATGACGGGTTGTTCCATAGTGACCTCGGATTCAGTGGTAATGAGGGTGCCTTCGCCTTCACCGAAGCTGGAAAGCACGCGCAGGGGAACCTGGTATTTGCCGGCGAATTCGACCGAACGGATTTGCAGCACCTTGGAGCCGAGGGAGGCCATTTCCAGCATTTCCTCGAAGGTGATCTTGTCCATGCGGCGGGCTTGCGGCACGACGCGAGGGTCAGTCGTGTAGACGCCGTCGACATCGGTATAGATCTGGCATTCGTCGGCCTTGAGCGCGGCCGCCAGCGCGACGCCGGTGGTGTCGGAGCCGCCGCGACCCAAGGTAGTGATGTTGCCTTCGGAGTCAACACCCTGGAAGCCGGCGACGATGATGACGTTGCGCTTGGCCAGTTCGGCGCGCATCAGGGTATCGTCAATGGATTCGATGCGGGCCTTGGTGAAGGCGCTGTCGGTACGGATGGCGACTTGCGCGCCGGTCAGGGATTTTGCGCCCAGACCGCGCTGTTGCAGGGCCATCGCCAGCAGGGCAATGGTGACCTGTTCGCCGGTAGAGACCATCTGGTCCAGCTCGCGCGGATCGGGATCGGGCGTGATGGCCTTGGCCAGGCCGATCAACCGGTTGGTTTCGCCGCTCATCGCGGAAACCACCACAACGATGTCGTGACCTTGCGCGTGCCAGCGCTGCACGCGCTCGGCGACGGCCATAATGCGCTCCGGGGAGCCGACGGAGGTGCCGCCGTATTTCTGTACGATCAGTGCCATGATAGTGCCTTGTGTCGTTGCCGTTTGGAGGCCGGAGTCAGCAGGCTCCGACCGCTGGGAGCGGTTACCGCTCCCGGTTGATCTTCAGCCGCGTTCGCTGATCCAGGCCGAGACGCCGGAAAGCGCCTTGGGCAGGGCGGCGATGTCGGTGCCGCCGCCCTGGGCCATGTCCGGGCGTCCGCCGCCCTTGCCACCCAGTTGCGCCGAAACGTTCTGCACGATGTCGCCGGCCTTGAAGCGGCTGGTCAGGTCGGCGGTGACGCCGGCGATGACGGTCGCCTTGTCGCCTTCGACCGTTGCCAGCACGATGACGCCGGATCCCAGCTTGTTCTTCAACTGGTCAAGCGTGGTGCGCAGCGACTTGCTGTCCGCGCCGTCCAGCTTCACCGCCAGCAGCTTCACGCCGCCGATATCCTGCACCTGCGACAGCAGGTCGTTTCCGGCGGCCGAGGCCAGCTTGGCCTTCAGGCGGTCGATTTCCTTTTCCAGTTCGCGGGCGCGTTCGCTCAGTTGCTGCACCTTTTCGGCGGCACTCTGACGGTTACCCTTGACCAGCTGGCCAATGCTGTTCAGCGCGGCCTCGCCTTCATTCAGCCAAGTCAGCGCACCGTCACCGGTACGGGCCTCGATGCGACGCACCCCGGCGGCCACACCGCCTTCACTGGTGACTTTCAGCAGGCCGATGTCGCCGGTGCGGCTGACGTGAGTGCCGCCGCACAGTTCCACGGAAAAGTTGCCGGTGCCCATGCTCAGTACGCGCACGGTGTCGCCGTACTTCTCGCCGAACAGCGCCATGGCGCCCTTGGCCTTGGCGGTGTCGATGTCGGTCACCTCGGTGGCGACGGCGCTGTTGAGGATGATCTGCTCGTTCACCAGGCGTTCGATTTCGGCCATTTGCGCCGGGGTCACAGCTTCCGGGTGTGAGAAGTCGAAGCGCAGGTAGTCGGCGCAGACCAGTGAGCCCTTCTGCTGCACATGCGTGCCCAGCGTCTGGCGCAGGGCGGCGTGCAGCAGGTGAGTGGCGGAGTGGTTGCGGGCGGTACGCAGGCGCAGGTCGGCGCGTACATCCGCTTCCACGGCGTCACCGGCGTGCAAGTGACCCATGGTGACGATGCCATGATGCAGGAAAGCGCCACCTACCTTGGTGGTGTCGCGGACTTCGAAGCGGGCATTGGGGCCGGTCAGGTAACCGGTGTCGCCGGCCTGGCCTCCGGATTCGGCGTAGAAGGGCGTGTGGTCGAGAATGACCACGGCCTCGTCGCCTTCATTCAGCTTCTCGACCTGGTTCTCGCCGACGAACAGTGCCAGCACCTTGCCGGAGCCCTTGGTGCCTTCGTAGCCGGTGAAGACGGTTTCGCTATCCACCTTGATCAGGCTGTTGTAGTCGAGGCGGAACTTGCCGGCCTCGCGGGAGCGGCGGCGCTGTTCATCCATACAACGGTTGAAACCAGCCTCGTCGATACCGAGATTGCGCTCGCGGGCGATGTCGCCGGTCAGGTCCATCGGGAAGCCGTAGGTGTCATAAAGCTTGAAGACGATCTCGCCGGGAATGATGCCGCCCTTGAGGTCGGCAATATCGGCTTCGAGAATCTTCAGGCCTTGTTCCAGCGTAGCGGCGAACTGTTCTTCTTCCTGCTTCAGGATGCGCTCGATGTACTGCTTGCGCTCGACCAGTTCCGGGTAGGCGGAGCCCATCACCTCGGCCAGCGCTTCCACCATGCGGAAGAAGAACGCGCCGCCGGCGCCCAGCTTGTTGCCGTGGCGGCAGGCGCGGCGGATGATGCGGCGCAGCACGTAGCCGCGGCCTTCATTGCTCGGCACTACACCGTCGGCAACCAGGAAGGCGCAGGAGCGGGCATGGTCGGCGACGACGCGCAGCGACGGTTGGCTTTCGTTTGCGCAACCGATGGCCTTGGCGGCGGCGTCCAGCAACTTCTGGAACAGGTCGATCTCGTAGTTGCTGTGCACATGCTGCATCACGGCGGAGATGCGCTCCAGACCCATGCCGGTGTCCACGGACGGGGCGGGCAGCGGGTGCAGCACACCGTCAGCGGTGCGATTGAACTGCATGAAGACGTTGTTCCAGATCTCGATGTAGCGGTCGCCGTCTTCTTCCGGGCTGCCGGGAGGGCCGCCCCAGATGTCGGCGCCGTGATCGTAGAAGATCTCGGTGCAGGGACCGCAGGGGCCGGTGTCGCCCATCGCCCAGAAATTGTCGGAGGCATAGGGCGCGCCCTTGTTGTCGCCGATGCGGATCATGCGCTCGGCCGGAATGCCGACTTCCTTGTGCCAGATGGCGTAGGCTTCATCATCGGTGGCGTAGACCGTCACCCACAGCTTTTCCTGGGGGATGGCCAGCCATTTCGGCGAGGTCAGGAATTCCCAAGCGAAGGTAATCGCGTCGCGCTTGAAATAGTCGCCGAAGCTAAAGTTGCCCAGCATTTCGAAGAAGGTGTGGTGACGGGCGGTATAGCCGACGTTTTCGAGGTCGTTGTGCTTGCCGCCGGCGCGGACGCACTTCTGGGAGCTGACCGCACGCGTGTAGTGGCGCTTGTCCAGACCGAGGAAGCAGTCCTTGAACTGGTTCATCCCGGCGTTGGTGAACAGCAGCGTCGGGTCATTCGCGGGAATCAGCGAACTGGAAGTGACGCGGGTATGTCCTTTTCCCTCGAAGAAAGCGAGGAAGGCTTCGCGAATATCGGCACTGGTGCGCATGGGCAGGCGGGCTCCGTGGGAACGGCGTGTTCAAAAAAGGGGTAGATTATAGCGGGTTATGACGCAAGGGGGAGGGGTTTTTGCGGGATGTCGCCGCCGGGCGCCTTGCTCAGTCTTCGAGGTTGCGCAGCGCTTTACGGCACTGATCGGAGGTAAAACCCCGGTATTGGAGGAAACGCAGTTGCCGCACCTGTTCCTTGCGGTCGGTTGGCGGTTCCTCGCCGAATTTGCGCTGACGGGTCAGCCTTGCCCATTCCAGCCAGTCCTCGGTCATCAGGACGTCGGCAATCAGCTCCTCATCAACCCCGCGCTGTTTCAGGGATTGCCGGATATTCAGCGGTCCGTGCCCCTTGCGGCTTTCCTGACGGACATAGGCCTCCGCAAAGCGGTTGTCGCTTTGCCAGTTCCGTTCGGCCAGCTCGTCGAGAATGGCGGCTATTTCCGCCGCCGAGCCGCCGAGGGCGGCCAGTTTCTCGCGCAGTTCCTGCCGGGTGTGTTCCCGCCGCGACAGAAATGCAAGAGCCCGGCTGCGCAGGGCAACCGGGCTCAGCGGGGAGGTTGGCTCACTCATTCCCTGAGCGACCGGCTCAAGCGTCGGCCGGTTCGAACTCACCGGCGTCTTCCTCTTCCGCCTGACCGGCCGGGGCCGGGACGGCCAGCAGCTGACGACGCACTTCGGCCTCGATTTCCTCGGCGATGGCCGGGTTTTCCTCGAAGTGCTTGATGACGTTGGCCTTGCCCTGACCGATCTTGTTGCCCTTGTAGGCATACCAGGCACCGGACTTCTGGATGATGTCCTGCTTCACGCCCAGATCGACCAGCTCGCCGAGGCGGTTGGTGCCTTCGCCGTACATGATCTGGAATTCGGCTTCGCGGAAGGGCGGTGCCACCTTGTTCTTCACCACCTTGACGCGGGTTTCGGAGCCGATGACTTCATCGCCTTCCTTGACTTGGCCGATGCGGCGGATGTCCAGGCGCACCGAGGCGTAGAACTTCAGCGCGTTGCCGCCTGTGGTGGTTTCCGGGCTGCCGAACATGACGCCGATCTTCATGCGGATCTGGTTGATGAACACCACCAGGCAGTTGGAGCGCTTGGCGTTGCCGGTGATCTTGCGCAGCGCCTGCGACATCAGGCGGGCCTGCACGCCCATGTGCGAGTCGCCCATTTCGCCTTCGATTTCGGCGCGGGGGGTCAGGGCGGCCACGGAGTCAATGACGATGACATCGACCGCGCCGGAGCGCACCAGCATGTCGGCGATTTCCAGCGCCTGCTCGCCGTTGTCAGGTTGGGAAACCAGCAGGTTGTCGACATCAACCCCCAGCTTCTTGGCATAGGACGGGTCCAGTGCGTGTTCGGCGTCAACGAACGCAGCGGTGCCGCCGTTGCGTTGGCATTCGGCGATCACTTGCAGCGTCAGCGTGGTTTTACCGGAGGATTCCGGACCGTAGATTTCGACGATCCGGCCCTTGGGCAGGCCGCCGATGCCGAGGGCGATATCGAGGCCGAGCGAGCCGGTGGAAATGGCCTGGATGTTCTCGGTGGGCTGGTCGCCGAGGCGCATCACGGAGTTCTTGCCGAACTGTTTTTCAATCTGGGAAAGGGCGGCTGTCAGGGCCTTGCGCTTGTTCTCATCCATAGTGATTCTCCTAATTTTCCGGTGGGGTTGTCGATGTGGAGCGTATCCTGCCACGTTCGGGAAAGACTGGCTAGAGGACATAAATTGTCGCGCGTCACAGCTTGTCGTTATGTCCGGAAACGACGGGCGAGTCAGCCCGGAAAGAGCCTGCTAGAATGCGCGCCTTCCACCCTGAAAACGCCTGACCGAGCCGCGCCGCCATGACGATTGCTTTTGAAGACCACACGCCGATGATGCAGCAATACCTGCGCCTGAAGGCCGAGCATCCGCATGCGATTGTTTTCTACCGCATGGGCGACTTTTACGAGTTGTTCTTTGAGGATGCCCACAAGGCGGCGCGGCTGCTGGACATCACCCTGACCCATCGCGGCAAGAGCGCGGGCAACCCGATCCCGATGGCGGGCGTGCCGCATCATGCGGTTGAAGGCTATCTGGCGAAGCTGGTGCGGCTGGGAGAGACGGTCGTCATCTGCGAACAGGTCGGAGATCCGGCGACCAGCAAGGGGCCGGTGGAACGGCAGGTCAGCCGTATCCTGACGCCGGGCACGGTCAGCGACGAAGCGCTGCTCGACAGCCGCCGCGAGAACCTGCTCTTGTCCCTGCACGCCACCCGTGACACGCTGGGCTTGGCGGTGCTGGAGATGGGCAGCGGCCGCTTTACCGTGGCGGAAGTGGAGCTTTCGCCGGAATCGCTGGAGGCCGAGCTGGCGCGGCTGAGCCCGGCGGAGGTGCTGGTGGCGGACGGTTCGCAGATGCAGGACTGGATGGGGGAACGGCCGGTGACACGCCGTCCGCCCTGGGAGTTCGTGCCGGAAACGGCCCGGCATGCCTTGTGCCAGCAATTCGGTGTCAAGGATCTGCAAGGTTTTGGCTGCGAGACGATGAGCGCCGCCATTACCGCAGCCGGGGCCTTGCTGAATTACGCCCGTGAAACCCAGCGCAGCAGCCTGCCGCATCTGCGCGGCATCCGTGTGGAGCAGGGCAGCGACTTCATTACGCTGGATGCGGTGACCCGCCGCAATCTGGAGCTGACGCAAACCTCCCAAGGTGACTTCCGTTGCAGCATCGCCTGGGTGCTGGATGCCTGCCAGACGCCAATGGGTAGCCGCCTGTTGCGGCGCTGGCTGCACCAGCCCGTGCGCGATCGCCAGGTGCTGCGCGACCGGCAGGCGGCGATTGGTGAAATGATCCAGGGTTATCGGTTCGAGACCTTGCAGGCGGCGCTGGAGCCGGTGGGGGATGTCGAGCGCATCCTGGCCCGGGTGGCGCTGAAGACGGCGCGCCCGCGCGACCTGAGTCGCTTGCGGGAAGTGCTGGCTGCCTTGCCGGTGTTGCGACAGGCGATGGCCGGGCTGGAGTCACCGGTGCATCGCCGTATTGCTGAATCGGTGCGGGAATTCCCGGAACTGCAAAGCCTGCTGGAGCGGGCCATTGTCGAAACCCCGCCGGTGGTGGTGCGGGACGGCGGCGTCATTGCCGAGGGTTACGATGCTGAACTGGATGAATTGCGCGCCATCAGCACCAATGCCGGCGACTACCTGTTGCAACTGGAAGCCCGCGAGCGCGAGGCCACCGGCATTCCCGGCCTGAAGATCGGCTACAACCGGGTGAGCGGTTATTACATCGAGCTGACGCGGGCGCAGGCCGACAACGCTCCGGCGCACTTCATCCGCCGCCAGACGCTGAAGAATGCCGAGCGCTTCATCACGCCCGAACTGAAAGTGTTTGAGGACAAGGCGTTATCCGCCGCCGCCAGGGCGCTGGCCCGTGAAAAGTTGCTTTATGAAGGCTTGCTGGACCTGCTGCTGGCGCATCTGGGCGATTTGCAGGCGATGGGCATGGCCTTGTCTGAACTGGATGTGCTGGTGACGCTGGCCGACCGCGCCCACCGTTTCGACTGGGTGGCGCCGGAACTGACGGATGCGGTGGAAATCCAGATCAGTGAAGGCCGCCATCCGGTGGTGGAGCAGATTCTCAGCACGCCGTTCACCGCCAACGATACCCGGCTTGACGCGGCGCAACGCCTGCTGGTGATTACCGGCCCGAACATGGGCGGTAAATCGACCTACATGCGGCAGAGCGCGGTGATCGTGCTGCTGGCGCATATCGGCAGCTATGTGCCCGCCCGGCAGGCGCGCATCGGCAGCATCGACCGTATTTTCACCCGCATCGGCTCCGCAGACGATCTGGCGGGCGGCCGCTCGACCTTCATGGTGGAAATGACGGAAACCGCCAATATCCTGCAAAACGCCACCCGTCACAGCCTGGTGCTGATGGACGAAGTGGGGCGGGGCACCAGCACCTTCGATGGCCTGTCGCTGGCCTGGGCGGCGGCGGAATACCTGGTCAAGGATGTACAGGCGCTGACGCTGTTCGCGACCCACTATTTCGAAATGACCGGCCTGCCTGAGCATTTCCCCGGCGCGGGGAATGTTCATGTCGCCGCCAGCGAGCAGGGCGAGCATCTGGTGTTCCTGCACCGGGTAACCCCCGGACCGGCCAGCAAGAGCTACGGTTTGCAGGTGGCGCGACTGGCGGGCGTGCCAGGACCCGTCATCGATTCCGCCCGGCACAAGCTGCTGGACCTGGAGCGCAGTCCCACCGCCCGCAAGGGACGCAACAAGCCGGAGCCGTTGCAGAATGACCTCTTCGCCCAGCCCGAGATTATCGAACGGGTGGTGGAAAAAACGGTTGTTCGTGAAAGCGCCATTGAGCAGGCATTGGCGCAGCTGGACGTGGATGGGCTGACGCCGCGCGCCGCCCTCGACAAGCTCTATGAGTTGCGCGAGCTATTAAGGCATGACAAGGCGGCGCGATAGCGCTTAGAATACCTCACCGTATTTAGACGACCGGCCGGGTGCCGGTCTTGTTGAGAGGCAGGACACCATGACTTTTGTCGTTACCGAAAACTGTATCAAGTGCAAATATCAGGACTGTGTGGAAGTCTGCCCCGTTGACTGCTTCTACGAAGGCCCGAACTTCCTGGTCATCCACCCGGATGAGTGCATTGACTGCGCCCTGTGCGAGCCGGAATGCCCGGCCAACGCCATTTTCTCGGAAGATGAAGTGCCGAAGGGTCAGGAAGAGTTCATCAAGCTGAATGCCGATCTGGCGCAGGTCTGGCCGAACATCACCGAGAAGGGTGATGCCCCGGCCGATGCCAAGGAATGGGACGGCGTGCCCGGCAAGATGAAGTATCTGGAAAAATAAGCTTTTCCGATGCCAAAGAAACCGTCGTGGTTTGCGCCCGGCGGTTTTTTTATGGGTTGATTTTGGGTGCAGGCGGCGGTTGAATCAGGAAGTCGCGGCGAAAGTTAAGACGGAAGTCATGGCGATGCGGCGGAGGGGGGCTCAGCAGGTTTTGTCGGCGCCAGAAATGCAAACGGGGCGGATAATCCGCCCCGATTTGTATCCTTCCCGTTGGCATCCATACACGTCCCGGTGTCTCCAGTCCCTATCCATGTGCCTCGCGGCAATCAGTCCCTTTCCCTATTCCCATGTCACTTCCATTTGATTCCCTAATGATGCCTCCTGGCATCTCCTTGCGTGCTTCCAAGCACTATCAGCTTCCCGCTAATCCTGTACTGCCCTGTGACTCTTCCTGAGCCTTCCAGTCCACGCAGTCCTGTTTGCGTTCCGTTGATGAAATAATAACACAGCGAGTGCCTGTGACAATCCACCCCCTTGCGGCCTGGAATCGGTGTCCATGTCAAAGCTGACGGCAAATTTTGTTATAATTCAAGCGTCGTCGCTATATGCGTTACCGATCCCGGCGGATTTCACTATTGAAAATCAGGAAAATCCGACAAGTCGTGTAGGAAAATTCCTACACGACTTGTCGAAAAAGTCGATGTGATCGGGGAGGGAGGCAAAAACCGTTACGCGGAATTAACAAAATCCAACAGCCATTGCGCCCAAATCCACGTAGCGTAGCCTTACCCCCCATAAACAAGCCTGAACACATGATCAATCGAGGATCACCATGAGGATGAGCCGGTTGGCAGCCAGTATTTCCGGGTTGGCCGCAGCGTTGCTGGCGGCTTTATCCGGCGCTGATGAAGCCGTTCAGCCACATTATTACACGCTCTCCATCAGTCTGGCGCCCGCCCTGTGCAAGCTGCATCCTGAGAACCGTGAGCTGCGTATCTGCCAGGAAGGCTATTCGATTATTGTGCAAGGATACTGGCCGGAGCGTGAGGACGGCCGCAAGGTCCAGAACTGCAGCCGGGAAAACCCCGAGCTGTCGCCGGTTCAGGAGCGGGTGCTGGAAAAGCTGATGCCGGATGATCCCATGCGCGCCAAGGAGTGGCAAAAGCACGGCTCTTGCACGGGTATGACGGCCCGCGAATATTTCCGGGCCTTGATGACCAGCGCGAACCGCCTGCGCCTGCCCAGCCAGATCAACAGCGAGGGCAAGGACCAGGTGATGGATCGCAACCAGTTGGTGTCTGAAATCATGAAGCTGAACAACGGTCTGCCGGAAAAGGGGATTTACCTGCGTTGCAACAGTCAGGAAAACGGCAACCAGCTGCTGACCGAGTTACGTGTCTGCTATAAGCCAAACGGCCAGTTTACCGAGTGCACAACCACCTTCAAGCCGAATTGCCCCGCGACCGTGACGATCCGCGCGGTACCCTGAGCATCAGAAAGCCTCGAATCGGCGGGCATCCAGCCAGGTCCGCTCCTCCCAGCTGCGCTTCGCCAGTCGGGTCATGTTAAGGGCGCTGTCCAGAACATTTTCTCCCAGCTCACGCCATTCCCGGCTTTCCCGGGGCAGGTTGAACCGACTGAAATTTCCCTGATATACCCCTTCCTTGGCGGCCAAAAAGCCCGGATGCGCGAGAGCGTGCGACTTGAACAGCATCAGGCCGGTATCGCCAAAACTGAGCAATCGCGGAATCGGCAGGGGGCGATATTCGGCCGGCGGCCGCGCCTGCCGCCGTCGGCGCAGGTTGGAAGCAATCAGGCTGCCCATGGCCATGGCGTGGAAGGCCTGCTTGTCCAGCGGGATCGGGAAGCGGCTGGCGTCTCCGGCTATCCAGACATGATCGTCATGCACGGATTGAAGCGTCGGCCGCACGGGAGCGTAACGGCCCGGGTCGGCCAGACCGGCGCTTGCCGGCAGCGGGTGCGGAACGTCACCGGCACACCACAGCGTCAGCCGCGACTCGAGTTCCACGCCGTTGTCCAGCGTCACGGCGTCACGGGCCACGGACATCACTTTACGGCCCGGGTGCCACTGGATATCCAGTCCGGCGCACAGCTCGCGGAACCAGCCGTCAAGATCGCGATATCCCGGCATCATGGCGGGAAGCGCGTCAACGACATGCAAGGTAAAGCGCCATTGCCGCCGGTAGCGACGGATGATTTCCCCAAGCAGTTCCAGCCCGACGAAGTTAGCTCCGACCAGTACGATATTTCGTGCGGGCAGGGCCAGTGCATCCAGACGCTGCAGTTGCTGGCCGATCCGTTCGGCATTGGCGATATTGTCGCAGGGCAGGGCGTGTTCCCGTGCTCCCGGAATACGGTCGATGTTACCGGTGTTGCCGATGGCGAGGATCAGGTCATCGTAAGGCAACGAGCGACCGTCCGCGGTGAGGATCCGCTTGGCGGCGCGTTCGATGCTGCTGACGGCGGTCATGGCAAAGCTGTGGCCCAGGCGATCCAGAATGTGCTGGCGCGAGTGGCGCAGTTGAGCCGGTTTTTTCTGACGCGATACCAGTTCATGAATGTTGGGATACCATTCAAAATCTTTCGCGGGATCAAGCAAGGTGACCTGGTAGTGACGCGGACTGAGGCTGCGGGCAGCCATGAGACCGGCAAAATTCCCCCCCGCGATGATAATGTTCCGTCGAGATTGCATCCCCATGCATCAACTCCTACACTGCCCCATGATCAGAGGGCGAAAGAACCAGAAAAATGTCGAAAGATTACTGCAAATATCATCCGCTCACTACCGCCAGATGGCACTGCGCGACCTGTTATATCCAGGTCTGTGATGATTGCGCCCCCGCAGGGACAGACATGGAGGCACTGCCGAACTGCATCTTGTGCAATCAGTCCTTGCAGCCGGTTCGCACGGGGCCGGTGGTAACGCCATTCTGGCTGCGCTATACGGACTTTCTCCGGTTGCCTTTTTCTCTGCCGGGCCTGGGACTGTTGCTGATATTCCTTTTGCTGCCCATGTTTGCGCCGGAGAACCTGTTGCTGCCCGCAGCGTTTGTGTCATATGCCCTGCTTGCCCTGATTGGCTGGGGGCTGCTGCGGCGAGGGGCTTCCGGCGAGGTCTCCTTTCCCGGGCTGCCGGAGTTGGGGCAGATGTTTGCCGGCCCGGCTGCACCGTTGGCGCTGTTGCTGGCCGGGGTCATGACCGGATTGGTGCTGATGACGCAAAAGGCGGCGTTGCTTGCATTCCTGGCGGCGCTGGTGTTTGTCGGGGCTTTGCCCGCGTTGCTGATGGTCGTCGCAAGAGACAAATCCGTTGCCAGCCTGAGACAGAAGGACTCATGGATCTCGGTATTTCAGGGGGTACGCTTTCTTTACTTGCCCCTGGGCGGTGGCGCAGTTGTCCTTTTCATTCTGGCGCACGCATTTTTTGGACTGCTGTCGGATGTCGCCACCCCGGGCGTGGCGCAGGGGATGCGTAATGTTTTTTACGGGTATGGGCTTTGGGTGGTGTTTGCCGTATCCGGATATTGCCTGATCCAGTTTCAGGACGCCTTGGGATTCGAAGGGGAGCGGGGTCGCAACAAGGTTCGCAAATCGGCGGTCCGCCGTATTGATACCAATACTGCCAAGCTGGAGGTGTACCTCAAGGAGGGTATGTACGACAAGGCCGTCAGTCATTTGCGCGGCCTGGCGGAAAAGCAGCGCAATGATATCGCCATTCAGGAGCGGTATTTCCAACTGCTGGTTTTCCTGAAGGACAAGAGCGGTGTCGCCCATCAGGGTGAGAGCTTCATGGCGGCCTTGATTGCCGGAGGGAAGGGGGAAGAAGCGGTGCAGATACTGACCAAGGTTCGCCTCGTCATGCCCGAATTCCGTCCTGAAGAGCCAGCGGTTGCATTTGATCTGGCGAAGGCGTGTGTGGAGTGCCGGGAATTTGCACGAGCCGCTGCCTTGCTGGACGGTATGCACCAGACGGCTCCGCACTTTCCGCAACTGCCGGAGGCCTACATGCTGCGAGCCAAACTGCTGAGTGACAAGCTGGGTCAATCAGCAGCGGCGCTGGATGTGATGGAGTATCTGGTCACCCGCTTCCAGAAACACCCGCGGTATGAGTCGATGCGCGGTTTCTGGAAACAGTTGGGCGGTAAGGATGTCAGCGATGAGTTCCACTAGTCGGCCGGGTGGGTTAGTCGCCTGATTTGGCCAGTCCGGCATAATACCCGGCGCGCTGCTCCATATTGTTTGCGGTCATGGCTGTCGCCAATGCGTTGGCGGCCTTGGCCAGCAGCGGTGCATTACGGTCCGAGTCCAGAGCGCGCTTGAAGGCCTCTTCGGCATCCTTGAGCGCATTGATGCGCGTAAAGCGAAGCACCAGTTGCAGGGAAGTATTGGTATCCAGGGCCACAAAGGTCTGACTGCGTTTGATGTAGTCCCGGTATACCCGCAGTGAAGCCTGATTACTGCCCGGCTGGTTCGGCAAGGTCAGCATGGCGAAGGCCACTTCTTCAAACTCCAGGTTGTTGGGCGTCAGCTTCAGCAAGTGATACAACTGCTCCGTCAGCCGAGGGTCGCCGGGGTAACGCTCCAGCAAGGCGCGGATGTTCTTTTCCGCTGCGACAAACTGCATCTGCGATACTTTCAGCATGACCTGGTTCAGATCCTGGCGGTAGGGTTCGCTGGTCGGCATTTCCGGAACCACGATCTCCAGCTCCTGCTCGGCGCGACTCTTTTCCAGCCAGCGCCTGAATACGGCGCAAGCGGTCGCCCCTGCGGCGAGCGAAACGGATAGCGAAACGATCCAGGCGATCTCCCGGCTGTGCCAATGCCAGATCAAGGTCAGCGCCGCGAGCGAAATCACCATGAACAGCCAGCCGCCCGCAGTCACGGCAGATTCCATGACTCTCAGACTGCGATTGCGCCGGAACTCCCAGATGGCAGCTCCCAGCAGGCCCACAATGGCATGTGAACTGCCGGTCAGGGGCATCAGGCCGGAGCGATGCAGCAGCAGGTAAGCCAGCCCGCCCGCAGCGCTGCCAGCCGTCCAGGAAGCCAAGAGGGCTCCGCTGCCCAGAACGCGCTCCAGCGGCATGCCAACCAGCAAGAGCAAGACAACGGTTAGCAGGACATTATTGAGGTCCGTATCGGTGAACGCATAGCTGATGAAGGTGACCGGGCGGAAACGTTGCGGATCCAGGCCGATGACCTGGGCGCTGAGCCGGTTCCGCTCTTGATCATAGTGATCCCGGGCGGCGGTCCAGCGACTGAGGATATCCGGTTCCAGGTAGTCCTTGCCGCCAGCGCGGATGCTTTCCACAAAGGGGCGGTCATTACCCATGGCTTGCGCGACAGCCGTCTGGTTGCCTTGCGTCCGTTGGGCTTCCAGTCCGGCGATTTCGGTGCTGCGGTTGTTTTGCATCAGGAATGGGCTGTACAGCGGCCATTCGATACTCATGAGATTGGTGACATAAAAGCCGTCCAGACTGCGTTGCCGCTCGAAGTCACCCGGGAACAGGGTAAACGCCAGCAACAACAGCAAGCCGGCCAGCCCCAGCGCCAGACGGGGAGGCTTCCGATAATCATACGGTTTGTCAGACGGCGCCAAAAGCATGTCAATGTCCCCATACAAAGCTGATGCCGACAGCAACCAGCAGGCAGGCAAATAGTTTTTTCAGCAAATCGGCAGGCAGCCGATGCGCCAATTGTGCTCCCAGACGGGCGAAGACCAGGCTGGTGGCGCTGATGCCGATAAAGGCCGGCAAAAATACAAAGCCCCACGATCCCGACGGCAGTTGCGCGGTATGCATGCCTGCGGTCATGAAGCCAACGGCTCCGGCGAGGGCGATAGGCATGCCGCATGCGGAAGCGCTGGCGACCGCATTGGTCATCGCTACCCCATGCAGGGTGAGGTAGGGGACAGTGAACGTTCCGCCACCGATGCCAAAAATGGCCGAGGCGCTGCCGATGCCGCCGCCGGCCACCCAGAGTCCCTGGCGTCCGGGGAGTGGAATATGTCCCAGTTTGCCCTTCCAGCCGGTAAACATCTGTGCGGCGGTTAAAAAAGCGAAACTGCCGATCAATATTTGCAGTGCCCTGGCCGGAATCATTGAGGCCACTTGGGCTCCGGCAAAGGCCCCGACCAGCAATCCCGGTGCCAGGTTACGGACGACGGGCCACAGCACCGCACCCCGCTTGTGGTGCGCCAGCACCGCGCTGACTGAGGTGACCATAATGGTGGCCAGCGAGGTGCCGACCGCCAGATGGGTCAGCACGCCCGGATCAAGCCCTTGGGCGGTAAAGCTGTAGATCAGCACGGGCACGATCACCATGCCGCCGCCGATGCCGAACAGCCCGGCCACGAAACCGGCAAAACACCCCAGCCCCAGATACAACACATAGTCCATCGCAAACAATTCGCAAGCCGATCATGATCAGGAGACTACCACACCTTAAACCTGGCGCACCCGGAAGCTGCGTCCCTTGATATTGCCGTTGCGCAGACGGGCGAGCGCCTTGCCGGCGGCTGAACGGCGAATCGCGACGTAGGACACCATGTCGGACACATCAATCTTGCCGACATCCGCACCGGCAATGCCTCCTTCGCCGGTCAGGGCGCCCAGAATGTCGCCAGGTCGCACCTTGTCCTTGCGGCCGCCCTGGATTGCCAGCGTCACCATCGGCGGCGGCAGGGGCTGGTCGTTGCCATGATCCAGCTCATCCAGGGCCTTCAGGGTAATCGGCGCTTTTTGGTAAGTTTCCACGGCGGCGACACGACCGGCTTCACGAGCCGCAAACAGGGTCAGCGCCAAGCCTTTTTGCCCGGCGCGACCGGTGCGGCCAACCCGGTGTACGTGCACTTCCGGATCCCAGGCGGGTTCGAAGTTGATCACGGCTGACAAATCCTTGATGTCGAGGCCGCGTGCGGCGACATCCGTGGCTACCAGCACCGAGACACTCTTGTTCGAGAAGCGCACCAGCACCAGGTCGCGCTCTTTCTGTTCAAGATCTCCGTGCAGGTCGAGTGCGGAAAAGCCCTGGTCGATCAGCGCATCCACCACGTCCTGACAGTCTGCCTTGGTGTTGCAGAACACCACTGTCGATTCCGGCCGGTAATGCCGGAGCAGCCTGCTCAGGGCATCCAGGCGCTGGTCCGGTGAAATTTCGAAAAACAACTGTTCGATGGCGCTGTCATGATGCTGCGCCTCAACGGTAACCTCCACCGGATTACGTTGCACGGACTTGCTCATTTTCAGGATGCTGTCCGGATAGGTAGCGGAAAACAGCAGGGTCTGGCGGTTGGCGGGCATGGATTTGACCACCTCGCGGATGGCCTCTTCAAACCCCATGTCGAGCATGCGGTCGGCTTCGTCCAGCACCAGTACCTGCATGCGGTCAAGTCGAAGGGTACCCATGTCCAGGTGCTTCTGGATGCGACCAGGCGTGCCGACAACAATATGCGCACCGTATTCCAGCGAGCCGATCTGCGGACCGAGAGCAACACCGCCGCAGAGGGTCACCAGCTTGATGTTGGGCAGCGTCCGCGCGAGCCGACGGATATCCTTGCCAACCTGATCGGCCAATTCGCGGGTGGGGCAGAGTACGACCGCCTGGACCTGGAAGCGGGCAGGGTCGAGACGGGACAGAATGCCCAGGCCGAAAGCGGCGGTCTTGCCGCTGCCGGTCTTGGCCTTGGCAATGACATCGCGGCCTTGCAGGATATCGGGCAGGCTTTGCGCCTGAATCGGGGTCATGGCGGTGAAGTCCAGTGACTTCAAATTGTCCAGCAAGGCCGGAGACAGCGACAGGGAAGCGAAATCGGTATTCACGGAAAAACTCGGGCAGGCGCGACGGATGTCGGAAGCCGGCTATGATACCAGTTCGTCGCACAAATAATTCCCGCCCGCTTAACCCCGGCGGTCCGGGAGTGGCGTTTACCGGTACTGACGGCATCCGTTGTGTGATTGCGGTTAAAAGAACGGCCCTTTTATCCGGAATGCGAGGCAGGAACTTGCACCGGCTGAGTGCTTGTTGTATCAAGCCCTCATTCAACGGAACTGCATATTTCATCATGACTGATATCCCGGATGAGACTTTGATGCTGGCCTGGCAAGCCGGCGATAAGGCCGCCTTCAACGTATTGTACGGGCGTTATCGGCCCCGGCTGTTTTCCTACCTGTTGCGGCATCTGGGTCAGCGCGCCCAGGCGGAAGAGGTCTACCAGGAAATCTGGCTGACCTTGATCCGTCGGCGCAGCGCCTATTCGGTGACTTCGGCTTTCGGCAGTTATCTGTTCTGCATCGCTCACTCGCGTTTGCATGATCACTACCGTCGGCAAGGTAAGCGCTGGACACATGAGCAGGAGGACGAGGCGTTGATCGCCTGTAAGTCGGGCCAGCCCGATCAGCAGCTGGATCTGGAGCAGCAGGCGCAGCGTCTGCGTTTTTGTCTGCAGCAACTGCCGCCGGAGCAACGAAGCATCGTTTTGCTGCGACTGGAGGCGGAGTTGACATTGCAGGCGATGTCGGAGCAGTTGCAGGTGGCCTTTGAAACCGTGAAAAGCCGGTTTCGCTATGCCCAGAAAAAGCTGCAGTCTTGCCTGGGGCTGGAGGGTGAAGCATGAGTGAGGACCTGGACCCGAAACTGCGGGAGTTGTATGCGCGGATACCCAAGGACGAGCCTTCCGCCGCCGTGGATAAGGCCATTCTTGAAGCCGCAGTCAAACCCTTGGTGGTGGGGCGTTCGCAGGCGTGGCTGCTGTCCTTTGGCGCAGTGGCCAGTGTGGTGGTGGTGAGTTCGCTGGTCGTTTATCTGCAAACTCGCTCGCCTGAGCGTCTGCAGCAGGCCGTCGCGGTGCGCCAGCAGACGACACCGGCTTCGGCAGCGATCCCCCAGGCGGCAGGCATAAGTGCAGAATCGCCATCTTCCTCCGCAAGTGATGAGGAAGCCCGGGCTGCTCAGCGTTCTGCCGAGTTAGCGCGTCTTCGCGCCCAGTTCGCCGCCCGGCATTCCGGCGGCTCGAAAGCCGAGGCAGTCCCGCCGCCGCCGGCGGATTTGCCCACGGTCAAGCTGCATCCGGATTCCAGACTGGCCGAGCAGCAAAATAAGGCTGACATCCAGGCCCTGGATCGTCTGCCGCCGGATGCGTCCGCCGAGCAAAAAATGATGTCAGCGCCGCCGGTGGCGGCCGTAGCCCCCGCTGCCCCGGCTCAGTCGCTTGGTAAAATGAAGGCCATGGTTGAGCCTGAGCGTGCGGCGATTGCCTCGGTGCTGATGGAAGGAGTCAGCCTGGGCATGCATCGTGAGGATCTGGCGGCGTTGGGTTGGGGCTGCGGGCAGGCAATCTGTTCGCGCCTGATCAGCGATCCCCGGCAGCCGGATTATTGGGGCATGGCGACGGTCGGAGCGACGCAGCAGGTGTTGTTCGCCAAGGAAACCGTGAAGGCGATGACATTGTCCCAGCGCGGGGTGGCGCTCAATAACGTCAAGATGTCGCTGGAAAAAATCGGCAAGGCGTCCGAGCAGGAGTGCGGCTTCGGCGCGATCGGCGAGGCGCTTGTCAGTCGTCGCGCCGGCGGGATGCTGCTGAATCTGTGGGTGGATGGCGAGACAACGGTGTTGGGGGTTTGTCTGGCGAAATGAGCGGGGCCGGGGCGTGCTATTCGCGCCCAGGCCTCCGTGCAGGATTTTTCCAGGCAAATAAAAAGGCCTGCATGTTGCCATGCAGGCCTTTTTATCGAATTGGTGATCCCACGGGGAATCGAACCCCGGTTACCGCCGTGAAAGGGCGATGTCCTAACCGCTAGACGATGGGACCCTGTTTGGTGGAGCTAAGCGGGATCGAACCGCTGACCTCTACAATGCCATTGTAGCGCTCTCCCAGCTGAGCTATAGCCCCGCACAGGCCGCGAATGTTATAGGGGAGTCGGGAGTGTGTCAACGGGAGTCGTGAATATTTTACCTCAAGATGTGTTGAGTGGCTGAAAAAAGCACAGGGTGCCTAAAAAGACGCCAAGGTTATGTTATTCAGGCATTTCTGAAGTCAAGGAGCGTCCTTGTTCTTCCGGTTTGCGAAGGGGAGTGCTAGCCTTTCCGCTCGTTCAAAAAGATCGTGTTTGTACTCATGAGCAATTCCCTGAAGAACCAGTTGCTGAAATCCGGACTGGCCGACCCCAAGAAGCTGAAAAAGCTGGAACATGAAAAGCGCACCGCCGCTGACAAGGATGAAGCGCGCAAGCTGGCGCAAAAGGCGCTGGAAGAGAAGCAGGCCCGCGACCGCGAGCTGAACCGCCAGCAACAGGAAGAACGCGAGGCCAAGGCGCGTGAAGCGCAGGTCATCAACATGGTCGAGACGCAGGCGATCAGTCGCAAGGGCGGGGAAACCGCCTACCAGTTCGCCGACGGAGGCAAGATCAAGAAGCTGTATGTCACCGAACCGCAGTTCAACCAGTTGGTAAAGGGGCAGATCGCCGTGGTGCGCAAGGGCGATGGATATGAGCTGGTGCCGACGGTGGTGGCGGAAAAGATCCTCACCCGGGATGAGTCGGTGGTGGTGGTCCTGAATACGCGGGTGGAAAAGCAGGAAGTGGATGAAGAAGATCCGTACAAGGATTATGTGATTCCCGACGACCTGATGTGGTAAGCCCGGCCCCTCTCCCCGGTCAGGGGAGAGGAGCGGTTGGACTTATTCGCGTGGCAGCGCCTGCCATTCCTTCTGCCATTCACTCTGTTCGTTCTTCGACAACCCGCCCAGCGCCTCGACGCCATGACGCAGACGGTGGAAGCTCAGGTCAGGGCCGAGAATGGCCATGGCCTCCATCACCGGCGTGCTGGAGGAGGAACCGGCGATAGCGACGAAATAGGGCGCCATGAAGTCGCGCAGTTTCACGCCCATGGCGTTGCTGATGCGTTGCAGCGTCGCGCCGACGGTTTCGTGGTTCCACAGCATCACTTTTTCCAGTTCCCACAACCCGAACTGCAGCACCTTCTTCACTTCATCCGGCGACAGTTTCTTGTGCGCCAGTTTGTCGGCGGTAACCCCCACCTGTCCGGCAAAGAAGAAACCGGCCCAGTTGACCGCTTCTGACAATGTCTCGATGCGCGGCTGGATCTGCTTGGCCACCTTCGACAGGTAATCCGTGTTCACCGCCCATTGCTGGAAGGCGTGCATGAAGTCGGGCAGGGGCATTTCCTTCAGCCATTGCCCGTTCAGCCAGCTCAGCTTGGCCACATCGAAGGTCGGGCCGCCCAGCGACACCCGGCTGATGTCGAAGTGGCTGATCATTTCGTCGAGGGTAAATTTTTCCCGCTCATCCGGCATCGACCAGCCCATGCGTCCCAGATAATTCAGCATGGCCTGCGGCAGGTAGCCCATGCGTTCGTAGTAGGTGATGCTGGTGGGATTCTTGCGTTTGCTGAGCTTGCTCTTGTCGGGATTGCGCAGCAACGGCATATGGCAGAGCACCGGCGCGGTCCAGCCAAAGTATTTGTAGAGCAGCAAATGCTTCGGCGCGGAGTTGATCCACTCCTCACCGCGAATGACGTGGGTGATTTCCATCAAATGGTCATCGACCACATTGGCCAGATGGTAGGTCGGCAGGCCGTCGGCCTTCAGCAGCACCTGCATGTCGACCTGCGCCCACTCGATCTCGATGCGGCCGCGCAGCATGTCGTCGATTTCGCAGACGCCCTCGCGAGGTACCTTCATGCGGATCACCGAGGACTCCCCGGCGGCCAGGCGACGTTGCACTTCCGCTTCGCTCAGGCTCATGCACAGGCCGTCGTAACCGATGGTTTCCTTGGCGGCGGTTTGCCGCGCGCGCAGTTCTTCCAGGCGGTGGTTGTCGCAGAAGCAGTGGAAGGCGTGACCGGCCTTGACCAGGTCATCGGCATGCTTGCGGTAGATGGCGCTGCGTTCGCTCTGGCGATAGGGCGCATGCGGGCCACCGACATCCGGACCCTCATCCCAGTTCAGCCCCAGCCAGCGCAGGGAGGAGAGGATCTGGTTTTCCGATTCCAGTGTCGAACGCACCTGGTCCGTATCTTCAATGCGCAGGATGAACTGGCCGCCGTGCTGGCGGGCGAAGCACAGGTTGAACAGCGCAATGTAAGCGGTGCCGACGTGCGGGAAACCGGTGGGCGAGGGAGCAATGCGGGTGCGGACGCGGGACATTTCTTGAAGCAGCCTTTTTCACTGACGGATGGCCGCCGATTATACGCCAGAGTTGTGCTAGAGTGATTTTCAAAAGCCATTGGAAACAGGGACACATCCCATGACAGCCTCTTCTCCCATGAACCGCGACCTGTTCTGGCGGTTGATCGAAATTTCCACGGCCCTCTCCAGCGAACGCAATACCGCCCGCCTGTTTGAAAAGATTCTGGATGCGGCGCAGGACATCACCCACGCCGATGGCGGCACCCTGTATCTGCTCAAGGAAAAGAACGGTCGGCTGGCGCTGGAATTCGAGATCATGCGCAACAATTCGCTCAGCCTGACGCTGGGCGGCACCTCCGGCCGGCCGATTCCGTTTGCGCCCTTGCCGCTGCTGCGTGACGACGGTACGCCCAACCACAACAACATCGCCACCCACACCGCGCTGACCAAGCGCATGGAAAACATTGAGGATGCCTACTGCGCCGAGCATCTCGATTTTTCCGGCACGAAGGCCTTCGACGCACGAACCGGTTATCGTTCCAAATCCTTCCTGACAGTGCCGCTGTGCAATCATGAGGGCGAAGTGATCGGCGTGCTGCAACTGGTCAACGCCAAGAATCCGCAAACCCGCGAAAGCATTGCCTTCCCGCAGGATATCGAGCCGATTGTCGCCGCGCTCGCGTCCAGCGCCGCCATTGCGCTGGATAACCAGATCCTGTTGCAGGATACCCGTGACCTGCTGGATGCCTTCATCAAGGTTATCGCCCAGGCGATTGACGCCAAATCCTCCCATACCTCCGCCCATTGCCAGCGCGTGCCCGCGTTGACAGAGTTGATTGCCGAGGCTGCCTGTCAGGCGGCCGAGGGGCCGCTGCAATCGTTCAACCTGAATGAAAATGACTGGTACGAACTGCGGGTGGCCTCCTGGCTGCATGATTGCGGCAAGCTGGCGACGCCGGATTACCTGCTCGACAAATCGACCAAATTACACCTATTGATTGACGGCGTGGAAACGGTGAAGACCCGCTTCACGGCGCTGATGGCGCAGGTGGAGGCGGGCTATCTGCGGCAGATGCGCGACAATCCGGCGCAAATTCCGGTGCTGGAAGAGTTGATGCGTGAGGAAATCGCCAACCTGGCTGATGATTGCCAGTTCATCGAGAAAGCCAACAAGGGCGGCGAATTCATGAGCGATGAGCACAAGGCCCGTGTCCGGCAGATTGCCGAACGCTGCTGGAAAGATCATCTGGGCGTGGAGCAGCCGATCCTGACCGAGCAGGAGGTGTCGTTCCTGTGTATTGACCGGGGCACGCTGAGCTTTGACGAACGCCAGAAGATCAATGACCACATGAAGGTCACGATCCAGATGCTGGAGTCATTGCCGTTCCCGAAAAACCTGCAGCGGGTGCCGGAGTACGCGGGCGGCCACCATGAAAAGATGGACGGCACCGGCTTCCCCAAGGGCTTGAAGCGTGACCAGATGTCCTGGCCGGCGCGGATGATGGCGATTGCCGATATTTTCGAGGCGCTGACCGCCAGTGAGCGCCCCTACAAGCCACCGATGAAGATCACGCAGGCGCTTGGAATCCTGCAGCGCATGCGTGACCAGAATCACATCGATCCGGACCTGTACCAACTCTTCCTGACGGCGCGAGTCTGGGAGCAGTATGCAAAACGCTTCCTGAAGCCTGAACAGCTGGATGTAGACAGCATTGATGCCTATCGCTAGTTGGCTTTTTCCTTCCAGAAGCCCAGATACGCACCCAGACAAACCATCCAGCAGATGAAGGCTGAATAGAAATCATGTGATGGGAAGTGGGCGCCGCGGGCCCACTGGCCCAATCCCCAGCAAAAGCCCAGCACCAGTATTCCCCCCAAGACGCCTTTCCGCCAGGCCGGGCGGTGTTGTCTGGTCAGAAAATACAAGGCGAACAACGAGAACGCTCCGGAGGAATGACCACCCGGGAAGCATTTGCCGCGTTCCAGATTGTCAGGCTTGTCATCATAGATATGGACATAGGGCATTTCGCCGCCGTAGCGCTGCAAATCCCACGGACAATCAATATTGGTTACCTGCTTCAATCCGCCAACAATCCCGGTTCCGGCCGCCATGCACAACAAGAGATACGCACTGGATTTCCGCCACCCGGCGAGCGGCTTGATCAGATAGCTGCCGGCCAGGGCAATCATGCCGGCCAGCGCGACAGAAACCACCAAAACGCCGCCACCTTTGTGAATGACCCTGTCGGCCCAGAAGCCGTCCCGGCCGGTGAATACGCCGTTCCGGAAAAAGAAGTCGCCGGTCGCCAAATCAATGTGAGTGAATTGGAAGGTCAGGGCGCCGATGGCAAAAATGACCAATGGCAGCAAGAGGTGCCATTGCAAAAATGTGGTGCGATCCTTGGATATCATGAGTATGCAGTCGCTCAGCGGTCTTCAGGGAGGGGCGGCAGGATGGAAACGGAGCACATGATAATCGGAATTGCGCGGGGATGCCTTATCGAAAGCTTACACATTGTCGGCGGGAGGAAGCTCGATGATGAAACAGGCCCCTTTGCCGGGAGCACTACTGACCGAAATGCGCCAGTTCAGGCTCTGGCAGATCCGCTTGACGATATAAAGCCCCAACCCTTGTCCCCGGCTTCGCCCTCCACGGTAACGACGCTCAAAAATATGAGGAATATCATCCATGTTGATGCCATAGCCGTTATCGCGGACGATCAGCCGGTCATCGTACACGATAAGCTCGATGGCGCCTTGCTCGGTATGGTTCAAGGCATTGATCAACAGGTTGCTGACAATGCTACCCGCCATCCCTTTCGGGACAAAACGGGGATAATTGGAAAGGTTCTGGAATTCCAGGGTGACCGGCTTGCGCTGGATCTGTTCGGATAACTGCTGGACCAGATCGCGACTCAACTCACCCAGTTCGACGGAGGGCATGGTGGCCGGGCTGTCTTCCCGGCTGATCCAGAGCAAGGCGTCAATCAACGATTGCATGTTCTCGGCCGCCCGCTGGATACGGGCGAGGCGGGCCTGCCCCGAAATGCTGACCGTCTTGTCTTCCGCCAGCAGTTGCAGGGAGGACAGAATGACGGTTAACGGGGTTCGGAGTTCATGACTGGCATCTTCAGTGAAAGCTTGTTCCCGATCGACAAAACGGGTCAGGCGCTCCACGAAACTGTCAAAGGCCCGGGCTATGGACGCGACTTCATCGTCCCGGAAACGATCTCCCAGCTTGTTGGCCGGGTAGGCTTCCGGCAAGTAGTCATTTACCGCCAGCGCCAGCGCGGTGACCGGCCTGCTGATTAACCGGCTTAACCAACCGGCAATCAACAAACTGACAATAATGGCCAGTGTCAACGAGGTTATGGCAATCAGGCCGATGCGGGTTTTGATAGCCTCAAGAAAGCCATCATCCAGCATCAGATAGAAATCACGCCCCTGATAAACCTCGCGCAAGGCGTGGTAATAGCGTCGGTTAATTTGCAGGTCGTTGGTGACTTCACCGGCCGGGATATCCTTTATGACAGCCGGTACTGGCGGTGAGTTGGGATGTGCACCGATAAAGCCGATAAAGTTTGCCGCTTTCGGCATCAGCGTGGCATCGCCGTATTGAGCATACGAGTCGATGAACAAGTGCATCCGCTCGTGCAAATTGCGATTCACCAGTTGATCATCCAGCAGCTCGAATGATTTGGCGATGGTGATATAAAAGCCGCAGCTGACTATTGCCAGAATCAGGAAGACGCCCAGAAAAAAACGTTTACCGAGAGAAAGGCCGGCCAGCGGGGGTAACAGCCATTTCACGGGTCTGTTCCATCTTCCAGGCGATATCCCACCCCATGTACGGTATGCAGCAGCTTGACGGACTCATCCTGATCAATGGCTGCCCGCAGGGCATGAATGTGCGCTCGCAGCGTGGCATCGTTATCGGGGGGATTGTCTCCCCACAACAACCGTTCCATGTCGGCGCGGGTAACCACGGACGGATGCACGCGCAAGAAATGCTCCAGCAGTTTCAGACCGGTCGGCGTCAGTTCGAGGCGTCGCTTACCCCGGGTGGCTTGCAGGGTCTGAGTGTCAAATTCCAGATCGTGCACCTTGAGACGCGCCGGTTTGATGCCCTGGGAGCGACGAATGAGCGCAGTCAGCCTGGCGGTCAGTTCCGCCAGCGAGAAAGGTTTGGTGACATAGTCGTCCGCACCGGCCTCGAAGCCGGCCAACTTGTCACGCTCCTGATCGCGGGCTGTAAGCATGAGAACCGGAACGGCGCTGCGAGCGGACTCCCGCAGGCGCTGGCACACAGCCAAGCCATCCATGCCGGGCAGATAAAGATCCAGGATCAGCGCGTCATAGGCATTGGCGACAGCCAGGTTGTAGCCAGAAATGCCATCACCGGCATAATCCACAATATGTCCCTTGGACTCCAGATATTCGCCAATATTAGCGGCCAGATCCGGACTGTCCTCCACAATTAGCACGTACATGTTGCAGTTCCTGAGAAAACTGACTGTGAGGCTAGCAGCTTTATTGTCAACAAAGCGTCAATCAGCTCTCAAAAGTGTGGACTGGTTCCGCAGAAATGCAAACGGGCGCCCGAAGGCGCCCGCTGGGGATGAGGGAAAAGCCGGAGGAATCAGACGCCCAGCTTCTTGCCCAGTTCCGCGCGACGCTCCCGCAGGCTGGTCGGCAGCTTGTCGGCAATTTTCGCGAACAGCTCATCGTGGCTGGCCAGTTCGCGCTTCCACGCGGCCGTATCCAGACTGATGACCTTGGCGAATTGTTCAGCCGAGAAGTCGGAACCTTCCCACGACAGGTCTTCGTAGCGAGGAACCAGACCGATCGGGGTTTCGTGCGCCTGGCCGTGACCCTCGCAGCGATCGACAATCCATTGCAGAACGCGCATGTTCTGACCAAAGCCCGGCCAGATGAACTTGCCGTTCTCGTCGGTGCGGAACCAGTTGACGTTGAAGGCCTTGGGCATGACCGAATGCTCGGAGATCAACTCTTCGCCCATATTGATCCAGTGCTGGAAGTAGTCACCGACATGGTAGCCGCAGAAGGGGAGCATGGCGAACGGGTCGCGACGCACGATACCCTGTTGGCCGACGGCGGCGGCGGTGGTTTCGGAACCCATGGTGGCGGCCTTGTAAACACCGTCCTTCCAGTCGAAGGCTTCAACCACCAGCGGCACGGTATCGGCGCGGCGGCCACCGAAGATGAAGGCGGAAATCGGCACGCCGTTCGGATTTTCCCAATCCGCATCAATCGACGGGCATTGGGCGGCGGAAACCGTGAAGCGGGAGTTGGGATGTGCCGCCTTGCGGCCGCAATCCGGAGTCCAGTCCTGGCCGGTCCAGTCAATCAGGTGAGCCGGCGGGGTCTTGGTCATGCCTTCCCACCACACATCGCCATCGTCCGTCAGGGCGACGTTGGTGAAAATGACATTTTCAGACAGCGTGGCCATGCAATTGGGATTGGTGGTGGTGTTGGTGCCCGGCGCGACGCCAAAGAAACCGGCTTCCGGATTAATGGCGTAAAGCTTGCCATCGTGGTGCGGTTTGATCCAGGCGATATCATCGCCAACGGTTTCAATCTTCCAGCCTTCAAAGCCGGCGGGCGGCACCAGCATGGCAAAGTTGGTCTTGCCGCAGGCGGACGGGAAAGCAGCGGCAACATAGTGCTTCTGGCCTTGCGGATTAGTCACGCCCAGAATGAGCATGTGTTCGGCCAGCCAGCCTTCATCGCGACCCATGACCGAGGCGATACGCAGCGCCAGGCACTTCTTGCCCAGCAGGGCGTTACCGCCATAGCCGGAGCCGAAAGACCAGATTTCACGGGTTTCCGGATAGTGCACAATGTACTTTTCGGCGTTGCAGGGCCAGGTGACGTCATCTGCCGGGGTCAGAACGGGCTTGCCGACCGTATGCACGCAGGGGACAAAATTACCGTCTTCGCCGAGGACGTCGTACACAGCCTTGCCCATGCGGGTCATGATGCGCATGTTGGAGACGACGTAAGGGCTGTCGGACAGCTCAACGCCGATCTGCGCAATGTGGCTGCCAAGCGGACCCATCGAGAAGGGAACAACGTACATGGTGCGACCGCGCATGCAACCGGCAAACAGGCCATTCAGCTTGGCGCGCATGACGGCAGGATCTTCCCAGTTATTGGTGGGGCCGGCGTCATCACGGTTTTGGCAGCAGATAAAGGTGCGGTCTTCAACGCGGGCAACATCAGAAGGATCCGATGAGGCGAGGTAGGAGTTTGGACGTTTTTCGGGGTTCAGCTTGCGCATCATGCCACGGTCAACCATCAGGTCGAGCAGGCGCTGGTTTTCCTCTTCGCTGCCATCGCACCATTCAATGCGATCCGGTTGGGTCAGGGCGGCGATTTCCGCGACCCAGGCGATCAGTTTCGGGTGACGTACAAAAGAAGGAGCGTTGACAGAAGTTTGAGTCATGGTAATGAGGCCCAGGTAACGAAAAAAACGTCCATGCACCCCGGCTTGTGACCAGGATGAAAGCGGGCTGCAGGATAGCACAGGGCGATTTGGAAGACCGTCACGCCTGACGAGCGGCAGACCCGAAGCAAATTGGCGGAGGTGGTGAGATTCGAACTCACGGTGGGCGGAACCCACGCCGGTTTTCAAGACCGGTGCCTTAAACCGCTCGGCCACGCCTCCAGTTCAGGCGCGCAAGGATACTGCAAAATGGCATAAAAACTCAAGAAACAGGCATGAAAAAGGCGCATGGGATGCGCCTTTTTCATGATGGAAGAACTGCCGGTTTACTTCGGATAGAGGTTAACCGGGAATTTTCCTTTCCAGACTTCGACATTGTCGTCGCCAAAATTGAAGCTTTTGACGATAGCGACGATTTTGGCTTCCAGTTCCGGATTGTTCAGCTCGCTGGCGGCAACTTCGCAGCTGGTCACAGAACCATTCGGGTCAATAACCAGACGCAAGCTGATGGTGCCTTCGAGACTGGGGTCATCCTTGAGGGCGCGGGCATAGGCGCTGTCGATCTTGGCGCTGTACTTGTTGAAGATATAACGGATTTCTTCAGGAGTACGCTTGCCAATACCGCCTTCACCGCGACCGCCGCCGTTACCGGCGCCACGGCCGCCACCGGCGCCGCCGACACCCTGGACCGACGAGATCAGGCCGCCCTTCATATCCTTGGCGCCTTTCGGGCCCAGGTTGAAGTCGCCCTTGCCGCCCTTGCCACCGGCCACGCCGCCGCCAAAGCCGGAGCTGGCGGCGCCTTGGTAGGCCAGGCCACCAGAACCGGCGCCTGCGCGGCTGGTGATCATGTTACGGCTGGTGCCGATCGGTTCGCCGCTGTTTTTCTGCAGGTCGCCGCCGGTGCCGGGGTTTTTGGCCATGGATTCGCCAGCTGTCTCGAAACTGCGGAGATCCGCCAGCGCGTCCACCACACCCGACGCCTTCAGGGCGTTGCCGGCCTTCGCCTTGGCATCGTTGATCTGCTTCGCGGTTGCGGTTTCGCTGGGCTTCTTGATCTCCATTGGCTTGGATTTGGCGACAGGTTCCTCGACAGCCGCTTTTTTCTCCTCAACCTTTTTTTGCTCAAGCGGCTTGGGCGGGGGAGGAGGCAGTTCTATCTTCTTTTCACGGATGATATGGGCCATCCGTTCCGGAATCGCTTCCTGCTGGGTGCGATCAATTTTAGGCAGCTTGACATTGGGAATGATGAAAAAGCAGAGCAATCCCAGAATCAGGGCGACCGTATTGATTCGGCGCGAGCGCTGGGCATCCTCCGGGAGTTCATCCCAGGCCAGAGCCGGTTTGATCAGAATCGTGTTCATGATTTCTTGTCTCCCCGGGCCACGGCAAATGACATTTTGGCAAAGTCATTTTCGCTACAGGTAGCCATCACTTTCCTCAAGACACTGTAAGGGAGATTCCGATCCCCGATAATGGTGATCTCGCGCTCCGGCACGCCCTGCTCATTCAACGGAGCGGGTGACTTGGAGGCGCGATACTTGAGTTCAGTCGACAGCGAAGGAATGACATCACCCTTGGTCGCGATGGCTTCATCCATGGACGCAACGTGGACATCCTGAACAAGGATTTCCTTCGTGGTCACCATAACCACCAAGGTTTCCTTGGGCATCTTTTCCGCCGTTGAAGACGGGAGTTGCAGATCCTTCAAGTTGGGCAACTTGCTCGGGTTCTGCGAAATGACCAGCAGGAAGAACAGCAGGTTGGTGAAAATGTCGATCAGCGCGGTCAGGAGCAGGCCTTCCTGTCCCTTGCGGCGTTGACGGCGTTGAGCGCGCTGATGGCGTTTTACACGCGGACTTTCATGACTGCTCATGGCTTGCCTCCTGTATTGGCAGGAGCGTCACCAATGCTGACATCCGGGAAAAGGGCGAATTTGCCGGTCTTGCCGTTAATGATCCGAACGGCGTCCATGGTATGGATCAGCTTGTCATAAGGCGTGTCTTGTTCAAGCAGGATGCTGGCTTCGGTGATGGTCGGATACTGGGTTTTCACACCGTGCAGATAATCATTCAGCGCGGCATAGTCCAGTTCTCCCTTTTCGGAAACCGGAATGGTCTTCAGAGGGCCGGTCTGACGGTCGGCCACCATGAAGCGGTCCTTGAATACCATGACTTCAAGGACCAAAGGCGGCTTGGCCTGGGCGCCTGCTCCGCCACCGCTGCTGGGCATCGATACTTGCAGGACGGAAACCTGTGTAAAGACGGCGTTCAGCAGCAAGTAGGGGATCAGGATCACCATGAGGTTCAGGAACGGAGTTAGGTTCAGTTCCTCTTGGTGCTGATGTTTTGATCGCATGATCAATTCCTCAATCTGGGCGGCTGTTATTACTAGCGTTATTCAGCCTGGCCACGAATCTGACGGAACACATTGAGGAGTTTGACCGAGGCCATTTCCAGGCTTTCGATGGATTCACTGGTGCGGCTTTGCAGGTAAGCGGCGGCCAGCAGCAGGGGAATCGCGGCGCCCAGACCCAGCGCGGTATTGTTCATGGCGACGGCGATGGAGGCCGACAGCATGTCACCCTTCTGGGCGGGGTCGGCGTTGGCGACGGCGGCGAACGCCATGATCATGCCGTGCACTGTACCCAGCAGACCGATCAGGGTGGCGATGTTGGCGAAGGAAGACAGATAGGGCGTGCGTGCTTCCAGGCGCGGCATCACTTCCATCAGGGCTTCTTCCATCGCGGTTTCGACGTCTTCAACGCGACGGGCGTTCTTGTTGCGGGTCAGGCCGTATTCCAGAATGCGACCGATTTCAGTGTCATTATCTTTGACCTGCTTCAGGGCCTTGTCGAGATCGCCTTTCTGGATGGCCGGGAATACGCTGTCCCAGAGAGCCTTGTTGGCGGATTTGACGCGGATGAAGAAGAGAATGCGTTCAATGGCGATACCGAATCCGATCAGCATGATGATCAGGGTCGGGTACATGAAGAAACCGCCTTCCTGAATAAAACGAACTGCCCACATGGTGTGTACTCCTACTTGGTTTTTTGAATTTCACGGTTAGGTTTAAGGGGTTGGCGCCGACTGCAAGGCTCGTGAAAAGTCCACTTCCCGGCGGATCACTTCACGATCGACCGGATCCAGGGACTCATTCAGCACGGATGCTTCGAGCGCATTCTTGGGAAGGTAATTCTCCTTGTCCTTCCAGGGAACAATATTCAGTTCCAAAGGTGCATCCTGACTGCCAATAATATCGAGACCTTCCTTGACATCAACTTCGCCCGTGGCGTTTTTGGCAGTTTTTGCCGGATTTGCGGGCTTGTTGGCAGCAGAAATCGCCGACTTAACCACAGAGACGGGTTTGGCGGCTTCTTTCGCCTTCTCGGCGGCAAAAGCCGGGGCGATGGCAACCAGCAATATCAATCCGGTTGTAAAGGTATTTTTCATGGCTTGGTCCCCTCGACAGGCGGAGCGGAGGTCTCAGACCCGGTAACCGGCGTCGGAGCGGTTACCGGTGCCGCAGCAGGTGCATTCCCTGCCGGCGCTGTTTCAGGCGTGGTTGCCGGGGATCCGGCCGCAGCGGCATCAGCAGGCGGGGGCGCGGCATCGGCTGGTTTGGCGGCATCGGGAGATGGCTCTTCCGTAATTTCTTCAGTCACCACCTTCTTCGCCGGAGGCTTGTAAACGCCGGTCCGTTTCTGCAGGTCGATGATCCATTTGGCGACGGTGGAGTCGGGTTGCGACTGCAGCGCCTGGTAAGCTTCATAATGCTGCAGCGCCAATGGCAGATCCAGCAAATACAGGTCCGCCAGTACGCCCAGATTAAAGTGGGCCTTACCGTAGTTCGGCGAAAGCGCCAAAGCCTTTTCGTAGGCTTCACGAGCGCTCTTGAAATGGCCCAGTTGCTTTTCGGTAAAGCCGGTCAAGTTCCAGGCGTAGGGGTTTTTCTCGTTGATGCCGGTTGCCTTTTTCAGCAGCAACAGCGCCTCGGCGGGCTTTTGTTGCTTCAGGCGGATCAACGCCTGATTCAGGGCCGGTCCCGAAAATGCCGGAGCTTTGCCCTGAATGTCGTCGAGCAGTGCAAATGCCTCGTCAAGCTGCCCCGACTTCATCAGACCGATGGCTTTGTCATAATCGGCTTGCAGAGCGCGCGCCAATGTCTTTTGTCCTTCATCGACCGGGGCGGCCAGTTCAGGACCGCGCGACGTATCCGCACCCGCGACAGTGGCTTTGCCTTCGGTATCCTTGGATTTCGTTTCACCCTTGGCGGCGCGTTCCCGGGCCAATTTTTCCAGATCCGGCTCGCTGCTGATTTCTTCCGCCGTGGGGGCCGGGATTTCTACCGCAGGAGTCTGGGGCTGGGGTGTGCTTTTCATGGACGAGCAGCCGGTGAGGGCGGCTCCCGCCAGCAGCAAGCAGATGCCGGATGATCTGCGGGCCATCAGGCTTGCGTCATCAATAAATTTCATCGATCGAGTCTTCCAGTTGCTCGTGCTTGTTGTAGCGTCCGGGTGACAATTCGGCCAGGGCGTCAAAGCTCTTCTGGACATAACCGTCGTAGACTTCCTGCTTCACAAGGTCAGCGTTGATAGTATGAATGGCGATCGCCTTGTCGGAGAGCGGCTCGGCCTGCTCTTCCAGCAAGATGGTGTATTGCTCCAGCTCCAGATCGCTCAGGCCTTTGGGGCGCTCGCTTTTCAGCAGGTCGTTGGCCATGATGCGGTAGATTTCACCCTGCTGGTAATAGGCGGCAGTGGTGAACTCGGCGACACCGATGGCGGCAACCTTGTTGTAAGCCGTCAACGCCGCCTGCATGGCTTTCTTCTTCATCAGGATGCTTTGTTTAAGCGGTTGCTTGATGGGAACCGCGATAAAGGCGTCGTATACCGGCTGACTTAGCTTGAAGTTGGCCAAAGCGCCGAAATACTTGATGCGCGGCGATGCTCCGGTCGCCTGTTTTTCGTAAAGCTGGGCCAAGGTCTTCAGATTGGCGTTCTGTTCCGGTAGTTGCTGGTTGGCGACTGCATGGTTATACAGTTTGAACGTCGCTTCGCCGCGAAGATCGGCGGGATTGGACGCGTCGTTGGCGTATTGACGGTAGATCCGCAGCGCGGCGTCAGGCTGCTTGCCTTTTTCATACATTTCCGCCGCCAGCCAGAGTGCTTCACGCGCGGATTGCGGGCTCTTCTTCTGGTCGCGGGCGGCTATAGCCTCATACTGGGCGGCAGCGTTAGGGATGTCGCCGGACTTTTCATACGCCAGGGCCAGCTTCTCGGGAATGGTCGCCGAGAGGGCGTGATCCGGATACTTCTGCTTGAAGGCAATCAGGACCGGAATGGCTTCCTTGTATTTTTCACCATTCAACAGAACAGCAGCGGCGTCAAAGTCCGAAGAGGTGCGGATCTTGGTGTCCACCGATGCCTGGGCGGCTTTCTGGAAGAAAGCGGCTGCTTCTTCCGGATTCTTGTCGTCGCGGAGCTTTTCAGCCTGACGATAATAGGTGGTCGCCAGACGATCCTGATAACGCGCCTTCAGCTTGGCATCGGGGATGCTGAACGCCATCACCTGCTGGTAGGATTTTTCAGCTTCGGCGAATCTGCCTTGGTCGAACTGGGCGTCCGCCACTACGCCGGCAGCTTCCAGTCGCAGCGGTTCGGCGACCGGCGGGTTGATGGCCAGAAGCAGTTGGGCGGTGCGGACCGCGCTGTCGTAGTCCTTGAAGTGGAGGTGCAGATTGGTCATCCCTTGCAGCAGAAGGGCGCTAGCAGGATCCTGGGGGTAACGTCCGGCGTAAGTCACGGCGCCGGCTTCCAGATCCTTGACCAAAGGCTTCGAGGCGTCATCCGCATCCTTCCAGCGTTCGTAAACCGTCTGGATCATGCCCTGCATCAACTTCGGGGTGTTGGAGTCCTGGGGAAATTTATCGGCAAACTTCAGGACGGCCGCTACCCGGGCCGGCAGCAGCTTCAGCTTGGCGGCTTCGTCCACACCCAGTGATTTATCCCAGTCCTGATAACTCACCAGCGCAAAGGCGGCTGCGTCAGCACCCTTGGGATTGTTATATTCGTAAGCGGTTTTTTCAAACTCGGGAATGGCTTCCGCATAGTGCTTGGCGGAGTAAAGCGCTTCGGCCAGCAACTCGTTAATGGCGATGGCGTCCTGTTCCGCCGGCTTCAGGGCCAGATGCATGCGATACCAGGTCGCGGCCTTCAGGTAATCGCCTTCATTGTTGTCCATTTGCGCCAAGGCATGATAGTGCTTGGCGAGGTCAATAATATGACCTTCCAGGATCGGGCGAAGCCGGGTACGGCTGGCTTCATCTGCCTGTTTCCAGTAGGCGCCGTCAGGATTGTAATGGTTGATGAACTCTTCCTTGGCCATGATGACCTGAGCCGGGAAACCGCCTTGCTGGTAAATGTTGATAATGGCGGTGCTGAGTTCAGGCGCGCTGGGATCGAACGGATGCCGGTTGATGAAAGCCGTATACGTTTCGGCGGCGTTACTGAACTGGCGCTTGTTCAGATAGGCTTGCGCCAGGTTGGCATAAATACCGGATTCGTAAAACTTCTCGCCGTTCTTGGTGAAGTATTCGTCAACGGATTTCGGACCATCCATCATCATGAAGCATAGGCTGATGACGTCGTAGGAGTCCTGCAGCTTGGCGTCTTCCTGTTTGGTCTTGTGCGGCTTGACCATGATCTTTTCGGCAAAGCGGAAGAACAGGGGCAGGGCATCTTCAAAGTTGGAGGAGCGGTACAGCGCCCAGCCGCGCTTGTAAAGCGCGCTGTCCTGGAATGTCGAGTCCTTGGAGTCGAGAACCTTCTGGTAATATCCAGCCGCTTCGGTGAAGCGGTTCCCCGCAAAAGACTCTTCAGCCAGTCGGAAATACACTTCGGTCAGATAAGGGCTTTTGGGGTATTTCTGCGCCAGCTCCTTGAGCGCGGCCGCAGACTCAACCTTCTTGCCCATCAGGTCATAAGTCTTTGCCAGATCGTAATAGATTTCGGCGCGCGCCTCCGTGGATGGCATACGCTTCAACAGATCCTGATAAAACTCAATACTGTCCTGCAGCAGCTTTTCCTCTTCCTTCTCGGCGGCAAATTTGGCATTGCCCATCTTGAGCTTGCGGGCCACCTGAAGGTAGGCATTGGCGGTTCCGGGATCGGGGGCCTTTTTGGCCTGTTCCAGAATCTGCCGGTACAGGCTCTCATTCAGTTTGTCGTTGACCTGATCATCAAGCGATCGGGGCTGAGGCTCGGCAGTCCCGGCTGCATCCTGCGCAACGGCGGGAGCGGTGGCCAGCGCCTTTCCGGCTTCAACTTTTTGCAGCTGCACACGGGCTGTGGCCAGCTGGTCATCCATTTTGGGGATGTTGATGGTAATGTTGTCGAGGCTGGCCAGGGTAGCGCGCGGCCCCGGCACCGGAGCGCCCGGGTTGGAATTTGCCGGTTGTCCCGGGGTAGCGGTGGGCGGAGAGCTGGCTTCAGGCAGCGTGCTGCACGCGCCCATCAAAAGGGCGGCAGCCAGCGGACTCAACCGGAAGAGGGTTTTCGGACTCATCATGATTTGCCAGTGCTTTCTTCGGTGGGGGCGGCGGGCGCGGGCTTACTCTCGACACGCTCGGTGCCAAGATAGGTTTCCCCCAGATAATTGGTCAGGGTGTCGCGGCGTTCCTGGAGCAGTGAACGGGCCAGATTCTTGAGGTAATCGCGGTATTGCCCCTTGGCGTCGGTGACGCGAACCTCCAGCTCGTTGATCTTCTTTTCCAGAATCGGCAGCCGCTGACTGTAAGCGGCTTTCTGAATTTGCTGATTGTCGGAAAGGAGGTTGTCCAGAACGGCCAGGCGGCTCTTGGTCAGGCGCAGTTGGGCAGTGGACTGCTGCAACTTGTCAAAAATCTCGTCGCGCGAGGCGGCATGGCGGGCGATTTCAAACAGGGTGATGCTTTTCAGGCGGTCAAGACGGGCCTGAATGTCGCGCACATCCCGTTCAGTACCCGCAGATTTGAGCTTCTGCAGCTTCCGGCCCAGTCGGTTCAACTGCTGCAAGCGCGCATTTTCGGCTTGGGAGGCGGCATCCGTATAGGCTTCCGCGCTGGAGTTCATCTGCTTGAAACGCAGCTGGAGATCCTGCCAGCGTTTGATCAACGCAACATACTGATCTTTCAGCGCTTGCTGGCGATCAGCGGAGACAGACAGGTTATCCTTGCGGTTTTCCAGTGTCTTGGCGATTTCCTGCAAGGCGTCAACGTCGCGATGGCGCTCCTCAAGCAATTGCACCAGACGGCTGACTTGCTGGTATTGCCTGAAACCCTCGTTAAATTTGGGCGAGGCGAACAGCTTGGCGAACAGGCCGGCGGTAATGGCGTCATTGGTGGCCGGGATCTGCTTGACGTTCAGCGGATCCAGATCTTCGGTATTTACCTGCCTGGGCGCCATGATGTCGGGCCAGTTTTCCCCGTCAATCTTGAGACTGGTTTTTTCAAGCTGCAGCAACTGCTCGCGAAGAACCTTGTTGGCAATCCGGTATCCGGCCAGGGCCTGCGCCTTGAAGCCCATTTCCTCGTAAACACGGGCGGACAACAGGAAGGCTTCCTGAACAGCGGGGTCTGCCGGGTTGCGGCGCTGAAGTTCCAGACAGGCCGGCAGGGTTTCAGCGTATGCCTTGTTAAGATAATGGGAGTAGGCCAGCGCCAGCAGGGATTGGTTACTGTAGGGGCCTTCCAGACGGACTCGCAGCAGGGACTGTCGGCCCAGTTCGTAGTCTTCGTTCTGGATATGATAGTAAGCCACGGCCAGTGCGGCCTTGTCCTTGAGGTTCAGCCCTTCCTCATCGGTGACATTCTGGTTCGCCAGGCTGTCCAGACGGGCAAGCCCTTCTTCCGGCTGATCACCCTGCAAGTAGGCAATCCCGAGGTTGTAGACCCCGTAATTGGCCATGGCGCCTTCGGCCGGCATGCTTTTGAGCATGTTGATGGCTTCATTGAAGGAGCGCTTGCGGATCAGGATATTGGCCAGCATCAAACGGCGCTCGGCCTCCTGATAGCTGGTCAGGGTGGAGGGCGGTTTGCGAAGGTAGTTTTCGGTCGGGGCATCATTTCCCAGCTGATAAAGCAGCTTGCCGTAGCGCAACCAGGGCATGTTCCGGGTGCTGGAGGGAATGTCCTGGGCCTGAACGCGGGAAATGGCGACGTCACCCTCTCTGGGGAGTCCGAATTCGGTGTAGAGATCCCCCAAAAGCATTTCCGTCGTCGGGTCGTCGATTTCGAAGACGCCGGCCTGTTTTGCGCCAATCAGGCTGTTCAGGGCGGAAAAGTGGTGTCCCAGGTGATAGTCGTAATAAATTTCACCGAAGACAGGTTCACGGATGTCGGTGGAAACCTCCAGGCGTTTGCGCAAGTCAACGGCCTGCGCCGCTCCGGAAGCGAGAACGAGGGCCGCGAGCCCTGCTCCCCATGTTCGGTTTGTTCTGATTTTCATGTTGGCTATGTTCCTGAACCCTCAGCCTTAGTTTTTGCTTTCCCACTCATTGAATGTGAAAACGGCGGGCTGGGCTCCGGAAGGATCCTCGGCGGCCTTGACTTCAACGATCTTGCGGAGGCTTCCCTTGTTGAAGGTGTAAGTAACGGTGCGCTGGAAGTCCTTGCCGCGGGCGTCGTAGGCATTGATGACGGCCTTGAGGACGTGTTGTCCGCTGGTCACATTGCCCATGTAGACGCGATGAAGACCGCCCTTGCCAAGCGCGGCGGTTTCCTGTTCGGAATAGGCGTGATAGCCGACATTCTGGTCATCCACACTGACGTTGATGTCGACAAGTCTCAAGCGGCTGCCGGCGTTGATCCCAACCAGAATGGCGGTGCTGGAGCTGGGATAGAGCAGTTCGCTTTCAAGCTGGGTAATTTCACGGTTCAGATTGAGAATATCTGACTTCAGATCCTGCAGGTCGGCAGGTACACTGCTTTCCCCGGCGGCAAGCGTGACATTTTGAATGGCGATGGCTGCGAAAAAGCCGGCAAAAATCGAGATTCCCTTGTTCATGATAGTATGCATTGGTCTGGTTGAATTGTGTACACATGGGCAAAGCGGGCCGCATGGCAGATAAAAAGTATAAAGCTATACAGATTAACGCATATGGCGTTCCGTCAGTCAAAGGGTTGTTTGGCTGCAAATGGTGAAGTAATTGGCACGACAAGGCATTCCCCGGAGCCGTCCGGATTGTCGGGCCTGTCGGTTTCCGGACGTGTGAAGGATGATATTAAAGGCATGAAAATCGTTGCGGATGAGAACCTGTCGCTGGTCAGGGAGTTGTTCGGCTCCATGGGTGAGCTGGTGTGTCTGCCCGGCCGGTCGATGCGCCCGGAGGATGTCAGGGAGGCCGATATCCTGCTGGTGCGCTCGGTGACGCGTGTCAATGCAACACTCCTGGCCAGCAGCCGGGTCCGGTTTGTGGGAAGCGCAACCATCGGAACGGACCATCTGGATACGGCCTGGCTGGACGGGCAGGGCATTGCCTGGACCTCGGCTCCGGGCTGTAACGCCATGAGTGTGGTGGAATATGTGATCGCCGCGCTGTTTGAACTTTGGGCGCGTGGAGACGTGGACTGGGACCGGCAGGTCATGGGGATTGTCGGCTTGGGAAACGTCGGCGCCCGTCTGGCGGTCGTTTTGCAACGGTTGGGAGTCAGGGTCCTGGGGTGCGATCCCTTTGTTGATCTTGAAGGTGTTGAGCAGGTGGATATTGATACTCTGCTCGACCGTGCGGATGTGGTGTCGTTGCATACGCCGCTGACCCACGCCGGTCCTCATCCTACCTTCCATCTGCTGGATCGCTCCCGGCTGGCGCGGTTTGCCGGGAAAGTCCTGATCAACTCCGGTCGTGGTCCGGTGGTGGATAATGCCGCCTTGTTGGCCTTGATCGTGTCGGGTTGTTTCGATCCGGGTAAGGTTGTTCTGGATGTCTGGGAAAAGGAGCCGGATCTAGATCGGGCGTTGCTGGCGAAAATCCGGATCGGGACTCCCCATATCGCGGGTTACAGCCAGGAAGGCAAATGGCGGGGAAGCCTGATGGTGGCCGAAGCCTTGTCGAATTTCCTGGGGACTGCGCCACCCGAAGCTCCGGCGTTGACCGGCCGGGCGTTATCGGAGGTAAAGATAGTGGAAAGCGGTCAGGGATGGTCGGGGTTGGCGAGTCTGGTCAAGGCGTTTTACCCGATAAGCCGGGATGATGCCGACCTGCGCCGCGAGTTGCTGGAGCGGGACATGCTTCCGGGCGCGTTTGACGCCCTGCGCAAGGGTTACTGGCCGCGGCGGGAGTTTTCATCCGGGCGGGTTCGGTTGGTCGGCGTTGAAGACCCCTGGCTCAAGGAGCGAATGCTCGCCCTGAATTTCCGGCTGGAAGCCTGAAAGGCGCCCGCCATTTTCGGATATCCCGGCTTTTGCGCCACGAAAAAATAACGTCTGAGTGCTGCCTAAATGGCGCGCTTGGCTTTATCATCACCGGTTGATAATAAAAAGTAGCGTTTCTAGAGGAATTCCGCATGTTTCATCCCCGTGCTCCAGTGTTGGCCTTTCTTTCCGTGCTGATGGCCGGAGCGGTATTTGCCGATGAAGCCGGTCAGCAACCTGCTCCGTCAAATGATGCGACTGAACAGCCTGCTGCGGCGACCGCCGCTCCCGACCCGGCAAGTGCGCCTCAGGCCGCCACGGCTGCGGCGGCTCCAACCGAGATTCCCTACCCGGCAGACCGTTTGCCGGTTGCCGAGCCTCCGGGATTTTTCAAGCGTCATCCCCTGACCATGCCCAAGATTTCCATGCCGAAGCCTGACTTTGCCAAGTTCAAGCCCGGGTCCGGATTTGCAGGGGTTGGCGTATTCAATGACATGATCAATCTCAATGGCACCTTGTTGACCCCGAATGGTGTCTTCTATGCCCGGGCCGGCCGCTTCATGGCCAATAACCAGGGGGCCGCCTTTAACGCCGGTTGGCGGCACCCGCTGACAGCCGGGATTAATGAGGACGGTTACCAGCTGGGAATTTTTGCCGGCCAGGTGATTGGCGATGGCCTGAATGGCAAGAAGATAAACCGGATGGGCGCCGGGGCGGATGTTTCTTATCAGTGGATTACACCGAATACGTTACGCGTATTCTCTGTCGGACTGGGTGCGGGGGAGTCCAAGACATCCGGCAGCGCCCGGTTACGCTCAAAGCCGACGCCGTTTTTCAGTTACTCCATCAGCCTCAAGATTTTCTAGGCGGGTGGGGCGCTGACACCGCTTTGCGGGTCCGGCCCGCCGGACCCTATCCGGATCATGATCAACCCGAAAGGCAGCCTTATTTATGACTGACGTCTCACTCTGGCAGCAACTGGTTTCCAGACCCGATTTCTGGGGATTCATTACCATCGCGCCGGTGGCCTCCTTCGTAACCTGGATACACGTCTGGATGGCGTTGAAGATGGTGTTCTATCCCATCCGTTTTATCGGCGTGAAGCTGGGGCCGATCCCGCTGGGGTGGCAAGGCATTGTTCCACGCAAGGCAGGGAAGATTTCGGGCATCCTGGTGGATCAGTCGTTGTCCAAGATCGGATCACTGGATGAGTTCTTCCGGGAGATGAAGCCGGATGAAATGGCCGAGTTCATCAGTGAATCCATGATGGACAACGTGGAAGAACTGATTGACGAGGTGATGTCGGAGCGGAACGCCACATTGTGGGAAAACCTGCCCATGGCGATCAAGCGCCGTATTTACCAGCATGTGCGCAAGCAAGTTCCCGGGGTCATGGACAGCCTGGTGACGGAGTTGACCTTCAACGTCGAGAATCTGGTGGACATGCGGGAAATGGTTGTCCGGCAGATGGAAAACGATCGTGAACTGATGGTGCGGATGTTCCTGCGTGTCGGGCAGAAGGAAATTGATTTCATCTGGCACATCAGTGCCGCCATCGGTGCGTTCTTTGGCTGCGTGCAGATGGGCGTCTGGCTGGTGGTGCCCTGGCACTGGACGCTGGTGTTCTGGGCGGCTTTCTGGGGCTTGCTGACCAACTGGATCGCCATCTGGATGGTTTTCAATCCGATCGAACCCAAGCGCATTCCGGTGTTGGGTTGGACGTGGCATGGGGCATTCATGCGCCGTCAAAAAGAGGTTTCAGAAGTTTTCGCCCATATCAGTACCCGTGAGCTGTTCACCATCAAGCAGATCATGACCGAGATGATGTTCGGGCCAAAAGCGGACAAGACGCGCAAAGTGGTGAAGCGTCATGTCAGCAAGATGCTGGACAGTCCGCTGGTCCGGACCGCCATCCAGATGACCATGGGCTGGGAGGAGTATGCCCGCTTGAAGGACACCATCATCGACAAGTCGATTGAAGCAACCATGGGGCCGATTTCTGATCCGGGTCTGAATGAGAGCCGAGCCGAGAAGGTCAATGAGCTGTTTCTGGAGCGGATGAAGAAACTGACTCCCACCGAGTTCCAGAACCTGTTGCGCCCGGCCTTTCGGGAGGATGAGTGGATTCTGGTGGTGCTGGGCGGTGTGACCGGCGCCTTGGCCGGTTGGCTGCAGTTGATGCTGGGCTTCAAGTAGGCCCGGCGTGCGGCAATAAAAAAGGGCGGATATTCCGCCCTTTTTTATTGCCTGAGGGATCAGCGTTTGACGATGATCGGCGAGCCGACAGCGGCCTCGCGCAACAGGCGAGTGGTTTTCTCGGCCGTGGCTTCGTCATCGAACGGGCCGATCTGGACACGATGTACCGGCATGGGGTCATCCGAAGTCTGGATGTTCACCGGCAGGCTGGCCAGCTCCAGCAGGCGAGCCTGCAGGGCGGTAGCGTTGTCGCGATTACCAAAGGCGCCGGCCTGAACAAAGAACTTCATTTCGGCCGGCTTTTCGGCCTTGGCGATAATGGTTTGTTCTTTCAGAACCTTGGCCGGATTGATGGTTTCGATGCTGACGTTTGCGGTGCCGTTGTCGAGCATGCCCAGTTTGGCGGCAGCGGCGAAGGAGACATCCATGATGCGGTCGGAATGGAACGGACCACGGTCGTTGACCTTCACGATAACGCTCTTGCCATTGTCCTTGTTGGTGACGCGCACATAACACGGAATGGGAAGGTTCTTGTGAGCGGCGGTCATGCTGTACATGTCGTAACGTTCACCGCTGGATGTACGCTGGCCGTGGAATTTCTTGCCATACCAGGAGGCGCGGCCGCTCTGGCGGAAATTCTGGGCACTGGCCATGACATGATACGTCTCACCCAGAACGGTATACGGACTGGTGTTGCCATAGCGGCTCATCGGCTCATCCACGGGTACGGCGTCCTGCAGCATCGCCAGTTCCTTTTCGGACAGGCGATAGGCGGGAGGGCCATCCTCATTGACCACATAATCGCCTTTGGCGATTTTGGCCGGAGAACCTGCAGCATTGCCGGCTGCACGGGGTGGGGTATGGCTACAGGCGACAAGGGCAGCGCCAACGAGGAGGCCAACACCCGCACGAATCAGCGGATTTTGATATGTCATCGGTTTTGACTCCTAGACATGTAGTTGAACGAATTTGCCCGTTTTTTTATTGGTGTTGCTGGGCGGCGATGCAGGCATCCTACCTGTTTTTTCCTGGCTTGTCTAAATTCGGTCATGAATTAGACAATTTCAATATGCTTAAAGCGTGCCAAAATTGCAACAAAGTATGAAAAACAGTCTGAAATAGATATCGTTTCAAGAAGCTGTCGGCGACGGCGCGGCGGGGGATCGGGCCGCCCGGATAGACTCGGCCAACTGGTAAACCGCCATGGCGTAAAGGTGGCTGCGGTTGTAGCGGGTGATGACAAAGAAGTTGTTGAACGCGACCCAGAATTCGGCACCGTTTTCACCCTGCAACCGTAACCCCGCCACGGCGGAGTCAGGAGGGAAATCGCCGTCGCGCGGGGCTAATCCCTTGGACGCCAGGTCATTGAGCGTGGTGGTGGTTTTCAGCTCGGTAGTGCTGGCCTCGTCATAATTGTCGGCAATAATCCGGGCGCGCACCGCGACCGGCTCCCCGCTTTTCCAACCGTTGGCCAGAAAATAGTTGCCCACCGAACCGATAGCATCCACGGGATCGTTGATCAGGTCGGTCTTGCCATCACCGCTGTAATCCACGGCCAGGTTGCGCCAGCTGGACGGCATGAACTGGGGGAAGCCCATCGCTCCGGCATAGGAACCGTAGGTGTTGAGCAAATCGAGCTTCTGCTCTTTGGCGAGCACCAGAAAAGTGCGCAACTCCTTGCGGAAAAACGGAGCCCGCGGCGGGTAATCGAAGGCGAGGCTGGACAATGTATCCAGCACCCTGAAGCTGCCCTTGTTGCCGCCATATTTGGTCTCTACCCCGATGATCGCCACGATGATTTCCGGCGGCACGCCGAATTGGCGCGACGCTGCGTCCAGTTCCGTGCTGTATTTGTTCCAGAAGTCCACACCCTTGCGAATTCGCTCGTCATTCACGAAGTTGGGGCGATAGCTTTTCCATTCCCGGGTCTTTTCGGCCGGGCGACCGATTGCTTCCAGCGCTTTGTCCTGGCGGTTGACGTTGGTGAAAACGGCTGTCAACTCACCGGGCGGATAAACGCCTTCCTTTTCCAGACTGCCGATCAGCGCTTGCAGTTCTTCGTACTGGTCAAAATCCCCGGCATGGGCGGGCGATACGGACAGCAGCGACAGCAGTGCGGGAAGGAAGCGGAAAGGCATCATGAAGGTATCCTGTTACAGCTGCTTTTTATGGGTATGAATGGACATCAGCATGCCGAAACCGGTCATCAGGGTGATGATGGCGGTGCCACCGTAACTGATGAAGGGCAGGGGAACGCCGACGACGGGGACTATACCACTCACCATTCCGGCGTTCACAAAGACATAAACAAAAAACGAAAGGGCGATGGAGCCCGCCAGCAGGCGGCTGTAGGAGTCCGTGGCAGTGGTGGCGATATACAGGCAGCGGGTCAGGATGAAGCTGTAAAGCGCCAGTAGCACCAGAATGCCCATCAGTCCGAACTCCTCGGAATAGGCGGCGATCACGAAGTCGGTGTGGCCTTCCGGGAGGAACTCCAGATGGGCCTGGGATCCCTTCAGCCAGCCCTTGCCCAGCAGTCCGCCCGAGCCGATGGCGGTCTTGGACTGGATGATGTTCCAGCCGGTGCCCAACGGGTCGGCCTCCGGATCGAACAGGGTCAGGATGCGCTGCTTCTGATAATCATGGAGCGCATGCCAGGCAAACGGGGCGATCGCGACGGCGCTGCCCAGCCCCAGCAGCATCAGCCACCAGGGTAGCCCCGCCAGGAAAAGGACAAAAAATCCGCTGGCGCTGACGAGGATGGCGGTGCCGAGGTCGGGCTGGCGCGCAATCAGCAGCGCCGGGGCCAGAATCAGGATGAGCGATAGCGCGACAACCTTCAGCGTTGGCGGCAGCGGTCGTCCCGCCAGATACCACGCCATCATCATCGGCATGGCCAGCTTCATGAACTCCGAGGGCTGGAAGCGGGTGACGCCGGGAATGGTGAGCCAGCGCCGCGCGCCCATGGCGACCGTTCCGAACAGGGCCACCATCACCAGCAGTACCATCACCGCGCCAAAAAGCCAGGGCGAGAAGGCCTGGTAAATACGTGGCGGGATTTGCGCCATGAACAGCAGTACGGCGATACCCATGCCGAAACTGGCAACCTGTTTCAGCAGCAATGACCAGTTCCGGCCTGTGGCGCTGTAAAGCTCGATGAGGCCAATCACCGCCGTCAGCAATAAGGCAACCAGCAAGGGGACATCGATATGCAGGCGCGCCCATAGCGGTGAGGGGCCGGTGAAACGGGAGCCGTCCTGGGGAGCCTGCCGTTGGAAGCGGTACTGGTTCTGGTCGTTCACTCGATGACTCCGGGATCGGCGACCGGGGGCGGGGTCGTGGGGGCGGCGGCTCCCGCCGGGAGTGTACTCTCGACCGGGGGCATGATTTTCGGAGCGGGAGCAACCGTGCCGTGAACGACATAATCGAACATAGCGCGGGCGATGGGGCCGGCCGCGCTGCCGCCGTGCTTGCCGTTTTCCACAAGCACAGCAAGCGCCACCTTGGGCTTGTCCGCCGGCGCGAAGCCCATGAACCAGGCATGGTCCCAGTGGCGCGGGTCGAGGCGGGCCTCGCTGTATTTTTCACCCTGTTTGATGCCCTTGACCTGGGCGGTTCCGGTCTTGCCGGCAATTTCGTAGCCTTCCAGCCCGCGCCGCAGGCTGGTGGCGGTACCGTTGCCATGAACGACCGCCTTCATCGCGTCGTGCATGCGATCCCATTCAACGGGATTGCCGTTGAAGGCGACATGGCCGTCCGGCTGGTTGGCCGGCGTAAAAGGAAAGGGACCGGTGACGCTCTTGAGCAAGTGTGGCGTGATATGGCGGCCCTTGTTGGCCATGATGGCGGTCGCCATGGCCAGTTGCAGCGGCGTAACGGTGAAATAACCCTGACCGATGCCGACGGACAGCATTTCCCCCGGATACCACGGAGCTTTCAGTTTGCTGCGTTTCCAGGCGGTGGAAGGCAGGGTTCCGCTCTTTTCACTGACCAGATCGATACCGGTCAATTGGCCGAAGCCGAATTGCTGCATCCAGTCATGGAAGCGGTCGACGCCGATGCGGGCGGCCAGTTGGTAAAAGTAGGTATCGCAGGACTGTTCAATCGCCTTGTGGAGGTTGACGGTGCCGTGACCATTCTTTTTCCAGTCGCGGAAAATGTGGGTGTCGCCGGGCAGGTGGTAATAGCCGGGATCGCTGATCTTGAAGTCCCAGTCCACCAGTCCGTAATTCAGCCCGCCCATACCCGAGAACGGCTTGATGGTGGAGCCGGGCGGATAGATGCCTTGCAAAGCCCGGTTGTACAGCGGCCTGTCAGGATGGTCCCGCCATTCGGTATACAGCTTGTAAGGAATTCCGTCGACAAAGGCATTGGGGTCAAAGCTGGGATAGCTGACGAACGCCATGACGCCGCCGCTGTCCGGGTCGATGGCCACGATCGCGCCGCGGCGTCCGGCCAGTTGCTCGGTGGCCAGCTTTTGCAGACCGTAGTCGAGGTGCAGCACCAGATCATCGCCGCGCGTGGGGGCGGTGCGGTCCAGCGGACGCAGCATCTGGCCGTGGGCATTGGCTTCGATGTATTGATAGCCGGGACGACCCTGCAGCAGTTTTTCGTAGAACTTCTCGATGCCGGTTTTGCCGATCAGATCGGTGCCGCTGTAGACCGCCGGATCGATCTTGCCGGCCTCATCTTCCGAAATACGGCCGACATAGCCCAAGGCATGCGCAAACAGTTCGCCATGCGGATAGTAGCGTTCCTGCTTGACCTCGATATCAATGCCGGGGAAGTCGAAACGCACTTCAGCGAAGCGGGCGATATCAGCCTCGCTGAGGTTGATCTTGACGGGAATGTTCTCGAACGGGCTGGCGGTCTTCAGCCGGGTGCGGAAGCGCTGGATATCGTCGGGACTGAGCTGCAGCACCGGCGCCAGCCGTACCAGCGTGTCGTTGATGTCCCTGGCTTCTTCTCGGTTGAGGGTGGCGGTGAAGGCCGGACGGTTGTCGGCCAGCAGTACGCCGTTGCGGTCATAGATATAGCCGCGCGGCGGTGCGATCGCCTGCAGCTTGATGCGGTTATTGTCGGAGAGGGTCTGGTAGCGTTCATGCTGCACAATCTGCAGCCAGCCGTAGCGGACAATCAGCAGTGAAAAGGCCAGAAACACCATCAGGCCCGCCACTTGCGCCCGCCGCCGGAAGAGGGCGGCTTCAAGCTGGCTGTCCTTGAGGTGCTTTTTCGGGGCCATGATCGCTCAGCGGTGGTAGGGGTGTCCCTTCAGCAGGGTCCAGGCGCGGTAAATCTGTTCCGCCACCACAATCCGCACCAGCGGATGCGGCAACGTCAGCGCCGACAGCGACCAGCGTTCACTGGCCATGCGGATCAGCTCCGGATCCAGCCCATCCGGCCCGCCGACCAGCAGCGCGATGTTCTGCCCGCCCTGAAGCCATTGCGCCGTGCGGTCGCGCAGGTCTTCGGTGGACCACGGCTTACCCAGCACATCCAGCGCCACGATGCGGTCGGAAGGATGGATCGCCGCTTGCAGCGCCTCGGCTTCCTGCCGTTTCCACAACTCGACTTCATGGTTGCGGCCACGCTTGGCGGCCGGGATTTCCACCAGTTCCAGCCGGACATCGTCCTGCAGGCGCTTGGCGTATTCCTGATAGCCTTCGGTGACCCAGTCGGGCATTTTCTGCCCGACAGCCAGCAAGCGGATGCGCATCAGGCTTCGGCGGTCTTGCCTTCGGGCACCGTCCACAGGCGTTCCAGATCATAGAACTTGCGGGTGGCGGGCAGCATCACGTGGACGATGACGCCGGCGAGGTCGATCAGCACCCACTCGGCATCGCGTTCACCCTCGACGCCGAGCGGGCGGACGCCGGCTTCCTTGGACTTGACCACAACGTTGTCGGCCAGGGATTTGACGTGACGGGTGGAGGTGCCGCTGGCGATGACCATGTAATCGGCGAGGCCGGTCAGCTTGCGGACATCGAGTGTCAATACGTTCTGGGCCTTGATGTCGGCGAGGGCGTCCTGGACGACCTTGACCAGATCCTCAGAAGTCAGTGCGGGATTCATGCGGGGGAGAGACTCCGTACAAGTGGTTTTCGCGAATATAACCGGCCACCGCCGCCGGAAGGGGCTGCGATTCGGGTGCGGCTCCCTGATGCAGCGCGGCGCGGATGGCGGTGCTGCTGACGGCGTGCGGGGTGGTTTCGGCCAGCAGGATGCGGCCATTAGCCGCGCATTCTAGCATGTGCGGGTCGTCGGCCCTATGGGCGGCCAGCCATTCCGCGATTTCTCCGACGAAATCGGCGCGCCAGCCCGGTCTGGTGACCACCAGCAGATGGGCAAAAGCGGTCAGCTCCCGCCAGCGATGCCAACGGTTGATCGCCAGCAGGCTGTCCAGGCCCATGATGAACACGAGCGGCCGTTCCGGACCGGACTCGCGGCGCAGCTCGGCCAGGGTGTCTATGGTAAAGGACGGCGGTGGCCGGCGCGCCTCGCGATCGTCCACAGCGAGACGCGGCTCTCCGGCGATCGCCAGTTGCAGCATGGCCAGGCGATGGCGGAACGGTGTGCCTGCTTCCTTCAGCGGCGATCGGGCGGCGGGCAGCAGTGTCAGATGCTCGAAAGGGAAGCGCCGCAGAAGTTCCTTCGCGGTGTGCAGATGGCCCTGATGCACGGGATCGAAAGAGCCGCCGAGGTAAGCCAGAGGTGTCATGGGATAGCCGTTGTCCGATTCAGGCCAGCCTAGCGCAGGGCGGTGGCGCAGACAAGGTAGGCGGCGGCCGGGATTTGCCTGCGTGGTCGTGACGGGGGCCGCATGATCGGTTAAGGTCAGTCTTATTGAACCGGGGAGGCATCCTATGCGCATCTTGTTGGCTGAGGACGATATTTTGCTGGGCGAAGGATTGCAGGAAGCGCTGGCCCTGCAGGGATACGTGGTGGAGTGGTACAAGGACGGAGTTTCCACCCTGCATGCGCTGGAGGCCAGCGACTTTGATCTGCTGCTGCTGGATCTGGGGCTGCCGCGCATGGATGGCATGGAAGTGCTGGCCCGGATTCGCGCCCGCCAGACGCCTTTGCCGGTCCTGATCCTGACGGCGCGTGACGCCCTGGATGCCCGCGTGGCGGGCCTGGACGCCGGGGCGGATGATTATTTGCTGAAGCCGTTTGATCTGGCCGAGTTGATGGCGCGTGTCCGCGCACTGACCCGCCGGGCGTCCGGGCGGCCATCCAACCAGTTGTCGATCGGCAGGATTGTTCTGGATACGGGAAATCATCAGGTCTTATGCGACGGCTCTCCGGTGGTGCTGTCGCGTCGCGAGTTTTTGCTGCTGAAGGAGTTATGCATGCATGCCGGTCACATCCTTTCCAAATCCCAGCTGGAGGAAAGTCTGTACGGCTGGTCCGAAGAAGTGGAAAGCAATGCGCTGGAGGTACACATTCATCATTTGCGCAAGAAGCTGTATCCCGAACTGATCAAGACCGTGCGCGGCGTGGGCTACATGGTGGAAGGCGGACCGCAGCCGTGATGATGAACTCGATCAAGGCGCGACTGACCCGCTCGTTCCTGCTGATCATCGGTCTGGCGCTGGTCATCAGCGTCGTGCTCGGATTCTTTACCGCCCGGCATGAAATTGATGAGATGTTCGACGCCCAACTGGTGGAAGAAGCGCACGTGCTGGCGGGCATGTTGTCGCTGCCGGCCCATGACCATGACTGGCCGTTGCTGCAGCAGGCCCTGTCCCGGGAGCCCAAGCCCACCGAGAGCGACGAGGAGTCTTACAACACCTCCTACACCAAAAAAGTGGCGGTACAAGTCTGGTCGGCGGAGGGACTGCAACTCTTCCGCAGCGTCAGTGCGCCGGAAGAGGCCTTTGCCGAGCTGAAGCCCGGCTTTCTGATCGCCCGTCGCGATGGCAAGGTCTGGCATGTCTACACCACGTACCTGCCGTCGAACCGGTATTGGCTGATGGTGGGGGAGCGGACCGATATCCGTCGCGAACTTTCGCTGAATGTGGCGGCCTCGCTGCTGGTGGGGCTGCTGGCCAGCTTGCTGGTCTCCATCGTGCTGTTGCGTCAGCGGCTGGTGCGCGACATGTCGCCGCTGGAGGAGTTGCGCCGGAATATCAGTGAGCGTCGCCTCGATCACCTGCAGGTAATCCGGTTGAATGACGAGCCGGAGGAGATACGGCCGGTCACCGAAGCCATCAATCACTTATTTGACCGGGTGACCCAGGGGGTTGAGCGCGAGCGCGCCTTTATCGCCGACGCCGCCCATGAACTGCGGACACCCCTGAGCATCATCCGGCTGCATGCGCAGAACGCCCTGCAATACCCGGATGCCGAGCGCAAGAACCGCAGTCTGGAAAAGGTGATTCTGGGTGTCGATCGCAACACCCGCGTCGTCCAGCAATTATTGATGATGGCCAGGCTGGACGCGTCCGACGCGCTGGTGATGGAGGTGGCGGCCGTTGATTTACGGCATATCGTCCTGCAATTGGTGCAGGAATTCCGTCCCGTCCTGGAAGGGAAGCGGCTGGAGCTGGTGATGGAGGCGGGCGAGTATTTGCCATCCGTGCCCGGGCAGGCTGATTTACTGGCCGTTCTGGTGCGCAACTTGCTGGAAAACGCTGTGAATTATACGCCCGAGAACGGATCCATCCGGATAGCCATGTCCCTGAAACGGGAAGGCCTGATGATCCAGGTGGAAGACTCGGGGCCGGGAGTTCCGGAAGACAAGTTGTCCCAGATCAGTCAACGTTTTGTACGGGCGGCGCCCCGCGATATCCAGGGGACCGGACTGGGTCTGGAAATTGTGGGAAGGATTGTCCGGTTGCACCGGGGGGAAATACGTTTCGCCAACCGTTTGGCGGGCGGGTTTTCCGTCAGCGTATTGTTACCGGTAACGCCGGGGGAGGAGGCCCCCGGCGCCTGAGGGAGGCTTTAGCCGCGGATGTGGCCGTCGCCCAGCACAACCCATTTCTGCGAGGTCAGGCCTTCCAGTCCAACGGGGCCGCGGGCGTGGATCTTGTCGGTGGAAATGCCGATTTCCGCACCCAGTCCGTACTCGAAACCGTCCGCGAAACGGGTTGAAGCATTGACCACGACCGAGCTGGAGTCGACTTCGGCCAGGAAGCGGCGGGCCTTGGTGAAATTCTCGGTGACAATCGCGTCGGTGTGGTGCGAACCGTATTTGTTGATGTGCTCGATCGCTTCGTCGATGCCGCTGACAATCTTGACCGCCAGCACCGGCGCCAGATACTCCTCATACCAGTCCTGCTCGGTCGCTTCCTTGCACTCCAGCAACGCGGCGGTGCGCGGGCAGCCGCGCAGTTCCACACCCTTGTCGGCATAGAGTTGCGCCAGTTGCGGCAACACTTCTCCGGCGATCGGCGAGTCCACCAGCAGGGTTTCCATGGCGTTGCAGACGCCATAACGATGGGTCTTGGCGTTCAGCGCCACGATGACCGCCTTGTTCAGGTTGGCTTCCCGGTCAATATAGACGTGGCAGTTGCCGTCCAGATGCTTGATGACCGGTACACGGGCTTCGGCCGAGATACGGGCGATGAGACTCTTGCCGCCGCGCGGGACGATGACGTCCACGTATTCCGGCATGGTGATCAGCCGGCCGACGGCGGCGCGATCCGTGGTTTCGACCACCTGCACGGCAGTCGGCGGCAGGCCGGATACGGCCAGTCCCGACTGGATGGCGACCGCAATGGCCTTGTTGGAGTGAATGGCCTCCGAACCGCCGCGCAGGATGGTGGCGTTGCCCGATTTCAGGCAGAGAGCGGCCGCCTCCAGGGTCACGTTCGGACGGGATTCGTAAATGATGCCGATGACGCCCAGCGGCACGCGCATCTTGCCGACCTGGATGCCGGTGGGGCGGTAGGCGAGATCGGTGATTTCGCCTACCGGATCGGTCAGGGCGATGACCTGGCGCAGCCCTTCCAGCATGCCTTCGAAGCGCGAGGGTGTCAGCTCCAGCCGGTCCAGCAGCGCCGCCTCCAGATTCGCGGCGCGGCCCGCTTCCATGTCGCGGGCGTTGGCGGCGAGGATGATGTCGCGGTTCTCGCCGAGAGCGCGATGGATGGCTTGCAACGCGGCGTTCTTGGCGTTGGTGTGCGCCCGTGCCATGGCGCGGGATGCATTGCGGGCTGCCTCACCCAGGTTCTGCATGTAGGCATCGATGTCCATCAGGGGTTTAATCTCTTAGAGGTCAATCGGTCAATTATACGCAAGTCCGGAGGCCGGGCGAATATCGTTGTTTTGTTGTACAAAAAAAACAGCTCAAGGTCCAAAAGGTACCATCGGTAAGGCTTTCGTTGTAGCATCCGGGCATAATCTGATAAACCTGTCCCCCTGAGTTGGCGGGCTGAAATAAAAAATAACAGAGGTATGCATGCCGGTTTTTGAAACCTATCACCGACAGTCGCTCAAGCAAGAGCCTCGCGTCACCATGATTGGACGCTGGCGAGTGGATTATCTGGCCTTTGCCGGACCCGAAGGATGTACCGCCGACCCGCTGATTGTGCTGGGCGGCGCATTCCAGAATTTCAATTCCTACAAGTTCTGCGTGGAAGAAGTGCTGCAGGTTGTGCCGGTCATCCTGATTGACCTGCCGTCCCTGGGCAACAACAGCCAGCTGGCCCCCGAACTGGGGCTGGAAGACCTGGCCGACCTGCTGTTCCAGTGGGTGGAGCACGAAGGACTGAACAAGGTGTCGGTGATGGGGTTGTCCCTGGGCTCGGTTGTGGCCGGCACCTACGCCTTCAAGCATCCTGACCGTATCGACCGCCTGATCCTGACCGGCACGCTGACCCGCCCGCGCAAGTCGTGGCGCATGCTGCTGGAAGTGTCGCTGAAGGTGCTGGATGAGGGCCGGATGGATGAGTTCGGCCAGGCGGTGGTGTTGTACCTGGTGAACCATGCCCGCCTGAAGGAAACCGGCATCAGCGACATCACACGTCGCTTGTTCCATCGTCAAATGAAGAACTTCTCCGAAAACGAACAGGCGCGCTACCGCATCAACGCCAATCGCCTGTTGCAGGTGGAGGAAGTGCTGGGTTATCCGACCTGCAAGACGCTGGTGGCGACGGGAGACTACGACAGCTTCACGCTGCCGTATGAGAATGCCCTGTACGCGACCCGTTGCCCCAACGCCACCTTTGCGTTGGTTCGCGGCTCCGACCACGTGCCGCAACTGGAAAAGCGCGAGGAGTCGGTGTCGATGTTCAGCGCTTTCTTGCGCAATGAAGATGTCGGCCAGGTGCCCGGTATTGACACCCTCACCCGCGACGAATGCCTGAACATGGATCGCCGGGGTGAATTGCGCTACCGCCCGCACAACCAGGCGGGGCAGGTGGTCAGTTTTTCGCATCTGGACGGCATGCCGCAGATTGACTCGCCGGTGGAAATTGTCGATCTCAACTTCTTTGGCTGCCTGCTGCGCCACGAGCACCCGCTGCTTTCTGTCCGCGAGCATACGCTGGACCTGATCCTGTGCCTGCCGGATTCGCCGTTGCGTATTGAAACGATGGTGATTGATCAGGGTGACGGCTGGCTGCGTTGCTTCTTCCTGCATGGCAGCTTCGCCATCGCCGAGGAGCTGAAGAAGCTACTGGACAACCCCGCGTACTGCACGCCGCTGCCGCACTCCGGCGTTCGTCCGACCGGTGCGCCCTGAGTGACCCGACGCCCAATAAAAAGGCCGGACATTGTCCGGCCTTTTTATTGGGCGAGTCAGGATTCAGATTTCCGAGCGGATCACCCAGACCAGCGAGCCTCCGTCCGCTTTCGGCAACCGGTCACCGGGCGTTTCGTCCGGGTTGAAGACGGTCACGGTATCGAAGCCGCAATGCTGCAGGCAGGATTGCGCTTCCTCGGGCTGCTCGAAATGCATCGTAAAGTTGCTGCGCGACGACAGCTTCAGGGTCTTGTTCGCCATCTGGATCCAGTGAAAGAAGCGGTGGCGGGTGACTTGCGGATAAATGTCGGTGAGATAGAAACCCATGGGAAAGTCTTGCAGGACTTTCGCCAGCCGCGACCAGAAGCCGCTGATTTCTTCTAGCCGGAAATAGTTGACCAGGCCTTCGGTAATCACCACCACCGGGCGGGCCGGATCCAGCTCGCGCTTCAGCAAGGATTCCAGGCTTTCCGGAGCGTCCTGGATCAGGATATTGCAGACCTGAACCGTGTGGCGTTCGTCCAGTGAGTGAAGCTCACGCAGCAGGGCCTGCTTGCGGGCCGCCATCTCCTGAAGGTCGGCTTCCACATAGGTGATGGACGGATGGTCGCGGTGGAAGCGCCAGCCGCGCGGAGACAGGCCGCAGGCCAGCTCCACAATCTGGATGTCAGGGTATTTCCCGATCAGCTGTTCCAGCTCATGGTCAATCAGGTGATGACGTTGCAGCAGCGTCGTCTTGATATCCGAGCCGATCACTTTGCGCGCGGCCACTTCAAAGGGGCGCAGGAACTGGAAATAAGCGCAGCCCTGACGGGTGGCGAAGGCCGGATGCGACAGGCCGAAGCGATACCAGACAAAGCCGGTATAGTGGGCGGTGAAGGAAATGCTGGAGGTATCCTGGTCTTCTTTCATGCGGGTTATGTTCTTGTCTGTTTTCCGGTTGGGGCATCATTCACCAGTTGCCGGGGAATGGCAAGCCGGCGGGAGGACTCAGGGGTTGTCGCGCTCCCGTCGTTCGGCCTGCCATTGCCGCAGGCGGCGGATACGGTTGCCGAGGAAGCGCAGGTTCATCAGGCCGGTAGCGATCAGCGCCGCCTTGATGGCCGGGCTTTGCAGCCAAAGCGGGAAGCCGCGCGCGCCCTCGCTGAACGCCAGGTACAGGCCGAGGCACAGCAGCAGGTTGCCAACGGTATCGACCGCCACGTCACGGTATACCAGACGGGACAGACGACGGAATTCCGGGTCAGATAACGGCATCGAACAGGCGCACTCCCGCCAGGTCCAGACTGAGGCGCAGCAGTATATCCCAGGCGCTGTCAGGGCTTTGGCCCTTGATGGCCAGGTCGGCCTCCATCAGCTCGTTATTCAGGCGCTTGAGCGTGGCGGGCGGCAGGCGGCGCAGCGCCGCGCTGACCAGTCCCTGACGCTTTGCCCAGATACCCAATTGCTGGAACAGTTGCGCCGGAGGCGTGCCTTGCTGTTGGCCTTCGGCAAAGGCCAGCAGGGAGCGGATCTCGCGTGACAGTGTCCACAGGATCAGGCTTTCGGCCAGTCCCTCGGCCTTGAGGCTGAAAAAGATACGCGCCGTCTTGGCGGCATCGCCCGCCAGCGCGGTGTCGGTCAGATCGAACAGGGTAAAGCGGGCGCTGTCGCCCACGGCGGATTGGACCTGCGCCAGATCAATGCTTCCTTCCCCGAACAGCATGTGCAGTTTCAGCACCTCCTGGTCGGCGGCCAGCAGGTTGCCTTCGGTCTGCCCGGCCAGCCAGGTCAGGGCATCCTCGGTCACGGTCAGCCGCTGGCGGCCCAGCCGCTCCACCAGCCAATCGCGATGTTCCCGGCTGGTAAGCGGTTGACAGCTGACCGTGACGCCGACCGCATCGCAGCGGTTGAACCAGGCGGCTTTCTGCGCTGCGGCATCCAGGCGTGGCAGTACGATCAGCAACAGGATGTCGTCGGGAGGATTTTTGAGGAAGGCGTCCAGCGCCTTGCCGGCGGCGGCATCCGGCTTGTTCAGGGCATGCAGTTCAAGAATCTTGCGGTCGGCAAACAGCGACAAAGTGTCACAGCTGCGCAGCGCCATGTCCCACTCTTTGCCCACATCGTGGCGGTCGCGCTCGGTGAATCCCTGTTTGCGGGCGGCGGCGCGCAGCGCATCCAGCGACTCCTGCGCCAGCAGCGGCTCGTCACCGTGGATGACGTAGACAGGCTTGAGAACCTTTAGTTGCCGGGGCAGGGCGCGGGCGTCGCATTTCATGGGGAAGAAGGCGTTGGCGCAGGCTTGAAGAAGCTGAGCCGTCTCAGGATTTGCTGGGCGGCATCCGCGTAGAGCTCGCGGATCAGGGTTTCTTCTTCCTCGCTCTTCCCGACAATGGCGGTGGTGTCGTACTGGTAGCTGCGCCGCAGCGACAGTTTCTGCTCGGGAGCGGGTTCGGCGTCGTCCGGGCGGCTGATGCGGTAGCGAACGTCATACAGCAGCGTGTATTCAGCGACCTTGGCGCGGCCGTCGGTGTTGCTGGTTTGCTTGGTCAGCTTTTCCGTGGTGAGCGTCAGGGTGTAGCTGCCCGAGTCCAGTGAAATCCCGGCGGTTTTCAGGGCGTCCCGCAAGGGTTGGGAGAGGGCGCTGTTGCCCGGTGCGCTCACATTGAGGCGTTGAAGCTCCGGCGGAATGGCGTAGCTGCCGCGCAGGTGGAAGCCGCAGGCGCCGAGGCTCAGCGCCAGCAGTATCGTGCCCAGGAAGCGCGGGGCTGTCATCTCAGACAACCACGCTGACCAGCTTGCCCTTGACCACAATCACTTTCTTGGGCGTTTGGCCGTTGAGGAAGCGTTGCACATCCGGGTTGGCCAGCGCCAGCTGTTCGATCGTGGCGTTGTCAGCGTCGGCGGCGGCCTGGATCTTGCCGCGCAACTTGCCGTTGACCTGCACCACCAGTTCCAGCGTGTTGCGGACGAGGGCATTGGCGTCGACCACCGGCCAGGCGGCGTTGACGACATCCTCATGCCCCAGCGCCTGCCACAGCGCATGGCTGATGTGTGGCACGATCGGGGCCAGCAACAGCACGGCGGTTTCCAGCGATTCACGTTCCACGGCCAGCGCCTGTCCGTTGGCGGCTTCAAACTTCTGGATGCTGTTCAGCAGTTCCATGACAGCGGCGACGGCAGTGTTGAAGGTCAGACGACGGGCGTAGTCGTCGGTGATCTTGGCGATGGTTTCGTGCGTCTTGCGGCGCAGGTCGCGGCTGTTGTCGTCCAGTTCGGCGACGTTCAGTGTGGGCGCTGCTCCCTTCTGCACATGGCTGTGTACGGCTTTCCACAGCCGTTTCAGGAAGCGGTGGGCGCCTTCCACCCCGGCGTCGGACCATTCCAGCGACTGGTCGGGTGGGGCGGCGAACATCATGAACAGGCGGGAAGTGTCCGCGCCAAACTGGTCGATCAGCGCCTGCGGGTCAACACCGTTGTTCTTCGACTTCGACATCTTTTCCATGCCGCCGATTTCCACGGGCAGGCCGTCGGTGGTGAGCACGGCGGACAGGATGCGGCCCTTGTCATCCTTGGTCAGGGTGACGTCAGCCGGGTTGATCCAGTCTTTCTTGCCTTCGCCCAGATCGCGGTAATAGGTTTCGGCAATGACCATGCCCTGCGTCAGCAGGCGGGTGAAGGGTTCGTCACCTTGCACCAGGCCTTCGTCGCGCATCAGCTTGTGGAAGAAGCGGGCGTAGAGCAGGTGCAAAATGGCGTGTTCGATACCGCCGATATACTGGTCCACCGGCAGCCATTGCTGTGCGGCGGCCTTGTCGACCATACCGGTGTCGCATTGCGGCGAGGCGTAGCGGGCGTAGTACCAGCTGGACTCGACAAAGGTGTCCATGGTGTCGGTTTCGCGGCGCGCGGGCTGACCGCAGGTCGGGCAGGCGCAATTCACAAAGGCGTCGATGCGCTTGAGCGGGGACGCGCCGCCGTCTGGCACCACGTCTTCCGGCAGCACCACCGGCAGCTGGTCGTCCGGCACCGGCACGTCGCCGCAGCTGTCACAATAAATGATGGGAATCGGGCAGCCCCAGTAGCGCTGGCGGGAAATGCCCCAGTCACGCAGGCGGAACTGGGTGCGTTTTGTGCCGTGGGCCTTGGCTTCGAGGTCGGTAACGATGGCGTCGAAAGCAGCATTGAACGTCAGGTCGTTGTACTTGCCGCTGTTGACGGTATACATCAGCTCATCTTTTGCGGCATACCAGTCGTGCCAAGCACTTGGATCAACCTTTTCGTCAATTTCATCAGCGGTAGAGCGTTCACCCGGCACCTTATCAACCATAGCGCCGATTCGACGATAAACAGGTTTAATCGGCAGCGAATACTTGTGGGCAAACTCGAAGTCGCGCTCGTCATGCGCCGGAACCGCCATCACCGCGCCTTCGCCATAGCCCCACAATACGTAGTTGGCCACGAACACCGGCAGCTTGTCGCCGGTCAGCGGGTGGATGACGAACTGGCCGGTGGCCATGCCTTTCTTTTCCATGGTGGCCATGTCGGCCTCGGCCACGGAACCGCCCTTGCACTCATGGATGAAGTCCTGCAACGCCGGATTGTTGGCGGCGGCGAGGGTGGCCAGCGGATGCTCGGCGGCGACGGCGACGTAGGTCGCGCCCATCAGCGTGTCGGGACGGGTGGAGTAGACCTTCAGCTGGCCGGTCTGGCCGATGCTGGCTTCGTCATAGTCGAAGACGATGTCCGCGCCGTAGCTCTTGCCGATCCAGTTGCGCTGCATGGTCTTGACCTGTTCCGGCCAGCCTTCCAGCTGGTCGAGGTCGTTCAGCAACTGCTCGGCATACTGGGTGATGCCGAAGTAATACATCGGGATTTCGCGCTTCTCGACCACCGCGCCGGAGCGCCAGCCCTTGCCGTCGATGACCTGCTCGTTGGCGAGCACGGTGTTGTCCACCGGGTCCCAGTTGACGACGCCGCTCTTCTTGTAGATGACCCCTTTCTTGTAGAGGCGGGTGAACAGCCACTGCTCCCAGCGGTAATACTCGGGCTTGCAGGTGGTGACTTCGCGCGTCCAGTCGATGGCCAGACCCAGCGACTTCAGCTGCTGCTTCATGTAGTCGATGTTGCTGTAGGTCCAGGCGGCCGGGGCGACGTTGTTCTTCATCGCCGCGTTTTCGGCGGGCAGGCCGAAGGCGTCCCAACCCATCGGCTGCAGCACGTTGAAGCCCTGCATGCGCTTGAAGCGCGACAGCACGTCGCCGATGGTGTAGTTGCGCACGTGGCCCATGTGCAGCTTGCCGGACGGGTAGGGGAACATCGACAGGCAGTAGTATTTCGGCTTGTCGCTGCCGTCAACGGCGGCAAAGGCCTGACGGGCGTTCCAGTCGGACTGGGCCTGGGGTTCGATCTCGTGCGGGGAGTACTGTTCTTGCATGGCCGTGGCGGTTGTCATATCTGGGAAAAATGAAGTCGGATAGAATAACGCAGCGGGGGGACGGTCGTCATGTCCCGCGTCCGACCGGATGGCCTTTATTGATGAAAGTTTTCTTTTCTCTACCGTTTTTATTGATTTGGGGATTGTTGCTGGCTATCTGGTTGGGCAGGGCCGGTAAGTTAAGGATAATGACCACCCTTTTGGGGACAATGGCTATGTCATTATATTTGTTATGCACGGCGGCTGTTACACGCGGGTTAATCAGTGCTACCGGTTATTTCCCGCCCGAAGTGGCTCCTCAGACATTGGTCAGTAGAGGGGCGCAGGCGATTGTTGTCTTGGGCAGTGGTCTGTATAGAAGTCCTGAAACTGGGGACATAGAGGTTGCCGGCGGTTACTCGTTGGGGCGATTGAGATATGCGGTCCAATTGGCTCATCGGACAGGCTTGCCTTTGGCCTTGTCTGGGGTTGAGGCCAAAGGCATGAAGGAAACATTAAAACAAGACTATGGATTGTCTGTGACTTGGATGGAAGACAAAAGCCAAACAACGGCTGAAAATGCGGAGTTTTCAGCTCGAATGCTTCTGCCAGCAGGCATCAAGCGCGTTGTGCTGGTTACAGATGCGTGGCATATGGGACGTTCTTGGCAGATTTTCAGATATTATGGCTTTGAGGTCATTCCCGCTCCAACAGGATATCCGCTTTCGTACATGAAGAGTGCCCCAAGGGCTTTGGAGCCTCGGGCAGATCTTTTTCTGATTAATTTATTTGGCCTCAGCGAATTGCTTGGACAGGTCAAATACCGCTTCAGTTACCGGACATCCCCAACTCCAGTTCCAGCGACTTCCGCAACGCCGGCGCCCGGAAGCGGAAGCCCGCATTAAGCAGGCGGCTGGGCAGCACCCGCTGGCCGCCCAGCATCAGCACTGACATTTCCCCCATCAGCATGCGCAGCACGGATCCCGGCACATGCAGGAAAGCCTTGCGGCCCAGCGCCTCGGCCAGTTGCTCGGTAAAGTCGGTGTTGGTGACCGGCTGCGGTGAAGTCAGGTTGAACACGCCGTCGTGACGATCATCGGCCAGCAGGAACAGCACCGCCGCCAGCCAGTCCTGCAGGCTGATCCACGACATCCACTGCCGTCCGTCGCCCATGCGGCCGCCCAGGCTAAGGCCGAACACGGGCAGCAGGCGACGGAGCATGCCACCGGCCCGGCCCAGGACAACGCCGGTACGCAGCAGGCAGACGCGGACGCCGATCTTGCGGGCCTCCATCGCCGCCTTTTCCCAGTCGCGGGTCAGGTGGTGGGTGAACTCGTCATGGAACGCCGAGTCCTCATCCAGCAGCGCATCCCCCTGATCGCCGTACCAGCCGATGGCGGAGCCGGACAGCAATACCTTCGGCGGCCTGACGGCGCGGCGCATCCAGTCGACCAGTTCCTCGGTGAAATTGACGCGGCTGGTGTACAGCGCCAGCTTGCGTGGATGCGTCCACGGCTTGTCGGCGATACCTTCACCGGACAGGTTGATCACCGCGTCGAAGTGGTCGTTGACAGTGAGGTCGGCCAGACGGCGCAGCGCGCGCACCATGCCGTCGTAACGGGTGAAGACCTTCATGGGCTGGCGGGTCACGATGGTCACGTGATGGCCTTCCTTGAGCAGCAATGGGGTCAGGTGGCTGCCCAGGAAGCCGGTGCCGCCGGTGAGGAGGATGCGCATGGTTCATGCCCGGAGTGTGCGAATGGGGCGGAGTGTAGCGGGTGAGGGCGGGGGATGGCTATTGGACGCATTATTCTGTTGTCATAGCGGTTTACCCCGATCCGGCATCCGTGGAACAATCCCGATCCATCATTCCCTTATCCGGCCCTGGACATGCAACCCATCCTGCAAGCCATTCCCGCCAACATCATCACCGGCTTCCTCGGCGCAGGTAAAACCACCCTGGTCCGCAGCCTGCTGCAGCGTCGCCCCGCCGGCGAGCGCTGGGCGGTGCTGGTCAACGAGTTCGGCCAGATCGGCATTGATGGCAGCCTGATCGAAAACAACGCTGACGGCATTCATATCAAGGAGGTGGCGGGCGGCTGCATCTGCTGCGCCAACTTTTTGCCGATGCAGGTGGCGCTGTCGCAACTGCTGGCCAAGGCGCGTCCGCACCGGCTGTTGGTCGAGCCGACCGGTTTGGGTCATCCGCGGCAGATTGTGGAGAACCTGACCGAGGATCACTGGCGGTCGACGCTGGACCTGCGCGCCACCCTGTGCGTGGTCGATGCCCGCCAGTTGGATGACCCGCGCGTCACGACCCACGAAACCTTTCTGGCGCAAGCGGACATTGCCGATGTCCTTGTTTTCAGCAAGGACGACCTGCTGGATGATGCCCGGCGGCAACAGGCCCGGGATTTTGCCGCGCAGCTGCCGCCCCCGGTACGGGAAGCGGCCTTCAGCGCCCGAGGCGACCTGCCGGCGGCGTTGCTGGATATACCCCGTCGTCATACCCGGCTGGTGAAACGGTCGCTGTTGCATGTCCGGCAGGCCACGGAGTCCCCGGCTTCCCCGCAAATCCCGCCCTACCATTATCACCAACTGGTGCTGGACCTCGAGGTTGGCGGCTGGGTCTTTCCGGCAGACTGGCGCTTCCGCCATAATGACCTGTTGAACCTGCTGTTTGCCTGTCGCGCCGACCGGATCAAAGGGGTCATTCATACCGACCAGGGCTGGCTGGAAGTGAACCTGACCGGGCTGGATGCAGGGCTGCACTCGCGGAGTCCCTCCGCTGACAGCCGCCTCGAGCTGATCGTGTCCGGCGGAGCGGACTGGGAGGCGTTGGAAAAGCAGCTACTGGCGACACAGCTGCCAGAGCATGGTCATTTAAATGTGAGATGATGTACAAACGGTTTAACAGCAAAGGACAGAGCAATGATCTTGTTGACAGGCGGAGCCGGATATATTGGCTCACATGCGGCCATTGAGTTCGTGAAGGCGGGGTATGAGGTGCTGGCGCTGGATAATTTCAGCAACAGCAAGCCGGAGGCGGTGCGCCGGACCCGGGAGCTGGCCGGCAAGGATTTTCCCCTGATTGAAGGCGATATCCGCGATCGGGCGTTGCTGGATCGTGTTTTCGCGCAATATCCGATTTCCGCCGTGGTCCATTTCGCCGGTTTGAAGGCGGTTGGTGAATCGGTGAGGGAGCCCCTTCATTACTTTGACAATAATGTTTGCGGCTCGGTGACCCTGCTGCAGGCGATGGCCGCCGCCAATGTCCGTTGCCTCGTCTTCAGCTCTTCGGCGACGGTTTACGGTGATCCGCATACGGTTCCCATCCGTGAAGATTTTCCGCTTTCCGCCACCAATCCCTACGGTGGCAGCAAGTTGATGATCGAGAATATCCTGCGTGACCTGATCCATGCCCAACCGGAATGGCGTATTGCTCTACTGCGTTATTTCAATCCGGCCGGGGCGCACCCTAGCGGTCGCATCGGGGAGGACCCCAACGGTATTCCCAACAACCTGATGCCTTATGTTGCACAGGTGGCGACTGGTAAGTTGTCCCGTCTGAGCGTGTTTGGCAGCGATTACCCCACCCATGACGGTACCGGCGTACGAGACTACATCCATGTGGTGGATCTGGTGCGCGGCCACGTCAAGGCCTTGCAATATCTGGAATCGCATCCGGGGCTGGTCACCGTCAACCTGGGAACCGGGCGAGGCTACTCCGTACTGGACATGGTCAAGGCCTTCGAAAGGGCCTCGGGTAAGCCCGTGGCTTACGAACTAGTGGGTCGCCGCCCCGGTGATGTGGCGGCATGTTATGCCGATCCTGCTCTGGCGCAACAATTGTTCGGCTGGGCGGCGGAATTTGATCAGGAAGCCATGTGTCGGGACGCCTGGAACTGGCAGCGGCAAAATCCGGCCGGGTATGCCTCCGCCTGAAGGGTGAGGGGCTTCAAAAACGGGTGGCCACGCTCCGGGGATGCCGCTATTCTCAGGGCTGGCCGCGAAGGCGGCTCCAGGCTCCCGCTTTTAGAGTAAAGACTCTGGAAATTGGCAAATAACTCTTTGAAATACAACAAAAATTAGAGCAGTTGCACCAGTTGTGAATGCTAAACATTCTGATTACACTTGCACAACAATTGCTCACGGGGGGATGTCATGAAGAAAAAAACATGGGGAATCGCCGCACTCGCGGTGGTCGGTGTGACAGCAGGCGTGCACTTCCTGACCTTGCCGCCCCCGCCGCCGGAAGTTCCGCCGGTTCCCGCGAATATCCCGGTTCCCAAGGTTCCCGCCCTGACGCCGTATGATCTGCCCGCAGGGCATGTGCCGGTGTCGGCAGAACCTTATCGCTCCACCAACCGCAGCGTATCCATCGAGGATCTGGTCACCCGTGACCTGACTACCGGTGTTTATACCGGTACGCCGTACTGGAAGCAGCGCGAGCAATGGTTCAAGGATCACTTCTACGACACCCTGGCCGCCCGCAAGGTCTGGCCGGAAGGCAAGTCGCCCGACACCCACAAGCGCGGCGATCCCGTGACCTGGGGTTTCGAGGCCATTCCCCAGTACACGCCGCCGCCGTGCAATCAGCCTCAGCCCACCGGCTATGATGCGGAAGGCTGCCGTTATGTCTCCGGCCTGTTCAAGGATGTCGAGGCGAAAGACCCGGCCAAGGCCGAAGCCATGCGCGAGCAGGCCCGTCGCGGCCGCGATGTCTGGTTCAAGGGCACGTTCGGCAACCAGGATGAAAACTACCTGCACCAGACCCGCGTCGTCGGCAAGGAGCACATGTATTACCCGTGGCTGGACACCCGCACCCGTAACGAGCGCTTTACCAAGTGGGGCCTGATCAACGATCCGGACTGCGTGCAGGGCGATGCTTCCACCAACTGGTATGACAAGTGCCAGGACCCGCATTCCTCCGGCGTGCTCGGCTATCGCAAGTATTACGCCGACCCGGTCAAGGACAGTAGCGGCAAGGTGGTCTACGACCCGCGCACCGCCGCCTACGACGTCAATGAAATCAAGCAGAACAAGCGTTATGTGATCGGTCACCCCTGCGTGCAGTGCCACGTCGGTTTCGATCCGACCAATCCGCCGGTCAACCCGAACCAGCCGAAGTGGGAAAACCTGAGCGCCACCATCGGCAACCAGCATACGCGCCAGCCGCTGGCCTTCTTCCAGGGCGCGCCGTCGGCGTCGCCGGCCAACCAGATTGTCATGGGCGGCCGTCTCGGCACCATCGATACCTCGCTGGTGGCTTCCGACTGGATGCACAACCCCGGCACCCAGAACAACATCATGGACTTCTCGAACAAGCGCATGTTCACCGAGGACATGAAGGACCCCGTTACCGGCAAGATCAGTTCCGCCCATACCCGCCACGTGCTGAAGGGCGGGGAAGACAGCGTTGGCGAACATCTGGCGCTGATCCGCGTCTATGTGAACATCGGCATGTGCACCGAGGAATGCTGGGTACCCAACTTCCCGTTCCCCGGCCAGCTGATCGGTCGCGGCACCAAGCAAAGCCCGATGCGCATCATGCAGTGCGCCGCCAAGTGCGATCCGTGGAACTATGCCGATGCCAAGATGGATGATCTGGCAGCGTTCCTGATTACCGGCGGTCCCACGTACCTGATGGCCGCCAAGGACAGCAACGGCGTCGCCGGCCCGCAGTTTGTCGACACCAAGGTGGTGCCGCAGGGTCGCAAGATCTTCGCCGCCGAATGCGCAGGTTGCCATAGTTCCAAGATGGCCCCGGAGAATATCCGCGCCGACAAGAAAGCGCTGGCCAAGTTCTATGACGGCCATGTCTTCGGCAAGGAAGACTACTGGCAGTACGAGTTCACCGAAGCCGAACGCAATTCACCGGACTTCATCGCCAAGTACCTGAAAAAGGATGAAAGCGGCAAGTTGCGTCCGGTTCAGTTCGCTGAAAAGGGCATCTTCGGTCAGGACTGGCTGGGCAATGACGAGCGCACGCCGTACAACATCGTGGGCACCAACAAGTGCCGCGCCTTCCACGACAACCACAGCAAGGGCCACATCTGGGAAGAGTTCTCGTCCGAAACCTACAAGAACTCCCCGGCTGTACAACCGGACAAGCGTGTCTTCAACCGGCTGATTCCGTGGCTGGGCGGCAAGACCTTCGGCGAGCGCAAAATTGACGGCGGCTCCGGCTACCTGCGCAATATCTCGCTGCTGTCGGTCTGGGCCACCGCTCCGTTCCTGCACAACAACGCCGTGGGCGAAGTCACCTTCCTCAAGGACGGTTCGCCGGATTACACCATTGCCGGACGCATCAAGCAGTTCGAAATGGCCTTCGACGAGCTGATGACTTCCGATGATCCCAAGGCCAAGGTGCATCGTCCGCAGAAGATCACCACCCTGAACGAGGACATGGTCGTAACCCCGCGTGAGGACATGCAGGGCTGGCCGAAGATCACGATCAAGAAGGGCACCCCGGTGGCTTACGCCGCCTCGGCCGACCCGCACGACGCCCTGTTCATGAAGTGTGACGATCTGGTCGAAAACAAGGGACACCAGTTCGGTGTCGACCTGAGCAAGGAAGACAAATACGCCCTGCGGGAGTTCCTGAAACTGATGTAAACGGAACAGGGAGCGCGGCAACCCCGCGCTCCCGGATTCCGGAAAAAGCGAAATAAATCAGTCAATTAATAAAACATTTAAAAGTAAAAAGTACCCGTCCGCCGAAACTGTCCGAGCCACCCGATGGGCAACGAAGCGCCTGAATCGTTGCGGAACGACAGCGTCCCGGCCTCAGGTGAGTTTTGAGGCGGACACGGTTTTGCTTACTTTTGCCAAGACAAAAGTAAGGCCCGCGGCAGGCGGATGCCGAATGTTCCCGAGAAAAGCCTGAATGCGCATGCCACCCCGCAAGCCCCTGATCATTACCGCAATCGCCGTCCTGGTGGTCATCACGGCCTGGATGCTACTGCGTCAACCGGCCGCCTCGACCACCTCCATCGCCGAACTGGCCAAAACCCAGCCCGCGCATGCCCCGACCCTCTCGGAAAAACTGATTCTCGAATCGGACCTGCCGCCCCCCGGCACCCGCTCCGCCTTTGACCACTTCATCGTCCAGAATGACGGCTTGCCGCACCCCTTCAGCAAGCTGGTCGCCCTCCTGCAAAAGCAGCACCCCGAGGGCCAACCGCCGGTAGCCTTGCTGATCCCGCACGGACGGTCGCTGCTGAAAGGGCAAGCAGATGACGCCCATCCGCGCATTGTGGTCGCCGCGGACTACCAGAAGCCGAATACACCGGCGGCGCTGGGCGTGGCTCCGCAAGGGCAGCTGTTTCTGGGCTTTGTCGAAAATGCCAAGGAAATCGAGGTATTGAGCTACAACGAAGCCGCCGGCCGTTTTGAATTCCAGCTGGTGCAGAATTATTGCGAGGGTTGTGTGCCGCGTATTGTGTACGCCCGCCGCGCTATCTGCACCACCTGTCACCAGGGCGGCACCCCGATCTTCTCTCAGCGCCCGTGGAACGAAACCAACGGACAACAGGCCACTGCCAACGCCATTGCCGCCGCCCGTGGCGACAAGCCTTACCACAGTATTCCGGTGCGCCAGCCCCTGTCGATGCCGGAGCGTTTTGACCAGTTGACCGATGTCGGCAACTTCCTGAAAGCCACCCAGAAGTTGTGGCTGGATGGCTGTGGCGCGGAGGGGAATGAGTGCCGGCGTCAGATGTTGTCGCTGGCCCTGCTGTATGCCGATAATCCCGGCGGCTTCGACAGCCAGGGTGCGGAGGCCAATAAGTTGCGCCAGTTGCAGGCCGGAACCTTTCCCAAGGAGGGCATCACCGTCCCGGAGTCCGATTTGCATAACCGCGATCCGATCGGTGAGAAACAGGGGTTCAAGGGCTGGCTGAAGTCGCTGGTTACCCGCGATATCCATTTCGGTGAAGGCGCGAAGGACAACGAGGACCTCAGCCGTTTCGACAAGCTGCCGCCGTTGGCCGCCGACGTGGATCCGCTGACCGTGCGGCCACCGAAACAGATACTGAAAGCGTCGGATATCGACGGCGTCTACGGTGTGGCCTCGTTTTTCACCGATGCCGACATCAAGACCCTGGGCGAGCAGTACGGGTATGACATCCGCAAGCTGCGCAGCCGTGTTGCTTCCCTGTCGCCGGAAACCTTTGCCGCCAGGCCGTTTTCACGGGTGGCGATGATGAATGCGCTGCTGGACAAGCCTCGTGACTATTGCTGCCTGAAAACCGACGAAATGTCGCCGCCGGTCGCCTCCGGCGTGCCGCCGCTGAAGATCGTGCGCCAGTTGCAACTCAAGCCTTTTGAAGAACACTGTTTTGCTTGCCACCGCGGCAATCCCGCCAAGCGGCTGGACTTCATGAACGGCGCGAACGAAGATGCGGTGCTGGCCAATCTGCAAGCCAAGAAGGAAATCCGGGACGCGCTGGACTGGGAACGCTACGAAGGCACCGACAAGGCCTCGAAGCTGATGCCGCCGCGCGACTCGGTGCAGTACCAGAAGCTGAAGAAAGCCGGACCGGAATACCGCCAGAAGATGCGGGAGACGGTGCCGGGGATGTTTGACTTTTAAAATCACGAGGACTCTATGCGCCTGCTTCCATTCCTGATGGGGTCGCTGCTCCTGGGGGCGGTACTGCCTGCCCAGGCCATGCCCGCCTTTGCGCGCGCCTACAAGCAGCAGTACGGTTACATGCCGTCGTGCAATGCCTGCCATACGGAAGGCGGGGGAACAGCGCTGAACGGCTTCGGCAAGGCCTTCAAGGAAGCGGGCAAGAACGACGCCACCTTCGCCCGGATCGCCGCCGCCGACAGTGACGGTGATGGCGCGGCCAATGCCGCCGAGGCCCAGGGCAAGGCCAATCCCGGCGACAAGGCATCCACCCTCAAGCAGCCGGGCAACTGGCTGGACATGGCCAGCCTGATTCCCAAGGAAGTCCAGGCGCGTTTTCCGGGCATCCTGACCTGGATGCCGCGTGACGCCATCCTGACCCCGGCGGATATCGCCACGGCGAAAAGCATGGGCGCGACACTGAGCGCCGCCGATGAAAACACCATCTATGTGCCGGTGAAGGACCAGCATCCCGCCGGCACCGCGCTGATTTTCCCGGTCACGTTCCAGGGCAAGACCGGTTTCCTGTTGATGACCACCGACCGCGCCCTGAAGATTACCGGGGTCTCGGTACTGCATGCCGACAAGCTGCCCGCCGCCAAGAGCAGCAAGGTCTACGCGTCGTTCAACGGTCAGCAGGCGCAAACCGTTCCCGCCCCCAAGGGCAGCGATCTGGATGCCGCCATCACTACGGCGGTGAAAAATGCGGGGGTGCTGCTGTACGTGCGCCTGAAGGGAGCCTGATCATGAATCCGTGGCGTTACCGCTGGCTGTTGCTGCCACTGCTGGTGCTGACCGCCCAGGCCTGGGGCGCCGATCAGGCGGGTTTCGATTTCTTCAGCGACAAGCCTATCCCCGATGCGCAACTGGTGCATGTGGAGCCGCCGAAGCCCCAATGGATGACCATCGGCGGTCCGATAGCCCTGCTTGGCCTGTTCTTTACCTTCTGTTTCATCGTGCGCTGGCTGATTCCGTTCCGCGAAACCGCCATGCGTTTCGACCTGCACGACCTGCCGGTAGCGGCCCAGCGCGGCATCGGCATGGCGGTAATCCTGTTCGGCATCGCCTTCTGTTTCGGCGGGCTGGAAATCAATTACCAGATGGGACTGCATGGCAGCGCTGAAGCCTATTTCCATCAGATGGGGCAGGGCAAGCTGATTGCCTTCACGCATGCGCACCTGTTCGGCTTCACCACCAGTTTCTTCATTATCGGTATCCCATTCTCGATGCACTTCAACCGGCTGAAAATCTACCAGTGGGTGTTTCCGGTGGGCCTGGCGGCGTCATTGACCGATGTGGCCTCCTGGTGGGGCATCAAATATGTATCGGACAACTTTGAATACATTACCTGGTGGTGCGGCTTTGTCTTCAGCACCTGCTATGGCTGGATGCTGATCGGTCTGGTGCGGGTGCTGTTCTTCCCCCGGGTTAAATGGCTGCCCGACTTCATCAACGAAGACCGGCAGAAGCACTGGGACGAAGAGCACCGCCGGTAACACCCCGTCTCGGAGGCGGGTATAATCACCCGCCTTCCGTCCCGGTTTTCTTTCCCCATGAAACTCATTCTCGCCCCCATGGAAGGGCTGACCGACGTGCATATGCGCGACCTGCTGACCCGCATCGCCGGGCCGCAGGGTTATGACTGGTGCGTGACCGAGTTCATCCGCATTACCAACCGCTTGCTGCCTGCCCGCACCTTTTACCAGTATTGCCCGGAATTACTCACGGGCAGCCGGACGTTCGCCGGGACGCCGGTACATATCCAGCTGCTGGGCAGCGAGCCCGCCGTACTGGCCGAAAATGCCGCCCGCGCGGCCGAGTTGGGTGCGCCGGGCATCGATCTCAATTTCGGCTGCCCGGCCAAGACGGTCAACCAGCACCGGGGTGGGGCGGTGCTGCTGGATGAGCCGGACGTGGTTCACGCCATCGTCGCCGCCGTGCGGCGGGCGGTGCCGCCGGAGGTGCCGGTCTCGGCGAAGATGCGCCTGGGCGTGAACGACCGCGAATACATGCTCGACAACGCGCGCGGTATCGAGGCGGCCGGAGCCGCCTGGCTGACGGTTCACGCCCGCACCAAGGCCGACGGCTATCGCCCGCCCGCGCATTGGGACGCCATCGGTCGTATCCGCGAGGCGACCACCATGCCGGTCATCGCCAATGGCGATATTGTCAGCCCCGCCGAGGCGGAGCGTTGCCGCGCCCTGTCCGGTTGCGAAGACCTGATGATCGGGCGGGGGGCGGTTTCCCGTCCGGATCTGGTCCGACAGTTGCGCGGCGAAAACTTCACGCTGACCTGGCCAGAGGTGGTGACGTGGCAGAAGCAGTTCCTGGCGCATATGGAAGAGGCGGGAATCAATCCGGTTGAGGCGTGCAGCGGGGCGAAATGGACCGAACACGGCATGGTCAGTCGTTATAAGCAATGGCTGGCAATGCTGACGCAGGGCTATCCCGAAGCCTCGGCCCTGTTTGCGCGGGTGAAACGTTTGAAACACGTGGAAGAAATACGGTTCGAGCTGCAACGCCCATAAAAAAAGGATGCCCGAGGGCATCCTTTTTGGGTTGACCAGACCGGGATTATTCGTCGGTTCCGGTACATTCCGCGCGGGTGGTGTCCAGCGAGCAACGCACCTTCTTCAGGATTTTCATCATCCGGGCGTCGTACAGGCCTTCCTTGGTCATTTCGATGCGGGACTTGGTCAGGAAGTCTTCCAGCGCCTGAGCCTGAGCGGGCTCCTGTTCAATCCAGTACTTACCCGGAACATCCTTGTCCTGATGGTCGATGCTGATGAAGAACTGGTTCAGCATGTCTTCCAGGAACTGGGCGGACATGGAGCGGAAAGCCGCCACGCGGGCATCCACATCCTCGGTTTTCTTGCGGATCATGTCGCGGTTGATCACCAGAGCCGCCGTCAGCTGCGTGATCGGCGTCTTGAAGACACCGCCCTTGTCGCCGATGCCTTGACCGAGCTGGAAGGGGTAGTAGGCCACGGCCGGAGCCAGAATGGCGTCTGCTTCTCCCTTATTGAAGGGCTTGGCGAAACCGCTCAGGGACTCGGCCACCGGGGTCGCGCCCATTTTGCCGATGAGCGTGTTCAGGGTCTTGTCCCAGTTCAGGATGGCGATCTTCTTGCCATTCAGCGCATCCAGCGTCTTGGTGCTGCCGTCGCGGGTGAACAGGTATTGCGCGCCCAGCGGATAAACGCCGATCGTCTGGTAAGGACCGGAAATGGTGTAGGGCTCGATCTTTTTGTCCAGCAGGGTCTTCAGCACCACCCGCATGTGCTGGTAGGTGGGTATGGCGCCGGGGGCATCAATACTGCCCATGAACCGGTTGAACTCACGCGAGCGCAACGTCGACATCACCGCGCCTTCGCATTGTCCGGCCTTGAAGGCCTTGACGGCGTCTTCTTCCTCGGTAAAGACCTTGAGGGTGGCCTGGATGTTCCAGCGCTTGGCGATCAGCGCCAGATCCTGGGCGCGGCCATAGTACTCGCCGTTGCGGCCCTGCATGTCGAAGAAGCAGATGGACATTTTCAGGGGCTTGGCGAAGGCGGCGGGCAGGCCTTCGGTGCCGGGCTTGAGGTCGGTGGCCAACGGCAGCAGGTCGGCGGCCATGGCGCTGGCGCCGGCCAGCAGCAGACCGGCTTGGCAGACGTGAAGCAGATTCTTTTTGAGGCTCGAAAACATGGGATTCATCCTTATGCCGGGCCCTGTCGGGGCCTGTGATTATTGTCAACGCATCGTTGTTAGGCTGCAGCGGGGCAGATGTCCCCCACCGGCGTTATCGATCGATTATGGCACAAATTTGTGGAATTGCATGCGGTGCGCGAGGCGCTTCAACAGGCGGGGGATAGAGGGAGGAATGACGCGCAAATGAAAACAGGCGCTTGCAAGCGCCTGTTTTCAAGGTATTTGGTGGGCGATACTGGGATCGAACCAGTGACCCCTACCGTGTGAAGGTAGTGCTCTCCCGCTGAGCTAATCGCCCGTCTTTCAACGAGGGGTGCATGATACCAGATTGCATCCATCGTTCAAGGGGGGCGTGCGCCAACACGCCCCGACTGTTTATTTTTTTATCGTTTTGCTCAGGAAATCAAGCAGGGTATCCAGCGGGATATGCGTGGTTTCGCTATCGCGGCGGCCCTTGTACTCGATAAAGCCTTGGTCCAGTCCTTTCTCGCCCAGTACCAGCCGGTGCGGAACGCCCATCAGCTCGCTGTCGGCAAACTTCACACCCGGGCGCTCGTTGCGGTCATCGAAGAAGACATCGTAACCGGCGGCAACCAGCGTCTGGTACAGCTTCTCGCCTTCCTCCTGGATGCGCATCGACTTGGCCCAGTTCATCGGTACCAGCGCAATGTGGAAGGGGGCGATGGCGTCCGGCCAGATGATGCCGTTCTCATCGTGGTTCTGCTCGATGGCGGAAGCCACCACGCGGGTGACGCCGATGCCGTAGCAGCCCATGGTGACGGTGAACGGCTTGCCGTCCTCGCCCAGCACGTTGCAGTTCAGCGCCTGCGAATACTTGGTGCCCAGCTGGAAGATGTGGCCGACTTCAATGCCGCGCTTGATCACCAGCGTGCCCTGGCCGTCGGGGGAGGGATCGCCTTCCACCACGTTGCGTACATCGGCGACTTCCGGTTCCGGCAGGTCGCGGCCGAAGTTGACGCCGGCCAGGTGGAAGCCTTCCTTGTTCGCGCCGCAGATGAAGTCGCTCATCACCGCCACGGTGCGGTCGGCAATGACACGCACGGCCTTGCTGACGCCCACCGGACCGATGAAGCCGGGTTTGCAGCCGAGGAACTCGACGATTTCGGCTTCGGTCGCCAGACGGTGATCCTTCAGCCCGGCCAGCTTGCCGGCCTTGATCTCGTTGACGTCATGATCGCCGCGCACCAGCAGCAGGGTAAAGTGCTTCACCACCGGGGCTTTCTCGTCGGCTTGCGTTTCGCTCACCACGGCCACGGCCTTGACGGTGCGGGTCACGCCCACGCCCAGCAGGGCGGCGACATCGGCGCAGGCGGTCTGGGTCGGGGTAGAGACTTCGCGGAAATCTTCCGAGGCGGCGGCGCGGGGCTGCGCCGGGGCGACGGCTTCGGCCATTTCAATGTTGGCGGCGTAATCGCTGGTATTGCTGAAGGCGATGTCATCCTCGCCGCTGGAGGCAAGGACGTGGAATTCGTGCGAGCCAGTGCCGCCGATGCTGCCGGTATCCGCCTGCACCGGACGGAAATCAAGACCCAGACGGGTGAAGATCCGGCAATAGGTGTCGTACATCACGTCGTAGGTTTCCTGCAGCGAAGCCTGGTCGGCGTGGAAGGAGTAGGCATCCTTCATGATGAACTCGCGCGAGCGCATCACGCCAAAGCGGGGACGGATCTCGTCGCGGAATTTGGTCTGGATCTGGTAGAAGTTGACCGGCAGCTGCTTGTAGGAGCGCAGTTCGTTGCGCGCCAGATCGGTGATCACTTCTTCGTGGGTGGGGCCCAGCACGAAGGGCGCGCCGTGGCGGTCCTTGAAACGCAGCAGTTCCGGACCGTATTGCACATAGCGGCCGGATTCTTCCCACAGCTCGACCGGCTGCGTCACCGGCATCAGCACTTCCAGCGCGTTGGCGCGGTTCATTTCCTCGCGGATGATCGCTTCCACCTTTTTCAGCACGCGGTGACCCAGCGGCAGCCAGTTGTACAGGCCGGTGCCGACCTTGCGGATCATGCCGGAGCGCAGCATCAACTGGTGGGAGATAACGACGGCATCGCTGGGGGTTTCACGCAGGGTGGCGAGCAGGAATCGGCTGGCGCGCATATTCGGGTTCCAGTAGAAAATGAACAGGTCGGACGGATGCGCGATTGTACGGCGTACAGCCCCCCGGAGAAAACTGCTAATATGACCCTCTTTCCCCGAAATATCGCTGTCCCCCGGAAGCCTTCATGCCTGTCAAACCCCTGACCGTAGACCAGTTGTACAAACCCGCCCATGCCGAATCCCTGCCCGCGTCCACGCGTCGCACCAAGGCCTTCAATGACTTTCTGGGCCAGGACCGCGCCCGCGAGGCGGTGCACATGGCGCTGGCCATGCCGCACGACGGGTACAACATCTTCGCGGTCGGTTCCAACGGTCTGGGCAAGCGCACCATGATCAAGCGGCTGTTGCAGGAAATGGCCGTGGACCTGCCGCCGGCCAGCGATTGGTGCTATCTCAACAACTTCGCCGATCCCCGCAAGCCGATCGCGCTGCAGCTGCCGCCGGGCAAGGGCGCGCTGATGCAGAAGGCGCTGGCGAAACTGTGGCGGCAGCTCAGCCGCGCCATCCTCACCACCTTCCAGCACGAGGCCTATCAGGGCCGGGTGGAAAGCCTGAAGGGTGAACTGACGACGGCGCAGCAGAATGCCTTGCAGGAGCTGGCGAACGAGGGCGAGAAGCGCGGCCTGAAACTGGTGCTGCGCACGCCCGGCGGTCACGGCTTCTCGCCGGTGAACGACAAGGGCGAGGTGATGAACGTCGAGGAGTTCAACACCCTGCCGCCGGAAGAACAGGACAAGCGCAAGAAGGCCATGGGCGACATGGAAGAGCGCATGCAGAAGCTGGCCGAAAAACTCGGCCGTCTGGAAGAGATCAACCGCGACCAGGTGCAGAAGCTGAACGAGGAAGTGGCGCTGGCCACGATCAAGCCGCTGATCCAGCGCGTGCATGACCAGTTCAGCGACCTCAAGGCCTTCACCGATTACCTGCAGGCCTACGAGCAGGACGTGGTCGACAACATCGACCTGATCCTCAACGCCCAAGACAACGAGCAGGATGCCGTCGCCAGCGTCACGTCCGACAACGCCATTCCCTCGCGCTACCAGATCAACGTGGTGGTGTCGCATAACCCGAAGAAGGGCGCGCCGGTGGTGTTCGAAGACCTGCCGACGCACTACAACCTGATGGGGCATGTCGAACAGGTCACCTACATGGGTACGGTCGCCACCGACTTCACCCTGATCCGCGCCGGCTCGCTGCACCGCGCCAATGGCGGTTTCCTGATGCTGGAAGCCGAACAGGTGCTGGAGCAGCCCTACGCCTGGCAAGGGTTGAAGCGTGCCTTGAAGTCGCGCGCCATCAAGCAGTCGTCGCTGGAGCAGATGCTGACCCTGACCGGCACCATCTCGCTGGAGCCGGACCCGATTCCGCTGAACCTGAAGGTGGTGCTGCTGGGCGATCCGGAAACCTTTTACCTGTTGCAGGAATACGATCCGGAAATCCAGCAACTGTTCAAGATCCGCGCCGATTTCGCGGGCACCATGCCGCGCAGCCTCGACAACGAACAGCGTTACGGCCATTTCCTGGCGGATTGCGTCGCCAAGGAAAAGCTGATGCCCTTTGACCGCAGCGCGCTGATGAGCCTGATCGAGGAAAGCGCGCGTTCGGCTGAAGACCAGTTCAAGCTGTCGCTGCATGCCGCCAGCGTCGGCGACCTGTTGCGTGAAGCGCATTTCTGGGCGAAGTCGGAAGACGCCAAGCAAGTCACCTCCCGCCATGTACGGCTGGCGCTGAACGGACAGGAACGCCGTCGCGGCCAGTTGCGCGAATACTATCTGGAAGACATCGCCCACGGCACGCAATTGCTGACGCTGGACGGCGGCGTGGTCGGCCAGATCAACGGCCTGACCGTCATCCATTACGCCGACAGCGAGTTCGGCATGCCGTCGCGCATTACCGTCACCGTGCATCACGGCGGCGGCGACGTGCTGGATATCGAGCGCACCGTCGACATGGGCGGCCCCTTGCACGCCAAGGGTGTGTTGATCCTGTCCAGCTTCCTCAAGTCGCGTTTCGGCCGTGAACGGCCGCTGCATTTTTCCGCCAGTATCGCCTTCGAGCAGAACTACGGCGGCGTCGACGGCGACAGCGCCACGCTGGCCGAACTGGCGGCGCTGGTGTCGGCCATCAGCGGCATCCCGGTGCAGCAGGGCATCGGCATTACCGGCTCCATGAACCAGGTCGGGGACGTGCAGCCGATCGGCGGCATCAACGCCAAGATCGAGGGTTTCTTCGCCGCCTGCAAGCTGAAAGGCATCACCGGTAAGCAAGCCGTCGTGATGCCGGTGCAGAACGTGCGCAACCTGATGCTGCGCGCCGATGTGCTGGAAGCGGTGGAGCAGGGGCATTTCACCATTTATGCCATCAGCCGCGCCGAGGAAGCGCTGGAGTTGCTGCTGGGCATGCCGATAGGGACGCCGGACGCCAAGGGGCATTACCCCGATGACAGCATTACCGGCCGGGTGCTGAAACAGCTGAAGCGCTGGCATAAAGCCGAGCGCGATGACGGCGAGGGCGGCGGCCGCAAAAAGAAGAAGGGCAAGAAAAAAGGCAAGGGCGGCGATTCAAAGGCTGCCGCCGAATAGCCGATGCCTTTGACGGAATGGGGCCTAGCCTTCGGCCCCTTCCTGCACATACTCGCGGATTTCTTCCCAGTACTCCCAGTCCGTATGTTCCTGGTACTCGATATCCAGCGGGTAATGCTTGTGCCCGGCCAGCAGCTTGTTCATGCGCTGGATGAAACGCGGATAGCTGCGGGTGTAATAGCACCACTCGCGCTGGCCGTCGCCGGTGATGATGTGCACCAGGAAGCTTTCCTCGGCGTCATCCAGCGGGTCCAGCAACTCCTGGAACGCCTGCATTTCCTGCAGCAGGTGCTGATCCGGCAACTGATCCTCGAAAATCCATTCGATGACCACCACGGTTGAGAACGCGTCGGGATCCGCGCCTGCCGGCGCGTGTTGCCGCACGCTGTAGATTTTCTTGGTTCCGTCCTCGAAGTCCGCGGAAGCGGTCAGCCACTCTTGTTCCATTTTGTCACTCCGGTCAAAGCCCCTTTCATCAAAACCATAGGTCAGCCGCGGAGGATTTGCACACCTTTCTCAAGGGTATTGCCGAATTAATTGCTCGAATTGATCCAGGGTCAATTCCCCGGCCCGTCGGGCTTCCGTGACCTCGGCGCCTTGCCGGAAAATCAGTACGGCGGGCGGGCCGAACAATTGGAAGCGGTCCAGCAACTGCCGCGAGGCTGCCGTGTTATCGGTGATGTCCGCGCGCACCAGCAGCCAGTTTTGCAAGCGATCCTGCACTTGCGGTTGTGCGAAAACCTCGCGTTCCATGGTCTTGCAGCTGACGCACCAGTCGGCATAAAAGTCGAGCAGCAAGGGCTGACCCGTGCTGCGCGAGGTTTCCAGCAAGGCATCCAGTTCGGTGCTGCTGTGTATGGTGCGGAAGGCGCGGGCCCCATCGGCGGGATTGCCCTGACCCCAATGCGATAGCGGTTGCAAGGGATCGGAACCGCCGCTGGCGGCGCCCGCCAGCAGCATCGCCGACCAGATCAGGCCGGTATAAGACAACGTCCGCCACAACACGCGCCATTTGCCGCCCCACAGGTTCAGCCAGAAAGCCGTACCCGCCGCCAGCACCGCCCACAGGAACAGTGTCGCCGGGCCGGGCAAAAGGCGGTTGAGCAAGCTGATCGCCACCCCCAGCAACATCACGCCGAACGCCTGCTTGACCCGGTTCATCCAGGTGCCGGACTTGGGCAGGAAGCGACCCTCGCTGGCGCCGAGAATCATCAGCGGCGTGCTCAGTCCCAGTCCCAGTGCAAACAAGGCGGCGAATCCCATGGTCACATTGCCGTGTGCGGAAACCGTGAGCAGCACGCCCGCCAGCGGCGCGGAAACACAGGGAGAAACCACCAGTGCGGAAAAGAAGCCGATCATCAGCGTGCCGGCGTAGCTGCCCGCCTTGCCCTTGCGGCTGAGCGCGTCCAGCCGGTGTTGCAACCCCGCAGGCAGTTGCAGGTGGAAGACATCGAAACTGGCCAGCGCCAGCAGGGCGAACAGCAGGCTGAATACAACAAGCACCGCCGGATGCTGCAGCCACAATGACAGATTGGCCTTGCCCCCGAAGAGAGCCACCAGCCCGCCGATCGTGCCGTAACTGGTCGCCACGCCGATGCCATAGGCCAGCGCCAGCAGGAAGCCCTGGCGCGCATTGGCGGCATGCTGGCGCGCCACCAGGCTGGCGACGATCGGCAGCATGGGCAGTACGCAGGGAGTAAACGCCAGCCCCAGCCCCAGTACCCAAAGGGTCAGCAGCGCCAGCAGCGGCCGGTCGGCCAAGTGGAAACTGTCCGTGGCTGAACCGGCGGCTGGGAGGGTATCGCCGGCCGCTGCGGCGGTGGCCGGAGCGGCATTCGGGGTGTCAGGTCCTTCATCGTCCACATCGTAGGTGATGGTGGGCACAATGGTCGGAATGGGAATGCTCACATCTTTCGGGGTAATGCGGATATCTGGCGTGCGGGCGGCGGCGCTGACGGGAATAGTCTGCGATTGCGGCGGATAGCACAGGCCGGCTTCGGCGCAGCCTTGCCAACTGACCTTGATTTCCCCTTGGCCGCTCAGATGCAGGTTCACCAGCACGTCGCTGTGATACACCGGAACGCGCCCGAACTCCGGATCATCCTTGATTTCCGGCGCATGGTTGAAAACAGCCTCGCCCAGCAGGACATTGCCGCTGTTGACCGTAAACTTGAAGCGATCCTTGTAAAGGTAATAGCCGGGCGTCACGCTGAACTGTAATGAAACCCCGTCGCCCTGAGGGCTGGCCAGCAAGGTAAAGGCTTGTTCGGCGGGGAGGAATTCGCGTGCGGCGGTAGGCTTGGAGCCGCCAAACCCTGCCGTTGCGGCATCCAGGCGTTTCAGTTCGGCGGCCTGGGCGGCGCAGCCCCATGCTAGCCATGTCAGGACAAATATGATTAGCTTGAACGGGTTAGGCCTCAAGGGAAACTCCAGGGAATCGACCATGAATGTAAACTTTATAAAATACGCGGTTATGGGCGTCGGCGCATTACTGCTTGTGTTAATCCTGAACCCCTTCGTCGTGATCGGGGCCGGTGAGCGCGGCGTCGTGATGAATTTCGGTGCGGTGCAAAAAGACATCATGGGCGAAGGCCTGCATTTCCGTATCCCCATCATGCAGAAAGTCGTGGTGATGGACGTCAAGGTGCAAAAGGGGGAAGGGCAGGGGGATGCCGCCTCCAAGGACCTGCAGCAAGTCACCACCAACGTCGCCATCAATTACCACCTGGACCCGACGCGGGTGGCTGAAACCTACCAGACCGTCGGCACGCTGGCGGAGGTGGCCGAGCGCATCATCCTTCCGGCGGTGCAGGAATCGGTCAAGGCGGCCACTGCAGTCTACACAGCGGAGGAGCTGGTTTCCCGCCGTCAGGAAGTGCGCGACAAGATCCGTTCCCTGCTGCGTGAGCGGCTGGCGCATAACGGCGTCATCGTTGACGAGTTTTCCATCGTCAATTTCGCTTTTTCCCGCGAGTTCAGTAACGCCATTGAATCGAAGACCACGGCCGAACAGCTGAAACTCAAGGCCGAACGTGATCTGGAACGCATCCGGATCGAGTCCGAACAGAAAATGACGCAGGCCCGCGCCGAGGCAGAAGCCCTGCGCGTGCAGAAGGAAAACGTGACCGAAAACCTGATCAAGCTGCGTCAGATTGAAATGCAACAGCGCGCCATCGAAAAATGGGACGGCAAACTGCCTCAAGTTACCGGCGGTTCAACGCCTTTTATTGACCTGCGCAGCAACCAGTAAGCCGATTGGCCTTGATGACGCCAGCTTCTGTCGCCGATGAGCATTGACCCGTCAGTGTGAATCCATCACATTAACGGGTCAAAACCGACTTGATCTACTGAACAGGGCTGAGACCCGGCAAGGACACTTTCATGTGGCAAGAATTCCAGGCCCATATGTGGCTGTACATCTCCATTCCGTTCATTAGCGGCTTCATCGGTTATGTCACCAAGGTGGTGGCGATTGAGATGATGTTCTCGCCGCTGGAATTTGTCGGCATCAAGCCGTTCTTCGGCTGGCAGGGCATCGTGCCGCGCAAGGCCGTGAAGATGGCCACCATTTCCGTGGAGCTGATGACCACCCGCCTGATCCGCGCCGAGGAAATCTTCGCCCGCCTTGATCCCAAGCGCATTGCCAAGGAAATTGAAGTGCCGATGACGGCGGCCGTGGAAGAAATCGTCCACGAGGTCGCCCAGACCTACAAGCCGGGTTTGTGGGAAGCCATGCCGGACTTCGCCCGCCAGAAAGTGATCAAGAAAGTGCAGGCGGAAGCCCCCGCCGTGGTCGAAGCGGTCATGACCGAAGTGCAGAAGGATGTCGCCAAGTACTTCGACATCAAGCACATGGTGATCAGCAACCTGCTCAAGGACAAGAGCATGTTGAACGACATCTTCAAGAAAGTGGGACGCCAGGAGTTCCGTTTCTTTAGCAACGCCGGTTTCTATTTCGGCTTTGGTATCGGCCTGATCCAGATGGTGTGCTGGCTGATCTTCAAGCAGGGCTGGATGCTGCCCGCTTTCGGCGGCTTTGTCGGCTTTTTCAGTGACTGGGCGGCGCTGCAGATGATGTTCCGCCCGCTGGAGCCGAAAAAGTACCTGGGCATTACCTTCCAGGGCTTGTTCTTGCGTCGCCAGCATGAAGTCGCCCGCGATTACGCTGCCCTGATTTCCAAGCAGCTGCTGACCCCGGCCAACATGGTGGAAGAGCTCTGCCGCGGCGCGATGAGCGACCGCATCATGGACCTGATCCATCGCCATGTCCGCCTGATGATCGATAACCAGTCCGGCATGGTCAAGCCGCTGGTGGTCTACGCTGTCGGCACCAAGCAGTACATCGAGATGAAGGCGAATGTTGCCGAGCGCATCATGGCGCAACTGCCAGAAACCATGAAGCACATGGAGTCCTACGCCGAAGACGCGATGGACATCCGCAACACGCTGGTGGAGCGCATGCAGCGCCTGACCCCGACCGAGTTCGAGGGCATGTTGCGTCCGGCCTTCAAGGAAGACGAATGGTCGCTGATTGCCGTCGGCGCGGCGCTGGGCTTCCTGGTGGGCGAATTGCAAGTGCATTTCATGCTGGCGCAATAAGCGGGCATGAACTAATCCAGAAGGAGGCCCGGGGCCTCCTTTTGTGTTTCAGGGAAGTCCCGCTGTTGTCTGCTGTTCGCACTCCGACCGGGTTCGGAGCCGGTCCGAGTCAGGAGGGTTGTCGTGTCCAGGAAACTGCTGATTGTCGCCCACACGCCGTCGCCCAATACCCGGCGCTTGCTGGACTCTCTCCTGCATGGAGCAGCGCATTCGGATATATCCGGGGTGGAGGTGATGCATAAGCCTGCCTTGCAAGCCGAACCGGATGACATCCGTAGCTGTGACGCCATCCTGCTGTTCACCACCGAAAACCTGGGTTACATGAGCGGCGCGCTCAAGGATTTTTTTGACCGTTGCTATTACCCGGTGCTGGAAGAAAAGCAGGGATTGCCATGCCTGGTTGTCATCCGCGCCGGGCATGACGGCACCGGCACCCGCCGTGCGCTGGATACGATCCTGACCGGTTTGCGCTGGAAGCAGGTGCGCGAGCCGCTGGTGTTGCGCGGCGAGTGGCGGGAGGAATTTGCCGGTCTGGCGGAGGAGGCGGGACTGTATCTGGCGGCGGGGCTGGAAGCGGGAATTTTCTGAGCGTCATTTGCCATACAATCATCCGGTAAGTTACAGGTCGGTTTCCGCGCAAACCCTTGCCATTCCTGCACATTCGTCCTTATCTTGCCATCGTAAAAATAATGACCGGCAGTCCACAAAAGACTGCCAAAAGCCCTATCGAGTGTCATACACTTAGCCCCGCCCAGGCGACGTGCGCCCGAAATGTCGCACCGCCCAGCCTGAATAGCGGGTACGGCCTCCCGAACGCCCAGTGCGGCTGACGGATCCGACCGCCGTGTCACTGTGCCATCCAACACAAAATTATGGAGACTTCGGCATGATTTATTCCGGAACTGCCATCAGCGTGCAAGCCCTCGACGGCGGCATTGCTGAGTTCAAGTTCGACCTCGCCAACGAATCGGTCAACAAATTCAATCGCGCCACGGTCGAAGACCTGGCCGCCGCCGTCAAGGCCGTCAAGGCCGACAGCAGCATCAAGGGCCTGATCGTCACCTCCGGCAAGCCCGTCTTCATTGTCGGCGCCGACATCACTGAATTCGGCGACAGCTTTGCCTCCGGCGAAGCCGCCATTCTCGAGTGGCTGGCCCAGTCCAACGCCATCTTCAACAGCTTCGAAGACCTGCCGATCCCGACCGTGGCCGCCATCAACGGCATCGCCCTGGGCGGCGGTTTCGAAATGTGCCTGGTCTGCGATTACCGCGTCATGTCCACCGCCGCCAAGGTCGGTCTGCCCGAAGTCAAGCTGGGTATCTTCCCGGGCTTCGGCGGCACCGTGCGCCTGCCGCGCGTGATCGGTGTCGACAATGCCGTCGAGTGGATTGCCGCCGCTGGTGAAAAGCGTCCGGACGCTGCCCTGAAGGATGGCGCCGTGGATGCCGTGGTCGCTCCCGAGAAGCTGCGTGACGCCGCCATCAACCTGGTGCAGCAGTGCCTCGACGGCAAGCTGAACTGGCAAGCCAAGCGCGCCGAGAAGCTGAACCCGGTCAAGCTGAACATGCTGGAGCAGATGATGGCTTTCCAGACCGCGACCGCCATGGTCGTCGGCAAGGCCGGCCCGAACTACCCGGCGCCGAAGCTGGCCCTGCAAGCCATGCAGCAGCATGTCAGCCTGGACCGCGACGCCGCCCTCAAGGTCGAAGCCAAGCAGTTCGCCAAGGTCGCCGTGACCCCTCAGGCCAACGCGCTGATCGGTCTGTTCACCGCCGACCAGACCGTGAAGAAGATTTCCAAGAAGCACGAAAAGGGCTCCAACAAGGAAATCAACCAGGCCGCCGTGCTCGGCGCCGGCATCATGGGTGGCGGCATCGCCTACCAGGCCGCCAGCAAGGGCACCCCGATCATCATGAAGGACATTCGCACCGAGGCCCTCGATCTGGGCATGGGCGAAGCCACCAAGCTGCTGGGCAAGACCGTGGAAAAGGGTCGCATGACCCCGGCCGAAATGGGCAAGGTGCTGTCCCGCATCCGTCCGACGCTGAACTACGGCGACTTCAAGACGGTCGATATCGTCATCGAAGCCGTGGTCGAAAACCCCAAGGTCAAGACTGCCGTGCTGAGCGAAGTGGAAGGTCTGGTCAGCGAAGACACCATCCTCGCCTCCAACACCTCGACCATTTCCATCACCTACCTGGCCAAGGCCTTGAAGCGTCCGGAAAACTTTGTCGGCATGCACTTCTTCAACCCGGTGCACATGATGCCCCTGGTCGAAGTCATCCGCGGCGAGAAGTCCTCTGACGCCGCTGTCGCCGCCACTGTGAAGCTGGCCCAGAAGATGGGCAAGACCCCGATCGTCGTCAACGACTGCCCGGGCTTCCTGGTGAACCGCGTGCTGTTCCCGTACTTCGGCGGTTTCGACATGTTGGTACGTGACGGCGCCGACTTCCAGGCCGTCGACAAGGTCATGGAACGTTTCGGCTGGCCGATGGGCCCGGCTTACCTGCTCGACGTGGTCGGTATTGACACCGGCGTGCACGCTGCCAAGATCATGGCCGAAGGCTTCCCCGACCGCATGCAGCCGAACTACAAGTCCGGCACTGAAATCATGTTCGAAAACAACCGCTACGGCCAGAAGAACGGCAAGGGCTACTACGTCTACGAACAGGACAAGAAGGGCAAGCCGAAGAAGGTTGTCGATCAGACCACCTACGAACTGCTGGCTCCGATCGCTGCCGAGCGTAAGGAATTCGACGCCCAGGAAATTATCGACCGCTGCATGATCCCGATGGTGAACGAAGTGGCGCGCTGCCTGGAAGAAGGCATTGTGGCCTCCGCCGCCGAAGCCGACATGGCCCTGATCATGGGTATCGGTTTCCCCCCGTTCCGCGGCGGCGCTTGCCGTTATGTGGACCAGATCGGTGTCGCGAACTACGTCGCCCAGTGCGAAAAGTACGCTCATCTGGGCAAGGCTTACGAAGCGCCGCAACTGCTGCGTGACATGGCCGCCGCCAACAAGAAGTTCTTCGGTTAATTAAGGAGCGCATGAAAATGGCACTGAATCCTCGTGATGTCGTGATTGTTGATGGCGTGCGTAGCGCCATGGGCCGCTCCCGCAACGGCATGTTCCGCAATGTCCGCGCCGACTCGCTGTCCGCCGAGCTGGTCAAGGCTCTGCTGGTGCGCAACCCGGCCCTGAACCCGGCCGACATCGAAGACGTGATCTGGGGCTGCGTCAACCAGACCATGGAACAGGGCATGAACATCGCCCGTAACATCGCCATGCTGGCCGAGCTGCCGCGTACCGTTCCCGGCCAGACCGTGAACCGTCTGTGCGGTTCCTCGATGCAGGCATTGCATACCGCCGCCGCCCAGATCGCCACCGGCCAGGGTGACGTCTTCGTCATTGGCGGCGTGGAACACATGGGCCACGTCGGCATGATGCACGGCATCGACCTGAACCCGGCTGCGTCCAAGTACTACGCCAAGGCGTCCAACATGATGGGCCTGACGGCCGAAATGCTGGGCACCATGAACGGCATCAGCCGTGAAATGCAGGACGAGTTCGCCCTGCGTTCGCACAAGAAGGCGTGGGAAGCCACGCTGGAAGGCCGTTTCAAGAACGAAGTGATCGGCATCGAAGGCCATGACGCCAACGGCTTCAAGGTCCTCTGCGAGATCGACGAAGTGATCCGTCAGGACGCCTCGCTGGAACAGCTGGCCTCGCTGAAGCCCGCCTTCAACCCGAAGGGCGGCACGGTTACCGCCGGTTCGTCCTCCGCGCTGTCCGACGGCGCATCCGCGATGCTGGTGATGTCCGCCGCCAAGGCCGCCGAACTGGGTCTGAAGCCGCGCGCCAAGATCGTCAGCATGGCCGTGGCCGGCTGCGACGCCGCCATCATGGGCTGGGGCCCGGTTCCGGCAACGGAAAAGGCCCTGAAGCGCGCCGGTCTGTCGATCAATGACATCCAGATCGCCGAGCTGAACGAAGCCTTTGCCGCGCAAGGCCTGGCGGTGATGAAGGGTCTGAAGATCCTCGACAAGGCTGACGGTTTCGTCAACCTGAACGGCGGCGCGATCGCCCTGGGCCACCCGCTGGGTTGCTCCGGCTCGCGTATCACCACCACGCTGTTGAACGTGATGGAATGGAAGGATGCCGAGTTCGGCCTGGCCACGATGTGTATCGGCCTGGGTCAAGGCATCGCCACGATCATCCAGCGCGTGTAAGAAACCTCGCCTTTTACCGAAGGCAAGCAGCCCCGTTACTCACAAGGTGACGGGGCTTTTTTATGGGCTCCGGAAACTGAAAGCCCGGCGAATGCCGGGCCGGATGTCTCAGATGACGCGCGAAAAGCGCTTCTTGCTTTCCTCATTCTTGAGGTAGGCGTCAAACACCATGCAAACATTACGGATCAGCAGCCGTCCGCGCGGCTGAACCTGAATGCGGCCATCGCTCAGATTGATCAGGCCATCGGCGGCCATGTCCTGCAGTTGCGCCAGTTCCTTGGCGAAATAGGTGCTGAAGTCGATATTCCAGGCATGCCCCATCGCCGCCATATCGACCGAGAAATGGCAGATCAATTCGGTAATGACAGCCCGGCGCAGCTTGTCGTCCTCAGTCAGCTTTACGCCGCGATAAACCGGCAGCTTTCCGGCACTGACCCGCTCGTGGTACTCCTCCAGCGACTTCACGTTCTGGCTGTAAGTGTCGTCCACCATGCCGATTGAGGTAATGCCCATCGCCACCAGGTCGCAGCCGGCGTGGGTGCTGTAACCCTGGAAGTTACGGTAAAGCGTGCCGTGTTCCTGCGCCAGCGCCAACTCGTCATCCGGTTTGGCAAAGTGATCCATGCCGATATAGACATAGCCTTCCGCCGTGAGTTTCTCGATCACGTATTGCAGGATGGCGAGTTTGACGGCGGGAGAGGGCAGGGTGTCGGCATCCATCTGCTTTTGCACCTTGAACAGGTGCGGCATATGCGCATAGTTGAAGACTGACAGCCGGTCCGGCGACAGTTCCAGAATCTTTTCCAGCGTCACGGCGAAGCTGTCGACCGTCTGGAAGGGCAGGCCGTAGATCAGGTCGATGTTGATGGATTTGAAACCGTTGGCGCGGGCGGCATCCACGGCATCGAAAGTTTCCTTGACGGTCTGGATACGGTTTACCGCCTTTTGCACGACCGGGTCAAAATCCTGCACGCCGAAGCTCATGCGGTTGAAGCCCAGCTGGCGCAGGTGCGCAATCTTGGCCGGGGTGACTTCCCGGGGATCGATCTCGATCGAGTAGTCGCCTTCATCGTTGTCGAGAAAGGTGAAGTGTCCGCGCAGCTTGTTCATCAGCGCGCTCATTTCTTCGTCGCTGATGAAGGTTGGCGTGCCGCCGCCCCAGTGCAACTGGCGAACCTCCCGCCCCGGCGTAAACAGGGCGGATTGCAGTTCGATTTCCCGGTGCAGGTCGGCCAGATAGGGGGAGGCGCGTTTGCGGTTGGCGGTAATGATCTTGTTGCAGGCGCAGTAATAGCAGACCACGCCGCAAAAGGGCAGATGGACGTACAACGACAGCGGTCGCGCCGCCGTATTGGAGGCAGCGATGGCTTCCCGGTAAGCTTCCTCGCCGAAGCCTTCGTGAAACTGTACGGCGGTCGGGTACGAGGTGTAGCGCGGCCCCGACAGGTCATAGCGTTGCAAGAGTTCGGGGTCGAAGATCAGGGCGTTGTTCATGGGGGAATCCCGGCAGGTTTCCCCATAGTTTATAGGGGCTTGCAGGTCAGGGGAACTGTCCGGACGAAGGGGATTCGCCGGACAGTGGAGGTTTCATTCCTCGACGCTGTCCTCATAAGGAATGAAGGGCTGCGCCGGGGCTTGTTCCGGCGTCATCACCATGATTTGCGTGGCGCAAAAACCCTTGTCGTTGCGGCCCAGCAGGAAGCTGACACGGTCGCCCACATGCAGCGAGGCAAAATTACGGTTCTTGACTTCACTGAAGTGGAAGAAGACGTTGTCCATGTTGTCGTCCGGCGTAATGAAGCCAAAGCCGCCTTCCTTCAGGCTCTGGATGACGCCTTCACTGCGGATGTCCGGGTTGGGAATATGCGGCGGTGTCGGCGCGACAGGGGCCGGTGGCGAATGATGATGATGACCGTTGCCGCTACTGCCGAAACCAAAGCCGCTGAACATGCCCTGCTCCTCCTTGGGATACAGGAAGAGGCTGTTGATCTGGGCGTCATTGCGCATGGAGCGGTCATCAATGATCTGGTGCATCAGCACCGGGTAAGTCGCTTCGTCCAGCAGTACTTGGGCGGTGCGGGTCAGTTTTTGCAGGTTGTTGCGATCGGTGTATTCAAAGTCCCAGGCCAGCAGCATCACGCGGGTGCCCAGCGTATTCAGCTTGCGCAGCAAAGGCCGGAAATCGCCGTCGCAGGCGACCAGCACCAGGACATCAAACTGCTTGTAGATGGACAGCTCGTAGGCCTCCAGCGCCAGCCAGACATCAATGCCTTTTTCACCATCCGGTCCCAACGGCAGGTAGTGGGTGGTGACGCCCTCGCGCATCAGTACTTCATCAAACAGGCGTTCTTTCAGCAGCAGGTCGCGTTGCTCGGCATCCTGGGCGCGCAGGCGGCCGCGGAAATAGTGGGCATCCACGATATGGCAATAGCGGACATCGGTGTTTTCTTCGACAGCCACGCGGTGGCGGATGAAGTCATGCAGTCCGGAGATGCTGATGCGGGATTTGCGGGAATGGTAATACTGGTAGTAGTTACTGACATGCAGGAAAAAATTACCGTCGTAAAAAATCCCGATCTTGGTGAAGTTTTTCTGGGCGGTGGCCATGATGGCTCCTTCTTATTTGTTTTGACTATGAGTTTAGTGTCGCTTATCCGTTTTCTTTCATTCCGTGCGCCGGTCGATTCATTCGGCCAACCACCCGGAGCCTGATCGGCAAGGCTCCGGATCTCCTCATCACTAGAGTTCGATCTGGGTTCCCAGCTCCACCACCCGGTTGGTGGGGATCTGGAAGAAGTCGGTAGCGGAGGCGGCATTGCGCGACATCGCCACGAACAGCATTTCACGCCAGGGAGCCATGCCGCCTTCGACTCGGGGAATCAGCCGTTCCCGGGACAGGAAGAAGCTGGTGTCCATCATATCGAATTCCAGCCCGAAGTCCGCGCAGCCCGACAATAATCGGGGGACATCCGGTTGCTCCTTGAAACCGTATTCACCGGTAATCAGCCAGAAATTATGGGAAATCTGTTCAACTTTAAGCCGATGCCGGTCTTCTACAAATGGAATATCTTTGGTGTGCAGAGTCAAGAGTACGTTGCGGCTATGCAGGATTTTATTGTGTTTCATATTGTGTAGCAGGGCGTGCGGTACGTATTGATGGCTGCCGGTCATGAAGACGGCGGTGCCCTCGATTTCCTGGATCGGGCCGGAGGCGATACTGTTGACGAACAGTTTCAACGGCATGGTTTCGTTGTTCAGTTTCTCGAACAGGATTTCACGGCCGCGCTTCCAGGTCATCATGATGGTGAACGCCGTGGCGCCCAAAGTCAGAGGGAACCAGCCGCCTTGCAGGATCTTCAACGAGGTCGCGCCGAAGAAGGCGAAGTCGGCAATCAGGAACGGTGCGGCCAGCAGCCCGGCCAGCCAGGGCGACCAGCCCCAGACGGTGGTGGCGACAAAACCGGCCAGCAAGGTGTCACAAATCATCGTCATGGTGACAGCGATGCCATAAGCCGAGGCCAGGTTGCTGGAGGATTTGAACGTCAGCACCAGGATGATGATTGAGCCCAACAGCAACCAGTTCAGGAAGGGGATGTAAATCTGGCCGATTTCCTTGACCGAGGTGTGCTGGATGTCGAAACGGGGCAGATAGCCCAGTTGCACGGCCTGACGGGCAATGGAGAATACGCCGGAGATGACGGCCTGGGAGGCAATGACCGTGGCGGCGGTGGCCAGGATGATCAGCGGAATCAGCAGCGAGTCCGGGGCCAGTTGGTAAAACGGATTGTTGATGGCCGACGGATCGGTCAGCAGCAGGGCGCCCTGACCGGCGTAGTTCAGGATCAGCGCCGGGAAAACCAGGGCAAACCAGGCGTAGCGGATCGGGCTGCGTCCGAAGTGACCCATGTCGGCGTACAGCGCTTCACCGCCGGTCACGGTCAGCACAACCGCACCAAGGGTAATGAACGACGTGCCGGGGTGCTCTGTCAGAAAGCTGACGGCCCAGAGCGGGTTCACCATCTGCAGCACTTCCGGATGGTTGTGGATGTTGTACAGGCCCAGTCCGCCAAGCGTCGCGAACCAGATCAGCATGATAGGGCCGAACAACTTGCCAACCGAACCGGTGCCGTGGCGCTGAATGAAAAACAGCGTGAACAGCACGGTAATGGTGATCGGCAGAACGTATTGGTGCAGCGCGGGCGCGGCGACGTTCATACCCTCGACCGCCGACAACACGGAAATAGCCGGTGTAATGATGCCGTCGCCAAAGAACAACGCGGCCCCGAACAGGCCGATGGCGATCAGCAGACGCCGCTGCCAGGCGACCAGCGACTTGTTGCGCAGGCTCAGGGCCAGCAATGCCATGATGCCGCCTTCCCCGTTATTGTCAGCACGCATGATGAAGGCAATGTATTTCAGCGACACCACAACGGTGATGGACCAGAAAATCAGCGACAGCAGGCCCAGCACATTGTCGTGGGTGATGGCGATGCCGTGGCTGGCGTGGAAACACTCCTTGAGCGCATACAGCGGGCTGGTTCCGATATCGCCGAAAACAATGCCAAGGGCGCCCAGGGTCAGGGCGGGCATCGGGGTTCGCTGGGAATCATGGGACTGCATGAAAAAATCTTCTCCGTGGGCGCCGTGACGGGCCTGGAACTGGAATGGGGCTTTGGGGTGGATTTCCGTGGGATCGGGGAATGGCTGGCTATTCGTTCATGCATTTTACCATTGCCCGGTCTATTTCCACACCCGGGCCAAGGAGAAAGCATGATGAAAAAACTTTTGCGTTTCCAAGAACATTGCGCTAATCTTTCGCACCTCGCAGGGCCAAGCCCGGCGAGACCCGGTGAGGTGTCCGAGTGGTTTAAGGAGCACGCCTGGAAAGCGTGTGTACGTTAATAGCGTACCGAGGGTTCGAATCCCTCCCTCACCGCCATATTCAACAAACAGGCCCGCTATTGCGGGCCTGTTTGTTTTTCAACATCCGGTCTGGCGGATATGCTGCAGGAAGGCGGGTATCCGCCGCTCCAGATAGTAGTCCGGCCGCAACCACGTTCCTCCGATGAACCCCACATGCCCGCCTTTATCCGCCAGTTCGAAATGGATGCTGGGCGAAAGCATTTCCGCGGGCGGCACCACTTCGGGCACCATGAACGGATCGTCGGCGGCATGGATGACCAGCGTCGGGGCGCTGATGTGGCGCAGGAACTGGCTGGGTTGGCAGCGGGTATAGTAATCATCGACATCGCGGAAGCCGTGCAGTGGCGCCATCACCTGCTGGTCAAATTCCCAGAAGGAAGTAAAGCGGCCGTTGCCGACGTGCTTTTCCAGCAACCGGACGGCCTCATTGGCGCCGGTTTGCCGGAAATGCTGCAGTTTGGACAACCACAGCCCGCCCATCTCGGTCAGCAAATGCTTGCGATACAGTCTGGACAATCCCCGGTTCATCTGGTCGGCGCATTGCGCCAGATCCAGCGGTACGGAAACCGCGACCCCGCCTAACAGCCGGTTGTCGGAACCCAACTCCGCCAACGCTTTCAGCACCATGCTGCCACCCAGGGAATAACCGACCAGCGCGACTTTCCGGCCGCTTTCAGCCGCCAGCATTTCCAGTACGGCGATGACATCATCGCTGGCTCCGGCGTGATAGGCACGCGGCAGGCGGTTGGGAATCCGGGCGCCGCGACAGTTCATCGCGGCGCTGGGCCAGCCAAGCGCCGCCAGCGCCTTTTGCAACCCGAGGACGTAGTGTGACTCGCTGCTGCCGCCCAATCCATGCACGATCAGGGTCAGCGGGACATCGGAAGCGACGGGGTGCGGCTCATGGCAGTCCAGCCATAAGTGATCGCCGTCGGGCAGCGTGATTTCCCGCCGCCGACGATGCAGTCCGGGCGGATTACGGCGGTGAAAGGTCGCGAAAACGGTTTGCAGGTGTGCATTTTCCAACCCCTTGGCGGGACGGAAAGGGCTGCGGAAAAACGATTGCGGAAAGGGATAATGGCTCATGGTGGACGGGGTGATCCAGTAGCGGGAGGTGTTGGGTGCTGACGCTAGCATGAGCAACCGGTGAAATGAATACATCCATCGCGGATTAAGCTGCGTTATCATGTTCCGCAATTGCCGTCTGGCTGGCAGGCGGTTTTCGTATGGATTTCAAGGCAGGTGCAAAATGACTGAGACCGTCAGACCGCGTGTGGCCGTATTGGGTGGAGGCAGCTTCGGAACGGTGATCGCCAATCTGGCCGCCGGTAACGGCTGCGAGTCCACACTCTGGCTGCGTGACGCCGATCTGGTCGCCGACATGAGCGCTACCCGGGAAAATACCCGCTATCTGCCGGGTTTCCGGCTGGCCGACGGCCTGCGCTTCAGCAACGATCTGGCCGAGGCGGTCGCGGGCGCTGATCTCGTGTTTGTCGCCATTCCCAGCAAAGCCTTCCGTCAGGTAGTGCAGACCGTCAAGCCGCATCTTCAGCCAGGGCAAATGCTGGTCAGCATGACCAAGGGCATCGAGGCCGGCACCTTCGCCATGATGAGCCAGATACTGCGCGAAGAAGTGCCGGGAGGACGCATCGGGGTGCTGAGCGGCCCCAACCTGGCCAAGGAAATCGCGGCCTGCATGCCAGCAGGCACCGTGATCGCCAGTATCGATCCGGAAGTGCGCGCAACCGTGCATACGGCGTTGGCCTGTCCCTACTTCCGTGTCTTCGCCAATACCGATATCTACGGGGTCGAGCTGGGCGGCGCCTTGAAGAACATTTACGCCATCGCGACCGGCATGGCGGTGGCCCAGAAGGTCGGGGAGAACAGCCGCAGCATGCTGCTGACCCGCGCCCTCGCGGAAATGAGCCGCTTCGCCGTGCAGATGGGCGGTAATCCCCTGACCTTCCTCGGACTCTCAGGCGTCGGCGACCTCTTTGCAACCTGCAGTTCTCCCCTCAGTCGTAACTATCAGGTCGGCTTTGCGCTGGGCTCAGGCAAAAAGCTGGCCGATATCGTGGCTGATCTGGAGCAGACGGCCGAGGGTATCAACACTATCCTGCAGGTGCGCCAGCAGGCCGACCGTCTGGGGGTCTACATGCCCATTGTCGCCGGTCTCTACGAGATCATTTTTAACGACAAGCCGATCTTTGAGGTCGCCGCGGCAATGATGACCAGCGGCCAGCGCAGCGATGTCGAATTCGTATTGCCCAACCGGTGAGCTTTCATGCAAATCATCCTGATCCGGCACGGTGAAGCCGAGCCGATGCGTCGTACCGACGCCGAACGCAACCTGACTCTGAACGGACTTCATCAGGCCCAGCAGGCTGCCGCCTGGCTGATCAATCATGGCGTCAGCCTGGACGGCCTGTTTGCCAGTCCTTATTATCGGGCGCGGCAAACCGCCGGTGAAATCGGCAATGTCCTGGATGTGCCGGTCACGCTGACGGATCGCATCACGCCGGATCGTGATCCCCGCGAGATTACGGCCTGGCTGGACTCGCTGGATTTGCCCGAGAATTCGGTGATTGCGCTGGTTTGCCACATGCCGGTGGTCGGCTTGCTGGCGGCCTATTGGTGCGAGGGTGGCGGATCGACCGCTTTTTCACTGGCCGAGGTGATGGTGCTGGATATGCCGGTGCTGGCCGCGGGGCAGGGCAGCCGCACGGGCGGCTTTGTTCCCCACTAGCGGGGCCGGGTCACGAGGTCACAATCCGGCGCAGATTGATGCCGGCGATACTGCAGAAGTTGGCGCGGATCCCGCGCCGTTCGAATTCGTTGCGCAACTCTTCGATCACAATCTTTTCGACCTCGCCTTCCACATCGGCCACAATCTTGCCCAGCATGGCGGTCAAGGAGCCGCGATGCTCCTTGACGAGTTCATCCAGATTGGTGATTTCGATGGTAATCATGATGATGGGGTCACTTGTTGAGGCGGAGCCGCATCTTAGCATGAGGTCCCGGCGAGTAAAGGTGGCGCACCAGGCTTGCTGATTTTCCTTACAATTGTTGCGCGGCAGGCATTTGCCCTTTGCTAGAATGCAGCCTCAACTCATGGAACGGTCGTTGTATGTCCACCCTGATCATCGTTATCGCCACTGCCATTCTTTCCAGTCTGCTGACGCTTACCTTCGGTTACTGGATCTTCCGCCGTTTCTGGGAGCGGGACATGGAGGTGCGCTTTCGCCAGCTGCATGATGATATCGGTCGCACGGTTGAAACCCGGGTGCGCCGGGCCGTAACCGAAAGCCTGAGTGATCCTCGTCCGGCGGACATGCTGCGTGAAACCACATGGAAGGCTGCCAAGTCAGGCTCGGATCTGCTGAGTGACAGCCTCAGCAACCTGATCGGAAAATGGCGGCGTCAAACCGATGACGTCTGACCGGCCCTAGCTGAGGGCGTAGACTACCCAGGCGCCGATGCCGCCGCCCAGTGTCAGCAGCAACACCACCATCATGAAGCGGATATACGAGAGTTGTGTCTGCAACTGTTCGGTGATGGTATCCAGCTGGTGCTTATGTGAAAGCACTTCACGCCGCAGTTCCGATACTTCCTCGCGGGTTTCGCGGATCAACTCCGGCAGCGGTTGCAGGTCCTGCAGCCAGGTCAGGTCCTGCTGGCTCAGTTTCTGCCAAAGCTGGTTCAGCGGCCAGTGGCTCTTCAGCCACAGACCGGCGGCCGAACGCACGTTGAACTCCTGCATCAGCAAGCGCAGATTATTGGTGATCTCGGTGTCGCCCCACAGGTTGAGGTGGCCCTTGTCCTCCATGCGCTGTTCATCTTCAAGCCCCAGGAATGTCCAGACCAGATCGCGGACACGGCCGCTCATACGGATTTGGACCTCGCCGGGCGCGCGCGGGGAAACCTCGATGCGGTCGCTGGAGAACTGCAGGTAAAACACCATGTAGGGGGAGAACGTTTTGACGCGGACGACCATCCCGTCCAGCGGAGCGATATGCTGCCGGTGTTCAGGATCAAGCTCCAGAAAGGAGTTGAGCAGGCTTTCCAGGCTGTTCAGCCAGAAATAGGACAGCGTGCCGGAGTGTTGGGCGTTTTCTTCTCGTCCAGTCATCTTTTTCAGAGGGGTATTGTTTGTCTTGGTGCGGGCGGCATTGATCCGGTCCTTTCCTCTTATAACGTCTGTCGGCGCAGAATGCAAAGCCTGCCGCCATAATTTTGTCCTACAATTTATGAGATTGGGCCAAATGCGCGTGCTAGCATTGCTCGTTTATAAAAATGCCATTTTGGGGGGCTGCCATGACGAATGAAAAAAAGGGGACCGATAAGTCCCAGAAGCTGACGTCCGTCACGGACCTCCGCAAGTACACCCAACAGATCTGGCTGGCCGGTCTGGGCGCTTTCTCCCGCGCCGAGGAAGAGGGCGGCAAGCTGTTTGACAACCTGGTCAAGGTGGGCGAAGAGCTGGAGTCCCGGACCCGGGATATCGCCGACACGACGGTGGAAACCGTGGCGGAAGCCCGTGACAAGGTGCTGGAAAAGGCCAGTGACACCCGCGGCAAGGTCGAAAAAGCCTTTGATGACAAGCTGTCGGCAGCCTTGAACCGGCTGGGAATTCCCACCCAGCGCGAACTGGACACGGTTAACGAGCGCCTGGATACGCTGACCAGCGTACTGGTGGAACTGACCGAAGAGATGAGGCGCAACCGCAAGGACTCCTGAGACCCTGCTGCAACCTGAAAAGCCCCGGCCGCCATGGGTGGACGGGGCTTTTTGCATTCAGCTTTTCAAGTGGCGGTAGTGGGTGAAAATGTCGCGCAGGGAATAACGCGGCTTGAAACGGAAAGTCGTCGCAAAAAGACTGCCATCAATGGTGGCGGCGTATTTGAAATAGTTCAGCAGGTGCGGCGGGAACAGCTGACGGCCCAGCAGGCGCGACATCAGCGCCGGCATGCTCGCGGGAGTCGACGGCACCGGCAGCGTCTTGCAGCCGCACAAGGCGACCGCTTTCGCATACGGGACGCAGTCATCCGGCGCCACGTTGTAGATGCCGGGCTGGTTCCCCTCAAAGGCGGCCGCAATTGCTTCCGCCATGTCTTCCAGATGGATGAACTGCATCATTGGCGAAAAGCCCATCAGCACCGGCACGCGATCCTGCATCAGCAACTGGCTGAGGGTGTTGTTCACGCCTGGCCCGACAATGTTGCAGGGGCGCAGAATCGTAATATTGAGTTCCGGGTATTTCCATAAATAGATGGTGGCCAGGTTTTCCAGTTCCACCGAGTCCACCAGATCCATGGTGATCCCGGCGGCCTTCAGCGGCGCGGCTTCGGTCAGGTAGGCCGGATTCAGCGGATGTGCGCCGTAGACGAAGTAGGTGGACAGGATCAGCGTCTGGCCCACTTGGTATTTGCGGGCCAGATCCAGCAGGCGCTGGCTCCCCAGTACGTTGGCGGCGTAGCGGCCCTCCCGGCTGTATTCATTGGTGCCGATGCGGCCCAGATGGATAATGCTGTCGAAGTGATGTTCGCGGAACAGGTCCTCGAAGCGGCGTTTGTTGAAGTCCACCTGATAACTGGGAATGTCTTCCGGCATGCTCACTTCTCGCCGGGCATCGCAGACGACCAGGTTGTAATGACCGTGCAGGCGGTTGATGACCTGCTGCGCCAAGGCCCCGGCGGCGCCGGTAATCAGGACGGTCTTTTTGCGGGGATCTTTCATGTTGTTGGTCCTTGTCCCCGTTGGTCGAGGCCTTGCTGAATCAGTTGCCGGATCTTGTTGCGGACAGTTTCCACCTTGATTTCCAGATCGTCCTCGCACTGGATCGGCCCGGAAAAATAGAGCGGCTCGCCGTAGTGCAGCGTAACCTTCACCGGGAGCGGGAAGGGCGGGGCGACCGCAACATAGGGCAGGCCCAGCCGCTTGGCCAGTCCTTTCAGGTTCCCCAGCATCGGCAGGGCCTCTTCACAACCGACAACCCCGACCGGGATGATCGGAGTATTGGTTTCAATGGCGATCTGCATGAAGCCGCAGCCGAAACGCTGGAGCTGGTAGCGTTTGCCGAAGCCCTTGGCGGTGCCGCGGACGCCTTCCGGAAAAATAATGACGGCTTCTTCCTGCTTCAGCATGTCCAGGCAATTATGGGGTTCGCCCACGACGGCGCCGATGGCGTTGAGGAAGTTGCCAAGGTAGGGAATATCGGGGAAAAAGCGCTCGACCATCGCGCGCGGCACGCGGGGGCCGAGCGGATTGGTCAGCATGCTGTAGCCGATCAGTGAGCCGTCGAGCGGCACATAACCGGAATGGTTTGGCACGATCAACACCCGGCCCCGGGAGGGAATGTTCTCCAGGCCAAAGGACTCCACCCGGAAATAGCGTTCGTAGAAGGGGCGGGTCAGGGCGGCGGCGACATGACTGGTAGGCAGATGATAGCCCCAGCGGTCGTATTCCAGACTGCCCAGCGGCTTTCTCGCTTTCTCGAAAGCATCTCTGAGATCGGGCGGCATCAGCCGCTTCTCCAGGGTTCTGAGCAACATGGTTATTCCCTCAATGTGTCGGAGGTTATCGTAGCAATAAGGCCCTGAGGGTGTTAAGGGGAGAGAATACGGAATTTTCGTCACGTATTGACGAATGGCTACTGTCTTTAACTTGACCCTGACACGGGGCCATTGCTATAAATGGCAACCTGTTGCGGTGCCTGTTTGCCGCGGACCTTTCTGCAACATCATCAAAGCAAGAACAAGGGGAAGAAATGAACAAGTCCGAATTGATTGATGCCATCGCAGCCTCTGCCAACCTGACAAAGGCGGATGCTGGCCGGGCACTGGATGCGGTTACTGCAGCAATTACTGATGCCCTGAAGGCCGGTGATTCGGTGACTTTGGTTGGTTTTGGCACTTTCGGCGTCAAGGAGCGCGCAGCGCGTACCGGCCGTAACCCCAAGACCAACGAAAAGATTGAAATTGCCGCCCGCAAGGTGCCTGACTTCAAGGCCGGCAAGGGCCTGAAAGACGCCATCGCCTGAACGGCTGTTTCGCCGTACTGAAAAGCGCGCCCCTCATGGGCGCGTTTTTGTTGCAACATCAACCTGTGGTGGAGATACATGGAAGCTTTTCGTGACCTTATCCGGGGCTGGCTGGGCAAAGCCTTGCTGGTCCTGCTGCTCGTACCATTCGCCTTGGTGGGTATCGAGTCCTATTTTGTCCGTGGACACGCCGCTCCGGCCGCCACTGTCAACGGCACCGACATTCCCATGACCAAGCTGGACAAGGCCCTGGAAAAGCAGAAGCAGGAAATCCTGTCCGGAATGGGGCCTGGCGCTGATGCCTCCCGCATTGATATGGCGGTCCTGCGTTCCGAAATCCTGCGCAACCTGGTCGATGAGGAACTGCTGCGGCAGGACGCTGCCAAGTCGGGATTTCTGGTTTCCGACGCCATGATCAGCCGCATGATCAGTGAGGAGCCTGCCTTTCAGGAGAACGGCAAGTTTTCCCCAAGCCGTTTTGCCCAGGTTCTCCGCAGCGTTGGCGAAGACCCGGCAACCTTTCCCGTTCAGGCCAAGGAACGTATCGCCCAGCGCCAGTTGATGTCCGGCATTATCGCGACCGGTTTCACGTCCCTGAATGAAATGAACCTGGTGACCCGCCTGAATAACCAGAAGCGTGATATTCACGTCCTGACCATTCCCGCCATGCACTTTGTCGGAATGGTGCAGGCGACGGATGCCGAGGTGGCGGCGGAATACAAGCAACACCCGGATCGCTATACCTCTGAAGAAAAGGTGACCGCCGAATATGTTGCCTTGTCACCCGAGCGCTTCCAGTCAACGGTAACCATTACACAGGATGATCTTGACCAACGCTATGCGGAAAAGCTGAAGGCCCTGGAATCTAATGAGCAGCGTCATGCCAGCCACATCCTGATCAAGGTGGATGACAAGACCAAGGACGCGGATGCTCGGGCGAAAATCCAGGCGATCGAAAAGCGCGTCAAGGCCGGTGAAGATTTCGGGAAGCTGGCAAAGGAACTGTCCCAGGATCCGGGCTCCGCGGCTAACAATGGGGATTTGGGGATGGCAGGTCATGGCATGTTCGTTCCCGAGTTTGAAAAGGCGCTGTTTGCCCTGAAAACCGGCGAAGTCTCCGCTCCGGTCAAGACCCAGTTTGGCTATCACCTGATCAAGCTGCTGGATGTTCAGAAAGCGGCCGTACCGACGCTGGCGGACATGCGCGCCGAACTGGAAACCGAGGTGCGCCAGATCAAGGCCGAAGACGCTTTCAATGAAGCGATCGAGAAGCTGGACGCCACTGCCTACGAGTCATCAGACTTGAAGGACATCGCGAAGGCCTATCAGCTGCCGGTTGAAGTCACCACTCCGTTCACGCTCAAGGGCGGAGATGGTGTTGCCGCCAACCGCAAATTCGTTCAAACCGCCTTCAGCGATGATCTGCTCAAGGACGGGAAGAACTCTGCCGGTCTGCGCCTGGAAGACAAGCGCGTGGTTTGGCTGCGGGTGAAGAGTCATGACAAGGCGGCCCTGAAGCCGCTGGCGGATGTGACCGGGATGATCCGGCTGCGGCTGCAGTTGGAGAAGGCTTCGGCGATGGCGCGCACGCATGCCGAGAATGCGGCCAAGGCCCTTGCGGCTGGCAAGAGCCCTGCCGAAATCGCAGCGGCTGAACAACTGCAATGGGTCGATTTCGCGGCGGTGACCCGCTCGGCGCAAACACCCTCGGCGGATATCCAGAAAGTCGCGTTCCGCTTGCCAGCCCCCAAGGCTGGCAGTTGGTCGGCCGATGCCAAGCCCTTGGGCAAGGATTTCGCCGTCATCGCCATTAGCGCCGTGACGGAAGACCTTACCCCCTTGGCGCCTGAACAGCGTCAGCAACTTGCGCAAGCCCAGGGAACCATGCGCGGCCAGCAGGAACTGATGGATTACGTTGAGTACTTGCGCAGCAAGGCCAAGATCGAGATCATCAAGCCTGAGAAAAACTGATGTCCTGATCTATCGTAAAAACAAAGCCCGCCAATTGGCGGGCTTTGTTTTTACAGCGACCGGTTATTCCAGCGGGGGCATGGCGGTGGTGTTGAAACCGCCATCGACATAGAGAATCTCGGCGCTGATGCCGGAGGCCAGGTCAGAGCAGAGGAAAGCGGCGGCGTTTCCGACTTCTTCAATCGTGACGTTGCGGCGCAACGGGGTCGCGGACTCGTTGTAGGCCAGCATCTTGCGGAAGTTTTTGATGCCGCTGGCCGCGAGGGTGCGAATCGGCCCGGCGGAAATGCCATTGACGCGGATACCCAGGGGGCCGAGGCTGGACGCAAGATAGCGAACGTTGGCTTCCAGTGAGGCCTTGGCCAAACCCATGACGTTATAGTTGGGAAGCACCCGTTCCGAACCCTGATAGGTCAGTGTCAGGATGACGCCGCGGTTCTTTTCCAGCATGGGCTTGGCGGCCTTGGCCAACGCCAGCAGGCTGTAGCTGCTGATATCATGGGCGATACGGAAGCCTTCACGAGTCGTGACATCGACAAAGTCACCTTCCAGTTGGTCCCCAGGAGCAAAGGCGACCGAGTGAATCAGACCGTCCAGTCCCTCCCAGTGAGCGGAGAGTCCGGCAAAAACAGCGGCTACCTCCGCGTCATTGCTGACATCGCAGGGGAAAACCAGGCTGGAGCCGAAAGTGGCGGCGAACTCTTCCACGCGGGACTTGAGCTTTTCGTTCTGGTAGGTGAAGGCAAGTTCCGCGCCTTCGCGGTGCATGGCGGCGGCGATGCCGTAGGCAATGGAAAGTTTGCTGGCGACGCCGACGATCAGAACCCTTTTACCGGACATAAAACCCATGTTGTGCTCCTGTTTAACGTATGTGGTCAAGGCTAGCGGAGGCGGTCGCATGACGGGCGGCCGATAACCGCCCCGGAGTGTGCCACAAATCTTCGCAGGTTCTCCAGTCGAAGATATTCCGGTTCAGGGGTGATCGCCGGCAAAGGCGGCGGCCATCAACTGCCGGGTATAGTCGGATACCGGGTTGCTGAAAACCGTTTCCGTATCACCGGTTTCGACCATTTCGCCGAAGCGCATCACCAGCACTCGGTGACTGACCGCCCGCACCACCTTCAGGTCGTGGCTGATGAACAGGCAGGAGAAGCCCAGTTCAGCCTGCAATCGGCGCAGCAGCAACACAATCTGTTTTTGTACGGTACGGTCCAGAGCGGAGGTGGGTTCATCCAGAATCAGGACTTTCGGCTTCAGCACCAGCGCCCGGGCGATGGCAATCCGTTGCCGTTGGCCGCCGGAGAACTCGTGCGGGTAGCGGTGCCGGGTGTCGGGATCCATTTCGACGGCCGTCAGCGCTTCGATGACCCGCGCTTCCCGGGCTTCGGCCGTCAGCGTGGAAAGCTCCAGGCCTTCGGCGACGATCTGCCCGACACTGAGACGCGGACTAAGGCTGCCATAAGGATCCTGGAAAACGATCTGCAGGTCTTTGCGCATCGGCCGTAAGACGGATTGCGCCAGATGGTGAATCTCCCGCCCCAGGAATACGATACGTCCGTCGCTGATTTCCGTCAGGCGGGTCACGGCGAAGGCGAGCGTCGACTTGCCCGAACCGCTCTCGCCAACCACACCCAGGGTTTCCCCTTGCCGCAGTTGCAGGGAGAGGTCCGTCACCGCCTTGATATGACCGACCGTGCGCTTCAGAAAACCCTTGCGGATCGGGAACCAGATGCGCAGCTTGTCTACGGTCAGGATCGTAGCGGCGTCGGCCGGAACCGGTGCGGGCTGCCCTTCTGGTTCGGCGGCCAGCAGCATACGGGTATAGGGATGTTGCGGATCGGCAAACAGGGTATCGGTGGCATTCATTTCCACCAGTCGGCCTTGCTGCATGACGCCGACTTTATCCGCAAAGCGGCGCACCAGCCCCAGATCGTGTGAAATCAGCAGCACTGAAAGCCCCAACTTCTGTTGAAGCTGCCTGAGAAGGCTCAGGATCTGTTCCTGCAAGGTGACATCAAGGGCAGTCGTCGGTTCGTCGGCGATCAGCAGGGCGGGGCGGTTTGCCAGGGCCATGGCGATCATGACGCGCTGTCGCTGGCCGCCGGAGAGCTCATGCGGGTAACTGTTGACCCGTCCGGTGGGATCGGGAATACCGACTTCCTCAAGCAGCGTGATGGTACGGGCCCGGATGGCGGTCGCGGTATCCGGGTGGTGTTGCATCATGATTTCGTCAATCTGACGGCCGATGGTGTGCAACGGGTTCAGCGAGGTCATCGGCTCCTGGAAGATCATGCTGACACGTTCGCCGCGCACTTGTTGCAGGCGGGATTCGGGAGCGGCCAGTAGTTCTTCGCCTTCCAGTCGAATCGAGCCGTCGCAGCGGGCGTTATCCGGCAACAGCTTCAGGATGGACAGCGCAGTCAGGGATTTGCCCGATCCGCTTTCACCGACAATGGCCAGCATTTCCCCGCGCTGGATGGAAAGGCTGACCGCCTGCACCGGCGTGCTTTCCTGGCCATGCTGTGCAAAGCGGACCGTCAGACGGTCGATCGCCAACAGCTCGCCGGTCTTATTGCTTGCGGGGGTCGAAAGCGTCACGGGCGGCTTCTCCGATAAAGACGAGCAGTGTCAGCAGGATACCCAGCGTCAGGAACGCGGACAGGCCCAGCCAAGGGGCGGTCAGGTTGTTCTTGCCCTGCGCGACCAGCTCTCCCAGCGAGGGTGATCCGACCGGCAGGCCGAAGCCGAGAAAATCCAGTGAGGTCAGCAGGCTGATGGCGCCGGTGAAAATGAACGGCAGATAGGACAACGTCGATACCATGGCGTTAGGCAGGATATGCCGGAACATGATCTTGCGGTCGCTGAGACCCAGCGCCCGCGCCGCCCTGACATATTCCAGATTACGGCCGCGCAGGAACTCCGCGCGCACCAGCCCGGTCAGTTCATGCCAGGAGAACAGCAGCATCAGTCCCAACAGCCACCAGAACCCCGGCTGCACCAGGCTGGCCAGAATGATTAGCATGAACAGCATCGGCAGTCCGGACCAGATCTCGATCACCCGCTGTCCGACCAGATCCACCCAGCCGCCGTAATATCCTTGCAGCGCTCCTGCGGCAATGCCGATGACCGAACTGCCGAGGGTCAGCGTCAGGGCGAAAAGGACCGAGATGCGGAAGCCGTAGATGATACGGGCCAGCACATCACGCCCCTGATCATCGGTGCCGAACAGGTTTTCGTTGGAAGGCGGGGCCGGGGCCGGAACACTGAGGTTGTAATTGATGGTGCTGTAGCTGTAGCGGATTGGCGGCCACAGTATCCAGCCCTTGGCCTGGATCAGCTCCGCCACATAGGGGTCGCGGTAGTCCGTGTTGCTGGCCAGGGTTCCGCCAAAGACGGTTTCCGGGTAATCCTTCAGCACCGGAACATAGAGTTTCTGCTGGAAGGAAACCAGCAACGGTCTGTCGTTGGCCAGCAGTTCGGCAAACAGGCTGAGGGCAAACAGGATCATGAAAATCCACAGCGAGACATAGCCGCGACGGTTGTTCTTGAATTTCTGCCAGCGACGCTGGTTGACGGGTGACAATCCCATGATTTATCCCCGGCTCTCGAAGTCAATGCGCGGATCGATCCACGTATAGATCAGATCGCTGATGATGCGCAGGATCAGGCCGAGCAGGGTGAAAATGAACAGCGTGCCGAAGATCACGGGATAGTCGCGGTTGATCGCCGACTGGAAGCTGAGCAGCCCAAGGCCATCCAGATTGAAAATGACCTCAATGAGAAAGGAGCCGGTAAAAAAGATCGACAATAGCGCCGACGGGAAACCGGCAATGATGATGAGCATGGCGTTACGGAAGACATGGCCATAGAGCACCTGGGTGTCGTTCAGCCCCTTGGCGCGGGCCGTGACGACATACTGCTTGTGGATTTCGTCGAGAAAGGCGTTCTTGGTCAGGATGGTCAGCGTGGCGAAACCGCCAATGGTCATGCATAACGTTGGCAGCACCAGATGATGCGCATAATCCAGAGCCTTGCCGATCGGGCTGAGGGTCTGGAAATTGTCGGAAACCAGGCCCTGCATCGGGAACCATTGCCAGTAGCTGCCGCCTGCGAACAGCACGATCAGCAGGATAGCGAAGAGGAACCCCGGAATGGCGTAGCCGACGATGATCAGGGTGCTGGTGGCGATATCAAAACGGCTGCCGTGATGGATCGCCTTGCGGATACCCATCGGAATGGAAACCAGATAAACCAGCAGGGTGCTCCAGAGACCCAGTGAGATGGAAACCGGCATCTTCTCGACAATCAGGCCGATCACGCTTTTGTCGCGGAAGAAACTCTGCCCGAAATCGAAGCGCGCATAGCTGCTGAGCATCAGCCAGAAGCGCTCGGCGGGCGGCTTGTCGAATCCGTACTGGCGCTCCAGATCCTTGATCAGTTCGGGATCCAGACCCTGTGCGCCGCGATAGGGGCTTTCCTTGCCCTGGCTGTTGCCGCCGGAGGTCATGTCGCCGGCTGCGCCGCCGCTGACCGGATTCCCCCGTGTGTCCAGTCCCTTGGCCTTGGCGATGGCCTGTTCGACCGGCCCGCCGGGAGCCGCCTGCACGATCACGAAATTGATCAGCAGGATGCCCAGCAGGGTGGGGATCACCAGCAGCAGGCGTCGCAGCAGGTATGCCAGCATCATGCCTCTCCGTTATCGCTTGCCTTGGGCGGCGCGGATGCGCGCCTGCTTGGCCGCGTTGGCCCACCAGAAGTCAATGCCGGGGGAGTATTTCGGCTTGATGGCCGGTTGTTCCAGGAAGTCCCAGTAGGCGAGGCGGTAGCTGCGGTTATGGTATTGCGGGATGACCAGGTGGTTCCACAGCAGCACGCGGTCCAGCGCCCGGGTCGCCGTCACCAGATCTTCCCGGCTGCGCGCGCCGACAATCTTGTCCACCAGCACATCCACGGCCGGACTTTTCAGGCCGGCGAGATTATGGCTGCCCGGTGTGTCCGCGGCTTGGGAACCCCAGAAACCACGTTGTTCATTTCCGGGCGACAGGGATTGGGCAAAGCCTTCCACCACCATGTCGAAGTCAAAGTTGCGCTCACGGTTGATGTATTGTGATGAATCCACCGGGCGGATGCTGACTTCGATGCCAAGGCGGGCAAGATTACGGGTGAACGGCTCGACGATGCGGACGAATTCCGGCTGCACCAGCAGGATTTCAAACTTGAAGGGTTCATTCTTCGCATTCACCAGCTTGCCATTCTTGATGGTCCAGCCCGCGCTTTGCAACAGTTGCTGGGCAGCCATCAGGTTGGCGCGCACATTGCCCGAGCCGTCGGTTTTCGGGGCCTGGAACGGTGTGGTGAAGACCTCCGGCGGCACTTGGGCTTTCAACGGATTCAGCAAGGCCAGTTCGGCGGGCGAAGGCAGCCCGGTGGCGGCCAGTTCAGAGTTGTCGAAGTAACTTTGCGACCGGCTGTAGGCGCTGAAAAAGAGGTTGCGGTTACTCCATTCAAAGTCGAATGCGTACGACAGCGCCTGGCGCACGCGACGATCCTGAAACAACGGGCGCCGAAGGTTATACACAAAACCCTGCATCCCGGCCGGGTTGAAATTGGGTTGTTCGACCTTTTTCACCAGCCCCTGTTTGACCGCCGGGAACGTGTATTCGGTCGCCCAGGTCTTGGCTTTGAATTCAGTCAGGAAGTCGTATTGCCCGGCCTTGAATCCTTCAAAAGCCACCGTCATGTCCTGATAGTAGACAAACTTGATGGTGTCGAAATTGAATTTGCCGCGATTGACCGGCAAGTTGGCCGCCCAATATTTCGGGTTGCGGGTATAGGTGGCGGATTTTCCCGGATCCAGTTTGGTCAGCAGGTAGGGGCCGCTGCCTATAGGAATGTCCAGGTTGGTGCTGTTGAAGGTTCGCTTGCTCCAGAACTGCTTGGGCAGGATCGACATCTCGCCGACAATCAGTGACAGCTCACGATTGTTCTTGTTCTTGAAACTGAACTTGACGGTTTGCTTGTCCAGCGCTTCGACCTTGCTGATTTCATTGTAATAGTTGCGCAGGTTGGGGGCACCTTCCTTACGGATCAGGTCGAAGGTGAACACGACATCGTCAGCGGTTACCGGTGAGCCGTCGCTGAAACGGGCCGCAGGGTTCAGGTGATAGGTGATCCAGCTGGGATCCTCGGGATCGCGATCAATGCGGTCGGCCAACAGACCGTAACGGGCAAACGGCTCATCCAGTGCGGCAACCGTGAGGGAATCATAAAGATAGTCGGTCCCCTCCACCGGATTTCCCTTGTTGATGAAGGGGTTGGTGCTGTCAAACGTCCCCAGTGCGCGCAGCCGCAATTCGCCGCCCTTGGGCGCATCCGGCCTGGCATAGGGGAAGGCCTTGAAGTTATCGGGCTGGGTGGGTTTGCCATGCAGGGCGATGGCGTTGCTGGAGATGATGGCGGCATGGCCCATCGTGACCGTCAGGGACATCAGGGTGGCGAACAACAGCTTGTTCATGGGCAGGATCTCTCGAAAACCGCAGACAGCTTTTTAATAATGAAAACAGGGCATTGAGGCCGGAATTGTAAGGCAGCAGCTTAACAAAAAAAACCGCCGCAAATGCGGCGGTTTTGTGTGCTTCAGGCAATCAGCCCTTGGCGAGGTAGAGCACCAGATCCTGGCCGGGCTTGATGTTGCGGGAGCCCTTGTTCCAAGTCTGGATCTGGCTGACCGAGACCTTGTACCGCTTGCTGATGGAGTACAGGGTGTCGCCGCGGCGAACTTCGTAGCGAACCTGCTTGATGCTGTCCTTCTCAGACTTGTCGCGCTTGGCGGTGCGTTCGGACTTCTTGTCCTTCTTGCCAGGCTTGCTTTCGGCAACCCGTTCATCGCGGTTGTCCTTGCCATCCTTTTTGCCGCGCGCCTTGGGCTTGGTCTCCGGTTCGGCATCGTCACTTTCGATATTGATTACCAGACGCTTGCCTGGACGCAGGCTCTCGTTGGCTTTCATGCCGTTCCAGCGGGCCAGGTCCTTCGGGCTGATGTCATACTTGCGGGAAATGGCGTACAGGGTCTCGCCGGGACGAACCTTGTGGAATTCGCGCTTGCTGTCAGCCGGCTTGTCCTTGGAGACCAAGGCTTTCTTGGCGTCGGTCTTGTCAGCCTTGGCGGCTTTTCCACCGCGGTCCTTACCGGAATCCTGAGTGTCGCCGGCATCGGCGATCTTGTCCGAGGCTTTGGTTTTGGCGGCGGGGGCATCGGAGGCCGGAGTCTCGTCAACTTCCGAAACCACCTGGTCCTCGCTTTCCTCCATCAACTGCGCCACACGGGTGGTGACGGCGTTTTCAGGACGATCATAATAATGGCCCTTCACCTTGATATGGGCCACCACCAGCCAGCGCCCGGCGGGCAGCTTCTTTTTCTTGGTGGAAAGGCCATTGATTGCCGCCAGGGTCTTGGCGGAGGTATCAAAGCGGGAGGCCAGCTTGGCCAGCGTATCACCCTTGCGGGTCTTGTAGCGCTGAACCACGGTGCGCTCGGCCGGCGGAAGGGCGGCCAGACGATTGTCAAAGTCGCCTGGAGCGGTTGTCGGCACCAGGATATTGTGCGATTCCTGCGGGTCGGTCGCCCAGCGCAGGAAGCCGGGGTTCAATTGATACAGTTGCTTCAGCGTCAGGCCGGCGATGCGGGCCACGGCGTCCAGTTCTACCTGGCTGCGAGCCTTGACCGTCCGGAAAATCGGCTGGTTGACGATCGGCTTGAACGCAATGTTGTAGTTGGCGGGCGACTTGACGATCTGGGCGACGGCCAGGAAACGCGGGACGTAAGCCTCGGTTTCGGCCGGGAGGTCCAGCGACCAGTAGTCGGTCGGCAGTCCGGCGGCGGCGTTCTTGTTGATGGCGCGCTCCACCGTGCCCGGGCCGGCGTTATAGGCGGCCAGCGCCAGTTCCCATGAGCCGAACTTCTTGTAAAGCGTGCTGAGGAATTCATAGGCGGCGCGTGTGGACTGCATGACATCGCGGCGACCGTCATACCAGTAATTCTGCTTCAGACCGTAAATCTTGCCGGTGCCGGGAATGAACTGCCACATGCCGGCTGCCTGGGCGGGGGAGAAGGCGAACGGATCATAGGAGCTTTCCACGACCGGCAGCAACGCCAGCTCGGTGGGCAGGCCGCGCTTTTCCGCCTCGGTGACCGTGTGATAGAGATAGTGGCTGGCCCGCGCCGTCATGCGATCAATATAGTCCTGACGCTTGGCGAACCAGTTGCGCTGCATCGCAATGCGCTCGTTGTTCTGGGTGAGGTCCATCTTGAAGCCTGCACGCACACGAGCCCAGAGGTCGCCGAATTTCGCCAGTTCTTCGGGGCTGAGGGAGACAGGCTCCATCTCAGTCACGCCGAGCAATTCATCAATGTCGTCCTGGGTGAACTCACTGCCGTCGGTATCGTAGTAACCGGCGGGGGCATTGCTGAGGCCGTCGCCGCTTTGGGCGGATACGACGGTGGCAACCACGGGAGACGTTTGTACGGGGGAGGAGAAAATACCGGCGACGGCTTTATGAGGCTGTGTGGAGCAGGCAGACAGAATCAGGCTTGCGAAGGCAAATACCAGAACTTGTTGAACGTATTTGCTGAGGTGAAGCCGAAAATGCATGCCATATTACTCCGTATATACGAAAAGCTGCCAGATTTTAGGGAGGCAGGCGGAATACTGGCAAGCCAATGGCCGCCAATAATCCCGCTTAACTGTAACGAAGTGCGGCAAAATACCGTTTTTTCAAGCCTCTGGAGGCCGCCAGCTGTCCTTGAAGCGACGAAGCCGGGCGAAAGTCTCTGATGCAGAAGGATTTAAACCGAGTCCGGGGATGGTCTCCGCCAGGATTTCCCGGAGGTCGGGGCGGGTTGTCCGCAGGAACGGATTGATGGCTTTTTCGAGACCGAGCATGGCCGGAAGCGTGGGAATGCCGGCCATCCTGAGGGTTTCCGCCGCTGTGCGATATTCATGCAGGAGTTTATTACCGGGGTCTACCGCCAGGGCAAAATCCAGATTGGCGACGGTATATTCATGGGCGCAGCAAACCCGCGTCCGGTCGGGTAGTCCGCATATTGTTTGCAGCGATTGGAAGAAGGATTCGCTGTCACCGTCGAATATCCTGCCGCAACCGCCGCTGAACAAGGTGTCCCCGCAAAAGAGGACGGCTTCCTCCGGATGATAGAAACTCACGTGGTCGTGGGTATGGCCGGGGGTCGCCAATATCGTCCAGTCTCCCAGCCCGGGTAAAGCCAGGGTTTCTCCGCCGCTAACCGGCCGGTTTATCCCCGCAATGGCGGTTGGTCCGTAGATTGGAATCCCGGGGTGCCGGTGCGCGATTTCGGGCAGGCCTCCGGTATGATCATGATGATGGTGGGTGACGAATACTGTCGCCAGCCGCCAGCCGCGGTCTTGCAATACCTTGGCCAACAGCGCGTAATCGCCGACATCAACGGCCAGTGCTTCACCGGATGACGAAGCCCACAACCACAGATAGTTGTCGTGAAACATGGGAACCGGCAATAGCGTATACGTCTCGGACATGACAGGCGACCTCTCTGCATCCATAATGCATCTTAGTGCAATCAGGCGGGTTTTTTGACATGGAATTACCCCATCTTTGGCAGCCGGCCTCGCGGTTGGATCTGTCCGGCTCCCTGGCGGCCTGGTTCGGCACCGAATTGGGGGGGGAATTGCTGTCGGCGGAAACCCGCTTGCTCGGGCATGTGCTGCCGGACCTGTTTGGCTACCATGCCCTGCAAATGGGTCAGGTCGCGCCGGTCAACCTGCTGCAATCCAGCCGTATCCGTCATCGTCTGGTGGCAGATGTCTCGCCACAGCCGGTTGAAGGACTGTCGGTTTTCCGCGCCCGTCCGGAATATCTCCCCCTGGCGGCTGACAGCGTCGATGTAGTGGTGATGCACCATCTGCTGGATGTCTGCGCCAACCCGCACGCGGTTCTGCGCGAGGCGTGCCGGGTGCTGTTGCCGGAGGGGCATCTGGTTATTGTGGGCTTCAATCCGTGGAGCCTGTGGGGACTATGGCGTCTTTTCCGGTTGCCGTGGTCGTCAACGCCTTGGTTGCGTCGGGTGTTCAGTCCGCAACGCTTGACGGACTGGCTGTCCCTACTGGATTTCGAGGTGGTTGGCGTGGAGTCGGCCTGTTTCCTGCCGCCGGTGGATAACGCCTGGATGCGTCGACGGCTTGACTGGCTGGAAGCGCTGGGATCGCGCTACTGGAGCCAGGGCGGCGCGGGTTATGTGGTGCTGGCGCGCAAGCGGGTTTCCTGCATGACACCGATGCGCCTGCGACAACCGCTACTGCAAATGCTGCGACCGGCCCTGGTGGCGGAGACGCGCAGTTCCGATTCGCTCAAACAACAGGATGAATGACGTTTCCATCATGAAGAAAATCGAAATCTACAGCGACGGAGCCTGCCGGGGAAACCCCGGGCCCGGCGGCTGGGGCGCCCTGCTGCGATACGGCGACCGCGAAAAAAGGCTGTATGGTTCCGAAAAACTGACGACCAACAACCGCATGGAGCTGAAGGCCACTATCGAGGCATTGAGGGCATTGCGTGAGCCCTGCGACGTCACCGTCTGGACCGACTCCCAATATGTGAAGAAAGGGATGACCGAGTGGTTGTCCGGCTGGAAAGCCAAGGGCTGGAAGACCGCGGCCCGCGAGCCGGTAAAAAACGCCGATCTCTGGCAGGAACTGGAGCGGGAGGCCTTGCGCCATCGTGTCGACTGGCAGTGGGTCAAGGGCCATGCCGGCCACGAAGGTAATGAGGAAGCGGATCGCCTGGCCAATCAGGCCATTGATGAAATGTTGGAAATCGCCTCATGAGACAGATTGTACTGGATACCGAAACCACCGGCATGAACCCGCTGGAGGGGCACCGCATCATTGAAATCGGCTGCCTGGAGCTTGAAAACCGTCGTTTGACCGGCCGTTCCTTTCATTATTACTTGAAGCCGGATCGCCCGGTGGATCCGGAAGCAGTGGCGGTTCACGGCATTACGGATGAGTTTCTTCAGGACAAGCCGAAGTTTGAAGAGGTGGCTGCCGAGTTTGAAGCTTTCGTCCGGGGATCCGAACTGATCATTCATAACGCCGCCTTCGACGTTGGCTTTCTGGATCATGAAATGCGCCGGCTGTCGCCCGGCTTCAGCACCATCCGCAGTTTCTGTGACGTGCTGGATACGCTGACGCTGGCGCGGCAGAAGCATCCCGGGCAGAAAAACAGCCTGGATGCGCTGGCGAAGCGCTACTTTGTCGACCACCGCCAGCGGACCTATCACGGCGCGCTGCTTGACGCCGAGATCCTGGCGGATGTTTATCTGGCCATGACGGGCGGGCAGGTCGGACTCAGCCTGCAGGATGACAGCGAGGCCGGAGACGGGGCGCGGGAAACCGTCCGCCGCCTGCCCGCCGACCGGCCGCGATTGCGGGTGATCGCGGCATCGCCTGAAGAATCGGCAGCCCATGCCGCCCGCCTCGATATTATTGACAAATCCTGTGGCGGAACGTGCATTTGGCGCGAAGAGGGGCTGGCGTGAAGCCGGTAAAACCATTATTTTAAGACCAATAATAACACCGGCTCCCGGCCGTTTCCCCAACCCGAAGAATACAGGAAGGAATCCATGCTTCCGAAAATCGATGTAAGCGCGCTGAACCTTATCAAGTCCGAAATCGACGTTTCCCTGACCCAGATCGAGGGCGCATTGAGCGCTTTTGTCGAGGATAACTCCAACAACGGCACCCTTGGCGACTGTGCCGAAGCCATGGAGCAGGTGTGGGGGGCCTTGCGCCTCATCAACGTTCACGGCGCTTCCGAACTGTCCGAGTTGATGTTTGCGCTGTTGCGGCAGATCAACGAACTGCAGGAAAACACGCCGGAGCGCTATTTCTCGGCGCTGGGTAACGGCATGATGGTCATGAACCGTTATCTGGAATATGTGCAGATCAAGGCAGTCAGTCTGCCGCAATTGCTGCTGCCTTCCATCAACGAGTGCCGCAAGGCGCTGGGCCTGCCGGAGCTTGGCGAAGGCTTTTTCCTGGATGTGCCTTATCTCCCGGCGCCGCCCGCGTTGATGCCGCTGGATCTGGATTCGTCGCGCGAGCTGCAATTGGCCCACCGTATCCGTCACATGTACCAGATCGGTCTGCTCAACCTGCTGCGTGACCAGGCCGAGCCGGTTCATTATCGTTTGATGGGCCGCGCGCTCGAGCGCGCGGCCCAGATCTGTGCCGGCAACGCCCAGTCCCTGCTGTGGTGGGTGGGTCAGGCCGTTATGGAGGCCTTGTCGGGAGGGGTTGAGCTGACTGACGGTCGCAAGCGCCTGCTTGCCCAGCTTGAACAACAACTGCGTCTTTTGACTTTGCCGGGCGGCTCTTCGCAGCCGGTTGATACGTCGGTGCTGGCCAATGCCTTGGCGATCGTCGGCCTTGGCGAGTCCGGTGAGCATGTGCTGGAAGTGCAGTCCGCCTTCGAGCTCGGCGCCAGCTGTATTCCCCAGAGCCAATTGCGGCTGCAGCATGACTCGATGTTCGGCCCGGGCGGTTCGGTCATCAAGACGGTGGCAGCCGTTCTGAAGGACGAAATCGCCCATATCAAGGATGTGCTCGATATCATTGCCCGCGGCTCGCAGCAGGAAGAGGAGAGCTACGAGACTGTCGCTGACGAAATCACCAAGGCCTCGCAGACGCTGATCATGCTCTCGCTGAATGACGTGGCCGGCGCCATGCGCCGTCAGGCTGACGTCGTTCGCCATTGGCAGGATGTCCCGGCAGAAGGCGAGCTGAACGTGCTGGTGGATATCCTGCTTCAGGCCGACAATGCGGTGGCGGCGCTGGACAAGGAAATGACACCCGGCAGCCAGACTGTTGTCAATAATGCCCGCATCTCCATCCACCAGCTTGATGAAGCACGCTCCATGCTCGTGGCCGAGAGTCGCGCTGGCATGTCGCTGGTCAAGCGCGCCATCCTTTCCTACATTGAGTCGCAGGGCGATACCCTGCATCTGGCCAATGTCCCGGCAACGCTGCAGTCTACCAGCGGCGGCCTGTCGTTCCTGATGGCCGAGCGTGGCGCCGGCATCCTGCGCTCCTGTGCGGCCTTTATTGACCGGCTGGTGAATACCAAGCAGATGGCGCCGATGTCTGTCATCGAGACGTTTGCCGACGCCATCGCGTGTGTCGACTACTATCTGGAAAGCCTGGAAGTCAACAAACCGGTCAGCGACAATGTCTTTGACATCGGTGAGGAGAGTGTGGCAGAACTGGGCTTCCCCGTTCTGAACCGACAGGCCGCCTGATGCCGCTGCTGACCCTGGAGCCAGAGCTTGATCTCTGGCTCCTCTTTCATGAAAACAAGCTTGTTGTTCACGCCGAAACCGGTAGTCCGCTGCTCGCGGAGCCGGTTTTTGACTTTCCCCCCGAAGCTGTCCATCTGGTTGAGCAGACCGCGGCTCGTCGTGTGCGAACCGCACGCCTGACCGGTTTCGCCCCGTCCCCGGATTACCGCTTGCGCGGATTGCGCGAGTTGCTGCTGGATGAGTCCCAAGAGGCGTTTCGTCTGGCGGCAACCGCCCTGCAGGTGCTGGAGTGGGATCGCAACCATCGTTTCTGCAGTCATTGCGGATCGTCAACCGTCCCCCATCCCAAGGGTGAGCGCGCCAAGGTCTGCCCGGTTTGCGAGTACAGCCAGTATCCCCGTATCCAGCCCTGTGTGATTGTGGCAATTACCCGCGACGATCACATCCTGCTGGCGCGGGCCCAGCGCTACAACATCCCGATGTACAGCCTGCTGGCCGGTTTCGTGGAAGTTGGTGAAACCCTGGAGGAGGCCGTGGCGCGCGAGGTGGCGGAGGAGTCGGGGGTGCGGGTGGACAAGCTTTGCTATTTCGGCAGCCAGTCCTGGCCTTTTCCAAGCAATCTGATGCTGGCCTTCCGCGCCGAATGGGCCGGCGGCGACATTGTGATTCAGGAAGAGGAGATCATGGATGCACAATTCTTCCACTATAGGAACCTGCCGATGATTCCTCCAGCCGGTAGCATAGCCTACAGTCTGATCATGGCGGCGGTAGACGAGCTGACCGCCAAATACGGCTAAGCCAAACCCGCCTTTACGGAGTCACTATGGTTGACATGTTGCTGCAATACGGACTTTTTCTGGCCAAGGCCATCACGGTGGTCATCGCTGCCATGTTCGTCATTATTACCGTGGCCAATCTGGGTGAGCGGCGGCGGCACAGCGAGGACGATGGCGATATCGAGATCATGCGGCTGAACGACCGTTACGAGCATTTCGCCGATGTCCTGCGCATGGCGGTGCTCGACAAGGCCGAGTTCAAGGCGTTCCTGAAATCCGAAAAGGACCGTGAGAAAGCCGAAAGCAAGAAGGATTCCGCCAAGACCGGTGATGAAGCCAAAGGCAGACGCCGTATTTTCGTGATCCATTTCAATGGCGACATGCGCGCTTCGGCAACGGATAACCTCCGTCAGGAAATTACCGCCATTCTGACGATGGCCGAGGCCCGTGACGAGGTTGTGGTCTGTCTGGAAAGCCCGGGCGGCATGGTTCATGGCTACGGTCTTGCCGCCTCGCAACTGGCGCGTATCCGGCAGAATAATGTGCCCCTGACCATCTGTGTGGACAAGGTGGCGGCCAGCGGCGGCTACATGATGGCCTGTCTGGGCAATACCATTATGGCGGCTCCGTTCGCGATTGTGGGCTCCATCGGCGTGGTGGCGCAGATTCCCAACTTTCATCGCCTGCTGGATAAATGGGACATTGATTTCGAAGTGCTGACCGCCGGGGAATACAAGCGCACCCTGACCGTATTCGGGGAAAATACCGATGCCGGGCGGGAAAAATTCGTGGAGGAGCTGGAGGATACGCATACGCTCTTCAAGGACTTCGTCAAGGATTACCGCCCCGCGCTGGACATCGCCAAAGTGGCGACCGGTGAGCACTGGTACGGCCGTCGCGCCGTGGATCTGGGGTTGATAGACAAGCTGATGACCAGCGACGAATACCTGCAAACGGCCAGCAAGGAAGCGGATATCTTTGCGGTCCGCTTTGTGCAGAAGGTTCCTTTGCTGCAACGCGTGGGATTGGTGGCGGCCTCCAGTCTTGACCGGGTGCTGCTGGGCTGGTGGGAGCGTTTGGTGCAGCGCCCTCGTTTCTGATAACCGGCGGGAGTGGCGGACATGACAGGATTTGCCGAATACGATCGTTATGATGCCCTCGGGCTGGCGGAATTGGTGAAGCGGGGCGAAGTTTCCCCGGTGGAACTGCTGGAAGAGGCGATCGAACGCCGCAACCGTATCAATCCCTTCATCAACGCCGTCATTCTGGATATGGGCCGTCAGGCCCGCGAAACGCTCAGACAAGGGGTTCCGGATGGTCCGTTCTCCGGCGTCCCTTTTTTGATCAAGGATCTGCTGGCTGCCTATGCCGGAGTTCCCCTGACCAGCGGCAGCCGTGCTTATCGGCACTATATTCCAGACTTCGACAGCGAAATGGTGAAGCGCTACAAGGCTTCCGGGGCAGTCATCTTTGGCAAAACCAACACACCCGAATTCGGTTTGATGGGGGTGACCGAGCCCGCTCTCTACGGGATCACGCGCAATCCCTGGCATCTGGAGCGTACGCCCGGTGGCTCCAGCGGCGGAGCGGCGGCGGCCGTTGCTGCCGGGATCGTCCCCATGGCCAGTGGCGGCGACGGCGGTGGCAGCTTGCGCATTCCGGCCTCCTGTTGCGGACTTGTCGGCTTCAAGGCTACCCGCGGCCGCAATCCGCACGGGCCGGCCGTATCCGAACCCTGGTTCGGGCAGGTGCAGGAAGGCGTGATCAGCCGTTCGGTACGCGATACCGCCGCCATGCTCGATGCGACGCATGGCCCGGATCAGGGCGCACTGTATGCCGCTCCATCGTATAGCGGGCGCTTTCTGGATGAAGTCTCGGTCGCGCCGGGTCGCTTGCGCATTGCCTGGACGGCGGAACCGTTGCTGCGTGACGGTGTCATGGAGCCGGAATGCCTGAAGGGGCTGGAGGCCACGGTCCGTTTGTTGGAGTCGCTCGGTCATGAGGTGGTGGAGGCGGCGCCGGTGCTGGACAAGCAGGCGCTGGCCGAAGGCTATCTGCTGCGTATTGCCGCCGCGACGGCCGGTGAGGTCGGTGAAGCAGAGCGGACGCTGGGCCGCCGTCTCACGCTGGACGACTTTGAGACCGAGACCTGGTCACTGGTTCGTCTGGGCCAATCCTTCACCGCTGGCGCGCTCGATAACGCCAACCGGCTGATCTATGGCCAGTTGCGGCGCTTCGATGCTTTCATGCAGGGTTATGATGTCTTCCTGACCCCGACGCTGGCCTCGCCACCGCCGGGATTCGGCGAGTTCCGCCTCAAGGGCGCCGAAAAGTGGCTGGCCCCTTTGGCCAAGCGTTTTCCGGTCGGTCCGCTGGTGCACCTCTTGCCGATCCTGACCCGTCTCGCCGAGCAGAATTTCCGTTGGGTGACTTCCACACCGGTTATGAACATGAGTGGTCATCCTTCAGTCTCGCTGCCTTTGCACTGGACGACCGATAACCTGCCGGTGGGGATGATGTTCACTGGCCGCTTCGGCGATGAGGCAACCCTGTTCCGGCTGGCGGGGCAGTTGGAGAAAGCCTCACCATGGGCGCACCGGTGTGCGCCGGTCCATGCGGGCTCGTCTGGCCTGAAATGACTGGAATAATGGCATTTTGATCCATCACCGTATGCGCGGTAAACAACGATACTGATCTCATCGCTCAACGCGTTAACCCGAGATCATCGCCATGACCACGAAAAAAACAGTGACCCCGGCAGGGACTCCCAATATTCCGGTTCGCCGCATGGATTTTGAATTTGATGATGCTATTCCGCTGTACTGGTTCGACAACAATCCGCTCCTGACCATGCTGCTGACCGGTTTGTCATGTACGTTCCCGGAAGGGGAGCGCATGTTCATGCGCGCCGTGCGTCATTATCAGGACCGCATCACCGATCCGGATTTACAAAAGGAAGTGCGCGCCTTTATCGGGCAAGAGGCGCATCACGGCAAGGAGCATGAGGCCTTCAACAACCTGATGGCGCGCAAGGGCTTGCCCATTGAGCAAATCACCACTTTCGTCAAGAAGGCCATCGCCAAGGAGGAAAGTGTTTTCTCCAAGGAGCGCATGCTGGCCAAGACGTGTGCGCTGGAACACTTTACCGCCATGTTTGCGGAAACGGTGCTGGAGCATCCGGAATTCCTGGATGCGATTGACGAGCGCTTGCGCCCGCTGTGGTTATGGCATGCGGTCGAAGAAAGCGAGCACAAGGCCGTGGCCTTCGATGTTTATCAGCAGCAGGTAGGCAGTTACTGGACACGCACCAGTGAAATGGCGCTGACAACAGTGTTGTTCAGCTTTTTTACCGGCTTCCATACCGTTCAGCTGCTGCACCATCAGGGCGAACTGGGTAATTGGCGCGCCGTGGCGACCGGTTTGGGCAAGCTGGCTGGCCCCAAGGGCTTCTTCCGGGGCATGCTGCCGCGTTATCTGGCGTATTACCGTCCGGATTTTCATCCCAACCAGAGCGACAGCCGTGCTTTGCGTGAGAAAGGCCTGCGTTTGCTGAAGGACTATCTGGGCGACAAGATGCCGCTGGCGGCCTGACGCTGCAATTTTCATCCGGGCGTTACCAGAAGTTGGTTGCGCCCTTGTCGGAGGCTACCCACTCCCCGGAAATCTCTGTCACAATGCTTTACATCTGACTGTTGTGACAGGGAACCCCTCATGCTGCCCGGCTATTTCAACCAGGCCCGCAATGCCCGTTTCATCACGTTCCTTTTTGTGGGCGGTGTCTTCCTGCTGGCCGTCCGCATGGGACTGCTGGTGCCCATGTATTCCGGCTTGCTGGCGTATGCCATGGTGCTGAAGACATCCGGCACCATTGTGGATGAAAAGATCCGTTCGGCGCGTTCGAAGTGGGTGGCGACCGCACTGGTCGCTACCTTGGTGGTGATTGTGCTGGTTGTGGCGGGAGCGATTATTCATCTGCTGCTCAAGGCCAGCACGGATGTCCATGACCTATTGCTGAAGATGAGTGAAATTCTGACCTCGGCCCGTAACTGGCTGCCGGAGCGGATGAGCCAGGCCATTCCGCAGCAAAGCGAATTGCTGAACAAGATTTCCGAGTGGCTACGAACGCATGCAACCGAGATCGGCACCTTCGGGCTGGGCGCCCTGAAAGGGGTGGGCTATGTGTTGTTCGGCGTGCTGTTGGGGGCGATGGTGGCGGTTTCCGACGCGACCCGTTCTGCGCCGCTGGGCCCGGTCAGTCGCCGGATGCTGCAACAAGTGGAAGGTCTGCGTGAGTCGTTCTGGCGCGTCGCCTCGGCGCAGCTGCGCATTTCCGCCCTCAATACCACACTGACCAGTATCTATCTGCTGGTGTTGCTGCCGTTGTTCGGCGTCGAGATTCCGCTTAGCAAGACGCTGATTGCCGTCACGTTCCTGGCAGGGCTGCTACCCGTCATCGGCAACCTGATTTCGAACTCCGCGATTACCGTCATCAGCTTGAGCGTGTCCTTTGAAGTCGCGATCGCCGCCCTGGTCTTCCTGATTGTCATCCACAAGCTGGAATACTTTGTGAACGCCCGTATTGTCGGCACCAGCATTAACGCCCGTGCCTGGGAAATCCTGCTGTGGATGCTGGTGATGGAGCGCCTGTTCGGTCTGGTTGGTGTGGCGGCGGCGCCGGTGTTTTATGCCTGGTTCAAGGAAGAATGGCATTTGTGGGATCGTCCCGGCAGCAGCCCGGTCAATCTGGAGCAGGGCTGATATCCGGCTCGGCCCGGAGTCTGTCGGGCCATGCATGACAGCCCGGAGGCCCGCGTGATAGATTCCCATTCCTTTTCAGCCGGGTCGTCCCGGTTAAACCCTCATAACAACAGCATTCGGGTTGAAACACTGTCGTGACCTTGGAAGAGATTTACGCAAAGAACAAGACGGTTGAAGGCCGCATCCTGAAATTCCGGGCTGACCGCGGGCCGGTCACCTATATTTTCGGCCTGTTTGTCGTGCAACTGCTGGCATGGTGGTATCTGCCGCTGTGGGGGGCGGTTGTCGCCGGGATACTGCTGCTGCCGTTCCTTGGCACCAGCGCCATCTACAACCATCACCAGCAACACCATAACGCGTTCCTGTCGCCGTTTCTGAACCGGGTGTTTGAAACCGTGCTGGGGACGCAGACCATGATCACGTCCTATGCCTGGGTGTTACACCACAACTTCGGCCATCATCCCAACTACATGAACCAGCCGCCCGACGAAGATGAAGACGAATCCCGCTGGGCCCGTCCTGACGGCAGCCTGATGACCCGCCCCGAATACACGCTGAACCTGCTGTTCCGGGCGTCCTATGACAGCATCCTGGTCGGCATCCGCAAGCGGCCGAAGGTATTGCTGTATTTCACGCTGATGTTCCTGCCGTATCTGGCGGTGCAGGCGGCCTTGGCCTGGGTGAACTGGCAGAACTACCTGGCGGTGTTCCTGGTTCCGTCATTCATGATGCTGCTGTATGTTTATGACCTGACCTACGAACACCATAGCGGCCTGTATACCAAGAACCATTACGAAGCCTCGCGCAACCGCGTCGGCCGGCTCTACAACATTCGCACCTGTAACCTGGGCTACCACACCGCACATCACATCAAGCCGTTCATCCACTGGTCGTTGTTGCCGTATTACCATGTACTGATTGCCGACAAAATCCCGCCGCACTGTTATGTAAAGTGCCGTTGATGTCTGAACGCCGGAGAAATCCGGCGTTTTCTTGTCCGGGCAGGCTGGTTACCCGAAGCACAATCGGGTTTATACTGAAATAGTAAATACTTTTTAAGGATGGAAAACCATGAACCTGAGAGACTGGGCGACCCCGCTGACCATGGGCAGCTTCATGCTGATGGCTGTCACCGGGCTGTTGATGTTTTTTGAAATTGATACCGGTTTCAACAAACCGGCTCACGAGTGGTTGAGTTGGGCCTTGCTGGCGGGTGTCGGTATGCACGTAACGGCCAATATCCATGGGGCGAAAAGGCATTTCCAGCATCGCCCCGCGTTTGCGATCGTCGGTGTGTTTGTGGTGGTTCTTGGTTTGTCGTTCATGCCGGCTCCCAAGGGCGGCGAGGACTCCGGCCGTGCATTGGCGATGGATGCCCTGTTGTCCCGACCGCTGTCCATGGTCGCCCAATTGGCAGGTAAGGATGTATCAACCGTCGTGACGGATCTGGAAAAGAGCGGGGTGAAAATCAGCGCCGACCAGAGTCTGCAACAGGTACTGGGTGAGGATCATGATGAGCAAATGGATGCCTTGGGCGTGATTTTCGCGAAGCAGAACTGAATCACGGATAAACCAGAAAGGGGCTTCAAGCCCCTTTTTGATTTACAGGGGCGATACCGGAGCCATAATGCCCTGATAGATACACAGCAGTCCGCAGATAATCAGCAGCAGGAAAGTCAGCACGGTGCCCCAATAGCGGCCAAACTTGAATTGCAAGCTGAAGGACAGCGCATACCCATGCAGCAGTCGGGCAACCACCAGTGTCGCCCCCAGCGCATGCAGCAACCAGGCCGGGTAGTGACTGGCTTCGAGAAAACCAAGCATCAGCAGAATGAAAGGGACGTATTCGGTGAAGTTGCCATGTCCCCGGATGCGACGCAGCAGTTCCGGGTTGCCGCCATCACCCAGACTGACAACATGGCGCATTTGTACGACGCGGAAGCTGAGGGCAAGAAACCACAGGGCAAGCAGGCCTGCGTAAAGCGGAACAATGGTCATGATGTTTCCGGGGGTGGTTGGAGGGCGCTTCATTCTGGCATACGCCATGGGGCGCGCCAATTTCTTGATGTGGTTTTGCCGTTTATGGCATGCTCCAGACTGGTTTACCCCGATACCCTCCAAGGTGCTTCCATGCTGACGCTGGTGATTCTCAAATGTCCCCCGGGCGTTTCCATGCCGGATCGTCGCGCTGTGCCACTGACCGGCGTGCTGACCATCGGTCGCAGCCCCGACTGCACCTTGCCCCTGCCGGATCAGCACGTCAGCCGGGAGCATTGCCGGATTGATCTGGTGTCGGGAAGCTGGTGGTTGCGGGTGACGGCCGGTGTGAATCCGGTTTGGGTGGGCAAAAACGAGCTGTTCAAGAATGAAGTCCAGCTGCTGCGAGTGGGTGATCAACTGCGGATCGGCGGTTTCGAGCTGGCGGTGGTTGAAAGCAGCGCGGATGGGCTGGGGGTGCCTCACGATAATGATGAGGGATGGCCGGATGATACGACCATCGTGGATTGGGACGCCATTTTCGCCAACAGTCTGATCTTGCGGGCAAAAACGGGCGGAGATTGAGCGCCGGTCGATGAAGGTTGGCGCTCAATCCCGAACGGCTGTCTGAAGACCTGTATCAGGCCGGATCATACCCCAGGTTCGGACTCAGCCACTTTTCCGCCTTCATCAGATCCCAGCCCTTGCGCTGCGCATACGACGCCACCTGATCGCGGTCGATCTTGCCGACATTGAAGTAGGTGCTTTCCGGCAGCGAATAATAGAACCCGCTCACGGAAGCCGCCGGCCACATCGCGAAATGCTCGGTCAGCGCGATGCCCGTATTCCTTTCTGCATCCAGCAGCGTGAAGAGCGTGCCTTTCTCGGTATGCTCCGGGCAGGCGGGATAGCCGGGCGCGGGGCGGATGCCGACATATTTTTCCTTGATCAGTTCTTCGTTGCTCAGCGCTTCCGCCGGTTGATAACCCCAGAACTCCTTGCGCACGCGCTCGTGCAGGCGTTCGGCAAAGGCCTCGGCCAGCCGGTCGGCCAGCGCCTGCACCAGGATGGCGTTGTAGTCATCCCCGGCATCGCGATACTGCTTGGCCAGCGCTTCCGCGCCAAGACCCGACGTCACGGCAAAGCCGCCAATATAGTCCTTGGCGGTAGATGATTGCGGCGCGACAAAGTCGGCCAGCGAGTAGTTCGGCTTGCCGCTGACCTTGTCACTTTGCTGGCGCAGGTGGTGCAGGGTGGTCAGCACTGTCTGGCGCGAGTCGTCCGCATAGACCACGACGTCATCGTTATTGACCTGCGCCGCGGGCCAGAAGCCGATCACGCCGTTCGCTTGCAGCAACTTTTCACCGATCAGCTTGTCCAGCATCGCTTGCGCGTCGTTATAGAGGCGGGTGGCTTCCGCGCCCACCACGGCATCGTTGAGAATGGCCGGGAATTTACCCGCCAGGCTCCAGGTGATGAAGAACGGCGTCCAGTCGATGTATTGGCGGATTTCCTCCAGCGGATAGTCCTTCAGCACGGTGACGCCCAATTGCTTGGGCTTGGGCGGCGTGTAGGCATCCCAGTCCTTCTTGAACTTTTCGGCAATGGCCTGTTCGTAGCTCAGCTTCGCCGCCTTCGGCTGGCGGTTGGCGTGGCGCACGCGCACTTCTTCATATTCGGCGCGACGTTCCGCCAGGAAGGCCGGTTTCATTTCCGGGGAGAGCAGGGTGGTGGCTACGCCGACGGCGCGTGAGGCGTCGGCGACATAGACCACTCCGTCGTTGTGATACTGTGGGTCGATCTTGACGGCAGTATGCGCCTTCGAGGTCGTCGCGCCGCCAATCATCAGCGGGATCTTGAAGCCCTGGCGCTGCATCTCGCGCGCCACATAGACCATTTCATCCAGCGACGGCGTGATCAGTCCGGAGAGGCCGATGATGTCCACCTTCTCACGGATCGCGGTTTCCAGAATCTTCTCGCAGGGCACCATCACGCCCATATCGATGATGTCGTAGCCGTTGCAGCCCAGCACCACGCCGACAATGTTCTTGCCGATGTCGTGCACGTCGCCCTTGACGGTAGCCATCAGGATCTTGCCCTTGCTCTGGCCGACCACCTTTTCCGCTTCGATGTACGGGTTCAGCCAAGCCACGGCCTGCTTCATCACCCGCGCCGACTTCACCACCTGTGGCAGGAACATCTTGCCTTCGCCGAACAGGTCGCCGACCACGTTCATGCCCGCCATCAGCGGGCCTTCGATCACGTCCAGCGGCCGTTTGGCTTGCAGGCGCGCCTCTTCGGTATCGACGTCAATAAAGGCGGTGATGCCTTTCACCAGTGCGTATTCCAGCCGCTTTTCCACGGGCTGGTTGCGCCATTCCAGGGTATCGGCGGCGGCATTGTCGCCGGTCTTGCCGTGCTCGCGGTACTTGTCGGCAAGCGCCAGCAGCTTTTCGGTGGCGTCGTTGCGGCTTTCTCCTTGATTCCGATTGAGAATCACGTCTTCCACGGCGTCTTTCAGTTCGGCGGGAATGTCGTCATAAATGGCCAGCTGCCCGGCGTTGACGATGCCCATCGTCATGCCTTGCTGGATGGCGTGATAGAGGAAGACGGCATGAATGGCTTCGCGTACCGGCTCGTTGCCGCGGAAGGAGAAACTGACATTGGAGACGCCGCCGGAAATCATCGCGTGCGGCAGGTTCTGCTTGATCCAGCCGGTGGCTTCGATGAAATCGACGGCATAGTTGTTGTGTTCTTCAATGCCGGTCGCAATGGCGAAGATGTTCGGGTCGAAGATGATGTCTTCCGCCGGAAAGCCGATTTCATCGACCAGCACGCGGTAAGAACGCTCGCAGATTTCGCGCTTGCGGGCGGCGGTGTCGGCCTGGCCCTGTTCGTCAAAGGCCATGACGATGACCGCCGCGCCATAACGGCGGCACAGCTTCGCCTTCTCGACAAACTCGGCGTGGCCTTCCTTCAGCGAGATCGAGTTCACCACCGGCTTGCCCTGGATGCACTTCAGGCCCGCCTCGATGATTTCCCACTTCGAGGAGTCGACCATGATCGGCACCCGCGAAATATCCGGCTCGGAGGCGATCATGTTGAGGAAGGTGACCATCGCGCCCTGCGAGTCGAGCATGCCTTCGTCCATGTTGATGTCGATGATCTGCGCGCCGCCCTCTACCTGCTGGCGGGCGATATCCAGCGCTTCAGCATAGTTCTGCTCGCGGATCAGTCGGGCGAATTTTTTCGAGCCGGTGACGTTGGTGCGCTCGCCGACATTGACGAACAGCGAGTCCTTGGTGATGTTGAACGGTTCCAGCCCGGACAGGCGGCAGGCGGGTTCAATAACCGGAATGACGCGCGGCGGCAGATCCTTCACCGCCGCGTAGATGGCGGCGATGTGCTCGGGCGTGGTGCCGCAGCAGCCGCCGACGATGTTCACCAGCCCGCTTTCCGCAAAATCGCGGATGAAGGCGGCGGTCTGGGCCGGCGTTTCGTCGTATTCGCCAAAGGCATTCGGCAGGCCTGCATTGGGGTGCGCGCTAACGAAGATGTCGGCTTTTTCGGCCATTTCCTTGACGTAGGGCCGCATGGCGTCCGCGCCCAGCGCGCAGTTGAAACCGATCGACAGCAGGTCGGCATGGCGCACCGAATTCCAGAAGGCCTCGGCGGTCTGGCCGGTCAGGGTGCGTCCGGAGGCATCGGTGATGGTGCCGGAAATCATCACCGGCAGTTCGGTGCCGGTGTCGTCGAAGTATTTCTTGACGGCATAGATCGCCGCCTTGCAGTTCAGTGTGTCGAAGACGGTTTCAATCAGCAGGATATCCGCGCCGCCTTCCACCAGGCCGATGGTGGCTTCGTAATAGTCCGTCACCAGCGCATCAAAGGTGATGTTGCGGTAGGCGGGGTTGTTCACGTCCGGCGAAATGGAACAGGTGCGCGAGGTGGGGCCGATCACCCCGGCCACGAAGCGCGGCTTATCGGGGGTCTGCGCCGTCCATTTGTCGGCGACTTCGCGGGCGAGGCGGGCGGCGGCGCGGTTCAGTTCCGGCGTCAGCTCTTCCATGTGGTAGTCGGCCTGCGACACCCGCGTGCTGTTGAAGGAGCAGGTTTCCAGGATGTCGGCCCCGGCGGCGCAGTAGGCGTCGTGAATGCCGGCGATAATTTGCGGCCGGGTCAGCACCAGCAGGTCGTTGTTGCCCTGCACATCGTGCGGCCAGTCGGCAAAGCGTTCGCCCCGATAATCGGCTTCCTGCAGCTTGTGGCGCTGGATCATCGTGCCCATTGCCCCGTCTATGATCAGGATGCGTTGTTGCAGGGCGGCGCGAAGCTGGGCGGTACGGGATGCGGTCATGGCGGGGGACACATTGAGGGAAATCAAAAATGGGGGACTATTCTAGCAAAACGGTCACGGACTGTCCCGCTGTCCGGCGGATGGGTATACCTTAGTAATCTACTCGGGTATGATGAAAGCCGTTATAATTGTCAAAACCCTTCCCCGAGAGCCGTGGCATGAGCAATCTGAACATCACCATCACTGAAGCTGCCCAAGGATATCTGCGCGAGCTGCTGGCGAAGCAGAACAGCGAAGGCATCTCCGTGCGTATTTTTGTCGAGAACCCCGGCACCCCCCGCGCCGAGTGCTGCATGGCTTATTGTACGGTCGGGGAAGAGCAGCCGGACGATATCCGCATGGGACTGGACGGTTTCTTTGCCTTTATCGAGCTGAAGAGCGCGCCATATCTGGAAGATGCGGTCATCGACTATAACAAGGACCGTTTCGGGGGACAGCTGACCTTCAAGGCTCCCAAATCCAAGGTGCCGCAGATCGGCGAGGGCAGCAGCATTGAGGAACGCATCAACCACGTCCTGTTCAGTGAAATCAATCCCGGCCTGGCGGCGCACAACGGCAATGTCAGCCTGCTGGAAATCTTCACCGACGACAAGGAAGGCCTGACGGCGGTGCTGAAGTTCGGCGGCGGCTGCCAGGGCTGCTCGGCGGTGGACATGACCCTGAAGCAAGGCGTAGAGACCACGCTCAAGGCCAGCATTCCCGAGCTGCATCGGGTGATTGACAGCACCGATCATACTGTTACAGAAAACGCCTACTTTCGTTGATTCGGATTCTGTTTTACACGGCTGACACCTTGTCAGCCGTTTTTTTATGTCCTGATATATCTGTCATCCCACCTGTGGTCCCGCTTTGCTGTGATAAAGTCGGTTTGCATCAAGAGTTTCCTCTTGCAGTCGGCCTACATGACGAAAAATGAAAATGGCAAGGCGCCCCCGCAATTCACGGCATGGTTGTTGTGCTGCCTGTGCTGCTTTCTCATGGGGTGTACTTCCTTGAACCCCAAGGCGCCCCGTCCCATTTCCGAATCCTTCATGCCGCTGGAAACCAGTCCGTTGCAGGAGTGGTCGGCCTCGCTGAAGCTGGCGCCCGGCATCTCGGCATTCCACCTGATCACCTCCGGCCGTGATGCGCTGGCGGCGCGTTTGGCGCTGATAGATCAGGCTTCCAGCAGTATCGACATGCAGTATTACATGCTGCGCGATGACAGCAGCACGCAGCTGATTATCCATCAGTTACTGCAGGCGGCCGATCGCGGCGTCCGGGTGCGGCTGCTCGTGGATGATATCTTCGGCCTGAAGCGCGATCATGTACTGGCGACGCTCAGCGCCCATCCCAATATCGAGATACGTGTCTTCAATCCGTTCCTGGCGCGGGGGCAGGGCAACCCGCTGCGCTTCTTCGAATTCCTGCAAAAGTCGTCGCTGAACAAGCGGATGCATAACAAGCTGCTGGTGGTGGACAACTCGGCGCTGGTAGTTGGCGGCCGCAATCTTGGCAACGAATATTTCGACAGTGAAGCCGAGACCGAGTTCAACGACGTGGATGTGCTGGTGATGGGGCCGGTCGTGTTTGAGGCCTCCGAGAGTTTCGATGAATACTGGAATCACCAGTTGGCCGTACCGGTACGCGCATTCCTGCGGGATATGCCCACGGAAGAGCATCTGGAATCCATGCGTTTCCGGCTGCAGAAGTTGATGAGCCAGTTACGCAGTAATAATTATCAGACCCAGTTCTCGCGCAGCCGTCTGGCGGAAGACATCAGTAATCATCAGTTGCTTTTCCGTCGGGGTCGGGCGCGAATGCTCTATGACCGTCCTGAAAAGGTCATGAGCGAGGTCAAGGGCTTGTTCAAGGGCGTGCATATCGCAGCGGAACTATACCCGGCGATCGCCCGCACGAAAAAGGACGTATTGCTGGTTTCAGCGTATTTTGTCCCCGGTCCCCGCCTTCGGGAGTTGCTGGAGGGGTTGGTTGCTAGCGGTGTACGGGTCCGGGTGTTGACCAATTCGCTGGCCGCCACGGATGTCGCCTATGTCCACGGCGCTTATTCGCGCTGGCGTGGACCGCTGATTAACGCCGGGGTTGAAATGTATGAAATGCGGCCGGTTGCGCGCAAGCCGGTGCCTTCCTTCCGATTGATCGGCAGATCCCTCAGCAGCCTGCATGCCAAGGCCCTGATTCTGGATAGCCGGCAAGTGTTCATCGGTTCGATGAATCTGGACCAGCGCTCGGTGTATTTGAATACCGAAACCGGCATCCTGATTGACAGCCCGGAACTGGCGGCGGATTTGCGCGCCAGTTTCGAGCGGATGATGTTGCCCGACCTCAGCTATGAAGTCTTTGCGGATAAAAGCGAACCGGGCCGATTGCTCTGGTGGGGAAGGCCTGACGGCAAGGATGTGATTCTGGCCCGTGATCCGGAAGCCGGTTTCTGGAAGCGTTGGAAAGCGGCCTTTCTGGGGAAAATACTGCCGGAGCGCATGCTTTAAAACGACGAAAGCCCGCATGAGCGGGCATTCGCCATCGAAGCGGGAATCAATAAAAGACAAACTTGATGCTAAGCGCCATCAGGGTAACGCCGAGCAAGGGGCGAATAACCGTTTCCGGCATCCGCGAACTCAGCAGGGTGCCAATGATGATGGCGGGAATGGAGCCGATCAGCAACATCGACAACAGATGATAATCCACGTTGCCCATCTTGGCATGCGCCAGGCCGGCCACCAGCGTCAGGAACACGGCATGGGTAACATCAGTACCGATAATCTTGATGGTTGACAGCGCCGGGTAGAGGCTGAGCAGCACCACCACCCCGAAAGCCCCGGCACCCACCGACGACAGGGTAACCAGGATGCCCAGCATCACGCCCATCAGTAGCGTCGCCTGCGTATGGTTGTCACTGACCCAGCGCCGGAAGCGGCTTTTCACCGGATTGGCGTCATGGAATTTCTGTAGTTGCTTCTTGAAGATCAGTGAAAGCGCCGTCAGCATCAGCATCAGGCCCAGAGCGACGGTCATGACGCCTTTATAGTTGTTGGCGTTACCGAAGAGGGTATGAAGCGCCCAGGCGGTAAGCAGGGAAGCGGGGATCGAGCCCAGGGCCAGCCAGCCGACCACGGACCATTCGATATTCTTCTTGTTGAAGTGCACCAGGGCGCCGCTGGACTTGGTGATCGAGGCATAGAGCAAGTCCGTGCCGATGGCGGTATGCAGCGGGATCCCCATCATGGTCAGCAATGGCGTCATCAGCGAGCCGCCGCCGACACCGGTCAGGCCGACACACATTCCCACCAATGCTCCCGCCATGACAAAGCCGATGTCCGCCGTCATGATGCACTCCGATTCAGTAATGGGCGCAATCTACGGTATCGGGAGCCTCGTATAAAGAAACAAATAAGTATATATTTATAACCATATGGAATGAGGTTGCGTTATGAAGCTGCAGCAACTGCGTTATATCGTTGAGGTTGCGCGCAACAACCTGAATGTGTCGGTGGCGGCGCAAAGCCTTTTTACCTCGCAGCCGGGCGTCAGCAAGCAGATCCGATTGCTGGAAGACGAGTTGGGGGTTGAAATATTCACCCGCAGCGGCAAGCACTTTACGCAAGTCACTCCGGCCGGCAAAGAAGTGCTGGCGATTGCCCGTGAAATGCTTCGGCAGGCCGACAATATCCGGCAGATCGGTGAGGAATTCAGTGATCCGCGTCGGGGGCGTCTCTCCATTTCAACCACCCACACCCAGGCCCGTTACCGCCTGCCGCCGGTGGTCGGTGCTTTCCGTCAGCGGTACCCGGATGTCAGTTTGCATATCCAGCAGGGAAATCCGCAGCAGATTGCGCAGATGGCTTCAGACGGCACCACGGATTTCGCCATTGCTACCGAGGCGGTGGAGAATTTCAACAACTTGGTGTTGTTACCCTGCTATCAATGGAACCGCACCGTGCTGGTGCCCAAAGCGCATCCGCTGGCGCAGATCGGTCGTCTGACGCTTCAGGATGTTGCTGCTTATCCCATTGTCACCTATGTATTCGGATTTACCGGCCGTTCGGTGCTGGATGAGGCATTCCGTCGCGAGGGCGTGCAGCCAAACGTCGTGTTCACGGCGACGGATGCGGACGTCATCAAGACCTATGTCCGTCTGGGAATGGGCATCGGTATCGTGGCTCATATGGCCTATGAGCCGGGAATCGATACCGATCTGATCGCACTTGACGCCAGCCATCTCTTTCCTGCCAGCACCACCCGCCTGGCCTTCCGCCGCGGGATCTGGTTGCGAGGGTTCATGTTTGACTTCATCCAGGAATTCTCGCCGCATCTGACGCGTGAACGCGTGGAAGCGGCGATTGCGGCCGGTGATGCGGAGTCTGTCGAAGCCATCTTCGCGAACATCGAGCTGCCAGTTTTCTGAAGGCTGTCCGGCGGTCGGGATCAGGGCTCCAGTTCAATGGAGCCGGAAACCTGGATGCTGAGACGGCTTTCGCCGCTGGAGTACTCCGCTGACGGAACATCCGCCGCTATCTCCATCTTGGCGGCCCGCATGGCGTAAACCGGGGGCGGAGAGGGGGGATTGGCCGAGCCGATGTTCATCTGCACCAACTTGTATGACTTGGCGTTCCACGACTGGCGGATACGGTCAGCCCGTTGCCGGAAGGCCTGTACCGCTTGTTCTGTCAATTGGTTTTCCAGTTCCCGGCGCGTTGCCGGGGCGACGCTGAAATTCAGGCCGTTCAGTTGCAGGTTGCTTTGCAGCTGACTGATTAACTCTCCCGCTGATTTGAAGTCCTGGCTTTCCAGGCGTACTTCCGCGCGGCCGCGCCAGCTGTCCAGCTTGTTCTTGTCCGTATAGACCGGCCAGGTTTGCTGGTTGCCGGAGGTCAGCTTGACGGTCTTGAACCCCTGAGCCTGTTTCAATGCGTCGTTGATTTTCTGCGTCAGTTCCCGCGCCAGGGCGGCAGGATTGCGGCTATTGGTTTCCACGCTCAGGGTCGCGGTCAGCAAGTCATTGGTGGCGACGGTTTCAACATCGGTCTGGAAATCGATGCGGTTGCGTACCGGTTCGTCAGCCAGGACGGCGGTCGAGCTGGCTGCTAGCAATATCGGGAGAATCAGTCTTTTCATGGCGATGCCTCCTGGCGGTGTGTGAATGGTGGGGCTGGTGCTCCAGGCCGTAAGCAATACAGGCAAAGGCACACAAGAGGGTCAGCAGGAATGCGTTTGAAAGAACCTGCAAGTTCAGTTCGACCGTAGCGTGGATCATGTGGCTGATCAATCCCATGATGACGGCAAATGCGGCCCCGCGCAGCGCGGCTGTCTGACGGTATATGAGGGCGAACAGTGATTTCCACAGGATCAGGACGGTGATCAGGCCAAAGATGACGACGCCGGCGGCGCCATATTCGATGGCGGTCTGAAGGTAATCATTGTGGGCATCAATATAGTTCAGGAAAATCTGATTGGTTTTGTATGCATCAAAAGCGCTGGCGAACGTCCCGCCTCCAGTTCCGCCGGGCATGGCGTCCTTGACCATATCCAGAGCCGCCTGGAATACGTAGACGCGTTCTTCCTGCTCCAGGGTAGTGTGCTCAAGTCGGGAAGCAAGCTGATCCAGCTTGAACAGGGAGCCCAGGATCAGGAAGTCAATCGCGATCATGCTGGAAAACAGGAAGATCAGGCTTGAACGCTGACGGTGTTTGCGGAAGACCAGCAAGCCAACCACGGCTGAGATACCCAGGCTGGCGAAGAAGGCGGTATTGCCCATCCGCGACCGGCTCAGAATCAGGGCGGCCACCATCAGCGCCAGGAAAATACGTAATCGGGCTTTCTTGCCCAGCATGGTTTGCAGGAACCCTCGAAGGGCTGCCCGCCAGCCCAGATACAGATCCTTGGTCTGGAGAATATTCGTGATGACCAGCCCGACGCCGGTGGCAATCGTGATTTCCAACAGACCGGCAAAGTTATTCCGCGAAATGAACGTTCCTGTGGCCTCGGAGTTATGAGCGTAGGCCTCATGTACTTTCAGAATGTCAAACGCATTGCCGCCCAAGGAAACCAGCGCGCCGTAACTCGCCTGGATCACACCGGTGAGCACCACCAGTTCCATGCACAGTTCGAGTTTTTTCGGGGTGTTGACGATGCCGATGGTCGCGGTCAGGAGCATTGCCAGGGCCAGGCTCTTCTGCAGTTGTAATACGGAGGCTCCGATATCAACCGTCAGGGGCGACCAGACCGTGTCTCGCAGTGGTGGAAGCGTATGGGTATTGCGAAACAGGCTCACCATGTCGGGCGGCATGGGAATCAATTGCAACAGGTTATAGGCAGGGATCAGCCAGAACAGGGCAATGACCCATCGGTTTTTGGCAAGGCTGCGGCTGATACCGGGCTTACGGGCCAAGGTCAGCAACCAGCCGAAGAATAAAATCGCCATGCAGGCTTCGAGAAAACCGGCCGGCCAAGGTCTGCTGCTTCCCAAGGGGAGAGGGGCCCAAAGGATCATGAAGCCCAGCAGGCAGAATAAAGCTTTTTCCATGCGAGCGAAGTCAGAGCAAGTGCGTCGGGCAGATATGAAAAAAGGGTCTGACGACCCTTTTTTCAAGCAGGAATGACTGCAACAGCAGCTTACTTGGGAACGTAGCCGCCACCGCCGCCACCGCCGGTGCCGCCCGAGCCGCCAAAGCTGCCGGAGTTCAGCAGGCCGCCCGTGTTGCCGCCATTAGAGGTAATGCTGCCATCGCCTTGACCATTACCACCAGTGCCGCCGTTGGAGCCTGTAGCTTGAAGTTCCTGATTGATTTCATGGTAGGCAGTGACGACTTCCTGCCTCTCGGCACGGGTGGTTGCCAGACGGGTAGCAGCAGCACGGGCCTGTTTGGGTGTACAAGCGCCGGATTGAATGGCGCTCTTCATGGCAGACTTGTAAGAGGCTCCGCCATCCTTTGCACTTTTCACGGCAGCCGAGCAAGATTGACCGGAAGCAGCGTGGGCTCCAGCGAAGGGAAGAAGAGCGATGATTGCAATTCCGAGCAGTTTGCGTTGCATGGTGTGAACTCCTTGAGAAATCACCTTAAAGGTATCTTCCAATATTAGGGCAGCGCCGGTAGCGTATGCAATACCCGATTTGTTTCATTTATCTTCCGCGATCAAAGCCGGGGGCGGAAATGAAGCCATTTTCCCAAATGGCGGGTTCGAATCCCGTTAACGGCAATCCGTCATCCTCGACGATCAGCGGCCGCTTGATCATGGACAAATTCGCCAGAATCAGCGAAAGCGCGGAGGCTTCCATCATCTCCGGCGTCAGGCCGAGCTTCCGCCAGGTCGTGCCTTGTCGGTTGATCAGCGCTTGCCAGCCACGTTGTGAAAGCCAGTTGGCCAGCAATGCTTCATCCAGCCCTTCTTTTTTGAAGTCATGAAACCGGTAGGATATCTGCCGGTCGTCAAACCAGCGCAGACTTTTCTTGACCGTATCGCAATTACGGATGCCGTAGATCGTAATCATGGTGTGCAACCGGACCGGTCAGGAGCCGATCCGGTCTCCGGCCTCAGTCGGCGCGCAGCAGTTCGTTCAGGCCGACCTTGCTGCGGGTCTGGGCGTCCACCTTCTTGACGATGATGGCGGCATAAAGGCTGTACGTGCCGTCCTTGGAGGGCAGGTTGCCCGGCACCACCACCGAACCGGCCGGGACGCGGCCGTAGTGCACTTCGCCGGTCTCACGGTCGTAAATGCGGGTGGACTGGCCGATGTAGACGCCCATCGAGATGACCGCGCCTTCCTCGACGATCACGCCCTCGACGATTTCCGAGCGCGCACCGATGAAGCAGTTGTCTTCAATGATGGTGGGGTTGGCCTGCAGCGGCTCCAGCACGCCGCCGATGCCGACGCCGCCGGACAGGTGGACATTCTTGCCGATCTGGGCGCAGGAGCCGACGGTGGCCCAAGTATCAACCATCGAATTTTCATCGACATACGCGCCAATATTCACGTAGGACGGCATCAGCACGACATTGCGGGCGATGAAGCTGCCGCGACGGGCGACGGCCGGAGGCACGACGCGAATGCCGGATTCCCGGAACTGGTCGGCGGTCCAGTCGGCGAACTTGGTCGGGACCTTGTCGTAGAACTGGATGGCGTTGCCGCCGGACTGCGGAACGTTGTCATTCAGGCGGAAGGAAAGCAGCACAGCCTTCTTCAGCCACTGGTTCACGACCCACTCCCCGTTGATCTTCTCGGCAACGCGGGCCTTGCCGCTGTCCAGCAGGTTCAGGGCTTCGGCAACGGCATTGCGAACGTCCTGCGGGGCATTCGTGGGGCTGAACTGCAGGCGGTCTTCAAAGGCCTGGGTGATCAGGTCGGCGAGTGACATGGAGGTCTCCGTCGGTCAGGTATTCGTAAAAAGGGAGGCATTATACCGGGTTTTCCCGGTCAAACCGGTCATCTTGCAGCATCAAACCGGCCAATCGCATCATCAAAGCAGGGCCTTGATGCGCTCGGCGGCGGCCACGCAATCGTTCAGGGAGGCGACCAAGGCCATCCGCACCCGGTTTTCACCCGGGTTCAAGCCATCCACGGTCCGGCCGAGATAGCGTCCGGGCAGCACGGTGACGTGGGCCTGACCGAAGAGCAGGCGGGCGAAGGATTCATCGTCGGTCGGGGTATCGGCCCAGAAATAGAAGCCCGCATCCGGCATTTGCAAGGGCAAAACCGGATCAAGAATGTCACGGAAAGCCTTGAATTTCTGACGGTAAAGCGCGCGGTTCTGGATGACGTGGCCCTCGTCGAGCCAGGCCATGATCGAGGCCCACTGGTGTTGCACCGGCATGGCGGAACCGTGATAGGTGCGGTACAGCAGGTACGGCTTCAGGATGCTGGCGTCACCGGCGACAAAGCCGGAGCGCAAGCCCGGCACGTTGGAGCGCTTGGATAGCGAGTGAAACACCACGCAGTTGCGATAGTCGTGACGCCCCGTCTCGGCACAAACCTGCAACAGGCCGACCGGCGGGTCGGTTTCGTCAAAATAGATTTCGGAGTAGCACTCGTCCGAGGCGATGACAAAACCGTACTGGTCGCTCAGTTCCAGCAACCGCACAAGCTTGTCGCGGGGGATGACCGCGCCGGTGGGGTTGCCCGGACTGCAAATGAACAGCAGCTGGGTTTGCTGCCAGATTTCGGCGGGGACGGCATCGAAGTCGGGGATGAAGCCGGTTTCGGCGGTGCAGGGCAGGTACCAGGGTTCGGCGCCCGCCAGGAACGCCGCACCTTCATAGATCTGGTAGAAGGGGTTGGGCATCATCACCAGCGGACGGGTCTGGCGGTTGACCACGGCCTGGGTAAAGGAAAACAGCGCCTCGCGGGTGCCGTTGACCGGCAGGATCTGGGTTTCGGCATCCAGATGCACCAGCCGGAAGCGGCGCTGCAGCCAGGCGGCGATGGCCTGACGTAGTTCCGGAATACCCTTGGTGGTGGGGTAGGTGGCCAGATGCTTGGATTGCTGGTTGATGGTGCGCATCACGAAGTCCGGCGACGGATGCTTCGGCTCCCCGATAGACAGGGCGATCGGCTTGAGGTCGGCGGGCGGCGTCAGGTCGCTGAACAGGCGCGCCAGCTTCTCGAACGGATAGGGGTGGAGTTGGCTCAGGTCGGGATTCATTCAGTTCACCGTGTCCAGTTGGCTGCGCAGGGCGGAGGCCAGTTTCTCACAAAGTTCGGGATTGGAAATGGGGTGGCCGTCGCGATCCGTAATGAAGAAGACGTCTTCCGCGCGTTCGCCCAGCGTGGCGATGCGGGCGTTCTGCAGGTTGACGCCGTGCTCCATGAAGATCAGGCCGATCCGCGCCAGCAGGCCGGGACGGTCCAGCGTGATGACCTCGAGAATGGTCTGGTGGCGCTGGATGTCATTGCTGATGTTGACCATGGTCTTGACGCTGAAATGCTTCAGCTGGCGCGGCAGGCGCTTCTGGACAATGGTCGGGAACTGGTCGGGATGCGACAGGGTCCGCTCCAGGTCGGCCTGGATGTATTCCAGTCGCTCGGGGTCGGAGATCTGGGTGTTGTCCTCGTCCAGTACGATGTAGGTGTCGAGCGAGTAGCGGTTTTCCGCCGTGATGATGCGGGCATCCAGCACGGTCAGGTGCAGGTGATCCAGCGTCGCCACCGAGGCGGCGAACAGGTTCGGCAGGTCGCGGGTATAGACGAAGATCTGGGTTGCGCCTTCAAACTGGGTGCCGTGGCTTTCCTTGATCACCACCAGCGGCGCCGGATTGTCGCCGTGCGCCAGGATGGCGGCGGTGTGCCAGGCGATATCAGCGGCGGTTTCCCGCAGGAAATAGTCCTCGCCGAGTCCTCTCCAGATGTCATTGATGCGGCTTTCATCCATGCCCTGCTCATCGACCAGGATTTCCAGGGCGTGAATGCGGGTTTCATGCACCCATTCCTGCCGGTCGACCGGGTTGTTCAGGCCGCGACGCAGGGCGCGGCGGGTCTGCTGGTATAACTGGCGCAGCAGCGAAGCCCGCCAGGAGTTCCACAACTTGGGGTTGGTGGCGCAGATGTCGGCCACGGTCAGGGCGTAGAGATAATCCAGATGCACGAGGTCGCCGACTTGTTCGGCGAACTTGTGGATCACTTCCGGATCGGACACATCCTGCTTCTGGGCAGTGACGGACATCAGCAGGTGCTTCTGCGTCAGCCAAGCGACCAGGTTTGCTTCGCGCAGGCTGAGGCCGTGCGCCAGACAGAAGTCGCGGGCATCGACCGATCCCAGCTCGGAGTGGTCGCCGCCGCGGCCCTTGCCGATATCGTGGAACAGGCCGGCCAGGTACAGCAGCTCCAGCTTCGGCAGGCGTTGTGCGACGTCCGCCACCACCGGGAATGCTTCCGCGCCTTCCTGATAACGGAAGCGGCGCATGTTCTTGATGACCAGCAGCGTGTGCGCATCGACGGTATAGATGTGGAAAAGGTCGTACTGCATCTGGCCGATGATGGCCCCGAACGCCGGCAGGTAGCCGCCGAGGACGCCGTAACGCTTCATCCGCCTCAGCGTTGAGAACAGGGCGTGCGGCGCGCGCAGGATGCCCATGAACAGTTCCCGGTTGCGCGGATTGTTGCGGAAATCGTCGTTGATCTTGCGCGCTTCGACCATGATCAGGCGGATGGTGCTGGCGCGCACACCCTGGATCAGCGTGTTCTCGGCCAGGGTCAGGAAGATTTCCAGCAGGGCCGAGGGGAACTTGGCGAACACCTGATGGTGCGTGACCTCGATGTGGTTGTCGCGCAACTGGAAGTGGTCGTTAACTGCAACGATCTCGCTGTCTTCTTCCGTCTTCAGGATGGTTTCATCGAAATATTGCAGCAACAGTTCGTTCAGCATCGACAGGTTCATGGCGGCGCGGTAATAGGCCTTCATGAACTGTTCAACCGCCCGGTTGGCATTGCTGTCGGTATAGCCCAGCAGGTTGGCGATGGTCTTCTGGTAATCGAACAGCAGCCGGTTCTCATTGCGGTTCGACAGCATGTGCAGCAGGAAGCGGATCCGCCACAGGAAGGCTTCGCCTTCCATCAACTGGCGATACTCGAATTCGGTGAGGAAGCCGTGGTTGACCAGGTCGTAGAGCGTTCCGGCATCGAAATGGCGCTTAGCGACCCAGGCGACGGTCTGGATATCGCGCAACCCGCCCGGCGCATTCTTGATGTCCGGTTCCAGATTGTATTCAGTGAAGTTGTGTTTGGCGTGACGGTCGTGTTGTTCTTCCTTCTTGGCTTCGAAGAACGCGGCTCCGGTCCACAGCGGCCGGGTCAGCTGCAGCAGGGTCTGGCGCAGGCTGTCAGGCCCGCACAGGGTCCGCACCTCCAGCAAAGTTGTGGCAATGGTGATGTCCTGGCTGACGCCTTCCACGCATTCTTCCAGCGAACGCACACTGGAACCGATGTCGAGTCCCAGGTCCCACAGCCGGGACAGGTAGGTGCTGATGGCTTCGCTGAGGTCCGGGGGGAGGGTGTCGTGCGAGTGCAGCACCAGCACGTCGACATCGGAGGCCGGATGCAGTTCCCCCCGGCCATAGCCCCCGACCGCCAGCAAGGCCAGTTCGGGCGTCCGGTCGAGACCGGCGGCGGCCCAGACATGGCGCAGCACCTCGTCGACGGCCTGCGCGCGCGCCGATACCAGCAGCCGGACACAGGTGCCGCCGTCGAATTCGGTACGCAGTTGCTGGTGGGCATCCTTCAGCAGATCGCGGTATTCCGCGTTGCTGAGCTGCGGCGCATTCAGCCGGGCGGCGTCAAACAGGCGGGGGACCAGCGTGGGGGGAGGCGACATGGGATTAACCTTGTAAGAAGGACAGGTCTTCGTCGGGGCGGGCGGTCAGGACTTCAACGCCGGTCTCCGTGACCAGAATCGTGTGTTCCCATTGGGCGGACAGTTTGTGGTCCTTGGTGACGGCCGTCCAGCCATCGGGCAGCAGCTTGGTTTGCCAAACGCCGGCATTGATCATCGGCTCGATCGTGAAGATCATGCCCGCCTTCAGCGTCAGGCCTTCACCCGCCTTGCCGTAGTGCAGGATTTGCGGCTCCTCATGGAAGACCTTGCCGATGCCGTGACCGCAGTATTCGCGCACCACACTGAAGCGATTGGCCTCGGCGTGCTTCTGGATGGCCGCGCCGATATCGCCGGTGCGGGAACCGGCCTTCACGGTCGCCAGGGCGCGATACAGGCATTCCTGCGTCACTTTCACCAGCCGGTTGGCCAGCACCGAACCCTCACCGACCACAAACATCTTCGAGGTGTCGCCGTGATAGCCGTCCTTGATGACGGTGATGTCGATGTTGATGATGTCGCCGTTCTTCAACACCTTCTTGTCAGAAGGAATGCCGTGGCAGACCACATGGTTGACTGAGGTGCAGATGCTTTTCGGAAAGCCCTTGTAATTCAAGGGAGCGGGAATGGCCTGCTGCTCGTTGACAATATAGTCATGACAGATGCGGTCCAGCTCTTCCGTGGTCACGCCCGCCTTGACGAACGGGCCGATCATCATCAGCACATCGGCCGCCAGACGACCGGCGACACGCATTTTTTCAATTTCGTCAGGGGTTTTCAGGGATACGGTCATAAAGCATTACGTCATCATTGAGGCGGGAAGGCCGATATGGTATAAAGCCGCGCCTGTTTCGGCAAATAAACCGGACAGGTTTTTTCAACTTTTAAAACACGCACATGTGCCGTCACGGTTATTGGGTGCCTGCCAGTCAGGTCGGTAGCCGGGGTACATGGAGGCCTAACCCGAACCTGGAGTTCACATCATGGCACAAGTTTCGATCCGCGACCTGCTGCAAGCCGGCGCGCACTTCGGTCACCAGACCCGTTTCTGGAACCCCAAGATGGGCGAGTATATTTTCGGCGCCCGCAACAAGATTCACATCATCAACCTCGACATCACTGTCAAGCGCCTGAATGATGCCCTGACTTATGCCAATGGTCTGGCCGCCCGCAAGAACAAGGTGCTGTTCGTCGGCACCAAGCGCGCCGCTTCCGAAATCGTCCGTGAACACGCCCTGCGCGCCGGCATGCCCTTTGTCGACCATCGCTGGTTGGGCGGCATGCTGACCAACTGGAAGACCATCCGCCAGTCCATCAAGCGTCTGAAGGATCTGGAAGCCCAGGCCCAAGACGGTACCTTCGCCAAGCTGACCAAGCGTGAAGCCCTTGAGCGCACCCGCGAAATGCAAAAGCTGGAAAAGAGCCTTGGCGGTATCAAGGACATGGGCGGTCTGCCCGATGCCCTGTTCATCATTGACGTGGACCACGAAGCCATTGCCATCCAGGAAGCCAACAAGCTGGGCATCCCCGTGATCGGCATCGTCGACACCAACTCCAACCCGGCTGGCGTGGACTATGTGATTCCGGGCAACGATGACGCCATCCGCGCCATCCAGCTGTACGCCGGCGCCATGGCTGACGCCATCCTGGAAGGCAAGGAATATTCCGCCACCCAGAGCGGCGGCCGCGAAGCCGAGGCTGAAGCCCCCGAATCCGCCGCCTGATTCTGGCCGGTGGTTCGTTGAGGAAGGGAGCTAAGTCTCCCTTTCTTCATTAATACTGATTGTAGTCCGGATTGCCTTGGCAAACGGACTGTTTTGTGGAAATCCAAAAGAGGACACGAACATGGCAGAAATTACTGCTTCCCTCGTTAAAGAGCTGCGCGACCGTACCGGTCTGGGCATGATGGAATGCAAGAAGGCGCTGACCGAAGCCGGTGGCGACATTGAGCTGGCCATCGACAACATGCGCAAGTCCGGTCAGGCCAAGGCCGCCAAGAAGGCCGGCAACGTGGCCGCCGAAGGCGCCATCCTGTCCGCCACCTCGGCTGACGGCAAGACCGCCCTGCTGCTGGAAGTGAACAGCCAGACTGACTTCGTCGCCAAGGACGCCAACTTCACCACCTTCGCCAAGCAGGTTGCCGAAGTGGCCTTGGCCGCCGGTGAAACCGATGCCGCCAAGATTGCCGGCCTCGCCTATGGCGACGGTCTGACCGTGGAAGAAGCCCGTGTCGCCCTGGTTCAGAAGATCGGTGAAAACATCCAGGTCCGTCGCGCTGTGATCGTGACCGGCGATGTGGTCGGCACCTATGTGCACGGCATCAAGATCGGTGTCGCCGTGGTCCTGAACGGCGGCAACGCCGACGTGGCCCGTGATGTCGCCATGCACGTGGCCGCCGCCAACCCGGCCGTGGTCAATCCCGCTGACGTGGCCGCCGATGTGCTGGCCCGTGAAAAGGAAATCTATGCCGCCAAGGCCCGTGAATCCGGCAAGCCCGAAAATATCGTCGAGAAGATGATTGAGGGCAGCCTGAAGAAGTACCTGGCCGAAGTCAGCCTGGTCGAGCAGGCCTTTGTGAAGGATCCGGACACCAAGGTCGGTGACTTCGTGAAGAAGGCGGGTGCTTCCGTTGTCAGCTTCGTGCGTTACGAAGTGGGTGAAGGCATCGAGAAGGCTGTGGTCGACTTCGCTGCAGAAGTTGCCGCGCAGGCCGCCGCCGCCGCCAAGTAACCGCTTCGGCGGTTATCAGAAAATGCCCGCCTTGCGCGGGCATTTTTTATGGGGTTCATTAGCGGTTTTTCTTTGCTTTCGCGTCGCACTTCCCTTAAATAGTCGTCAGGTGCCTTATCGTACATGACAAGAATAATGGAGGGCCGGATGGGTTTTCCGCGGGTCGCCTGGCTGTTGTGGCTGTTATTGATGCCTTTGGCCGCGTCGGCGTTGACCTTGAGTGCGGCTGAGCGCGAATGGCTGGCGCAGCACCCGGTCATTCGCGTCGGTATCGATCCCGAATGGCCGCCTTATGAGTTCCTCGATGATCAGAGCCGCCATCAGGGAATCAGCGCGGATTACCTGAAGCTGGTTTCTGCCCGGCTGGGGGTGCGCTTCGCGGTCGGCCCGCGCCAGCCGTGGTCCAAAACCCAGCTGCAATTGCAGCAAAAGACGCTCGATATTACGCCATCCATCACGGAAACCCCGTCGCGGCGTGACTTCCTGCTGTTCACCCGTCCTTATCTGCGCTTTCCCGTGGTGATACTGACCCGCACCGAGACCCCGTTTCTGGGCCAGCTGGAAGACCTGAACGGTCAGCGGGTGGGTGTGGAAGCGGACTACTTTACTGATGAAATCCTGAAAACCCGTTACCCCGGCATCAAGCCGGTGCGTTACCGCTTTCTGGATGAGCTGGTGTCGGGCTTGTCGATGGGGGAGGTGGATTATGTGCTTTCCAACCATGCGTCCGCATCGTGGCTGGTGCAGTCGTTGCACGTGACCGGCATCAAGCTGGCGGCGATCACGCCCTATAATTCGCCCTTGTCGATCGGAGTGCGTGATGATTGGCCGTTGCTGGCCGGTCTGCTTGACCGGGTAATTGCGGAGATTACTCCCGCCGAGCATGCGGCCATTCGTGAAAAGTGGCTGGGCGTTCACAAACGTGAATTCAGCCTGTTGGATTACTGGCGTTACCGGCCCGGCGCCGTGTTGTCGGGGGTAGCGTTTTTCAGCGGCCTGGCGGTGCTGGTGGTGTTCTTGTTTTTCCGGATGCGGTTGCAACAGCGTCACCGGCAGGAGGCGGAAGTCAGGCGGGCGCTGGAGGAAAGCGAGGAGCGTTTCCGCCTGATGATTGAGAATGCGCCCATCGCTTTTGCCATCTTTTCCGGAAAGGAAGGCGAGGTTTCGCTGTTAAACCGTTGTTTCATAAAAATGTTCGGCTATGAGCCGAATGAGCTTCATACCGTCGGGGATTGGTGGGTGCGAGCCTATCCCGATCCGGTGTACCGCGATGCAATTCGGCGTGACTGGTTCGGGCGGCTGTCCGCGGCGCGGCAGGCCGGTCAGGACATGGAGCCGATGGAGGCCCGCGTTGTCTGTCGTAACGGCGATTTTCGTCATGTCCGTTTTCACTCCTTCCTGCTGGGCAAGCTGAACCTGGTTGCCTTCATCGACATTACCCCTGATAAGGAAAACGAAGCTGTTCTCCGGGCAGCCAAGGAAGCGGCGGAAAGCGCTACCCGCGCGAAGAGCGAGTTCCTGGCGAACATGAGCCATGAAATCCGCACGCCGATGAACGGGATACTGGGATTGAGCCATTTGCTGGAAATGACGACGCTGGACGAGCAGCAGCGGGATTATCTGACCCGGTTGCAAAACTCGGGAGAGTTGCTGCTGCAGATCCTCAACGACATTCTGGATTTGTCCAAGGTAGAGTCCGGCAAGCTGACGCTGGAGGAGGAGCCATTCCGTCTGGAACAGCTGCTGGAGTCGTTGCGAAATCTGGCGGTCAGCGCCACCCAGGACAAGCCGGTGCAAGTCTGTTTCCGGATTGAGCCCGAAGTGCCTTTTGTCTTGGTGGGGGATGCCTTGCGCCTGTTGCAGGTGTTGATGAATCTGCTTGGCAACGCCATCAAATTCACGCCCGAAGGGCGGGTTGACCTTGCTGTCAGTGTCCGGGAGCAGCATGAGGATGCCGTGATCCTGGATTTCGGCGTCAGTGACAACGGTATCGGCATGACTCCCGAGCAGCAGTCGCGTATCTTCGAGGCCTTCCGCCAGGCGGATGCCTCCATGACCCGCCGTTTCGGCGGCACGGGGTTGGGCCTGGCCATCTGCCAGCGCTTGGTCGGCCTCATGGGTGGTGCAATGCAGGTTCGCAGCGCGGTCGGCGCGGGCAGCACGTTTTCATTCCAGGTCCGGCTGGGAGTCCTTCGGGATGCCGAAGACGGTCCTCAGGATGCCGTAGCCTTGCGTATTTTGCTGGTCACCCGGGATGCGGGCCTGCCCCGCGCCGTGCGGGCTTTGGTGGGACGTTGGGGCTGGCGGCTGGATGTGGCGGGAGATCTGGGGAGTGTTTGCCTGGATGTCACGGCCATGCCGCCGCCCTATGACTGGGTGCTGTTTGATGCGGACCTCCCCGGCGAGCAATGCCAGGAGTGCCGCAGGCTGACCGGGGTTTCGCTGCCGCTCGTGGTCTTGCAGTTCCCCTGGCAAGAGCGTCTCAGGCCCGCAGGGCTGCCCGAGGGCGTGCGCACCCTGATCAAGCCGGTGACCCCGATCAGCCTGAAGGATCTGGCGATCCGGATCCGGGAGGAGGGCGCAGCGGTCGTTCGTCCGCCCATGGCTGCTCCGCTGGCTGGAAAACGGGTGCTGCTGGTGGAGGACAATGCGGTCAACCAGTTGGTTGGGCGGCGCATGCTGGAGAGTCTCGGGGTCCGTGTGGATACCGCCGATGACGGAAAGCTGGCGCTGGATTTGCTGGCGGCGAGCGGCATGAATTGTTACGACGCGGTATTCATGGATTTGCAAATGCCGGTGCTGGATGGTCTGGAAGCCACTGCCATGCTGCGCGGGATGCCCGGATTCGATGCCTTGCCGGTAATCGCGATGACTGCCAATGTGATGCCTGCCGACCGCGAGGCCTGCCGGCTGGCGGGCATGACGGACTTTATCGGCAAACCCATCCGTCTGGAAGAGCTGACCCGTGTCCTCCTGAAGTGGACCAGCGCCGAAGCCTCCTGAAACGGCCGGAAACAGAAAAAAGCCCCTCCGGCTTTTGACAAGCAGCCTTCGACCCCGTATTATCGCCCGCCTATTATGCCAGTCCTCTCTCTACCTGCTTCAATCGAGCCCTTTAAATGGGCTGACCGAGCTGCCCAAGTGGCAGGCGATGTCCCTTTGGCGTCATTCCCGCGTTTGTGCGAGGGACTGGCTGATCAGGCGGGCACGGTTCAGGTTGATTGCCGGTTCGAGCGTGACGCCCAGCGCGTGCCTTGGCTGCGCGGAACCCTGACAACCAGCGTGACGCTGACTTGCCAGCGGTGTCTGAAGCCGATGGCCCTGCCGGTCTCGGTGGAGGTGGAGCTGGCGCTGGTACATGATGAGGAAGACGCCGAACGGCTGTCGGACGACGCGGATTATCTGGTCGTATCCGAGCAGGGCCTGATTCTGGCGGAAATCCTGGAAGACGAGTTGCTGCTGGCCATTCCTTATATTCCGTCCCATGAGAGCTGCGAGCTTGAATACCGGAATCCCGAGGAACCCGTCGGCGAAACCCGTCGCGAAAACCCGTTTCAGGTGCTGGCGGCTCTCAAAAAGCCGGCGGCAGACGAATAACCCGTAATCAACAGATGTTGTCTGGAGTCTCAAAATGGCCGTTCAGCAAAACCGTAAAAGCCGCTCGCGTCGCGACATGCGTCGTTCCCATGATGCCCTGACCGCTGCCGCCCTGAGCGTGGACAGCACTACCGGTGAAGTACATCGTCGTCACCACGTCACCAAGGATGGCGTGTACCGTGGCCGTCAACTCTTCCCCGTGGCTGTCGCCGAAGAGTAATAAACGGCATGGCGATCACGCTAGCCGTTGATGCCATGGGCGGGGACCACGGTCCCCGCGTTACCGTTCCCGCCTCGCTTTCCGTCCTCAAGACCCATCCTGCACTGAACCTTGTCCTGGTCGGTCAGGAAAACCTCATTCGTCCCTTGCTTGCCCGTTTGACCTCGGAAGAGTCCTCGCGCGTCAGTATCCTGCATACTGATGAGGTCGTGCTGATGGATGACAAGGTCGCGGTCGCTCTGCGCAACAAGCGCAATTCCTCCATGCGTCTCGCCATCAACCTGGTTCATGAAGGCAAGGCCGCCGCCTGCGTCAGTGCCGGCAATACCGGAGCCTTGATGGCGGTCAGCCGTTTTGTGCTCAAGACCCACGCCGGGATCGACCGTCCCGCCATCATGACCGCCTTGCCGACCGTGAAGGGGCATTGCCACATGCTGGACCTGGGCGCCAATGTCGATTCCGAGGCCGTGCACCTGCTGCAGTTCGCGCAGATGGGCAGTCTGGTGGCTTCCGCGCTGGACGGGATTGACCGCCCCCGCGTCGGGCTGCTGAATATCGGCGAGGAAGAGATCAAGGGCAACGACCTCATCAAGGAGGCCAACGGCCTGCTCAAGGACTCCGGGCTCAACTATATCGGCTATGTTGAAGGCGATGGCGTTTTTGCCGGAGAAGCGGATGTGGTGGTTTGTGACGGCTTTGTCGGTAATATCGCGCTGAAGACTACCGAAGGCGTCGCCCGCATGTTTGGGGCTTTCGTCAAGGAGGAGATCAACCGCAACCTGTTCACCAAGCTGGCCGGGGCTATTGCCATTCCCATCTGGAACGGCCTGCGCCAGCGTATGGATCCGGGGCGCTACAACGGCGCCAGTCTGGTCGGCCTGACCGGCATTGTGATCAAGAGCCATGGCAGCGCCGATCAGAAGTCATTCGCCAACGCCATCCGCGTCGCGCTCAAGGAAGTCGAGAAAGACATTCCTTCCCTGATCGCCGGCCGCTTGCAGCCGGCTGCCGGAGTCTGAGGTGCGTTTCCTGGCGGCGGTGTTGCTGGCCTTGTCCGCGAACATCGCCTGCGCCCTCGATGTCATGACTGAAGCCGATATCCGCGCCTTCCTGGACGAGCAGACGACGCATGTCATGCGCAAGGAACTTGATCCCCTGATGACGTTGTTCGCGCCGGAATTCCGTCATCTTCTTCCTGCGGAGGGCAAGGAGGTCACCCGGGATGAATACAGCAAGATCCAGAACGCCAACTTCATGGTGGCCAAGCTGATCCTCAATACCATCGAGTTGCGACAGATACAGTTGCGGGAAGACGGCAAGCAGGCCATTATCCGCACCCACAACCGCAACCGTTATCTGATTCAGGTCAAAGACAAGCAAAACCTGATTGAACAGAATGAAGACCTGATAGGGGAGCTGGTGCTGCGCGACGGCCGGATTGTCTATCTGAGTACGGAAAAACTATGACTTCAACACTCGCTTTCGTCTTTCCCGGACAGGGTTCCCAGCAAAAGGGCATGCTGTCCGATCTGGCCGCCCGCTTTCCTGTGGTTACCGACACCTTTGCCGAAGCGTCCGCCTCCTTGGGTTTCGACCTGTGGAACTTGTGCCAGAACGATGAGGATGCCCTCAATCGCACGGAGAACACCCAGCCCGCCTTGTTAACCGCCAGCATCGCGCTGTGGCGCGTCTGGCAGGCCGAGAGGGGTCCCCGCCCGGCTTTTTTGGCCGGTCACTCCCTGGGTGAGTATTCGGCGCTGGTCGCTTCCGGCGTATTGTCGCTGGCCGATGCCGTGAAGCTGGTGGCCTTGCGCGGCCGGTTGATGCAGGATGCCGTACCCGCCGGAACCGGTGCCATGGCGGCCATTCTGGGCCTCTCTGATGAAGACGTGATTGCGGCTTGCCGCGAAGCCGCCGCCACGGGTATCGCCGAAGCCGTGAACTTCAATTCGCCCGCCCAGGTGGTGATTGCCGGCGAGAAGGCCGCCGTGGAAGCCGCCATGAGCCTGGCCAGCGCCAAGGGCGCCAAGCGCGCCCTGATCCTGCCGGTCAGCGTGCCGTCGCACTGCTCGTTGATGAAGCCTGCCGCAGAAAAACTGGCGCTTGCCTTGAAGGACGTTGCCTTTAATACCCCTGCAATACCGGTGGTGCAGAATGTCGCCGCCCGTGTCGAGACTAGCGCCGACGCCATGCGTGAAGCCCTGGTGGCGCAGCTTTACAGCCCGGTGCAATGGGTGCGCAGCGTCGAATGGCTGGCGGCCCAGGGAGTCACCCGCGCGGTCGAGTGCGGCCCCGGCAAGGTGCTGTGCGGCCTGAACAAGCGTATTCACAAGGGGCTGGAGTGTGAGTCCATCGAGAACGAAAGCTCCCTGACGGCCGCCTTGGCCCGTCCCGCCTGATTTCGGAGAAGAAGCATGTCATTGCAAGGAAAAGTCACCATTGTCACCGGCGCCAGTCGCGGTATCGGCAAGGCTATCGCCAGCAAGCTGGCGGCGCAGGGCGCCACGGTGATCGGTACCGCCACGACCGAGGCCGGGGCCGAGGCGATCAATGCCTGGCTGAGTCAATCCGGCGGCGCCGGCATGATGCTGAACGTTGCCGAACCCGGCCAGATCGAGTCCTTTATCGAGGCGGTACAGGCCCGCTTCGGCGCGCCGCTGATCCTGGTCAACAATGCCGGGATCACCCGCGACAACTTGCTGCTGCGCATGAAGGATGCCGAATGGGATGATGTCATCGCCACCAACCTGACCGCCATTTTCCGCCTTTCCAAGGCTTGCCTGAAGGGCATGGGCAAAGCGCGCTGGGGCCGTATCATCAACATCAGCTCCGTCGTCGGCCTGATGGGTAATCCGGGACAAACCAATTACGCCGCCGCCAAGGCCGGGCTGGAAGGTTTCAGCCGCTCGCTGGCGCGCGAGATGGGGAGCCGTAACATTACCGTCAACAGCGTCGCGCCCGGTTTTATCGCCACCGACATGACGCATGCCTTGTCTGAAGCACAGCAACAAACCATGCTTTCCCAGATTCCGGCCGGCCGTCTTGGCCAGCCCGAAGACATCGCCGAGGCCGTTGCCTTCCTGGCCGGTGATGCCGCCGCTTACATTACCGGAGTGACTTTACCGGTCAATGGCGGTATGTATATGTAACTCTTTTCATCAAACGGCCTAAAAGGATGTTGCTACCTGACTACGGCCTTCAATAAACTAGCAGCGCTGTTCGGCGGTACGAAGGTGCCGTGAACATCGAGACCACCCCCTGAGGAGACACAAAGTGAGCACTATCGAAGAACGGGTCAAGAAGATCGTAGCCGAACAATTGGGCGTAAAGCTGGAGGACGTGAAGAACGAGTCCTCTTTTGTGGACGATCTGGGCGCCGATTCCCTGGACACCGTTGAGCTGGTGATGGCTCTCGAAGAAGAGTTCGAGACCGAGATTCCCGATGAAGAAGCCGAGAAAATCGGCACTGTGCAGACTGCCATTGACTACATCGTCGCCAACGCCAAGTAAGTGTTGGGTGACAACCGAAGCCGCATCCCGCAGTCGCGGGTCATGCGGTTTTTTTTTAGCCGGGATATCCCGGTTGGCCGGAGTGAATGACCGACCGGGTGAGGATTTCACCGGGTTGCCGCTTGCATAAGGGGTTTCAAAGCATGAGTCGACGTCGTGTCGTTGTGACGGGTATGGGCATGGTGACTTGCCTGGGCCGGGATGTAGCCTCCACGTGGGAAGGCATTCTTGCCGGGCGCAGCGGTATCACCAGCATTGATCATTTCGACGCCAGCCAGTACAAGACCCGCTTCGCCGGGATTGTCCGTGATTTTGAGCCCGAATCGGCCATGCCGGCCAAGGAGCTGCGTCGCTATGACGAGTTCATGCACTATGGCATGTCGGCCGGTATCCAGGCGATTCAGGACGCCGGGCTGGAAGTCACGCCCGACAATGCAGGCCGTATCGGTGTCGCCATTGGTGCGGGTATCGGCGGCATCGGCACGATCGAGCGTAACTACGACACGCTGTTGAAGGATGGTCCGAACAAGATTTCCCCGTTCTTCGTGCCAGGCTCCATCATTAATCTGGCGGCGGGCCTCCTGGCCATCCGCTTCGGGCTGAAGGGGCCGAACCTGGCCTTGGCTACCGCCTGCACGACCGCCACGCATTGCATCGGTCTGGCGGCGCGCCTGATTGCCTATGGTGATGCCGACGTCATGGTGGCCGGGGGAGCGGAGAAGGGCTCCTCGCCGCTGGGCATGGCCGGTTTTGCCGCCGCGCGCGCCCTGTCTACCCGCAATGACAACCCGCAGGCCGCCAGCCGCCCGTTTGACAAGGACCGCGACGGCTTTGTGCTGGGCGACGGCTCCGGTGTGCTGGTGGTCGAAGAATACGAACATGCCAAGGCGCGCGGCGCAAAAATCTACGCCGAGCTGATCGGCTTCGGCATGAGTGACGACGCTTTCCACATTACTTCACCGACCGAATCCGGTGAAGGGGCGGCGGCCTCCATGCGCAATGCGTTGCGCGACGCCGGAATCGAGCCATCCGCCGTGGACTATATCAATGCTCACGGCACCAGCACCCCGGCAGGGGACATGGCGGAATCGCAGGCAATAGAATCGGTTTTCGGCGAGCACGCAATGCGTGTCGCTGTCAGTTCGACCAAATCCATGATCGGTCACCTGCTGGGTGCAGCCGGTGGTGTTGAGGCCATTTTCAGCGTGCTGGCGATCCGCGACAACATCGCGCCGCCCACCATCAATCTGGAAAACCCGGATCCGGGATGCCGTCTGGATTATGTTCCCAATCAGGCTCGCCCGATGAAGGTGGATATTTCGCTGTCGAACTCCTTCGGATTCGGCGGTACCAACGGCACCCTGATTTTCCGCCGCATCTAGGTGAGCGTCCTGAAACGGAGCGTAGTGTGCTGATCGCCGCCTGGCTGAACGGCTCTCCGGTCGCGGGCATGCCTGTTGACGATCGCGGTTTCGCTTACGGGGACGGCCACTTCACCACCCTGCCGGTTCGAGGCGGCGAGCCGGTTCTGCTGGATTACCATTGGCGGCGTCTGTTGCTGAGCTCGCAATCGCTGAATATCCCGGTAGCCGGCATGGACCGCTGGCGTCAGGATTTCGCCCGCTTTGTCGCGGCGCATCCGGACGGGATCGCCAAAATCATCATCACCCGGGGGGCGGGCGGGCGCGGGTATCTTCCGGATGTCCAGCAGCTTCCCAACTGCTATTTCCTGCTCTGGACCGAGGTTCCGCATTCGTCCGGCAATCAGGCCGGTATTGAAAGCGGGATATTGCAAGGGCGATTGGGGCTGAATCCGCTCACTGCCGGGCACAAGCATCTAAACCGGCTGGAGCAGGTATTGTTGCGGCAGGAACTCGCCTTGACCCCGTGGCCCGAGGCCGTGGTCTGTGATCTTGAGGGGCGTGTGATCGAAGGCGTTTTCAGTAATCTGTTTGCGGTGCAGGCAGGACGATTACTGACGCCGGCGCTGTCCGCAGCCGGTGTACGCGGGGTGATGCGCTCTTTTTTGATGGACTCCGCGGGCGATCTGCAACACACTGTCCTTGAAACCGGGTTGCAAACCGATGATCTGGATCAGGCTGACGAGTTGTTCTTCTGCAACAGCGTGTTCGGCATTTGGCCGGTGATCCGCTTCAATGGCAGAATAATGCCCCCGAACCCCGTCACCCAACGTTTGCAGCAGCATTTGAAAAATGCCCGAATTACCGCCTAAGAAACCGACCCGTCGACCGGCCGCCAAGAAAACTGCCGGTACGGCGTCCCCGCGTACGCGCAAGCCAGCGGCTCCGCGCGACTCGGACGCCAAACCGGCGAAGCCGGCCAAGCCCCGGGTTCGCAACGCCACTTCCGCGCCTCGCCGCCGCCCCAGCCGACAGCCGCCCAAGACCATATCGGTCTGGCCGATTGTCAGTGGTTTTCTGCTGGTTGTGCTGCTGGCGTTATCCGGTTGGGTATGGTTGAACCTGTTCCGGCCGCTGGATATCCCGGCGCAGGGCTATCGCCTGCGCGTTGAACGGGGCACCGGCTATCAGGCCGCCTTCGACAGGCTGGCGGCGGATGGCAAACTGGGTAACCGCGCCTTGTCCCGAGCCTACTTCCGCTTTCTGCACCCCAAAGCCTTGCAAATGGGTGTGTACGAGTTTCGGCCGGGTGTCAGTGTCGCCGGACTGCTGAAGCAGTTGGCAAACGGCGAAGGGCTGATCTACACCCGCGTCACCGTGATCGAGGGTACAACGTTCGCCAAGCTGCGTGAACAGGTGGCTGCCAATCCGGATATCAAGCAAACCCTTCGCGACAGAAGCGACAGCCAGATCATGTCCCTGATGGGCAGTCCGGTGACGAACCCGGAAGGATTGTTTGCGCCCGATACGTATGTGTTCATGCCCGGCGACACGGATGAAATGGTGCTCCGTAAACTTTTCGACCAGCAGCAACGGGTGCTCCAAAAGGCCTGGGCGACGCGGACGCCGGGCTTGCCTTACCGTACCCCTTATGAGGCCTTGATCATGGCCTCGATTGTGGAGAAGGAGACCGGTAACGCCGCGGAAAGGCCTCAAATCGCCGGATTGTTTATCCGCCGACTGCAACAAGGCATGCGTCTGCAAACCGATCCGACCGTGATCTATGGCATGGGCAAGGCGTACACCGGCAACCTGCGCAAGATCGACCTGATCACGCCGACACCCTACAACACGTATCGTATTGATGGCCTGCCGCCGACACCCATCGCCTTGCCGGGCAAGGCGGCGATTGAGGCGGCACTGCATCCGGCTCCGGGCGACAGCCTTTACTTTGTGGCGCGTGGCGACGGCAGCGGCACGCATGTATTCAGCGCTGACCTGAAAGCCCATAACGAGGCGGTGCGCGCCTACATTGAAAATACCCGTCGGCATTGAACGCCGTTTTATCCTGAATTGCGGAGCGTGAAATAGTCATGGGCTTGTTCATAACCCTTGAAGGCACGGAAGGCGTTGGCAAGAGCACGGCGCTGCAGTTTCTGAGGGATCGCCTGCAGGAAGCCGGTTTCACGGTCGTGGTGACGCGTGAGCCTGGCGGTACCCTGCTGGCCGAGCGCATTCGCGGTTTGCTGCTGGCGCGTGAAGCCGAACCGATGTCGCCGATGACCGAGTTACTGCTGGTTTTCGCGGCTCGCGCCCAGCATCTGGAGCAGGTGATTATCCCCGCGCTGCAAGCCGGACAATGGGTGCTCTGCGACCGTTTTACCGACGCCACCTATGCCTATCAGGGAGGCGGTCGCGGCCTGCCGGTTCCAGACATTGCGGCGCTGGAAACCCTGGTGCAAGGCAGCTTGCGGCCGGATATCACGCTATGGCTGGATGCGCCGGTTGAAACCGGGCTGGCCCGTGCGGCCGCGCGTCAGGCGCTGGACCGTTTTGAGCAGGAAAAAGCGGTCTTCTTCGAGCGGGTGCGCGCCGAGTACGCCCGGCAAGCCGAGGAGGCTCCGCAACGCTACCGTCGTATTGACGCCACGCAGGATATTGCGGGCGTGCAGGCGCAATTGCAGCAGGTGCTGGATTCTTTTCCCGGTTTGTCCCAGGACTGATTGATGGCGCACTTACAGCCTTATCCCTGGCATGATGGCGGCTGGCGGCGACTGACCGGCCTGCACGCCGAGCAGCGTTTGCCGCATGCCCTGATCCTGAGCGGTCCGGCCGGTGTCGGCAAGCATGCCTTTGCCGAATCGCTGGCATCCCTGCTGATGTGTGTCTCGCCCCGGCAAGGCCTGCCTTGTGGCGAATGCAAGGGCTGCAGCCTCTGCCGGGCCGATACGCATCCGGATTATTGTCAGTTGTCGCCGGTCACGGATGAAAAAACCGGCAAGACCAGCAAGGTCATCAAGGTGGACCAAATCCGCGCCCTGCTGGATTTCCTGTCCAAATCCCCGCAACTGGGCGGTTGGCGGATCGCCATCATTGATCCGGCCGACACCCTGAATGTCAGCGCCGCCAACAGCCTGCTGAAAACCCTGGAAGAGCCGGGCGATCGCACCTTGCTGCTGCTGCTGACGGATCAGCCGTTGGCTCTGTTGCCCACGATCCGCAGCCGTTGCCAGCATTTTGATCTGGGGGTGCCGGATCGCGCGCAGGCGCAGTCCTGGCTGTCGCCGCAACTGGAAACACCGACGCACGCGGGGCTGTTGTTGTCCCTGTGCCATGGCGCGCCGCTGGCTGCCTTGGCTATGTCGCAGCAAGAGGTTTTCCGGCAGCGTGAAGACCTGGCCAAACGCTTGCTGGCGGTGGCTTCCGGCAGGGTCGGACCGCTGTCGGCGTCAACCGCGACCCAGAAATTGCCTGCGGATGAAGCCTGGTTATGGTTTTACGGTTTGCTGGCGGATGTCGGCCTGATGGCGGCCGAAGCGCGGGACGCTATCAAAAATAGGGATTTGTTGCCTATAATCGGTTCATTGGCGGAAGTCATGGGCAGCCGCAAGGCGCTGGATCTTCAGGCATTGTGTCTGGATAACCGGCGATTGCTGGCGGCCAATATCCAGCCGGGTCTGTTGTGGGACCGCTTCTGGGAACAAACAAGAGGGTAATAACATGCTGCCACGCGGAGCGGGTATCCTGAGTCTGGCCATCAAGGACAAGGCTCAGCTTTATGTCAGTTACATGCCGTTCATCAAGGGCGGGGCGTTGTTCGTGCCGAGTACGCGCCAGACCCGCCTGGGGGATGAAATCTTCGTGGTGGTGACGCTGCCGGATGATCCGGAAAAGCTGCCGATCACCGGAAAGGTGGTTTGGGTCAACCATCGCAACCAGGGACAACGCCCGGCCGGATTCGGCATTCAGTTGTCCGGTGAGGCCGGCGACAGCTGCCGTCGCAAGATCGAGGCGCAACTGGGCGGCGCCCTGCAAGCCGATCGTCCCACCTTCACCATGTAATCCCGGCTGTCGGGGCGGGTCCGCTTCGACAGCTGTTGATCTTCATCCTTCTCTTGTGGAACCTACGCCTCCATGCTTATTGATTCGCACTGCCACCTTGATCGTCTGGACCTGAAAGCCTATGCGGGGGGCGTTGACGAAGCGCTGGAGGCGGCGAGGGCGGCCGGGGTCGGGCGTTTCCTGACGGTCAGTGTTGATCTGGAAACCTTCCCCATCCTGCGGGACTTGGCCGAGCGCCATGCCGATGTCTACGCCTCGGTCGGCGTGCATCCTTCCGAGGCTTTACCGCCGGAAGCGGAGCCTACCGCCGATGTTCTGGTCGGGCTGGCGAACCATCCCCGTGTCATCGCCATTGGCGAGTCCGGTCTGGATTATTACTACCATCCCGAACACAAGGAAGTTCAGCAGCGCCGTTTTGCCGCCCATATCGAAGCCAGCCGCCGCACCGGCAAACCGCTCATCGTGCATACCCGTGACGCCCGCGCCGATACCATCGGACTGCTCCGGGAGTGCCGCGCCGAGCAGGGCATCCTGCATTGTTTCACCGAAGATTGGGATACCGCCAAGGCGGGCATCGATCTGGGTTTTTATGTCTCGTTGTCCGGTATCGTCAGCTTTGCCAACGCGGAATCCTTGCGGGATGTTGCCCGCCAGTTGCCGCTGGACCGCCTGCTGATCGAAACGGATTCCCCCTATCTGGCGCCGGTGCCTTACCGCGGCAAGAAGAACGAACCGCGTTACCTGCCTGCGGTAGCGGAGGCCGTAGCCAAGGCGCGGGGCATCACGGCGGAAGTGGTCGCCGAGGCCACAACCCGCAATTTCAATACCCTGTTCGGGCTGCCCTCATGACCACGCGACAGGCGGCGTTCCGGGCGAGGGAACAAGCCATCCTGCAGGCGGCGGAGATCTTGCTGCTGGAGCAGGGCGATGAGTCGATCACCATCGAGATGATCGCTGAGCGGGTGGGCATCGCCAAAGGCACCATCTACAAGCATTTTCAGAGCAAGGATGAACTGATCCTGCAACTGCTGATCGCCTACGAGGCCGGTCTGGGCGAGGAAGTGCATCGCGCGGTCGCCACGGGCGATGTGGCGCAAGTGGTGCAGGCCTATTTCACGTATCGTCTGTCCGCACCGGAAAAGCACCTGCTCTACGAGCGGCTTGAGAACCGGTTGGCCGCCACCCGACGAACCTTGCGTCCCTATTTTGCCCGTCTTTATTTCCTGCGCAAAAGCCATTTGCGCGAGGTCATGCCGCTGGTCGCCGCTTTCCTGGAGGAAAATGGCAGCAGCATGACGCCGCGAGACTATCTCAGCGCCGTCTGGGCGCTGGTGCAGGGCAGCGCCGCCATCCTGCATTCCACATTTTACCAGCGCTATCTGGGCGACAGGGAAGGTCTGCTGGCCGCCCTGTTGCAGACCGTGCAGGGCTTGGGCCGCAAGTAACCCCGGCGTCCCCTCCCTGTACCATCCTTTCCCCCTACCAAAACCCTCACAATAGCTGCTGGACAATCCTCCACTGGTGCGTATCATGCGCACAGTTTCCACGGGAGTCAGGCATGATTGCAGAACTCGGTCATTTCGCATTGGTGCTGGCCTTTGTTGTCGCCCTGCTACAGGCTGTCCTGCCGCTGGTCGGCGTCCATCGCGGTCATCTGGCGTTGCAGCGCATGGCGCGCACCATGGCTCCCGTGCAGTTTCTTTGCCTGCTGTTGTCCTTTCTGGGACTGACCTGGGCCTTTATCCATAACGACTTCACCCTGGATTACGTTTCCCGTCAGTCCAATACCCAATTGCCGATCCAGTACAAGATTTCAGCGGTATGGGGCGGGCATGAAGGTTCCTTGTTGTTGTGGGTGACGGTGCTATCGGCCTGGGGCGCGGCTGTAGCCCTGTTCGGGCGCGGTCTGCCGCGCGAAATGATCGCCCGGGTGCTGGCCATCATGGGCATGGTCAACGTCGCGATGATGGCTTTCGTGCTGATGACGTCCAACCCGTTCCGCCGCCTGCTGCCGGATTTCCCCATGAACGGCGCGGATCTCAATCCGCTGTTGCAGGATCCTGGCCTGATTGTGCATCCGCCCTTGCTGTACATGGGCTATGTCGGCTTCACCGTACCTTTCGCCTTTGCCATGGCGGGTCTGCTGGGCGGTCGTCTGGACTCCGCTTGGGCGCGCTGGTCGCGCCCGTGGACTGTGGCGGCGTGGTCTTTCCTTAGCTTGGGTATTGCGCTGGGTTCCTGGTGGGCCTATTACGAATTGGGCTGGGGCGGCTGGTGGTTCTGGGATCCGGTGGAAAACGCCTCGTTCATGCCCTGGCTGGCGGGAACAGCGCTGGTGCATTCCCTCGCGGTCAGCGAAAAGCGCGGCGTATTCAAGGCCTGGACGGTGATGCTGGCCATTCTGGCCTTTGCCCTCAGTCTGCTGGGGACATTCCTGGTCCGTTCCGGCGTCTTGACCTCGGTGCATGCCTTCGCCGCTGATCCGGCGCGCGGCCTGTTCGTGCTGGGCATCCTCTTTGTCGTGATCGGTTCCAGTCTGCTGTTATTCGCCCTGCGCGCCGGTCATCTCAACAGTGAAAGCCGCTATCAGTGGATTTCTCGCGAAGGTTTCCTGCTGGCAAACAACCTGCTGCTGATTACGGCGACGACGGTGGTGTTCCTGGGAACCCTGTTCCCCTTGGTGGCGGACGCACTGAAGCTGGGCAAGATATCGGTCGGCCCTCCGTACTTCAACACGCTGTTCACCCCTTTGGCGCTGGTGTTGCTGGCGTTCCTGGGCATCGGTCCGCTGACCCGCTGGAAGCGCCATGACCTGCGTGAGCAAGTGCCGCCATTCCTGAAGATCGCCGTGGCCAGCCTGGTGCTGGGCGTTGGCCTGCCGTTGGTTTTTGCTTCCGGATTGAAGCCCTTGCCGACGCTCACGCTGGTGCTTTGCCTGTGGGTTTTCCTCAACATGCTGAACGACATCCGGGTGAAAGCGGGCACCGCCAAGCAGGGGTTCGCGGCCGGCCTGCGCCGCTTGTCCGCATCCTACTGGGGCATGCAGCTAGCGCATACCGGCCTGCTGGTGACCGTGGTCGGCATCGCGCTGACCACCGCCTACAGCACCGAGCGGGATGTGCGTCTCAGTCCCGGCAGCCGGGTGGAAATTCAGGGATACGGCTTCGAGTGGGCGGGCGTCCGGTCCTATGCCGGGCCCAATTTTTCCTCCGAGCAAGGGGAAGTGCGCATTTATCGCGGCGACACCGTTCTGGAAACCCTGTATCCCGAGAAACGCCGTTATAACGTGCGCGGGCAAGTGATGACCGAGGCCGCCATTGATCCGGGTTTGTTCCGCGATATTTATGTGGCCATGGGCGAACCGCTGGAAGGCAATGCCTGGGCAGTGCGGGTGTATGTGAAGCCCTTCATTCGCTGGACGTGGCTGGGAGCCCTGATCATGGTGCTGGGTGGGATGTTTGCTATCAGCGATCGTCGCTACCGGATGGGAGCGCGTGCAAGCCGGGCGATCCCGGCGGGGGAGAAGGCCTGATGAAGTCGCGGGCATTGTTGTGGGGCATTCCACTGCTGATCTTTGTCGGTTTTTCAGTGCTGCTGTTCAGCCGGTTGGGCAAGGACTCGACCGAGTTACCTTCTGCGCGTCTTGGCAAGCCTTTTCCCGAGTTCCGCTTGCCATCGCTGCTGGACGGTCATGAACTGACTGCGGCGGACGTGCGCGGCAAAGCCATTGTGGTCAATGTGTGGGCGTCGTGGTGTCCGTCCTGTCGTCAGGAGCATCCGTCGCTGATGAAACTCGCGGCGGCGGGAGTGCCGGTTATCGGTCTGAACTACAAGGATGCACAAGCGGATGCTCAGGGCTATCTGTCCAGTCTTGGTAATCCGTTCGTGGATGTCATCAGCGATACCGACGGCTCGCTGGGCCTGGATCTGGGCGTCTATGGCGCTCCGGAGACCTATCTGCTGGACGCCAACGGCCATGTGCGTTACCGCTTCGTCGGTGTGTTTGATGACAATGTCTGGAAGACCACGCTGCAACCGTGCTTTGACCAATTGCAGAAAGGCGGGGAGGCTCCGGCATGTCAATTCTGAAATGGCGTCCGCTGTTGCTGCTGTTTACCTTGCTATCCGCGCTGGCTCACGCGGGTATCGATGTCTATGACTTCAAGTCCCCCGAGGAAGAGGCCCGTTACCGCGCCCTGATCAATGAATTGCGTTGCCCGAAGTGCCAGAACCAGAATCTGGCCGGGTCCGACGCCCAGATTGCCCATGACTTGAAGAACCGCACCTTCCAGTTGATCCAGGAAGGACGCAGCGACAAGGAAATCCGGGAATACATGGTGGATCGTTATGGCGACTTCATCATGTACAACCCGCCGGTGCGCTCCACGACATGGCTGTTGTGGTTCGGTCCGTTTGCGCTGCTCGCGCTGGTCGTGGTGGTGCTGGCGCTGGTGCGCCGCAAACCTGTGCCACCGGCGCAGGATTTGACCCCGGAAGAGGCGGCCCGGTTGAACGATCTCTTGAAGAAGGCCGCTGACCATGAGCGCTGATATGCCCGTTCTGATCTTCGTGTTGTCGGCGCTGGCGCTGACTGTGGCGATGACCCTGCTGATCCTGCTGCCGGTCCTGCGCAGCCGCGATGCCCAGCACAGCCTGCTGGAGTTGAACGTACAGGTATTCCGCGAACGCTTGGCCGAGTTGGAGGAGGACAAGACGGCAGGGCGCGTGGACCAGACCACCTTTGAGGCGTTGAAGACCGAGTTGCAGCGGCAGTTGCTGACATTGCAGGCTGATGCCCCGGCCGCGGCAGCGGAATCACGTCTCGGTCGCAAGGGGGCTTTCGCCTTCCTGCTGGCGATACCTTTGCTGGCGGGCGGCGCCTATGCCGTGCTGGCGTTCAAGCCCGAGGTTTTTACGTGGTGGAAGGTGCAACTGCACACCGGACCGTTTGTGGACAAGCTGTTTGCGGGCGAACAGCCGACACCCGAAGACATGCAGACCCAGAGTTTGCCGGACATGGTGCGGGTGATGCAGACCCGGTTGCAGAAGCATCCGGAATCCACCAACGGCTGGTTCATGCTGGGCATGAGCTACATGCAGGGTGACCTGGCCGATCAGGCGCTGGAAGCTTTTGATCAAGCCTGGCGGTTGTCACCGGAGCGTGACGACGTGGCGATGGCGTATGCCCAGACCTTGCTCTTTACCCGTCAGGGCAAACTGGATGACCAGAGTCGCATGCTGTTGCAGGGAGTTCTGGATCGGCATCCCCAGCATGAAGGCGCGCTGCTGTTGATGGGCATGGGCGCTTATCGCGCCGGTGACCTGAAAACGGCGCTGACATATTTGCCGGTGCTGAAGCAGGTGCACATCGCGCGTACCGGTGAAACCAACTCCGCCGCCATTGCCGAAGTGGACAAGGTGATTGCCCTGGCCCGCAGCGGTGGTGAGAAAGTCGCGACAGGCGGCGGCGTGCAGGTGACGGTCAAGCTGGCGGATAACCTGAAAGCCCGCGTTCCGGCGAACGCAACGCTGTTCATCTTCGCCCGCGCCCTGAATGGCCCGCCAATGCCCCTGGCCGTGGTGCGGCAGCCGGTCGGCAGCTTTCCCGTGACTGCGGTCCTCAATGACAGCCAGGCGATGATGCCCAGCATGAAGCTGTCCGCCTTCCCCTCGGTGGTCGTCAGCGCCCGCATCAGCGCCAGCGGTAACCCGGTGGGGGAAAAAGGCGATCTGGAAGCCATTGCCGTTCCCCTGACACAAAATGGTAAAATGCAGACAGTGGATGTGCTGATCAATCAGGAGCGCCCGTAAAAAGGCTTCCGCAGTGCATCAAAATGTGTCAAACGCTTGTGCTGACAGGCGTGGAAGTGTATTTTGCCGCCAGAGTGCCATGGCTGGCATTGTGGTCTTTCTACATTCGGGGCGCTCCGCTTCCGGACGCCCGTCACCGGTTTTCCATATCCTTAGGGAGCAATCCGTATGATGCGCATTATTCTTCTGGGCCCACCGGGCGCGGGCAAGGGCACGCAGGCCCAGGTCATCACCCAGCAGTTCCAGATTCCGCAGATTTCCACCGGCGACATGCTGCGCGCCGCCGTGAAGGCCGGAACGGAACTGGGTGTGGCCGCCAAGAAGATCATGGATGCGGGCGGATTGGTCTCTGACGACATTATTATCGGCCTGGTCAAGGATCGCCTGACCCAGCCGGATTGCGTCAATGGTTGTCTGTTCGACGGCTTCCCGCGCACCATTCCGCAAGCCGAGGCGCTTATCGCCGCCGGCGTGCATATCGACCATGTCGTCGAAATTTCCGTGCCTGATGAAGAAATTGTCAGCCGTCTGTCCGGACGTCGCGTGCATCCCGCCTCCGGTCGTGTGTACCACATCCAGCACAATCCGCCCAAAGTGGCCGGCAAGGATGATGCGACCGGTGACGATCTGGTGCAGCGTGACGATGACAAGGAAGAGACCATCCGCAAGCGTCTAGAAATCTATCATGACCAAACCTCGCGGCTGGTTGGCTTCTACCAGAACCTCGCCGCCAGCGGCAATCCCGAAGCGCCGAAGTACGCCTGCATTGAAGGTGTCGGTTCCGTGGACGCCATCAGCGCCAAGGTGACGGCTGTTCTGGCCTGATTGCCGGACTTCCGCGAAAAGCCGTCCTTGTGACGGCTTTTTCGTTTCTGATGGCAGGAAGAGGATTACGACTTTGTCGCCTTCTGTTTTGCCTGTTGTTTTGCTTTAATCGCCGCATTCTGATTGATCGGTATCGCCATGAAGCCCGCCCGTTCCGCTCCACTCGGCGTTGTTCTTGTGAATCTGGGTACGCCGGATGCCCCCACGCCCGAGGCCGTGCGCCGCTACCTGCGCCAGTTCCTCAGCGACCGTCGCGTCATCGAGATTCCGCCGCTAGTGTGGAAAATCATCCTGAACCTGTTCATTCTGCCGTTCCGTCCGAAACGGGTGGCGGGGCTGTACGCCAGCATCTGGGAAAAATCCGGGGATTCGCCGATGCGCCGCATCCTTCGTGAACAAGCGATGGCCGTGCAGGAACGGCTACAAGGGGACTTCCCCGCTATGGTGCGGGTGGAGGCCGCCATGACGTATGGCAATCCCTCCTTGCCGTCGGTGCTGGACAAGCTGCGCGGAGAAGGGGTCGAGCAGATCGTCATCCTGCCCCTGTTTCCGCAGTTTTCCGCCACTTCCACTGCGCCGGTCTATGACGCCTTGCAGCGTTGGACCGCCGTGCAACGCAACCTCCCTTCGCTGACCATCATTAAGGATTACTTCGCTCACCCCGGCTATATTGGTGCGCTGGTGTCCAGTATTCGCGAGTACCGCGAACAACATGGAACCTCGGACAAGCTGTTGTTCTCTTTTCACGGCATCCCCCAGCCCTACGCGGACAAGGGCGATCCCTACCCGAAACGCTGCCGTTGCACGTCCGCCCATGTCGCGCAGCAATTGGGATTGCGCGAGGATCAGTGGGCCATTTCCTTCCAGTCGCGTTTCGGCAAGCAGGAGTGGGTGAAGCCTTATACCGATGTGCTGCTGGAAGACTGGGCGAAAAGCGGGGTGGGGTCGGTGCAGGTGGTGAGTCCGGCCTTTTCGGCGGATTGCCTGGAAACGCTGGAGGAACTGGCGATCCAGAACCAGGAATTGTTCCTGCATGCGGGAGGGCGGTCCTACGCCTATATTCCCGGCCTGAATACGCGGGATGACCACATCAAAATGATGGTCGATCTGGTCAGGCCGTCGTTGCAGGCCTTCCGGCAAACGCAGGGCTGGGACTGATTACTCCGCCGTAAGCTCCTCCAGGGCATTGATGTTGATGAAGGCCTCCGGGTTGTTGAAATGGACCACGGCGTGCGGGTGACGGCGAATCCATTTCTGCACGGCGTAGACGCCTTCCCGCAGGGCCTCATCCAGCGTCGGCGCAAGTGAACGGTGCATCAGCAGCGCCAGCGGCTGCAGATGCTCGCCGTCATGGGCCACGGCAATCCGGTGCTGGCCGATCTCCGCTATCAGCTGCCCGGCCAGATTTTCCGGCAGTTGCGGCATGTCGCAGGCCACCACCAGCACCCAGTCGTGCTCACACAGCGGCAGGCAGGCGGAAATCCCCGCCAGCGGCCCGGGAAACCCCGCAATCACGTCAGGCAGGCACTTGGCATACCCCCCATAGACCTCGGCATTACGATTGCAGCTAATGGCTACATCCGCCACCTGCGGCCGGATCCGGACCAGCACGTGTTCGATCAGCGGCTTGCCGCGCCACAGCACCAGTCCCTTGTCGCGGCCCTGCATGCGGGTGGCCTGGCCCCCCGCCAGAATGATGGCGGAAATCGGATTCATCGCGTCGGGATTCCTTGTAACAGCGTCAATCTTGAATGATACCCCCAAGGCGCGTATAAAGCGCGGGCCACCCGTTTTTATCCTGCCAGCCATGCCCATTCTTGCCCTGGAAACCGCCACCGAAGCCTGCTCGGTCGCCCTGATGCTTGCGGACGGCCGCGTGCTCAGCCGCTTTGAACATGCGCCGCGCCTGCAAACCCAATTGCTGCTGCCGATGGTGGACGAATTGCTGCTTGAAGGCGGAATCACCCTGCGCGATCTGGATGCGGTCGCTTACAGTCGCGGCCCCGGCGCGTTTACAGGCGTGCGTATCGCCGCCGCCGCCGCGCAGGGCTTTGCCTTCGGCCTGAACCTGCCGGTGCTGGCCCTGTCCAGCTTGCAAGCGTTGGCGCAACATGTACACCGCCTGACCGGCGAGAACCGGGTGCTGGCAATCTTTGATGCCCGCATGAATGAAGTGTATGCCGGTGCCTATGAGCTTCGCGACGGTCTGATGCAGCCGGTGCTGCCCGACGGCCTGTATGCTCCGGAAAAGCTTCCGTCACTGACCGGCGGGGCATGGTTTATTGCCGGAAACGGCTGTAACCTCCGGGAGCGTTTTCCCGCCCATCTGGCGGTGAAGGGGGAGTTGGCGGACATCCATCCCCATGCCTGGGATCTGGCCGTGCTGGCCAATGCCGCTTTCGCCCGTGGTGAGGCACAAGATGCCGAACACGCCTTGCCCGTCTACCTGCGGGATGAAGTCTGGCAAAAACTGCCGGGCCGCTGACACTGATTGAGAGAATTCCACCATGGATATGCTGTTGTTGCTGCAAGCGCTGGTGATGGGCATTGTTGAGGGCATTACCGAATTCCTGCCCATTTCCAGCACGGGTCACCTGATCCTGACTGCTGAGCTGCTGAATTTCTGGACCAAGGAAAAGCGTGACGTTTTCGAAGTCGCCATCCAGTTAGGGGCCATCCTCTCGGTCTGTTACGAATACCGGGGCCGTATTTTCAGCGTGTTGCAGGGCATGGTGCAGAAGAACGACAAGTCCTGGTTGTTCGCCGTCAATGTGTTGGTGGCGTTCCTGCCGGCCGCTATCCTCGGTTTCTTTACCATCCACTTCCTGAAGGAGCATCTCTTCAATGGGGTGACGGTCGCTTGCGCGTTGATTATCGGTGGTTTTGTCATCCTTTGGGCGGAAAGGCGGCCGCATACCGTGACCGTGCAGGAAGTCGATGACATGCGTATCCGCGACGCGCTGAAAGTAGGGCTGGCGCAGTGCCTGGCGCTGGTGCCCGGTACTTCCCGCTCGGGCGCGACCATTATCGGCGGCCTGCTGTTTGGCCTGTCGCGCAAGGCGGCGGCGGAATTCTCGTTCTTTCTGGCGATTCCGACCATGTTCGCCGCGACCCTGTACGATGTGATGAAAAACCGCGATGCCTTCGTGGCAGCCGACTTCCCCGTATTTGCGGTCGGCTTCGTGGTGTCTTTCGTGTCGGCCTTGCTGGTGATCCGGGCGCTGATGCGTTTCATTACCCGCCATGACTTCACCGTGTTCGCCTGGTATCGCATCGTGTTCGGGGCGCTGATTCTGGCGACCTGGTATTTCAACATCATTCCGTGGTCGGCCTGACCGACCCTCGCATGGCTCCGTTACAGGTTTTCTGCCTTCCCCATGCCCAGCCGCGCGCAGCCGATCTGGCCGCGCAGCTGGGTGCCCCGCTGCAAATCCTTCCCGATTTTGAGCGCAAAACCCTGAAACGGCTGGCATCCTCCGTCCCCTTGGCGCTGATGGTGGGCGACGATGTCAGCTTGCAGACCTTCGAGTTACCCTTGCCCGGGCCGGTGCGCGTTGACTGGGCCGACGGCCAGACGCTGTGGCGCTTGCAGCATGGCGGCGGGCGCGGGGAAATGCTGGCCAAGGCCTGCGGCATCAAGGGCGATTATCTGCCTTGGGTGGTGGACGCGACGGCGGGTTTCGGTCGCGACAGCCTGTTGCTGGCATGGCTGGGTTGCCGGGTTACGCTGCTGGAGCGGTCGCCGGTAGTGCGTGCTTTATTGGAAGACGGCTGGAAGCGGGCGCAGGCCGAACCTATGCTGACCGGCACGCTGGCGCGCATGGAACTGGTCTTTGCCGAGGCGTCAGCCTGGCTGAAGGCGTTGACAGGCGAGACGAGGCCCGAAGTGGTCTATCTTGATCCGATGTTCCCCTCGCGGGAAAAATCGGCAAAGGTGAAGGTGAACATGCAGGTGTTCCATCAGGCGGTAGGGGCCGACTCGGATGCGGACGCCTTGTTAGAACCGGCTCTGGCGGCAGCCAAAAAACGGGTAGTGGTGAAGCGGCCGCGACTGGCGGAACCGTTGGCGGGGAAAGCGCCGTCGATTGTCTTTGAGGGGGAGAGCAGCCGGTTTGATGTGTACCTGATCAACTAAAAATTATTAAAAAAATCAGGCTGTCACTAACAGTTCATGCCGGATAACGTTGTTTGCGCGGCGGTATCGCACAGCAGGCAGCGCAATTTCACGCCCAGCATTCCGTTCCTGCCGCTTTCCGTCACCACCCACGGCCGCGACTGCCACGGCGGATCGTGACGGACATGCTGGGTATGGCCGCAGTGCAGCACGGCCACCCAGTGTCCTTCGTCATCCTGGAAGAAGCCGGTCATCGGCTGTTCCATCAACCCTGACCTTTCTTCTTGCCCTTGGCTTCCAGCTGCGCCATGGCCGAGGCGATTTCCTCATCGCTGACGCTGGTGATGTGCAGGATGGTGTTCAGCGCTTCCGGGCGCAGCACCAGATGGGCCTGATGCGCCATGTTGATGAGACGCTCATCGAAGTGCAGTAATTCCTCTTCGTCGACGCGCAGGAAGCCGACCTTCTTCAGGGTTTCGATGAAGTTGCGGAAGATGCCCTTGTCGAAGAATTCCGGGGAATTGAATTCGTACAGCACCGACAGGCGCTGCGCGAGCAGGGAACACAGGTCTTCCAGCTGCTTCTGCTTCACCTTGCCGCTACCGCGCTGGGTCAGCAGGGTGATGGTCATGTAGTAGCGTTCCATCGACTCCTTGACGGCCTCACCCAGCACCACCAGTTGCGCGAAGGCTTCGGTATTGGGATGCGGGCTGTTGACGGTGCCGTTTTCGGAGGTCATCAGGCCGAACTCGGTCAAGGTATCGACATGGCGATTGACCAGCGATTCGATTTCCGAAGCATCAAATCCCAGGAACAGTTCCGATTGCAGGTACGGGTAGAGCGAGGAGATCACCCGCACCAGCTGTTCGCGCTGGATTTCCCCGTTCTGCTGCACCAGGCAGGCCACCAGCGACGGGATGATGTACAGGTGCAGGATGTTGTTGCGGAAATAGGTCAGGAACACGGCCTGGTTGTCCGCGACGCAGACCAGGTCGCCCAGCGGATGCTTGACGCGCTGGATCGCCTTCAGCTGCACCCCGTACGAGACGATGTTCACCGGCGCCATGTGCGTCACTTCGATCTTGTTGCTGTAGGGCAGGCGCAGGGCCAGTTGCTGGTAAAGCTCCAGCTGCCGCACCAGCACATCTTCATCAATGGCGTGGTTGGGCGTTGACAGCAGCACCAGACTCAGCAGCGTGATCGGGTTGATGACGGCGGTGCTGTTGATGTTGGTGTTGATCTGGTTGGCCAGCTTGCTGACGCTGCGGTTGACCCAGGGCAGCTTCGCCTCGACATCCCATTGCTGTTTCTTCCAGCCGGGATTTTCCTGTTCCAGAATGTCGTCCAGCAGGATCGGTTCGCCGAAGCTGAGATGCACCTTGCCGAAGATCTTTTCGATCTTCCGCGCCGCCATGACCACGGAGGCCAGCGATTCCTGTTGCTTGGCCTTGCCGCGCAGTTCGCCGATGTAGGTGCTGCCTTCCATCAGGCGTTCATAGCCGATGTAGGTCGGGATGAAGGCGATGGGGCGGGTGCTGTCGCGCATGTAGCTTTTCACCGTCATCGCCAGCATGCCGCCTTTTGGCGGCAGCAGCCGGCCGGTGCGGGAACGACCGCCTTCGATGAAGTACTCGATGGGGAAGCCCTTGGTGGTGATCAGGTGCAGGTATTCGGTGAAAACAGCGGCATAGAGGTTGTTGCCCTTGAACGAACGGCGCAGGAAGAACGCGCCGCCGCGCCGCAGGATCGGGCCCACCACCGGAATGTTGAGGTTGGCCCCGGCGGCGATGTGCGGAGGCATCAGGCCGCGGTCATGGATGACGTAGGACAGCAGCAGGTAGTCGATGTGGCTGCGGTGGCAGGGGGTATAGATGATTTCGTAGTCGGAAGCCATTTTCGTGACTTCCTCGAAATGATGCACCTCGACGCCGTCATAGAGGCGTGTCCACAGCCAGTTCAGCAGCAGCGACAGCGAGCGGATGACCGGGTAGGCGTAGTCGGCGGCGATTTCGTTGACGTATTCGCGGGCTTTTTCCTCGATCGCTTCCGGCGGCAGCTGCTTCTCCACCGACTCCTCATGGATGGCGGTGCGCACGGCGCCGGATTGCAGGATGGAGTTCATCAGCGTGCGGCGGTGCGACAGGTCGGGGCCAATGGCCATTTCGCGCTGGCGGCGGAAGTGCACGCGCAGCACACGGGCGATCTTGCGCAGGGCCAGCGACTCGCTCATGTCGTCGGCCATCAGGCTGCGCACCAACAGCGGGCTGCCGAACTTGACCAGGGTCGACTTGCCGTTCAGCACCACGGTGGCCAGTTGCTTGATCGCGCCGGGCGAAGACCACGAATCCGAGAACAGGATCTTGAACAGTGACTCTTCCTTGTCGGGCGAGCGGCCCCAGAGGATGGTCACCGGCACCAGCTGTACATCCAGTTCGGGATTCTGGCGCACGGCTTCCACCAGTCGCACGAAGCGGTCGGCGTATTCGAAGCGGTTCTTGGCGGCGGACTGGCTGGACGCTTCCTGAGTCAGGTAGAAGAAGGACTGGTCTTCGCGGAACAGATGGGTGTCCATCGGCTTCAGCGCGCGCGGCAGGCCCAGCTGCTGGGTTTCACGGTCGACCAGCAGCGCGTTCGACAGCGAGGGCGATTGCAGCACGTAACACACCGGCTTGTTGGGATCGAGTTTCAGATCCGCCAGGTTTTCAGTGTGGACATCGGGGCTTACCCAGGAATTGAGCGCCTTGCGGGAGGCGGCGACGAAGAGACGGTCAAGACCAAACCAGTTTGCCATAATCAGTCAATGATGCACGGTACGCAGGATTGCTGGCGGGAAACGCTATCAGCTTTTTCACTTGTTTGACATGAATTCATGCCCAATGCTGTTAAAGTTGATTTCCAAACGGGGCAAAAACAGCCAGCGCGGCTGGCAAGGCGATCCTTATGGGTGTGGTGAACTGCGCGGCATACAGCCGCAAGACCGGCAAACGTGTCGCGGAAATGCCGATCGACCAGGTCAGCGAAACGCTGGCGGCGGACAGCGACAACTTTGTCTGGGTGGGCTTGCACGAGCCCGACGCCGCCCTGATGAAGCTGGTTCAGGAGGAATTCGGCCTGCACGACCTGGCGGTGGAAGATGCCTCGCGCCAATACCAGCGGCCCAAGCTGGAAGTCTATGGCGATTCGCTGTTCGTGGTGGTGCGCACGGCGCGACTGGAGCAGGACGACATCTGCTTCGGCATTACCTACATTTTCCTGGGCGCGCGCTACATCCTCACCATCCGCCAGGGCGCGTCGCTCAGTTATTCCTCGGTGCGTCACCAGTGCGAACACAACAACCGCCTGATGCGCCACGGTCCCGGTTATGTGCTGCATGCCCTGCTGGACTTCGTGGTGGACAATTATTTTCCGGTGGCGGACGACATGGGCGCGCACCTGCACGCCATCGAAAATGAAATCTTCGCCGAGAGCTTCAAAAAACCGACGATCCGCCACCTGTATGACCTGAAAACCGACATGGTGAAGCTGCGGCTGGCGGTAACGCCCTTGCAGGACATCAGCAGCTACCTGCTGAACCATCCGGACGAGAAGCTGATTCCCCGCGCCATCCTGCCGTATTACCGCGATATCCACGACCATGTGCTGCGCATCCTTGACGCCATTGAAGCCCAGAGCGAAATGCTGAAGGTGGCGATGGACGTAAACATGGCGCTGGTAACGGTAGGGCAGAACGAGATCGTCAAACGGCTTGCCTCCTGGGCGGCCATCCTGGCCATTCCCACCATGATCGCCAGCTTTTACGGCATGAACTTCGATTTCATGCCGGAACTGCACTGGCACTTCGGTTATCCCGTGGCCATGACGGTCATGCTTTTGGGTTGCCTGTGGCTGTACCGTCGGTTAAAACGGGCGAGATGGTTATAGAGTCTGAAATGATGAAGAAGAGAGCGAACATGAATCCTGTGATAGCCGAACTGCTGGAATTACTGCAACTGGAAACTCTCGAACGGAACCTGTTCCGGGGACAAAGCCGCAATATCGTCGGCAAGAATGTCTTCGGCGGCCAGGTGCTGGGTCAGGCGCTGATGGCGGCGGGCCGCACCGTGGACGGCCGGCTGGCGCACTCGCTGCATGCCTATTTCCTGCGCGCCGGCGACACCACCGCGCCCATCATTTACGAAGTGGACCGCGTGCGCGACGGCAAGAGCTTCGTGAACCGTCAGGTGACCGCCATCCAGCATGGCGAGCCCATCTTTGTGGCTTCAGCCTCCTTCGCCCACCACGAGGAAGGCCTGGATCACCAGTCCGCCATGCCTGATGTGGAAGGCCCGGAAGGATTGTTGAGCGAACACGAACTGCGCCAGAAGATTTGCGGCCTGTTGCCGGAGAAAATCCGCAGCAGCTTCTCGCGCGAACGTCCTATCGAAATCCGTCCGATCAATCCGCAGAACCCGTTCGCCCCGACCCCGCAGGAGGCCTTGCGCCATCACTGGATGCGCGCCCAGGACAAACTGCCCGACGATCCGCTGCTGCACCAGTGCGCGCTGGCTTTCGCCTCCGACTTCGCGCTGATGGGCACGGCCATGCTGCCGCACGCGGTAACCTTCATGCAGTCCAACCTGCAGGCCGCCAGTCTGGACCATGCCATCTGGTTCCACCGGCCGTTCCGTATGGACGAGTGGCTGCTGTATGAAATGACCGGCCCCAACGCCAATGACGGGCGCGGCATGAACTTCGGCCGCATCTACAGCCGTGAAGGCGTGCTGGTGGCCAGTACGGCGCAGGAAGGGTTGATGCGGTTGCGGGAAGTGCCGGAGAAGTATTAATCCGCGATTAGTTGTTGAAGCCGGCCCCCGATTTCGGGGGCTTTGCTTTGGTCGCCGGTGGTAAGGAAGAGGGGCGGGCAGCCCGATAATAACGAGAACACCATGAACATATTCCGCTTTTACGTCTGGAATCCTGAAACCGGTATTTTGCCGAAATCCGAACCCGAAGCCCGAAATTATGTGCAGGCGCGGGAAGCGGCGCGCGATTGGCCGCCCATGGATGACAAGTTGCGGGGTTTTATTCGTGACGTAGAGCAGAAGGCACCGCTAGAAGAAGACCTCTTTGATATCGTCACCCTGGGCGAGTTGGAAACTCTGTCGAAAACGACGGAGAACAACCAGCGTGGCGGCTGTGTGATTGTGGATTTTCCGATGGGTGCCACGGTGCCGGAAATGGATTTTGTAGTGCGGTTGGGGGTGAACGCGGGGCTGGTGGGAATGGCACTTACTTAAGCTTTTTCGGGTGGCCATTTCGCCGGATCTCTTCAATCGCAATCTTCCTCGGTTTTGTCAGCATCGGATAGGGTTT
>NZ_SHKX01000016.1 GCF_004217445.1 Fluviicoccus keumensis
GGTTCGTTGAGCGGCATCCTGTCGGGAGATAACGTCACGTTCACGACCAATGGCAGCTTCTCGGACAAGAACGCTGGAATCGGCAAGACGGTGAACGTCGGTTTCAGCACTGGCGGCACGGACGCGGGCAACTACGCGGTGACCGCCAACACAACGACGACGGCGAACATCGACCGACTGGCTGTGAGCGGGAGCCTCCAGGCGCAGGACAAGATTTATGATGCGACCAAGACGGCCGGCGTAATGGGATCGCTGAGCGGAGTTCTGTCCGGCGATCAGGTAAATCTGACCGCACAGGGCAGTTTCGCGGACAAGAACGTGGGTGCGGATAAATCCGTCACGTTCTCTGCAGTCAGCCTGAGCGGCGCGGATGCGCTCAATTACAGCGTCAGCACCAACACGACGGCTACGGCGACCATTTCCGCCTTGGACATCACCGGACAGATCCTGGCGGATAGCAAGGTATATGACGGCACCATTCTGGCTCAGACAACCGGCACGCTGAATGGCGTACCGGTTGGCCCCGGCATTGCCGAGGACGTGAGCTTGGCCACGGTTGGCGCCTTTGCCGATATCCATGCCGGAACAGGCCTGACAGTCAATGTCAGTGGATTCCTGGCCGGTGCGGATGCGGGCAATTACCGCCTTGTCAGTAGCAATGCACAAACGCAGGCGGATATTTTCCAGCGTCAGTTGACCGTGACCCCCAGTCTTGTTTTCAGCAAGGTCTATGACGGCAATGTCGCGGCCCAGGTTGGCGCCGGTCGTTTGGTGGGTGTGCTCGGGCTGGATCAGGTGATTATCAGCTCGGCCACAGGACAGTTTGCGGATCGTCATGTCGGCGCAAACAAGGCAGTGCAGGTCTCCTACAATCTCGGCGGAGCATCGGCGGGGGATTACTTTGTTCCGGCCGAACAGTTAACCGGCAGTATTACGCCCAAGGCGCTGCAGATTGCCGGAAGTGCCGCGGCTGACAAGGTCTATGACGGCTCCACCCAGGCTACGGTAACCGCCGGTTCGTTGAGCGGCCTCGTGGCGGGTGATTCGGTCGGTGTCTCGGGTAACGGTCAATTTGCTGACAAGCGGGTTGGCGCGGACAAGTCCGTGAGTGTGACCTACAGCCTGACGGGAGCCGAGAGTCTGGACTACACCCTCGCTGGCGAAACACTGTTGGCGGATATCACCCCCAAGGCGCTGAGCATCAGCGGCAGCAACGCTCTCGACAAGGTTTATGACGCGACCACGGATGCGCAAGTCATTGCCGGTACCCTCGCGGGGAAAGTCGGCGGTGATGATGTCATGGTCGGGGCAACCGGCGTGTTTGCGGACAAGAACGCCGGGGTGAACAAGCAGGTCACGGCCGGTTATACCCTGTTCGGCACAGACGCGGCCAACTACACCCTGGCCGGGCAAACCTTGCAAGCCAGCATTACCCCCGCCGACCTGACCATCAAGGCCAATGACGCCACCAAGGTCGCCGGGACGGAAAATCCGGCGTTCACCATCAACATCAACGAGTTCGTGATCGGCGACAACCTGACCGGCTTGTCCGGCAACTCCCTGTTCAATGCGGGGACGTCGACAGATCTGTCCAGCTATGTGTCCGGCCTGAATGGAACCCTGTCATTCCAGACACCCGCAACGACGACGTCCGCGCCAGGAACCTACGCCATTACCCCCACCGGCTTAACGGCGCCTAACTACACGATCCACTTCCAGCCCGGGCAATTAACCGTCATTGCCGCCGCCAGCGGCGGTCAGGGCAACGAAACGCCGCCGGCCAATAATCCGTCCTTCAGTCAGGATCCGGCCGACGGTAATCCGCCGCCGCCTCCGCCACAGGATATGCCGGGCGGTGAAATCGGTGGAACGGGCAGCCAGTTCGTGCTGCTTGGCGGGGGCGTCCAGATGCCGGGCGGCCAGAACGATGACGATGATGACGACCAGAACACTCTGTAAGGACCCGGATATTCATGAAAACCAAGAAAATGTATTCCATGTGGCAGGGAGCGGCTGTTCTGGCGGCGGGTTTGCAGGCGGGGGCCGTGATGGCGGCGGAACGCCCGGATGCCGGGCAGACCTTGCAGCAGCAAGCGCCGACGACAGCTCCGGTTCCCTCCGGTCGCGGTTATAACCCGCTGGAGCCCGAAACCCCGGACCAATCGCAGGCGAAAACGCCGGATAACGGCGTGCGGGTCAAGGTCAAGGCCGTGCATGTGCTGGGCAGCTCGGTATTCAAGGCCGAGGATCTGGAGTCGCTTTATGACGCCATGATCGGCACGGAACAGAGCTACGAGCAACTGAAACGCGCTACCCGGCTGATCACCCGGCTTTACCGCAAGCACGGCTATGCCGTGGCCCGGGCTTATTTGCCGGCCCAGACCATCCGGAACGGCGTGGTGACGATTCAGGTGCTGGAAGGCCGTCTGGAAAAAATTGAGTTGAAGAATCAGTCCGGTGTTTCGGATGAGCGCCTGCGGGCGCTGTTGGGGAATCAGGCGGAGCCGGGTCAGTTGATGGATGGGGCGCGCATCAATCGCGCCTTGTTGCTGATGGGCGATCTGCCGGGGGTGGGTCGGGTGCAGGGCTCGCTGCAGCCCGGCTCCACGGTGGGCTCCACCAGCCTGACGGTCAATGTCCCCGACGGCGGCGCGAATCTCTACGAGGCTTCACTGGACAATACCGGTAACCGCTTCACCGGCCAGTACCGCTTGACGGGTCATGCGCAGATCAATAATCCGATGCATGATGGCGATCGTCTGGATTTCCGGACCTCGCTCAGTGATGAAAGTCTGGCCTATGCCCGCGCGGCCTGGGATACGCCGGTCGGTGTCTCCGGCCTGCGCACCGGTGTCAGCGTAGCCTTCAACCGCTATCAGCTGGGAGACCAGTTTTCCTCGCTGGATGCCCACGGCACCTCGTTGACGGCGGGGCTGACAGCCTCCTATCCGCTGGTGCTGGATGTAAACCGGAAAATTACGGCCGAATTGGTGCTGGAGCAGAGCCGTCTGAATGATGTGATCGGTCTTTTTGCGTCCGATACCGATAAAAAGGTGCAGGACTCCTTGCTGCGTCTGAGCGGGAACTACAGCGGCAGCTCCTGGTCGACAGCCTGGCGGCTGGAGGGCACGTTCGGCAATCTGGATATCCAGTCGGCGAAAGCCTTGGGCACGGACCAGTTGGGCCCCCGCACCAACGGCAGTTTCAACAAATGGGGAGTCAGCGCCAGCGTGTTGAAGTCGCTGGGCGGCCGGTCCAGCCTTTACGCGACCGTGACGTCCCAGTTTGCAAACAAGAATCTGGACTCCTCACAAAAGATGGTCTTGGGCGGCGTGAACGGTATCCGCGCCTATCCGGCCGGGGAGGGGTTGGGGGATGAAGGCTGGCAGGGTTCGCTGGAATGGCGTCAGGCCTTGCTGCCGGTGCTTCAGGGTGTTGTTTTTGTGGATGCGGGGGGGGTGAAGATCAATCATGATCCCTTTGCGGCGGGCGTGAACAGTCGCAACCTGCACGGCTACGGCGTCGGCATCAACGCCCAGCCGGTGAAACCGGTGATGCTCAAGATGAGCATCGCGTGGCGCGGCGGTGAAGCGCCACAGTCCGACAAAGACCAGAAGCCCCGTATCTGGCTGCAGGGCAACTACGTCTTTTGATCCCTGAGGATGATCGGGTGCGCGGCCTGTTGCCGCCGCGCACCCGACCGATCAGTTGGTGGAGGGATTGCCGAACCCGGCCACACCGGTGATGGAGCCGCCGCTGACACCCGGCAGCGTGACGCCGCTGACGCCAAAACCCAATCCCGCCATTTCTCCCGCCGAACCGGCGACAAAGCCGCTGGCTGAACCGGAACACGACGTGCAAGCCACGGGTGAACCCGAGCCGACCCCGACCGTCACTCCCAAGGTATTGAAGTTGATGTTCCCCGCCGACAGGGAGCCGTTCTGGCCGGTCAGTTGCACCGCCGAAGCCTGTCCGCCGGAGACAAAGCTCATGCCCAGACCCAGGCTGGCCTTGCCCAGGCCGTAATCCAGCGTCAGCGAACCGGAGGTCAGGGCTCCGGCGGAAACCGGCGAACCGGAGGCATCCGCCAGCGACGGATGCGTACCGCCGACCAACTGGTAGGTCAGCACCGTTGTGGGCAGTTGCCCGGAGGCGGTCGGTGAGCCCACCAGATAATGCACGCCCTGGCTGTTCAGGCTGACCGGCACCGATCCGCCCAGCATGGCGTCGCCGTTGACCCATTGTCCCCAGGACAGCGTCGAGGCGGCGTGCACGACATCCTGACTGGCGGCGGCCGAGGTTCCCGACGGGCCATAAGAGCCGTTCGCGGTCGTCCCGGAAAGCCACTTGCCGCCAGCGTCAAAGTCGGCGCTGATGGCATTGGCCGCAGTCGGGCTGCCGCCCTTGGCGAACACGGCGCGATAGGTGGGGGAGGCGGCATCCGGCAGCAATTGCGATACGGCGGTCTTGCCGGTCAGATCCAGCGCCGCCACGCCGCTGATCTGGGCATTGGGGCGGTTGATGATATACACCGCGCCCAGTTGCGGATCGGTTCCGGCATAGAACGCCGAGAAACGGACCGCGCAGCCGGTAGTGCAGTTCTGGCCGGTCGCGAGCAGGTCGCTGCCGGTCAGCTGGAAGCCGTTGGTGGTGCTTTGGCCGGAAGTATTGACGCGGATGCCATGCCCTGACGCAACATAGTCGCCGGTATTGGCCATGCCGATCGTCATGTCGACATCCACCAGCGTGACCGGGGCCAGCGTCACGTTCACTGTCAGGGATTTCAGTACGCCCGACTCGCCGTCGCTGCTGCCCGCCACCGTGCCGCCCGCCAAGGCGTAGGACAGGCGGGTGCCGTTACCGGCGGCGTCCAGCGCCAGCGATTGCGGGGCGGTGATGCCGACGATATAGGGCTCGAACACGTTCGCACCCAGCACAATGGCGTTGTCCGAGGGATCCAGCTTGCCGACCGCAGCGGTCCCGTTGGTCCATTCCCCGTATGACAGGGCGCCCAGCGTGGTGACATTATTGAATTGCAGGGTTCCGACGCTGAACAGCGTAGTGACCACGGGCCCGGCGGTTTGCATCAGACGGACCAGACCACCGTGCATCGGCGCCGTGTCGGTGCTGTTGAAGTAGGCTCCCAGACCGGAAACCAGCAGCGAACCGTCCGCTTGCACGAAACGGGTGCCGACCGTGTAAGAGGGCAGCGGCGCACCGCTCTGCGGGGGGTAGACCGAGTCCGGCAGGACGTTATCCAGCACCAGTTGGCCGAAGTCCTGATTGTTGCCTGCCACAATGCCGGCATCGGAGTTCAGGCCGGGGGTGTCGGCGATTTCAGCGCCTGCTGCCGGAGCCGCATCCCGGGCGGGCGGCAGGGCGCGCGCCTCGGCGCTGACCCCGGCGGGCGCCAGTCGCGGCGCTTCCCCCTGCACCACCTGGAAGGTCTGCCCGGCATTGACATTGCTGGAACCGAAGTCATTGGAAACGTTGACGATACCCTTGTCGACGCTGAGCGTCAGCGTGCCTTGGGTATAGGTGGAGGCATAGCCGGTGCCGCGAATACCCAGCGATGCCACCGGAGTGCGCACCTTGTATTGCGCCCGGTTGATATGACCGATCGCGCCGGTAATGGTGCGCATGCCGCCCTGCACGAAGTTGAACAGCAGCGAGCCTTCGTTGGGCTTGTCCTTCTGGAAACGGTAGCTGTCCAGCCGGAAAATGGTATTGGGCTGCAACGACAGGAAACTGCCGTCGGTAAAGCGGATCTGCAGACGCCCGCGGCCGGTTTCCAGCCGTTCGCCGCTGTTGACGAAATCGCCGCGCGTCAGGGTGCGTTGGGTGCCGTCCAGCGCGATGGCCTTAACCGGGCCGGTGGCGAAATTGACGCGGCCGGCGACATCGGCCGAGGCCTGCCCGGCGCAGGCGGCGGCAATCAGGAACGCCAGCAGTGTCGGCGAGGCGTGCAGTCGGGTTTGTCCTTGCATGATGATTCCTCCGTGTTACAGGTCGAAACGGATATCAAGGCTGATGACATGACGTTCATAGTCGGTCAGCGTGATGTTCGAATCGTTCCGGGTAAAGGTGACTGCGGGTTGCAACGATATTGCCGGAGCGAATTGCCAGGCCATGCCCAGGTTGAGGCTGGTTTCCTGATCGTCACGCGCCCGGCCGTAATTGGGGAACACGCCGACATAGTTGCGCTGCTCGTTACTGAGCGAGCCGTTCAGTTTCAGGCTGCGCGACAGCGTCAGTGAGCCGCCGGCGCGCAGGCCGAAGAAATCCTGGCTGGCCGAGTCGGAGGCGGAGTCGCGGGTGCGTTCCTGACCGCCATAGGCGCTGACAAAAAATACCGGGGCGTATTTCATGTCCAGCCCGTTGGAGAACGCCGCCCCCAGGGTGGTGCGGTTGGCGTCACGACTGGACTGGTCATAGCGCAGCAAGCCCAACTGGGCCCACAGCGCCAGGCGGGCGTTGCCGCCCATGCCGTACTGGTATTGCCCCAAGACGCCGGTCAGGTTGCGGTAAGGAGAACCGCCCAGCCGCATGGTTTGCAGTTGCAGCTTGCCCAGGAACTGGTGATTGCCCCGGTCCACCGCCGCGCCGCCGCCAACATCCAGCACGCTATAGGCATAGTCGGCGCTGTCGGGATAACCGCGCACCAGCACATTGCCTTCGCCCAGCACGGTCAGCGTCGGAGACACGCGATTGAAGTAGCTGGCGGAGTACTGGCCTTGCAGCAGCATGCTGTCCTGTTGGCGGGAAACCGGGTTGACCGTAAAGAGTATATTGTTGAAGCCGGGCAGGGCGACCTGTTGCCGGTCGGTGGCGCTGTTGGTATTGGAGTCGTGGCCCAGACCCAGTTGGATATAGCTGTTGAACTGTTCCTTGCGCTGCTTTTCCAGGGTTCCCACCGTGCCCAGATACTGACTGACCAGCTGCTGCACCTGCGGCGGAGGGTTGGAGCCCTGAATGGTTTCCAGCTCGACGCGGGCATTGGCGGTTTCACCGATGGCGAGGTGCGCGCGCGCGATCTGAACCCGGCAGGGACCGTTATCCGGTTCCACCGCCAGGCAGCGCTCCAGGGCGAAGACCGCCTGACTGGGGTCGCCGCTTTCCAGCCGGGCCACGCCCATCAGGTAGTCAAAGGCGGGGTCGCCGGCCCGCTCATCCTCAACGGGCGCCAGCAGGTTCACGGCCTCGGCGGCTTTCTGGCTTGCAATCAGGGCGTTGGCCTGCTGTAGCAGGTCATCAGCGAAGAGAGGGGGGCAGATAGCCAGGGATAAGGCCAGGGGAACGGTTCTAAGTCGCATGTTTTCAGTCCCTGATATCGAATTAATCTCCGGATTTTAAAGGGCATTGACGGGTGTGGGAAGGTCGAGGCCCGGCTCGTCGTCGGATAGGCGCGGTTCGGGGGTGCGAATGGGGTCGGAGAGTCCCGTGGGGGGATTTCGCAGTGCACAAAGAGTGAGCGCTTAAGGCTTTCCATGCTTGTGCATGGCGGGAAGTGTTGGTATTATGCTGCCCTCGCTTGATGCGATGGGTTGTTAGCTCAGTTGGTAGAGCAGCGGACTCTTAATCCGTAGGTCCACAGTTCGAATCTGTGACAACCCACCAAATACCCTCGAAGGCCCGCCATGTGCGGGCCTTCGTCATTTCAGACGTTGCCAATCCGGCGGGAGACACTGTCATCCCGCCGGTCTTGCAGCCTTAACGGGCAACAGTCTTCCCCGCCAGCCAGGTCATCGCGCAGCGCGGCAACACCCGATTGATCAGCGGCAAGGGTTTGTTCATCACACCGGTCACCACCGATGAACAGCCGCACTTCCAGGCGCGCAGCGCCGTCTTCGCCACGGTATCCGGCGTATCCATCAGCTTGGTGGCCAGCGTGCCATGGTTTCCTGCCACATCATGGAACTCGGTGCGGGTCGCGCCCGGACACACCGCCAGCACCTTGATGCCGTTCTTCCGTTCTTCAGCGGCCAACGCTTCCGACAGCGACAGCACATAGGCCTTGGTGGCGCCGTAGACCGCAAAACGCGGGCAGGGCTGGAACGCCGCCACCGAGGCAATGTTCATGATGCGGCCCTGCTTCCGGCTGCGCATGCCCGGCAGTACGGCGTGGGTCAGTTCGGTCAGCGCCACCATGTTCAGCTGCATCATGCCCTGCACGCGGTCCAGCGGCATGTCCGCCAGTTCCTCGTTGATGCCGAAACCGGCGTTGTTGATCAGCGTGTCGATTTCCAGCCCCAGCGCCTGCACCGCCGCCAGCAATTCGTGGGCCGCGCCCGGCTTTTCCAGATCCAGGCCGATCGTTTCGACGCGCACGCCGTGATGCGTCTTCAGTTCCTGCGCCAGCAGCGCCAGTTTGTCGGTGCGGCGGGCCACCAGCACCAGCGCCTGCGGTTCCGAAGCGGCCAGTTGCCGGGCCAGGGATTCGCCGATGCCGCTGGAAGCGCCGGTAATAACGGTAGCGAGAGTGCTGCTCATGGGGTGTTCCTCATCAGTGGGTTTCGATGGGGCTATCTTATTTGACAATTCGATAATTATGAAAGTGTAGAAGTGATGAATTCCGATGAATGGTCATTCATTTTGTGTCGCAGGCATGAAAAAGCCCCCGGAAAGGGGGCTTGCCATCAGCCTGGAGGCGGGTAGCGGTTACTGCATGAACTTCGTACCCATCGTCACCAGCTTCTGGTAGCCGGTGGGCAGCAGGCGCTGCATGGCGTCAAAGGCATAGGCTTCCGCGCCGATCAGCACGCGGCGGGCGTTCTTCTTCACGCCGTTGAGGATGGCGTCGGCGGCGTCGTCCGGGGTCACGTGCAGGAACTTCTCGAAGTTCTGCTGGCCCTTCTTCGGGTCGATGCCGATCGATTTCATGCTGTCGTTCATGCGCGCGGCCTTGGCGATATTGGTCTTGATGCCGCCCGGATGCACACAGGTGGCGCTGACGCCGCACTGTTGCAGGTCCAGTTCCTGACGCAGCGCCTCGGTGTAGCCGCGCACCGCGAATTTGCTGGCGTTATACGCGCCTTGCGAAGGCTGCGAACCCAGGCCGAAGATGCTGGAGATGTTGATGATGTGGCCGTCGCCGGAGGCCTTCAGGTGCGGCATGAATTCCTTGATGCCGTAGACCACGCCCCAGAAGTTGATGCCCATCAGCCATTCCAGTTCTTCGTAGCTCATGCCTTCCACGGTGCTGCCCAGGGCGACGCCGGCGTTGTTGAAGATCAGGTTGACCTTGCCGTGCTCCTTGGCGGTGGCGGCGGCCCAGGCCTGCATCTGCTCCAGCTTGGCCACGTCCACCTTGGCGCTGGTGACCTTGACGCCGTAGGCTTGCGCCAGACCGACAGTCTCGGCCAGGCCTTTCTCGTTCACGTCGCTCAGCGACAGGTTGCAGCCCTGCTGGGCCAACTTCACGGCCAGCGCGCGGCCGATGCCCGATCCGGCGCCGGTAATGGCGGCGACTTTCTTTTCGAAGGATTTCATGGGGTGTCCTCGGGGTTGTCTTTGTTAATCGTCATAAGTTCCCTCTCCCACAAGGGGAGAGGGGATATCCTGTTACCGTTCCACCTGGTAATTCTTCGCGTCAAACTGCGCGGTCTTGCGGCGGTAGTCGAAAGTGAAGCCCGGCCACAGCGTGGTGTTCTTGCCGTTGGCGTTGACGTACCAGCTCTGGCAGCCGGTGCTCCACACCGCGCCGCCCAGCTTGCTTTGGGTGTCGCGGTTGAATTCGGCGTAGGTGTCGGGCTTCACGTCCACCACCTGCCAGTTGTTCTTGTCCATCTGCTTCAGGCAGTCCATGACATAGGCAATCTGCGACTCGATCATGTACACCATCGAGTTGTGGCCCAGGCCGGTGTTGGGGCCCATCAGCATGAACAGGTTGGGGAAGCCGGTGATGGCCGCGCCCAGATAGGCTTCCGGGCCTTCCTTCCAGAAGTCGACCAGATCGACGCCGTTACGGCCGAAAATCGCGCCCTTGGGAATGGGATCCTGCGCCTTGAAACCGGTGCCATAAATGATGGTGTCCACCGGCCGCTCAACGCCGTTGCTGTCGACAATGCTGTGCTCGCGCACTTCGCGGATGCCCTGCGTCACCACGTCCACATGCGGCTGGTCCAGCGCCGGGTAGTAGTCGTTGGAAATCAGCACGCGCTTGCAGCCGAAGGAGAAGTCCGGGGTGACCTTCTTGCGTAGTTCCTTGTTGCTGATCTGCTTGCGGATGTGGCGGCGGGCCATCAGCTCGCCCACCTTCAGCACGCGCGGGCTGAACACGAAGCCGAGGGCGCGCACTTCCAGCTGGGTGTAGATGGCGTTGCGCAGCGCTTCCTGCGTTTGCGGAATCAGCTTGAAGATCTTCTTCTCGGCGGCGGTCATGGCGCGGTCGGGCTTGGGCACGATCCAGGGCGGGGTGCGCTGGTACAGGTCGACATGCGCGGCCTTGGGCACAATCTGCGGCACGAACTGGATGGCGCTGGCGCCGGTGCCGATGACGGCGATGTTCTTGCCTTCCAGCGGATAGTTATGGTCCCAGTCCTGCGAGTGGAAGGCCTTGCCCTTGAAGTTCTCGATGCCCTTCAGCGCCGGGTAGGACGGGGTGCTGAGGCCGCCCATGCCGCTGACCACCACGCGGGCAATATAAGTGGCGCCGCTCTTGGTGGTGATTTTCCAGCGCTTGATGCTTTCGTCATAGCGCACTTCGCGCACTTCCTGGTTGAAGCGGGTGTGCGGGATCAGGCCGTGCTTGTGGGCCACGTGTTGCAGGTAGGCCTTGATTTCCGGCTGCGGCGCGAACATGCGCGACCAGTTCGGATTCGGTTCGAAGGAGAAGGAATACAGGTGCGAGGGCACGTCGCAGGCGCAGCCGGGGTAGTGGTTGTCGCGCCAGGTGCCGCCGACATCGTTGGCCTTTTCCAGGATCACGAAGTTGTTCTTCTTGGCTTTCTTCAGGGCGACGCCCATGCCGAGGCCGGAAAAGCCGGTGCCGACAATGGCGACATCGAAGTGTTGGACGGTAGTGTTCTGCATGGGTTTCCCCTCGAAGTTGACAACAGGTGTTGTCGGAATATATTGTTGACATCAAGCGTTGTCAACAATGCGTTTCAAAAATAAATGTAACATTGGCTGATGATGCAATCGGGCAGGTCAGGCGGGTCAATCAAGGTGACGGGCATGAGTGAAGAGACAGCGGAAATCAAGAAAGGGCGGAGCTTCCGGGGCGTCAGCGCCGAGCAGCGCCGGGCCGAGCGTCACCGCAAATTTGTCGATGCCGGGCTGCAATTATTCGGCACTCACGGCTTCTACAACACCAAGGTACGTGAGCTGTGCGCCGAGGCGCACCTGACCGAGCGCTATTTCTACGAGTCCTTCAAAAGCACCGAGGAGCTGTTCGCGCAGGTGTTCCGCGAGGCCGTGGAGAGCATGCAGCAGCATATCCTCACCGCGATCATGGGGCAGAGCCATCAGGGTTCGCTGGCGCTGATCCGCGCCGGGTTGGAGGCTTTCCTGAAGTTTGTGCGGCAGGACCCGCGGGTGGCGCGTATCCTGTTCATCGAGGTGCCGCAGGTACGTTTGGAACACGGCTCGCTGATTGAGGAGACGATGAACGCCTTCGACCGCATGCTGACGCAATTCGGCAATGTGCTGTTTCCACCCCCGAAGGATCCGTTGATCAGGATGGACCTGATCGCCGCCGGGCTGAACGGTTCAAACGCGCACATCGTGGCGCGCTGGGTCTACGGCGGGTTCCAGCAGCCGCTGGAGGTGGTGCTGGAAAACTGTTATGCGGTCTTCGCCGGGGTGGCAAATTACTTGTCGGGAGGAAAAACGGCAGTTTCTGTAAGCTGATGCGCCAAAGTGGCGCAAAAAGCCGATATGCGGTCGGGAAAATCTTGTTCTGTGGCCTTAAATGACCTAACCTGACCCTGCATATGTTTATAACAAAAAGATTTCTGCCCGCTTGTTTCGCAGGCAGAAAGGAGCTTTCCCCATGTCCCTCAGAAAAACACTCGCTGTAGCAGTGCTGGCAACAATGGCGCTGTATCAGGCGCCTGCCCGCGCGGCGTCCGATGATATTGAAGAGTTGCGCAACGCCGAACTGGGTGCGCGCAATGAGTGGCATCTGGTAAAAAATGACGCGATGCGGAACATCAAGACCTATTCCAAGCAGGAAGACGGCAAGCGCGTCCGCACGTTCCGGATCGAAATGGTGGTTGAGGCCTCGATGGAAACCGTGGCCCGCGTGCATTACGACGCCGACAACCTCAAGAAGTGGTTCTGGGAAACCACGGATTCACGCATGCTGAAGAAGGTTTCCCCTTACGAGTTCTACTATTACCAGGTGTTCAATGCGCCGGTCACCATGCCCGACCGGGATTCCATCATCCATGCCGTGATCCAGCCGTATACGGCGCGCAAGGGCTTCATGGTGATTACCCTGAAGGCGGCTCCGGACTACATGCCGCCCGCGAAGGGCTTGGTGCGGGTGACGCAGCAGGATATGGCCATCAAGCTGACGCCGATGGGCAAGGACAAGACCAAGCTGGAAGTGGAAGGTTATATCGATCCGGGCGGAATTTCGCCGGTGTGGGGCATCAACGCCATTCAGCGCATGGCGCCCTACAGCAGCATGCTGGGCTTGCAGCGCATCGTGCAGCAGCCGATGTATCGCGAGCCGACAACCCCGTCACCGTTCATCATTTCGGCGGATTGATAGCCACCGGGGCGGACCGTGCGTCCGCCTGTTCTGCGGGAGGCTCAGCCTGAACCTCCCCGATTCCCCAGGCATCCGCCAGATACGCCTTCACCGCTTGATCCGCCGCAAACTCCACCGCAGTGTCACCGTCCCGGATGCCCGGCAGGGTGATGGCGCAGCAATGCCCTTCCGCCCGGAAAGTGTCTTCCGGAACCGTCGGTCCGCCGCTCATGGTGTGCTCCCCGGGGCATTGGTGAGGACGGACAAATCCCCGATCACCGCCAGCACCTGATAAGCCGACAGGCTCTGTTCCTGTTCGTGCAGCAGCAGGTCGACTTTCGCCGACAACAGCTCGCGTTCGGCGTCCAGAAGGTCCAGCGTGGTGCGGGTGCCGACGGCGACCTCCTTGCGGGTGCTGTCGCGCGCCAGTTCGGCGGCGGCGACTTCCGCCTGCAGGGCGGGCAGGCTGGCTTCGGCGGCCTGCCAATGCTGCCAGGCCTCGGTCATGGCCTGCAGCAGGCTTTCACGCAGGTCGGCCACGCGCCAGCGCGCGGCGTCGGCCTTGGCGACGGCTTCGGCGGCGGCGCTGCCGGTATGCCCGGCGTCGTACAGGTTCATCTGCGCTTTCAGGTAAACGCCCCAGGCGTTCAGGCGGTCATAGCCGAATTCGGTGTTGTCCTGGGTGGCGGCGCGCGCCTCGACGCTGACCTGCGGCCGGTCGCCGCTGCGCGCCACGCGTACGGCGGCTTCCAGCGCCTGCGCCTGCGCCTCGGCGGACTTCAGGGCCGGATTTTCCAGCGCCCGGCGACGGGCATCATCCAGCGTCGCGGGCAGCGGCAGTTTCGGGTAACGGCTTTGCAGGTCGTGCGGCGCTTCACCCGTCACGCGGAAATACTGGCCTTCGCTGACGGCCAGATTGGCCTTCGCCCGCGCCAGTTGCGCTTCCCCGTCCGAGAGCCGGGCTTGCGCCTGCGCCACTTCCGTGCGGGTCACTTCCCCGGCCTGAAAGCGTTTTTCAGTGTCGTGCCGCATGGTTTGCAGGGTGCGCAGCGATTCGTTGCGCAGATCCAGCAGCGCCTGGTCACGCACTACGGCGGCGTGGGCGGCGATGGCGTCGACAGCGATCCGGATTTTAAGATCTTCACCGCTGAAGCGGCTGGCCTCGGCCTGCTGTCCGGCCAGATCGCGTCCGGCCTCCAGCGCGCCGCCGGTATAGAGCGGCTGGTTCAGCGACAGGCTGAGCGTGTTCGGCCAGCGCGCGCCGGACTCGGGGAAAGGGGAGGTAGTTTGCAGGCTGGAGCGGCCGATCTCGGCACTGACGCCCAGGCGCGGCTTGAACAGGCTGGCCTGGGTATCGACGGCCCGGTTGGCGGCGTCGATATCGGCGCGGGCGGCGGCCAACGCCGGATGGTGACTGAGCGCCTGATGCACTGACCCGACCAGGGTTTGCGCCTGGACAGCCAGCGGCAACGCCAGCAGTAGCGGGACTAAAGCTTTCATGGACGGTACGCCTGAAGGAAGTTGTGGACGGCGACGCGCACATAGGTGTCGCGGTCCAGATGCGCGGGGAAGGGCGGCAGGCCCAACAGCGCGCGCCATTGCGGGTGCCCCTTGATCATTTCCAGGAACTGCACGGCGGCGATGTCGGGGTGATCGCAGCGGATGACTCCGGCCTCGTGGTGACGCTTCAGGAAGTCGGCCATCAACCCCAGGCCGTGCTGCGGGCCGGTCTTGTAGGCCATTTCCGCCAGCTCCGGAAAGCGGGCGGCCTCGGCGGCCAGCGCCCGCACCATCGCGATGCGCTCCTCGCCCAGCGAGGCTTCCAGCACCCGCCCGGCAAACAGCATCAGGGTTTCTTCCAGGTTCGCGCTGATCTCGTCGGGAATGGCGAGGGTGGCGAGGAAGGCCTGGCAACGGTCGGCGAACATGGCGGCGAACAGCCCTTCCTTGTTGCCGAAATACTTGTAGACGCTGGCCTTGGAACCGCCGGTGCGCTTCACCACTTCATCCAGGCTGGTGCCGGAATAGCCCTTTTCCAGGAAGATGGCGCGGGCGGCTTCCAGCAGGGCTTCACGACGGGCTTCGCCCCGGGCGGTGGCGGGACAACAGGAAAAAAAGGATTTTTCGGCAGTCATAAGACAGGCTTGCAATGAACTGTACTGTTCAGTACATTATCAGCGAGATCCTGAAAATGCAATATCGGCCATCCGGCCTTACTGACCCGTCCGAGCCCCGATCATGAGTCGCGATACCTCCCGCAAGCTTCCCTTTGTCATCCTCGCCCTGCTGCTGCTGGCCGCGGTGGGCCTGACCATCCGCTGGTGGACCTATGGACGGTTTCATGAAAGCACCGACAACGCCTATGTCCGCGCCGATGTCAGCTACCTGACGCCGCGTGCGGGCGGGGAAGTAGTGCAGATGCTGGTGAAGAACAACCAGCCGGTCAAGGCCGGCGAGCTGTTGCTGAAGATTGACGATGCCGACTATCAGGCCCGCGTCGCACAGGCGAAGGCGCAGGTGGCGATGCGCGAGGCCGCCTTGCTGACCAACCGTCAGGATGATTCGTCGTTGCTGGCGCAGGTGGCCGAGGCGGAAGCCGCGTTGCAGGCGGCGAAGGCCGAGGAAAGCCGCCTGCAGCTGGAGATGCAGCGCGCCAAGGCGCTGGTGCAGGACGGCGTCGCCACGAAACAGCGGCTGGATAACGCGACTGCCGCCTGGCAGTCCGCCGTGGCGCAAAGCAAGCGCGCCGAGTCGGGCATTGCCGCCGCGCGCGCCCGGCAGGGCGGGGCGGGCACCGGCCGCGAGCAGCTGGCGGCGGAACTGGAAGCCGCCCGCGCCGCGCTGAAACTGGCGGAAATCGATCTGGCGGCCACGGAAATCCGCGCGCCGATCAACGGCGTGGTCGGCGATCTGGCGGCTCGGCTGGGCAGCCGCGTGGCGGCGGGCAGCCGGTTGATGGCGATCGTGCCGCTGGATTCGGTGTTCATCGAAGCCAACTTCAAGGAAACCCAGCTGGCCGCCATGAGGGTCGGGCAGAAGGCCGAGATTGAACTGGACGCCTATCCCGGCCTGAAACTGGAGGGTGTGATCCAGAGCCTGTCCCCGGCCTCGGGGGCCGAATTCGCGCTGCTGCCGCCGGATAACGCTACCGGCAACTTCAACAAGATCGTGCAGCGCGTGCCGGTGAAGATTGTGCTGAGCCAAGCCAATACCGACGGCAAGCTGCGCCCCGGCATGTCGGCGGAAGTGGTGGTGGAGACGCGATGAACGCCAGCGCTACCACTGCGCCCGATGCTCACCAGCGCGCCGCCATGCGCCGCGCCTGGATCGGCTTCTGCGCGCTGGTCTTCGGCAATTTCATGGCCATTCTGGATATCCAGATTGTCGCCAGTTCGCTGAATGAATTGCAGGCGGGCATGAGCGCCAGCTCGTCCGAAATCGCCTGGGTGCAAACCAGCTACCTGATCGCGGAAGTGATCGCCATTCCCTTGTCCGGCTACCTGTCGCGGATGATGTCGACCCGCGTCTACTTTGTGCTCAGCGCCGTCGGTTTCGCGTTCGCCAGCCTGATGTGCGCCATGGCCTGGAGCCTGCCGTCGCTGCTGGTGTTCCGCACCATCCAGGGCTTCCTGGGCGGCGGCATGATCCCGACGACCATGGCGGCGCTGTTCATGCTGTTCCCCCCGGAAAAGCGCATGGGGCCGATCGTGCTGGTCAGCATGGCCTCGACGCTGGCCCCGGCGGTGGGGCCGACGCTGGGCGGCTATCTGACCAACTATTTCTCCTGGCACTGGATGTTCCTGGTCAACCTGCCGCCCGCGCTACTGATTTCCAGTATTGTCTGGAGCTACCTCGACCAGATCGACAAGCCGGACTGGAAGCTGTGGCACATCATCGACTGGAGCGGACTGGTCAGCATGGGGCTGTTTCTCGGCTGCCTGGAGTTCGCGCTGGACGAAGGTCCCCGCCACGACTGGTTTTCCGAACGATCGGTGTTGCTGGCCACGATCACCGGCACCCTGAGCGCCATCTTCTTTTTCTGGCGCAGCTTCACCAGCCTCAATCCCATCGTCAACCTGCGCGTCTTCGCCAACCGCAATTTCGCGGTCGGCTCGGTCATTTCCTTTGTGGTCGGTGTCAGCCTGTACGGCATGGTCTACCTGATTCCGCTGTTCCTGGGTCAGGTGCGGCATTTCAATAGTTTGCAGATTGGCGAAACGATGATGGTGATGGGTGTGGCGATGTTCATCACCGCGCCGTGGATCGGCCGTTTGTCCGCGAAAATGGATACGCGGGTTCTGGTGGGGATCGGGCTGGTGATCGCGTCTTTCGGCGTCTGGCTGAACTCGCACATGACCTCGGCGGCCGGACCGGAAGACCTGTTCTGGCCGCAGATCCTGCGCGGTGTTGGCCTGATGTGCGCGATGATCGTGATGTCGCAGCTGGCGCTGAGCACGCTGCCGCTGACCGAGATGAAGAACGGCAGCGCGCTGTTCAACCTGACGCGCAATATCGGCGGGGCCATCGGGTTGGCCTGCATCAATACCATCATGGACTGGCGCTTTGCCTTTCACTGGCAGCATCTGGCGGCGCTGACCGATCCGGCGCGCGCACCGGTGCAGGCGATGCTGGCGGGCAGCGGCGCAGCCATGCAGGGAGAGTTGGGCGGACAAAGCGGAGCGGCGGCGATTGCCTTGCTGCAGCAAAAAATCCGGCTTCAGGCGACCACGCTGGCGTTCAATGACATGACGATGCTGTTGTCCGGCCTGATCCTGAGCGTGCTGCTGCTGTTGCCGCTGATTCAGAAGGTGCAGGCTCCGGCGGCTCCCTCGCCGGACAGCCACTGACGGCGGCGGTCAGAAATACGACCGCCAGCCCAACGACACCCCGCTCCAGTCCCTGCCATCCTGTTCCTGATACCGGGCCTCCACCCGGATGCCGTCCTCGGCATCCAGATTCCATTGATACCCGGCTTCCACGGCGGTCCGGAAAGATTCGCTGTCGGTGAACCACAGGCTTTCCACATGGCCCAGCCACTGACCGCGCGCGCCTTGCGAGCGGCAGCCGACACGCGGACCTGCCCCGGCCCGCCAGCCTTTATCCAGTATCTGGCCGCCGTTCAGTTCCCCTTGCAGCACGCCATAACACAGCTTCCCTACCGCAGGTTGCACCGTAAAGCCCATGCCGCCTTCCAGATAGCCCACCGCATGCGATTCCCGGGTACTGAATCGTCCGGCGCTGTCCACCGAGGCTTGCCGTGCGCCCAGACCCAGATTCCAGGACATGGGTTTCAGGAAGTCGTTGCGGGTCGCCAGCGAGTCGATGTGCACCAACGTGAATTGTTGCAGCGCCAGTTGCCGCTCCCGCAGCAGGTAGTGCAGCTGCAGGCGCAGGAAGTCGATGGAGGCTCCCTGACGGTAACCGCCATCGGGATCGAGCAGGTCATGGTAGGCGGGGCGATAATCCAGTGACAGGAAGCCCTGATCCTGGGCATAGCCGCCGCCTGTTTGCCACTCCGAGGTCAGATGGCCTTGGGATGGGTCCACGGCCGGGCGCGGCGGCGCGCGGCGGCTGTCCGGCTCCGCGTAGGTGCTGCGGCGGATCAGCAGTTGCCGCAATTTGGCCGGAGCGGTGGCCGGGTCGGCCTTGTGCGCCAGATAACGGTAATACAACCAGTCATAGCCCATTTCCACCGCGCGCGCCTGGTCGGCGGAGGAAAGCCCGTCCAGCGCGGCTTGCGGATTATCGGCCAGTTGTCCGGCGGCGCGGTTGACCGCACGGGAGTTTTGTCCGGCGTGGGAGTCCAGCAATGTGCCGCTGGCGGGACGGTAAATAACCTGCTTCAGCATGCCCTGTTCCGCCAACACCCGGCGCAGGGTATCCGTGGGCGCGGCATAAACCGGAAAGTCGCGGCGCATGGCCAGGCCGGGGCGGGCGGCTTCAAACAGGCCCAGCAACTGATACGAGCAATTGCTGGAGAAGAAGTAGTAGGGGAACATCACCCCCTTCAATTCCCAGAGGTGCTTCAGCAAGCGCTGCACTTCTTCCGGCGTCAGGTTGAGCTGGTACTCCCACAGGTCGCGGTTCTCGAAGTCATTGTATTCCTTGACCTTCTGGTAATAGGGCAGGATCGAGAACGCGCCGGGATAACCGCCGGTGACGCCCTTCCACGCGAAGTCGAGGCTGTTGGCGTTATCGGTTTGCGCCGCGTAGTTGATGGCATAGGCCAGCAGGCGGGTTTCCTCGGTCTGCTCGGGCGCATCAATGCGCAGCAGCGTGTGGCCGAACATGGAGGACGGATTGTTCAGGTAGTCGGCGGCAAAGATCAGCGTCGCCTGTTGCGGGTTAATCCCTTTCATCCAGGTATTCAGCGCCGAACAGTTCAGCGGCGCCAGGTCGCGGTCATCAATCGGCAGCCGCGTGCGCAGCCAGGCCGTGCGCGCGGGGAAACGGCAGGCAAAGGCCTGGTCGCCCAGTTCCATGGAGTCGGTGTAAAGCGCGTGAATGTCGGCGCGTAACTCGGCTTCGGGGTTATCCCGTCCGTCCGGATGCATAAAGAAGGCCGGTTGCCGGACCAGGCTGGCGCGGTGGTGCCGGCTCAGGTCTTCGTAACGCAGCAGGATGCGCCAGTAGGCGTCATCGTACAGCCGGGTTTCCGAGGCTTTTTCAAGGACATCTTCGAGAGTTTCGGCCGAAGCGGCGCTAAAACAGAGGGCGAACAAAATACCCGGCAGCAGGGCAAGAAATCGGGAGAACATGGGCAGGCAATTCCGGAGCCGCAAACAAAAACCCCCCGCCGGAGCGAGGGGCAGGAACCACGGCCTGAATCAGGCGGCGGCGTAGGCGGACAGGACAGCGTCCTTGGCCATCACGCCTTGCAGGGCGGAGAGCACCTGACCGGCGGACTGGTTTTCCGGGGCGAAGATGGTGCCGAAGTTGGTCTTGGCGGCCTGGAAGAAGGCAGCCTTGTGCTCGGCCTTGATGCCCATCAGGTCAGCCAGCACATTGAGGGATTCGCCTTGGCCGACCGACATGTCGCGGGCCAGACGCTCGCTGTTGGTGCCCATGTACATGCCCAGCTTGGCGCGGGAAGAGATGACGCCGTCAGACTGGCAGCCCAGGGTGCCGGTGGTGATGCCGAACAGCTGGTTGGCGGAAGTGCCGTTGGTGGTCACCGCCAGGATCTTGGGGATAACACCGGATTGACCGGCCCACAGCATGGTGCCCAGACCGCAACCGGTATCCTGGTCAGCCATGGCAACGGAAGAGGCGCCAGCCAGCAGGGCAATCGCTACAAACTTTTTCATGAAGAATCCCTCGTTGTATTTGTTGGTGTCAGTCAACCCTGCTTTTTCAGGGGACTTTCCCGAGAGTAATGCTTTTGTCATGGACTGCCAAGGGGGATGCACTGCCTTTGTGCATGCCTGTGATCGTGTCGTCAGCCTTTCTTTTGAGCGGTCGGTTGCGCCTGTCCGACAGGATCGCAGGGCACTGAATCTCTCCGGCTGGTAATTTTCGCGCGCGAAAAAAGGATACCGTCAAAGGAGATTATGATGAACAAGCTTTTCGCAGGAGCAACACTGGCGCTGAGTCTTTCCCTGTTTGCCGGCTGCGCCGCCACCGGAGTCGCGATTTCCAAGCGCAATCTGGACGTGCAAACCAAGATGTCCGAGAGCGTCTTCATTGACCCCGCCGCGCCGCAAAACATGGTGCTGCTGGTCCAGGTCCGCAATACCTCCGACAAACCCGATTTCACCGTCCAGAACGCCGTCGAGTCCTCGCTGGCCGCGCGCGGCTGGAAGCTGACCCGCAATCCTGACGAGGCGCAGTACATGCTGCAGGTGAATATCCTGCAAGTCGGCAAGTCGGACCAGACCGCCGCCGAGGCCATGCTGGGCAAGGGTTTCGGCTCGGAAGCGATGGCGGTCGCCGGGGCGGGGGCGATCTATGCGGCCGGGTCGGACAACAGCCGGCATATTGTCGGCGGCGGTCTGGCGCTGGGCATGGCCGATTTCGTGGCCGGGCAGATGGTGAAGGATGTCTATTTCTCCGCCATTACCGATGTGCAGATTTCCCAGCGCACCAAGAGTCCGGTCAGCCTGCAGGGTTCGCAAAGCCTGAAGCAGGGCACGTCCGGCTCGGAAAACCTCAGCTACGCCGAGGAAAGCCACTGGAAGCGTTACCGCACCCGCGTGCTGTCCTCCGCCAACAAGGTCAACCTGTCCTGGGAACAGGCGCAGCCGGAACTGGTCAAGGGCCTGAGCACCTCCATCGCCGGGATGTTCTGATTCCGGACTTCCCCGTCTCCTCCCGTCCGGGAGGAGACTCCCGCTGGCCGTTCAGGTCGAGCCGTAAAACCAGTCATTTCCCGCACTGAAGACCAAGTCCTCCAGGTATCCGGGCAGGTTCACGCCGGTCAGTTTCTGGTAGTGCAGGGCATTCTTCCAGGCCTGCGCAAAGGGCGGCAGCGCCGGTTCGCGGAAACACAGCACCGACTCGTTGCCGGTATCGCAGGTGGCGCTGACCACGCGTCGGTCAAAGATGCGCCCCAGTCGTCCCAGATTGCGCCGGAAGGCCTTGTCACTGCGCCACAGGTTGGCCGAGAGGATGCCGCCCGGTTTCAGCGCTTCGCGGCTGGCGCGGTAGAAGTCCTCGCTGCACAACGCCGGGGGCAGGCCGTCGGCATCGTAGGCATCCATCAAAATGATGTCCGCCGACGCCGGATGGGCGGGAAGGTACTCGACGGCGTCCGCCCGCAGGATGCGGAATTGGCGGCTGTCCGGGGGAATCAGGAATTTGTCGCGCAGGGCGATCACCGCCGGGTTGATCTCGATGGAGGTGATGTTCGCGTTGGGCAGGAAGCGCTGGCAGAACTTCGACAGGGAGCCGCCGCCCAGGCCGACGATGAGGATGTCCGCCGGTTCCGGGTGGAAGGCCAGGAAGGTGACCATGCGGCGGGTGTATTCGAACTCCAGCCGCCAGGGGGCGTCCTTGCTCATCCGGCTTTGCACGGCCTCGCTGCCGAAGTGCAGGGTCAGCGACTGACGGGTTTCCCACAGTTCGGGTTGGTCGTGGTTTTCGGTCGGGAGCGTGCTGCCGCCCATATCCGTATCAGCCACAGTCGGAACAATCCGCTTGTCGGGGCGCGGCGGTTCCGCCCAGCAGCGATTCCAGGCACTGTTGCCGGATACCGTAGAAGTCCTTGATGGCCCGGATCTGGTTGCGGAAGGGCGCGGCATCCCGCGCGGCGGCGCGCTTCACCGCCAGGATCATCTTGTTCTTGCTGGTATGTTCCAGCGACACGAATTCAAAGACCTGCGTATCGTAGCCGCTGGCTTCCAGCAGCAGGGCGCGCAAGCCGTCCGTCACCATTTCCGCTTCCTGCCCCAGGTGAATGCCGTGCTTGAGCAACGGTTGTAGCACGGCGGGGCTGTGCATCTGCGGGCGGATTTCCTTGTGGCAGCAGGGGGCGCAGAGGATGATTTCCGCGCCCAGCCGGATGCCGGTGTGGATGGCGTAGTCGGTGGCGATGTCGCAGGCGTGCAGCGCAATCATGATGTCCAGTTGCGGCGTGTCAAAGGTGCGTACGTCGCCGGTGAAGAAATCCAGCCCCTGCAAGCCTGACCGCTCCGCCGCCTGCATGCACAGCCGCACCAGCGGATCGCGCAGTTCGACACCGGTGACATGCGCCGCGCGGCCCTGCGTGCGCGTCAGCCAGTCGTGCACGGCAAAGGTCAGGTAGCCCTTGCCGGACCCGAAGTCCAGCACCCGCACCGGCCGTGCTTCGGGCATGCGTGCCTGCGCAAAGGCGTGGCTGAAAATTTCCAGGAACTTGTTGATCTGCTTCCATTTCCGCGACATGGCCGGGATCAATTGACCCTTGGCATCGGTGACGCCCAGATCGGTGAGGAAAGGGCGATCAAGGTCCAGAAAGCGCTGTTTTTCATGGTCGTGCGTTCTGGCGGTGGCTTCAGCGCGGACTTGCCCCTGATGCTGCAGCGAGGTCTTGCCTTTCTTGCTGAACTGCAACTGGGTTTCGCCGTCGCTGGCCAGCAGGTTGGCATTCTTGAAGTCCCGGCCCAGCAAGGCTCCGATCAGCGCGACGCCTTCCGCGACGGGATGGTTCTTGGTGATCTCGCGGGTCTGGTACTGGTAGACAACGCTCAGGCAGTCCTGACCGCGCAGGTTGATGGGGCGCACCGTCAACCGCACCAGTTCTTTTTCTTCCCCCTGATATTTGCTCAGCACCAGCTTTGAGAGCGTTTGGGCGTCGAGGCTGTGGCGGAGGCGGGCAAGGAATTCGGCGGGATGATCGGTCATGGCGGCGCAGCCTGAAGTGAAGCGGCAAATTTAACAGACAGGGGGAATCGCAGAAAGCAGAAGGGCGACTTTCGTCGCCCTTTGCCGGATCTCAGCAACCGGGGGAGTTACCCCTGGTTGGCGATGGCTTCCGCCACCGTCAGCGCCGTCATGTTGACGATGCGGCGGGTGGTGGCCGACGAGGTCAGGATGTGCACCGGCTGGTTGGCGCCCAGCAGGATCGGGCCGATGGTGACGCCGTTGCCATTCGCGGTCTTCAACAGGTTGAAGGCGATGTTGGCGGCATCCAGCGTTGGCATGATCAGCAGGTTGGCGTTGCCCTTCAGGCGCGAGTTGGGGAAGGTGTCGTGACGGACATTTTCATCCAGCGCGGCATCACCGTGCATTTCGCCATCCACTTCCAGCTCCGGCGCGTTGGCGCTGAGGATGGCGTAGGCATCACGCATCTTCTGGGCGCTGGCAGTGTTGCTGGTGCCAAAGCTTGAGTGCGACAGCAGCGCCACCTTCGGCGTCATGCCGAAGCGGCGGATTTCCTCGGCGGCCAGCATCGTCATTTCGGCGATCTGTTGCGCGGTCGGGTCCGGATTGACGTAGGTGTCGGCGATGAACAGGGTGCGGTCGTTCAGGATCAGCGCGTTCATGGCGTAGAAGTTCTGCGCCTTGCGACCCAGGCCGATCACGTCGGACACATAATCCAAGTGCAGCTGGTAGTGGCCGAAGGTGCCGCAGATCATGCCGTCGGCCTCGCCGAAGTGCATCAGCAGCGCGCCGATCAGCGTGGTGCGGCGGCGCACTTCGCGCTTGGCCAGCTCGACGCCGATACCGCGACGCTCCATCAGGCGGTGGTAATAGGTCCAGTATTCCTTGTAGCGCGGATCGTTGTCCTGGTTCACCAGTTCAAAGTCGATGCCGGAGCGGATACGCAGGCCCAGGCGCTGGATCTTGCTTTCAATCACCGGCACGCGACCGATCAGGATCGGCTTGGCCAGGCCTTCGTCCACCACGATTTGCACCGCGCGCAGGACGCGCTCGTCTTCGCCTTCGCAGAAGATGATGCGCTTGGGCTGGGCCTTGGCCTGGGCAAACACCGGCTTCATGATGAAGGCGGAGTTGTAGACGTATTCCGACAGCTTCTGGCGATAGGCGTCCAGATCGGCGATCGGGCGGGTCGCGACGCCGGACTCCATCGCGGCCTTGGCGACGGCCGGGGCGATTTCCATGATCAGGCGCGGGTCCAGCGCCTTGGGAATGATGTAGTCCGGTCCGAAGGAGGTCACTTCGCCGAAGGCGGTGGACTCGGTCTGCTCCACATGCGCCATGCGCGCGATGGCTTCCACGCAGGCAATCTTCATCGCCTCGTTGACGTTGGTGGCGCCCACATCCAGCGCGCCCCGGAAAATATAGGGGAAGCACAGGGCGTTATTGACCTGGTTCGGGTAGTCGGAACGACCGGTGGCGATAATGGCGTCATCGCGCACGGCCTTCACTTCTTCCGGCATGATTTCGGGCGTCGGGTTCGACAGGCCGAAAATGATCGGCTTGGCGGCCATGGTCTTCACCATGTCCTGACTGACGATACCGGCTGTGGACAGGCCCAGGAACATGTCCGCGCCGACCATGATGTCCGCCAGCGTGCGCGCATCGGTTGCCTGCGCGTACTTGGCCTTGCTCTCGTCCATGGCGCGGCCGTGGTGCAGCACGCCCTTGGAGTCGGTGACGTAGATGTTTTCCTTGCGCGCGCCCAGCGCACAGATCAGGTCCAGACAGGTGATGGCGGCCGCGCCGGCGCCGGAGCAGACAATCTTGATGTTGGCGATGTCTTTCTTGACGATCTTCAGCGCATTCAGCAGACCCGCGCCGACAATAATGGAGGTGCCGTGCTGGTCGTCATGGAAAACGGGAATCTTCATCCGTTCGCGCAGCTTGCGCTCGATGTAGAAACATTCCGGAGCCTTGATGTCTTCCAGGTTGATACCGCCGAAGGTGGGTTCCAGGCTGGCGATGATGTCCACCAGCTTGTCCGGGTCGCGTTCGTCGATTTCGATGTCGAACACGTCCACGCCCGCGAACTTCTTGAACAGCACGCCCTTGCCTTCCATCACCGGCTTGGAGGCCAGCGGACCGATGTCGCCCAGGCCCAGCACGGCGGTGCCGTTGGAGATCACCGCGACCAGGTTGCCGCGCGCGGTGTAGCGCGAGACGGTGCTCGGATCTTTTTCAATTTCCAGACAGGGCGCGGCGACGCCGGGGGAATAGGCCAGCGCCAGGTCGCGCTGGTTGATCAGGTTCTTGCTGGGGGTAACTGCAATTTTGCCGGGCTTGGGAAATTCGTGATAGTCCAGCGCGGCTTTCTTGAACACCTCATCCATCTTTGGTCTCGCTTCGTGTCGGGCACGTCAGTTTGGGTGTAGCCCGCGCGGAAGACGGGGAGGGCCGGTCGGGTTGGCAATGCCGGCGGTCCCGCGCGGGGCGCGGGCTACGAAAAGGGTTGAAAACTATAGCACTCCGCGCCACGGTGTGGCATGGACATGCACAAACAAAATCGGGTTACGGAACCGGTCCCCTTTTTAGGGGGACAGGTTGAGGGGAGACCGGGAAACGGGGAGGGTGTTTGTTTCCCGGTCGGGCCGGTTCCTTTTGGGAGACCGGCGCGACACGGTGGTCGGCCCGGGGGCCGGAAGGGTCCGGTTGGCGGAAGCCCTTGTTGCTGCCCTTGCCTCGCGTGGTATGCGCGGGCAAGGGCACGGTAACCGATGTCCGGGCGGGGGTTAGGCCGCCTTGCCTGCCGTCCGGTTTCGGGCGGCGATGCAAGTGGGAGACATTAGCATTGAGGGGAGGGGGAGGGCAAGGGTTTGGGATGCCGTTTTTCTATCAATATTTTGAAAATGTCCATTGAGGCACGATTAACTTGTCCATTATGGGGGGATCCAGATTAGTGGCCAGAGTTCGGGTTTGCTCTTTTTACTGGATGGGCATTGTGATGAACCCATAAACCCAATTCGCCGACATAGTAGGTATGAAAATCTTCCACATCTATATTGTAAACTGTGACCTTGGCGTCACCATAGAACTCATGTCGAAGGCCGGTATCACGAATCATCTTCAAAAAATTATGAACCAAAGGGTGTTTTTCAGGGTCTCCATAGATAACGCTATTTCCAAACCTATACATGCTTTCTGGAGATAGACAATCATCAAGTCGATCGCCTATGAAATATATAGTCTGTAGATTTCTACGGAAGTCCATAATTAAGCCAGGATCGTAGCCAGTAGGTTTCGCCCAGAAAACATTCTCAATGTCAGTACTATAAAGGCCTCCAGCCCATATATCTCCAAGAAAGGTTGGACCTTTAGAGATAATGGCGCCCTCCATTCCTCCGACGTCTTTTGCGAACTGCCAGCCAGGTCCATCATCAGGATTGATCTCGACACCTAAATCATAGCTCATGTCTTCGGCTGTATTCTCGCCGATTCGACTTACCCAGACTGGATGGTTTTCCGTCAAATAGAGGGTTTCCATTTCATAATGTCCATCTTTGAATCTAGAGGGCAGTCTTGTTACGTGACGGAGTCTGAAGATTTCCTTTTTTTCCAATGATTTGTAGACGCTAGTAATTCGTTTATATTCCTTGAGACCTTTTTCATTATCCGGGCTGGATAGCACATAGTCACCTATTTCCAGTTGCTCTATAGGAACTAATCCCTTGTTAGTATGAACCGGCGTCCCTGCGGCAAAACCGGAACCACATGTATTGAGGTTGCTTTGCATTCTTTATCTATTCCGTCAGTTTATGTAGCTCTCGTAGAGCAGATTAATAATGCGCCGGACTCAATCCTTGAAGGGGGAGGTTACACATGTCGAATGTGCGCCAACCACTCATCCACATCCGCATTCTGCACCCGCTCGTAAATCTCCTCCACCCGCAGCGCCACCCCGATCGACTCCAGCACCAGACTGTCGCCCATGAAATAATTCTCCGGCAACCATCCCGACTCGCGCCGCATCACCTCCACATCCACGGCGTCCTGCTCAATCAGCACATATTCCATCAACGTCGGAATCTGCCGGTACGCCGCCCGTTTAACCGTTTCGTCGCGACGCCGGGTGGAGCGCGAGAGCACCTCTACAATAAGCACCGGCGTCACCAGCATGTTGTCTTCCGCCAGATGCGTGGAGCAGTCAACCACTACATCCGGATAGACATAATCGAATCCGCCCAGCGTGGCGGGAAAGCGCAGTTTGGTGCTTTCGGAAAAGACTTCGCAAGGTTTGCCCTTCAGATGAGCCGAAATTTCGCGGAACACATTGCCGACAATCCGGCTATGGTTAAAACTGCCGCCGACCATCGCAAACACCTGACCGTCCAGCAATTCGTGGCGGATATCGGTGTCCCGTTCCAGCGCGAAATAGTCGGCTTCGCTGATGGGCGGGTCGATTTGGCGGGCGGTAGAAACCATGAAAGCCTCGTGGGTTGTAATGCAGCGATTACCTCACGCTATCGAATCTGTTCCTCAAACGCAAGAAAAAGGGCAGCCTCAGCTGCCCTCTCTCCGCAACCAGCCTCACTGCTGCTGTTGCTGCACCTGCTGTTCCCGCGCCACCGCCCGATAGCCGATATCGCCGCGATGATACTCATCCGCCCACGAAATCCGCTTCACGCCTTCATAGGCATTGCGCTGCGCCTCGGACACCGTTGCGCCCAAGCCGGTCACGCACAACACGCGCCCGCCATTGGTCACCACCTGACCGTCCTTCAACGCCGTCCCGGCCTGGAAAACCTTCACCACCGGGCTGTTGGCGTCGTCGATGCCGGAAATCACATCGCCCTTGCGCACATCATCCGGATAACCCCCGGCGGCCATCACCACGCCCAGCGCCGGACGCGGGTCCCATTGCGCTTCGGCGGGCAGTTGACCGGCCAGACCGGCTTCCACCAGCGCCACCAGCGAGCTTTGCAGACGCATCATGATCGGCTGGGTTTCCGGGTCGCCGAAGCGGCAGTTGAATTCGATCACCTTCGGTGCACCGGAAGCGTCGATCATCAGCCCGGCATACAGGAAACCGGTGTAGGGATGCCCTTCGGCCGCCATGCCGCGCACGGTCGGCATGATCACTTCGTCCATCACACGCTTGTGCACGGCGGGTGTCACCACCGGGGCGGGGGAGTAAGCACCCATGCCGCCGGTGTTGGGGCCGGTGTCGGCGTCGCCGATGCGTTTGTGGTCCTGGCTGGTGGCCATCGCCAGCGCGTTGACGCTGTCGACCATGACGATGAAGCTGGCTTCTTCGCCTTCAAGGAATTCTTCCACCACCACGCGCGCACCGGCCGAACCGAACTTGTTGCCGGACAGCATGTCGATGATGGCGGCTTCGGCTTCTGCCAGCGTCATCGCCACGATCACTCCCTTACCTGCGGCCAGGCCGTCGGCCTTGATCACGATCGGCGCGCCTTTCTCGCGCACGTAGGCGAGAGCGGCGTCAGTGTCGGTGAAGACGCTATAGAACGCCGTGGGGATGCCCTGACGCGCCAGGAAGTCCTTGGCGAAGGCCTTGGAACCCTCCAGTTGCGCGGCGAATTGCGTCGGTCCCCAGATGGGCAGACCGGCGGCGCGGAAGGCGTCGACCACGCCGTTCACCAGCGGGGCTTCCGGGCCGACCAGCGTCAGGTTGACGCCCTGCACCTGCACGAACTGGATCAGCGCGGTGTTGTCGAGGATATCGAGCGCGATATTTTGGCACTTGGCTTCGGTGGCGGAACCGGCGTTGCCGGGCGCGACAAAAACCGTTTCCACGCGCGGGTCCTGCGCGCACTTCCAGGCGAGGGCGTGTTCGCGGCCGCCGGAACCGAGGATCAGGATTTTCATGGGAGATGTCCCCAAAATATGTGAATTATTAAGTCACGGGGTATTCCCTCTCCCCACGGGGGAGAGGGTTAGGGAGAGGGGGGACGGCATTGGCAACGAAAACGGCTTGTGTTCGGGCCGCTTTCCGCACCCCTCTCCCCGGCCCTCTCCCCCAAGGGGAGAGGGGGTTACATCACATCAGTGCCGGAAATGCCGCATTCCCGTAAACACCATCGCCATGCCATGTTCATCGGCGGCGGCAATCACTTCCGCGTCGCGCATGGAGCCGCCCGGCTGGATGACGCAGCTGATGCCGACCTTGGCGGCGTTGTCGATGCCGTCGCGGAACGGGAAGAAGGCGTCCGAGGCCATCACCGAACCGGCGACCTGCAGCCCGGCGTGCTCGGCCTTGATGGCGGCGATACGGGCGGAGTTCACACGGCTCATCTGGCCCGCGCCGACGCCGATGGTCTGGCGGTTCTTGGCGTAGACGATGGCGTTGGACTTCACGTACTTTGCCACCTTCCAGGCGAAGATCAGGTCATGAATCTCGGCTTCGGTCGGGGCGCGCTTGGTCACGATCTTCAGGTCGGACTCGCCGATCATGCCCAGGTCGGCATCCTGCACCAGCAGGCCGCCGTTGACGCGCTTGTAGTCCAGACCGGCAATGCGCTCGGCCGGGGCGGGCAGGGCGCCGCAGGTCAGCACGCGCACGTTCTGCTTGGCGGCGGTCACGGCCAGGGCTTCGGCGCTGACGGACGGGGCGATGATCACTTCCACGAACTGGCGGTCGACAATCGCCTTGGCGGTGGCGGCGTCCAGTTCGCGGTTGAAGGCGATGATGCCGCCGAACGCGGATTCCGGGTCAGTGGCGTAGGCCAGGTCATAGGCCTTGCCGATGCCGCCCTCGGCGTCCGGCACCACGGCCACGCCGCAGGGGTTGGCGTGCTTGACGATGACGCAGGCGGGCTTGACGAAGGACTTCACGCATTCCAGCGCGGCGTCGGTGTCGGCGATGTTGTTGTACGACAGCTCCTTGCCCTGCAGCTGCTTCGAAGTGGCGACGCTGGCTTCCTTGGCGTTCGATTCGACATAGAAGGCGGCCTTCTGGTGCGGGTTCTCGCCGTAGCGCAGGTCCTGCGCCTTGTTGAATTGCAGGTTGAAGGTGCGCGGGAATTGCTGGGCCGGTTCGGTGACCAGCTTGCCGAGGTGATTGGCGATCATGCCGTCATACTGGGCGGTGTGTTCGAAGGCTTTCACGGCCAGGTCGAAGCGGGTGGCTTGCGACAGGCCGCCGGTGCTCTTGATCTCGTCAATGACGCGGCCGTAATCGGAGGCGTTGACGACGATGCCGACGTGGGCATTGTTCTTGGCGGCGGAACGGACCATGGTCGGGCCGCCGATGTCGATGTTCTCGATGGCGTCTTCCAGCGTGCAGCCGGGCTTGGCGATGGTCGCGGCGAAGGGGTAGAGGTTCACCACCACCAGGTCGATGCGGCCGATGCCGTGCTGTTCCATCACGCCGTCATCCTGGCCGCGACGGCCGAGGATGCCGCCGTGGATTTTCGGGTGCAGCGTCTTGACGCGGCCGTCCATCATTTCCGGGAAGCCGGTGTACTCGGCCACTTCCTGTACGGCAATGCCGTTGTCCTTGATCAGTTTGTAGGTGCCGCCGGTGGAGAGCAGCGCAACGCCGCAGGCGGCCAGTTCACGGGCCAGTTCTACAATGCCGGTCTTGTCGGACACGGACAGCAACGCACGAGTGACTTGCATGGCGATTCCCGAAGAAATTCAAAAGAAAGTGAAGGGATAACCCTGAAAAAGAAAAGGGCAATTCTAGCCGAATTGCCCTGAAAAAATGACCAATAATCAGTCAGAGATAAAGCCGTGTGTTTTCATCTTCTTGCGCAGCGTGCCGCGGTTCAGACCCAGGATCTGGGCTGCCTTGGTCTGGTTGCCGCGAGTGTATTCCAACACCACGGACAACAGCGGGCGTTCCACTTCGGCCAGCACCAGTTCGTAGACTTCACACGGCTTTTCGCCGTTGAGTTGGCCGAAATAGTGACGCATGGCGCGCTCGACATGCACGCGCAGGGCGGCATCGGTCTGGGGAACGGGAATCGAAGACTTCAAACTGCTCATAATGACCCTACTACTACGAGATAACGGGGAAACCTTCCCGGCAGGACGCCTGGAAGGCTTGCACGGCGGCGCGTTGCGCCTGGCCGGTGGTCAGTGCGTGAAAGCGGCGGACAAAGTCGCGCCCCTGTTCCCAATACTGCGCATACCAGCCAATATGTTTGCGGGCAAAGCGGACACCCAGCTCCTCTCCATAAAAAGCATGCAAGGCGGCCAGGTGGTCCAGGCTGACTTGAATCTGATCGGAAAGGTCCGGGGGTGACAGCAGTATGCGGGTACTCAGGAAATGGCGAATTTCACGAAAAATCCACGGCCGACCGTGTGCGGCGCGGCCCAGCATAATACCATCACAGCCCGTTTGTTGCAGCACTGTTAACGCTTTTTCCGGCGAGTTGATGTCGCCATTTGCCAAGACCGGAATGCTGACAGCCTGCTTGATCGCAGCCACGGTGTCGTATTCGGCCTGGCCTTCATATTTGTCCGCCCGCGTGCGGCCGTGAATGACCAGCATGCGGATGCCGGCGTCCTCGGCGATGCGCGCGATGGTGACGCCGTTGCGGTTGTCTCGGTTCCAGCCGGTGCGCGTCTTCAGCGTCACCGGCACATCCACGGCCTGGACCACGGCGTGCAGGATGTCGGCGACCAGGGCCTCGTCCTGCATCAGCGCCGACCCGGCCAGGCGGTTGCAAACCTTCTTCGCCGGGCAGCCCATGTTGATGTCGATGATCTGCGCGCCGCGTTCGACATTGAGGCGGGCGGCCTCGGCCATCATTACCGGGTCATAGCCCAGGATCTGCACCGAGCGCGGCCCCGGCTCGCCTTCATGGTTAAGGCGGAAGCTGGACTTGGCGGTGTGCCACAGCCGCGAATCCGAGGTGACCATCTCCGACACGGTATAACCGGCTCCCTGGTCGCGGCAGATCTGCCGGAACGGACGATCGGTGACGCCCGCCATCGGGGCGAGGGCGATCGGGTCGATCCGGTACGGGCCGATAGCGACGGGGGAGAGCATGAATGGATGGTCAGGCCGGGGAAAACGGCGCGCATCATACCGCAAAGCGGCGGCAAGAGAGAGTGTTTTTTAGGCGAAAAACGGAAATACTTTGGTACGCCGGTACGAGGTCGTCGCAGACCCTCGTCCCGGCATGGCAAGGCTTAGAGCAAGGGCTCCATCCGGTAGCCGAAGAAGGGAGCGTCCGGCTTGACCAGCGCCAGTTCCACATGAATCGGGGTGTCTGGCGGAATACGGCGCAAGTTCGAGAAGTCGCTGGGCAGATATTCCTTGGGAGTGAACACCCGGCCGGCCACAATGCCCCCTTTCTTGTCCAGCAGCACCAGCTTCAGGGCGGGCAACGGCTGGGTAAAGCTGGCCTTGTTGTAAAGAATGGCATCCGCCTGCAAGGCATTGGCGACCTCCGGATGCTTGCGCACCACCAGCTTGTTGATGTTGAGCAGCTTGGTGTCCGGAGGCGATGGCAGCTCGCATTTGAACGTGTCGCACAGTTGAACCATTCTGGGACGGGTATCCGCGGAAATGGCGAGCGCGTCAAAGTTGAAGTAGACATATTGCGCAATCAGGGCTGCCGCCGCCAATATGCAAAGCACGGACCATGTGAAATAGTAGCTCCAGTTCACCGACAGATGCCGGTGATGGTGGATCTCAACCGGAAGCGAAGCCTGGGTTTGAGACAACGTCGGCGCACTGTTGCTGTTAAGGAAGTTCAGCAGGTCATCATCAGACGCAGACTTGTCTTCGGACTCGCTCTTCTCGTTCGGACGGCGGGTCGAGGTTCGCTGGGCGGACGCGCCTGCCGCAGTTGCGGACACGGCCGGTGTTGCGGCTTCACGCGGCGTTTCCCTGGGCAGATCCCGCGGCGGCTCCTTCGGCTTCTTGCCGGGGGTAACCACCTCCATGCTGTAATTCTTGGCCTGTTCCTTCTTTTCCTCTTCGGCGATTTCCGACAAAAGCGCGGTTGCCCAACTGTCGTCGGCGGCATCCTTGATTTTTTCGACCTCGCCGGGACCGCGCAGCTGATGGCCTTCAGAGGGTTTTTCCTGCCAGGCCTCGTGCAGCATGTCGCTCAATTCATCATCGAACAGGGGCTTCTTCGTCTTGGCAGCCGGGGCGGATACCGGAGGGGGCGTCGGCTCGCGGGGCGGTGCGGCGGGGACGGCTTCTTCCGTCCCGCTGGCGTCGGTTTGCTCCCCATTGGCTTCTTGCTTGCCGCCGATCAGGTTGAACGCCCAGGAGTCATCTTCCAGCTTTTTCTTCTTGGCGCGCTGGCCGATAGGCTGATCTTCAGGTTTGATGACGGCGCTCTGTGTCTTGGCGACAATGGGCGGAGCTACCGGTTTGGCCGGTGCGGGCGTCGGCGCTGCCGGGGCAGGTTTGGCGGGAGCCGGCTTGGATGGGGCTGCCGCCGATCCGGTAACAATGTTCTGGTCGGCCCGGAAGACTTGCAGACAGGAACCGCAACGCACATGACCGCCGCGGGCGGCCAGTTGGGCGTCGGTGATATTGAATACGCTGTTACAGAACGGGCATCGTGTCTGTTTGGTTTCGCTCATAGTCCCTCAAGCTCCGGGCTCTGGTTCCACATGTCAGTCAGCGGTCGGCGTGACGTTTGCCGGAAAGGCGGCACCAGTTTTCTTCTTTTGTCTGGAGTGTATCAAGGCTGAACCACGGCGAGTAGGCTTTTTGCAGGTCTTCCACCTGCGTTGTGATAATGCCGGAAACGGCCAGATCTCCATTCTTCGTCGTCAATTGTGCCAGCACCGGTGCCAGTTCGGCCAGTGGTCCGGCCAGAATATTGGCGACCACGACATCGGCCTCAACGTGGGGCATGTCGTCAGGAAAGTAGGTAGTCAGGCGGTCGGCGACGCCGTTGCGCTCGGCGTTGTCACGGGTGGCTTGCAGCGCCTGCGGATCAATATCGACACACCAGGCCTGGCGTGCGCCCAGCAACAGCGCGGCAACGGCCAGGATGCCCGAGCCGCAGCCGTAATCAATCACGGTCTTGCCTTGCAGGTCGAGCTTGTCCAGCCATTCCATGCACAGCGCCGTGGTGGCGTGGGTGCCGGTACCGAAGGCGAGCCCGGGATCCAGCAACAGGTTGATGGCGTCCGGACGCGGCGGCGGCGTCCAGCTGGGCACCACCCACAGGCGGTCGCCGAAACACATCGGGTGATAATGATCCATCCAGGCGCGCTCCCAGACCTGGTCTTCCAGGATTTCAACGCGGTGCGGCGGCAGAGGCTGACCCAGCTCGGCGGCGACATATTCCAGGATGGCGTCCATTTCCGAGTCGGGCGTGAACAGGGCGACGACGCGGGTAGCGTCCCACAGCGGGGTGGTGCCCAGCGGCGGCTCGAACAGCGGCTGGTCGGCCGCGTCCTCCAGCATCACGGCTCCGGCGCCGACCGACTCCAGGATTTCTTCAATACGTTCGGCATCGGCTTTGCCGGTTTCAATCTTCAGTTGCAGCCAGGGCATGGGTTATTTCCATCAGGTGGTCCGCCACCGTTGTCGGCAGCGGACGGTATTGCGTGTCAGTGAGCCATCCCGAGTTTCTTTTCGAGATAGTGGATGTCAACGGCTCCGGCGTTGAAACCGGCGTCGCGCAGGATTTGCTCGCGGTGCAGCGGGATATTGCTGCGGATGCCCTCCACTACGATCTCATCCAGGGCGTTGCGCATGCGCTGCAGCGCGATGTCGCGGCTGGGACCGTAGGCGATCAGCTTGCCGATCAGCGAGTCGTAGTTGGGCGGCACGGTGTAGCCGGCGTAAATATGCGAGTCCATGCGGATGCCGGGGCCGCCGGGGGCGTGGTAGTAGTCGATCTTGCCGGGGCAGGGCAGGAAGGTCTTCGGGTCTTCGGCGTTGATGCGGCATTCGATGGCGTGGCCGCGGATGACGATATCGTCCTGCGTCACCGACAGGCCCAGACCGGCGGCGATGCGCAGCTGCTCCTTGATGATGTCGATGCCGGTGACCATTTCCGAGACCGGGTGTTCCACCTGCACGCGCGTGTTCATTTCGATGAAATAGAAGCGGCCGTCCTCATAGAGGAACTCGAAGGTGCCCGCGCCGCGATAGCGCATCTGCTCGCAGGCGCGCACGCAGGCCAGCTGCACATCGCGGCGCACGTCATCGGGAATGTCGGGGGCCGGAGCCTCTTCCACCACCTTTTGGTGACGGCGCTGCAGCGAGCAGTCGCGGTCGCCCAGATGCACGGCCTTGCCCTGGCCGTCGCCGATGATCTGGACTTCGACATGACGCGGCTGCTGCAGGAATTTTTCCATGTAGACGGTGTCGTCGCCGAACGCGGCCTTGGCTTCGGCCTGGGTCACGGCCAGCGAGTGCAGCACGCTATGGGCGTCATAGACCACGCGCATGCCGCGTCCGCCGCCGCCCGCCGCTGCCTTGATGATCACCGGCAGGCCGATGCGCTTGGCCATCGCCTGGGCGTTCTCGGCGGTTACCGCGCCGTCGGAGCCGGGCACGGTGGGCACGCCCGCCGCCTTCATCGCTTCGATGGCGGACACCTTGTTGCCCATCAGGCGGATGGTGTCGGCGCGCGGGCCGATGAAGGTGAAGCCGGATTCTTCCACGGCTTCGGCGAAATCGGCGTTCTCGGCCAGGAAGCCGTAGCCGGGATGAATGGCCTGGGCCTGGGTGGCTTCGGCGGCGGCAATGATCGACGGAATGTTCAGGTAACTTTCACGCGAGGAAGCCGGTCCGATGCACAGGGCCTCGTCGGCGAGGCGGACATGCAGCAAGTCGCGGTCGGCCTTGGAATAGACCGCAACGGTGCGGATGCCCAGTTCCTTGCAGGCGCGCAGCACCCGCAGGGCGATTTCGCCGCGATTGGCGATCAGCACTTTTTCAAGCATGGCGTCCCCGCTGTCTTAGACGATGGTGAACAGCGGCTGGTCGAATTCGACGACCTGACCGTTTTCGACCAGGATGGATTCGATGACGCCGCTCTTCTCGGCCTGCACCTGGTTCATCATTTTCATGGCTTCGATGATGCAGACGGTGTCGCCGGCCTTGACGGTCTGACCGACATCGACGAATGCCGTGGCGTTGGGCGACGGCGCGGAATAGTAGGTTCCGACCATCGGCGAGCGCTGGATATAACCCTGCGTGGCCGGAACCACGGCGGCGGGCGCGGTGCCCTTCGGCGAGTCTTCAACAGCGGCGGGAGCCAGAGCGGCCGGAGCCGGGGCATAGGTCATGGCGGCAGGCGCGGCAACGACCTGGCGGCGACGGCTGATGCGGACCGATTCCTCACCTTCGGAAATTTCCAGTTCCTCGATATCGGATTCCTGGACGAGATCGATCAGCTTCTTGATTTTGCGCAAATCCATACGGAGTATCCCCCAAAAGAGCTTTTAAGAAGGTTGTTTCAGATGTTGGATGGCGTATTGCAGGGCATAACCATAGCCGCGCGCGCCAAGGCCGCAGATGACGCCAACGGCGACATCGGAGAAATAGGAATGGTGACGGAAGCTTTCCCGCGCGTGGACATTCGACAGATGCACTTCCACAAAGGGGATCTTCACCGCCAGCAGCGCATCGCGCAGGGCCACGGACGTGTGGGTGAACGCGGCGGGATTGATGATGATGAACGCGGTTCCGTCCTGGCCGGCCGCCTGGATGCGATCCACCAGCACGCCTTCGTGATTGCTTTGCAGGGCTTCGAGGGAGTGGCCGTCCATCTGCGCCTGGATCATCAGGTTGGCGTTGATGTCCTGCAAGGTGGCGGAGCCGTAGATGCCGGGTTCGCGTGAGCCCAGCATGTTGAGATTGGGGCCGTGGATCAGGAGAATGCGGGCCATAAACTATCCGTGGTGATGGATGACGGCTAACTGTCGCCTTATGAGCGGCAGATAACGAAATTTAGCAATGTTTTGCCGGTTTTTGCCGCAAGATACCTAAAGTGCCGCTGCATGGCAATGAACGCAAGCAAGGTTTGTGAGGGGTTTGTGTGATATGAACGGATTTTGGGGCGGCATCAGACGGGCCATGTGCCTGGTTCCGGCGGTGGCCGGTGCGGCGGAGACGGAATCCAGGCAGATTACGCTGCCGTCGGTCGTGATCGATTATTCCGGTGAGGCCGTGACGATTTTCCGCATGCAGGGCATGCTGGCGGCGGAAGGATTGCTGGTGATTGCGGCGCTGGTGCTGGCGGCGAGATTGTGGGCGATGCGGCGCAAGGTGTCCGGCGAAGGGGCGGTGGCGGCGTCACGGGTGTCGATGGTATGGACGCTGTTCTTTCTGCTGTTGGGGGCGATGATGGCCCTGGCCGGATTGCGGGTCTGGGTTTTCCTGCGGGTGTTTCACTAGGCCAAAAATCGCTCGGTCGGATTCCCGACGCCGGGCTTTCCCTTGCTATGATCCAAAACAACAATGCGGCAAAGAAGCCATGACCACGACAACAACCCGAACCATTTGCCCCTTCTGCGGCGTCGGCTGCGGCATGGGCCTGCGTGTTGAGGATAGCCGCGTCATTGCCGTTGAACCGGCGCCGAACCATCCGGTCAGCCACGGTCAATTGTGCGCCAAGGGCTGGAATGCCGCCTTCGGCGTCGATCCCGCCCAGCGCCTGACCCAACCTTATCGCCGCGAAGGTGAAGTTTTCGTGCCGGTGGACTGGGAGGAGGCGCTGGACGATATCGCCGCCCGCCTCAAGGATTTCCGCGATAACGATGGTCCCGATAGTCTGGGCGTGATCAGCTGCGCCCGCGCCACCAATGAAGACAATTACGCCGCCCAGAAATTCGCGCGGGTGGCGCTGCGCTCCCCGAATATTGATCACTGCGCCCGCATCTGCCACAGCCCCTCCGTTGCCGGGCTGGCGCAGACGCTGGGCTCGGGCGCCATGACCAACAGCCTGGCCGATGTCGAGCAGGCCGACCTGATCGTGGTCTGGGGCGCCGATCCCACCGAGAACCACGCCATCTTCGGCGGCCGCATCCTCAAAGCCAAGCTCAACGGCGCGAAGCTGGTGGTGGTCGACCCGCGCCAGTCGCGGCTGGCGAAGCTGGCCGACCTGCATCTGCCGCTGACGCTGGGCAGCAACATCGCGCTGGCCAACGGCCTGCTGCACCTGATCTTCCGCGAGGGCTGGGAGGCAAAGGACTTCCTGAGCGCCCGCGTCGATAACGTCGAGGCGCTGAAAGCGCACGTCGCCGCCTGCACCCCGGAACTTACGGCGCGCATCACAGGCATTGATCCTGACACCTTGCGGCGTTTTGCCGACCTGTACGCGCATTCGCCCGCCGCCTTCCTCTGTTACGGCATGGGCATCACCCAGTTCGCCAGCGGCACCAGTAATGTCATTGCGTTGTCGAACCTGGTGCTGGCCTGCGGCCAGATCGGCAAGCCGGGTGCGGGCATCAACCCCCTGCGCGGCCAGAACAACGTGCAGGGCGCTTGCGACATGGGCTGCCTGCCCAATGTCTATCCCGGCTACCAGCCGGTGGCGGACGCGGCGGTGCGGGAAAAGTTCGCCCAGGCCTGGGGCTCGCCGCAACCGGAGAAACCGGGCATGACCTCGTTGGCGATGATGCACGGCGCGCGCGACGGCGCGATGCGGGCGATGATCATTGCCGGGGAAGACCCGGCGCTGACTGATCCCGACCAGACCGAGGTCGCCCGCGCCCTGAAGAAACTGGACCTGCTGGTGGTGCTGGAAATGCACCTGACCGAGACGGCGAAGCTGGCCGATTACATCCTGCCGGTGGCTGCCTTCGCCGAGAAGGACGGTACTTTCAGCAACTGCGAGCGCCGCGTGCAGCGGGTGCGCAAGGCCGTTGAGCCGCCTGCCGAGTGCAGGACCGACTGGCAGATTTTCGGCGAACTGGCGCGGCGCATGGGCGTGGCTGGGCTGGATTGGCAGAACGCGGAGGCGGTTTTCGACGAGATGTGCGGCCTGATGCCGATCTTTTCCGCTATGACTTATGGCCGCCTCGACGAGCATCAGGGTCTGCAATGGCCCTGCAACACCGAGCATCCCGAAGGATCACCCATACTTCATCAGGAACGTTTTCCGTTGCAGGCCAGCGGCCGCGCGCGCCTGGTTTGCGTCGATGCGGTGGAACCGGCGGAAATGCCCGATGCCGAGTACCCGCTGGCCTTCACCACCCAGCGCCTGCACTTCCATTACGGCGGCGGTTCCATGACGCGCTGCGCACCGGTGCTGGAGCGGGAAACGCCGCTGGGCCTGCTGTTCATGCATCCCGCTGACGCCGCCGATCTGGGGTTGGGCCAACACTCGCCGGTGCGGGTCTTCTCGCGCCGGGGCGAGGTGGATACCCGCGTCGAGCTGGCCCCGGAACTGCCGGTGGGTACAGTCAGCATGCCGTACCACTTCCACGAAGCGCCCTGCAACCGGCTGACCAATACCGCGCAGGACCCGGTGACGAAAATGCCGGAGCTCAAAGCCTGCGCCGTGCGCGTGGAAAAGCGGGAGGAGGCATGAAAACGGTTTTTATCGACACCTTGGCGGATTTTCGCGGCTTTATCGCGGTGGATCGCGTCCTGATCGAGCCGGTGCGCGAGACGGACGGCGTGGTGCGCTGGGCGGAGTCGTCGCCGCAGCGCGATGTGGAAACGTTTGACGGCGTGCCGCTGTCCTCGCTGAAGCCTTTTTTCTTTGCCGAGCGCGAGACGGTGTTTGTGTTCGACGGCACCCATTTCCGCAGCCGCTTGCCGGAGGTGCCGCCCCGGGTGTTTTTCGGGGTGAAGGCTTGCGATGCCGCCGCGCTGGCGGTGCAGGACCGTTTTTTTGCCGAAGATGCGCTGTATCAGGCGCGCCGGAAGTCGGCGCTGGTGGTGGCGGTCGATTGCGTGTCGCCTTGCGCGGGCGGGTTTTGTCCCCTCACCGACTCCGGGCCGCTGGTGCGCGAAGGGGCCGATCTGGTGCTGACGCCGGTGACGGCGGGCTGGCAATTGGCGGCGCTGACCCAATTGGGGGAAACGGTGCTGACTGCCTTCCAGGCAGCGACCCAAACCGTCAGGACACTGGAGGCGGACAGCGCGGCGCAAACCCGGCAGGCCGTGGGCGATGCCTGCATCGCCGCCTTCGGGGACTTGTCTGCACTAGCAGCCGGGTTGACCCGCATCCAGGCGGGCGGGGTGACCACGGAAATTTGGGAAACGCTGGCAATCCAATGTCTGAGCTGTTCCGGCTGCGTCAATCTCTGCCCCAGCTGCTCCTGTTTCACCGCCTTTGATGTCGGCCAGCCCCAGGGCATCGTCCGCGAACGGGTGTGGGACGCCTGTCTCTACGACGGTTTCCAGCGCGAGGCCAGCGGCCATCATCCGTCGCCGACGCCGGGCGCACGCACCGCGCGTTACTGGTTCCATAAATTTTCGCCGCACTTCATCCCGCAGCAGGGGCGACTGGGCTGCACCGGCTGCGGCCGCTGCGACGCCGTGTGTCCCGGCGTGATTGGCGCGAAGGCGGTGCTGACGAGGGCAGGGGCATGCTGAGTCTGGTTCCTGAAGTGGCGACACTGCTGGCGCGCTATGACGATGGTGAGGACGCGCTGCACCTGCGCTTCCGGCTGGAGGACGGCGCGCGCTGGACAGCCCGGCCCGGCCAGTTCTTCATGCTGAGCATTCCCGGTCTGGGGGAGGCGGCCTTCACCTTTGTCAGCCTGCCGGATGCACAGGGCTGCTTCACGGCGCTGGTGCGTCAGGTCGGCAAGCTGACGGAGGCTTTGCAGGATTTGCCGTTGGGCACCTTTGTCGGGGTGCGCGGGCCGGTGGGGCAGCCTTGGCCGGAACTTGCGGACCAGACTGTGCTGGTGGTGGCGGGTGGCTGCGGCCTGGCGCCGTTGTCGGCGTGGCTGGGTCAGCGGCTGGCGAACGGGCAAGCCGGACGCACCGCCTTGCTCTACAGCGCCCGCAGCGAAGACAGCCGCATTCTGGCGAAAGAACGCGATGCGTGGCGGCAGGCGGGCTTGCCGTTGAGCCTGCCGGTGGATGATCCCGCCTGGCACACCCCGCAGGAGTTGACCCAAGCCACCGGCTCGCGTCTGGATGCGGCGCTGGCCTTGCTGCCGTCCTTCCCCGACGCCGTGCTGTGCTGCGGCCCGGAAGCGATGATGCTGGGTGTCGGCGACCTGCTCGAAAAACGGGGCCTGTCCCCGAGCGCCTTCTGGCTGTCGCTGGAACGGCGCATGCATTGCGGCGTCGGCCTGTGCGGGCACTGCTATGTCGGCAGCAGCCTGATCTGCCGCGAGGGCCCGACGCTGACGCTGGCGCGCACGCGGGAACTGCTGGCACAACAGGTGGCCACCCGGCCCGCCTGGGTCAGTTGCTGACCGTATGGGCGAGTCCGTATCGCTGAAGCGCACGATTACCCTGCCGCAAATGGTGCTCTATGGTCTGGGCACCACCATCGGCGCGGGCATCTACGCGCTGGTGGGGGAGCTGGCGCGGGTGTCGGGCATGCTGGCCCCGGCCGCCTTCCTGTTCGCCGCCATCCTTGCCGGGTTCACCGCCTTGTCCTTCGCCGAACTGTCCGGCCGCTATCCGCGCGCCGCCGGGGCGTCACTGTATATCCGTGAAGGGTTCGGCTCGGAAAAACTGTCGGTGGCGGCGGGACTGATGATGGTGCTGGCCGGACTGGTCTCGGCCTCGGCGCTGGTCAACGGCTTCTCCGGCTACTTCGAAACCCTGACCGGCCTGCCGCGCACACCCTCGATCCTGCTGATCACGCTGCTGCTGGGGCTGGTGGCGGCCTGGGGTATTGCCGAATCGGTGCTGATCGCCACCGCCATCACGGTGATTGAGGTTGGCGGTCTGGTATGGCTGATCGTCGCGGGTAGCGGCCATCTGGCCGAACTGCCCTCGCGCTGGCCGGAGCTGCTGCCCGCGTTCAGCCTGAACGGCCTCGCCCCGATCTACGCCGGAGCCTTGCTGGCCTTCTTCGCCTTCCTCGGCTTTGAAGACATGGTCGATGTGGCCGAGGAAGTGAAAGACGTCAAGCACACCCTGCCATTGGCCATCGTGCTGACACTGATCATCACCACCGTTCTCTATCTATTGATCATGGTCATGGCCGTACTGGCGCTGTCGCCCGGCGAACTCGCCGCCAGCCGCGCCCCGATGGCCACGCTCTACAGCCACTACACCGGCCGCGAACCGATGCTGATGTCGCTGATCGGCATGTTCGCCATCATCAACGGCGGCCTGATCCAGATCATCATGGCCTCGCGGGTGCTATACGGCCTTTCCTCACGCGGCCTGCTGCCCAAACGACTCGCGCGAATTCACCCGCGCACGCAGACCCCGCTGCGCGCCACCGCCGTCGCCGTCCTGATCGTCCTGACGCTCGCCCTCACCGGACGCCTCGCCGGCCTCGCCGCCATCACCTCCGTCATCATGCTCACCCTGTTCTCCGGCGTAAACCTCGCCCTGTGGCGTATCAAGCAACGCCACCCGCACGCCGAAGGCGTCATGATCTTCCCCCGCTGGATGTCATTGATCGCCGCCATCATCAGCCTGGGCCTGGTTATCCTGGAAATCGCCAACTGGCTGTAAATCAGTAACAAACGCCGTCCGCAGCCAACTGTCCGAGCCACATGCCTCAGGCAGAATCAAAAACACCGCCGGACTTGGCGGTGCTGAACATAGGGGAAAGTGAGCGAGTTTTGGCGAAGGACACGGTTTTTGCCTTCTTTTTGCCAAGACAAAAAGAAGGGCCCGCGGCAGGCGGATGAAGGATTTCACCCTAAAAGCCCTATCAAACAAAGGTCTGGTGCCGGGCTGAAGCCCGACCTACAACGACCGGCATGGCTCAGGCAATAAAACTCAACACCAACCCGATCAATCCCCCCACCAACGTCCCATTCACCCGAATCATCTGCAAATCCGGCCCGATCGCCTTCTCGATCTCCCGCACCATCTTCTCCGACTCCCACGCCCGCACCTGATCACTCACAAAACGCATGATCGCATCCGCGTATTCCTCGGTCACAAAGCAGGTCGCATCGACAATGCCCTTGTTCAGGTCCTGCTGGAACTGGCCATCCTTCGCCAGATTGCGCCCCAGCATCATCAACGCATCCTTCACGCTTTCCAGGATGGTCGGCTTCACCGAATTCAGATCCTTCTGGATCGCCTCACGGATGCTGATGACGATGCTGGTGAAAAACTTCACCACATCCGGATTGTTGACCATCTCGTCCTTGAAGGCGTTCAACCGCCGCGACTCCGGCGAATCGACGCTGAGCACGCCGATGTAGTACTTGGCCGACTCGTCCAGTTGCAGGCGGAAAGGGTGGTGGGGATCCTGGCGGATGTCGTGGATGACATTGATCAGGCTGTCGATAATGCGCTGCTCCACGTTCAGCGCCGCATTCATCCCCGACTTCATCTGTTCCACGGCGCGCTTGGTTTCCGGCTTGGCGAAGGCGGTCAGCCCGCCCACCAGCAGCGACAGCGCCCCTTGGGCATCGGTGTTCAGCGAGGTACGGATCTTGCTCAGCACCGGCCCGATCAGCGCGTCGATCACCGGCGCCAACAGTTCCTGCGCCTTTTCCGGGTGGCGGCGCAGCCAGTCGTCCATGCGTTCCAGCCCGAACTGGAAGGCCTGCTGGTGGTTGCCGTTGTTGAACACCGCTTGCAGGAATTGCGCGGTCAGCGTATTGGCGGACGAGGCGCGGATCCAGTCGACCACATTGCGCTGCACGAAATTTTCCACGGCGGGGTGGCGGAAGAACTGCAGGATGCGCGGCGCGATCAGCCCGATCTCACGCGACAACTTCTCCGCATTCGCTTCTTTCTCCAGCCAGGACGCCATCTGCCCGGCGACGTTGTTCTGGGTGAAGCTTTGGCGGATGGCGGCCGAGGTCAGGAAATTCTGCTGCACGAACAGGCCAATGGTGTCGGCGATGCGGTCCTTGTTCTCGGTGATGATGGCGGTGTGCGGAATGGGCAGGTTGAACGGCTTGCGGAAGATGGCGGTGACGGCGAACCAGTCCGCCAGCCCCCCGACCAGCGCTGCTTCGAAAGCCATCTTCACGTGCGGCATGGCGGCGGCGTAGGCGGGAAAGGCATTGGCCAGCGGGTGCTGCACCAGCAGGCCGCCAACGGCGGTGACCAGCACGAAGTTGGCGAGATTCTGGCGTTTTTCAAGCGTGGGTTGGGGCATGTCGGGGCCGTCATTGGTTGTTATGGAGACGATCTGTTATTTTTAGCAGGAATTGTCCGGCAATGGAGTGGTCAACATGACATCAACCGTGGTTTATCTGGCCATCCTGGCGGTTGCCGCCTTCTACGGCGTCAATGTCTACAACGCGCTGGTTTCGTTGCGCAACCAGTACAGCAATGCTTTTGCGCAGATCGACGTGCAGTTGCAACGCCGTTATGAACTGATCCCCAACCTGGTCGAGGCGGCGAAAGCCTATCTTTCCCATGAAAAGGATACCCTGTCGGCGGTCATCGCCGCCCGCAACCAGGCCGCCGGACTGGAAAAAGCGCTGGCGGGCAATGCCGGCAATGCCGACGCCATGGCGAAATTCGCGCAGGCCGAAGGCGTGCTGAACGGCGCGCTGGGGCGATTGCTGGCCGTTTCCGAGTCCTACCCCGACCTCAAGGCCGACGCGACCATTGCTGATCTGATGGAGGAGCTGAAGTCAACGGAGAACCGGGTCGGCTTCGCCCGCCAGGCCTTCAACGACGCTGTCATGGCCTACAACATCCGCCGCGAGCAGTTCCCGGATAATGTGGTGGCCGGGCTGTGCGCCTTTCATCGGGCTTCGCTCCTGGAAATCCCGAATGTTGAAGCCCGTGAGCCGGTCCGTATCCGGATGACCTGAGTCCATGGACTTTTTCTCGCGCCAGGAATCCGCCCGGCGCGCCACGGCGCGGATGCTGGTGTACATGGTCGTTACCGTACTGCTGTTGTTCGCGGCGGTCAATCTGGTGCTGTACGGATGCCTGTGGCTGGTGGGGCATCACGCCCTGAGCCGGTCGGTCTGGTGGTGGCACCAGTGGACGCCGCAGGCGATTCTGGGAACCTTCCTGCTGGTGGCGGGGGGAAGCCTGCTGGAGTGGTTTCGGCTGCGGGACGGTGGCCGGACAGTGGCTGAAATGATGGGTGCGATCCCTGTCGATTACGCCACCCGCGACCTGGCCGAGCGGCAGTTGCTGAATATCACCGAGGAAATGGCGATTGCCTCCGGCCTGCCGGTTCCGTCCGTGCATGTCATGAAGCAGGAAAGCGGCATCAACGCCTTCGTTGCCGGTCTGATACCGGAGAAAACCGTGCTGGTGGTGACGCGCGGCGCGTTGGACCATCTCAATCGCGATGAGTTGCAAGGTGTGGTCGCCCATGAATTCAGCCATATCCTGAACGGCGACACCCGATTGAACATGCGTCTGCTGGCGGCGCTGTCCGGCATTCTGGCCATCGGCCAGCTGGGCGGCTTCCTGATGCGGTCGCTGACCGGCGGCTACGATGGCCGCCAGACCCGCAACCCGGTCACCATTGTCTGGATTTTCGGGCTGGCGCTCTGGCTGGTCGGCTGGCTCGGATTGCTGCAGGGGAGGCTGATCAAGGCGGCAGTCTCGCGTGAACGGGAAATCCTGGCGGATGCTTCCGGCCTGCAATTCACCCGCAATCCCGAGGGGCTGGCCGGGGCCTTGTGGAAAATCCGTGAACAGGGTTCCTGGCTGTCGGGCCTGCATGCCGAGGAAATCAGTCACCTGTGCTTCGGGGAAAGCCTGAACATGCAGCGCTGGCTGGCCACCCATCCGCCGATTGACGAGCGCATCGAGGCGCTTTATCCGGGCTATCTGGCGCGCATGCGCCAGCGTCAGAAGAACCCGCGCCCCGCTGCACCCACCGCGCCGACGCCGCCTTCCTGGAACCCCGAAGGAACGCTGGGCTTTGCTTCCACCACAGGGCGCTTTGCCGCGCCGGACAAGCCGTTGTTCGCTTCGCCCTCGCCCGATGAGCCGATCCCGTTCGACGGCGTCTTCAGCAGCGGCGGCCTGGTCGGACGCATCGGTGAGCTGCGCATGGAGGATCTGGAGTCCGCGACCTGGCTGCATCGCCAGTTGCCGGTGGAAGTGACGCGCGCGCTGCAAACAGGGACCGGCGCCAAGGCGGTGCTGTACGCCCTGATTGCCCGTTTCCAGCCGATGGAGCCCGCGCGCCTGCGGGCCTTGCTGGCCGACCGGGCCTCCTTTGCCAGCTGGGTGGAGCAGGTGGGCGGGCAGATGCAGTCGCTGGATGCCCGTTTCGCCTTGCCGGTCGTGGAGTTATGCCTGCCACGGCTTGCGTTGTCCGATGCCGGGGAGGTGACCGGCCTGCTGGCCGAGCTGAACGTCCTGGCCATGGATAACGACCATCTTTCGGTGTTCGAGTTCGCCTTGCTGAAACGCGTGGAGCAGCACCTGCGTCCGAAACCGCCGCTCATGCAGCGTCATGCTCTGGAAAGCCGGCTGCAGCCGGTCGCGGTATTGCTGCACAGCCTGCTCGCCTTCAGCAGCCATGATGAGGCCGCGATTGCCAGGCACCACCATCAGTTGATGTCGGAACTGTGTCCGTCTCCTCCAGCCATTCCCGATCACGGCTTGCCCCCGCTGGAGGCTCTGGACAAGGCTCTTCACCAGTTACGGTCACTGAATCCCGACGGCAAGCGACGCCTGCTGGACCTGTGCGCCCGCGCGGTTGAGAGCGACGGCATCCTGCATATCCGCGAGTATGAACTGCTGCGGGTGATCGCTGGTTTGCTGGACTGTCCGGTGCCATTGTTACAAGGTGTGATACATGAATGAATTATCTGTTGCCAGCCATGTAAAAAGAGTGTCTAATGGCTCGTACCGTTGAAGCTGCAACTGTGTCGCCTGATGTTCGCTGATGTCTGGCCGTTGTTGAAGTGTGTTAAGCGGATTTCCAGTAAACATCAGAGGATTCATTCCATGTCCAATCGCGAACAAGGCACCGTCAAGTGGTTCAATGACACCAAGGGTTTCGGTTTCATCCAGCGTCAAGCCGGTGAAGACGTTTTCGTCCATTTCCGCGCTATCCGCGGCGACGGCCACCGCACCCTGCGTGACGGCCAGAAGGTCGAATTCACCGTGGTGAAGGGCCAGAAGGGCTTCCAGGCTGAAGACGTCCGCGCTATCGACTGATAGCAGCGACGCTTGCGTCCTGTCAAAAAAGGCTTCCGTCAGGAAGCCTTTTTTATTGGGCGTGATTTCATCCCGCCGTCAAAATAAGCGGTTTGACCACGATCAAACCAAGCGCTTGTCGGGCTATGATCCGGAAAATCCTTTCCGACACCGGATCCTGTCATGGCCAAAGAACGCTATTACGAACCCGCCCCTGATCACATTGATGTCGCCGAATTCCGCAAGGTCGTCGACAGCCGCCGTTCTGTCCGCAAGTTTACCGACAAGCCCATTCCCGCCGATGTGCTGAACGATTGCCTGGATATGGCGTTGCTGGCGCCGAACTCGTCCAACCTGCAGCAGTGGGAATTCTATGTGGTCAAGTCGCCGGACAAGAAAGCGAAACTGGTGGAAGCCTGCCTGAACCAGAATGCCGCCGGGACTGCGGCAGAACTGATCGTGATTGTGGCGCGGACCACGTCCTGGCGTGAACATGCCCGGATGACGCTGGAGCAATGGCCGCAGCCGACCGTTCCCAAGATTGTGCAGGATTACTACGGTCGTCTGGCGCTGTTCTATTACTCCCAGGGCCCGTTGGGCAGTTGGGGGCTGGTGAAGCGCGGTATTGCGCAAGTGGCGGGCCTGTTCAAGCCGGTGCCGCGCGGGCCGTTCAGCGCTACGGACATGAAGGTGTGGGCGGCCAAGAGTGTGTCGCTGGCGTCCGAGAACCTGATGCTGGCCTTGCGGGCGCACGGATTCGACTCCTGCCCGATGGAAGGATTTGATGAGGTTCGGGTGAAGCGGCTGCTGAAACTGCCGAAGGATGCCTTTGTGGTGATGGTGCTGGGCGCGGGTGAGCGGGCGAAGGACGGCGTCTATTATCCGCGCCTGCGTTTTGACCGCAGGCGCTTTGTGCACGAGGTTTGAGCCGGATCAGCGGCCCAGCAGGCGCTCCGCGAATGCGACCTGGGCGGGCAGGGTGACCGTCTTCTGGTCGTAGCGCGTCACCGCCGTGTGGCGGGCGCCTTCCCGGATGCCGGCGAAAGCCTCCGGCTTCGCCAGCACTTCGATGGCCTGTGCGGCCAGGGCATCCTGGTCGAAGAAATCAAACAGCAGACCGTTTTCCCCGTGCCGCACCACTTCGGTGACCGGCGGCGTCGCCGACGCCAGCAGCGTGCAGCCGCTGGCCATGGCCTCCAGCATCGACCACGAGAGCACAAAGGGATAGGTCAGGTAGGCGTGCGCCCGCGACACCTGCAGCATGCGCAGGAAGTCGGGGTAGGGCAAGGGGCCCAGGAAATGGATGCGGCTGAGGTCAAGCTTGCCGTCCAGTTCGCGCAGCATGGCCTGCCGCCAGGTCAGGCCGTCCGGGGCGGCAGCGCCGTAACCGGTCTGGTCATCGCCCACAATCAGGGTCACGGCATTCGGGCGGGCTTTCTGGATGGCCGGCAGCGCCCGCATGAAGACATGGAAGCCGCGGTATGGCTCCATGTGCCGGTTCACCAGCGTCAGGACCTCATCACGGCGCGTCAGCACTTGCCCGTTCGGCAGACGCCAGGCGGCGGACTCGTCAGGACGGATCAGCTCGGTATCCACGCCTTCATGGATGACCTCGATCCGGGGTTGATATTCCGCCGGATAGAGGCTTTTCTGCCATTCCGTGGGGCTCCAGCCGTGATCCAGGCCGGTCATGCTGACCAGCTGGGTGGCGTTGCGGGTGCGTAGCAGGAAGCGCCGGTCAAATTCGGTGGGAAACTCCGGGTCGAAGCCAACGTCCTTGCCTTCTGCGTGATAGAAAAACTCCATGTAGCCGACAATTTTGGCATCCGGGTAGATGTCGCGCAGGTACAGCGCTTCGCCCCAACCGGCATGCGCCACGACCAGATCCGGGGTAAATCCCCGTTTTTTCAGGGCCATGCAGGCCCGAACCACGCTCTGGCCGCGCAGGACATTATGCTCCATGCCGCGCAAATAGCTGTGCACGCCCTGGGTCACGGATCGTGACAGCTCATATCCCGCCAGTTTTACCCCGGGCAGGCCGGGGCCAAGGCGTTCGATCGCCGGCTTTTCGCCCATGCCGACAATGACGTTGTTGCGATCCCGGGCCAGATGACGGGCCAGGTGGCTGAATTGGCCGGGAAAATTCTGATGAATGAAAAGGGCGCGCATGATTCCGTTGGCTGCTTTGTTGTTTTAGAGGCGTGTTATGCAGGGAAAGCGGGGAGGCGTCAACGCCCCCTGAGCCTGTCTTCGATCCAGCGGCCGATCATCGGTGTTACATCGATGCGGTTGGTGACGTGCGCCACGGTATTGCAACTGGCCAGTTCGCCGATTCCGGCGTCGCGCATCTCGTCTGTGGTGTCTTCGCCGAACAGTGCGTGCACGCATACCGCCCGCACATCCCGGATACCCTGCGCGCGCAGTTGCCGGGCGACCTGCATCAAGGTGTGGCCGGTTGAAACCATGTCATCCACCAGCACGACGGTCTCGTAGCCTTCCGCCGCCAGATCGGGAACCTGGATCACCACCTGGCGGTCACCCAGACGCTCCTTGTCCAGCACGCGGAACGGCAGGCCGCAGCGGGCAGCGACGGCGGTAACCCATTGCTCGCTTTCCCGGTCCGGGCCAATCAGCAGCGCCTTGCCGGTCAGGCGGCCGTTCAGCCAGTCGCCGATGACATCGGTGGCATGGAGTGCGGTGCTGGGCACCGTGTAGACATCTTCCAGGTGCGGGATGCGGTGCAGGTGCGGGTCGACCGTGACCATCGCATCCACCAGCCGCGACAGCAGGCGGGCATAGCTGGCGGCGCTGACGCCTTCGCCGGGATGAAAGGCGATGTCCTGCCGCATATAAGCCAGATAGGGGGTGACCAGCCATAACCGTTTGGCGCCCAGCCCGCGCAGCACGTCGCAGACAAAGGTCAGCGCCAGGGTTTTTTCGGAAGGATGATCCAACGTGCAGACCACCACCACGGTTTCGCTGACGGCTTCGGGTACGCGGACGCGGATTTCCCCGTCGGGAAAGGCGTGGATTTCGGCGGCCTGACAGCGGCTATCCAGGCCTTGACCGGCCAGCCAGTCGCGCAGGCGCGGGCCCAGCCCGGCTTCATCATAAAGGGTAACCAGGCTGATCATACGGATTCTTCCTCGACAGTAATCATGTCCGGGTGGGCCTCATGGAATTCCAGGGCGTAGGCCAGTTCGCCGGGGCTGTCGGCAAACAACTCGAACAGCGGCGCGCCGCGCTCGATGCGGTCGCCCAGATGCACCGCCAGCCGCAAGCCCGCGCCGGGAGCGCCGGGAGCGCCCGCCAGCTTGGCCAGCCGCGACACCAGCCGGTTGTTGATGTGGGTGACAATGCCGTTGCGCGGTGCGGCGATGGCGCGGCTGGAGGAGGCCAGTACCGGTTCGCGGAAGCCGCCCTGGGCCTCGCAAATGGCGATGAACTTTTCACCGGCACGGCCCGACAACAGCGCCTCGCGGGCCAGGCGGCTGCCCTTGCCGTGCGGCGCGATGCCGCCCAGCTCCAGCAGTTCGCCCGCCACCAGCAGCGCGCGCTCGCGCAAGTCCGCCGGCGCGCCGGACTGGTTGCGCAGCACGGCCAGCACATCCAGCGCTTCCAGCGCTGGGCCGACGCCGACGCCGATCGGTTGCGTGCCATCAGTCTGGATGGTCCGGACTTCCATACCCAAGGCTTCCCCGACCTTGCGCAGCAGGTGGGCGAGATGGTCCGCCGCCTGCCGTCCGCGCACCTTGGCGGTGGGGCCGACGGGGATATCAATCAGTACATGCGTGGAACCGGCTGCCGCCTTCTTCGACAGCACCGACGCCACCATCTGGCCTTCGCTGTCGATGTCCAGCGCGCGCTCCACCCGGATCAGGATGTCGTCGGCCGGGGACAGCGATACCGAGCCGCCCCAGACCAGACAGGCGTTTTCCTTTTCCACCACCCGGCGCATTTCATCCAGCGTCAGGGTAACGCGGGTCATGGTTTCCATGGTGTCGGCGGTGCCGGCAGGCGAAGTAATGGCGCGGGAAGAGGTCTTGGGAATCGTCAGACCGCAGGCGGCGGCGATGGAGACGACGATCGGCGTGGTGCGGTTGCCGGGCAAGCCGCCCAGGCAATGCTTGTCCATGATCTTGTCGCGGCCCCAGTCAATGCGGTGCCCGGCATCCACCATGGCCTTGGTCAGCCAGGTGATCTCGCTCAGGTCCAGGCGGTTGCCCGCGCACGCGGTCAGCAGCGCCGCCAGCTGGATGTCGCCGTAGCGACCTGCCACCACATCGGTGACGATCTCGTTCATGCCCTCGCGGGACAGCCGGTGACCGTAAAGCTTGCTGCGCACGTGTGACATCGAGTCCAGCGACGGGCTGTGGGTCAGCACCGCCAGTTCACCGTCATCAATGTCCAGCCGCTTCCACGCCGCTTCCGACAGACCGACATCCCCCTTGCCGAGAATATCGCTGTAGACGATGTTCAGCGTCGCCACCACGGACTTGTCGCCAATGGTGATGGTGACGCGGGACTGGGCCTCGAAGCCCTCGGATCGGCAGACATGGCAATCGGCGCGCAGAAAGGCGACGGGTTCGGAATGGGAGTCGATGCCCATGCGGCGCGGCCGCAGGCGGGTGCGGGCGATATCTTCCGGGCTCAAGGAGTTCTCCAGACTTTTGTTATGGGTATTGCCCAAGTCTGAAGCGTGCGGAGGGAGGGTGCAAGGGGCGGGCGGTTGAAAAGGGCGCACACCGGGTGCGCCCGTGTCGCAGATCAGTAACCGGCGCTCTTCAGGCGGTTGGCCTGGGCGCGGTAAACGCTCTTCGGGTTGGTTTCGAAGAGGCTGACCAGACCGAACAACTGGTTCACTTCGTCCAGGTGGTTCATGTTGTAGTTGTCGCGCAGCACCTGGCCGAGGTGGCTGGAGCAGCGGCCGACCAGGCCGTCGTTGGCTTCCGGGAACACCACGCTGGTCAGCGCCAGGGCGGGGTCAACGATGTCCAGCACGTTGGTCAGGTGGCCGGTGCCGCTCCAAGAGTAGTAACGCACGCCGTTGACGGTATACGCGCCTTCACCGCAAGCGGTGGTGGGAATGCCTTGCGGATACTTGGCGTTGAAGGCGGTGGCTCCGGCGGTGGTCAGCGAATCCAGACCGGCCAGCGCGTCCTGGCGGTAGGACTCACCGGCGACATTGTCGATCAGCAGGAAGAAGGCATTAATGACGCTGGACAGCGTGGTCGCGGTAATGGTGCCGACGCCGGGAATATTGGTGACGCCCTTGATCACGTCCGCCACGGGCGAACCCTTGTTCGGACCGCCAACGCCGGTGGCCGAGGCGACCTTGGTCGGGATGGCAGCGGCGACATAGCGGATCGACTGGTTGCCGTGGCTGTGGCCGATCAGGTTGACTTTGGCCGCGCCGCTGATGGCGAGGATGGTCTTGACCTGGGTCAACAGTTGTTCCCCGCGCACTTCGGAAGACTGGAAGGATGCCACCTGCGTGGAATAGACCTTCGCGCCGCCGGACACCAGATCCTGCGGAATGCCATACCAGTAATCCACCGGACCCAGCTTGGCGAAACCGGCCATGCCGTGCGCCAGCACGATCGGGTACTTGGTTTGGGTATAGCTGGAGGTGACCCAGATGCTGCCGGTCGAGGTGCAGCCGCCGGATACGGAGCAGACCTGATAGGAGGCGGCCTGAGCGGCGACGGCGCCGGTGAGCAGGGTGGCGGCCAGGGCAGACTGGGTAAGCAACTTCTTCATGGGAACAACTCCGGTTTGTTTTATCGGCGTCAGGCCGTTTTTCTTGTTTTGGCATCCATCCGGTACGGCGGTGCCATCTGTGAAGCGGATGCTATTCCGGCGGTTTGTCTTGAGCAATAGGGTATTTTTCGGCCTGTTTTGGCGTCATTTCGCAATGAATGGCGCAAACGCTTGTCTTTCAAGCATTTCGATTAACTCGCGTGTTAATTAAAATGACAGTCATGAAATGTTTTGTTGCAAATTGCCGATGAGTGGCCGGAATTGCATGGTGATTGACCTTGTTTCTGGATGAGCGGCGCTAAAAACTGGACGGATAAACAGGGAAGCCCTTCCGATGACCCAAATCGTCCCGCCCGCACTGCGCAGTCGCGGTCGTCCGCCCAAGACCGAAGCCGATCAGGAAGACCTGAAAACGCGCATTATTGATGCGACCTTGCTGGCATTTGCCGAGCAGGGCTTTCTGGCGCTGAAGGTGGAGCATGTGCTGGAGAAGGCGGGCATTTCCCGCCCCACGTTCTACAAGTACTTCCGCAACCTGGAAGAGCCGCTGGGCATGGCAGCGCTGAAGCTGCATGTGGATCTGGTCGGCCGCATCCGCGAGGCGCTGGAGTTTTCCGGCGACATCATCCTGAACAGCGTCAGCGCCTTTGAAGCCTATGTGGAGTGGGGGCGGTCGCTGGGAGCCGTCACGCGGCCGCTTTATGCGGAGTTCTACGAGGCCTCGTCGCCGGTATCGCGCTTCCGCCTGCATACCGTGGCGACCTTGCAGCAGATGATCATGGAAAAGGTGGTGGCGTCGGGCAGGCCGGAGCCGCTGCCCTCGCAGATCGAGCTGTTCCTGACCGGGGTGGAATTCCTGGCGTTCCGTTTTCTGCTGCGCACCGAAGGCAGCGACGCCGACTGGGCGGAAACCCGTCTGGCGATGATGAAGCTGCTGGTGGCGACGCTGGGCAGTGAATCGGACGCGCGCCAGTTTGCCGGGCTGTGGTCGATGCGGCCCGAGCGCTGATCAGCGCAGGCCGCCCTCCCACAGGTGGCGCACCGCGCCTTCCAGTTCCGTAAAGAAATCCCGCTTCAACACCCGGAATGCCTCTTGCGACAATTGCTCAAGAAAGGCGCTCGGGTACTCCAGGGATTGCCACAGCCCCAGCGTCAGCGCATAGGTGCGCATCAGCAACGTGGCTCCCGCCCCGGTCGCCAGTTGCGGACAGCGGTTTTCCAGCAGGCGGCCGCCAGCCTCCAGCGCCTGCGCCAACCCCAGCTTGAAACGGGTCATCGCTTCAAAGGGCAGGTTTTGCTCCAGCACGCCGTTGGAAATCGCGGCCAGCGGCAGCAGGTCGGGCAGGTTGCGGATGGCGTGGATATAAGGGCCCGCAAAGTGCCGTGCGGCCGCCGAGGCCTCTGCCGGCAGTTCCGCCAGCAGGGCGGGCAGGCTGTCCATCAGCTGGTTGAAGTCGTCTTCCAGCAGGGCGATGAAGATTTCTTCCTTGGTGCGGAAATACAGATAGACCGTGCCCTTGGCCAGCCCGGCCTCGCGGGCGATATCGGCGACCGTGGGCAAGACCTTGCGGCCTTGATAGAGGCGGTGGGCGGCGGACAGCAGTTCGGTGCGGCGGAGTTGGCGTTCTTCTTCCGTCATCGCAGTGCGGGCCATTCGGGGCTCCCGTTGTTCTTATAGTGGGGCAAGTATAGGGGTGGACGGGACCGTTTGTCTGCGGCCCGCCTGCCTCCGGGCGGTTTACGCCCGCCCGTTCTCCACCAGCCAGTTCTTGTACTGCTCGCGCACGCCGGTCTTCAGCAGCTTGCCGGTAGCGGTATGCGGCAATTCGTCCACAAACACCACCGCGTCCGGCATCCACCACTTCACGATCTTGTCCTTCAGGAAATCCAGCACTTCCTGTTCGGTGACGGTGCTGCCTTCCTTGCGGATGGCCAGCAGCAGCGGCCGCTCGTCCCATTTCGGGTGATAGACACCGATCACGCAGCATTCCTTCAGACCGGGATGACCCACCGCCGCGTTTTCCAGGTCGATCGAGCTGATCCACTCGCCGCCGGATTTGATCACATCCTTCGAACGGTCGACGATCTGCATGGTGTTGTCGGCGTCGATGGTGGCCACATCGCCGGTATCGAACCAGCCGCCTGCGAAGGCCTTGCGGTCGTCGTGCAGGTAATACTCGCCCGCCACCCACGGCCCGCGCACCAGCAGGCGGCCGAAGGTCTTGCCGTCGCGCGGCAGGTCGTTACCCTCGTCGTCCACAATCTTGATTTCCACCCCGTACACCGGACGGCCCTGTTTCAGCTGGCGCTGGTAGCGCTCTTCCTTCGGCAGCGCCGCCAGCTTGCTGTTCAGGTTGTTGACCGTGCCCAGCGGGCTCAGTTCGGTCATGCCCCAGGCGTGAATCAGGAAAGCATCGTGCTTCTGGTCGAAGGCCTTGATCATCGCCAGCGGCGCGGCGGAACCGCCGACCACCACGCTGTGCACGCTGTCCAGTTTGGCGTTGATCTGGTCGAGGTAGTTCAGCAGCCCCAGCCACACCGTCGGCACGCCCAGCAGCAGCGTTGCCTGTTCGCCGTTGATCAGTTCGTACAGCGATGCGCCGTCCATGCCCGCGCCGGGGAACACCAGCTTGGCGCCGGTAATGGTGGCGGCATAGGGCGTGCCCCAGGCGTTGACGTGGAACATCGGCACCACCGGCAGGATCACGGAATCGGCATGGATGTTCAGCGCATCGTGGCGGGTGGCGGCGGTGGCGTGCAGCACGGTGGAGCGGTGGGTGTACAGGACGCCCTTGGGATGGCCGGTGGTGCCGGAGGTGTAGCACAGCGCCGCGCCGGTGTTTTCGTCGAGGCAGGGCCATTCGTATTCGTCGGACTGATCGGCAATCAGCTCTTCGTAGCAGATCAGGTTCGGCAGCTTGCTGGCGGCGGGCATGTGTTCGCGGTCGGTCAGCACCACATAGCCTTCCACCTTGGGTAGCTTGTCGTGCACGGCTTCCAGCAGCGGCAGGAAGGTGAGGTCGACGAAGATGAAGCGGTCCTGGGCGTGGTTGACGATGTAGATGATCTGTTCCGGGAACAGGCGCGGGTTGATGGTGTGGGTGACCGCGCCGATGCCGCTGACGCCGAAATACAGTTCGTAGTGCCGCCAGGTGTTCCAGGCCAGCGTGCCGATGCGGTCGCCGGGTTTGATGCCCAACTTGTTGGTCAGGGCGTTGGCCAGTTGCTTACTGCGGCGGGCGGCCTGGGCGTAGGTGGTGCGGTGGATACCGCCCTCGACCTTGCGGCTGACGATTTCGGCGTCGGGGTGGGCCAGTACGGCGTGTTCAATCAGGGTGGATATCAACAGGGGTTGCTGCATCATGCTCATTGTTGTTTTCTCGCGTTGGGGGCGGGGCAGGGGTCAAGAGTAGACCAGGGGGAGGGGGGTTGTCAGCGTGAGATGGGGACGATTTTGGGATTGCTTGACAGTGGGGGGCATGTAGCCGCTGAGTTCACGGCTTGCTGGGCATTTTGCGCAGGTCAGGTGGAATGATGGGTTAGCGTGGCTACACCGATTGGATTATTCTTCATCGTTATTTGCACTGCCGATAGCAGGCATGAACTTAACTTGCTTTCCATCATAACCAGGCATATGGAAGAAGCTTGATCGACTTTGATGATCTACCAAATCTATATTGGCAATATGATGCATAGCCGGTGATATAGATTCCGAATATAGAGACAACTCAAGCTCCTCGGTGTTTATTTCAACGAATAGAGCAGAGTAGTCATATTCATAGCACCTGTTCAGAACCTTGAGATCCATAGATGGAAACTTCTTCTTATATATCTTGTTGTAGTGCGGTTGAAAGTATCTAATTAACGCCGCCTCGGCCAGAGAAATTTGCTCGTTTGTCTTTAGTGGGTTTTCGATAATGCTGACAAATCTTGCTGAATCGCGCTTATCTCCTATTGCTCCCTTCGATATTCCGTCAAGGCTTGTAAAAAGGCGATAAGGGGGATATTCAAAGGTGCTAACGAAAATTTCGCTGTCGGGTGAGTTGTAACTAGCCTCTGCGAGAATTTTCTGTAATGTTGAATGACTTTTCAATCTAACCTGAGCGGTTCTGCTTCCATTTCCGAAGGCTTGCCCAACGTACAAGACCTTTAGTTTCCTGAAGATGTGATCGTGCGAGTCAGCTCTGTACGCTAAGCTAAGCGCGCTAGCAGGGAGGTATCTGACACATTCACCACGTTTATTGAAAGTCTGTATTTCTCGATGAGGATAATTGGATAGCTTTAGTTCTATTGCGTCATCGAGTAGTGGGAATTCTTGAGTGAATTTCTCACGGAAATCTATTCCGTCTATTTTGTAGATAATGCTTCCGCTTATGGCTTTCCCATCATAAGAGAAGTCGTTTTTGTCAAAGCTAATAGCCGGTCTTTCACAGATTAAATAGATGTGGCAGTTTTTTGAAATTTCCGACTCTTCGTTACCCATAACTCCATCGGAGGAGAGCTGAGTTGCAGGCATCAAAAGCCACCTCGCACTGCAAAGACTTACCCCAAACTCGGAAAGAAATTTTCTTTTTACTGTTTGCATAACATTGACCTGAAGCTAAATAGTGCTAACGTCTTAATTGTCGCATCCCGGACCTACGCGGCATTTCGCGGAGGTCCGGTTATGGGTTGGGCGTCACTGCTTAAATCTATTCTGTGCGTCCACGATATACGCAAGATCTCTGCCGGGTGCCTTAAGTTCCGCTTCTTGCATAGCTATGTGAGCATCATTGATCTTGAATGGCATTTCTGCGAGGTCCTTAAATTTCAGCTTCACTAGAGACTCACAAACTTCTGCTGCAGTCGTCACAATTGATCTTAATGCCCCCGACGAGAACTTGGCATCTTGAATCTTCATGTACTGTTGATATTCGTCTAGGAGATGTGAAACTTCATCCTGTAGGTGATTAAGGTTCAGGTCTTTTCGTTCGGACACCTTGTTCATCCAATTTTTGAGGCGCCTAAATTTTATTTTCGCCTCCTCATCGTTCCGCCAATCAATTATTGCTTCCCATGGTGTTTCCGTTGTTGGTTGTGGAATGCCGGAAAGCATTAGATCAAGAATAAGACTTCGGCCGTTGATAGGGATATTTTTGGCTTGATATCGCTTTAGTGAATTGCTACTTAGAACTACTGGAATGTCGTGAAGAGGGTTCCGAATACCGGAGATCGCTAGTTCGGGTGTGTCCTCGATAATTAATTCGCGGCTGGTGACCTCTGAAATATCCATTTCAACAGCAGTATTTTCGGGTTGAAAATAGTGTGTGCTCGTAGTGGTTCTAATAACCCATACTGGAAGGTCTTTGTCAAAGCCTTCCATTTCCCAACCTGTTGGGGATGGATCCTCTTTCGGCGACTCAAGGAGCCCGTTATCGAAAAGCCAGTTGAGTTCGGTTGAAACTCTGTGAATTTGCTCTTCGCTGTAATATGCCCGTGAAAGGGGAAAGCGTGCTCGCCGAGCACGGGGAATGCTAGTTAAGAATGCGAGAGCAACCCTGTCGACAATCAAGGCCGATTTCTTTAGGCTTTCAAGGGAGTCCTCTCCAACAAAAGGTAGCAAAGCAGTTCTTGATTTATCCATCGTTATTTTTTCTCGAATTATTGAACCAGATTTTTCTGTGTGAATGTTCGTTAGGTTCATTCAGTTGTAGTGCTCCCCTGCGAACCCGTTATAGATGACGCGAAATACAATTAGGAGACAGAGTTCGCCTAACTCTTTTTTGCATTTAAAGGTTGAGTCCCCCCAAATCACTTTAAGAATTAGCCACTTGCAAGGAGCAGCCCCTTGTTAGGCGAACTAAATCCACGGGACGTAGTATTTGGAACCTATCACCCCTCCCCAAACCCCGTCAACGCACCATCCGAAATTTTCCCACCCCCCCCATCACCATTTTTGCCGATTCTGCGTACTTGTCCCCCGGATGCTGCTATCATCTGCCCTTGATTTTTTGTACCGCCGACGACCCCGACCGCCTGACGGCCGCGGCGTCACAACCCTCGGAACCGAATTCCAGAAATGACTAAAACCTTAAAGTTTACCGACCTCCCGCTGGACCCCCGCCTGCAACGCGCCATTGATGACCTTGGTTTTCCCCATTGCACGCCCATCCAGGCGGAAGTCCTGCGCTTCACCCTGTCCGGCCACGACGCCATCGGCCGCGCCCAGACCGGCACCGGCAAAACAGCCGCGTTCCTGATCACGCTGATCAACGACCTGCTGAAGACGCCCCCGGCGGAAGACCGCTTCCTGGGTGAAGCCCGCGCCCTGTGCCTGGCTCCCACCCGCGAACTGGCGCTGCAAATCGCCAAGGACGCCGAGGCGCTGTGCAAGTACAGCGGCCTGCGCATCGTCACGCTGGTGGGCGGCATGGACTACGACAAGCAGCGTTCGCAACTGCAGCGCGACTTTACCGACATCATCGTTGCCACGCCGGGCCGCCTGCTCGATTTCGCGGGTCAGGGCGAGTTGTACCTCGACCAGATCGAAGTGCTGGTGATTGACGAGGCCGACCGCCTGCTGGACATGGGCTTCATTCCGGACATCAAGCGCATTGTGCGCATGTGCCCGCCGAAGTCGCACCGCCAGACGCTGCTGTTCTCCGCCACCTTCAACCGTGATGTGCTGAATCTGGCGCAACAATGGCAGTTCGAACCGCTGCGCGTGGAAATCGCGCCGGAACAGGTGACCACCGACCGCGTCGAGCAGGTGATCTACATTGTCAGCGCCGAGAAGAAGTACCAGCTGCTGTATAACCTGATCAAGCAGGAAAACGTGGAGCGGATGATGGTGTTCGCCAACCGCCGCGACCAGGTGCGCCGTCTGGCCGACCTGCTGAAGAGCAACCATATTTCCTGCGATGTGCTGTCCGGGGAAGTGCCGCAGGAAAAGCGGGTGAAGACGCTGGAGCGTTTCCGCGAGGGCAAGATCCAGGTGCTGGTGGCCACCGATGTCGCCGGGCGCGGCATCCATATCGACGGCGTCAGCCATGTGGTCAACTTCACGCTGCCCGAGCAGACCGATGACTATGTGCACCGCATCGGCCGCACCGGCCGCGCCGGGGCCACCGGCAAGAGCATCAGCTTCGCCTGCGAGGATGACGCCTTCCTGATTCCGGCGCTGGAGCAGGCTATCGGCAAGAAGCTGTCGCTGCTGCACCCCTCGGAAGAACTGCTGGCCGCTGTCTGACCGGCTGGTGGTTTCCGTGGCAAAAGGGCGCGTTTCGCGCCCTTTTGCATTTGCCTTGCCCTGTGCCGCGCCGGGGGAGGATAATGAATAATTCCCTGAAAACCGTGAGGATTTTATGACCGATCTCGTCGCCCGCCGGGCTGAACTGTCCGCCCGCCGCACCGAGCTGCTGACCCGTCTGGCCGCCATCCGCCAGGATTACGCCAACGGCCTTCCCGCCGATTTCGAGGAACAGGCGCAGCAGCTGGAAAATTCGGAAGTGCTACAGGAAATCAGCCGTCTGGCCGCCGAAGAGCTGGGGCAGGTGGAAGCGGCGCTGGTGCGCATTGAACAGGCCCTGGGCAATCTCAAGGCCTGAGGCCGGATATTACTCCAGCCGGATGTTGTAGGCTTCCTGCAGGCTGATCAGCCCGCGCCGCGCCAAGTGCAGGGCGTGGGCGGTCAGCGGCGTCATGCCTTCGCGGATGGCCAGCGCCTGGATGTCGTCGGCCTGAACACCCGGCACCAGGATCGCCCGTATCGCCTGACTCATCACCAGCAGTTCATACACCGCCCGCCGTCCCTTCACGCCGCGTCCCTTGCAAAAGTCACAGCCCGCGCCCTTGTGGAATACTTCGTCATCAGCCACGCCCATGATGCGGCGGATGGCGGGGTCGGGATGGTCTTCCACCAGGCAATGCGGGCAGTTGGTGCGCACCAGGCGTTGGGCCAGCACGCCCAGCAGGGTGCTGCTCAGCAGATAGGATTCCACGCCGATTTCCAAAAAGCGGGTAATGGTGTCGGCGGCGCTGTTGGTGTGCAGGGTGGTCAGCACCAGATGGCCGGTCAGAGCGCTTTCCACCGCCATCTTGGCGGTTTCCTGGTCGCGCACTTCGCCCAGCATGATCACGTCCGGGTCGTGGCGCAGGATGTGCTTCAGCGCCTTGGCGAAGGTATAGCCGATCTGGGGATTGATCTGGATCTGGGCGATACCGTCGATATGGTATTCCACCGGGTCTTCGACGGTGATGATGTTCAGTGTTTCATTGCGGATGTGTTCCAGCGCGGTGTACAGCGTGGTGGACTTGCCGGAGCCGGTGGGGCCGGTCACCAGAAACATGCCGTTGTTGCGGCTGAGCAGGTGACGGATGCGCTCGGCGTCGTCGCCTTCATAGCCCAGGTCTTCGAGATGCTGCATGGCGAACTGGCTGTCCAGCAGGCGGATGACCACGTCCTCGCCATAAATGCCGGGCATCAGCGACAAGCGCAGGTCCACTTCCTTGTTGTTGAAGCGGATGCGGGCGCGGCCGTCCTGGGGAATGCGGTGTTCGGAAATGTCCATGCCGCCGAAGATTTTCAGGCGGGTCACGATCGGGGAAAGCAGGTTGCGGCTGAACGAACGCTGGCGCACTAGTTGGCCGTCAATGCGGAAAAAAATGTCCACGGACTTCTGGCGGGGCCGGATATGGATGTCGGAGGCGCGGCCGACCACGGCTTCGGTAATCAGGTTCTGCACCAGCTGCACCACCGGCCGTTCCAGCACCTTGTCGCTGATCTTCTGGTCCACCGCCGCCGGATCATCCCGCATCAGCAGTTCGACGTTCTCCAGCGCCCGGTCGATTTCCTCCTGGCCGTAATGGCTGGAGATGGCCTCCAGGATGTCGGCGGGCGTGGCGACGGCGACTTCAACCATGAGATCGGTCATGAAGCGCAGTTTCTCCATGACCGTGTTGTCGGACGGATCCGCCATGGCGACAATCAGGCGGTTATCGGTCTTCAGCAGCGGAAACAACAAGTGCTTGCGGGCGAAGCTGGCCGGAATGGTGATCAGGACGGAAGGGTCCAGGTCAAAATCACGAATGTGTACGAACGGCAGGCCGAAAGTGCCGGCCAGCAGCCGGCCCAGGTCTTCCTCGGAAATCAAGCCCTTGCTTTGCAGCTGGAAACCAATGTGCTGGCTGTTCTGGCAGGCCGGATCGGCCATGAATTTGGTCAATTCGTCCTTGGTCAGCAATCCCGACTCCAGCAGGAGGCGTGAGGCCGACTGCGGCGCCAAGGGGTGCCGGTAGTAGTCCTGCAATTGTTCGCTGTTACGGACAGTGTCCAAAAACGACAGTGAATTCCGTGGGCGGATAACGGGCGCCTGCGTCATTGATTTGTCTCGCTGAGGGCGCGACCTTGTGCCGGATTTGTATACTGCTTCTCAAAATAGCATAGGCATGGCCGAGGTCAACCGTCCGGGGAATGATGCGCGTATTTCAGGCGACGAGCTGCAAATGCGGGCTGCCCGGCGGCTTTTGCGCCCCCGCGTCCCGCAAACCCATTCCAACCGGACGCAAAATGGCTTAAAAACGTTCCCATTCCTTCGGGTCATTACATAACAAGGAGTCTGTCCCATGTCTTCCACGATCGAATCCGTCCTGCACGAGAACCGTCATTTTCCGCCCTCCGCCGAATTCGCCGCCAAGGCCCGCGTTTCGGGCATGGAGGCTTACCACGCCTTGTGCCGCCAGGCCGCCGAGGACTACGAGGGGTTTTGGGCCGGTCTGGCCCGCGAGCGCCTGAGCTGGAAGCGGCCGTTCACGCAGGTGCTGGATGAAAGCAATGCGCCGTTCTATTCATGGTTTGCCGACGGCGAGCTGAACGTTTCCTACAATTGCCTGGACCGTCACCTGCCGGAGCTGGCGAACAAGCTGGCCATCATTTTTGAGTCCGACAACGGCACCGTGACCCGCGTCACCTACGCCGAACTGCACCGCAAGGTTTGCCAGCTGGCCAACGGCCTGAAGAGTCTGGGCATCACCAAGGGCGACCGCGTGCTGGTGTACATGCCGATGAGCATCGAGGCGGTGGTGGCGATGCAGGCCTGCGCCCGTATCGGCGCCATCCATTCCGTGGTATTCGGCGGTTTCTCGGCCAAGAGCGTCAATGAGCGCATCATCGACGCCAAGGCGCGGCTGGTGATTACCGCCAACAGCGGCGTACGCGGCGGCAAGATTGTGGCGCTGAAGGACACCGTGGACGAAGCGCTGGCGATGGGCGGCTGCGAGTCGGTGGAGCGCGTGGTGGTGTTCAAGCGCGTGCTGCACGAAGATGGTCCGTGGACGCTGGGTCGCGACATCTGGTGGCATGACCTGGTGGCCAAGCAGCCCGAAGTCTGCGAGCCGACCTGGGTGCTGGCCGACGATCCGCTGTTCATCCTCTACACCTCCGGCTCCACGGGCAAGCCCAAGGGCGTGCAGCACAGCAGCGCCGGGTATCTGCTGGGCGCGGTCAACAGCATGCTCTGGACCTTCGATTACAAGCCCGATGACGTGTTCTGGTGTACCGCCGACGTGGGCTGGATTACCGGCCATACCTATGTCGCCTACGGCCCGCTGGCGGTGGGCGCAACGCAGGTGATTTTTGAAGGCGTGCCGACCTATCCGGACGCCGGGCGTTTCTGGAAGATGATCGAGGAACACCGCGTCACCACCTTCTACACCGCGCCGACGGCGATCCGTTCGCTGATCAAGCTGGGCGGCGAGTTGCCGAAGCAGTACAACCTGTCGTCGCTGCGCCTGCTGGGTTCGGTGGGCGAGCCGATCAACCCGGAAGCGTGGATCTGGTACCACGAAGTGGTCGGCGGCGGCCGCTGCCCGATTGTCGATACCTGGTGGCAGACCGAAACCGGCGGCCACATGATCACGCCGCTGCCGGGCGCGGTGGCGACCAAGCCGGGTTCCTGCACCTTCCCGCTGCCGGGTATCATGGCCGATGTGGTGGACGAAGCCGGGGAGCCGGTGGAGCTGGGCAAGGGCGGCATCCTGGTGATCAAGCGGCCGTTCCCGTCGCAGGTGCGCACGCTGTGGGGCGACCCCGAGCGCTTCAAGAAGTCCTATTTCCCGGAAGAGTTCAACGGCAAGTACTACCTGGCCGGCGACTCCGCCAACCGCGACGCCGAAGGCTATTTCTGGATCATGGGCCGCATCGACGACGTGCTGAACGTCTCCGGTCACCGGCTGGGCACCATGGAAATCGAGTCGGCGCTGGTGGCCAATCCGCAGGTGGCGGAAGCGGCCGTGGTCGGCCGTCCGGACGCCATCAAGGGCGAGTCGGTGGTGGCCTTCGTGGTGCTGAAGGGCGCGCGGCCGAGCGGGGCGGAAGCCAAGGCGCTGGTGGCGGAACTGCGCGACTGGGTGGCGAAGGAAATCGGCGCCATCGCCAAGCCGGATGACATCCGTTTCGGCGACAACCTGCCGAAGACCCGTTCCGGCAAGATCATGCGCCGCCTGCTGCGCGCCATCGCCAAGGGCGAGTCGATCACCCAGGACACCTCGACCCTGGAAAACCCGGCCATCCTGACGCAGTTGCAGGAAGCCAACTGAGGGTGAAAAAGCGGGCGCGATGACGTGGATTCCCTCTCCCATTGGGGGAGAGGGTTAGGGAGAGGGGGGCAACCCGTGGCCCGAACATGCTTCACCCGGCGACCACCGCCGAACCCTCTCCCGGCGCTACGCGCCACCCTCTCCCAAACCTTGGGAGAGGGAAATACTATTCAAAGGTTAACGACGATATAGTCATGCGCAGACTCCTTCCCCGTTTCGACTTGCAGGCCCGGCTGGACCAGGCGCAAAGCTATGCCGAATGGCTGGCCGCCGCCGAGGCGCTGGACGAGGCCGAGGGCTTGCTGGAATGGCGGCAGACCGACGGTTCCGCGTTCTTTCATGAGCGGCTGATCCGCGACCATATCCGCCGCATGCGGACGCTGCGCCAGTCCGGCGACCTGGAAGCGCTGGCGGCGCTGTTGCAGGAAAGCGTTTACCGTCATCTTGGCGAGCTGAACAATCCCGAGCTGTATCTTTATGCCCGTTCCGGCACCAAGCATGTCGTGACCGAATACCTGGACGAAGTGGAATGCGTGATGCGCACGCTCTGCGAACAGACCATTCCCGGCATGAGCGAGGCGCGCAAGCTGGCGCTGTTCGAGCAGGCGGCGCTGATCTACGGCCGCCCGGCGCTGATGCTGAGTGGCGGCGCGGCTTTCGGTATTTATCATCTGGGCGTGGTCAAGGCGCTGTGGGAACAACGCCTGCTGCCGCAGACGCTGGCCGGGTCCAGCATGGGCGCGATCGTGGCGGCGGCAGTTTGCAACCGCTCCGACGCCGAACTGGACGACCTGTTCGCCGAATCGCAGGACCGCATCCACCGCATTGCGCTGCGCTGGCGCACGCCGGTGGGGATGTGGAAGCACCGCACCGCCATGGATGAAACGCAGGTGTTCGAGCACATTGTCGCCAACGCGGGCAGCGCCACCTTTCTGGATGCCTACCGCCACAGCGGCCGCATCCTGAATATATCCGTATCACCGACGCGCACGCGGCAGAAGCCGCGCGTGCTGAACTACCTGACCTCGCCGGACGTGCTGGTGGAATATGCGGCGCAGGCTTCATGCGCGGTGCCGGGCCTGTTCCCGCCGGTGGCCTTGCAGGCGCGGCGGGCGGACGGCCGGCAGATGCCCTACATGAGCACCGAAACCTGGATTGACGGCACCGTGCACGGCGATCTGCCGCGCGAACGGCTGGCGCGGCTGCACAACGTCAACCAGACCATCGTCAGCCAGGCCAACCCGCACGTGATTCCCTTCATTACCCACCGCAAGCAGCGCGGCATCCAGGCGGTCGGCAAGCGGGTGGTGTCCTCGTTCATCCATACCGGCACCGCCGAACTGCTGGATATCGGCCGGCAGTTGCTTGAGAAAACGCCGCTGAACCCGGTACTGGCGCAGGCCCACGCCGTGGCGGCGCAAACCTATCTGGGCGATATCAACATCCAGTATCCGTTCCGGCCGTCGGCCTACCTGAAAGTAATTTCCAACCCGACCCCGCAGGGACTGGCGGACTATATCCGCGCCGGGGAGAGGGCGACCTGGCCGCAGATGGCGATGATCCGCGACCTGACCCGCATCAGCCGGGTGTTTCCGGAATGCATCGCCGTGATCCGCGAGCGGATGCGCCCCCGTGTCGTGGACGCACGCATGGACTAGCGTGACTGGCCGTCCGGCTCATTCACGAAGTTGCCATGGAAATTATCCGGCAGTCATGAAACGCTGCCGGGCTGTTTACGCAGGAGCCCCCATCATGAACATGCCGACCCGTTCTTTCAGCCGCAGCCGTCGTTCCCGCAGTCGTCGCCTTAAACCGCAACTGATTCTGGCGGGCATCTGTGCCCTGATCATTACGGCCGGAGCCGGTTTTTTCCTGCTTTCGCTCTGGGGATCGGTTCCCAATGTCGCCGGTGTCTGGAAAGGGTTGTCGGATGGCCGCACCTACGTGATTGAGCGTGAAGGCGACAGTTACCTGCTGGAAGCGGGCGGCCACCGGCTGCCGGTCCAGGGCATCGGGGCCGACCGGCGGGAAGGACTGCTGCAAATGTCGGTCCGGACCGATTCCGGCTTGCTGGCGAATTGGACTTTTCAGGGCATGGATGCCATTCAGGGCGCACCGGCCATTCATCTGGACCAGGACGGGCTGCTCTCGGAAACATTGATTTTGCAGCATCCGCTCCGCCCGGATGATCGTCGCCGCCTGCAGCAGGAAGCGCCTTTGGCCCATGCCGGCTGGTCGCCGTCGTTTGATTGCGCCAAAGCGGCGTCGCAAACCCAGCGCATCCTTTGCACCGACCCGGCGCTGGCCGCCGCTGACAACGTCATCGCCGGACTGATGAAGCATGCCGATGCGGCGGAAAAGGCCGATGAGGAAACCTGGGAAAATGAAGTCCGCGATACCTGTCCCGATCTGGGTTGCATGCATGCGGCTTATCGCGACCGGCTGCGGGCGTTGAACATGGCCAACGATGCGAAGGAAGTGGCCAAAATCGAAAAGGAATATGACATGACCAAGCCGATGCCGGAGCCGGCGGAAGCGGCTCCCGCCGCCACCCCGGCGGCCTCCGCGCCGCCCGCAATGGATGAACTCTCCGCCGGACAGGACGATCCGGATGATAACTGACGGCCCCAAATGACAAGATTTTGACCCGAGTTGGACTATCGTGCTTGATTTCGCGGCCGGTAAGATGTTTCTATCGGAAAACGATACTTCAGGCGTATGACGCCGGAACACTGACCCAACCCGCGGGAGTTTTCATGTCCAGCCAGCATCTTGATGTCATTATTGTCGGCGCCGGCCTGTCCGGTATCGGCGCGGCCTTCCACCTGCAACGCGACTGCCCGAAAAAGACCTACGCCATCCTGGAAAGCCGTCAGGCCATCGGCGGCACCTGGGATCTGTTCCGCTATCCCGGCATCCGTTCCGACAGCGACATGTACACCCTTGGCTACAGCTTCAAGCCCTGGACCAACCCCAAGGCCATCGCCGACGGCCCTTCCATCCGCAGCTACATCCAGGAAACCGCCCGCGAGAACGGCATTGACCGCCACATCCGCTACGGCAAGAAGATTGTCAGCGCCGCCTGGTCCACGCCCGATGCCTGCTGGACACTGAACATCCAGAACACCGCCACCGGCGAAACGGAACAGCTGACCTGCAACTACCTGTGGATGTGCACCGGCTACTACAAGTACGACAAGGGCTACACCCCGGACTTCCCCGGCCGCGACACCTTCAAGGGCCAGATCATCCATCCGCAGCACTGGCCGGAAAACCTGGATTACGCGGGCAAGAAGGTGGTGATCATCGGCAGCGGCGCCACCGCCGTGACGCTGTTGCCCGCCATGACCGACAAGGCCGCGCACGTCACTATGCTGCAGCGCTCGCCGACCTACATCGTCACCATTCCCGAGAAGGACCCGATCGCCACCGGCCTGCGCCGTTTCCTGCCGGAGAAGGCGGTCTACCGCATCACCCGCGCCAAGAACGTGTCGCTGACGCTGGGCTTCTTCAACCTGGCGAAGAAGAAGCCGAAGCCGGTGCGCCGCCTGCTGCTGTCGCTGACCCGTCGCCAGCTGGAGGGCAAGGTGGACATGAAGCACTTCACCCCCAGCTACAATCCGTGGGACGAGCGCCTGTGCGCGGTGCCCGACGGCGACCTGTTCAAGGTGCTGCGTCAGGGCAAGGGTTCGGTGGTCACCGACCATATCGACACCTTCACCGAAAAGGGCATCAAGCTGAAGTCCGGTCAGGAGCTGGAAGCGGACATCATCATCACCGCCACCGGCCTGGATTTGCAGATCATGGGCGGCGCCACCTTCAGCGTGGACGGCAAGCCGGTCAACCTGACCGAGCGCATGAACTACAAGGGCATCCTGTTCGAGGGTATGCCGAACCTGGCGATGGTCTTCGGTTACACCAATGCTTCGTGGACGCTGAAGGCCGACATCAGCAGCGAATACGTCTGCCGCGTGCTGAACCAGATGGACAAGCGCGGCCTGCGCCAGAGCATGCCGGTGAACAAGGACCCGTCGGTGAAGCAGGAAGCCTTTGTCGAGATGCATTCCGGCTACATCCAGCGCGCGCTGGCGCATCTGCCGAAGCAGGGCAACAAGGCGCCGTGGAAGGTCTACATGAATTACATGCTGGATCTGGGGACGCTGCGTTACAAGCCGATTGATGACGGGGTGATGGAGTTTTCCAACCCGGTGGGGAAGGCGCAACGGGCGGCTTGATGTCGGCGGGGTAAATGAAAAAGGGGCCGGAAGGCCCCTTTTTTATTGACAGGCCCTGTTCGGCAAAGCCCTTCATCGTGGCGAAGGGTTGACGGGGAGGTTCCTTATAGAATGGTTAGCGGCCAACACTGATTCTCTCGATGCGAACACCAGTGAAAGCCATATTGTCCTTATCTGACCTCTCTCCCTCCAGAAAAGGGTCGAGCGACAGATACACCTCATCTTGAGTAACTATCAAAGTGCATTGGCTGATGTCTGAGCAAAGAAAATCGTCATACATCACATATTCAGACAAGCCAAATATGCGGAATGATCTCTGCACACCTTCGTAGTCGACTACGTTTAGGTCCACACAGTGCTCTGACGATTGCCAGTTATAGGAGATCGCAACGGATGCGAGTCTCGTGTCTCTGAAATCTTTCGATGTGATCATGCTTCCTTGACCGCAAACTAATGCTTAAGACGTAACGCCCTACAGTAAAATCAAAAGCTGAGGCTACCTCAGCGCCATCAAAAAATACCCCATAATTAGCTGGGGCGTTATCGCACTTGAAGAAAAAGTTATATCTGTTAACGGCGCTTATTTCCAGTCTTTAACAATTTTTTGTTTAAAGATTGCTGTTGAATTGCCTTTATGTAAATACTCAATTACACCCATCAGCTCTTTTGAAAGTCTATATTTATAGTATTCGATATTATTCTTGATTGAATATATTCAACATCACAAGAAAGCATCTTCAGCCGCAAGCTATCGCCAACTAAATAAGCATCTTCAAATGTATAACTAACATTAACCCTTTTGCCTTCATTGCCATCAAGCTTTTGCTGCAGGTCATATAATGAGTAATATTCGCCTCGTGATTTATCATCAATAAATATTGCATTATTGAGTCCTGACAAATGGAATTGACCTGGCTCTAATGAAGTGTTTTCTTTTAACCAAGCCTTGTCAATTACAGGCACGAAGCTTGTTATTCTAGGAGATGTAAGGCAATTCATTTCAATATTAAATTCGCGTATGAATGGGTTGCCATCTTTGTCTTCCCAGTCATCGTCTCTTTGTTCACGAACAATTAGTAAGTCTATGCGATTGTTTTTAGCCTTTTTCTCTGCTCCGCTTTGATATCCTGTTTTGGTGGCAAAAACAGGCTTTAAATCGGGTATATCTCTAATTTTTCCGATTAAAGCATCAATTTTATCTATGGAAACCTTTGATGCATAATCCTTGCATTCAATAATGGTTTTATATGTGACGCCAGCCAATTCGTATTCCCAATACAGGTCAAACTCACGCTCAATACCTGAATTATCAATAATTTTTTTATTTCTTTCTATTTCTATATTTCGTTGGCCTCCCAATTCATCGGAATTCAGAAGCGCTTGCTGGAGACTTTGAACAAATATCTCATAATCTTTGCCATCCGACATGAGTCAGAACTCCATCCAAGATATAGCTTTGAAATCGACACCAAATTCGGTGCCTGTATTTTCCAGAAACGGCATGGAAGACGGAACACATTTCCCGCAAAGCCCCGTGCCGCAACAACCACAAGCTACCACACCCCCAAAATCCCGACAACGACCCTCCTTGCATTCCAGCCGACCGTGTGCCGTAGATCTGGCGGCCGTCATGCCCGGCCGTCTTGATGAAACCGGCAGGGCTTATGCATCCAACACCCTCCGCCACTTCGCAATCAACGCCCCATGATCCACCTCATCCGGATGAAACCCCGCCTTATAAAACGCCAGATAATGCGGCAGCGTACTGACGACCATATCCGCCAGATAAGCCGCATCACGCACATTCAGCAGCAACTTGCGCGGACTGCCCAGACTAGCCTTGCGGTCTTGCCACAGCAGGTTGCCGGTCATGGTCGCCACGCCCATCACAAAGCCCACCGACACCGTGCGCATGCTGCGCCGCCGCTGCGCCAGACTCTCCGGCCCGCTGCCGAACACCGCCTGATAGACATTGAACGCCACCGCCTTGTGCTCCAGCTCCTCCAGCGCATGCCACAGCCACAACTGCCGCAGGTTGTCGTCAAAGCCGTCGAACAGCTGCGGACGGCTAAGCAGGTGCGCGGCAATCAGGGCGGTAAAGTGTTCATAGGCCACCGTCGCCGCCAGTTGACGGCGCGGTGAACGGGTGCGCAGGGTGGCCATGCCCGCCTGCATTTGCGGCTCAAAATCCTGCAGGCGGTAATCGTCCGCCTGGATACCGGCATTGAAGCGGGCGTGCGCCTGCGAGTGCATCGCTTCCTGCCCGATGAACGCCGAAATATCCTTCTGCAACTGCGGATCGGTCACCCGGTCGCGGACATTGCGCACGCTATGCACAAAGAATTGCTCGCCGTCCGGGAAGGTGATCGACAAGGCTGTCAGCAGGTGCGACATCAGCGGCGACTGGCCCCGGAAGTAGTGACGCGGTAGCGGTCGCTCCGCATCGAAGCGGCTGCGGCGGACAGTGATGGCGCTCATGCCGGTCGGCTCCGTTCAGACTTCATGCACGAACAGTTCTCGCTCGAAACGCACCTGCGGCCAGAACACGCCGTCTTCAGCACGTTCCCCGGCAGCCACCACCATAATAGGGAAAGCGCCGTCCGGCAGGTTCAGCAGCTTGCTGACGCGGGCCTCGTCATAACCTTCCATCATGCAGGTGTCGTAGCCGTGCGCGCGGAAGGCCAGCACCAGGTTCTCGCAGGCCAGCGCGGCGCTCTTGGCAGCCCACAGCTTGACCTCGTCCTCGGTGAACGGACCACGCGGCAGCGGCGTGAAGATGCCGCCCACCGAGATCGCCGCCTTCTTCACCCGGGCAAAGCTGTTCAGCGGGCCGGGCATGTAGTTGTAGGGAATCATCTGGTAGTAACGCTTCACCAGCGGCGGTACTTCCGGCATCGGCCAGTCGCGCATCATTTTCTTGGAGAACTCGTTGACGCGGTCGGTGCGCGCCACGCAGACAATCAGTTCCGCCGCGCTCTTTGCCGCCCACTGGCTCATGCAGGCCTTGACCAGCTTGGCTTTCTTGCCGGACGAACGCACCACATAGAACTCCCAGGGTTGCAGGCCGGAGGAGCAGGGGGCCAGCATCGCCAGATCCAGGCAGTCGTCCACGACTTCCTTCGGAATCGGCTTGGCGGTGAACTTGCGCACCGAGCGGCGGCTGGTGACGACCTGGCGGAAGGCCTCGACGTCGATGCCTTGCGGGGCGGGCTCGTAATAGCGTTCCTTGCCGTCGATCAGTTTGGTCTGGATGGGCGCGTGCGTGGAAGCGGTCATCGGGGTAACTCCGGCTGTGATTTGACAGTGTCAAAATTATCGAACTGTTTGATGATTGTCAAACTGTTTGCGCGGAGCTGTCGTGATGGTTGCCAGCGGATCGGGAGTTACCGGGATTCGGTGAGCCATTCCTCGGTATGACGGTGCCGGTTCAGGCCCAGGGTTTCGAACGCGTCGTAGGCCGGTTCCGTAATCCGGACGCCCAGCAGGGCCAGAGCCTGATTGATGGGGCCGGTAGCGGCGGAGACCGGTTGCATGGCCAGATGCCCCGCGCGGAAGACGGCCGCGCCCTGTGCGCCCGCGCCGCCGCTGTAATCGGTTTCAATATAGGCGATGGGGCCGGACAACGAGGCGGTCAGCAGATAGTCGATCAGTTGGGAGGACAGGTAAGTGAAGCCTTCGGGAAAGCCGTGCAGCGGTCCCGGCAGCCACCGGTCCAGATCATCGTCACGCAGCGGCAGCAAGGACAGGCCCTGCGTCAACGGCACCGGGGCAGGCAGGGCATGCCGACGGGAAAGATCGGCAAGGACGGTGTTGGCGGCGATCAGGCCGGTGATGAAATGCCCCATGATGTCCCGAGCTCCCTTGAAAAACGTCTATTACCCTTGAATATTGTGCGCCTATCACGGCGCAGTGTCGATGCGGCTGTTCAGCAGGAAGATGACCTCACCCCGGTAAGCGGGCAAGCGCCGCAGCCGGTCTTGCCAGCCGGAGTCCCAGTCTCCGTCCTGCACCAGTCCGATCTTGAAGGGAATGTCCAGCCGCGACAGGCTGTCCAGGTAGCGTTCATAACCGGGTTCGGTGCGGCGGCCGCGATAGGTCTGCACCACGATTTCATCCACGACGCCTTGCAGACGATTCAGCGTGTCGACATCGCCGGTTTGCGTCCAGTCGAGCAGGCCGGTGATGCCCAGGCGGCAGTCGGTGGGCAGTTGTTGCCGTAGTTGCCGCAGGAAGGCGGCATAGTCGCCCAGGCGCAGGCTGCGGGCGTCAAAGTCGATCTGGATACCGGCGACACGGCTGCCGCGATGTCGCCACAGCGCCGCGCGGCGCGCCAGCGCCTTGACGATGTCCGGTGTCCAGTCCAGTCGCTGCACCCGCCACGACAGCCAGACCTCGGGCGTCGCCAGCCGCACCGGGTTGATCCCCTGGATATGCAGTTCCGCGCTCGGGCCGGTGCCGGAGATTTCGCCTTGCAGCACATACAGGGTTTGCGCCTGACGCAGCACTTCCGGCTGCGCCCGCACGCCCGCCCACAGCCAGAACTGGCGGTAATCGCCGGCCTGCACCGCCGCGAAGGCGGACTGCGCGACCAGCAGCGCCGCCGCCAGCCATGCGATGCGTTTCACCACCAGATCCGTTGCCGCTTCGCCCACTCGGTCTTGGCGTAGCGGGTTTTCAGCAGGGTGAACCAGCGCTGGCGTTCCCGGCGCGGAATGTCGGCGTTGCCGCAGTGGTTGTTGCCGCTGGTGGCGAAGCAGCTCAGCGCCCGCGACAGGGCGTAGGCGCGGTGGTTGTCGCTGACATCCGGGGCATTGATCACTTGCCGGTACAGGTCCAAGCTGGTGCGCGCCACGCCGCCGAAACGGTCAGGGCCGCTGCCTAGCGCGCCGTCCGGTTGTCCGGGGAAGGCGTAGTCGGTTTGATTCCGGAAGAAGTCGGCCAGGCAGTTGGTGGCGGCAGCGTCGCCGGGGGCTTCCGCCAGCCGCGCCGCCAGTTGCGCGATGGGGGTGCAGCCGTAGTCCGGCGAGGTGACGGTGGTATCCGGGGAAATGGCGGCCGGAGTCGCCAGGGTCAGGTTGCGGGCGAAGTCGGTGTAGAGGCCGCGCGTCAGGTCCTTGGCCAGCAGTTGCCAGTGCGCCGCGCCGCGTTCCTCCGGGCTCAGGTGCGCGGCAACCACCGCCTGACGTAACAGCGGTGCCGAGGCCACCGGCAGCACCGTTTGCCGGAACAGCGGCTGGGTAATCGGGGAGTCGGCGGCCAGCACCGTGGCCAGCCGGTCGGCGCGTTCCAGCGTCATCGCCAGCGTCAGTTGCAGCAGCGTGATCCGGGCGGGATCGCTTTCCTGCGCCAGTTGCCGCCGCCAGTGCGCTTCCGCTTCGTCCCAGCGTTTCAGCGCCGCCAGCGACAGGCCGTGCAGCACGCGGGTGCTGAAGTTGAGCAGGCTGCGCGGGGCGTCGTCGGGCAGGGCGGTGGCCTTGGCGGCGGCCGCGTAGTCATGGTCAATCTCATAGCGCTGCATCGCCAGCAGGTACGGTTGCCAGTCCGGGGCGGTCGGCCAGCCGGCGTCGGCAATCCGTTGCTTCAGCGCCGCCGCCGTGGGTTTGGCGGCCTGTTCCTCCGGCGAGGCCCAGGGCGAGGGCGCGCGCAGGTTGCGCAGGCCGTCCACCAGCAACAGCTCCGGCAGGGCGGCCGGGGCCTTGGCGGGCATGCGGTCCAGCAGCTTGTGGTCCAGCTCGATCAGCAGGAAGTAATTGCCGTCGCCGCTGCGGAAGGCTTCGGTAAAGCGGCGCGCCAGCGATTCGCTGTCCTGCTGCAGCCAGTCCACCCGGCGGTACAGCCGCCGCGCCGAGGCGTTGTAACGACCTTGCGGATAGAGGCGGAGGTAGTCGTCAATGCGTGCTTCGGCGCGGCGCAGGGCGGCCTGGTCGACCTTGGCCAGATCCAGGTCGCCCCATTCGCCGACGGCATTCTGCTGCGCCCGGTTCAGCGGCGTGCGGATCAGCAGGTAACGGGCGGTCTCGGCAATCCACGGCGAGGCGGCCCCGGTCAGCGCGGCGAAACCGGCGTCGGCCTGATCATACTGCGCGTTGTAGAAAGCGGCGGCGGCTTGCAGGTAGCGGGTGAATTCCGCGCCCGCGCCTTTTTCCGGAAACCCGGCGGGCGGCGGCTTGAGATTGCCCTCGCACTGGCCGGTCAGTTGCAGCCGCGCCTGCGCCAGCGCGCGGGTGTCGGCGGCGGGCAGGGCGGCCTGTTGCAGGGCTTCCAGGAAGCCGGTGACGGCGGCCCCCGCGTTCGACTGGCAGGCCGTAGCCGGATAGTTGCCCCAGCTGTCCGTCACCGGCTGCCAGGCGCTGTCGGGCAGGCCCAGCGCGCCCAGCACGGCGGGCGGCGTGGGCGCGGAGTCATTGCCGGAGGCGGCGGCATCGTCCTCGCTCATCAACTGCTGCATGTTGTAGTCGGCGGCGAACAGCGGCGGGTAGCCGTCGGCGGGCAGCGCCCAGGGGCGGGCTTTGTATAGTCCCTTTTCCGCCAGCACCAGCGCCAGGTTCATGCGCGTATCGTTTTCCGGCGACAGGAAGGGCAGCGCCGCCAGCCCGCATTGCCGGGCGCTCAGCGTCAGTTCGGCGGTGCAGCCGTCGGGGCCGCAGGCCTGCGCGGCGGTAGCGAAAAGGGACAGCGTGGTGATCAATACGGACAGGCGGCGCATGACGGGCTCGGCGGGCTTTCGCAAGGGGAAAGCCCAAGGGTATAGTCCGGGGTCACCTGTCGTCCAGCCGGAGTTTTCCCATGCCCTTCATTCGTGTCCGCGACGGCCAGTCGCTGTATGTCCGCATCGTCGGTCGCGGCCAGCCGGTGCTGATGCTGCCCGGTCTGGGCATGCACAGCGCGCACTGGCTGCCGTTCATCCTGCCCTATCTGGGCCGGTTCCGTTTTTACCTGCCGGACTTTCGCGGTCACGGCAAATCCGCCGGGGTCCGCCTGAACCAGACCGATGTCTTCCACAACCACATGGAGGATGTGCAGGACCTGATTGCCGGGCTGCACCTGCACGACTTCCTGCTGGCGGGCATCTCGCTGGGTGGTTCGACGGCGCTGCACCTGAACCGCGAGGCGGGTCTGCACGGCGTGCGCCGCTATCTGCATATTGACCAGTCGCCGTGCGTGGCCAACCGCTCGGACTGGAGTCACGGCCTGTTCGGCCTGCGTCAGGACGAGTTGTTCGGGCAGATGCACCGGCTGGGCGACCTGCTGGATGAACATGCCGGGCTGACCCATCTGGGCGAATTACCCCCGGTTGCGCGGCGGGAAGCGGCGGCGACGCTGGCGGAAGTCGCGGTCGCCATGAGTGGCAAACCCTTGCTGAAGCCGCTGGTGCGGCAACTGCTGGCCAGTCCCGGACAACTGTCGAAGCGCCTGCCGCTGACCCGGCTGGACGACTGCCGCGCCTACCTGCGCGCGTATACCGTCGGCAGTCACGACTACCGGCAGGCGCTGCGGCAGTGCGCGCTGCCGGTCACGGTGATGGTGGGGATGAAGTCGCCGCTGTACGCCCCGGCCGGGCAGATGGCGATTGCCGATTACGCGCCCAACGCCCGGATCGTGCGTTTCCACAAATCCGGGCATGCCCCGATGGTGGACGAACCGCTGAAGTTCATCCGTGAACTGGGGCGCTTCCTGCACGGCTAAGCCTAGCGGTAGCGGCCGGTCAGGCAGGCGCGCTGGTCGGCGTCCACCAGCCGCACCACGTGCCAGCCGTTGTCGGCCGCCGGGGCGGTTTCCACCGCCAGCACCCCGGAAGGCAGCGGCACCGGCCGCTGGAAGCGCACCTCGATTTCCCGGATGCGGCCCTGCCGCGCCAACTGCTCATAAGTGCGGGCGAACATGCCCAGTCCTTGCAGCACAGTGCGGCCGAAGGGCGACTTGCGTCCGGCGCTGTCCAGCCAGTGGATCGGGTTGAAGTCGCCGGTCAGCAGCGCGAACTGGCGGCCGTCGCCGGGTTCGGCCTGCCAGTGGCCGCTGAAGGCCCAGGCCTTGGTGGCGGCCTTGAACGGCTTGGTCATTGCCGCACGCTGCGAGGCGCCGGGCTTGAGGAAGGCCGAATGCAGGATCGCCACCACTCGCTCCGGCTGCTCGGCGGTGCCGGTGGTGATGCGCACCGCCACCTGCGTCACGCCGCCGGACTCGATGATCGACTCCAGGCTGGCGCGCACGATCAGCCGCCGTCCGGCGGGCAGCGGCGCGTAGACGCGCATCGACACCCCCTGATTGATCACTTCCGCCAGATTGTAGGGCGACTGGTCGAACATGCGCAGTGCAGGCGACAGGCCCCACTGGCAGAACAGGTGCGGCGGTACGGTCAGCGCATCAGGGCGGGCGACGCCGCACCAGTCCTGATAGGCTTCAACCAGATAGCGCGCGGGCGGGTCGATGGTTTCAATGACGGGACGGTATTCCGCGTGCGGTCGTTTGGGCAGGTAAGCAGCCAGCATCGACTTCACGAACAACCGCAGCCACGTCCGGATCATCGGGCCGTGCTGCAGCATCAGTGCCACGGGCATGGTGCCGGGCGGCATGTAAACGAACATCGTCAACTCCTGTGGACAGCCGGTGCCCGCCCCAAGCCTTGTGGGCGCGGCGGACGATGGCGAGGCCCCGATTATTGGCCGCGCCGCCATCACCCGTCTTAGCCGATTGCGACAGCAAAACTGTCGCTGTGCGACAACCGACCGCCGCACATGGCAAATGCGCGGCGCTTTCACTATAGTCGGGCGGCCGGGTTGTCCCGGCGCAGCATCAGGAAGGTCAGCCTTGGCGTCACCGCAAACCGGCTCAAGCGCCGCGCCCGTGTCCCGCACGGTCGCCGTCAATTATCTGCGCGCCTTTTTCGAATATGTGCAGCGGCAGGGCCTGTCCCTGCCGGAGCTGCTGGCGGATTTCGGCATTGATCCGGCCGAACGCGAGGGCCGCGTCTCCGTCGCGGATTGCCACCGCTTGTTCCGCCGCGCGGCGGAATTGCTGGGCGATGAGGACATCGGCCTGCACGCCGGGGAACTGATGCGGCTGGGCTATTACGGCGCTGCCGCCTATGCCGCCCTCAGCTGCCAGTGGGGGCGCGAGGCGGTGGGCTACCTGTCGCGCTACCAGTCGCTGGCCATGGATGTTGGGGCGCCGCGCATCGAGCCGGACGGCGAGACGCTGGTGATTCACTGGCACACCAACGCGCAGTGGCGGCAGAACCGCTATCTGGCCGACTACAACCTCTCCGGGCTGCTGGCCTGCAGCCGCATGGTGATGGGCGATGACCTGCGCCTGGTGCGCGTGGACATGGCTTACGCCGCCCCTGCCGATGCCTCGGCACTGCAACGCCTGTGCGCCTGCCCGATCCGTTTCGACCAGCCTGTCTACCGGCTGGCGGTGCCGCTGTCGATGCTGGATTACGCCCTGCCGGAACCCAATCCCGAGGTCTGCCAGGCCATGGCGCGGCTGGCCGAACAGCAGCTGCAACTGTTCAGCCGCGATGACGGCTTCCTGTCGCAATTGCGGCAGCAATTGGCGGCGCGGCTGGGGCGTGGCGCGGTGTCGCAGGAGGAGCTGGCGGCGGCGCTGGGCATCCATGCGCGCACCCTGCAACGGCGGCTGGGCGAGCTGGGGCTTACCTACTCGCAACTGGTGGACGAGGTGCGGCAAACGCTGGCCGCCGCCTACATCCGCGATCCCGGCCTCAGCCTGGGCGAAGTCGCTTTCCTGCTGGGTTTTTCCGAGCAGAGCAATTTCCAGAAGAGTTTCAAGCGCTGGTTCGGGGAAACGCCGGGCCGCTATCGTCGCAACCTAGTTTGAAAGCCTCTGGCTGAACGCGCCGTTTCTCACCCATAATGCGCCATTGCCCGACCGAGCCGGAGATGCCGTCATGCACCCCAACGCCCAACTGATCACCACTTTTTACGAAGCCTTCCAAAAGCTGGACGCCGAAACGATGGCCGCCTGCTACCACCCCGACGTGCGCTTCACTGACCCGGTATTCCCCAAGCTGCAGGGTGATGAAGCCGCCGACATGTGGCGGATGCTGGCCTCGCGCGCCAAGGATTTCAGCCTGACCTTCGACGACGTGCGCGCCGATGACAAGACCGGCGAGGCGCACTGGGTGGCCACCTACACCTTCAGCCAGACCGGCAACACCGTCGTCAACGACATCCGCGCCAGCTTCACCTTCAAGGACGGCAAGATCATCACCCATACCGACCGCTTCCACCTGTGGCGCTGGGCCGGGCAGGCCCTGGGGCTGAAGGGCTGGCTGCTCGGCGGCACGCCGCTGGTGAAGAACGCCATCCGCAAGCAGGCGGCGAAGGGACTGGCGGCTTACCGCAAGGAAATCGGCCGCACCTAGGCTACGGCCGCCGTCCGGGATAACATTCTCGGACAAATCCGCTCGTCAGCCGGATGCGTTTTCCCCGATAATCGCGCCCGACCCGTTCCCTTCACTTTTTGGAAAACCCGCATGCGTTCCCTGTTGCTGGTCCTGAGCTTCGCCATCCTTGCCGGTTGCGTGTCCCATCCCGTCCCCCCCGTGGTTCCCAAGCCGGAACCGGGCAAGACCGAACCGGTCAAGCCGGAAGTGCCGCCCAAACCGGAAGCCCCGACCGCGCGTTACCTGCCCGCCGAATGGATTGCCCTGCCGGACTGGCCCGGCGAGAAGCTGCTGGCCACCTGGCCCGCCTGGCTGAACTCCTGCAAGCGGCTGGCGTCGCGGCCGGTGTGGAAGGATGCCTGTGCCGAGGCTGTGATGCTGGACCCGAAGGATGACGAGACCGTCCGCGAGTTTTTCGAGCGGCGTTTTTCGCCGTGGCGGATTGAAAGCAGCACCGGCGCACAAAGCGGCCTGATTACCGGCTATTACGAACCGCTGCTGACCGGCGGCCTCAGCGCGAAGCCCGGTCGCGTGCCATTTTTCAGCGTACCCGAAGATTTGCTGACGCTGGACATCGGCTCCCTGTACCCTGAACTGAAGGGACGGCGCGTGCGCGGCCGTCTGGTCGGCAAGACCGTGACCCCCTACTGGAGCCGCGCCGACATCAGCAGCGGCAAGCTGACCGGCAACCCGAAAGTGCTGGCGTGGGCGGATGACGCCGTCGAGGCCTTTTTCATGGAAGTGCAGGGCTCGGGACGCATCAAGCTGGACGACGGCTCGATGATCCGTCTGGGCTATGCCGACCAGAATGGTCACCCCTACAAGTCGATCGGTCGCTGGCTGGTGGACCAGGGCGAGCTGACGCTGGACCAAGCCTCCATGCAAAGCATCCGCGCCTGGGCGGCGGCGCATCCCGAACGTTTGCAGGAAATGCTCAACGCCAATCCCAGCCAGGTGTTCTTCCGCATCCTGCCCGGCACGGACGGCCCCATCGGCGCGCTGAACGTGCCCCTGACCGACGAGGCCAGCGTCGCCATTGATCCCAAGTTCGTGCCGCTGGGCACACCGCTCTATCTGGCCACCACCCGTCCCAACAGCGGCAAGGCCATGAACCGCATGGTGCATGCCCAGGATACCGGCGGCGCCATTGCCGGACCGATCCGCGCCGACTTCTTCTGGGGCTTCGGCGACCAGCCCGGCGAGCTGGCGGGCAAGATGAAGCAGCAGGGCCAGATCTGGCTGCTGTGGCCGAAGGACGCCCCGCTGCCGTCCGGCGGCGTGACCACGCCCTGAGGCGGATTGCCGCTTTCTGACATTTTGGGTCACCTGTCCGGGTGACCCGCATCGACTTTCATCGCGTTTTAACGACCGTTCGCCGGGTTGACCTGTGATGTGTGTCACATCCTGAAACCCTTGCGCTGCCTTAATTCAGACACTGTTCACAAAATCAGGAGACAGCTTCCCGCGCTGGCATCCGCCTTGCAGTTAACGGTGTATTAACGTTTTTTGTGCCGCTTCAAGGAGACTTCATCATGCGCACCGTCCGAACTGTCCAGGTCCTTTCCGATATCGAGCGTGAGCGCGCGCTGCTGAAGTCCCTGCTCAACACCTTTGGCAAGCGTCCCCATGTCACCTGGCAATACAGCGAAGAGGGCTTTGCCGATGTGGTGGTGCTGAGCGTCGACAACCCTTCCCTGGAGGTGATTGAACAGGCGCAGAAGCAGGGCCACCTGGTGGTGTTCTATGTCAACGACAGCGACAGCTCCAAATTGGGCGACCAGCCGTTCAAGCTGTCCAAGCAAGCGCGCGCCCGGCATTTCCTGGAGCTGATCGAGCAGATGGAAGGCTGGTTTGGCGATGACGTGGTGGACATGCTGCGCCTGCCGACGACCGGAGCCGCCAATGACACCCGCGCGGTGCTGGCCGGTTGAGACCGGGCGTGAAAAACAAAAAAGGAGCCGACAGGCTCCTTTTTTTTACCGCGAAGAACCTTAGTTCTTGGCGCGGGACTTGAACTCGCCGGTGCGGGTATCGATTTCAACGCGGTCGCCGATTTCGATGAAGGCCGCCACGGAAATTTCATGACCGTTGGCCAGCTTGGCGGTCTTCATGACCTTGCCGGAGGTATCGCCGCGGGCGGACGGCTCGGTGTAGGTGACGGTGCGGACGATGGTGGTCGGCAGTTCGACGGAAATGGCCTTGCCGTTGTAGAACACGGCTTCGCACACTTCTTCCATGCCGTCTTCGATGAAGCTGATGGCGTCGCCCAGGTTTTCCTTCTCGACTTCATACTGTTCGTAATCGCCGTCGACAAAGATGTACATCGGGTCGGCGAAGTAGGAGAAGGTCACGTCCTTCTTGTCGAGAATGACCTGGTCCAGCTTGTCGTCGGCCTTGTACACGGTTTCGGTCATGGAACCGTTCAGCAGGTTGCGCAGCTTCATCTTGACGACGGCAGCGTTGCGGCCCGACTTGTTGTATTCAGCTTTGATAACGACCATCGGGTCGTTGCCGGACATGAACACGTTACCGGCGCGGAGTTCCATTGCTGTCTTCATGATGTTTCACATAGTAGTCATGGGGGAATAAGGCGCGCATTTTACCTGACCCGGCTGAAAACGCATCACCGTTCAGCACAAAATTCTTCAAGTCGGGCGGCCAGGTCGGACTGATCGGACAAATGGCGGCAGAATGCGGCGCTGCCACGGATGACTTCGGGCCAGGCGCGGAACAGTCCGGCCGCGTCGATGGCGCCGTGATTCCATTGCCGTTGCAGTTCCAGCCAGCTTGCCGGCAGGCTCTCCCGGCACAGCGCCAGCCAGGCCTCCAGCTTGACCATGTGGGCGGCATCGTCCTGCGGATAGATGTGCCATACCAGCGGTCGCCCGGCCCAGTGCGCGCGGATGAACGAGTCCTCGCCGCGCACGAAATTCAGGTCGCAGGCCCACAGCAGGCGGTCGTAATCGTCCGGCGACAGGAAGGGCAACACCGCGATGCTCAGGCTTCCCTGCGTCAGGTGGTCCCCGGCGCGCAGCTCGCGGCCGCACCAGCGGCTGACTTCCGCCAGCACCCGGCCTTCGGGAACCGCCAGCAAAACCGGCTCTGACTCCCCGGCCAGTTGCGTCAGCAGGGCGGGGACCGCCGGGTTTTCGTAGGCGAACAGTGAGATGCGCTTTCCGGCCTGCATCGCTTCCGGGCAGTGCAGATAATCCCAGAAGGCCCGCTGTGTGGCCGGGTCGCGCTGGAAGGCATCGCGTCGCGTCAGGAGGTCGCGCTCGCGCAGCAATCCGCCGCTGCGCGGGTCGAAACCGGGAAAGAAGAAGTGCTGTCGCAACGGCAGGCGCGGGTGCGGCGAGGTCAGGCCGTGACAGCCCAACGTCCAGTCCTCGGCGGAAAGGTATTCCAGGTTCAGCCAGACCGGCGCGGGTTGCTTTTGCGCCATTGCATTCAGAAAGGACTCGGGCAGGCGGCAGCCGAAGCCTTCAATGATGATGTCCGCCGGGATGACGCCGTCGGCAGCGCCTTCGACCCAGTGACGAACCTCCAGCCCTTGCCAGCTTTGCACGGCAGCGCGGGTATCCAGCTCCGGAGCCAGGCGGCTGAAGCTGGCCAGGTCATCCACCCACAGGCGCACGGCATGGCCGTATTCACGATGCAGTTGCAAGGCTAGGCGGCGGCAGACGCCGATGTCGCCGAAGTTGTCGATGACGGTGCAGAAGAGGTCGATGGTTTTCATGGCCGTCATTCTACAAGCGGCCGACGGAAAGGGAAGCCGCGGGGTTGACCGGGTTGCCGGGCGACCGCCGTCGAATGGGCGGTAGTAATCCATCGCGCCGCACTTTATTCTCTAGCTGACCCAGAATGATTCCCGTTCACAATAATCAACCGCAAGGGCATCGGACACCATGAACCAAGTCACCCAACCCGGCCTCGGCCGCTCCACCGTCCTGGTCACCGGCGCATCCGGCTATATCGCCGGCTGGATCATCCAGTACCTGCTGGAAGAGGGCTGCACCGTACACGCCACCGTGCGCGACCCCAACAAGGCCTCCAGCGTCGGTCATCTGCTGAAGATGGCGGAAAACAGCCCCGGCACGCTCAAGCTGTTCAAGGCCGACCTGCTGGACAAGGGGGCGTTCACCGCTGCGATGGAAGGCTGCGACATCGTCATGCACACCGCCTCGCCCTTTGTGCTGGAAGGGTTCACCGATGCCAATGAAGCCTTGGTGCGTCCGGCGCTGGAAGGCACCCGCAATGTGCTGGAGTCGGTCAACGCCTGCCCGTCGGTGCGGCGCGTGGTGCTGACCAGCAGCGTCGCCGCCATCTACGGCGATAACTGCGATATCGAGAAAATCCCCTCGCGCACATTCACCGAAGACCACTGGAACACCACCAGCACCGTCGACCACAACCCCTACCAGTTCTCCAAGACCGTGGCGGAACAGGAGGCGTGGAAGATGCAGCAGGCACAGTCGCGCTGGGACCTGGTGACGATCAACCCGGCGATGGTCTATGGACCGTCGCTGACCAAGGGTAGCCAGTCCGCCAGCATCGACACCCTGGTCAAGATGGGCGACGGCCGCCTGCGCACCGGCGTGCCGAAGCTGACCTATGGCGTGGTGGATGTGCGGGAAGTGGCGCGCGCCCATGTGCTGGCCGCCTTCAAGCCCGAAGCCTCCGGCCGCCATATCCTCAACGCCGGGGAGCTGACCATGCTGCAGATCGCCAAAATCCTGCGCGGCAAGTTCGGCAAGCGTTACCCGTTCCCGACCATGGAAGTGCCAACCTTCGCGGTCTGGGCCTTCGGTCCGCTGTTTGACCGCAGCGTCAGCCGAGATTTCATCAAGAAGAACGTCGGTTATCCCGTGCACTTCGACAACAACCGCAGCAAGGCGCTGGGCGTGCGCTATCGTCCGGTGGAAGAAACCTTCACCGAGCATTTCCAGCAGATTCTGGATGATTGGCTGGTGAAAACGCGCTAAGCGCCGGAGAGCACCATGAAAAAGCAGAGACATCCCGCCTTTGACGGCAAACTGGCGCTGGTGACCGGAGCCGGTTCGGGCATTGGCCGCGCCACGGCGCTGCTGTTCGCTGACCTGGGTGCGCGGCTGGTGCTGTGCGACCGTAATCCGGAAGGCCTGCAGGAAACCGCACGTATCCTGCGGGAGAAGGGTGTGGACGTGCTGACCGAATCGGTGGACGTGTCCGACTGGGCGGCGATGCAAGCCTTGGCGGGCCGGGTGCACGGCAAGGTTGGCGCGCTGGACATACTGGTCAACAACGCCGGGGTCGCCACGTCCGGCGACTTCCTCAGCACGCCGGTGGAGGACTGGAGCTGGGTGTTCGGCATCAATGTCATGGGTGTGGTGCACGGTTGCAAGGTGTTCGGGCAGCGCATGGTGCAAAACGGCGGCGGGCATATTGTCAACATCGCTTCCGCCGCCGGTTATTACGCCGCGCCGGAGATGTCGGCGTACTCCGCCAGCAAGCACGCGGTGATGGGCTTGTCGGAGTCGCTGCGGCTGGAGATGGCCGAGTTCGGCGTGGGCGTCAGCGCCATCTGTCCGGGGGTAATCAATACCAACATCGTCTCCGCCATGCGTACCAACGGCGCGATGGTGCAGTCGCAGGGCAAGGTGGTGGACATTTATCGCAAGCGCAATTACGGCCCGGAAAAGGTGGCGGAAGCCATTGCCGAAGCGGTCATCCATAATCGCGCGGTGGTGCCGGTCAGTCCGGAAGCCTGGGTGTTGTACGCGGGCAAGCGGTTGATGCCGGGGGTGATGGACGCGGTGCAGCGAACCCGCCTGTTCCGCCGACTGAAGCCCTGAAACGCCGGCCATAAAAAAGGGGCGCATGATAGCGCCCCTTTTTTATGGATTTTCCGCCCGGGATTACTTCTTGTCCTGCGGCTTCTCGTCCTTCTTCTGGTCGCCCAACACGCTCTTCAGCGGGCAAACCTTGAAAGCGGGGCACTTGGCGCAACCGGCGGCAATGGCGATCGGGCAAATGGTCATGGCGGTTTCTCCTTGATGAAAGTCAGGACAGCATAGACCATCCATTTCATAAGCGTAAGCCGTTCAGGGTTATTCTACACCGCGCACGTCGATATATTCCACATAACAGCCGCCCTTGACGTCACGGCCTTCCACCGTTCCGCTGAAGGTGGCGCCGCCAACATAGCCGTTGCCCAGACCGTAGGTGAAGGGCGTGTCCTGGGTCATGCGCAGATCCAGCACCGTGCGGCCGTTGTCGCGCGCCAACCAGCGCCAGACACGCGGCAGTTTCATGGCGATGCCGTCCGGCGACACTGCCGGTTGCGGGTGGTATTCCTCGACCGTCACCTCGACATCGCGCAGGGTCTGGGTATAGCGATCCAGCCCGCGGATCAGCACGCTGCGGTTTACGGACAATCCCTTCATGGTGCAGTAGCTCAGCAGCAGCTGGGTGCGCTCGTCGATGTTGATGATGTTGTAGAAAAAGAAGTCCAGCGGCACCTTGCGTTTCCACGGCAGCGGCTTGTCGCGCAGCACATAGGGGCTGATGCAGGCGCCGTACTCGAAGGCGCACAGCCCGGACACGGTCATCGAGCCGCCGGGGCCGCAGATCATGCCCCGGTATTCCGACAGCAGGCTGATGTGTTCGTAGACCGGGTTCTTGATGAACCAGCTGACCTTGTCGGTATTCAGCACCTGCAGTTCGATCTCGTAGCCGCCGATATTGGCCTGCACGTGGTATTCCGGGTAGCCGCCGCGAATGATCACGTCGTCGCCGAAGCGGACCAGACGGCCATCGGCGCTGAATTCACCCTGACGGCCGATGGCATAGGAGCCGAAGTGGGATGGGTAGGTGGCGGCGGTGCCGGAAACGACGGTGGCGTTGTTCCGCGGCGTGTCGCGGCGGGCATAATCGATGTCGAAGCATTGCGCGCCGGGCGTGCCGATGATCGACATGATCGAGAAGTAGCGGTGCGGCGCGGGCAGGTCGGGAATCATCAGCCCGTAGTGGGTCCAGCCGTAGAACTTGGAGTCGGTGTGCGGCAGCAGCATGTCCGGCCGGTCGAAGGGCAGGCCGTCCTGGCGGTCGGCGTGGTCCAGCGTGTACAGCAGCTTGCGGAAGGCGGGGTCAATCAACTGGCTGAGGGACTTCATGGCGGGCGTCGGTCTCCGGGATTTGCACCCGACAATAACGCCCGCTGTGCGGCAATGCCAGTGCCGATCAGGCCTTCCGCAATACCATCAGCGAAAACGCTGCTTCCGTCTCAAAAGCCTCGTGGGCTTCCAGCGCCGCGCGCCGTTCCGGCCGGGCTTTCCAGACATAGGGCGTCATCGCCAGCAGTTGTTTCAGCGCGGTTTGCGTCAGCGATAGCGGGAAACGGATTTCCGCCTGTTCCTCCAGGGTGAAGGCGGTTTGCAGTTCCGGCAGGAATTTCTCGGGTTGGTGCGCCTGCACTTCGCCGAACAGGCCCTCGCGCACTTTCCACAGGTGGTCGGGGGCAGGGCGGGCCACCAGTACATGGCCGCCGGGCTTCAGTACACGCTGCATTTCCGCCACCGGCAGCGGGCTGAACAGGCTGCATACCGCATCGACGGAGGCATCGGCCAAGGGCAGGGCCGCGCCGCTGCCCACCAGCCAGGTGATGCCGGGATGCTTCTTCGCCGCCAGCCGCACGGCCGGCTTGGCGATGTCCAGACCGGTGATGTCGGTCGCGGCGGCGGTCATCGCGCCGGTGTACCAGCCTTCGCCGCAGCCCAGGTCCAGCAGGCTGTGGAGGTTCAGGGCTTGCAGGCGGGCGATCACCGCATCGCGCAGCGGGCCGTAGTAGCCGGCCTGCAGGAAGTCGCGGCGGGCCTGCACCATCTCGGGGTTGTCGCCGGGGTCGCGGCTTTTCTTCTGCTGCACCGGCAGCAGGTTGACGTAACCTTCGCGCGCCACGTCAAAGCTGTGGCGGTTGTCGCAGCGCCAGACGGCGGCCTCGCGCAGCAGGGGCAGGCGGCACAGCGGGCAGATCAGCGCGGGCATGGGGAAGGTCCGGACGGGGCGTGGGGGCGTGGGGGCGTATTGCACCTGATATCACGCCCGGACGCAACGGGCTTTCCCGTTTACCGCCCATCCCTCGGAATCACCTGGCTGATCATCCGCGACACATTGCCGAAGCCCAGGAAGCCTTCCGGTGCCAGGCTCTTGCCGGTATTGAGGAAGGCCACCGACATGTCCCGCTCCGGGTCGGCCCAGCACAGGATGTTGATGAAGCCCAGATGCCCGAAGGCCTTGGGCGTATTGAAGCCAAACAGGCTCCACAGCTTTTCGCCGTGCATGAAGCCGGGGGTGTAGCGTACCGGCGCGTTCATCGAGCGGTCCAGCATCAGCTTGCCCGGCTTGATGGCGGCGGCGATGGTTTCCGGCTTGAACACCTGCCGGCCGTTCCAGCGGCCGCCGTCCAGCAGCATCTGGTAGAAGCGACAGGCTTCTTCCGCCGTGGCGTAGATGTTGGCTGCGGGAATGACCGCTGACAGCCCGTCGGCCGAGTTGATGGCGGCGGTGACTTCGCCTTCCTCCACGCCGCCCAGCAGGTGGGCGATCATGTCGCTGACGATGGGCACGCGCTTCGGGCCGGTGGACAGGCTGAGCGCCACTTCGTGACGGCGGTCTTCCGGCATGCCGAAAGTCATGTGCTCGCAGCCCAGCGGGTCGGCAATGATGCGCTTCAGCAGGCCGGGCAGGGTTTCGCCCGAGGCGGCCATGGCCACCGCGCCCAGGATGTAGCCCGCCGTGGTGGCGTGATAGGCCTGGTCGCGGCCCGGCCGGTCAATCGGCGGGTAATCGCAGAGAATTTTTACCACCGCGTCGAAGTCGAACATCAGTTCCGGCGTCACGTCCTCGATGGGCATGGCACGGATGCCGGCGCGGTGCGTCAGCAACTGGCGGATGGTGGTGCGATGCTTGCTGTTGGCGGCGTAGGCGGGCAGGTGCTTCATCACCGGATCGTCCAGGTTCAGCTTGCCTTCCTCGCTCAGCTTGTGGATCAGCATCGCCGAGACCGCCTTCGACCCTGAAAACAGGCAGATCGGCGTGTCGGCGTCGGCCAGCAGGTGATGGTCGGCCAGCGATTCCCCGGATGCGCCGACGTGTGCCTTGCCGATGCCGCGACTCATCACGATCTTGCCGTGACGGCGGATCACCAGCGTCAGCGCAGGGTGCAGGCCGGTGCGGTAATAGGCGGTGACCGCTTCCCAGATCTTGTCGATGGCGGCCTGATCCAGCCCGACGTCCGCCGGGCGGCATTCCCGGTCGTGGTTGATGGTGGTGACATCATCCAGGTTGGCGGGCATGGCGACGCGGCGGCCGCCGGTCTTGAGGTGGGGAATCAGGGCGTTCAGCGGATCGCGGATCATGGGAGCTTCCGGAAGAGGGGACAGATGTCCGTTAACAATAGCAAATAACGGCCGTTGGCGTGCGGCCGGGCGCGATCGTGTCACGGCGACGGCGATCCGGCTTGTGAAATGCCGCCAGCCGTGATGATCGGTGGCGCGTTGAGGCGGGAAGGCCGCTTTCCGGGTAAGATAGGCCCCTCTCCGCAGGTGCAGTTCCCATGTCCGTCAACCCGGTGCCTTCCCTTTGGCGTCATCGTTCCTTTGCCGCCTTCTGGTGGTCGCGGATGTTCTCGATCATCGCCTTCCAGATTCAGGCAGTGGCCATCGGCTGGCAGGTGTATGCGTTGACGCGCGATCCTTGGGATCTGGGCATGGTCGGGCTGGCGCAGTTCCTGCCCATCCTGCTGCTGACGCTGCCGGGCGGCCATGTTGCCGATCACCATGACCGCCGCCGCATCATGATGCTGGGGCAGGCGGCTTACGCCGGATTGCTGGCGGTGCTGGCTGTGGGCAGCGGGCAGCATTGGCTGGACCGCAACGGTTTGCTGGTGCTGGCGTTCCTGATCGGCGCGGTGCGCGCCTTCGAGTTTCCGGCAGCGTCGGCCATGCTGCCGTCGCTGGTGCCGTCCGCGCAGCTGGTGCCCGCGCTCAGCCTGACCGGGTCGGCGCGGCAGGCGGCGTTCATTGCCGGTCCGGCGCTGGGCGGCGGCCTGTACGCACTGGGGGCGGAAGTGACCTATGCGGTTGCTGCTGGTCTGTTCCTGCTGGCGCTGGCCGCTGCGGCGCTGATCCGGCCGTCGACGCCCGTACGACCGCGCGAGCCGGTGACCTGGGCGACGGTGCTGGCGGGCATCACCTATATTCGCGGCAACCGGGTGTTGCTGGGCGCCATTTCCCTAGACCTGTTCGCGGTGCTGCTGGGCGGCGCCACGGCGCTGCTGCCGGTGTATGCGCGCGAAATCCTGATGACCGGGCCACTGGGGCTGGGCCTATTGCGCGCCGCGCCCGCCGTTGGGGCCTTGCTGATGTCCTTCGTGCTGGCGCGCTGGCCGGTGGAGCGCCATACCGGCCGCATCATGTTTGCCTCGGTGGCGTTGTTCGGCGCGGCGACGATGGTCTTTGCCGTGTCGACGGTGATGTGGCTGTCGTTGGCGTCGTTGCTGGTGCTGGGCGCGGCGGACATGGTCAGCGTGGTGGTGCGTTCGGCGCTGGTGCAGCTGGAAACCCCGGAGGACATGCGCGGCCGGGTGGGGGCGGTGAACTGGCTGTTCATCGGCACGTCCAACCAGTTGGGCGAGTTTGAGTCCGGCGTGACGGCGTCATGGTTCGGTGCGTCGCGGGCGGTGTTGCTGGGCGGCGCGGGAACCTTGCTGGTCTGCGCGTTGTGGATGCGCTGGTTCCCGCAGCTGTTGCGGCGGGACCGGATGGGGGAACCCTGACCCCTGTACTGGTTTTTTCACCGGGACTGCGTTAAAACAGTCACAGAATCCCAATACCTGAAAATCCGCCTCCCATGATCCCCAACGCCCGCATTCCGGCCCTGATTGCCATTACCCTTGCCGAATGGGGGCTGGAGCACGGCCTCTCCGGAGAGGCGATGGCCGCCGCGCTGGGGGTGGACAGCCTGGAAGCCTTGCAGGACGAGGAGTTGCGCCTCAGTCCGGCGGATTATGAGTCGCTGCTGGCGCTGGTGTATCGCGAGTCGAGTCGCGAGGATCTGGGCCTGGCCATCGGCTCGCGGCTGACCGTCTCCAGTTACGGCGTGCTCGGCCACGCCATGCTCAGCGCCGCCACGGCGGGCGAGGCCATCCGCATCGGCCTGGACTATTACCGCCTCACCAGCGCCTTCATGACGCTGGATGCCGAAACCACCCCCGAAGCCCTGATCATGACCGCGCGGCTGGACTATCCGCTGCCGCACCTGCAGCGCTTTGCCCCGGAGGAGCAGATGGTGGGTGTTACCGCCGTCGCCCGCGACCTGCTGGGCAGCAATTTCAGCCCGCTGGCGATCGACTTCGCCATGCCGCCACCGCCTTATGCCGACCGCATGAAGGCCTGGTTCGCCTGTCCGGTGCGCTACAACCAGCCGGAAAACCGCTTCCTGATCGATTCACGGCTGCTGGATGTGTCGCTGCGCACCGCCAACGCCCTGACCGCCAAGCATTTGCTGAACCTGTGCGAAACCCTGCTGCAACAGGACCGCGCCGCCGCGCCGGGCGATCTGCTGCAGCGCGTCAACGCCGCCATCCGCGCCCGGGTGGGGCGGTGGCCCGCGATGGTGGAGGTGGCCGAGCAGCTGGGCATGTCCGAGCGCACCCTGCGCCGCCGCCTGCAGGAACTGGGCACCGACTACCAGCGCGAGATCGACGCTGTGCGCCACCAGCTGGCGCTGCAATTGCTGGAGAAGCCGGAAATCACCGTCGAGCAGATGGCCGCCGTGCTGGGCTACAGCGAAGCCGTCAGTTTCCGCCGCGCCTTCCAGCGCTGGACCGGCAAAACCCCGCAGGCCTGGCGGCAACAGGTTGCCTGAGACATTCAGCTTGGCCGCCAATATCCCCTGGAGTTGACCGTATCGGTTCTGGTTGACAAGGCCGCTTAATTCTATTCTGCTAGCGTGCAAAGAGGCTGTCAGCCCTGCATAAGAATAAACCCGCTAGCGAGCTTCCCCCATGATCCAGCGACTGGCCCTGTTGTGTGTCTTTTCCGCGTTATTGTCCGCCTGCGGCAGCAAGCCCGCCGGACTGGAACCCGTCACCCTGACCGATGCCCAAAACAAGCTGTTCGAGAACAGCTGCAAGAACTGCCATGTCCAGGCCGGCAACCCCGCGCCGCAGATGGGCGACCAGGCGGCCTGGGAGCCGCGTGTCGCCAAGGGGCTGGAGGCCCTGGTGAAAAACGCCATCACCGGCATTAACCAGATGCCCGCCGGCGGCATGTGCATCACCTGCACGCCGCAGGATTACGAAGCCCTTATCCGCCATATGGCCGCACCCGCCGTCCAGGGGAAATGACATGATCAACCGTCGCGAATTCATCGGCATCGGCGCTGCCGCCAGCGCCACCGTGCTGCTGCCCGGCTGCACCCGGACCTCCTACGCGCCCAATTACCCCTTGCAGGACGCCAACGGTCATCTGTTGTGGCAGAACTGGTCGGGCACCGAGCATGCGTATCCGGTCAATCGCGCCGCCCCGGCCACGGTCGACGAGCTGCGCAACCTGCTGGTCGCGGCCCCGGCGCCCATCCGTCCGGTCGGCGCCGGGCATTCGTTTACCGGCGTCTGCACTTCGGAAGGCACCCTGCTGAGCCTGGACAACCTGTCCGGTCTGGTCAGTCATGACGCCAAGGCCAATACCGCCACCGTCAAGGCGGGCACGCGCCTGCAGCAATTGGGGCAACTGCTGGCCGACATCAACCAGGACATGCTGAATATCCCCGACATCAACAAGCAGTCGCTGGCCGGAGCCATTTCCACCGGCACGCACGGCACCGGCATCCAGCTGCCTGCCATGCATGGCCGGGTGGAAAGCTTCCGCATCCTGACGCTGGCCGGGGAAGAAAAGAATTGCAGTCCCACCGAGAATGCCGACCTGTTTCACGCCGCGCTGGTGGGCATGGGCTCCTTCGGCATCATGACCGAATATACCCTGAAGAACTGGCCGTTGCAGCGCACCGAACGCCGGGTCGACATCGTGCCGCTGGACGAACTGTTGCGTGACTGGCAGTCGCTGTACCTGAACAACCGCAACGCCGAGTTTTTCTACATTCCGTTCACCGGCATCGCCGCCCGCATCCTGCATAACCAGACCACTGATGAACCGACGCCGCGCGGACCCGACAAGGACATGGACACCCTGATGGACCTGAAGAAGCTGCGCGACTACCTGTCGTGGTCGTCGTCGATGCGCCGCCGCGTGGCGGAAATGCTGGCGGGCAAGCACGGTTCCGAACGCGCCGTGGACTACAGCTGGAAGCTGATGGCGTCCGAGCGCTCGGTGCGCTTCAAGGAAATGGAATTCCACCTGCCGCTGGAAAACCAGCTGGCGGCGCTGAAGGAAGTGATCGCCACCATCGAGTCCAAGTGCCCGGACGTCTTCTTTCCCATCGAGGCGCGCGTCATCCAGCGCGACAGCAACGCCTGGCTGTCGCCGTTCTACGAGCGCGACAGCGGCTCCATCGCCGTGCATACCTACTACGAAGACAACCACCAGTACATGTTCGACCTGATCGAACCGATCTTCCGCAAGTACGGCGGCCGTCCGCACTGGGGCAAACTGCATTCGCTGGGCGCGGCGGACTTTGAAAAACTGTATCCGAAGTGGCAGGATGTGGCAGCATTACGCCGGGAAATGGATCCGCAGGGCAAACTGCTCAATCCCTTCCTGAAAAAAGTGTGGGGTGTCTGACCACGACTCCGCTCCGTCGGAACCGATAATAACAACTCCAAGATAAGGAACCCTGATGGCTATCCGTCGCAGAACCCTGATCGCCGGCGGCCTGGCCGGCACCGCCGCCTTGGCCTTTGGCGTCAAACCCGGTGACCGGGGCGGCTCCCACGATGATTATTCCCGTCAACTCAGCAAGGCCTTGCAGGTGGTCAACCTGGTGCGGCCGACCCTGGTGCTGGACTACGGCCGCTTCCTGGCCAATGCCGAGCAGGTGCGCAAGACGCTGATTGACGGTCCCGGCCGACTGCCCGCGCGCATTGTCGTGAAGTCGCTGCCCGCCGTGGGCTTCATGAATGTGCTGATGCAGGTGCTGCAGACCCAGCGCCTGATGGTGTTCAACATGCCGATGCTGGATACCGTCCTGCGCAATTACCCGGATGCCGACATCCTGTTCGGCAAGCCGATGCCGGTGGCTGCCGTTCGCCAGTGGCTGTACACCGAGAGCAACCGCGACCAGCTGCGCAACATCCAGTGGCTGGTGGATACGCCGGTGCGGCTGCAGGAATTCGTGGAACTGGCGAACACCCTCAAGAAGACCCTGCGCGTCAGCCTGGAAATTGATGTCGGCCTGCATCGCGGCGGCTTCGCCACGCCCAAGGCGGTGAAGGAGGCCGTGGCCTTCGCCAAGGAAAACCCGCATATCGAAATCAGCGGCCTGATGGGCTATGACGCCCACGTTGGCAAGATGCCGACCCTGTTCGACATGCAGGAAGATGCCTGGAACGCCTGCCAGCAGATGTACAAGGACTGCGTGCAGGTGCTGCGCGACAGCGGCCTGACCCCGGAAAAAATGACGCTGAACTCCGGCGGCAGCCTGACCTATCCCCGGCACGCGCTCTATACCGCCGCCAACGACATTTCGCTGGGGTCGGCTTTTGTCATGCCTTCCGATTTCGAAAAGCCGTCGCTGAAGGCCCACAAGCCCGCCTGCTTCATCGCCACGCCGGTGCTGAAGCATGTGGACCCGGCGCTGATGCCCGGTCTGGAGTGGGCTGACGGCCTGCGCCGCTGGTGGGATCCCAATACCGAGCAGGGATTCTTCATCCACGGCGGTCATTGGCTGGCCGACCCGGTATCGCCGCCCGGTCTGTCGCTGAGCGGCCTCTATGGCCAGTCCAGCAACCAGGAGTTGTACCTGGGCTCGTCCACGATGTCGTTGCAGCCCGATGACTACGTGTTCTTCCGCCCGCGCCAGAGCGAGGCCGTGTTCCTGCAATTCGGCGACATTGCGGTCTACAACGCGGAAAAGGGCCGCATTGAAGCTTCCTGGCCGGTGTTTCCGGTCTCGGCCTGACGATATTCCCGCCAGGCAAGCGACGGTCGGGCCGGATGGTCTTGCAGTCGCGCGGCGGCGGGGATACGCTGGTTCCAGACGCCCTTGAGGGCGCATTCCCGATCCGAACGGAGCTTTACTCATGCTGACCCTGGAAATGCTGGACGAGCTGCACGTACTGACACTGTTCAACCCCGATAACGGCCAGGAAGGCATCAAGGTGCACCACAGCGCCGAACCCGCCACCATCAGCGCCTGCCGCCGCCTGCATGCCCGCGGCATGGTCACCCTGCCGGACGGCGGCTATCTGACGCCGCTGGGCGTCCAGACGCTGGAGCACGCCCAAAGCCTCATGTCCCTCCTGTCCTCAGCCGTCAATACGAACTAGCCATTTCACGCCAAAATGTGACGCATTTCTCATTTTACGTTCCGCCGAACTATAATGGGGCTGAAAGCTCCAGGGTGGAGCGGGGCATGAGGGATGCGGCATGGGCATTGACGCGCTGGTATTTTGCGACTGTCTGGAGAAAGGCTGCCTGCGCCGCCCGCCGCGACCCGAGTGGCAGGTTTATGTGCAGGAAGACGGGTGTCGCGAATGTGCTTCCACCGAACCGCGTTTGCTGGCCGCTTTCGGCAACTGGCATGAAACCGCCTGTGCCCATGATTACGGTATCCTGATCCACCGCCGCCTGGACTTGCCGGCGACATCGCCGTTCCGGCAGGCGCTGGCCGACGCGGGCGACCGCCTGGGGTTGGTGCGACGACTGTTGTGCAGCGGCGATCACGATTCCGGTTGCCTGGACATGCCCTTGGTCGGGCGTCTGGCTGAAGAGTTGAAGTGGCTGAGGCAAAGCCTGCCGGCCCATCCCGCCGCCGAGGCCGGATCGTTGTTGCAACGGCTGGAAGAACTGGCCGCCACGGCATTGGCGGTCAGCAAACCGTTGGTGTTCTAACCTTTCCGGGTGGTCGTCATCAGCGTCAGGTACGCCCGCTCCACGGCTTCGTTCACCGCTTCGTTCACCGCTTCGGTCAAGAATATCCCGCGTGTCCGCGCCTCATGGTCCTGCCCGCAATGCGGACAGAAATAGGATTCCCGACGTGGTGTCAATGGCATGGCCCCTCCGATCTCCCGGCGATCGAAGACTCTCTGGCATACCGGGTTAGCGCAACATTCAAGCATTCAGGCAATTCCGACGGGATAGGGGCATCACTTCGCCATGACTGCATGACGAATGATTCGTATTCTATCTTATCGGTCGCCGTATTCACACAAGGCTTAGGATGCGCCCGTGTGGTGTTTTTGCAGTCAGGACGACACCACCTCGTAGCCTTCGTCTTCAACCAGCGCCCGGATCTGTCCCTTGTCCAGGCTGCGGCTGTCCACGGTCACCTTGCGTTGTTCCAGGTTCACCATCACCTTGGCCAGCGGATCGGCGCCGGTCACGGCCTGGGTAATCGCGTTCACACAATGCTGGCAGCTCATCCCGTCTACGGTCAGGGTTGTCATTGTCGGCATGATCATCTCCGGATCTGTTGAAATATCAGTCTCCGCCAGCCCGCCTTCCGCGTCAAGCCTGTGAGCTTGCGCACAATACGTTCTCTTGGCATCAAACCGTCAATGAACTGTCAGCATTCCGTCATCTGCGCTGCCTAGCCTGCCTGCATACCCTTTCACCCGGCACGGGATGTGTTCCGGAAACAACTTTGCCAGGAGAAATCATGTCCGCCTTGCGCGCATTTGCGGTGCCGCTGCCCGCTTTCCACCCCGATGACACCATCAACGCCGTTGCCGAACGTTTCCTGCAACCCGATCTGGCCAAGGCCTTGTCCCTGGCGGTGGTCGATGCGGAGGGTGTTCCCGTCGGCATGATCAGCCGTCACCAGCTCAACGACATCTTCATGAAGAAATTCGGCCGCGACCTGTTCGGCGCGCGGCCGGTGCGTGACTTCATGCGTACCGAGATACTGGCTGTCGACGCTGACCGACCCTTGGCCGAAGCCGCCGCCTTCATTACGGCCCACATGCAGTTCCCCCTCAGCGAGGATTTCATCCTGACTGAAAACGGCCGCTATCTGGGCATGGGCGCGGTGCTGCACCTGCTGGGCGCCATGGAACAACAGATGAGCCGCAACGTCGCCGATCTCAATCGCGCCTACAGCCAGCTGGCGTCCTCGCAGGCGCAACTGGTGCAAAGCGAGAAAATGGCGGCGCTGGGACAAATGGTGGCCGGGGTGGCGCACGAGATCAACACGCCGCTGGGCTACGTCAACAACAACATCGAGATGGTGCGCGAGTTCGTGGCGCAGATGCAGTTGATCCTGCAAGGGCATGAACTGCTGGCCTCGACCTTGCTGTCGCCCACCGCTACGGACGTGGATATCGCCGAGTGCCTCGCCAGCATCGACGACATGAAGGCGGGGCTGGATTTCTCGCAATGGTTCGCCGACCTGGACCAGCTGTTCAACGACACCTTCTATGGCGTGGAACAGATCAGCGAACTGGTCACCGGCCTCAAGGACTTCAGCCGCCTCGACCAGGCGCCCACCGACAATGTCTCGCTGAACGAATGCGTGGAAAGCGCGCTGCTGATTGCACGCAACACCCTGAAATACAAGGTGGAAGTGCTGAAGCGGCTGGAAGATCTGCCGAAGATCCGCTGCGCCGCCTCGCAGATCAACCAGGTGTTGCTGAACCTGTTCACCAATGCCGCGCAGGCCATCCGCGACACCGGCTACCTGCTGATCAAGACCTGGACCGACGACCGCTGGGTTTATGTCTCGGTGCAGGACACCGGTTGCGGCATTCCCCGCGAAAGCCTGCGCCGCATCTTTGATCCCTTCTACACCACCAAGCCGGTGGGCGAGGGCACCGGGCTGGGGTTGTCGATCAGTTTCAAGATCATCCAGCAGCACGGCGGCGCCATCCGCGTCGCTTCCGAGGTCGGCAAGGGCACCCGTTTCGTGGTGTCGCTGCCGCGTACCGAGCCTGTTTCCCTGTCCGCCGTTGCCTGAGGATTACCGCCATGACGATCGTGAGTTCCAAAGCCAAGGTTTTGTTGGTGGATGATGAAGAACGCATCCTGCGCACGCTGGGCATGCTGCTGCGCATGCACTATGACGTGATCGCCACCACCGACGGCCACGAGGCGCTGCGCATCCTGCAACGCGAGCGCATTCATTTGCTGATCTCCGACCAGCGTATGCCGATCATGACCGGCACGCAGCTGCTGCGGCAGGCCAAGCAGGTGTCGCCGAACACCATGCGCATCCTCCTGACCGGCTATGCCGATGTCGATGCCGCCGTCGATGCCGTCAACGAAGGCGAGATTTTTCGCTACATCAACAAGCCGTGGGGGCCGAAGGAGCTGCGCGATACTATCGGCGAGGCGGTGGGTATCGCGCTGAAGCTGGAGCAGGCGCAGGTGGTGAAGGCGGCGCTGGATGCGCCGAAAGTGGGCCTGACCTGCCTGGTGCTGGACGAGGATGTCGAGGTGTTTGAAGCGGTGAAGGAGTTGCTGGGCGACCGTCATCAGGTGGTGTGGCGCACCACCATGGCCAGCGCGCTGACGTTGCTGGCCACGCATCAGGTGGCCATCCTGGTCAGCGAGCTGCAACTGGCCGACGGCGACGCCTCGGTGATGATCAAGACGCTGAAGCAGGAATATCCCGAGCTGCAGACCATTGTCCACACCTCGTTCAAGGACACCATGCGCGTGGCCTCGCTGATCAATCAGGCGCAGGTGTACCGCTATCTGCCGAAACCGCTGCGCAAGGGCCTGCTGGGCAAAAGCCTGGAGTCCACCATCGACCGCTATCGCCAGTTGCAGACCATGCCGGTGTTGCGGGAAGCCGTGACGGTGGCGAAGACGGAGAACGTGGAGGAGAAGGCGGCCAGCAACCGGATCGCCGATTATCTGCGCCGCCTGCGGGTGAAGGGCATGGGCATGATGGCGGGCAGCCCCGCCTGAGCGCTCAGCACGGGCATTTGCCCGTGCCCTTGCCGCCATAGCGCGCCAGCATGCGGCCGCGCACAAAGGCCTCGCGGCTCAGCGGCGTCAGTTCCGGGTGCTTGTCGCGCATGTGTTGCAGGTAACGGTCGTAATCCGGCACGCCCACCATCAGCGCGCCGCCTTCCCGCAACTTCCGCCATGCCTCGCGCAGGTGCATCACGAGGCCTCCGCGCGCAGCGCCACTTCCTTCGCGGTCGGCTGCGGATTGCGCAGCGCCTTCAGCATGGCGCGCAAGGCAAAGAGCAGCATCGACAGCACCACGCCCAGAAACACTACGCAGAGCGCCGCATTGATGTAGTCGTTCATGATCACCTGCTGCATCTGGTCCAGGCTCTTGGCCGGGGGCAGCACCTCGCCCTTGGCCAGCGCGGCGCTGAACTTGTCGGCGTGCGCCAGGAAGCCGATCTTCGGATTCGCATGGAACAGCTTCTGCCAGCCGGCGGTCAGGGTGATGGTCAGCACCATCACGGCGGGCAACAGCGTCACCCAGACATAGCGCTCGCGCTTCATTTTCACCAGCACCGTGCTGGCCAGCAGCAGGGCGATGGCCGCCAGCATCTGGTTGGCGATGCCGAACAGCGGCCACAGCGTGTTGATGCCGCCCAGCGGGTCGATGACGCCCTGATAGAGGAACCAGCCCCAGCCGCCCACGCACAGCGCCGTCGCCGCCAGATTGGCCGTCCACGAGTCGGTATGGCCCAGCGGCTTCCAGGCCGCGCCCAGCAGGTCCTGGATCATGAAGCGGCCGACGCGCGTGCCCGCGTCGATGGTGGTGAGGATGAACAGCGCCTCGAAGAGGATGGCGAAGTGGTACCAGAAGGCCATCATCGCCGGGCCGCCGATGACGCTGGAGAGGATGTGCGCCATGCCCACCGCCAGCGTCGGCGCGCCGCCCGCGCGGGAGAGGATGCTGCTTTCACCGATGTCCTTGGCGGTCTGCGCCAGCATTTCCGGCGTCACCACGAAGCCCCAGGCGGAAATGGTCTGGGCCGCGCTTTCAACGGTAGTGCCGATCAGCGCGGGCGGCGAGTTCAGCGCGAAATACAGCCCCGGTTCCAGCACGCAGGCGGCGATCATGGCGCTGATAGCGACGAAGGACTCGGTCAGCATCGCGCCGTAGCCGATGAAGCGCATGTGCGATTCGCGCTCCAGCATCTTCGGCGTGGTGCCCGAGGCCACCAGCGCGTGGAAGCCCGACACCGCGCCGCAGGCCAGCGTCACGAACAGGAAGGGGAAGAGGTTGCCCGCGAACACCGGGCCGCTGCCGTCAATGAACGGCGTCAATGCCGGCATCTTCAGCTCCGGCATCACCACGAAAATGCCCAGCGCCAGCCCGACGATGGTGCCGATCTTGAGGAAGGTGCTGAGGTAATCGCGCGGGGCCAGCAGAAGCCACACCGGCAGCACCGAGGCCACAAAACCGTAGCCGATCAGGCACAGCGCCAGCGTCTCACCCTTCAGCGTGAACAGCGGCCCCAGCACCGGGTCCGCCGCCACGCGGCCGCCCTGCACGATCGACAGCATCAGCAGCACAAAGCCGATCACCGAGGTTTCGCCAATGCGGCCGGGCCGGATGTAGCGCATGTACACGCCCATGAACAGCGCGATGGGGATGGTGGCGGCAATGGTGAACGTGCCCCACGGCGAATGCGCCAGCGCCTTCACCACCACCAGCGCCAGTACCGCCAGCAGGATCACCATGATCGCCAGGATGCCGACCCCGGCGATGGCGCCGGGGATCGGCCCCAGTTCCGAACGGATCATGTCGCCCAGCGAGCGCGCATCGCGGCGCGTGGAAAAGCAGAGGATGACGAAGTCCTGCACCGCGCCCGCCAGCACCACCCCGGCCAGGATCCAAAGCGTGCCCGGCAGATAGCCCATCTGCGCCGCCAGCACCGGCCCGATCAGCGGCCCGGCCCCGGCAACGGCCGCGAAGTGATGGCCGAACAGCACCCACTTGTCGGTGGGCACGAAGTCGAGACCGTCATTGCGGGCATGCGCCGGGGTGATGCGGCGGTCGTCCAGTTGCAGCACGGTATTGGCGATGAAGCGGCTGTAATAACGGTAGGCGATCAGGTAGACGGAGAGGGCGGCGATCATCAGCCAGACGGCGTTGACGGTTTCTCCCCGGTTCAGCGCCAGCACGGCCAGGGCGCCGGCGCCGGCCAGCGCGATCAGGCTCCAGAGGGCGGTCTGCTTCAGGTTGTTCATGTTGTTTTCCGGTTGGTCGGGTTCCTGTCCCGGTCAGGGCGAAAGACCGGGTTGACTGGTCGGGAATAGTACCGGGCAGGCCGGGACAGGAACAGGGCTTGCGACGGGCTTTATCGGGAAAGGAGGACGAAAAGCAGGGGCGGCGTCAGCGCCAGGACGGCCGCCAGCACATAGCCGCGCGGCCCGGCGTTGAAGCTTTTCAGCAACAGGACCGCCACCGCCAGGCTGATCAGGAAGGAGAACCCCGCTACCGCCAGACCGGCGTAACCGTCCACGAAGCTGACATCCCCGCGCTTGTTCTTAAGCGAGATGCCGCCGTCCAGCAGCGCCAGCCAGCCGAAGCCCTGGAAGAACACCGTCATCAGCAGGGTGATGAAGCGCTCGGCGGTCGGGTCGGCGTTCCGGTCAGACGGCGGCATTGGCGCGGGCCCGGTGCAGCTTGGTGTAGTTGTCCACCAGCCGCTGGTGCCGGTCCATTCCTTCCAGTTTCATACTGGTGGGGGTCAGGCCGTGGAAGCGGACGCTGCCGTCCACCGAGCCCAGCACCGCGTCCATGCGCTCGTTGCCGAACATGCGCCGGAAATTGGCCTCGTAATCTGCCAGCTCCATCTCGTCGTCCAGCACCACTTCCAGCACCACGTCCATGCACTGGTAGAACAGGCCGCGCTCGACGGTGTTAGTGTTGTATTGCAGGAAGGTTTCCACCAGCTCCTTGGCGTCTTCCAGTTGCTGCAGCGCCAGATGGATCAGCAGTTTCAGCTCCAGCACCGTCAGCTGGCCCCACACCGAGTTATCGTCGAACTCGATACCGATCAGCGTGACGATATCGGTGTAGTTGTCCAGCTCGCATTCTTCCAACCTTTCCAACAGCGCTTCCAGCGCCGCGTCGTCCAGCCGGTGCAGGTTCAGGATATCGGCGCGGAATTGCAGGGCGATGTTGGTGTTGTCCCAGACCAGGTCTTCCACCGGATAGATTTCCGAATAGCCCGGCACCAGGATGCGGCAGCCCGGCGCGCCCAGATGGGTGTAGACCGCCATGTACACTTCCTTGCCCAGTTCTTCGAGAATGCCGAACAGCGTCGCCGCCTCGTCGGCATTGGAATTTTCGCCATGGCCGGAGAAATCCCATTCCACGAATTCGTAATCCGCCTTGGCGCTGAAGAAACGCCAGGACACCAGTCCGCTGGAGTCGATGAAGTGCTCCACAAAGTTGTTCGGTTCGGTGACGGCATTGCTGTTGAAGGTGGGGCGGGGCAGGTCGTTCAGGCCTTCAAAGCTGCGGCCTTGCAGCAACTCGGTCAGGCTGCGCTCCAGCGCCACCTCAAAACTGGGATGCGCGCCGAAGGAGGCGAATACGCCGCCGGTGCGCGGATTCATCAGCGTCACGCACATCACCGGGTATTGCCCGCCCAGCGAGGCATCCTTCACCAGCACCGGAAAGCCCTGTTCCTCCAGGCCCTGGATACCGGCGAGGATGGCGGGATACTTCGCCAGCACGTCCATCGGTACATCCGGCAACGCTATCTCGCCTTCCAGGATCTCGCGCTTCACCGCCCGCTCGAAGATTTCCGACAGGCACTGCACCTGCGCTTCCTCCAGCGTGTTGCCCGCGCTCATGCCGTTGCTGAGGAACAGGTTTTCAATCAGGTTGGACGGGAAATAGACCGTTTGCCCATCCGACTGGCGCACGAAGGGCAGCGAGCAAATGCCGCGCGCCGTGTTGCCGGAATTGGTGTCGTACAGGTGCGTGCCCAGCAGTTCGCCGTCCGGGTTGTAGATCTCCAGGCAGTAGTCATCCAGGATTTCCTTGGGCAGCTTGCCTTTGCGGCCGGGCTTGAACCACTTCTCGTCCGGGTAATGCACGAAATCGGCATTGGCGATGTCCTCGCCCCAGAACTGGCCGTGGTAGAAGAAATTGCAGTTCAGCCGCTCGATGAACTCGCCCAGCGCCGAAGCCAGCGCGCTTTCCTTGGTGGCGCCCTTGCCGTTGGTGAAGCACATGGGCGAATGGGCGTCGCGGATATGCAGCGACCACACATTCGGCACGATGTTGCGCCATGAGGCGATCTCGATCTTCATGCCCAGCCCGGCCATGATTGCCGACATGTTGGCGATGGTTTCTTCCAGCGGCAGGTCCTTGCCGGGAATGCGGGTTCGGGTTCCCGAGTCCGCGCCGGGCATCAGCAGCGCCTGCGCGTCGGCGTCGATGCTTTCCACCGCCTCGATCACGAATTCCGGCCCGGTCTGCACTACCTTCTTGACAGTGCAGCGGTCGATGGAGCGCAGGATGCCCTGGCGGTCCTTGTCGGACATGTCGGCGGGCAGTTCCACCTGGATCTTGAAGATCTGGTTGTAGCGGTTTTCCGGGTCGACGATGTTGTTCTGCGACAGGCGGATGTTGTCGGTGGAAATGTTCCGGGTCTGGCAGTACAGCTTGACGAAGTAGGCGGCGCACAGCGCGGACGAGGCCAGGAAGTAGTCGAAGGGGCCGGGGGCCGAGCCGTCGCCCTTGTAGCGGATGGGCTGGTCGGCCACCACGGTGAAGTCGTCGAATTTGGCTTCAAGCCGCAGCTTGTCGAGAAAGTTGACCTTGATTTCCATGCGCGTACCTGACTGAAAGCGTGAATGGGGCCGTACCCGGATGGCGGTGCGGGAGCCGGAAGCAAAACACCGTCAACGGTGCGGCTTGGGGGTGGGGTTTGCCGGTGGCTGCATCTGTTCGAGCGAGCGTCCGGCCTTGGCGGGGAAGTTTACCGGAATGACGGGCGGATTTCGTTTCATTTGTCGATTTCGACCTGTCCGGAGAACCGGCGAATCAGTGCGATTTCCTCCGGCGCGATGCCCAGGGACTCCAGAAAGTCCTGATGCGCCTCGGGTGAGACCTTCTCGAATTCCTGATGCCATTTTTTCATGTCCGCTTCATCGAGTCCGGTGGAGGCGAGTAAGGAAATCCATTGCTCCTTCGTCATGGAACGGCTTTTCCGCAGCACTTCCGTGTCGCCCAGCAATCGGGCGATGACGTGTTGCTGCTGTCGGAGTCTGGCGATTTCGCGGTTGATCTGCTGCAGGTGGCGTTCCAGCACCAGGGGAGCCGAGGCGTCATCGGCCTGCAACAGCCGGGCGATCAGCTCCAGCCCCAGTCCCGCCTCGCGGTAAGTCACGATTCGGTCCAGTCGTTGCACATCGGCTTCGGCATACAGGCGGTAGCCGGCCTCGCTGCGCGCCGAGGGCGAAAGCAGGCCGATGGTGTCGTAGTAAAGCAGCGCGCTGCGCGACAGCCCGAAGCGTTTTCCCAGTTGTCCCACGGTATACATGTTGAGGTTGCCTCGGTAGTGGAAGCTCGGCCGGGGAGGGGCAGGCTTCCCGGGGTGTTTCAACCGGCTTGCGAGAACTGCCTGACGGTCAGGATTTCCTCGGCGGGCAAGCCGATCCATTCCAGGAACGATTGATGCTGATCCGGATAGCGGCGTTCAAATTCGCGATGCCAGGTGTGCATCATGGCGTCGCTGAGGCCGGTGGCCTGAAACAGTTCTATCCATTGTTGCTTGGTCATGCGGGCGGTGCTCATGCGATTGCTCCTCAAGGTTGGGTGACTGACGGCGGCATGCTGTCAGATTTTCACTTTGGAGTATCAAGCCGTAGACAGGTCAAGCGGGTTCGGGGACTTGGGTCTGTTTTCATTATTCTGAGCAGGATGACGCTCAGCCCTCCGGCGTATGTTGTTCGGCTAAGTTTGTAGCCGGGTAGCGTTCCCAATGCTGATGATGCCCGGAATGAATCGCTTGTCGGCTGAAACGGTCTTTTGGCGCTTTCGAACTCCCTATCCAATTCTCTCGTTGGCGAGCGGGAGTATGCCATCGTGAACATGTATGGCTGCCCGAAGGTAGGTTTCAACGTATGACGAAAATTGCCACGGTTCGATCATTAGCAGCGCGATCGTGAGGTCGCCTTTCTGGACACGACTCTTCGCCGTTTCCGTCATCCGCGGCGCCGCCAGCAAAGAACCTTTATGGAACATGATTCCTGGAATCGCTACCGAAGGCGGCCTGCCGACACGGACCAACATTTCACCCGTAAGATGGTGGTCTATAGTCCGGTCTGAGGTGTCGTTTCGAGCGCCGGGAGTAGCCTTTCCCACATAAATGACGTCACCTTCAGGATAGGTTGCGATGACATAGACACCGAACGCCGAACGAACTTCGGGGGCCGAGACCGATTGTGCGCCATGAAGGGTCATAGGCCAATTAGTCAGCCATTTCTTAATGGGTTCCTCAGGCATGGAGACGTTGAGGCGGAATGCTCCCTGCAGCCCGCACACAGCATTTTCAAGGTTGGTTATGATTTTAACGGCGTCTCCGATCTTCACACTTTATCTCCCCAGACGAACATGCTTACGACATCCCCTGAATACAATTTACTCCTCCAACTCAGGAAGCTCCCATGAATCAACCTTGAAGGTTGCCAAGCACCTCAGTCCCGAGGGGACGGGCGGGGAGGTGACCTCCGCTGAACTATCAGTGCTTAACGCTGCCTTGCGAAAGCGGCGACACACGCCTTGTCGGCCTCATCAGTATCAAACTGATTTCCCGCCGGGGAATTCCGGTGATCGTAATATTTCACGCCTTTATGGGTCTTGTTGACGACAAAGTGTCCGCTGCGTATTTCGTCCGAATGCGCATCGCCCCAACTCTCTCCTGCCTGATAGCCCAGATACTCATAGTGCGTGCGACATCCGTTCGAATAGCTGGCAATTCCCCACCATCGGGACTCGCCTCCGGTCTCAGGCAATAACATATCCTTCACTTCAAGCCTGCCGTTAACCAATTGTGCGCCGGGATAATCCTGGCCATAAGGAACATTGCCCCCAACTGATAAATCACCGCTGCCATTCACCGGCTCTCCGGCAACGCAAGGACCGGTCCAGCGCACCTCCGGTTGGTAGTCCGGAGTGTCTTCGCTATCGTAGAGATAGACATGGCAACCCCCCGCCAGATTGAACCGACGTGCAAACTGTCTTGGCTGGCCTGACTCCTCGGCAATTACATCGCCATGCCACGCGCTCAGTGCATCGGCAGCTTCCGAAGTGTGCGCCGCTTCGCTCTTGGTGTCGGCCACCTGAGACGGCGTGCCCACCACAGCGACGTTGTCCTTGCCCGTATCGGGTTGCGTCTCCTTTTGCAGGAGATCAGCCGCTTGCGGCTCGGGGGACTTGCCGGCCAGCCACTGGGCACGCCAGCCCTTCACCTTTTCGGCATAACCGGTCACCTGCGGCACGCACTCGGCCTCAAAGAACGAGAGATTGTCCGGCTGCTTGCCGGGGTTTGCCTTGATCTCCTGATCCAGCTTTTCGTAGAGCTTCTGACATTCCGCGACAGACAGCAGGTATTGTCCCGGCGCGGTCGCACTCTCTTTCGCTTGGGCGCCGCTGAATACCCATTGCCCGCCCTGTTGCTTCCAGCCCAGGCGCTCCGCAGCGCTAAAGGCCTGCACCGGGGCATATTCCGGTAACCAGTAGAGAATGTCGGCGTTACTGTTCAGGTTTTCGACCTCGCCGGTCAGCTGGTTGAGCTGCTTTTCGCGGTAATTCATGCAGGCCTGCTCGGTGCAATCGCTCTGCAACGCGGCCGCCGTGCTGCTGTCGAGTGCGGCAACGCGATCACGCTCACTGGTCGCGGAAATCTTGGCCATGCGGGGCGTCGATGCACTGGCCGTGCGCTTGGTCTGCACCAGAGCCTCTTCCACCTGCGCTTCCGTCAGCGGCTGGCCTTCCTTGGCCCCAAGGTTGGAGAGAAAGCTCTCGGCCGCCTGACAGCCTTGAAATTGTTCGTATGCCAACCGGCAGGGCAGAAAGCCCTTGCAGTAGCCGGTAAGCCATACGTCTTTTCCCATGGCCTCGACCGGGTCAGACGACGTATCGCTACCGCAAAGGGCGTCAGCGTGTACCGGGCTGCCCATCAACAGAACAGCGGGCAAGGCGAGCTTCAACAGTTGTTTGAACATGGTCAAATCCCCAGGCTCTTTTTCCGGTAGTCAGAAAATACGGTTTCCCAAACGGCATCGTATTGGTCTTTGGCAGGGAGACTGATCCAGCTTTCAACATACTTGGGAGACTTGGTCGACTTCAGCACGCTGGCCTGGGTGGGGTCGTCATCGCGTACGCCATCCGTCACGGCAATGGTTTCCGACCATGTTCTCTCCGCTGATCCGATCACGACGTTGCCCGTGCCGGTGTCGTAGATGGCGTACGGAATCTTGACCGACTGCTTCAGCGCCACGGTCTTGGCCGAATAGGCGTATGGCGTCATCACGGGCTCCTCGATGATCTGGGGCGTGTTTTGCAGCGCCTGTCTGGCATTGCTGAGCCTGTTGGCGGCGGTTGCCGCCGAGGTCGCCAGAATCATCGCGGACACCATGTTCTGATTGTTGCCGGCGTTATTCACCATCTGCGTGATCTGGGCATCCTGACTTTCGGCTTCGCGCAACTCCGCCTGCGCCTGCGCATAGTCGGGGTTCGCTATTCGACGTGTACCGGATTGGTACTGCGAGTTGACTTGCCGCTTGTTGCTTTCGTTGCTTTCAACGCGGATGGCCTGCGGTCGCAGAAAGACCACCAGGGCGTATTTGCTGGCGGCCCCGGTGGCAATGAAAGCCTCGGGCGTTTGCTCCGCCTCAAGCAGTTGGTAATCAACCTTGGCGGGCGGAGCAACCACATACTCACTGACATCGCTCTTGGCGGGGGGCCATGCAGCCAGCAGCACGCGGTCGTTATTGGCGGCCGACGGCCAGCCTTCCTTGGCAAGCCGTTCGCGGATCAACCGCTTGACCAGGTAGGAGCGTGCGCCGGACTCGCGCAAGCGGCTGTCGACATATAATTCGGCGAGCTTCGGGGCAAGTCCCAACGCCGGGATCAGCGTCTTTCCATAAGCCTTTTTGAAGCGCGCAAGCTGCTCGGGACTGGCTTTGGCAAGCTGCTCCTCAATGCGTGCGGCGAACCGGGGTTCGTTGACCCACTTGACCGCCACCGGGTATAGCGCAGGAAACGGGGGATCGGTGAACAACCCGTATTCAAGCAGGCTTTGCGATGCCTCCGATTGCAGTGCCTGCGTCTTGCGCTCGACCGAGGCCTTGAGCGATGCCAAGCCGCTGGTCATGAGCGGCCCCGGCGCGGAGAGTCCCCCGATGCCGGAGATGGCGATCCGCGCCTGTTCGAAACTTTTCCGGAATTGCTGCCAGCGCGGCATCCAGCCGGTTTCGGCCTCGGCGATCATCAGGCTGACACTGGCCTCGCTCAATTGCCTGCCATAGCGTTGGTCGCGCTCGGCCATCACGCTGTCAACAAACTTCCGCTTCTCGTCCTTGAGGTTGGCGAAGTAGGGTGTTTCCTTGGCATAAAGGGCGGCGGCATCTTCCGTTTTGCCCGCCTTGACGAGTTCTTCAAAGTTGTCGAACCGTGAACTGAAAATACCGCCTTGTGTGGGGAGTGCGGTAAAGACGGTCAGCAGTGCGACGACCTTGATGAATCTGTTCATGCCCATTTCCTCCATTTTTGAGATTCTCCGGGCGATCGGGGAGGCGAAGTCCGGGTTCAGTCTGCACGGCGTAGATCTCAACGGCAAGACGGTGCTGCGTAAAATTCTCGGCGGGAACATGTGCCTGTCGTGAAGCCTGGCTGTCGCCTAGCAAGACCGGTGATAGACAGGCAGTCCAATGTCGTTTGGCGTGACGCGTTCGGGGAGTCGGGTTGATGTGAGATATGGATTATGAATGCATAAATTGCCGGTCTGTCGACCGGCGGCTGGACGAATCCGGCCAGGGCTTTACCGTGACGAAGCAGGGTTGACGGGGAGGTTCCTTATACAGTTTTTCGATCAATCATGTAGTAGATTACTTCGCATGATTAAAGTACTCAGATATAGATATTTTCGTAAGCGATTTGCTCTGAATAAGAGGAAGGAGGAGTTGCTGACGCTCACGTTCAATTATTTCTGAGAGAATTGTTAAGTTGTTCTTGTAGTAGGAAATTTCATTCGCCAAGAGGAGGCAGAGTATTTTTTTCTTTTCTGAATCTTTAAGAGCAAAAGAGCATAGGTAATTAAGAACGTTGAGAGACCTTGCCTCGCGCTCTAATAAGCTGTGCTCGATTGCATATAATGGCTCCAGCTGAGAGCACCTCGTTTTAAGGTATCCGAGACTATGTTGTCGATCATGTACTTCGGCTGCCTCAGATGGATTATTCTTCAGGGCATCTTTAATTGTCACCCATTTCTCCCGCCTTTCATCTGATAAAGCGTCATATTCCTCAATGAACTGCAGAAATACGCTAAACTCTCTTTCATGGTGTGCACTTCTTACTTGCCATAGAAAAACGACGGCAGCAATTAGTGCGCCAATCGAGGTGGCTACGTTTGCCACAAATTGCCAGTCTAGAGATGATAATTGCATTTTGTTGCGTACCTTTATTTTGGATCAAACAAATGAAATGCCCAACCTAACCCCGGGGCTCCCATGAGCCAAACCGAAAGTTGCAAGACTATAATTGACGAAGAGCTGGTTTTGTCAATATATGTCAAAGGTTGGAATGTAAGTTCGGTTCTTCTTTGCAACCTCTGTCAGTTCATTTAATAGTTCAACATACTGATGTCGAGTATGTAATTGGCTCGCCCGTGAGGAGTAAATAATTCTCTGCTCGGGCGTTATATAGGGTGCAACTATTCGCTGAAGTTGCTCAAGATGGTTAGCTGCGCGATTAATATAGATTAGCCTTGCGCCTTGAACCATTAGGAATATAAAAAGAGCAATTCCGATCAAGAGTAATTTCTGGCTGCGTATTAGCCCTATTGTCCAGGAATTTTTTCGCTCCTTCATGTTGGGACCAATCAAAGTTACCATTACTACAGATATAGGTATCCAAGCGACTATGCCAATAAGGATAGAAAATGTTCTTTCTGCTGCCCGTTCGTAATTGCCTCGAGCGATCTCTTCGTATATTGCATCTCGTAAGCCGGTAAGACCCAGCGTACCAATATCCAACAGCACTTTCCCGAGCCAGTAAAGGCCAGGCTTGAATGCTACTTCCCAAAGCCCTGACCCTAACGCGCCGATGACTAGCGTGCCGAGCAACCAAAGAAGTGATTTTACGAAATTGGAGTTTGTCATTTGTGTCATCGCAAATTTTGAATTCGGCACGCAATCGCGTGGCTCAGTTTCGTTGGAGTATGTATACGTGCGCCCATGTTAGTGCTAAAGTTATGATTTAAATGAAAATTAAATTATCATGGAAAGAAAGTTCCAGCAACTTCACCCCTTGCTTCGCCTAACCTCAAGTTGTTACAAGCAGTTGCCTCGCACATGCCTGCTCACAGCCAACACCGCTCCAGCCAAACTCTCTGTTTAACCCAGCATCAGCATATGTAGCCCCCCTTAGACAGAACTACCCTCGAAAGGACCCGACCCATGCCCACCGCCAAACTCACCCCCACCCTCCGCGCCGACTACCTCCGCCTGTTCCAGACCTGCCGCATCACCCCCGGCAGCCTCGCCACCGTCACCCCCATCGCCCAACGCATTGCCGCCAACCGCGACCGCTACCGGCAAATCGGCGACCCGCTGGGCATCCCTTGGTGCTTCATCGGCCTGGTCCATTACCGCGAAGGCAGCCTCGACTTCGGCAAGCACCTGCACAACGGTGACCCGCTCAGCGCCCGCACCGTCCACATTCCCGCCGGACGCCCGCTGAAAGGCAAGCCCCCGTTCAGCTTCGAGGACAGCGCCCGCGACGCCCTGATCCTGCAAAAGCTGGAAAAGTACAAGGACTGGACGCTGCCCGGCATGCTCTGGCAACTGGAGGCCTACAACGGCTTCGGCTATCGCCTGTATCACCCGGAAGTGCTCAGTCCCTACCTGTGGGGCCAGTCCAACCACTACACGCGCGGCGGTTATGCGGCGGACGGCGTCTGGTCGCCGGGCTACGTCAACCGCCAGCTGGGCACGGCGGTGCTTCTGCGACGACTGGCGGAACTGGGTGCGGTGGAATTCGCGGCGGACGGGACACTCAACGATGCCGCTGCCGACAAGCCGGTATCGGTCTGGGCGCGTTATGACAGTGTGAAGTTCGACCCCACCCACGCCAACCCGCTGGCGAAAGAACTGCAACAGCAGCTCAACCGCGTGGCGGGCATCCATTTGCTGGAGGACGGCAAGGCGGGGGAGAAGACCTCGACCGCGTTCTGGCGGGTGACGGGGCGGTATTTGAAGGGGGATGCGAGGGGCTGATTACTTCGCCTTCGCAAAAAAACCTTCCAGCGCCGCCCGCATGTCTTCATTCAGGTAGCAAGTCAGGTACTTGCCCTGACGTTCCACCCGGATCAGCCGGGCGTTGACCAGTTCCTTGACGTGGTGCGATACCGTCGGCGCGCCCACGTTCAGTTTGGTCATCAGTTCGGTCAGGCCGCAGCAGCGCTCGCAGGCGGGGCCGGATTCCACCACGGTCTGGCGTTGTTGCAGCAGTTCCAGGTACATCTGCAAGCGGTTCGGGTTGGACAAGGCCTTGAAGGCTTGTGACAGGTCGTGGACGGAAGTCATGGCGTTTGGGCCGGAGTTAATTCGATGATTATAAAAGTATCACATTTGGCCGGTTTTGGCGACAATGGCGGTTGAAGTCGTCCGCCATTTGACAAGGCGGGCGGGCTTGGTTAATTGATAAGTCATGACAGTAAGGGACTAAGGGGAGGCAGACGCATGAAACCATCCATCCTGATTGTGGGAGCCGGGGCCGTGGGGCAGGTCTACGCCCGTTTCCTGATGCGCGCCGGGGCGCAGGTGACGTTTTTCGTGAAGGAAAAGTATCGCGCCGAGCTGGAGGGCGGGCTGCCGCTGTACCACTTCCGGCTGCGCGGTTATCGCCGCGAGTTGCTGGAAGGCTACCGGCTGATCAGCGATCCGGAACAGGTGGCGGCGGAATCCTGGGATCAGGTGTGGCTGACAATGGCGTCGGATGCGTTGCGTTCCGGCCTGACGCGGCAGGTGCTGGCCAATACCGGCAACGCCACGGTGGTCAGCATCCAGCTGGATCTGGAGGACAGCGACTACCTGCACGGCCTGATCGGACGCGACCGGCTGGTGCAGGGCATTGTCAATTTCCTCAGTTACCAGAGCCCGTTGCCGGGCTATCACAGTCCGCCCGCCGGTATCGCCTGGCACCTGTTCCCGTTGCCGGGCGATTTCGCCGGGCCGTGGGAGCGTCTCTCGGAGGTGGTGAACCTGATGGATCTGGGGGAATTCCCCATTCGCGCGGTGGAAAACTTCGAGCGGGCCGCTGCGCCCAAGGCGGCGATGAACATTCCGCTGGTGGCGGCGCTGGAGTCGGCGGGCTGGAGCCTGGAGTCCTGCCTGAAAGGCCCGGCGCTGGAGCTGGGGCTGAAGGCGGCGCGGGAGGCGCTGGCGGTGGTGGGCAAGCTGTACGAGGCGGAGGATGAGGTAAGGCCGATGAAGCTGATGGCGAAGCCCTTCCTGGTGCGCAATGCCGTGCGCGCGCTGGACAAGGTGACGCCCTATGACCTGGAGGCCTACCTGAAATACCACTTCACCAAGGTGGGGGTGCAGACGCGCATCATGCTGCACACCTACCGGCAAAAGGCCGAGCAGCTGGGACTGCCGTCGGCGGCGCTGACCGATCTGCTGCGGGCGCTGGGCGAGCCGGTATAGTCAGGCGGCGGTCGGGGGCAGGGCGCGGCGGAAGGCGTCGGGGTCGGCGGGAGTCACCACCACGACTTCGCCGGGCAGATGCAGGATGACCGATTTCAACGGGTCGGTGGCGTAAAGACGGAAGCCGCCCAGCTCCTGGTTGTGGAACTGGCCGGTAAAGGCGAACAGTCCGCCGTTGCCCAGACGGCGGCGGGCGTTCAGCAAGGCCTCCGGCCGATGCTCGGCCTTTTTCAACCCCGTCAGCGGCACCCGTGTTTCCTGAAACAGGCGGCGGATGTACAGCATGTCGCCATCCACACGGAAGCCGCGCACCATATAGACCGCGCACAAGACCCACACCACGAACGGAAAGCCGGCCACCAGCCGGGTGCTGTCCTGCGTGCTCAGCGCCAGGGTCATTCCCAGCAGCACGACCGAGCCGATGCCGGTCATCAGTTTCAGCAGGAAGGGCCAGGGAGCGGCGGGGAAAAGCATGGTGACAATCCTTCAGGCGGTTTGGTGATGCGGAAGTCTGGGTGAATCGTCCACCAAAAACAAGAACCCCCGCCAGGGGGCGGGGGTATTCTCGGTCTGCACGACCCGGTCAGGGAACGTCAGTTGCCGGCGGCAGCGATGTAGTTGCTGATGGCGGCGTAGAACTCCAGTTCGTCGAAGGTGTCGGGGCCCAGTCCGGTCACATCCAGGTGATCCTGGTTGATGATCCCGGCGTGAGAGGTCATCTGGATCGAGCTGGGCGCATTCACGTTGCTGACATACCCGGTGGTGCCGACGGTGGTGATGGTATCCAGCGGATTCCAGCAGCCGTACCAGGCGCAGGTAAAGTCATTTTCGTTATAGCTGAGGCGGGTGCCGATCTGCTGCGAGTTGATGCCGACCAGACCGTCGTCATCGGTGTCATAGACCGTGCCGTTGCCCATGCCCGCGGCGCCATCATTGTCGCAGTCATCCACACAGTAGCCGTCGCCGTCGGCATTGAAGCCGATCAGGGTGCCCAGTGCGCTCAGCAGCGGTTGCAGGTTGCCGTCATCCTGGGCGGTAATCAGCGAGCTGATGCGTGAGGCGATGGCGGTGCCGTTGGCGCTGGTCAGGTTGTAGTTCTGGTTGAAGGCCTTGGCGCCGGTGGTTTTGCCGTCGTTGGGGTCATAGTCGTTATAGACCAATTGCAGACCGCCTTCGATGATGCTGTTGCGGGCATTCTGGCCGGAGAGGGTGTTGACCGCGTTGTAAAGCGCATCGGCCATCTTGGCGATCAGCACGCCGCAGGGATCGTTCGCAGCGGTGCCGTCCCACGGCAGGTTCCAGCAGAACTGGTCGCCGTTGCGGGCATACTTGTCCATGATCTTCTTGGCGTAAGGACTGCCGCGGTGCGGGGACGACAGACTGATCAGGTCTTTCACCACCACATAACCCTTGCGGGCCTTCAGCACATGCGCCGCCTTGCGGATGTCAAACCCGCCCTGGGAGTGGCCCACCAGATTGATGTAGGAGGTGCCGACGGTGGCCATGTAGGTTTCCACCTGGTCCGCCAGTTGCGTGCCGCGCAGCTCCGAGCTGCCCAGCGAGGTCACCTGGAAGGCTTCGGCTTTCTGGTCGCCGGGAACCCAGTCATTGCAACCGTTGATTTCCAGCAGCGAGCAACCGTCCAGCGCGAAGGTGCCCCATTCATCGCCGAAGTAGTCAATGCCCAGAAGGGAGTCCCACCCGGCCATGCCGTGGGCCAGAATGACAGGATACTTGGTTTTGGCAGCTTCATCGGCTGCCGCCGGCTGGGTTCCGATCCCCAGCGTGATCATGACGGTGGCAGCGATGGCTGCCAGTTTTTTGAAGTTCATGTGCCGACCTTTTGTTTTTCTGGTTTAAAAGCGGCAACACGTCCTGGCGGAATAATTCTCGTCTGTGGGGAGGCTTCCCCGAGGCGGCCCGACTATCCCGGAGGGACTCGCGGCTTTCCGTCCCACGATTGCTCGTGGTTTGGCGTGTTGTTCTTGTCCTGACGATCTGCATTCCCTGTAAGGTCAAAAAGTGAGACCTTGCTCTCAATTATGGGTATGTTCACAAAACGTGCAATTACCGTTCGTCGGGCGATGGCGCGATGAGTCAACTGTACGTTTTGTCCGCGTTATGCTCATAATCACGCCAAAAAGGCGACCCCGAATCGCCGGGAGAACAAGAACGTGCAATCCAAACGTCTGTGGCGCGCCGCTAGCCTGGCGCTGATTGTGATCAGCATGGGAGCCTTGCTGTACATGGCGCTCCATGACCCTTCCAGCCAGCCAGCCCCTACGCAGGCCGCCGCACCGGCTGCTTCGGTGCAGGTACATATCGCCGCGCCGATTTATACCTCCGGTCCGCTCAGCAAGTTATCGGCCGACGAGCAGCAGCTGGCCCAGGCCATGATCGAACGTTTCGGCAAGAAATTGCAGCATCCCTTCTGGCGCATCCGCGCCATTGAAAGCCTGATGAAGGTGTTGCAGAAAAAATATCCGAATGACTGGAAGCAGCGACTGCGGGATCTGCTGAAGCTGTTTTTCCCCGAAGACGCCGCGCAATTGATGGCGACGCTGGATGCTTACGACTCCTATAACGACTGGCTGAAGTCCATGCAGGGCGATCGCCAGTTCGGCAGCCGCGAGGAGCGGCTGCAGGCCGTCTGGGACAAGCGCCGCCAGTTGTTCGGCCAGGATGCGGACCTGATCTGGGCGGAGGAAATCAAGCAGGAAAAAGTGGACGCGGCCCTGAAGAAGCTGGATGGCTCCGGCCTGCCGGTAGCCGCGAAGGTGGACAGTTATGTCAAAACGCTGACCGAAGTCTACGGTCAGGATGCGCTGAACCCGGACAAGTCACACCCGGTGCAGATGATGGAAGGTTTCCTGACGCTGGATTCGGTGCAGGGCGAGTTGCGCGCGCAAAGCCCGGAACAGCAGCGGCAAACGCTGCGCAAGCTGCGGGAAGGGCTGGGGCTGAAGGATGACGCCATCCAGCGGCTGGAGGCGCTGGACGAACAGCGGCAGCAGCGCTACAGCGCGGGCGAAAGCTACATGACCCAGCGCTCTGCGCTGGAGAAGCAGTATCAGGGGGAAACCCTGCAGTTGCAGTTGAACGCCTTGCAGAACCGGCTGTTTGGCGAGGAGGAGGCGCAGTTCATCCGCAATGAGGAGGCCTCGGGATACTATCGCTACAAGGAAAAACAGGTGGTAGGCGTGAATTGACCGACTGGCTGCGCGACGCCCGGGACGGGCGTCGCGCAGGCTCACTTCAGGCGCTTGCCGGTGCTGTCTTCAACGTGGATGGTCAGCGGAATGCCGCTTTGCACACTTTGCGAGACGGTGCAGAAGTCTTCAAACTGACCCAGAATCCGCTCCAGATGCTCCAGGTTTTCCGCCGGGCAGCCCAGGTTCAGCACCGCTTCCATGCCGGTGACGCGGATGCGGTTTTGCTCGTTGCGGCCGGTGGTGCAGGTCACCACGGTTTCCATTTTCCCCGGCTCCTGCTTGAACTTGCGCAGCGCGAACACCAGGCTGGCCGACAGGCAGTTGGCGACGGCGGCGGCCAGCAGGTGCTCCGGCGACGGGCCGTCGGCCTGTCCCAGCGGCGGCGGCAGGTCGGCGCTGAGGGCGGCGAAGGCCTCCCCGAAGTCGACCGTGAAACGGTAATCGTGCTCACGGATGATGCGGATGCTGAGTGACTCGCTCATGACGGACCTCGGACTCAGGGTTGGGCGGCGGGTGGCGGTGGCGGTGTGTCGCTGCTCTCGGTATTCGTGCTGCCGATCAGGCCCCAGGTCGCCATGTTCAGCCAGGAGCGCTTTTCATTCTGCGGTCCCAGGTCAACCTTCGGCCTGCCTTTGGCATCGACATAATCCGGATAATTCAACTTCAGCGTCGCCAGGGTGGTGGCGGCCAGTTCGGGTTGGCCCAGCTTGTCATAGCAGAAGGCCGACATGGCCAGCGCTTCCGGGGTCTGCGGGGTCTGCGGGTAATTCTCGATGACCCAGCGCGAGCGGTTGAGGGCGCTGACCAGGGTGCCGCGCTTCAGGTAATAGCGGGCCGCGTGCATTTCCCCTTCGGCGAAATTGTTGCGCAGGTCGATCATGCGCTGACGGGCGTCGGCGGCATAAGCGCTGTTCGGGAAGCGGGTCACCAGATCCCGGAAGATGGCGAAGGCGTTGCGGCTGTTGCTTTGATCGCGATGGGCCTCGTTCTGGTTGAACATGGCCAGCATGCTGTCGCGCCCGGACTCGAAGCTGGCCAGGCCTTTCAGGTACATCGCATAGTCCAGCCGCTCATGTTGCGGGTGCAGGCGGATGAAACGGTCGGCAGCCGACAGGGCGCCACTGTAGTCCAGGTGCTTGAGGCGGGCATAAATCAGCTGCAGCTGGGCCTGTTCGGTGTAGCGGCCGACCGGAAAATGCGACTCCAGGGCTTCCAGATGCTTGGTGGCGGTCTCGAAATTGCCGAAGGCCAGCGACTTCTGGGCGGCGTCGTAATACTCTTTTTCGGAGAGGGACTGGGTCTTATCGGGGGCGTGGCTGCAGGCGGCGAGGGCCACGGCCAGTGCGAGGGCGGCATACCGACGCATAATGTCTCTCAAAAGGGGGTAGAATTGCGCGTATTTAAGCACTTTATCCTTCGGCGCGCCAAACATGTCTACAGAATCCCAACATAGCCAGACCCTTGAATCCCGTGTGCCGGTAGAGCTTTCCGGCTTGCGGCTGGATCAGGTCGCGGCCCAGCTTTTCGGGGATTTCTCCCGCGAGCGCCTGAAGTCCTGGATCCAGGACGGCCACCTGACCGTGGACGGTAATCCCGGCCGTCCCAAGGACCGGCTGGCCGGCGGCGAAGACCTCCGCCTCAACGTGGTGCTGACCATCGAGACCGAAGCCCAACCGCAGGCGATGGACCTGAATATCCTCTACGAGGACGAACACCTGCTGGTGCTGGACAAGCCCGCCGGGCTGGTGGTGCATCCCGGCGCGGGTAATCCCGACGGTACGCTGCTGAACGCGCTGCTGGCGCATTGTCCCGACCTGCAGCACATTCCCCGCGCCGGTCTGGTGCACCGCATCGACAAGGACACCAGCGGCTTGCTGGTGGTGGCGAAAACGCTGGCGGCGCAGGCAGATCTGGTGGAGCAGCTGTCCGAGAAGACGGTGTACCGGGAATACGAGGCGGTGGTGCAGGGCGTGTTGGTCAGCGGCGGCACCATTGATGCACCGATCGGCCGTCACCCCAACGAGCGGGTGAAAATGGCGGTCATTCCCGGCGGCAAGCCCGCGGTGACGCATTACCGGGTCATTACCCGTTTCCGCGGCCATACCCACGTACGGGTGCAGCTGGAAACCGGCCGCACCCACCAGATCCGCGTGCACTTCGCCCACAAGGGCCATCCGCTGCTGGGTGATCCGGTCTACGGCGGCCGTCACCGTCATCCCAAGGGCGCCACGCCCGAGTTGCTGGATATCCTGGCGCGCTTCCCGCGCCAGGCGCTGCATGCCCGCCGCCTGGGTCTGGAGCATCCGGCCAGCGGAGAGGAGATGCAGTTCGAGTCGCCGCTGCCCGCCGATTTCCAGGAGCTGCTGCAGATATTGGCGCGGGATGCGGCGGAGGGTTGATTACATCCCCAGCAGGCCCTTCTTCGCGGTCTTGCGGATTTCCTGCTCGTCTTGCCATTCCACCAGGCCGGTCTTCAGGTTCATCAGTTTCAGGGTGAATTTGTAATAGACCGATTTGGTCTTGGTGAACTTGTTGTAGATATCGCCGGTGCCGCCCGCTTCCTTGACGATGCTGCTGAGGTTGCCGTAATACATGTATTCGGCGCCGATCATCTGCCCGAACTTGATGGCGGTGCGCGGGTCGACCAACTCATCGCTGTTCTGGAACTTCAACTGGCTGCGCGCCGATTCCACCCGCGACATGTCCACCAGCCGCACGCGGCCGGACTGCAACAGTTTCGTGGTCATGCTGTCCAGCACCGACTCGGTATCAATATGCTCGTCGGTCTTGTTGGCGATGCGCTCGACGAACAGCACCGGCCGCTTGTTGGCGGCGGTGGCTTCGCCAATGACCGGCGAGGCCAGCAGCGATTCGGTCATGCTCTTGGCGGTCATTTGCAGGTCGGTGGAACCGAAGCGTTCGTTGACGGTTTCCTGGGCCTGCGGGTCGCCGTACTTGACGCTGGCGCAGCCGCCCAGGGCGGCCGCGATAACCACGGTGCTGATCAGGGCTGTGTTCTTCATGGTGTTCTCCTACAGCGGCCAACTGGCCGCATAGTACTGGTTGTCCACCTGCACCACCCGTAACAGGGTCAGGCGCTGGCGGTTGACGGTCAGCTTGACGGACGTGACGCCGTTCAGGCGAATTTCCTGTTCCCCTTCGGGCAGGTTGAAGCGGGCGATGTGGGTATAGCGCGGCAGGGTCAGCCAGCTGCGCAGGTCGGCCTGTTCGCTGATCAGGTTCCACGCCCCCACCAGCACGCCCAGCAGGCTGCCGCCCTTGTCGGCGCTTTCTTCCTGCATGCGGTGCTTGGTCTGCGCACGCAAGGTCTGGCGCAGCAGCAGCGCGGGCAGGCGATCTTTCAAGGCGCGGGCGGCCAGCGCCTGCACATCGGTCACCGGCCGGGTCAGCACCGGTTGTTTCAGGGCGCCGCTTTCCAGTCTCAGCGGGGCGGAGGCCTGCCAGGGCTGTGGATAATAGGGAATGGCCAGCACGTACCAGGCCTCCGGCCACGGGAAGGGCAGGAACAGCTCCTGACGTGGGGGAACCAGCCCCTCCTCGAACAGCACCACCACCGAACCTTCGTCAGCCTTGGCCGCCGGGGCCGGTTTCGGCAGCTTCAGCAGTGAAAAATCCTCGCGCCGGTTCAGCCGCGCCGCCAGACGGGCGACGTCCTGCGCCAGCACCGGGTGTTCCGGGGTCAGGGCGAGGGCGCGCTTGTAGTCAATGTAGGCGTCGTCCCACTGCCCGGCGGCTTCGTAAAGCACGCCCGCCAGATACAGCGACCACGCATTCTGGCTGGCCGAGCCGGTGCGGGCGGCCAGGCTGTCGAGATTGGCGGTTTGGCTGCTGTAATGTTCCCGCGCCATCGGCGGCAGCGGCTCTGCATCTTCCTGGCTTTCGTGGCTGTCGCGAGCCTTGTCCTGCAGGGTTTGCGCTTGCCGCATCTCCACCATCGCGCCTTCACGGTCGTTGGCGCTCAGGTAATTCAGCGCCTGATAGGTATGCAGGAAAATCTGCTCGTGGACGGGAAGACGGTAGGTGATGACATTGTCGTTGCTGACCAGTGACAGCCCCTGGTTGGCGGTCTGGCTGGCGGAAATGGCGGCCTTGTCGGCTTCGCGCCGTTCCAGACGGTCGGCCTCGGCGAAGGCGGCTCGGCTGGCGGCGGCATCTCCCTGCAGCTGCGTCAGTCGGCCTTCTTCCAGGCGCGCCAGCGCAGCGTCACGCCCGCTTTTGACCTTGCGCGCTTCGTCTACCGCCGCCGGCAGGGCGGCGGTGGCGAGGGCGTGCGTGTAACCGCCCGCGCGCAGCGGGTAAGGGGTCAGAATGCTGTTGCTGGCGCAGCCCGTCAGGGCCAGCATCATCAACAACCATAGGCTCAGGCGCGGCGGCATGGCGGCTCGGGATACGGGTATGCTGTCAGTCTAGCAGTCGGCCGGTTGCGGCTGTGTTGCTGTTTATTGCCGGATGCCGGGGCGGAACGACGGCGTTTCGCGGCTGTTCAGGGCTTGTTGGTCCGGAGGCTGGCGTTCCAGAACCTTGAGCACGTTCAACATGGTCAGGTAGGGCCCCTGGCGCTGGACGAAATTGCTGGCCCATACCGGCAGTTTGCCGCCCGGATCCATGATCACCTCGCCCTTGAAGTAGATGCGCCCTTCGGCGATTTCGTTGATCTTGCTGTCCATGCGCGCATAGGGCATGCGCACGCGACCGGGTTGCTCGGGGTAATAGTCGTTGACGGAGTTGGCCTGCACGACGGCGCGCTGGCCGTTATGGAGGTACTCGGCGGTGAAGTGCAGCACCACGTCACGATCGGGGAAGCCCATCGGCGGGCTGAAAACGACATAGACGTAGGCTTCCAGCGGTGAAATCACCTTCAGGGGCCGGATTTCCTTCAAGCGCCAGAACCATTGCGGGTAGCGCTCGTAATCCAGCAGCAGGCCGACCATGTCCTTGACGGTGGCGGGGATCTCGGCTTCGGCCTTCATCGAGCGCACGCGCTCGTGGTCTTCGCGTTTGGTATAGATCTGGATGTTGCGGGGCTTGTCATCCTTGATCAGCTGCCACTGGCGCGTTTGCGCCGGCTGCAGCGCGGCCACGTCCTCACCGTCGGCCAGGGCGGCTTGCCAAGGGGCGCAAAGCGGCAGTAGCAGCAGATACAGCCGAAGGAAACGCAGGAACATATCGATCTGGTTATTCTTGTTGGGATGGTTAAAAGCTGATCACGAGAATAGCATTTGTTCTGCGATCCCGTTCATGTTTTACATTTTTTCGCCGTGGCGGCGGGGTCCTGTCGCTCAGTGGCTCACTCCCGCCGCCGTTTCAGTCCTTTTCAGCCACTGACGGAACGCGGCGGAACGGGCGAAGGCCTGCAGTGAAGCGTCCTGATCCAGTTTGTCCAGTCGGTAGTCAAAGCGACGGTACAGGATGTCGGCCATCAGCAGAGCTTCCTCGTCACGGTGCGCAGCGGCATAGTAATGCATCATCCGCCAGTAGAGCATGCTGTAGCCATCATCGGTATCCAGCGCGTGCAGGAAGACGCGGCGCACCGCGTCGGCATCCTGCATTTGTTCATGGCAGTGCAGGCGGAGCACATCCATGCCGGGATGGTACCCCCAGGCCGTTTCCAGCTGATCAATCGCCTTCAGCATTTCCGGGCAGTTCTGGTCGATACTGTGCAGCTGCAACCGGTACGCCGTCGGCTCATTCGCGGGCCGGTTCTCGATGACAAGCCCCAGCGCTTCGCGGTATTTGCCCGGATTGCCCTCGGCCGCGCGCAGGTAGTTTTGCTGGAACGTCGTCTGGCGTCGCCCTTCCGGGCTCAGGGTGTTTTCAAATACATTGATCAGCTGTTTGTTGTCCGCCCGCGCGAAGGCGGCAAGCATTTCCGGGATGCCCCGGCCTGAGGAGGCTGGCGGTGTGGTCGAAGCGCGCTGCCAGGGCAGGTTGTAACCCTCCGCCGCCGTGTCGCCGCCAAGCATGGCCGGCATGAGGATGGCGAAAAAGCTGCCCATGACCCGCGAAAAGGGCTGGTTGGTCATCGAGTCCCGCATTTCGATCATGCCAATCCCGTCCCCGACCTGTGCCAGGGTCATGCGGACAGCATAAAAAAGCTCGCCCCTTTCAAGGAAGCCGTCATTGATCAGGGTGCACTCGGCGCGGTTGTCGGGCAGGGGTTTGTATCCCGCCAGGTACCACTGGCCGGTGCGGGCCCGGATGTTGGCGAAGAAACCGTGTCGCAGCTGCATGCGCCAGCGCTGGCGCACGATCGGATTGGCGAGCTCGGCGGTTGCGCGGGCGGGAAGATGCTGCTGGATTTCATCCATGACCTGCACCACGGAAACCCGTTCATCCATCCGGTCGTTATCCTTGCTTTCCAGCAGGGCGGGCAAATCCAGACAGAAATCCTGCATCGAGTACGTGTTGAATATCTTCTCCGGGTTGACGGCTTCCGCCGCCTGCGCAACCTGCAGGGAAAGGGTCAGCAGGCAGAGACCGGTCAACCTTCTCAACGGTGTTCTCCGCGCACCCGCTTGCGGACTTCCTGGATTTCCGCATAGCCGCTTTTTTCCGGCTGCATGAAGCTGATCGAGAACTCCATCTGCTTGCGGGCCTCGCGCACGGCTTTCTGGAAGGCGGGAAAGTCCGTGGCTGCGACTTCCGGGGTTTTGATCAGCAGTTCGCTGTGGTTGTAGTAAGTCCGGTCGTAATAGCGGTCCTGGCTGCTGAAGCGGAAGGCTTTTTCGTCCATCACGATGGGCGGCGTATTCAGTTTGAGGTTGAGGTTGCTGGGCAGGTGCAGGTAGATGCGGGTGCTGACCACGCGCGGGGTCGGCAACGCGACGGGCGCCTTGCGTTCAACGGTGTTGGGTGCGCGCAATACATCCGCATAAGAAGCCAGCACGAACGGTGCGCTGATCTTGGGGATGTTGCCTTCATCGTATTTCTGCCAGAAGCTGTCCAGCTGGTAGAACTCCCGGATCACGAAGCGGTTGTGTTCGGGGTCATCCTCGTATTCCAGCGGCTTCAGTACACGCAGGTCGTCGTGGTACTGGCTGGCGAAATCAGCCCAGGCCTTGCGGATTTCCATGATCGGGCGGTTGCTGAAATATTCCCGCTGCGCCTCGGCGGCGTTGCCCTCAAACGTGGTGACGGATTGCAGGCGGATCGGCCCGGAAAAGTCTTCGGCGAAGTAATGCTCTTCCACATTCATGGTGTTGACCACGGGCAGGGTGTCGTACATCTTCATCAGCGTCGGGTTCGGATCGCCGATCACCAGCGCGTATCCGAAGTCCTGCCAGCCGATATCCTGCAATTTTCCGGTCTGAAAGCGGCGGGTGCTGTCCAGCCAGTAGTTCTTGCCGTCCAGCCGCACCAGCGTGATCACATGGTCAAAGACACCGGGGCTGGCCAGTTCGTCGGCGATGCCCTTCTGGAAACGGGTGGAAACCAGCGCCGGCCAGGCGTTGATGCCGCGACGCTGCAACAGCTTGGAGAGCAGCAGGGCCTTGTCCTTGCAATCGCCATAGCGGGTTTTCAGCACTTCTTCGGGCGGGCGCGGCCGGTGTGAGTTTTCACCGAATTCCAGGCCCAGATAGCGGACGTCGTTTTGCACGGCGAACAGTGCTTTCGGAATGAACTCCTCGGGCGATTTCGCGCTTGCATTCAAGCGTGCATAGAGGGCGTCGAACAGCGGGCCGGTCTTGACGGCTTCGGCGCTGTAAAGTTGCCCCGCCCATTGATCGACATCGTTCCAGCTGCCGTATTCGCTGAATTCCAGCCAGCTGTAGGGGGAATAGGAAACCGGCGTGTTGTCTTCAAAGGCGGGAACCGGAACATGCGTCAGCTCGATCACATATTCCTGACCGCCGTTTGCGGGACGGGGGGCCAGGTCGAGGCCGGGCTGGTTGAACGCCTTGATGTGCAAGGGGTGCTGGTCGGACGTCAGCAGCCGGACGTGCAGGCGCTCGATGCCGTATTTGCCGTTCAGTCCGACGAAACCGAACTGGCGGTCGCCGAAAATCGGATTGCTGCCGGTCACCGTATAGCTGTAATCGACAATGTCGCCGGTGCGGATATCGTCAAGGATGACCAGCGCGGTGGCGGTGCCGTCATGAATGCCTTCCCCCAATTGCTCTTCGCGCGCCACCACGCGGATGTTGGCCTTGCGGGTCAGGTCGCGTACTTCCGCGCCACGGCGGACCAGAATCCGGTGGATGGCCAGCTTTTCAAAGGCGGGATTGAAATGCAGCTTCAGCTCGGAGATTTCCTCCACGCCCGCCGTGGTCTGCGGCGTGTAAACCCGGCGTCTGTAAGTGGCGAAAGGCGCACCCACATGAATCTGGTCATCGGTCAGCAGGGTCGTCAGCGCCTGTTGCTCGGTCTTGGCCGGGGCATCGGCTTCTCCGATCGGCGAGACCCAGGCGGGAGGCGGGCTGAAGCTGTATTCGGCCGCACTCAAGGCCGGCAGGGCGGTTACCAGCAGGGCCCAGAACAGGGCAATCCGGAAAGGGAAGGGCATGGCTTCATCCATGAGCAATAGTCAGGGAACGATAACAAAACGGCTTCGGACCACCAAGCCCGGCGCAATAAAAAGGCCGCCCGGAGGCGGCCTCGTCCGGCGCTGGACGGCTTAGTAAAGCACGCGGGTCCGGATGGTGCCGTCAATTTCCTGCAGCTTTTGCAGGGCGACGGTGGAGTAGTCGGCATCGACATCCATCACCAGGTAGCCGATGGCTTCGTTGGTCATCAGGCTCTGGGCGGAAATGTTGATGTTGTTCTCGGCGAACACGCGGTTGATGGCGGACAGCACGCCCGGCACGTTCTTGTGGATGTGCAGCAGGCGATGCTTGCCCGGCTGCAGCGGAATCGCCACTTCCGGGAAGTTCACGGCCGACAGCGTGGTGCCTGTGTCGGAATAGCGGGCGAACTTCTCGGCTACTTCCAGACCGATGTTGGCCTGGGCTTCCAGCGTGGAACCGCCGATGTGCGGGGTGAGGATGACGTTGTCGAACTTGCGCAGCGGCGACAGGAATTCCTCGTCGTTGGCCTTCGGCTCCTTGGGGAACACGTCAATGGCGGCGCCGGCGATATGACCGCTTTCCAGCGCGGCGGCCAGGGCGTCGATATCCACGCAGGTGCCGCGAGCGGCGTTGATGAAGATGCCGCCCTTCTTCATTTTGGCGAACTGTTCGGCGCGCATCATGTTCTTGGTGGAGGGCAGTTCCGGTACGTGCAGCGAGACAACATCGGCGGTGGACAGCAGTTCGTCCATGGCGCCGACCTGGCGGGCGTTGCCCAGCGGCAGCTTGGTGACCACGTCAAAGTAGATGACCTGCATGCCCAGCGACTCGGCCAGCACCGACAGTTGCGAGCCGATGGAGCCGTAGCCGACGATACCCAGGGTCTTGCCGCGGGTTTCGTAGGAGCCTTCCGCCGACTTCGACCAGCCGCCGCGATGCACCAGCGCGTTCTTCTCGGGGATGCCGCGCAGCATCAGGATGGCTTCGGCCAGCACCAGTTCGGCCACGGAGCGGGTGTTGGAGTAGGGGGCGTTGAACACAGGAATGCCGCGCTCCATGGCCGCCTTCAGGTTGACCTGGTTGGTGCCGATGCAGAAGCAGCCGATGGAAATCAGCTTGTTAGCGGCGGCCAGCACCTTTTCGGTGACCTGAGTGCGGGAGCGGATGCCCAGGAAGTGCGCGTCCTTGATCTTTTCGATCAGGGCATCTTCGTCCAGCGCGCCGCGCAGGTATTCAATATTGGTGTAGCCATTGTTGCTCAGCACGTCGAGGGCGTTCTTGTGCACGCCTTCCAGCAGCAGGAAGCGGATCTTGGCTTTGTCGAGGGAGAGTTGGCTCATGGGTGCGGTTCCTGAAGGCCGAAAATTCAAGCCGCATATGATACCATAAACGCCTTGCCAAACCACGTGATTTCAGGATACGCCATGCTGACCCCTTCCGCCCTTCACCAGCTCCAAGCCATTGTCGGGGAAACCCGCGTCAAGACTGATGCCGACAGCCTGAAAACCTGGGGTGTTGACTGGACCAAGCACTTCACGCCCGCCGCGTCCGCCATTGTTTTTCCGGCCACGACGGAAGAAGTCCAGGCCATTGTCCGCCTGGCCAACGTTGAGAAGTTCGCACTGGTGCCGTCCGGCGGCCGCACCGGCCTGTCCGCCGGGGCGGTCGCGGCCAGCGGCGAGGTGGTGATCAGCTTCGATCGCATGAACAAGGTACTGGAATTCCACGCCGCCGACCGGCTGGTGCGGGTGCAGGCCGGGGTCGTCACCGAGCAGCTGCAGCAATATGCCGATGAACAGGATCTCTATTATCCGGTGGACTTCGCCTCGGCCGGTTCCAGCCAGATCGGCGGCAACATCGGCACCAACGCCGGCGGCATCAAGGTGATCCGCTACGGCATGACCCGCAACTGGGTGCTGGGCCTCACCGTCGTCACCGGCAAGGGCGATATCCTGCGCCTGAACAAGGGCATGATCAAGAACGCCACCGGCTATGACCTGCGTCACCTCTTTATCGGCGCCGAAGGCACGCTGGGCTTTGTCACCGAGGCCGAGATCAAGCTGGAGCGCAAGCCGCGTAACCTGAAAGTGATGGTGCTGGGCACCCCGGACTTCGCGTCGGTAATGAACATCCTCTCCACCTTCCAGGCGCAGCTGGACCTGACCGCCTTCGAATTCTTCTCCGAACTGGCCGTGCAGTGCGTCACCGCCAGCGGCGATGTCGCGCGTCCGTTCCCCGAAGCCACGCCGTTCTATGCCCTGCTGGAATTCGAGGCGCTGTCGGAAGCGATGGAAGAGCAGGCGATGGCCCTGTTCGAGCACTGCGTGGAGCAGGGCTGGGTGGTCAACGGCGTGATGAGCCAGAACGAAACCCAGCTGCAGAATCTGTGGCGGCTGCGCGAGGACATCTCCGAGACCATCGCCAAGTACACACCGTACAAGAACGACATCTCGGTGCTGATCAGCCGCGTTCCCGCCTTTATCGCAGACATTGACGCCATCGTCACCGAAAACTACCCGGATTTCGACGTGGTCTGGTTCGGCCACATCGGCGACGGCAACCTGCACCTCAACATCCTCAAGCCCGCCGACCTCAGCAAGGACGAGTTCTTCGCCAAGTGCCAGGTGGTGAACAAGCAGGTTTTCGAGACCGTGCAGAAGTATGACGGCTCCATCTCCGCCGAGCATGGCGTCGGCATGACCAAGAAGCCGTACCTGGGTTACAGCCGTTCGCCGGAAGAAATCGCCTACCTCAAGGCCATCAAGCAGGTGTTCGACCCCAACAACGTGGTCAATCCGGGCAAGATTTTCGATCTGGACGCTTGACCCTTTCTCCCCTTGGCGCGGCCGGTAGGCCGGTGTAATGTTCGGAGTCTCCCGCTTGGCCTGAAGCAGGGAGTTCCGACAATAACGCCAACCATCCGATGAGAGACCGCCGCGCCATGTCCCTGCCCATTGTTGATTTCTTCTACGACATCGTCAGCCCCTACAGTTATGTCGCCGCCAAGCGCATCCACGAACTGGACGGACTGGCGACGGTGCGCTGGCGTCCCTGTCTGCTGGGCGGCGTGTTCAAGGCCACCGGCAACACCGGCCCGGCCTTCACCGTGCCCGCCAAGATGCCCTACATGTTCAAGGACCTGTCGCGACTGGCCGCCTATTACGGTTTCCCGCTGACCGTGCCGAAATCCTTCCCCGCCAACACCGTCACGGTACAGCGCGTGCTTTGCGCCGCCGACGAAGCCCAGGTTCCGGCGCTGAGCATGAAGCTGTATGACATCTATTGGGGGCAGGGGCTGGACGTTTCCGATCCCGTGACCCTGACCGGGCTGGTGGGCGAGGCGCTGATGGCCAAGGCCAGCAGCGACGAGGTGAAGGCGCGCCTGCGCGAGAACACCGAGGCCGTAGTCGGCGCCGGTGGCTTTGGCGCGCCGACCTTCCTGCTGGATGGCGAACTGTATTTCGGCGAGGACCGCTTGTTCCTGTTGATCGATCGCCTGAAAAAGGCCTGACAAATCCCCGGCTGCGGCTAGGCTTCTGGTAGGGACGATCGTCATCGCCCCGCCAAGGGGAGCGCATTATGGGCACGCGGCCGGATTTCCTTTTGCTTGGCCTGCTGTTATTGGCGATCGCCAGGCCGGTGCTGGCCGATCATGCCGCCGGGCATCACGACCGCATGAGCATGGAAGAGCGCCTGCAAGCCCTGGAGGCGGAAGTCGCGCGCCTCAAGGCGCAACCCGCCCTTGACCGAGTTGACGGCGGCCTTCGCGCCCGGTCCGCCGACGGCTCTTCCCGATTCCGCTTTTTTGGCCGCCTGCAGGCGGATTACGCTTTTTACCGCAAGGATATCAACGACCTCGGCAGCGGCTCCGAGCTGCGCGCGCTGCGGCTGGGCGCGCGCGGCACCGTGGCGCCCGGTTGGGACTACAAGCTGGAAACGGAAGTGCAGACCGGCCAGAAAGTCCGCGTCACCGAGGGCTATATCGCCTACACCGGCCTGCGCAACACCCGGATCCAGATCGGCAACCTCTTTGAAATGTACGGACTGGAGGAATACGCCAGCGCCGTCGATGTCACCTTCATGGAGCGCTCCGCCGCCATCGACACCTTCGCCCCCGACTATAACCAGGGGGTCGCCTTGAGCCGTTGGGGCGAGAACTGGAGTCTGGGCGTCGGACTTTACGGCGACACCGCCAACAATGCCCAAGCCAAGCTCAACGAATCCTGGGGCGGCTCCGCCCGGCTGGTCGTCGCCCCCCGCCACGAACCCGGCGACACCGTCTCGCTGGGCCTGAGCGGCTACTGGCGCGACAAGACCGACAACACCATCGCCTTCAGCGCCCGCCCGGACTCGCACGTCACCGCCTTCAAGATGGTCGACACCGGTGCGATAGCCAACGTTGAAACCGTTACCGCCATTACCGGGGAGTTTTCCTGGGTCTATCAGGAGTGTTCCCTGCAAGGCGAAGCCACGCAGGTCCGGGTCAACCGCAACGCCGGAAATCCCGATGCTGTCTTCACCGGCGCTTACCTCGCCGCCGCCTTCACGCTCACCGGCGAAAGCCGCCCGTGGGACATGCAAACCGCCACCTATGGCCGCCCCTCACCGCTGGGCAAAGCCGGCGTCTGGGAAATCGCACTCCGCTATGACACCCTTGACCTCAATGACACCATCGCCGGAGTCCGCGGCGGCCAACTGGAAACCGTCACCCTCGGCCTCAACTGGTACCCCAACCCCCTGATCCGCTTCGACCTCAACCTGATCCAGGCCCGCGCCGAAAAGGACTACGACGGCAACGGCACCCTCGACACCGACCAGCCCGACATCGCCCAACTCCGCGCCCAGCTGAGCTTTTAGACAGTCCTCGCCCACCCCCAAACACCGTCCGCAGCCAACTGTCTGAGCCCACAGAACGGACAACGGAGGGATGGAAGCGGGGTAGTGGATCAGAGGCATCCAGGTGAGCGAGTTTTGGCGAAGGACACGGTTTTTGCCTTCTTTTTGCCAAGACAAAAAGAAGGGCCCGCGGCAGGCGGATGACTTGATTTCAAAGAGCCACTTAATCCTTCCACGAGTCCTGGAATTTGTGAATCTGCCGCCGCTCTTTCTTGTTCGGCCGATGATCCGGATACGCCAGATTCTGCGCCTTGCGCTGCTCCGCCTCGTGAGCCCGCCGCGCCGCGCTTTCCGGCGTTTCCTCATACAGCAGTTGCGCCGCTGCCGCCGGCCCCCGCACCTCGCTAAGCGCCCGCACGATCACCGTCTTTTCCTCGAAGCCCTGCCGTACCGTAAACTCCATCCCGATCTTCACTTCCTTGCTCACCTTGACCCGTTGCCCGTCGCAATGCACCTTGCCGCCTTCAATGGCATCCTTGGCCAGCGAGCGGGTGCGGTAAAAACGGGCCGCCCACAGCCACTTGTCGGCGCGGACGCGGTCATCACTATCGGTCATCGAAAACTCCGCTATCAGGATGGAATCCCCCAAATCAGTTGGGGTTATACTGAAAAAATACCAGTCAGGGGAAGATCCCATGTTTGAACAGACCGAGCTTTTCATCGTGGAATCCGTGATGTGGCTGAAGCTGGGCATCGAACTGATTGGCGCGCTGATCATCGCCGCCGGTATCCTCGTGGCGTTAAGGCATCTGGTGGTGGAGTGGAGCCGCGGCCGCAGCGCCGGGTTTTCGGTAGTGCGGCTGGAGCTGGCGCGTTATCTGGCGCTGGCGCTGGAATTCCAGCTGGCGGCGGACATTCTGTCCACGGCGGTGGCGCCCAGCTGGCAGCAGATCGGTCAGCTGGGGGCGATTGCCGTCATCCGGACCGGCCTGAACTTCTTTCTGCAACGGGAAATGCGCGAAGAGCCGCACGCCGGCTGAGGGAAATTTGCATGGCTGACCGGCTGACGATGCAGTTTGCCCGCCGCTGGCGGATGGGAGTCCTGGCATGCACCCTGACGATGGCGGTTTTACCGGGCTGCGCTTCTGCCCCGGTGATCCCGGCGGCCGTGCCAGCCGCCCCCGTGGTGGCGGTGCTGGCCACGGATGACCTGCCCGTAGTGAGTTTTGACGGTTTTGCGCATGGCAAGCTGAAGGGGGCCGCCCAGACAGGAGGGGCAACCTTTCTGGCCTGTGGCGCCTCGATGATGCAGGGAACCTGCACCGGTGGTTTGTGTGGCGGTCTGGCGGTATTCATTTTGGGGATCTGCACCGTAGCCGGCGGCGTCGGGGCGGCGACGGGAGCCGTGCTGGCTCCCCCGGGCGGTCAGGTCAAAGCGGCCGAGGCCGGGTTGACCGCCGCTGCCCAGGCCCAGCAGGTGCAGGAGGCGCTGAGGCAACATATCCTGGCGGCCATGACCAAGCAGGGGCTGAGAACAGCACCGCTGGAGGCGGCGCAGGCATCGGCATTAATACAGGGCGGGGATTTCACTTCGCTGGCCGATGCGGGAGTCGGGCAGGCTCTGGTGGTGACGGTAACTCGCGCCGGGACACAGGGCGACGGTATTAACGCACCCGTTCAGGGCTACATGCAGGCGCACCTGCGGCTGGTGGACACCCGTGATAACCGGGAATTGCTGGTCCGTGACATCCGCTATGAAGGTGAGCGCCACAAGATACTGGATTGGTCCGCCGATAACGGTCAGCCCTTGCTGGCGATGCTGGAACATGCCTATGACGTACTGGGTGAGCAGGCCGTGGAGTCCGCGTTCCTGCGCTATCCCTTTCCCGATACTCGCGGGCACTCTGCCGGGCAGGGCGCGGTGGCGTACGGCTTGGCGCCGCTTTTCCCCTTGACTCGCGGGGCCGTGAAACCGGACCCGATCCTGGGGCGTTACCTGAACTGGGTGAAGGTGGACAACCTGCAGCCGCATATGCGCTGGCAGGCTTTTCCCCGCGACAGCGACCGTCGGCAGTCGCCGGATGTCATGGACAGGGTCAGTGATGTCCGTTATGACCTGCGCATCGCCCGCGCCGAGAAAGATGTGCCGGATGCCGTGGTTTATGCGCGTGACGGTCTTGCTGAGCCGGGCCATGTCCTGGAAGTCCCGCTGGCCGCGGATACCCGTTACTTCTGGACCGTCCGCGCGCGCTTCCGGCTGGACGGCCATCTTCGCGTCACCCCTTGGAGCACCCTGTTGCCGCAAGGCCAGAATGAACTGGCTGCGCCATCGTGGCTGTCCTTCCGTTTCCGCACGCCTTGATTCCGGTCCCGCCCTAATCGTCAAACAGGCTGAGTTGCCCGTCTGCACGCGGTGGCCGGAACAGGTCGGTTCGCAGTCCGCCGCTGCGCGGCGGATTCAAGCCGTAACGCCGGACGGCCACGGCAAAGCGCTGTCGCAGGAGATCCACCAGCGGGCCTTCCCCGGTCATGCGCTGCCCATAGGCGGAGTTATTGTCGCTGCCGCCGCGCGAGGCCCGGATCGCCGCCATCACCCGCGCCGCTTTCAGCGGCGCATGGGTTTGCAGCCAGTCGCGGAATAGATCCTTCAATTCATGGGGAAGCCGCAGGAAGACATACCCGGCCCGTTGCGCCCCGGCTGCTGCCGCCTTCTCCAGAATCCTTTCCAGCTCGGCATCGTTGATGAAGGGAATCAGCGGCGCGACCATCACGCCCACCGGAATACCTGCGGCACTCAGTCGCTCAATGGTTTGCAGGCGGCGGTGCGGCGCGCTGGCGCGAGGCTCCAGCACCCGGCTCAATTCCGGGTCCAGGCTGGTGACGGAGACAAAAACCTGCACCAGATTCTGGCGGGCCAGCTCGCCCAGCAGATCCAGGTCACGCAGGATCATGGCGTTCTTGGTGATCAACGCCACCGGATGCCGGACTTCCCGCAGCACTTCCAGCAAGGAACGGGTGATCTTCCACTCGCGCTCGATCGGCTGGTAGGGATCGGTGTTCGCGCCGATGTTGATGGTGCTGACCTGATGGCCCGGTTTGGCCAGTTCATGCCGCAACAGCGCGGCCGCGTTGGGCTTGGCGAACAGCCGGGTTTCGAAATCCAGTCCCGGCGACAGGTCGAGGTAGGCATGCGAGGGGCGGGCGTAGCAATAGACGCAGCCATGTTCGCAGCCCTGATAAGGGTTGATCGACATGGTGAACGGGATGTCGGGCGACTGGTTGCGCGAGATGATCGTGCGGCTGCGCTGGATCGTGACGGTGGTTTGCAGCGGCGGCAGCGGATCGGGTTCGGTGTTCCAGCCGTCATCCGCCGCCTCGCTGCGGGTGGGGAAGAAACGATTGGCTGGATTGCTGTTGACGCCGCGACCCTTGCGCGGCGCTCCGGGAGTTTGCATGACCAGGTCCGGCGGATTCGGAATGGTCAGATCATAGGCGCATCTGCCTGGCGGCGGCAGGGGAGTGGCGACACAGGCGGTCGCCTGGAAACGGATTCAGCAGCGGGTGACATCTTCACCGTACAGCCAGTCCAACTGCCCGGCGAAGAAATCCGGTGCTACGCGTGACACCATCCATAGCGGCGAATAGAGCACCGCTTGTCCGGCAGTGCTGTGCTGGTGGTAGAGCTTGCCGTTGCGCCGCGAGGCGGATTGCACGCGGGTGGTACGCGGCTTGCGCAAGGCTTCGTAGCGGCTGAGTGCGGCGGGAATATCGGCGGGGCTGCGAGCCAGTTGCTCGGCCAGCACCCAAGCGTCCTCGATCGCCATGACCGCGCCTTGCGCCATGAATGGCAGCATCGGGTGGCAGGCGTCGCCCAGCAGCGTGGCCCGGCCCTGGGACCAGTGATCCAGCGGCGGCAGGCCGCGCAGCGCCCATTTGTAGTATTCACCGTCATCGCCAGCCTCCATGATGCGCTGGATGATTGGGTGCCAGCCCGCAAAGTCCTTCAGTATGTCGGCCTTGCTGCCCAGGCTGGTCCAGCCGTCATAGGGCCAGTCAGCCTCTTCGACCACGCCGACCAGGTTCACCAGTTCGCCGCCGCGCAGGTAGTAGGTCACCACATGCTTGCCCGGCCCCACCCAGACCATCGCTTTCGGCGGCACCAACCCCTTGGGCAGGCGCGAGGCGGGCACCGTCATCCGCCAGGCCGACATGCCGGTGTATTCGCCATCGGCGATGTTGAACAGTTCCCGCCGCACCACGGAATGCACGCCGTCAGCCCCGATCAGCAGATCACCGCGGTCGGAGGAGCCATCGGTAAAGCCCAGTTCCACCCCTTGCGCATCTTGCCGCACTTCACGCACTTCGTGACCCAGATGGATGCAACCCGGTGCTCGCGACTCCACGGCCTGAAGAAGCACCGTATGCAGGTCGGCGCGGTGCAGATGGTAATAAGGTGCGCCATAGCGGCGGCGCGCGGTTTCACCCAGCGGCAGGGAAAAAATCACGCGGCCGGAGGTGCCCACCCGCATTTCCGCCGACTCCGGATGGAAGGCGACGGCAGCCAGGGCATCGGACAGTCCCAAGGCGTGCAGCACCTTGGCCCCGTTCGGACCGATCTGGAGTCCCGCGCCGACTTCTGACAGGGTGCGGGCGTGTTCATGGATGGAGACTTCAAAGCCGTGGCGCAGCAAGGTGAGCGCAGCGGCCAGACCGCCGATGCCGGCGCCGGCAATCAGTACGCGCATGAATATCCCCCGAAACCCAGTGTTGTCATGTCCGGAGATTACCGCCAAAGCAGCGGCGGCGATAGGGTCGTTATAACGTGCAGTCTTGTGCCGGAGCGGGGGGGCGGTTAAGTTAGGAGGCTATTCTTTCAAGGGGTAAGACATGCAAACCGGCAAGCGGATTCTCGTCGTGCTGTTATTGGTGTTGGTGGCGGTGTGCGCCGGTGTTGCCCTGACCTGGGCGCCGGACCGGCCGGTCAGCGAACTGCAGGCCCGTTGGGCCCAGCCGCCGTCCTCGTTCATCAAAATCATGGGCATGGAGGTTCATTACCGTGACGAAGGACCGCGCGACGATCCCGAGCCGATCGTGCTGTTGCATGGCACCTCATCCAGCCTGCATACCTGGGACGGTTGGGCGGCGGGCCTCTCCGGCAAGCGCCGCGTCATCCGTTTTGACCTGCCCGGCTTCGGCCTGACCGGTCCGGATCCGGCCGGCGACTACACCATGCAGCATTATGTGGATTTTGTGGACGTGATGATGACGGCGCTTGGGGTCACACGCTATGTCGTCGGCGGTAATTCACTGGGCGGTGAGATTGCCTGGGAGTGCGCCATCGCCAATCCGGCGCGGGTGCGCAAACTGATTCTGGTGGACGCTGCCGGTTATGTCCCCGCCGGTTCCATGCCTATCGGATTCCGGGTGGCGCAGTGGCCGGGCATCAACAAGATTTCCAAGTATGTGCTGCCGCGCAGCATGATCGAAACCAGTCTGAAGCAGGTTTACGGCGACCCTTCCAAAGTGACGCCCGAGCTGGTGGACCGTTATTACGAACTGACCCTGCGGGAAGGCAACCGCGCCGCCGTCAGCGCGCGTTTCGCCCAGTCGAACAAGGGCTCGGACGAGAAGAAAATCAGCAAGGTGGCCGTGCCTACGCTGATTATCTGGGGCGGGCAGGATCGGTTGATACCCCCCGCAACCGCCGAGATGTTCCACAACGACATTCCCGGCAGTTGGGTGGTGATGTTTGATCAGTTGGGGCATGTGCCGCAGGAAGAGGGGCCCTCGCAGACGCTGGACGCGGTGCGCCAGTTCCTGAAGATCACGCCCTGATCGCGGGAATCGGCAGGAGTTCGCGGAAGTGTCCGACCGCCACGAACTCCAGCCCTTCGCGCGGAGGCAGCTTGCTGTCCGGTTGGGCGATCGTCAGCAAGTGACCAATGCCATAATTGCGGGCGGCCCTTAACACGCTGATGCTGTCATCAATGAATAGCGCCCGCGCCGGGGTGAAGGGCACGGTCTGCTGCAACCGATGCCAGAACTCGGGATGTTCCTTGGGGTAGCCGAATTCGTGCGAGCTGAGGATACGGTCGAAAAAGCCGGCGATGGCGGTGTGATCCAGTTTCAGCCTTAGCGCGTCGGGGTGGGCGTTGGTGATCATCCAGACGTCCTTGCTGCTGTCCGCCAGCGCTTTGAGGAATACGTCCGCATCGGCGCGGATGGCCAGCAGGTGGCGGATTTCCTGTTTCAGCGCCACGATGTCCAGCCCCAGTTCCGCCGACCAGTGATCCAGGCAATACCAGTTCAGGTTGCCGCGCTCGGCCTCCAGACGCGGATAAAGCAGCTGTTTGCTCTCGGCCAGCGTATGGCCGTTTTGCCGCCCCCAGACTTCCGGTACGAATTCCTGCCAGAAATAATTGTCGAAGTGCAGGTCGAGCAGGGTGCCGTCCATGTCGAGCAACACCGTATCAATCAGGGACCAATCAATCATGATGAACCGCGAAACCTTGCTGAATGAAGTGGGAAAGGTGGCTGAATCCGCCGGCCGCGCCATTCTCGCCATCTATGGCGAGCCGGAGCGCTGGGCGGTGCAGCAGAAAGTGGATGATTCGCCGCTGACCGCCGCCGATCTGGCGGCGCACCGGCTGATTGTAGAGGAACTTCATCGGCTGACGCCAACCATTCCCGTGTTGTCGGAAGAGTCCGAAGACCATTCCGGACGCCGGGACTGGTCAAGGTTATGGGTCGTGGACCCGCTGGACGGCACTCGCGAGTTTGTCGCCCGCACGAATGATTTCACCGTCAATATCGCGCTGGTGGAAAACGGCGAGGCGATCCTGGGCGTCATGCACGCCCCGGTATACGGGATGACATATCTGGCGGCGCGAGGGCTGGGAGCCTGGCGACAGGACGGGCAGCGCCGGGAACGAATCGGAACGACCGTCACGATGTCACCCCCGCGACTGCTGCTCAGCCGTCATCATCGCAGCGGGGCTGAGGATGCGGTTTTGGCAGCGGTCAAGGCGCGGTTCGGGGATTGTTCGGTGCTGCAGGTGGGCAGCGCCTTCAAGATGTGCCGCGTGGCGGAAGGGGCGGCGGATTTTTATCCGCGTTTTGGTAAGACCATGGAGTGGGATACCGCCGCCGGGCAAATCCTGCTGGAGGAAGCGGGCGGGCTGCTGGTGGATCATGACGGCCGCCCCTTGCGCTACAATGAGCGCGATACCCTGGTCAATCCGCCGTTCCTGGTGGTCGGGGAGCGCGCCCGCTTGCCGGAGTGGTTATCGGTGCTGTCCGCCGCCTAATCGCGGCGGAACCACCCGGCCAGGCTCAGCCGCACCCGGTTGGCGGGCAACACCTCGTGCGGCATGTTGTGGCTGGTGAACAGCAACAGCGCGCCGCCCTGCGGCGAGAGGCACAGCACTTCTTCATCCGCGTCGTTCCAGACCCGGATCTCGCCGCCCGCCTCTTGCGGCCACTCGGGATTCAGGTAGCAGACGGCGCTGATCACCCGGGCATCGTTATCGCGGTGGCGGTCGACATGACGCTTGTAGAAGCTGCCGGGTTCGTAGTGGGCGTAATGGGTTTCGAACTGGCGCAGGCCCAGGAACAGCTCGCGATTCAGTTGCGCCTGCAGTTCGGCCATGCGCGCCAGATAGCGGCCGCCCGCCGGAAATTCCGGTTCCAGCCAGCGGATGCTGTCGCCGCGGATGCGCTGGTTCAGCTGCTGCCCGGCGGCGCGGCCGACCGAGGCGGCATGAAAATGGCCTTCGTCATGCATGTGCAGGCACTCACTGCGCAGCATTTCCAACATCGGCGGTGAAAGAAAGTCCGGAATTACGGCATAATGGCGTTGCGCCAGCGATTCCACGGCCTTCGTGAAGTCGGTTTCCGGCCAGTCTGTCTGAGAGATTTGCATGAATTACCGCCATCATTATCATGCCGGCAACTTTGCCGACGTGATGAAACACATTTTGCTGATCGGTCTGCTGCAAGGCATGCAGCGCAAGGACGCCCCGTTCTGCTACATCGATACGCACGCCGGTTGCGGCTGGTACAACCTGGCGTCCGCCCCGGCGCAGAAGACGGGCGAGTATAAACAAGGCGTCCGCCGCCTGCAGCCCCACAAGAACAATCCCGAGTGGGTGAAGATGTGGTTCGAGCAGTTGGAGCGCCTGCGCAAGGAGCAGAACGGCAAGGGCTATTATGGCGGTTCGCCGTGGTTCGCGCTGCAGATGATGCGGCCGCAGGACCGCATGGCGCTGATGGAATTCCATCCCGTGGACGCCGAGAAACTGCGTGAAAACATGGCTCGTTACCCGCAGGTGGCGGTGCATCACCGTGACGCCTATGAGGGTATCACCGCCCTGATTCCGCCCAAGGAAAAGCGCGGTCTGGTCTTTATCGATCCCCCCTACGAGGAAGAGCGCCAGGATTTCCCGCAACTGGTGGAGCTGCTGGTCAAGGCCTACAGCAAGTGGCCGACCGGCGTGTTCGTGTTGTGGTACCCGATCAAGGATCGCGCCATGATCGAGCGTTTCCACAAGAAAATGTACAAGACCGGCATCAGCAAGCAGCTGGCCTGCGAGCTGTGCGTGATGCCGGATGATACTGCGCTGGGCCTGAACGGCACCGGCTTGCTGATCATCAATCCGCCCTGGCAGTTTGCCGAGGAGGCGGACAAGGTGCTGCAGTGGATGTTGCCGCAACTGGCCGACCATCCGATGGCCAAGGCCACGGTCAGCTGGATTGCCGGTGAGTGAAAGGGTCTCCATGAAAAAGCCCCCGATGACGGGGGCTTTTTCATGGGACGGGATCAGGCCAGGTTGGCCACCCGCTCCAGTTCCATCAGCGAATCTTCCAGATAGGTCAGCAGCCGCTGCATGGACGGCAGCGCCTTGCGGCAGGCGATCAGACCGAATTCCAGCGTGTCGACATAGCTGGTCATGGTGATGTTCAGCGCCATGCCGTCCAGCACGATCGACACCGGATACAGGCCGGATAGCTTGGCGCCGTGCCAGTACTTCGGCTCCTGCGGGCCGGGCACGTTGGAGATCACCAGGTTGCAGGCCTGCCACTTCGGCGCGATGCCGGTGATCAGGTTGGCGCCGGAGATGCTGTAGATCATGGCGCTGTAGTTCATGATCTCGGCCTGGCTCATGCGGCGCAGGCGGTCCTTCGAGTTCTGCATGGTGCGGCGGATCACTTCCAGGCGGTCGGCGGCATCGGGCAGGTGCGTGGCCAGGTTGGCCAGCAACATGCTGATCTGGTTGCCGCCTTCGCTGTCGTCGCGGCGCAGGGAAACCGGCACCATCGCGATCAGGGGCTTTTCCGGCAAGGCGTTCAGTTCCATCATGTAGGTGCGCAGGGCTCCGGCGCACATCGCCAGCACCACGTCGTTGATGGTGCTGCCGGTGGTCTTGCTGATGGCCTTGATGCGGTTCAGGTCATAGGACTGGGCGGCGAAACGGCGCGAGCCGCTGACACGCTGGTTGAGAATGGAGCGCGGCGCCTGGAAAACCGACACATATTCCGGATCATGGTGGTAGGACGAGCGGATGGCCTTGGCCAGTTCGCGCGATACCGTCGGAATGGTGGAGATCTGGTCGCGCAACGTATTCATGACGTTGGCGAAGACGCTGATCGGGTTGTTGCTTTCTTCCTTGGCGCTGCGCTTGCGGCGCTTCACCGCCCACAGCGGCGTATCGGTCTTTTCATCCGGGCTGTCGGCCAGCATCTGCTGGGCGATGCGCATACCGGCGACGCCGTCCACCATCGAGTGGTGCACCTTGAAGTACAGCGCGAAACGGTTGCCCTCGATGCCTTCGATCAGGTGGCATTCCCACAGCGGCTTGGCGCGGTCGAGCAGGGCGCTGTGCTGTTGCGAGACATAGGCCAGCAGTTCGCGGATACGGCCCGGCTCGGGCAGGGCGATGTGGCGGAAATGGTGTTCCAGGTCGAACTCGTCATCCTCGGCCCAGAACATGCCTTGCAGGTGCTGGTTGAAGGGGCGGACCGGCGGGGTGATCTGGCGCATCTTCTCGGCCACTTCGTGGACGAAGGACGACGGCTCGGCATCCTCGGGGATGTCGAACAACATCAGTCCGCCCACGTGCATGGGTTGCTGCCGACGTTCCAGCCAGAGGAAAAGCTGGTCGATGGGGCCGAGTGCGCGCATGAAAATCTCCCTGTGTCGATGATTCTTCTATGGGGTGTAGCGTAGAACGATTCCGGCAGGCTTGTCTAACAGTTTTGGCCTGCCGGACCGCTTTTACAGCAAGGCCTTCAGGAAGCGGCTGGTGTGTGAATCCGGATGGGCGGCCACCTGCTCGGGGGTGCCGGAAACCATGATCATGCCGCCGCCGCTGCCGCCTTCCGGTCCCAGGTCGACAATCCAGTCGGCGGTCTTGATCACGTCCAGGTTGTGCTCGATAACCACGATGGTGTTGCCGTGGCTGCGCAGTTCGGAAAGCACCGCCAGCAACTGGGCGATATCGTGGAAATGCAGGCCGGTGGTCGGCTCGTCGAGGATGTAGATGGTCTTGCCGGTATCGCGTTTCGCCAGCTCGCGCGACAGCTTCACCCGCTGTGCCTCGCCGCCGGACAGCGTGGTGGCGGCCTGGCCCAGCGTGATGTAGCTGAGGCCTACATCCATCAGCGTTTGCAGCTTGCGGGCGATGGCGGGCAGGGCGTCGAAGAAGGCGCGCGCCTCTTCCACGGTCATGTTCAGCACTTCGGTGATGTTCTTGCCCTTGAAGCGGATTTCCAGCGTTTCACGGTTGTAGCGCTGACCCTTGCAGATATCGCAGGGGACATAGACATCCGGCAGGAAGTGCATGGCGACCTTGATCACGCCGTCGCCCTCGCAGGCCTCGCAGCGTCCGCCCTTGACGTTGAAGGAAAAACGCCCGGCGCTGTAGCCGCGCGAGCGCGCTTCCGGCGTGCCCGCGAACAGTTCGCGGATCGGGGTGAACAGGCCGGTATAGGTGGCGGGGTTCGAGCGCGGCGTGCGGCCGATCGGGCTCTGGTCGATGTCCACCACCTTGTCGAGGTGTTCCATGCCCTTGATGCTGTCGAAAGGCTCTGGTGTCAGCGTCGTCGCGCCGTTGAGCTGGCGCGCCACCAGCGGGTACAGCGTGCCGTTGATCAGCGTCGACTTGCCCGAGCCGGAAACGCCGGTGATGCAGGTCATCAGGCCCAGCGGCACTTCCAGGGTCACGTTGCGCAGGTTGTTGCCGCGCGCGCCTTCCAGCCGCAGCATCCGTTCCGGATTGACGGCGCGGCGCTCCAGCGGCACTTCAATGCGCTTCACGCCCGACAGGTATTGTCCGGTCAGTGAGCGGGCGCAGGCGCGGATGTCTTCCACCGAACCGGCCGCCACCACCTCGCCGCCGTGCACGCCCGCGCCGGGGCCGATGTCGATGACGAAGTCGGCGGCGCGGATGGCGTCTTCATCATGTTCCACCACCAGCACGGTGTTGCCCAGGTCGCGCAGGCGCTGCAGGGTGCCCAGCAGGCGCTCGTTGTCGCGCTGGTGCAGGCCGATCGACGGTTCGTCCAGCACGTACATCACGCCCATCAACCCCGCGCCGATCTGCGAGGCGAGGCGGATGCGCTGCGCCTCGCCGCCGGACAGCGTTTCGGCGGAACGGTCCAGCGACAGGTATTCCAGGCCGACGCTGACCAGGAAGTGCAGCCGCTCGCGGATTTCCTTGAGGATCTTGTCGGCGATCTCGCCTTTCTGGCCGGTCAGGCTCAGGTCGTTGAAATAGCGGCTGGCCCCGAGGATTGGCAGCTTCACCACTGAGGGCAGGGTGCTGTCGGCGACGCGCACATAACGCGCTTCCGGCCGCAGCCGCGACCCTTCGCAGGCGGCGCAGGCGCTGTGCAGCAGGTATTGCGACAGTTCCTCGCGCACGGCGGGCGATTCGGTTTCCTTGTAACGGCGTTCCAGATGCGGCAGCACGCCTTCAAAGGACTGTTCGCGGGTGCGGCGGTTGCCGCGTTCATCGGTGACGGTGAACGTGATTTTCTGGCGACCCGAACCGTGCAGCACCACCTTGCGGAAGGCTTCCGGCAAATGCTGCCACGGGTCATCCAGACTGATATTGAAGTGCTGCGCTACGGCCGCCAGCTGGTTGAAGTAATAGGGATGCAGTTTGTCCCAGCCGCGGATGACGCCTTGCGACAGGGTCAGTTCCGGATCGTGGATCAGGGTATCGGCGGAAAAGTGCGATTTCTGTCCCAGACCGTCGCATTCCGGGCAGGCTCCCGCCGGATTGTTGAAGGAGAAAAGGCGCGGCTCCAGTTCCGGCACGGCGTAGCCGCAGACCGCGCAGGTGTGCTTGGCTGAAAAGAGCAAGGGCGGGCGGTCATCGTCCATCGGCGCAACCAGCGCCAACCCGTCCGCCAGGCGCAGCGCGGTTTCAAAGGATTCGGCCAGCCGTAGGCCCAGGTCCGGCCGCACCTTGAAACGGTCGACCACGGCTTCGATGGTGTGCTTCTTGTTCTTTTCCAGCGCCGGGGCGTCATCCAGATCGACGGTCAGACCGTCAATCCGCGCCCGCACAAAACCCTGTCCACGCAGGCCTTCCAGGATATGCAGGTGTTCGCCCTTGCGGTCCTGCACCACCGGCGCCAGCAGCATCAGCGCCGTGCCCTCCGGCAAGGCCAGCACGGTATCAACCATCTGGCTGATGGTCTGCGCTTCCAGCGGCAACTGGTGATCGGGGCAATAGGGCGTGCCAACGCGGGCGTAGAGCAGGCGCAGATAGTCGTAGATTTCGGTAATGGTGCCGACAGTGGAGCGCGGATTGTGTGACGTCGATTTCTGCTCGATGGCGATCGCGGGCGACAGCCCTTCGATGGCATCCACATCCGGCTTCTGCATCAGCGACAGGAACTGTCGCGCATAAGCCGACAGGGATTCCACATAACGCCGTTGTCCTTCAGCATAGAGGGTATCGAAAGCCAGGGACGATTTGCCCGAACCGGACAGTCCGGTAATGACCACCAGTTTGTCGCGGGGAATTTCCAGGTCGACATTTTTCAGGTTATGGGTTCGTGCGCCGCGGATACGGATGGTGTTCATGCTGGGCCTGTCGGTGGGTGCGGGCGGGGAGGTCACGGACCGCCGCCGGGAGTGGCAGAGTATATGCAAAACTTTTGACGAACGGCACTCAACGTCGGGCATTCATCCGGGGGTATAATGCGCGCCTTCTTTCGCGGTTTTCAGGTTCTTCCATGACAGGCATGACAACGGCCGAACGACGGGCAACCTCGGCGCTGGCGAGCTTATTCGCCTTGCGCATGCTCGGACTGTTCATGATCATTCCCGTTTTCGCCCTTTACGGGCAACAATTGCAGGGCGCTACGCCGGCCTTGATCGGGCTGGCCATTGGCGCGTATGCGCTGGTGCAGGCGGTGTTCCAGATACCTCTCGGGCTGCTGGCCGACCGCATGGACCGCAAGCGGCTGATCTTTCAGGGCCTGATCCTGTTTGCCGTCGGCGGCGGCGTGGCGGCCTTGTCCACCTCAATCTGGGGTGTCATAGCGGGACGCGCCATCCAGGGAGCGGGCGCCATTTCCGCCGTGGTGATGGCGCTGCTGGCCGATCTGACGCGCGAAGAGAACCGTACCAAGGCGATGGCCAGTATCGGCCTCAGTATCGGTCTTTCCTTTGCGGTGGCGTTCATTATCGGTCCGCTGGTGGCGGGGCATTTCGGATTATCCGGGCTGTTCTGGGCGACCTCGGTGCTGGCGGTTATCGGGATGGGCCTGCTGGCGACCGTACCGCATCCGGCCGTGGCTATTCCGCAAAATCCGCAAAACTGGCGTGAACAATGCGGCAAAATCCTGCATCACGCCGAATTGATGCGGTTGAACGCCGGTATTTTTGTTTTGCACCTGGTGATGACGGCGTGTTTCGTGCTGGTGCCCCATTTGTTGCGGGATAATGCCGGTATTCCTCCCGCCCACCATGGATGGGTCTACCTGCCGGTGGTGTTGGGGGGATTTGTACTGGCGGTGCCCGCGATTATCGTTGCCGAACGCAAACGCAAGATCAAACAGGTATTTGCGTCCGGGATTCTGCTGCTGGCGGCCGGGCTGGCGGTTATGGGAGCCGGTTACGCCACCATATATGGTCTGATAGCCGGTCTGGTTTTGTTTTTTATGGCCTTTAATTTGCAGGAAGCATTATTGCCGTCCTTGCTGAGCAAGATAGCCCCGGCCGGGAGCAAGGCCACGGCAATGGGAATATATTCCAGCGCCCAGTTTCTGGGCGCGGGCGCGGGCGGCGTACTGGGAGGCCAATTGTGGAAAAATATTCACGAAGGCCATATTGCCTATGGCGGCGCGTTTGCCGTTCTGAGCCTGCTGACGCTGGTCTGGTTCCTATTGGCGTTGGGTATGAAACAGCCCCGTTTCCTGCATAGCCTGACCTTGTCCATCGAACTGGCGTCTCCAGAGGATGGGCGGGCCGTGGCAAGCCGGTTGCTGACGGTTCCGGGCGTTGAAGAAGCGGTGGTCATTGCCGCGCATGGCCTGGCGTACCTGAAAGTGGACAAGGAGCGGCTGGATGCTGCAAGGCTGCACGATTTGGTTCCGGGGGCTGTGGCGGTCTAATGGGAATTCCGCTAAATTCAACCCTCAAATTTTCATGGACTTTAGAAGGTAGAAGAACATGCGTGGTATTAACAAGGTAATTCTGGTTGGCAACGTGGGACGTGACCCGGAAGTGCGCAGTTTTGCAGGCGGTGGTGGAACATTGACCACTGTATCACTGGCAACCAGCGAGCAATGGAAAGACAAAAACACCGGCCAGATGACCGAGCAGACCGAATGGCACCGGGTTGTTTTTTATGGCCGTCTGGCTGAAATTGCCGCGGAATATGTCCGTAAAGGCAGCAAGATTTATGTGGAAGGTTCCCTGCATACCCGCAAGTGGCAGGACAAGAATACCGGGCAGGACCGTTATTCCACCGAAATCAAGGCTCAATCCATGCAATTGCTTGATGGCCGCTCCGGCGGCGGCGGTCAATCTTCCGCTCCGGAAGGCGATTATGGTTATCAGCAGGACGATTATCAGCAATCGTCCCGCAGCAGCCGACCGGCGCCCGCCAATAATCGTCCGGCTCCGGCCGCTGCTTCAAATTCCGATTTTGACGACGATCTGCCATTTTAAGTATTTTAACGCCAGGCATTTTATTTTATGCTTGGCGCTCTTTCGATTTTCTGTTCACCTCACCCCCTATAAAACGACAGAAGAGGAACATGCATGAAACCAGATCTTAGTCAGTTGTCCATATCGGAACTGAACGCAGTCATTGCCGAAGCACAGGCCCTGATTTCCGCCCGCAAGGACGAGGAACTGCAAAAGACCTACCAGGAGTTCGCCGAGAAAGCCCGCGCGCTGGGCATGACCGTCGATCAGATTCTGGCTGTTGGCGCCAAGAGCGGCCGTGGCAAGGCGGCTCCGGCTGCTGAAAAGAAGCCGGTCGCCATCCGCTACCGCAACCCGGCCAACCCGTCCGAAACCTGGACCGGTCGCGGCAAGCAGCCCCGCTGGCTGGCAGCCCGTATCGCCGCCGGCTCCAAGGTGGAAGATTTCGCTATCTGATTCAGTTGTACCGCTTCGCCGCCCGAAACCCCTGCTTGCAGGGGTTTTTTGTTGACCTTTTCTTGCCGGGGCTTGCCAGTCGATATGTCTCTATGTGAGAGTGCATTCAGATGGTAATCCGCGTGCGCGCGACCGAATCCTTGCAGTGATATGTCATGTCCCGAAAAGCCATAAAAGAAGAACAAGAGTCGCGGGCGTATAACTGGGCCCTGTTGGCCACCCTGATTTTGCTGTGTTCCCTGGTTGTGCAGACCCCCGCCCGGGTCATGGCCCATTTTCTGCCTGCCCAGGTCAAACCGATGATCGTGGCTTGGGGCGGCACGATCTGGTCCGGACAGGCGGGTTGGCAATACCGCTCCTTACAGGGACAATTCCGTTGGTCGCTGGACCCGCTGGCCCTGGTGCGGTTGGGTTTGGGCCTGAAGTGGGAATTGCTGTCCCCCGGCAGCCGCCTTTCCGGCAAGGCCATGGCGGCGTCTGGCCGGTGGGAGTTGAAAGGCTTGCAAGGGGAGCTGGCGGGCAAGGAAATCCGCGCCCTTGTGCAGAGCTGGGAGTTTCCGGCTGTTCAGGTCACCGTGAAGGATGTGACGCTGCAGCACAAGGGACAGGCCTGGCAGGGATCAACCGGACGCCTGGAATGGCCCGGCGGCGATATGAGCTATCAGGTCAATGGCCAGAAACAGGCGTTGGCGCTGCCGCCGGTGGTCTTGTCGCTGGATGGAAAGTCCGGTCCGCTGGAAATGACGCTGACCGAGTCCGGAAGCGGCGCGGGGCTGGCAACATTCATGATCAATGGTGATATGCTCGAAGCCCGGCTACGGCAGCGTCTGCTGATGCATGCCGCCGGGTATCACGGGGTGGCCGAGCCGGATGCCGTAGTGGTAACTTCTTCCCAGCCGTTGAGCTCGCTCTGAAAATGATGGCATTATCCCTAGACAATAATAAGTGGCTTTTTCCGTGAAATACCCCGTTTTGAACCTCATTGCCGGCCATAACCGCAAGTTGGCTCAGGCCTTGATGCTGCTGGCCGTGCTGTGGTTCGGATGGCGGCTGGCCGGGTCATTGTGGCTGGTGACCGGACAGGACCATGCCGATCTGGCCCGTCCTCCGGCACAGGCAACCGCCGACTCCGCGCAGCCCGACGTTGATACCGGCAAGCTGGCGGGATTCTCACTCTTCAAGTCCGCGTCCCCCGCCAGATCCGACCAAGGCGGTGAAGCTACGCAAGAAACGTCGTTGCAATTACGGTTGGACGGTGTGTTTGCCGGTTCCGATCCGAAAAGATCGGGAGCCATCATCGCCGATCAGGGGCAAGGCGTCGGCAAGCTCTATGCCGTGGGTCAAAGCGTGCCCGGCGGAGCAATACTCGAGTCGGTGCATCCGGACAAGGTTGTGCTGTCACGAAACGGTAGCCGCGAGGTGCTTCGATTCGTCAAGACCAACCTGCTGGGCGGTGACGCGCCGCCTTCCCCATCCGCCGCGGCCGGGGGCGGGCAGGGCGACAAGGCCCGCCAGATGCTGTCCTCCGCAATCGATCGTCTGGGCTCTGAACCCGGCGCCTACCTTTCGGAAATGGGGCTGGTGGCAGGCGGCGAAGGCTACGAGATTACCGACAGCGCACCCGCCAATATCCGGCGCAGCCTTGGGCTGAAGGCCGGCGACAAGATTCTTCGGCTGAACGGCCAGCCTCTGGGCAACCCCCAACTGGATCGCCAGTTGCTGGAACAAGTAAAACAAAGCGGGCATGTCCGGGTCGATGTGCGCCGTGGCAGTCAAACTCTAACCATTGAGCAGAATTTTTAACATGAAGGCGCGCAAATCCTTAGTGGCACTGGGCCTGTGGCTGGCCCTTTGCGGAGTGGCTTCGGCAAAGACCTGGAAGGTAAACCTCAAGGATGCCGAAATCTCGGCGCTGGTTTCCGAGGTGGCGGAGATAACCGGGAAAAATTTCATTGTTGATCCCCGCGTCAAGGGAAATATCACCGTCATTTCCAGTAAACCGCTTTCGGCAGACCAGGTTTATGATCTGTTCTTGGGTGTGTTGAGTGTCAACGGTTTTGCCGCCGTGCCTTCCGGCAATGCCATCAAATTGGTGCCGGATGTCAACGCCAAACAGAATGCGGTGCCGTTTGACATGCGTCAGAAGCTGAAAGGCGAGGCGTTGGTCACCCGGATTATCATGCTGGAGAATACGAGCGCCAACGAACTGGTGCCCGTGTTGCGCCCTCTGCTGCCCCAGTTTGCCCATCTGGCCGCTATCAATGGCGCCAATGCCTTGGTCATTTCCGACCACGCCAACAATATTGCCGAGATCGAGGAGCTGGTGCGTTCCCTCGACACCGGCGAGGGTGATGAGCTGGAAGTGATTGCCCTGAAAGAGGTTCGGGCCGACGATGTGATGTCGATGCTGGACACCCTGACCTCGACATCGGCCAGCAAGGATATGCGCGGCAGTCGTTTGCGCGTTCTGGCGGATAATCGCGGCAATCGGTTGCTGGTCAAGGGAGATGCCCGCGCCCGCAAGCGGATACGTGAAATTGTCGCCCAGCTTGACAAGCCTGCCGCTGAACGCTTGAGCGGGGTCCGTGTTTTTCGGCTCAAACATGCCAGCGCCAAGCAGACGGCCGATGTGCTGAAAAACCTGGCCACCGGTGACAGCAGCAGCCGCAGCAGCACGCCCACCGGCGGCGCGGCTACCCAGGCGTCTTCCGCCTCGACCGCTTCCGGCGGAGTCAGCATCATTGCCGACGAGGCCCAAAATGCCTTGGTGGTCCGCGCCGACCCGTCGCTGATGCGCGAGCTGGAGCAGGTTATCCTGCAGTTGGATCAGCGACGTTCGCAAGTGCTGATCCAGGCCGCCATTGTCGAGGTTTCCGGCGAAAATGCCGACCAGCTGGGCGTCCAGTGGGCGTTTGGCGATCCCAGCAAAGGAGTGGGCCTGATCAATTTCTCCAATGCCGGAACCAGCATCGCCAGTGTGGCGGCCGCAGCGGCCAAGAATGACCCGACGCTGGCCGGTAGTCCGGCGGGCGCCCTGATCGGGATCGGCAAGTCGGAAACCAACAGCAACGGCGACCGTACATTTTACGGGGCGCTGATCCAGGCGTTGAATACGATCAGTAACGCCAACCTGCTGTCCACGCCCAGCATCATGACCCTGGACAATCAGGAGGCCAAAATCGTGGTGGGCCAGAATGTTCCCTTCATCACGGGTTCGACCACCTCGGGCACGGGGGGAACCAGCAACCCCTTCACCACCATTGAGCGTCAGGATGTGGGTATTACCCTGAAGGTTGTGCCGCATATCGGAGAGGGCGGTGCGGTGCGGCTGGAGGTTGAGCAGGAGGTATCTTCGGTGGTGCCCAGTGTCTCCGGCGTCAACTCGGCCGACCTGATCACCAACAAGCGTTCCATCAAGACCACCATCCTCGCGGATGACGGCCAAACCATTGTGCTGGGCGGCCTGATCCAGGACGACAGCAAACTTTCAGTAAGTGAAGTTCCCCTCTTGGGTAAAGTACCTGTTTTGGGTTATCTTTTCCGGTCAAAGAGCAACAGCAAGACCAAGCGGAACCTTCTGGTCTTTTTGCAGCCGCAAATTCTGCGGGACAGTGAAAGCGCCCTGGCGATCAGCACGGGAAAGTACAACCTGACCCGGGGGCTGCAACTGCAAGTAGGCGCGCGCGGTGAATTGATGCACTTGCCGGAATCGATCAACCAGGTTTACCAGGGTTCGGCGCCGGCCAAGCCTTGACACAATAATGTAGGGAAGAGACCAGTCATGTTAAAGATCCAGTTCCTTGATCGTCGCCAGCCGGCCTTCTGGCTGGTTGATCCGCGCCTAACCATCGGCCGGGACAAAAGCAACGGCCTCGTCATTAATGACGAAGGCGTTAGCGTGTTCCATGCCGAGCTTCAGCAGGAAGACGGCAAGTTGTACCTGCGTGATGCGGGCAGTGTGAATGGCACTTTCCTGAATGACCAGCCGGTCAGCCAGCGGATCGAGGTCAACGTGGGCGATGTTATCCGCCTGCACCTGGTGGAACTGCAGATCATTGATCCGACCAAGGCTCCTCCCGAGGGCGCACCGCAGATCAAGCGCGATCTGGGAGCCAAGCAGGTGCCGGTCTGGCAGGTCAAGGCCATGACCGGTGTCATTTCCGGGCGCATGTTCCCCATCGAAGGCACCAAGGTGGTGGGCCGTGATCCCCATTGCGATATCGTGGTGGGCGGCGCGCATGTGTCGCGCCGTCATGCCGAGTTCTCGATCCGCAGCGGCCAGCTGTGGCTGAAGGATCTGGGCTCGTCCAACGGCTCGTTCATCAATGGCAAGCGTCATGAAGAGATTCAGCTCAAGAATGGCGATGAAGTCCGCCTTGATGCGATGACCTTCAAGGTTGTCGGTCCCACCGAGCCGGTGGCGGTTGAAGATAATTTTGAGGAAGAAGCCGAACGCACCCAATTCCGCCCGGTCGCGGGTGCGGGTAAAGCCGCGCCGGCGCCAGCGGCGCAGTCACGCAATCCCTCGCCGCTGCCGCAGCATGCCGCGCCCAAGCCGTCAGCGCCGGTTTCGGCGCCTGAGCCCCGTCCTGCTCCTCAGGCGAACCATGCTGCTCCGTCCGCTCCCGCCACTCCCGCTTCGGCGTCAAAGAGCAATGTCGGCATGATCGTGACGGTTGTGCTGATCGTGGTCGGCGTGCTGATGGCGCTGTTCCTGCTGTAAGCCATGCCGTTGCGTGAAAACAGGCCCTTTCAGGGCCTGTTTTTTTTGCGGTCCGCACGGATCAGGGCGGCGATGACGGCATTCAGGAAACGGACGGCTTCCCCTCCGGTCAGCGCACGGTGGTCAACGCTCAGCGACAGCGGCAGCACATAACGGGTTTGCAGTCTGCCTGACTTGCCGGGCTGGACAGTTTGCTGCATCCGGCCGACACCCAGAATCGCCACCTGCGGCGGCACGACCAGCGGGGTGGCGAAGCGGCCGCCCAGGCTTCCGAAGCTGCTCAGGGTGATGGTGCCGCCCTGATGATCCTCTGGTTGCAGGCGGTGGGAGCGCGCCTTGTCTACCAATACATGCAGCCCGCTGGTAATGTCGCGCAGGCGCAGTCGGTCGGCATGACGAAGCACCGGTGTCATCAGCCCGTAGTCGGTATCGACGGCGAGCGTCATGTGGATGTCTTGCTGGGGCTGAAAATCCTCACCCCGGAGCCAGGCGTTCGCCTCCGGCACTTCACGGCAGGCGCGGCAAAGCGCCTTGACCAGTTGCGGCAGAACCGGATGCAAGGGCTGACGCAAATACACCGCATCAAAGACCGTCACCTGGACAACATCACGATGCGCCGCCGCCAATTGCCGGTGCATCCACAAACGCGGACCGGCCTTCCCGGATTCGGTCGCGGCCGTTGTATCGGCGACGGCGGATTGCCGGGATGGATGGCATCGCTGACGGGCTTCGGTACGGGCGGCGGCGGTGAAGTGCGTGGCGCCTGTGCGGAAGGGCCGGTCTTCCGTATCAATCGTGCTTTGCCGCATGTGACCGACCACACTGCCCTGATCCACGGGTGCCGCGCTCACGGGGGTGTCAGAGGCCGGAAGCCAACTGAACAATGGCTGGCCGACCTGAATGTGGTTGCCGACAGCCGCCAGCAATTCGGTCAGCCGCAGATTCTCGGGGGCGGGGATCTCGACAATCGATTTGGCGGTCTCCACGGCCAGGATGGTTTCCCCCTGGCGCACGTGCTGGCCGGTTGTCGCCAGCCATTCCGTCACGACCGCTTCTTTCAGGCCTTCCCCCAGATCCGGGAGCCGGAACAGGTTCATCGCGAGGCCTCCATACACTGACGTACGGCGATCAGGATATCCGCCACCTGCGGCAGATAAGCCTGTTCCAGCCGCGAATAGGGAACAATGATGTCCGGCGGGCTGACCCGCAGAATCGGGGCTTTCAACGCGTAAAACGCCGCTTCACCCAGCCGTGCAGACAGCTCGCTGGCGAATCCGCCGCTGCGCACTGCCTCCTGCACAATGACGCAGCGCCCGGTCAGGGCAACCGAGGTCAACAGGCTTTGCATGTCCAGCGGACGCAATGTGGCTACGTCCATGACTTCGCAATCAATGCCTTCGTTGGCCAGTTGGTCGGCGGCGGTCAGGCAGTCCTGCACCATGGCCCCCCAGCTGATCAGCGTGATATCGCGGCCCGGCCGCCAGACCAGGCATTCGACCAGCGGAATGCCCGCGCCGTGGTCTTCCACGTCTTCCCTGAGGCCGCGATAAAGGCGTTCCGGCTCCAGCACGATCACCGGGTCCGGATCGCGGATGGCGGAGAGCAGCAAGCCGTAAGCGGTGCGAGGCGACGAGGCAGCGACGATCTTGAGGCCGGGAATGTGCGCCAGCAGCGCCTCGGTGCTCTCGGAGTGGTGTTCCGGCGCACGGATACCCGCGCCAAACGGCGTACGCAGGGTCAGCGGGCAGGAGAGGCGACCCCGGGTGCGGTTCCGGAAACGCGCCGCATGTGAGATCAGATGTTCCATCGCCGCATAGATAAAGCCGAGAAACTGGATTTCCGCCACCGGGCGCAGACCCTGACTGCTCATACCCACGGCCAGCCCGGCGATCAGGCTTTCCGCCAGCGGGGTATCCAGCACCCGGCGCGGGCCGAAGCGTTCGCGCAACCCCACCGTGGCGCGAAAGACGCCGCCGTTGCGGCCGACATCCTCGCCCAGGATCACGACATTTTCGTCTTCCGTCATCGCACGCGCCAAGGCCAAGTCGACCGCTTCCACCAGGGTCATTTTCATGGCTGGGCTCCGCGCGCAAGCCATGCGAGCTTTTGCGCCGTCAGTTCTTCAGGCGGATCGGCGTAAAGGTAGTCAAACATGTCTGCCGGGCGGGCGGGCGGCCCGCCCAGATACGCGTCGACTTCCACACGGATTTCCTCCTGCAATTGCTGCTCCAGCGCGCTCTGTCGCGCATCATTCCAGCCGGTTTCACGCTCCAGCAGCCGCCGGAAACGCAGCAAGGGTTCGCGCTTTGCCGCGGCTTCGCGGTCGGCGGCCTCGGCGTAGCGGCTCATGTCATCGGCGGTCGTATGGTCGCAGAGGCGGTAGGTGACGGCCTCGATGACCGTCGGGCCTTTACCGGAGCGGGCGCGGTTCAGCGCTTCGTCCAGCACCGCGCTCATGGCGAAAAAGTCGTTGCCGTCAACACGAATACCGGGCAGTCCGCAGGCGAGGGCCTTGTGCGCCAGCGTGGGGGAGGCGGTCTGGCGGCTCAGCGGCACCGAAATGGCCCATTGGTTGTTGTTGATGACCACGACCAGCGGCAAATGCCAGACCCCGGCCAGGTTCAGCGCTTCATAAAAGTCCCCCCGCGAACTGGCGCCGTCGCCACAGGTCACCAGCACGGCGCGGTGCTCTTGACGCAGCTTGAGCGCTGCGGCTGCTCCGGCCGCATGGGTCAACTGGGTGGCGATGGGAATGCACCAGGTCAGATCGTGGGCAGGACCGTCGTGCGCGCCCCATTCATCCCCTCCCCAGAACTGCAGGATGGAGCGCATCCGCACCCCGCGCAGCAATTGGGCGGCCTGATCGCGGTAGTAGGGCACGAAAACATCCTCCGGCGCCAACCGGTAACCGATAGCGGTGCTGACGGCTTCCTGGCCCAGGCAGCTGGCATAGGTGCCCAATTGCCCGGTGCGTTGCAGGGCGACCGCGCGCTGGTCAAACAGGCGGGTGCGGGTGAGGTGGCTGAAGACGTCCAGCCATTGCGCCGGCGTCGAGCAGCTCTCGGGCGGCGAGTGCAGGAATACACCGTCTTCGCCCAGAAACCGGTGCAGCGGAAATTCGATCGGATAGTCGCGGATCAGCGTCATGACGATTTGTCCGGGATTTTATCTTCAGTGTAGACCCCGCCGGCGGGATGTCATGGCATTCGCTGTCATCGCAGGAAGTCGATGTGCGGTCTGGCGAAGTCAGAAGTCCGATCTATAATTTCCGGCAATGACACATTTTGAGTGTGCCATTGGCATCTATCGACCGAGACGGAGAGCTCATCATGAAAGCCAGGCAATGGTTGGGAGTCGTAGTGGCCAGCGTATTGACCACTGGATGTAATTTCTTTTCGGATACCGAGTCGTCGCCCGCCAAAAATGTCGTCATGGAGGGATCGGCGGTTGCGGGGCGCATCCACAATGCACGGGTGGTGTTGCACCGGGCCGACTCGGCGGGACGGGCGCTGCCGGGGAGTCCCGTCGCTTCGGCGGATACGGACAGCAACGGCCATTTTGCGCTATCGGTGCCGGCCGCAACCACCGGCCCGGTCGTGCTGGAGGTTCAAAACGGCACCTATAGCAGCGAGTCGGATAATTCCACCCAGAATAATGGAACGTTGACCGCCGTATTGCCGGGCATGCCTGCGGCCGGGACGCAGACCTTTGTGACGCCCCTCAGTCATATCCAGACGCTGCGGACGCGTCATCTGGTGGATAGCGGCGCCGAAACCAGTCTGGCCAACGCCCTGAACCACGCACAGAATGATCTGCAGCAATCCCTGGGGGATCTGGGGTTGGCCGGACAACCGCTGACCAGCGTTGCGCCGGACTTCACCACTCCCGCCGGGCCGGGTTTCGCGGTCGGGGTGGCGCTGGGCGTACTGGAGCAGTTGCGGCAGAACCTCAATGTTCCTCCCGGTGAGCTGATTGACAATATCGCCCGCGATCTTTCGGACGGCACTCCCGACGGGCGGGAAGCCAATACCCTGTTGCAGCTGGCCGGCGCGCCGATGTCGCCGGCGGTCACGACGACCTCGCTGGCCGGCGCGGCGAATGACTATGCGGGTTCGACAACGTCAGTGCACCACGATGCCAATATTCCGGTCACAAGCGTCACCGAATCGATCAGCACGGCGGCGATCGGTGAGGCCTCGGTATCCGGCCAGGTCAGCGGTTCCTCGGGCGCCATTGCCCCGATGATCGTCGGCAATCATATTTACATCTACTTCGCCGGTCGTCAGGACGGCCTGGTGCGGCTGGACATGACCGACCCGCAGCACCCGGTTGCCGATCACCTGGCCGACCTCAATACCGAAATCGCCAAGACGCTCAGCGGGGTTGGCGGTGTGATTCCGGTGCCGATTCCGGTTGGCGGCAAGCAGGTGTTGTTCCTGTATAACTACAGCAGCAACAATATCGTGGCCATCAACGCTACCGACAACGTGGTGATGAAGACCGGTTCGCTGGATATTGCCGGAACGCTGAATTTTTCCGGGGCGGGCGGGCTGAAAATTGCCGGCGGCATCGCCGACGGCAAGCGTAACGTGGTCTGGCTGGCGACGGCTGACGGACTGATGGGAGTCGATCCGGTTTCGCTGGCCAAGGTCTATCTGATACCGCAACCCGCGAATACCCAGATGGATGAGAATATCGGCGGCGATCCTTCCTCGGATGTGGTGTTCGCGCCCCATTACCAGGGGGGAGGCATGGTCCTTTTCAATCTCGCCGAGCGTAAAGCCTACGTGCAGTCGCGGGCGGATTGGGACACCCTGAACACGATTGATACGGTGGTGCATGACTTTGGCGACATAGACCAGGCGGCGGTGGATACGTCGTATCGCATCGGCGTCGTGACCAGCGAGTTCCGCGACCTGCAGTTCGGGGTAGTGAGCTTTGCCACCCCCACCGGGGCGACGGGCGACACCGGCGTCTTCACGCCGCTTGCCTATCGCTATATCCATGCGCCGGCGGGCGTGAACGGCTCTGTGGAAACCGGCGCGGCTATCGATAGCGCGGCGCATATCCTCTTTGCCAAGTCATCCTGGAGCACGTCGCCGCTGATCGTGGCGCAATTGGACGATCCGGCGAAGGGGGTGAATTGGCAAGGTTTCGCCAAGGCCCGGTGGCGGAATACCAGCGACCCCAGCGGCGCCGGTGATCCTCATGCGATTGGCGCCTTCAACATTGCAGGCCGCTCCTTCGGGTTTTCGCTGGCGGGGACATCCATCGGAGGAGGAACCTCGCGCTCGTGGGATCTGATGGTGGTGGATCTTCAGGCCTTCCTGGATGCCCCGGCCAATGCGGATGGCATCCTGAATGATGATCCGATGCTGGATGCGAATATTGTGCGCATGATTGCCTACTGAGTCGCCACGCCATAAAAAAGGCCCCGTTCAGGGGCCTTTTTTATGGTGAAAACCTCAGAGATAACCCAGCAGCGGTTTGCCGAAATTGCTGTGAACGCCCAGATGCACCATGTTCCAGTAATGTCCGCCGATGGCGCGGTTGATCATCATGGTTTCAGCGGAGGGCTGGAAGCTGTCCCAATACTGGATCAGCGATTTGGCCTTGCCAAGCACCTGTTCATGCACCTTGCTGCGGCCGAAGTCGAAGGTCTTGTCGCGAATCGGGTCCAGCAGGATGTCGATCCACTCCAGATAGTACTCCGGCGGCACTTCCGGGCCGCCGTGAGTACGGATGCCCAGGTCACGCAAGACGGCTTCCACGGTAGCGTAGTCGTTCTGCAGGGCGGCGCGCACCAGCCGCTTGAATTCGCCCACCAGCATCGGGTTCAGCCGCTTGATGCAGCCGAAATCGTAAATCACCAGCGTGCCGTCGGGGCGGAAGGCGAAATTGCCGGGATGGGAGTCGCAATGCAGCGCCTGCAGGTGGTACATCTGTTCGCAGAGTACGTGGAACAGTTTCAGCCCCAGTTCGTTGCGGACATGGTGCGGATAGTGCTTGGCGGCCTGCAGGCCGTCGCCTTCCTCGTAGCTGAGGGTCAGCACGCGGGTATTGGTGTAGTCGTCGAACACCTTGGGGATGATGACCTTGTCGTCATGGGCGTGGAACTCGCCGAATTCGCGCAGGTTCGCCGCTTCCTGCATGTAATCGAGTTCGGCATGCAGCGACGAGCGGATCTCATCAAACAGCTGTTCCTGCAACTCCTTGCTCAGCTTGATCACCCCGGCCAGTTTCAGCGCCATGCGCAGGTGTTTCAGGTCGGACTCGCAGCATTCCGCCACGCCCGGATATTGCACCTTCACGATCACGTCCTCGCCGCTATGCAGGCGGGCGCGATGCACCTGGCCGATGGAGGCGGCGGCGAAGGGCTTTTCGTCAAACCAGGCGAACTTCTCGGCGGGCTTGGCGCCCAGTTCGTGAATGATCTGCTGTTCAATGACGCCATAGGGCATCGGCGGCGCTTCCTTTTGCAGCCGGGTCATCGCCTGGGCGATTTCAGGCGGAAAGATATCCTGGTACTGCGAGGCAATCTGGCCAACCTTCATCACCGCGCCTTTCATTTCCCCCAGGGTGTTGGCGATCTGCTTGCCGATTTCGGTATACATCTGGCTGCGGGCTTCGGCCTTTTCCTCGGCGTTGCCAACCATGCTCTTGAAAGAGTTGCTCATCACCTTGCCGGTAATGCTGGCGGTCATCCCGGCCAGACGCATGAAGCGCTTGCCGGGCGTGCTGGCGTGTTTCTTGTTGTCGCTCATGTCAAAGCCTATGGGGTTTTATGCGGGCATCCTGTTCATGCTATGCCCTCGTCCGGGGTTGTCAATTGCCGTTGCGCAAAAAACGGCGGTATCTCTTTCATTGGGATGTGTGTAGTTGCTATCTTAGCGGAGACGGGTTGATAAAAAGCAAAATTCTCCCGTGTGGTCGGGCAAGTCGCCCCAATCGCCGGGCATGCGGTGATGCCAAAGGATAATGACAACATGATTTCACGCGTGACGCTTCTGCTGTGCGGGCTGTTGGCCTGTCTTTCACTTCCGGCGCTGGCGGCGGATGACGGGGAACTGAATGACCTGCGGACCGAACTGACCTCGCCGCAATGGCAATTGGTGCGTAACGATGAGTTGCGCCATATCAAGACCTATGCGCGCCTGGAGGAGGGCAAACGTCTGCGCTCCTTCCGGGCGGAAGGCCTGATGGACGCCTCGCTGGACGCGATGGCGCGGGTTTATACCGATGTGGACAACATGCCGCGCTGGTACTGGGAAACCCGGGAGGCCAAGCTGCTGAAAAAGGTCAGCGATCGTGAATACATCTATTACATGCGTTTCAATGCCCCGTTGAACCTGCCCGACCGGGACGCCGTTTTCCGCGCGGTAATCGAGCCGTACACGGCGAAACGGGGGTATATGCAGATTACGGTCAAGGCGTTGCCGGACTACCTGCCGCCCAAGGAAGGCCTGGTTCGCGTGGTGGCTCAGGATTTGTTCGCCAAGTTCACGCCGGTGGGCAAGGATAAGGTGTTTTTCGAAACGGAAGGCTATGTGGATCCGGGCGGCAAGGTTCCGGCGTGGACCATCAACTTCGTGCAGAAGCGGGTGCCTTACCTGATCATGGTGTCGCTGCTGCGCATGGCGCAGAACAAGGAATATGCCGAGGCCAGCGGTCCGACCGCCTATACCTTCCGCGAATAAGCGCCGGATCTTCGGGGTATGGACCTTTTGCCGCGTATCGCGCTGAAAATGCAGGCGTTATTCCGTGCAGCTGCGCTGGCGGCCCGTAAACCGGGCATGCATCCGGCCGGCCTGCTGTCGCTGGCGCTGCTGCCGGCCGTGCATGAAGTCTCCTGCGCGGATGAGTTGCAGGAGTTGCGGGATGACAGTTACGGCCATCAGTGGGTGTTGGTGACCCGGGATGAAAGCCGCGGCATCCGTACCTGGGCCCGGCTGGAGGAGGGCAAGCGGGTCCGCTCCTGGAAAATCGACGCCATCCTCAACGCCTCCCTGGAAGCCATAGCCCGAGCGCACACCGATGTCGCCGCCATGCCGCGCTGGTATTGGGAAACCCAGGAAGCGCGGATGCTGAAGAAGGTCAGCCGCACCGAATTCTATTACTACATGCGCTTCAATGCGCCGTTGGGCCTGCCGGACCGCGACGGCATCTTCCACGCGGTGATCGACCCCTACAATGCCCGTCGCGGCAGCATGGTGCTGCGCGTCAACGCCGTGCCGGATTATTTGCCCGAAAGCCCGAGGCTGGTGCGGGTCTTGTCGCAGGATTTCGTAGTGAAGCTGACGCCGCTGGGCAAGAACAAGACCCGGTTCGAGGCCGAGGGCTATGTCGATCCTGGCGGAGTTGCTCCGGCATGGACCGTGAATTTCGTCCAGCGCCGGGTGCCGTATCTCATCATGGTGTCGATGATCCGCCAGTTGCAACGGCAGGATGGCGGATCGCCGGACAACGATTTCCAGTACACCGAGGCCGCGCCCTGACCTTGGCGGGCAGGGGCGTGCGACTCAGAGGAAGCGCGCCGCCTGTTCCAGGCTCAGGCGCGGATTGCGCGGATGCAACCGGCTGCGGTCGCCGTAGCCCAGATTCAACAGGAAGTTCGACTTCCAGCCGGTTCCGGCCAGGAACAACTCATCGACCTTGGCGTTGTCGAAGCCGCCCATCGGCCCGCAATCCAGTCCCAGCGCCCGCGCCGCCATGATCAGGTAGGCTCCTTGCAGGCTGCCGTTCTGGAAGGCGGTTTTCTGGATCAGGGCGTCGTTCCCGACATACCAGCTGCGCGCGTCGGTATGCGGGAACAGCTGCGGCAGGTGCTCGTAGAAGGCGGTGTCGTGGGCGACGATAACGGTCACCGGCGCGCTCAGCGTCTTGTCGACATTGCCGGGCGACAGCGCCGGAGCCAGCGTCTGCTTGGCTTCCGGCGTGGTCAGGAACACCAGCCGCGCCGGATTGGTGTTCGCGGCCGTCGGCGGCAGGCTGGCCAGCGTGAACAGCCGCTCCAGCAGTTCGCGGCTGACCGCTTTGTCCTGCCAGTTCGAGAAGGTGCGCGCTTCGGTAAATAGTTGTTGCAGCGCGCTGTCGTTCAGGGGGGTGTTCATCATGTTCTCCGGTAATCAGGGCAGGTCGAACCACAGCGCTTCGGCGGCGGTCAGGGTGTGTAATTCGCGGCTGTCGGGCGAGGCTTCCGCGCCGTCGCCGTCGGTCAGCAGCGTCTGGTCGAGATGGATCTGGCCGCTGATGACGTGCAGGTAGCCGGTCGAGCCTTGTAAAGGCAGCGTCAGGGTTTCGCCTGCCGCCAGTCTCAGCCGGTATATGCGGGCGTTCTGCAAGATCCGCATCGAGCCGTCCGCGCCGTCCGGCGACACGACCAATCGCAAGCCTTCACGCTCATCGGGCGGCAGTTCCTGATAACCGGGCGCGGTGTTTTGCCGGTTCGGATACAGCCAGATTTGCAGGATGCGGGTTTCCGCGTGCGGCTGGCGGTTATGTTCACTGTGGGTGATGCCGCTTCCCGCACTCATCAGCTGGAACTGGCCGGCGCGGATATGGGTTTCGTTGCCCATGCTGTCCTTGTGGCTGATCACGCCTTTCAGCACATAGGTCAGGATTTCCATGTTGTCGTGCGGATGCAGGCCGAAACCGGTCAGGGCGCGGATGCGGTCATCGTTGATGACGCGCAGCGCCGACACGCCCATGTAGCGCGGATCGTACCAGGAGCCGAACGAGAAACTGTGGAAGGAGTCCAGCCAACCGAGGTTGGCGTGGCCGCGATTGGCGGCGGGGTGGACGGTAATCATGGCAGCCTCCGGCATCGCCCGTCGGGGGTGATGCATCTGTATGAGGCTACTGTAGGCGGCGGAGGGGAAGCGGGGTAGCCGGCGATTGCGGGAAACTGTGTTCGCGCTACGGAAACACGTGGGCGAGGGCGGCTTTCAGCGCGTCCTCCAGCCGGTGGGCCGACATCACCACCGCCTGGCTCCAGTCCTCGGCGGCTTCACCGTCGGCGCCGTCGGTAATGAACTTCAGGCAGAGGAAGGGCGCGTCGAAGGCGGTGCAGACCTTCGCCAGCGCATAGCTTTCCATGTCGATCACTTCCAGATGGAACACCGGGTGCGCTTCGGTGACAAAACTGTCGCCGGTATAACAGGCAGCGCTCGGCAGGCCTTCGACGGCAAGGCCGTTTTCCAGCCGTTTGACGCTTTCAAACGGCGTCTGGCCCAGCGGCACGCCCATCGCGGTGCAGTCCATGTCGCGCTGCACGAAGGCGGTGACATTGACCACCTCGCCCGCCGTAAAGCAATGCGAACCCGCCGAGCCGACATTCACCACCAGCGGCATTTCCGTACAGGCGGCCAGATGCCGGGTCAGCGCCAGCGCGGCGTTGACCTTGCCGACACCGGTATAGAGCACGGCATCCGCCAGCGGATTCAGGCGATGCTGATGGTTTTCCTGTTCCAGCGCCAGCACCAGCAGGACGGGGCGATTCATTCAGTCACCATACGTAAAGAGGGCGCGGTTGCGCAGGCCGTTCCACATAAAGTCGTTCAGTCCCGCCAGATTGATCAGCGTTGCCGTGCCGACCACGGTGTGGCCGCAGCGTTCGCACAATTCGCAAGTAGCGCGCAGGGTGCCGCCGGTGGCCAGTACGTCGTCGGCAATCAGCACCCGTTGCGGCGTGAAGTTGCTGGACATCTGCAGGCTGTCCTGGCCGTATTCCAGCGCATAGGACACCGTGTGGTGCGGCGGCGGCAGCTTGCCGGGTTTGCGCACCACCAGCAAGCCTTTGTCCAGCGCATACGACAGCCCGCCCGCCAGGATAAAGCCGCGCGACTCCACCCCGACGATGGCGTCAATGCCTTGCCATTCCTCCACCGAAAACAGGGCGATGACGGCGTCGATGGTGTCGCGGAAACGGTCATGCAGCAGCGGCGTCATGTCACGGAACAGGATGCCCGGCTTGGGGAAATCGGGGATGCAGCGGATGTGTTGCTCAAGTTCGGACAACGGCATGGCGGAGGGTCCTGACAGGTTATCGGGAAATAGTAACTGTTCTTGGCTGCGTCCGGACATCCCCCTGCCAAAACCGGGCAAAATAGAGTACTGTGGTCTCACTTTTACGCCCATCGAACGACGATAACAAATCTCAGGGAGAACGCCGCCATGAGCCAGCCCCATTTCCGTACCTGCAATCTCTGCGAAGCCATGTGCGGCGTCGCCATCACCACCGGGCTGGACCTGGACGGCGAGACCCCGATTGTCACCTCGATCAAGGGCGATGACGCCGATCCGTTCAGCCGCGGCCATGTCTGCGCCAAGACCATCGGCCTGAAAAGCCTGCACGAGGATCCGGACCGGCTGCGCTATCCGCTGAAGCGGGTGGGCGGGGAATGGCAGGAAATTTCCTGGGATCAGGCCTTTGACGAAGTGGAACAGGGCATCCGCCGTGTGCAACGCGAGCACGGCCATCATGCCATGGCCTTCTACGCCGGGAATCCGACGGTACATAATCTGGGCGCCACCCTGTTTGCTGCGCCGCTGATGTCGGCGTTGCATTCGCGCAACAAGTTCAGCGCCACCAGCGTCGACCAATTGCCGCACATGTTGGCGGCCTTGCAGATGTTCGGCCACCAGCTGATGCTGCCTATTCCGGACATCGACAACACCGATTTCATGCTGATGCTGGGCGCGAACCCCGCCGCCTCCAACGGCAGCCTGATGAGCGCGGGCGACCCGATGGGGCGTCTGAAGAAAATCACCGAGCGCGGCGGCAGGCTGATTGTCCTCGATCCGCGGCGCACCGAAACCGCGAAGTGCTTCGAGCACCAGTTCATCAAGCCCGCCGGTGATGTCTATTTCCTGGCGGCCTTCCTCAATGTGCTGTTTACCGACAATGTCGTGTCGCTGGGCGAGTTGAAGGGCCGCGTTACCGGGCTGGAAGTGCTGAAAGCCGCCGTTGCCGCCTTTGAGCCGGAAGATGTCGAGGCCGCCACCGGCATTTCCGCCGACTGGATCCGCCGCACCGCCCACGAGTTCGCCGCCGCCGAGCGCGCCGTCTGCTACGGGCGCATGGGGGTCTGCACCCAGCCCTGGGGCGGTGTCAGCGCCTGGCTGGTCAACGCCATCAATGTCGTCACCGGCAATGTCGACGCCCCCGGCGGCGCCATGTTTACCCATCCGGCGGTCGATCTGGTCGGTCTGACCTCGTCCTCGCCCGCCTTGCGCGGCAGCTTCAACCGTTACCGGTCGCGCGTGCGCGGCCTGCCGGAATTCAACGGCGAGCTGCCGGTGGCGGTGATGGCGGAAGAAATGCTGACGCCGGGGCAGGGGCAGATCCGCGGTCTGATCACCCATGCCGGCAATCCGGTGCTGTCGACGCCGAACGGTCGTCAGCTGGAAGAGGCGCTGGGCGGGCTGGACTTCATGGTGTCGATCGACTTCTACCTCAACGAAACGACCCGGCATGCCCACATCATCCTGCCGCCCACCGGGCCGCTGGAGCACGGACATTACGACCTGCTGTTCAACACCATCGCCGTGCGCAATGTCGCCAAGTATTCCCCGGCGCTGATGGAACCGGCGGAAAACACCCGTCACGACTGGCAGATCCTGCTGGAACTCACCGAGCGTCTCAGTGCCAACACGCCCATGGAAAAGGCGGTATGGAAACGGGTCCGGCAAGTGGTGGACCGACTGAACGGACCGGAAGGCATTCTCGACCTGATGCTGCAATCCGGCCCTTACGGCCATCGCGCCGGTAACGCCCTGCACGGGGTTAGCAGCACGCTGTTGACCTTACTGGAAAAGCTGCCGCCCGCGCGCAAGCTGGCGCGGCAGTTCCGGCAGCTGCAACTGGCGACGCCGGCCAGCGGCAAGGCCATCGGCCTCAGCGTCGCCATGCTCAAGGCCAATCCGCACGGCCTCGATCTTGGCCCGATGGAACCGGGTCTGCGGCAACGCATCTGCACCCCGGACGGCAAGGTGCTGCTGGCCCCGCATATCTACCTGCCCGAACTGGAGCGCGCCCGTCAGGAAATGCCGCAGGGCGGCAAGGCGAAGAAGGGCGAGATGCTGCTGATCGGCCGCCGCCATATCCGCAGCAACAACTCGTGGCTGCATAACAGCCTGCCGCTGGTGAAGGGCAAGAACCGCTGCACGGTGATGGTCAATCCGGCCGATGCGGCGGCGCTGAAGGTGCAGGAAGGGGAAGAGCTGCGCGTTACCTCGCGCGTCGGCGACATCGTCATTCCGGTGGAGTTGTGCGAAGACATCATGCCGGGCGTGATCAGTATCCCGCATGGCTTCGGCCATCATCGCGAAGGCACCCAGCTCAGCATCGCCGAGGGCAGGGCGGGCGTCAGCATGAATGACATCACTGACGAGCAGTGGCTGGACAGCCTCAGCGGCACCGCCGCCCTGAACGGTATTCCGGTCAAGGTCAGTCTGGCCAATCCGCCCGCCAAGGTGAAGCGGGTGCGCAAGGTCAAGGTCGAGCGGGTCTGACCAAATGACCCGGACAAAAGAAAGGGGCGCTATAAGCGCCCCTTTCTTCTTGTTTACCGCCGAAGCTCCTTAAACCAGGATCTTCTTCTTCTTGCGCATGCGGATGTTCAGCGCTTCCACCGCCAGCGAGAACGCCATGGCGAAATAGATGTAGCCCTTCGGCACGTGGAAGCCCATACCGTCCGCAACCAGCACGGTACCGACCACCACCAGGAAGGACAGCGCCAGCATCTTGATCGACGGATGCTCGTCGACAAAGTCGCCGATCGCCTTGGCGGCGAACATCATCACGCCGACGGCGCAGACAATGGCCAGCACCATCACCGGCAGATGCTGCGACAGACCGACGGCGGTGATCACCGAATCCAGCGAGAAGACGATGTCAATCACGGCGATTTGCAGGATTACGGCCACGAAGGCGGCCTGCTTGCTGTCTCCGGCTTCCACCACGGCATCTTCTTCCGCTTCGGCTTCCACTTCATCATAGATTTCCGTGGAGGCCTTCCATAGCAGGAACAGGCCGCCGCCGATCAGGATCAGGTCGCGGCCGGTAATGCCGTGACCGGCGATGGTCACCAGCGGCTCGGTCAGACGCATCACCCAGGCCAGCGACAACAGCAGCAGGATGCGCGTGCCCATGGCCAGCGCCAGACCGAACAGCCGGGTTTTCTGGCGCTGTTCGGGCGGCACCTTGTTGACCAGTATGGTCAGGAAAATGATGTTGTCGACACCGAGCACGATTTCCAGCAGGGTCAGGGTCGCCAGCGACACCCAGGCCTGCGGATCATTCATCCAGCTTAACCATTCCATTTAGCAAATCCCTCCGGGGCGTTTTCCGCGGTTTTTCAGGCGAAGTGGCAGACGTAGTCCAGGTTTTCCAGCGTTTCGATGGTGAAGCTGGAGTTGCCGGGTACGTCAAAGCTCTGGCCGGCGCCGTATTCATTCCAGGCTTCGCTGCCGGCCAGACGCACGCGGCAACGGCCGCCCAGCACTTCCATGATTTCCGGCGCGCCGGTGTTGAACACCAAGGTGGACGGCAGGATCACACCCACGGTCTTGCGGGTGCCGTCGGCGAACAGCACGGTATGGCTGACGCACTTGCCGTCAAAATAGACGTTGGATTTCTTGATGACGCTGACATTGTCGAACTGGCTCATGGACTTGCTCCTCGTGAAATGCGACGCATTCTACAGGACAACCCCCGGCGCGCAAAATCGCCGCGCATCGTCCTGTGTCAAGGCGGCAAGCATCGTGGCATACTCCGCCTCGAAAATCTGTTTTCATGCCGAGCCGAAGCATGCCGTCGCTGACCCCTGACCAACAAGTTTATATCAACCAACGCCTCGCCCAGATCCGGTGGTGGAACCGGCTGGGCTGGCTGCTCATGGTGGCGCTGGCCGGTTTCTTCGGCTGGTTGTGGACCCGCCATCCGCTCTATGTTGACCCGCAACTGCTGTTGCAGCGGCTGCGGAACGGCAGTGTCGCCGATATCGAAATCGCCCGCCTGGCGGCGCTGGGCAATCTGGCCTTCCTGGGTTGCGGCCTGTTGTTGGCGTGCATGATCCTGCTGGTTTATGCCGCCATGTGGGCCGAGGCCACCACCATCCGCCGACTGACGGCGGAACCCCTTCCCCCGCAGCCCGTTGAACCCCCCGAGGAGGATAATTTCCGTGACCAGCCGCCGGCTTGACGAACTGCTTGACCGTAACCGGACATGGGCCGCCAACATCAAGTCCCAGGATCCCGCCTTTTTTTCCAAGCTTTCCTCGCAGCAAACCCCGCGCTACCTCTGGATCGGCTGTGCGGACAGCCGCGTACCTTGTACCCAGCTGGTCGATCTGCTGCCGGGCGACATGTTCGTGCATCGCAATGTCGCCAATCTGGTGATCCATACCGATTTCAATTGCCTGTCGGTGCTGCAATATGCGATTGATGTACTTCAGGTCGAGCATATCATCGTGTGCGGCCACTACGGCTGCGGCGGCATCCAGGCCGCGCTGCGCAACCAGAGTTTCGGCCTGATTGACAACTGGCTGCGTCATATCCATGACACGATCAGCCGTTATGATGGCTATCTGTCCGCCCAACCCGACGAGCTGCACCGTCTCAGCGCCCTGTGCGAGCTGAACGTGCTGGAGCAGGTCTTCAATGTCTGTGAAAACGCCCTGGTCAAGAAGGCCTGGGCCGATGGCCGGAACCTGACGGTGCACGGCTGGATTTACGGTGTCGAGGACGGCCTGCTGCGCGATCTGGAGGTCACGCTGGCCACCCCCGAAGAGCTCCGCGACGCCCGGCGACGGCTGGCCGAAAAAACCGGTCTCAGCGCCCTTGATTGTCGAGGGGTTTCGCCTTAATCTTCGCGCTTTTGCGGCAGCCTCATTTCTGGCGTTTCCGGATTACCCGGGAACAACTTCCACAGCCTCGGCCTCGTCGGGTAATTGCGTATGCGTCTCTCGGATTACTGCTCTGATGCAGAATGGAAAAAAATCAAGGATTTCGCGGATGGAAAGGAGACCCCCTTCCTGGTGGTCGACCTCGAAATCATCAGCCAGAAATATGATGAGCTGACCACCTGCTTCCCGATGGCCAAGGTGCATTACGCACTGAAGGCCAATCCGGGAGCTCCGGTCATCGAGCTGTTGCGCGACAAGGGCTCCAGTTTTGATATCGCCTCCATTTACGAGCTGAACAAGGTGCTGGACGCCGGTGTCGATCCGGAGCGTATCTCCTACGGCAACACCATCAAGAAGGCCGCCCACGTCAAGTACGCCTATGACAAGGGCGTGCGCCTGTTCGCCACCGACTCCAAGGCCGACCTGCAGAACATCGCGGAACAGGCCCCGGGCTCCAAGGTGTTCGTGCGCATCCTGGTGGAAGGCGGCGAAACCGCGGAGTGGCCGCTGTCGCGCAAGTTCGGCTGCCACCCGGACATGGCGATTGACTTGCTGGTCCAGGCCAAGATGAATGGCCTGGTGCCTTACGGCATTTCCTTCCACGTCGGTTCGCAGCAGAAGGACATCGCTGTCTGGGACGCCGCGCTCTCCAAGGTCAAATACATGTTTGACTGGATGAAGTACGAGGAAGACGTCGAGCTGAAGATGATCAACATGGGCGGCGGTTTCCCGGCCAACTACATCTCGGAAGTGAACCCGATCCAGGTGTATGCCGAGGAAATCCTGCGCTACCTGCATGATGACTACGGTGATGACCTGCCGGAAATCATTCTCGAGCCGGGCCGTTCGCTGGTCGGCGAGTCCGGGGTGCTGGTGTCGGAAGTGGTGCTGATCTCCCGCAAGTCGCGTACCGACCTCAAGCGCTGGATCTATACCGACGTCGGCCTGTTCCAGGGTCTGATCGAAACGATGGGCGAATCCATCAAATATCCGATCTATACCGAAAAGATGGAGCAGCATCCGCCGGAAGGCAATGTCGTGCTCGCCGGTCCCACCTGCGATTCCACCGACATCATGTACGAGCATGTCAGCTACGGCCTGCCGCTGAACCTGGCCGTGGGCGACCGCCTGTACTGGATGACGACCGGTGCCTACACCAACTCCTACAGCTCGGTGGAATTCAACGGCTTCCCGCCGTTGAAGGCCTATTACATCAAGTAATCCGGCCGTGAATCAAAAAGGGCGCCTGTGGCGCCCTTTTTGTTGGCTCAGAGTTCACCTTCCGCTTCTGCCATCTGCTGTCGTAATGCCTTCTCATCGCTTTCGAAGAGGTCGGCCAGCTCCTTCATGGCTTCCACGTTACTGCTGATCAGGCTTTCCTCATCGTGATAGAAGGCCTGCTGCCGCTTCAGCAGCTTCTCGTCATAATCGCGGAACATCCGCACGCTGCGTTCCGCGCGCGCCGGATCATAACCCAGCTCCACCAGTGTTTGCCGCGCCAGGTCCAGCGAGGAGAGGAAGGTCTCGCGGAAGATCACGTTCACGCCCAGGTCCATCAGCATATAAGCATGACGGCGGTCGCGGGCGCGGGCGAGGATCGGCAGGTTCGGGTAATAATGCCGCACCTGATTGGCGGTCTTGATCGAGTCGTTGACATCGTCGATGGCCAGAATGAATACCTTGGCCTTATCGAGATGCGCCGCCCGCAGCAGATCAAGGTTGCTGGGGTTGCCGTAATAGACGTTATTGCCGAAGCGCCGCACGAAATCAACTTGCCGGGCGTCGCCTTCCAGCGCGGTAAAGCCGATCTTGTGCGTGCGCAGCACCCGCGCCACGATTTGGCCGAAGCGGCCGAACCCGGCGATGACCACCGGGCTGTCAAGATCATCAACCTTGTCAAACTCGCGTTTTTCCTTTTCAGTCCACAAGGGTTCCACCCAGCGCTCCAGCACCATGAAGGCCAGCGGGGTCAGCGCCATGGACAGTGTCACCACCAGAATCAGCGGATCACCCAGCCAGCCCGGCAGCAACTTGTAACTGGCCGCGGTGCTGAACAGTACGAAGGCGAATTCACCGCCCTGGGACAGGACGAAGCCCAGCCGGATGCTGGTTTGCCAGGAGTTCCCCACAGCCTTGCCGATACCGGCCAACACCATGAATTTGAGCGTCATCAGCCCCAGCGCACCGCCCACAATCAGTAGCGGTTTGCTGATCAGCAGGTGAATGTCGGCGCTCATGCCCACCGCCATGAAGAACAGGCCCAGCAGCAAGCCCTTGAACGGCTGGATGCTGGCTTCCAGTTCGTGCCGGTAAGGAGAGTCCGCCAGCAGCACGCCAGTGACGAATGCGCCCAGCGCCATCGACAGGCCGAGGTAGTCCATCAGCAGCGTAATGCCCAGGATGATGAACAGCGCCGCCGCCGTCAGCAACTCATGCGCGCCGCTCGCGGCGATCAGGCGGAACACCGGTCGCACCACAAAACGGCTGGCCACAATCAGCAATCCGAATACCGCGAAGACCTTGCCGAAATAGGCCAGGTTATAGTCCTGGGTGCTGTTGCCCGACAGCAACGGCAGTATCGCCAGCAGCGGAATCACCGCCATGTCCTGGAACAGCAGTATGGCGAAGGATTTGCGACCGTGCTTGGCGGAAAGCTGTTTCTTTTCGGCCAGCAGTTGCAGCACAAACGAAGTCGAGGACATCGCCAGCCCGAACCCGGCAATGGCCGCGACAGTCGGCTTCAGGCCGAACATCAGACCGATGCCGGTGAACAACAGGCCGGTCAACGTGACCTGCAGGCCGCCCAAGACGAAAATCGAACGCTTCAACGCCCACAAACGCGATGGCTCCAGTTCCAGCCCGATCAGGAACAGCAGCATCACCACGCCGTATTCGGCGAAGTGCATGACATTCCCGGCATTGCCGGCCACGTTCAGCAGGTTGGGGCCCAGAATCAGGCCGGTCAGCAGGTAGCCGAGCACGGCGGCCAGGCCCAGCCGGTGGCCGAGGGGAACAATAAGCAAGGCTGCACCAAGGAATAGCGCCGTCTGGGTCAGTAGCGTCATGCTGCAAATATCCGAAGGTCATATCGATAGGCGAAAGCGGTAGTTGCAAGACCGCCGCAAAGTCGCCAAAGTAGAGTTTTTCCAACGCCTACGATAACAGGAAGCAGGATAATGGCAAAAGTATATGAGGATAATGCACTGTCCATCGGCAACACGCCGCTGGTGCGCCTGAACCGTGTCGTCAACGGTCACCCCAAGGTCTACGCCAAGATTGAAGGTCGCAATCCCGCCTATTCCGTCAAGTGCCGCATCGGGGCCAATCTGGTCTGGGATGCGGAAAAGCGCGGAGTACTGAAGCCCGGCATGGAAATCGTCGAACCCACATCCGGCAACACCGGTATTGCTCTGGCCTATGTCGCCGCCGCCAAGGGCTACCCGCTGACGCTGACCATGCCGTCCTCGATGAGCCTGGAGCGACGCAAGGTGCTGAAGGCGCTGGGGGCGACACTGGTGTTAACCGATCCCGCCAAGGGCATGAAGGGCGCCATCGACAAGGCCGAGGAAATTCGCGCATCCAACCCGGACAAGTATTTCCTGCCGCAGCAGTTCGAGAATCCCGCCAATCCGGAAATCCATGAAAAGACCACCGGCCCGGAAATCTGGAACGATACCGACGGCGAAGTGGATATTTTCGTGGCCGGGGTCGGCACCGGCGGTACGTTGACTGGTGTTTCCCGCTTCATCAAGAAGACCAAGGGCAAGGCCATCCAGTCCGTGGCGGTCGAGCCGGTGGCGTCGCCGCTGATCACCCAGAAGCTGAAAGGCGAAGAGCTGAAACCTGCGCCGCACAAGATTCAGGGCATTGGCGCCAATTTCGTGCCAGCCAATCTGGATCTCAGCCTGGTGGACAGCGTGGAAACGGTCAGCAACGAAGAAGCCATCGAATTCGCCCGCCGGCTGATGCGGGAAGAGGGCATCCTTTGCGGCATTTCCTGTGGCGCCGCCGCCGCCGTCGCCGCCCGCCTGGCGGCGCGTCCCGAGAATGCCGACAAGACCATCGTGGTCATCCTGCCGGACTCCGGCGAGCGTTATCTGTCGACGCCGTTGTTCGAGGGTTTGTTCACCGATCAGGAAATGGTGCAGTAATGACGGGCGGGGCGTATAATCCGCCCCGTTTTCCAACCCGACTTGAGCAGTGAGCATCATGAGCTACAACAACATTCCTCCGGGAAAAGACGCGCCGAATGACATCTATGTCGTGATCGAGATCCCCGCCAACAACGACCCGATCAAGTATGAAATCGACAAGGACAGCGATGCGCTGTTCGTGGACCGTTTCATGGGCACGGCGATGTTCTATCCGGCCAACTACGGCTACATTCCGAACACCCTGTCGGAAGACGGCGACCCTCTGGATGTGCTGGTGGTGACGCCTTACCCGGTGGTGGCCGGTTCCGTGATCCGCTGCCGCCCGGTCGGCAAGCTCACCATGGAAGACGAGTCCGGCATTGATGCCAAACTGATTGCTGTTCCGCACGACAAGCTGACCCCGCTCTACAAGCACGTGAAGGAATACACGGACCTGCCGGAGCTGCTGATCAACCAGATCCGTCATTTCTTCGAAAGCTACAAGGCACTGGAGCCGGGCAAGTGGGTCAAGGTGACCGGTTGGGAAGGTGCGGAAGTGGCCAAGGCCGAAGTGCTGAAGTCCATTGAGGCCGCGAAGAAGTAAATCCTTCTGACGCAGTCATGAAAAAGGCGCTGGAAACAGCGCCTTTTTTGCTTTAAATCCCGCTCGCTTTAAGTCCCACCCGGACGCCGTCGATGCCGATGCTGTTGCCCAGACCCCGCAGGAAATCCATGACGCTGGCGACGGCTTCCAACCGTTGCCAGACATGGGCCTGAAAGTCAAAAACCAACTCCAGTCCCGCCTCAATTTCCAGCCTGACTGAGCGTTCACCCCCGAGAAAACGGCAGTCTAGCCCTGCGCCTTGCTCCGGTTCGTCCATAACGGGCATGAAGGTCAGTTTGCCGTGACCGCACGGCCATTCCCCGGCCAGTTCTCCGATATTCCGCAAGACCATCCACGCGGTAGTCAGCGTGGTCTGGAAATCCGTACGTTCTACGGTGACCTGCAACGGGAAGCTTACGGACTTGTTGCCGGTCAGGTCGGCGCCGCAGGTATGGAAAAGGGCATCCATGGCTCAGCCCTTCAGCGCCGTCACCAGCTTGCCGTGAATGCCGCCGAAACCGCCGTTCGACATGATGACCACTGCATCGCCGTCCAGCGTCTGCGCCACCAGTTCGGCCACAATGGCATCAATATTCCGCATCACCTTCGCCGGCACCGGCGAATCGGCGATCACCGGCTCCAGATTCCAGTCCAGGCCGTCCGGCTGGTACCAGATCACCTGGTCGGCATCGCTGGCGGAGGCAGCCAGGCCATCCTTGTGCGTGCCCATGCGCATGGTATTGGAGCGAGGCTCGATCACGGCCCAGATGCGGCGGTTACCGACTTTCTTGCGCAAGCCTTCCAGGGTGGTCTTGATGGCGGTCGGATGGTGGGCGAAATCGTCATAGACGCTGATGCCTCGCACTTCTCCGATCAGTTCCATCCGGCGTTTCACGCCGCCAAAAGCGCTCAGTCCCGCGCAAGCCAGCTCGATACTGACGCCGACATGATGCGCGGCGGCGATCGCGCTGAGCGCGTTGTTGACGCTGTGCATGCCCGTCATGCCCCAACTCACCGTACCGGCCTTTTCCCCGGCATGAAGCACATCAAAGTGTGATCCGTCCGGCGAGAGCAGGGCGGCCTGCCACAGCGCTTCAGCCTCCCCGGCGAGTCCGGTTTTTTCCACGGGTGTCCAGCAGCCCTTGGCCAGCGTCTCGGCCAGATTGGCGTCAGCAGCGGGGACAATGATGCGGCCCTGGCCGGGAATGGTGCGCACCAGGTGGTGGAACTGCTTCTGGATAGCCGCCAGGTCGTCAAAGATATCCGCGTGATCGAATTCCAGATTGTTCAGGATGGCGGTGCGCGGGGCGTAGTGGATGAACTTGGAGCGTTTGTCGAAGAAGGCGGAATCGTATTCATCCGCCTCCACCACGAAGAATTTGCCGCCGCCAAGGCGCGCGCTGGCTTCAAAACCCATCGGCACGCCGCCGATCAGGAAACCCGGCTCCAGTCCGGCCTGTTCCAGTATCCATGCCACCATGGTAGTGGTGGTGGTCTTGCCGTGCGTGCCGGCGACGCCGATCACATGCTTTCCCTGCAGCACATATTGCGCCAGCCACTGCGGGCCGGAGGTGTAAGGAATGCCTTCATTCAGCACATATTCCACGGCGGGAATGCCGCGTTTCATGGCGTTGCCGACGATGACCAGATCCGGGCGCGGCTGCAGGTGCGATGGATCGTAGCCTTGCATCAGGGAGATACCCTGCGCTTCCAGCTGGGTGCTCATCGGTGGGTAGACATTGGCGTCGCTGCCGGTGACGGTGTGGCCCAGATTCTTGGCCAGAACGGCCAGCGAACCCATGAAAGTGCCGCAAATGCCGAGAATGTGAATATGCATGTTCTGGTTATTCCGTTTGTTTCAGCGCTGGCTGGCGGCGGCCGCCGCTTGTGCTTGCGCCAGCAGTTCGGGGAAAGCCTGGACCATGAAGGTCAGCGCCAGCAAATATAAAGCCAGGGCCAGCATGTTGGCCTGGATCAGTCCGATGTTGATGGTGCGATGATACACGAAAGCCCGGAAACCCAACCCCCAACCCAGCAACACCATTTGCAGGATGCCAAAGGCGGGAAGCAGGGGAGAACGGTCAGGCATCGACATGGCGGCCAGCGACAGCGGCAAGCTGATCAGGGTCAGGATGATATCGCAGCCGATGATGACGGTCGCGGTCTGGGTATAGCGGTAGCGCACGGATTTGTAGGCGGTGAGCAGTTGCAGCGAGGCCAGTTCCACCGTTAATGCAATCAGGGGAATGATGATGACATAGTCCCAGTGCGCCTGGCCTTTTGACAAACCCTGACTGAGCAGCGACAGCAGATAATCCAGGGCGATCAAACCCAGCAACAGCATCGGAGAGTTGGGTGCTTCTTCGGGGCCTCGGTCAAAACGCAGGATCTGCCAGAAAAGGGACCAGAGTGCTTTCATCAGGTGAGCCGTGAGTTTAGTCTTGAAGGATATTGTCTCAAAGTCTGCCCGACGGCGCAGCAGTTTTCCCGTTGCGTTATGTCAGGCAGTCCGCCACGTTCAGGTTCTTGATTATGCCCCCGGTTTTCCAGACGGTTCTTTTATTGTTGTGCTCCAATGTTTTCATGACGTTCGCCTGGTACGGGCATTTGAAGACGCTGTCCGACCGCCCATGGTTTGTGGCGGCGCTGGCCAGCTGGAGCATCGCCTTCTTTGAATACCTGCTGATGGTGCCCGCCAACCGCATCGGCCATACGGTTCTTGACGTTGGACAGTTGAAGATTTTGCAGGAAGTCATCACCCTGTCAGTCTTCATTCCTTTTGCCTTGCTTTATCTCAAGGAACCTTTCCGGATGGACTTCCTTTATGCCGCCCTGTGCATGCTCGGTGCTGTCTATTTCATGTTCCGTCCGTCATTTGGCGGTTGATTGCGGTCGAATATGCAATAAAACCCGTATCAACACTTGGCCGTTTGTGATTTTTTAGTCAAAATCGGCGGTTTTCCGGTTTCCAGGTTACGAGTGACGGTCGCATGACAGCACAAGCATCACAGCCTCTGGTAGGCATCATTATGGGTTCGCAGTCCGACTGGGCAACCATGCAGCACGCCGCAGACACCCTGCGGGCGCTGGGCGTTCCCTTCGAAGCCGAAGTGGTGTCGGCGCACCGTACGCCCGACAAGCTGTTCCGGTACGCGGAAACCGCGCGCGAACGCGGTATTGCCGTGATTATCGCCGGCGCGGGCGGAGCGGCCCACCTGCCGGGCATGTGCGCTTCCAAGACGTCGCTGCCGGTGCTGGGTGTTCCTGTCCAGTCGCAGGCGCTGAATGGCCTGGATTCGTTGTTGTCGATCGTCCAGATGCCCGCCGGTGTGCCGGTCGGAACCTTGGCGATCGGAAAGGCCGGAGCCGTGAACGCCGCGCTGCTGGCGACCCAGATCGTATCGACGGCGCATCCCCGCTTTGTCGAAGCAATCGAAACGTTCCGTCAGCAGCAGACCGACAAAGTGCTGGAAAACCCGATTCCCGGAGCGCAGGCATGAGAGTGGGTGTATTTGGCGGCGGCCAGTTGGGCCGGATGATGGCGTTGGCCGGTTATCCCTTCAACTTGCGTTTCAGTTTCTACGACGCCATTCATGATTGCCCGTCCGCGCCCTTGGGTGATGTCTATGGCGATGCCGCCGGCAGCGCTGAATCCCTGCAGGCTTTTCTGGCCAGTGCGGATGTCTTTACCTATGAATTTGAAAATATTCCGACCGCTTGGGTGGAAAGTATCGCGCGTCACAAGCCGGTATTTCCCAGTGTGCGGTCACTGGCCGTTTCACAAAACCGGCTGAATGAAAAAGAGTTGTTTGACCGTCTGGGTATTCCGGCGGCGCCGTGGCGCCGGGTCGACAGTGAAGGTGATCTTTCTCGGGCGGTTGCCGAGCTGGGTTTGCCGTTGGTGATCAAGACAGTGACCGGCGGTTACGATGGCAAGGGACAGTTTGTCGTTCGCTCGGCAGAAGATGCGAGCCGCGCCTGGAACGAGTTGGGCAAGGCAGCCCCTTTGCTGGCCGAAACTTTTGTCAGCTTTCATCGCGAGTTGTCAATTGTGGCTGTGCGCGGCCAGGATGGCGAAGTACTTTGTTACCCGCCGGCGTGGAACGTCCACCATCAGGGCATCCTGTCCCATTCGGTGGTTCCGGCCCCCGATATTCCGGAGGCGCGCAGTCGGCAGGCTGACGCTTACATCCGCGCCATCATGAACGACTTGCAGCATGTCGGCGTCATGACGCTGGAGATGTTTGATACCGAGACCGGTCTGGTCGCCAATGAGACCGCTCCGCGCGTCCATAACTCCGGCCACTGGAGTATCGAAGGCGCCATCTGCTCCCAGTTTGAAAACCACATGCGCGCAGTGGCCGGACTGCCGCTCGGCGTAACCGACCCCATCCGTCCCAGCGCCATGATCAACATCATTGGCGCCCATCCCGATACGGCCGCTATCCTGGCGATCCCCGAAACACACCTGCATTTGTACGGTAAGACGGAAAGGCCGGGCCGCAAGCTCGGGCATATTACCGTCACCGCGCCCACGCATCAGGCGCTGATGGAGCGCGTCAACGTCATCGCGGGCGAACTCCCGAATCGGATGGCGCTGTAACAGCCCTATTCGAGGCTTCCGGCCGGAGGCCTCAAAAAATCTCCTGGATTGTACTTTTGTTCGACAATCACCTGGCGGGTGGCCGCCAGCCTTCGCCTAGAATGCGCTCATGGGTTGCTGCAGGGTGCAGCATTAACCGGGTGTGTGAAGCTTAATTTTGGAGAAGCATCATGGGCGAATTGAAAGACGTTGCTGAAACTCAGGTCGGTCTGGTTGATCGCGTGAAGGGTCTGGGCAACCAGGTGTATCTGGCTGGTCTGGGTTTGGTTGCCAAGGTTGAAGAAGAAGGCCAGAAGCAACTCGACAAACTGCAAGCTGCCGGTCAGGCCGCGCGCGGTGAGAAGGCCGCTGCCGATAAGAAGGCTGTGCTGGTTGCCTTCGGTCTGGTCGAGACCCTGAAGTCTGAAGTTGAAACGCTGAAGGCTGAAAGCCAGAAGCTGTTTGGTGATCTGGTTGCCTCCGGCGAGAAGCGCAAGGCTGCCTGATTGCAAACAGGCAGTCCTCCCCTGACTGCCTGCTGAAAGAACCCTCTTTTGGGGTGGCGCCCTGCCACCCTTTTTTTTTGCCTGTTTGCCGACAGCCTCGTTTGCCTGACTTTGGTAATACCTGTACGCCGCGTAAGGTCAAGGCCGGTATGGTGTTACACGCTTTTCACGCGCGCTCACAAAATGACTGCATGAGTGTCATAACAATCAGACAAATGGCTTTTGGTGCTGTGGCAGACTACGTTAAAATGCGTGACCCGTGATCCAGGGTTACGTAAAAACCAAGCCGTCGACAAGGATACACCATGAAAAAAATTACCGCCTCCCTCAAGAGTCGTTCCGCTGCTGCGTTGGCCCTGGCCGCGGGCATGATGGTCAGTGCTGCTGCTGAAGCTGGTCAGAAGGTCTGTGTGTTTGACTTGCTGGGCACGCAGGGCGACGTCTACGCCATGATGAAAGATTACGCTCTCGCCGCTAAGGGCTGGGGTGCCGATATCGAACTCAAGGCTTACACTGACGAGCGTATCGCTTCCGAAGATTTCAAGGCCGGCCAGTGCGACGGCATCAGCATCACCGGTCTGCGCGGCCGCCAGTTCAACCAGTTTGTTGGCAGCATCGACTCCATCGGCGCCATTCCCAGCTATAGCGTCATGAAAGATGTGCTGACGCTGTTGAGCTCGCCCAAGATCGCCGGCTCCATGATCAGCAACAACTACGAAGTTGTGGGCCTGGTTCCGCTGGGAGCCGGCTATCTGCTGGTGAATGACCGCGCCATCAACAACCTGTCCAAAGCTTCCGGCAAGAAAATCGCCGTGCTGGACTATGACAAGTCCCAAGCCAAGATGGTGCAGAAGATCGGCGCCCAGCCGGTGGCTTCTGATATCACCAACTTCGCCGGTAAGTTCAACAATGGTCAGGTGGATATCGTTGCCGCCCCGGCCGTGGCGTTCAAGCCCTTGGAACTGTTCAAGGGTCTGGGTACCAAGGGTGCCATCGTCCGTTTCCCGATCGTTCAGCTGACCGGCGACATCGTGATCAATCCCAAGAAGTTCCCGGCGGGCTTTGGCCAGAAGAGCCGTGAATATGTCGTGACCCAGTTGGATCGCGCCTTCAGTGTCATCAAGAAGACCGAGGCGGATATTCCGGCCAAGTACTGGATGGATATCCCGGATGCTGACAAGCCGGGTTACACCAAGCTGATGCGTGAGTCCCGTATCAGCCTGACGCAGGACGGCATCTACGACAAGAAGATGATGTCCTTGCTGAAGAAAGTGCGTTGCAAGCACGATCCTGCCAGCTTCGAGTGCGCTCTGCAGGACGAATAATCCTTCAGCGTCGTCACCAAAGGCCCGGCAAGTCCGGGCCTTTGCATTGGAGGTGGATTGACGCAGGTCGTGAAACTTCCCATAATTCCATACTGATTTACTCGGATTAAGGTTGGTGCAGGTGCTATGACAGAAGCCGCAGTTGGTATGATCCTGACGGATCGGGCCGCAGCCAAAGTTCGCAAGCTGAAGGAAGGGGAGGGCAACCCGGAACTCAAGCTGCGTGTCTATATTACCGGTGGTGGATGCTCCGGCTTTTCGTATGGATTCACCTTTGATGAGAACATGGGTGAAATGGATTCCGTTTTTACCAATCAGGATGTCACCATGGTGGTTGACTCCATGAGCTATCAGTATTTGGCGGGCTCGGAAGTGGATTATGAAGAGGGCTTGCAGGGGTCGCGTTTCATCGTAAAAAACCCGAATGCAACCTCGACCTGCGGATGTGGGTCCTCGTTTTCGGTCTGATTATCGCCCCATTCTTCCCGGATAGATTCCACCCAGCACCCGCGCCTCGCGGGCGCCTGTAACGGCGGGAAGGTTACCCGGGAGATGTCCCATGGTCTGCTTTGCCAGCCACGCAAATGCGGTCGCCTCGACCCAGGTAGGCGACAATCCGTAATGGCTTGTATCCGTGATCAGGCACTTGGGTAACAGTTCCTGCAACCTGGCTGCCAGATGAGCGTTGTATGCGCCCCCGCCGCACAAGATCAGTTCCGGGCTTACCAACTTCTCGGATTCAATCGCTTTGGCAACGCTGGTTGCCGTCAGTTCGCAAAGGGTCGCCTGAATATCAGCGTCAGGATACGAGTCGGCCGCAAGTATCTGTTGCAACCAAGCCAGATTGAAATCTTCTCGCCCCGTGCTCTTTGGAGCGGGCAGGTCAAAGAAGGGATGTTGCAGCATCCGGCCCAATAAGTCGGGCCTCAGCTTGCCTGAAGCGGCCCATGCCCCATTCCGGTCATAGGCATGCTGCCGGCAGTGCTGGATCCAGGCGTCCATCAAGATGTTCGCCGGGCCCGTATCATAGCCCCGCACAAGGCTGTGGGCATCTGCCGGCAAGGTTGTTATGTTGGCGATACCGCCTAGGTTAAGTATCACACGATCCCGCTGCGGTGACCTGAACATGGCTTGGTGAAATGCGGGCACGAGCGGCGCTCCCTGGCCTCCAACGGCCATATCGCGCCTCCGGAAGTCGGCCACGACGGTGATGCCTGTATTTTCGGCTATCACATTGGGATCGCCAATCTGCAGGGTGAACGGACGCCGGGCGCTCGGCCTGTGCCGGATGGTTTGACCGTGGCTACCAATGGCCATGATGCGCGAGCGATCAATATTGCCGTCAGTGATCAATTGGTTCGCGCATTCTGCGAACAATTCACCTAATTGCTTGTCAAGCTCCCCTAATTGGTCAATTTCATTATTGCCGGGAAGGGTTAGCGACAGGATTTGCGTCCGTAACCCCTCGTTCAACGGTAGGGTGTTTGTTGCGAGCAACCGGAAGCCGGGCTCAAATGTAACGGCGACGGCATCAATCGCGTCAAGGCTGGTGCCGGACATCAGGCCTAAATAAATTTTATCGTCCACGGTTTTTCTCATTAAAATGCGCCCTTCCCTTGGGCATTGTAGCGAAAGAGATCATGACTCCAGAACAGCAACTTGCATTAATCCGGCGCGGAACGGAAGAAATCATTCAGGAAAGTGATTTGCTGGCGCGTTTGAAGGAGGGCAGGCCGCTGCGGGTCAAGGCCGGTTTTGATCCTACCGCGCCGGATCTGCATCTTGGGCATACGGTTCTGATTAACAAGCTGCGCGTGTTCCAGGATCTGGGGCATGAGGTGATCTTCCTGATTGGTGATTTTACAGGCATGATCGGCGACCCCACCGGCAAGAATGTGACGCGCAAGCCGCTGACAGCTGAACAAGTGGCGGAAAACGCCAAATCCTATCGTGATCAGGTATTCAAGATACTGGATCCGCAAAAGACCCGGGTGGTGTTCAATTCGGAATGGATGTCAAAGAAGTCGGCCGCCGAGATGATCCATCTGGCCGGACAGTACACCGTGACCAGAATGCTGGAGCGTGATGACTTCTCGAAACGTTTCGCTAATCAGCAGTCGATTGCCATTCACGAATTCCTCTACCCCTTGCTGCAGGGATACGACTCGGTGGAATTGAAGGCAGATGTTGAACTTGGCGGTACAGACCAGAAGTTCAATCTGTTGATGGGGCGCACGTTGCAGGGTAAATACAGCCAAACGGCTCAGGTGTGTATAACCTTACCAATCTTGGAGGGGTTGGACGGCGTCCAGAAAATGTCGAAATCTTTGGGTAATTATATTGGTGTCAGTGATGCGCCCGGGGAGATGTATCAAAAATTACTCTCCATGCCGGATACATTAATTCCCCGCTATTTTGAGTTATTAAGCTTCCGGACCCAGGAGGACGTTGAGGGCTTGCTGAATCAAATGGCGGCAGGCCGTAACCCGCAAGAGTTGAAGAAGTTATTGGCCCTTGAAATCATAGAGCGCTTCCATGGCAAGGATGCCGCTGAAGGCGCGCACAAGGCGGCGGGTAATGTTATTCGGCCTGGTGATATTCCTGAGGACGTGCCTGAGGTCGTCATTGAATGTGGGGGCGAGACCGGACTCCCGATCAGTGCGGTTCTGAACCGGGCGGGTCTGACGAAGAATTCAGCGGCAGCGCGTGATGTTCTGCAGCGGAAGGCGGTTTTTGTGGATGGCGGCGACGTTGATGCGGCTTTTCGCTGTGAGGTTGGCAAGACCTACGTTATTCAGGCCGGTAAAAAAGCCATTGCCCGCGTTATTGTGCAAAAGTAACCGGCTTCTGACATTTCGGAGCAAAACTTGAGCGTTCGGCGGCCGGGCTTGTGAAATGCGTTGACAGGATATTCTGGGGGCCTATAATGCGCCCCACGCTGACGCGCT
>NZ_SHKX01000017.1 GCF_004217445.1 Fluviicoccus keumensis
TCATTCATCGTTGGGCTACCAGACGCCTGTCGAAAAACGAGAACAGGCCTTGGGGACTCACTTTGTCGGTGGTATCAAAAAACACTAGCAGGTCAACCCCTCTCATTTCACACCGCAACATTCGAAGTTGTTACAGGAGGGGGCGTTGAAGCCATTAGGGAGGACTCATGCAGCCCCATAGGGCTTTAGCATGCTAAAGCCCTATGTCATCTTCATCGGTTCTATTGTGGTCACCGGGGACAGGGACTCCTTGGTGATTTCCAAGCGCTTTGACACCAGCGGCATACCAACAAACCAATTCTCCAGGGCGTGAGGGATTAAAACGAGTCCACGGGGCTGATCCACAGGCTGATGGACAATGATCGTTTCGCTCTGTTTCACATCCGCCTGCGAATGGACATTGAGTTGGACGGTTAATTAAAGCTGCGGTGGAAACAGCGGAGCCGGCGGCGGTAATATGGAGCTGACTGAAATGCATCGCCGATTGAAGAGCGCCAAGGCAAACTCATCGATCTGTCGTCTTTTGCAATCTGCCCTGGACCAATCCAGTACATTTCCAGCAATTTACCTGGCTTACTCTGGATAACAAGGCAATCAAGCATCCCTCCTATGCAATTTCTAAACTCTTCAGAACTCATCGTTCGAGACAAAAAAGCGAACTCAGGAGCTGATGAATTTTGACGCAATTGCACGCCAGCTTCAGCTAGCCTCATATACTCACCCATGGCAGTCCAGATGACGTCACCTTTGCTCAGATCGTCACGTTGTTTGCGCAGCAAGGCAAGCACTTGCTTAGACTCGTCAAGGCAACTTTTATTAGCCATAGCTAATACACTATCAAGGGATCGAGCTGTGTTTTTAAGTTCGCCACAGATTGTTACCAACAAACGGCCTGAGAACTGGCTGGCCAACGCAGCGACTCCAATCGCGATTCTGTCATGAGCATCCAAATCGCGGCCAGACCAACTCCGAATAAGTACACGGTAGGCAAGGTAAGGAAAAATTCTGGTTTCTGAATCTAATTCGCTTTCAGCCATCCCATTTAGATGACGTATCTCGCGATCCACTTCATAAGCAATGCCCTCTGTTATAAAGCCCAGCCCAATGTTCACGCTTTGGCTTCGAGACTCATTTCTCCCATTTCGGGCGCTGAAGGTTGCCACTACAGAAGGGATACCATCATATTCGCTTATATCTGGAGGACTACACTCCCAATTCGAAACATCCTTGCAATCTTGTAGTTCTCTCGCAAATGTCGCCCCAAGTTGTTCGCACATCACGGCAGCAACATAGCGTAGAGAATTGCGGCCCTCCTCAGGCATGCTATCCATGCCTAGAAAGTAGCCCTGATCGTCACAGCCGCCTGCCATTACCCGCAGTAACATGAGATTCGATAACAAGTACGCTTGACCTGCTGTGGTTGATGCATTGTGCAAAAAATGAACGTACTCGTGAGCATGCATTGCCACTGCTCCCGACAATGGAGCTCCTTCAATGGGATCCAGATCGAACAAGCTAGACATTCGAATGTAAAAGGCATTTTGTCGATAGATACCTGCGGCATCACTGCTAGGACTATCAAACTCTGGTGAGGACGTCATTTCACTGTATCTCTAATTCATCAGCTAAAATCATACCCTGTAGAAGCACAGCAACATTACGGGAGAATACATCTGGCGCCAGACCAACTAGTTGAACAGTGGCAATTTCGACCACTATGCAAAGTCCGAAACTCCAGCATACGATTTCTTCCGTTTCGTGAGCCGATCCCTGAACGAGCAAACACACGAACCTACAACTTTTCGTAGATGAAAAAAGGGAGACCCGCAAGGCGGGCCTCCCTCAGTTTTCCCGTAATCAGATCAATCCCCGCTCGGCCAGGCTCACGATGTTATCGCGGCGCCCTTCCCCAACGATCAAATGATCCAACACCCGGACATCGAGCAACTTCAAAGCCTCCACCAATCGCTTGGTGATCGCTATGTCCGCCGCTGAAGGTTCCGGATGTCCCGAAGGGTGGTTATGAGCAAAGATGACGGCAGCAGCATTGACCTCCATCGCCTTGGTAGCCACTTCACGGGGATGCACGGCACAGGAATCGATAGTCCCCAGAAACATGGGCTCACAGTAGAGCACCTGGTTCTGGGTATTCAGCAATATCACCAGAAAGACTTCCCTTTCCAGCCCCTGCAACCTTGCAAACGCCAACGCCCGTGCATCTTTAGGGCTATTGATCGCATCCCGCCTGATTACCACATACTCGGAGGCTTTTTCCGCCGCCCTCATCAATGCCCAACGTTCCTCAACGGTCAACCGGGCGACATTCAACTGCGCAAGCTCCTGAAGAAGCATAATGACTCCATACCCCAGAACCCCGAGGTGCGGGTCGATGGCGAAGGCCACCGAATCCAAAGATCCAGCGGCCGAATCGCCATTACCCTTTCTGCGTTTTCTCCTTCTTTACTGGCAATGCTCGTTGTAATAGGCTGAACGTGCCTCAGGATTGATCCCGGTATAAAGGCGTAATGCCAGATAGTCGGCTTCGTCGAGGTTCTGCTCCCGGAGCAAGTACCAACGCGCTGCTAAATCCTTGCCCTCAGTGGATAGAGTTCGCCATCGACTGCGTTCAAGCATCCTTATCAACCCGTCGTATCGTCGCGGGCTACCGCTCACCAATCCTTCCGACTTCTGGCGTAGTTCCTCTCGCAACTCGGGTTGGCGGGATGCAAGATCAGCAATATCGTGTCCATCCAGCCGGACGCCGGACAACGCAGCGGCCGTCTGCCTGAACTTCTGCGTTTGCTGAGCCCATTCCGCTGAAGCCAACGTGCCGCATGCGCGCATATGTTGAACCGGATCTTGATTCCAAACGGGGTTTTCAAGAACTTCCCTGGCCATCCTTATTTCTGCACTCAAACCGGTATTTGATGGTGGCTGTTCTAGTGACCACGCCTGCGTCGACAACCATGTCGTTCCGACAAAAACCGCTATTGTCGTGCGAGAGCTACGACCAATCGCCTGAAGGCTGGCTGGTTTGCTGCTCAAGGTTATCTGCCCTCCGGTTTTGAATGATCATTGACCTGTATCCGCCCCAAGGCACCCGTCAAATGCCGCGCCTGACTTAGATTCACAATTTGCTGATCCAAATCCTTGCCCGTGCTCTCATTGAAAAGCTTCAACTCACCGGGAAAGAGCGTTTGCCGATAGAGATCTGCTTGCAAGCGGATACGTTCTGCAACCTCCTGCCGCCGGCGATCCGCGGCGGGTGATCGATCCGGAGAGGTGTCTTTAGCCGTCAGCCCCTCCAGATACTGCTTTCCACCCGACAACTCATCCAACAAGAATCTGGCTCTGGGATCATCCTTGAGGCGTTGATGAACATCAGTGAGCCCCTGTTGCACGTCCCGGTAATAACGATCCTCCGAAGGAATCGACTTGATATTTCTATCACCCTGATCTCCGACTGCGTTCATCCCCGCCTGATGCAGGCCGCGAACCTGATGATCCCCCTGATGTACGGCGCGATCAGCTTTCCGGCTGATGTCCTCATAATGCGCTACAACATCCTCATGCGAGTACTTTGGTCCGGAGAGATGGCCAACCTCACCAGACCGCTCTCCCACCTGATTCTGGAGTGATTCCGGCATCAATACTGTCGGTTTGCGCGCATCCAGATCCACCCCGAAATATCGAGCGTCAAAGCGGAATGCCGAATCCCGGTCTGTGGCATGCAAGGCTTGCCAACGTGCAACGAGATCCTTCTGCTCATCGGAGTACCCACGCCCGGCAAAGCCATTCAACCGGTTTTGCCAGAACAAGTAATTCGGGTCGCCGTGGTCTACCAGGTCTTGAGTCTGGTCCATCAGCGCTTGCCGATAATCCGGATCCTCCTGCAGGCGGCTGACCATATTGTTCGCTGAAATCTGCCCTCCTTGTTGCACTTGCTGCTGCAATTGCCTGGCGCGTTCGGCTTGCTCACTCGCCTGCCATGTCTGTGTGGCCGCCTCCCGCAGGGTTTTATCCTGACGAAAACTCTCGCTTTGCAGTACTGACTCCGAAACTGCTTTCGCTTCCGAGTTGCTTAAGCTGTTTGTCAGGGAGCTTCCGGTGCGGGCGCCCGAATCCGCCTGGGTATTGAGCGTCTGCTTTTCCCCTGTGATATTGCGGTCCCCCTGCTGATTCTGGGACATGAAATCGGAGGAACTCTGGTGGCCGCTACTGACACGGTCCGCTTCACGGATATTGCGGGTGGTGCTGCGTTCAACACCTGCATCAAGTCCGGCAGACGCGCCAATTCCGGGAATCACCGGAACTTTGCCGCTCAAGCCCGCCCGCAACCCGATTGAGGCGCGAAGTGATTTATCCATCGAAGTCTCATCTACATGGTCAACCCCTTGGGTATCCCGTTCAGCATGAGACCGGTTACTACCGTCGCTCTGATCACTGGTGGTGCTGACTTCAGCCTGAGCGCCTTTTGCGGTAGCCAGGGCGGAATAGATTTGCGACCCCCGCTCCGCTCCCAGTGCTCGGGTCAGAACGTTTTTCACCTCAGCACCCTTCCCATGGCGGATTTCTTCCCCCAAACCCTCCATCAGCTGAAACTCACGGGTGTCTGCCATAGTCTGGGTACTCCCGACTGAATATCTCTCCATGGCCTGCACACCTCTACTGACGTCAACCGACGGGATGTCCGCCAATCCGCGTGACTCGATTGCGGAACTGAATCCTTCCAAGACAAAGAATCCGCCAGCATTGGCCACGGCATCCATCTTTACCGGTTCGGGAGAATTGACCTTTTCGTCGTAATAGTCACGACCGCCCCACCGTTCGGCAATCTTGGTCGTGGCAAACATGCTGCCGGTAAAGATGCTCATGCAGAGCAAGGGAATGGCGCCGATCATGTCGCTTGCCAAGGCCAATTTGGTCGAGACCTTTTCATAAAACAAAGGGGCGTTATAGGCGTTCAGCAATAAATCTTGGCTGCCAAAAGCCGAGATTTCATTCATCACCTGGAGCTGTATGAAGTAATTGATGACTGCCGCCACCGGCAACCACATCTGCGTGCTGATCGTGAACATCGCATAGGCACCCGCTGCCTGTACGCCCTTCGTGCCCAACAACATGATGGCAATCACCATCATCGGAAACAGCACATACGACAGGAAAATCATGATATTCATGCCGTTCACCATGATCTTCGAGAAGAAGGTTCCGCTGGCCGCCGCGTCCTCCCGCCATTGCTCGGTGGCCGACGCAAAGGGCATGCACCGGGCCAGGTCGGCGACATTCGCTGCTTCGGGAGCGCAATAGGCTGCCGCGCTGATATGCGGCTCCAGAGTGCTGAGCAGAACGAAATTTTTGGCCTGAACTGCCGTGGAATGTACAAGTGCGGTATAGGCTTTTTCATAATCCTCATACAGGAACGGCTCCTTGCCGTTCGCGCCTTTTCCGGCCCCGATACCCGCGTTCATGAAGATCTCTATTGTTTTCAGACCTTTGGGGTTACTTATTCCTGCGCTACTCGGAAATGGCTTAAAGAGTGACTCCGCATCTACCTTGATCAGGTCAGCTGCGTCAGCACAGGACTTGGCGACACCCGATGGAGTGCTATTACTGTAGTAGACTGTGAGACCGGCTACAGCTCCAGCGGCATTCAGGGCATAACTGACCGGACTCGTACTCTGCCGATATTCGTTTTCCTTGAACTCATCCCGTCCGACCAGGCAATTGATCGTCAATTCCTGCAAAGAGCGTGTCAAATAAGGGAAGGCGCCATTCACGCTGCCCGGTGCACTGCGCAAGGAGTTAAGTAGCTTCAACGGCGTAACAAAGCCGTTATCGCTGGTCATCGATGAATAATTACCATCGACTGACGCGAAAACTGTTTCAAAGCTCTGCGTGACTTGCCAAGCGATACTACTGATGACACTGCCGGGGATGGCGATGCCGATCGGGACATGATCGACCTTGGCCACCTTTCCTTCATAGACATCCTCAATTTGCACATCGGCCTTGGGCACCACCATCAGGGTATATACCAGCAAGGGCATCAGCACCGGTTTGAGATCAACCCGGCCGCTCATGGCGGCCTGATACAACGCCACTAGCAGGGCCATTAACATCCCCAGATAAACCCCGGTTCCCACGCCAAAGCTGTTGCCGGCGGACACCCATAGCCCCGCATCCGGATTTGCCGGATTGAACAGCATAGCTACCGCATTGAGCGCCGATTGGAAGACAGCCAGGTCTCCCAGCGAGTAGATCGTGAAGCTCATTGGCCGATACTCATGATTATGCTTAGGGAGGATTGCCGTCACGGCAAAGACTGATCTGGAAGTCCATCCAGAAATCACCGGTCAGACCATCACGGCGCGGAACCTGTTGCACCAGAACCCGCGTGCGGATCTGACTGCACTCCGGATTGATCGGGTGAATCAGAAAGGTTTGGATATTCACCGGACCACGGCCATGAGTAAGTCTCAAGAAATGATCCGCCTGTTCGCCTTCCAGTCTTGCCTCATGAGGCGCACTTTGCCCAACCTGCTGCCTGGCCAGCTCCATGAGTGAGTGAACAGTGGCCGCTTTTGCTGCCATCGGCAGCCCAATCATCAGCACCCCCAGCCGCCAGATTGTCATGGCTGCAGCGACCCCTGCGCGGCCGGGTCGGTGCTGACATCCGGCGTCTGATATTCACGGGCCTTCTCAAAGCGGTCCTCTGCACGCTGCTGCCAATAGCCGGCATCCTCGACAACGCCTTCCCGGGTGGTGTTCCCCGGCATGATGTCCGCGTAGAACTCGGACAGGTCCATCTTGCTGAGGTCCAGTTGCTGGAACTCTTCCAGAGAAAATCCGCCGCAGTTTGGTTCTTCGGGAGTACCTAAACCCTGATGCAACTGCCCCTTGCCCTGATAGTTGATCAATTTCGCCAATTTGGAGTTGTAGCAACAAAAAGCGGTTTTGCTCTCCAGGCAGCCGGTCACAGAATCCTTCGAACAGTATGTGCCTACCTGATAGCACAGCCCCTTGCCCCGCTTGATCCCCAACTGCTGTTCTTCCGGTTCACAACTGCTCAACTCCATGACCACCATAATGGCGGCCGCCAGGGCAAACGCCATGGGATTGAAATAGAACCCGTTACCCAGTGACGTGGACTGAACCCCCATGGTGGACGTCTCCGCAACCGCGCCCGAGGTCCAGCCAAAGCCCATGAAAGAAAAATTGAAAGCAGGCGCCGTGGCGGATGATGCCGCAGCCGAGGTGCCAGATGCCGACGTCGATGCGGCGGTCGCTGCCTGAGCACCGCTGAGCATGGCCTTACCCTGCGCCAGAATATCGTGCACATAGGGCGTTGCCTTGAATTTGGCGTAGTCATAGCCATATTCGGCAACACTCATGACGGCGGCAAAGGCTACCTGATTGGTGGTATCACCTCGTCCGGCACTCGCCTGGGTATCGACATCACAACAACCCCGCAAGCCGCCCCACCCCTCACGGCAGTCATTCCCCGTCCCGTTAAAGAATCGTCCGCTGGCCGGATCGTAATAGCGCCCCGCCTCACGCAGCGCTTCCAGATTGGCTATCGCAGAAGCTACATCGCCATCGGGCGTGTATCCGGTGTCAAAACAAGCTCCATCTGTGCAAAAGGATTGCACAGTACAGGCTGTCTCCTTGGTTCCTGCCGCTCCGCCCGAGTCACAGCGGTAGCGTTTTTCAACCGCCTGACATTGCCCGTCAGCATCCGGAAGGCAGGTGGACGCCAACTCGTAACAGCCTTGCGCTCTCAATCCGGCGCAGGCATTGTCGGCAGAAGATGATTCGCATTCATATTGCTTTTCCCACTGCCAACAATCACGCGCCACAGCATAATCACCGATCTGCTTGGTAGACGGACCGTCCACGCAGCGCTTCGACAGTAACTTGCAAGCACCTGCATGCACCATGAGGGGATGCAATACCAGTAAGGCTAAAAACATTGCCCCGCAATGGCGGCTCATGGCTTTGCCTCCGGTAAATCGGGGCACTGGCTGTTCCAGTTATCCACCATCTCCACGGTAGTACCAAACATTCGTAACGTCAGTTTGTTGGTCCAGCGCGCGCCCCAACCATTGTGTAAATAGTGAAAATCCCCCCCTGACTTCCCAAAAAGCAGTTTGACCTTACAGTGCTGGTAATCGACCTCCGCGACGGAGGCCGCGCCCACGGTGCATCCTCGCCCGCTTTCGCAGGCACCTCCGGAAGCATTCGCCAATATCCGGATATTGCTGGGTTTGACATGGGCGCATTGGAAGTCCTGGGGGGCGTCAAGCACCGACATTTCCGTTTTGCCCTGCATCTGAAGCGGATCTGCCGACCAGGACATGATGACGCCGCCATTGTCGAGCAACTGCGCATCATTGATTTCAGCGGTCTTATGTTCCAGGTCGACGGTCACCCAAATATCGGCATCGTCCTCCTCCCCCCACCACGTCATCACATGGAGAAACTCGTTACGTGGCACGATCACTCCGGAAGGAGAGGGATTGATACAGTAACAATTGCCGCTGCGGTCGCACGAAGTCCGCTCGCAACTCATTTCCTCCATCAGGCAGGAGGCTTCATATCCCCATTGGTGGCTGGCTTCCAGTCCGATGTAGCGATAGGTTTTCCCGTTTGACTGGACAATTTTATGCAGCGGGAAGTTGTAGGCACTGAAACGACCGGACTCATTATCATTGCAGAAGGCCCTCCACTTGCGGAGGTCGGTATTGAGGGTAAAGCTATAGTCAAAATCCCTATCCCGCTCCTGGGCGCTGACGGAGAGTTTATCCCGGCAGGTCTGACGGGACTTCACCAGGCTCTCCCTACACGTCAGCTCTTTGTGGGATGGATCTCCGGAAGGCTGGCCCGGTAACTGGCAGTCCATATTTCCCAGGCTGGCCGATATCGTTTCAGCCTCGTGATAGGTTTTGAAAAGCGGGTCAGTTTGACGGTCCAGCGTGAACTTCGCGGTATTCACCCGTTTAGTCAGATAGTTGATAGCTTCGCACTCCCGCCGGTCCGTTTCGGGCAATTTGCTTAGGTCGGCCTTTGCACAAGCCTGCTGGCGGGCGGTTCCCTGTGCCTTTGGCAACTGGAACGGGTCAAAGGCTCCTGCCAGCGCCGGCGTCTGGTCGTATCCCGGCAATGCGTATTCCGCAGACCGGATATTGATCATCCCCCCGGCAGCCTCCCGCGTATCGGCTGCAAAATTCTTTCCCGCCTGAAATGCCGAGTCCGATGTCAGAGGTTGTGCTGGTAGCCCCGTAGCCGGGAGTGGAGCATAGGGAAAAGCCGCTGCTGAATCTGCTCCTGGAGCCGCGCAAGCCATACCGCAAAACAAGCTGGTCAGGAGTAGTCCGGCTTTCAAGGTTGTGACCCTTTTATCAGATAACCTTTCGCCACAGCCGCCAGTTCAGGCTCCCCCTCACTGACGATCCGCTCCAGGGAAAATTGCACCGGGACATCTCCATAGACGATGGCAGATCGACCTACGACCTGGCAGCCGGAGTCTTCCGCCCCTTCCGATGGCAGGCTGACAATCAAGGCCGGAACTTCTCTGACCTGAAATCGTTCAAATGCCACCGGATTGATGTCGATTTCCGGATAGCGGTTTAATCCCAGACCTGTCAGGAATCGGCGAAAATGGCTAAAGCTCAACGGGTTGTCCCCTGTTACGCCGCGAAACACCACCTTGATGTTCCTATCCCTTGCCTGTTCCAGCAGGTTGGTCAGCGTCTTCTCAGGAATGCTGGCACTGACAAACAGCAGCACCACCGCTTCATTCCGCACTCTGACGGCATCGGCATTCTCAAAGGTATCGACCCACCGGTCGATATCGATGCCAGCGTGCTGGGTATCGGATATGGCTGGAGAGATCTCTATCTTGGGGAATGCTGTCCGGAGATACGCCTCATCAATAGATTGTGCCGCTGATGGCGATTGCTGCAGATCGCGGCGAATGATCGGCTGCAACTCACGTTGCTTTTGCTCCAGCGCAGTAAGGGTGGGGAAATCCTCTGGCCGATCAGCCGCCATCAATGGCCCCGAAGCCACTCCCAGGACAGCCAGAGTCATGAGTGCCTTCAAAACTTAATGGCTCCCTGACAACAGTCACGTTTGCGGAAGATCAGGTAACTGAAGTCTTCACCTTTCACCGGAAACTCTTTCCCGGCCTCCCAGAGAATGGTGCTACGCCCAAAGGGCTGGCAGCACTGCCCGGCAATCTTGGTGGTCTGGGGCACCGGATAGGTCATCTGGTATTTGTACTGCGTCTTGTCCATGAGGATTTGTGGGTAGTAACCGCACATACCGGCTTTGCCGGATGCCGACCACATGATCCCCTCACGGTGCATCTTGGCCAGCAGTCGTTGCGTCAGCAAAGATGAGGTTTTCACTCCGCCGGTGTGGTAAAGGTTTCTGCCCACCAAGGGGTACACCTGCCCGTTGCAACCGCCACACCAGTACAGGGCGCTGAGCGGCTTGCCCACGGTCGCTGCAATGCAATCCGCGCTACACGCGGTCACGGCGGCGATATTGCCGTAGAGAAAGGCATCGGGATTGAACAGATTGTTGAGTTCGTCATCCACCCAGGTGGGATCCGCCTCGGTCAAATAGGCCAGATCAAATCCCTTCCGCTCAATGCAGGCGTCATCCAGCAATAACTCCATGTAGTACATAACGGGGTTGATGTAGTAGTGGGCGTGGAAGAAGGCTTCCCTCTGCTCGGACTCGACCAGTGGTTTACTGACATAGCCGGGTGTATCAGCCGGTAACCCTCCGCTACCCCCACCGACTTCCACTCCGCCCAGTCCCACCAGGCAATAGGGTTTACGCGTAATGTCCACCTGCCGCACCGGCTCCCAGAATCCGATTGGAATACCGATGTTCGCGTTACAAGCGCACACCCCGGTCGGCCCACTCGCCGTATCCAACTGGCCGCCCTTATCGATTGCCTTGCCAAATAGCGTGATCGGAAAGACACAAGACCAGCAAATATCCGTAATCGGGTTCATGAACTTCCCGGCACAGCCCACGGCACTTGCTGTGGAGGACAGCGAGATCAGGCCCGCAAACACTCCGGCCCTACAGAGCGACTTCATCAATCCTGATTCTCCGGTCTTCCTGATATACCCGGCTCGGCACTGCCCTGACACCCAACCGTCCGGTCATGAATCCCTGCTGATCGAAATACACCGGGCGCTCAAGGCGTTGCCTTAACTGCAGCCAGGAACCGGCCACCAATACGGGTACTGCCCGGGGTTCCAGCTTCAGGCGCTGCTGAAGCCAAGCCACCTGTGCTGCATCTTCACCATCGATGAACAGAAGACTCTTGGTTAGTGGCATCTGGTCCAGCGGATTGATTGCTTGACCGGCGGGAATGACCAATTCCCCATCTGCACCACGGATGTCTTCTGTTGTGATGATGGTGGGGTCAAAGTAATGGCTGGCCGCTTGCTGAGCCTTGGGGATCAAAAGCCCTGAAGGATGATTGATGGACGCGATGACCCTAGATCGATACTCGTCCTCCATTTGGGCCAGCCTGTCCCCCTCAGCCCATCCTTTCAGCTTCTCCTGAATGGCCTCCAGCATGGATGGCTCCTGTACTGGATAAACGCGGCCAAAGGTTCCAAGCGAGTCGGCCCTGACCGAACCATGCAGCATAAGCGCCAGCATCAGCGAATGGGACAACTTGAGGGTCATTGCATTCTATCCAGCCAGTCATCCAATTCGCTGGCCTTGAGAGCGCCCGACGTCTGACGTCCGTCCGCACTGATAATGGTTGGAGTGCCAAAAATGCCCAGTTTCTCGGCAAGCTGACGATTCATAGCAACTGGGTTGTCGCACATGCCACCCGCTGGCTGAATATGATGAATAAGCAGATCACGCCAGGATTGCGCCCGTTCCGAGCTACACCATACCGAGATGGCCTTCTTCATGGCGTCTGGATGTAGACCGTCCAAGGGATAGGGATAGAGATAAATGGTCACGTTGTCGAGTTTGGCCAATTCCACTTCCAACTGGCGGCAGTAAGGACAATCTGGATCTGAAAACACAGCCATCTTTCGCTGGCCATTCCCCTGCACATAAGTAATCGCCGAATCGGTGGGCAGTGCATTGAAGTCGATTCGCTGGAGCGCCTTTTTTCGATCAGCAGTGATGTCTCGCTGGTTTGCCATATCCATGACATGACCAAAGAGGAAAAAATCTCCCTTGGCATCGGTATAGGCAATGTTCTTGCCCATAACGACTTCGTATATCCCATCTAGCGGTGAGGCATTCACGGCGGTGAACCGGGTTTTGGGATACCGGCTCTGAAGACGGGTCAGTAGATTATCTGAAGCGATGTCCTGAGCCTGCACGCTGCTCAAGCTGCCAGCCAGCAGCGCGAGCAACCATAATCTTGGTTTCCGCATTAGCCTTCTTCAATGTATCAAAGTGTAATAATTATATAGGCCGCAAAAACATAAATAAACTGATATTGTTACATTGTCATGCAGGCTTGTAGCGCCGGATGACGAATGGCTCATGAGCGACAACCGTAGCCTGGGATTCCCTTGCCTCAACTTGCGCTGATGAGGCCGCTACCTCGCGCGCCGGCACGACATCTGCCGCCCCCTTCGGAAGTGCGAACGCCGCACCACCACCCCTGACCAGATCCAATCCGTTTTCCGTCAGAACGCCCTGAGAATGTGCCAATTCCAGCAGATCCTTCACCACCTTCGGGAATGCACCCCAAGGCAAACCGGCAGCCCACGGAAAGAGCGGATCGTGCGGTTTGAATATCAACTGGAAGGTAATCTTCTTCGATTGCAGGACGCTGTCCTTGTTGGATAGCCATCGACTCATCGCCCAGACACCTCTATTTGCGGGGTAAGCGGGTCAGCCCCCATCGACGCATCCCTTCAGCTATCGCCATGCGGGGATCATCCGACGTCATGGTGTGAGGCCAACGCTCTTTGAGCGTCGGGTAAATAATGTCTGCACCGCCTCCGGCAAGTAAAACCGCATCCAAGCGCCGGACAACTCCTCCAAACAGTCGGGTGCCTGTGTCGACAATTTCATTCACGACAACAGCTACAGCCTCCTCAATCTCGACCTGTACAGACAACCGGTCATTAAAGTTTCGGATGTAGCCGGCACGCAGTGCCTCTTCGCACTCCAACTGGGAAGTTTGCAAGCCACGGGCATGCAGCAGTTTTTTCAGCTGTTCCACTGCCTTGTAAATACCGGCACACGACCCCGAAGCCACTTCGATCCATCGCCCTTTCTCCATCAACATGAAGTCCGTCGTGAAATGACCAACGTCAATCACAGCCCAACTGGCCAGCAATGTTCCCTTGCTGGTCAGGTGCTCGCCGTTCTCGTTGAGAACACCATGCTGATAGGCGCCCCATGGCTGCGGCACAACGACCACATCCGTTTTGAAGATATCCAGCCCTTGCATGGAGAGAGCCTCCTGCTGTTGAGCAAAAGTCACCACCGGCAGCCCCAACACGACCAGATCCGGCACGACTTGATGACTGACGAGATAACGCTGAGCCCGCTCCATCAGTACCAGATGCTCGGGTGTATTGATCCAGTCCATGGAAAGCCCTGAAGCTGCCTGCGCCCCTTGGCTGACAGCAGTCAGCCCGACGAAGTAGCGGCGGCCCATGACCTCCACCGTATCTCCCTGGGTGACGTCGGGCTGTGGATCAAAGGACAAGGGGATGGCCGGGGTAACGACCGAGGGGTACTGACGATGCCTAAGCGAACCATCAGGAGTTCTAAAGGCTAGTTTGACGGCGCTATGGCCGATGTCGATGCCTGCCACTGTCATGTGTCTGCTTCCATAATGCAAATTCGAGGTTAAAAGTGAGTCATGAAACTGGATTTCATGATTCATGATTCATGATTCATGCGTAATGCTTCAGCAATGGCCTGTCTGGCGTGGCTGTTGATGCACTGTTGAAGAAATGTCGCGGCATCCTGGATTTCCGCCTTGATCCGACTGACATAGCCGAGACCGGGGGTATCCGGAAAATCCGCATTGCTGTAGCGACTTTTCCATTGACGCCTTGCATCACCAACCAGCAGCCCTACCTGCTGGCGGATTCCCCGGAATCCGGGCATCCGGTAAAGGCTGTACAGCGACTGTGAAAGCCGCGAGGGATTTTTCGGATAGACATTGACCGAACGCTCCAGCCGGTGACGCCACTGCTCAAAACTGGCGGTATCAAGGCGCCAGGTCCAACTCTCATCACCCCCTGAGGCGCTGGAGCGACTCAGCAGCAGCAACTCGTAATCGCCGTTGATCTTGAGGCGACTACCGCGATCACTGAGCGCCAAGGGTGTTTCCAGACGCCAGATCGCGCCGCGGCCGGGCGTGATCAACAACCAGAATCGCACCTCGATCTTGTTCCACCACCACACGACATAGGTCACTGCACAACCGCCCTCCTTCCGCCGGCGGATCTGGTGGCGGGTCAGACCAGTCTCATAACTGTCCGCGAACTTCGCCCGGACAGCCTGAAACCGGGCGAGTGTCACCGTGCCGGCGACGTAGAACCGGCAGCCGCCGCGACTGACGCAATCCTGGATGCGCTGCATCGCTTCGGTTTTGGTTGTGCAATAAAACTCCACCATTTTTCCCTGACTGACGCTTTGATAAAGCACAAACCTCATTGTCATGAGGTTTGCGGGGCTTTTGAAGCATCTCCGGAAAATATTATGACGCTTTGATAAAAAGAGGTTCCTAGTTTTCGTTTCAGGCAACGAGGCACCATCGTAAGATGCGGTCTGTTGAACAGAGGTTGCCAGCCTATCCGTTGCTCGGGGGCTGCCACCCCCGTACTCAACACATGCGCTCCACCCCGGCGCCAACCGGGGAAGCGTGGCGAAGCTGCATGCCGGAGAAATTTGGCTGGTGCGGCACGCGAGGGGCGCTTGGGGGTGAAACTCCCCCAATCGATCCCATCCCTACACCCGGAAACGGGGGGTTGGGCGACGTCGAAACGGGCCTCCGGGTGACCGGAGTAACCCTGTACGTCGGGAGACGGTGAGCGTCAGCCAGGAAGGTGACGACGCGTTAAGCACCGCATGTGGCGGCTCGATCCTCTCGTAGGGTCGCCTCATTGCCAGGCAGGTGGGCTGCTGAGATCACGGTGACGTGATAGGGGTCTGAGGAGAAATCTGGATGACCCGGTACTACGGGGCGCAAGCTCGGTAGATCGCTGGATAGCTCAAGCCTGTAATTGCACCGACTGAGGCCAGTCAACGGTGCATCCTGGAGAGCAAGTACTGTAAACCCGTTGAGGCATTACCCATCCATAACCCGGTTACTTCAAGGAACCTCGACCGGGGGAAAACGGAGGCGGTGGATGATGCTGAGGGAGCAGGGTTCTGCTCGTGTAGATCCGACGTACTAAGACGGGAAGCTGTCGCGGTCGCTGGTGGGTGGCACCCCAGTCATGACCGAAACGGTGAAACCTGCCCTAGAGGCAGCGATAAGCCGTTGTACGACAGTGGGAGATCAGGTCAGTAGTGATGATGTTTTTTCGAGCGAATAAAAACGTGAGCGAAAACGGAGTGAAAGCCTGAGCTGCGCGACAGCGCATGTTGTTGAGTACGTGCAACGTTTGGCCGAGTGGCATCGGCCTCGGGGGGAGTGGCATCCCCCCACGCATTCTGTACAGCAACTTCCGTCAGGAAGTGTCAATACCGCTTGTGACAGCAAGCGTTTCCTATTTTTGAATGTCTCTGCACCTGTCAGTTCAGAGCGCGCATCCCATGGAGTCACCATGAACGCCAACTTCGTTAAGCCCGCCAGGGCAACGAATAGCTTTCCCGAGCCTGTCGATCGTTGTTGCGATAGCGGGTAAGGGTCAGCAAGCCTTCGGCGAAAGCCGATGTTGTCAACAGCAACCCAAGCAACTTCGGTTGCACAACTTGAAGCCCCCCGATCCTTGATCGGGGGGCTTTCCATCTTCATCGCCGGAAAAAGGCAAAATGAAGTACTCCAAAAGTCGGGAAAACCGGCTTGTTTTTATCAAATATCATCTCATAATAATATCTATGCGAAAAACCTTGGTTATGGCCTTGTTTGCCTGTGACGCCTGCATGGCAGCACCCTCTGCTCACATCAATGGATGCCTTACTGCATCGGCCGGTAAATATGGCATCCATCCCCAAGTACTCTGGGCCATCGCGGCTACGGAGTCGAACTTCAACCCTACTGCCATAGGCCGCAATGACGACTCACTGGATATTGGACTGATGCAGATAAATAGTGGCTGGCTGCCGCGCTTGGCCACCTTCGGCATCACCCAGCAGGACTTGCTGAATCCCTGCATCAACATCGAGGTTGGTGCCTGGATACTCGCGCATAACATCCGGCAGTACGGCTACGGTTGGAAGGCCATCGGCGCCTACAACGCCGTCACACCCGCCAAGCGGGACCGTTACGCCAGGCGTGTATGGCGAAAACTGCAACAGGCTCGACTGACTCAAACATGAAGTCCTTTTTCACTCCTGTCTTGATGACGTTGATCATCACGTATTTCGCCTATGTCATGGTGACTCCGATCGCCTGTTTGCGCGTGGAGCGCAGCACCCTCCCCGTCCGCCTCATGGGCGACCTGATCGAAGCCGCCGCCCGCCCATGGGCGACAGAAGCTACCGTACTACGCATCCGTCTCTTTACCCTTCGTGGACAATTAAAAATGGCCAACTTCATCCAGCATCAGTTCTACTTCCAACCCGCCATCACTTGTCCGTGGAATCGACATGAATCAGCCTGATCTGTTCATCTCGACAGGACGGGGTGATCAAGAGTCGGTTGAACTACTGAACGATCTCTTCGCAAAAGCCGCCGAACATGGCGCAAGCGATATCCACTTCGAGGACCATCAGGAAGGCGCCGCCATTCGCTGGAGATGCCGGGGAAGCATGGAATTAATCGGGCACGTCTCCCGTCACGTAGCGCGTAACATCCAAGACAAGATTCGGGCACGGTGCAACCTCTCGATTGTCGACAAAAAGCTTGCCCAGGACGGCCGGACATCACTTCAGTTTGCTAGCTTCGGGCTGGATCTCCGGGTCTCCATTCAGCCAACGGTCCAAGGTCATTCCGTAGTCTGCAGGTTGCTTGATCAGCGGAATGCCGGCCGCCCGCTCAACGATATCCCCATGACGGATATCGTACGATCCAGTCTGATGTCCGTTATTCATGAGCCCAACGGGCTCTTCCTCGTCACTGGCCCAACCGGATCCGGCAAGACCTCGACCCTGTACAGCATTATCAACGCCCTCAACTCCGTCGAACGGAAAATCATGACCATTGAGGATCCTGTTGAGTATCGGTTGCCATGGCTTCAGCAGGTAAATGTCGAGCAGGACAACCCTTTTGCATCGGCACTGCGTGCCGCTCTGCGTCAGGATCCCGATGTCATTCTGGTCGGAGAGATTCGAGACCGGGAGACAGCCAATATCGCCATACAGGCAGCACTAACTGGGCATCTCGTATTATCAACACTGCATGCCAACGACTCCGTCAGCACAATCAGTCGACTACTCGACCTAGACGTGGATCCGGTTGCTCTGGCGGCATCACTGCGGGGCGTACTCGCGCAACGCTTGGTCAAGCGCCTGCCCGTCTCGTCGCCCAATCGACCGGCAACACGCCTCGAACGGGATTGGCTCCTCGCCAACCGACTTCACAGCTATGTGGACCAGCAATTTGGCTCTCCCGAGGAACACGTCGCATATCAAGGAATGCTGCCAGTCATGGAGCTATTGTTGATGTCCCCCGCCATTCAGGAGGCCATGGTCCGCCGCCAGGACAAACGAATCCGTCAGATTGCGGGTACCCAGCCACAATTCGAAACCTTGGCCAGAGCCGGCACCCGGCTAGCCGCCAGCGGGATGACCAGCTTGGAAGAGATTATTGCCATATCAGGGCAATCATTGCAGCCAACAGACATGCCGTTAGGTGAGCGTCTGATTTCGCTAGGACACCTGACGAGCTTTCAATTAAGGAAGGCTCTAAACCATCAAATTTCCGGCTCGCAATGCTTGCTGGGAGAAATCTTGATAGACATGCAGTTATGCGACAAGGAGGCCATTGATGAAGCCATGGCGATTATTTAGTGCCGGCATGCTGGCTGCAACGATCGTTCACGCTGAGCCCCAGCCCTACCAGAACCTGCCCGACACACCTTCCGATCACAGCATGGTCAGAACCTTTTTTCTGTTTTCCTGCCCGCATTGCCGAGAATATGACGCCTTGCTTTCGCGCTGGGGAAAAAGCCTGCCTGCGCCATTGAGCTATGTCAAAACTCCGGTGGTTGTGCAAAGCGGAGAGTCCGTAGTCGGCGCTATTGCCTACTATACGGCGTTGGTAACGAACCCTGAACGTATCCAGACCTTCAGCGACACAAGCTATCGCATGATTCAGCAGGATGGCTATTCCGCTCAGGACCGGAAAACGTATGATTTGGCCGCACGGCAAGCGGGATATGACCCTGAACAATTCAGAGCGCATTGGGGAAATCCGGAGGTAAAACGCCTGTTCATGCAGGCTGCCATGTTGACAGCGACGTATAACATACGGATGACTCCGACACTGACGATTGGCGGACGCTATAGCCTCTCGCCCGAGGTTGTTGCAGGCAACGTAGCCTCGTTTGTGCAACTTTCCAATGCCATGGTGTCGAAGTATTTGCAGGAATAGACGCTTGGTCATTTTACCAACGCCCTCCCCCACTCGGACATGGAAATTTGATGTGAGCGTCAATAAATCAGCTCCACCGCTTCTCACAAAGGTTCTTTACCTGGATACCGAAACAACAGGACTGGACGAAGGAGCGGAGATCATTGAAATTGCCATTCTGGATGTTACAGGCAACGTCCTGTTGGACTCACTGGTCAAACCCACTTCTCCGATCTCTGACGCTGCCTCCAAGGTACATGGCATCATGATGCCCATGCTTGATGACGCTCCAAGCTGGAAGCAACTGGCTTGCAAAGTCAAAACTCTCTTAGACGGACAAATCGTTGTCGCTCATAACGCAGAATTTGATGCACGGATGATACTGCAAAGTTGCCTGAAGTACGGCGTTACCGGACCCGCCAATGTGCAGTGGATCTGTACCATGAAAATACTTACAACAACCAATGGTGGAAAATGGCCGTCTCTCAGTCAGGCAAGGGCTTTACTGAGAGACCCAATCTTGGAGTCGAATCCAGACAATCTTCACCGCGCTCGACACGACGCGGAGGTATGTCGGAAGATTCACCAAGCGCTATTGCTGGAACAGCCTGAGTTGAGTGGACTGCATCATCATTGCTAATTATCCATACAGAGGCACCAGTCCATCATCTTTAATTGATGATCTCGTCAATGACCTGTGGATGCCGCAAGGAATCATCGGTCATCAATGGTCTGCCAATAATGGTAAGGGCCTCGTGTACTGATCGCTGGCCAGATCCTGAGTGCCGCTATCTGGATTCTTTTCAGGATTTAATGAAGCCGTCACTTCCTCAGCAGATCCTAGTTATGTCCGTTGAATCACCTGCAACGTTGTCACCGGCTTCACAACACACTGTCGAAATTCGAGGCCTCCTAAAATGACGACAGCGAACTTTGTTTCCCATATTTAATTGAGCATGCTCAATTCATCAAACTCTCCTGGAAACAATGATTTTTCGGAGTCAAATGGCTATGATTTGAGGCCACATCTCAATTGAGCATGCTCAATTCGGAGAATTTTGCCTTTCTTGAATGATTTGTTCTAAATTTTCCAAAACCCAAGCCGGGCACTCCCGGGAACTCGCCCTGCCTTCATTGGCAACCCATGCCTGAACCGTTCTCAGGCTGTATTTACGCATGGTCCTCTTTTCCAACAACAAGGCAACCTGCATAGTGTCCAGTTCGGCTTTCGCCATGAGTTGGCGCAATCTTTCCTTGCTACCACTCATTTACCTGACTTCCCGGTCAAGGATTGAATCATCGCGCTGAGATCTTTAAGTCCTACAGGCAGTTCAATGTCATAACTGGCTTTACGGGATTTGAACCTGAACAAGAGGTTTTCACCCTCGTGAACAAGCTCAACACTGTCGGCTTTGATGCGATGGTGTTTATCTTGAGCATGCTCAATTTTACCTTTGCTCTTCTGAAGGGTGCTATTTACCTGCTTCCGGATACTGCCCGGCTCAATACGCCCCTCAACAATGGCTTCAACAACCCTTTTTGCTTCAGTCGGGTTTTGTTCATGCAAGCGATTGACCATGTTCAACGTCGTGATATCGCGAATCTTTCCGCCTTTAGCCAGTTCTTGAATTAACTCGGGTGACTTGAGCAAGCCCAGGGTAATGGACATCTGGCTTTCCGAAACACCGAGTTTGGTTGCTGCCTGCTTTTGAGAACCTCCCGTCAGCTCCTTGACTCGCTGATAGGCACGCGCAATGTCCATCGGGGTCATTGACTGACGATGATTATTCTCTGCAATTTGCAGGAGTAAAATGGTCAGCGGATCTACATCATTGCGGATGACCACATCCACCCGAAGGATACTGCCGATAAGCTGGCAAGCGCGCCAACGACGTTCTCCAGCAATAATTTGATAACGATCACCGACCTGACGCACGACGATGGGCTGAATCAGTCCGTTCTGTTCGATACTCGCCTTCAGCTCATTCATGGCCTCAAGGTCGAACTCACTGCGCGGCTGATTGGGATCCGGATCAATCTGATCTTTGTCTATTTGCCGAATTTCATTATTGGCGCGGGCCTCGGAAACCACCTTCCGCTCAAACGCATCCAGGTCAAAACGTTCATCAATTGCCGCAACAGCTGTCGGTGTGGATACGGGAGTAGGTTTTCGCGTTGCAAATGAAGGCTTCTTCGTGCTCATTTCGATGCCACCTTCTTTTTCCTGGATGCCTTGGTCGGTTTAAGCCCGCTCAATTCCAGCACTTCTTCAACAAAAGCATTAGCGTTCGACTTGGTTTGGGTATCACCCACATGGAAGATGCTGCTGCCATCAAATACACACTGCCGATAAGCCTGCCTAAGCTGCAATTTGGTATTCAGAACTGGTAGTTGATAGGTATTCGAAACATACTCGCCCACCTCACGCCCCAGAGTGGTTCCCGGCTGAACGCCGTTAATCAAGAAGTACACGGGCGGTTTCTGTTCGCCAAATCTTTCCCAGATGTCACGTAAAAGACTGATGAAGTCCTCGCTGCCGTCCACATCAAACGGCGATGGACCAACGGGCGTCAGGATGAGGTCGGCAGACTTAATCGCGCCCAAGATGATCTTCTGTGTGGCATCGCCCTTTTGCCCAAGGTTGCTGGCGCTGTCGATGATGATGAAGTCATAACGATCGCGTTCCTTGGCAATCTTCTCCGCAATCAGCGGAGAGTCCCATCGCTCCACCCAAGGAATATCCTGCTCATGAGGCAAACCCTCGGCACTGGCCCGCCACTTGGAAAGTGACTGCTGTGTATCCGCATCCAGCATCAACACCGAATACCCCAGCCGTTTCAGGCCGGACCCCAGTGTTGTGGCTATCGTGGATTTACCGACGCCTCCCTTCTGGTTGGCGATCAGTATGACCTTTGCCATCAGAGCTTCTCCTTTCATGTGAGCATGCCAAAATCGAGGCTCACTATAAAACGCACAAAGTGCGTCAGTCAACGCAAACTTGAGCATGCTCAAGTTTGCGATCAAAAGATGATTGATTAATGTTTCTCCGACAGCGAGTCGCCAAGGACGTATCGGGTTTGAGTCAGATATCTTGATCAGAGCTTTAGAAATTGAGCATGCTCAATTTCAATGCATGCAGGCAAATGCAAGCCGTAAACGTCAGGAGGGCATTGAATCCGGTACAAGCAGTTTTTCAATTTCGATGCGGAGGAGGGGGCGTTCCATAGCGTTTGCTAGAGTCGCATTCTTCGTTTCCAACGATTTGGCCCCCCTTGGAACATTGTTGAGAGCACGCTTAAGGTACTCCGCTTTAATGTCATCAGGAAGTTCGTTCCATATCGAGCGCAATTTCGATTCGCTAGACTTGTCTTGAGCATGCTCAATTAACGATGGCGCCTTCTGTTTGGCTGCGACAGTTCGCTTCTTTTTCTCCTGTGCATTCTTGGCCAGCAATGCTTTTTGCTCAAGATATTGCACGCCCCATTTGTTGGCGAATGCACTCTTGTAAATGGCTCCCAGGTTCACAGGCTCGTTTTTCGCCAGCTTTTCATCTGCAAAATTGTTCGCACGCTCAATGGTTGCTTGGATCAATTCGGGACTCAAGCTCTCAAGATACACATACTGCTCAGAAACCGGAATTGTAATGCGTGCTTCTGAAAAGGCAGGATGCGGCATGTCCGACAAGTCCGTCAGCGCGCCAACCGACATGGCATGCTGCTTGGGAACAACTTTGAAGTATACCCCTTCGACTTTGCGGCCCTTACGATCAAACTCCGCTGTCACGGTAATGTCGGAAAGTTCACTCCCATTGATCACACTGATCGGCTTGGAGATAGTCCATCGGTTCAACTCAGCAAACTGTAAATACTCAGTCTCCTGAAGGCCAATGTATTGACGAAAGTCAGAAATGCTCATGTATGGAGTTCGCTGAACTCCGACATAGTCTTTGCACAATTTGTAGATGATTGCTTCATACTTACCATTAAAGCTGCTGAAAATCTCCCAATGCATCAAGTGAAAAATAGCCTTGGCATCATCCAATCCCTTCATTACATCTTCCAGAAAAGTTGGCAAGCGCACATACACAGTCTTGCTGCTGACTTCCCATTCCGAGATAAAACCCATGCCACGCTGTGCCTTATGCCCATCCTTTGACAAGATGTTGATAACAATCGGCTCTTTTCGCAGTACTTCGAAATCACCTCTCAATTCCGCTTTGACAGGCTCATATCCCATGTATTCAGAAATCTTGGAAATGGGAATCTGTATCGCACCATCATGTTCGGAGTGAAGAGACTGTTTGTAGGTCTCGCGATAGAAGTGAAGTAAGAGGATCCAGTACTTGTACTGGCGAAGGGTAATACCATGACTGATGTGTACAACCGCTTGGGACGTTTTCAGCAAGGATAGACTGTTGTTGTTAGATGTTTTTTTGCTGATTGCCATAGCCAATTCACCAGACTGCGTTTACGCCAAAAGCTTTACGATAATTGCTGAAGAATAGTCCGCAATCATGTAGCTTGTCAAAGCTTGTCTCTACATGTTTGTTTCGAAAGTTAAAGCTCATTTATACCCAAGGCCAAAGCCTGATAGGCCCCCCAGGAACAAGTAACTCTTCGATGGTATGGCACTGCATTCTTAAAAATTTCAATCGTTACTGCTACAAAATTCAGGCAACGGGAAGAGGAATGACTTTGTTAAACAGGGAGGTGGATTTCTACAGGATGTCCCAGACCATCGACAAGGCAGGGGTGGATTTCTACAGGATAACCCCCAGAGCATCGGCAAGGCAGGGGGGTGGATTTCTACAGGATCCCCTAGACCATCGGCTAGACAGGGGGTGGATTTCTACAGGATCGCCCAAACCATCGGCAAGACAGGGGGGGGGGGGTGGATTTCTACAGGATCGCCAAAACCATCGGCTAGACAGGGGGGTGGATTTCTACAGGATACCCCAAACCATCGGCTAGACAGAGGGGAGGTGGATTTCTACAGGATGCCCCAGACCATCGGCAAGACAGGGGGGTGGATTTCTACAGGATCGCCAAAACCATCGGCTAGACAGGGGGGTGGATTTCTACAGGATCGCCAAAACCATCGGCTAGACAGGGGGGTGGATTTCTACAGGATACCCCAGACCATCGACAAGACAGGGAGGGGGTGGATTTCTACAGGATACCCCAAACCATCGGCAAGACAGGGGGGTGGATTTCTACAGGATACCCCAGACCATCGGCTAGACAGGGGGGTGGATTTCTACAGGATACCCCAGACCATCGGCAAGACAGGGGGGGGTGGATTTCTACAGGATACCTCAGACCATCGGCAAGACAGGGAGGGGGTGGATTCTTACAGGATACCCCAGATGATCGACAGGACAAGGGGGAGGTGAATTTCTCCATATATAGGGGGTGAATCTCTACAGGATAGGGAGGTGGATTCCTACAGGATGTTCCAGAATCTCTACAGGATTGGGGGGTGGATTTCTCCATGCAAAGGGGGTGAATCTCTACATGTTGAGGGGGTGAATCCCTACATGATTATTCCCTGTATCCATTGCGCTGCAATCGTTTCAACACTGCTAAATTCTTTAAATTTGCTAAATTCATTAAATAAAAGCAGCGCTGCCGCAATTTTTTGATGGAGACGATATAGGAAGGCTGCCCTGCAAGAGCAGGGCAGCCTTATCAAAAGTTACATGGTTCAAGCAGCAACGGCCAGGGGAAGAGTAACCGATGGCTCCGGGATACGCGCCACAAAGTGGTGAGCATCCGAAGCCAGCTTTGCGGCTTTGAAGATCAAGGTTTTATCCCGCTTCAAAGAGTGCAGCCAAGAATCGATATACGTCTCATGCTGTAGATGCTCTCCAACAATCCCATGTTCAGCACACAAGAATGCAGATCCCAGTTCTGCGACCAGTTCTTCAAATGCATAACTTGCACGAGAGTCCTGAGGGAACATGCTATCGATCTTGGCATGACGATCCAACCGCCGTACATGACCGGTCGCATGGATCAGCTCATGTGCCAGCGTCGCTGCATAGTTATCACCTGTTCTGAAGTCACCCTCAGGCATCCTGATCAGATCAAGACCAGGTGAATAACAAGCATGATTCCCGGAATGACGGAAGGTCAGCTGAGTCTGTTCGCACTGGCGGTTAACCAATGTGGAGATCGCACTAGACCTGAAGTCAGCGGAGGTAACAGCCGGCTTCTCCATGGCCGACAGATCCAGTCCGTCCACTTGGTCGACATTGAACAGGTAGAACGGAATACGGGGGCAAAAGACTTTGATGTCTTCCTCACCCGTTGACTCATTGAGTTGTCTTTTCTCCTCAACCTTGAAGAAAACACACAACTGAGACCTGGAACCCTTCCTGACTTGTCCACCAAGCTGTTGGGCTTGCTTGTATGTCAGCCAGGCATTGTGCCGAAAGCCATTCTCACAGGCTCCCAAAGCCAGGATCAGTACATTGATGCCCCGGTATTCATTACCAGTCAGGAAGTTGTAGGGAATACCCCTGTCCATCGCGGCTATGTCTGCCCAGGGCTTGATCCAGGCAGCCATGCCGCCTTTCTCAATGGCTTGAATGATGCGGTCCGTCACAACACGTTGAATATCCTGCTTGTCCATGATGTAAAACCTGCCCCGATACGTTGGGGCGCACGCGACGATGAGTGAGCATCGTCGTTATCCAAAGGAAAACGACGGCTCACTCCGTCACGCGTATTATCTCACGTCAAGAAAAGCATTGTGCGCGGCAGGTCGGCCGGTTGATGGCGAAACAGGCTAGCGGAGGCTGGGAGGGAGTTGATAGAGGCGCGGCGCGCGCGGTTGAGTGGATGCTTGAGGTCTGTTGGCATGTGTCAGTCGTTTGACGAATACCTTTACACCTTCAATTTCCTGAATTTCGCCCGTGATGACTTCGCCAAGCAATCCCAGATTTTCTTTCGATTTGTCGCGGAAGGCGGCAAAGCGGGGATCTTCCCGGTTAATCCAAGGCATTAGGATTAACCCGATAACGAAGTCGCCGGAGACGGCTGCCCAATATTTGCCATAGCTCTTGTTGGCGGATTCCATAGTCCATGCTCCTTGATGAGTGGGGAGGGGAGGGCGATTAGGGACATAGAAGTACAGCGGCAAGCAGACCTGCGGCAGTTATTACTGTTTCATCCTGACCCCGTTTCGCCAGAGGTGCTCGTGAGCATCAAACATGATGACTCAGCAATGTATCATAATGTAATAACTGAAGCAGTAAAAGAACAAAGGCTCTGCAAGAGCAGAGCCTTTGTGACGCCAAGGGCGTAGTTATTGAGCGATGGATGCGGTCATGAGACCGTCCACGAGTTGATTGACATCCTGGAATTGCTGCTCGGACAATTCCAGGACATTCGGCCGCAGTTGGGCATCAAGCCTGACAATAAAAGCGCAGTCCTTGAGGACACTGAATGCGGCAAGATTGCCCGCTTCCAGAACCTTGGCCAACGTGTCGGCCTGACCTTCTCCCCGGAGATTGGCAAACTCCGCCAATACCCGGTCGGACAGTAGCTTGGTGTCAGCCTGCAGTGCGTTGTCATCCAGAGAGGACTTGTCGTCGTACTCCGCATAGGTTGATACCTGTCGCAGGGCCTCAACGCCAACACTACCGGATGGGATCAGCAACTCCCTGCTTTCCAGAAACACTGCCTGATTCCGCACCTCTACTTGATGTTTGCCGCTCCGTAACGTGTAGCTGTCACAGAGAATTACATCACACCAGACACGCTCGCCGTTAAAACGGAACGTGGATAGACGCTCGAAATCCACAGATACCTTCAATGAGGCCAGACTCAAGGTATGGGCCTCTGACCAGTGGCCAACCGGAATATGCCTCACAACCTTCCAGCCGGACAAATCAGCCAAAGTGGCAGCCGGCCAGTGGTGGTCATCTTCATCGTCAGGCAAATGATCGCATAGCACGACATCGCCATTAAGCACCTGTTCCTGCGAAACACCTTGCTCCTGATGGGTGAGATACTCTTCATCCTCCATGACGGTGTGAGGCGTCTCGCTGATACAGAAAAGCGAGGCGGCAGGCAGATAGGGTACATCCGTGAAAACATCGGAGAGTCCCCAAGACCTCGCCAGGCGCCAGTAGAGACTGGTGAAGTCTTGTGCCGACATCTGCGCCTTATCCTCCGTCAGCAACCGGACCCAAAGCTCCTTCAGACAGAATCGAATCCTTTCGATCGCCATGGGCTCATCCACCAGACTGTCACGATCCGGCATTCGACCCCGGAAGGTATTGTCCAGATGGATGATGGTGTCTATCGCCTTTCCAAAGTGTAGATAATGGTTAGAACGATGCACCTGGATACCTTGAAGGTAGACCGTGTAACTCGCCGAACGCGTCAGATGCACTTGCCCGATGGAGCAGGGTTGGAAATCACCCTGATCCAATGCGTGCGGCCGGGATTGTTGCTGGCCGTTGTACGATACCGGAATGGGGAATCCCATCGCGTATCGCTTAACTGCGCCGGCGATCTGTGACTCCGACATTGACAACCCGATCAGCCGGATCCTGGCGCCTCGGATGTACTCATCAGCCTCTTGAACCTCTAAGGTCTCGAAGGCCAATGCATCAGCTGTCACGAAGTCCATCTGTTTTCCAAGACTACTGATCTCAACCCGGCAGGCGTTGAACAGAGCTGAGAAGAATCCCATCCCGAAAGGATGTTCTTCAGCCTTGGTGGCCTCATCCCAACCGCTTTCGGCAACAGTCAGCATCCGCTGGAAATCACGGATCCCACAACCGTTGTCTTCCACGGTCAGTATCTGGCTAGGGACGTCATACAGGATACTGACCTGCGTGGCCCCGGCCCGACGTGCGTTTTGCATCAGTTCGGCAATTAAGGTTTCCTTCCGCGTGAACGAATAGCGCAGGTTGCGAACCAAACGCTGATTGTTGACGGCGAGAACGACTTGCTGCGACTGCGACATGGTGTTACTCCATACCCCGATACGTTGGGGTGCACGCGACGATGGGCAAGCATCGTCGTTATATCAAAAGATAACAACGGCTTGCCCCGCCGGGCGCGGAGTATGCCAGAACCTGCTGGATTTTCTAGAGGTGAAGGGGGCTTTCATACGTGTGACGGCGCGAGACTCAGATCACCCCGTAATGGATTTCCAAGACCAATGCGAAGGCCTGATAGAAAACGCACATCAGAGCGATGATGATCAGGAAGGCTTTGGTCAGAAGTACAGAATAGGGAGTGTCGTCGAGCTGGGGCTCGTGATCCATGATGTCATTCCTTGACGGTTTTGGAGAGCAACAACTCTACGGCGAAGACACTGCTATGCCAATAGCTGAGAAACATCATCCAGGAACAAGGAGGTAACCGCGTCGAGCTCTCTTTCTTTCCTGCTGTTCTAAGAACGCCATAGCAGTGGATTCGTTCTCAAAAATCTTGATCTGCTGTTGCCTTTTCTTTGCGTTGATGCGCCCCCACTCAAGCCGTATCCGCCAGTCAGCAAAAAGGTCTGGCTCCATACTGATCTGGTAGAAGCGATACCGACGCTTGATGGGATCAATTTGAGTCCAGGTTGAAATCATCGAGTCTCTCCATCTGACACAAAGTCGAGGCATCCCTAAGTATATGGGTATGAGTGAAGGCCTGGCCGTCAGACTTTCGGTGGCGCAATTGCATGGGCTTGCCGCAGGCTGGGCAACACTTGGCGGATGGAGCTTCAGTGTTACTGGATTGTCGGGCCTCGTTTACAGCAGTCGACTTCCGGGGACGGCTATTGGATTTTCCAGACTTCCCTTTATCGCGTCGTTCTATTGAGGAGCCGTCATTGTCCCTCTTCTCTAAAATGATTGGCGTCTCGGCGGCTAAGACGACGAGTCGTGTCAGAGCCTCACGCTGTTTCTGAAGAAAGCTTTGGCTGTCATGGCCTTCCTTTTCAATGGCTGACAACTCCTGCTCCATCATCGCGGTGGCGATAGGGCTTTTCACTTCCTTCGGCAGCGCTTGAATCAAGGAACGGCCGGTAGCGGTGGCAATCAGGTTCTTGCCGGCGCGAGTCAGAAATCCTCGCTCCAAGAGCACGGTAATGATCCGTGCTCGCGTGGCTTCGGTTCCCAGACCCGCATTTTCTTTCAACAGCTTTAGCCACTTGTTGTCCACAGTCTGGGTCTTGGCAGCGACAACCCGGTGCACACTCTCCATATCGGCAATCAACGTCCCATCCGTATAGGGCTTGGGAGGCGAGGTTTGCTTTTGGCGCGCTTCAACCGCCAGATTATGAGCGGGCTCACCCAAATCGATTGCCGGTATCACCGTTTCTACATCAGAGTCTTCTTCCGAGTTGTCCTTGGTCTTCCCCTTTGGAGGAAACAATACCTTCCAGCCTGGCAGCAATGGCCGGTGGCCACTGGCACGGAAAACATCGGCGGCAACCGTGGCCTCCACAACCGTTTTCTCATATTCATAGGGAGGATAAAACTGTGCCACATAGGTTCGAACGATCAGGTCGTAAACCTTCATCTCTTTGTCGCTCAGGCTGGCGACAGTGGCGCCGTCACCGCGGACCGGGATGATTGCATGGTGGGCTGTCACCTTTTTGTCGTTCCAGGCAGCCGATTTAAGAGCAGGATCGGCTTTCTGCAACAGGTCTGACAACCCGGGATAAATGGTCGTCAGCACACTCAGAATCGAACCGGCCTCGGCATGTTGCGACTCAGGCAGATAATCGCAATCCGTGCGAGGGTAAGACGTCAGCTTGTGCTTTTCATACAGGCTCTGGCAGATCGCCAACACCTCGTCAGCCTTGAGTCCGAAGCGGGCGCTGGCATCTTTTTGCAATCGTGACAAACGGTAGGGCAGAGGCGGCGCTGTGTGCAAGCGCTGCTGATCCAGGAGAGAAATACGGCCTAGTTCTGGAAGTTGAAGGAGTGATTCTGCGTATCCTTTGTCAGTGATCTTGCCATCTGGAAAACGCTCCCTCAGGCTGTCCGGTGCCACCCAAGTCGCCCAAAAACTCCCGCCTGACACGCCGACATGCATCATCGGCACATAATATGTTTTGCTGACGAAGTTCTCGATATCCAGATCACGCATGACCACCAGGGCCAGTGTGGGCGTCTGGACCCGTCCGATACTGACGACGCCTTGATAGCCCTTTTGCTGGGCGGCAAGCGTGAACGCGCGTGACAGATTCATCCCGACCAGCCAGTCAGCGACTGCCCGTGTTTGCGCCGCCTGGAATAGCGGCAGGTAAAGCTGATTGCTCTTGAGTTGTTGGAATGCCTTCTGGATAGAGGCGCTGTCCTGCGCCGCCAGCCAGATCCGTTGAACCGGTTTCCGGTTCTTGCAGTGAAGCAGTACCCAGTCCACCAGGAGTTGGCCTTCGCGGTCAGGGTCTCCGGCATGAATGACGGTATCAACGTCTTTCAGCAAGCTGCCAATGACTTTTAATTGCGCCCGCGAGCCCTTGTCGGACTTCGGCAGCACCTTAACCTGTTCTGGCAGTATCGGAAGATCGGCGGCATTCCATTTCTTGAAACGGGCGTCATAAACATGGGGCTCAGCCAACTCCATTAAGTGACCGAAACACCAGGTGATGAGGTATTGGCCAGTGCTGAGGTAGCCTTCATGACGTTTCACCTGTCCTAGGTGCTTGGCCAAACCCTGCGCCACAGAGGGTTTTTCGGCAATAACTAGAGTTGTCATTCAGCGGCCTCCACCAACCCTCAGCGGGGAGGTCCGGATGAAAGAAGCCGTTGGCAATCCTTGGTATATCTCGGTGGTATAGGTGTTGAGGGCGATGACCGTATTGGCGCGTTCCGTAAACGATCCCTCTTTCTGCATGATTTCCCGCCGAAAGCTTTCCAGATTGCCGTCCACAAACTCAGGCTTGTTCACTTTTACGTCCTTTCCATTCCAAGCGCTTTCTGCTGCCGTGACCATGGCCTTGGCCATCTGGATAGCCATATCTTGAGAGATGATTCGGGCCGAATCCTGCGCCACCTTGCGGACGGCGGCAGGGTCGCGTTGCACCTTGACCAGAAAGCGTAACAGCGGGATATGGATATTGCTCAGGAAATTCAGTTGCGGCTGAGTGAGTGCTTGATTGTGCGTCAGTCGGTAAAGGATGCCGTCAGTGGCCCCATCAATTTCAGCTTCCGAGATGGATGCCTTGTCGATTCCGAAGAGCATCTTGTTGACCAGTCTGTCGGTACCGCCGAACAAAGCGGACATGGGCTTGCGGACAATATCCTGACAGCCCAGTTCGGTTTCCAGATCGAGATTGGCGCTGCCGCAGCCGTTGATATCGAGTCCGTCCGGGTTCATCAGGTTATCGAGGTTGATCAACCTGGCGGTTTCCGGCCGGGCAGCCTGAGTACAGGACACATTTCCGGAGCCTGAGCTTTTTCCACCACAGACCGGCTGACCGTCATTGCCCAAATTTGCAGCCTCCGAGGTGCTGACTACCAGTGTCCCTGTCAGATTCATCAGCAACTCGATTACCTTGCGATTGCTGTTGCTGCCGTTAAATCCGGTTACCGGTGAGTTGGCGTCTCCGATACGGTCGGCGGCGCCAGAGCGGAAGAATGCACGCCAGGCGAGGTTGCCGATGGCCGGATTCTGGCTGGCTTCCTTGAGCGCCGCAGCAGAAAGCGTGGACGGATTGCCTATCAGGGTGGCGGCATCCGGCTTGGTAAACTCATTGAACCAGGCCGATGCGGAGTCCTCGAACGTGCCGAGGTTGGTGCCAATGGCCTTGCCGGCTTCAGTAGCGGTTTTCTTGGGATCGTTAAAAAAATCCTTGGTGACGGACAAAGTCTTCTGGGCAATTTCACAGGTGTTGCGCAGGGACTGGTTCATCTTCTGCATGGCATCCATGAAATGGGTGATCTTTGAGCCGAGGAAGCTGTTGATGGCTTCTAGTGCCATCTGAAACAGCAACCCCTTGGCATTCTGGCCGACCGCACGCAGCGTAGCGACGATCTGGTCGGAATTGATGTACGAGAAGGAGCCCATGTACATGTCGATGCCGCCGCAGCCGGCGTTGACACGCGGAGGATCTACGCTAAGCAAATTAACCGAACGGATCGGCGCACGGGCGACAATGCTGCCACCGACGATGCCGCCGCGTGTCTGCGAATGATAGACACTGGGATTGGTGGTATTGACGTACATGCCGTCGAGAAGGCTGTCGAGGCTATCGGCGTGGGCGGCGCCGTTCAGCAGCGTCGCGGCAATCAGTATCGCCATAGACTTGGGGGGGAGGCGCATCAGTAGTCTCCGCGCAGATTCTTTTGCAGATAGTCCACCCAGGCGTCCGGATTGTCCGGGTTCAGCTGTCGGGGAGAAGTGGATTGCAGTTGATCCGTCGTCAGCACCCCTTTGTCATAGGGGCGGGCGGCCTTCAACTGATCGGGCGGTAACAATTTCTGGCTATCAGCGACCAGCAGAATTTTCCGTGCCAGCGTTTCTTCCGGTGACAGACCCTGGCTGATGACATAGAAATGGTTGGGGGGTCGGATCAAGACCACGGTCGGGGTGATCTTCAATTGCAGCAATTTGGCCTGACCCTGATCCGGTGACCAGCTTGTCATGCCGGGTAGCGGTTTATGGTCGAGGGATATGTAACGTACCCGGAAGGGATGTTTGCGGGTGAAGCGCTGCAGCACTTCAAACTGAGCCGAGCAAAAGGTGCAGCGGGAATCAAAAAAGAACCAAAGGCCGGTTTGCCGGGTCAAAGCGTTCAATGCTCCTTTCTTGTCCTGATCCAGCGTCCGGTTAAAAAGGCCGGCCGCTGCTGTGCCGAAGGGAATCCGGTTGTTTTCATCCAACAGCGGGTCAGCCTGCACTGCTCGTTCGGCCGCATTGGCAAAGTTTTGGGCCTTGTCCATGGCAACCCGTTGCAGGTACATGTAGGCGATAACTGCCTTCGAAGGATTGCCTTGGGCATCCGTGGGGTGATCAATGGCTTCATCCCTCAGTCGATCCATATTGGCGCGCATCCAGGTCGTCGAAAAAACTGGCGGTGCGGCAGGTGGGGTCGACGGTGCCGGGGCCACACGCCCAGATTCCTTGGGGTCTTGATACCAGAACCACCCTTCTGCCTTAGTGTCGTAATAGCCACGGCTGTCGCTAGCCATAGTGCACTTGCTAAGCGCCAGCAGGCAGACCATCCACTTAGAAGAGAATCGGCGTGGCACGGGCAAAGACCTCGCGAACATGCAGCACTCCCCAATAGCGGCTGTCATAGGAGCGGGGGTGACTGCCGAGCACAAAAATATGATTGGCCGGAACACGATAGGTTTGGTCGTATGCACCGGACGGCTTTTGCAGGCGAGTCAGCAAGTTCAAGTTTCCGCTGAACAAGCCGTTGATGTAGAGCTTGTCCCGCGCAATCCGGATTTCATCACCCGGAAGCCCGCGGACCTGCTTCGTGATGACGGCATCACGGCTGATATAGGGCTCAAGCCTGCCGCTGTGGAAGGAAACATAGTCCCCCGGTTTCAGGGTGTGGATGTCGATGGACTCCTTGTGGAGCACGAAAAGATAGTGATTGTTGGAAGGGTTTTTCCCGGCCTCGATAGCCAGTTGATAGTGATCGGTGAGTGTAGTGAAAGCCGCGCGGCCCAAGAGCATGGCCGCAAAGTAGCCGACAATTACCCATGCGACCTGATGTCCTTTTCCCCGGGTCGCTTCGACCAATTTCATCCATCGGGATTGCACGGCAGTAAGGATCATGGCGTCTCCGGCAAGTTGATATGCAGGTTTCGGGCGATATCAGGAGTGATGTCCTGTGCCGCCGGCCAGGCCATAACCTGACTGGCATTGAGTACGATGAATCCACGATCCTGGTACAGCCGAAGTTCCTGCTTGATACCGGCGATTACCGAAGCGGCATCCGTCTGGATGGTTTCCGGTCGCGCTACAGGACTGTGGGCGACCTGGGCGGCTTTCGCGGTAAACAGTTTCTCAGCATCAAAAATGACGACCTTCGGGGTGAAGGGATTTGTCACGACTCGGAACTTGTAAAGTCCGTATCCGGCGGCGCCGATCAACAGCAGGCTGCAGGTCACGAACCATAGGTCAAAACGAGACCGACCGCCGGTCTCGGTGGGGATTAGAGGTGTCGTCATGGAGTTAACCGTGTTCTTTGATAAAGGTGCGGATGGCCTGATCCACCGAAACACCCTGATGAAGCGCTTCGAAGATTGTCGTTCGTTCCAGTCCTCGCGTGGAAAACAGGATTTGCAGATAGCGGGGTAAGGTCAGTCGAACAATGCCCCAGGCATTGCCTTGCATGACCATGATTTCAGAGTACAGGCCGGGGACGGTCTGCACCGACTTCATCTGGCGCAGGGTGTAGGGGTCGAGCGGCAGCAGCTTGCTGTCCGCCAGCCGCTCGACCTCCGAGGCCTCCTGCGGCAGGATGATTTTGAAGGCCGCGTTGCTGACAATCGCATTCATGCCGGGGCTGCTATCGACATCCTTTAGAGACTGGGTGACCAGCCAGGCGGAGCCGTTCAGCTTCCGGAAACGTCTGTAGCCGTCCGCCAGAAATCGGGCGGTGATGGGATCTTCGAGGTATTCCTTCGCCTCATCGAAGATAGCCAGTTTCCGTTCCAGTCGGGTGTGGTTGTACATCTCGTACTGAATGCGGGATACCAGCAACATCAAGACAACTTTTTGCAGCACTTCCTGCTGCTTCAGATCGTCCAGTTCGAGGACAACAAAATTCTTCTGAAACCGCAGGTTGTTTCGGCCATCGAACCAGTAACCGAACTGCCCCTGTCGAGTGAACGGGAAGAGTTGAACGGCAATGTCACGGACCCGGTCTTCCTTCTGTGCGTAGAGGTACTCCTGAACATCGGTAATGGTCATCTCACAGCCGCGACTGCTCCAGACCGCCTTGATCGCTTCGGTGAGGCGCGCCCGGCGATAGTCATCCAGGCCTTCGCGCGGAGCGGACATTTTCTCCAAGAAAATGGTCAGCATTTCCACCTCGTCGTCGATATCGACCACATGGGTGAAAGGGTTGAGGCAGATCCGGCTGTTGTGATGAAAGGCGATGAACTCACCGTCGATGGCCTTGGCCAATTTCTCATAGGATCGCCCCTGATCGACCACCCACACCTTGGCGCCCTGCGCCAATTCGTCAAGGATGAACGACTGGGTCAGGAATGACTTGCCGCCGCCCGAGCCGCCAAAAATCAGCCCGTTGTAGTTGGTTCGGCTGCTGAAGATGTCGAGCCCGAACAATTCTCCCCGGCGGGTCGTGAACATCTGGCAGGGTGACTCCGCTGTCCCGGTCCAGTCACTGAAGAGAGGCAGGAACTGCACCGCCTGATTGACGGTCAGTGTGCGCTGCCGGCAAAGATTCATGGTCGAGGTGGGCGAGGGGAACAAGGGCAGATTGTTCCAGAGCAACGGCCACAGAATCTGGGAGTCGGTCACCATTTCTAGCCCGTAGGAGGCATAGAAGGTCTCCAACTGGGCCGCCAGGCGATTGAGATGAGAAGGCTCTTCGCCCATTAGTGTCATGGTGAGCGTGGCCTTGGCCAACACCCCGCCGGTCTCCAATTCATTGAACAGCAGTTCGTAGCCTTTCTTCTTGAAGGCCAGTCGCGGGGAGAACTTGATAGTGAAACCGGTGGTCTGGTGGTTGATCCAGGCATGCTCTTTTTTAACTGTCCCCCGGCCGCTGATCTGGTCGGGGTAGTGCAGTATCAGGGACAACATATAAGGCGACGTTAGCTGGTTGTTCAGCCCGCCAGGTTCGCCGATCAGTTGGTTCATCAAGGCTAGCGAGGTTGATTTGGGCAGCCGTTTCACGCTGAGCATCTTGTAGTAGGTGTCGTCGACTTTCAGCGTGCGGCTGTCCATCGTACTGATCAGCGTACCGGGGGTGAGCATCTGGTTGCGCAGCTCATCATCCCCATCATAACCGTCATCAAAACGGGCAAAAGGATAGAAGATGGAACGGCACTGCTTCAGGTAGTCGGCTGCCAAGGCTCTGCGGGCATGAATGCCCGCAGAGCGCAGACTTTCCTGAAGTTTGATGGCGTACTCCTCTGCCTGGGCGACATTGTCTTCAGTCGGTTTGATCGAGGAAGGGATCTTTATGCTGATCAGCAGCCGGTTCAGCCGGCAGGGAACGCCGACGGAGCGGATATGTGGCTCTATTCGTCCCTTGAAAAGATAGTCTGCACGTTGGCGGGTCAACTCCAGCAGGGCATCACGCTGCCCGGCAGTGAGTTGAGGGTTCCCCATGGTTCGTTTTACTTTAGGTGTATGGTACCCATCGATCACTTCGTGGATGTGGGGCGTGGAAAGCAGGTTGATCTGGATATAGGTGTCTGGCGGATAGTTCTGGGACAAAGCGGCGCGAAGCTTGTCAACGACTGACTGGTCAACCCCCGTCATGGGACGCCCGACAAAAAAGGCGCCGATGAAGGACTGCTTTTCCGTGTCATGACACAGGAACAAATGGTCATTGATCGTTGCCACAACGGGGAAGGACTCTTCGGCACGATGCCGCTTGAGTATCCGATTGATGCGCTCCGCGCCTAACATGCCGTGCCTTTCCTTACAGGGTCGCGCCGAAGAAAGTGCCGAGCACGGTCGGGCCATAGATGGCGATCAGGCCGACGCCAATGGCGACACCCGCGCCTTTGACATCCTTACTGACGAAGGCTTCATAAAGAGTCCACATCAGGGCCAGCAAAGCCGCCAGCAAACCACCGGTGCCTTTCATGAACTGTTGCAGCCAGAGAACGGGGGCGGCGAGCAAGTTACCGGAGCCGGTGGTCCCGGTCGCGGAAACCGCTCCACCAGTGCCTGAAGTAACTGTCACCGCATGGGCATCGGCCCCGGCAAAGACAACAATCGCGAGCGCGATGAGGGCCAGTCCGAGGGTGGACAGCTTGCGAAGGTTTTCAGGCTTGCGGAAGACAGGCAGGGTGGGCATGGGAATAGACAGACTGGTCATGGCAAATTTTCCTTTAAGGATTGCTGGGAAGTTGAAAGTCGCGTGAGCCTTCCATCGCGGAAGAACTGGAAGAGGTTTTTGTCGGGTTGGGGGCATCCTCCTTGAGCGTGGATTGGCCGGATTTAAAGTCGGCGACCATGGGGGTTAAGGGTTTCTGGGCATGGAACTCGACACCGCCGAATGACCATTTGCGAGGTGTGATTTCCGTGAAGACATAAGAGGGCCAATTCAGGGTCTGGCGTGCATCGACCCAGGGCGCAATCCAGATTCTCAGAACTTGAGCATGCTCAAGAACGGGCATAGGGCCTGACTCGGTCTTCCAGACGGGGCGTGAAAATGAGCTCTCGCCCGCTGCTGTGGTGTTTCCGGTTCCATTAGTTGAGGGGCTGACTTTGAGGTTGTCGTTGCTGTTTGTGGCCTCATAGACTTCGCGCGGTGTTTTGCAGACAAAACCGCTGGGCATGCCGGGGCAGACAAATTCGGTCTTGCCGATGCCCAGTGTTGAGCATCCGGGAAGTGTCGCGGCCATGCCGCCGGCCAAAACCAGCAGACGGATAGGGAAGTGGTTCATGAGGACAGTCCGACTCCTTCAATCAGGATGATGCTGACGTGGCGTCCGGCATCAATTTCAATGACCGGAAACATTTGCTTGGCAAGGTCCAGATAAAACTGGGCCACTTCGTTCATCGCGTTGGCAGCGCCACGGTATCCGCCGGAAGTGGCCAGGTCTTTGAGGTTGGGCTGTTGAAACTGGGTTGTCCCGGAGCCGGAGAGGTTCAGCGAAGAAACCGGGGAGGGCGCCAGGCCCTCGCCCAGTTGCCCCAAGAAGCTGGCAAGGATGGTCTTCCCGATTAACGCCCCTTGTTTGGTGACGACACGGCCGCGTACGCCAACTTTGCCGTCTTCGCCGATTACATACCCGGACAGCTTACTGTCCATAACCTTGCCGTCCTTGCTGATACAGGCGATGCGTTCGGTGCGAAGCCGCGCCCGCTCGGTGCTCAACTCACCAAAGCCCGAGGCGGTGATAAAGCATTCACGGATGTCCTGACGGTACCGATTCGGCAAGATGGCCTCCGCCTTGACCCGGATCGTGGTGGGGACCGGATTCTTCTGCCCCTGCAATTCCGCCGGGGCGTCCATACCGTTCAGCAGTACACCTTCGATAATGGAGCCGGTGGTCAGATAATTGGCGAACGCAGGTGCTTCGGATGCTGCAGGGACAGGCTTCAACAACTCGGGGGATAAGGAAGAGGGATTGCCGTTGGCGTTCTCCTCCTTGCGAATGTAGGTCAAAGTGTTGACCGGTTTCGTCGGCTTAGTGGCTGCATCCGAACCCGAAGGACTGCCAGGGAAGTCGGGGAGCGTGCTGTCGCCCAACTCTGGCAAGGGCGGCAAGGCAATGCTATTGCTTTCGCTGGTACGGCCATTGGACATTTTCAGCAGCCGGAGTTCCTGCTGCATTGTGTCAAGCTGGGTGGCAAGATCCGAGTTTTGCTGTTGAAGCAGTCGTGCTGCTTCTTCCTGCGTCTGTTGGGCGGCTACCTTGGCATCGGTCAGTTCTTTCTGCTGTTTGTTGAAGTCGCTGGTCATCGCCTGTTGAAGTGCGGCGTTTTCTGCCCGCAAATCATCAATCGTCGGCTCTGGCGGTGTGCCGGTGACCAATTGGGTTGTCTGGATTTGACGTTCTTTCTCCTCCTGGGCGACCTTTTTGTCGGCACTCGGCCCGGCGATCAGCACGAAGCCGACGGCCCCGGCTGCGATCCCTGCGAATAACAATTTGCGGCGGGTTTCAGGCTCAAAACTGTTCCATTTGTCCTTCAGGGCATTGGCCATCGTCAGTGCTCCGCCGTATCGGCCATGATGTAGGCGGTTGTCGAGGCCTTGGGTGTCAGCCGAACCGACGGAAAGAAGGCGACAGCCCTGACCCCATCATGGAAAAAACTAGGCTCATTCAGGTCAATGACGGCATCCGAAATGTTCTCGACAGCGTACTGATAGATATTGCGGTCAGCTCCCGAATAGACCTTGACCGGTGTCAGCATCAGACCTCCCAGCCGTGCGATACCGGTACTCAGGCTGCCTTCGGCGTAGCCGTCCGGGATGTTGCCCATGACGATGTCGGTCAAAGCGATACGGATACCATCCTGATAGCTGTTGGGCTCCTCCGGTTTATGCTCCCGTGGCGCGGTCGGCGTCTTGTCAAAAAGCAACGCAATGTTCTGACCGGGAACCGGCTTGGGCACCAGCGTCAGCGATGCAACCGGGCTGTTCGGATTGACGGACTCATCCTCACGTACGAAGACGCCAATCGGCTGGTCGGCATGAAAAACCACATAGATGTCCTGACCTACTACCTTGTAGTCGATCCCCTCCGAGCCCAGAAGGCTTGGGGATTTGAAGGGGGTAGCAATCCGGTTCACCAATGTATTGCTGACAGTCACCACATGGTTGTCGTTGCCGGACACCTTGATGACCTGTTGGCGCAGCGCAGCCCCGTCCTCCAGTTTCAACGGTGGCTTGTCTACAGGCGGTTGGGTCAATGAGCGCTTGTTCTTTTGGGATTGCGTTACCGGGGTACGGCTGACAGTCGGTGCAACTGCGGGGACGACAGCCGCGACCGGCTTACCGGGTGGAGGAATGTCATCGGCATTCTTGAATGGTGTAGCGCCTTCAGCGTGCAAGCCGGAAGACATCAATATTAGGCTCAAGGCCGTGGCATGACGAATCATGGTGTCTCCTCATCCTTTTTGCGTTGCCAGGTCAGGGTATGGGGTGTGTCCTCGTAGCTGGTGAACGCCGTCACCAGTGGCTTTCCCCCAACCATTTGCATGGTGTACTCATAGGTCACGTCCTTGGAGGCGGAACGGTTGCCAGTGGATTGCGAGAACAAACTGCCGGAGACAAAGACCCGGTTGGTCGGTGGCTCCCAGACAATGCTTTTCGCTTCGAACCAGGACATGGTGCTATTGAGTGCGACACTGGGGTTGCTGGCGTAGGTTCGCAGTGACTCGGATACCGTCTTGCTGATCGCCGGATCCATGAAGCGCGTAACAACCGTGACGACGTAATCGGCGTTGTTCTTGTTGATGGTGCCAATGGTCCCGGTCAGCCACAGGGCGATGTCCTTGAAATAGTCGGAAGTGGCGCCGTCCCAATCAATCTCATAGCGTGTGTTTACAGTAGGGGGGACGATGATGATGCGTTCATGGGTCTGGGCCAACTTGAGTCCCATCACCAGGACCAAGCCGGTCAGACCGACATTGCTGATCATGAGCAGTCGGTTGTTGGCGACCGCGGATTGCCAGGTGCTATTGAGCTTGGACCACTTCACGAGTGGTACTCCAGAATCCCGCCGTTCGGAAATCGGGCATTGAGGGGTATCAGACCGAGACGGTAAGGCGCATGCAGGTGAAACCCGGCTAATCGCTCTCCCTTGAAACGGCTGTAAAAGCGGGTGAACAGATAGATGGCACCGAGCGAATAAAGCAGTTCATGTGCAATCAATCCGGCATAAAAGAGAACAACAACAATACCGAACTCATCCAGTTCCCACATCAGGACTTGGGGAAGACTGTCAATGTCTTCAGGGATTTCGACGGCTTGCAGCATCAGGGCATCACCATGACAGTGAGTGTGACCTCCGCACGACGATTGGCGGCACGACCTTCTGAAGTCTTGTTGGAAGCGATCGGCGTGTTTTCACCTTCTCCGGAGACAGCAATGCGTTCCGCGTTGATGCCGTGTGCTATCAGCCAGTCGGCAATTTCCTGTGCGCGTTTTCGGGAAAGTTTCAGGTTGTAGCCGGCGGACCCAAGGTTGTCCGTGTGGCCAATGATGCGGATTGGCATAACAGATTGCCGGGCCGCATCCAGGATGGCTTGCAGGGGACTCAGGTCGCCATTGAGTTGGTACTGGTTAAAGCCGAAGTTCTTTGCCTGAAGCATCGCCTTAAGGGTGGACTTCGGGTTTTCTTCGACAGTGATGTTATCCGGGGTGCTGGGTTTGAAACGGATCCAGAACACCGTATCGCCAGATGTGAAGCCGGCGTTTCCTTCGCAGCCGGCGCAGAGCATGGTTTCATAGCCAGCTTCGATGGTGGCGATATCGGATGGTGTGAAGTTCTTCAGGGTGACGAAAGAAGGAGGTTCCAGATTGCGGATTTCGGCCGGGACAGGCTCAGGAAGTGAATGGCAGCCGGCAAGTACGGAGCTGAAAGTTACTAGGGTGGTGCGAAATGTCACGGTAGGCATGTATCAAATCATAATATTACAACATGATACATTGTTATTTTTATTGTATCAATAAGTAATAATTTGGCTGTGTCGATAGAGGTTTTGCATTCGCAATGCTTGTCGTTGACCTCACTCTCCGGACTGCGCCGATATGGAGTAAGGCTAGGAAAATCGCGTGGCAACCCAGGAGATCAGGAGTCTTTTTCAACAAGAGCTCAGATTCAGTGGTAGGTTTGAAATAGCAAATTTTTCGGTGGTCTAGCGAAGATAAATATGTATGCCTCCACCTTCAACGAATGAAAGAAGCTTTCCGCACAGGCGTTGTCGTAGCAGTTGCCCTTGGCGCTCATGCTGCCCCGCAGTTGATGCCGGGAAATCAGGGATTGGTAAGCGCCGGAGCAATATTGGCTGCCTCGATCACTGTGGACAATCCACCGCGTGGCTGCTTTCGCTTCCACAAGGCCATCTGCAAGGCGTCGCAGACTAGGTCCGCCGTCATGCGTTCCGACATCGCCCAGCAGATTACCTTGCGGGAATACAGCATTCGTCTTTGGACATCGACACTGAGATTGCAGTCAAGCAATTGGCTCAAAAATTTGATTTGACTGCTTATTATTAACCGCCAGAATGACTGATATTTCCTGCCGTCAAAAACGGCAAGCAGAAGTATGTGTCATGAAAGATAGTCCTGAGGCCAGCGCAACGATAGTCGGCACTGAGTAATTAAATTTATCCATGTTATTTCTCCAATTTTTCGGCATCGTGTCTAAAGTCAGTCAAGCAGACCTTCTGCGAAGGAGGCCATGCAGCTGTGCTGGTTGGCTTCACGAGCGAGTTCTCGCTCACGTTACACGCTTTGACCTTTTGTCCGACATTAATCCGCATAAACCTTGAACGGCGACGGCGTTGAGGGCGTCAGGTATTGCGGCAGCTTGACCATGCGTTGCAGGCCGAGCATGGTGTAATACGGCGCCTGGCGCTGAACGGCAGTAATCGCCCACGACGGAGCCAACCCGCCCGGATCTATATAGCCTTCGGTTTCCAGATGGGTCGATTTTTTGTCGATGGGTGTCCATTTCCATACCATATCCTCGGCGAGCATCCGCACCAGCGGCGGTTTAGCTGGAATAAATTCTGGTATCGCCTTCAGTCTGAACTCGATGTAGGGATGTGACGCCGAATAGGGAGTAATCTGGGCGTGAATAATGACGTCACGGTTAGGCAGGCCGATCGGCGCGCCGTGTTCCAGATAATAATAAAACTCGGTATCGGAAACTTTTCTCAGGATTTTGGGATTGCTGACCTGCCAGAACCATTTGTGATAGTTGTCGATGTCGTAGTAAACCCTAGCCACACTTTCCAGCGGTGCATCAATGATGACATCAAGCTTGAACGAACGCATGCGTTTGCCATATTCCTTCTTGTCGTACGCCTTGATATTGCGTTTAATGTCGTGTTTGATCAGCGACCAGTCGGTAGATTCGCCGTCGCGCAGATCGTCAATATCGTTTTCAGCGTGACCTATCGTTGTCATCGCCAGCAACAGGCCGGCGCACAGCAGCTTCGGCAGCATAGTATTCCCCATGTATCGCCATTGTTGATGTAAAAGTTGATCGAATCCATGATCCGATTTTAAGGAGTCTGTAATATTTGCAACTGGCAATAAGCCAGTTGCAAGGCCTTAAGGAGTCACCTCATCCGCAAAGCGCAAGGATTGAGCTTGTGCTTCATTTTCAAGCATCCCAGCGTGAGCACATGATTATCTTGTGTGAGCACGTCATCCCTAAGTGCCGCGTCCTGCCAGAATAAACCGAGCGCACTGCTCGCCGATCATCATGCACGGGGCGTTGGTATTACCGCCGATCAGGGTGGGCATAATGGAGGCATCGGCAACGCGCAACCCTTGCACACCATACACCCGGAGTTGCGGATCGACCACGGCCATAGCATCTCGACCCATGCGACAGGTACCAACAGGGTGGTAGATGGTTTCGGCACGCTGTCGGATATCAGCAACGATCTCCTCATCTGTTTGTACCTGCTCACCAGGCGTGTCTTCGCCGCCGTTGACGGGCGCAAAGGCTCGCGACTGGAACAGTCGTCGCGCCCACTTGGTTGCCTGTAACAGGGCTGCCACATCATCGGGATGCGATAAATAATTGGGCTGGATGCGGGGCGGGGCGAGCGGATCGGAACTGCTCAGGCCGATTTCGCCGCGACTGCGGGGGCGCAGTTGGCAGGCGTGAATCGTGCAGCCATGGCCAAGGGTAAACTGGCGTCCATGATCTCGCAAATACGAGGGGAGGAAATGCAACTGGAGTCCAGGGCGGCCAGGCGGATCCGTTGGCAGAGGGATGAAAGCCCCCGTTTCCGCCGCATTGGACGCCAGAAAGCCGCGCCGCGAAAACCAGAACCGGAACATATCGGCAATCATGCGGGGCAGCGCCAGCAACGACAAGCCGATTGACTGCGCGGTGGTGTCGTGGATGATCACCGTGGTGTCCAGATGATCTTGAAGATTCTGGCCGACTCCTGGCAACTCATGCCGGACCGGGATCTGGCACTTTTCCAGTTCCGCACGCGGCCCGATACCAGACAGCATCAGTAGTTGCGGCGAATTGATCGCGCCGCCGCACAGGATGATTTCCTCCTTGCAGTGCAGAACCTGCTTTTTGCCACGTTGAACCACATCGAGACTCACGGCTCTGCCGTTGGCAAGGCCAATGCCGGTCGCTTGTGTTTGTGTCATGACGGTCAGGTTCGTTCGATTGAGCACCGGTGTCAGAAAGGCTTTTGCACTGCTATATCGCATCCCGTCCTTTTGAGTGACCTGATAGTAGCCAACGCCTTCCTGTTTATCACCATTGAAGTCGGGATTGAGCGGTAAGTCGCATTCGCGACCGGCCTCAAGGAAGACTTTCGATAGGGGATTGATGTGGCGGCCATCGGCGACGTTCAATTCTCCGCGTGTGCCGTGCAAGGCAGAGTTTACCCAGGTTTCGTTATGCTCCAGGTCGCGGAAGATCGGTAGTACATCCCGCCATCCCCAGCCGTCGCATCCGCTTGCCGCCCAGTCGTCATAGTCGGCGGGATTGCCGCGGATGTAGACCATCGCATTGATCGAGCTGCTGCCGCCCAGGGTTTTGCCGCGTGGCCAATAAAGGCGGCGATTGCCGAGGTGGGGTTCGGGCTCGGTGTAGTAGCCCCAATTGTGCCGCCCCTCACGAATCAGGCCAATAATGCCAAAGGGAATGTGAATGAACGGGGATTTATCCGCCGGACCCGCCTCAATCAGGCATACCGTTGTTTTTCCGTCAGCACTCAGCCGGTTGGCCAGTACACAGCCGGCGGAGCCGGCACCCACCACAATATAGTCATAGGTATTGTTCATTATGCTCAATGCTCACCTTGCAATCAGCCATGGCTTCCGCTGCGAGAGTTCGTTCCCAAATACAGGAGAACGGCCTCTGCAAAGGCCCTGCTGTTCACATGTTGTTAATGCGGCGGCGCCGCCGGGTTTCGGGTGGTTTTGTCGGGGTTAATGACTCTGTACTTGACATTTGGTCATCCGACCAAGTAAATTTACCACAACTTGGGCGTTTGACCAAATATGCCGCCAAAAAGTGGTCTTGAGAGTGTGAGGTAGCCAATGTCGACCAGCTATTCCTGCAATGACAGAGTGCCCCAGACCCCTGCCGGATTTTCCGGGATGGCGGTTTCCTACCGGCGCAATGCGGTCGTGGATGTAACAACTGCCAAATTCCAGCGCCGTTTACGGCGCTGGCGGCCTCGCGCTGATCTCGTATCGACAGCGTTCCGTCGCCTTTCACCGGCGCTCACGGGGATGACCCGCCAGCACGTTTGGGTATTGGATCATCGATTGGCTTTTATCGAAGGTGGTCGCACGGAGGGAGAACCGGTACTGCTATTGCATGGTTTTGGCTCAAGCAAGGAAAACTGGCTCACGCTTGCGCCGTTGATCGGTCGCCGCTATCGCGTCATCGCCCCTGACCTGCCAGGTTTCGGAGAAAGCCGCTTTAACAGTAACGTGCGTTACGGTCTGGCGGAACAAGCGGAGCGTATCGCCCGTTTCATTGATCGCCACATCGGTGAGCCGGTGCATCTGGTGGGAAGCTCGATGGGGGGCGGTATCGCAGGTGTCGTCGCCGCGCGGCACCCCGAAGTTCTGCGCTCGGTCACGTTGATGAATGCCGCAGGCATCCCGGGGGCCCGCCCCAGCCTATTCGAGCAGGCCGTCGCCAGCGGACACAACGCACTGATTCCGCGCACGCTAGGTGAAACGACCAAGCTGATTTCTCTGGTAATGTCGCGTGGGGGGCGTCTGAATGCCTTGGCAACGCCCCTGCTGCACGCGGAATTGGCGCATCGCTATCACGTCAATCATCGCCTCTTCTGGGACATGTTGGATGTCGACGTTGATCCTGCACAGGAATTTGCCCGCATCCGCATACCGGCACTTGTGCTGTGGGGCGAACAGGATCGTGTGCTCGATGTTTCATCGGCAGCGACCATGGCCCGGGTCATTCCGGGGGCAACACAGACGATCCTGCCGGGGGTAGGGCACCTGCCGATGATTGAGGCGCCTTTCATGACGGCGCGCGCCCTGCAGGCATTCTGGACCATCGCCCCTACTACGGGGCGGTCCGCCGGTGGTTAACACACGAGGAGACTTTCATGACCGCTAGAATCGATCACATCATTCCCCGCAAGATGAACTTCGATGTCCATGACGTTCCGGTATGGTGGTATGGCGGCGACCCCGTCGTCACCCGCTTCTTCGACGCGCTCTCCGTACATTTTCCCGACGGCGAACGTTTCTTCATCCAATCGGTGCGCAACTATCAGGACCGGATTACGGACCCGAAACTGAAGGACGATGTAAAAGCCTTCTTTCGTCAGGAGGCTCAGCACGGCATCGTCCACGACCGCTACAACGCGGTCATGGCCTCGCAGGGCGTCAAGGTCGACAAGGTGATCGACCGCATGAAGGCTCTGCTCGGCCTGACGCAGAAACACTTGCCCATTAAGTACCAGTTGGCCTTAACGGCGGCGTTCGAGCACATCACTGCAACCCTGGGTGAGGGCTTCTTGGACGGGAAGTCTGAGATGTTCCGGGATGCGGACCCGGTAATGAGGGCGATGTTTCTCTGGCATGGTGTGGAGGAGGTCGAGCACAAGGCAGTGGCCTATGATGTCTATGATCAAGTGGCCGGCGGTGGTTACTTTACCCGGACCTCGGCACTGATTGTCGGAACCGCATTGGTGCATGTGGTGGTGGGACGTGTGCTCTGGCACATGCTGAAGGTGGATGGGGTCACGGGCCGTCCGCTGCTGCTCGCCCGCGGACTGTATCGGCTCTATGGCCACAACGGCATACTGACTCGCCTGCTGGTGCCCTATCTGGCCTGGTTCCGGCCCGGTTTCCATCCTTGGGACAGCGAGATGCCCGAAAGGGTCAGTGCGTGGCTGGCCGAGTATGAGCGCCACGCGGATCCGCTGGAGGCATCAAGGCGCGTCTTTGGCGACGCTTCGGTGGCCCGCTGACATAACCGATGATGACGGGGAAGCGTGGATTGCGCTGGGCGGCGAAGGATGTAACACTTTTGCCAACCCTAAACCTGTGAGTCACCCTATGACCCGTCATGAACCCTTATGCGCTGACACAGAACGCGAGCGCATCCTTTTCACCGCTGCCCGTTTGTTCCGGGAATACGGATTCGAAAAGACCACCGTCCGAGAGATCGCCAAGGCTTGCGACCTGTTGCCAGGTAGCCTGCATTACCGCTACCGCGCCAAGGAAGACATCCTCGTGGACATGATGGGGGTGGCCATTGAGAAGACCATCCAAGGCATCACCGAGGCGATCAGTGGGACACAGGATCCGTTGCAACAGGTGCGTGCGGCGCTACAGGCGCACATCAATGTGCTCCTCTCTGGCGACGACCTGACTTACGTACTGCTCTTCGAGTGGCGGTCTTTGCGCGGCGATGCCCGCAAGGAAATCATCCGCGAGCGGGATCGCTATGAGCGTTGTTGGGCCACCATGCTGGATGCGTTAAAGGAACAAAGGCTTATCAGGCTGGATGTCGATACGCATTTGTTTCGCCTGATCGGACTGGGTGCGATTAACTGGATGGCGACTTGGTACAAGAAAGGGGGGGAGTATTCGCTGGACGAAATAGGCGAATCTCTCTGGTCAGTCATCTCCCGGGGCATCCTTGCCCCGACACACGCAGACATGAGGAAAATTTGAGTATCCCACTCGCGCCGCCGGAAACCGGCATCCGGTTTATTCATCGTACCGGTCATCATTGCGGCAGTTCGGCCTTACGCGACCTGCTCGAGTTCCACGGCATCGTGCTCAGTGAGGCTTTCTGTTTCGGGCTCGGTTCCGGGCTTGGCATCAGCTATCTGGCCCCTTCGGGGGCGCCTGTTCCATATATGGTGCATGTACGTTCACTCGGGTTCGAGGAACGGGTATTGCGGACGTTCACGCCATCCATGTCCTGGTCGACTTTCGCCAGCGGCAACGCAGCGATGCTGGCGCTAGATGAGCGTCTGGATGCCGGTTTTCCCGCTCTGTTGCTCACCGATATTTTTCACCTGCCCTATTACGGCAGCAGCACCCATTTCCCAGGTCACGCGATCATGGCCTGGGGGCGTTCGCGCGAATCTGGCGACGTTTTCGTGACTGATACCGAGCGGCCGGAGTTGCTCGCGGTTCCGCGCGACAAACTGGCGCTGGCGCGTTTTTCCAACCAGGAGCCGTTCCCGCACCAAGGCAATATGTATTCCCCGGATTCACTGCCACTGACGGGCTCACTGCGTGAAGCGGCGCGCGCTGCTGTTCGCTGCAATGCTGGGTTGCTATTGAACGGGTCGCAATGCAGCGGCATCGCTGCGCTCGGGCATTGGCGGGAGCAGCTGCCGCTGTGGGCGAGTGAAGTCGATTGGCGCTGGACCACGCGCTTTGCGTATCAATTAATCGAGAAGCGCGGTACTGGCGGCGGCGGCTTCCGGAAAATGTATGCGGATTTCCTGGACGAGCTTGCCCTGCTGGATAACGAAATTCGCAATTCCCCCTTGCCTGCACTGATGCGCAAGTCCGCGTCCGCCTGGACACAGCTGGCGCTAACCTTGAAGGTGGCGTCGGAAGGTGAGCGTTTTCCTCTGACCGAGCTTGAGGCGGCCATCACCGCTGTCGAGCACGCGGAGATCCATTACGCACAGGCCGCATTGCAAGCCTGAGCCTGTGCGCCCATCCAAATATTGCGAGGAGTATGTTGGGATGATCAATTTTGAAGCCGCAAGAGTGTTCTTCGGCAGTGACCATCCGCTATTCAAGATGATGGGGATCGATATCACCCTCATTGATACCGGGAAAGCTGAAATGACTATGCCTTTTTCGATGCAGCTATCCGATCAGCGCGGCGCACTGCATCGCGGGGCGCTCGTCACGCTGCTGGACACGACCTGCGGTCTGGCCATTTTCTCGGCATTACAGTCCATGCAGCCGATTGCCACCATCGACTTGCGGGTCGATTACCTGCGACCGCTACCGTCCGGAGTTGGTATACGGGCCATCGTGGACTGCGTAGCCACCACAGCAACGGTCGCCTTTATCGTAGGCAAGGCATTGGCTGAGGGTCAGGAGGAGCCCGTTGCCACGGTAGCAGGGTCCTTCGCTATCGGCACCATGGGGCCGTCTTTCGACAGCCCTCACTTGGCGCAGGCGGGAGTTGGAAAATGAAAATAGACTCGTTGAGCTCTTTGGAGAAGCTGGCGCCTTATGCGCACTTCCTTGGCCTGCGCGAAGGCGAGGTCGATGGTGAGCATCGTTATTTCCTGGATTTCAAGGAGGAGCACGTCGGTAATCCGCTGATTCGCACCTTCCATGGGGGCATCCTGGCCAGCTTTGGAGAGCTGGTGGCCGCGCTTCACCTCGCACGTTATCGTGGCGATACCACGCTGCCGGAGTGCGCCACCCTAACGTTCGATTATCTGCGCCCGGCCTTTGCGGGGACACTGATGGCCATTCCCAATATCGTGCGGGCAGGGCGGCGTATTACTACCGTATCTGTCCAATTGCGGCACGAAGGGAAGCTGGTTTGTATTGGGCGGTTTCTCTTTCCTGTTAGTGAGCAGATGCCATGAGGAGTCGCTATGTATCGTGATGACGGTCTAGGCAGGTTTTTTTACGAAACGCTATTGACGTAACTCCAGTTATATCGTTTTTGTTAAACGAAACTTACCCTCATTAGTGAAAGATTTGGGCGGGTAAACATCATGCCGGGCGCGAATGCAGCGCTGGCTGACCGACAGTCGCGGCTTCGCTGGCTACTTGCAGGCGATATTGGCGTGGTGATACATTAAACCAGCGCTTGAAAGCACGGCGAAAATTGGCGCTGTCATGGTAATTCAGCAAGGAGGCAATCGCGTCAACTGACATATTACTGTGGCGCAGATAGCTGCTGGCTTGTTGCGACAGCACCGTATCGCGAATCTGGCTATAACTACTGCCCTCTTTGAGCAAGCGACGAGCCAGAGTACGTTTATTGATAAACAAAGCGGCTGCCGCTTCTTCTTCGCTCAACTGCCCTAGCGGATGCGACAACATCATTTTCTGGATCTGGTAGCTGCAACTGGACCGGTGAGATGTCACACCTGCGAGCATGGCCTCGCATTGCTGCATCGCCAGCAGATAATTTTCCAAGTTGGCCGAGGCGTTGGGAATACGGCACACTTCCATCGGGATGGTGACCCTGAGGCGCGGCGCAGAAAACTCACAAGTTCCGGCAAGGAACTGGCCATAGCGCTCAAGGTAGTCCGGCTGGTCATGGGTAAAACAGATATGGGCCTCGGTTAAGGGCCGATCAATAATGAATTCGGCGCACTCAGACAACACAATCATGCAACATTCTGACAAGGCGCGGTGCACCTCGGGATTGAGGGGGATATCAAAATCAATATAACACTCGACCCGCTCCGGACTGGTTATAAGGCTTAAATGGACAAAACTGAGGCGGGTCGGGACAAAGCTCTGAAAGGCCGTCAGTGCCCGCAACAAATCGGGGCTGCTATTGGCCAGAAAGCCCATCACGCCGTGTGTTGCCGGGATCAGCCGCCGACCCAGACGCAAACTAAAGTCGGCATGGCTGGATAACTGCAATCCGTTTTGCAGGATCTGGATTTGCTGGCGCGCCGTCAGCAGCGTGTCGTCGCGCATAAACTGCTCGACGCTTAACCCAGTGAACTTCAATAGTTTGGGCAAATCCTTGATTTGCAACTCCAGCTCTCGACCAATCAGACGCGAATAGTTGGACGGAATATTCGCCACCTCTTCACCCGGCATAAGCTGGCCTGCCGCACTTACCTGACTGTCGATCACCCGCCTTCTCCGCTTTAACCGCCTGTTGTCATGGACAGTAGTGTCTTTTAATAACCCCTTCGTTGTCAATAAATGACCTATTATAACGCACGTTATCTGCATATTCTCGACTGACTGATCGACATATCGACAATTTGGGGCGGCATGTCTGTTGCAATCAATATAAGTGGAGAGCGATTCATGGGCAACATTACCTTTATCGAGCATGACGGCACGCAACATCCGGTTGAGTTGGAAGCGGGCAAATCGCTGATGCAGATCGCGATGGACAACGGCGTACCGGGCATTGACGCGGATTGCGGCGGCGAATGCGCCTGCGGCACCTGCCATGTCATCGTGGACAGCGCTTGGCTGAACGTGGCGGGCAAGGCTGGCGACGACGAGTTGCAGATGCTGGAAATGACCCCCGAGAAAAAGCCGGCCTCGCGCTTGTCCTGCCAGATCAAGGCCACCGACGCCATGGACGGAATGGTCATCCATCTGCCGGAATTTCAGATGTAGCGGCGCTTCGCCCCGCGAGATCTGTCCCCGTAAGCCAACACTATGCCTGGGTTGAGAAATCATGAGCCTACTGAAAACCGCCTTCGACAAAGCGTCTACGACCTTCGCCGAGCTGAACGAAAAAGTACCCGCCATCCAGAAGGCCTCCGACTTTGTGGTCGAGACGGTCTCGGCCAATGTCCCGGCACCCATTTTGATCAAGGGTGTCAAGACCTTTCAAACCGTCAAGCATGCGGTATTGCAAACCAAACCCTTTGACGAGTTTATCGAGCAGCCTATCCCCGATGTCATGAGCCTGAAGCTTGAAGATATCGATGTCAGCAACCCCTTCCTGTACAAGCAGAAGAAGTGGCAGTCCTACTTCAAGCGCCTGCGCGACGAGTGCCCGGTACATTACCAAAAGAGCAGCCCCTTTGGCCCGTTCTGGTCCGTCACTCGCTATGAAGACATTGTTTTTGTCGACAAGAACCATGACTTATTCTCGGCCGAACCGGCCATCATCATCGGCCAGACCCCGGAAGGCTTGCCGGCAAAGATGTTCATTGCCATGGACCCGCCGAAACACGACAAGCAACGGCAGGCGGTGCAGGATGTGGTGGCGCCCAAGAACCTGAAAGAGTTGGAGTCGTTGATTCGCTCCCGGACGCAGAGTGTGCTGGACGAACTGCCGGTCAACCAGCCCTTTGACTGGGTGCAGAAAGTCTCCATTGAGCTGACCACACGCATGCTGGCCACCCTGTTCGATTTCCCTTATGAGAAACGCCAAAATCTGGTTTACTGGTCCGACGCCATGGCCTCATTCCCGCAAGCGACCGGCGGTCCGGGACTCAGTATTGATGAGTTTTTTGATACGGCGATTGATATGACCAGGCAGTTCTCTGAGCTTTGGCACCAGAAGGCCGCCCAGAAAGCCGCCGGTATGCCGATGGGCTACGACGTGATGAGCATGCTGGTCTATTCCAAGGACACCGAGGACATGATTCGCAAACCCATGGAATTCATGGGCAATCTGGCGCTGCTGATTATCGGGGGCAACGACACCACGCGTAACTCCATGTCGGGCGGATTATATGCCCTGAACCTGTTCCCCAACGAGTTCGTCAAGCTGAAACAAAACCCCGGCCTGATACCCAACATGGTGTCGGAGATCATCCGCTGGCAGACCCCGCTGGCATATATGCGTCGCATTGCCAAGCAGGACGTGGAGCTGAACGGCCAGTTGATTAAAAAAGGCGACAAGGTGGTGATGTGGTATGTCTCGGGCAACCGCGATGAACGCGCCATCGAGCAGCCGGATGAATTCATCATTGACCGCAAGGGCGCGCGCAACCATATGTCCTTCGGCTTCGGCGTCCATCGCTGCATGGGCAATCGTCTGGCGGAACTGCAGCTGCGCATCCTGTGGGAAGAGTTGCTGGCCCGTTTCGAGCATATTGAAGTCATTGGCGAACCGCAAATTGTCCAGTCCAACTTTGTGCGGGGCTACAGCAAAATGATGGTCAAGCTCACCGCCAAGACCCCGGGCTGAGCCGCCATGACCGCCCAAACCGCCGTAATCATTGGTGCCAGCCATGCCGCCGCCCAGCTCTCCGCCAGCCTGCGTCTGGAGGGCTGGGGCGGCGATATTCTGGTAGTAGGCGACGAGCCGTATCTGCCGTACCAGCATCCGCCCTTGTCGAAGACCTTTTTGTCGGGGGACAAGACCGTGGCAGACCTGTACATTCGGCCCGCCGCCTTCTATGAGAAGAACAACATCCACTTCCGTCAGGCCCGGGTCACGGCCATCGACCGCGCGCGGCAGCAGCTGACGCTGGACGATGGCGCGTCACTGGCCTACGACAAGCTGGCGTTGTGCCTGGGCGCGCGCGTGCGCAAGGCCGGTCTGCCCGGCGAGGCACTGGCCGGGGTTCATTACCTGCGCACCATTGCCGATGTGCAGGGCATCCAGCCGGAGGTGGTCGCGGGCAGGCGGGCGGTGATCATCGGCGGCGGCTATATCGGCCTGGAAACCGCCGCCTCGCTGCGCAAGCAGGGCATGGCGGTGGTGGTGCTGGAAATGGCCGACCGCATCCTGCAACGGGTGACCGCTCCGGAACTGTCGGAATTCTACAGCCGTATTCATCGTGAAGAAGGCGTCCACATCCAGACCGGCATCTCGGTGACGGCGCTGGCGGGTGACGCGCGGGTGGAGCGGGTGGAATGCGCCAACGGCGTCGTGTTCCCGGCCGATCTGGTGATCATCGGCGTGGGCGTGGTGCCCAATGTCGAACTGGCGCAGGCCGCCGGGCTGGCGGTGGATAACGGCATCACGGTGGATGAATTCGCCTGCACCAACGATCCGAACATCGTGGCGGCGGGCGATTGCGCCAACCACTTCAACGCCATTTACCAGCGCCGGATGCGCCTGGAGTCGGTGCCCAATGCCGGCGACCAGGCGAAGGCGGCGGCAGCCTCGCTGTGCGGCGTGAAAAAGGCTTATCAGAGCCTGCCGTGGTTCTGGTCGGACCAGTACGACCTGAAGCTGCAAATTGCCGGTCTAAGTCAAGGATACGATCAAGTAGTCATGCGCGGTGATCCAGACAACAGCCGCAGTTTTGCTGCTTTTTACCTAAAAAGCGGCCAGTTAATTGCGGCGGACTGCATCAATCGACCACAGGAATTTCTGCTGGCGAAAAAAATTATCACGGATAAATTAGCCGTGAATGCCAACTGCTTGGCTGACGAAACGATTGCTGTAAAAACTCTGCTCTCGGTGGTCTGAAGACCTGTTCAGAATCTCGCGAGCTAACCCGAATGGCTCAAAACAAGCCAGGGTTGAAGTTGATGACTCATTAGCAGGTTTTGACAATCCCTGCAAGCAACCATCTGACTGATGCGACAATAGCCCATCCGCAGCTAGAGGCAATTGAATTATAATTTAATAATACGCTGGTTTGCTGGACTTGGAGTCGATGATCCAGTCTGGCAAGCATTTCTCGTTCACGGCGGTTTCAAGGTAGTTGTCACCTTTTTTCTACGCGGCTTCAGCCATTTCTGGCATTGCATTTTCCGGACTGAGCCAGACACAGCCATCCGGTGGCCAGTTCCTCACGTCTTGTTCCAGCGAGCCGGATTCCTACTCCGTGCGCTTCACCAGCAAGTCCGGGCTGCCTGACTATGGCGCTGATCCGGGGGCACGAACTTCACGCCGCTGTGTTGGTGCTCCAGGTTGTACTGCTACTCAAAGTCCTGCGCCCAGACCCGCGCTGCCGAGACATCGGTCAAGACATCCACCGGGTAGCCCGGCCGGTACTTGTACGTGCGGAACAGACTCTCCGGATATGGGTTGCCGAGCCGCTTTGAGGCAACCGGCGTACTATTGGGTGTAGAGATTGGATTCGCGTCAAAAAGAATGACAGGATATCCCGTGATTTGGGCGTTTAAATGAAACATACAGGCTATTTGAAGGATTTTTCCAACAGCCTGTTTGTGCCCTGATGTCACTAAACATTCAGACAAATTTCTAAGGGGGTGTGTTAAACCGGATAACCTTTGTGCCTTAACAACAAAAACAACAACAAAGGCACAACCACCAAGGTTAACAGTGTAGCGGCTAAGGTGCCAAAAATCAGCGAGATTGCCAAACCACTAAAAAGAGGATCGGTAAGCATAATGCCACTGCCCAAAATAATCGCCAAAGCCGTCAGTAATATTGGGCGTAAGCGCACTGCGCCCGCCTCCAAAATCGCTTCACGCAACAATAGACCTTTTTGGCAATAATCCAAAACAAAATCAATAATTAATAATGAGTTGCGAACAACTACGCCGGCTAAGGCAATGACTCCGACCATCGATGTAGCCGAAAATTGAGCATTCATTAACCAATGTCCGGGGAAAATACCGACTAGCCCTAATGGAATGGCCGCCATCGCTACAATCGGTAAGCTAAATGATTGGTAATAAGCCACCAAAATCAAAAAGATAAAGACAATTGATATACCTAACGCCCCTAACATATCACGGTAGGTATCCAGCATTTGCCGTTGTGCACCATCCCATAACAAGACATAACCTTGTGCATTATCCACTTGTTGCGGACTAAAACGGAGATTGCCGGTATTTAGCAAGCTGCCATCTGGCAAAAGCATCTGATCCAAACGTTTATCCAAGTCCAATACGGCATAGGCGGGCGCACTTTTAGTCATTTCAGCCATCACATAGGTGACCCGCTCACCGTCTTTGTGTTGAATCGGGCGATCTGCTGTTGCCGGTTTAATATGCACCAACTCTGATAAAGGAATGGCTAAGCCCGTACGATTAATAATCGTACTATGACTCAACAACTGAAAATCGGGCTGATCTTGACGCGGAACCCAGAGTTGTACCGGAACGGGATTATGTTCACCACTGACATGGACACGGCCCAAGGTTTCACCTGTCCATAAACGGTTGAGTGCGGTAGCGATCTCGGCGGCACTGACACCCGACAAAGCCGCTTTTTCACGATCAATCACCAGCGTGTGGCGTGTGATGTCCACAGGTTCGGAAGATTTAACTTCGGCAATGTCCCATGTGTGCCGAAATTCTTTTTCTACGTGTTGGGCAATCCAGTGTAACTGCGCCGGATCGTTGCCATAAATTTCGGCCAGTACCGTCGAACGTACGGGTGGGCCTGGCGGATCTTCTAGCAATTGTATGGTAGCCCCGTGATAGTGGCTAACCACCGCCTGTAGTTTGGGTCGCAATTGACGAACAATTGCCATGGAGGTGAGCTGGCGTTGATGTTTATCGCGTAAATTGACCCGAATTTCCGCCACATGCGAACCGGTTTTTTCCGCCGCACCGCGTAATAAGCCACTAAAGTCGATCACACCGGATTGCCCTAACCACAATTGATAGTCGGTGACTTGCGGATCGTGACGTAACACCTCAATCACGGCTCGCGCAACCCGATCGGTTTCTTCCACCGCTGCCGTTTCGGGCAAATCCAAGGTGATGTTAAAGGTGTTTTTGTTATTCGATGGCATCATCGACATTTCAACACCAAACGACGCCTGCGGCCCGCCTACACCTTGTGGACGGATGAATTGCCAGGCGGGTTGTAACAACGATAACAAAATTAATGCTAATACCATTGCAAATGCCAAGCGACGATATCGAGCGTGATCGACCAAGGGAATCAATAATCGGCGATACCACGCTTGAATGCCGTGAGTGGGTGGCTGTGCTGCATCGATGGCTTGCTCTAAGGCATGGCCTTCCCCTGCCTTCAACCAGCGATGGGCCGCCCACGGCACCACGGTATACGCCACTAATAACGAACACGCCATCGCCACGGGCACATTAAAAGCCATGGGATAAAAGTATTCGCCCGCCATTCCTGTCACTGATACCAGAGAACCAAAAACCAGCATTACCGCTAACGTGGCCAAATTGGTTGGGTTGCCGATCTCACGGGCTGCTTCCACGGTTATCCACCGCTTGTTGGCTTGTCCCAAATGGGCATATCGCCGATGCACGTTTTCAATCACAACAATGGCGTCATCCACCAACAATCCCAATGATAAGATCAAGGCAAACAGCGACACCCGATTGATCGATAAGCCCACTATCCACGCAATACCCAAGGTCAACGCCAACACTAACGGCACACTCATGCCCACAATCAAGGCCTCTTTTCGACCTAGAAAGACTAACGTGACCAAAAATACGGCCAACACCGCAATGCCCAAGTGCTCCATCAGACCATTAACGGTATCGTTGGCAATTTCGCCGTCGTTACGTGTCACCACCACATGGACACCGGTGGGAATAAACGCTTTTTGCATCTTGGCCACGCGAGCCAAGACCGCATCGGCCACTTCCACCGCATTACTGCCACGTTGTTTTGCCACGGCCAAAGTGACGGCGGGCATATCGGGTTGTTGGCTCTGATCAAAGCGTCGATCAGCGGCACCAAAACCAAAACGACTGAGCGTGCTTGGTTCTTGGGTTGGACCGTCGATAATTTGTGCCACATCTTGCAAATACACCACCTGCTCGTCATGGCTGGCTAGTACCACATGGCGCACATCGTCTACCGAGGTAAATTCACCTTGCAAAAACAGTTGCTGGTTTTGTCCTTGTAGTACGGACACTCCTAAAGGCATAGCAATATTAGCAGCACCCAATGCCGCTCGAATGCCGTCCATGCTTAGGCCATACGCTTGCAATCGTTCTGGATTAAGAGCGATACGCACCTGACGCTCGCGACCGCCCTGCACATAACTGGCCGATACCGATTTTAACGACAATAAACCATCACGAAGCCGATCAGCTAAACGCTTCAAGGCATAATCATCATAATGCTCTGAGGCCAAGGTCACAGTGACAATCGGCACATCATCGACATTAACACCACGAATCACCGGTACACTGGCTCCGACAGGCAACGAGGTATTGGCAATACGATCATGGAGTTTGACTAATGCGGTTTCTTGATTTTCACCAATGACAAATTGCACCGACAACTGGGCGACCGAATTAGCCGCCGTCGCATAGACATGATCCACCGCTGGAATTTGTTTAATGCTCGCTTCCAAGGGGCGCACCAGTAAACGCTCCACCTCCTCAGCCGAGGCTCCCGCCAACTCAACACGGATAGCCGCCGACGGCACGGTAATTTGTGGATTATCTTCACGCGGGGTATGGCTAATGGCATACAAACCTATGCCTAAACACGCCAGAATAAACAAGTGAGTTAGTTTAGAGGTGATAAAAATATCGGCTAATAACGCCGCCAAACTCCATTTTGGGCTTGAGTTGGCCGAAGTGTCTTTTGATTGTGGAGAGCGCATGTCGATCCCCTAGCGTGGCACAGGGAGTGCTACAACCCTGTCACCATCACGCAGTTGCGGACTTGCTATAGCCACTACCTGTTCACCGGCACTCAGCCCTGCATTCACCGCCACTTGCTGCGGCCATTCGCGTCCCAAACGTAACCAGCGAAATTGGACTTTATGCTGGTTATCGACCACAAACACGCCTTGTAAGCCACCACGTTCTATCAGGGCCGATTTCGGCACGATCACTTCGGCGGTTTGCCCTAAAGTGAATACAGCGCGACCAAACATACCCGACAACAAGCGCTGGTTAGGCTGGGCTGGCAAACTGATTTTGACTTGATAGGTGTGCGTGGATGTATCTTGGCTAGGTACAATACGGGCGACATGACCGATTATTGCGTGGGGTACGGCGTCTACATAAACCGTCACGGGCATGCCCACACTAACATTGGCTAATTGTTGCTCCGGCAAACTGGTGCTGAATAACCATTGTTGATTGGCTTCAATGGTCAAAATAGGATTGTTGGGTGCGGCTAAATCACCCACACGCAACTGACGATCCACCACAACACCGGTGAGTGGACTGCGAATTTCACTGTATTGACGTTGTGCTTTGGCGGTGGTCAGCACAGCTTGTGCTTGATGTAAGGTCTGTAATGCCGTGTCTTGACGTAATTGCGCTTTGCGTAATTCATTATCTGCGGCATGACCCTGACTAAATAATAGTTGCAAGTGCTCAGCATCCGTCCTGGCATCGGTCACCGCTGCTTGTGCGGCTTGTAATTCAGCGCCAGCTTGCTGAATAGCGCCTTCGACCTGACTGGCATCTAAACGCACCAACACTTGACCTTGCTGAATGTTTTCCCCTTCTTGTACACGTATCTCGCGAATATAGCCGGTTAACTGCGAGCTGAGTGCTAAGCGTTGATCGGAAATCACACGGCCAGTACGCACATATTCATCCTTGGCGCCTGTACTAGCTTGCACTGTGGCAAGCTGATAAGTCTGCGCCTGACGTGAAACTACAGTATGAACATTTTCCTGATTATTGCAGCCAGGCAAAAGTACCATCATCATGCATAAATGGATTAACACAAAGCGCATGCTTTATCCCCTTGATCTGAAAATACGCCATGACGTAACAACTGCACAATATGCTGGGTCAGCAACTCTGGTTGATCCTGTAGGGATATATAGCCTGTCAATGATCGTCGCACGTGGCTGGTTTCAAAGGGAAACACTATCAAGCTAATAATGGAAACGGCTAAAAAATGGGCATTTTGCTGTGGTGCAACATAACTCACCAAGCTGGCAATTTGGTCAAAAAAAGGCGCAAACACTTGCTCAGTCAACGCTTGTGACCGTAGATCATCCTGATCTAATAATACCCATTGCATCAGACGTTGAAAGTCACGATTAGAAGCCAGCGTTTGAATAAATTCACGAATAAAATCAGTCAAGCGTTGCCATGGTTCGGCACTGGTTTGTGCGGCTAGTGTGGCTGACGCTAAACAATTATTAAAACTGTGCTCGACTATCGCCAGATACAGACTCTCTTTGTCTGGAAAGTGGTAATACAACGCCGACACGGTCAAGCCCACAGCATTCGCCATGTGACGCATGGATACGCCTTCGAAGCCATCGTTGGCAAACAACATGATGCCCTTGTTGAGGATACGCTCACGAGTGATCTCGGGGGGTGAAGCGGTCATAGCGAGTCCCAGATTTTCTACTTAACGAACGTTCAGTAAAATCGCACAAACTAAAAAAATGTGCAAGTAGGGGAGAATCCGCGGACAAGAGGAAATTCGTCAGATAGGGGACGTCTCTGAAAACGGATAGTCAAGTACGCTAAGCCGGTTTCATCGGCCGTAACGGCGTCCGATTTTGGCAGGGCGGAGCCACATTCTGTGTCATCGCGGTGTTGAGATCGGCTTGTATGGAAAACCGGCGCATCGTGGCCTCGCCGTTTCACCGAAACTCGCCACGATCCTGTTGACCATGCGCATCGGAAACAACAGTAAGCTTGTGCGCGGCATGAAGCGCGCGATCGAACACATCGAGCGTTACTGCCTGGCAGAATACGAGGGTTGGGAGCAAGCGCCTAGCGTAGGTTTTTCCATTTTCTATGGCGACCCCTATTATGCCAATGTGGGTGATTCCAATACGATTGGCAAAGCCGACATCGACGACAGCCCCTGGTGCATGAGCCTGAGCTATTTTTTCCAGTAAGCGCTGCACAGCCGGCACCTTGGTGCCTGCGTCCCATCAATATCGGTAGGTAATGCCGAGCGATCCAAAGACTTGGTCTGCGTGTGCATTGTTGAAGATTTTGGTGCTGCGGGCCAAGGCGTATTCATAACCCCAGTTGCCACGGTTCCAGCTCAGCCCGCCCGAGAGGAAGTACTGCTCCTGCCGGAGCGTGAGGTCGGTTTCCTTACCGCCGAAGTTATTACCCTGCACATAAATGGCATTGGGCTGGTAGCGTGCCATCACGGCAATAAAAAAATAGATATCGTTTCCAAGCTCACCTGCCAGCTGGTTGGTGTCACGCCCAGGAAGCAGTCCGGCAGTGGGAAAGCTACGCATTAGGTTTTTGCCCAGGCGCATGCTGAAGGTGAGGTCAGCCGTGCTCTCGAAGGTGCCGGCGCCGACCTCTGCATGCGTGATCAGGTCCATGCCCCAGGGACTGTCGTCGAAGTCGATGGCTGCCGTGCGCCATTTGCGCGCTACGCCTATCTTGAATACGGGCTCGTTGTCGAGCTGGGTGCTCCAGCCTTCCGGCTGCTGCGAGCCGATGATGCGATGAAAGGTTTTTTGCGCGGCTGCGGCACCCGAGGCCGGCCCGACAATACCCAGCGTCAGGTAGGCACGGTCGGCAACGTGGTCATCATACGCGTGCAGCGTGCCTTTCCAGTACAACAGGCCCGAATAGGGTAGGTCGTCTTTGGGAGGGTTCTGGTCACTGATGTCTTGCGGGGTGTACGTGGCGAGCCCGATCTTGTACGAGACGGCGCGCCTCTGGTTCGGGTCCTGGCTGAGCCAGAGCGGGCGGGCCAGCGAGGTAATCCAGTGTGGGGCGATCTCGTCGTAGGTCCTGGCATCTCCGTGAGCCCAGTCGAGCTGGGTGCCGGAGGTATAGCCGTAGTCCTTGCCGGCGAAGAAGTCATTTTCAAAAGTGAAGGTGAAAAAATTGACCGGAGCGTTGTCGGCTTGGGAATACCCGGGTGCGATTGTGCAAAGAAGTGACAGCAGCAAGAGTGAGTGACGCATAGCTCGCCTCTAATCTTAAGCCTGGCCACGTGCAGCCGACAGCCGAGGAAACGAAAACCTAATTTATGCGCGTGCTGCGCCAGGATAGCCTGAAATTGCTCTCCTATTTTTTTTGGTGGTCGAGCACTCACCCCTTTGCCAATTGTTTGGCAATGATACTTCGGGCCGCTTCATCCGCCTGTTTCATGGGCACGGTGGGCGCTTGCGTTATATAGGCAGGATTCGCTGGGGCCGGTGCGCCCAACATCTGACCGCTTGTGTCATGGGTGTCCGCGGTGGCCAGCATCGACAAGCCCACGCGCAGTGGATGGGCGCGCAACTCCTGCGGGTCAAGCGCGATGCGAACCGGCACGCGCTGCACGACCTTTATCCAGTTGCCGGTGGCATTTTGCGCTGGAAGCAGCGAGAACGCGCTTCCCGTTCCCGGAGACAAGCCCAGCACCTTGCCGTGATATTCTATCTTGCCGCCGTAAGCGTCGGCCTCCAGCGTGACAGGTTGCCCTACGCGGATGTTGCGCAGTTCGGATTCCTTGAAGTTGGCATCCACCCAGAGCTGATCGACAGGAATGATGGTCATCAGTGCTGTGCCCGGAACCACATGAGTGCCTACTTGCACACTGCGCTTGCCGATGTAACCCGAAACCGGAGCCAGCACCGCATTGCGCCGTGCGGCAATCCACGCCTGGATGAAATCGGCCTTGGCCGCAAGCACATTTGGGTGCTGCTCAATGGTGACTCCTTGCAGACCTGCGCGAGCTGTCTCCAATTGCTTCTCGGCCACGCTCAAAGCGGACTCGGCTGTCTGGACGGTTTGCTGTGCGTGCGCCACTTCTTCAAGCGGTAAGGTCTGATCCGCCGCCAGGGGCTGTCTGCGGGCAAAGTCGTCCTGAGCCCGTATGAGCTCCTTGCGTCGCAATACAACGGTGGCTTCGTACTGTGACAGTCCGGTGTACTGCTCACGTAGCTGGCGCACCACGGAGCCCAATTTCGCTTCGGCCTGGGCTAGGGCCACCTCTGCATCGACGGGATCGAGCTTGATCAGCTCTGCGCCTGCTTGAACCTGTTGCGTCTCGTCCGCACTGATAGCCACGACATTACCGGTGACTTGGGCGGTCAGTGTCACCACGTTACCGCCGACATAGGCGTTGTCGGTATACTCCCGTTTGGAGAGGACCAGCGCGGCATACACAGCATAGAGCGCACTGCCGATCAGAAACAACGCAGTGATGCCGATTAGCACCCAGCGGCGCTTGCGTTGCTGTTGGGGGGAGCCTGTGTCAAGTTGAGTATCTGTCATATCGTTTCCCGTCAATTCATCTAAGTGTTCTTGGCCTGTGCCGTTCCGGTGCTGACAGCGTGATAGCCGCCGCCCAAGGCCCTTGTCAGCCGCAGATCGGCTTGCAGGCGCTGTCGAATCAGTGTCAATTCGACTTGTTTGTCCTGGTGCACCGCCAAGTCGGCACGCAGTAGGCTGGCGCGATCCGACAATCCTCGGTCCAGCTTCGCCTTGGTATTGCGCTGGAGCGCCGCCGTATTGGTGGACATGGCCTGTTGTTGCTCAAGTTGCTTGTCCAAGCCCTTGATGGAGGCAGCGGTCTGTGTCACCTCGCGCGTGGCATCCAGCACTTGCTGGTTGTAATTGGCGATCAATTCATCCCGCCCACTGCGCACGGACGCTAACTGGCCTTTCAAGCTGTCGCGCTTGAAAATCGGCAGTGACAACGTCGGGCCTATGAGGAAAGTGCGGCTGCTTGCCTGGAACAGATCCGACAAGGACAACGCGTCAAGTCCCAAGGACGCGCCCAAGTTGATTTCGGGGTAGAACGCGGCCTTGGCGGCCTCGACACGACTCATTGCGGCCTCGACTCGCAAATGTGTTGCCTGGAGATCAGGCCTGCGGGCCAGCAGCTCAAAGCCCAGTTGAGCGGGAACCCCCTCGCGAGGCCTCGGCAAGGGACGAATCGCCAGCAGGTTGATCGATGGGGCATTGCCGCCGACCAGTGCCCGCAGCGCTTCCCTTTCCCCCAAGGCATGCGCCTGGACTTCGGCCAGACGGCGTTTCAACTCGGCGAGCTTGGACTGCTCAATCAGCGCCTCGTCCGATGACACCAATCCTCGCGCCTGACGCTTTTGTTTGTCCTCCACCAGCGCCTGCTGGACACCAATCTGCTCTTGCAGATCCGCCATGACCGCACCATCGGCCTGAAACTCGAAGTAGCTCTGCGCCACTGACAGTGCCAGCGCCTGACGCACCTGAGCCTGCTCCGCCTGTCGCGCCGCTTTCTCGCCAGCCGCTGCGGTAATCAGCTCGCGATTCTTGCCCCAAACATCGATGTCTTTTCGGAGGTCCAACTGCACATTGAAGTCACTGAACGTGCTCCCGCCAATGGGGGCAGGAAACAGTCCGTTGGCCGAGTAGCGTTGCCGGTTGGTGGATGCATCGACACCTACACTCACCTTATCGCCGGCGCGCGTGATGACCAGAGCCGCCTGGGCCGCGTAGACCCGGATAGTCGCTGCTTCAAGGCTTGGGTTGTCATGCAGTGTCTGTTCGATCAGGCGGTTTAGTTGTTCATCGTCATATCGCTGCCACCAATCATCCCGAGGCCATGCGCATTCTGCGGCTTGACGGAGATCGTCGGGCAGTTGCACCGCACTGCCATCTGACTGGCGCAGCGTGCTGGACTCGGGTGGAACGCTCACGCACGCTGCCAGTGACAGGCTGATCGCCAGCATGAGGTACGAGCGTTTGAAGATGGATGGATAAGTGGTATGCATAGTTACTCCATGGCGGCATGGTCGATTTGGCCGGCATCTTTGGAGCGCTCCGGTCGCATCAAGATCAACAAGGGGATGATGACCAGCGTCATGAGGAACATCATCCAGAAGTCATCGATGTAGGCGATCATTGATGCCTGCCGCGTGATCTCTGTGTTGAGCAAGGCAGCGCCCGCGCCAGAGGTGCCATAGAAAGCATTGATCGACGGGCTTTGTAACGTGGCGTTGGCTACGCTGATGTGCTCGGTCAGCGAGGCGTGGGCGATTTGCGTATTGCGGGTCAACAGGGTCTGAACCAGTGCTATACCCACACTGCTGCCGATATTACGCACCAGGCTGTAGATGGCTGCGCCCTCCGCGCGCATTTCTGGCGACAAGGTCGAAAACGCCGCTGTACTCAACGGAACGAAGACCAGTCCCAAGCCGATGCCTTGAATCACGCCAGGCCAAACAATGTCGGACTGCGACAGCACAAGCGTGTACCTGCTCATCTGCCACAAGGAAAGAGCAGTCAGCCCAAATCCGGCCGCCAGGAGATAGCGCACATCTATCTTGCCAACCAAACGGCCGACGATGACCATGGCCAGCATCGTTCCCAAGCCACTGGGAGCAGTGACCAGTCCGGCCGCTGCCGCTGGATAACCCATCAGGCCCTGCAACATGGAAGGGGTGAGCGCGCGCGTGGCAAACAGCACCATGCCCACGATAGCGATGAAGACCAGCCCGGTGACGTAGTTGGAGTTCATCAGCAGGCGATAATCGAAAAATGACTTACCCGCAGGCCGCAGAGCGGTGTGTGCCACAAAATAGGCGAAGCTGATCGCCAGCAGAATCGCCTCGATCCAGGTCTCGCGCGAGGAAAACCAGTCGTTCTGCTCTCCCCGATCCAACAGCATCTGCAAAGCCCCGATGGCAAGGCTTAAGGTCACGAAGCCGAACATATCAAAACGCATGCGGCGTGTGGCAAGCGTCCGTGGGATGTAACGCCATGCCCCGTAGAGCGCCATGGCACCCACCGGCACGTTGATGAAGAACACCCAACGCCAGTCGTAGGCATCGGTGAGCCAGCCGCCCAGCGTCGGGCCAAGGATCGGGCCGATCATGACGCCCATCCCCCATACGGCCATGGCCGAACCGTGCTTCTCACGCGGATTGATGTCGAGCAGGACAGCTTGGGATAAAGGGACCAGCGCCGCACCAAAAATCCCCTGGATGAAACGAGCCAGCACAATCTCGGTAAGTGAGCCAGCGATGCCGCATAGCACTGAGGCGATGGTGAACCCGGCAATCGAGGCCAGAAACACACTCTTGCGCCCGAACCGGTCGCACAGCCAGCCAGTCAGGGGCATGGTGATGGCAGAGGCCAGGATGAAGGAGGTCAGCACCCAGGTAATCTGATCCTGAGACGCCGAAAGGTTGCCTTGCATATGGGGCAAGGCCACGTTGGCAATCGTGCCATCCAACGCCTGGATGATCGTTGCCAGCATGATCGAAATCGTGATCATGCCGCGATGCTGAATAGGCTGTGTCGGGCTTTGGGCTGCCTCTGAATTCATAGCGCCTCCTCAATCTTGGATTGCAAGGTTTCAAGGAGCTCGGTGACATCAAGCAGTCGATCTCGATCCAAACCGTTCAAGACCTCTTGTCGGTAGAGGGCGGCTTCGGACTTCACGTTGGCATAAAGCTCGCGCCCTGCTTCCGTCAGCAATACATGCTTGACTCGCCGGTCTGTTTCAGATGGATGCCGCTCCACCAGACCAGACTTGACGAGACGGTCGATGAGGCTGACCAGAGAGGGGCCTTCCACACCCAACGCATGTGCCAGTTCGATCTGTGAGAGGGCGCTTTTAGCCTTGGCGATGGCCGTGATGGCCAGCCAGCCAGCTTGGCCTACTCCCAGGTGCCGGAGACGGCGGTCAACTGCCTGTCGCCAAATTCGGGCCGTGTTGTGCAGCGCCAGTGCAAAACGTTCTTCGATGGAGGTAGCGGACATTGATTCGCACCATAATCATTCGCATGTCATCTATATAATAGCATAAAGCGGGGTCAGATCACGAGCCGGAAATAAAGCAAACTAAGCACGGTCAGTCGCCGATAGCCACCGATACAACGTGGCGATGGAAACGCCAAGACGGCCCTGATGCTGCGCCAGCCGCGTCAAAACGGCTGGCCGTCGCGTTGCGGGAGTTGGGGCGGTAAGGGCCTTGCAGGATCATGGTCAGCCGATTGATGAGGCGCTGTTTGTACTTATCGTCGCTGGGTTGGGAACACATCAACCTGACGGGGATTATCTGTGGCGCAGCCGTGTCAAGATCGGGGTGGGCGGGTTCAGGCCGCTACGGCCGATGAAACCATTTAATTTCCGATTCCTGAGACGACCCCAGATAGCCCAAGTATTTATATACAGCCATCACGCTCCCAATTCAGCGTGATCTTGGCGTCTGGCCGATGACGTGCCGTCAATTTTTCCGGTATTTAGGCGTGATACGCCGAGGGCGGCGGAATGCAATACAGGATTTTCGTCACCCATTGCGGCTGAGCTGCTGAAGCCGGAGGAAATGGCGCCGCCGTTGAAATCAGTCCGCCCGGAAAAACCGTCAATGGTGGGAACGTGTCGGGGTGGTATGAACCAAGGGCTGTCTTGGCTGGTTGCGATACGCAGTATGGAGGAGGGTGGCTGCAACCCCCAGCCTATACGCCAAAAGCCCCTGAGACGTTACACCATCGGCAGTTTCAACGAGTCCAGCGCCATCTTGATTACCTTCATCCGCGTCGCGTTATAGGGTGAGAAAAACAGCCGCACCAGCATGATCGCGGAGGCGCGCACGACCGCCCGTTCGTGCGAGAAAGCTTTGAAGCCGAAATGCCCGTGCGCGTTGCCGATTCCCGAATTATTCACGCCGCCAAAAGGCAGGTTACCGTGCGCGACCTGCATCAGGCAGTGGTTGATGCACGCGCCGCCGGAGGACGTGCGCTCCATCACCCGGTCAATGTTGGCCTGATTGTGGCTCCACAAATACAGTGCCAGCGGTTTCGGCCGCGCGTTGATATCGGCGATCACTTCATCCAGATCGTTGAAGGGGATGATGGGCAGCACCGGTCCGAAAATCTCTTCCTCCATGATGCGGGAATCGCCCGGCACCTGGTCCAGCAGGGTTGGCGAAACCCAGCAATCACTGACATCAACATCACCGCCGGTCAGCACCTTCGCGCCGCCGCCAACCGCATCCTGCAACAGCGAAGCGACCCGTCCGGCATGACGCGGATTGACGATACGCGTCAGGTCAGGGCTCGCTTTCTGCTCAGCAGCGGTCTTGCCATAGCGGGCCTCGATAATCGTCCGGCATTCCGCGACAAAAGCGTCCTTCACCGAGGCATGCACATACAGGTAATCGGGGGCGACGCAGGTCTGTCCCGCGTTGAGGAGTTTGCCCCACATCAGCGTTTCGGCGGCGGTCTTCAGGTTGGCACTGGCGTCGACAATGGTGGGAGACTTGCCGCCCAGCTCCAGCGTGACGCTGGTCAGGTGCTTGGCGGCGGCGGTCATCACCACTTTGCCCACCATCGGTGAGCCGGTGAAGAAGATGTGGTCGAAGGGCATGTCCAGTAAGGCGGTCGCCGTCGGCAGGCTGCCTTCGAACAGCGCCACTTCGTTTTCCGGGAAGACATCGCGGATGATATCGGCCATCACTTTCGACACCGCCGGCATCATTTCCGAGGGTTTGAGAATGACGGTATTTCCGGCGGCCAGCGCCGACACCAACGGGCCAAAGCAGAGGTTTAGCGGGTAATTCCACGGCGCAATAATCAGTACGCGCCCGCGGGGCTGATACTGCACCCAGGCCTTTGTGGCGATCATCAGGCTGGTCGGCCATACCCGCTGCGGTTTCATCCAGTGCTTCAGGCGGCCGATGGCGTGACGGATTTCATCCAGCACCGGCATGAATTCAGTGATATCGACCTCTGCAACCGGTTTGCGGTAGTCGCTGGCGAAAGCCTTGTAGAAGTCTTCCCGCTTTGCCAGCAGCGCTTCGCGCAGGCGCTTGATGCGGTTCAGCCGTTCAGTGGCGGTGGACTGACGCCAGCGCAGGGCTGTTTCCAGTTGGTCGTCAAAAACACGCTTCATCTGGGTGGGATCGGATTCGGTGTAGATGATGGGACTGATGGCATTCATAGTGATTATCCGGTTGTGAGTTTTGGACAATAGCGCCATAGAAAAGGGCTATGTCGTCGTTAATTGTTAAAAGTAATTCGCGCGCCAAGGCGACACTCAGGCGCATGGCAGGCGCGATATTTGGCCCAAATCACTCCCAAAATCGTCCAGCTCAAGTAATTCGCCAAATACTTGGCCGCACCGCCGTGAAAGCGTACCATCTTCTGCTGCAGCCGGCTGTCGCAGGCATTCTCATTCTGGATGTGATACGCCCCTTCGATCACCCGGATACCAGCCGCCAGGTTTACGACAAAGACGAGCCGACCCGCCTGAGCAGGACACGGAACCTGCTCGGGAGTATTCCAACAGCACACAAGCTTCAGACGATTCGATAAATCATCGATCCACTTGCCACCGCCTTGCCATCGGCATCGACAATGTCCACATCACAAAACACCAATTCCTTGCCGCGACGTCGGACGATACCCGTCGCCAGAATATCCTTCCCGATAGCGGCCGATAGGTAATTAATCGTGAGGCTCACCGTAGCGGCCTTGACACCCCGCGAGACATCATGGCTGGACCAGGCGGCAAGCGCCCCGGTCAAGTCGAGCAGGCTGCTCATGACGCCACCATGCAGTGCTTCGCCACCCCCCACCAAGTCATGACGGAATGGAACCTTAATGGTGGCCCGATCTGGGACAAGCTCAACAATCTCAACCCCTAACAATTTCTGAAAGGGGACATTTGGGTAGGCAGCTACCAGGGCCTCCACAAAATCGCTCATACAACCTCCTTTGGGAATGAATCCGCTTAATCAAGGCAGCGCACTTGTCATCAAGGAAACAAGCTGCCCCATAGTTTTCTCTACCGCGACGCGCTTCACGAGGCGATCGCGGCCCGCCTGGAATCTGCGGTTACTTGCGGCCTGCTGAACAGCATCGCTCCATCATCGACCCTGCCGCGGCGAATCATGTTCATGTCGAGCGCATAATTCTGAAACAGCCGCCACGGCACCTTGTCGCCCTGACGAGGCAGGCGATCAACGGCGCGCTGGAAATAACCTGAGGTCATGTCAAGGTACGGCATTCGCTTGATGGAAGTATCGTTGACGCGTGGCACGCATATCTTCGTGCTGGTCTTGTCCATGTGCTTGAGAAGACGGCACACGTATTCGGCGATCAGATCTGCCTTCAACGTCCATGAGGCATTGGTGTAACCCATGGTGTTCGATAAGTTCGGCAAGTCGCTGAACATCATGCCTTTATAATTTAGCGACTGGCTGGCTTGGAAAGGCTTGCCATCCACAATAAACTCGGCTCCTCCGAAGAGTTGCAGTTCGAGGCCGGTAGCACAAACAACTATGTCTGCCGGTAGCTCCTGCCCACTCTTCAGCCTGATGCCGTGCGCGGTGAAGCGATCAATATGATCGGTCACCACCGACGCCTTGCCCGCTTTAAGGGCTTTGAACAGATCTCCGTTAGGCACCGCACAAAGGCGCTGATCCCAAGGATTGTAGGTCGGCGTGAAGTGCTTTATGTCAACACTCTTGCCCACCTGCGCCCGCACTTGTGCAAGCAGCATACGCCGGACAGCCAACGGTCGCGAGCGCGACAGTTTGAACATTCCCGCAGTCAGCGCAATATTGCGCGTCCGGCCGATGCGGTATACGAGCATTTCGGGGAGCATCCGGCGCATGGCCTCCGAGACCAGATCCTTTTGTGGCACGCTAAGAACGTAGGTGGGAGAACGTTGCAGCATGGTGACGTGTGCGGCCTTGTCGGTCATGGCCGGGACAATGGTAATAGCCGTCGCGCCTGAGCCGACCACCACAACCCTCTTGTCTGTATAATCAAGGTCTTTGGGCCAGAACTGCGGCAACACGAACCGACCCTTGTATTTCGGCAAGTCCTTGAACTCCGGCACATACCCTTTGTCGTAGTTATAGTAGCCGGAGCACATCATCAAGAAGTTGCAGGTATAGGTCTCTGTGGCATCCCCCTCCTTTGGTTCCGTGCCGGCATCATAATTGCCGACCCGCGTCTCCACGGTCCACAAGGCTGTCTCACTCGACCAAGACGCCCTGATGACCTTGCGCCCGAAGCGGATATGCCTGTCAATGCCGTTTTCCCAGGCAGTTTGACGCACGTAATCCCGAATCTTGGGGCCATCAGCGATGATCTGCGGATCCGTCCACGGTTTGAAATTATAGCCAAGGGTGAACATGTCTGAATCTGACCGGATCCCTGGGTAACGAAAGATATCCCAAGTTCCGCCAATTGCCGTGCGGCGCTCGAGAATGGCATAAGTTTTCCCCGGGCACTTGCTCTGCAAGTGATAGGCGGCGCTGATGCCAGAGATGCCGGCGCCTACGATGAGTACATCGACGTGGTTGTTTGTCATTGCAGTCAGCCGTTTTCTCAATGTACAGCCGTTTCCATGACGGCAGAGCGATTCTTGAAGTAAGTGTTCAGAAAGCCGTTGTCGCCAAACATGGCCTTTGCCCACTTTGCCTCTAGCGCGCTGGTGTCGTGCTGCGCAGGATGGAAGTGCTTGGCAAGGAACAACGGCAATTTCGGCAGAATGCCCGTGACAAAACCTTGGGGGCCGAGCATGAGATTCAACCCTTTGCGGATATCCCGGATATCGGTGGCCTTGCCCTCTCGTGCCACCAACCACGCCCAACTCAGGAACACAGCAGGAACCATCGTGACAACCACGGCGGCGGCGGCGGTTGCACGCTCAATACGCGAATTGCCTACCAATTCGTACACATCATAGGCAACCGCCTTGTGCTCGAGTTCCTCGAATGCGTGCCACTGCCAGAGCTTGATCATCTCCGGATCAGCCTTTTCAGCAAACTCGGGGTTCTCCAGCAGATCCTCGGCAAGCAGTGCTGTAAAATGCTCCATGAATGTTGTGGCCGCGATCTGGGTGCTCTTTGGCAGTCGCTCCAGTAAGCCAAGTCCCAGTTTTGCAGCAGCCACCGGAAAGCGCAGGTCAATGCCGCGCTGTTCGAGCAGTTGATTTAGCCTGTCATGCTCGCGCCCGTGGATTGCTTCTTGCCCCATAAAGCCGGAAACCTGATCCTTCAGCCTGACGTCTTGGACGAGGTCGCGATAATTCCTTACAGAGTTCATGAAGAAGCGCTCACCGGGAGGAAACCAGCTCGACAGCATGGCGAAGAACAAGGTGGCCGTGGCGTTGTCATCGTAGAAGTAGCGGTTCGTAGCATCCATGTGGAAATCCATCTGCCGGGGCGGAATGCCGACGCGGGCTCCTGCAGGCTGGCGGCGACTGGCTTTCAGGGTGGTGGTTTCTTCAATCATGAGGTGTACTCCTTCTGTAATGGCACGGTGAGTGATAATTGACTCACAGCGTTGACCTTTCTCTTGGTCATTTGACCAAATTAAAACGATGCTATCAGCAAGTACGGTTAGCCAGTATGTCAAAAAGTGCCAAATTTATATCATTACAGGCCACCTCATTAATTATCGTGCATCAGAATGGCCCTTATAAGGCTCAGCCCTTCCAATCGTGGCGCAAGGTGAACAACTGGTTGATGGACTGCAGAACAACGTTTAGCAAGGGGACGATTTCGTCATCGCCCAAACTGGAAATCTTTGCCTTGAATAGCTGAACCTCTTCTTCGAAAAGACAATTAACTCTCGCTTGGCGCTGTCAGGGCATTTCACGCATTAAGGATCAAGCTTGACAGGCCATGGTTTTTTTGCGGTAATGGTTTGGTCATTTGACCAAATAATGGGATTATTATGATGCTGCCTTGGGTAGTGGAGTGTTGGCATGAGAAGGACTGACCGTCAGATCGATTCAATCCAGACCCCGACGCAAAAGGCGGACTATCATGTGATTGTAATCGGGGCAGGATTCTCGGGAATCAACGCAGGGATTCGCCTCAAGCAGGCCAGAATCACCGATTTTGTCATTCTTGAGCGGGCGGATGATGTCGGCGGCACCTGGCGGGATAACACTTACCCCGGCTGCGCCTGTGACGTGCCGTCTGTGGTGTATTCCTATTCCTTCGCCCAACGGCCTGACTGGAGTCGCAGCTTCGCTGGCAACCGTGAAATCCACCAGTACATTCGCCACTGCGTAGAGAAATACGATCTCATGCCTTGGCTGCGTTTCGGCGCTAATGTCCAGCAGGCGGTCTTCGATGCCAGGGTCGGCCTCTGGCGCTTGACGCTGGAGGGCGGCAGTCAGTTGACCGCCCGTGCGGTGGTCTCGGCCGTGGGCGGGCTCGTGAATCCGGCGTATCCGGCCATTCCCGGGCTTGAGACTTTCAAGGGCCAGCAATTCCACACGGCACGTTGGCGGCACGATGTTGATCTCAGGAACAAGCGAGTCGCCGTCATTGGTACTGGTGCCAGCGCGATACAGGTCATTCCGGCAATACAACCGACGGTGTCGCAACTCAACGTCTTCCAGCGCACGCCGGCCTGGGTGTTGCCCAAGCCCGATTTCACGGTGGCAGCGCGCACCCGCCGCCTGTTTGCGCGGCTGCCTGTCTTGCAGCGGGCCGTTCGGAACGGTATTTTCGCGGCCAGCGAAGCAATTTTCGGACCACTCGTTATCGTCGATTCACCGGCCTCCCGTCTGCTCGAACGAGCGGCGGGTGCCTATCTCAAGGGGCAGATCCAGAACCCGGCGCTGCGCCGGAAGCTGACGCCGGCTTTCCATATCGGCTGCAAGCGAGTCCTGTTGTCGAACGACTATTTTCCGGCCCTGGCGCGGGAAAACGTCGATGTCATCACTGACGCCATCGTTCGCGTCACTCCTCAGGGGGTGGTGACGGCGGACGGCACGACGCACGAGGTGGATGTTATCGTGCTGGCCACGGGCTTTCGCTTGGACATAGGCAATGCGCCCTTCGAGGTACGCGGACTGGAAGGCGTGTCGCTTAGCGACGCGTGGAAGGCGCGCGGCAGCAAGGCTTACCTTGGCATGGCGGTCAGCGGTTTCCCGAATTGGTTCCTGATGCTGGGGCCTAATACCGGCCCCGGTCATACCTCAGTGCTGGTCTACACCGAGTCGCAGGCCAGCTACATCACGCAGGCGCTCAAGACACTTTTCGAGCGTAATCTGCGCTACCTCAACGTGCGCCAGTGTGAGCAAGATGCCTGGCACGATGCGTTGCAGGCGCGGATGCGGCATACCTCGTGGACCTCAGGCTGCCGCAGTTGGTATCTCGACGCGAATGGCGAGAACCACGCACTCTTTCCCGGACTCGCGTCAGAGTATGTCCTGCGCGCGAAGACATTCCGACCCGAAAAATATGATTTCACCGTGTTTGCCCCGGTGACCACATGCCAGCTTAAAGTGGTAAAGGACGAAGATCTATGTCTCGATTGAAATTGCTGGCCTCGGGTGAGGCAAGGCTTGCCGCAGGGGCAGTGATCGGCCAAATGGGCGCAAGCCGCCTTGCCCGTAACCTGCTGGGCGCCGCTTGGCGGCATCACCGGAAGAACTCTGGGCTGGGGCGCGAATTTTTTCTGGGCTTCTGGGAAAGTCTTGGCACGCGCGAGGCGGTGATTGATGGCAAGCGCCGACTCTCTTTTTTGGCATTCCGCGAGCGTGTCCTGCGCGTCGTGGATGCGCTCCATACGCTAGGCCTTCGCGAAGGCGATGCCTGTGCCGTCCTCTTGCAGAACGGGGCCGAATGGTTTGAGATCAATCAAGCATGCAATCTCTCCGGCATCATCATGCCGATGCTCAACTGGCACCTGAAGCCGGTCGAACTGGCGCAGTGCATCCAACGTGCGAACGCCAAGGTTGTGGTGGTCGATGCTGATTTCTTGGATCGAGTGCTCGCTGTACGCGACCAGCTCACGACGGTCAGCCACATTCTGGTTGTAGGCAGCCAGGACGCGCCGTCAGGCACGCTCGCCTACGAGCGCCTGCTGGCCGACGCCTTGCCACGGCTGCGTCCGGGAACTTTTCATTTGTCGGCGAAAGCGTACAGCGGCGGCACCACGGGTACGCCAAAATTCATCAATCTGGATCAAGCGGCCATGTTCGGCGAGACTGACAGTGCCCGCCGGGGAGCGAGCCGAGACGAGGCCCTGCGCATGGCCTTGGGTCAGCTCTCCGCCCTCGGCTGGTACGGGTTGGGTGACTTGCACGACGCGCAAAGCGGCAATGCCCGCTCGCTGGTGCCGGGGCCGCTCTATCACGCCGGCGTGCAGGTGGCCGTGTTGCCCTTCCTTTTTGGCGGGACCGTGGTGCCGATGCGCAAGTTTACGGCTGAGGCTTTCCTGCAGATGATCGAGGCGGAACGCATCAGCTGGACTTTCGTGGCGCCAACCATGCTGGAGCGCGTACTGGCGCTGCCCGACGAGGTCAGGCAGCGCTATGACTTGTCGAGTATGCGAACGTTGATTTGCGCCGCCGCACCCTGTCCGGCCCCTGTGAAGATAGCCATCAATGCGCTGTTCCAGAAACAAGGCGCGCCACGGGATGTATTCCACGAGTATTACGGTGCCTCGGAGACGGGCATCATTACTATCCTGCTGCCCGGGGACTATGCCCGCCATCCGGAGCGATACCGCAGCGTTGGCAAGGTTCGGGCCGCGCAGTGTCGGATCTACGATGCTGCGACGGGGAGCTGGGCTGCGTGTGGTGTCGAGGGTAAGGTGCTGGTGCGCTCCGCGCTCACATTCGGTTTGCAGTACGTCGGCGAGCAGAAAAAGACGGATGACTGCTTCATCGAGGTAGAGGGTCAGCTCTGGTACGACGACGGCTTAATCGGCTATCTCGACTCGGATGATTTCCTCTACCTCACCTCACGTGAGAAGGAAATGATCATCACGGGCGGCGTTAACCTCTTTCCCAACGAGATCGAAGAGGTCATCAAGCGCCATCCCGATGTGCTCGACGTCGCGGTGGTTCGCGCACCGGACCCCGATCTGGGCGAAGTTCCTGCGGCAGTGGTCGAACTGCGGGAGGATGCGGCGTCAGTGACCGCCGAGGATATCCTGGCGCACTGCCGCGAGCAGGGACTGTATGGCTTCAAGGTCCCACGCCGAGTCGAATTCGGCCACCTGCCACGCAATCTGGCGGGCAAGCTGCCCAAAAAGCAGCTTGAGGCGGCGTTCTGGAAGGGCGTGGAGCGTATTGGCTAGCGTCCGGCCGCCAGCGAAATGGTATGTAGAGAGAGGAGAAATACAATGGAATCGTGGCGTGGGAAAGTATGTGTAATCACCGGCGCCGCGTCCGGCATCGGCTTGGCTCTAGCGGAAGCGCTTGACCATCAGGGGGGGCGCCTTGTACTGGTGGACCGCAATCACGCTGCGCTGCTGACTGTCGCGGCTCGACTGCGCGGCGTCGAGCGCATCGAAGCGTTTGACGTGGCCGACCGCCAAGCAATGTTCGCCTTTGCCGACGCGGTGATGCGCGAGACCGGCGGTGCCGCACTCGTCATCAATAATGCCGGGGTCGGCCTTGCCGAGACAGTCGAGCACATGACCCATGAGGATTTTGCCTGGGTTATGGACATCAATTTCTGGGGCATGGTGCACGGCAGCCAGGCTTTCCTGCCGCAGTTGCTCCGTCAGGAGCGCGCGGCGCTGGTGAACATTTCCAGCGCCTTCGGACTCATCGCTGTGCCGACCCAGTCGGCCTACAATGCCAGCAAGTTCGCTATCCGCGGCTTCACCGAGGCGCTTGCCGCCGAGCTCGCTGGCGGAGCGGTCAGCGTACACAGTGTGCACCCGGGCGGCGTTCGCACCAATATCGCACGCAACGCTCGCTTTCACCGGGGGCCGGGCGGCGACCGCGACCGGGAGCGTTTTGTTGCCCTGTTCGACCGATTGACGCTGACCACACCGGAGCGAGCAGCCCACATCATTCTCGACGGGGTGCGACGCAAGAATCCGCGCATTCTGGTGGGGCCGGATGCAGTGGCGCTGGACGTCCTGCAGCGCCTGTTTCCGCGCCGCTACGGGCAAGCCCTGCGCCTGCTGACCCGGCTGGCCTGACTCTGAATAAGGAGTACTACACGACATGAATCTTGCCTTGAATGCACCGCAGGCGCTGGCCTCCCGAGACAAGGGCGACCTGTTCGAATGGTGCGGGCACGGCGGTGTACACCTGTACGGTGAGCGCTGGGGCCGTGGCGGTAACGGACCGGTGTTGTTCCTGCATGGCGGCGGCCAGACACGCCATGCCTGGGCTGGCGCGGCGCAGCGCATCGCGCAACGCGGCTACGAAGCCATGAGCATCGATACACGAGGCCATGGCGACAGCGACTGGGCACCTGATAGTGATTACAGCGTTGACACGCTGGTCACCGACCTGACTGCGTTGCCGGAACAGGACGGCCGCGCGCCGGTACTCGTCGGTGCTTCCATGGGCGGCATCACCGCGCTGATAGGCGTGGGCGAGGGGAGGCTGGCCTGTCGCGCGCTCGTGCTCGTCGATATCGCACCCCGCATTGAACCCGAGGGCGTTGCCCGTATCGTGGCCTTCATGCGTGGCTATCCGGATGGCTTTGAATCGCTTGAGACGGCACGCGCTGCCGTAGCAGCTTACAATCCGCAGCGCCAACAGGCTGGCGATGGCTCGGGTCTACGCAAAAATCTGCGCCTTTGCAGCGACGGTCGCTATCGCTGGCACTGGGATCCGCGCCTCCTAGAGCATCCGGAGCGGGCCGACCCAGCCATGATGACACAGCAGCAGGAAAGGCGTATCGCTGCGGCACGCCGCATTCAGGTGCCGACACTGCTCGTCCGGGGCACGCAGAGCGACATCGTCAGCGAAGAAGGCGTGCGCGAGCTGCGCGAACTCATTCCCCATGCCGAAATTGTCGAGATTGCGCAGGCTGGCCACATGGTCGCTGGCGACCGCAACGACATCTTTTCGGATGCCATTCTGGCCTTTATCGACCAACATTAAGGCGGCCCAGTGCCACCAGTAAGGAGTACACCATGTCCCTGACTCAAGGTCTGCATCGCGCGCTCCAGACCCGCGGCGACCAACTCGCCACCATTGACGGAGAGCGCCGCCGCACCTGGCGCCAGGTCGGGGCGCGTGTCGCCCGTCTGGCCGGAGCCTTGCGCGCATTGGGTGTGGGTTCGGAAGATCGAGTGGCCATCCTCTCGCTCAACAGCGATCGCTATGTTGAGTATTTCTACGCCGTCGCTTGGGCTGGCGCCGCTTGTAATCCGGTCAATATTCGGCTGACTCCGGCTGAAATCGCCTACACGCTGAACGACTCCGGCAGCCGTGTGCTTTTCATCGACGAGACCTTTGCCCCGATACTGGCGGCGCTGCGGTCAGCCATGACTACGGTTGAGCACATCATTTATATGAGTGACGGCGCAGTGCCAGATGGCTACCTCGCCTATGAAGCGCTCGTGGCGACGGGCTCGGTGGTTCCCGATGCCGCAGTCGGCGGCGATACCCTGGCAGGCCTTTTTTATACCGGTGGCACCACGGGAAAGTCCAAGGGCGTCATGCTTACCCATGCCAATCTCTTGGCCAACGCGCTCAATGTACTGCCGGCGCTGGCCTATGACGCGAGCACGATCTACCTGCATGCTGCGCCGATGTTCCACCTCGCCGACATGGCCAGCACCTTTGCCGTCACTATGGCGGGTGCGACGCATTGCGCGGTGCCGCGCTTCGACGTGGAGAACGTGCTTGCCACGATGGCGCGCGAGCGGGTGACGCATGCCTTGCTCGTACCTGTGATGATCAATCTACTGGTCAGTTCCGGAAAGATAAGCGACTACGACATTTCCAGCCTGCGCCGCCTCATGTATGGCGCCTCGCCGATGCCGAGAGCCGTACTGATGCGCGCCATGCAGCAGATGCCAGGGGTCGGCTTTACCCAAGGCTATGGCCAGACCGAGTCCTCCCCGGTTATCTCCTTCCTGTCCCCCGAGCAGCACGCCGCAGGCGGCGACCGGTTGGAGAGCGCTGGCCAGCCTGCCTATGGTGTGGATGTCAGGATACTTGACGCTCAAGACAGTGAGGTGTCGCCCGGTACCATCGGCGAAGTCTGCGTGCGAGGGCCGAACGTGATGCGGGGCTACTGGCAACTGGAGCAGCAGACACGCGAGACCTTGCGCAATGGCTGGCTGCATACCGGTGATTTGGGCTACATGTGCAAGGACGGCTTCGTGTTTATCGTAGACCGTGCCAAGGACATGATCATCACGGGCGGCGAGAATGTCTTTTCCGTGGAGGTGGAGGGTGCCATCCATCTGCATCCCGGCGTGCAGGAATGCGCGGTGATCGGCATTCCTGATGAAAAATGGGGCGAGTGCGTGCACGCCATTGTCGTTCCCAAGCCTGGGGTGAACCTTGTCCCGGCCGACATCATTTCCCAGTGCCGGGATCGTATTGCCGGCTACAAGCTACCGCGGAGTGTGGATATCCGCCATGAGCCATTGCCATTAAGCGGCGCCGGCAAGGTCCTGAAGACGGAGTTGCGAAAACCGTACTGGCAGGACATGTCGAGAAACGTCGGCTGAAAACAGACGTCATCTATTTTTCATCTCTAAAAACCAACAAGACGGAAACACCATGAATCTTGAGTTTACTACAGAAGAACTGGCCTTCCAGAACGAAGTGCGCCAGTGGTTCGCCGAAAACGTACCTGCTTCGCTCAGATCGCGTGCGGATAATGGCCAAATGCCGAACCGGGACGAACAACATGGATGGGAGCAAGTGCTCGGCAGGAAGGGGTGGCTGGTTGTCGGATGGTCTGCCCAGCATGGTGGTCCTGGATGGACGGCAACACAGCGATACATTTTTGACCTTGAGCGCGCTCGCGCGGGCGCACCGCCGGTGTCGCCGTTCGGTGTTTCCATGGTCGGCCCGGTCATCTGCGCCTTTGGCTCCGCCGAGCAGAAGCAGCAGCACTTGCCAGGCATCATCAGCGGCAATGTCCACTGGTGTCAGGGCTATTCCGAACCGAATGCGGGATCGGATCTGGCGTCCCTGAAAACGGCTGCCGTACTGGACGGAGACCATTACGTCGTCAACGGCCAGAAAATTTGGACGACACAGGCGCACTGGGCGGACTGGTGTTTTTGCCTTGTGCGTACGGACTCATCCGTAAAGCAGCAGCAGGGCATTTCCTTCCTGCTGATCAACATGAACACGCCGGGCATCGAGATTCGGCCCATTCACTCCATCGACGGGCATCACCACCTGAACGAGGTGTATTTTACCGATGTCAGGGTGCCCGTAGAGAACTTGGTCGGCAGCGAAGGCATGGGGTGGACCATTGCCAAGTTTCTGCTGACCCATGAACGAACCACTATCGCCGGCGTTGCCGACTCGAAGCGGGAAATCGAACGCCTTAAGCAGATGCTCAAGGACACGAAACAGGGCAACGGTTCCCGCTGGGATGACCCTTTTGCCCGCCGCAGGGTCGCCGAACTGGAGATCGATCTAGCCGCACTTGAGTACACCAACTTCCGCACGGTTGCCGCGACCGAAGAAGGCATGGGTCTGGGCGCCGAGTCCTCCGGACTGAAAATCAAGGGAACCGAACTGCAGCAGGCCATCACGCAAGCGATGGTGGAGCTGGGCGGCCATCTGTCCCTGACGTGGGACAACAGCGAACCCGTGGGCAGCTTTGCCTTCAATCGCACCCGCGAGCGCTACAACTTCCTGCGTGCGGCCACGATTTACGGCGGCACCAACGAAATTCAGAAGAACGTCATCGCCAAGATGCTGCTCGGACTCTGACAACACCTTACAAAACAGGGGAATCAAGATGGATTTTCGCTTATCGGATGACCAGCGCATGCTGGATGAGTCTGCATCAAAGTATCTGGCCGGACAGTACAGTTTTGATCTCTACCGCAAGCAACTCGCGGCCGATGTCGCATTTGACGAGTCGCGCTGGACTGCTATGGCAGAGCTGGGCTGGATGGCGCTGCCCTTCCCGGAATCCGTTGGGGGGTTTGGCGGTTCACTGGTGGATATCCAGTTGATTGCAAGGCGTCTTGGTGAGAAATTGTGCACCGACCCGTGGCTTACTTGCGCCGTGCTCCCGGGCAAAGTTCTGGAGTTCGCAGGTGGTGTCAATGCGATGCAATTGTTGTCAGGCGTTTCAGCAGGCACCACACGAGGGGCGCTGGCGGCGTTGGAAGCCAACTCCCATTACGACCCGACACTGATTGCAACGCGGGTCACGGAGAATGGCGATGGCATACGCATTGACGGACAGAAATCTGTTGTCTTCGGCGCAGAGTATGCCCACGTACTGCTGGTAACGGCATGTGCCGCAAATGGTGAAGCGATGCTGATCGCAGTGCCATCCTCGGCGCCAGGCGTATCCTTGAACCACTACCGTGTCGTCGACGGCTCGCGTGCCTCGGAAGTCAACCTGAACGCTGTCAAGCTGCCTGAAACTGCTGTGCTGGCACGTGGATGCGTAGCAATCGATGCCGTCAAGAGAGCCATCGACGTGGCCAACGCGGCAATATGCGCCGACCTGCTGGGGGCCGCATCAGCCATGCTGAACAAGACCCGGGATTACGCCAGAATGCGAAAACAGTTCAGCGTCGCAATTGGAAGTTTTCAGGTCATCCAGCATTATTTGGTCGACATGTTCATCGAAACCCAACAATCCGAGTCGCTCGTCTGGATGGCCGGCCTCCAAGGCGATACGCAGGAATGTGCAGATCGTGAAAAGGCAATTTCAATTGCCAAAGCCTATATCGCTCGATCGGCCGTGATGGTCGCCCAGAAATCCGTACAGATTCACGGCGGTATAGGCGTCACCGAGGAACTGGATATCGGGCACTACTTCCGGCGTGTCACGCACTACGCGCAGATGTTCGGCGATCGCGACCATCATGTCCAACGCTACATGGCTTTCGGGCAGGGCTGACATGACCTTTTACGCGACAGCTGATGCCATCTGACATTCGAGAACGTAATACCAACGCATTGGACGACATCTTTGTGGGGGTGTCGCCAATGTAAGCAGTTTATCCTCCTCCGATGCCGCCGTAAGTTACATCTCGCCGATCACGGTCAATCGAAAGTCAATGTTCGCGCTAAGGCAACGGTAGCCGGCTGTCCACAATCTGGCCCAGGTGCTGAAGGCGCAACGGTTTGGAGATGAAGTCATCCATGCCGGCGGCCAGGCACTTCTCACGATCGCCCTGCAGGGCCGAAGCGGTCATGGCGATGATGGGGACATGCGGGTTCCCGCCGGAGCGACGCTCGCCTTCCAGCTGCCGGATATGCCGCGTGGCCTCGAAACCGTCCATCACCGGCATGTTGCAGTCCATGAAGATGAGGTCGTAGCGTAACTGCTGATACGCGGTGACCGCCTCGCTGCCGTTACCCACCACGTCCACCTGACAGCCCAGGCGCTTGAGAACCACGGCAGCCAGCTGCTGGCTGACGGAATTGTCTTCTACCACCAGCACCCGACCACGAGATTTGCCGCCTGATGTACCGTGGAAGACGGCTAAACTGGTGTCCGGCAAGGGGATGTTTTCCGAGGGCAGACGCTCAAAGGGCAGATCCACCCAGAAGGTCGCGCTCCCGCCGGAGTAGGGGCGATAACCAATGTCACCGCCCATGGCCTCGGCCAGACGCTTGCAGATGGCCAGTCCCAGGCCAGTGCCGCCAAAGCGGCGGGTCATGGATTGTGCCTGCACGAAGGGAGTGAACAGGTGGGAAAGAATCGCCGGGTCGAGACCGATGCCGGTATCGCAGACTTCAAAGCAGAGGCGCACGGAATGATCGTGTCGCGCCGACTCGGTGCAATTGAGCAGGATGTGCCCCTGTTGGGTGAACTTCACCGCATTGGTGAGCAGGTTCAGCAAAATCTGTCGCAGTCGGGCGGCATCGCCCCGCAGCCGATGGGGCGCAGCCAGGGTATGGCGCAGCGCCAAACCTTTGGCCGCCGCGCTCGGTTGCACCAGTGCAAGTACCTGTCCCACTTCCGCATGCAGGTCGAATATCACCGGCTCCAGTTCCATGCGGCCAGCCTCGATCTTGGAGAAATCCAGAAAATCGTTGAGCAGATGCAGCAGGTATTCGCCGGATTGGCGGGCAAGTTCGGCGAAATGACGCTTGCTCTCGTCCAGCGGTCCATCGAGCAGCAGTCCCGTGAAGCCGAGTAGACCATTCAACGGAGTGCGGATTTCATGACTCATGGTGGCTAGAAATTCGGTCTTGGCGCGATCGGCCGATTCGGCCTGGATGCGTTCGGTGATGTCCTCCGCCACCACCAGGCCATACAGGTAAGCGCCTTCCTCATCGCGTACCGCGCTGAGGGTAACCCGCAGCCAGACCGCATGGCCGAGCTTGTGCGGAAACCGCCGTTCAATCTTCACCCAGGGCACTTCGGTTCGGCGTAGCCGCTCATGCTCGATCATATCCGGCTCGCAATCCTCGGGATAGATGAGCCGGCAGAAGTGCTGACCGAGGAGTTCATCCTCCGTATAGCCCAGAAGTCGGCAGAATTTGCGATTGATGCGCTGCATGTGGCCATCGACCGATAGGTGTGCGAGCCCCACGGCGGCCTGCTCGAACGCGGCCGCCAGCGCTCGCTCTGGCGCAGGGCAAACTCTGCCTGTTTACGATCAGTAATATCCGAGAACAGTGCGGTACATTCCCCGTGTTGATGACTATGCACGAATACGTCGAACCACTGGCCGTCTGTTGGCAGTCCTGCCTCGAACTGGTCTTGGCTGCCCTGCAGCGCCACCTGGGCGAAGCGCTGGATCAGATTGAGGCTCGGGTCCAGGCTGCCGTGGAAGACCTCCGCCAGACGCTTGCCGACGATATCGGCGTGGGACAAGCCCAGCATCTTTCCATAGGCCGCGTTGACGGCTATATGGCTGAAATCCACCGGCAGGCCAGCCGCGTTCGTGATGAGCCGGTAGTGTGCGACGGCGTTGAGTTTGTTGTTGAATAGTGCGGTATATCGCTGCTCGCTCTCGGCCAGTGCTGATTGCACCTGCTTCAGGTCGTCGATATCGGTGCAGATGCCAAACCAGCGCATGACAGCGCCGGCCTCATCACGCAAGGGCAGGCCGCGGACATGAAACCAGTGATAGACGCCATCGTGGCGGCGGATGCGGCGCTCAATCGCATAGTCACGCTGTGCGGTATGGGCACTGTGCCAAGTGGCGGCCGCCTCTGCACGGTCGTCGGGGTGCAGCACGGTTAGCCAGCTGTCCCCCTGCAAAGTGGCCGGGTCCACACCGGTGTAATACAACCATTGCATGCTGAGAAAATCCGCACGCCCATCGGCTTGCGCCGTCCACACCAGACCGGGGAGGCCAGCAACCATCTGGCTCAGCTCATGCTCACGCTGGCTGAGCTGCTGCTCCAGCCGTACGCGCTCGCTGATATTACGGAAGACGACGGCAAAGCGTCTGGGCTGGGGACAGTAGCAGTACAACTCATAGTGTCGGCCAGTATCGATGCTGAAACTTACAAAGTGTTTTGCCCGGCCGCTCAAGGCGACGCCACAGTAATTTTCCCGCCAGATGCTTTCTTGCCGAGGCGCCCATTCCAGAGAGGGCCGACCGACACAGTTACGGGGAAAGCCGGTCTGGGCGAAGAAGGCTTTGTTGACTTCGAGTAGCTGGAAGTCATAGGCCACTCCCTTCTCGTCCAGCAGCGCCTCGCCCAAGGCGAAGCCTTCTGTCATGTTGACGAAGAGGCTGCGGTATTTGTCCAGCTCATCTTCTCCCCTCAGAAGAGGCGGGCCGGGGCTGATTTTTGGCAGTCTAGGTAGTTTCATGGCATCTGGCCTAATCGTTTTTGATCGTTTTCTCAATAGACTCCAGGGGCAGGCACCCTCCAAGAAAAGGCTGCTGGGAGCAAGTCCTTCACAGTCCCTTCCCTGTTGTCGGTCGCAGCCGCCTTTGATTTCCCGTGATTTGACGCTTGGGCGCTCAATCAAATAAAAGTAGCACTATTTGAGCAGTTGACCAAGGTCGGCTTGTAGCCTCTGTTCCATGAGATCGGCAGGGGGGCAATGACAGCATCTTGACAACTTCGGTGATGGACTCATAGAATCGCAGCCTTGGTCATTTGACCAAAAGATCAGCGGGGATGTCGAAAATGAATCAAAAAAGGGTATTTGTCGCCGGTGTCGGCATGATTCCGTTCGTAAAGCCTGGCCAGAACAGGCCCTATCACGAGATGGGAGCAGAAGCGGTCCGGCTGGCGCTGGACGATGCCGGCCTTCGTTATACCCAGGTCGAGCAAGCCTACGCCGGGTATGTTTACGGCGACTCCACCTGCGGGCAGAAGGCGCTGTACCCGCTGGGCATGACGGGTATTCCCATCATCAACGTCAACAACAACTGCTCCACCGGCTCCACCGCTCTCTACCTGGCGCGACAGGCGGTAGCGAGTGGTGTGGCGGATTGCGTGCTGGCGGTTGGTTTCGAACAGATGAACCCCGGCGCCATCGGCAGCGTCTTTACCGACCGCCCAAGCCCTTTCGCGGATTTCGACGCCGTCACCGATGCGTTGGTGGATGTGGATCTGCCGTTGGCGCTACGCTATTTCGGGGGAGCAGGCCAGAGCCACATGCGCAAGTACGGCACGAAGATAGAGACCTTCGCGAAGATCCGCGCAAAGGCCAGCCGCCATGCCGCCAACAATCCGCTGGCGTTGTTCCGGCAGGTGGTCTCGCCCGAGGATGTCCTAAACGAGAAGCTGATCTGGCCAGGCGTCATGACCCGTTCCATGGCCTGCCCGCCGACCTGCGGCGCGGCGGCCGCGCTCCTCGTCTCCGACGCGTTTGCGCAGCGTCATGGCTTGCGCCGCGATGTCTTCATCGCGGCGCAAGCCATGACGACCGACTTCCCGGACACCTTTTCTACACACGACATGATCGATCTGGTCGGTTTCGGCATGACCCAGGAAGCGGCGCGCCGTGTGTACGCGCAGTCCGGCGTTGGCCCGGAGGACATCGACGTCTGCGAACTCCACGACTGCTTCGCGCAAAACGAACTCATCACCTACGAAGCTCTGGGTTTCTGCCCGGTCGGCGAAGCGGAGCGCTTCGTGGAGACCGGCGCCAATACCTATGGCGGCGCGGTCGTCACTAATCCCTCCGGCGGCCTGCTGTCCAAGGGACATCCCCTCGGTGCCACTGGCCTTGCCCAGTGTTACGAGCTGACGCATCAGCTGCGCGGCACGGCCGAGGCTCGCCAGGTCGCAGGGGCGCGCAACGCCCTGCAGCACAATCTTGGACTGGGCGGCGCCTGTGTCGTCACCCTCTACCAGAAGGCATAGCACACCATGCTGGACAAATCCCACATCGGACGGACATGGCCAAGCCATTCCGTCCTGGTCGAGGCCGGACGGCTGCGTTTCTTCGCAAAAGCCATCGGCGAAACCTCGCCGGTCTATGTTGATGAAGCAGCGGCCAAGCGTGCGGGCTACCGCTCGTTGCCGGTGCCACCGACTTTTCTGTTCTCGCTGGAGCTTGAGAGGCCCGCTCCTTTCGAATGGCTCGCTTTTCTCGGCGTGGATCTCGCGCGTATCCTGCACGGCGAGCAGCGGTTCGTGTATCACCGGCCCGCCTGTGCCGGAGATTTGCTTACGTTCGAGAGCCGCATAACCGACATCAGCGACAAAAAGCAGGGTGCCCTGGAGTTTATCACCCGAGAAACCCGGGTCAGGAATCAGGCGGGCGAGCATGTCGCCGATCTCACTTCCGTGATCATCCAGCGCAATGCCTGAGAGAGAACCAGTATGATGACATTTGATGAGATGGCTGTGGGGCAGCTCCTGCCGCCGTTACAACTGCCCCCGATTAGTCGCAGCACGCTGGCGTTGTTTGCCGGTGCCTCGGGCGATCATAACCCCATCCATATCGATCTCGATTTTGCCCGCAGCGCTGGCATGCCTGACGTGTTCGCCCACGGCATGCTGTCGATGGCCTGGCTGGGCCGCCTGCTGACCAACTGGGTACCCCAGCAGCGGCTGCGTTCGTTCGAGGCGCGTTTTGTCAGCATCACGCATTTGCAGAATGCCGTTACCTGTACGGGTCACGTTGTCGAGAAACTGGAGGTCGATGGCGAAAGACGTGTCAGGGTGTCAATCCAGTCCGCTAACCAGTACGGCGAGTCGAAAGTACTGGGTGAGGCGGTCATTGCTCTTTAAACAGCAGTGCGCGCGAACCGCCGCCTGCTTTAACGTTTTCCCCTTACTGATGGAAGCCATAACATGCCTCAGAATCTCTCTGGAAAAGTCGCCCTCGTCACCGGCTCCGGCCGCGGTATCGGCCGCTGCATCGCGCTCAAGCTCGCCAGCGAAGGCGCTCGCCTAGTTGTCAATGATCTGGAAGAAGGCCCCGCCGAGGAAGTGGTGGCACTGATTCGTGCTCAGGGCGGCGAAGCGGTGGCTTGCGTGGGTAGCGTAACAGCGCCGGATTTCGCGGACCGCTTTATCAAGACAGCCATGCAGTCGTTTCAGGGACTGGACATCATCGTCAACAATGCGGGCTATACTTGGGACAACGTGATCCAGAAAATGTCCGACGAGCAATGGTACGCTATGATGGACGTGCACCTCACCGCGCCATTTCGCATCCTGCGTGCCGCGCAGCCGGTAATCCGCCATCTGAACAAGGCCGAACAGGAACAGGGGCGCGAGGTGTTCCGCAAGGTGGTGAACATCTCGTCGATTGCCGGCCTCGGCGGCAACGCCGGTCAGGTGAACTATGCCGCTGCCAAGGCTGGCCTGCTGGGCATGACCATGACACTCGCCAAGGAGTGGGGTCGCTACCGCGTCAACGTGAACTGCGTGGCCTTCGGCATGATACGGACCCGCCTGACGGAAGTGGTGGCCGGTGGCGACGCCACTATCCGTATCGAAGGCCGCGACATCAAGGTGGGCGTCAGTCCCGATCTGGTCAAAACCTTTGAGTCCGGTATTCCTTTGGGGCGTGCCGGCACGCCGGAAGAGGCGGCCGATGCCGTCTACCTGCTGTGCACGCCCGAATCCAACTACATCAGCGGCCAGACCATCGTGTGCGGCGGCGGCCTGTCCATCTGATCTTCCGGGGGAATCTGCCAGACGATTCCCCGTGAATCAGCCTGGAGAGATGCGTTCCTGCAAACCGTACACCGGTTTGTGCAGGCGCAAACGGTGCCTTTTGTATATCTCTCCCGAATTAATCGCTGATGTGATGCAGAAGCCTATTTTCTAGCAGGACTTACCACAAGATAGCGTGTTCAGTCCTGTACGCTAAACACTATAGAAGACTCCTGCGTAACATCAGTTAATCAATAAAAGGACTGCCTCATGAATTTCGATCTCGACGAGTCACACCGCATCATCCGCGCCACGGCCCAGCGCTTCGCCCGCAACGTGATCGCCCCTCGCGCCTATGAGCTGGCCACTTCTGCGGAAGTGCCCTACGACCTTATAGCCAAAATGGGGGAGCTGGGATTCATGGGCATTCCCTTCGCGCCCGAATATGGCGGCGGCGGCGGCGACTGGGTGTCTTTGCATCTCGTCATTGAGGCGATTTCGCGCGCGGACATGGGGCTGGGCACGCTGATTGATGTCACCACCAGCGTGGTGACCCAGGAGATAGACCGCTTCGGCACCGAGGCGCAAAAGCAAAAATGGTTGCCGGATCTGTGCGCTGGCAAGACCATCGGTGCCTTCGCCCTGACCGAACCACATTCCGGCTCGGACGCGGGCGCATTGAAGACTCGCGCCGTATTCGAAGACGGGGAGTGGGTGCTCAATGGCCGCAAACAATTCATCACCAACGTTGCGCTTGACAACTGCCCCCTCGTGGTCGTGGCAGCGCGCGCCGAGATCGAAGGGCAGGACAGGATCGTCACCTTCATTGCCCCCAAGAGCTCACCCGGTTTCATCGTCGGCAGGAGCTATCACAAGATCGCCTTCGCCTCGGGCGCCACCAACGAGCTCGTGTTCGAGAACTGCCGCCTGGGCGCGGACAGCCTGCTGGGGGATCCCCGGCGCGGCTTTGCGCAGCATCTCAGCGTGCTGGAGACCGGGCGCATCAGTATCGCGGCGGCCTGCGTGGGCGGTGCCCAGGCCTGTCTGGATCATGCGCTGGCCTACGCCCGGGAGCGCGTACAGTTCGGCAAGCCGATCTTCGAGTTCCAGGCCACCCAGTTCAAACTTTCAGATATGGCGGTCAAGATCGAGATGGCGCGCACGCTCTACCTGAAGGCAGCCTGGCTCAAGGATCAAGGCCGACCGCATACCTTCGAGGCAGCCAGCGCCAAGCTGTATGCCTCGGAAATACTGGAACAGTGCGCGAGCGAAGCCGTGCAGATTTTCGGGGGTAATGGCCTGATGGAGGATTACCCCGTAGCCGGCATTTATCGCGCCAGCAAAATCATGCAGATCGTCGAGGGCACGTCGGAAGTGCAGCGCCTCATCATCGGGCGCCTGCTGGCCGCCGGAAAGGAAAGCTAATGCATCCGCCCGGCGGTGCTGCTTCAGATACTGTTCATGCTATCCAACAAGCTTTTCCCCGTCTGAACCATTCCCCATGAATTGTTCAGACCTTCCCTAACCCCCAGGAAGCCTTGCCATGTCCGTTAGCCCCAGCAGCGATACCGTTGTCGAATCTCTGGCCTCCCGCATCCGTACCGTGCAGGAAGCTACCCGTGGTATTTCCGAACGCTATCCGCGCTCCTACATTCTGGAGTGCATCAAGGACGACCGCTTTCCCGAGGAAATGTGGTTGGCGATGGGCGAGCAAGGCCTGCTGGGTTTGTCAGTGCCCGAGGCATGCGGGGGCTCCGGCGGCGGTGTGGTCGAAATCGTGGCGCTTGGCGAAGCCCTTGCCCTGGGCGGTGTGCCGACCTTGTTTCTGGTGGTTACGGGCTTAAGCCGCGTACCCATCATCCGGCACGGCACGGACCGGCAAATCGCCCGGTTCGTCACCCCGACCTGCGATGGCTCGGTCAAGCTGTGTTTTGCGATCACGGAGCCCAACGCCGGTACCAACAGCTTCAATATGAGCACCTTTGCCCGCCGCGAAGGTGAAGAGTGGGTGCTCAATGGTCAGAAGGTATTTATTTCCGGCGCACGCGATGCCGACTACATGCTGGTGATCGCACGCACTCAGAAAGCCTCCGAGGTCAAACATCGCACGGAAGGTATGTCCTTGTTCGTGGTTGACATGAAGTCGCCGGGCATCCAACTGCATCTGCTCAACGTCCAGGTGGAAACTGCGGAACGTCAGTATCAAGTGTTCTTCGACGATGTGCGCCTGCCCGCCGAGGCGCTGATCGGCGCTGCCGGCAAAGGCGCGAAACTTATGTTCGAGGGCCTGAATTCCGAGCGCCTGCTAGCGGCCTCGGCAGCACTGGGGCTGGGGGATTATGTGTTGAAAAAGGCGGTGGCCTATGCGCAGGTTCGCCAGCCTTTCGGCAAGCCCATCGGCAGCTATCAGGCCCTGCAGCACCGCCTGGCCCTGGCCAAGGCGGAACTGGAAGCGGCACGGCTGATGACTTACGACGCCGCCGCGCGTTTCGATGCCGGCGAAGATGCCGGCGCCCAGGCCAATATGGCCAAGCTGCTGGCCTCGCGCGCCGCCGCCGCCGCCATGGATGCCGCCATCCAGACACACGGCGGTTATGCCTTCGACCGCGACTACGACCTCATCACCTTGTGGCCCATGATCCGCCTGATGGAAATCGCGCCGATTAACAACGAGATGTTGCTCAACTATATTGGCGAGCATGTGCTCGGCCTGCCGAAGTCCTATTGAGCCAGTTACGGTCATCGTCATCAGGAAACCACCTTCATGTCCACAGCAGGCTCACCACACAATGAACTCCTGTACAGGGTGGACAACGGCATCGCCACCCTCACTCTCAATCGTCCAGAGCGGCGCAATGCACTGACGCCACTGCTCACCCGCCTGCTATGCGATGCCTGGCAGAAAGTGGAAGCAGATCCTGCGGTGCGCGTGGCCATACTGACCGCCACGCCCTGCGGCACCTTCTGCGCCGGCATGGATTTGCGGGAAGCGGCCAGGCTCAAGGCCGACACCGGCAAGGACATCCTCGAACACCTCACCGATCCCTTCAATCACACCATGCGGAGCCTGCGCAAGCCGGTGATTGCTGCCCTCAACGGACATTTTGTGGCGGGTGGCATGGCGCTGGCGCTGAGTTGCGATGTGCGGGTGGGGCTGGCGGGAACGCGGGGTGGCATCACCGAAGTCAAGGTTGGGCGTGGTTCCCCCTGGGCAGTGCCGCTGCTGTGGATGATGCCGCAGGCCCTGTTGAAGGAAGCGGTGCTGACCGGCGACCTGCTGCCGGCCGAGCGTCTGCATCAGGTGGGCTTTCTCAATTATCTGGAAGCCACCCCGGCAGCGGTATTGGCACGGGCGCGGAGTCTGGCCGAGCGTATTGCCGCCGCCGCGCCGCTGTCCGTGATGGCCGCCAAGCAATGCCTGAACGAGGCGACCAGCCTTGGTTGCGCCGAGGGCCTGCGCAATGCGGAGAAAATCTATCAGCCGGTCTACGCCAGCGCTGACGCCGTCGAGGGGCCGCGCGCCTTTGCCGACAAACGCACGCCCCGCTGGCAGGGCCGTTGAGCAGAGCTGCTGGTAATCATGCCGATTCAGCCTTCTATACAGACTGTTGCAACCCACAACGGAACTTTGCCATGAATAACTTCGAATACCTTCAAGCCACCCGCTATCTGGACCACGACCATGAGTCCGTACAGGCGTATGCACGGCAGGTCTGCGCCGGAGCCAGCACGACGCGTGAACGCGCCATCGCGCTGTACTACGCGGTTCGCGACGATATCCGTTATGACCCCTATGCCTGCACCCTGAATGCCGACAGTCTGCGTGCCAGCCAGGTGCTGGCGCAGGAACGCAGCTATTGTGTTGGCAAGGCGGTACTGCTGGCGGCGGTCGGGCGCGCAGCCGGCATTCCCACCCGCCTGGGTTTCGCCGACGTCTGCAACCATTTCAGCAGCCCACAACTGACACAGTTGATGGGCACCAATATTTTCTATTACCACGGCTATGCCGATTTTTTTCTGGAAGGGCGCTGGATAAAGCTGACGCCAGCCTTCAATCGTGAACTGTGCGAGAAAATGAAGTCGCCGGCACTGGAGTTTGATGGTGAGCACGATGCGATCTTTCAGGAAATCAGCTCTGGGCAGAGCCAGCTGCGCATGGAGTATCTGCGCTATCACGAGCCGATGAGCGATCTGGACCCGGACCTGATCTTTACTGAGTACGCCAGACGCTATCCCAAGTTGATTGCTGCCTTGGGCTGAAGGCGCATGGCCAGAGCCCAATCACGGAAAACTGGGGCCGCCGCTATGCCTCGGTCGAACTAACTCAGGTGATCTATGCTGTGCGTTCCAGCCACTGAACCCAGGTTTGCTGTTCCATTGCTCCCCGAACCCCATTGTCTCCGTTTCATGAGTTGACCCTATCTCCTTCAGGCATAATAGAGCCGCCCTCAGGCGGTTTATTAAGTTCAGGAAGAGTTCCCAGCCGTGATTGGAGAAACAGTCCAAGATGGCAGCATCCTGACTATGGTGGTGGTGCATGATGACACCTAGACAGACATTACAACCTTGCTGCTACACGGCCATGTCGCATAATATAGATTATGTTAAATAACAACAACTTAGGACAAAATTATAACATGTTTTGTTAGGTTCGTGGCTGTCTCAGTACACCAATCAACGCTTGCGACGCGGCCTGGCCAACAACTCTGATGTGCCCAGTTTTTCTTTTGACAGCACCGGCGGCTCGGGGTCTGAAAACCCTGCATCTGCAATCGGCACATCCAGCCCACTAAATAGTGTCGTCCGCTTCGGACTTCGCAATGAAGACATGCCATCGTTCCACGCATGCACCATGTTCTTCGCCACATTCCGCCAACGAGGTTCGTTCTTCGCTGCTTCAATAACCTCATTGCCGACCACCACCGCCGATTCACACAGCCTTTCAACCATTTCCGCATACTGACGCGGCGCTATCCCCAATCGTGCATTAAAAAACTGCTCCAGCGTTTTGCCAGGCGCCCAGGTCTTGCGGCCGCTGACCGATAATGCCGGCGGACTGCTGGCAAAGCGGGAGTACGCTTGTGTGGTCACGATGTCATAGACTGGGGTATAGCGCACATCCTTCAGCGAGGAGTAATAGAGCGCCACGTTTTTGGCGTGACAGTCGGCGTTTCGAACCACGTAGTTGGTCAGCAAGTGCCACCCGAACTGCTCCATTTGTACCCGGACTTGGTCCGAAGGCAGGTAGGCCCTTGTCGCATGCAGAAGTTTCTCCGTCGTGGTCGCGTATTTCTCGTGCGGCGGCAAGCCCAACAGACCGCAGGCATCCTCAAGCCCATGCGTGGGAACCCCGTGGGCATCCACTTCGAATCGCTCAACAATCAACACCCGGCCATCATCGGACATGCGCGATCCGGCTACTGGAACGACCTGAAGCCGCTCAAGCACCTTCATGCTGTAGAACTCGTTGAAGCCCAGAAAAGGCGTATTATCGTCCGAACCTTTCACGATGTGATGCGCGGTACGAAGCGTTGGCTTGCCCAAAGGCAAAGACTCATCAAGCCCTGACATTGACTCTTGGGGGGCCAGAAATTTAGGCACCACCCCCGAGATGGATGCTCGTGCATATTGACGGACCAGACGGGCAAAGTGCTCGGAGGTATTCTCCGCAGATAGCAATTCTTCTATCTGCAAAGGATCCAGATTTGTTCCAGGTTCCACTCCTTCAGGAGTGACCGTAACCCGCCCTACCCCCATACCACCAACTACTGCCAGAAGTGAGAGGTCAGTGCCATCGAGCAGCGGGCCGAACTCTTCGCGGATAATGCCAAGCAGAAAACCCTCCGGCAGATTCTGACGAAAGAACGGATGCAGATCGCGTGGCCAACGCCAAGCCTCTTCTCTCACCGGCATGGTCAAGCTGACAAAGGCGTCTGTATCGACACCCGGCAGGTACTTGAGAACGTACTCATCCCGTTCCCGGTAGAGCTTGGCAACGTTCCGGCCGCTAACTTGCACATCTAGCTTCATGGCTCATCCCCCGTTCCTTGGCGCTGCTCGACAAGAATATCCTCAAGAGTACGGGTGTGACCGGGTTTCACCAATTGCAAGTCATAGCCAGCCGCCTCCAGGAGTCGGACCAGTGCAGAGACACTCATGTCCCCCTTGGCAATCGTTTCCATGCGCGCCACTGTCGTACGCGCAACCCCGGCGCGTTGTGCAAGTTCCGCCTGACTTAATCCAGCCTGATGACGGGCTTTGCGCAGCATGTCGGCAACATCAGCAAGCATGGTCATTGTAGCCTCTGGGCATCCAAAACAATAAACAATAGTCATAATGTAGCCCTCGGGACACAGAATCGCAAGGCTTGTTGGCCTGTGATGTCAATTCATTGCAGCCTTCAAGATTACCCGCATTAACGAAAGCAACTGTTAAAAAAGCGGCAATCGAATGCATTGACCGACAGCCCACCACGCCATTACTGGCAGATTCCCATAAAATTACGGCTAGACGGAGTGAGCCGTCGTTTTCCTTTGGATAACGACGATGCTCATTCATCGTCGCGTGCACCTCAGCGTATCGGGGTATTGGAGTAAATCATGGGTGTGGGTAACTACTACCTCAGTCATGCGCAGACCGTTTATGTTGATATGTGGGATGTCTATTCATCCGATGAACCAGACACCAGGTGGGACTACCAGCAGTTGGTGGATAACATTTTGGAAGTGCTGTCCCCTGCCTACCGGCCTCGACACCTTCAGGGAGTCTGGCTGGATAGAGAGCGGAAACTCTTAGCCGAGTCTGATCATTTCCGGATTTCCCTTGTCGAGTGGGAGAGCTATTTCGCGGTTAATATTGAGACGGCGATTTGCCCTGAAAGTCGGCGCCGACTCCCTCGCGGAGGTTTGTTAGAGGAGGCGATGGCTATCTTCGAGCGCTTGAATGCCCGGTATCCATTATGGGTCCGTGACACCGGATGGACCAGCATGCCTTATTCGGTTCAACAATTGGTCAGTTGTTCAGACCGAATGCCAGTATAGGACGCCCGCAGTAGCAGGCTCCGGTACACTTTGAGCCAGACGGAATGAGCCGTCGTTTTCCCTTGGATAACGGCGATGCTCATTCATCGTCGCGCGCTCCTCAGCGTATTGGGGACTGGAACTACTATGACTACGGTCAAACTTGATGTGGTGCCGCTTTTTGCAACCGGCCCGGTTTACATGACACAAGGAACGCATCATTTGTATCTGGAGAACCGGCTTGACGTCTCAGCACTTTTGAGACGACATGTTACTGGCGATTGGCAAGAAATGGTCCCTGAAGACCAACAGTCCAATCTAGAAGCAGTGAGAGAAGGACTTCGTGTTTTTTCTTCATTTGCAATAGAGGACTGCGCGGAATCGGACAAGGTTTGGGTGATCACGGAGGCTGACAGAAGCTCCACGACCATACTCTTCCCTTCCGAGTACTAAATTGAACTGGGCTGCCTTTTGGCGGCCCTTGTTCTTCTTAGATCCACACATAGATGCCTTCATATCAATTGCATGGCCAGGCATCCTTGCTTCTTCTAGGGATAGATTGACTCGGCAGTATGATATGTCTACTATAAGAATACTTAACCTACTAGCATGCTCTGTCTCGACCACGTAATCCATTAAATTGGAGGCCTGGCGGGCTAGTGCCGGACTGTATTCGGGAAAGTCGCCAGAACGCCTTAGAGGCGTATCAGCGCGAGGATGCTGACTACCGCCGTGCAACAGAGTGGAAATCTAGCAAGGTAATGAACATAGCGGGGGCTCAACACGGTTGACCCCCGCTTTTCATTTTTAAGCTTGGTAGTCATTGCAAAAAAGATTAAGGTGGGTTCTTGTTGTTATTACATGAATATCATCATGACAATCAGGAAAATTTCCTCCAATTTGCGTACCCTTCCCATGCTCCTTTGTTACATTGTAATGTCTATCTATAGCTATTCGTTTTCCAAATCTAAAATTACCTGTAAGCACACATATTGAATTATGTGGAGTGCCAGTAGCAAGTACCGCATGCCGTTCCAAGCCATACTTAAATAGCTTCTCATCATCATCAGCAAAGTATTGTTCAGGATAATTCGACTTCCGGTGTGGGCGCCGTCTGCCTTTTAGCGCTTCAATAAGACTCACTACTTGGTTGATAAAGTTATCTGACTGGGTTTCTTTTCTGCAGAGCTCCTTCAAATCACGCAATTGCTTAGCATTGAAATTTCGGAATGGAAGAAGCATTACCTGCGCGTTAGCTCCATCTTCAATGATGTCCAGAAAGTTCAATAGCGTCTTGAGCACTTTGGTGAGTTTGCTAGCAAAGTAATTTTTATAATTGCTCTTCGGATGTGAAAAGAACTCTACCTCGGCAACGAAGCACGCAGATGCCACATCCTGCGCAACGTGGCCAACTGCCTCGTCTAATAAAAGTACGATTGCTTGGTTTGTAGTATCTTCCAATAGAGTCTCTGCTAACGACCTATCTGCTTTTGATGGATCGTAAACACTAACGAACAACTGAGCACCCGCTGCCTTAATTCGCGGGTGATCACGGAGCGACTTAGGAATCAATCCAAGTCGTTCGCGACGGACTAATTCGACGGCATCTGTGTGACTAGACACAAAGTAGATATTGATTCGCACGTTATTTCAGAAGCTTAACAAGCACCGAGACGGGTATGTTTACCTTATCTAACTCCGAGTCTGGTAGTTTCGACAACTCTCGAAGGAATGCCAGAACCGCTTCTTGGCGCACATCATCTTTGATAGTCTTTGTAGAAGTTTGAGGCTCAGAGGGGAACACGTACTCCTCAGCAGCTGGAATAACACCAATTCGTGCTTTCTGGGATGGATGCTCGACAAGCTTATAGCCCGCATTTCCACCGGTCTCCTGAAGGAATACTTTAAGAGTACGAACACCAAGCAACGCCCGGAAATTTGGAATTTTTTCTTGGAGCATACTAGGAAGACCGCTGAGCAACACAGGAACTTGGCGACTTGCCCAATAGCTATCGCAAATCTCTTTGACTGCTGTTTCAAGCAAATTCTGATCCACTTCCTTCAACCCTAGCAACTTCAATGAAATTAGATTTGAGCATAGCAACTGGTAGTTCGACAAGCGGAAGCTTTACGCGCAGGCTGCTTTTTCAAAACCCAACTCTTCCCAAGATGTCATCCTCTTGGCTATGTGCATGTTGCATTGAGCGTTCATATGACCTGCTAGTGTTTTTTGATACCACCGACAAAGTGAGTCCCCAAGGCCTGTTCTCGTTTTTCGACAGGCGTCTGGTAGCCCAACGATGAATGA
>NZ_SHKX01000018.1 GCF_004217445.1 Fluviicoccus keumensis
GATGGTAGTGTGGCATTCGCCATGTGAGAGTAGGTCATCGCCAGACACTTAACACCAAAACCCCCTTGCCGGAAACAGCAAGGGGGTTTTGCTTTGGGGGATAAGAAAATCCGCGGTATGCTAAGCGAATCAAGACGGTGGATAATCAATAGGTGAGTGATGAGGTTACTGCGATTATTGGCGGATGGGGCTCTCCATTCGGGGGTTGAATTGGCCGAGGCATTAGCGGTTAGCCGGATGACTGTTTCCAACAGAATTGCCGCATGGCGAGCGAAAGGCGTTGATATTGAGATAGTAACGGGCAAGGGATACAGACTGAGTCAACGGCTTGAGTTTCTTGAGATTGAACAAATAAAGAAAGAACTGGAAAAAGAATTTCCTGAAAGAAATATAGAACTGCAAGTGGCGGACATCGTTGAGTCAACAAACGATACAGCTATGACGCATGTGTCTCAAGCTTCAAGTCCTGTTATATGCCTTGCTGAATATCAAGAGTCTGGGAGAGGACGTCGAGGGCGAAAATGGGTATCCGCTCCTGCTGGCGGATTTATCGGTTCCTTTGGTTGGAAAATTAATGCGGGTGTCGGGGCTCTGCAGGGCTTAAGTCTGGCGGTGGGTGTGGTGGTGGTTCAGGCATTGGAATCACTGGGCTTTGAGGGGCTCGGGCTTAAATGGCCCAATGATATTGTTACTCATAAAGGAAAAGTCGGTGGAATATTGATAGAGTTGTCTGGTGAAATTAGCGGACCAAGCGTGGTGGTGGTTGGCATAGGGCTGAATATCTATATGCCTTTGGGGGTTCAGGATAATCCTGTTGACGCACTAATCCAAAGTGAGTCTGAGATTAAATGCGCATCAAGAAGCCAGATTACATTGGCTGTGCTCGTGGCAGTGGCAAAGCTGTTGGATAATTATGTAAATACTGGTTTTTCATTTTGGCGGCAAGCCTGGATGGACATGGATGCCTATGCGGGTAAAGAGGTTCGGCTGACGGGCTATAATGTACTCGTTCAAGGAAATGAAAGGGGGGTCGATCAAAATGGTGCGATCCTTATCGAGATGTCAGATGGTATTCATGCCTTCAGTGGTGGTGAAATATCATTGCGGCAGATAACATCATGAGTAATCAGATATTTTTTGACTTTGGCAATTCAAGGGTTAAGGCTTGGCTATGTCGCCATGGGGAAGTGCTGTCGCGATTTAATATTCCCCACCAGATGGCAATGGAAGAGCTGATCCCTGCTTTGCCGGCTGACTTCAAAAAGGCGGTTGATTTCATTGGGGTGGCTTCTGTCCTGGATGACGACAGTAATAATGCATTTGCAAGAGTCGCGTTTATGACTTGGGCTGTGAGTCCGCAATGGGCTAATAGCCAGAAAGAGTTTGCAGGTGTATATAACGGATATGCCGACCCCCGGCTACTGGGCGTGGATCGTTGGGTTAATGTCATCGCAGTTTCCGATCGCCCTTGTTGCTGTGTTGTTAGTTGCGGGACAGCCCTCGCCATTGATTTTGTTGCTGACAGGCGGCATTGCGGCGGCTTTATTCTACCTGGCTATACAATGCAGTTGAACGCATTGATCCATGGTACCAAACGTGTTCGTCCAGATGAAGGAAAGACAATAGAGTTGGCGCCGGGAGTGTCCACAACAGAAGCGGTTCATCGAGGTATCGTCATCGGCTTGGTGGGTGCGGTGGAGAAGGCTATTTCTGATTTCGAGAAGGCTGAGGGCCGGGCTTGTTCACTGGTTCTGACGGGCGGTGAGGCTGGAAAATTAGGGCCACACTTGTCTGTATCGCATGATATTATCCCTGAATTGCTTCTGGTGGGGCTCCAGCGCTACTTTGGTTGTGCAATGTCGACATAATGACAAGAGGTAAGGACATGCCGCTGCTTTTCGGACTACTGGTGATGCTCAATGCTGTTTTTCTGGCATGGCAGTTCTTTGAGAAACAAAACACATCCCAGTCTGTTGCTGTTCATGCCGAACTGTCGGGCAAGCGGCTGATGTTGTTGTCCGAACAGCCGGTCAGTGCGAACAAGGATGAGTCTGGCAGCGCCATGGTCACTGCGCCGAAGGTCTCACAAGATGCCGCAAGCTTTTGTTACCGTATTGGCCCGATTACGGGTAATGACATGCTGACGCAATTGCAGAATGCCTTGGTAAACAGTGGTTTCGAGGTTAAGGTCGAGTCCCTTTCCGACGATGTGGCGGGATACATCGTTTACATCCCGCCACTTTCATCCAAAGATAAAGCTGAAATGATGGCGCAGGAGTTGCTGGCCAAAGGGTATGAAGCCAAGGTCATGAATGACCCGCAATTTGCAACAGCTGTCATGCTGGGCAATTTCAACTCACAGCAGAAAGCGGATGCGCTCAAATCCAAACTACAGGATCAAGGGTATCAGGTGGAAACTCGCCAGACTCTGGATACGCGTCATGAGCAATGGCTAAAGGTGGATAGTGTTGGCAGTTCTGCCAAAACCCAGATCGACCGGATCATTTCGGGAACACCGCGTTTGAGACGCGAGCCCGCCTCATGCGAAACCTAAATCTTCACTAAGGCTTACAGCATGTCTGAAAATCCCAACCTTGTTGAGGTGAAGGGTCTGTCCTTTTCCCGTGGCGATCGGGTGATTTACGACAACGTTTCATTGAGCGTCGAACAGGGCAAAGTTACTGCCATCATGGGGCCTTCCGGCTGCGGAAAGACAACGTTATTGCGGTTTATTGGCGGTCAGATACGTCCTGACTCTGGTCAAGTCCTGCTAAATGGTCGTAATGTCCCCGATATGGGACGATCCGAGTTGTTCAGGGCCCGTGAAAAAATCGGTATGCTATTCCAGAGTGGTGCACTTTTCACGGATTTATCCGTATACGAGAATGTCGCTTTTCCACTCAGGGCGCATACTCGCCTGTCAGAACGTCTTATTCGCGAAATAGTGTTGATGAAACTGGAGGCAGTCGGACTTCGCGGCGCCATCGATCTGATGCCTGCTCAACTTTCTGGTGGCATGAATCGTCGGGCTGCACTGGCGCGTGCGATAGCTCTTGATCCGGAGCTGATCATGTACGATGAACCTTTCGCCGGACAGGATCCGATTGTTAAGGGTGTTTTGGTTAATCTGATCCGAACTTTGCGTGAAGCTCTGGGGCTGACCAGTATTATTGTTTCGCACGATGTGCCGGAAACACTGGATATTGCTGATTATATTTATATTGTGGCCAATCATCAGATTATCGGCGAGGGGACGCCTGAAGAGTTAAAGAATTCGGACTCGCCTTTCGTGTATCAGTTTCTGCATGGTCGCCATGACGGACCGGTCAGGTTTCATTATCCTGCCAAGGCATATAGCGAAGAGTTGTTTGGAGGCCGCCATGATTGAGTTCATTCGGCGGGTTGGAGCCAGAGCGCTGGACAGATTGGAGTCGATTGGCTCTGCGGGCGTGTTCTTGTGGCAAACATTGTTTGCCATTCCCAATATAACGACCGGATTTCCCCTGTTGCTTAAGCAATTGTATTCCGTAGGGGTGCTCTCACTTGCCATCATTGTGGTTTCAGGCTTGTTTATCGGTTTGGTGCTGGGCTTGCAAGGATTCAATATCCTCATTTCCTATGGCAGTGAGCAGGCGTTGGGATCGCTGGTGTCGCTTACCCTGATTCGTGAGTTGGGACCGGTTGTTACGGCGCTGCTTTTTGCCGGTCGCGCCGGCTCGGCGTTGACGGCGGAGATCGGACTGATGAAGGCCACGGAGCAATTGGCCAGCATGGAAATGATTGGTGTTGATCCGCTGCGCCGGATCATTTCCCCGCGTTGGTGGGCCGGTTTTATCAGTATGCCGATTCTGGCGGTCATTTTCTCATCGGTAGGGATTCTGGGGGGAATGATCGTGGGTGTGGAATGGCTGGGGATTGATGCCAACTCCTATTGGTCCAACATGCAGCGCTCTACCGACTTTATGGATGATGTCGTGAATGGGATTATCAAGAGTGTTGTTTTTGGCGCTGTGGTGACCTGGATTGCTGTTTTTCAGGGTTATGATTGCGAGCCGACCTCGGAAGGTATTTCGGTGGCAACTACTCGCACCGTCGTTTTTGGATCCCTGGCGGTGCTGGGGTTGGACTTTGTCCTGACCGCTGTCATGTTTGGAGGCTTTTGATGCGTACCCGTACCCTTGAGTTGGCGGTTGGGGCTTTTATTGTTGCCGGCGTTGCCGCCTTGTTTTTCCTTGCAATCAAGGTGAGTGGCCTGAGCGATGAAACCGGTAAACCCAGTTATAAAGTTTACGCCCATTTTCAGAATATCGGCGGTTTGACACTGCGGGCCAAAGTAACCATGGCCGGAGTCAATATCGGCCGGGTGACAGCCATCGAGCTGGATCGCAAGCGATTGAATGCCCGCGTAACGCTGGAGATCAACAAGGAGGTGAATGAAATCAGCACCGATGCGGTCGCCAGCATTCTGACAGCGGGGCTGTTGGGTGAGAAATACATCGGCATTGTTCCCGGTGCCGATGACACATTTATCAAGGAAGGTGACGAAATCGAACAGACACAGTCCTCATTGGTGCTGGAAGATCTGATTGGCAAGTTCCTGTTCAATAAGGCGACGGAGCAAAAGCCTGCCGAGACGCCGAAGAGCGGGAAAGACGATTTCTAGTGAGGTGTGTGATGAAACAGTTCAGAAGCGCGATGTTTTTCTTTATGGCGGCCGTCATGTTGTTGGTGGGGCAGTCGGCCATGGCAGCTGAAAACCCGCGGGATATGCTGCAAAAAGCAGGCAATGCTTTGCTTGATCGTCTGGTCAAGGACAAAGCGGCGTACAAGCGCGACCCTCAGGTTCTCTACGACATTGTCGAGAAAAATATTGAGCCGTATGTTGATTTTGAAGGCTTTGCCAAAGGCGTCATGGGGCAATACTACCGCCAGGCGTCCGATGCCCAGCGCGCCCAGTTCACGACGACCTTTCGCAAGAGCCTGATTCGTACCTACGCGAATGGCATGGCCGCCTACGATAACCAGAAAATTGTATTCAAGCCTTATGCGCCCGGTGATGACCCCAAGAAGGCGCAGGTGGATATGGATATCATGACGGCCAGCAATGGTGCGGTGCCGGTGACCTATCAGCTGGTGCTGAATGCGAAGGATGAATGGAAGGTCAAAAATGTTATCATTAACGGCATGAACCTTGGGTTGACCTTCCGCAACCAGTTTGCTTCAACGGTTGAGTCCAGTCGAGGCAATCTGGATAAGGCCATTGTTGATTTCATCCCTGCGGCAGAGGCTGTCAAAAAAGGGCAGTGATTGCATGAGTGCACAAGTCAGGTTGCAGGATGGACGCCTCCGGTTGGGAGGCGTTATCCATTTTGAGAATGCAGACGCCATTTGCAAGGAAGGCTTGACCTTGATCAGTCAGGCCAGCAGTGACATCGTGGTGGATCTGCGCGAGTTGGAAAGCGGCGGCACGGTAGATGTTGCCATCCTGATGCAATGGCTGCGAGCCGCGATCGAGGCTCGTAAGCAATTACGCTTTGATCATGCTTCCGCAAAGCTCAAGGCGATCATACGGGTCAGCGGCCTGAGTGATGTCTTGACCCAAGTAAACCAGTAACGGATACCCGATATGAATCCCGATGCAATTCGCGCCCTGTTGGTTGCGGCGTTCCCTGACGCACAGGAAATCCAGGTTACCGGTGATTCCGGCAAGTTTCAGGTCATTGTGGTCAGCGAGATGTTTGTCGGTATGCGTCCCGTCGCCAAGCAGCAAAAAATCTATGCTCCCCTGAATGAGCACATTGCAAGCGGGGCAATTCATGCGGTTTCCATGCAGACACTGACGCCTGAGGAATGGCGAAAGATGCGCCTTTTCGGCTGATCAGGAGAAGTCTCGATGGATAAGTTGCTCATTCTTGGCGGAAACCGCCTGGAAGGCGAGGTCCGGATCTCCGGCGCCAAGAACTCGGCATTGCCTTTGCTGGCTGGCACTCTGCTGGCGACAACCCCGATAACGCTGTCGAATGTCCCGCATCTGCAGGATGTCACAACCTTGATCCAGTTGCTGGGGCGCATGGGCGTGACAGTCAGCATCAATGAAAAGTGCGATGTCGAGGTGAATGCCAATACCTTGGCCAGTCCGATTGCTCCCTATGAGCTGGTCAAGACCATGCGGGCATCCATTTTTGTTCTGGGTCCGCTGCTGGCACGCTTTGGCGAGGCCCAGGTTTCCCTTCCCGGTGGCTGCGCCATCGGTTCCCGCCCGGTTGACCAGCACCTGAAAGGTTTAGCTGCCCTGGGGGCGGAAATCGTGGTGGAGAAGGGCTACGTGCATGCCAAGCGGAATGGACGGCTGAAGGGGGCGCGCTTTGTCTTTGACATGGTGACCGTCGGCGGAACCGAAAATGTGATGATGGCGGCGGCATTGGCTGAAGGCCGCACCGTCCTTGAGAATGCCGCCCGTGAGCCTGAGATCGTTGATCTGGCCAACATGCTGATCGCGATGGGCGCCAAGATTGAAGGGGCGGGCACCGATACGCTGGTTATTGACGGAGTGGAAAGCCTGAAAGGCTGCCACTACAGCGTATGTCCCGATCGCATCGAAACCGGTTCGTATCTGGCGGCTGCGGCCGTGACCGGCGGTTGCGTGCGGGCAACACATACCGACCCCAAACCTCTCGATGCCGTGTTGCAGAAGTTTGTCGAAATGGGCGGCAAGGTGCAGACCGGTTCGGACTGGATTGAACTTGATATGCAGGGGCGTCGCCCGCAATCCGTCAGCTTCCGCACGGCGCCCCATCCCGGCTTCCCGACGGATATGCAGGCGCAATTCATGGCGATTCTGGCGGTAGCGGAAGGTACTGGCACCATCACCGAAACAATCTTCGAGAACCGCTTCATGCACGTCCCGGAATTGAATCGCATGGGGGCGAATATCCAGGTGGATGGTCACCTGGCGGTTGTGCGCGGGATTGAACGGCTGTCCGGAGCGCCGGTGATGGCAACTGATCTTCGTGCGTCCATGTCCCTGGTGTTGGCGGCCCTGGCGGCGGAGGGGGAGACGCTGATCGACCGGATTTATCATATCGATCGCGGTTATGAGCGCGTGGAAGAAAAACTGGCGCTGCTGGGCGCGAAGATTCGTCGAATTTCCAATCGTGGTGCTAACTGATGTCGCGACTGACCATAGCCCTTTCCAAGGGCCGTATTCTCAAGGACACCCTGCCGCTATTGCGTGAGGCCGGGATCGAGCTGCTTGAGGACCCTGAAAAAAGCCGCAAGCTGATTTTCCCCACGACGCATCCGGAAGTACAAATAGTCATTATCCGTGCGACGGATGTCCCAACCTATGTCGAGAACGGCGCTGCCGATCTGGGCGTCGCAGGAAAGGATGTTTTGATGGAGCACGGCGCTGCCGGCGTGTATGAACCGTTGGATCTGGATATCGCCAAGTGCCGCCTGATGGTGGCCGGGCCTATACATGCCCCGCGTGTCGATGGCCGGTTACGCGTGGCCACCAAGTTTGTGAACCTCACGCGGCAGTTTTATGCCGCCAAGGGTGAACAAGTTGAAGTGATCAAGCTCTACGGTTCAATGGAGCTTGCGCCCCTGATGGGGCTGGCGGATCGGATCGTGGATGTGGTGGATACCGGCAAGACCCTGAAAGAGAACGGTCTGGAACCGATGGAGCTGATTGCGCATGTGTCCTCCCGGTTGATCGTGAACAAGGCCAGCTTCAAGCGCAAGGCCGATCTCGTGCAACCCCTGATCCAGCAGTTGTCTGACGCCGTTTCGCGCAAGCGCGTGTCCTGACTTTCCGATTGACCCCCGTTAATACAGGTTTGTCGTCATGATCATTCGCCGTCTTGAGTCGGCCTCGTCCGATTTTCGATCTGCCCTGGATGCCTTGCTGGCTTGGGAAGCAGTCAGTGACGCCTCTCTGCAACAGACTGTGGATGAGATTATCCGGCGAGTCCGTACAGACGGGGATGAGGCACTGCTGGCATATTCGGTACGTTTTGACCGGCTTTCCGCTACATCCATCCGCGATTTGGTTCTGTCTCCCGAGCAGTTGGAAGCCGCGTATGATGGCCTCCCCGCCGCGGAAAAGAATGCTCTGAATGTCGCGGTGGATCGTATCCGTCGTTATCACGAACACCAGAAGGCTTCATCCTGGCAATACGAAGAGGCTGACGGGACACGCCTGGGGCAACAGGTGACGCCGCTGGATCGCGTTGGCATCTATGTGCCGGGCGGCAAGGCCAGTTATCCTTCCTCGGTGCTGATGAACGCCATTCCGGCCCGCGTGGCGGGTGTAGCCGAAATCATCATGTGTGTTCCGACTCCGGGTGGAGAAACCAATAATCTGGTATTGGCTGCCGCCTGGTTGGCCGGAGTTACTCATGTGTTTACCGTGGGCGGCGCTCAAGCCGTGGCAGCCATGGCATATGGCACAGCCAGCGTTCCGCGCGTGGACAAGATTGTCGGACCCGGGAACAGCTTTGTCGCAACCGCCAAGCGCCAGGTATTTGGCCAGGTCGGTATCGACATGATCGCCGGTCCCTCGGAGATACTGGTCTACTGCGATGGCAAGACGCCCGCAGACTGGATCGCCATGGATCTGTTCTCACAAGCCGAGCACGATGAAATGGCGCAGTCCATCCTGATCAGTGAGGATGCCTCGTTTCTCGATGCCGTAGAGGCTTCGCTGACAAAATTGCTGCCGACCCTGGAGCGTGAGGTAATTGCCCGTACGTCTCTGGCCGGGCGCGGTGCGCTGATCCATGTCCAAAATCGGGAGGAGGCGCTGGACCTGATCAATCATATCGCTCCCGAGCATCTGGAGCTGTCCGTGGAGGATCCCGCCGCCTTGTTGCCAAGAATTCGTCATGCGGGGGCGATCTTCATGGGACGGTTCACCCCGGAAGCGCTTGGTGATTACTGCGCCGGGCCCAATCACGTGCTGCCAACCTCAGGTACGGCGCGTTTCTCATCGCCCTTGGGGGTTTATGATTTCCAGAAGCGTTCCAGCCTGATTTATTGCTCGGCTTCCGGCGCCAGCGAGCTGGCCAAGGTCGCCTCCGTGCTGGCCCGGGGCGAAAGCCTGACCGCCCATGCCCGCTCGGCGGAATACCGTATTCTGGATCGGGAGGCCTGACATGTCGCTTGCTGACCGTTTTGTTGCCTTTGCCGAAGCCGGAAACCAGCAAAGACTGGTGCTGCAGAGCGGTGCAGTCCTGCAGGGCTGGATTATGGAGATAACGGAAGATTCGCTGCTGATCAGTACCGGAGCCGGTGAAACAGGCAAGGATAACTGGGTTCAGCTGAGCGAGATTGACCTGTCATCCCTGGCCTATTGGGACACGCGCCTACAGTCCTGGCAGAGCTTTACCCTGCCCCCGGGCTGATTCTTATTCCCGCACTTCCTCCCTCTCCCGGAGTGTCTGTTCATGTCTGAACTGCTTACCTTGATTCGCCCCGAAATTCGCCAATTGAGCGCCTATCATGTGGCGGATGCCGCCGGCATGATCAAGCTGGACGCCATGGAGAACCCCTATGTTTGGGATGAGGGGTTGCGCGCGGCCTGGCTTGAGCATTTGAAGACCGTCAACCTGAACCGCTATCCGCACCCGCACGCACCCGCCGTCAAGGCCGGATTGCGTGCGGTGATGGATATTCCTCCCGAAATGGAGGTAATGCTGGGTAACGGCTCGGACGAAATCCTGCAAATCCTGCTGATGGCGCTGGCCTTGCCTGGCGCAACCGTGTTGGCGGTGGAACCCTGTTTCGTCATGTACCGGTTTATTGCCAAATTCGCCGGCATGGAATATGTCGGAGTTCCGTTGAATGAGGATTTCAGCCTGCATCGCGAGGCGATTCTCGCGGCGATTGCCGTGCATCGCCCGGCCGTGATTTTCCTGGCGGAGCCGAATAACCCGACGGGCAACAAGTATGACCGCGAAACAGTCTGCGCCATTATCGAAGCCGCTCCGGGATTTGTGGTGATGGATGAAGCATATCTGCCCTTCACGGATGGGGACGCCATGGACCTGCTTCGCCAGTACCCTAATGTATTGGTGATGCGGACCTTATCCAAGGTCGGCTTGGCCGGGTTGCGTCTGGGGTTGCTGGTGGGGCGTCCGGATGTGCTGGGGGAGCTCGAAAAGATACGATTGCCTTACAACATCAATATTCTCAGTCAGGCTAGCGCAGAATTCGCCCTGGCTCACTACAGCGTGTTTGAGGCGCAGGCAAAACATATCCGCGCCGAGCGTTCACGGCTTTTTGAGGGGCTGTCACGGCAACCGTCGTGGACAGTCTATCCTTCCGAGGCCAACTTCCTGCTGGCCCGCGTACCTGCCGGCCGCGCCCGGGCGATTTTTGAGGGGCTGAAAGCCAAGGGAATCCTGATCAAGATTCTGGATGGCGCGCACCCGCTGCTGGCGGATTGCCTGCGCTTTACGGTCGGTTTGCCCGAGGAGAATGATGCGGTCCTGGCCGCGCTCCAGGGCTTGCGCTGAACAAGGCAGGCTCCGGCGAGTGACGCACCGCCGGAGCCGCAGACGTCACTCTTCGGGTTGGCTTTCCGCTTTCGGGCGCTTGCCAACCTTGACGGCCAGTTCAACCTCACGGTTGTTACGTTTCACCAGTATTTTCACGCGTGTATCCGGCTTGATGGTGCCGATTCGGTTGATAAGCTGACTGGCCTCGTTCACCGTCTGTCCATCAACGCTCAGGATGATATCACCCGGTTCAATACCTCCTTCCGCGGCCGGGCCGCCGCGCACCACGCCCGCAATCTCCACTCCCTCCGGGGTTTTGTTGTTCAGACTGCCGTCGGCATTGAAATTGCCATCGCTTTGCTTGACTTCCACCCCCAGCCAGCCGCGCACCACTTGGCCATGCTGGATGATTTCCAGCATGACCTGCTGTGCCAGCTTGGCGGGAATGGCGAACCCGATGCCCATGGAGCCGCCCGAGCGAGAGTAAATGGCGGAGTTGATGCCAACAAGATTGCCCGCCACATCAATCAGTGCGCCGCCGGAGTTTCCCGGGTTAATGGCGGCATCCGTCTGGATGAAGTCTTCATAGGTGTTGATGCCAAGGCCATTGCGACCCAGGGCGGAAATGATGCCTTGTGTAACCGTTTGGCCAACGCCAAAGGGGTTGCCGATGGCCAACACAACATCACCGACCTGATTGGGTGAGCTTTTGAACGGCAGCGTGGGCAGATTGTCCAGATCGATGCGGATGACGGCCAAGTCACTATCAGGATCGGTGCCGATAACCTTGGCCTTGGCCTTGCGGCCGTCCTGTAGCGCCACAATAATCTGGCTGGCCTGATTAACGACGTGGTTGTTGGTCAGGATGTAGCCGTCTTTCGAGACAATCACGCCGGAGCCGAGCCCGGCGCGGGCTTCGGAGGGCTCATCGCCGCCGCCGCGATTTTCAAAGAATCGTTTGAAGAAAGGGTCATCCATGAAGGGATGGCGTTGCTGCCGGACGGTTTCGGTCGTGTAAATATTGACGACGGCGGGAGCGGCGATCTTGACCGTATCCGCGTAGGAGGCGATGACGCCTTGTGCATTGCCCTGAATGGCGACCGGACGCTCCTGACTGAGTGATATCTGGGCCGGCGGCGTGTCCTTTTCGGTTTTGTCTTTGGGTTGGCAGCCAGCCAGGGCAATGACCAGGGCCGTTCCGGTGAAAATGATGCGGGTGCGGTGCGTATTCATGACACGAGTCCTGTCGGCGGTTAGCTGAGTGAATTATATTTAGGGCCAGCTCCCGCCTTTGCAATGCTTCTATCAGGAAATCGTATGGCAACGTTAACGCAAGTAATCAATCTGTTACAGGAGACGCTCAAGCCCGGGTTGTTTCAGGATTATTGCCCCAACGGATTGCAGGTGGCGGGCCGCGAAGAGGTGCGGTTGGTCGTCTCAGGGGTGACGGCATGCCAGTCGCTGATTGATGAGGCAATTGCCTTGGATGCGGATGCGATTCTGGTGCATCACGGTTATTTCTGGAAAGGGGAGAATCCATGCATCACCGGCATGAAGAAAAGCCGGTTGAAAGCCCTGTTGGCGCATGACCTGTCGTTGCTGGCTTATCATCTGCCTTTGGATGCGCACCCGGAACTGGGCAATAACGCCCAGTTGGCGGCCAGATTGGGGTTACCCCTGACCGGGCCGCTGTTTCCGGATAACCCGCGCCAGGTGGGTAATATTGCCGATCTCGCCGAGCCCCTGACCGGAGACGATCTGGCCGAACGGCTGTGTCGGGTGTTGGGACAGCAGCCGCTGTGGGTCTCTGGAGGGGCGGGACTGATCCGGCGCATCGGCTTTTGCACCGGCGGCGCGCAGGGCTATATCGAACAGGCGGTTTTGATGGGGTGCGATGCTTACATCAGCGGCGAGATTTCCGAGCCGACGGTGCATACCGCTCGCGAAATGGGGGTGCACTATTTTGCCGCAGGTCATCACGCCACCGAGCGCTATGGCGTACATGCAGTCGGGGCGATGTTGGCTGAAAAGCTGGGGATCAAGCACCGTTTCATTGATATTCCGAACCCGGTCTGAAGGCTATGCAGGCCCTGTTTCACGGATCAGATAGGCGGTGACTTCTTCCCGGTCGTGATACAGCTGCTTGATCTGCAAGCGATATTTCACCTGCTTTTGCCTCAGGAGGTCATCCATGACCTCCTGGCAGTGCAGCAGCTCTTCGAAACGCTTCTTCATGGGCAATTTAAGGTTGAAGATGGCGCGCTGCGCATCGCCGTCGGCAATCCAGCCGGCAATGGTATGCGCGACCTTGGCCGGACTTTCAATCATGTCGCACACCAGCCAGGTCACCTTGCGGGGAGGGCGGTAGTGAAACCCGTCAACCTTTAAGTGTTCCACCTGGCCGCTTTGCATCAGGTTCCTGTCCATGGGACCGTTGTCAATGGCGGTAACTTGCAGCCCCCGCTTGACCAACTGGTACGTCCAGCCGCCCGGGGCCGCGCCCAGGTCGACGGCGGTCAGGCCCTCGCGAAGCCATTCATGGCGTTCGCTTTCGCTCAGGAATGTCAGAAAGGCCTCTTCCAGCTTGAGTGTGGAGCGGCTGGGGGCTTCCCGGGGGAATTTCAGGCGCGGGATACCCTGAGGCCAGGGAGAAGCATTTTCGGGGGTGCTGTAGCCCAGGTAGACCGTTGCCGAGTCCAGGAAAAAAAGGTGGAGGGTGCGCGTTGCCTTCTTGCGCAGAATGCCGCGCTTGTCGAGGACGGATTTCAAGGTATTGCCGAAGGCTTTGAAGAAGCCGCTCAGGGAGTTGCCTTCATTGGTGTCCGGGCTCTCCAGCACCAGATCGCGAAAGGTTTGTCCGGCCAGCCGGGCGACCAGCGGAGTGATCCGGTCTTGCGGATCCAGAGCCAGTGCTTCGCTTTCCGGCAGGATGACTAATTGCCGGGCGAAGACCAAATCGTCCCAGCGTGGCGCATAGGGGCCGGTTTCGGGCAGATCCTCGCCACAGAACACCACGTAAGCGCTATCGCTCTTTCCCTTGGCATAGCCGTTCCAGCCATGCCGCTCGGCATGATGCTGCAGTTCAGCCGCCGCTTCTTTTTCAAAGCCGGGGCGACAGTAAATCAGGTAAGCGTTGGCCATGTGCCGGAGTCCGAGCGGGAAAGGCGCTAATGATTGCTGGCTTTCCGGTTTGCCGCAAGGGTGCGGCGGCGTTTAGGCATCCAGCAGGCGAGCCAGCGGAGGACTCAGGGGATAGCGGACGGCCGCGGTCGGCAGGTTGCCTGCGGGGCGCGAATTGAACGTGTTCCAGAAAAGCACCGGGCCTGCGGAGTTACGCATCCGGTCGATAAAACACGCGGCGGCTTTGCCGCTGTATGTCTGCTCCAGTTTGATGCCGTGCTGTTCTGCAAACAACCCGATAGCGCTCAGGGCCTCGGGGGTGGACTCGCCATAGCCGGGGCCATAGTAGTCGTCAAGCAGGATGGGGCGTGGAGCGGGGAATGACAGCCCGCCGTGAATATGCCGGTTCAGGAAAGCGTGCGCCGTGCGAATCTGGCTGAAAACCGTTGCAGGGGTACAGGCGGGGATTAGGCCGAGATGGGAAGGAGCTACCCGCACGCCAATGACGGCAGTCTTCAGCCCGGCCAGACGGCAACCAAGCGTCAAACCCGCCAATGTTGAACTTGAGCCGACCGGAACTACGATTTCCACGGGTTCAGGAAGAACACCATCGTCAATTTGCGCTTTCAGTTCGAAAGCGGCGTTGACGTAGGCAAACGTGGCGGCCGGATTGGCGCAGCCCGCAAACAGGAAGTAACGGCCGCGTTGCAGGCGCAAGGGGTGCAGGTAATAGCGCAGGGCTGTCTGGAACAGGCTGCCGCAGTAATCGAGCCGGGCGCCCAGTTGCTGCATGGCTTGCAGGTTGGCCCGCACCGTGGCGCTAACCGGCTGATCGAACAGGAGCACCCGACAGGGAATGCCTTCCTGCTGGCAGGCGAGAGCGGTGGCCAGCCCGGCATTGGTGCCGGTTGCGCCAAACGTAATGACCTCGCGAACCTGTTGTTGCCGCCATTCGCCAATGATGAATTCCAGCTTGCGGATCTTGTTTCCGCCATACACAGGATGGGTCAGATCATCGCGCTTGATCCAGCCCCGCCCATCGTTGCCAAGCGCGGCAACGGGTGTGGGCAGGTCGGCGAACTCGGCGCAGGGCAGGACATCCGTCAGGGACGGGTAACGGGCGAACAGCGGACGCATGGGCGGGTGTTTCCGTGGCTATTTCAGGCCGAACTCTTCATCAAGCGTACCCTTGTCTTCCGGGCTCTTGGTGGCGTAGTCCCGCGGAGGCATGACGCTGGCGAGGAATTTGTCGTCATTCAACATGGCGGGATGCGGGAAGTTTTCCTGCGGGGCGCTCAAGGCGATGAAGGCATTGGCCGGATTGGCGCCGGTATGGCGCTGATTGTCCGCGCAGAGGTCGCGGGCTCCGCGCTCCAGGTGCTCATGCACATCACGGTAAGCGTTGGTGAGGTTGTTGACCAGTTGGGCGGACTGGGCAAAATGGCCGGTGACCGCCTGCTGGTAGCTTTCGTACTTGCCTTGCAGCGCAGTCAGATGATTTTCAAGCTCGCGGACACGGTTGTCGTTATTCCGGTAGAATAAAAAGGCATAACCAAGCCCGAAGCCCAGCGCAAACACGGCCACGTACGCCAGCCAAACCATGACTCCCCCTCCCATGCAGCCAGTGTGTTTAGTTGGCGATTGGCGCGCCAAGCCTATAACATTCGCACTGTAGTTGATTATCGAGTCCGTAATGCCTGAAACAACTCAAGCTTCGGGGCCTGCTGGCCCGCTGGAAACCCGTCTCACCCTACCACCGAAACCTGAGAAGGGGCAAGTAGCGGTCATCTGTCATCCACACCCTTTGTATGGGGGCACCATGGATAACAAGGTGGTGAGTACGCTCGCCCGGGCTTGCCTTGAGCGGGGGCTGCCGGTTGTCACGTTCAACTTTCGCGGCGTCGGGGCAAGCGCCGGCGTGCATGATCATGGGGTGGGGGAAGTCGGGGATTGTCTGGCGGTGATTGACTGGGCGGCGCAGCAAACCGGCGCTGACCAGGTGGTGCTGGCCGGATTTTCTTTCGGTTCCTACATCGCCGCAGCGGCCAGCAGCCGCTTGCCGCCGGGTCAGGTCTTGCGGCAGTTGATGCTGATCGCGCCGCCGGTTCATCACTATCCGTTTACATCGTTGGCGTTACCGCCAGAAACCCTGGTCGTGCAAGGGGAGGCTGATGAGGTGGTGCCGCCCGAGGCTGTATTCGTCTGGGCGGAACAGGCGGGGCTGCCAGTTGTCCGCCTGCCCGGCTGCAGCCATTTCTTTCACGGTCGCTTGACCGAACTGAAGCAGATTGTCGTGGAAAAACTTTCATGAGTGAGTCATTGGCAACCCCGCGTGAGAAATATCTGGCCGATGTCGCCAGCGGTGAGTTCAGGCCCGACGAGGCGCAAGCCGCGGCGGTTGAGGAGCTGCAGCGTATCTGGGAGTCGCTGGTTGCGCGCTACGAATCCGCGCAGACGGCGAGGGGATTCGGGCGGCGGAAACTGGCCCGGCAGATGCAGCAGCCGGTGGAAGGGCTTTACCTCTGGGGGGGGGTCGGGCGCGGCAAAACCTATCTGATGGACTTGTTCTGCGACTCTCTGCCCTTCCGGCGCAAAATGCGGATGCATTTCCACCGTTTCATGCAGCGGGTGCATCAAGAGCTGCGTTCCCTGTCCGGTGAGGCGGACCCGCTTGAAAAGGTCGCTGACCGGATTCGCGCCGAGGCCGTGGTTATTTGTTTTGACGAATTTTTCGTGTCCAACATCACCGACGCCATGATTCTCAAGAATTTGTTTGAGGCATTGTTTGCGCGGGGGATGACGCTGGTGGCGACCAGCAACATCATACCTGACCGGTTGTATGAAAACGGGCTGCAGCGTGACCGCTTCCTGCCGGCTATCGGGCTGGTCAAGCAGCATTGCCGGGTGTTGAACGTGGACTCCGGCATAGACTATCGGTTACGGGTTCTCACGCATGTCGAGTTGTACCACTGCCCCCTGGATGCCCAGGCGGAGGCCAGTCTGCAGCGCAGTTTTGGTGAGCTGGCGCATGGCGCCCACGTCTATGAAGGCGATCTCGAGATTAACGATCGTCCGGTAAAAGTGCGCGCCCGTACCGATGACGTGTTATGGTGCGAGTTTGACGAGCTGTGCGAAAAACCGCGCAGCGCCCAGGATTACATCGAGCTGGCCCGTGAATACCATACCGTGTTGATCAGCAATGTTCCCCAACTGGGAGAGTTGCGTGATAACGCCGCCAGGCGTTTCATCAACATGATTGACGAGTTCTATGACCGTCAGGTCAAGGTAATCCTGTCGGCTGAAGTGCCGATTGCTGAAATCTATACCAAGGGGCGGCTGAATTTCGAGATCCGCCGGACACAAAGCCGGTTACAGGAAATGCAGTCCCTGGAATACCTGCAACTGCCGCATCTGCCCTGAGTCGGCGGCAGTTTGATTCGGAGGGCCTCATGGCGCAGCACCCGGATATACATTCCGACGCGATGGCTGTATTGCGTTCTCGCTTGCCCGTCCGTCTGGTTGGGGGCAAGCGGCTCGAGCCGGTGGTGTCACTGGCAGAAAAGGCCATGCCGGTGCCGGCCTTGCAGATCATGCTGGAAAGCGCCTGCAAGTTAGGCGAACGCCTGGCCTCGCCTGAGCCGCTTCTCCGACAGGCCGGCGTTGCAAGGATTTCTGATTTGCGCGACAGCAGTCTGGAGCTGTGCGAAAGCCTGGCCGGACGGACGCATAACCGCGCCATCGCCATGGCGGCGGCGGAAGGGGGGCTCACCGGCGCCACCGGTATGGCCGGGATGGTGCTGGATATTCCCGGGCTGCTGACGTTGGCGCTGCGCACGATCTACCAGGTCGGCCTGTGTTACGGGTTTGAACTGCAGGGTGAGACGGGAAGGCATCTGGCTTTGCGCATCTTCGGCCTGGCCAGCGCCAATACCGTCAAGGAAAAGGAAGCGGCCCTGCTGGGCTTGGCTGCCCTGCGGCAGGGGTTGCTTCAGCCGTCGTTGCTCCATCTGCGCCACTCGGCTGCCACGGCCTTTGGCCGCGATGCCGTTGTCAGTGCCTTGCAGGAAGCGGCGCGGCAATTGGGTGTCAACCTGAGTCGCCGCAAGGCGATGGGCATCATGCCCGTGATTGGCGCGGCGGTTGGCGCGGCCGTCAATGCCGGCTTTCTTCGGGATGTCGGATGGGCGGCGCGGCGGACTTTTCAGGCGATGTGGATGGAGGGAACCTTTGCCGGCACCGCCGGCGTCCCGGGGAATTCCAGGCTGTCGGTAGCGAACGACGGAATTTAATTTGCGTTATTCGCGAAATAGAGTGCTGTCAGCTGTTGTCAAAGTAGCGGGGGTTGAGTAAGATTCACACCCTATTTTTAGCAGGGCGATTACGCTCTGTGTACACACTTGCATAAAGGCGTTGTAACATGAAAACGATCAGTGCCAAGCCAGAAACCGTCAAGCGCGACTGGTATGTGGTTGACGCATCCGGCAAGACGCTGGGTCGTCTGGCTTCCGAAATTGCCAGCCGTCTGCGCGGCAAGCACAAGCCCGTATACACACCGCATGTGGACACGGGCGACTACATCATCGTCGTGAATGCCGCCAAGGTTGCTGTCACCGGCAACAAGGGCGAAGACAAGATGTACTATCGTCACTCCGAGTTCCCGGGCGGCATCAAGGGCATCAACTTCAACAAGTTGATCGTCCGCAAGCCGGAACTGGTTATCGAGAACGCTGTCAAGGGCATGCTGCCGAAAGGCCCCCTGGGTTATGCCATGTTCAGCAAACTGAAGGTTTACGGCGGCGCCGAGCATCCGCATACTGCCCAGCAGCCTCAGGCTCTGGATATTTAAGGGGTAGTCCATGACTGCAGCAACGAATTATGGCACCGGCCGTCGCAAGACCGCTACCGCCCGTGTGTTCTTGAAGGCCGGTACCGGCACCATTACCATCAACAATCGCAGCCTGGATACCTATTTTGGCCGCGAAACCGCCCGCATGATCGTTCGTCAGCCGCTTGAGCTGATCGAAGGCGCCGACAAGTTTGACGTGTACGTCACTGTCAGCGGTGGTGGTATCGGTGGTCAGGCTGGTGCGATTCGTCACGGCATCACCCGCGCTCTGGTGGAGTACGACGAGACCTTGAAGTCTCCTCTGCGCCAAGCCGGTTTTGTGACCCGCGACTCCCGCGAAGTCGAGCGCAAGAAGCTCGGTCTGCGCAAGGCGCGCAAACGTCCTCAATACTCCAAGCGTTAATTCGCTGGATGTATCTTCAATCCCCGGCTTGCCGGGGATTGTCGTTTTCGGGGAGGCAAAAGAGTTGGCAAGGGCGGTTACTAATTCCCTTGCCTGTCTAAGGCTTTTTCCTTGTAACAACACGTTAATTTATTTAGTATTGCGTGGTTTTTTGGCGGGCTTTGCGGCGACTGGCTGCACGGCCCTGTTGTGCTTGTTTGGGGAGTGCGTGAATGAGTACTGACGGCGTTAATCATAGCCGCCGAAGGATGCTGATCGGCGCCACCGCAGCCGTAGGGGCTGTCGGGGTGGTAGGGGCGGCTGTCCCGTTCGTGAAGTCCTGGAATCCCAGCGCCAAGGCCAAGGCCGCCGGCGCCCCGGTGACCGCGGATATCAGCAGACTGGAGCCTGGCCAGCAGATGACGGTGGAGTGGCGTGGCAAGCCCGTGTGGGTGGTGCGTCGTACGCCGGAAATTCTGGCGAACCTGAAGAAGGTGGAAGGGGATCTGCGCGATCCGGCCTCTGCCGAGTCGGTTCAACCCGAAAATGTCGATAAGCATCATCGCGGCATCAAGCCCGAAATCCTGGTGCTGGTGGGGATTTGCACTCATTTGGGGTGCTCGCCGCTGTATCGGCCGGAGGTTGCGCCAGCCGATCTGGGCGCCAAATTCCTTGGTGGTTTTTTCTGTCCGTGCCATGGATCCATCTATGACATGGCGGGACGTGTCTTCCAGGGCGTACCGGCTCCATTGAACCTTGAGGTGCCGCCTTACCGGTTTGACAGCGATTCTGTCATTACCATTGGGGAGTCTGCCTGATGAACAAGTTGCTGACGAACTTGATGGGCTGGGTGGATGCCCGGTTTCCGGCGACGGAAACCTACAAATACCACATGTCCGAGTACTATGCTCCGAAGAACTTTAACTTCTGGTACTTCTTCGGCGTGCTGTCGATGGTTGTGCTGGTCAACCAGTTGCTGACCGGTTTCTGGCTGACCATGATGTTCAGTCCGACCGCCGAAGGTGCGTTTGACTCCATCGAATACATCATGCGTGATGTCGAGTATGGCTGGCTGATCCGTTACATGCATTCCACGGGCGCTTCGGCGTTCTTTGTCGTGGTGTACCTGCACATGTTCCGCGGCCTGCTCTACGGCTCGTACAAGAAGCCGCGCGAGCTGGTGTGGATCATCGGCATGGGTATCTATCTCTGCCTGATGGCGGAAGGCTTTTTCGGTTATCTGCTGCCGTGGGGCAACATGTCCTATTGGGGAGCCCAGGTTATTCTGAATCTGGTGGGCGCCATTCCGGTGGTTGGTGATTCGCTGGTGACTTGGGTCCGTGGCGACTTCCTCATCTCCGGCGCAACCCTGAACCGTTTCTTCGCCATTCACGTGGCGGTCATCCCTCTGGTTCTCTGTGGTCTGGTTTTCATTCATCTGGTGGCTTTGCACCATGTGGGCTCGAACAATCCCGACGGCGTTGAAATCAAGAAGAACAAGGATGCCAACGGCAAGCCGCTGGACGGCATTCCGTTCCATCCGTACTACACGGTCCACGACCTGGTCGGCATCGTTGTGTTCCTGGCGGTATTTGCCACGGTGATCTTCTTCTTCCCGGACGGCGGCGGTTATTTCCTTGAAAAACCGAACTTTGAACCGGCCAATCCGTTGAAGACCCCGGCGCACATCGCTCCGGTCTGGTACTACACACCGTTCTACGCCATTCTGCGCGCAGTGCCCTCCAAATTGGGCGGTGTGATAGCCATGGGCGGCGCCATTGCCATCCTGTTCGTGCTGCCATGGCTGGATCGCAGCCCGGTCAAGTCCATTCGCTACAAGGGCTGGATGAGCAAGGTCTGGTTGGGTATTTTTGCTATCAGCTTTGTCGGCTTGGGCTATCTGGGTGCGGTTCCCGCAGATTCGGTGAAGACCATCATCTCGCGAGTCCTGACCATCCTCTATTTCCTGTTCTTCCTGCTGATGCCGTTCTACACCTCGATCGAGACCTGTAAGCGGCCACCGGCGCGAGTCACGGGGGGGGCGCACTAATGAAAAAACTGTTCATGCTGTTGGTGCTCGCATTGAGCCCGACTCTCGCACAGGCTTCCGGTGCTGGCTGTGGCGAACTGCCGCACTGCCACCCGGCGCCGATCAACCTGAAGAACACGGAATCCCTGCAGAAGGGCGCCAAACTGTTCATCAGCTACTGTACGGGTTGCCATTCGGCCAAGTACCTGCGCTTTGAGCGCATGGCGCAGGATCTGCAAATCGATCCGAAGCTGGTATCCGAGTACATGATGTTCACTACCGACAAGATCGGTGACTCCATTGATCCGAAGTTCAATGGTAAGGACCAAGCAAAATGGTTCGGTAATGCCCCGCCTGATCTGTCGCTGGAAACCCGCCTGCGCAGCCCTGACTGGGTTTATACCTACCTGTTGAACTTCTATCCGGATGCCAAGCGCCCTTGGGGTGTCAACAACCGGGTGTTCAAAGATGTGGCCATGCCGCATGTGCTGGGCGATCTTGAGGAAGAGTTGGGTCCCGAAGGTTATGAAGAGGCGGTTGGCGATCTGACCAACTTCATGACCTATATGGCCGAGCCGATCCACAACGAGCGTGAGCGTCTGGGTGTCTTTGTGTTGTTGTTCCTGGCGCTGCTGTTTGTGCCTGTGTACTTGCTGAACAAAGAGTACTGGAAAGATGTAAAATAAGGCGGTCACGATTCTTTCGTGACGGGGTGTAAGCCCCATGCCTTCCAAAAAGGGCAACACCGTGCGGTGTCGCCCTTTTTCTTTGCCCGCGGAGCTATTGCATGAGTGTCGCCAGTTCCCGCCTGACCCTGACGTTGTATGTGTCGGGTGCTGATATCCGCAGCCACTGGCTGAGGCTGGCGCTTGCGGAAAAACGCGTGCAGGTTGATATTTTCGAAACGGTGGTTGAAGCCCTGCCAGAGGATATCCTGGCGCTGAATCCCTACGGAACATTACCGGTGCTGGTTGATCGCGAGGTCTGCCTGCATGATCCTCGCGTGGCGCTGGAATATATCGAGGAGCGTTTTCCCCAGCCGCCCTTGATTCCGCCAGGGCCGGTTGAACATGCGCGCATCCGGCAAATGGCGGGACGGATTGAGCGGGAATGGTGCTTGCCTGCTGAAGTCATTTTGCTGAATCGTGATGCCGCCGCCATACAGCGAGGTCGAAAGCACTTGCGGGACAGCCTGATTACCGTCAGCCCGCTGTTCAATGAGTTGCCATTCTTCATGAGCCAGGAGTTCACATTGCTGGATTGCATGCTTACGCCTGTCATCTGGCGCTTGCCCCAATTGGGACTGGATTTGCCTGAGAAGCCTTGCCGAGGGCTGATGCGTTATCGTGAGCGTCTGTTGGCGCGCGAGGGATTCAAGCGAAGTGTCCAGCCCTGCCGTCGTCTGGAAGAGAGCACGTAATGGTTTTGGCGGACAGGGAGCGCTGACGTGCATTCCCGGGGACGGCGTCTGGTTTACGCGTCGGCCGGCATGGCGCTGCTGGTGGCGTTGCCCGCCTTGCTGGGGAAAGTATTCGGTTGGCCGGAACTGGCGCAGTGGGGCGAAGGTCGTCCTGTCATGTCGCCGGTAGCTTCCGCCTTGATCCTCTTGCTGGCTTCCCTGTTGTTGGCCATCGAGCGGTATCTGGCGCTGACTATCCGGGTGCAGGTCACGGACAAGCCGATCGCATTGCAGAACGAACAGTCGGATCCGGTCATTCGGTTGCAGGTGGCTAAAGTGGATTTGGGGTTGCTTCCAAAACACCTGATCCGGGCGATATCCCTGATGGGCTTGATTGGTTCCGGCGTGGTCCTGATCGGAGTGGCGGGAGGATTTCACCAAATACCGGCCCCGAGTGCCTTGCCGCTGCCGCATACGCTGCTTTGCCTGTTATTGCTCTTTCTTGCGGCTTTTGCGGCCACCTATCAACGAATTTGGGCGTTGATGGTTATTCAGGTGGCGAGCCTGATCGTGTTGGTGATCGCGCTGTCTGCCTTTGTCGGACATCTGCTGGAGGCGCGTTCGCCGGTGCTCATGGGCTTCGGCGTCTTGTCCGGGTCTTCGGCCGGAATGCCTCTTCCCGCCGCTATCGCCTTGTTCTGTCTGGGAGGCGGTTTCATGGTGAATGCAGGCCGGGATATCTTTCTATCCGTCCCGGTTCGACAGTTTTCCTCCTTTGGCGCGGTAGCGCTGTTGTTGCTGTCGTTGGGCGGCTTGCCGGTGATGCTCGGCTGGTTGGTCTCCAGCCTGAACTGGGACGCGCGCTATGGCCCAGGTTCGGCGTTGGCTCTGCTGGTCGTCGCCAATATCATTCTACAACTGCCGGTAATCCTGCATGTGGCCCGCCGCCTCTTTTTCAAAGAACATCAATTGAAGCTGGCGGTGACTTCACTGAAGGAGGCGGTGTCCCAAAAGGATGCCTTGGCCGAAAGGTTGCGTGAGTTATCGCGCCGGGACGCGCTCACCGGGCTTCACAATCGACGCGCGTTTGAAGAGGAGTTCAAGCGGGCCTGGCGACGTGCCATGCGCACGCGTCAGCCATTGGCGCTGCTTTATCTGGATATTGATCATTTCAAGCGCTTTAACGACCACTATGGTCACATTCGCGGAGACGCCTGTCTGTCCGAGGTGGCGGCGCGGATTCAGCGCATCATTGGTCGGGAAGGCGACTTGGCGGCCCGGATCGGCGGTGAGGAGTTTGTGCTGTTGCTGCCGGAAACCACGATCGACGGAGCGGAATGCGTCGCCAGAAAGATGCACGATACGCTGACCGCCAACCCGATTGAGCACCTCGCCTCGCCGGTGATGAGTCGCCTGACTGTCAGTATCGGTATTGCCGCACAAATCCCGGCGCGGGGTGATCTGTCCGGGGAGTTGCTGGACTCGGCGGATCAGGCCCTCTACAGCGCCAAGCAGTCCGGTCGTAACCGGACGTTCGTCGATCGACAATCGGTTGCTGCTGATGGATGCGCTACACTATAAAACCTTGTTTTCAACAGAAAGGAACGCGTCATGACTCCGAGCAGGCCCTATCTTGTCCGCGCCATTTACGAGTGGCTGGTGGATAACCAGGCTACTCCGTATCTGCTGCTGGATGCCGAGGCCAATGGCATCAGGGTCCCGCTGCAATATGTCAAGGATGGCAAGATTGTCCTGAATATTGCTCCCCACGCAATCAAGGACCTGTTCATCCGCAATGACGGGATCAGCTTTTCCGCGCGCTTTAACGGCTCGCCGATGACAGTCGAAGCCCCCATGGTGGCGGTGCTGGCCATTTATGCCCGTGAAAACGGTCAGGGCATGTTTTTTGACGCTAATGAGGAGTTTGAAACTCAGGATGCAGGGGACTCAACGGTCCCCGCCGAGGCATCGCCAGCACCCATGGCCTTGGCGGCGGTGCCGCAAACGCCCGATGACGCCGAGGAAAATGAGGGCGGGGGAGATCGCCCGCGTCCGGCGGGAGGAGGGCGGCCCAGCCTTCGGGTCGTGAAATGATTGGCGAAGTCTAGCCCCGGGTATCCGGCAGGTAATCGATCAGTTTGACGATCTTGCGGACATCGGGGATATCCCGGATCAGGCGGATGGCCAAGTCTGCCTGATCTTTGTCCAGCTTGGCCATCAGATATACAACGCCATCCTCGACCAGAATCTTGCACTGACTGCTGGGAAAGCCCTTGGCGAAGGTCAGCGCGCTGCGCACCCGGGCGGAAATGATGCTGTCCTTGGCGCGGGTCATGTAGGGCAGCGTGACCGGGGCGACGATCAGCTCATTATGGACCGATTCAACTTCCCGCAAGCTCTTCAGGTAATCGCCGGCCATTTGCTTCAATGACTCGTTGCTGACCTGACCCGCCAGCAGCACGTTGCTGTAGAAGCTCATCACCAGCACGCGCGATTGCGCAAACTCCGGATTCAGCTTGTAGAGATTGATGGAGGCCGTGCGTTCAATGCTCATGTCTTCCACGCGCTGGCTCAACGTGCGCTCCCCTTCGGGGACGCCTACCGGCTCGGGGCCGGAGGCGGCGGCCAGAAAGCGGGCGCAGCCGGGGACGGTAATTGAAAAGGCGAGTATTAACAGCAGCTTAGGTGTCAAAATTTTCTTCATCGTGGACGCCAAACAGTGCGTTATCAATTAGGTCACAGCAGCAATGCAGGACGAATAGTTGCAACTCGTGAACCAGGGCAGGCTCCGAGGCAGGGATGGTCAGGACGGTGTCGGCATCAATGAAGTCCGGAGCGCGCAGGCCGCCCTCTGCCGTGAGGACCAGGACTTGGCATTGCAGTTCCCGTGCGGTGGCCATGGCTGCCTGCAGGCTTGAGTTATCGGTGTTCGCCAGGATGAAGACAATGTCGCCGGGGTTGGCCAGGGCTTGCAACGGACGGGCGAGCAGGTCGTCTGGGTTGGACGGCACGAAGGGGCTGACCAGTGCGCTGCCGGGAGTGAGGGCGATTGCGGGAAAAGCCGGCCGTTCGCAATCGAAGCGGTCAATCAAACGCGCCACGAAAGTGTTTGCGTTATAGGAGTTGACGCCGGTGCCGCAGCAGAAAATCTTCTTTTCCTGCATCAGCGCTTCAATCAGCAAGTTGGAGAAGTGGCTGATCGTCTCGGTGTGCAATTCAATCAACTGGCTCAAGGCCGTGTAATGCGCTTCGGTTCGGTGACTGATGACATCAATCATTTGTCGGTCTTACTCGGCAAGGAAGGCGGCCGGAATCCACTGGAATTGCCAGTGTCCGGGGTTTCCGGTGATCGCAATCACATCGAAACGGACGGCGCGATCCGAAAACCGGGGTCGATGGTGCAGAAAATACCGGGCGGTCGCAATGATTTTTTGTTGCTTGCTCCGGGATACCGAAGCCAAGGCTCCGCCAAAGCTGTCGCTGGCCCGGTAGCGGACTTCCACAAAGACCAGCAGGTCACCGCGGATGGCGATAATGTCGATCTCCCCGCGGCGGGAGCGGAAATTCCGGTACAGCGGGTGATAGCCTTCACGAGCCAGAAAGTCGCAGGCGGCGTCTTCAGCGGCTTGTCCGGCCGCCAGGTGTAAGGGCGTGGGGGATTCCATCCTGGATCTCCATGCAAGTCGGGGTACGCAGAAGGCCTTCTTCATCCAGGTGGATATGCCCGGTCCTTAACGCGGGGGTAATGCTTTTGTTGATCGGCAGAAGTTGCTGGATGAACCAGGCATCAGCTCCGAAAGCATAAAGACGGTTGAAACTGCCGGACTCCGGAGGACTGACGGCGTTGATCACCGGTTGCTCCGGCCAGTGATTTTCCAGTATCCAGGGCGTGCCGCAAAAGCGCAGACCGTCGAGATCGCGCTTTTGCAGCATAGGCGCAATTTCATCAAACGCGAGCGAGCCGCTGTAGACCGGGATCGGCGTCTTGCGGTAAAAGGCGAGCAGCGGCATCACCTGGACAGCAAGCGAAGGTGAGGCCAGGAAGAAAGCCTGAGTGCGGTTGGTTTGCGGCTCGGCAAGCAACTGGCGCAGGCTGGCGCTGATGCCGCCCTGTTCGCTTTCCTGCAGGGCATAAGCGGGCAGCAGTTGCCCTCCCTGGGCCAGCCACGCCGTCTCGAAAGCCGAGCGCAGCCGCTCGTCGGCGTCATCGGCCTGCAGGAGGATGCGGACACGCTGGACGCCATCCTGCCGCAACTGGCCGATCAATGGCGCAATTTCGTCTTCCGGGGACAGGGCAAACTGCCAGATGCCGTGAACCTGTTTGCCGGGAATGCGGTTGAGGGCCAGGACGGGTACGGCGGGAGGAGCGGCCAGCAGTTCCGCGACCTGATCACGGAGCAAGGGGCCGATCAGGAGGCGTGTCGACGGTGTCAGCAGCGTGTCAAGAGCGGGAGAAACCTGTACCATCGCCCCGCTGTCGCGGAAGTTGAGCCTCGGGCCGCCGCTGTGAGCGCCATCCGATTGATAGAATGCCGCCAGCAGGCCGTCGCGGACGGCCATGCCCGCCTTGGCGGCCGGACCGCTTTGCGGCAGCAGGATGGCGATTTCCTCCGCGTTGGCGGAGCCTGCCAGCAGCATGGCCAGCATGATTCCCGAACGAATAACCGACATTCCCGAGCAACCCCTGTTATGACCGGCGTACTTTATGTGGTGGCGACCCCGATTGGCAACCTGGACGACATGTCGCAACGGGCGAGGACGGTGTTGCAGCAGGTCAGCCTGATTGCCGCCGAGGATACCCGTCATTCCGCCCGCCTGCTGCAACATTTTGATATCGGCACGCACTGCCAGGCGCTGCATGACCATAATGAGCAGCTGCAGATAGACGGGCTGCTGGCGCGTTTGGCGGCCGGAGAGTCGATTGCGCTGATTTCGGATGCCGGAACCCCATTGATCAGCGATCCCGGTTACCGGCTGGTCGCCGCCGCGCAGGCGGCCGGAATGGCAGTGTCGCCGGTGCCGGGAGCCTGCGCGGCGGTTGCCGCCTTGTCCGCGGCCGGCCTTCCCAGCGACCGGTTTGTATTTGAGGGTTTTTTGGCAGCCAAATCCGCCGCCCGTCGCTCGCGCCTGGAAGCGCTGGCCGCTGAGCCCCGGACCCTGATGTTCTATGAGGCGCCGCACCGTATTGTCGAGTGCCTGCGCGACATGACGGAGATCCTGGGGCCCGAACGGCGGATTACCCTGGCCCGGGAATTAACCAAGACGTTCGAGACCATCCGCCAATTACCGGCCGCACAGATGCTGGCGTGGGTGGAGTCCGATACGAACCAGCAGCGTGGTGAAATCGTGTTGGTGGTGGAAGGGGCGCCCGAGTCGAACCGCGAGGCGGGCGACGTCGAGGCCGACGTAATGCTGGGCCGATTGCTGAAGTATCTTCCCGTGAAACAGGCCGCCCAATTGGCGGCTGAGCTGACCGGACGCCGCAAGAACGAACTGTATGACCGGGCGCTGGTGCTGCAGCGCAACCTCCAGTCGGAATGACGCGCATCCCGGTGGAAAGCCCTTGCCATTGCGGCGGATCCTGATATTCTGCGCGTCCGAGTCGGTCGGACGGTCGCTGCCTGCGCAAGCAGGGGGAGGAAAGTCCGGGCTTCGCAGGGCAAAGTGCCAGGTAACGCCTGGGCGGCGTGAGCCGACGGAAAGTGCAACAGAGAGCTGAACCGCCGATGTACGGGAAACCGTGCAGGTAAGGGTGAAAAGGTGCGGTAAGAGCGCACCGCGCACCGGGTAACCGGCTGCGGCAGGGTAAACCCCACTTGAAGCAAGACCAAATAGGCATCCAATGGCGTGGCCCGCGCTGGATGCGGGTAGGTTGCTGGAGCGCACGGGTGACCGTGCGCCTAGAGGAATGACCGTCCTCGACAGAACCCGGCTTACAGACCGACTCGGACCTTATTCCGTTGTGAAAAAACCGTGACAAAATCGTTACAAACCCCGGGACTTAAAGTGCTTTCTCAACAAATCGCGCCATGCATTTGTTTTTAGTTTCCGGGGTCTGATGTAGTTCACATAAGTCGCTGAAAATTCAGCACAATACTTGTGTGTACGGCGCTTGACGCTGTTCTGTCGTCTGTCTATAGTTTGCCGCTTGTCGGAAAAATTCAGCTCTTCGGTCAGGCAGGGTTCGGACCGGGGCGTTTTTTCTATTTTTTGTGCCAGCCCCCGCACTTTTGGCGCGACTATGAGCAGCCCTTTCGTACATCAAACCGTTTTGCTGGAAGAGACCGTACAGGCTGTGCTCGGCGCCACCGACGGCGTTTATATCGACGCCACGTTTGGTCGTGGCGGTCATTCCCGCGAATTGCTCTCCCGCTTGTCCCCGATAGCCACACTCATCGCCTTTGACAAGGATCCGGAAGCCATAGCCTGCGGTCAGGCCATGGCAGGCGCTGATCCTCGTTTGGTGATGGTGCACGGCAGCTTCGCAGACTTGGCGGCGGTTGTTGAGGCGCGCGGCCTGACGGGCCGGATTGACGGCATCATGGCGGATCTTGGCGTTTCCTCGCCGCAACTGGATGATGCCTCGCGCGGTTTCAGTTTCATGAGTGACGGTCCGCTGGACATGCGCATGAACCCCCAGGCAGGGCTTTCCGCCGCGCAGTGGATCGCGTCGGTCGGAGAACAGGAGCTGGCGGACGTTATCTATCAATATGGCGAAGAGCGCCACAGTCGCCGCATCGCCCGCGCCATCAAGCAAAGCCCCGAACCATTGCAGACCACTCGCCAGTTGGCGGAGCTGGTCGCCGCCGCGCATCCGGCGTGGGAGCGGCACAAGCATCCCGCCACCCGCACGTTTCAGGCGATCCGGATAGCAGTCAATCACGAGCTGGATGATGTCGCGGCCTTTCTGCCGGATGCAATGTCAGCATTGAAGCCTGGCGGCAAACTGGCGGTCATCAGCTTCCATTCGCTGGAGGACAGGCTGGTCAAGCAGTTCTTCCGTCGGTTGGTCAAGGGAGAGGCAGATGACTTGCCTCGTGACTTTCCCATTCGTGTGGCCGATTTTCAGCCACTCGCGAAACTGTTGGGCAAGATCGATCCTCCCAGGGATGAAATCATGCAGAATCCGCGCGCCCGCAGCGCACACCTGCGCGTGGCGCTGAAGCTGGAGGCCCAGTCGTGATCGAATTATTGAAGCGCAGTTTCAAGCCGAATTTCAGCGCGATTGTCGTGGCGGCGCTGGTGGTCGGTCTGGTCGGTTCCGCCGTCTCGGTGGCCTACAGCGTTCACCATGCCCGCCTCAAGTTGCAGGACCTGCAGCGGCTGGATGAAGAAAAGAACCGTCTCGATGTGGAGTGGGGCCAGTTACTGCTGGAGCAGCACGCCTGGGGCTCCTATGGTCGCATCGGCAAGCTGGGGGCGGAAGAGTTGCAGATGATTCCGCCGCCGCCCCAGACCGTGGTCATGGTGCAGCAATAATGAAGAACAGCAAAGCTTCGGCCCGTTCCCCGGTCGCTGCGGATGTCAGCTTTCCCGGCCGCCACAAGGTCTTGGTCTGGATGCTTGGCGTCCTGTTTTTGGGCATGGTGGTGCGTGCGGTCTACCTGCATGTGATTGACCGGGATTTCCTGAAGCGTCAGGGCGACGCCCGCATGTTGCGCAAGGAAACCTTGGCAGCCCATCGCGGCATGATCATGGACCGTAATGGCGTCCCGCTGGCGGTAAGCACGCCGGTGGTGTCGCTGTGGGTCAACCCCAAGGACCTCAAGGAGCTGGAGCATCCGGCAAATCCCCGGCAAAAGCCGCGTATCCTGGATGTGGCGGAGTTGGCGCGGGCCATCGGCATGGAGCCCGGCGCGCTGCAGGACAAGCTGGACCGGAATGCCAACAAGGAGTTTTTCTATCTGAAGCGCCATTTGGCGCCGGATGTCGCGCAAGTCGTGCTGGATCGGGGCTTTCCCGGTGTCTACGGCATGAACGAATACAAGCGCTATTACCCCGAAGGGGAGAGCGCGTCCCATATCATCGGCTTTACCGATCTGGATGACCACGGCAAGGAAGGCCTGGAGTTGGCGCTGGAGCAGGAGTTGCAGGGCAAGCCAGGCCAGCAACTGGTGCTCCGTGATCTCAAGGGCCAGAAGGTCAAGGATATCGCCCGTGTCCGCCCTGCGGTTCCCGGCAAGGATATCGAGCTGAGCTTTGACTCGCGCGTGCAGTACATTGCCTACCGTGAGCTGGCGGCGGCGGTGACCGAGCATGGCGCCAAGGCGGGGATTGCCGTCGCCTTGGATGTGGAGACCGGCGAGGTGCTGGCGATGGCCAACCTGCCGGGTTACAACCCCAATAACCGGATGGGGGTGGCGGTGGACAGCCTGCGCAACCGTGCGGCGACAGACATGTTCGAGCCGGGTTCCACCATGAAGATTTTCACGGTGTCGGCGGGGCTGGAAAGCGGCAAGTACACGCCGTCCAGCCGTTTCAATACCAATCCGGGCACATATACGGTCTATAACAAGACCATCCGTGATCATGAAAACTATGGTGTCATCGATATGGGCACCATCATTACCAAATCCAGTAACGTCGGGGCGGCGCAGATTGCCTTGTCGCTGCCGCGCGAGACCCTGCCGACCTTCTTCGACCGATTCGGATTTGGCCGCGTGACCGGCAGCGGCTTTCCCGGCGAGAGTCGCGGCCGCATCCAGCCGCCCGAGCGCTGGAATCCGGTTGAAATCGCCACCATGTCCTACGGTTACGGCATAACCGTCACCGCGCTGCAGTTGGCGCATGCCTACGCCACCGTTGCGGCCGGGGGCATTGAGCGACCGGTCAGCTTCAAGAAGGTGGGTGGTGTGGTGCCGGGCAAGCGCATCCTGAGCGAAAAGATCGCCGCCGAGCTTTTGCCGATGATGGAGTCGGTCGTTTCGTCGGATGGTACGGCCTTGAAGGCGGCTATCCCCGGTTATCGTGTGGCGGGCAAGACCGGCACCGCGCACAAGGCTACCGGCGGCGGCTACGCGGCGAACGATTACATGTCCCTGTTCGTGGGGGTGGCTCCGGTTTCGCACCCGAAAGTGGTGATGGCGGTGATTATTGATAATCCCACCAAGGGTTCTTACTACGGCGGTCTGGTTGCGGCCCCGGTCTTTTCCAAGGTCATGGCGGAAGCCCTGCGTCTGATGAATGTTCCGACAGACAAGCCTCTGGAGCCGCCGCCTCCTGTCCCTGCGGAGCGCTCGCTGCCTTCCGACCTGCCGCCGGTGCGGGGGAAAACATGATCTGTCTGGGAGACCTCTTTCCGGAAGCGCCCGCGCAATACCATGCGATCCCGGTGCTTGCCCTGACGGCGGACAGTCGCAAAGTGACGCCCGGCGCCGTCTTTCTGGCGCTCCGGGGGCTGCAGCATGATGCCCGCGCCTTCATTCCCCAGGCGGTCGCGCAAGGGGCTGCGGCCGTTCTGGCCGAGGGGCACGGTGACAGCGTGGAGGCCGGCGTCCCGGTAATCGGCGTTACTGATCTGTCCATCCGCTTGGGCGAAATCGCCGCGCGCTTTTTCGGTCACCCCAGTCAGTCACTGCGGGTTCTGGCGGTGACCGGGACCAATGGCAAGACCAGCACCGCCCAATTGCTGGCCCATGCCTGTGAGGCGCTGCAAATACGAGCCGGCGTCCTCGGGACGTTGGGCAACGGTCTGGTCGGATCTGTCGAGCCTTCTACCCATACGACCCTGGATGCCTTGCAGTTACAGGCCAAGTTGGCGTCCTTCCGGGATGCTGGGGCGAACGTGGTCGCCATGGAGGCCAGCTCGCACGGGCTTGAGCAGGGACGATTGAACGCCACAGCCATAGAAACGGCGATTTTTACCAATCTCACGCGCGATCATCTGGATTACCACGGGGATATGACGGCGTATCGGGATGCCAAGGCGCGGCTGTTCCGCTGGCCCGGTCTGCGCACCGTGATTCTTAACGAAGACGATCCGGTGTCGGCGTTTTACCGGCAACAGGTGGCGCCCGGAGTCCGTGTCTGGACGTATAGTCAACGCCCGGATGCGCTGGCGGATTTTGTGGCGCTTTCGGTCATGCCTTCTCTGGAAGGCCTGCAGCTGCGGGTGTCGACCCCACAAGGCGAGGTGATGCTGAAGACGCGTCTGCTGGGTCGCTTCAATGTCAGCAATCTGCTGGCAGTGCTCGCGGGGTTGCTGAGCCTGGATATCGCGCTGCCCGCCGCCACCGCTGCCCTGGAGGCTGTCCAGCCTGTGCGGGGACGCATGGAATGCTTCAGCGCCAGGGGTATAACGGCCGTCGTTGACTACGCCCATACTCCCGATGCCCTGGAAAAAGTGCTGCTGACCCTGCGTGAACATGTTCAGGGACAGCTGTGGTGTGTCTTTGGTTGCGGCGGCGACAGGGATCCCGGCAAGCGGTCGATGATGGGCGCCATTTCCGCCCGGTTGGCCGACCGGGTGATGGTAACGTCCGACAACCCGCGCAGTGAGTCCCCGGATGACATTATCGAAACGATTGTCAGCGGCATTGGGGAAGGTGACCGCCCGCGCGTCCAGGTGTGCGGCGACCGTCGTGTTGCGATCGCCGCCGTATTGCGCGAAGCCGCGCCCGGCGATTTGGTGTTGGTGGCTGGCAAGGGGCACGAAGACTATCAGGAAGTGAAGGGCGTCCGGTATCACTTTGATGATGCGGAGGAGGTTCGGCGCGGCTTGGGCTTGATGCCTGACAATAATAATGACTCAGGGGGCGCAAATGCGGTTTAGCACGATAGCCGATGTCACCGGCGGGATCCTGCGTGGTCAGGATGGAAACGCCACAACATTTTCGACGGATACCCGGCAGTTGTCCGCCGGTGATTTTTTTGTGGCCCTGAGCGGTGAGAATTTTGACGCCAACGCCTTTGTGCTCAAGGCGGCGGAGCAGGGAGCCAGTGGTGCGCTGGTGTCGCGCTTGTCGCCGGATGTCCCCCTGCCGCAAATAGTGGTGACCGATACTCGCGAGGCCCTGGGGCGGTTGGCTCGCGCCTGGCGGGAGCAATTTGATCCGGTTCGGGTGGCGATTACCGGCAGCAGCGGGAAAACCACGACGAAAGAAATGGTGGCAAGTATTTTCCGGCAGGCGGGCGAAACGCTGGCGACGCTGGGCAACAAGAATAACGAGATCGGGGTGCCGTTGACCTTGCTCCGCCTGCAGGCCGGGCATCAGTACGGCGTGTTCGAGCTGGGTGCAAATCATCGTGGTGAGATTGCGTACACCAGTGGTCTGGTGCAGCCGCATGCCGCCGTGATCAACAATGTCGGCACCGCGCATCTTGAGGGTTTTGGCAGCCGGCAGGGGATCGCCGAGGCCAAGGGAGAAATCTTCAGCGGGCTGATGCCGGGAGGCGTGGCGGTCATCAATCTGGATGACGATTTTGCCGATTACCATCGTTCCCTGAATACGGGTCGCCGCATTCTGACGTTCTCGGTCAATCACGCCGCGGATGTCACGGCGTCAGGTGCCCGGATGTTGCCGGGCGGCGCCTGGGCGTTTGATCTTCATCTGGATGGCCAGGTGTTGCCGGTCGCCTTGTGCGTGCTGGGCCGTCACAATGTCGGCAATGCCTTGGCGGCGGCTGCGCTGGCCCTGGCTTGCGGTATTCCTCCCGAGAAAATCCGCACCGGTCTGGAAGATGCCAAGGCCGCGCCCGGTCGTCTGGAGTTGCATACCTGCGGCAATCTGGCCGTGATTGATGATACCTACAACGCCAATCCGGGATCGATGAAAGCAGCGATTGACATGCTGGCGGCCTGCGATGGCCGTCGCATCGCCATTCTGGGCGGCATGGGCGAGCTGGGTGACGGTGCGCCCGAGTTGCATGCGGATGTCGGCCGTTACGCCCGCGAACAAGGTCTTGACCTCCTGCTTGCGGTCGGTCATTTCCATGAACATACCCTCCGTGGTTTTGGTGAAGGCGCTGTCCAGGGCTTTGCCACGCAGGATGAGTTGCTGGCGGCCCTGCCGGCCATCATTTCCGGACCGGCGACCGTGCTGGTCAAGGGTTCTCGCAGCGCCCGCATGGAGCGGGTCGTCCAAAAATTGATTGAGGAGCGACGCTGATGCTCGTCTGGCTGGCGGATTTTCTTGCCCAATACCTGAAATCGTTTCAGGTTTTTCATTATCTGACCCTCCGCGCCATTCTGAGCGTCCTGACGGCGCTGGGAATATCCCTGTGGCTGGGGCCCTGGATGATCGAGAAGCTGCGCGTGATGAAGTTCGGGCAGGCTGTGCGTACGGATGGTCCGCAGAGTCATCTGGTCAAATCCGGCACCCCGACCATGGGCGGAGCGCTCATCCTGGTGGCCATCGCCGCAAGCACCCTGATGTGGGGCAACCTCTCGAACCCTTATATCTGGGTGGTTTTGGCCGTGATGGCGGTATTTGGCGCTGTCGGCTGGGTGGATGACTACCGCAAGGTCGTGGAAAAGAATTCCCGTGGTCTTCCCGCCAAATGGAAATATTTGTGGCAGTCCGTGGCCGGCCTCGGTGCGGCGGGTTTCCTGTATTACATCGCCCGCACGCCGGTGGAAACCAGTCTGATTTTCCCCTTTTTCAAGGATCTGGTTATTCCGTTGGGCGTTTTTTATATCGTGCTGACCTATCTGGTGATTGTCGGCAGCAGCAACGCCGTCAATCTGACGGACGGCCTCGACGGGCTGGCCATCATGCCGACGGTAATGGTTGCCGGTGCGCTCGCGATTTTCGCCTATGTGTCCGGCAATTATAAATTTGCGACCTATTTGCATATTCCCCATGTGGCCGGTGCCGGTGAACTGATTGTGATCTGCGGTTCGATTATCGGCGCCGGGCTGGGATTTCTCTGGTTCAACGCTTATCCGGCCCAGGTTTTCATGGGGGATGTCGGTGCCCTGGCCTTGGGGGCAGTGTTGGGGGTTATTGCGGTTATCGTCCGTCAGGAAATAATCCTGTTTGTCATGGGCGGTGTTTTTGTGCTGGAAACGATCTCGGTAATGTTGCAGGTCGGCTCTTTCAAACTGACCGGGAAACGCATTTTCCGGATGGCCCCGATTCACCATCATTATGAGTTGAAAGGCTGGCCCGAAACCAAGGTGGTGGTTCGTTTCTGGATTATCAGTTTTATCCTGGTTCTGCTGGGACTGGCTTCCTTGAAGATCCGTTAGGAAAAGACCATGGAAAACAGCATGCAGCACGAAGGATTACGGGTGGTCATCGGTCTGGGTAAAACCGGTTTGTCGTGCGTGCGCTTCCTGCGCAGCCACGGCTATTCCGTCGCCGTGAACGATACCCGGACCCAGCCGCCCGGACTGGAGGAATTGCGTCGCGAATTCCCCGAAGTGAAGTACAGCCTTGGCGGTCTGGATGAGAACCTGCTGTTGCAAGCGAAAGAAATCGTCGCCAGCCCGGGAATTTCGATTAACGAGCCGGCAATCCTGTCCGCCCGGATGAATGCCGGGATTCCGGTCATTGGCGATATCGAGCTGTTTTGCCGCTATGCCGCCGCCCCGATTGTCGCCATAACCGGATCCAATGCCAAAAGTACGGTAACGACGCTGGTGGGCCTCATGGCGGGAAATGCCGGGATCACGGTGGGAATCGGTGGGAATCTGGGTACGCCGGTGCTGGAGTTACTCAAACCCGAAAATACCCTTTATGTGCTCGAATTATCCAGTTTTCAACTGGAAACCACGCACTCCCTGAAGGCGGCGGCGGCCGTGGTTCTCAATATCAGCGAGGACCACATGGATCGTTACAAAAATATGCAGGAATACCATCGCGCCAAGCACCGTATTTTCAGAAACTGCCAGTTTTATATAACCAACCGTCAGGACGACCTGACCGTTCCGTTATTGCCTGAATCCGTGCCGCACAGCAGTTTTGGAACTGACATGCCCGACCAGTCTACTTGGGGAGTGATTCGCGAGGCCGATACGGTCTGGCTTGCCCACGGTCATGAAAAGCTGATGCGCGCCTCGGAAATGGGTATTTTCGGCGAGCATAATATCGCTAATGCCCTGGCCGCTCTGGCGCTGGGCAATGCCGTCAATATTCCGATGGAAGTGATGCTGTCAACCCTTCGGGATTTCCGGGGCCTGCCGCACCGCTGTCAATTGGTGACCCGGTCCGGGGGCGTGGCCTGGTACAACGACTCCAAGGGCACCAATGTCGGAGCCACCTTGGCGGCGCTCAGCGGCCTGGGTCCCGCTATCAGCGGCAAGGTCATTCTGATTGCCGGCGGGCAGGGTAAAGGGCAGGATTTTTCGCCATTGGCGCCGGCGCTACGCGAATTCGGCAAGTCCGTCATCCTGATGGGTGAAGATGCCTCCAGGATTGAAGCGGCCCTGTTTCCCGATATCCGCCGCTTCAAGGCCGGCACGCTGGATGAGGCCATCCGCCTCGCGGCTGCGGATGCCGTTCCGGGGGACGCCGTCCTGTTGTCGCCAGCATGCGCCAGCTTCGACATGTTCCGTAGTTATGAAGATCGCGGCCATCGCTTTGTCGAGGCCGTCAACCGTCACGTGGAGGCTGCATGAAGTTCGCCTTGCCGCGCGTCTCGATTCCACGGCACTGGGTGGTGCCGAACTGGGAGGCGGAGTTCACGCCTGCCCGATTGTTGATGCTGTCCGCGGGCATGCTGGCCTGTATCGGCGTCATCATGGTGGCTTCGGCATCAATGGGCGTGGCCGAGGCTACCTTCGGGCATCCTTTCTACTTCTTCGTCCGTCATTTGCTGTACGTGCTGCTGGGCGTTTCTTCCGCCATTGTTGTCGTCAATATTCCCATGCATTTCTGGCAGCGCTTCAGTTGGCACCTGCTGGTTTTTGCCTTTGTCCTGCTGGTGCTGGTGCTGATTCCGCACATCGGGAAACGCATTAACGGCAGTGCGCGCTGGCTGGGCGTCGGGCCGTTTACGATCCAGCCTTCGGAAATCGGCAAGTTTGCCGTGGTCCTCTTCATGGCGGGCTATCTGGTGCGTCGTCAGGAAGAGGTCCGGACAACCTATGTGCGCGGCTTCCTGCGCGCCATGATGATTGTCGGGACGGCCATTGCGCTGTTTCTCAGTGAGCCCGATTTTGGCGCCAGCCTGGTGTTGATGACGGCGGTGCTGGGCATGTTGTTCCTCGCTGGCGCCCCGATGATCCAGTTCGGCGGCCTGGTTTCGGCCGTGGTTGCCGGGGGGATCGCCGCCATTGTCTTCGAGCCTTATCGCCTCCGCCGGGTGATGTCGTTTACGGATCCCTGGGATGACCAATACGGATCGGATTATCAGCTGTCGCAGAGCCTGATCGCCTTCGGTCGGGGAGACTGGTTCGGGGTGGGGTTGGGGCATAGCGTCCAGAAGCTTTTCTATTTGCCGGAAGCCCATACCGACTTTGTGTTTGCCGTTTATGCGGAAGAGTTTGGCCTGGTCGGCGTGTTGTTCCTGATGTCGATGTTCTGGATCCTGATCAATTCGGGGCTGCGCATCGGTCGCGCCGCCGAGCAGACCGGTCGCTTTTTTGAGGCATATCTGGCGTACGGCATTTCCTTCCTGATCATCATGCAGGCCGTCATCAATATCGGGGTCAACACCGGCTTCTTCCCGACCAAGGGGTTGACGCTGCCGATGGTCAGCTATGGCGGCAGTAGCCTGATTGTCGTGTTCACGATGCTGGGTCTTTTGCTGCGCATTGATATGGAAACCCGTCAGGGATTCAAGGGGAAGGCGCATGGCCGTTAAGTCCGTGGTGGTGATGGCCGGCGGTACCGGCGGCCACGTTTTCCCCGCGCTCGCGGTAGCCAAGCAATTGGAGCAGCAGGGCATCCGTATCCATTGGCTGGGTACGGCAGCGGGGATTGAAGCGGATATTGTCCCGCGCAACCAGTTGTCGATTACGTATCTGGACGTCAGGGGCGTGCGCGGGCAGGGCGCGGCGCGGCTGTTGCTGGCTCCGTTCAAGATTATCGCCGCGACCCTGGCCGCCATGCGCGTCATGCGTCAGGTCCAGGCGGACTGCGTGATCGGGCTGGGGGGGTATGTGACCGGTCCGGGCGGTCTGGCGGCCAGGCTTTTGGGCAAACCGCTGGTGATCCACGAGCAAAACGCCATTGCCGGATTCACCAACCGGATGCTGTCAAATATCGCTACATTGGTGTTGCAGGCGTTTCCCGGCGCGTTCCCGCCGGGTCCCGCCGTTCGCACGACCGGCAATCCGGTGCGTCCGGAGATTTGCGCGGTTACGACTCCCGAGGAGCGCTTTGCCGGTCGGTCCGGGCCCTTGCGGGTGCTGGTGTTGGGGGGAAGTCAGGGCGCGGTGGCCCTGAACGCGTTGATTCCCGCTGCGATGGCCTTGTTGCCGTCTGAAAGCCGTCCGCAATTACGCCACCAGACGGGGCGCAAGCAGGTAGAGACAACTCAAGCCAATTTTACGGCGGCCGGCGTGGATGCGGAGGTTCTGCCGTTCATTGACGATATGGCGGCGGCGTATGCCTGGGCCGATCTCGTGATCTGCCGTTCGGGAGCCTTGACCGTCAGTGAAATCGCGGCTGTCGGCGTGGCTTCGGTTCTGGTGCCGTACCCGTTTGCCGTGGATGACCACCAGACAGCCAATGCCCGTTATCTGACGGATGCCGGCGCTGCGTTGCTCTGTCCGCAGAAAGATTTGACGCCGGAGGGGCTTGCGCAAGCGCTACAGTCCGTCTGGCAGCGTGATGCCTTGCTCGCGATGGCCGTCAAGGCCCGCGGTCAGGCCCGACCCGAGGCTACCGCCACCGTGGCGGCCTGCTGTCTGCAACCTTCTGCATGAGGCGAAAAAGAAGATGAGCCAAGGTAACGGACGTGGTCGTTTGATTGAAATCCCGGAAATGCGCCGGGTCAACCGCATTCATTTTGTCGGTATCGGCGGCGCCGGTATGTGCGGTATTGCCGAGGTGTTGCTGAACCAGGGCTATGCGGTATCCGGTTCTGACGCCAAGCATGGCGAAACGACGGCACGCCTGCAGAAGCTGGGCGCCAAAATTTTCATTGGTCATGAAGCAACGCATGTGGAAGGTGTGGACGTGCTGGTGGTTTCCACCGCCATCGACAACGCCAACCCCGAAGTGGTCGCCGCTCGCGAAGCGCGTATCCCTCTGGTTCGCCGCGCTGAAATGCTGGGTGAACTGATGCGCTGGCGTCATGGCATTGCCATCGCCGGCACGCATGGCAAGACCACCACCACCAGCCTGGTAACGTCGATCCTGGCCGAAGCGGGCATGGATCCGACCTTTGTTATCGGCGGTCTGCTCAACAGCGCCGGAACCAATGCCAAGCTCGGCGGCAGTCGTTATCTGGTGGCCGAGGCGGATGAGAGCGACGCTTCCTTCCTGCACTTGCTGCCCATGGCGGCCGTGGTCACCAATATTGACGCCGACCATATGGACACCTACGGCGGTGACTTCGAAAAACTGAAGGACACATTCATCGAGTTCCTGCATAACCTGCCGTTCTACGGTTTGGCGGTAGTGTGCGGTGATGATCCTGTGGTGCGCTCGCTGTTGCCGCGTATCGGTCGGTCTACCATCACCTATGGTTTTGACGCGGAAAATGATGTGCGGGCGGTGGATATTCATCAGGACGGCATGCAAACCCGATTTAGCGTGTGTCGTCCCGGCCGTGAACCGTTGGCGATCACCCTGAACCAGCCGGGACTCCATAATGTCCTGAACTCGCTGGCCGCCATCAGCATCGCCACGGATGAAGGCGTCAGCGATGAAGCCATCCAGCGAGCGCTGGTCCGCTTTGAGGGCGTCGGCCGCCGCTTCCAGCATTACGGGCGTTTTGCCTGTGACGATGGTGATGTGTGTCTGGTGGATGACTATGGCCATCATCCGCGCGAAGTCGAGGCAACCATCAAGGCCGCGCGTCAAAGTTACCCGGACCGTCGGCTGGTATTGCTGTTCCAGCCGCACCGTTATACGCGGACCCGCGATTGCTTCGAAGACTTCGTCCGGGTGCTGTCGGATGTAGATGTGCTGGTGCTGCTGGATGTCTATCCTGCCGGGGAAAAGCCGATTCCGGGAGCGGACGGCCGAACCCTGGCGCGCAGCATCCGCCTGCTGGGGCAGGTCAATCCGGTTTTTGTCCAACAGCATGAAGACCTGCCGACCGTGCTTAAGGCGATACTGCAGTCGAATGATCTGCTGCTGACCCAGGGCGCCGGTAATGTCGGAGCGATTGCTTCCGATCTGGCTACCCACCAACTCTATCTGCAGGCCGGCGAAAGCCGTCCGGCCTGATCCAGCCGATTCCACAGGAGCGCAAGCGTGAAGCAAGAGCAGTTCGGACGTGTCGCGGTACTTTTCGGAGGCACCTCGGCAGAGCGTGAAATTTCCCTGATCAGCGGGCAGGCCGTTCTGGATGCGTTGCGGGCCGCAGGCGTCAATGCGGAAGCCTTTGATCCGGCCGAACGCCCGATTGCTGAAGTCACGGCATATGATCGCGCCTTCATCGTTTTGCACGGTCGCGGCGGTGAGGACGGCACCATGCAGGGCGCGCTGGACTTGCTGGGTGTGCCCTACACCGGCAGCGGCGTACTGGCGTCAGCATTGGGCATGGACAAGGCCCGGACCAAGCAGTTGTGGCTGGGCTGCGGCCTGCCGACCCCGGCATATCGCCGCCTGTCGGCTGACTCCGATTGGGCCGCCGTCGTTGCGGAGCTGGGGCTGCCCGTGATGGTGAAGCCGGTGCGCGAAGGATCCAGTATCGGCATGCGCAAGGTTGAAGTGCTGGAAGACTTGCAGCCCGCCTTTACCTTCGCCGCCCAGTTCGATGATGAAATCATTGCCGAGCGCTGGATTACCGGTCGCGAGTACACCATTGTCATTTTGGGTGACCGGGCGCTGCCGGTGATCCGCCTGCAACCGCATCAAAGCCATGGCTTTTATGATTTTGAAGCCAAGTACCATGCCAATGACACCCAATACCTGTGCCCGTGCGGGCTGGCGGAGGCGGATGAGGCGCGGCTTCAGGCCCTGGCGCTTGAGGCTTTCGCCGCCGTTGGCGCGCGCGGTTGGGGGCGTATCGACGCGATGCAGGATCAGGACGGTAATTTCTGGCTGCTGGAAGTCAACACAGTTCCCGGCATGACTGATCATTCCCTGGTGCCGATGGCGGCCCGGGCTGCCGGTCTGGATTTCAGCACCCTGGCCTTGGCCATCCTTTCGCAAACCCTGGACGGGGCGGGAGTCTGAAGATCATGCAATCGCAAGCGCCGGCCAGTCGCAACCCGTTCCGGAACATCCCGTTCCGGAATTGGGTGCTCGTGCTTGGTCGCTTTTTCAGTCTGGCCTGGCTGCTGGCGGGACTGGTTGCCCTGCTCTGGGGCATGTTCGGCCTGTATTCCGTCCTCGTACACAAGGCGCCGTTGGCCATTATCCAAGTGGAAGGGGACATCAATTCCTCCGATCGGGACGAATTGGCGCGTCGTTTGAAAGCGACCGTCCGCGGCAGTTATTTCGGTACTGACCTGGTCGCCATCCGTGATGTCGTGATTGCTTCTCCTTGGGTGGAAAGCATGTCGGTGCAGCGGCGCTGGCCGGATGGTATCCGGGTATTGGTGATTGAAAAAAAGGCAGTAGCGCGATGGGGTGAAAAGAATTACCTTAGCGCCCGTGGCGAGATATTCCAGCCCAAGCCGGGTGAAAGCGACAGCGGGTTGCCCTTGTTGTTCGGACCCACCGGGAAAGCGGCATACGTCATGGAACAGTACCGCAGCCTGAATGAGCGTTTCCGGCCATTGAAGCAGCAGGTGGTCGAGTTGCATTTGACCGAGCGGATGACCTGGTTCCTGAAATTGGCGTCCGGCACGGAGATCATCATTGACCAGAGCCAGTTCAATGACAAACTGCAGCGTTTCTTCTGGTTGTATGAAAAGCAACTGAAACCTTATGCGGATCGGATTGCCCGCGTGGATCTGAGATACCGGAACGGGCTTGCCGTGTCGTGGAAAGACGGCATGAGCGTACCGGTGGTGAATAATCAATTAAAGAAGCTGGAACAGGTGGCAACGCAAGATGGCAGATAATCAGCAAGACCTGATCGTGGCGCTTGATGTCGGCACGTCCAAGGTAGTGGCGTTGATCGCCCAGGTCTCCCAGGACGGCCTGCTTGAAGTGATCGGTATCGGCAAGAAAGCTTCGCGCGGTCTGAAGCGCGGCATGGTCGTCAATATCGAGCAGACCACCCAGGCAATCCAGGCGGCTATCAGCGAAGCGGAAGGCATGGCGGACTGCAGCATCCATTCGGTGTTTGTCGGTATTGCCGGTTCGCATATCATGAGCCGCAACCTGCACGGCGTTGTCGCCATTCCTAACGGTGAAGTGACGCCGTCGGATATCGAGCGAGTCCTCGAAGCGGCCAAGACCGGGGCGGTCATGCCGGACCACAAGGTGCTCCACGTGCTGCCGCAGGAATTCATTGTCGACCAGCAGAGCGATGTCCGTAATCCGCTGGGTATGTCCGGCGTGCGGCTGGAAGGCCATCACCATATGGTTTCCTGCGCCCTGAACGCCTGGCAGAACCTGGAGAAGTGCGTGCGCGGATGCGGTATCGGCATTGACGACATGGTGCTGGAGCCCTTGGCCGCCGCCGATGCCGTCCTCACCGAAGATGAAAAGCATTTGGGTGTCTGCCTGGTGGATATCGGCGCGGGCACTACGGATATTGCGGTGTACGCCCACGGCGCGCTGCGTCACACGGCGATCCTGCCCGTGGCGGGAGACCAGGTGACCAATGATGTCGCCATTACCCTGCATACGCCGACCACAGAAGCGGAAGAACTTAAGGTGAAGCATGCCTGCGCGCAAGCCCGCCTGGTAAACCGGGATGACATGATCAATGTTCCCGGCATGGGCGATCGCCCGCTGCGCAAACTGCAACGCCATTTCCTGGCGTCCGTGGTTGAAGCGCGTTACGAGGAAATTTTCCGCATGGTCCAGGAAGAGCTGGTGCATGCGGGATTGCTGGGACACATGGGCGCCGGGATTGTCCTGACGGGCGGCGCCTCCCGAATCGAAGGTGCTGCTCCGCTGGCGGAATCCGTGTTGGCCATGCCGGTGCGCATCGGCATGCCCAACGGCATTAAGTCGGGTGGAATGGGCGACATTCTCAAGAATCCGGTCTACGCCACCGGCGTAGGTCTCCTGATGTTCGGCAAGCAAAAGCTGCTGGAAGTGCGCGAGGTGCTCCCGACTCGGCGCAGCACATCAGGTGGTAACGGTATGTTTCAGAAATTGCGCCAATGGCTGGAAATGCATTTCTGAAGTGGGCTGGGGCAGGGCGAGGCAAGATAATTCCTGGGCAGGAGTAACATAATGAGTATTTTCCAAATGGCAGACGATCACGCCGACAACTTCACCGGCAATGCCGTCATCAAGGTTTTCGGTATCGGCGGCGGCGGCGGCAACGCCGTGGATCACATGGTGCGTTCGGGACTGAAGGGAGTTCAGTTCATCTGCGCCAACACCGACATGCAGGCGCTGAAGAAGATGAATGCGCCCACCTTGTTGCAATTGGGCGGCGAACTGACGCGCGGTCTCGGCGCGGGTGCACAACCGGAAGTCGGCCGTCAGGCCGCGCTGGAAGATCGTGACCGCATCCGCGAGTCGCTGACCGGCGCCGACATGGTGTTCATCACCGCCGGCATGGGCGGCGGTACGGGTACCGGCGGTGCTCCCGTGGTGGCGGAAGTGGCCCGTGAAATGGGTATCCTGACCGTGGGCGTCGTCACCAAGCCATTCCCGTTCGAAGGCAAGCGCATGAAGCTGGCCGAGCACGGCATCGACGAACTGGCCCAGCATGTGGACTCGCTGATCACCATCCCCAATGCCAAGCTGTTGACCGTTCTGGGCAAGGTTTCGCTGCTGGAGGCCTTCAAGGCCGCCAACAACGTGCTGCTGAACGCTGTGCAGGGCATTTCCGACATGATCACCCGTCCGGGTCTGATCAACGTCGACTTTGCCGACGTGCGTACCGTGATGTCCGAGCAGGGACTGGCCATGATGGGTACCGGCTCTGCCAAGGGCGAAGACCGCGCCCGCATCGCCACGGAACTGGCTATTCACAGCCCGCTGCTGGATGACATCAAGCTGGAAGGCGCGCGCGGTCTGCTGGTCTCGGTCGCCGCGAACGAAAGCATGGGGCTGGACGAATACAACACGGTGGGTGAAATCGTCAATCAACTGACCTCTTCCGAAGCCAATGTGGTCATCGGCACCATTCTGGATCCGGATCTGGGTGATGAAATCCGTGTGACCGTTGTGGCCACCGGCCTGAGCAAGACCGCCCCCCGTGCGGTCGCCGGTTCTCAGGCGGCCGCTACGTCGCGTCCGCGTGTGGCGCCGCTGGGCGGTGCTCCGTCGGTCGCTCCGCAGCCCGCGCCGCGCCCCAGCTACGATGACTACGAAGAGCCCGCGATCAATCGTCGCGCCCCGGCTCCCGCTGCCGCCAAGCCCGCGACGCCGGGCGCCAAGACCAGCGACCTGCTGAATGTGCCGGCTTTCCTGCGCCGTCAGCAGAACTCCGACCAGTAACATCGCGGTCGGTGGTTGCGAAAAGGACGCCCCTGAGGCGTCCTTTTTTTTGGCCGGAAACATTATTGTGAAGGCTTTTAAATCAGTCACTTATCCGAGTGGCCGACCAACAAGCCTTGCACTCTGGTCGGGACGTGTTACTATGCGATTTTGCTCCTGAAACATTTTGACACAATGCTTCGTCAACGTACCCTGAAGAACATCATCCGCGCGACCGGCATCGGCTTGCACAGCGGCAATAAGGTCTATCTGACCTTGAAGCCCGGCGAAATCGATTCCGGTATCCGCTTCCGCCGGACGGATGTCAATCCGCCCGTGGAGATCCCTGCCAATGCGCTGCTGGTGAACGATACCGTCATGTCCACCAATCTGGTCAAGGACGGAGTCAAAGTCGGGACCGTGGAGCATTTGATGTCGGCCATGGCCGGGCTGGGCATCGACAATGCGGTTGTCGAAGTGAGCGCCGCCGAAATCCCGATCATGGATGGCAGTGCGGGTCCGTTTGTGTTCCTGTTGCAGGCCGCCGGGATCATTGAACAGCACGCGCCCAAAAAGCTGGTGCGGATACTCAAGCCGGTGGAAGTCCGTGAAGGCGACAAATACGCCGCCTTTTTGCCCTATAACGGGTTCCGGGTCGCGTTCACCATTGACTTTGACCATCCTGCCTTTCATGAAGACCACAAGGATGCCTGCGTGGACTTCTCGACCACCGCCTACGTCAAGGAAGTCAGCCGCGCCCGTACCTTCGGCTTCATGCGGGACATCGAATACCTGTGGTCGAAGAATCTGGCGCGCGGCGGCAGTATGGAAAACGCCATTGTCCTGAATGATGAAGGCGTGATGAATGCCGATGGACTGCGCTACGAAGATGAGTTTGTGCGCCACAAGATGCTTGACGCCATCGGCGATCTCTACTTGCTGGGCTATGGAATCATCGGGGAATACAAGGGCTACAAATCCGGCCACGGACTGAACAATGCCCTGCTGCGCGCCCTTCTTGAGCAGCCTGATGCCTGGGAAATTGTGACATTTGATGACGAAAACCAGGCTCCGATCGCGTATATCAACGCCCAGCCGCCGCGGGACGCCCATTAATTCAACAACTTGTCATGAATGCTAGGCCGGAGAACGTCCGGTCAACTTGTCGGCTTGTCCGACGCATGGCTTGCCAAACGCCGAAAGGCTTCGCTAAGCTCCGCATCGTCCAACAGGTCAGCCGTTTCCCTTAACAGAGTCCCGACGGAGTGGGAGAGCGGGGGAAGGGGTGGCCTGGCAGGTTTTCTGGCCGGTGCCGGTTCGCAGTCGATAACCCGTATTTGCGTGATTTCAGCGAACTCGGGTGTTTGCCGCAAATTGGCCAGCAGGCTGGCCTGCATGTAACGAATCTGTCCTGTGAGGGCGCTGTTGCCGGTGCTTAGCGTCAGTACGCCCTCCTTGTAGGCTGCCACACGGCAGGCGTTTTTCAGGACGGTCAGGCGGGCCGCGACAATCGCGTCCAGCCGGGCCAGCAAACGGGCCTGCGCATGCAGTTGCCGGAGCAGCGGTGAGGTGAAAATCTCGTTGCTGCTGGCAGCACGACCATAGCGCATCGCAGTCCCCAAGTGGAAAGTCTTGTAAAAAGGCTACTCTGCTCGGAGTTGACAGGCAAGGAGAACTGTCAGCAGCCATGCAAACAGCAGGAGATCACGACCCGTGAAATTCCCGTCCTGGCGACGATACGCCATCAAACCGTTGACGCTGCGGCTGACGCCTGCCGCGTTGGGCACTTTTGCTACGGTTCTTGCTTTCCTTTCTCTCGCGGGTGGGGCAATCGGCTATGCCGTCGGCGCCCACCATACGACCACTGCCGCCAAACCCGTTATCCCAGCTGTCGCCGTGGCGCCGGCTGTCGCGCGTGATCAGCAGATCCAGGTGATGAACCAGCGGATTGCCGAGCTTCAGGCCCGTATGATGCGCCTGGATGCGTTGGGGCAGCATCTGGCTGAATCCGCCAACCTCAAGAGCGGCGAGTTCAACTTTGATCCCAAGGGACCTTCCGGCGGTCCTTTGGTCCAGGACTTGTCGGTCATGGGCAGCCACCCGGATATCCGTGATCGCTTGCAGGTGCTGTCTTCCGAGATTGAGCGCCGTGAAAACCAACTGCAGGCGCTGGACAGCGTCCTGGCGGGCAAGCGCCTTCAGGACAACCGCCAATACCTGGGCAATTTGCCGGTGCGTCAGGGTACGGTGACGTCGACTTTCGGGTATCGGACCGATCCGTTTACCGGTCATGCCGCATTCCATCCCGGCATGGATTTTTCCGGGCCGGAAGGTACGGATATTTATGCCGTGGCTCCCGGAGTGGTGGTTTATGCAGGTGAACGCACCGGTTACGGCAACGTGGTCGAGATTGATCACGGTAACGGTTACGTGACCCGTTACGCCCATGCCCGCAGCCTCTTGGCGCGTGTCGGCGACCGGGTGGCCAAGGACCAGCTGATCGCCTTGATGGGTAATACAGGGCGATCCACCGGGACGCATCTTCATTACGAAGTATTGCAGAACAACCGCCAGATCGACCCGGCGACCTTTGTTCATCTTGCCCTGCGCAAGTAAGCGCTGTATCCCGCCGCGACAGCGGCGGGCTTCTTCTTTTCTCTTTTGTCATCCCCCATTTTTCCCCTCCCCGATTCAGGTTAGAATGCCCCTCGTTTTGGCCGGTCCTTCTTCTGGGACTTGTAAAGTGCCGCTCGTGTCCCCACCACAGCAAGATTCGCACTGCCTGCCTTATTGATCGATTGAGTGGCTTTTATGTTTGCACGCCTTTTAAGCGGAATTGTCGGAACAAAGAACGAGCGGGAACTGAAACGGATGCGCAAGGTCGTGGAAGCGATCAATGCCCTCGAAGCCGGTTTGCAAGGCCTGGATGATGCGGCGCTGACCGCCAAGACCACCGATTTCCGCGAACGCTTCCAGAAAGGGGAGACGCTCGACCAGTTGCTGCCCGAGGCGTTTGCGGTCTGCCGCGAGGCGTCCCGCCGCGTATTGGGCATGCGCCACTTTGATGTGCAGCTGATCGGCGGCATGACCCTGCATGAAGGCCGTATTGCCGAAATGCGTACCGGTGAAGGCAAGACACTGATGGCGACCCTGCCGTGCTACCTGAACGCCTTGTCCGGGCAAGGGGTGCATGTGGTGACGGTCAATGATTATCTGGCCCGCCGTGACGCCGACCTGAACCGCCCGTTGTTTGAATATCTGGGCCTGTCGGTGGGTGTCATCCGCTCGATGCAGCCGAATGAGGAAAAGCATGCCGCTTACCAGGCGGACATCACCTACGGTACCAACAACGAGTTCGGCTTTGATTACCTGCGCGACAACATGGCCTTCCGTCTGGAAGACAAGTTCCAGCGCGGTCTGGCCTTCGCCATTATTGACGAAGTCGACTCGATCCTGATTGATGAAGCGCGCACGCCGCTGATCATTTCCGGCGCCAGCGAAGGTTCTTCCCGCCTGTACGAGATGATCAACACCATTGCCCCCAAGCTGACTCGGCAGAAAGAAGAGAAGGTTCCCGACGGTTCCGATTTCTGGCTGGATGAAAAGCATCGCCAGATCGAGCTGACGGAAACCGGCTATGAAAACGTTGAGCGCATGCTGGGCGAACTGGGACTGCTGGGCGAGGGCGAAAGCCTGTATTCCGCCAGCAAGCTGGCGTTGCTGCATCATGTGCTGGCGGCGCTGAAGGCTCATCAGCTCTTCCAGCGCGATGTCCATTACATTGTCCAGGATAACGAAGTCATCATCGTTGACGAGCATACCGGCCGCACCATGCCGGGCCGTCGTTGGTCCGAGGGACTGCATCAGGCTGTTGAGGCCAAAGAGCGCGTGGAAATCCAGAACGAGAACCAGACGCTCGCCACCACGACGTTCCAGAATTATTTCCGACTGTACAAGAAACTGTCCGGCATGACCGGCACCGCCGACACCGAAGCGCCGGAATTTCGCCAGATTTATGGTCTGGACGTGGTGGTGATCCCAACCCACAAACCGATGGTGCGCAAGGATCTGGAGGACTTGGTCTACCTGAGCAAGGATGAAAAGTTTGAAGCCATCATCCGCGACATCAAGGAATGCCAGGACAAGAAAGCTCCGGTCCTGGTGGGTACGGCGACGATTGAGACCAGCGAGTACCTGTCGCATCTGCTGACCCGTGAGAAAATCGAGCACCGGGTGCTGAACGCCAAGTTCCACGCCCAGGAAGCCGAGATCATTGCCCAGGCCGGTCGGCCGGGAACGGTCACCATCGCCACCAACATGGCCGGTCGCGGCACCGACATCGTGTTGGGCGGCAACTGGAAAGCCGAGGCCGCCAAGCTGGAGAGCCCGACCGAGGCGCAGATCGAGGCGTTGAAGGCCGAGTGGATGGCCAGCCATGCCCAGGTGCTGCAATCCGGCGGCCTGCACATTATCGGTACCGAACGTCACGAGTCCCGCCGTATCGATAACCAGCTGCGCGGCCGTTCCGGTCGTCAGGGCGACCCCGGCGTCAGCCGTTTCTATTTGTCGCTGGAAGATGACCTGATGCGGATCTTCGCCAGCGACCGGGTGCGTAACATGATGCGCTCCCTGGGCATGCAGCGCGGCGAAGCGATCGAGCACCGCTGGGTGACCCGGTCCATTGAAGGCGCCCAGCGCAAGGTGGAAGCCCGCAACTTCGATATCCGCAAGAACCTGCTGAAGTATGATGATGTCGCCAATGAGCAGCGCCGCGCCATTTACGGCCAGCGGGATGACATCCTGTCTTCGACCACGCTGGTGGATTACATGGAGTTCCTGCACGAAGACGTGATGAATACGGTCATTACCGAGTTCATTCCGCCGCAAACCATTGAGGACCAGTGGGATATTTCCGGTCTGGAGCAGTCGCTGAAGGCGGATTTCGGACTGGACTTGCCGATTGCCGACTGGCTGAAACAGGATACCAGCCTTGAGGAAACGCGCCTGCGCAAGCGTATTGCGGAAAGCGCCCAGCAGAATTACCGTGAGCGTCGCACCCGCATGGGCGAAGAGGTGGCGGATTCCATCGAGAAGCAACTGATGCTGCAAATCCTCGACCGTCACTGGAAGGAGCATCTGGCGGCAATGGATTACCTGCGTCAGGGTATCCACCTGCGCGGCTATGCCCAGAAGAACCCGGAGCAGGAATACAAGCGTGAAGCCTTCCAGCTCTTCCAGCAGTTGATCGGCGCGGTCAACCTGGAAGTCATCCAGACCTTGTCGCGCATCGCCATTCCTACCGAGGAAGAAATCGCGATGATGGAAGCCCAGCAGGCCGCCGAAGCCGCCGGGATCGACATGCACTTCGAGCACGCCCAGGTTGCCGGTTTGCCGGACGAGGACGGCAATCTGCCGCTGCAGCCGGCAGAAGAGCCGACCTCCGCCAATCCGTTCGCGGATGCCCGCGTTGGCCGCAACGATCCGTGCCCTTGCGGTTCCGGCAAGAAGTACAAGCATTGCCACGGCCAGATCGCCTGAGCCGTCGCTTTCGCTAACCCCATGGGCCACCCCCGGCATGCCGGGGGTGGCCTTCTGTCATTCAGTCCAGGAGAGGAGGTCATCATGGCCGTCGGCGATTTGTCCATGCCAGTCATGCATCCGGTGAACGGGGTGCGCATCGGGATTACCGAAGCCTATATCCGCTACAAGAACCGCCGCGACCTGGTGGTGTTCGAACTGGCCGACGGCGCCGAGACCGCCGCCGTCTTCACGACCAACGCCTTTTGCGCCGCGCCGGTGCAGGTGGCCCGCCAGAATCTGGCCGCCGCCAAGACCCGCTATCTGGTGATCAATACCGGTAACGCCAACGCCGGCACCGGCCCGACCGGCATGGCCAGCGCCCTGCGCAGCTGCGCCGCTCTGGGGGAGCTGGCCAACGTGCCCGCCGAGGCTGTGCTGCCCTTCTCGACCGGCGTGATCGGCGAGCAGTTGCCGATCGCCAAGCTGGAAGCGGGCCTGCCGGGCGCGCTGGCCGCGTTGCAGGCTGATAACTGGCCTGCCGCCGCCACCGGCATCATGACGACCGATACCCTGCCCAAGGGCGCTTCCGAGCAGTTTACGGTGGATGGCGTGACCTACACACTGACCGGCATCTCCAAGGGTGCGGGCATGATCCGTCCGAACATGGCGACCATGCTGGGTTTCGTGGCGACGGATGTGGCCGTGGAACGCGGCTTCCTGCAAGAATTGCTGCGCGAAGTCACCGAACAGTCCTTCAACCGCGTCACTATCGACGGCGACACGTCCACCAATGACGCCTGCGTGCTGGTGGCGACCGGCAAGGCGGGCAATACGCCGCTGACCAGCCGCTCCGGGGCGCTTTACGAAGCGTTTAGCGCCGCGCTGAGCCGGGTCTTCCTGCGTCTGGCGCAACTGATCGTCCGTGACGGCGAAGGCGCCACCAAGTTCATTACTGTCAAGGTGGAAGAGGGCGGCAACACCCAGGAATGCTGTGACGTGGCCTATGCCGTGGCGCATTCACCGCTGATCAAGACGGCGTTTTTCGCGTCCGATCCCAACTGGGGGCGCATCCTCGCCGCCATCGGCCGCTCGGGCGTGCCGGGACTGGATGTCAGCAAGATCAACGTTTATCTGGATGATGTCTGCATTTGCGAGAACGGCGGCGCGGCCGCCAGTTACCGCGAGGAACTGGGCGCGGCGGTGATGAAGCAGCCCGAAATCACCATCCGTATCGTGCTGGGACGCGGGCAGGCCAGCGACACGGTCTGGACCTGCGACTTCTCGTACGATTATGTGAAGATCAACGCCGATTACCGGTCCTGATCCGCAAGATGTTCTGTTGTGACGGCTCCCGCTCTGGCGGGAGTTTTCATTTGGCTTTGCTGGAAATATCGCCATGCTGAGAGTGGTTGCCGCTATCATTCATAATCCGCAGGGAGAAATCCTGATCGCCCGTCGTCCCTTGCACAAGCATCAGGGCGGGTTGTGGGAGTTTCCCGGCGGCAAGCTCGAGGACGGGGAGGAAGCCGCGCACGCGCTGATCCGCGAGCTGCAGGAGGAACTGGGGATTACCCCGACGTCATTCCGGCCGCTGCTGATCGTGGAGCATCACTACCCGGACAAGTCGGTGCGGCTGGAGGTGTGGCGGGTAACCGGCTTTGACGGCGAGGCCCACGGCGCGGAAGGGCAACCGGTGGCGTGGGTGCCGCCGGCGCGGCTGGCGGAATACGACTTTCCCGCTGCCAATACCCCAATCCTGAAGGCGGCGGTATTGCCGGAGGTTTATGCGATTACGCCCGACCCTTTGGATATTGGCGGCGACCTCCCTGGTTGGTTAACGCCGCGCCTGCGGGAGGGCCAATGGCTATTGCTGCGCGCACGCTCGCTGTCCGCGGAGTCGTATGCCGGGTTGGCGGCTGAAATTGCCGGCTTATGTCAGGCCTGCGGGGCGCGGTTGATGTTGCACGATCGCCCGGATCTGTTGGCGCAATTGCCGGGACACGGAGTGCATCTGACCGCTTCGACCCTCAAGGCCTTGCCGGAAGGATGGCGGCGAGGCGATTCAGGGATCGGCGCGGAGCATTACCTGTCCTTTTCCACCCATGACCAGGCAGAGCTGGATAAAGCCTGGCGATTGGGCGCGGATATGGTGACGCTGTCACCGGTACGGGAGACGCCATCCCATCCGGGGATGCCGGGTATGGGCTGGGAATGCTGGGGAAGTCTGGCGGTAGGGGCGGGAGTCCCCGTGTATGCCTTGGGCGGCATGCGCCGGGAGGATGTCACCCTGGCCCACCGGTACGGCGGCCAGGGCATAGCCGGTATTCGCGGCTTATTTCAGGACTGAGGCAATGGCGGCGATCAACGCCGACTCCTCCACCGGCTTGGTCAGGTATTCCTTGGCGCCCTGACGCAGGCCCCAGACCCGGTCGGTGGGCTGGTTCTTGGTGCTGACGATGATGATGGGAATATCCTTGGTTTCCGGGTCGGTGCTGATTTTGCGGGTAGCCTGATAACCGTTGGTATCGGGCATCACCACATCCATCAGGATGACATCGGGCTTGCTGGCTTTGGCGGCATTAATGCCGGCGGCGCCGGTGCTGGCGAAAGTGCAGCTGTGACCGTGCTTGTGGAGCATCTGGCTCAGGCCGACCTGTTCGGTGGGAGAGTCATCAATAATCAGAACGCATGCCATGTTTGCCTCGTGAGTCGCAGCAGGTGGTTTTTGTGTAGTTGGAGTCATCTTAGTAACCCCGGCGTATTTTCTCAATGCCTCATGCCAAAAAACCGGATGAATCAGCCGCTTGCGGCGGACTGCATGCCTTGCAGGCTTTGCGATAACGTCAGGGCGTGGTGGTCCGACAGGCTGGAAATGAAGTCCAGCATGTGCATCAGCCCCAGGTAGAGGTCGTCGTGTTGCAGGGTGTGGCCGCCCAGCAGTTGCTGCAGGCGCTGCTGCTTGAAGGACAACGGTTGCTGGCGGTAAGCGGAGGCGACCAGCTCCGAGAAGGAGTCCAGCAGCGAATGCAGGCTGGCGTAGGCAGCCAGTTCCAGTTGCGCCTTTTGCGGGTGGTTGAAGATGCGTTCCCGCGCCAGCTGCTTGGCGGTGTTGATGCCCTCCGACAGTGTCGGGGAACAGTAATCGAGCAGGCTGCCTTCCAGTTTTCCTTCCAGCAACAAGTCCTGATTGTCGGCGAAAGCGTCCGTGACGGCATTGACCAACTTTTCGATGGCCTTGCCGCGCAGCGCCGCGATCTTCTGCGGCTGTGAGCCGGGCTGGCGCAGTTCCGGCGGCGAGGGCAGGTCGTCCAGCAGTTGCAGGAACAGGGGTTCCACTTCCTCGTAGCGCAGCATGCCCAGCGTGATGCCATCCTCCAGATCGATCAGCGTGTAGCAGATGTCGTCGGCGGCTTCCATCAGGTAGGCCAGCGGATGGCGGCACCAGCGGTATTCGCCATGCTGGATCAATCCCAGCTGTTCGGCAATGGTGGTGAGGATCTGTTTTTCGGTGTGGTAGCAGCCGAATTTGGCGCGCTTGTGGCTGGCGACGCCGCCGGTCAGCGGTTGCGACAGCCACGGGTACTTGAGGTAAGCGCCGAGCGTGGCGTAGGTCAGGCGCATGCCGCCCTGGCCAGGGTGGTATTCCAGCTGGGTGAGGATGCGCAGGCCCTGGGCGTTGCCTTCAAACTGGCAGAGGTCGGCGGCTTGGGCGGGTGCCAGCCACGCAATCAGCGAGGATTGCCCGGCGTGGAGGAACCAGTCGCGGATGGCGTATTCCCCGGCGTGGCCGAAGGGTGGGTTGCCGATGTCGTGGGCGAGGCAGGCCGCCTGGATGATGGCGCCGATGTCGGCCGGATTGATGCGTTCGGGCAGGCGGTCGCGGATCTTTTCCGCCGCCAGCATGCCCATGCTGCGGCCGACACAGGACACTTCCAGGCTGTGGGTCAGCCGGGTGTGGACGGTGTCATGCAGCGAGAGCGGATGCACCTGCGTTTTGCGGTTCAGCTGCCGGAACGCGCCCGAGAAGACGATGCGGTCGTAATCCTTGTGGAAAGGGCTGCGCGCGGTTTCATCATGCGCCTTGCGGCTGCCGAGGCGGGCGGGGTTGAGCAGGCGTTCCCAGGACATGGGCATGGAGCGGATTCCGGTAATGGGCTGCGGCCTATTGTCGGGATTTTCGGGGCGGGCGCAAGCAAGGCGGCGCCCGCCGGTCGGGGTTTCCGATCATTTCCACCACGGGTAGACCGGCGGCATGTCGCTGGCCTTGCCGGTGTACTGCGGGTCGCGCTTTTCCAGGAAGGATTGCACGCCTTCCTTGCCATCACCGAGACTGGTGTAGAACATCGCCAGCGAGTCGATGCGGTGGGCTTCGATCGGGTGCGGTTGCGCGGCGTTGCGGTACATCATCTGCCGGGCGAAGGCGATGGCGACCGGGGAACGGTTGGCAATGAACTTGCGGGCGAGGGCGTAGGCTTCCGGGAGCAACTGTTCCGGCGGCACCACGGCCTTGACCAGCTTGCCGCGCAGGGCTTCCTGGGCGTCAAGGATGTCGCCGCTGTAGACCCATTCCAATGCCTGCTGGATGCCGACGATGCGCGGCAGGAACCAGCTGGAACAGGCTTCCGGCACCACGCCGATCTTGCCGAAAACAAAGCCGATCCGCGCCTTTTCCGAGGCGAGGCGGATATCCATGGCCAGCGTCATCGTGGCGCCGATGCCGACCGCTGCGCCGTTGATGGCGCCGATGACCGGCTTCTTGCAATCGTAAATGGCCAGCGTGACGCGGCCGCCGGTGTCGCGCACGCCGTCATGGATGGCGGGGTCGTCCAGCCGGGTGTGCATGTCGGCGACGGTGGGGCGCTGGCTTTCATCCAGACCGAAAACATTGCCGGGCTTGCTGAGATCCATGCCTGCGCAGAAGGCGCGGCCGGCGCCGGTGACGACAATCGCGCCGACGTCATCATCCTCGCTGGCGCGGCGGAAGGCGTGTTCCAGCTCGTTCGCCATTTCGACGGTGAAGCTGTTGAGTTGGTCGGGGCGGTTCAGCGTCAGGGTCAGGATACGGTCGGCAGTCTCGTAGCGCAGGGTCTGGTAATCCATGATCTTATGGTCTCGGTCGGAAAGCGGTGCTTCTGTTTAGCATTGTTGCGCGCGGCGGGAAATGGCATTTCGGGTCGTCCGGACTTCTTTTTGCCGTCAATTGTCGGGGCCGGGCATTTGTGGTCAAATCCTTGCCATTCTTCACTGACAAGACCGAGCCGATTCCATGAATGTCCTGATTGTGCATGCCCATCCCGAACCCCAATCCTTCAACACAGCAATGAAGTCGCTGGCGGCGGAGACCCTGACCGCCGCCGGACATACGGTGGAAGTGTCGGATCTGTATGCCATGGGCTGGAATCCGGTGGCGTCCGACGCGGATTTTTCCGGCCGCAAGAATCCGGAGTACATGACCTATGCGCTGGAACAGCGTCATGGCTACGAGTCCGGGTCGATTGCGCCGGACATCGCCGCCGAGATTGAAAAGCTGAAGCGCGCCGATCTGGTGATTTTCAATTTTCCGCTGTTCTGGTTCTCGGTGCCGGCGATGATGAAAGGCTGGTTTGACCGGGTGCTGGTGTCGGGGCTGTGTTATGGCGGCATGCGTTTTTATGACCAGGGCGGCCTGAAGGGCAAGAAGGCGCTGGTGACGCTGACGCTGGGCGGTCGGGAACATATGTTCGGGCCGGAGGCGATTCACGGCGAGCTGGTGGACGGGATGCTGCGGCCGATCTTGCGCGGGACGCTGGCCTATACCGGGATGACGGTGTTGCCGCCGTTTATCGGTTATCACATTCCGTATCTGAAGCCGGAGGCAAGGGCGCAGATTCTGGAGGAGTACAAGGCGTATCTGGGGCGGTTGGATGAGTTGGAGCCGTTGCGGTTTCCGCGGATGGAGGAGTTTGATGCGAAGTTGTTTCCCTTGCCGAAGGGGTAAGATTTTTTTGAGGGTATCCGCCAGCCGCGGGCCTTACTTTTCTCTTGGGAAAAGTAAGCAAAACCGTTGTCCTGCGCCAAACTCGCGGGCTGACGGTTCGCTGGCGGGCCAATGCGATTACTTGGCTTCGTTTCGGGGCATGTGGCTCAAACAGTGGCTTCGGACAGGCGTGTTAGGGGCTGTTGAGTGGATGGTTAAGCCCGGTTTTGGGTTAATTCCTCATAAACGGTCAGTGTTTGTGCGCACATGTCGGCCAGGCGGAAGGTTTGTACCGGGGGAACCGTGACGGGGGCGCGGACCAGTTTTTCACAGGCGGTGATCAGTCCTTCGACGTCATCCTTGATGACTGCGCCTTGCGGGTAGCAGGCGGCGAGGATTTCGCCGACGCCGCCGTGGTTCCAGCCGACGACGGGGGTGCCGATGCTGAGTGCTTCCAGGGTGGTGCGACCGAAGGTTTCGGCTTTACTGCTGAGGCTGAAGGCGATGTGGCTTTGGCTGAAGATGTCGCGGATGTCGCTGCGGTGGCCGGTGAAGGTGATGTCGTTGCCGAGGCCGCGCTGTTGCACGGCCGCTTCGATTTCCTGTAAATAGGCCTGTTTTTTGGCTTCGGCGCCGCCAACGATGAGGCCGTGTATCGGCAAGCCTTGGGCCTTGAGGCGTTCGATCAGGGTGATGAAGGCTTCGTGGCCTTTCAGGCGGGTGATGCGGCCGGGCAGGGTCAGGATGGTTTTACCGGTCAGTTGTGGGTAGTCGGTCCGCCATTTCTCCAGCCAGGCGGCTGTCGGTTGGTAGCCGTGCGGGAATTCCGCCGGATCGACGCCGCGGTAGATCAGCCGGATCGCGCGGTCGGGGCAGTGCGGGTAATTCTTCCGAATGTAGTCGCGCACTGTCTCGGAGACGGCGATGACGCGCTCGCCCTTGGTCATGATGGCGCTGTAGAAGCTGACCGAGTACAGGCCGTGTACCGTGGTGACAAACCGGGGCCGATCGTTGACGGGCAGCTTGCGCCAGGCCAGCCAGGCGATCCACGCCGGGACGCGGGAGCGGGCGTGCAGGATGTCGGGCCGGACTTCCTGCAGCAGTTTGCGGAAGGCGCTGACCTGCAGCAGGCTGGACAGGGATTTGCGGTCGACCGGCAGGGCGATGTGTTCGCTGCCTTCGGCTTCCAGTTGCTTCACCATCCGCCCGCCGCGCGAGATGACAATGGAGCGGTGCCCGGCCGCGACCAGCGCGCGGGCGATTTCCAGGGTGCCGCGCTCGACGCCGCCGGAGTCCAGCGCGGGCAGGGTCTGGACGATAGTCAGGCGACGGTTCATGGCCGGTTCTCCTGGCGCAGGCGGGCTTCTTCGCGGAGCTCCCGCCGCTTCTTGCGATAAGGGGGGGATTCACCGGCGGGCCGGGTCTTGAAGCGGCGGTGATACCACAGGTATTGCGTGGGGCTGCGCCGGATCAACTGTTCCAGCACGGCGTTCATTCGGGTGGCGTCGGCCACGGCGTCGTCGGTGGGGAAGGGTTCCAGCGGCGGCGTGATGATGATTTCATATTGCTCTTCCAACCCCCGGCGACGGAAGTGGATGAAAAGCACCGGCGAATGATTGATCTTTTGCAGGCGGCGCGGGGAGGTCAGCGTGGCGGCGTTGATGCCGAAGAAGGGGGCAAAGACGCCTTGCTTCAAGCCGAAATCCTGATCGGGCGTGTACCAGACGACGTGGTTTTCCTTCAACGCCCGCACCAACAGGCGCATGTTGTCGTGATCGATCTGATAGCCGTAAATGCGGCGACGCAGGCGGCGCACCAGCCATTCCAGCGCCGGGTTGTTCTGGGGCCGATAGACGGTATCCACCGGGAAGAAGCGCATGGCCAGCAGGCCGCAGAGGTCGACGAAGCTGTAATGCGCGCCCAGCAGCAACACCCCGCGCCCCTCCGCCAAGGCGGCTTTCAGATGTTCCAGTCCTTCGATGCTGACGAGGTCGTCGTAATAGCCCATCGGCCGCACGAAGGCATTCGCGGTTTCAAACAACGACAGGCCGCCGTTGCGGAAGATATCGCGCACCATGGCGGTCTGCTCTTCCGGGGATTTTTCGGGAAAACAGAGACGGATATTGGTTTCGGCGTCGTGGCGGCGTTGCGCCACCAGCTTCCAGGCCAGCCAGCCCAGACCCCGTCCCAGCCGTTGCTGCACTGTCCAGGGCAGCGCTCCCGCCAGCAGCAGGAAAGGCACCAGGAGCAGCCAGATCAGCCAGTAGCGCGGGTGCAGCAGGGTCAGGGGGAATTCGCCGTTGTTCATGGAGTCCGGGAGGCCGGTTGCAAAAACGGTGATGGTAGCAAATCCCAAGGACTTGCGGGGGAGACTAGAGTTTGTCCCACAGGGGCCGTCCCGGACGGGTGCGCTCCATCGGCAGGTTTTCCGGTTGCGGCAACGATGGTTCAAACCGGTGCTCGGCCAGCCCGGCCAGCACCTGTCGCCCGGCGTTCGGGGCCAGCACCAGCCGTGTCGGCCAGACCAGCCAGTTGTTACCGAAGGGGCGGACGAAAGCCTCCGCCGGCTGCCAGGGCAGGCTTTCGAGCGGATAGATGCGGTCGATCAGGAAGCTGCGGAAGCGGGCCCCCTGCAGGTTCTGCCAGGGTAACAGTGTCTTCAGTTCGGCTTTGACCGCCTGGATTTGCAGGGTTTCATCGCGGCTTACCCCTTCTTCCGCCACACCGCCCGCGACATACCACAGCCTGTCGCCGTTGGCATGGGTGTGAGTCGTGATTGTCAGCCGCGGCCGCCGGTTTTCACTGTAGCAATGGCCGTAGAAGGCGGGCAGGTCGGGCTGCTGGACACAGACCATGTGAATGGGGCGACGGGCCATCAGCGGCCGGTTGACGCCGATATCCTGCAGCAGGGCGGCGTTGCCCGCGCCTGCGGTCAGGAAGACCTGCCGGGGGTGAATGCGCAGCTGCACCTTGCCCTTGCGGATGAAGACCGCCTTGCTGACATGCAGGTCATCGGTCTGGATATGCACATCCTGCTGTCCGGCCTGATAAATGCAGTCGAGGTGGGGCTTGGCCAGCACCTCCAGCAGCGATACGGCGTCCAGCACCGGATGCTCCAGGCTGTAGACATCGCCGCTGAAGCCGGAGCCGCGCAGCAGGCCCGGAAAATGGTCGCGGCCCAGACGGCGCACCTTCCCGGCGGTATTGGCGGCCGCCAGCAGCAGGTTGGCGCGGGAACGCCAGTCGCCGGGGCTCCACAGATGCTGTTCGGGAGAGAGGATGGTGACGCCGCGCAGATCCAGCAGTCCGCTGCCGCGCAGGCAGTTTTCCCAGAGGGCGGGCATGTCTTGCAACTGCTCGCGGCGATTCAGCAGGTTGACGCCCACCCGCCATCCGCCGTGCACCAGGCCCGCGCTGTTCAGCGACTGCAGTCCGCCCAGCTCGCGGTCATCATGAATCATCAGGGTGCTGTAACCGGCATTGCGCAGCACATTCAGCAACCAGAGGCCGCTCAGGCCGCCTCCCAGAATCAGGCAATCAACCGCCACGGTGTCCATAGATGGGTACAGTGTCCAGGAAAGAGGTTTGGCAGGGCGGGCCGGTATCCGCCGGCGCAGCGTTCAGGCTAGAATCATGCCCTCGTTTTCCGGGTTTCACAACATGACGCGCTGGTTTTACAACCTGCTTTTACACGTGCTACTGCCGTTCATCCTGCTGCGATTGTACTGGCGCGGCCGCCGCGCGCCCGGTTACCGTGAAAACCGGCTGCAACGTTTCGGGATGGCGCCCGGTTTGCCGTCCGGCGGGCTGGTGGTGCATGCCGTGTCGCTGGGTGAAACGCTGGCGTCGCAACCGCTGGTGAATGCCCTGTTGAAGGATTATCCGGAGTTGCCGCTGACGGTTACCAATACCACCGCTACCGGGGCGGAGCGCACCCGGGCGTTGTGGAGCGGCAAGGTGGCGCAATGTTTCCTGCCCTATGATTTTCCCTGGGCGGTGCGGACCTTTCTGAACCGTGCGCGGCCGCGCCTGTTCATCGTGATGGAAACCGAGTTGTGGCCGAACCTGCTTCACGAATTGAAGCAGCGCGGCATACCCGTCTTGCTGGCGAACGCGCGCCTGTCCGAGCGGTCGGCGCGGGGGTACGGCCGGGTGTCCGGCCTGACGCGGCCGATGCTGCAATGCCTGTCGATGCTGGCGGCGCAGGATGCGGACACGGCGCGGCGATTCGGCGGGCTGGGCATGCCGGAGTCGCGGACGACCGTGACCGGCAGCCTCAAATTTGACCTGACCTTGCCCGACAACCTGGAAGAGCGCGCCGCCGCCTTGCGTGAGGCCTGGCGACTGACCGGCCGTCCGGTGTGGGTGGCGGCCAGCACGCATGAAGGCGAGGACGCGGTGGTGCTGGAGGTATTCCGGCAGGTACGCCTGCGTTTTCCGGAGCTGTTGCTGATTCTGGTGCCGCGTCATCCCGAGCGCTTCGACCGCATGGCCGATCTGTTGCAAAAGCAGGACTGGCGCTATGTGCGGCGCAGCCTGCAGCAGCCGGTGGCCGCTGATACCCAGGTATTGCTGGGCGACAGCGTGGGTGAATTGTTGCTTTGGCTGACGCTGGCCGATGTGGCCTTTGTCGGCGGCTCGCTGGTCGGGGTGGGCGGGCATAATCCCCTGGAGCCGGCCGCCCTGTCGGTGCCGGTGCTGACCGGCCCGGTCATGTTCAATTTCCAGCAGATTACCGATACCTTGATACAGGCCGGTGCGCTGGTGCAGGCGTCGGACGCCCTGGAATTGCAGGCCCGCCTGACCGAGTGGCTGTCCGCTCCAGAGCAGGCGCGCGCGGCCGGTGCCGCCGGTGCGCGCGTGGTGGCGGACAACCGGGGCGCCCTGTCGCGCCATATGGCCCTGGTCAGCCGCCTGCTGTCGGAAGGCGGCCGGGCATGAACCTGATCCTGCTGGAACCCGGTGATCTGCTGGATGCGCAAACCGCCTGTCTGACCGGGCGTCGCCTGCGTCATGTGCAGGAGATCCATCGTGCGGAAGTGGGGCAAACGCTGCGTCTGGGCCTGATCAACGGATTGATGGGGGAAGGAACGCTGGAGGAGCAGTCCCCCGACCGGCTGCTGTTTTCCCTGCGGCTGGATCAGCCGCCGCCGCCACGCCTGCCGTTGACGCTGCTGTTGGCGTTACCCCGTCCCAAAATGCTGAAGCGAATCCTGCAAACCGTGGCAACCATGGGCGTGCAGCGTTTGGTGCTGATGAACAGCTACCGCGTCGAAAAAAGCTTCTGGGACAGTCCCTTCCTGCAGCCGGCAGCGATCCGCGAGGAACTGTTGCTGGGGCTGGAGCAGGGGCGGGATACGGTGCTGCCGGAGGTGTTGCTGGAAAAGCGCTTCAAGCCGTTTGCCGAGGACCGGCTGCCTGCGCTGGCAGATGGCAGTCGCCGCCTGGTGGCGCACCCTGTTGCGGAGACGGCCTGTCCGGTGGGACTGAACGCTCCGGTAACCCTGGCCATCGGTCCGGAAGGCGGCTTCATTCCTTACGAGGTGGATCTGCTGGTTCGTCAGGGCTTTGAGCCGGTACATCTGGGCCCGCGCATCCTGCGGGTGGAAACGGCCGTCACCGCCTTGCTGGGGCGGCTGTTTGTCTAGCGGCGGCCGCCGCGCTCATTCATTTTTCTTCACATATTGCTTCAAGGTCTTGCGCCGGGCCGCGTCCGGGGTTTCCCCATGCCATTTCAGGAAAGCCCGCGAAAACGTGGCCTGATCGCTGTAGCCGACAATCCCGGCAATCCGCTCAATACTGAGGTGCGAGGTCTGCAGGTAGCGCAGGGCGGCGCTCATGCGCACGTCCAGCCGGATCTGGTGGTAATTGTGGCCGCCTTCCGCCAGACGCCGCCGCAGGGTGCGTTCGCTCATGCCCAGGTGCGAGGCGGCGTCCTCGGTGGCCAGCGGCTCGCCGACGTGGCTGAGAATGTATTGCCGCAGCCGCACCACGATGCCCGGCAAATCGGTTTCGATGGCTTCGCTCTCGTCGGTCGGCTGCGGTTTTTCGGTCGCGGCGCCCGCTTCGCTGACATGAAAGCGGATTTCGTTGACCGGGTGGTCGAACTGGATGGGAATCGGCAGCAGCGTCTGCAGGTTGCGGGTGTCGGTGAAGATGCCCGGGCGGACATGCAGCGTGACATTGCGCGTGACCAGCGAACCTAGCTTGTAGTAACTGCCGAGAATGGTCTGGGTCAGGAAGGCCTCGACTTCGGGTTGCCGCAGCGCGCAGTCGACGGTAATGCCAATGAAGTCAGGCTCGTGGCGGATGTCCAGCTTGATCAACGGCATCCGGACGCGCATGTAGCCCACCACCTGGTCCATCAAGTCATGGAAATTGCCGCGGAACAGGAAGACAAAGCCGAACAGGCCGTGCGTCAGCATGTCCAAGCGATAGCCGTAGCGGATGCCGGGCTGGCTGAGCGAAGTCAGCCCCAGGAATTTCTGCATCACGGCGCGGCTCTGGTGCACCGACAGATACACCTCCGGCTTGCTCAGCAGAGATTGGCTAATGCCGCACTCCCGCAGGATGACATCGGTGCGCAGGTGCTCTTCTTCCATCAGTTCTACCAGCTTCAGCAGGTAGATGACCGGTACGAACGGTAACTCTTGCATGTGGTCCTGGACCTGTTTCTTGTTATGACGGCGAGTATATCGCCGATTTTGCGGGCGGGGCAAAAACGGCCACCGTTCACCCGGTTTGGCCGATTATGCAAAGCATTTGGCCACTTTTGGGGATGACCGGTAGCAAAAAGCCGACGAAAATGCACCCCACTGCACACATGTCCTCATTTGCCGACACCGGATCGTTTGGGGGCCTGATTATTCTAACTATAAGACAGAACGAGAATGACCATGGAACTTTCCCACAGCCGTGAGGCTTTGAAGGCGTCTTACTATCCGTTGTCCCGCATTTCCGTCATTGACATCCGCCAGATGTACGCCGTGTATTCGCGCTATTACGAGCGCACCGATTGGGATCTTTTCCTGCGTGACCTGAGCAAGAAGACCGGCGCTTTCCTGATCCGCCGCAAGAGCGACAACCTGATCGTGGGCTTTTCCACCATCGTGTCCAGCGATATGGTCATTCGCGGCAAGAAGTCGCGCGGCGTCTTCAGCGGCGACACCATTATCGAGCGCGCCTATTGGGGGTCGCGCGTGCTGCAGATCGCGTTCACCAAATTCATGCTGGCCGAAAAAATCCGCTATCCGCGCCAGCCGATCTACTGGCTGCTGATATCCAAGGGTTTCAAGACCTACCTGTTGCTGGCCAACAACTTCCTCGAGTTCTATCCGAATCCGCGCGGCAATCATGGCGATGATCTGTCCGATGTGGTGGATACCTACTGCAACGAGATGTTCCCCGAATTCTATGACCGCGAGAAGCGCATTCTCGATTTCGGTCAGGACTACCAGTGCCTGAAGGGTGATGTGGCGGAAATCACGGATGAAATGCGCCTGTCCACCCCGGCCATCCGCTTCTTCGAAGAGCGCAATCCGGAATGGCGTCGCGGCACCGAACTGCCGTGCGTGGGGGTTTTTGACTGGAAAGCGCTGGCCAATTACGCCTACGTTTTTGCCAACAAGGCGGCCAGCAAGGGGCGCGAAGACGCCCGTCGCGCCGCCGAGGCTGCCGCTGCCGTTCCGCGCCTGCATGCGGTGGACGCCCCGGGCGCCAATACCTTTCAGCTCCGTCGGAGCGCCTGAGCCCTGTGGTTGGAACCCCGGTCGCCTATGAGGGTGGGAGGCCGGGGTTTTGCCCTTTTCTGTTCCGGGAGTCCGATCATGCTGAGCCGTATGACCCATGCCGCCATGGCCGCCGCCTGCGCCCGTTCCTATGTGCGCTTTCGTGACCAGCGTTTTCAGCTGGAAGCCGTCCAGCGCCGCAAGCTGAAGCAGTTGTTGCAGCAAGTCGCTTCCACGCGGATTTCACCGCCCTGGCAGGGCGAGATTCCCTCCTGGGAGTCGTTCCGCAATACCTATCCCGTTACCCGCTATGCTGATTGGCAGGCCGCGATCCGTGATCAGCGTCAGGGGCGGCAGAACCTGACCGGCAGTCCGGTGGTGCGTTACCAGCCCACCAGCGGTTCTTCCGAAAAACTGAAAATGATTCCGTATACCCGCGCCTTTCTCAAGGAGCTGGATGGGGCAATCGGGCCGTGGCTGGCCAGCATGTACCGCCGCTATCCGGGTTTGAAGGGCGGGGCGCATTACTGGTCGGTATCGTGGCTGCCGCAAAACCAGCACGAAGAGTTGCGCGGCAACCTCAACGACGACAGCGAGCTGATGGGCGGCGCGAAGCGTTGGCTGGCGTCCCATGCCCAGGCGGTGTCACCGGATGTGGCCCTGGCGGCCAGTCCCGGCGACGCCATGTTCGCCTCGCTCTGCTATCTGACGGCGCGCGCCGACTTGCGCATGCTGTCGGTGTGGAGCCCGACCTTTGCCCTGCAAATGCTGGACTCCTTGCCCGCGTGGGGGGATGAAATTGTCCGCGTGCTGTCCTCGGGGTCCTGGGGCGCCCGCCAGCCGGCGCTGTCCTCGCTGAAAGCGCCGCGCAACCCGGCCCGGGCCATGGTGCTGGTGAAGGCGCTGCAAGAAAGTCCGCACGACGCCGCCCGCGTCCTGTGGCCGGATCTGGCGCTGGTGTCCGCCTGGGATACCGCCGATGCCTCGCCGTGGGCGGAGCAATTGCGCCAGCGCCTGCCCCAGTCGGGCTTCGAGGGCAAGGGCCTGTGGGCAACCGAGGGCGTGGTGACGATCCCCGTGGACGGCCACTACCCGCTGGCGTACCAGAGCCATGTCTACGAATTCGAGGATCTGCAGTCCGGCCGCATTCTGGCGCCCTGGGAACTGCGCGAAGGGGATGAAGTCAGCCCCATCCTTTCCGGCGGCAACGGCCTGCTGCGCTATCAGCTGGACGACCGGATGGTGGTATCTGAAATGTGGGGCGGGGTTCCCTGCTTCACTTTCCTCGGCCGTCGCAACGGCGTCGATCTGGTGGGTGAAAAGATGTCGCCTGATGCGGCGCGCGCCGCCTTGCAGGGCGTGGCTTCCCATCACGGGCTTGAGCCGGTCACGCTGCTGGCGATGGATGGCCAGGGTCGCGGCAAATCGGCGTACATCGCCATTTTCAGTCAGGCCGGCAGGACGCTGGAGCCGATCTTTCAGGAGCAGGTAGGACGTGATGTGGAGGAGGCGCTGAAGGGGCACTTCCACTATGCGCTGGCGCGCGACCTGCAACAACTTCAGCCCGCCACGGCCGTGGTGGTGGCGGACGGCTGGCAGCTGTACCAGCAGATTGCCATGGCGGGCGGCATGATTGAAGGCAATATCAAGCCCGAGCCGGTGCGCAAGGTGACGCGCGAAGCGTTCTGCCGGGTGTTGCCGGAGCCGGGCCTGCGGTTGGCGGCGCGTGCGGAAGCCGCGGGGGCGGCATGAGCAGCTTCGCCGTGCGCGCCGGGCGTCCGGAAGACAATCCGGCCCTGCAGCATTTGTTCAATGTGCCGCAGCCTTCCTCGGGCCTGATGATGACCTTCGAGCGCGCGCCTGATTATTTCGCGTCGGCGGCGGTGATGTACCGGCAGCCGGAGCTGATGGTCGTGACCCGCAAGCAGGATGAGGCGGTCGTGGCGGTCTACAACCTGGGTCGTCGCGGCGTCTACCTGAACGGCAAGGTCGAGCAGCTCCGTTACGGCGCCGACATGCGGATTGCTCCGGAGGCCCAGGGCGGCCGCGTGCTGCTGTACATCAACCGCTCCACCAAGGAGCTGCTTGGGCGGGAATGGTATCTGTCAGTCATCCTCGAAGATAACCAGCGCTCCCGCAGCAGCTTTGAAGGCGGCCGCGCCGGGCTGCCGGATTACCGTCATGTCGGCACCATCATTACCCATACCCTGACCGGGCTGCGCAGCCCTCAGTCGGGCGGCCTGCCGCCGGTGCGCGCGGCGACCGAGCGCGATATCCCCGCCATGAACCGGTTGGTGGCCCGCATGGCGGCTCACTACCAGTTTCTGCCTGATTACGATTTTAACGGCCTGTTGACCGGCGACCCGTTTTTCCAGGGGTTGTCCATCGGCGATTTCCTGCTGGTGGAGGAGGGCGGTGAGCTGCGCGGGCTGATCGGCGTCTGGAACCAGAAAGCGTTCAAACAGACGCGTGTGGTCCGCTACAGCCTCGGTCTGGCGCTGCTGCGGCCCTTCTGGAATCTGTGGAGCGCGTTGGCGGGCGGCATTTACCTGCCCGCGGCCGGGCAGGCCTTTGATTACCTCGCGCTGCATTCCCCCCTGACCCGGCCGGATGACCTTACGGCCTTCAGCGCCCTGTTGCAGGCGGCCTGGGAACTGACACGCCGGCGCGGCTCGCGCGCCATGACGCTGACGCTGGCGGATAACGATCCCCGGCAACCGGCGGTCAGCCGGTTCCGGTCGTTGCCCATGCGCGCCCACCAATACACCGTGGCGTTCGACAGCGCCGCCCAGCCGGTGCTCGATGCCGGCCTGATTCCCTTTTATGAAAGCGGGAGACTCTGAATGACTCGTCTGGTGATTACCCGTCAGAAAACCTATATCCCGGCCAGTTGGCTGAAGTACGGCGCCGTCGGCGTGGCTGTGGCGCTGGTGGCCTGGTGGCCGCAGGAGTCGCGCAGCAAGATGACGCCGGCGGTTCAGCCGCTGCAACTGACCGGCGCCGATCTGGCGGTGGTGAAGCAAGTGCGCCTGGCGCAGGATGTGCCCGTGACCGGCAGCCTGAATCCGCTGCATCAGGCCGTGCTTAACGCCCGCACCGGCGGTGAAGTGATGATGGTGGCCGCCCGCGCCGGCGAACTGGTCCGCGCCGGACAAGTGCTGGCGTCGCTGGATACCCGCGACCTGAAGCTGCGCGCCATGCAGGCGGAAGCTTCCTTGCAGGGCAACCGCGCCGAGGCGCTGATGGCGGCGGACAAGCTGGAAAGAATGCGTCCCTTGCGCGAACAAAATTACGTGTCGGACAACGATGTCAGCAACGCCCAGCGCCAGGTGGAAATCCGCAACGCCCAGGTGCGCGCCTCCGAAGCCTCGCTGGCGCAAATCCGTCAGCAGATGGCTGACGCCGTGGTGCGCGCGCCCTTTGATGGCCGCGTCGCTGAACGTCTGGTCGAGCCGGGACAATCGGTCGCGCCCGGCACGCCGATGCTGAAGGTGGTGGACCTGGGGTTGATGGAACTGGAGGCAATGGTTCCGGATGCGGACATGACGGCGATTCATACCGGCCAGGTCGTCAATTTCGAAGTGGACGGTTTCCCCGGCAAGACGTTTGCGGGCCGCATTGTCCGCATCAATCCCGTAGCCCGCACCGGCAGCCGCCGTGTGCCGGTCTATGTGCAGGTGAATAACCAGGACGGCTTGCTCCGCGCCGGGGTTTTCGCCAAGGGGCTGGTGCGCGATGACCGCGCCATGCAGGGGCTGGCCGTGCCGGTGTCGTCCTTGCAGGCCGTGGGGGCGGGCTGGCGGGTGCATGCCGTTGCCAACAGTCATCTGGAGGCGCGCAACGTCAAGATCGCCATGCGCAACGACGAGCGCGGTCTGGCCTTGGTCACTGGTAACCTCAACGCCGGCGAGCGCGTGCTGCTGGCGCCGCCGTTGCCCGAAAATGAAGGAAAAGCGGTTCGTCTGACCGGAGCGCACTGATCATGTGGCTGACCCGGTTGTGTATCCGCTATCCCGTCTTCGCCACCATGATGATGATGGCGTTCATGGTGCTGGGCCTGTTCGCGTGGCGTGATCTCAGCGTTGAGGAATACCCCAATGTCGAGTTTCCGTACGCGGTAATCACCACGGATTATCCGGGCGCATCCCCGGCCGTGGTGGAAAGCGACGTTACCCGCCGCATCGAGGACGCCATCAACACGGTGCCCGGCGTCAAGCGCATCATTTCGACCTCGTTTGAGGGCCGCTCGCGGATTGCCGTGGAATTCGTGCTGGGCGTGCCCATCGAAGTGGCGGTGCAGGATGTGCGCGACAAGATCGCCGCCGTCAAGGTCCGCTTCCGTCCGGAAGTGAAGGAGCCGCTGGTGGAACGTTTCCGCCCGGATGAAGCGCCGGTGTTTTCGTTGGCCTTTGTCGCGGACGGCGTCTCGGTCAAGGAACTCAGCACACTGGTGACGCAACAGGTGGTGCGCAAGCTGCAGAATATTCCGGGTGTCGGCCGGGTGGATGTGGTCGGCGCCATGCCGCGTGAAATCCAGATCGAATTGATGCCGGAACGGATGGAAGCGTTGGGTGTCGGTATTGATGAAGTGATGGCGGCATTGCGGACTGAGAATGCCCAACTGCCCGCCGGTACCGTGGAGGTCGGCACTTCAGAAAAGATGGTGGAAATCGCCGGACGCATCACGTCTCCGGATGAATTCGCCTCGTTGATCGTGGCGCAGCGCGGCCAGTCGTCGGTGACGCTGGGGCAGGTGGCGCGGATTGTCGACGGCGAGCAGGAGCTGCAGTCTCTGGCCTTGCTTAACGGCCGCCGCGCCATCAGCCTGGATATCATCAAGATGTCCGGAGCCAATACCATCGCCCTGGTTGACGCCCTGCGCAAGCAGGTGCCGGAAATCGAAGCCACGCTGCCGAAGGGAGCCAGCGTGCTGGTGGTGGCGGACAGTTCCCGTTCCATCCGCGCCTCGCTGGATGATGTCAAGAAAACCCTGGTGGAAGGCGCGATCCTGGCCATCGTCATCGTATTTCTCTTCCTCGGTTCCTGGCGTTCCACGGTCATTACCGGCCTGACGTTGCCGATCTCGCTGCTGGGCACCATCTTCTTCCTGCATGTCTTTGGCCTGACCCTGAACTCGATGACGCTGATGGCGCTGTCGCTGTCGATCGGCCTGCTGATTGATGACGCCATTGTGGTGCGGGAAAACATTGTGCGCCATGCCGCCATGGGCAAGTCCCACGGCCAGGCGGCGGTGGACGGCACCCGCGAAATCGGTCTGGCCGTGCTGGCGACAACCCTGACGATTGTGGCGGTGTTCCTGCCTGTCGCCTTCATGGGCGGCATTATCGGTCGCTTCTTCTACCAGTTCGGCATTGCCGTTTCCTGCGCGGTTTTGCTGTCGATGCTGGTCAGCTTCACCCTCGACCCGATGCTGTCCAGTCGCTGGCGTGATCCGGACGCCCACGGCATGCAGGGGGACTCGTGGCTGGCCGTCAAGCTGCGCGCTTTCCAGGCATTGCTGGACCGGCTGGGGGACAAGTACGCCGAGGTCATCCTCTGGGCGTTGAACAACCGCCGCTTCACCCTCGGGTTGGCGGTCGGCTCGCTGGCGGTGGCGCTGTTGTTCGCCAAGTTTGTCGGCAAGGAATTCGTGCCCGAACCCGATCTCAGTGAAATCAGCATCAAGTTCTCGACGCCGGTGGGATCGACGCTGGGGTATACCGAGCAGAAGTCGGCGCAGGTGGGGCTGCTGGTGCGCCAGTTCCCCGGGGTGCTGGATACCTACGCCACCATCAATACCGGTCTGGATATCGGCAAGCACAAGGCGTCGGTGCGCGTGCTGCTGAAGCCCAAGCAGGAACGCACCCTGTCGCAGAAAGAGCTGATCAACGCCTTCCGCGAGCAGTTGAAGGCCGTCAGCGGCATCGAGGTCAACTCAGTGGCCCCGGCGAAGGAAGCGCTGGGCAGCCTGAAGCCGATCCAGGTTTCGCTTCAGGGCAATGACATGCAAGTCCTGCAGCGCTTGGCGAATGAGTTTGAACAGAAGCTGGCCGGCGTGCCGGGCCTGATCGACCTGGAAAGTTCGATGAAGGCCTCCCGTCCGACGCTGTCGCTGGATATTGACCGCGAGCGCGCGGCGGATCTTGGCCTGTCGGTGGGGCGCATCGGTTCGGCGCTGCGGCCCCTGATCGCCGGTGAAAATGTCACCACCTGGCAGGCCGCCGACGGCGAAAACTATAACGTGCGGGTGCGCCTGCCCGGCAACCTGCGCCAGAGCGTTGAAGATGTCACCCTGTTACCGGTCGCGTCCGGCCGCGTCAACCCCATCACCGGGCAGCCGGAAATGATCACGGTGGGGCAGGTGGCGTCGGTTCGCGAAACCGTCAGTTCCGCCCAGATCAACCGCCGCAACCTGTTCCGGGAAGTGCTGTTCTCCGGCAACGTCACCGGTCGCCCGGCGGGTGATGTCGGCGCGGACATCGAAAAGGTCGCCGCCACCATCGCCATGCCCGCCGGTTACCGCATCGTCACCCAGGGCGCCAACAACGACATGAAGGAATCGATCGGTTACGCCGCCACCGCGCTGGTGCTGGGGGCGCTGTTCATCTACATGCTGCTGGGGGCGCAGTTCAACAGCTTCATGCAGCCGCTGACCATCATGACGGCGCTGCCGCTGTCTCTGGTCGGGGTGTTCATGGGCCTGTTCCTGTGCGGCAGCTCCATGAACATGTTCTCCATCATCGGGATCGTCATGCTGATGGGGCTGGTCACCAAGAACGCCATCCTGCTGGTCGACTTCATCCAGGAACTCATCAACGGCGGTCTGGTGCGGGAGCAGGCCATTCTGGAGGCGGGCAAAACCCGCCTGCGTCCCATCCTGATGACCACCGCCGCCATGATCGCCGGGATGCTGCCGCTGGCGCTGGGACTGGGGGAGGGCGCCGAGCAACGCGCGCCGATGGCGCACGCCCTGATCGGCGGCCTGCTGACATCCACGGTGCTGACCCTGATCGTGGTGCCGGTGATGTATACCTGCACGGATGACCTGCTGCGGGCTTTCCCCCGTCTCGGCTACATCATCCGCTTGCCGTATCGCTGGATGAATCCCGCCCGCCCGCCGGTTCTGCCGGTCGACGGCGCGCGTCGTTCCTGATCCCTGTCGTGAATGGAGAGCCCGTCATGTCCGTCCCCATGTATGATCTGCCGGAAACCCTGCTGAATTCCGAAGCCTATCGCCGGGCGACGCCAATGGCGACGGAGCCGCCCGAAGACATCGATTATGTCGGCCTCTGGTACGAAGCGCGCCTGAAGTTCGGGATTGATGACCAGATGCTGTTCGGCATTTACGAACCGGGCGCGGACTCCCCGCGTTGGTATCGTTATTCGCACCGTTTCTACGACGGACTGGGCGCGCTGGCGCTGCTGATGAAAACCCGCGGCCTGCATTTCCCCGACGGCCTGCCCAAGGGGCGTGATACGCATGTGCCGTCGTTGCTGGAGCTTTACCGCGCTTCCCGCAAGCCTTTGGAAGCCCCGGCGCTGGACGTCCGCTGGCAGTCCCTGCAGCCGGAGCGCACGACCGAAGCCTCACATATGCCGGTGACCCTGTTGCTGAGCCCCGAGGATACCGACCGCATCGAGGCCGTAGCAAAGGCCAGGGGCGTGCGCAGCACCTTCTGGCTGTTCTGGGCGGCGGATCGCGCCGCGCGGGAGATATTGTTCGCTCCGGGAGCCGTCATGCCCTGGCTGTACCCGGTCAACCAGCGCGGCGCGGTCGCCTGCCAGCGCGACAGCATGAATCACGCCAGCGCCGTCACCATCCATCTGGCGGACAACTCGACTCCCGGGGAACTGCGTCAGCAAGTGACCTCCCGGCTGGAACGGCTGGAGCATTGGCGGGTCTGGTTCATGGTCAACCTGGGCCGCTGGATCGGCCGTCGCGGTATTCACTGGCTGTACCGGCTGGTGGCCACCCCGCCGGGACGTTATGCCGGCTCCTACACCAACCTCGGCGCCTGGGACGCCCCCGCGACCGATGGCGTCATCTGTGCTTCCCCGTGCAGCCACGGTTATCCGGTCAGCGTCAACACCATCGTCTGCAACGGACGACGGGCGCTCGCCGTTCGCCTGCATCCGGTCGTAGCGGGTGACGGCACGCTGGCCGGGAAGGTGCTGACCCGCTGGAAGGCCATCCTGCTCGACACCGCTGCCTGAGCCGAAGCCGGACCCGGGTCCGGCTTTCGTCCGTGTCTCCCGCACCCCGTCGGCTTGACAGTCATGGGGTGGAAAGGTACTAATCGCCGTCGCTGTTTTTCAGGCCTCTTTACCGGCTTGAAAATCGGGTGGCGATCCTTATCTTTCCTGATACCAGAATAACAAGCGGGAGTACGCGATGAACCGTTGGAAAGCCGCCTTTACCCATCTGCTGATCAGCTTGACGGTCGTGGGTTCGGTTGCAGGTTATATCATCTGCTTCTGGTACCCCATTCCCCTGATTCCCATGGCCCGGGCCGACCGTTTGCTGGAACTGATTGCGGGTGTCGACCTGATTGTCGGCCCCTTGCTGACCTTGCTGGTCTACAAGCCGGGCAAGCCCAGCCTGCGCTTCGACCTGACCGTCATCGGCCTGTTGCAGGCGGTGTTCCTGGGGTTCGGCCTGCACAGTGTTTACGATTCCCGGCCGGTATTCCTGGTCGCCGTCCCTGATCGCTTCGAGCTGGTTTTTGCCAATGAAATTGATCCGGGCCGACTGTCACAGGCCAAAAATCCCAAGTTCAGAACTCTGGGCTATGGCAAGCCGGTGCTGCTGGGGGTGGAGTTCCCGCGCAGCAACAAGGATGAGATGCAGGCGATCCTGATGTCCGCCGTGACTGGCAGCGGCGATATCCAGATGATGCCCAAATACTATGTGGATTACGCCAAGGCCGCGCCCGAATTGTTGAAGCACGCCCAGCCCCTGACAGCGGCTTCCGGACGTTCCGCAGATGCGGTCACGGCGATGGTGGCGGCGGCAAAACGTTACGGCCGCAAGCCGGAAGAGCTGCGTTTCGTGCCGATTGCCAGTTCGCGGGGTTATGCAACGATGCTGATTGACGCGAAGACCGGCGCCCTGGCGGGGCCGGTCAATGCAGATCTCTAAGCGGCGGGTGAGAGGGGTGAAACGGCGGGATTACTGCATCCAGCCGTTCAGTTCCTGAATGTCCTTGACGCTCAGGTTGCCGCTGGCCGAACGCAGCTTCAGGGTATTGATCAGGTAGTCATACTTGGCGTTGGCCTGGTCGCGGCGGGAGGCATACAGGTTCCGCTCCGCCAGCAGCACATCCACAATGTTGCGGGTGCCGACGTCATAACCGGCCTTGGTGGCCGCCAGCGCAGCTTCGGTGGATTTGACCGCCTGGCTGCGGGCCGAGACCCGGAAACTGTCGGCGGAAGCGTTGAGGTAGGCCGTCCGCGCCTGGGTGGTCAGTTGCCGTTCGACGGAAAGGGTTTGTTCGCGGGCGGCATCCGACAGGTAACTTGCCTGCATGATGGCGTTGCTGGTGCGACCGCCGGCATACAACGGCAATTGCAGTTCAACCCCGACGCTGGTGGCGTTGCCATTACGGCTGGACAGGGCGAAGTTGCTGGTCTTGTTGTCGGTGTTGCTGTAGCTGGCCACCAGATCCACTTGCGGCAGATGGCCTGCCCGCTGGGCGCTGAGCGCCTGTTCAGCCGCTTCCTGGTTCATGCGGGCGGCCGCCAGCTGGGGGTTCTTGCTTTTGGCCATCTCGGCCCAGTCCTCGGGACTGGCGGGCTGTGGCGGGGTCACGACAAAGTCGGAGCGCAGGGCGGCCAGCGTTCCCGGGTCCTTGCCAATGATGGCGGCCAGCGCTTCGCGCGCGGAAGAGACGCCCACTTCGGCGCTGATGCGGTTGGCCACGGCGCCATCCAGCTGCGCCTGCGCTTCCAGCACATCGGTTTTGGCGATCAGGCCGACTTCAAAACGCTTCTGCGCCTGTTCCTGCTGGCGCTTCAGGGCGGCTTCCTCGGCCTGGGTCGTGGACAGGGTTTCCTGGGCGCGCAGCACATTGATGTACGCTTCGCTCACCTTGAGCACCAGCTCCTGCTCCTTCTGGCGATAATTGGCATCGCTGGCGGAAGTGGCCGATTTGGCGCGCTGGTAATCGCGCCACAGGTCGGGCCGATACAGGGGTTGCCGCAGTTGCAGGCCGTACTGGGCGCTGTTGTAGCTGGTCGAGGCGCCGGTGTCCGGGGCGAAATGGTTCTTGGCGTAGCTGGCGTTCAGGCCGACCGTCGGCAGCATCGCGCCGTAATTCTGGCCTTCCTTGATTCGCTCGGCCTGATGGGAGAGGGTGGTTGCCGCCCATTCCGGATCATTCTTCAGGGCCAGCTCGTAAGACTGGGCCAGGTCGATGGCGTGACAAAGCGGGCTAAGGGCGAACGAGAACAGGGAAGCAGCAAAAATACGGCGCATGACAACATACCGATCAGTATGGACGATAGGGGGGAGAGTATGGGTTTGTCTGGCGGAATTCAAGCCAACCCGGGCTGTTTTGTTGTTAAGCCCGGAGCAAAAACGTATAGTCGCAGCCTTTGGTTCCACCCTCCAAGACCGAACAGTTTCTGAATATGGCTACCGTGTTTCTGAGTGAACAGGCGCAAGTGGATCGCGCGTCGACCGAGCAATTCCCCGCATCCCGCAAGATCTACGTCGAAGGCAGCCGTCCGGACATACGCGTGCCCATGCGAGAGATCTCCCTGACTGATACCCCCACCGCCATGGGCGGTGAAAAGAATGCTCCGGTGGTGGTCTATGACACATCAGGCCCCTACACCGATCCGGCCGTGCAGGTGGATATCCGCCAGGGCCTGCCCGCCGTCCGCGAAGGCTGGGTCATCGAGCGTAATGACACCGAACAGCTGGCGGGGCCGACCTCCCGTTTTGGCGTTCTCCGCGAGCGCGACATCACCCTGACGCCGCTGCGCTTCGGTCACCTGCGCAAGCCGCGCCGCGCCCTGCCGGGCCGCAATGTCAGCCAGCTGCACTATGCGCGCCAGGGCATCATCACGCCCGAGATGGAATATATCGCCATCCGCGAGAACATGAAGCTGCAGGAAGCCCGTGCGCAGGGCCTGCTGGGCCAGCAGCACGCCGGGCAGTCCTTCGGCGCCGCCATTCCCAAGGAAATCACCCCGGAATTCGTGCGCTCGGAAGTAGCTCTCGGCCGCGCCATCATTCCCGCCAACATCAACCATCCGGAACTGGAGCCGATGATCATCGGCCGCAACTTCCTGGTGAAGATCAACGGCAACATCGGCAATTCGGCGCTGGGCTCCTCCATTGAGGAAGAAGTGGCGAAACTGACCTGGGGCATCCGCTGGGGTGCGGACACCATCATGGACCTGTCCACCGGCAAGCACATCCATGAAACCCGCGAGTGGATCATCCGCAACAGCCCGGTGCCGATCGGCACGGTGCCGATCTATCAGGCGCTGGAGAAGGTTGACGGCGTCGCCGAGGACCTGACCTGGGAAATCTTCCGTGATACGCTGATTGAGCAGGCGGAGCAGGGCGTCGACTATTTCACCATCCATGCGGGCGTACTGCTGCGCTATGTACCGCTGACGGCCAAGCGCGTTACCGGCATCGTGTCGCGCGGCGGCTCGATCATGGCGAAATGGTGCCTGGCGCATCATCAGGAAAACTTCCTCTATACGCACTTCGACGAAATCTGCGAAATCATGAAGGCCTACGATGTCAGCTTCTCGCTGGGCGACGGCCTGCGTCCCGGTTCCATCGCCGACGCCAATGACGAGGCCCAGTTCGGCGAATTGCGCACCCTGGGTGAGCTGACGCACAAGGCCTGGGCGCATGATGTGCAGGTGATGATCGAAGGCCCCGGTCACGTGCCCATGCACATGATCAAGGAAAACATGGATTTGCAGCTGGAAGTGTGTCAGGAAGCGCCGTTCTACACCCTCGGCCCGCTGACCACCGACATTGCCCCCGGCTATGACCACATCACTTCCGGCATCGGCGCGGCCATGATCGGCTGGTTCGGCTGCGCCATGCTGTGCTACGTCACGCCCAAGGAGCATCTGGGCCTGCCCAACAAGAAGGACGTGAAGGACGGCATCATCACCTACAAGATCGCCGCCCACGCCGCCGACCTCGCCAAGGGGCATCCCGGCGCGCAGATCCGCGATAACGCCCTGTCCAAGGCCCGTTTCGAGTTCCGCTGGGAAGACCAGTTCAACCTGGCGCTGGACCCGGATACCGCCCGCGAGTATCACGATGAAACCCTGCCCAAGGACGCGCACAAGGTCGCCCATTTCTGTTCGATGTGCGGTCCCAAGTTCTGCTCGATGAAGATCACGCAGGACGTGCGGGATTATGCTGACAGCCTGGAAGCCGCCAAGGCCGCCGAAGGCGGGGACGTGGATTCGGCGATGCAGGTCAAGGCCGAGGAATTCCGCGCGCAAGGCAGCGAAATTTACAAGGTTGTTTGAGCCGGAACCTTCCGGTGTCTGCGGCGCCGCTCCAAACGAGAAGCGCTCATCAGACCCGGAAGGCGTGTCATGATAAGATGGCACGGTAGAGCAGCATGTTTTGATCGGGATTCTTGGCCGGGCGCTGGAAAAAGTGTATTTTCTGCGTTACAAGAAAAAGATAGACCGCATTAGGGATGGCATCTTGAGCAAACCGAAGCAACAGCCACTGCGGGTGGTGCAAATAACAGACTGTCACCTGTTTGCCGGGACGGATGGCCGCTTGCTTGGGCTTTGTACCGAGGACAGCCTGGGTCTGGTGCTCGACAAGGTTCGCAAGGAGCAGCCGCAGATTGATGTCATCCTGGCGACCGGCGATATTTCGCAGGACGCCACCCCCGAAGCCTACCTGCGCTTTCACAAACATCTTGAAAGCTTTGGCGCTCCGCATTACTGGCTCCAGGGCAACCATGACATCACCCTGCCGATGATCTCAACCCTGGGCGGTCGGTCGCGGCTCAGCCCCTGTGTGATCGATCAGGCCGGCTGGCGCATCATCATGCTCAACTCCAGCGTCGAGCATCAGGTTCCCGGCAAATTCACCCCCGCTGAACTGGATTTCCTGAAAGCTTCCCTTGAAGAGTCCCGCGACCGGCATGTCATGATCTGCCTGCACCACCACCCGGTGCCGATGGGCTGCAAATGGCTGGATACCCAGGTTGTGCGCAACGCCGCCGAGTTCCTGGCCATCGTCGACGCCTACAGCCATGTGCGCGTCATCCTTTGGGGGCATGTCCACCAAGCGTCTGACCAGATGCGCAACAATGTGCGCATGTTGTCCTCGCCCTCGACCTGCGTGCAGTTCAAGGCCCTGAGTGATGACTTCGCCATTGAGGAAGATTTGAATCCGGGCTACCGCTGGCTGCACCTTCATCCGGACGGCTCCATCGAAACGGCGGTATCCCGGGTGGAAGGCGTCAGGTTTGTGGTTGACTGGTCGGTCAAGGGATATTGATTTCCGCCGCCCGGCCTCACCCGGCCGGGTCGCGGCCTGACGGGAGCAGCCGGTTGCCTACTGTTGACATCGTGACCGCGACGCGGGAAACATCGCAAAACTTCCTCGAAAAAACGCCCTTGGGTCAAAGCCTGCACCGGCTGCGATTTGACAGGCGTTTCCGTCTCTTTGTGCAGACGCAGAATACCCAGGCTCTTCCTACGGTCTACAATGCCAGGATCAACGCCGCCGATGCGGCGGATCATCTGGCCTTCATTCATGACGATGTCTGGGTCGAGGACTGTTTCTTTATCGACCGGATACTTGAAGGCTTGTCGGCCAACGATGTGATCGGTGTCGCCGGAAACCGCATCCGGCGGCCGTTGCAGCCCGCCTGGTGCTTTCGTGATGAAGCACTGACCCCGGATACTGTCGACAATCTGTCCGGGAGAGTGGCGCATGGCGAAGCTCCTTTGGGTAAGGTGGAGTTGTTCGGCAAGGTGCCGTCGCCCTGTGAGTTGCTGGACGGGCTTTTTCTGGCGGCAAAGAGGTCCGTGCTTGTGGAACGGCAGGTGTTCTTTGACCCTGTATTCCGGTTTCATTTCTATGATATGGACTTTTGCAGGACGGCCCGCCGTGAAGGGCTTCGGCTATCCACCTGGCCGATCAGCCTGACCCATCGCAGCAAGGGAGCCTTCGGAACGCCGGCATGGCGCCAGCAGTACCGGCAGTATCTCCAAAAATGGAAGGAATAAACGCGAATGCCCGCCATTCTCTACCTGCATGGTTTCAACAGCTCCCCGCAATCACACAAGACCCGCCTGATGCGGGACTGGTTGTCCCGCTTCCGGCCTGATGTCCGTTTCATTACCCCGGATATCGCCTGCAACGCGGCCCGGGTCGCCGGCGTTATCCGCGAGGCGCTGGACGCGTATCCCGACGCCGGCATTGTCGGCAGTTCGCTGGGCGGCTATTACGCGACCTGGGCCAGCGCGACGTTCGGGCGCAAAGCGGTACTGATCAATCCGGCGATACGGCCGTATGAACGTTTCCATGCCTATCTGGGGGAGCAGCAAAACTTCCATACCGGCGAAAAATACCTTCTGACGACAGAAATGGTCGCTGAACTGCAGCCGCTGGAGGCCGGAGCCCTCGCACACCCCGAGCGCTTATGGGTATTATTGCAGTCCGGAGATGAAACCCTGGATTACCGTGATGCCCTGACCCGGTATTCGGCCTCGCCCATGCTGGTCGAGGAGGGCGGCAACCACGCCTTTGACACGTTTGAGTCCCACATCCCGGCCGTCGTCCACTTCCTGACCCATTGATGAGCCCATGACCACTTATAACGCCGACGCCATTGAAGTCCTGTCCGGACTGGATCCCGTCCGCCGTCGTCCCGGCATGTATACCGACACCAGCCGTCCCAACCATCTGGCGCAGGAAGTCATCGACAACTCCGTGGACGAGGCGCTGGCCGGGCATGCCCGCCATATCCAGGTCATTCTTCACGAGGACAACTCGCTGGAAGTGATCGATGACGGTCGCGGTATGCCGGTGGATATGCATCCGGAAGAAAAAATGAGCGGGGTCGAGCTGATCCTCACCAAGCTGCATGCGGGCGGCAAATTTTCCAACAAGAACTACCAGTTCTCGGGCGGCTTGCACGGCGTCGGCATTTCCGTGGTCAATGCCCTCTCCACCAAGGTGGAGGTGCGGGTCAAGCGTGACGGCAGCGAATACGGCATCAGTTTCGCCAACGGCAACAAAGCGACCGAACTGGCGGTCCTTGGCGCAGTCCCCAAGCGTCACAGCGGCACCAGCGTGCGCTTCTGGGTGGACGCCTCCTATTTCGATACCCCGAAATTCGCCACCAAGGCGCTGAAGCATCTGCTGAAGGCCAAGGCCGTTCTGTGTCCGGGGCTGGAAATCCGTTTCGACGACAAGCAGGCCAACGAGTCGGTGACCTGGTTGTATGAGGAAGGCTTGCGCGCCTATCTGGCCGACGCCACCAAGGACTATCCGGTGCTCCCTCTGGAACCCTTCTGCGGCACATTTGAAGGCGGCCACGCGGCATGTGACTTCGCGGTGCTGTGGCAGCCCGAAGGCGGGGAGGGCGTACAGGAGTCCTATGTCAACCTGATCCCCACCGTGCAGGGGGGGACTCATGTCAACGGTTTGCGCCAGGGCCTGACCGATGCCATGCGTGAGTTCTGCGAGTTCCGCAACCTGTTGCCGCGCAATGTGAAGCTGGCGCCGGAAGACGTCTGGGAAAAAGTGTCCTTTGTGTTGTCGATGAAATTGCAGGAGGCGCAGTTTTCCGGGCAAACCAAGGAACGCCTGTCTTCCCGTGAGGCATCGGTGTTCGTGCAGGGCGTCACCAAAGATGCCTTCTCACTGTGGCTGAACCAGCATCCGGATGTCGGTGTGCAGTTGGCCGAGCTGGCGATCGCCAACGCCGGGCGTCGTCTGCGGGCGGGCAAGAAGATTGAACGCAAGAAGATTACCCAGGGTCCGGCGCTGCCGGGCAAGCTGGCGGATTGCGTCGGTCAGGACGTGATGCGCGGTGAATTGTTCCTGGTGGAAGGCGACTCCGCGGGCGGCTCCGCCAAACAGGCGCGCGACAAGGAGTATCAGGCCGTGATGCCCCTGCGCGGCAAGATCCTCAACACCTGGGAGGTATCGAAGGATGATGTGCTGGGTTCGCAGGAAGTCCACGATATCGCTGTCGCCATCGGAGTGGATCCGGGGTCGAATGACCTGACAGGCCTGCGCTATGGCAAGGTATGCATCCTTGCCGACGCCGATTCGGACGGGTTGCATATCGCAACCTTGCTGTGCGCGCTGTTTGTCCGGCACTTCACCGCGCTGGTGAAAAACGGTCATGTGTTTGTCGCTATGCCGCCGCTGTACCGGATCGATTGCGGCAAGGAAACTTTCTACGCACTGGACGATGACGAAAAGCAGGGCGTGCTGGATCGTCTGGCGGCGGAAAACAAGCGCGCCAAACCCCAGGTCACCCGGTTCAAGGGCCTGGGTGAAATGAACCCGTTGCAATTGCGGGAAACCACCATGGACATCAACACCCGCCGTCTGGTGCAACTGACGCTGGAGGACGAAAAAGCCGCTGACGCCATGCTTGACATGCTCTTGGCCAAGAAACGCTCCTCGGACCGCAAGGCCTGGCTGGAAGACAAGGGCAATCTGGCGGAAGTCATTTAGCCTCACTGCGCCGCTCATCCGCGAATTTATCCGTTTTATCTGCAAGGCCCGCCTTCCTCCCGGAGGCGGGCCTTTTCCCGCTTTTGACGTCTATACAACAGCCAGCCGCTGAATCAAAATAAACGTGATACAGTTCTCATTTTCGGTGAGGCAATCATGGAGATGGCGAACGGCCAGAGGCATGGCAGTGCCTTACCCAACACTTTGATAACGACTCAAACGATATTCTCATCACATTTTCAGGTGAGTCCGCCCACGGAATCGGGCAATACACATAGGCGCCATGCCTGCTGACAGCCCCGGAAGGGCGCCACAGTTAATTTTACCAATCGATGGATCGGATCAGGGGGGAGTTCCCGCCTGGATGATCAATGGGTGTTATTCATGAATGGTGCACGTTCGAAGCTCTGGCTTTTCCTGATGATCTTGCTGGCAGGCCTGCAGTTGGCCGGTACGGCGCTGGCCGGTGGCGTCCGGGTCATCCAGAACCCGAGCTTTGAGTTGCATTCGGATGCCTCCACCGTCACGTTCCCTCCGCCCGGCGGCCTGATCGGCGGCGGCACCACCTGGGCGTATTGGCTGGACTCAAGCTGTAGCGGTGGAACCGCAAACCAGTGTATCGGCGGCTGGAAAACCACCGACAGTAACAGCGGGGCCTCGGCGGTTGCACGCTATATCGAAGTAGCGTTGGCCAGCACCTACGGTGCGTTTGGCGCCCAGAACAATCGCATCGTGGCCGAGTTGAATGCCTCGATGCAGTCACGACTGTACCAGCCCATCTGCCTCCAGGCGGGCGAAACAGTCACCATGAACTACTACTTCAGCCCCCGCAGCGGGGTGGGTAACCAGCAGGTTGCCGCCGGTTTGTGGGCGATCAATGATCCGGGGCCCATCGGTAACGCCATCTCCGCGCAGAACTCCACCATTTCCAGTACGGTTGGATTCACACCGCAAACGGCGGTGTTTACCGCACCCGGCGCGGGGCTTTATCAGATTGGCCTGGAAGCCGTGCTTCCGGCAACCGGCAGTAACGGCAACCTGATCGATGACATTTCCGTCATTCTGAAGCCGTTGATCGACCTGAATACACAGGCCACTTTCTCGATGCCCGAAGGGAATGTCGGGCCGTCGATGCAATTGCGCGTCAATGGCACAGTCCAGACGCCCACGCTGGTGGCTATCCGTCAGATCAGCGGTTCGGCAACTCCCGACCTCGATTACACGCTGGGGACGCCGATCGGGCTGGTCGGGACAACCCCGACAATCAGCCATACCAGCGGCTCCAATCTCTGGCTGGTGACGATTCCTCCGGGAGAATACGATGCCGGGCAGGGCATGTTTGGCAATGCCAAGTACGGTGTGGTCATCCCGATCGAGTCCAATTACGACGTATTGCGCGAAGGTACGGAACCGCTGACCTTTGAACTCCAGCCGCCCAGTACGGATGGCTCTGACACCATCGTCAAATGGGACCGCACCAATCCCATCTGCGAGGGCGCCAGCGTCAATCAGGTTTCCTACGATATTGTCGAGGTCAAGCCCAAGCTCCGGGTTCACAAGAACCTGATTGCCCGTGTCAATTCGGCAGACCAGTTCACCACCCTCATCAAGGATGACGCGGGCAATATTGTTTCATCGGTTTCCGCGTCCGCAACATCCGGTGGCGGAGTGACCACCAGCGGGGCGACGACCGGGCTTTTCTCGGCCGCCGGTTCCTATGAAGGCGCGTTCGGTACTCCCTACAAGACCTATACGATTACGGAGGTCATGGCTCCCGGTAGCGTCAACACGCTGGCGGCCTATACCACGCGGATCGATTGCGCCAATGCCCGGGTGGTGGGTTCCGGTGTTCCGACCGTCTTGCCGTCCGGTGTCGGCCAGACCTTCACGATTACCATCAAGGATTCGGATGATGTCAGTTGCACGCTGACCAATGCCCCCTTGCCGAAAATCACAACGTTCACCAAGGCGTTGGGCAGCACCCGCGCAGCGCCGAATGACCAGTTCACCCTGCAGATATTGAATGGCGCCAGTGTGGTCAATCCCACCACCACCAGCACCTCCGCGGGCTCCGGCAATACCATCACCGCCGGAACGGGGACAATTACCTCCCTGATCCTGCAACCCTATGTGACTTATACATTGCGCGAAGTCGGCGCGGGATCGCCAACCGCCGACCTTAGTCTTTACAATTCGTTCATCAGCTGTACCAACGCATACACGGGCAGTACCACTGTGTTGCCCAGCGGCACCGGTCAAAGTTTCAGTCTGACCCTGGGCGGTAATGACGACATCAACTGTACACTGAACAATATTGCCCATCAGCCGCGGGTGACGCTGGACAAGGCGCTGACCGGAAGCGGACGCTTGAACGCGACAGACCAGTTTACGGTGCAGATGAAGCAGGGGGCGACCGTCGTCGCCAGCGGAACCACCAGCGGAGCCGGCAGCACGGTCACGGCCGGCACCGGCACCACCGGCCCGAATTTCCTGAGCGCCGGCCTGAGCTACACCCTGACGGAAGTCATGGCGGCCGGGTCATCCAGCGCCTTGACCGCGTACAACACGCGGATTGCGTGTACCAATCAGAATGCCGCCAGCACCACCGTGCTGCCAAGCGGTCAGGGGCAAAGCTTTAGCCTGACGCCGCAACTGGATGATGTCATTGCCTGTACGCTGACAAACGGCAATCCCCGAATCCGGGTCAACAAGGTTGTCAGTTCCCTGCTGGACGCCAATGATCGCTTTACCACCCAAATCCGGACAGGAGGGGCGGGGGGAACCGTGGTTTCCGGCACCACGGCGTCAGCCAGTGCCGGCGGCGGCGTACTGACAACCGGCGGCGCGGCAACTTACACCGCACCGGGCTATTTCCTGGGGACTGTCGGCACCACCTATACCCTGACCGAAGCGATTTCGGGCGGAACCTCTACACTGGCGAATTATAACGCCAGCATCAGCTGCACCAATGCGGCGACGGGTAGCTCCACGGTATTGCCTTCTGGCGCGACACAGCCGTTCACCATCACGCCTCAGTTCAATGATGATATTGATTGCACCATTACCAATATTACGCAGCCCAGGATTTCGCTCACAAAGGTATTGGGCAGCTCGCGACTGGCCTCGACCGACCAGTTCACCCTGCAACTGAAGAACGGGGCGACGGTGGTGGCGAGTACAACCACTACGGGAACCGGCAACACCGTTACCACGGGCACGATCGCGTCGACCCAGGTCAGCAGCGGTGTCAGTTATACCCTGACGGAACTCGCGTCCGGAACCACCGTGCTGTCCAGCTATAACAGCCGGCTGAGTTGCACCAACAGTTATGGCGCGAGTGTGACAACGCTGCCGTCAGGGGCGGGAACCAGTTTCACGGTGACGCCGCAGCTGGGCGATGTGATCGCCTGTACGCTGACCAACGATCGTTTGCCGCGGCTGCGCCTGAACAAGACGGTAGCCGGGCTGGTGGACGCCAATGACCGCTTTGTCACGCAGGTGCTGTCGAATGCCGCGCCGAATGCCGTGTTGTCCGGCACCACCAGTGATCCTCAAAGCGGCGGCGGCGTGCTGACCACCGGCGGCGTGGCGACCTACAATGCCCCCGGCATGCTGGTGGTGACCAGCGGCACCACCTACATCCTGACCGAGGACATTGCCTCGGGGACGTCGGGATTAAGCCAGTATTCCACCTCGATCAGTTGCAGCAATGCCACGGCGGGCTCGGCCACAACCCTGCCCAGCGGCGCCGGGCAGCGATTTAATATCACGCCGGCGACGGGCGACAACATCAGCTGTACCTTCACCAATACGCCGAAGGCGCCGTTGCTCCGCCTGAACAAGAAGGTCTCCGGGCTGATCAATGCGGCTGATCGCTTCACGACCCAGATCAAGAACGGCGCCAGCGTCGTCTCCAGCACGACGGCTTCCCCGGGCGGTGGTGCGATCACCACGGGCGGGGCGGGGACCTACACGGCGGCGGGCTCCTACACGGCATCAGTGGGAACGGCATATACCCTCACGGAAGTCCTGTCGACCGGTTCAACCCCGATCGGACAGTATTCCACCGCCATTACCTGCGCCAATACCCGAAGTGATGGCCCGATTACGGCGCTGCCCTCCGGAACGGGGCAGTCTTTCACCCTGGCTCCGCAATATGGGGACGACATTACCTGCCAGCTGGATAACGGTCCGGCGGCTATCACCCTGATCAAGGATCTGGCCAATTCCCGGCTGGTGGATTCGGATGAGTTCACCCTGGAAATACGGAATAGCGGCGGTACGGTGCTCAATTCGCTAATCAGCAGCACGACGGCGGGTCAGCTGGATGTGGTGACGCCCGGTTCGGGCACGACCGGCATCACCTATGTGGCGGGCGGCAGTACGTATACGCTGACCGAAACGGCGTCGGGCGGCACAACCCTGACGAACTACCATGCCAGCATTGCCTGTACCAATGCCACGGCATCGGCGACGGTTCTGCCTTCACAGGCATTTGCCGCCAATAAATCCTTTACGGTGACGCCGATCTCCGGCGACAACATCACCTGTACGCTGTCCAACAAATTGATAGCCCCGAAGATTACCCTGAAGAAGGTTTTGGGCGGACAGCGTTATGTGAGCACGGACCAGTTTACCCTGCAGGTGCGCAACAATACGGATACCACCACCCTGACGTCGGTGACCACGACCGGCACCGGCGATACGGTCAGCACGGGTTCGGTGGTTTATGCGGCGACGGCGGGCACAACCTATACCCTGAAGGAAATTGCCGCCTCGGGTTCGTTGACCAATTACGTCACCACGTACTCCTGCGTCAACAACGCCACGGGAGCCACCAGCAGCGGCACGGCCGCCAGTTTGACGTTTACCGCGGCGCAGTACGATGATTTCGTCTGCACCTTCACCAATGCGCCCAAGCCGCGACTGATCGTCAACAAGGTCGTGGCCGCCGGTCTGGTGGACAGCGCCGATCGCTTCACCACGCAAATCCGCACCGGCGGGGCAGGGGGAACGGTAGTTTCCGGTACCACGAACTCCGCGACGGCGGGTGGCGGCGTATTGACGACGGGTGGAGTCGGGACCTATACCGCGCCGGGCGCATATCTGGCCACCGGCGGCACGACCTATACGATTACCGAGGCGATCACCGCCGGTACATCCTCGTTGTCGCAATACGACACCAGCATCAGTTGCGTCAATGCCGATACCAACAGCACGACCGTGCTGCCCTCCGGGAAAACCCAACCCTTCACTATTGCAATCCAGAATAGCGACCTGATCACCTGTACCTTGACGAATACGCCGCTGCCACGGTTGAAGGTGAGCAAGAGCGTTGTCGCGGTTGCCGATGCGACAGATCGCTTTACCACCCAGATCCGTACCGGCGGCGTCAGCGGGACGGTGGTTTCCGGGACGACAGCGTCCGCCACGACCGGTGGCGGTGTGCTGACAACCGGCGGGGCGGGGACCTATACCGCCCCGGGTAAATATCTGGCAACGGCCGGGACTACTTACACATTGACCGAGGCGCTGACTGCCGGGGCTTCGGATATCAGCCAGTACTCGTCGTCCCTGAGTTGCACCAACGCCTATGCCGCCAGCACGACCGCGTTGCCGACCACGGCATATCCGTTCGAGGTGACGCCTCAACTGGGCGATGACATCAGTTGTACCTTTGCCAATAACACGGTGGCGCCCAAGGTTCGGGTCCATAAGACGGTTAGCGGTCTGGTGGACGCCAACGACCGCTTCACCACGGAGCTGCGTACCGGTGGCGCAGGCGGCACGATCGTTTCCGGCACCGCCAGTTCGGCGACTGTGGGCGGCGGGGTCTTTACAACCGGCGGCGCGGGCACCTACACCGCTCCGGGGGATTATCAGGCGACCGCTGGAACCACCTATACCATTACCGAATCATTGTCGGGCGGCACCTCCGCCATCAGTCAGTATGACACCAGCATCAGCTGTACCAATGCCCGGACGGCGGGGCCGGTCACGACCCTCCCCAGCGGCGGCACAACGCCGTTCCAGTTGACGCCGAAGTCCGGCGATGACATCAGTTGCACCTTGACCAACGCCGTCAAGCCGCCGGTTCTGACCTTGCGGAAGGATGTCTCTGCCCGCATCAACGCGGCCGACCAGTTCACGCTGGGCGTCAATGGCGGGGCGGTTTCCCAGACGGCGACGACCAGCGGTTCGGCCACGGGGGTGCAGGCCTCTGCGATCAACGGCGTGACACTGGCGGCGGGAACGACCTACACCCTCAGTGAAGCCATGGCGTCCGGCCCCTCGACCCTGAACCTCTACAAGACCCAGCTGGTTTGCAGCAACGCCCGCGCCTCCGGCCCGGCGACGACGCTGCCGACGGTGTTGACCAGCGTGACGCCGGGCGGTGCTCCGCTGACAAGCAGTTATACGATCACGCCGTTGGCGGGCGATATCCTGACGTGTACCTGGACCAACACCAAGAACCTGCCCAAACTTCGTGTCCACAAGACCGTCAGCAGTCTGGTGGATGCCAATGACCGGTTCACGACGGAAATCCGTACCGGCGGCAGCGGCGGTACGGTGGTTTCCGGGACAACCGCCTCAACCACAGCCGGCGGCGGGGTGCTTACGACCGGTGGAGTCGCCACCTATAGCGCACCGGGCATTTTCGAGGGGATCGAGGGCACGGCGTATACGCTGACCGAGAGCATTTCCGGGGGAACGTCTTCCACCCAGCAGTACACCACCACGGTGACCTGCACCAACGCCTTTGCCGGCAGCGCCACCGTGATGCCGACCAATGCGGCGGTTCCGTACACGCTGACGCCCCAACTGGCGGACGATATCAGCTGTACGCTGACCAACAGTGTCAAGCAGCCGGTTGTCCGCGTTCACAAGACCGTGACAGCGCTGGTGGATGCAAATGACCGCTTCACCACTCAGATCCGTACCGGCGGAGTTGCCGGAACCGTTGTATCGGGAACCACGGCCAGCGCTACCAGCGGCGGTGGCGTCCTGACAACCGGCGGAACAGCGACCTACAGCGCGCCGGGCAGCTATCAGGCGACGATCGGAACGACCTATACCCTGACCGAGGCCTTGTCGGGCGGTACCTCCCTGGCGAATCAGTACGCGACCAGCCTGAGCTGCGTGAATGCCCGGACCGCCGGACCGGCGACCACGCTCCCCTCCGGTTCCACCGCACCCTTCGACCTGACGCCCAAGGCGGGCGACGACATCAGCTGTACGCTGACTAATACGCCGATTGCTCCGGTGATCCGGATCAACAAGACCGTGACCAGCATCGTCAACGCCGCTGACCGCTTCACCACCCAGATCCGTACCGGCGGAACCGGAGGCACGGTGGTGTCGGATACGACCGCCAGCGCCACCAGCGGCGGCGGCGTGCTCACGACCGGCGGGGTGGGCAGCTACAACGCCCCGGGTAGTCTGCAGGCTGCCGCCGGGACCACCTATACCTTTACCGAAGCCATGACGGCCGGCCCGTCGAATATCGGGCAATACGACACTACCGTCAGTTGCGCCAACAGTCGCGCCGGCGCAACCACGCCGCTGCCGTCCGGGGCGACGCAGCCGTTCAATGTGACTCCGGCCGCGGGTGACAACATCACCTGTACCGTCAGCAATGCGGTGCGGCAGCCGACGGTGATCATCACCAAACTGTCCACGGGTGCTACCGGCAGCTTCTCCTTCGCCACGCAAAACCTGGCGACAACCCCGGTGTCGTTAACGACCACCGTGGACGGCACGCCGGTATCTTCCTCCGCCATTGCCGTGACTACGCGCGGATCCAACGTGGTGCTCACCGAAACGGTGCCCGCCAACTGGACGCTCACGGCGGCTGCTTGTACGGACGCCAACAGTGCGGTGACCGGCAATACCGGTAGTTTCGGGGTGCTGGCGGGCAATCAACTGACCATTGCCGGGACGAATGTCGTTGCAGGTGCGGATCTGCGTTGTACCTTCACCAACCGCAAGTCGGCGACCTTCACGCTGCGCAAATCCTGGGTCAATGCCAAGGTTAATGATGCGGTGACCGTGTCCACCACCGGTGCCACCAATAATGCGTCCCTCAATGCCGTGGCGAATACGGCCACTGAAACGGATGCGGCTACCGCCGTCACCCTCTTTGCCGGTGAAACGGTTGCGGTTTCCGAAACCTTTACCACCGGTAACGCGGCCAACTATACCGCGACGCTCGCCTGTACGGGGGCGGCGGATACCAATCTGGCGGATGGATTGACAGTCAATGCGGCGGATTCGGCAATTGTCTGTACCCAGACCAACACCCGGAAATCGGCCAACCTGATACTGCGCAAGACCTGGATCAACGCAAAGCTGAACGATGCAGTAGATGTAACAGCGACCGGGCTGACGAGTCTGGCCTCGGTGGCGAATACCGCCAATGAGACCGATGCGGCTGCCATACAGACCGTCTATGCCGGTGACGCCATCACCTTGGGCGAAACCTTCACTACGGGCAGCGCCGCCAACTATACGTCGTCGCTGGCTTGTACCGGCAACACAACGGCGCTGGCGGGCAGCGTGCTGACCGTCAACGCAGCGGACACCGCCATTACCTGTACGCAAACCAACAGCCGCAAGTCGGTCAGCCTGACGCTGCGCAAGACCTGGGTGAATGCGAAGCTGAACGATGCGGTGAGTGTGACGGCAACCGGGCTGACCAGCCTGGCGTCGGTGGCGAATACCGCCAATGAGACCGATGCCGCCGCCATACAGGCCGTCTATGCCGGTGATGCCATCACCTTGGGCGAAACCTTCACCACGGGCAGCACCGCCAACTACACGTCGTCGCTGGCGTGTACCGGCAACACCACGGCCCTGGCGGGCAGCGTACTGACCATTAACGCCGCGGATTCGGCGATTGTCTGTACCCAGACCAACACCCGGAAATCGGCCAACCTGATACTGCGCAAGACCTGGGTCAACGCAAAGCTGAACGATGCGGTGGATGTCACGGCGACCGGGCTGACCAGCCTGGCGTCGGTGGCGAATACCGCCAATGAAACCGATGCCGCCGCCATACAGACCGTCTATGCCGGTGACGCCATCACCCTGGGCGAAACCTTCACCACGGGCAGCGCCGCCAACTACACGTCGTCATTGGCGTGTGCCGGCAACACCACGGCGCTGGCAGGCAGTGTATTGACCGTTAATGCGGCCGATACCACCATCACCTGTACCCAGACCAACAGCCGCAAGTCGGCCAGCCTGACGCTGCGCAAGACCTGGGCGAGCGGCAAATCGGGTGATACCGCGACGGTGACGACAACGGGCTTCGGCAACAACGCCAGCTCGGGAGCCTCGGTATCGACCGGTTCGAACACGACGACGGGAACGCTGGTCACGGTGTATGCGGGTGAAACCGGTACCATCAGCGAATCGTTCAGTGTCGGCAGCGCGGCGAACTATACGGCGACCTTGTCGTGTACCGGTGCGACGGACAGCAACCCGAGTGACGGCCTGACCATTGATCCGGCGGACACCGCGATTGTCTGTACCCAGACCAACACCCGCAAGTCGGTTAATCTGACGCTGCGCAAGACCTGGGTGAACGCAAAGCTGAACGATGCGGTGAGTGTGACGGCAACCGGATTGACTAGCCTGGCGTCGGTGGCGAATACCGCCAATGAGACCGATGCCGGCGTTGTGCAAACCGTCTATGCGGGCGAAGCCATCACCCTAGGTGAAACCTTCACCACGGGCAGCGCCGCGAACTACACGGCATCGCTGACTTGTACCGGCAACGCCACGGCGCTGGCGGGCAGTGTGCTGACGGT
>NZ_SHKX01000001.1 GCF_004217445.1 Fluviicoccus keumensis
AGCGTCAGACACTCGATCTATAACCCGTCGGGGACGGCTATGGCCACTTTGCTTTCAGCGGCCTACTGTCAGGTGAATACCATCACTACACATATAAACCAATTTTGAGTTCATGATGATGCGTCAGGCGAAGTCCTACCGCAGCAACCATCCCCCCATCACCAAATTCCCCACCACCGACACCGCCGCCAGCACCTTCCAGAACAACACCGGATCGCGCTCCAGCCACGGCTTGCCCGCCAGCGTCAACGCCGTGTTCGGCGTGCGGATATCCGCCAGGAACTCGCTCAACTCCGGATAGCGATGCTCCGCATTCAGGCTCAGCGCCTTCGACAACGCGGCATCCAGCCACACCGGCACATGCGCGTTCTGCTTGCAGGCGCTGGTGTAGGCCAGCTTGCGGAAATCGCCCGGCGAGACCGCATTCACATAACCCGGCCCGTAGGGAAACTGCCCGGTCAGCAACTCATAGAACAACACCGCCAGCCCGAACTGGTCGGCGCGATGATCCCGCTTCACCCCCAGCGCGTACTCCGGCGCGGCATACTCCGCCGCGCCCGGCCGCAGCGTCAGGTTCTCGCTCAGGCTGCCGACGGTGGCGCTGCCGAAGTCGATCAGCACGAGTTTCCCGTCTTTCGTTACCAGAAAATTATCCGGCTTTACATCCTGATGCAGGGTCTCCCGGCGGTGCAGTGCGCGCAGGGCTTTAACCGCGGGTAGGGCAAAGGCCATCACCGTTTCCACCGGCGCATCCGGGTTGTCGCCGCGCCATTGCCGCAGGGTTTGCCCCTCCACATAGTCCTGAATCAGGTACAGGAAAGTGCGCGGCCGTTCCGGGGCATGGGTGCGGATGATTTCCGGCTGGTGGAAACGCTGGCCGATCCAGTCTTCGCGCTGGAAGGCGCGCAGGGCTTCGGGGTCGTCACTGAGGTTGGGAGACGGTGATTTCAGGGCGTAGACCCTGCCGCTGGCCAGATCGGTGACGCGGTAGAGGTGGCTGCGGGCGTTGGCGTGAACTTCGGCTTCGATGCGGTAACCGTCAATGATCCGGCCGGGTTGCAGCGTGTCGGGCAACAGCGGCAGGGCGCTTTCGTCGGCCACGTGCTTGTCGGCGGGCGGTAGCGAGACGATTTCCACCAGTTGGCAGGAGCGGTTGTCATCGCTGTGCCGTGCTTCGGCGCAGGCCAGCAGTTCCTCGCAGCGTGCTTCCAGCGTTTCCGAGCGCATGGCGACAATGTCGCACAGTTCCCGCGAGGGCACGAAACCGTGGATGCCGTCGGTGGTCAGCAGGTAAAGGTCGCCGGGTTGCACGTTGATTTCGCGGTAGTCCATTTCCACCCGCCAGGCCATGCCCAGCGCGCGCGTCAGCTGGTTGCCGTGGCGGGTGACCAGCGCGTGGTCGGTAGTCAGGCACTCCCAGTCGTTGCCGCGCAAGCGCCACAGGCGGCTGTCACCGATATGGAAAATGTGCCCGGTGGCTCCCCGCACCACCAGCGCGGTGAAGGTGGTGAGGAAGGCTTGATGGGCGTGTTGATAATGCTGGCCCTGACCGTGCAGCCAGCGGTTCAGCGCCTCCAGCACCTTGGCGCCGGAGGTCTTGACCGACCAGCTGGCCGGGGTGGCGAAGAAGTCATTGAGGAAATTGGTGACACTGGTTTCCGCCGCGATCCGTCCGCCTTCCACGCTGCTGACGCCATCGGCGATGGCTGCCGCGAGAGTGCAGGCCGACAAGCCGTGGCCTTGCGGCAGGTGCAGGCCGATCGCGTCATCATTGCCGGTCTTGGGGCCGGTGGCGGAGAGTTGGGCGGCGCGGGCGGTGAGGGTGGGCACGGGTTAATTCTCCATAAAACACCTCCCTCTCCCCCAGTGGGAGAGGGCCGGGGAGAGGGGTGCGGAAAGTCGCCCGGACACAACGGCAGTTCAAGATCGGCCGCAGTACCCCTCTCCCTAACCCTCTCCCACAAGGGGAGAGGGAACTTTCAGCGGAGTCGTGTTACTCCACGGCAATCAAATGCACATTCCCCTCGGCATCCTTTTCCACCATATGGCCCTTGGGTTCGCTGATGTACAGACCGCCCAGGAAGGCCACCGCTGAGGTTCCGGCCAGCACCACGAAGAAGGCGGAGGGGCTGACGAAGCTGAGCACGGTGAGGAAGACAACGCCGCCGACGTTGCCGTAGGCGCCCGCCATCCCGGCGATCTGGCCGGTCATGCGGCGCTGGATCAGCGGCACCACCGAGTAGACCGCGCCACAGGCGCACTGCACGAAGACGGAGGTGGCGATGACCACGGCAATCGCGCCGCCCAGCGACCAGCTGCCGTTCATTTGCGACATCAGCAGGTAGCCCAAGGTCTGGCCGCCCAGCGCAATCAGCAGCATCTTGCGGCGGCCGAAGGCGTCGGAGAGGAAGCCGCCGCCGGGACGGGCGAACAGGTTCATCACCGCGAAGCAACCGGCGGTCATGCCCGCCATCACCTTGCTGACGCCGAAGTTGTCGATGAAGAACATCGGCAGCATCGACACCACCGCCAGTTCGGAACCGAAGCAGGCCATGTACGCCACGTTGAGGATGGCGACTTGCTTGAACTGGTAGCGCGGGGCGGCGGGGTGTTCGCCGGTGAACAGATGCTTGTTGACGTGCCAGATCTTGCTCCACTGGTAGACGGCCAGCGCGGCGATGACGGCGTAGGCGATATAGGCGCTATTCATCGACAGCAGTTTCAGCCCGGCCGGGGACAGACGCCAGGTGAGGATGGCCAGCGCGGCGTACAGCGGAATGTTCATCAGCGCGTAGGCGATGAAATCGCCCTTGCTGGTGACTTCCAGCCCGCCAACCTTTTGCGGCTTGAAGTAGGTGGAGCCTTCCGGGGTGTCGCGAACACCACGATAGAAGATGACGCTGTAAACGATGGCGATGATGCCGGTGCAGGCGATGGCGTAGCGCCAGCCGTCGTCGCCACCGAAGGCGAGGGCGAGGGCGGGCAGCGACATCGAGGCCACGGCCGCGCCGAAGTTGCCCCAGCCGCCGTAGATGCCTTCGGCGATGCCGACTTCACGCGCCGGGAACCATTCGCTGACCAGACGGATGCCGATCACGAAGCCCGCGCCGACCGAACCCAGCAGGAAGCGGGTGACGGCCAGCCATTCAAAGGACTGGGCGGCGGCGAAGGTGAGACAGAGCACACCGCAGAAGGCAAGCAGGAAGCTGTAGCTGCGGCGCGGCCCGTATTTGTCCACCAGCACGCCCACCAGAATCCGCGTGGGGATGGTGATGGCGACGTTCAGCATCAGCAGAGCTTTCACTTGCGCGTCGGTAAGGTGGAAATAGGCCTTGATGGTGGGCATTAGCGGCGCGGCGGCGAACCAGATGATGAAGGTGATGAAGAAGGCCAGCCAGGTGTAGTGCAGCGTGCGGATGCGCGGCACGTTCCAGGAGAGTAGCGGTAGCGTCTTGAATTTCATGGTTCAGGTCTCGCAACGGGGGCAAAAGGGTTCGTTACACCGTCGGCATTGACGGTATCGAAGGTCATTCAGCGCGCCATTGCGTGAAACCCGGTCTTGGAAACTGTTAAGCAAGGAGCGTGCCAGTGGTAAAGCCGGGTTTTCCCGGCCCTGGCGGCGGTGAAAGCCCCAAAACAGGCGTTCGGCGTGCTTTTGGGGCGATTTGTGCGTTGATCTGGTGCGGTGCACTACGGGCAGGCACGGTCGGGATCACACAGGTTTTTTTCGGCCTATAGATGAAGGGTTAAGGCCGCCGGCACCGTGTTGCTCGGTTGGCACAACTTTTGCCTTGGCGGTTGTAAACCTATTTTGGATTGAGTGGTCATCGCCATGAACAAAGCGAGACTGGTGGTCATTGGCAACGGCATGGCCGGGATGCGCACGGTGGAGGAGTTGCTGAAACTGGCGCCCGACCGTTACGAGATCACGGTGATCGGCCGCGAGCCTTACGGCAACTACAACCGCATCATGCTGTCGCCGGTGCTGGCCGGGGAAAAGCAGTTCGACGACATCGTGCTGCACACGCCCGAGTGGTACAAGCGCCACGGCATCGAGCTGGTGTCAGGGCAGACGGTGGTCGATATCCACCGTTCCAGGCGCGAAGTGCTGACTGATGGCGGTCTGGTCTTCCCCTATGACCGCCTGCTGCTGGCTACCGGCTCGGTGCCGTTCATCATCCCGGTGCCGGGACACGATCATCCCTCGGTGGTCAGCTTCCGCGACATCCAGGACGTGGAGCGCATGCTGTCCGTAACCGAGCACAAGCGGCGCGTGGCGGTGATCGGCGGCGGCCTGCTGGGGCTGGAAGCGGCCAACGGCCTGCTGAAGCGCGGTGTTGAAGTTACGGTGATCCACGATGTGAACTGCCTGATGAACCGGCAGCTGGACAGCGAGGCCGCGCACCTGCTGGAGCAGGATCTGGCTGCGCGCGGCATGAAGTTCCGGCTGGGCGCGCAGACCAAACAGATTGTCGCCCGCGACGGCGAGCATCTCAGCCACATCGAGTTCAAGGACGGCTGCCTGCTGGAAACCGATCTGGTGATCATGGCCGTCGGCATCCGTCCCAACGTGGCGCTGGCGAAACAGGCCGGGCTGCAGGTGGACAAGGCGATCCTGGTCAACGACACCCTGCAAACCTTCGACCCGAAAATCTATGCGGTCGGCGAGTGCGTGCAGCATCGCGGCAGCCTGTTCGGGCTGGTGGCGCCGCTGTATGAGCAGGCGCGGGTCTGCGCCACGCATCTGGCCGAAATTGGTGTCAGCCGTTATGTGCAGAAAGCCACCGCAACGACGCTGAAAGTCAGCGGTGTGAACCTGTTCTCCGCCGGGGATTTTTCCGGCAAGGACGCAGAAGTGATCGTGCTGCGCGACATCGCCGCCGGGGTCTACAAGCGCTTGTTCCTGAAGGAAAACAAGCTGGTGGGCGCGGTGCTGTTCGGCGATACGCAGGATGGTTCCTGGTATTTCGACCTGATCGGGCGGCAAGCCAATGTGGCCGGTCTGCGCGATGAATTGTTGTTTGGCAAACGGGAGATGGCGGATGCTTGCTGATGCGGTTGTGAAGACCACCTGCGCCTATTGCGGGGTCGGTTGCGGCATCGCCGCCACCGTCACCGATGCGGCGGCGCGGGTGGTGGACATCAAGGGCGATATCACCCATCCCGCCAACTTTGGCCGCTTGTGTTCCAAGGGCTCGTCGCTGGGTGAAACCGTCAGTCTGGAAGGACGGCAGCTGGTTCCGGAAATCAACGGCCAGCCCGTCGCCTGGGCCACGGCAACGACAAAAATTGCCAGTGAATTCAAGCGTATCCGTGACCAGCATGGCCCGGACGCGATTGCCTTTTATGTCTCCGGCCAGTTGCTGACCGAGGATTATTACGTCGCCAACAAGCTGATGAAGGGCTTTATCGGCAGCGCCAACATCGATACCAATTCGCGGCTGTGCATGTCGTCGGCGGTGGCGGGTTACAAGCGCGCCTTCGGGGCCGACAGCGTACCCGCCAGTTACGAGGACTTCGCCCATGCCGAGCTGATGGTGCTGGTCGGTTCCAACACCGCCTGGTGCCATCCGATCATTTTCCAGCGCATCAAGGCGATCAAGGCCGAAAAGCCGAACCTGAAGGTGGTGGTGATCGACCCGCGTGAAACCGCCACTCATGAAATTGCCGACCTGCACCTGCCGATCAAGTCCGGCGGCGATGTGCTGCTGTTCAACGCGTTGCTGGCCGAACTGGCGGAACGCGGCGCGGTGGATACGCTGTTCACTGCCGCGCATTGCACCGGGCTGGAAGCCGCCGTGGCCTCGGCCAAGGCCGATCGCGGCGACCGCGCCACGCTGGCGGCACGGCTGGGCATTCCCGCCGACCGCCTGCACACCTTCTTCGACTGGTTTACCGCCACCGAACGCACGCTGACGATGTATTCGATGGGCGTCAACCAGTCCAGCGCCGGCACCGACAAGGCCAACGCCATCATCAACTGCCATCTGGCCACCGGCCGTATCGGCAAGCCCGGCGCGGCGCCGTTCTCGCTGACCGGCCAGCCCAACGCCATGGGCGGCCGCGAGGCGGGCGGCCTGGCGAACATGCTGGCGGCGCACATGGATCTCGAAAATCCGGCGCACCGCGAGCGCGTGCAGCGTTTCTGGGGAGCGCCGTCGATTCCGCAACAGCCCGGCCTGAAGGCGGTGGACCTGTTCGACGCCGTGCATGAGGGCAAGGTGAAGGCGGTGTGGATCATGGCCACCAACCCGGTGGTGTCGTTGCCCAACGCCGACCGCGTGCGCGCGGCGCTGGAAAAATGCGAGCTGGTGATTGTCTCCGACTGTATCGCCGACACCGACACCATGCGGCTGGCGCACATCAAGCTGCCCGCGCTGGGCTGGGGGGAGAAGGACGGCACCGTCACCAATTCCGAACGCCGCATTTCCCGGCAGCGCGGGCTGTTGCCGCCACCGGGCGAGGCGAGGCCGGACTGGTGGGCGCTGGCGGCAGTGGCTAAGGCGATGGGCTACGCCGAGGCCTTTGCTTACGATCACCCGGCGCAAATCTTCCGTGAACACGCCGCGCTGTCCGCCTTTGAGAACAATGCCGAATCCGGTATCCGCGACTTCAATATCGGCCTGCTGGCGCAGCTGGACAACCGTGAGTACAACGCGCTGAAGCCCGTGCAGTGGCCGGTGACGCCGGACGCGCCGCTGGGCACCGAACGGCTGTTCACGGACAACCGTTTCTACACCCCGGACGGCAAGGCCCGGCTGGTGCCGCTCGCTTATCGTGCGCCGGTCAACGCGCTGTCGGCGGACTATCCGCTGGTGCTGAACACCGGCCGTATCCGCGACCAGTGGCACACCATGACCCGCAGCGGACTGACGCCGCGCTTGCTGCAACATATTGGTGAGCCGTTCGCGGAAATGCACCCCGATGAGGCAAAAAATCGCGGCCTCACCGAAGGCGGGCTGGTGCGTCTTTCCAGCCGCTGGGGCAAGGCGGTGGCGCGGGTCCAGTTCAGCACAGGCCAGCAGCCGGGTCATGTCTTCATGCCCATGCACTGGACCGGCGTGCTCAGCCGCAGCGGTCGTGTCGGCGCGGTGGTGAACCCGGCGGTGGACCCCGTTTCCGGTCAGCCCGAGAACAAGCACACGCCGGTGGCGGCGGAACGTTATCCCGCCGCCTGGCACGGCTATCTGCTCAGCCGCGCGCCGTTGGCCCTGCCCGCCGTTGATTATGCGGTGGCGATCCGGCTCGACAACGGCTGGCGCTACGAGTTGGCTAATGACCATGTCCCCGATGACTGGACCGGCTGGGCGACCGCCTGGCTGCAACAGCCGGAAGGGGAAGTGCTGGAATATCAGGATGTTACGCGCGGCATTCACCGTTACGCCTGGATTGCCGACAGCGTGTTGGCGGCGCTGGCCTTCTTCGGACCGGAAGCCGAATTGCCGCCGCGCGCCTGGCTGCAGTCGCTGCTGGGCAAGCCGGTGGATGCGCTCAGCCGCCGCGCGCTGCTGTCGGGCAAGCCCGCCGATCCGGAGGCCGATGTCGGTCGCATCATTTGCGCCTGCTTTGGGGTGGGGGAGAAGACCATCACCCGCGCCATTGGTCAGCAAAATTTAAAAAATGTCGCGGAAATCGGCAAATGCCTGAAAGCTGGCACGAATTGTGGATCATGTCAGCCAGAGCTGAAAAAACTCATTCCCTGTGAGGCGATCCCCGCCTGACAGAACCAGTCCTCCGAACCGGCAACGTCGTCGGCGGTGGGACTTCAGCAACACCCGTAACCTTTTTTGCAGACAACGTCGTCTGTGTGCGCCGCCGGAAACGCAACCGGTCGGACGCTTCCAGCCTTTAACCGCAGGAGACAGCGATGCGTATAGTCATGATTGGTCACGGCATGGTCGGACAACGTTTTCTGGAAACCCTGGCCGCCCGCGCCGGGGACATGGTGCACGTCACCGTCATTGCCGAAGAGGCCCGCCCCGCGTATGACCGGGTGCAACTCTCAGCCTTCTTCAACGGCAAGACTGCCGAAGACCTCAGCGTCACCCCGCACGATTTCTTCGACGCCACCGGCTACCAGCTGAAGCTGAACACCCGCGCCACCGGCATCGACCTGGCGGCCAAGACCGTCAGCACCGCCACCGGCGAAGTGGTGCCCTTCGACAAGCTGGTGCTGGCCACCGGCTCCTATCCCTTCGTGCCGCCGGTGCCGGGCAACGACCGCGAAGGCTGCCTGGTCTACCGCACCATTGAAGACCTGGAAGCCATCCGCGACGCCGCCGCCAAGTCGAAGGTGGGCGTGGTGGTCGGCGGCGGCCTGCTGGGGCTGGAAGCCGCCAAGGCGCTGAAGGACCTGGGCCTGCAAACCCATGTCGTCGAATTCGCGCCCCGGCTGATGGCGGTGCAGATTGATGACGGCGGCGGCCGCCTGCTGCGCCGCAAGATCGAGGCGCTGGGCGTTGGCGTCCACACCGAACGTAATACCAAGGAAATCGTCGACGGCGAAACCTGCCGCCACGCCATGAACTTTGCCGACGGCAAGGTGCTGGAAACCGACATGATCCTGTTCTCCGCCGGTATCCGCCCGCGTGACGAACTGGCCAAGTCCTCCGGCCTGATGGTCGGCCCGCGCGGCGGCATCGCCATCGACAACGTCTGCCGCACCAGCCACGAAGACGTTTACGCCATCGGCGAATGCGCGCTGTGGGACAACAAGATCTACGGACTGGTAGCGCCCGGCTACAGCATGGCCGATGTCGCCTGCAACCACTTGCTGAATGGCCATCACAAGGAATTCCTCGGCGCCGACATGAGCACCAAGCTGAAGCTGATGGGCGTCGATGTGGCCTCCATCGGCGACGCGCACGGCAGCACGCCGGGCAGCCTGACCTATGTCTACGTCGATGACCGCGCCGAAATCTACAAGAAGCTGGTGGTGTCTTCCGACGGCAAGAAGGTGCTGGGCGCGGTGCTGGTCGGCGACGTGGAAAGCTACGGCGACCTGCTGCAACTGAAGCTCAACGACATGGAACTGCCGGACAAGCCGGAAGTGCTGATCCTGCCCGCGATGGAAGGCAGCCCGCGCAAAGCCTTCGGCCCGGACGCGCTGCCGATGAGCGCGGTGATCTGTTCCTGCAACAACGTCACCAAGGGCGATATTTGCAGCGCCATCGACGGCGGCGTGAAAGATCTGCCCGGCCTGAAGGCGTCCACCAAGCTGGCCACCAGCTGCGGCGGCTGCTCGGCGTTGGCCGGGTCCGTCCTCAAGTGCGAACTGGAAAAGCGCGGCGTCGAAGTGAAGAAGGACCTGTGCGAACACTTCGCCTTCTCGCGCCAGGAGCTGTTCCACCTGATCAAGGTCGAAGGCATCCGCAGTTTTGACGAATTGGTCAGCAAGCACGGCAAGGGTCTGGGTTGCGACATCTGCAAGCCGACGGCGGGCTCCATCTTCGCCTCGCTGTGGAACGAGCACATCCTGAAGAAGCCGCTGGCCGGCCTGCAGGACACCAATGACTACTTCCTGGCGAACATGCAGAAGGACGGCACTTACTCGATCGTGCCGCGCATTCCCGGCGGCGAGATCACCCCGGACGGCCTGATCACCATCGGCGCCATCGCCAAGAAATACAACCTCTACACCAAGATCACCGGCGGCCAGCGCATTGACCTGTTCGGCGCGCGCATGGAGCAACTGCCGGTCATCTGGAAGGAACTGGTCGATGCCGGTTTTGAGTCCGGCCACGCCTACGGCAAGTCGGTGCGCACGGTGAAGTCCTGCGTCGGTTCCACCTGGTGCCGTTACGGGGTGGGCGACTCGGTCGGCTACGCCATCGACATCGAAAACCGCTATCGCGGCCTGCGCTCGCCGCACAAGCTGAAGTTTGCGGTCAGCGGCTGCACCCGCGAATGCGCCGAAGCGCAAAGCAAGGACGTCGGCATCATCGCCACCGAGAAGGGCTGGAACCTGTATGTCTGCGGCAACGGCGGCATGAAGCCCCGTCACGCCGAACTGCTGGCCAGCGACCTCGACCGCGAGACGCTGATCAAGTACGTCGACCGCTTCCTGATGTTCTACATCCGCACCGCCGACCGCCTGCAACGCACCAGCGTCTGGCGCGACAACATGGAAGGCGGCCTGGAATACCTGAAGGCGGTGATCATCGACGACTCGCTGGGCATTGGCGAGGAACTGGAAAAGCAGATGCAGTACCTGGTCGACACCTTCGAATGCGAATGGAAGGCCGCCATCAACGACCCGGAAACGCTGAAGCGCTTCAAGCCCTTCGTCAACAGCGACGAGACCGACAGCAACGTGGTCTTTGTCGATGAACGCGGGCAGATCCGTCCGGCTACCGGCGCGGAGAAGAAGGGCCGGATCGCGGTGGCGGAGGTTTGAGCGTAACCGAACACGCTTGGCTCCCTCTCCCGTTGCGGGAGAGGGCGGGGGAGAGGGGTGCGGCGGTGGCTCTGAGATAACGGTGTGTTTGAGTCACTTTCCGTATCCCCCCTCTCCCTAACCCTCTCCCCCCTAGGGGGAGAGGGGACTACATCATCAAGAGGAAAAACATCATGTCGAGCACTCTCGTCAAAGTCTGCAAGGTCCACGATATTCCCGTCAATCTCGGCGTCGGCGCGCTGGTGAAGGGCGAGCAGGTGGCGCTGTTCCATCTGCCCACCGGCGAAATCTACGCGCTGGGCAATTTCGACCCCTTCTCGGAAGCCAACGTGCTGTCACGCGGGCTGGTGGGCGACCTGCAAGGGCAGAAGGTGGTGGCGTCGCCGATCTACAAACATCACTTCAACCTGCAAACCGGGGAGTGCCTGGAAGACGCCGGGGTGAAGATTCCGGCGTATGCGGTGGTGGTGCAGGGCGACGAGGTCTATCTCGCGGTTTGAGCGGGCCATTTTGTCCCGATGACACCTGCTGCGAAATGGTGCAAGACTGGTATGATCGGCGTCAGTGACCTGGAGCGCCACCATGACCGACGATCAGCCCGAACAGCCCGTTTCGCCTGAAATACCGGAAGAAAGTCCCCGACCGACGCTGGCGCGCCGCGCGCTGGAACGCGCCACGGATGTCGCGGTAGCGGTGGCCGGCGTAGCGGGTGGCGCAGCCAAGACGGCGGTCGATGTCGCGGGCGGCACGGCCCGCGCCGTGGTCGAGGCCGCCGGAGAAGCCACCGCCGTGGTGGTGGAAGTGGCGGGCGATAGCGCCCGCACCGCGCTGGAACTGACCTCCAGCGGCGCTTCCATGGCCGCCAAGCTGGCCGAGGGCAGCGCCCGCGTTTCCGCGCAGATTGCCAGCGAAACGGCGCGGCTGGCGGCGCAGATCGCGCAGGAAGCCGCCCTGCAAATGGCCCAGACCTACCTGGGCAAGTCCACCATGACCTTCGCCCTGCCGGAAAGCCTGATCAACAAGCATCTGCGCGAAATGGCGAAGGAATACGATTTCATCGACTACGTCACCGTCGACTGCGACAAGGACCGCCTGCTGGTGGTGCTGGACGGGCATCACGAGCGTCTGGTCTATACGGTGACGCTGCAGTTCGACGTGCTGGAATGCAAGGTATCGCACGAGGAGAAATTCCTGCTGTTGCGGCTGGTGGATGAAAACCTGGATGCGCAGATGCGCGAAGCCAATCCGTTGGCGAACTTCGCGCTGCGGCAGGTGGCCAAGCGCGGTTTCAAGATCGCCAACAAGATTCCGGTCTATGCGCCCATGGTGCAGATGCTGGACCGCCTGCCTGGCCTCAGTCAGGAAGGGCCGCGCCTGTGGCGGGTGGCGCTGCACGAAAGCCATCTGATCGACCTGCTCAACAACCGTTCGTGGATGGTGGACAAGCTGATGAGCCTGAGCGACCTGAGCGTGCTGCCGGGGCTGTCGATTCTGAAGGACAGCCGGGAAATGCTGATCCGGCTGGTCAACCAGTTTGAAATCCGCTCGATGCGGGTGATGCCGGGGCGGCTGGAAGTGCTGATCGGGATCAATACCGACTGAGGCGGGCGTTTACAGCGCCCGCACCGCCGCCAGGATTTCGTCCATCGGGCAGCTTTTCACCAGATACGCCTTCGCGCCCGCCGCCAGCATTTCTTCCGCCATCTCGTCACGGGCGTGCATCGACAGGCCGATGATGCGGATCTGCGGCAATTCCGCCGTAATGCGTCGGGTGGCCTCCAGCCCGTTCAGCCGGGGCATCGACACATCCATCAGGGTCACATCCGGCCGTAGCGCCTGCGCCTTTTCCACGGCGTCCAGACCGTCCACGGCTTCTCCGACAATCTCCATGTCCGGTTCCTTTCCCAGCAACTGCACCAGCCCTTGTCGCAATACCGCATGGTCGTCTACCACCAGCAGCCGGATGCGGTGACGGTTGGCGCGGGCGGGCCGCCCCTTGGGCGAGGCGGTGGTGTCGGGAGGGAAGACCGCATCGGTGTCGGCGGCGTCTTCGCCCGCCGCCGGCACCTGCAGGGTGATTTCCGCGCCGTGGCCGGGCTGGCTGTTCACGGTCATGGTACCGTTCAGCAACGCCAGCCGCTCGCGGATATTGAACAGCCCGAAGGTCTGCTGGCGGGTGATGGCGTGACCGGGATCAAAACCGCATCCGCTGTCGCTGACAACAATCGTCAGGCCCGCTGCCGATGCAAACAGGCGTAACCGGGCGCATTTGGCCTCGGAATGCTTGACGATATTGAACAGCAACTCCCGGACGGCATGAAACAGGGTCAGACTGGTTTCCTCGGTCAACCCCGGCAGCGCGGTATCGCATTCCACGGCCACTGTCAGGTCGTGCTTTTCCTGCATCCAGCGCGCCAGCCAGTGCATGCCCGCCGCGAAACCGGCGTCACGGAAAATCGGCGGCGCCAGCTCCATGGTCAGTGCGCGCGCGCCGTCAATGCATTCGCCGAGAATGGCCATCAACTCGGTCGCCATGTCCTGCACGCCGGGGTCGGGGCTGCGCGCGGCCATCCGCGATACCGTCAGTTTCGCCGCTACCAGCAGTTGCTGCTGGTTGTCGTGCAGGATGCGGGCAATGCGCCGGCGCTCGCGGTCTTCCGTTTGCACCAGGTCGGCGGCCAGCGACTGGAACTGTCGGTTGCGCAGCCGCAGCTCGTCGCAGGTGCTGTCCAGCTTGCGGGTGCGTTCGGCCACCCGCTGCTCCAGTTGCCGGTTAAGATCGTGCAGCGCCTGTTCGCCGCGCTTCAGCGCGGTGATGTCCTGACCCACAGACTGGAAGCCGGTCATCCGGCCCTGTGCATCGAAGAATGCGCGGTTGGTCCAGCGCAGATAGACGGTGGAGCCATCGGCGCGGGGATGGGTTTCCTCATGGGTTTCCAAGGGCGAGTCGGGTGTCAGCGCCGCCAGCTTGCCGCGAACCATGGCCTGGTCCGCCGGGGTCAGCAGGGTGTAGAAGTTCAGCCCGGTCATGTCGGCTTGCGTCAGGCTGAACGCGGAAGCCAGCACCTGGTTCACATAAGTCAGCGTGCCGTCCGGTTCGCCGGTGGCGATGAACAGCGGCATGTCTTCCGCCAGCCGCCGGTACTGGCGTTCACTGGCCTGCAGCTCCTGCTGCCGCTTGAAGTCGGTGATGTCGGTGATGATGACGAAAAAGCCCTGAACCTCGCCGTCCACCCGGTGCGCGATATACTGCGCCCAGACATAGCAGCGCTCTCCATCAGCCTTGGTCAGCAGCCGCTCGAATTGCGGGTTTTCACCGCGCAGCACCGCCTCGATATAAGGGCGGTTAAGGCTGAACAGCTCTGGTCCCAGCAGCTCCTCCATGCGGATGCCGCGCATTTGCTCAGGCGTGCGACCAAACCAGGTGAGGTAGGCGCGGTTGGCGAAGGCGCAGCGCAGGTCGCGGCTCCAGTAGCCCAGCATTGAGGTAACGTTGTCCGCCACGGCTTCGGCAAAATGCAGGTTGGCGTCGGCGGCTTCGCGCGCCTGTTTCAGGTCGGTGATATCTACCGTGACGGTGACGCAGGCCGCGTCCGCGAAGGGCAGGGGGGCGGCGCTGACTTCCACCCAGATGGTGTTTCCATCCTCCTTGACGATACCGATCACTTCCTGGCGGATCGTCGTCTGCTCGCGCATGGCGCGAGTGGTGGGGAAGCTGGCGGCTTCGTAGGGCTGCCCGTCGGGTTGCAAATAGCGTCGATCCCGGTAACGGCCGTTCAGGATATCGTCGGAAGACAACCCGAGGATTTGCTCCAGGGCAGGATTCAGGCCCTGCATGCGGCCCCGGGAGTCCATGATGGATACCCCGACCGGCAGCAGCCGGAACAACGTTCGCCAGGTTTCCTCGCAATTGCCGGGGCGGGCGGGCATTGCGGCGGGACGGTCAGACCCGGAGGCGGTGGCGAGCGTATTATTGTTTTTCATGATCACAGCCATGCAATCTGTAGGGACATTATGCAACGACTGGGTCGCGGCGGCTACAGGCGGCAGATTAACGTTTCCTTAACGCGGCGGCCCGGCTGTCCCCAAATGATAAAAATCTGACCTCAACGCACCTGTTTACCGGACGTTTGTATTGTTACTTTCAATGCGTACATCAGCCAATGTCACATTGAGAGCCAATCATGACCGCAGCCGCCACCGAACTTCACAGCAATCCGGCCCCCAAGGCCGCCGCCCGTCAAGCGCTGGGCACGACCGTCAACATTCCCCCGCGTCGTCTGGATTTCGAGTTCAAGGCTGAACAGTATTCGCGTTATTTCTACGGCAACGACCCCTTCCTGTCGTCGTTCTGGAACACCTTCTCGTCGCTGCTGCCGCAGGGCGAATTCTTCTTCGTGCAGGCGGTGCGCCATTACCGCGACAAGATCACCGACCCGACGCTGAAGGCGCAGGTGGCCGGGTTCATCGGTCAGGAAGCCATGCACAGCAAGGAACACGACACCTACAACGAAATGATGGTGAAGATGGGCTTCCCCGTCGACAAGCTGGACCGCGATGTCGGCAAGCTGCTGAAGCTGGTGGCGAAAACGCTGCCGAAGAGCATGCAACTGGCCGCCACCGTCTGCCTGGAGCACTACACCGCCATCATGGCCGAGCAGCTGCTGCGCAACCAGGCGCACCGCGACATGATGCAGGATTCGCAGACCCTGAACATGTGGCTGTGGCACGCGCTGGAAGAAAACGAGCACAAGACCGTGGCCTACGATGTCTACGAACAGGAAGTCGGCAGCTATGCGCTGCGCGTCTTTGCCATGGTCATCACCACCATCGTGCTGTTTGCGGTGATGGCCGCCTTCCAGGCGCGTATGCTGGCGGCGGACGGCCAGTTGTTCAAGTTCCGCCAGAATATCAAGGGCTTCCGCTTCCTGTTCGGCATCAAGGGCCTGTTCGCCGATCTGGTGCCGCAGTTCTTCGATTTCTTCCGTCCCGGCTTCCACCCCAGCCAGCACGACACCGTCGCCCTGCTGGAAGAGTGGAAGCAGAAGCTGTTCGCGCCCGATGGCGACCTGTACGCCCAGTTGAAGAACAAGGCGGCTGTTGGCGTCCACTGAGTCCGGGCTTTACTTTCGGCAGGCTGCTTCCTCAGCGCCTGCCTTTTTTCTGTCTGGCGGGCCGACTGTCTTTTCTGACTTCCGGCCCCGTTCCGAATACCAATGCCTGTCCGCCGCCGCTGTGCGATCGTGTCGGCAGTCCAAGCTTGCGCACCGCCCGGCGGTAATCCGAGGTCATCATGCAGGAATCCCTTCACATCCACGAATCCGCGCCCCGCGAACCGGCGGTCCGCTTTCTGCGCACCGAGTCGATGAAGGCGGTGGTGCAGCGCACGCTGGCCGCCGTGCGCGAGGCGATGCCGTCGCTGGAACAGATGGCGGAACGCTTCAGCATGTCGTCTCGCACGCTGAAGCGGCGCTTGCAGGGCGAACAGGCCCGTTACAGCGATCTGGTGGAAAGCGAGTTGCGCCAGCGTGCCGAACGGCTGCTGCGCGAGGAGCGCCTGCCGGTAGCGGAAGTGGCGCACCAGTTGGGCTATCATGACGTCTCGAACTTCTCGCGGGCTTTCCGGCGCTGGACCGGCCGCACCCCGCGCGAGTTCCGCGAAAGCCGCCGCTGACCGCCGGCGGGCACATCAACAACAACAAGGAACCCCGCCATGCAGAAACTTCCCCGCGACCCTCAAAACGACTACAGCCGCGAGATGGCGGCCACCCGCCGCGCCGTGGTGACCGCCGAAACCGGCGCGGCGCTGGAGCATATCGGCGGCTTTTCCTTCGACCCTGCCTGCCTGCCCGGCAACATTGAAAACTTTGTTGGCGTGGCGCAGGTGCCGCTGGGCATGGCCGGGCCGATGCGCGTCAACGGTGAGCATGCGCAGGGCGATTTCTACATTCCCATGGCCACCAGCGAAGGCACGCTGGTGGCCAGCTATTCGCGCGGCATGCGCCTGACCCGCGAGGCGGGCGGCATCACCACCACGGTGATTGACGACGCCATGCAGCGCGCGCCGTTGTTCGTGTTCCAGGATGCGCGCGCCGCCCGTGATTTCGGGCAGTGGGTCGAGGCCAACTTCGACACGATCAAGGCCAAGGCGGAAGAGACCACTTCCAGCGGCAAGCTGCGCAACATCGAGCAGTACGCGCTGGGCAAGATGCGCTGGCTGCGCTTCTGCTACACCACCGGCGACGCCGCCGGGCAGAACATGGTCAGCAAGGCCACCCGTCACGCCTGCCTGTGGATGCTGGACCAGAATCCGCCGGGGCTGGAGCATTTCACGCTGGCGGCGCAGTTCGATACCGACAAGAAACATTCCCACGTCAATAGCCTGCACACCCGCGGCAAGCGCGTGGTGGCGGAAATCACGCTGCCCGCCGCCCTGATCACCGACGTGATGCACACCACGGCGGCGGCGCTGCACAAGCAGCGACAGTTCTCGAACATGGGCACCATGCTCTCCGGTTCCATCAACAACGGCGCGCATTTCGCCAACGGCATCACCGCCATGTTTATCGCCTGCGGGCAGGATGTGGCCAACGTGGCCGAATCGTCGGCGGGCTTTGTCTATGGCGAGATCAAGGATAACGGCGATTACTATTTCTCGGTGACCATTCCTTCGCTGATCGTGGCGACCTATGGCGGCGGCACCGGCCTGCCCACCCAGCGCGAATGCCTGGCGGTGCTGGGCTGCGTGGGCAAGGACAAGGTCTACAAGCTGGCGGAACTGGTGGCGGCGACGGTGCTGTGCGGCGAGTTGTCGCTGTCGGCGGCGATCGTCTCGGACCAGTGGGTGTCCAGCCACGACCAGCTGGGCCGCAACCGCAAGTAGACTTATAGTCCGGCGCGTTTCAGGCGGTTGGCGTGCTGGCGGTAGACGGTTTTCGGGTTGGTCTCGAACATGCTGACCAGCCCGCGCAGCTGGTTCACTTCGTCCAGATGGTTCATGAAGTAATTGTCGCGGATCACCCGGCCAAGATGGCTGGAACAATGTCCCACCATGCCGTCGTTCGGTTCGTCGATCAGCAGGCCGGTCACCGCCAGCGCCCCGTCCGAGATGTCCAGCAGGTTGGTGAGGTGGCCGGTGCCGCTCCACGAGTAGTAATGCACGCCATTGACCACCGGCGCGCCTTCGCCGCAATCCGTCACCGGAACCGCCTGCGGGAAGTGGCGGTTGAACGCCTTGGCGCCGTCGGTGGTGACCGCCGCCAGCGCCGCCAGGGCGTCCTGGGTGTAGGCTTCTCCCGATAATCCGTCCAGGCGGGTGAACACCCGGCTGATCCGGTCGCGGATGACGCGGGCGGCCTGCGGTCCGATCGGTGAGTTCCGCAACCGCGACTGGATGTGGTCGGCCACCGCCGAGCCCTTGTTCGGGCCGCCGATGCTGGTGACGGAGGCGACCAGGGCGGGCTTGACCGCCGCCACATAACGGATCGACATCGCGCCGTGGCTGTGCCCGATCAGGTTGACCTTGCCCGCGCCGGAAATGGCGACAATATCCTCCACCTGCTTCAGCAGCTGTTCGCCGCGCACCTCGGAAGAATGGAATGACGCTACCTGTGTCAGATAGACCGTGGAGCCGGTGGCGGTCAGGTCCTTGGGAATGCCGTACCAGTAGTCATGGTCGCCGATGCGGGTGAAACCGGCCATGCCGTGCGCGAACACCAAGGGGTAGCGGGTGCGGGTATAGGTGGAGAGAATGCGCACCGGTTCCGCCGTGCGGCAGCCGTCGGTGGCGCAAATCTGGTAGGTCGCCTCGGGAACGGGGGGCGCGCCCAGCACCAGCGGTACGGCGGCAAGCAGCAGGACTTTCAACCGTGGTCTCCCGATTCAGGCAGAACGGTGCATGACCGGTCGTAAAACGATCCGGTAGCACACCCAGGCGCCGCCGCCGCAGACGCTCATCACTACCATCAGCGGCAGCGCGTCCGGTCGTTGCCACAGCGCCAGCCAGGCGCTGACCACGGTGGCGGTCAGGAATTGCAGCGATCCCATCAGTGATGAAGCCGCGCCCACCCGGTGTTGCGGCTGCGAGGCCAGCGCCATCGCCCCGGCGTTGGGGGAAATGAAGCCGAGGCTGGTCAGGTACAGGAAGAACCCAGCCAGCAGCACCGGCAACGACAGCAATCCCGCCCGTTCCAGCGCCAGCAGGCTCAGCGTCACCAGACCCGGCAGCCAGATGGCGCGTCCCAGCAGCAGGTTCATTTCCAGCTTGCGCAGCAGCCGCGCATTCACCTGGCTGGCGGCGATAAAGCCCGCCGCGTTCAGGCCGAAAGCGATGCCGTAATGCGAGGGACTCAGCCCTTTCAGCGTGATCAGTACCTGCGGTGACCCGGCGATGTAGGCGAACATGCCGGTAAAGGCCAGTCCCGACGACCAGGTGTATCCCATCAGCTTGCGGTCCTGCAGCAGCAGCCAGAAGGTTTTCAGCGTTTGCGTCACCGACAGTTCGTCGCTGCGGTGCTGGTGGCCATGCGATTCGGTGAGGCTGCGCCACGCCCAGATCAGGAACAGCAAGCCTGCGCCCGCCTGCACGGCGAAGATGGCGCGCCAGTCCGCCACTGCCAGCAACAGGCTGCCCAGGCTGGGCGCCAGGATCGGAGCCAGCCCCATTACCAGGATCAGCCGCGACTGCGCCTGTGCGGCCGATCGGGCGTCGCAGCGGTCGCGCACCACCGCCCGGCTCAGCACCATGCCCGCGCATGCGCCCAAGGCCTGCAGGAAGCGGAGGGCGGTCAGTTGGTGGAGGTTGTCGGCGAAGATGCAGGCGAAGGAGGCGACGGTATAGACGCCCAGCCCGAACAGCAGCGGCGTGCGGCGACCGATGCGGTCACTGACCGGGCCGTAAAAGAGCTGGCCCAGCACCAGCCCGATGAAGAAACCCGACAGCGTCAGTTGCGCGCCCGCGCCGAACTGGCGTTCGATGGCGGGGAAGGCGGGCAGGTACATGTCGATGGCCAGCGGACCCAAGGCGACAATGGCCCCGAGCAGGATCAGCCAGGACGAGGAAGGGCGGGTTTGGGTCAAGGGGAATCTCCGGACGATGGGGCATTCTAACCCGACGGCGCGGACTGTGCGTTCCCGGTATCGCACACGGCGTGTTTCCCCACCGGCAACACCCCGGCCGGTGATCACTTACACCGGCATTGCGCGCGCGGGTGTATGCTTCCACCTTTAAGATTCCGGATTCCGGCCTACATGCGACACACCGCTCCCGACAGCGAGGCCCCCAGCGGCCCGCGCAACGACTGGCAAACCCTGAAAACCCTGTTTCCCTACCTGTGGCGGTACAAGACCCGCGTCGTACTGGCCTTGTCATTCCTGGTGCTGGCGAAAGTGGCGATGGTGTCCATCCCGCTGATCCTGAAGCATATTGTCGACGACCTTTCCAACGGCCCCAAGGCGCTGTTGGCGGTGCCGGTCGGGCTGATCCTCGCCTACGGCGTGCTGCGGCTGGCTTCCACCGCCTTCGGTGAACTGCGCGACGCCGTCTTCGCCAAGGTGGCGCAACGCGCCATCCGCAACGTGGCGCTGGAAACCTTCAACCACCTGCACAAGCTCAGCCTGCGTTACCACCTCAACCGCCAGACCGGCGGCGTCACCCGCGACATCTCGCGCGGTACGCGCGGCATCGGCTCATTGCTCAGCTTCATGCTGTTCAACATCCTGCCCACCATCCTCGAAATCGGCATGATCACCGCCATCCTGGTGACGCTGTACGACTGGCGCTTCGCCGTGGTGACGCTGGGCACCATTGTCGTCTACACCGCGTTTACCGTCATTGTCACCGAGTGGCGCAACAAGACCCGCCGCGAGATGAACGAGCTGGATTCCAAGGCCAACACCCGCGCCGTCGATTCGCTGCTGAACTATGAAACGGTGAAATATTTCGGCAACGAGCAGTGGGAAGCGAAGCGCTACGACCACGCGCTGGAGCGCTGGGAAGACGCGGCGGTGAAGAACGAGATTTCGATCGGCATCCTCAATAGCGGCCAGTCCGGCATCATCGCGGTCGGCATCACCATCCTGGTGTGGCTGGCGGCGGACGGCGTCGCCCGGGGAACGATGACGCTGGGCGACCTGGTGGCGGTGAACGCCTTCCTGATCCAGCTCTATGCGCCGTTGAACATCCTGGGCATGGCCTACCGCGAGATCAAGCAGGCGCTGACCGACATGGAGCGCATGTTCAGCCTGATGCGCGAGGATGCCGAGATTGAAGACGCGCCCGATGCCGTACCGCTGGCGACGCGCTCGGCGACGGTGGAATTCGCGGGCGTGGATTTCGGCTATGACGCCAAGCGGCAGATCCTGCATGGCGTCGATTTCCGTATTCCCGCCGGCCAGACGGTGGCGGTGGTGGGCAGTTCCGGGGCGGGCAAGTCGACGCTGTCGAAGCTGCTGTACCGCTTCTATGATGTCGGCGGCGGCGTCATCCGCATCAACGGCGCGGATGTGCGCACCCTGACCCAGGCCAGCCTGCGCGCCCACATCGGCATCGTGCCGCAGGACACGGTGCTGTTCAACGACACCATCTACTACAACATCGCCTACGGCCGCCCCGACGCCACGCGCGAGGAAGTGATGGAGGCGGCGCGGTCGGCCAGCATCCTCCACTTCATCGAGTCGCTGCCGGATAAATGGGACACCACGGTTGGCGAGCGCGGGCTGAAGCTGTCCGGCGGCGAGAAGCAACGGGTGGCGATTGCGCGGACGATCCTGAAGAACCCGCCGATCCTGATTTTCGACGAGGCGACCTCGGCATTGGACTCGCAGACCGAGAAGGCGATCCAGGCGGAATTGGCGCAGATTTCGGCATCGCGGACGACACTGATCATCGCCCACCGCCTGTCGACCATTATCGATGCCGACGAGATCCTGGTGATGGAACACGGCCGGGTGGTGGAGCGGGGGCCGCATCGGGAACTGCTGGCGCAGGAAGGGGTTTACGCGAAGATGTGGGCGCTGCAACTGAGCGAGGAGGAGGCGTGAAAACCGTTTCGCTCGTCCTGGGCAGCGGCGGTGCGCGCGGCCTGGCCCACATCGGCGTCATTCACTGGCTGGAGCAGAACGGCTACGTTATCCGGTCCATTTCCGGCTGTTCCATCGGCGCGCTGGTCGGCGGCATCTACGCGGCGGGCAAGCTGGACGAGTTCGAGCAATGGGTGCGCGCCATCACCCGCATGGACATCCTGTCGCTGATGGACATTTCCTGGAGCAAGAGCGGCTTGCTGAAAGGGGACAGGGTGATCAGCACACTGGCCGGGCTGGTGGGGCATCAGCAGATCGAGGAACTGCCGATCCGCTTTACCGCCGTCGCCGCCGATGTGCAGCACGAGAAGGAAGTCTGGCTCAATTCCGGCAGCCTGTTCGACGCCATCCGCGCCTCCATTTCGCTGCCCTTGCTGCTGACGCCGCATGCGGTCAACGGCGTGGTGCTGATTGACGGCGGGGTGCTGAACCCGGTGCCGATCGCGCCGACCTTCAGCGATGACACCAGCCTGACCATCGCCGTCAATCTGGGCGGTCCGATGCAAGTGGTCGCGCTGCCTGAACCCAAGCCCGCCCCGGCGGCGGCCCCGACCTCGGTCATCCATGACAAGATCGGCGGCTTCATCAAGCGCCTGCAACCCGAAAAAGTGAAAAGCCTGTCGCCGGACTGGGGCATCTACGATGTCGCCAACCAGGCCTTCGACGCCATGCAGGGCACCATCGCCCGCCAGAAACTGGCGGCCTATCCGCCCGACGCCATCATTGAGATCGCACGCAATGCCTGTGGTACGCTGGAGTTTGATCGCGCGGCGGAGATGATTGCTCTTGGGTATCGGAAGGCGGAAGAGAGTCTGGGCAAGTCCGCCAAAAGCTAGCGGCGGTAAAAAAGACCCGGACCGCAGGGGATGGCAACGGTCCGGGAAAGCCTTGATGCGGATGCTTCAGAAGCGTTGCGCCAGCTTCAGCCACAGCGTGCGGCCCGGTTCGTTGACGCGGGTGGTCTGCACATAGCCGGGAATCGTGCCGCCCGCGCGGCTGACCGCTTCGGCGTAAGTCACATCAAACAGGTTGTCCACCCCGGCGCTCAGCAGGCCGCCGGTCCACGGCTGCCAGCTGCTGTTCACCGAGAACACCACGAAGCCCGGTGTGGTCCCGATATCCTTGCCGACAATGTTGCCCTTGCCGATATCGACGCGGCTCTGGTCATCCACCGCCCGCAGCAGCGCGCCCAGCGACCAGGTCGCGGCGGCATAATTCAGTCCAATCCGCAGTTCCAGCGGCGACACCTGCGCCAGCGCCGTGCCGTCGGTGCGGTTGTCGCCCCGGGCATAGGCGAGGCTGGCGTCGGCCTTCCACGCGCCGAAACGCTGCGAACCGCCCAGTTCCGCGCCCCAGGTGCGGGCGTCAATGTTGCGGGTAACGCCGGTGGCCTTCTGGTCCATGGTGCCGCTGCTGAAGTCCACCAGCAGGTAATCGTTGATGCGGTTGGCGAACACGGCAGCGGACAGCTCGCGGTCGCCATTCTTGTAGATGGCGCCGGCATCCAGCTGCAGCGTCTGTTCCGGCGCGGCGCTGTCAAAGGCGCTGTCGCCGCTGACGCCGCGCTTGGCGATCAGTTCCCAGTAGTCGGGGAAGCGCTCGCTTTCGCTCAGCCCGGCAAAGACGGTGGTCGGGCTGTCCGCCAGCTCGCGCTCGTAGCGCAGGAAGCCGCTGGACAGGTTGTCGTCGCGGCTGTGTCCGGCGGTCGGGTTCATGTGCATGGCCATGCCGCCCATCGTCATCACCATGATGCTCTGGCGCAGATCGGTGGCTTCCCACCGGTCGAAGCGCGCCCCGGTAATGACGCGCTGCCGCTCGCCGACCGCCTGTTCCAGTTCGGCGAACAGGCCCTGCTGGCTGAACGAGGCATCGTCGGCCCAGGCCTTGTAGACGCCGCTGGGCGGCGCGCTGCGCGAGCTGTGGTCGTTGTCCTGGGCGTCGATGCCCAGCGTCAGCTCCGTGGCGTCGCCCAAGGCCAACCGTCCCGATACCTTGCCGCCCTTCGTTTCCCGCTTCAGGTTGGCGTAGCCCATCATGCCGGGGGTGCGCAGCGTCTGGTCATCCATGATGTGATCAACGCTGTTGGCAAAGAGATGCACCTCCAGCTGATCCAGCCGCCCCAGTTGCTTCCATTCGGCGCGCAGGTTGGCGCTGTCGCGCAGGAATTGCGTGCCGTCCATGGCGCGGTCGGCGTAGGCAGCTTCACCGTCGCTTTGCGCGGCGGCCAGTTCGAAGCGGGTATTGGCGTCCGGCGTCCAGCCCAGCGCGCCGTTGACGCTGTGGCGGCGGTATTCGGCGTGCACGGCGTTGCCGTCGCCGTCGCTGTAGTCATCGGACGCGGAATTGCTGCCGGTCAGCTGCACATAGCCCAGTCGGTTGCCGAAGGCGGCATCCACCAGTTCGTCATGGCGTCCGGCGCTGCCCGCCAGCAGGCTGGCGTAACCGCGAATACCGGATTCGGCAAACGGCGGCATCTTGCGCTCGAACAGCACCGTGGCGGCGGAGTTGCCGGGACCATGCTGCACGCTTTGCGGCCCCTTGATGACGGTGACGGCGTTGTAGATTTCCGGATAGATGTAGGCGGTGGGGGCGTCCATCCGGGCGTTGCAGCCGCCCAGGATGTTCTCGCCGTCGACCAGGATGCCCAGCCGCGACCCGGCCAGGCCGCGGAAGGTGGCGTCGCCGTCGGTGCCGCCCTTGCGCACGACGTTGAAGCCGGGAATGGTCTTCAGCGCATCGGCGCCATCATGGGCGGGCAGCGGCTGGCGCGGGCTGCGCGGATCGGTTTCCACATGCAGCGGCTGTTCCATGGCGGTGGCGGTGACAACCACGGCGGGCAGGCGCAGTTCTTCATCAGCGTGGGCGGCCGCGCTCAGGACGGACAGGATGGCCAGCGGCAACAGTTTGGGACGTAAAGTCATGGCGGAGTTCCGGAAGACAAGGGGGAAACGGGCGGGCAGGGCGGGCGCGTTCCGGGCGAAGGGAACGGCGGCGACTGCCGGATCATGTGGAAAATTATAGGGTTGCGCGCTGCGCGCCAGAATGCGGCATATTGTCGCAGCCGCGCCGCGCTTGAGGTCGCGGCAGGCCCTTGCTACTCTCGGAATACCCTCTGTCGGTCTTCATAAGGAAAACAACATGGCCGCCTCAAAACGCCTCAACAGTCTCGACTGGTCGTTCCTGGCCGGAGAAACCCGCGAATCGATGATGCATGTCGGCGGCCTCATGACCTTTGTCCCGCCCGATGACGCCCCCGCCGATTTCCTGCGCCAGCTGATGGACGAAGTCCGCGCCGACACCAACGTGCAGTCGCCGTGGAACCTGAAGCTGCGTCATCCCGACCTGCTGACCCACCCGCTGCAAAGCTGGGTGGAAGACCGCAACTTCGATGTCGAATACCACGTGCGCCGTTCCGCGCTGCCCACCCCCGGCGACGAGCGCGAGTTGGGCATCCTGGTGTCGCGCCTGCACAGCCACAACCTCGATTTCCATCGTCCGCCCTGGGAAGTGCATTTCATCGAAGGGCTTGAAGGCGGACGCTTCGCCATCTACTTCAAGGTGCATCACGCGCTGGTGGACGGCTACACCGGCATCAAGATCCTGTCGCGCAGCATGTCGCACACGGCAGAAGCCCGCGACACGCCGCTGTTCTACCTGATTCCGCCGCCGCCGCGTCCGCCGCGCACCCGCAAGGAAGACCCGGCCCCGACGCTGGAAGCCTTGTGGCAGGGCGTGCAGGGCCAGCTGGATGTCTCGCGCAGCGCCGTCAACGCGCTGATGGCGGTGATCCGTTCCGCCCGCAAGCAGGACCACCAGCTGGTCGCGCCGATGCAGGCGCCGTTGTCGCCGCTGAACCAGAAGATCAGCCGCAACCGCCGTTTCGCCACGCAGCAGTTCCCGGTGGAGCGTCTGAAGCGGGTGGCGCGCGCGGGCGGCGGTACGCTCAACGACGTGGTGCTGGCCCTGTGCGCCGGTTCGCTGCGCCGCTTTCTGGACGAACAGGGCAGCCTGCCCGCCCAGCCGTTGACGGCCATGCTGCCGGTGAACGTGCGGCCCAAGGATGATCCGGGCGGCGGCAATGCCGTCGGCGCGATCCTGGCCTCGCTGGCCACCGACGAGCCGGGCGCGGTGCAACGCCTGCAGGCCATCATCGAATCCACCGGCCATGCCAAGGAACAGCTGCAGGGCATGTCGAAGAACGCGATCATGCAGTTCAGCCAGATGCTGATGGCCCCGATGCTGCTGTCGATGCTGCCCGGCGCGGCGGGGCGGGTGCGTCCGGCCTTCAACGTCGCCATCTCCAACGTGCCGGGGCCGGAAAACCCGTTGTATTTCCGGGGTTTCCGGCTGGATTCCTATTTTCCGCTGTCGATCCCGTTCAAGGGTTATGCGCTCAACATCACCGTGGTCAGCTACGCGCAGACGCTGAACTTCGGCTTCATCGGCTGCCGCGACGCCTTGCCGCACCTGCAACGGCTGGCGGTGTACAGTCGCGAGGCGCTGGAAGACCTGGAAGCGGCGTTGGGGCTGGAACCGGCGGGCGAGGCTTGACGCTGACCGCCTTCCCCGTGTCCAATGCGCCCCTTTCCAAAACAACAGGGACAGGGGCACCGTGATGAAGGCAGTCTGGATCGGGATGATGGCGGTATTGGCGTCGATGGCGCAGGCGGATGAAGGCCGGTTCTATCTGGGCGGCGGACTGGGCATGGCCTATGTCAAGCAAAGCGGCCCGGATGAGTCACTGACCGGCATTGCGAAGGCCTACGGTTCGCGCGTCATGACCACGCACATCACCGAATACCGCTTTGACTCGTCTACCGAAACCGCCTGGCGGCTGAGCGGCGGCATGCGCTTGTCCGGCCCGTTTTCGCTGGAACTGGCCCTGTTCGATCTCGGTAACGCCAGCGCCGAGGAATATCAGCACATGGAATTCACCGATGGCTCCTTTGTGGATACGACCCGGCCGGTCAACATCCATAATCGTGGTGCGTCACTGGGCGTGGTGTTGGACAAGCCGCTGCATGCCGGTGTCCGCCTGCTGGGCGGACTGGCGCTGGCCCGCACCTCCCAGACGCGGGATTATCCGCAGCCGGTGACATCCATCAGCGTCATTACCAATGACACGGGCAGCGTTACCGGCTTTGTCCAGTATCAGGCGCATCAGACCGAAACGGAAACTTCCACCGACCTGAGCGCTACCGCCGGAGTCGCGTGGCTGCTGTCGCCGCGCTGGGAGTCGCGATTCATGGTCAGCGGCCAGGCGGTGGGTGAGGGTCGGGTGCTCGACGCCCAGCTGGGGCTGTTCTATCGCCTGCCCTGAACCGGCGGCCGGAAGCGGCAAATGGCCGCTTCCCCACTTCCCAACCAAGCATCCGCTCTGCTACACATAGCGCCTGAGCAATCCGCAGGCGCTGTCATCCATGAAAACCCGCATCACCGAACTGTTGGGCATCCGCTATCCCGTCCTGTTGCCCGGCATGAGCTGGATTTCCACCCCGGAACTGGTGGCGGCCGTCTGCAATGCGGGCGGATTGGGCATCCTCGCCCTCGGTCCGTTGAATCCCGAGCAGACGCGCGCCTCCATCCGCCGCGTGCGTGAACTGACGGACAAGCCCTTCGGCGTCAATTGCGCGCTGATCATGCCCGGCGCCAAGGAAAACGCGCAGGTGGCGCTGGATGAGCAGGTGCCGGTGATCAATTTCTCGCTGGGCAAGGGCGACTGGCTGATTGAAGGCTGTCATGCCTACGGCGGCAAGGCCATCGCGACGGTGACGACGGCGAAGCATGCGCTGGCGGCGGAAGCGCAGGGCGTGGACGCCCTGCTGGTGACCGGCCACGAAGCGGCGGCGCATGGCGGCGAGGTCACCTCGCTGGTGCTGGTGCCCGCTATTGCCGATGCGGTGAAGATTCCGGTGATCGGCTGCGGCGGCTTTGCCGATCAGCGCGGCCTGCTGGCGGCGCTGGCGCTGGGCGCGGAGGGCGTGGCGATGGGCTCGCGTTTCGCCACCTGCGCCGAAAGCCCGGTGCATGCCCGCACCAAGCAGGCCGTGGTCGAGAAGGACCAGCACGACACCGTCTATTCCGCCAACTTTGACGGCTTGCCCGCGCGCTACATGAAAACCCCCACCGCCGACCGCCTGACGCGCAAGCCGATGGGCTTCATTCCCGCCGCCTGGCATGCCCTGCTGGCCGCCCGCGCCCTGGCGGTGCCGGTGTGGAAGGTGTTGGCGGGACTGCTGGTGGAGCCGGGCAAGATTCGGCTGCTGGCGCTGTTCGGAGCCGCCACCCCGCGCCTGAAGGCCGCCACCGAGCAGGGCGACCTGGAAACCGGCATGCAGTTCATCGGCCAGTCGCAGGGATTGATCCGCGACGTGGTGAGCGCGGAAGTGGTGATGCAGCGGGTAGTGGGGGAGATCGGGATCGGCTGGAACGCGGTTCAGGCCAAGATCACCGCGTAGGTTTTCCCTCTCCCAAGGTCTGGGAGAGGGTGGCGCGTAGCGCCGGGAGAGGGTTCGGTGGTGGTGGCTTGAAGAGTCTTGCCCGGGCGACTGGCCGTCCCCCCCCCCCTCTCCCTGGCCCTCTCCCCCTGAGGGAGAGGGGATTAAGTCTTCTTCCCCCGCCATACCCCCAGCCCCAGCATCAACCCGCACAACATCATCACCGGCGCATAGCCGAAGCGCAGGTACGGGGTTTGTCCGGTGGTCATGAACACCTGGCCGCGCAGCACCGTGCGCTTGAACTGCGGCGCATGTTTCACGATGCGGCCGTGCTCATCAATAATGGCCGAGATGCCGTTGTTGGTGCCGCGCACGAACCACTTGCCGTTTTCCAGCGAACGCATCCGCACCATCTGCAAATGCTGGTCGGGGCCGATGGAGTGGCCGAACCAGCCGTCATTGCTGATGGTGATCAGGAAGTCGGCATTGACCGCATTGCGGCGGGTCAGCTCCGGGTAAGCCACTTCGTAGCAGATGGCCGCGCCGGCGCGGTAGTCGCGCACCAGCAGCGGCGTCTGGCCCGGCTCGCCGGCGCTGAAGCTGGACATGTCGCGGCTGAAGAAGGGGATGCTGCCGCGCAGCAGGCTTTCAAAGGGAATGTATTCGCCGAACGGCACCAGCCGTTGCTTGAAGTACAGGCCGTAACCCTGGCCGATGGCGGCGATGCTGTTGTAGAACGGCGGAATGCCTTGCTTGTCCAGCTTGCGCAGGTCGGCGAAGGGAATGCCGGTCACCAGCGTGCTGTGCGCGGTCAGGGCGTTGTTTTCCATTTCCACCAGAAACTCGGAAGCCTCGTACTGGAACATGGGAATGGCGGCTTCCGGCCAGATCACCATGTCCTGACCCCACTCGTTCTTCGACCACTGGCGATAGATATCCAGTGTCTTGTCACGCCACTCCAGCTGCCATTTCACGTCCTGCGGAATATTGCCCTGCACGATGCTCAGGCTCAGCTTCTGTGCCGGATCGACCTTGCTCCAGGCATGCAGGCCCAAGGCCGCGCCGCCGCCCCAGATCAACACCATGACCAGCCCGGCGGGCCAGCAGCGCCGCCCCCCCTTCAGCAGCGCCGCCGCCATCTGCGCGCTCACCACCGCCAGCAAACCGACCCCGAACACGCCCAGCACCGGCGCGTAATGTTCCAGCGGCGTATCCAGGAAGGCATAGCCGGTAAACAGCCAGGGAAAACCGGTGAACAGCCAGCTGCGCATCCATTCGAAGGCGATGAACAACGGCGCAAAGGTCAGCAGCGCAGCGCGGTCCAGCCGGAAACGCCGGTACAGGAAAGCCATCAGCGCCGTCAGCGAGCCCATGATGACCGCGACCAGCCCGACCATGATGACGGACAGCCACGCCGGGGTATGACCGAAATCGTGGATCGAGATATACAGCCACCATACGCCCGCACCCCACAGGCCGATGCCGTACATCCAGCCGATGCGGGCGGCGCGGCCGGGACGTTGCCCGTGCAGCAGCTCCGCCAGCAGCGCCGGCGCCAGCAGCGCCAGCCCCCAGACATTGAACGGCGCCAGCGCCAGGACGAACAGGGCTCCGGCCAGCAAGGCCAGCACCGGCGCGGCCCAGGGGCCGCGCAGGGTTTCAAGCAGCTTATTCATGCGGAAGTTTTTCGACCTTGAGCACTCGGATCATGCGGGCGTCGGCGGCCAGCACGGTAAAGCGGTAGGGGGGAATGTCGATGGATTCGTTGATGTTCGGCAGCCGTTCGAACTCGCTCAGCACAATGCCGCCGACGGTATCGAAATCCTCGTTGCTGTAACGGGTGGCGAACTGCTCGTTGAACTCGGGGATGGGCGTGATCGCCTGCACCACCCAGCTGCCGTCTTCCTGCTCGCTGATCCAGTGCGAGTCCTCGTCGGCATCGTCATGTTCATCGTGGATGTCGCCGACAATCTGCTCCAGCGCGTCTTCCAGCGTCACCAGCCCGGCCACGCCGCCGTACTCGTCCACCACAATGGCCAGATGGCTCTGCTTGTCGCGGAACTCGCTGAGCAGCTTGTCGATGTGGGCGGTTTCGGGGATGCAAAAGGCAGGGCGCAGATAGTCTTTCAGGCTGAAGCGTTCATTGTTGCGGCCGATCATGCGCAGCAGGTCTTTCGCCAGAAGGATGCCCACCACCTCGTCCGAATTGTCCTCGGCCAGCACCGGAAAGCGCGAGTGCGCCGACTCGATCAGCACCGGCAGGAAGTCCTTGGGTTCGTCGTCATCGCGGATACAGATCATCTGCGCGCGCGGCACCATGATTTCCCGAACCTGCATGTCGGCCACGCGCAGGGTGGCTTCAATGATCCGTTCCGCCTCGGCGTCCAGCACCCCGCGCTTGCCCGCGCTGCGGATGATTTCACGCAGTTCCTGCCGGTCTTGCGGTTCGTTGCTCAGCAGGCCGGTCAGGCGGTCCAGCCAGGATTTGTTCGCTTCGTTGCCTCGGTCATCACTCATGGTGCGGTGCGGGTTGTGGTCGGGACGGGAATTGTGACGGCAGCGGGGGGGAATTGCCAGTATTTTGGGCCTTTGCCGGGCTTCTGCTATGCTGCCGGAACGCCCTTTTCCGATGACCGGAGGCCATGATGCGCCGTGAACTCTGCCTGCTGCTGCTTGCCGCCGCCCTGAGCGCTTGCGGCAAGGAACCGCCGCCTCCCGCCCCGAAAGTAGAAACCCCGCCGCCCGCCGCCGATACCGGCCGTGCGGAAACCCGCGCCCTCAACAATCTGGATGGCGTCGGCTATAACGGTGAAGCCATCCGCAACAAGGTGGATGGCGCCATGAACGCCACCGATGACTACAACAAGCACATGCAGGAACAGGCGGACCAGTAAGCCTCAGTCCGCTTCCACATAGGGATTGGCGATGCCCAATCCCGCCAGCACCTGAATCTCCAGCCCCTCCATTTCCTCGGCCTCGTCATCCTCGATGTGGTCGAAGCCCAGCAGGTGCAGCACGCCGTGCACCGTCAGGTGCGCCCAGTGTTCGCGCGCCGCCTTGCCCTGTTCCTCCGCCTCCGCGAACACCACCGGCACGCAGATGATGATGTCGCCCAACGGCTCGCGCGGCAGGCTGTCGAGCACTTCTTCCGGTAGTTCGGAAGGGAAGGACAGCACATTGGTCGGCTTGTCCTTTTCTCGGTATTCGCGGTTCAGCGTCTGGCTCTCTTCCGCCTCCACCAGCCGGATCGCCATTTCACAGGGCTTCTTCCGGCCCGCGCCTTCCAGCGCAGCCTGCACCCACAGCTTGAAATCGGCCAGCTTCGGCAAATCCTTGTGCTTGGCCGCCTTTTGCCAGGTCACGGTACACAGCGGCTTGCTCATTCGGCGTCATCCCCGTCATGGTCGCGGCGTTCCCGGCGCGGGCGGTCCACCTTGGGCGGGTGTTCCTTGTCCCAGCTTTCATAGGCTTCGACAATGTGCTGCACCAGCGGATGGCGCACCACGTCGCGGCTGCTGAAGCGGGTGATGTGGATGCCCGGCACGTTGTCCAGCACGCGGATGGCGTGCGACAGCCCGGACTGAGTACCGCGCGGCAGGTCCACCTGGGTAATGTCGCCGGTAATCACCGCCTTGGAGCCGAAGCCGAGGCGGGTCAGGAACATTTTCATCTGTTCCGGCGTGGTGTTCTGGCCTTCGTCGAGGATGATGAAGGCGTGGTTGAGCGTGCGGCCGCGCATGTAGGCCAGCGGAGCCACTTCAATCACCTGTTTCTCGATCATCTTCGCCACGCGCTCGAAGCCCAGCATTTCGTAGAGGGCGTCGTACAGCGGGCGCAGGTAGGGGTTGATCTTCTCGGTGAGGTCGCCGGGCAGGAAGCCCAGCTTTTCCCCGGCCTCGACGGCGGGGCGCACCAGCAGGATGCGGCGGATTTCATCGCGCTCCAGCTGGTCGACGGCGCAGGCCACGGCCAGGTAGGTCTTGCCGGTGCCGGCGGGGCCGACGCCGAAGCTGATGTCGTGATTGAGGATGTTCTGCACGTAGCGGCGCTGGTTGTGGCCGCGCGGACGGATGCTGCCCTTGCGGGTGTAGAGGGCGACGTCTTCGTCCTGGCGCGCTTCGGCGGCGTCTTCGGCCGGGGTTTCCGGCAGCGGGGCGTCGGCGTCGGCGGGGGTGTCCTGGCTGGTCTGGATCATGAGATGGATGGTGTCCGTGGTCAGGTCGGGGCTTTGCGCGGTTTCGTCATAGAGCCGGGTCAGCAGGCGTTCGGCGCGGGTGACGGCGGTGAGCGGGCCGTGCAGGTGGAAGTGGTGTCCGCGGTGGTGGATGCGGATGCCGAGGCGTTCTTCCAGCAGCTTGATGTGTTCGTGCAGGGGGCCGCAGAGGGCCGTCAGGCGCTGGGGGTCCGGCGGGGTCAGGTGTAGCTGGCGGATGGTGGTGATGCTGCTGTTCAAGCTGGGGGTGGCTCCGGGGTGGGGGCTTGGGTTTGGGGTAAGTATAGCTGAGGCGGGGAGGGGCGGGGAGCGGGGTTTTGGGGCGTTGACGGTGGGTGGGTGGGGGAGTAGATTTCGGGTGGGCGAACTAGGTGAGATGCGAAGTCTGTCGTTGAAATGAAGTGGGGCATGGAAGTTATATGACTGTAGTCGTTAATGGGGTCATCTACGAGTTCACGCGAGGCAGCGATATCATTCGTGATGGCATGTTCTTGGAAGTGTCAGTCAAAGATACTAATCCGCTAAGACAGGTCGCAGAGATTTTCTACTCGGATGCCACTGCACAGTTCTTTTTATCTTGCTTTGAGTCAGATGTTCCTTTGCAAGTCTTAGAGGAGCTTATTCGTATTGCACACAGAGACCTGCCGCCCATCAAATCATGAGAAGTGCCCTACAGGCAAGCCGTGGACGACAGCGGATTTTTCTTCAACCTTAGTGTTGTTTGCAATGCCCTCCCCAGTCAGGCCATTGAAAATCTTCGGAGTATTTAAATAGTGTCTCCCTCGTTTTCAATGAGAATGAACTGCCTCGATACTTCACCTTAAGATTTATTTCCCCTTTGCAAAAAATATACTCATCACGCCCCTTATAGGCTAAAATCCATTCGTGCTTGTTGAAGTTCCTAAGATAAACATTAAACATTTCGTTTGGTTGGTGTATTGATTCAACACTGTTTCCTATCCACACAGTAGTTCCTTTCATAATTGATTCCGTATGAGCTATCTTTGCCCCGCCTCTATTTAAGTGTGCCGAAAGTCGAACGAGCTCAGGATAATAATCATATCCTCTATGGCGAAGACATCCCCGGACAAGACCTAAGCCGACAATCAAGACAAAAAGAGCATAATAATACTGCGCAGTTTGTTCATTTGGCCACCAAGGCCGCATCTTAGAGTCCGTTTTTTGCTTATCAATTTCATTAGGCCACATAGCATCCCTTATTGGAAAATTATATAAAATAATGGTGATAAACCAAAACTAGGGCCTGAGCGAAAAATCGCTTTCCTATCAAGCCTGATCTTTTGGTGGTACCTGCGCTCCTACAAGGGAATCTTCCTGACCTCGGTACGGGCGGGATCAACGTTAACACACAGATCCTTAAAATCCTGAACATCCCAACGCCATGAAATCAGTTTGCTTTTCCCGCAGGCAAGAACAAAGAAAACCTTTGATACACCACCCATGGCAACAAATCGGCCTTCATTAATGGAACTTTCCTCGGCCCGCAGGATAGTGGCATTAATATTGTTTTCAGTGAAGAACCTCGCGATCTTGCCGCAGTCATAACAATTGCTTCCGGCATAAAGCGTAACCTCCCTGTTTGTGACGAGAGGAGCTGGAGCATGATTTTCGGTATTCGGTGCTTTCGGAGCCGGTGACGGTAAAGCCGGCTGTTCGGATTTTTTATAGGTGGAGTGATCACTCCCTGGCGCTTTGTCGGTGAATTGGACTCGCCCCGATGCATCGACATAGCGGTATATTTCTGCAGAGGCTTGAGCACAAAATAAAATGACAGTAAAAAATAAAGGCAGTCTCATCTCGGTTTCGTCCTGTATTCAATGTATCCGTGATCGGTAGGGTGAGAGATTTGGGGGGCAGCGCAAAAATAAATTTCCTGACTGGCTATGGGGTGACATGGTTATTCAAAAAAACGTCTCCACCGACACCCCGAACCGCTTCGCCAGTTCCCGAATCTGCCGCACATTCAGCCGCCGTTTCCCGCTCAAAATATCCGAAACCACCGACTGCGCTCCAACCTCCGGCAAATCCGCCTGCCCCAGCCCATGCTGCTGCATCAGAAAGACCAATGCCGACCGGCCGTCACCTTCAGGCATCGGGTAATGCACCGTTTCATAAGCGGAAACCAGATCGCCCAAATGTTCCACCAAACCCGCCAGCGAATGGCTCTCATCGTCGCCGATTACGTCCAGTAACTCATCCAGTGCCTCCACCAAGGCTTGGTAATCCGCCTCGCAGGTGGGTTTGGACAGCAGGGGGGCTACAAAGCGCCAGTGCTCAGCGGCCTGTTGGGTCAGCTTGTTCATGTCAGTCCTCCTTCCAGTCGCCTTTGTCATATTCACTGTGCGTCAGAATGTGCCGGACATAGACGCGCTTGCCCTGATACAGCACGAAGGCGATCAGGCGCAGCTTGTTGCCGCCGATATCAAAAACATGATGCTTGCCTACCTTGTCCACAGCTGGGAACAACTGCTTCATGGCGGCAAAGTCGCCAGGTTCATTGGCCTTCATCAACCTGTACCAGCCATCCAGGGCGGTAGCGGCTTGCGGCCATTTCTGTATCGCTTCAACAATCCTTGCGTGCGAGATGATGTGCATGGTTTCTTATCGCAATTTGCTATGTTCAATGTAGCAGGAAATGAGGTGCATAGCAAATTGCTATGTGCTGGTTTTGAGCCTTCACCCCGCCAACTTCCCCGCCTTGAAATCCTCATACGCCTGCAAAACCTCCTCATAGGTATTCATCACAAACGGCCCATGCCCGTTGATCGGCTCATCAATTCGCGCCCCGCTCAACACCAGCAAGCGGCAATCTTCCAACGCCTTCACCGTAAACCCCGCCCCATGCTGCCCCATCACCGCCAGCCCGCCTTCCTCCATCGGTTCGTCCCCGAACGCCAGCCGCCCCGACAACAGGTACACCAGCGCCGTATCCCCATCCTCCGTCGCAAACACCGCCTCCCGGTCTGAGGGCAAGCGCACATCCAGCACGTTCATCCGCGTATGCGTCAGCGCCGGTCCGCGCACACCTTGGAATTCCCCCGCAATCACCCGCACCGAACCGGTTTCCAGTTCCACCACCGGAATATCCGCCCGTGACAGGTTCTGGTAACGCGGATCGCCCAGCTTGTCCTTGGCGGGCAGGTTCACCCACAACTGGATCATCTCGAAGCGCCCGCCGTGCTGGCGGAAGCCCTCGCTGAACAATTCCCGGTGCACCACGCCGCGCGCGGCCGTCATCCATTGCACATCCCCAGGCCCGATCAGCCCGCCGCCGCCCGACGAATCCCGGTGCTCCAGCTCGCCGTCATGGACAATGGTCACCGTCTCGAAACCGCGATGCGGATGCTCATGCACGCCCCTTAACGGCGAACCCGGCAGCAGGCGGCCGGGGCCGATATGATCCAGCAGCAGGAAGGGGGAGGTGGTGCCGCCCAGGTCGTACCAGGACAGCACCGAGGTGACCGGGCTGAAGTCGGCGACGGCGGAGCGGCCGTCGGTGCGGTGGATGAAGGCGAGGGATTTCATGGGACGGTACTCCGGCGAAAGCCATCGCTGAACACGTTGTCGCGCACCACCAAGCGTTGATGGGCCTCCATCGCTTCCCGGTTTTGCTTCTGACACTGCCGTTCCGCCTGCTCCCGCATCCATTCCGCAAAGAATCCGGTAAAGGCCCGCACCTTCGCCGACAGATGCCGCCGGTTCGGATACACCGCATAGATCGGCAGCGTCTCGCTTTCATATTCCGGCAGCACCCGCACCACGCGTCCGGCTTCCAGATGCGGCCGGGCGATGTAGCAGGGCGTGCTGAACACCCCCTGACCCTGCGCCGCCATTTCCATCAGGAATTCCGAGTTGTCGCTCTGCACCGAGCCGGACACCTTCACCTCGTGCCGTTGCCCGTCCGGGCCGGTGAAACGCCACTGGCCCTTGTCCGAATCGTGTTCGTAGAGCAGGCAATCGTGGGCGCTCAGGTCGTCGGGCCGCCGCAAGGGAGGGGCGCTGGTCAGGTAGTCCGGCGCGGCTACATGCAGCAGCGTGGTGCGGCCGATCTCGCGCGCCACCAGATTCTGCGAGCCCACCGGGCCGATGCGCAGGGCGAGGTCGAAGCCTTCTTCCACCAGATCCACCACCCGGCCGGACAGCGAGACATGGAACTGCAATTGCGGAAAGCGCAGCCGCGCTTCCGCCAGCGCCGGGGACAGGTAATTCAGCGCGAAGCCCACCGAGGTGGTGATGCGCAGCGTGCCCTGCGGATTCAGCGACTGTTCGCCGACGGCGGCTTCGATCGCCTCCAACTCCTGCAACCATTGCGCGCATCGTTCGTAATAGGCCTGGCCGCTTTCGGTCAGGCCCAGACGGCGGGTGGTGCGGTTCAGCAGCCGTGCCTGCAGATGGCTTTCCAGCTGCGCCACCCAGCGCGAGACGGCGCTGGTGGACACGTTCAGGCGTTCGGCGGCGGCGGCGAAGCTGCCGGTATCGACGACGGTGCAGAACACGCGCATGGCTTCAAGACGGTCCATGATTGTCCCGGAAAATAAAATGGATTGTTCTATGATAGAAGGTTTATCCCGGAAAGCGAAATGAATATGCTCTGTCCACGGATTCAACCCACCCGAGGAACCAAGATCATGAAACTGTATTTTTCGCCCGGCGCCTGCTCGCTGTCTCCCCACATCGCCCTGCGTGAAGCCGGCCTGCCGGTGGAACTGGTGAAGGTCGACCTGCGCGCCAAGACGCTCAGCGACGGCAGCGATTTCCGCGCCGTGAACCCGAAGGGTTATGTGCCCGCCATCCAGCTGCCGGACGGCAGCCTGCTGACCGAAGGCCCGGCCATCGTCCAGTACATTGCCGACCAGGCTCCGCAGTCCGGGCTGGCCCCGGCCGCCGGGACGCTGGAACGCTACCGTTTGCAGGAAACGCTGAACTACATCAGCACCGAACTGCACAAGAGCTTCTCGCCGCTGTTCAACCCGAACGCTCCCGAGGAATGGAAGGCGCAGGTGAAGACGATGCTGGCGGCGCGTTTCGACCTGCTCAGCGCCCGTCTGGACGGCCAGAGCTACCTGTTCGGCGAGCAGTTCACCGTTGCCGACGGCTACCTGTTCACCGTGCTGAACTGGACGCGGATGGTGGGTATCGACCTGTCGGCCTGGCCGGTGCTCACCGCCTTCCAGAAGCGCGTGGCGTCGCGTCCGGCGGTACAGGAAGCGCTGGCGGCGGAAGGCCTGAAAGGCTGATACTGCGTTCCCCCTGAAACCCGCCGGAGTGTTGGATGGCTGTCCGTTTGTATCGTGATGCATCGTTGTCGGCCGTCATGGCGGGTTTTGTCACCGTGCTGGTCGGGTTCACCGCCTCCGGCGTGCTGATCTTCCAGGCCGCGCAGGCACTGGGCGCCACGGCGGCGCAAACGGCGTCGTGGTTGTGGGCGCTGGGCGTGGGCATGGCGGTCACTTCGATCGGCCTGTCGCTCCGCTACCGTACGCCCATCGGCACCGCCTGGTCGTCGGCCGGGGCGGCGCTGCTGATCGCCAGTCAGGGCGTGTCCCTGGGCGAGGCGATCGGCGCGTTCATGCTGTCGGGATTGCTGATCGGGCTGGTCGGTTTTACCGGGCTGTTCGAGCGGCTGATGAACCGGATTCCGTTGTCGATGGCCTCGGCGATGCTGGCGGGCATCCTGCTGCAATTCGGCATGAACGCCTTTACCGCCATGACGCAGCGCTTCGAACTGGTCTTCCCGATGTTCGTGGCGTACCTGCTGATGCGGCGCTGGAAACCGCGTTACGCGGTGATCGGCGCGCTGCTGACCGGCAGCGCCATTGCGGCGGCGTTGGGGCAATTGCATCTGGGTTCGGTGCGGCTGGAAGCGGCGATGCCGGTATTCATGATGCCGGAGTTTTCCTGGCATGCGCTGCTGGGGCTTGGCGTGCCGCTGTTCGCGGTGACCATGGCTTCGCAGAACCTGCCGGGCGTGGCGGCCATCCGCGCCACCGGCTTCAATCCGCCGGTGTCGCCGGTGGTGGGCTGGACCGGCGCGGCGACGCTGGCGCTGGCGCCGTTCGGGGCCTTCGCCATCAACCTGTCGGCGATCACGGCGGCGATCATGCTGGGGCGGGAAGCACACCATGAGCTACCGCGTCGCTATGTCGCGGCGGTATCGGCGGGGGTGTTCTACCTGCTGATCGGCATCTTTGGGGCGACGGTGAGCGCGCTGTTCGCCGCTTTCCCCAAGGAGCTGGTGCTGGCGCTGGCCGGACTGGCCTTGCTCGGCACCATCGGCAACGGCCTGGCCACGGCGGTGGAGCGGGAAACGGAACGGGAACCGGCCATCATCACCTTTCTGGTGACGGCCAGCGGCGTCAGCCTGCTGGGCGTGGGCTCGGCGTTCTGGGGGATTGTCGCGGGCGGGCTGGCGCTGGTGGCCGCCCGCAGTTTCAGCGGATCAAAACATTAAGCCACAGGAGTTACATCATGCCGTACGTCAACATCAAGATTACCCCCGACGGCGCGACGCCGGAAAAGAAGGCCGAGCTGATCGCCGGGGTGACGGAACTGCTGCAACGGGTACTGAACAAGAACCCCGCCACCACGGTGGTGGTGATTGATGAAGTGAACACGGATAACTGGGGGATCGGCGGGGAGAGCGTGACGGTGATTCGGGAGAGGGCGGCGAAGGGAGGGGCTTAAACCCTTCCCCCCAGCACCCCCGCCACCGGCCGCAACCACTGGAACTGCGCCTTCGGCGCTTCCGCCCGGCCCCACAGCACTTGCTGGCAGCCCTCTTCATACAGCGGCAGAATCAGCTGTTCCACAAAAAATTTCCCCGCTTGCGGCGTCGCCAGCGACGGATAGCTGGTATAGCCCGGAAACGGTTTCAGCTTCATCCACGCCATCGCCACCGACGTATGCTCGATCTCGCGCGCCAAGGCGGGCAATCCGCCCAGCAGTTTGGTGACCGGCTTCAGCGGCGCGGGGACGTCCAGATCGGGGCAGGGCGGCAGCGTGCGGTAGATGTCCGACACCGTGTCCGGGGCCACTTCCAGCGCCACTGAAGTCTCGAAGAACCCGGCGTGTAAATCGAAGGGCAGGCGCGGAAAGACGATGTCGAAATCGGCGGGGTTGTCCAGCGTGTCGCGCAGGCCGCGGAAACGGGCCTCGTCGTAATTCACCACCGCGTTCAGCAACAGGTCAAACACCGACAGCGAGGGAATGCCCGCCTTGGCCAGCCGCTCGATCCCGGCATGGATGGCGTGGCAGTGGAAGGGCGAGCCGTGGAAGGTATGGAAGATGACCCGCTTCGCGCCCAGCGCGATCAGTCCGTCGCAGACGCCGGTGACCAGCTTCGCCAGCTGCGTGTAGGTGACGCCCACGGAACCGTCGCCCGGTGTCGGGTCGCTGCCGAAGTCGATGACGCCGCCGACCAGGAAGGGATGGTTCTCGCCCCGCACCGTGTTCAGTCGCGCGTGCAGCCGCCGGGCGATGCGCTCGCTGAGGATGCGGTCGTTGCCCAGCGACAGGTGCGGGCCGTGATATTCCACCGGGTTGACCAGCACATGCACCGGCAGGCCGGTGGCCAGCAGCTCACGGGTGCGGTGATGCGGCACATACAGCAGTTGTTCGTGCAGGGCCAGGCTCATGGCGGTCTCCGGATCAGGAACGGATCAGCGTCGGACCGGCGCGGCGCAGCACTTCATCCTTTTCCTTGCGGGCCAGGCCGACGGCGAAAGCGACTTCCGCCACCAGGAACAGCGGCCCCACCAGCAGGCCGACCAGATCATCCACAAAGGCCGGTTTGCGTTTCTCCCAGTAATGTCCCACGAACTGGAAGATCCAGCCGATCACGAACAAGGCGATACCAATGGCGACGGCCTGTTCCGGCTGCGCCTGCACAATCGCTTCGCCGCCCAGCACCATGCCGATCATCAGCGCGGTCATGGTCAGGCCGAAGGCAAGGTCGAGACGCAGGTAGAACAGGCTGGACAGCAGGGCCAGGATAATCGCGGCGCTAAGAGTCAGGCCGCCCAGGCTGAACGACAGCGCCGGAACGGACAACAGCGTGGTGATCGACAGCACGATCAGCGGGATGCCCACGAAATGGGTGGCGATGTTGCGCTTGTCGCGGTGATACTCGGCGTACATGGTCAGGTGATCGGTCAGGGTCTTCATGGGAATGCTCCTCATTGTTGTTTGATCATCATAGTCAATTCCTTGACGGCCTTTTGTCATCTATCCGACACTTGGATGGAATTTATCCGGAACCTTGCCTTATGTCGTCTTCCTCACGTTCCGATATTGCCGCTCATCGCGAGGCCATTGCCGCCGGCCGCTGGTTCGGCGGCCTGCCCGCCGCCCTGCAGGACGCCCTGCTGGAAGGCGCGGTGCTGCATGCGCTCGACACCGGCCAGCGCCTGTTCGCGCGCGGCGATGCCTTTGACGGCATCTACAGCGTGGTGCGCGGGGCCTTGCGCACGGTCGGCGTCAACGAGAACGGCAAGGAAGCGATGCTGGCCATTCTGGAGCCGTGCAGCTGGTTTGGCGAGATCGCGCTGTTTGACGGGCTGGCGCGCACGCATGACGTGATCGCCGACCAGCCGTCGCTGGTGCTGCGCGTGCCGAAGGCGGCGCTGGAGGCGATGCTGGCGGCGAATCCCGGCTGGTGGTACTGGTTCGGCCTGTTGCAAAGCCAGAAGATGCGTTTTGCCTTCATTGCACTGGAGGAGGCGGCGTTGTTGCCCGCGCCGATCCGCGTGGCGCGGCGGCTGGTGTACATGGCGGAAGGCTATGGCGAATGGCAGGATCGCTCGCGGCGGGTATTGCCGCTGCCGCAGGACCAGCTGGCCAGCATGCTGTCGCTGTCGCGGCAGACCATCAACCAGGTATTGCGGCAACTGGAAGGGCAGGGGTTGGTGAGGCTGAGTTACCGCGAGCTGGAAATCCTGGATCTGGACGGTTTGCGCCGGGCGGGCAATCCCGCTGCGAATTGATTGACGAATGAGCGGAAAAGTCGCAGCATTGGCGGCTTGTCATACCCCTGTCATGGGTATGGGTTTGCGAGAAGAAGAACATGGGTTTCGAGGTCAAGACGCTGGATATCCGCAATGAGGCGGATGTCGCCGGGTGTTTCCGTCTGTTTGTGATTTTGCGGCCGCACCTGACGCCGGACGAGTTCCGTCGCCGGCTGGAAGTGCAGTCCGCCGAAGGTTATTCGATTGTCTACATGGAACTGGACGGAGAGATCGCGGCGGCGGCCGGTTGCCGGGTGATGTCGTTCATGGCCTGGGGCAAGGTGTTTTACGTGGATGACCTGATTGCCGATCCCGACAAGCGCCGCAACGGCCTGGGCGGGGCGATGATCGACTGGCTGATCGAGGAAGGCAAGCGTCGCGGCTGCGATGAAATGCATCTGGACACCGGCTACCAGCGTCAGGACGCCCACCGGCTTTATTTGCGCAAGGGCATGCTCTTCGCCGGTCATCACATGGCGCTGAAGTTGACCTCCGCTGCCTGAAGCCCGGTCAGTCCGCCAATAAAAAAGCCCCGTTCACCGGGGCTTTTTGCTGCGCGGCGTTCCGGCTCAGAGATGGGTTTTCAGGATCACCGCCACCGGCACCCCGAACACCAGCAGTCCCAGCAGCGACCACACCCCCATCCGCAGCGGAAACGCCGCCTTTTCCCCGCCGGTATAGCACACGTAATACGCCAGGAACGGCACCACCACGGACAGCAGTCCCAGCTTGCGGTTGACGCCGATGGCGGAAATCACGGCAAAGACATAAGCCAGCGCGAACACGATAAAGCTGCAGGCCAGCAGGATCATCAGCAACGGGGTGAGGGTGGTCAGCATGGGAATTCCTTCGACAGGCAATGTCCCATTGTAAACCGGTCGCAGGCTGAGCGGCGAAACGAAAACCGGGAAAACAGCGGATGGGTGGCATCCTTGCCGGGTCATGCCACGGGTGTGTGACATTCGGGAACCGGCGGACTGGGCGTCCGCCGGAAATCCTGGACAGGCTTTAGGCGGCCACAGCCGTCTTGGTGGCTTTCTTCTTGCCGGAAGTCTTCTTCAATTGCGCGCTGAGGGTGCCGTCGGCGCCGAACAGCTTTTCACGCCATTCATGCAGCAGCGCGTCGGTGTCGTGATCCTTCGGGTGGAAACCGGGACGGAAGTAGTCCAGGTATTGCGGCAGCAGGCGCGAGAACACGCCTTTTTTGCCGCCCCAGCAGTACTTCAGGCCGTTCCAGTTGTCCTTGAAATTGGTCAGTTTGCCGTCGGCGGCCAGCATGCGGGTGTGGTTGATGGCGACCACGGCGAAGAAGATGGCGGTGACCGGAATCATGGTGCCCGCGCGCAGCAGGTAGCTGCCGCTGACCTGCTCGTAAACGTCGTAGGCGACGGTCTTGTGCTCGTTTTCTTCCAGCGCGTGCCACATCCACAACTGGCGCATTTCCGGGCTGAACTTTTGCTGGACGTCCGGGTCACGCAGCAGCATTTCGGCGATGATGGCGGTATAGTGTTCCAGCGCGGTGGTAATCGAGATCTGCACGGCTTTCGGCAGGAACTTCTGGCCGAAGCGCAGCAGGTAGCCCAGCTCCTTGTCCTGTTGCGTCACCGGGTAGCCCATGCGGGTGGCGGCTTCGTTGAAGGCGGCGTGTTCCTTGCTGTGCATGGCTTCCTGACCGATGAAACCGGACACCTGGGCGCGCAGCACCGGGTCGGTGATCTGGTCGCGGTAGGCGCGCACCGATTCCACGAAGAACGATTCGCCTTCCGGGAACAACGCCGACAGCGTGGTCAGGAAGCTGCTCAGGAAGGGACTGTCGTCGTAGTAGTAACGCTTCATCGTTTCCGGGAATTCGAAATCCAGACGGCGCGGCGGAATATTGACGCTGGCTCCGGTGGGCTGGCGGGTGGCGGCGGAAGCGGTGCTGGTAGTCATGTCAACCTCTATTGTTACATTGACGAATGTCATACTTGCAATTTAACCGTACGTACGTATGGTAAACAGGTGACTTGGTGCCAGTTTCATATCATTTGGGGACAACAGACGATGCATGATTCACCCAGCCTGCCGATGGTTTACGCCCTGTTCATCGTGGATATCGTTTCGCGCTGGGGCGTCAGCGATGCACAGTTGCTGGAAGGCACCGGCCTGACCCGCGAGATGATGTTGGAACCGCAGCGCCGCCTGGCGCTGGACGATTTCAACACCCTGATCATCCGCGCCCGCGACCTGACCGGCGAGACGGCGCTGGCGATGCATTTCGGGGTGACGATGCAGGTGTCGCTGCACGGCTTTGTCGGTTTCGCCGCCATGACCGCCGCCACCGTGCGCGAGGCGCTGACCGTGGCCGAGCGCTTTATCGGCATGATCAGCAATGCCTTCGAGTTGCGCGTGGAGGAAGGCCCGCAGGAGGCCAGCCTCACCATCATTCCCCACACCGACCTGCAGCCCCTGCGCGAGGCGGCCATCATCGGCCTGATTTTCGGCTTCGTGCACATGGGGCAGGCGGTGACGGGCAAGACCCTGACCGGTCGCGCCGAGGTCGAGTTCGCCGAGCCGCCCTACCTGGCGCCGATCAAGCAATACCTGCCCGGACCGGTGGAGTTCGACCGGCCGGTCAACCGGCTGATCTTTCCCTCGTCCTACCTTGACCTGCCGATGATCATGGCCAATCCGGTGGCCAGCCAGATGGCACTGACCCAGTGCGAACAGGACCTGCGCCGTTTCGGCATGGAAAAACCCTTTGTGGCGCAGGTGAAGGCGCTGATGTATGACGAGCGGCGGGGTTTTTCGACGCTGGAACAGGTGGCTGAACGCCTGCACATGTCGGAGCGGACACTGAAGCGCCAGTTGGCGGGCAACCAGGTCGCCTACAGCGACCTGGTGGAGGAGGCGCGCAAGCAGATGGCGACCGACCTGCTGGAAGACCCGCGCCTGAGCCTGGAAAGCGTGGCCGAGAAGCTGGGCTATTCCGATGTGGCCAATTTCAACCGCGCCTTCAAGCGCTGGACCGGGCTGACGCCCAGCGGATGGCGCAAAAACCAGCGCGGATAGATCGTTATTTCACCGTTGCGGTGCGTCTTGCACCGATGGTGTGCATTGGCACGAATTTGACGCAAATCCCGGGCCGAATTCTTGGCCCGCTTGTTGCAAGACTCCTGATGATACTTTTCAGGAGGCACCATGAAACCGTCCCGCGTATCCCCGCCGTTACTGACGGCTTTGTTCCTGCTGCTGGCGTCGTCCCAAGCGCTGGCGGAGTCCGCCCCTTTCCGTACTACCCCGGACAAAATCAGTGCAGGCGATACCGCATGGATGCTGACATCAACCGCGCTGGTGCTGTTGATGACCCTGCCAGGGCTGGCGCTGTTCTACGCCGGCATGGTTCGCAAGAAGAACGTGCTGGCGACGCTGCTGCAAAGCTTTGCCGTCTGCTGTCTGGTCACCGCCTTGTGGGTGGCCGTGGGCTATTCGGCGGCGTTCACACCCGGCAGCCCCTATTTGGGCGGCTTCGGCGAGGCTTTCCTCAACGGCATGGTCTTTGACCGCGTCGCCGGGGTGGTCAGCGTCAGCCATATCGCCCCGACCATTCCCGAATCCGTATTCGTGATGTTCCAGATGACCTTCGCCATCATCACCCCGGCGCTGATTACCGGGGCCTTCGCCGAGCGCATGAAGTTCGGCGGTCTGATGCTGTTCATGGCGCTGTGGTCGTTGCTGATCTATGTGCCGGTGGCGCACTGGGTCTGGGAGCCGGGCGGCTGGCTGGCGTCGATGGGCGCGCTGGACTTCGCCGGCGGCACGGTGGTGCACATCAACGCCGGGGCGGCCGGTCTGGTCTGCGCCTTCTATCTGGGCAAGCGCCACAATTACGGGCGTGAACCGTTCTTCCCCAACAACCTGGGCCTGACCATGATTGGTGCGTCGCTGCTGTGGGTGGGCTGGTTCGGCTTCAACGCCGGGTCGGCGGTGGCGGCGGACGGCCGCGCCGGTCTGGCGATGTTGGTGACGCAGCTGGCCACCGCGATGGCCGCCATGACCTGGATGCTGGTGGAGTGGATTCAGCGCCAACGCGTTTCTCTGCTGGGCGCCTGTTCCGGCGCGGTGGCGGGGCTGGTGGCGATTACCCCGGCATCCGGCTTTGTCGGCGTCAGCGGCGCCTATGTGATCGGCATGGTGGCGGGTATTGCCTGCTACTGGGGAGCCACCGGCCTGAAGCGCATGCTGGGCGTGGATGACTCGCTGGATGTGTTCGGCATCCACGGTATTGGCGGCATTGTCGGTGCGCTGTTGACCGGCGTCTTTGCCCTGCCGGAGCTGGCCGGGGGGCCGGGTAACGTTGGCGTACAGGCGATCGGGGCGTTCACGACCCTGGCTTACAGCGCTGTCGGCACGCTGCTGATTCTGGTGGTGGTCGACAAGCTGGTCGGCCTGCGCGTGGACGCCGAACATGAGCAGGTCGGCCTGGACCTGTCGCAGCATGGCGAGCAGATTCCCTGAGCCGGGCCTTCCTGACGCCCGGACCGGATCCGGGCGTTACCCTTTTTCCCATGACCCGCAGGTGCGCCGCACCTGTTTCCATCCCTACCTTGTTGGAGTCAGATGATCATGAATGACGCCCCGCACCATACCGAGCTGATGATGCTCGCCAGTCAGATCTATGTCCGCATGCGCCGTTGCAACGGCCGGATTGTGGACGCGGTCTACATGGTCAAGAACGAGGCCTATGCCCGGGAAATCCTGGATCTGGCCATGCAGCAGACCGACACCGAGTTGCAGATGCTGGCCAGCCGCTATGAGGGCTGGCTGGAGCCGGTCACACCCGTGGCGCTATCGGTTCCGCCCCAGGCTCCGGTGGTCGACCTGCCGGTGCTGACATTACCGGTCCGTCCGGGATTGCAGGTGGTGGAAAAACCGCAACCGGCCCCGGAACCGGCCCATCTGGTCACGGAAGAGGAAGTGGCGCAGCACTACGTGGGTGCGCTGCGCTGATCGGCAGCGTTCGTGGCCTACCGGGATGGCGCGGCTTACGAACGCTTGCGGAAGTTCAGCACCACCAGATTGGAAGAGGAGGGTGCGGTCGCCTTGCCGTTGACCCGGTCCCAGTCCTGACCGCAATCCAGACAAGTGAAGGCGGCGAAGCCGGTACGCACCAAGCGCACATTCTTGTGACCGGACTGGCAGCGTGGGCAGGCGTCTTCAAACTTGTCTGAACAATATTGGTTGGGGCAGAAAGGGCGGGCGGCGTCATGGCCGACCATCACCAGGCGGAAGCCGCAGGCCGTGCAGGTATTTTCGGTTGTGATCATGCTGCTGATTCCTCGTGTCAGGTCACGAAAATCCGTCTTGTTTTTGCTTTTCTCTCTGCTCCGAATATAAGGATCGTGTGTGGTAAATATAGTTGCGGATTTACTGGCGGTAGGGGAATTCCGATAAGTGGTTCACAGAAATATTATGTAACAACTGGCTAACCATTAACCCGATCATCGGTCAGGTTGAATGCGAACGCTATATTAACAATTGGCGGACGGATTAACGGGCCGGGTAATCCGGCCCGGCAATAATCAGGCTTCCATAATGACCGGTGCGCTGCCCAATAACGAGTTAATACTGGCAACTTCCAGAATATCCACGTCGACGAATTTGCCGATCAGTCCGGCATCGCCGGGGAAGTGCACCCAGCGCGTATTGCCCGCAATGCCGATCAGGTGGCCGGGGTAGCGGTCGGACTCGCGTTCCACCAGCAGCCGTTCACGTTTGCCCAGCATGGCTTCGGTCTTGCGCTGCGTCTGCTGGCGGATGCGCTCCTTGAGGATATGCAGGCGCTGTTTCTTGTCGGCTTCCGGCGTCGGGTCCGGCAATTCGGCGGCCGGAGTGCCCGGACGCTTCGAGTAAATGAAACTGTAGGAATGGTCGTAACCGATTTCGGCAATCAGGTTCATGGTGGCTTCAAAATCGGCATCGGTTTCGCCGGGGAAACCGATAATGAAGTCGGAGGAAATATGCATGTCCGGACGGACGGCCATTAATTTCTGAATGCGCTGGCGATAATCCGCGACAGTATGATTCCGTTTCATGGCGGCCAGCACATTATCCGAGCCGGATTGCACCGGCAAATGCACATGCGAAACCAGTTGCGGAATATCGGCATAGGCGGCGATCAGGTCATCGCCGAATTCCAGCGGGTGCGAGGTGGTATAGCGGATGCGGCCGATGCCGGGAACCTCCGCCACATGGCGCAGCAGTTCGGCAAAGCTGCAGATCTCACCGTCGTGGAAAGCGCCGCGATAGCCGTTGACGTTCTGGCCCAACAGCGTCACCTCGCGCACGCCTTGCGCGGCCAGGTGCGCCACCTCGGCGATCACGTCATCGAAGGGGCGCGACACTTCCTCGCCACGGGTATAAGGCACCACGCAGAAGGTGCAGTACTTCGAGCAGCCTTCCATGATCGAGACAAAGGCCTTGTGGCCTTCCACCTTCGGTTCGGGCAGGAAGTCGAATTTCTCGATTTCGGGGAAGCTGACATCCACCAGCGTGATCTTGCGGCTGTCGCGGGCATCCAGCATTTTCGGCAGGCGGTGCAGGGTTTGCGGGCCGAACACCACGTCCACGAACGGGGCGCGTTTCTGGATGTTGTCGCCTTCCTGCGAGGCGACGCAGCCGCCGACGCCGATCACCAGCTCCGGGCGCTTTTCCTTCATTTGCCGCCAGCGGCCCAGTTCGGAAAACACTTTCTCCTGCGCCTTTTCGCGGATGGAGCAGGTATTAAGCAGCAGCACGTCGGCATCGTCGGGCGTGTGCGTGCGCACCATGCCGTGCGACGAGCCCAGCAGGTCGGCCATGCGCGAGCTGTCGTACTCGTTCATCTGGCAGCCCTGGGTTTCGATATAGACTTTTTTGGGCTGGGTCGGGGTTGTGGACATGCTGGCGTACCGGTTGACCGCGAAGGGGGCGACATTATAGCGGGACGGGGCCTGAACGGGGAGGGCTGACCGGTTTTGTTACAGAGAAGGCATTCTGCCGACCGGCGGCAGCGGGTACCCTGTACCGATCCGGGCGCGTTATTCCGACGTTGCGCCGCTATCGCCCGCAAAAGGACCTGTTTTCATGTTTTCCAGACGCCTTCTCGCCGCCATGACCGTGATCTGGCTGGCCGCCGCATTCCCCGCCCGGGCCGATGACAAGGATTACCTGCTGGCCCGGGAAGCCTGGCAGCAGGGCGACCTGACCGCCCTGGCCGCGGCCCAGGCTCGCCTGCAGGGCGATCCGCTGGTGATCTACGCCGATTACTTCCTGCTGGGCAAGGATGCGGCTTCCATGTCGCCCGACGCCGTGCGCGCGTTCCTCACCAAATACCCCGATACGCTGCTGGCGGACAAGGTTCGCACCGACTTCCTGCGTTTGGCCGGCCGCAAGGGGGACTGGGCTGTCTGGAATGAACTGGCTTCGGGGCTGCAAAACCCGGATGCGGAATTACGCTGCTTCGACCTGCAAGCCCGCGCCGCGGTGGCGGCCGACACTCCCGCCGTCATGGCGGAAGTGCGCAAGAATCTGTGGTTCACCGGCAAGGACCAGCCGGCGCCCTGCGAGGCCCTGCTGGCGCAGGCGGAGGCCCAGGGCGTCATATCCCCGGACGAGTACTGGGACCGCCTGCGGCTGGCCCTGCAAGGCGGCAACAACGCGCTGGCGCGGCGGCTGGCGGGCAAGCTGGGTATCGACCTGCCCGCACCGCAACTGACCAAGCTGGCGGCGGCCCCGAAGGCCTGGCTGGCCCGGCCGGATGTGGAAACCCGCATCGGTCATGAACTCTATCTGGCGGCGCTGGCGCGCTACAGCCGCGATGCGCTGGAAGACTCGCTGGCGCGCTGGAAGGATGTGCAGTCGCGTTTTGACGCCGAGAGCCGCGCCTATGGCTGGCGGCTGCTGGCGCTGGCCGGGGCGCGCAAGCAGGATGAACGGGCGGTGGATTGGTTCAAGCAGAGCGAGGATACGTTGTGGGCGGAAGGCGACCGCGAATGGCAGTTGCGTATCGCCATTCGCGCCGAAAGCTGGCCGGATGTGCTGTTCGCCATCAACCACCTGGGGCCGGAGCGGCAGCAGGAGCGCGCCTGGCGCTACTGGCGCGCCCATGCCATGCAGAAAATGAACGACAAGCCCGTGATTGTGCAGGCCATCTACAGCGGCTTGGCGGTGGATGATGATTATTACGGCCTGCTGGCGCGCGACCACCTGGGCAAGCTGCTGACCAAAGCCCCCGACGCCTACAAGCCGGTGCCCGCCGATATCGAACGGGCGCAGCTGGACCCCGGCATCCAGCGCGCCTTGCGGCTGTATCTGCTGGACCAGCGTCCGGAGGCCATCCGCGAGTGGAACTGGGCCTTGCGCAATGCCGATGACCGCTTCCTGCTGGCGGCGGCCGAGCAGGCCGCCAACGCCAAGTGGTATGATCGCGCCATTTATGCCGCCGAGCGCACCAAGCAGCTGCACAGCTACAGCCTGCGTTACCTGACGCCGTTCCGCGAGGTGGCGCAAGGCTACGCCCAGGAATTCGGGGTTGATCCGGCCTGGGTTTACGGCCTGATGCGGCAGGAAAGCCGTTTCGTCACCAACGCCAAGTCCGGCGTCGGTGCGGGCGGGCTGATGCAGGTGATGCCGTCCACCGCACAATGGGTGGCCAACCGGCTGAAAATCCCCTATCACGCCGGGATGGCGAACGAAGTGGGGATGAATATCCGGCTGGGCACCTATTACCTCAGCAATGCGCTGAAAAACCTGGGGAATCAGCCGGTGCTGGCCACGGCGGGCTATAACGCCGGTCCCAACCGGGCGCGGCAATGGCAGCACGCCGTCAAACCGCTGGATGCCGATGTCTATGTGGAAAGCATTCCCTTCACCGAAACCCGCGACTACGTGAAAAAGGTGATGACCAACGCCGTGCATTACGCCATCGGCTTCGGCATGGGGCCGCAATCCATCAATGCCCGCATGGGCGTGATTCCGCCGCGTAACCAGGCGGTCCCGGACATGCCCTGAGCGCCGGCAGACGGCTGGCGTTGACGAACAGCGGCCGCTGACCTACGGTTTCAGGGAAAACAAGAACAAGAAGGTTTGACATGCCTGATTTCCATGCGGGGAGGAAGGCGGGCGGCAGGGGCTTCGGAGCCGGCGTCCTGCTGTTCCTGCTCCTGTGGCTGCAGGTGTTTGCGCCCCCCGTCTGTGTCGCTGGGGAAACCGTGGAAATAGAGCCGGTGCGCCTGCAACTCAAATGGCGGCACCAGTTCCAGTTTGCCGGTTATTACGCCGCCCTGGAAAAGGGCTATTACCGCGAGGCGGGTTTCGATGTGGCGATCCTGCCCGCGCATCCGGGCCTGGACCCGGTGCGCCAGGTGGCGACCGGTCAGGCCGACTTTGGCGTGGCTTCGTCAGAGCTGGTGCTGGACTACGCCAACGGGGAGCCGGTGGTGGTGCTGGGCGTCATTTTCCAGCACTCGCCGCTGGTGCTGTTCGCCCGTCGCGCCGCCGGCATCGCCACGGCGCAGGACCTGGTCGGCAAGCGGGTGGCGCTGGCCGATTCCGAGTCCGAGCTGCTGGCCTATCTCCAGAACGAACATATCCCCCTGAACCGCCTGCAGCGTGTCCGGCACGATTTCAGCCCGGTCAGCCTGCTGGAGGGCAAGGTGGACGCGCTGGCCGGGTACGACACCGACGAAACCTGGTTCCTGCGCGATCATCTGGATAACTTCATCCGTTTCACCCCCCGCGCCAGCGGCGTCGATTTCTACGGCGACACCCTGTTCACCTCCGCCACCCGGGTGGCGACCGATCCCGAACGGACCCGCGCCTTCCTGGCCGCCAGCCTGCGCGGCTGGGACTACGCCCTCAGTCATCAGGCGGAAATGGCGGCGCTGATCCACGAGCGCTATGCCCCCGACCTGCCGGTGGAAAAGCTGTTGTTCGAGGCCGACCAGATGGCGCCGCTGATCCGTTCGGACATGGTGGAGCTGGGCTATAGCCACGAAGGGCGCTGGCGGCACATTCTGGATACCTATCGCGCCTTGGGCATGCTGCCAGCCGACCGGTCGGTCAATTTGCGCGCCTTTTTGTTCCAGCCTGCCCGACAGCTGGATTACCGCTGGCTGATGTGGGTGGTGCTGGCCAGTCTGGCGGCGTTGTCGCTGATGAGCTGGGTCGCCAGCCGCTTTTACCGGTTGAACCAGCAACTGGCCCTGCAGCTGGCCGAGAACCGCGAATTGCAGGAGCGGCTGCGGCAGGAAGCGATCCGCGACCCCCTGACCGGATTGCATAACCGCCGTTATCTGAGTGAAACCCTGCAGCGCGAACTGTCGCGGGCCTTGCGCGAGGCGTCGCCGGTCAGTCTGGTGATCATCGATATCGATCATTTCAAGGAGATCAACGATTCGCTGGGCCATTCCGCGGGCGATGAGGTGCTGACGGCCGTGGCCGCCATTCTGCGGGATGGTTGCCGTGACAGCGATATTGCCTGCCGCTATGGCGGCGATGAGCTGGTGGTGGTGATGCTGAACGCGACGCCGCAGGCGCTGGCGGCGCGGGTGGAGCGCTGGCGGGCATCTCTCTCGGTGATGGAATTCCACGGTCAGGCGTTGCGGGTAAGCTTCTCCGCCGGCGTGGCGGGCTTCCCCCGTAACGGCCTGAGTGAGGACGCGCTGCTCGTGGCGGCGGACAAGGCGCTGTATCTGGCCAAGCAGCAGGGCCGCAACCGCACCGTCACCGCCCCGGTAATGCCCGAGGCGGCCGTCTTCAGCGGATGACAGCCGCCGTGGCCTGGATTTCCACCCGGTAGCCCGGATGCGCCAGTTTGGCCTGCACGCAGGCGCGCACCGGCGCAGTGCCGTGCGGCACCCAGGCATCCCAGATCTGGTTGAAGGCGTCGATATCGCGAATGTCGGCCAGGAAAATGGTGACCATCAGCAGGTGGGACGTGGAACTGCCCGCCTGATGCAGGCTGGCGGTCAGTTGTTCCAGGACTTCGACTGTTTGCACTTCCAGCGAGGCGTCCGGCGAATTGGCGACCTCCACGACATAGACCGTGGAGTTGTGAATGACCAGGTGCGACCAGCGGCTGGTGGTTCCGATGCGGGTAATGCTCATGACAGGCTCCGGGCGGCGGATGGAGACGGGCGGGGCGAGGGGGCCGCCGCCCCTCAGCCCCGGGGCCACAGTTGCTGCACCAGCATCTGTTTCAGGTTCTCGAAGGCTATCGGCTTGACCAGGCAGTTGTCCATGCCCGCTTCCAGGCAACGGACCTGCTGGTCCGGCATGGCGTGGGCGGTCAGGGCAATGATGGGGATGGCGGCCAGGCCCCGGCTCTTTTCCTGATCGCGGATGCGGCGCGACGCCTCATAGCCGTCCAGCTCCGGCATTTCGCAATCCATCAGGATCAGGTCGTAGCGTCCTGGAGCGTCCCCCTGCATCCGCACCGCCTCCAGGCCGTTGACGGCTATCTCTGCCGTCATGTCCAGCTTGCGCAGCATGCCGGTAATGACCAGGCGGTTGACCTGGTTGTCCTCGGCCACCAGCACCCGGCGCCCTTGCAGGACCTTGCGCAAGGCTTCGTGCCCGGCATCGGCCGTTAACGGCGCGGCCGCATCGGTGCGCGCGCCCACCAGACTCAGCAACTGGTTGCGCAGCACGGTGGCGGATGCCGGTTTGTGCAGTACCGCGTCCAGCCCGGCGCCGGCCAGGTCTTCTGGCGACGGGTGGGCGCGCAGCGGCGTCAGCAGCAAGCGGCGTGCGCCCGCCGCCAGTCCTTGCGCTTCAATCTCGCGGGCCAGCGTCAGGCCGCCGTCGGCCAGACCCAGATCCAGCGTCAGGTAGTCGTAGGGCCGGCCGCTTTCCCGGGCGGCCCGCAGCCGGTTCAGGGCTTCGCCGGCGGTATGGGCGGTGTCGGCGGTCATCCCCCAGGATGCCGCCTGTTCGCTGATCATGCGGCTGAAATCCGGAGAATTGTCCACCAACAGCAGCCGCTTGCCGTTCAGGGCGGTCAGCGAAACCCGGTGATCCTCGCAGTAATGCTCGCCCGCGCGTTCAAACGGCAGCGTGACGGTGAACAGCGAGCCTTCGCCGTAGCGGCTTTGCACCTCGATGTCGCCGCCCATCATCACCGCCAGCCGCTTGCAGATGCTCAGTCCCAGACCGGTGCCGCCGAACTGGCGTGTGGTCGAGGCGTCCGCCTGGCGGAAGGCGTCAAACAGTCCGGCCTGCTGCGCCGGGGTCAGGCCGATACCGGTGTCGCTGACTTCCAGGCAGAGCTGCGGACGGGCATGCTCCTCGCGCACGAAGACTCTCAGGGCGATGTGCCCCTGCCGGGTGAACTTGAAGGCATTGCTGAGCAGGTTGATCAGGATCTGGCGGATGCGCAGCGGATCGGCGCGGATCAGCACCGGCGTTTCCGGCGCAATGGACGCCAGGAACTCCAGCCGTTTCTGCTCGGCGGTCAGGGCGAAGATCGAGGCGCATTCCAGCAACAGGCTTTCCAGGTCCATGTCGATGGTTTCGATGGCCATCTTGCCCGCCTCGATCTTGGAGTAGTCGAGGATGTCATTGATGATGTTGAGCAGCGTGCGTCCGGAAATCCGGATCACATTCAGGTATTCCTGCTGCTGGGCGCTGAGGCCGGTGTCCAGCAGCAGTTCGGTCATGCCCAGCACCCCGTTCATGGGAGTGCGGATTTCGTGGCTCATGTTGGCCAGGAAGCGGCTCTTGGCTTCATTGGCGCGGTCTGCTTCCAGCCGGGCGGCCTCCAGTTCGGCATTACGCTCGCGCAGGGTGCGGGTGTGCAGGGCAATCGCCCGCTCCAGGTGCTGGCGGCGGCCGGTGCTGGCCAGGGCGTAGATCACCGCCAGGCTGGTGCTGATCAGGCCGGTGACCAGCACCAGCCAGGTCAGCCAGTTCTGATAGGACGCCAGTCGCTCCTTCGTGGGCCAGACATCCACCCGCCAGATCTGGCCTCCGGCCTGCAGGGTGGATACGTGATGCAGTCCCATGTCCTGTGCTGTCCGTTTAACCGTTGCGGACAGGGGAGCGCCGTAGATGACCTCGCTGTGGTGCAATTGGTGAACCTGGAAGGTATATCCTCCCGGGAAGACGCCTTGCCGCAAACGGTCCAGCACCCAGGGCACGTCCAGCTCGACCACAATGAAGCCGTGTTGCCGTTCCGGGGAGACATTCAGGTTGACCGGCGTCAGCAACAACGTCCCGGCGCCGTTTCCGGAGACGGTCGGCGACAGCAGGCTTTCGCCGCTGTGCAAGGCCTGGAGGATAACGGGAGCATAGAGCGGCTCGGCCAGCAGGTCGCGCCCCGGTTGCTGCATCGGCGTAAGATGCGGCTCGATATAAGTCAGCGGCAAGGCGCGATGGACATCCGGCCGGGCCGCCGCACCCGCCGTGGCGTCATCCGGGGTCAGGGTCGGGCCGATCAGCGGCGCCCAGGAGACCGAGCGGACTTCCGGATGGGTGGGCAGCCAGCTGTCCACAAACCGCCTGAACTCCATCGCCGACACAAAGTCGCTGCTTTCGAAAAGCCCTCGCGCCAGCCGGGAGAACTGCTCGTATTCCGCATAACGCTGCTGCATCTGGCTGACTGCGCGCTCGCTGGTCAGCCGGAAGTTGGCGGCGCGGTCGCGGTTTTCCAGCGCCATGGCCAGGAAAAAGGCGGAGGTGGCCAGGGCAAACGTCAGCACGGAGACCACGGTGACAATGGCGGCGCGGTTGCGGTTGAAATAGGGGTGGGGCATTCCCCAGACCAGGAACAACGGGGTGAAGGTCAAGACCCCGATGCTGTCGCCGACCCACCAGACCAGCCAGTTCTGCACCAGGTATCCGGCGGGAATGGCTCCGGCCAGATGCAGGACCGAAACGCTCCAGGAGGCGTTGAACAGCGTGGCGACAATGCCGCCCAGACCCAGCATGCGCAGGATGTCCGCCGGTTCGTCAAACCCCGGCGAAAAAGCCACGAAGCGCCGGATCAGCACCACGCCGATATAGGTCTGGACGGCCGCGCCCAGCCCGACCGATAACGGCAGCCACGGGACCTGTTCCAGCGGGCTGACCCCGCGAATGGCGGCCATGACCAGCAAGTTGCTGGCGAACGACCCCAGGGCCACGCCGGGCAGCAGGCGGTTGCCGAATTGCAGCACCCAGGCCAGGGCTATGCCGGACGCGGGCCACACGATGGTGGCGTAGCCCGGCGGCGCGGCCAGTTTCAGGCCCAGCTGGCTGAACAGGAAGTAGGTCAGCGCCAGCAGCAGGTTGCCCACCAGCACATGCTTGGCCAGCTTGCCGGCGAGGGTTTCCACAAGTGGAGGAAGAGCGGTGGCGGAGGCCATGGTCAGGTCACTGTTTTTCTTATCCTGATAGTCAGGACTCTAGCACACGCGGCTTGCGGCGCGACACGCCCGGCCGCGCCTCCGGTCGGGTTCAGGCGCATGTCAGCATGCCGTTGGCGAGCAATTCCCGGAATCCCTGGCGGATGCCGGACAGTAACGGGTCGGCGGCCCCGGCGGCGCGCATCTGTGTCAGGATGGCGGCCACATCGGTTTCTCCGTCAAGATGGCCGACCAGCGCGCTGAATCCGTCCGGGAGTTCCAGGAACCGGTGCTCCACTTCCGGCTCACAGCGCGAGTTGCCAATGATCACCGCCCGCGACACCAGCAAGCGCGGATTTTCCGCGCGCAAGGCATGATCGCGGTCCGCCGCCGTCAGCGGCTGCCGTTCCAGACGCCGCCACAACTCCGCGCCGCCGCCCGCGCACAGGCAGGCTTTCAGTTCGGCATAGGGGCGGGGCAGTCGCGCGGCGTCCACGCCGGTGGCCAGGGTCAGCCGAAGGTTTTCCCAGTGCTCCGGGATAGCGGCGTCGGCTTCGGGTGCAGATTCGTCCTGCATCGTCATGAAGCGCACGATGGCGGATGAGCGGGCCATACCCGTTTCCGCGTCCAGAATGTCCAGAACGCCGCCCCGCACGTCTTCCGGCTCCGGGCTGTCCTCGTCAATCCAGGCCCGCAACCGGGCGGCGAACGCAGTCGCCCGCTCCAGCGGATGTTCCTGCATGGTGTCGGTATCGATCAGTGCTTTCAGCGTTTCCAGCCCGCCGTGTAACGAGGACACCAGACTGAACGATAGCGGGAAACTGCGGCAGAGCTGCGACAGGATCAAGCCGGCGCGCAGACCGGCCTCGAATTCCAGCGCATCGTGACGGATGGCGGCGAAGTCGCGGATTTCCTCGGCGCTGAGGCGATAGGAGGCCAGCGCCGTCGCCGGATCGCGGCGGAAACGGTCGCGCAGCCGCCGGTCGAACAGCAGGTGGAACAGCACTTCTTCCTGGGCGTGCAGGCTCATGGCGTGTCTCCGGCGGCGGCGACCAGTTCCGCATTGCCGCTCAGGCGCTGTACCAGACCGCGCAGGCGTTGCACGGTCGACAGCACGGTAGTGGCGTCGCGGCCTTCGCACTCATAACAGACCGCCTTCAGGTTCGGCAGGCGCGGCAGCAGACTTTCCAGCATCCGCCAACTGGGCTCCAGGATGTCGCATTCATGGGCATCCACGTAGATCGGCCCCTGTTCGCCGTCCTTGAGACGGCCGCCCGCAATGTGGACTTCCACCACGCGCCGGCAATCCAGCGCCGCCAGGTCGTCCAGAATCCGTCCGCCGCAGGCCATTTCCCACGATACCAGATGACCCATGTCCAGCAGCACCGCACAGTCGGCGGCCTCGGCCAGCCGCCCGAAGAAGGTCATCAACGGCATCGTGCCGACGGTGAAGGTCATTGGCGGCGGCTCGATGGCGACGGTGACCGGAATCACGTCCCGTACCTCGCGCACCCGCGTGATGGCCTGTTGCAGCGAAGCTTCGTTCAGAATGGGCGGAATGAAGTATCCCAGTTGGGTGGAATAGCCGTGACTGTCGCCCCAGAAACAGTAGGCGCAATCCTGGGCAAACCAGGGGGAGCGCACGCGACGGATGTGTTCCGCCGCGGTTTCAAGCCACAGACGGGAATTCGGGAATGTGCCGCAGAAGTTGATGAAGGAGGGATGAAACAGCACTGTCGCTCCGGCGGCATGAATGCGCTCAACCTCGTCGAGGACCCGGTCGGCCTCGACTTGCGCCGCATATTCCACAAAGCGCGGTCCGCCCGGCGTACTCACCAGCGCTACCGGATCGGGTTCGGAAGCCAGGCTGAGGCTGACGCCCACGCCCAGCACGGGAAGGTGTTCTAGCATGGATGGGGCCGTCTGCGGGTAAAGGCGGCTACGTTAGCACAGCCGGAGCGGGGCTTCAGCCCCAAAAAACAAGGCAGCCCGAAGGCTGCCTGAGTGTTGGAGAAACATCTTTATTGTTCTGGTCCACCGTCCCTGGTGTTGGGTGGTGTCCGGTTATTCCAGGTTCATCGTGCATTCTTCGTTGGTTGGCTCGATGCGGCAGCGCACCTTCTTCATCAGCGACATCATCTTCTTGTCATACATGCCTTCCTTGGTCATGTTGACGCGGACATCGCGCATCAGGCGGACATATTTCTCCTGGTCGGCCTTCGACAGGTCAAGCCAGTATTTCTTGGGAATATCGGCTTCGCTGGCGTTGACCATGCGCTCCACCACGTCCAGCTTCGACAGGGCGAACTCGCGCATCTTCTGCACGCGCTCGTCGAAATCCGGCACATCCTTGATGAACTTGTCGCGGCGGATGAGGATGGTGGCGGTAATTTGCGCCAGCGGGAAACGGAAGATGGCGCCCTTGGTGCCCAGGCCCTTGTACAGCTCCAGCGGTTTGAAGGCGACGGCGGGGGCGGCGATGATGTCCACCTGGCCGTTGTTGAACTTGCCCGCGAAGTTGGTGATGTCGGACGCCACCGGTTGCGCGCCCAGGTTCTGCACGATCTTGGCCTGCGCCTTGTCGAAGTCGAGCACGGCGACCTTCTTGCCCGCCGCCTTTTCAATGGAGTTGATCTGGCGGTCGTTAACCATCACATAAGCGCCGCCCAACGGAATGACCGCCGCCACTTGATAGGGGCCGCTGATGGTCAGCGGCGCCAGTTTCGGGTTGGCCAGACTGGCGATCAGCTCGCGCACATGACGCCAGGTGGGCAGCGCGCCCGGTGAGTCGATACTGCCGATGAAGAAGTTGAACTGCTTGGCGCGCATGGTGGTGATGGCCACGCCGTCGCACTGGCCGGCCTTGAAGTCTTCGGCGGCGACGCGCTCGTCGGTATAGGCCTTCAGTTCGGCGTTCACGTTCCACTTCTTCGCTTCCAGCGCCAGGTCACGGGCATAGCTGAAGGCGTCGCCGGTGGTGCCCATGATGTCGAAGATACAGAACTTGATGGTCAGCGGTTTGCCCAGCGGCTTCATGGTGGGCATGCCCGGCGACGCGGCGGGAGCAGGGTCGGCAGCCAGGGCCAAACCGGGAAGGGCCAGCATGGCCATCAGGGCGGAGGTCTTGAGCAGGGAGGTTATGCGCATGTTGTGTCTTCCGGCAGAGAGATCTTGTGGTTTTGGGCAATCATACCGCACCCGGCGGCGGGAGGCATTGACCGCCCGGCAGGGAATTACGGTGATGGCGAAGGACGGTCACTCGTCGGTCATGCTGCATTCCGGATTGGTGGGCTCCATCTTGCAACGGATTTTCTTCAGCACCTTCATCATGCGCGGGTCGTAATAACCGTCCTTGGTCATCTGGATGCGGGCTTCGCGCATCATGATCTTGTAGCGTTTTTCATCCGCCGGATTCAACTCCATCCAGTATTTGGCCGGAATATCCTTCTCCTGCTTGTCGATGTAGGTGAAAAGCTCGTCCAGGAACTCGTCCATGAACTTCAGGGAGACCGCGCGCAGGCTCATCATCTTCTGGTCCAGATCCGGCAGCTTCTGCTTGATGCGGTCACGGTTGATCACCAGGCTGCCGGTAATCTGCGCCAGGGGGAATTTGTAGATGGCGCCCTGCGTGCCCAGGCCCTTGTACAGCTCCAGCGGCCGGAACGCGATGGCGGGGGCAGCCACGATGTCCACCTGCCCGTTGTTGAACTTGCCCGCGAAGTTGGTGATGTCGGACGCCACCGGCTGCGCGCCCAGCTTCTGCACCATCTCGGCCTGCGACTTGTCCCAGTCCAGTACGGCAATCTTCTTGCCCGCCGCCTTCTCGATCGAGTTGATCTGCTTGTCGCGCACCATCACGTACAGCGCGCCCACCGGCAACACGCCCACGATCTGGTAGGGTTCGGTAATCGACAACGGAATCAGCTTCGGGTCCAGCAAGGTCTTCAGCAATACCCGCATGTGTTCATACGAAGGCACGCCGCCCACCGAATCGACACTGCCGATGAACGAATTGAACTGCCTGGCGCGCAGAGTGGAAATCCCGGCGGCGTCGCACTGCCCGGCCTTGAAGTTCTCGGCGGCGATGCGCTCGTCGGTGAAGACCTGGATTTCGGTATAGACGTTCCAGCGCCGGGCGATCAGCACCAGATCCTTGGCGCGGTTATACAGTTCGCCGTTCTTGCCGAGGATGTCGAACAGGCACACCGACACGTGCAGCGGCTTGTCGAGGGGCGGCGGCAGGCCGTCTTCGCCGGGTTTCAGGTCCTTGGCGATCGCCATGATTTCGGTAGCGTGCGCCGGAGCGGACGGGACCGCGGTCAGCGCGGCAGAGAGCGCCAGCGCACCCAGCAGGCCGGGCAGGCAGGCGGAAAGACGTTTGAGCATGGCGGCAGACCTCGACAATCGGGTTATGGTTGTTATTCCGGGAGTCCACGGGAAAGCATAAGCCGGGAGCAGGAGCGGCGAATTGGCCGTCGTGACAAAGTAAAAGGGCGGCGGAGTGTGGCTCCGCCGCCCTTTCGGCCGTCGTATCGGCCCGATTACTCATCCGGCAGCGAGCACTCCGCTTCGTTGGGCTTCAGCTTGCAGCGCACTTTCTTCTGCAGTTTCATCATGCGGGCATCGTAATAACCTTCCTTGGTCATCTGGATGCGGGCATCGCGCATCATCATCTTGAAGCCGTCTTCGTTGGCCTTGTCCATCGGCAGCCAATACTTGGCGGGAATATCCTTCTCGGTCTTTTCCAGCAGCTTGAAGATCTGGTCCAGCATCTGGTCCAGGAACTGCCCGGCGATGCCGCGGAATACTGACAGTTTTTCATCCAGGTCCGGCAGCTTCTTCTTGATGCGGTCGCGGTTGATCACCAGGCTGGCGCTCATCTGCGCCAGCGGGAATTTGTAGATGCCGCCGTATTCACCCAGGCCGCGATACAGCTCGAAGGGCCGGTAGGCCAGGGCGGGCATCACGATGATGTCCACCTGGCCGTTGTTGAACTTGCCGCCGATGTTGGTCAGGTCAGCCGACACCGGCTGCGCGCCGATGCGCCGCACGATCTCGGTCTGGGTCTTGTCCCAGTCCAGCACGGCAATCTTCTTGCCCGCCGCCTTTTCAATGGAGTCGATATGGCGATTGTTGACGTGCACGTAAGCGCCGCCGATCGGCATCACGCCCAGGATCTGGTATTGGCCGGTAATGGTCATCGGCGCGATTTTCGGATCCAGCAGGGTATGCAGCAGCAGGCGCATGCTTTCATAATCGGGCACGCCGCCCACGGCATCGACGCTGCCCATGAAGGGGTTGAACTGGCGGGCGCGCAGGGTGGAAATCCCGGCGGCGTCGCACTGGCCGACCTTGAAGTTCTCGGCGGTGACGCGCTCGTCGGTAAACACCTTCAGGTCGGCATAGACATTCCAGCGCTGGGCGATCAGCGCCAGATCCTTCGCCTGGCTATAGAAGTCGCCGTTCTTGCCCTGGAAGTCAAAGAAGCAGACGGTGACGTGCAGCGGCTTTTCCAGCGGCGGCGGCAGGCCGTCCTGACCGGGTTTCAGTTCTTCGGCGGCAGACAGGATTTCGGATTCGGCCATCGCCGGTACAGCGGCGGCCAGCAGGCAGCAGGCCAGCAGATGACGGGAAAACCGTTTCAGGAAGGAACCCATGCATTGACTCCGTGTTGCGCGGGTATACGGATGACCGCGGCTTGATTATTGTTATGGCAGTGCGTTTTTCGAGTAAAAACTCTAACCCACAATTTCGGCGATGGTAGGGCATGGTTGTCGGAAAAACAAGCCGCTGGTCCGGCAGCGCCCCTTCCGGCCATTGACTGTTGGAAAAATGCGATCGTTGCTCGTCGAAACCGGACGGGCGTCACCGGCCGATTCAGTCGGCATCATGGAGAATCAAGGCATGCAATACCGTCTGGAAGACATTGAAACCTTCCTGCAAGTCGCCGACACCGGCAGCATTACCCAGGCCGCCGAGCGCCTCTGCGTCAGCAAGTCGGTGATCAGCAAGCGCATCGTGCGGCTGGAAGGCATGCTGGGCATCGCCTTGCTGCACCGCTCCACGCGCGGCGTCACCCTCACCGATCGCGGCCAGGCCTTCAGCCAGCGCGCCCTGCGCATTATTGAAGACCTGAACCTGGCGGCGGACGAAGTCGCCGAGCACGGCAACGAGCTGGTCGGGCAGATACGCATCGCCGGGCCGCTCAGTTTCGGCTCGCGCTATCTGGGTGAGTTGCTGTTTCCTTTCATGGCGCATCATCCGCGTTTGCAGGTATCGCTGGATCTGGAAGACCGCACCGTCGATCTGGTGCGCGAGGGCTATGACCTCGGCATCCGCGTCACCCGTTCGCCGGCGCTGGAACTGCGCGCCCGGCAACTGGCGGTCAGCCGCCGCGTGGTCTGTTGCAGTCCCGCCTACGCCGAGAAGCACGGCCTGCCCAAAACGCTGGACGAACTGCTGAAGCACGAGGCCATCGGCTACTCCAACGTCAGCGCCAGCCAGTTGTGGCAGTTCGAACCGGAAGCGCCCGGCGGCGAGGTGCGGGCGCTGGCGATGCGCGGCCGCATCATGGTCAACAACGGCGAATCGGCCCGTTCCGCCGCCGTCGCCGGGTTGGGCGTGGCCATGCTGCCGCTGTTCATTGTCGGCGACGCGCTGTGCAAGGGCGACCTGATCATGCTGCCCGACCTGGCCGAGCCGGTGCCCGACCACATCTTCGCCGTCTACCCGCAAACCCGTTATGTCAGTCGGGCGGTGCGCGGCGTCATCGATTACCTCGTCACTTCCCTGAGTGAAACCCCGCCCTGGGAACGCGGCCTGCCGTGCCGTGGTGTTCGCCCCTTGGAAACACCGTGAGCGTTCGCGCGGCGCTTCTGCCGCTTCCGCATCAGGCTTACAGTGGGCGCATCCACTGAATGAGGGTTTCATCATGACAACCAGACAAGTCACCGGGCTGGTGCGCGGCCAGGCCGCCAGTGACGGCGCGGGCGTAAAGCTGTCGCGCGTGATCGGCAACAGCCAGGTGTCCATGCTCGACCCGTTCCTGATGCTCGACGAGTTCCGCTCGGACGAAGCCGGGGACTATATCGCCGGTTTTCCCGACCACCCGCATCGCGGCTTTGAAACCGTGACCTACATGCTGGCCGGGCGCATGCGCCACCACGACAACCAGGGCAACAGCGGCCTGCTGGAAGCGGGCAGCGTGCAATGGATGACCGCCGGGCGCGGCATTGTCCACTCGGAAATGCCGGAACAGGAAGACGGCCTGATGTGGGGCTTCCAGCTGTGGGTGAACCTGCCCGCCCGCGACAAGATGATGCCGCCGCGCTATCAGGACATCCGTCCCGAACAAGTGCCGGAAGTGGCCTTTGACGGCGGCAAGGTCCGGGTAATTGCCGGGGAATTCGCGGGCGTGGCCGGGCCGGTGGAGGGCATTGTCACCGCGCCGTTGTATCTCGATGTGCGGCTCCACGCGGGCGGACAGTTCGCGACGGCGGTTCCCGAGGGGCATCATGCCTTTGCCTATGTCTATCAGGGCGGGGCGGTGATTGCCGGGAAGCCGGTGGCGCGCGGGCAACTGGCCATTCTGGGTGATGGTGACCGGGTGGAGGCGGCGGCGGGTGATGAACCGGCGTCGCTGATTCTGGTGGCGGCGCAGCCGTTACGGGAGCCGGTGGCGCGTTATGGCCCGTTCGTGATGAATTCGCAGGCGGAGATTTATCAGGCGTTTGCGGATTTCAGGGAAGGGCGGTTTTGAGGTGGGTCCGGGGGCTTTAGGCTCCCGGGCTTTTTGGTGGGTTGGAAGGGGGTGGGAAATGGATGGCGGATTTGTAGCGGGGACGTTGGTGCATACGGACAAGGGATTGGTGCCGATTGAGCAGATAAGGGTGGGTGATTTGGTGCTTTCGAAGCATGAGAATGGGCTGTGGGAGCAGGCTTATAGGCGTGTGGTTAATACATTTGGCTCGCATGAGCTTAAGAAAGTCTACGCAATACGCTATGTTGACAAAATCCCGCAGGAAGGACAGTGGCTTCCTAATAGCGATAATGATTATGAGACACTTTATCTCACTGATAACCATCCAGTATGGGTTGAGAGAATTGGAAAGCAAGCGGCGATAGTTTTAGCTGATGAGCAAGATAAAGAGTATGTTGATCCTGACTTGAGGTTGGAATGGATTCGTGCTGGAGATATACGCACTGGAATGCGTATGGTTTTGTCTGATGGGCGTAATGGTTGTATTGTTGAGTTAAATGAGAGGGTTTTCGGTACAGATATTAGCGGTCTTTATTACGAGCAATTTGGATTTAATGCGAGTTATGTCGTTGATATGCGATATTCTGAGGTTAATAGGTATTTTGTTGCCGATCATTTTGATGAAATGCTGGATCGTGATGATACTGATAGAAACTCGATTTTCGGCGACCCTAAAAAGCACAAGGTTGTTCAAGAGTTTTTTGAGTATTGGCATTCGCATCGTCGTCAGAAATATGAAAATGGTGCCGTTTCTTCCCGAATTGATATACCAAATCCAGTCTTGGTAGATAATTGTGTTAAGGAAGGGTTTGGTGCTAATAGTCGAAACTATGACCGTGCTCGTGCACATATTAAGGTTTATAATATAGAAGTTGAGGAATATCATACGTACTATGTTGGTGAGCTTGGGTTGTGGGTGCATGATTGACCCTGAATATAATAGCACTTTGATTAATCAGTACTGGTGAATTAAATTTCGTTGAGGAACACTGAATGAGCCATCAGACGATTGATGAAAGCGGCTTTGTAGCGGGGACGTTGGTGCATACGGACAAGGGTTTGGTGCCGATTGAGCAGATCAAGGTGGGTGATTGGGTGCTTTCGAAGCATGATAATGGGCAGGGGGAGCAGGCTTATAAGCGTGTGGTTAATACATTTAAGTCTGATATGAAATTATCTATATTTCGTATTGGGTTTTGGTTAAAAGATGACCCATCATTCCCGTCCTTGTTCTGTACGGATAATCATCAATTTTGGTTGGATGGATTAGGGTGGACAAAACTGCATGACTTTCCAAAATATGAAGAGGTATCTGGTAACGTTTTAAGGGGCTTCCTTGGCGACAGAATTATTGTTAATTCAAACCCTTGGCCGCCTCTCCGGAAAACGGAAGTCGAGGATATTGCGATATGTAGCCATGATTTTCAGTGGGATGAATGCGCGGGTTACTCTTTGATGGTGGATTTTCGGCAAGGGCGTCCAATTTTGGTTGGAGGGACTGATGGCTCTTGGAGCGAATTATCCAAGGTTAAAAATGTGTCACATTCGGAAGAGATAAAATACCTGCCTTCGCTTGATAGTGACGATCCCGAGGCCCATTTTTATCTGAATGCCATGGGTGATGACTGGACGCGGGCTGAAGAGGAATTAGGTAATGTCTATAAAACTCATGTCTGCAATTTAGAAGTAGAGGATTATCATACCTATTATGTTGGTAAAGCCGGTATTTGGGTAAGGTCTTGTTAGTAAATAGCGCCATTAAAAACTAATGCCGTTGACGAAAATAATGTTTACTTGTTGAGGTTAAAGGATATGGACTCTCGGAACCTTGTTGAAAGCGGCTTCGTGGCGGGGACGTTGGTGCATACGGACAAGGGTTTGGTGCCGATTGAGCAGCTTAAAGTGGGGGATATGGTGCTTTCAAAACATGAAAGCGGTGAAGGGGAACAGGCATATAAGCCTGTTATAAATATATTTAGGAATGAGGATGAGCCTGTTTTACAAATAGCATACAGTGATGTATCAAAATCAATGGACCATTTAAACGTTAAATTGTTATACCTTACTGCAGAGCATTTAATTTGGGTAGTGGAGGATGTTAATGGTAACGCTGTTAATGATTGGGTTAGAGCTCGAGATGCAGCGGGGTCTGTGATTTTACTTGCAAGTGGTGTTTTGGCAGAGGTTGGCTCAGTTATGGATGTGTGGCCTACTGACTGTGATGATATAGGTTATTCAAATGATTGTATGGAGGAATTTCCTGGTATTGTTATTGATTTTAGTGGTGGCAAAATCCAGAGCTATCATGTGGAAGTGTATTTTAGTGGAGTGAATAACAACTTTTCTGACGAAACCATAGATTTTGACGAAAGTCTTGATGTGGTTGTTCGTTTTCTTGATTACATAGAAAAAGGTGTTCCTAGTACCGATATTTTTAGAAAATCAGTATACAATATTGAAGTTTCTGATTTTCATACATATTATGTTGGCACTGATGCTGTTTGGGTGCATAATGAAGGGAATTGCCAGTATCGAGAATTTAATGTTCCTTGGGATGATAATAGTCAGCAGAAAGGCATAGTTTTGCCGCCAGACCTGCAGGGCAAGCCGGGCGGCAACGGGCTCCACCTTCAAATAATCCCCGTACTCCCCACCAGCACGAACACCCCGATCGCCGCAAAAATAGCCGCGCAAATGCCGTGGATCAGTTTCAGCGGCAGCTTCTGCGCGAAATGGTTGCCCAAGTACACTGCGGGCACGTTCGCCAGCATCATCCCCAGCGTGGTGCCACAAATCACCCACACAAAATCGGCGGCGTAACGCGCGCCCAGCGCCACGGTGGCAATCTGCGTCTTGTCACCCATTTCCGCCAGGAAAAAGGCGATGGTGGTGGCGCCAAACACGCCGAAGCGGTGTTCCTTTTCGCCTTCCTCGTTATCCATCGTGTCCGGCACCAGAATCCATGCCGCCATGGCGATGAAGGACAGGCCCAGAATCCAGCGCATCGCTTCCGCGCCAATCAGTTGCGTCAGCCACATGCCCACCGCCCCGGCAAAGGCGTGATTGACAATGGTGGCGACAAATATACCGGCGACAATCGGAACAGGCTTGCGGAAGCGGGCGGCCAGCAGGAAGGCAAGCAGTTGGGTTTTGTCACCCATTTCAGCAAGGGCGACCAGCGCGGTGGCGATCAGGAAGGCATTCATCAGGCTATCTCCGGGGCGGCTAACAATTCCCATGACCTGACAGCCTCGGCCGACCCCGTGGCGAAGCATCAGGTCAAAGGTCTGGTCAGGCCGAAGCTGTACGCACCATGTTCTGAGGAACAATTATGTTGATACGTACCTGCCCGCAGGGCGCGGACAGCGACTACTCCCCAATGACGGCGCGATTCTAGCAGAAGAGGCGCGGCGCGGGCCAGTCCGTTTTCCGGTCAGGCGGTTTCCTGCGGGTCCACGTCCAGCGTCCAGCGGATGCGCTTGGCGGTGGGCAGGTTCGGTAAAAGCGGCAGCCAGCCGTCCAGGAAGTGGTGCAGGGCGGGGCGGTTGCCGCTTTTCAGCAGCAGGTGAGCGCGGTATACCCCGGCCTTTTTCTCCATCGGCGCGGGAATGGGCCCCCAGAATTCAGGCTCATTTCCCAGCGCTTGCCCTTGCGTCACGGCTTCCTGCAGAAATTGCAGCGCCAGTTCCGGAGCGTTGGCTTCGGCGCGCAGCAACGCGAGGTGACCGTAGGGCGGCAGGCCGATCTGGCGGCGTTCTTCCAGCGCGACGTCGGCAAAGGCGCTGTAGCCGCCGTTCAGCAGTTGCTTCAGCAGGGCGTGGTCGGGCTGGTGGGTTTGCAGCAGCACCAGTCCGGCCTTGTGCGCGCGCCCGGCCCGGCCCGCCACTTGCGTGATCAGTTGCGCCACGCGTTCCCCGGCGCGGAAATCGGCCCCCAGCAGGCCGCTGTCGGCCTCCAGCAGCGCCACCAGCGTTACGTTGGGGAAGTGGTGGCCCTTGGCCAGCATCTGCGTGCCGACCAGGATGGCGGCGTTGCCCTTGGCCACTTGGTCGTACAGGTTCTGCCAGCTGTCCTTGCGGCGGGTGCTGTCGCGGTCGATGCGGTGCACGTCGGCCTTGGGAAACAGCTCCTTCAGACTTTCTTCCACCCGTACCGTGCCCGCCCCGATGGCGCGCAGTTCTTCACTTTGGCAGGAGGGACACTGTTTCGGGGGGCGCTCGCTGTAGCCGCAATGATGGCAGTGCAGCCGTACCGGATCACGGTGCAGGGTGGTGCGGGCGTCGCAGCGCGGGCAGACGGCCTGCCAGCCGCAGTCGTGGCACAGCAGCACCGGGGCAAAGCCGCGCCGGTTGATGAAGACCAGCACCTGTTCGTCGTGGTTCAGGCGCAGGGCGATGGCGCGGTGCAGGGCGTCGGTCAGGCCGCCGCGCAGTTTCTGGCCGCGCAGGTCGATCAGCTTGATGTCGGGCGCTTGCGCGGATGCGGCGCGCTCCTGCAGCACCAGATGCTCATAACGGCCGCTGCGGGCATTGCCCAGCGTTTCCAGGCTGGGGGTGGCCGAGCCCAGCACCACCGGGCAACCCTGCAACTGGCCGCGCATCACCGCCAGGTCACGGGCGTGATAGCGGAAGCCTTCCTGTTGCTTGAAGGAGAGGTCGTGTTCTTCGTCGACAATGATCAGGCCCAGATGCGGCATCGGCGTGAACAGCGACGAGCGCGTGCCGATGACGATCCCGGCATGGCCGAGGAAGGCGCGCCGCCAGGCTTTCAGCCGCTCGCGCTCGGTCAGGCCGGAATGCAGCAAGGCGATGTCGGTGGCGAAACGGGCGCGGAAGCGGGAGACAATCTGCGGCGTCAGCCCGATTTCCGGCACCAGGATCAGCACTTGCTGGTGACGGCGCAGGCAGGCTTCGACGGCTTGCAGGTAAACCTCGGTCTTGCCGCTGCCGGTGATGCCCTCCAGCAGGAACGGCTGGAAGTGCCCCAGTTTCCCGGTGATTGCCTCAATCGCGGCGGTCTGTTCGGCGTTAGCCACCAGCGGCGCTTCCGAGAGCTGGAAACGCGGATGGGTAAAGGATTGCCGGGTTTCACCGAACGACTCGGCCAGCCCCTTGCGCGCCAGCGCGTTCAGGCTGTCGCGGCCAATGCCCATGTGCGTCAGGAAGTCTTCGCTGATGCCATGTTCGCCATGCAGCAACAGGCCGTCCCAGGCAATCAGCTGTTTGGGGGCGTTGCGCAGCGCATGCCGGTCCAGCGCGCGGCCGCTGTGCGTCAGCCGCCAATGGATCGGGTTTTCAAACAGGTCATCGCCCTGACGCAGCAGCGCGGGCAGGGCGGTGTCGAACACTTCGCCCACCGGGTAATGGTAATAGCGCGCTGCGCGCAGCAGCAGTTCCATCACCGGCTCCGGGAATACCGCCACCGGGTCCAGCAGCGCCTTGGCGAATTTCAGCTTGTCTTCGGGGGTGTCGGTGTGGTCGCTGATGCCGGTAACGATGCCGATCAGGTCGCGCGGGCCGAAGGGCACCTTCACCCGCGCGCCCAGGGCCGGCAGTTCGCTGAACGTGGCGGGAATGCGGTAGTCAAAGGTCTTCCGCAGCGGGACGGGCAGGGCGACTTGCAGGAAATGGCGGCTCATTCGGCATCGGGTCGTTATCGTTATCGGCCTATTATGCCTGAATCCGCGCCCTTGCCGAGGGCTTCAGCCGCCGCGCGGATACCAGCGTTCCAGCCCGGCCAGGCGGTAGGCGCGCCGTGCCTCCTCCTGTTGCGGCAGCCACTGTTCCCACGACGCGGTGGCGCGCAACATGAAGTCGAACAGGGTCAGATGACGGCGCAGCACCCGTTTCAGGCGGTGCGGCAATACCGGGTTGAAGTGGCCGAACCAGTCGAACAACTGCCGGGGATTCTTCTTCACCCACAGCCATGAGCCCATTTCCAGCGTGAACGGCAGGAAGAAACCGGGATCGCCACTGTCGAGGTGTTCCTGGTAGAGGTAATCCCACAGGTCGCCGTGCGTGGTGTAGTTCAGCGACTGCGGCTCCATCAGGTAGAAGTCGTGGTTGGGATAGGTGCTGTTGAAGATATGACGCAGCGCCACGGCCTCGGCCAGATGCGGCGGTACCTCACGGCTGCGCGCCCAGGGAAACCAGATGCGGTCGCGCAGGCCGAAGCCGGAGTGGCAGTCCATGGCCATGGCGAAGGGGCGGTGCAGCATCGATTCGCGCACGACGCGGATCAGCGCCTCGGCTTCCGGCTCCAGCCGGTGTTCGCCGCGATACCAGGGCAGATGCCGCGACAACCGCTGTCCGCCCAGCGGCCAGGCGGTATAGCCATGCGCTTCCACCGGGGCGTTGCGCATCAGGTCGACCCCGGCCGGATTGGCGCGGGTGTTCAGCGCCAGCCCGCCGACGTTGATCATCGGCAGGCACACCAGCCGCACCTTCTGCAGCAGATCCTGCAAAGACACATCCCAGTCCAGCCGCGATACCAGGCTTTCCAGCCAGGCCAGCAGCACCTGGCTGCCAATGCGCTCCATGCCGTGAATGCCGCCGAAGAAGCCCGCCACCGGGGCGTCCGGGGCGGTGCTGCCCATCTCCAGCCGCCACACCGGCAACTCGCGGCCATGCAGCGGCACGCGCAGCACGCATTCGGCGCGCACGGCGGAACCGGCCCGGTCGAGCAGGTTTTCAAGCAACTGGAGTTCGGGGAGCGTATTGCGGGAGGGCAGCAGCGGGTTCATGGATCGGGAGTCTCGACGGTCCGGCAGGGTGCAGACAGTCTAGACTCCCGATATGACAGATCAGTAACGCAGGCCCAGGCCGAAGGCGATATTGTCGAGGTGACGCGCCGAGTCGTACTTTTCCCAGGTCATGGACACCACGAAACGGTTGTTCGGGTAGTAGTCCAGCACACCGGGACGCTTGAAGACGCCGTGCATGGCGTTTTTGGTGAAAGTCCAGACGACGGGCAGATCCATCTCGCTGTGCACGCGATAGATGGCGTCTTCGGTGCCGTAACCGACTTGCAGTTGCAGCAGGCGCTTGTAACCGGAACCGACAAAGACACTGAAGATGGGGTTGTCGGTGCCTTCCGGGAAGTATTTCAGGCTGCCGCCGGTGTTGAAGGTATCGCGGGAATAGATGGCTTCACCGCCCACGCCCCAACCGGGAGCGCGTCGGCCGCCGATGGTCTGGCTCAGCGTGCTGCTGACGACAATGGCCGATTCATAGGCCGGAAACTGGATGGGACGGTCGGCCGCCATGGCCTGGGTGCTGAACCCGCCCAAAGCAATGAGAAAGATTTTTTGTAGTTTAGACAGCATGACAACCCAATCCGTGCAGGCAAAATTCGCCCCGATTATGCCGCTTTTGCGCCGACAGGGCTACTTGCAATGCAAAAATGTGCCAACTTGGCGGCAATACCCGGCCTAGAGCCAGCCGCGGCGGCGGAAATACCAGTAGGGCAGGACCGCGGACAGGATCATCAGCAGGATGGCGTAGGGATATCCCAGATGCCAGTGCAGTTCCGGAATCCACTCGAAGTTCATGCCGTAAATGCTGGCGATCATGGTGGGCGGCAGGAACATCACGGCGGCGACCGAAAAGATCTTGATGATCTTGTTCTGGTTGACGTTGATGAAGCCGAGGGTGGTGTCGAGCAGGAACTTGATCTTGTCGAACAGGAAGGAACTGTGCGCGATCAGCGACTCCGAGTCACGGATCACATCGCGCAGGCGCTCGCTCTGCTCGGCGTTCAGCACGCCGGCGCGCAGCAGCAGGTACAGCATGCGCTGCAGGTCGATCATCGAGATCCGCACCTTGCCGTTGATGTCTTCCTGCGACGCGATGGCGGTCAGCAGCGATTCCATGTCGTCGTTTTCGGCGTTGCCCAACACCTGGCGGCTGGTTTCTTCCAGGTCGGCATGAATCCGTTCCAGGATGTCGGCCAGGTTTTCCACCTTGGTTTCGAACAGCCCCAGCAGGATGGATTTCGAATTGTTGATGTTGACCAGACCCTTGCGGCCGCGCATCCGGAACAGCCGGAACGCCGCCAGTTCTTCTTCCCGCAGCGTAAACAGCCGCACGCCGTTGAAGATGAAGGCGGCGGAAATATTTTCGGGATTGTTGTCGGCGTAGTTCAGGAAATACGAACTGATGTGCAGGCCGTAGTCATTCTCGTAGAAGCGGGAGCTGGCCTCGATCTCGTACAGGTCGTCGATGGTCGGCAATTCCTGGGCATAGGCAATGCGGATCCAGTCGCGTTCCTCGTCGGTGGGATTGATCAGATCCACCCAGATGACCTCCGGTCCCAGATCAGCGGCGGCATTGATCGCAATCTGCTCAAGCGCACCTTTGTTCAGGGAAAAGGCCATCAGCATAAGGTCATACTCTCTCGCGGCGGGGCCAGGATGGATGGAAGCGAATCGGTCTATTCTAACCCCAAACTGTCACAGAGTGGCCAGACGTATGTATTTTAAAAGGTAATTCCCCGCCACGGCTCCGAAGCCTCACAGCGTCCGGGCCAGCGTCCAGACCTCAACCCGTCCCACCCCGGCGCGCTGCAGCATCTCCGCCAGATGCCTGACGGTTGCGCCCGTGGTCAGGACGTCATCCACCAGCGCCACATGGTCGGGCAATCCGCGCAGTTTTCCGGCCCTGAACGCCAGGCGGATATTACGGTCGCGCTGGGCGGCGTTCAGCCCTTTCTGGGCGGGCAGGCCGCGACGGCGCTCGAAGACATCCGTCCGCACCGGAATCCGCAACAGGCGGCCGGTTTCCCGCGCCAGTTCCAGGGCCTGGTCAAACCCCCGGGCTTGCAGTCTTTCCATGGCCGCCGGAACCGGAATCAGCACGGCCGGCCGAGCGCCCGCATGGCGGCGCACCCGTGACGCCAGCAGCCAGGCCAGCGGCCGGGCGGACTCATGGCGCGGCAACTCCTTGAACTGGTGGATCAGATGATCCATCGGGAAGCGGTAGTAGGCGGCGCACAGCACGGCGCTGAACGGCCAGTCGGCCGGGCTGCAGGGACAACTGCCGGGTTCGGCCTCGGGCATGCCGCAGGCGGTGCAGTCCGCGCCGGTCAGGGGCAGGTCAGGCAGGCAGTCGCGGCACAGCCCGGAGACGCTGCCGGTTATGGCCCGGCATAACAGGCAGGGGGAGCCCGGCAGCAGCAGGTGTTTAATCAGCGAGATCATGGTAAAGTTTTTCCATCCTTGAAACTTGACGGCCCGTATCCATACGGGCAACATACCAAGCAACCGCTTGGTTCAACATTCCGGGGGAATCCGATGACCGCTGTCCGCCATGACTGGAGCCGCGCCGAGCTGCGCGCCTTGTTCGACCTGCCGTTCAACGATCTGCTGTTCCGGGCGCAAACCGTGCACCGGGAGCATTTCGACCCCAACGCAGTCCAGGTCAGCACGCTGCTGTCGATCAAGACCGGCGCTTGCCCGGAAGACTGCAAATACTGCTCGCAGTCCGGCCATTATGATACCGGCCTCGACAAGGAAAAGCTGCTGGAAATCGAGAAGGTGGTCAACGAGGCCAAGGCCGCGAAATCCACGGGCGCCAGCCGTTTCTGCATGGGCGCCGCCTGGCGCAGCCCGCGCGACAAGGATATGCCCTATGTGCTGGAAATGGTGAAGCAGGTGAAGGCGCTGGGTCTGGAAACCTGCATGACGCTGGGCATGCTGGCCCCGGAGCAGGCGAAAGCCCTGGGTGAAGCCGGACTCGATTACTACAACCACAACCTCGACACCTCGCCGGAGTATTACGGCAAGATCATCACCACCCGCAGCTATGCAGACCGCCTGAACACGCTGGCGCATGTGCGCGAAGCGGGTATCAAGGTGTGTTCCGGCGGCATCATCGGCATGGGCGAGAAGCGTGAAGACCGCATTGGCTTGCTGATGGAACTGGCCAATCTGCCCGAGCATCCGGATTCGGTGCCCATCAACATGCTGGTGAAAATCGCCGGGACGCCGCTGGGTGATGTGGATGACCTGGAGCCGTTCGAATTCGTCCGCACCGTGGCGGTCGCCCGCATCATCATGCCGAAGTCCTTTGTGCGCCTGTCCGCCGGCCGCGAAAAAATGAACGAGCAGCTGCAGGCCTGGTGCTTCTTCGCCGGCGCCAACTCCATCTTTTATGGTGAGAAACTGCTGACCACCAGCAATCCCGAAACCCATGCCGACCGTCAGCTGTTCGACAAGCTGGGTATTCACGCCTTGCAGGTCGAGACTGCGGTGGCCGACAGCCTGCCGGTCACGCCCAAACCCGCCACGCTCTGGCGTGACGCCATGTCAGCCTGACGGTCGTTGCGTTCGCGGCGTCAGGCCGCGGGCGCAGGAGCCTTTCCCATGTCCCTGCAAGCCTTCCGCCTGGACGAAAAGCTGGCGGAACGCCGCTTGCAACAGCGGCTGCGCCAGAGCAAGACCCACGACTCCGCCCAAGGCGTCTGGCTGGTGCGGGACGGACGCCGTTTCCGCAATTTCTCCAGCAACGACTATCTGGGATTGGCGGCTCACCCGCAGGTGCAGGCGGCGCTGGTGGACGCGGCCGGTCGCTACGGCGTTGGCAGCGGCGCCGCGCACCTGGTTTGTGGTCATACCCGCGAACACCAGGCGCTGGAAGAAGAGTTGGCGGCCTTCACCGGGCGCGAAGCCGCCTTGCTTTTTTCCACCGGTTACATGGCCAATCTCGGCCTTATCCAGGCGCTGGCCGGACGGGGGGATGCGGTTTTCGAAGACCGGCTGAACCATGCCTCGCTGCTGGATGGCGGATTGACCTCGGCGGCCCGATTCCAGCGCTATCGCCATAATGATTTGGCCCATTTGCGCACCTTGCTGGAAACGACAGATGCCAACGCCCGTCTGCTCGTGACCGACGCCGTGTTCAGCATGGATGGCGATCAGGCTCCATTGCCCGGACTGGCTGCGCTGGCGCGCGAGCATCAGGCCGCGCTGATGGTGGATGACGCCCACGGCTTTGGCGTGCTGGGGCCGCAGGGGCAGGGCGCACCAGCTGCTTCCGGTTGTTCGGCGGACGATATACCCGTTTACATGGCGACGCTGGGGAAGGCGCTGGGCACGTTCGGCGCTTTTGTGGCGGGAAGTCGCACCTTGATTGATTACCTGACCAATTTCGCGCGACCATTCATCTATACCACCGCCATGCCGCCCGCGCTGGCGGCGGCTACCCGGCAAAGTCTGCGTCTGGTGCAAGCGGAGACTTGGCGGCGGGAGCATTTGCAACAATTGATCCGACGTTTCCGTCGTGAGGCGCTGGCGCAAGGCTGGCCGCTGATGCCCAGCGAGACCGCCATTCAGCCGCTGCTGCTGGGGGAGGAATCCCGGGCGCTGGCCCTGAGCGCCGCTCTGGAAAAGCGCGGCTTCTGGGTGACGGCGATCCGCCCGCCAACGGTCCCGGTCGGGCAGTCGCGGTTGCGGATTACCCTGACCGCCTCGCATAACCATGACGATGTGGACGCCCTGCTGGCGGCGCTGTCGGAGCTGCGGGAGTCCGGGTTATGAGCCGCCCGCCGCTGGTCTTGCTGGCCGGATGGGGCACCCCTGCGGCGGTGTGGACGCCGTTGCTGCTGGCTTTGCAGGCTCGTTTCGAGGTCACTGCGCTGGACCTGCTCGATGGCGGGGAAGGGGAGATCCGCGATTATCTCGCCCGGTTGCATGCCAGAACGCCCGCCAATGCGGTCTGGCTGGGATGGTCACTGGGCGGAGTCGTCGCGGCGCATTATGCGGCGGCATTTCCCGCGCGGGTCCGTCAGCTGCTGCTGGTGGCGGTCAATCCGTGTTTTGTCCAGCGTGATGATCATGCCCATGCCATGCCCGCTGCGGTCTTTGCCGATTTCCGCCGTGACTTCGCGAGGGATCCGCAGGCAGCGTGGCAACGGTTTCTCTCGCTGCAGTGTCTGGGCGGAGCGGATGCGCGGGCGGACCGCCGCGAACTGCAGGCTCGGTGCGGCAAGGTTTTGCCGGCCCCGGCGGCCCGGCTTGAAAGGCAACTGGACTGGCTCGGGCAGGAGGATATCCGTCCGCTGCTGCCGCAGCTGTCCTGCCCCGTCGCCTGGCTGGGCGGATTGGGCGACACCCTGGTTCCACCGGCGGCCGGTGTTCACGCGCTTCATGAAGCTACGTGCTTCGCGGATTCGGCGCATGTGCCGTTCCTGAGCGAGCCGGAGCGCTTCTGCGAGTGGGTCTGTGCACGCACGGCGGGAGTGACAGGGTGACAGCTTCGATGGTGATGCCGGAGCAGGCGCGGATCGCGCAACGGTTTGGCGATGCCGCCCACGCCTATGATGCCGAGGCCCTGGCGCAGCGGCACTCCGCGGCAGCCTTGCTGACCGGTATCCGGGCCAAGGGCCGGGCGCTGGATGTTGGCTGCGGCACCGGCTGGCTGGCAGGGCAGTTGGCGGCGCAGCCGGAGGTGACCGAGGTGCTGGCGCTGGATATTGCCCGTCCGATGCTGCAATCCGCCGTCCGGATGCATCCCTCCCTGCGTTGCATTCAGGCGGATGCCGCCGCCATGCCCGTCGCCTCCGGCAGCATCGATCTTCTGGTCAGTAATTTCGCCCTGCAATGGCTGTCTTCGCCGGACCGGTTTGCCTCGGAGCTATACCGTGTGTTGGCCGCACAGGGCTGTTTCCGGCTGGCAGTGCCGGTTGCCGGAACGCTGGGGGAACTCTCGGCGGCCTGGGAGCGGGTTGAGGAAAATCCCCCGATCAATCGTTTCCTGTCGTCCGGAGCCTGGGCTGAAACCTTGCTTCGTCACAACCTGAAAATCCAGACGCAGGCCGTGACGCCCCTGTTCCAGTATTATCCGACCGTCCGCGAGTTGCTGCGGGCCTTCAAACGCATCGGTGCGAATGAAACCCTGTCGCCGCGCCGGAGCGGCATGTGGGGCAAGGGAAAGTTGCAAGCGCTGGAGTCGGCCATGGAGCCCTACCGGACACCGGCAGGACTGCCGCTGCGTTACGACGTTTTGCTCATTACGGGATACAAACCATGAAAGCCTATTTTCTGACCGGAACCGATACCGGGATCGGCAAGACCACGGTTGCCTGCGCCTTGCTGGCGCGGGCGCGGAAGCAAGGGTTGTCCACGCTGGGGTTGAAACCCGTCGCCGCCGGTTGCGAGCAGACGCCCGACGGCCTGCGCAACAGCGATGCCCTGATGCTGCAGGCGGAGAGTACGGTCAAGGTGAGCTATCCGGAGGTGAATCCGGTGGCTCTGGAAGCGCCGTTGTCGCCGCATCTGGCTGCGAAGGCTGCGGGTCGACGCCTGACCATCACCCAGCTGACCGGTTTTGTCCGCGCCGGATTGTCGCACCGTCCCGATCTGGCGTTGGTCGAGGGGGCGGGCGGCTGGCGCGTACCGATCAGCGACCGCGAATTGCTGTCCGCCTTGCCCAAGGACCTGAGGATGCCGGTGGTGCTGGTGATAGGCTTGCGTCTGGGCTGCCTGAATCACGCCATCCTGACGGCCGAAGCGATCCTGAAGGATGGCTTGCGGCTGGCGGGTTGGGTTGGCAACCGTGTTGACCCCGACATGGCTGACCCCGAGGGCAACCTGGCGACCTTGCGCAATCTGCTGCCCGCGCCGTGTCTGGGGATTGTCCCTTATTTGCCGGACGGGTCACCGGAGGCGCTGGCGTCACACCTCGACATCGCCCCATTGCTGTAGACCAAGGCAGGGGCTGTCCGCCCCCAAGATTCTTGCTATTATCCGGCGCGGAATCCCAAGGATACTTCCGTCATGTCCCATCGGCCGCTTGGCCTTTTCCTGCGTTCCTTCGCCGACAACATTCTGGCCGCCCTGTGTATGCTGGTCGGTCTCCGTCGCGCGTTCAGTCATCTGCATCCCGCACCGATCCAGTTCCTGTGTTTCCTTGCGGGCAGCCTGCTCACCAGCCTCACCTTCGACATGGTCAGCGAGGGGTTTCCCGGCGCCCCGGATCCGGTGGGCTTTGCCGTATTCCTGCTGCCGCCGTTTTTCTGGCTGATCTTCGGGGTGTTCCTGGCGCAGCGCTATGGCGTTTGGCGATTGGTGCTGGGGCCGGCGATCCTGTGGCTGGCCGCCGATATCATTGTCGGCCTGATCCAGTCCGGTATCCAGTGGGCGGGTCAGGAAGAGTGGCTGCCGGTCTGGCTGGGCGACTGGGTTCCTGACATTTATCTGGGGCTGTTCGCCTGGCCGACAGTCAGCCTGATCGTGGTCTTTGGTCGCCAGCTGGCCTGGACCTGGTGGTTGCGGATCATTGTCATGGCTGCAGCCCTGACGTTCCTCTATGGCTGGTCCTATCTGTTCTCCGATCAGCGGCTGTGGTACGCGGAAACCGAGGTCGGCGATGCGCCGCCGCCCCGCATCACCGAGGAAGCCGCTTTTTACATGCAGCCCTTGCTGCTCAATCGTGCGTTGGCGCGAGTGGAGCCGGGGACGCCGGGGAAAGTGGACTGGTATTTCCTGGGGATCGGCGGGGCCGCCTATCAGAACGTATTTCGTCGTGAAACGGAGTCGGTGCAGAGTCTGTTCGATACCCGGTTTGATACCCAGGGGCATTCCCTGGTGCTGATCAATGACGATGACACCGCGTTGACCCAGCCGATCGCCACGCGCACCAGCATCGCCCGCGCCCTGGAAACGCTGGGCAAGCGCATGAACCCGGACGAGGATGTCCTGTTCCTGTTCATGACCTCGCATGGTTCGCGTGACGGGTTGTTCGAGCTCAGTCACCAACCCTTGCAGCTGCAGGGTATTACCCCTGTCTGGCTGAGGACGGCGCTTGACAAGGCGGGCATCCGCTGGCGGGTGATTGTGTTGTCATCCTGCTATTCGGGCGCGTTCATTCCGGCGCTGAAAACCCCCGGTTCCTTGGTGATTACGGCCGCCGCCGCTGACAAGACCTCTTTCGGTTGCTCCGATGACGCGGACTTTACGTATTTCGGCCGGGCCTTCTTCGATGAGTCGCTGCGTCAGGATCACTCGCTGCTGGAAGCTTTCGCCTCTGCAAAAAAATCGATTTCCCAGCGCGAAAAGGAGGAGGGCTTCCAGCCTTCGGAGCCGCAGATATCATTGGGAGGGGAAATGGCCAAGGTCTTGCCGGTGCTGGAGAAGAGTCTTTTTCCAGTCGTGGATACGACTGCTGGCGAGGCGGACGCGCCCTGATCCGGATACAGGACGCGCCCGCGCTGCCAGCGGGCATTACATGCAGTATTCCTTGATGTGTTTCTGCGTTTCTTCCATGCGTTTCTTTTTGTCTTCCTCGGTCATCGTCTTCACGCCGCCCTTGCCGTCATCCATGCTGACATTGGCTTTCTGCAATGTCTCCATGTCCTGTTTCCAGATAGGGCAGTTGGGTTTGTTCAGGGCCTTTTCCTTTTCTTTGGCAGACAGTGTGGTCTTGCTGTCGCTAGCCTTCTTGTCGGAATCATCGCGGTTTTTGGCCTGATCCTGACGCTTCTTTTCCAGATCGGCGATGGCCTGTTCGCTATCCACCGGGATACGGGTACGGACATTGACGGTCTGGACGGTCGAGGGCTTGCCATTGGCTTCGGGAGGGCTTTGGGAATAATGCGTAATACCCTTGTCATCCACCCACTTGTAGAAGTTTTCGCCGGCGAAGGCGCTCAGCGAGAGCATGCCGAATAAGGTTATTGTTATGAGTTGCTTGTTCATCGTTGAATGGCTCCAGCCATAATATGAGACGGCTTATGGCAACGAATATAGCCTCTTTGCGTGAAGTTGATAAGGCATGCGGCGTGTAAGAAAGTGTATTCCGCTGTCTGGTTCCAAAAAAAAGCCGCCATGACTTGACACGGGCGGCCTAAGTCTAAAAAATGTTACCCTTTTTAGTGGACGGGTTGTTGTGCCGCAAGTCACCCTCTTGCGCCACCCAACCGAGGCGATGCCGGTCCGGACCCGCTGAACGCGGGCCGGAAGAAACGACTTGTCAGACAGTAGCGGCCTACCCGGCCCGAGGTCGCAGCGCACCCAACCGGTGCCGGCAACGAGTCAGGCGGAGCCCCTCTGATCCAGTCGACAGGCAGCCAGGCTGCCATCTGCAAGGGTGATACTCGTGGAACTTTTATCTGGTGGTGATATGCTCATCCGCGCCCTCGCCGACGAGGGGGTGGAATATCTGTTCGGCTACCCCGGCGGCGCGGTGCTGCACATTTACGACGCGGTCTTCCGGCAAGACAAGGTCAAGCACATTCTGGTCCGCCATGAACAGGCGGCCGGCCACATGGCCGACGGTTATTCCCGCGCCACCGGCAAGACCGGCGTGGTGCTGGTGACTTCCGGCCCCGGCGCAACCAATACCGTCACGGCCATCGCAACAGCCTACATGGACTCGATCCCGATGGTCGTCATTTCGGGCCAGGTGCCGTCGCACCTGATCGGTGAAGACGCCTTCCAGGAAACCGACATGGTCGGCATTTCCCGCCCGATCGTGAAGCACAGCTTCCAGGTCCGCAAGGCTTCCGACATTCCGGGCATGGTGAAGAAGGCGTTCTACATCGCCGCTTCCGGTCGTCCCGGTCCGGTAGTCATCGATATTCCCAAGGATTGCACCAACCCCAACGACAAGTTCCCGTACGAGTATCCTGAAAAGGTCAAGATGCGTTCGTACAATCCGCCCGGACGCGGTCATGCCGGCCAGATCCGCAAGGCGATCGATGAGCTCGTCCAGGCCAAGCGTCCCGTCATCTATACCGGTGGCGGCGTGGTGCAGGGCAATGCCTCGCACCTGCTCACCGAACTGGCGCACCTGCTGAACTATCCGGTCACCAACACCCTGATGGGCCTCGGCGCATTCCCCGGCACCGATCCGCAGTTCATCGGCATGTTGGGCATGCATGGCACCTACGAAGCCAACATGGCCATGCACCATTCCGACCTGATCCTGGCTATCGGCGCGCGCTTTGACGACCGCGTAACCAACAACCCGAAGAAGTTCTGCACCGGCGCCAAGGTCATCCATATCGACATCGATCCGGCCGCGATCTCCAAGACCGTGTCGGCGCACATTCCCATTGTCGGCGCGGTCGAGCCGGTGCTGACGGAAATGTTGTCACAGCTCAAGCAGCTGGGCGTCAGCAAGCCCAATCCCGACGCCATGGCCCAGTGGTGGAACCAGATCAACCAGTGGCGCGCCCATCACGGCCTGCGTTACGAGCCCGCCAAGCCGGGCGAGATGAAACCGCAGGAAGTGGTCGAGATGCTGTACAAGGTGACCGACGGCAAGGCCATCATCACCTCCGACGTTGGCCAGCACCAGATGTTCGCCGCGTTGTACTACAAGTACGACCGTCCGCGTCAGTGGATCAATTCCGGCGGTCTCGGCACCATGGGCTTCGGCCTGCCGTCCGCGATGGGCGTCAAGATGGCCTTCCCGGAAGAAACCGTGGTCTGCATCACCGGCGAAGCCTCCATCCAGATGAACATCCAGGAGCTGTCCACCTGCCTGCAATACGGCCTGCCGGTCAAGATCCTCAACCTGAACAACCGCGCCCTCGGCATGGTGAAGCAGTGGCAGGACATGCAGTATGAAGGTCGTCACTCCAACTCCTACATGGAGTCGTTGCCGGACTTCGTCAAGCTGGTGGAAGCTTATGGCCACGTCGGCATGAAGATCACCGACCCCGCCCAACTGGAAAGCAAGATGCGTGAAGCCATGGCGATGAAGGATCGCCTGGTGTTCCTGGATGTCTATGTGGACCAGTTCGAGCATGTGTACCCGATGCAGATCCAGGGTAACTCCATGCGTGACATGTGGCTGTCGAAAACGGAGCGTACCTGATCATGCGTCGTATCATTTCTGTCCTGATGGAAAACGAGCCGGGCGCGCTGTCGCGCCTGGTCGGCCTGTTCTCCCAACGCGGCTACAACATTGAAACGCTGACCGTCGCCCCGACCGACGATCCCACCCTGTCCCGCCTGACGCTCACCACCAATGGCGACGAACAGAAGATCGAGCAGGTCACCAAGCAACTGAACAAGCTGGTGGAAGTGGTCAAGGTCGTCGACCTCAGTGAAGGCGCGCACATCGAGCGCGAGCTGATGCTGATCAAGGTCAAGGCGACCGGCGCCATCCGCGCCGAGATCAAGCGCACGGCGGATATCTTCCGCGGCCAGATCGTCGACGTCACGCCCACCACCTACACGCTGCAGCTGGCCGGCACCTCCGACAAGCTGGATGCCTTCATCCAGGCGCTGTCGGAAACGACGGTGCTGGAAGTTGTGCGCAGCGGTGTCTCGGGCATCGCCCGCGGCGAAAAGGTTCTGAGTATTTAACGCTAACCATGCCCTTCCCGGACGGGGAGGGCCAGGCTCGGGGCGATCCCCGGTCCCCCCAACCAAGAGGAACTCTCATGCAAGTTTATTACGATAAAGACGCCGACCTTTCCATCATCCGCGGCAAGAAGGTCTCCATCATCGGCTACGGCTCGCAAGGCCACGCCCATGCCCAGAACCTGCGCGATTCCGGCGTTGACGTCACCGTCGGCCTGCGCAAGGGCGGCGCTTCCTGGACCAAGGTCGAAGCTGCCGGCATCAAGGTCGCCGAAGTGGACGAAGCCGTGAAGGGCGCCGATCTCGTCATGATCCTGCTGCCGGACGAAAACATTCCGGAAGTCTACGCCAACAACGTTGCTCCCAACATCAAGCAGGGCGCCACGCTGGCTTTCGCCCACGGCTTCAACGTTCACTACAATCAGGTTGTTCCCCGCGCCGACCTCGATGTGATCATGGTCGCCCCGAAGGGCCCGGGCCACACCGTGCGTTCCGAATACCTGAAGGGCGGCGGCGTGCCGTCCCTGATCGCCATCTACCAGGACAAGTCCGGTAACGCCAAACAGATCGCCCTGTCCTACGCAGCGGCCAATGGCGGCACCAAGGGCGGCGTCATCGAAACCAACTTCCGCGAAGAAACCGAAACCGACCTGTTCGGCGAACAGGCCGTGCTGTGCGGCGGTGCCGTGGAACTGGTGAAGATGGGCTTCGAAACCCTGGTGGAAGCCGGCTATGCTCCGGAAATGGCCTACTTCGAGTGCCTGCACGAGCTGAAGCTGATCGTCGACCTGATGTACGAAGGCGGCATCGCCAACATGAACTACTCGATTTCCAACAATGCCGAATACGGTGAATACGTGACCGGTCCGGAAGTCATCAACGAGCAGTCCCGTGAAGCCATGCGCAACGCCCTGAAGCGCATCCAGACCGGCGAATACGCCAAGATGTTCATCCTGGAAGGCCGCACCAACTACCCGTCCATGACCGCCCGTCGCCGCCTGAACGCCGCCCACCCGATCGAAGTGGTCGGTGGCCAACTGCGCGCGATGATGCCGTGGATCCACAAGAACAAGCTGGTCGACCAGACCAAGAACTGATCTGTCAGGCTTGTTCGGGAAAAGGGCGCACCGGTTGCGCCCTTTTTCATTTTTTCACTGAAACAAAATCCCGATAACACGCATCCAATCAACAAAGCCGTAGCATCCGGCGGATGGCGTGATTATCATCGGGGTTTTCCAGCGGACAGGTGCTTCGCACATGCAAAAACCTACTGATGATCAGGATGACTACGAAGGCATCACCTTCGAGGTAGAAGAAGAGGAAGAGGACGGGGCCGGGCGAAAGGTGCGTAACAAGGGGATTTACCTGTTACCCAACCTGTTTACCACGGCAGCCCTTTTTTCCGGCTTCTACGCCATCATCGCCGCCATGAAGGGCCAGTTCGAACCGGCCGCCAAGGCCATATTCATGGCGGCGGTTTTTGACGGTATGGATGGCCGTGTAGCGCGGATGACCAATACCCAAAGCGCTTTTGGGGAGCAATATGATTCGTTGTCCGACCTGGTCTCGTTCGGCGTTGCACCGGCTTTGCTGGCTTATAGCTGGAGCCTGAATCATCTTGGCAAGTTTGGCTGGATTTGCGCCTTTATCTACCTGACATCGGCAGCATTCCGGCTCGCACGGTTCAATGTACAGATCGGCAGCGTCGACAAGCGTTATTTCATCGGCCTTGCCAGCCCGTTGTCGGCGGCTTTGGTTGCCAGCATGGTCTGGGCCTCGGTGGATAACCATATCCCGGGCCTTGACGGCGATTACGCCATCCTGCCGGCCATCATGACGGTTCTGGCCGGCTTTTTGATGGTCAGTAATTTCCGCTACTACAGCTTCAAGCAGCTGGATCGTAGCCGGGTGCCGTTCGCGGTGATGCTGCCGGTCGTGCTTGTCATTGGAATTGTCGCCAATGACCTGCCGATCGGATTGCTGGCCGTATCGATTGTTTATGCCGCTTCAGCGCCGGTTACCGCGCTGTGGAACAAATTACGTCCCGCCGCCTGATCCCCACGGGTTGGGCGCGGCGCAGGAGATCGCCATGCCCAACCGCTCCCTGACCGGCTCCCCGGTCGCATCTGATGACATCACGCCCGAATCGGTATTCCTCAAACGTCGCGACCTGCTTGCCGGGTTGGGGTATCTGGGGATGGCCGCCTTGCTGCCTGCTCAGGCGAACGCTGCCGGCCCCGCCTATGTGGCGCAAGCTGATCGCGCCAACGCACCGGCTTGGCTTCGGCAAAAAATAGCCGGTCGAAAAGGGGGGGCGAATACGACCGGCGAATCCTTGACGCCCTATGACAGTGTCAGCACCTATAACAATTTCTACGAGTTCGGGCTCGACAAGGAAGATCCTGCCGAACGGTCTGCGGATTTCCGCCCGGATCCATGGCGGGTTACGGTGGACGGCTTGTGCAACAAGCCCGGCAGCTACACGCTGGAAGACATCCTGAAGCCTCACACGCTTGAAGATCGCATATATCGCTTCCGTTGCGTGGAAGCCTGGTCAATGGTTGTGCCATGGTTGGGATTCCCCTTAGGGGATTTGTTGAGCCGTTTCGATCCCAAGGCAGAGGCCAAGTATGTAGAGTTCACGACGCTGGAGGATTCGGCGCAGTTTCCAAACCAGAAAAGCCGCGCACTGGACTGGCCTTACGTGGAAGGCTTGCGTCTTGATGAGGCGCTGCATCCGCTGACGATCATGGCTGTCGGAGTTTATGGTCGCAGCTTGCCGCCGCAAAACGGAGCGCCATTGCGGTTGATTGTTCCCTGGAAATATGGATTCAAGAGCATCAAATCCATCGTGAGAGTTCGCTTTACCGCCACCCAGCCACGCACCACCTGGGCAATGATGGCTCCCAATGAATATGGGTTCTACGCCAACGTCAATCCGGCGGTGGATCATCCTCGTTGGTCACAAGCCCGAGAGCGACGTTTGCCTGCTTCATTGTTCAATCCCAACTGGCGGCCGACCTTGCCGTTTAACGGCTATGCGCGTGAGGTGGCCGGACTGTATTCCGGCATGGATCTCAGGAGGTTTTTCTAAAATGCGGGCCGGTTCATGGCAGAAATTCGTCAGTCTGCTGGTTTGGACGGGCCTGTCTTTGCCGTTGCTGATCATGATCGGCCAGGCGATTACCGGGCATTTGGGGCCGGATCCTGCCAAGGCGCTGGTGGATAGCAGCGGGCTCTGGACCATTCGCCTGCTTTGGTTGACGCTGGCTATGACGCCGCTGCGGATTATTACCGGTATGAACGGGTGGGTCCGCTATCGTCGCAGGTTGGGCCTTGGCGCGCTCTTTTACGCATGCATTCATTTGTCCTGCTACGCGGTGTTTTTCCTGGAAGGAGAGTGGGTGGCCCTTGTCCGGGAGATAGTCAAGCGGCCCTATATCGTTGTCGGCTTCATGGCCTGGCTTTTGCTGTTGCCGCTCGGCCTAACCTCGACTCGCCAATGGCAAAGAAAACTCGGTCATAACTGGCTGCGTTTGCATAAAGCGGTATATCTGATTGCATTTCTGGCGTTAATACATTTCATCTGGCTGAAAAAACTGGGTATCTGGGCAGTTTGGCCCTATGCGCTATTATTATTGGTCATGATGGCGTTACGTACACCGGTTATTAAACGAGCGATTCAATCCGCGCGGATTAATAAATAAGCGCAATATGGTGTTTTTGGATGAAATCCGGTCACTCGGTGTGAATCTCCCTGAAATGCGTTGACAGGATATTCTGGGGGCCTATAATGCGCCCCACGCTGACGCGCTGCTGGCTGAATAAGCCTAGCAAAAACAACAACTTGCTT
>NZ_SHKX01000002.1 GCF_004217445.1 Fluviicoccus keumensis
AGCGTCAGACACTCGATCTATAACCCGTCGGGGACGGCTATGGCCACTTTGCTTTCAGCGGCCTACTGTCAGGTGAATACCATCACTACACATATTTATCATGTAAATAAGTTCAACGCTCTCTAACTTAGCGTCAAGCGCGAAAAGCCCCCATCCAACGCCTTCACCAAAACCACCGAACCTAGTCAAACAGCAACCCGCTTTCCCCCACAACCAGACATACGAACATTAGCAAAATCCCCCCGAATGTTCCGTTGTAACCACCCCCGTTCCAGACCTACACTATCCGCCTGCCAAGCGCCGCCCCCCAGGGCGCGCGCCACGGATACCTTGCCCGCCGCCGTCCTACCGGCGACGGCAGCCCACGAGAGCCAAACCTATGTTTTATCAGGGTATCCTGAAAAAGATGCGCACCCGGGACCAGAATCCCGTCTGTTACGAACTGCCCGTCGGCGACTTCCTGGTGCCGTTGAACGACTACATCGGCCAGCCGGTGCGCCTGCGCTACACCGGGCGCATTTTCTGTCTGAATTGCGGGGCCAAGACCAGCAAATCCTTCAGTCAGGGCTTCTGCTACAAGTGCTTCCGCAGTTCCGCCGCCGCTGACATGTGCATCATGAAGCCGGAAACCTGCCATTTCCATCTGGGCACCTGCCGCGAGCCGGAATGGGCGCTGACGCATTGCTTCCAGCCGCATGTGGTGTATCTGGCCAATTCTTCCGGCCTGAAAGTGGGCATTACCCGTGGCACGCAGGTACCGACGCGCTGGCTGGACCAGGGCGCGCGTCAGGCGTTGCCGATCATGGCGGTGAAAACCCGGCTGCAGGCCGGTCTGGCGGAAGTGATTTTCGCCAACCACATCAGCGACAAGACCGCCTGGCAGCGCTTGCTGAAGGAAGAAGCGCCGGAGCTGGATCTGGCCTTGTTGCGCGACGAATTGCTGCTGCTGTGCGCGGATGAGTTGCGCGACTTGCAGGCCAAGTATCCGGGCGAACTGGAAATCCTGACCGGGGAAAATGCCCGTGAGTTCAGTTACCCGGTGCAACAGTACCCGACCAAGGTGAAGGCCTTCAATCTGGACACCGATCCTGCCGTCAGCGGTAAGCTGATGGGCATCAAGGGCCAATACCTGATCCTGGATACCGGCGTTATCAATATTCGCAAATACGGCGGCTACGAAATTGAATTTGGAGAGAAAAATGACTGATCCGCGCACGGTGTTCCTGAAGGATTACCAGGCCCCGGCCTATGGCATTCCGCGTGTGCGGCTGCAGGTAGACATTCATGATGGCGTAACGCGGGTTACGGCCGGGCTGAATATGCGGCGCGCCGAAAGCACCCCCGTGGGGACGCCGCTGAAGCTGCACGGCGTCAACCTGACGCTGAAGGCGCTGGCCATTGACGGGGCCGAGCTGGAGGCGGATGCCTATACCGTGGCCGGTGAGGAACTGGTAATCCACGCCGTACCCGAGGCGGCGGACTTTGTGCTGCATACCGAAGTCGAGATTGATCCGGAGCACAATACCGCGCTGGAAGGCCTGTACCTGTCCAAGGGCATGTATTGCACGCAGTGCGAGCCGGAAGGATTCCGCAAGATCACCTATTTCGTGGACCGCCCCGACAACATGGCGCTGTTCACCACCACCATTTCCGCCGACAAGAAGCGCTATCCGGTACTGCTGGCCAATGGGAATTGCACCACCCGGGGTGACGCGGCGAATGGCCGTCATTTTGCGACCTGGGAAGACCCGTTCCCGAAGCCCAGTTACCTGTTCGCCCTGGTGGCGGGCAATCTGGCCTGTCTGGAGGACCATTTCGTTACCCGGTCCGGACGCAAGGTGACGCTGAAATTGTTTGCCGAACAGCACGATCTGCGGCAGTGCCATCACGCCATGGAGTCGCTGAAAGCTTCGATGCGTTGGGATGAAGAGCGTTATGGTCGTGAATACGATCTGGATATCTTCATGATTGTCGCCGTCAGCCATTTCAACATGGGCGCGATGGAGAACAAGGGGCTGAACATCTTCAACACATCTTGCGTGCTGGCGCATCCGGAAACGACCACGGATCTGGGATTCCAGCGCGTGGAATCGGTGGTGGCGCATGAATATTTCCATAACTGGAGCGGCAACCGCGTCACCTGCCGCGACTGGTTCCAGCTCAGCCTGAAGGAAGGTTTCACCGTTTTCCGCGACCAGCAGTTCAGCGCCGACCAGCTGTCGGCCAGCGTGCAGCGCATTGAGGATGTGGCGGTGCTGCGCAACGCGCAGTTCGCCGAGGATGCCGGGCCGCTGGCGCATCCGGTGCGTCCGGAGTCCTTCATCGAGATCAATAATTTCTACACTGCCACGGTTTACGAGAAGGGTGCGGAAATCGTGCGCATGCTGCACACCGTGCTGGGTGAAGCGGATTTCCGCAAGGGCACCGACCTGTACTTTGACCGTCATGACGGGCAGGGCGTGACCGTGGAGGATTTTGTGCAGGCGCTGGCCGATGCTTCCGGCCGTGACCTGTCGCCGTTCATGCAATGGTACCGCCAGCCGGGCACGCCGGTGCTGCATGTCAGCACGGCGCACGACGCCGTGGCGCAGACCTATACCCTGACCGTGCGCCAGTCGGTGCCCGCCAAGACCGGTTTCCCCGAGCCGAAACTGTTGCCGATTCCGGTGAAGCTGGCCCTGTTCGCACGGGATGGACAGCCCTTGCCGTTGCAACTGACCGGTGAAAGCGCGGCGGTTGGTGTTGAACGCGTGCTGATTGCCGATCAGGCTGAACAGCGTTGGGTCTTCACCGGGGTGACGGAAGCGCCGGTGCCCAGCCTGCTGCGCGATTTCTCCGCGCCGGTGATTCTGGACTACGCCGCCGGTGACGAGGAGCTCTTGTTCCTGATGCGCCACGACAACAACGGCTTCAACCGCTGGCTGTCGGCGCAGACGCTGTTCGAGCGCATGATGCTGGCGGTGATCGAGGGCGGTGCGGCGGAGTTGCCGGGTCTGGCGGCGGTGCTGGAGTCGCTGGCCGGTTTGCTGCCGGGGCTGGTGGAAACCGACCCGGAACTGGCGGCCAAGCTGTTGCAGTTGCCGACGGAGAACTATCTGGCGGACAAGGTTGGCGTGATTGACCCGCAACGCATCCACGATGTGCGACTGGGCTTGCAGAAGGCGATTGCCAAGCATTTGTCGGCGTTTTTCCAGAACCAGTATCTCAACGGACATGAGTCCTCTTACCAGTATTCCAGCGAGGCGATTGCCGCCCGCACCTGGCGCGACGTCAGTCTGCACTACGCCTTGCTGGGCACGCCGTCCTTTACCTTGCGTGATGCCGTTGGCGAGAATTATCGCAAGGCTCCGCACATGACCGAGCGCATGAGCGCGCTGCGGGCGCTGGTGCATCATGATGCGCCGCATGCGGCCGTTTGCCTGGCCGATTTCTTCGGTCGCTTTGCCAAGGAAGCACTGGTGATCGACAGCTGGTTTGCGGTGCAGGCCACCAATCCGCTGCGCGGTGTGGAGGAAGTCCGCCGCCTGACCGCGCATTCCGCCTTCACGCTGACCAATCCCAACCGGATGCGCTCGCTGCTGGCGCAGTTCGCCAACGCCAACCCGGTGCAGTTCCATCGCGCCGATGGCGCCGGTTACCGGCTGATCGGGGAAAAGATTGCCGAACTGGATGCGTTGAATCCGCAGGTCGCCTCACGCTTGCTGGGGGCGTTCAGCCGCTGGAAACGGCTGGAGCCGGGTCGTCAGGCGCTGGCGCGGGAAGTGCTGCAGGGGCTGGCGGGCCGCGCCTTGTCCAATGATACGTCGGAAACCTTGGGCAGGTTGTTGGGCTGAGACAGCAGGGTGGGGAGCTTCGGCTCCCCGCGTGTTTCATTTGCCGTCCAGACGGAAGAAGCGGCGGATACCGTCCAGGATTTTCGCCTGATGCTGGGCGTGATTGCCCGCGCCTTCCTTCACCGCCACCAGTTGCTGGTTGCGCTCCGTCAGGATCTTGGCCAGTTCCTCGGCCAGCTCCGGCCGTGAACGGATAATGGATTCAAAACTGGGCTTGTCGATGCGGTAGCACTCGACCTCGCTGCGCGCGATCACGGTGGCCCGGCGCGGCTCGCCGGTCAGCATGCCCATTTCCCCGAACACGCGTCCGGCGGGCAGGGTGGTCAGGAACCGCCGCTCGTGCTCGTTCACCTCGTACCAGATATCCACTTCGCCGCTGACCAGCACATACAGCCAATGCGCCACCGCCCCCTGACGGGTGATGACGTCGCCCTTGGCGAACGGCGCCCAGGTCAGCGTATTGGCCAGGTGTTTCAGCTCTTCATCTTCCAGTGTCGAGAACAGCTCCATGCCGCGCAGCGCATGCACCCGCATCATGAGGTCGGCATTGCGTCGGCGCTCTTCCAGTTCGGCGGATTCGGCGGTCATGTTCACGTCCATCACCGGCGTGCCGATGACGAAACCGTGGCGTTGCAGGGCGGTAAAGATGTGGACGCGCACTGTGGAATCGGTCGGGTCGTCGATGCGGGCGTCGGTCAGCCAGTAGCGGACGGCGTATTGCGCCAGGCCGTCCTTGAAATCCATCAGCACGCAATTGGGCAGGGGCTGGCGGCTGACCAGCGGAATCTCGGCGTCGGCGAGTGATCTTTCCACGGCATCAATCACATGTTGCGGCGGAATGCGGTTGGACAGCGAAAACCAGACCCAGCGCCGCCATTGCGGCACATCGTCGCTGCCGGTAATGGTGACCTTCGCCTTCATCAGCAGGCTGTTGGGCAGCACCACGATCTCGCCGTTGCGGGTGCGCACGGCCGTATGCCGCCAATGCACTTCCGCCACCTGGCCGCTCAGGTCGTCCACCTTGATCCAGTCGCCGATGCTAAGCGAGTTGTCCAGTTGCAGCGCAATGCCGCCCAGGATGTTGCCCAGCGTTTCCTGCATCGAAAACGCGATGATCCCGGTGATGACCGCCGAGGTAGTGACCAGTCCGGACAGATTCACCCCCGCCTGGCTCATCCGCACCATGCCCCAGGCGATATAGGCGAACACCAGGATCAGGTCTTCCAGAATGCGCGGCGGGGTGATGCGGATCAGCGGCAGGCCGACGCGGAACAGGGTCAGGCCGAACACGCGCAGCGCCAGCACGCCGACCAGCACTACCGCCATTTCATCCAGCACGCGCGCCGGCAGTTCCAGCCCCAGGAACCGGCAGACGCCGCCCGCCACGCCCAGCACCAGGCACAGGGAGGCGAAGATCAGCGAGTTCTTGAGGATGCCCCAACCTTCCGCCCGGAACTTGGCCAGCAACAGCACCGAAATGGCAATCAGAATCAAGGCGTTGGCAAAATCGGCATGCCAGGAAGCGAGGAGGGCGTCACCAAAGCTGAGGGGCGATACGTCGGGCATGGTCGGGTCCGTTCTGGTTATCCGTTCATTAAAGCAAAGCTTGCGCAAGTCCACAAAGATAACCCGATTTTTCCCATGGAGTTGGGCTATATTTATCGGCACCATTCGTCAGTCGTCATTCCGAAAACAACAACCGACAAGGAGCGGATTCATGATCACCACCACCGAGGCCTGGCTGCAGCAAACCCGGCAGGCGTGCCTGGACGCCTGCGCCGTCGCCGGAAGTCCGGCCTTTCGGCAATTCGGGGAATTTGCCCTCAAGGCCCTGCTGGTGGATGAACTGCGCCGCTATACCCCCCATTCCCTGAGCGCCTGCCTGCTGGATCTGTGGCGCTTTGCCGAGGAAGGGCGGCAGGAAGTCGAGGTGCGCGTTTTCAATCCGGACCTGACACAGGTGGGCTGGCGTCCCGATGGCACGGTCGTGGAAGTGGTGGCGCGGGAAATGCCCTTCCTGCTGAATACCCTGCGCATTGTGCTGCAGCACAGCGACTGCGAAATACAGACGCTGATGGACCTGAACCTGCCGCTGCGCCGCGACCGCTACAACCGCATCCAGTCCATCCCCGCGCCCGGCGACGCCCAGGCGGCCGAATACCGCACGCTGATCCATATCGAGCTGGCCGGACTGTATGAGGGTGACGACCTGACCGCGCTGGACGCCGACATCCGCAATTCGCTGGGCATGCTGCAAAAGGTGGTGGAAGCCTTTCCGCGCATGCAGACGCTATGCCGCGAGGCCGGTCAGCAGCTGATCGAAAACCTTCCCAATAGCGGCGATGAGTCGGTCAACCGCATGGAAAGCCACGCCTTCCTGCAATGGCTGATGCGCGGTCATTTCACCTTCGTGGCGGCGGTTCACGAAAAACCGGACGGCTCGTCCGAGCGCTGCGGCCTGGCGGCCTGGCCGGGCATGGAGCCGGACTGGCTGGTGGATCAGCCGATGCCGCGCGGTCACAAGGGCATTGTTTTCTCGAAGTCGCTGACGCGCTCGCCGATTCATCATGACCGCCACGCCGATGTCATCATCCTGCTGATGCCGAACGGCGACGTTTACCGTTTCATGGGGTTGTACACCAGCCGCGTGCAGCAGCATGACCCGATGACCATGCCGGTGTTGCGCCACAAGCTGTCCAGCCTGGACCTGACTTCCGGTCTGCGCAAGCTGAGCCATGAAGGCCGCAATTTCGACCGGCTGTTGCGCACCCATCCCCGCGACGAATTGCTGCTGGCCTCCGATCAGGATCTGCTGAACGCCTTCCTGCCGATGGTGAAGCAGAAGTACGGCAACGAACTGCGCTTCATCTGGCGTCAGGACCCGTGGAACCGCTTCGTATCGGTGTTCATCTATGTGCCGAAGCCGATCTACAACGATGTCTTTGTCAGTCGCACCGCCGAGTTCCTGCAAGCGCGCTTCAACGCCACCGACGTGGAAGTCACGCCTTTCATTTCCGAGCATCGCTGGATCCGCCTGCACATCCTGCTGGTATTCGCCCACCAGTCGCCGCCGCACATCAACATGGAGGAAACCGAGGCGGTGCTGAAGCGCCTGGCGCGCACCTGGGACGACGAGTTGTTGACGGTGCTGATGGCGAAATATCCGGCCGTATTGGCCAACCAGCTGTTCCGCCGCTACCAGATGGTTTTCCCGGACAGCTACAAGCAGGCTTACCGGCCGCAGGACGCCGCTATCGATATCGGTTGGCTGGAAACCCAGCGTCCGGATACGCCGCTGGCGGTGGAGGTCATTTCCGCCGATGGTCGCGCCGCCCGCTTCAAGCTTTTGCAGTGGCATCAGCAGTTGTCGCTGTCGCGGGTAATGCCCATTCTGGAAAGCTTCGGCCTGAAAGTGCTGAATGAGCAATCCTATGCGCTGTTGTTGCAGGACAGTTGCCTGTGGCTGCATGACTTCCGCACCGAATTGCCCGAGGGCTTGCCCCGGGAGTTTGTGGCCCACGCCTTGTCTTGCGTGCGTGACGCCATGCAGGTGGTGTGGCGGGGCGATGCCGAGGCGGATATCTTCAACCGGCTGGTGACCCTGGTTCCATGCCGCTGGCGGGAAGCCAACCTGTTCCGGGCGCTGTCGGCCTGGCTGCAACAGGCGGGATTCCCGTTGTCGCCGCGCGCGCAGGCGGAGGCGTTGACCCGCTATCCGCAGTTGGGCCGCATGCTGCTGGAGCTGTTCCACGCCCGCTTTGATCCTGCTGTCAATGGCGATCGGGCTATCCGCCAGGCCGAGGCCGTGGCGCGGCTGAATACCGCGTTGGCCGAAGTGGGTAATCCGTCGGATGACCGCATCCTGCGCCTGTTCATGAGCCTGTTGCTGGCCATGCAGCGCACCTCGTACTTCCAGCCGGACGCCCAGCGTGATCACCGCCTCAGCTTCAAGCTGGCTTCGCGTGAAATCCAGGAGTTGCCCGAGCCGCGCCCGTGGCGGGAAATCTTTGTGCATGCGCCGGAGGTTTCCGGGGTGCACCTGCGCTTCGGTCCGGTGGCGCGGGGCGGCATCCGCTGGTCGGAGCGTCCGGAGGATTTCCGTACGGAGGTACTGGGGCTGGTGAAGGCGCAACAGGTCAAGAATGCGGTGATCGTGCCGGTCGGTTCGAAGGGCGGCTTTGTGGTGCGTGAGAGTTGTCCCGGCGATACCCGGCAGGCGCGTGGGGTCAATGCCTACCGCAGCTTTATCCGCGGACTGCTGGAGCTGACCGACAACCGGGTCGAGGACAAGCTGACGCCACCCTTGGGCGTGGTCAGCCATGATCCCGACGACGCCTATCTGGTGGTAGCGGCCGACAAAGGCACGGCGTCCTTCTCGGATACGGCGAATGCGCTGTCGGCGGAATACGGCTTCTGGCTGGGCGATGCCTTCGCCTCCGGCGGCAGCAACGGCTATGACCATAAAAAGATGGGCATTACCGCCCGTGGCGCTTTTGTCGCCCTGAACCTGCTGGCGCAGCAATGCGGCATCGACATACGCACGGACAGCTGGACCATGGCCGGTATCGGCAGTATGAGCGGCGACGTGTTTGGCAATGGCTTGCTGCTGTCGCGTACGGTCCGGCTGGTGGCGGCCTTCAGTCACAGTCATGTTTTCCTTGATCCGACGCCGGATCCCGATGCCTCTTATCAGGAGCGTCACCGCCTGTTTGTCGACGGCAACGGTTCCTGGGAGCAATACCGCAGCGACCGCATTTCGGCGGGGGGCGGCGTCTATGCCCGTAATGCCAAGGTAATAACCCTGTCGCCGCAGGCCCGGCAGTTGCTGGGCATTGCTGAAGACGAAACAGATCCGGATACCGTGGTCAAGGCGATTCTGCGCCTGCCGGTGGATGTGTTGTGGAACGGCGGCATCGGCACCTATGTCAAGGCTTCGGATGAAACGCACGCCCAGGCGGCCGACCGTGCCAATGATGCCGTGCGTGTGGATGCGTCCGAATTGCAGGCGCGGATCGTTTGCGAGGGCGGTAATCTGGGTTTGACCCAGCGCGCGCGGATTGAATACAGCCTGAACGGCGGGCTTTGCCATACCGACGCCATCGACAACTCCGGCGGGGTGGATTGCTCCGATCATGAGGTCAACCTGAAAATCTTCCTGCATCGCGAAATCCATGGCGGCCGACTGTCCGAAAAGGATGCCGCGCTGGTGCTGCGCGAATGGCAGGACGAAGTCGGCAGTTGCGTGCTGGCCAACAATCGGGCGCAGACGCTTTGCCTGGCTATTGCCTCGCATGAGGCCGTCCGTCGTCATCGCGAATACGGCGAGCTGGCCGACTTCCTGGAGCAGCATGCCGGACTGGACCGCAAGCTGGAGTTTCTGCCCGACAGTCGGGGTTGGGAACAGCGCGGTCGGGACAACCGGCCGTTGACGCGGCCCGAGCTGGCGGTGTTGCTGGCGTACGCCAAGAACTGGTTGAAGTCTTCCCTGGCGACCCCGGAGCTGGCGACTGACAGCCTGCTGCTGGCGGAAATGGAATGCGCCTTCCCTGTTTCGGCGCGGGAGCGTTTCGACGAGCAACTGCGGCAGCATCCCTTGGCGCTGGCCCTGGCGGCCACCCGTCTGGCGGGCGAGTTGACGGAACGGCTGGGCATGGGAGCGATGATGCGGCTGTTCCGCCAGCCCGGCGTCACGGTGCTGCGGCTGGCCCGCGCCTGGGTGGTGACGCGGCAAATCCTCAACCTGAACGAGTGGTGGGATCGTCTGGATGAAATGGCCGGTCAGTTGCCCGGTGCGCAATTGCTGCAACAGTACGTGGTGCTGCAGCGCGCCGCCCGCCGCACCTGCGAATGGTTGCTGCACACCCAGGGCGATGCGCCGGCGTTCCGGCAGATTTCCGCCATGGCCGAGTTGGGCGAATTGTTGCAGCAGGCGCCGGACCTGTTGAACGAACAGCGCCGTCAGGACTGGGCCGCCGGTCGCGATGCCCTGATGACCGCCGGGATGCCTGAAAATCTGGCGGCCCGGCTGTCGGTGCTGGACCAGATTGTCCCGATGCTGGATATCAGCGCCCTGGCGCGTGAGCTGGATGCGCCGGTAGCGGTGGCGGCGCATTACTATGTCACGGTGGAATCGCTGTTATGCCTGACGCAGATGCAGCGCGCCCTGCAAACCCTGGCGGTGGGCAGTGTCTGGGAAGCCGAGGCCCGTGACGGCATGCGCGCCTCGTTGCAGCAGTCCATGGCCCGCCTGTGTCGCCAGACCCTGAGCGGCTGGAAGGCGAAAGGCGGCGCCCCGGCCATCTGGTTGGACGGCTGGGTGGCGGCCCGTCAATCGGCGCTGGATGACTGGTCTCTGTTCTGTCATCGCCTGCGGCCCGAGGACATGACCGGCTATGCCCCCTTTGTGGTCTATTACGCGCGCTTTGACCGCGTGCTGGCGGCCCTCCTGGCCTGACGGACGGGCGGCGGAGGGTTGGCCACATCCTCCGCCAATCCATGTATAATCGCGGCCCTTCACGCCAGCCAGGACTTTTTCATGTGGTATTCCCTGATCCGCTCGCTGTTGTTCCGTTTCAAGCCTGAAACTTCGCACCATCTGGCGCTGGAGTCCCTGGCGCTGGCCAAGCGCATGGGCTTGCTGAGCATGGGCTTCCGGACGCCGCAGCAACCGGTTCAGGTGATGGGCATCGATTTCCCCAATCCGGTGGGGCTGGCCGCCGGTCTGGACAAGAACGGCGATTACATCGACGCGCTGGCGGCGCTGGGCTTCGGCTTCATCGAAATCGGCACCGTCACCCCGCGTCCGCAGCCGGGCAACCCGCAGCCGCGCCTGTTTCGCATTCCCGAGGCGGAAGCCATCATCAACCGCATGGGCTTCAACAACCTGGGCGTTGACCATCTGGTGGAGCAGGTCAAGAAGGCCAAGTTTGACGGCGTGCTCGGCATCAACATCGGCAAGAACTTCGACACCCCCGTGGAAAACGCCGCCGACGATTATGTACTCTGCCTCGAAAAGGTTTACGAGCACGCCTCGTATGTGACGGTGAATATCTCTTCTCCCAACACCAAGGGTCTGCGCAGCCTGCAAACCGGCGATGCGCTGGGCGAGTTGCTGGGCCGTCTCAAGGAAACCCAGATCCGCCTGGCGCAGGAGCAGGGTCACTACGTGCCGCTGGCGGTCAAGATCGCACCCGATCTGGACGAGGATGAAATTGCTGACATCGCCTCGCAACTGCTGGATTACCGCATTGATGCCGTGATCGCCACCAACACCACCATCACGCGTCCCGGCATTGAAAACCTGAGCGTGTCCGAAGAAGCCGGCGGCCTCAGCGGCAAGCCGCTGAAGGCGCGTTCCACCTTCACGCTGTCGCGGTTGGCGCAGGCGCTGGACGGCCGCATTCCGGTGATCGGCGTCGGCGGCATCCTGGACGGAGCCACGGCGGCGGACAAGATCGCCGCCGGGGCCAGCCTGGTGCAGGTTTATACCGGTTTCATCTATCGCGGTCCGGGCCTGATTGCCGATTCCGTGCGCGCTATCGCCGCCATTCAGGAATAGCCGCCGGTGGGGGCGGTTTGCTATAATCCGCCCCCACAAACCTCCTTTTCATCCGCCCAGAGATTACCGACGCCTATGCATCCGGCAGACATTCTCATTCTTGCCGTAGTCGCCTTTTCCATCTGGAAAGGTTTCCGCCGCGGACTGGTGCGCGAAGCCATCGCGCTGGCGGGCTGGATCATCGGCCTGATCATGGCGGTCAACAGTTATCAGCGCGTGGCGCCGGCGCTGGCCCCGTTCATTGAAACCCCGTCGTTGCGCATGGCCGCCGCGTTCGTGCTGATTTGCCTGAGCGTGGTCACGGTGGTTTTCCTGATCGGCCAACTGGTGCGCAGCCTGTTGTCGGCCCTGGCCATGGGCCCGGCCGACCACCTGATGGGCGGACTGTTCGGGCTGGCGCGCGGCGTGCTGATTGTGCTGTTGTCCGTCGGCCTGGTCTCACGCTTTTTCCAGAATGACCCATGGTGGCGCGAGGCCGAATTGCCGCGCGCCGCCTTGCCTTATGTGCCTGAAGCCCTGTCGCTGACCGACAAGCTCAAGGCCGAAATGAAACATTTGCCCAAAATCCAGATTCAAACAGCCAATCCCGATCATTGAGGTGCAACCATGTGCGGTATCGTTGGCATCGCCGGCAAGTCAGCCGTCAACCAGAGCCTGTATGATGCGCTGACAGTCCTTCAGCACCGCGGCCAGGACGCCGCCGGCATCGTCACCTGTCAGGGCGACCGCCTGTTCCTGCGCAAGGACAACGGCATGGTGCGCGACGTGTTCCACACCCGCCACATGACGCGCTTGGCCGGCAACTACGGTATCGGCCATGTGCGTTACCCGACCGCCGGTTCGTCCAGTTCCGCCGAGGCGCAGCCGTTCTATGTCAATTCGCCCTACGGCATCACGCTGGCGCACAACGGCAACCTGACCAACGCCAACGATATCGCTGAAGACCTGTTCCGCACCGACCTGCGCCACATCAACACCGACTCCGATTCGGAAGTGCTGTTGAATGTGTTTGCCCATGAGTTGCAAGCCCAGGGCAAGTTGCGTCCCAATGAAGACGATATCTTCCAGGCCGTGCAGGGCGTGCACCGCCGCTGCAAGGGCGCCTACGGCGTGGTGGCCATGATTACCGGTTACGGCTTGGTCGGCTTCCGCGATCCGCACGGCATCCGCCCGGTCGCGTTTGGCGAGCGTGATACGCCGGACGGCAAGGAATACATCATCGCGTCCGAGTCGGTGGCCATTACCGCCCTTGGCTTCCATACCGTGCGCGACCTGGCGCCGGGTGAGGCCATCTTCATCAACGACAACGGCCAGATGTTCACCCGCCAGTGCGCGGACAATCCGCAATATGCGCCCTGCATTTTCGAATATGTGTATTTCGCCCGTCCGGACTCCACCATCGACAATATCTCCGTCTACAAGGCGCGCATGCGCATGGGCGAGAAGCTGGCGAACAAGATCCGCCGCGTGATGGGCGAGAACCACGACATCGACGTGGTGATGCCCATTCCCGACACCAGCCGCACCGCCGCCATCGAGCTGGCGAACAAGCTGAACGTGAAGTACCGCGAAGGCTTCATGAAGAACCGTTACATCGGCCGCACCTTCATCATGCCCGGTCAAAGCCAGCGCAAGAAATCGGTGCGCCAGAAGCTGAACCCGATCGAGCTGGAGTTCAAGGGCAAGAACGTGTTGCTGGTGGACGACTCCATCGTGCGCGGCACCACCTGCCGCGAGATCATCCAGATGGCCCGCGACGCCGGTGCGCTGAAGGTGTATTTCGCCTCGGCCGCGCCCCCCGTGAAGTATCCGAATGTCTATGGCATCGACATGCCCGCCAAGACCGAGCTGATCGCCCACGGCCGCACCGAACAGGAAGTCTGCGACCTGATCGGCGCCGATGGCCTGATCTATCAGGATCTGGACGACCTGATTGCGTCCGCCCGTGAAGGCAACCCCGAGATCACCGAGTTCGATTGCTCGGTGTTCAACGGCGAGTACGTGACCGGCGACATCGACGAGGACTATCTGGACCGTCTGGCCGCCTCGCGCAACGACAGCGCCCAGCGCAAGAAGAACAACCCCGGTCAGGGCGGCGCTCCCACCATTGTGGACCTGCCCAACGACCTGCAAGTCGAGCTGCCCATCTAGGGCCGCCCAGGAGCACCGACGATGATTCCGGAATTCGAGGAAGACGCCCTGGCGGAAGCCGGGTTTGACACGCTGGCCGTTCGCGCCGGTCACCATCGCACCAACGAGGGTGAACACAGCGAACCCATGTTCCTGACATCGTCCTTTGCCTACCGGAACGCCGCGCAGGCCGCCGCGCGCTTCGGCGGTACGGAGCCGGGCAACATCTACTCCCGTTTCACCAATCCCACCGTCCGTATCTTCGAGGACCGGCTGGCGGCGCTGGAAGGGGGCGAGCGTTGCATCGCCACCAGTTCGGGCATGGCGGCCATTCTGGCCGTGTGTCTGGCCTTCCTCAAGGCGGGCGATCATGTGGTGTGCTCGCGGTCGGTGTTCGGCACCACCAATGTCTTGTTCGACAAGTACATGAAAAAGTTTGGCGTCGACACCACCTTTGTCAGTCTGACCGATCTGGGGGAATGGGAAGCGGCGCTGCGTCCGACAACCCGTTTGTTCTTCCTGGAAACGCCCAGCAATCCGGTGTGCGAAGTGGCGGATGTCGCCGCTCTGGCGGAACTGGCGCATCGCCATGACATCCTGCTGGCCGTCGATAACTGTTTCTGCACCCCGGCCTTGCAGCAGCCGCTGAAACTGGGCGCGGACCTGATCATCCATTCGGCCACCAAGTATCTGGACGGTCAGGGCCGGGCGCTGGGCGGGGCCGTGGTCGGCAATGCCAAGCTGATGGAGGAAGTGCTGGGCGTGGTGCGCACCTGCGGTCCCAGCCTGAGCGCCTTCAATGCCTGGCTGTTCCTGAAGGGGCTGGAAACCCTGCGCCTGCGCATGGAGGCCCATTCCGCCTCGGCGCTGGCGCTGGCGCGCTGGCTGGAGGCGCAGCCGCAGGTGGAAAAAGTCAATTATGCCGGGCTGGAGTCACATCCGCAGCATGCGCTGGCGGCCCGCCAGCAGCGCGCCTTTGGCGGGGTGTTGTCCGTTGTGGTCAAGGGCGGTCGCGAGGGCGCATGGGCCTTTATTGACGCCACGCGCATCATGTCGATTACCGCCAACCTGGGCGATACCAAGACCACCATCACCCATCCGGCCACCACCACGCACGGCCGCGTCAGTCCGGAAGCCAAGGCGCTGGCGGGCATCAGTGAAGGCTTGATCCGTATCGCGGTGGGTCTGGAAGAGCGTGATGACCTGATCGCCGACTGCGAACGCGGTCTGGCGGCGGTTGCGCTGCTGTCGCCCTGAAAAGGCGGTGCGTTCAAGGAAACGGGGTTAAGCGATTAACCCCGTTTTTTTATGGGTGCGCAGCAGGTGGTTGTCGCCTTTGCGCCGGTTAGCTCCGGACAGAACGGTCGTCCGCCACGGGCAGATAATGACAATTCCTGTCATTATTCTGTGATCTGCTTCTCGATTCGGTTTCGTGGCAAAGAGATCCTTTCCCTTGCGCGGCAAACGCTTGCGCACAAAATCGCATGGTTGGCATGCTTCCTGCTCTATGACGTTCAGGGCGACCGGTCGGGTCGTAACAATAACAACGTCAAACCCCTGAACGTTGGGAGCTACAAGATGAACGCCATGCAAAAGGGATTTACCCTGATCGAGCTGATGATCGTCGTTACCATCATCGGCATTCTCGGAGCCGTTGCGGTTCCGGCGTATCAGGAATACACCATCCGTTCGCGGGTCACCGAAGGTCTGGCCGTTGCCGCCAATGCGCAAATCATGCTGGCGGGTGTCACCAGTACCGATGACATGCTGTCGGTCGTGCAGACCTGGAGCACTATCGGCACCAAGACCAAGTTCGTGCAGTCGGTAGCGATGAACGCCGCGACCGGTGAACTGACGGTGACCTATGATCCGACGGCGATCGGTCTCGCCGCCACTGAAAACACCCTGATGCTGCGCCCGTGGGTCCATCCTGACGGCAGCACCAATCCGATTCCCCTGGACAACGCGCTGTTTCTGGGTCAAACCGGTGTGGTGGAATGGGCGTGCGCGTCGGACACGCAAATGACAGCGACGGCAGCGGGCATGAACGCAACGCCGGGAACCTTGCAGGCCAAGTTCGCTCCGGCATCCTGCCGTTAAGTCCTCACACCTTGGGCCCGTTCAGCAGACTCCGCCGAACGGGCCCGGTGCTGCCCCTGCTCTGTTTGCATTGTCCCTGCGGTGTTTCCCTTGTTTGCCTGCAAAGCGCGGTCTCCCGCGCAGATTCACGTTTTAACACATTCCCCTTCACGCCCGACTCCGCTAAGGTAGACGCCAACAATAAACTCAGGAAAGGCGCATGAGCTCTCCCGTCCAAGAAGTCCTGGCCTCCGTCAATGCCGTCATTCTGGGCAAGCAGACCCAGATCAAGCTGGCGCTGGCCTGTCTGTTGGCCCGTGGCCATCTGCTGATCGAAGACCTGCCCGGCATGGGCAAGACGACACTGGCGGAAGCCCTGGCCCGTGTACTGGGACTCAGCTATCAACGCCTGCAATTCACCAGTGACATGCTGCCCGCCGACATTATCGGCGTCTCCATCTTCAACCCGTCAGAACAGGAATTCGTGTTCCGGCCCGGCCCGATTTTCAGTCAGGTGCTGCTGGCGGATGAAATCAACCGGACCTCGCCGAAGACGCAAAGTGCTTTGCTGGAAGCGATGGAAGAGGGGCAGGTGACCTCGGATGGCGTAACCCGTCCGCTGCCGAAACCGTTTTTTGTGATTGCGACCCAGAATCCGATGAGCCAGATGGGAACCTTTCCCTTGCCCGAATCCCAATTGGACCGCTTCCTGATGCGTATCCAGCTGGGTTATCCGGATTTGCGCGCCGAGCGCGAACTGCTGACCGGCACCGACCGCCGCAAGATTCTGGCCACGCTGCAACCGATGGTGGATGTCGACCGCCTGGAGGCCTGGCAGCAGCAGATTGACAAGGTGCATCTCAGCGATGCCGTGCTGGATTACCTGCTGCGGCTTGTCACGCATACCCGCCAGAACCATGATTTCCCGCACGGTCTGTCCCCGCGCGGGTTGCTGGCCCTGAAACGCGCCACGCAAGCCTGGGCCTTCATTGAAGGGCGCCAGTTTGTGCAACCGGAAGACGTCCAGGCCGTGCTGCCGCCGGTGGCTGAACACCGGCTGCGCGGCGGCATCGAAGATCAGGGGCGGGTGCATTCATTAACCCACCAGCTGATGCAAGCGGTGGATGTCCTGCCCTGACATGGCCATTTCCGACGCCCTCAAAGCCGCATACCGGAACCGGTGGAACGCCTGGTTGCGCCGCCGCATTCCGCCCACGCGGGACATCGTGCTCAACCAGCGGCGGGTGTTCATTTTCCTGACCAGTCATGGCGGCATTTTCACGCTGCTGCTGTTGTCCCTGTTCGTGGCGGGCATCAATTACGCCAACAACCTGTTATTGGGCATGTGCTTCCTGCTGGGCAGCCTGCTGGTCATCGCCATGCACCATACCTTCGCCAACCTGTCGGGTCTGCGCATCACCACGCGCGGCACGGTGCCCGCTTTTGCCGGAGAACCGGCGGGGTTTTCGATCAGCCTGTCCAATCCCAACGGCAGGCTGTATTACAGCCTGATGCTGGATTGGGCGGATGCGCATGAAATGGTGTCGCTGGTGGATCAGCCGCGTGAAGTGACGCTATACCTGCACGCCGAGCGGCGCGGCCGTTTTCATCCGCCCCGACTGAAGATTACCACTACCTATCCCTTGGGTTTGCTGCGGGCCTGGACCTGGCTGGATCTGGATCTGGATGCGGTGGTATATCCCAGGCCGGTAGCGTCCGACGCCATGCCGGTGGGAGCCGGTGAGGCCGATGAAGCGGAATCCAGCCGCCGCCGCCGTCCCGGCCAGGACGATTTTGAAGGCCTGCGCAGCTTTGTGCCCGGCGATCCGTTGGCGCATGTTTCGTGGAAGCATCTGGCGCGGGGCCAGGGCATGCAGGTCAAGACCTATAGCGAGCCGGTGTCCGGCAGCGACACGCTGGATTACATGGCGATGCCGGGTCTGGATCGTGAAGCGCGGTTATCGCGATTGGCCTGGTGGGTGGAAAAGCTGCATCAAACGCATCAAGCCTACGCCCTGCATCTGCCCGGGCGGCAGATTGCGGTGGCGCACGGCCCCCGGCACCGGCTGGAATGTCTGGAGGCGTTGGCCCTGTTTGAGGTAAGCGAGCCATGAATCCACGCATCCGCTACTGGCTGCTGCTGGCGCTCACGGTGTCCCTGGCGCCGCACCTGACCCGCCTGCCGGGGTGGTTGTCCGCCGTGCTGGCCTTGTCGCTGCTATGGCGATTGCCGATGGTGGAGGGGCGCATCCCGCTGCCAGGCAAATGGGTGCTGGCCCCGATCCTGCTGGCGGGCACTGCGGGAATCGGCGCCACCTTTCATACCTGGTTCGGCCCGGAAGCCGGGGTCGCCTTCCTGATCTTCTGCCTGGCGATGAAGTTGCTGGAATACCGCAACGACCGCGATTACTACATCCTGATGGTGCTGTCCTTGTTTGTGCTGGCGACGGCCTTCCTGTTCGAACAGGGGCTGTTTGCTTCCGCGTATTGCCTGCTGGCCATGCTGGTGGTGACCATGGCGCTGGTGGTGAATAACCTGCGCGACATTCCGGCACAGGTTGGCTTGCGGAAGGCGATGGTCATGTTGGGACAGGCCGTGCCGCTGATGCTGATCCTGTTCATGTTCTTTCCCCGTCTGCCGCCGTTATGGACGATGAAGTTGTCCGCGGGTAGCGGCAAGATCGGCATGTCGGACTCGATGTCTCCCGGTGACATGGTCAGCCTGGGGCGTTCCACCGAACTGGCGTTCCGGGTGGAGTTCCCCGATCACAATCCGCCGCCCAAGAATGAAATGTACTGGCGCGGCCTGACCTTCAGTCATTTTGACGGCAAGACCTGGCGCCCCAGCACGGATGCCCGCATGGCCAATGGCGGAACAGTCGCCTGGAGTCAGGTCGAGTTCCCCTACTGGGTGCAGGAAAGCATCAAGATCCGCAGCCTGAACCCGCTGCATTACCGGGTCATCATGGAGGCCAGTGACAAGCCCTGGCTCTATTCGCTGGTGGTTTCCACCGGGCGGGTGCAGGATATTGGCCTTACCCGCGATTTCATGTTGCTGAGCCGCGACCCGGTCTTCCAGCGGCTGACCTATGAAGCGGACCGGTATGATGTGGTGGCGCTGGATCCGGTGCTGCCTGAATGGTTGCTGCGCGAAAACCTGCAATTGCCCGCGTTGGGAAACCCGACAGCAAGGCAGATGGCGAAGCAATGGCGTCAGCACTATGGCAGTGAACGGGAATACATTAACGCCATTCTGCGCTGGTACCGCAATTCGCCGTTCACCTATACGCTGGATCCGCCGCCGTTGGGTAATAACCGTATTGATGACTTCCTGTTCCGGACCAAGCGCGGTTTCTGCGAGCATTATGCGTCGTCGTTCACCTTCCTGCTGCGCGCGGGCGGCGTTCCGGCGCGCGTGGTGGCCGGCTATCAGGGCGGCGAACCCAGCCCGACCGGCGACTCCTGGGAAATCCGCCAGATGGACGCGCATGCCTGGGTTGAGGCCTGGCTGCCGGATCGTGGCTGGGTGCAGTTCGATCCGACCTCTGCGGTTGCGCCTACCCGGATCGAGCAGGGGATGAATGCCGTTGCCGATAACCAGGCGATGTGGGGCAATTCCGCCATGAGCGCGGTGCGTTTCAACAATTACCGCCTGCTCGGCAAGCTGCGCAACATGGTGGACTATCTGAATTACCGCTGGCAGCGCGATGTGGTGGGTTATGACACGCACAGTCAGGAAGAGTTTCTCTATCACCTGCTGGGCAATTCCTCCATGTGGCGGCAACTGGGCGTCATGTTCGGGGCGTTGGTGGCCGTGGCGTTGCTGTTGGCCGCGTGGACCATCGTGCGTCACCGTCGTCCGGTGGACCCGGCCGATGCGCTGGTGTTGAAGCTTTCAGCCCGCTGGGCGCGGCGGGGCTTGCAGCGTCATCCGGGTGAAGGCGTGCTGGCGTGGATGGCGCGTGTCGGCGTCGCCCAGCCGCAGTGGGAAGCGCACGCAAAAGCCTTTGCCGCCGAGTATGAACGGCTGCGTTATGCCCCCAGGAATGCGGGAGATGCAGTGTCGGTGCGGCAACTTGCCCAATTAATGCGCACATGGCCCGCGTATCGACCACAAAAGACGCAATTGGTTGAAGTTTCTGTTGCTGAAGGAAAAGATTCCCCCTAATATACGCCCCACAGAAACAGACGCATAGCTCAGCTGGTTAGAGCACCACCTTGACATGGTGGGGGTCGCTGGTTCGAGTCCAGTTGCGTCTACCATCTTCGGAAAAGCCCCTTGAGCCCAAAAGCCAAGGGGCTTTTTCTTTGGCGACCATTTCAGCGCCGTGATTTCCCCTTCATCCAAAATCAAACAATATCCGCTAGAGGCGCAACCCCCTCTGCGCCTATGCTGTCAGCACTCCCGACATTACGGATATCCTGATGAGCCTCGACAAAACCCGCCTCCGTCACTGGCTGGAAAGCGGCGTCCTGCCCCCGGAACACCTGGATACCGCTTTCGGCATTGCCGGTATAGAACCCACGCCGGCCCAGTGGCGTCGCTTCCTGGAACGCTTCCTGCTGTTCAATGCCGGTGCGTTGCTGCTGGCCAGCGTCGCTTTCTTTTTTGCCGCCAACTGGGATGCCTTGGGCCGTTTCGCGCGCTTTGGCCTGATTGAACTGGGTCTGGCGCTGAGTCTGGCGGCGGCGTGGCTGCGCTTTGACCGGCCCGCCGGGAAAATGGCCCTGACTGCCGCCGGGGTGCTCACCGGCGTCTTGTTGGCCTATTTCGGGCAAACCTACCAGACCGGTGCGGATACCTGGCAGTTGTTTGCAACCTGGGCGGGCCTGATTCTGCCCCTGGCCCTGTTGGGGCGCGCCGCGTCGCTATGGTTGTTGCTGGCGGTGCTGGTGAATGTCGCCGTACCCTTGTATTACGGCAGCGGCGGCGTGCTGTCGGGCTGGTTTGCGCGCGGTGACGAGCCGGTCTGGTTGCTGTTCCTGCTGAACAACGCCGGTTTGGCGTTATGGGAATGGAAAACCCGCCAAGTGGACTGGTTGCCGGGCCGTTCCGGCCCCCGTTTGCTGGCGTTGGCGGGTGGAGCGGCGGTCAGCCTGCAGACGCTGGAAAAGGTGCTGAATCCGGATATGGGCCTGTTGCCGGTGCTGACGGTCTATCTGGCCTGGGCGGGTGCGATATTGGCCGTTTACCGCTATCGGCTGCACGATCTGTTCATGCTGGCCGGAATGGTGTTTTCGGTGATGGTGGTCAGCACATCGGCGTTGGGCAAGTACTTGTTTCACGGCGACGGATTATTCGCGTTTCTCACCATGAGCCTGTGGATGATGGTGTGCTCCGCCGCGGCGGTACGCTGGTTGAAGGCGGTTTTCCGGGAGGTTCCCCATGAATGACGGTCGGGAATTGTGGGAGCGCCTGCGTGCGGCGGGCGTGGTTCAAGGCGAGATGCCGTCGGAAGAGCGGCCGGCCCCTTGGTATGTGCGGGCGGTGCAGGGCCTGTCCGGCTGGCTAGCGGCGGTCTGCCTGCTGATTTTTCTGGGAACCTTGTTTCACGATTTGTTCCGTCAGTCCGGGTCGCTGCTGGCGTTGGGCGGCTTGCTGACGGCGCTGGCCGCCGCGTTGCTGCATCGGCCATCCGGCTCCGACTTCCGGGCGCAGTTCGGGCTGGTATTCAGTCTGGCCGGGCAGGTGATGCTGCTGGGCGGTTTCAAGGATTATTGGGACACAAGCGTGTTCTGGCTGTTGTGGGCGGGTTTGCAGGTGGTGCTGGTGCTCCGGATTCCCTTGCCGGTACACCGTTTCATCAGCGCCATGGCGGTGATTTATGCGCTGACGTTCGCTTCCGCCCATACGCCCCTGCTGTGGCTGGTGTCGGGATGCTTGTCGGCGGCGTTGGCCTGGGTGATGCTCACGGAAAATCACCGGATGGCAAAGGCGGCCATCTGGAGCCCGGTAACAGCCGCCATCGCCATTGCGCTTTTGCAGACGTATGGTCTGGCTTTGCTGGGGCCGACCTTGCTGGCGGAAATGCTGCGTCATCAGGAGGTGCAGCCGCCGACGGTGTTCTTGCGCAACCTGAATGAGGCGTTGGTGGCGCTGGTCTGGATGGGGACGGCGGGTTGGTTGCTGCATCAGCGGGCAGCGATGATGTCGGCGCGCATGCGCGGATTGGCCTGGGCGGGAATCGTGGCAGTCGCCCTGTGGTCGACGCAGGCCCAGGGGTTGACGGTGGCCTGGCTGATGCTGGTGCTGGGTTTCGCCCGTTCAAACCCGGTGCTGGCGGGATTGGGCACCACCGTGTTCTGGGGTTTCCTGTTTCGCTACTACTACCTGATGCAAACCCCGTTATTGACCAAGTCGGCGATTCTGGGGGGCGGGGGGCTGGTGTTCCTGCTGGCCTATGCGGTCTTGCACTGGCTGGGCCGGGAGGATGAACGCCATGCGTAGAGGATTGATGGCGGTTTTCGGGATATTGATCCTGCTGCTGGTGAATCAGGCGGTGCTGGACAAGGAACGGCAGCTGCGAGACGGCGCATGGGTGTTGCTGCCGTTGGCGCCGGTGGACCCGCGATCCTTGATGCAGGGAGATTACATGCGCCTGCGCTATGCGCTGGAACGTGAACTGATGCAAACGCGCTCCGGCGCGCAACGTGATACGGACGACGGTTTCCTGCTGGTGCAGCTGGATGAGCATGCGGTGGCGACCTTGAAACAGGTAGAGCGGACACGTCCCGACACGCTGCGTCCGGGCGAGCTGGCCCTGCAATACCGGGTCCGGCGCGGTCAGTTGAAACTGGCCAGCAATGCCTATTTCTTTCCTGAAGGACAGGCGGCGGTATTTCAGCCGGCGCGTTACGGGGAGTTTCGCGTGAATGAAGCCGGCGGCTTGCTGCTGACGGGGCTTTACGATGCCGGATATCGGCGGCTGGGAACGCGCTAGACCGCCGATTTCTTCAGGCGCGCCCAGAACAGCAGGCGTTTGACCAGCAGTGCGGTCAGCGGAAAGGACAGTACGAAAGCGGTGAATACGCTCCACGACGTTGGCAGGAACAACAGGTAGGCCAGCGCTACGCCAATGCCGGAATCGAGTTGATCCAGCAGGATGAACAGGTATTTGGCCCGGTTCGGCGTGGCGCCCGGCGCGATGCCCAGACGGCGCTTGAGGAAGGAGTTGGGCAGCTCCGCCAGCACATACCCCAGCCCGGCCACGATCCCGGCCAGCCACAGCGCATTGCCGTGCAACGGCGATCGTGCCTGCAACAGCCACTCCAGCGGCCATAACAGGATGGCGCCGAAGGCGGTCAGCAGGGGAACGGCAATGATGCCGCGCCAGGTCTTGTTCGCGCCAAACAGCGGTTGATGCACCGGAATGCACAAAGATGGCCACAGGTTGCGTGTCACCACCACCATGTGCAGCACCCCGCCGACAATCACCGGCAGTTGCAGATACCAGGCGGTCAGCAGTGCGTCAAACAAGGGGGATGCGTCCGGAAACATGCAGCACCAGGAAAATGGCGGCGCCGCCGAGCGTAATGGCCAGAATTTGCCATAGCTTCGTGAACTTGAAGAAAGGACGGCGCAGCAGCATGTTGTGGCTGAAGGAAAGCAGCACCAGCGTCATCAGCCCGTTCAGCCACAGGGCGGGAAGGGTAAAGTCGGCCAGCAGGAATCCGGCCAGCAACAGTACGCTCCAGAACACCGGCATGCCCAGATAGGCCAGTCCGCCGGTCTCTTCCTGGATGTTGCCGATATCGTTGAATACCGCCAGCCGCACGCAGCCGCTGGCCACCATGATCAGGATCGGGATCGACCAGAAGCCGTCCATGCCGTGGGTGTAGAGAATGAAGGCGGGGGTGACCAGGTAAATCAGGACGTCCATGAAACCGTCCAGATAGCGTCCGAAGGGGCGCTCCAGCCGGTACTTGCGCGCCAGCATGCCGTCCAGCGCGTCGCCCAGCATGGCGATGAACAGCAGCGCGGCGGCCAGATAGAACTGCCCCTTGAGCGCCAGCGCCAGCGCGCCCAGGCTGGTGACAACGCCGCTGAGCGTCAGGCAATCGACAGGGTTCAGCCTGATGATGTAACGATCGCTGTGTTTCATGACAGCTCCAGATCCTGAGGCCGCAACTTGGCTTGCTCCAGCCATTTCCGCAACAGCAGGCGGTCTATCTTGCTGTTATGACGCCCATCGACCGGCAACGCGGGAACCGTGGCCCAACTGACCCGGAAAATACCGGATTGTCGCATCAGTTCAACAATGGCGCTCATGTCCAACGGTGTGGCGGAGGCGGACTCCAGCACCAGCAGGAGGCGGCCATCCCAGGCAATGGCGGCCGCGCGATGGATGCCGGGCAGGTCATCCAGCTCCTTTTCCAGCGGGTAGGGCCAGATGATGCGGTCGCCCACCTTGATGCCGTCCTTGATGCGCCCCACCAGCCACAGGCGGCCGCGTTCGTCGATATAACCGGCATCGCCGGTGCGGTGCCAGACCGTACCGTCGGCGCGGGGAATCTTGCTTTCGCGGGTGGCATCCGGATTGTCGATATAGCCTTTCAATACATGCTTGCCGGAAACCAGCACTTCACCGATGGTCATCGCCGCACACTGGACGCGCCGTACCTTGGCGTCGTCTTTCAACACCTGTCCTATCGGCACGATGCAGACGGTGGCGGATCGCGCCGGATAACCGACCAGATGGCCGTCGTGGCTGTCGCCCTCACGCAGGAGTTCGTCCAGCTGCACATCGGCAATGGGTTCCGCCTCGGTAGAGCCGTAGACGCCGACGATATGCGCAGCGGGAAATACCACCGATAACCGGTTGACCAGTCGGGAGGGCAAGGTCGAACCGCCGATCGCGACCGCCCGGATGCCGGGCAGCTGCACCTGATGGGCAATGGCGTAGTCGCAAAGATGTTGCATGAAGGCGGGCGCAGCGGACAGACGGGTAACGCCTTCCTGCTGCAGTTGCTTGACCAGTTCCACAGGGTCGAAACGGCCGGGCGTGGCCAGATCGACCTTCGGCAATACCGTGGTGATACCGCAACAAAGGTTGTGCAGCACCAGCACCGGGAAGCTGGGGCAGTCGATATCATCCGGCTGGTCCTGCCAGTGTTCGCGGATGGCGTGATGCTGGGCGATCAGGCTGTCATGGGTGCGGTCGGCCCCCTTGGGGACACCGGTGCTGCCGGAAGTGTAGGTGATCAGGCCATGGGCGTCTTTGGCGAGCAATTCGATGCGGGGTTCGAAGTGGGTGGGAAGCCAGGTGTTGAAATCCTCGACCCCCAGGGTCTTGCCGTCCAGCGCCAGGCGTTTCATCCACCACATCGGCGGGAAGAACCACCAGTAACGCAGGATATCGCTTTCACCGATGGCGACCTGCGCGCCGCTCAGGCGGATGGCGGCGCGGATGCGGCCCGCGCTCATGCCGCGGTCAATCAGTACCGGCACCAGCCCCAGTCCCAGCAACGCCACCATGAGGACATACAGTTCGGCGCGCACCCGGGACAGCACCAGGACGCGGTCGCCTTTCTTCAGGTCAAGGGCGTCCAGGGCGCGCTGATAGCGGCCGACTTCGTCTTTCAATTGGCCGAAGGTCAGGTGCTGCTCGGACAGGCATTCCACCCCGCGCATGCGCGGAATCCGCAGGGCGGATTTGTCGGGATGGGTATCCCAGGCGGCGAAGAGGGGCTGGACGAGATTGCTTCCGCTCATAAAGGGGTTCCAAACAACGCATAATGATGATGCCGGGCAGTCCCGTGTCGCGCGGCAAAGTTGAGCGAGGCGTTATCCTCGCGCACCAGCGCGCCGGCTATTTCATCATACACACCTTCCGCCCTCAACGTCAGTTCGCAACTCATGGCGGTAAAAAGACCGAACGTCCGGAAATCGGGATGGACGCCGCCGGTTTTCGCCAGCGCCAGACGCGGTTGCGGCAGCAGCGCGGCGCAGGAATCGTAGTCAACGAGCGCGGTGGGAAGGGGGGCAGGCAATGTTTGGCGCATCAGCGGCCCGTAATCCGGATAAACCAGGAAGAACCCGGCGATGCGTCCGTCCAGGCTTTCCGCCAGCACCGAGGTTTGCGGACAGAACTTGCGGGCAAAGTCGGGTCCGCAAACCTGCCGGAAGGTTTCCAGGGAAATCGGGGTATAGGCGAAGTTGGCCCCGAATACCTGACCGACAAAACCGTACAGCTCGTCCAGGTGATCAACCCAGTAGTCGGCGGTCATCGGCTTGAAGCGGATGGCCTGTTCCAGCTGCGGTTTGACGCGCAGGTAGTCCCGCTTTACCGGCGGGATGATCTCGTCCACCTTGGCGAAAGTGGAAATATAACGGTAGCGGATATCCAGCCCGAGTTGTTCCAGCAACACCGGGTAGTAATCGGGGTTCCACGGCTCGCCGGGAAACGCACCGTGCTCAAAACCGTCCAGCCGTACCCGGTTCGCGCCGAAGGTGGTGAAGTTGATCGGACCATACAGGCGGGTCGCGCCGTGCACGCGCGCCCAGGACTTCAGTTCGTCAAAAAGTTGAAGATTGGCTTCCAACTCATTGATTGTTTCCCAGAAACCGAAGAAAGCGGCCTGTTCGCCATCCACCAGCTGGCCCGGCACCACGAACCCCGCCAGCCGCGCCTTACCGGGAACCACGCCGACCCAGGCCTGGCCCTCGTCGAACCACGGATTAAGGGCACTGAATTGCTGCCGCACCGAAGCCGGGTCCTCGCCCAGCCAGAACGGGTCGTTGGCGTAGATCCGCGCGGGCAGGTCGAGGAAGGCGTCGGGGAGCACAGCGGAAGGATTCCACGAAGTCATGATGCCGGTCATTTCGAGTCACCGTAGGGGCGCACTGCGTGCGCCCTCGTCAACGAACACAATATCTGTTTGATTCAAAAGGGTGCACGCCGTGCGCCCCTACGAACTATCAAAGCTCTTGGCTATCCAACCGCACAATCGTCCCTTTCGCCCCGTCCATGCGCACCTTCTCCCCATCCTGCAACTTCTGGGTAATGCCGGGAATACCGACAATCGCCGGAATGCCCAGTTCACGCGCCACCACCGCCGAGTGAGACAGCGTTGAGCCGCGTTCGACCAGAATACCGCCCGCCGTCGGGAACAGCGGCGCCCAACCCGGATCGGTGCGTACGGTACAGAGGATCTGGCCGTTCAGCGACAACTCGTCGTCCGGGCTGAAAATCAAGCGGATTTTCTCTTCCACCACGCCTGGATAGCAGCCGGTTCCCTTCAATTCATTACCGGTGGCTTCTTCTTCCACTTCAAAGGGATAGCGGTAACTATTCTGGTAATACACCATGCCGTGCGTCCAGAAGTGGTGCGGCAAATCGGCCTTCTGGTATTCGGCGAACTCGGCCTTGCGCCCGGCCACCAGCGCCTTCAGGCTGAGTTGCACGGCGCGGCCGTCTTGCATGGCGTACAGTTCATCCACGGAGAGATAGAACACGTCGCGCTTGTCGTCCAGCAGGCCGCTGAAGGCGAACTGGCTGCCGATTTCCAGGAACAGGTCGCGGTACAAGCCGAAGACGCGGGTGCGGGCCAGGCGCATGTTCTCGCGGTTGCGGATGGCGTCGCGCAGCTTGTCGAGGTTCTTCTTGAAGTTAGCCAGCGCGCGGCTGCCCAGCTTGTTGCGGATGGCGGTGAAGGCTTCTTCCTCGGCGGAGTCGCGGAACTGCGCTTCCTTGGCGGCCAGCGTTTCCGGCGTCAGGTCGTTGCGGGTCAGGTAGTTCTTCAGCACGGCAAACAGGAAGGCGGTGTCCTGGCGCAGCGTCACCGACTCCAGCTTCAACTCGCCGATGGTGCGGTCGCCGTAACGCTCGATGTAATCCAGACACTGGGCATAAAAGTCAGCATCCTGCACCTGCACGCGGGCGAGCAGGGTGTGGTTGTCGCCGCTCTCGACCAGCGCGCGCAAGGCGGGGTTGGTGCGGATGTAGGCGCACATGCGCAGCAGCATCTTGGTCGGTTCGGTGCTTTCGATGCCTTCCTCGCCGGACAGCAGGTTGTTCTGCAACACCGCCGGTTCGGTGAAGCCGGCGTCGACCAGCGTGCGGTGCACCTTGCCGTTCATCATCATCACGTAGAAGTCGTTGATGATCGGCGAAGTCCAGCGTTGCAGCAGGTCGCGGTCGAGGCGGCGCGCTTCATCAATCAGCTCACCAGGGGTGCGGGTGTGCAGGTGGTCGCGGTCGATGCTGCGGTAGGCGTTCTCGAACAGGGCGCGGAACTCGGTGACGCGCTGTCCCATCTGGCGGAAGCCGCGTAGCAGGTTGAACAGCGCGCGCAATACCTGCGGAAGGCGCAGCAGTTTCTCGCCGAAGCTGAACTCGCGGTCCTGCACCAGATCGACCGGATCGGTGAGACCCATCATCCGCTCCATGTCCGCCTTGTTGGTCTTGAAGGCGGGCAGCAGCAACAGGCCGCGATACCAGTTGTTGATGTTGTAGTAGACCCGGCCATGCACCAGCCCCAGCATGTTGTCGAGCATATCGCGGTGCTCGGCGATACGCTTTTCGCTGACGCCCAGCACGCGCATCGTCTGTTCGTAGACGGTGGCGTAGGCGCGGTTGGCGAAGCTGAAGGTCAGCGGGGTGGTGACGCCGCAGTACGATTCCTGGATGTTGGAATTGTCGAAGACGATGCGGCGGCCGACCGGCTCCTTCGGCTCCGGCAGGCGGGTCACCGGCCGGGTTTGCAGGATGTAGACCTGATCCTGACGGATGGCCCATTCAATGTCCTGCGGGAAATGTTGCAGCGTGGCGATCTTCAGGCCGATGTCGCGCAGCTTGAGAATGTGTGCGTCGGACAGGCAGGCGATGTGCCGCTGTTCGCCGTCCAGATGGATTTCCTTGGTGCCCCGTCCGGCTTCGCGGTCGAAGACCACGGCCTGGTCCTTGTCGGCCAGCTGCTTGTCGATGGTGTTATCGAAGAGGCCGACGCTGAACTCGTCGGTGTTGCAGATGCCGGCGACGATGCCTTCACCCACGCCCCAGGCGGCGGAAATCAGCGCATGGCGGCGGCTGCCGGTCAGCGGATGGGCGGTGAACATCACGCCCGAAACTTCGCCCTCGATCATTTCCTGAATGATGACGGCGGCGCGGATATCATCCAGCGCGATGCCCTTGGCGATGCGGTACTGCAGGGCGCGGGCGTTGAAGGCGGAGGCGGCGACGCGCAGCAGGCTGGCGCCGATATCGGCCCGGCCGCGCTGGAACAGGTAACTGTCCATCTGCCCGGCGAAGGACGCGCCTTGGGCATCTTCTCCCAGCACCGAGGAGCGCACGGCGAAGAACTGTTCCTCGCGACCTTTCACCAGCTCGCCGATGGCCTGCAGCAGGTCGCCGGACAGCTTGGCGCGCAGGACTTCCGTCTGGATGCGTGACGCAATCGGTTCAATCGCCGCCGGGTCCGTGTCCGGGCCGATACCGGCCAGTTCCCGGACGACCATCTCGCTGAGACCGTTTTCGCGCAGCAAGCGGGTGAAGATATCGGTCGTCACCACCCACCAGCGCGGCACCGGCAAGCCCTCGCGGCTGAGCCAGGCGAGGTTGGCCGCCTTGCCGCCCAGCAGTTCCGGGTTCAGGAAGAGCGCCTCTTCCTGCGCATACAGGCAGCGGCTCATGGCTTCACTCCCGGCTGGCCGACCTGTTCAATGTCCAGCATGGCGCGGAAGGTGCGGTAGACGCGCTCCATGAACTCGTAGTGGCGGAAGGTGTGCGCCATCATGTACATCGGCAGGCGGTTCACCAGCATGTCCATCAGCGCCAGCACATAACCGCGCTTCCACATCACCGAGTCCAGCGTCATGCCGCTGTGGCGTTCCAGCTCGGTGCGGTGCAGTTCGATGTAATGTTCCACCTCGGCCGGATCCAGCGGGTCGTACAGCGTGAAGCCGATCAGTTCGACCAGGTCGTGTTGCGGCAGGTGCAGCGTGGCCAGTTCCCAGTCATAGGCGCACAGGCAGAGCTTGCCGTCGGCGTCGCGGCGGAAAGCGATGTTGCGCGGGTTGAAGTCGTTGTGGATCAGCGTGCGCGGCATCATTTCAATCAGCGACCACCAGTCGCCGATGCTGTGCACGATGTCGCGGTAATAAGCCAGATCCTGCTCCGAGAACCATTCCGGAAACTCCTCGCGCGAATGCACGCCCAGCAATTCCCACAGCCGCAGCTTTTCCTTCATGTTTTGTGTGGTCGGGTAATCCACCAGCCACGGCTGCTGCTTCAGTTCTTCCTCGCGGCCCAGCCAGATGCTGTGCACTTCGGCGATGCCCTTGATGGCGGCCTCGATGTGCTCACGCGTCCAGCCGGAAGTGTTGTCGGCGGAGTCCATGTGCTCCATGCCGCTCAGCTTCTCCTGGATGATGATGTAGGCCTCGCGTTCCGGATCGTTGACCACGCCGTAGGTGGTCGGGGCGTGCCGGGTGAAGCGCGGGTCGGCCTGGCTCATCACCGCCAGTTCGCGCACGTGGCAGCCCTTGAAACCGACGTGGTCGCGGAAGTTGTTGAACTCCTGCGCCAGACGCGGGTTGCACATGCTGGCCATGCTGTTGACCATCAGGATCACTTCCGCATCCAGCGGCTTGACCTTGATCATCACTTCCTTCACGCCCTGATCGGTATCGAGGCGGAAGGGGAAGTGGCCGACCAGCTTGTTGATCTTGTGCGCGGTCAGTTCGGTGATGATGCTGGAGCCGCCCATGTTCTTGCTCAGCGCCGTCATCTCGCTGACCTGGAACTTCGCCAGGCCGGTCTTGGCCACGGCCAGGTTGACGAACTCGGGGTTGAGGTCGCCGATCTTCAGGTAGTTGACCGGACGGTTGCGGCCCAGCTTCTCGTGGGCGCGGGCGAACTGGTCGGACGCCACGGCGGACAGCGTCGAAATGTCCAGCGCCAGGCAGTAGGCGGCAATCACTTCCGCCAGCTTGTGCGCCTTGCCGGGACCCGCGCAACCGATCATTTCCAGGCATTCGCGCTGCTGCGGCAGGTTGGTGCCGCCGCCGACGGTGCCGATCACCAGCGACGGCAGCATCATGGTGCAATAGACGTCGTCGTCGTCGGTCAGTTCCATATGCAGGTGCGCCAGCGACGACTCGTGCACGCAGGCGATGTCCTGGCCCAGCGCCGTAAACATGGCGGCGATGATGTTGGCGACGTTGATGTTCATGCCGATCATGCCCGCCGCGATGGAACCGGAGGCGATGTACTGGTAGGCCGCCACCATTTGCCGCGGCTTGATCTTGAGGATGCGTTCGCAGGTGTCCTTGGTCAGCAGCGCTTCCGCCACCACGCGCACGCCGCGGCCCTTCAGGAAGGTCTGGTAAGTCACCTTCTTGTCATTGGACAGGTTGGCCTCGATCAGGAAGTTCTCGATGCGCAACCCTTCAAAACGCTTGATGTGCTTGAGGATCCACTGGCAGGCCTGCCAGGTGCAGGTCGTGGTCATGTTCTGGCCGGCGGCATCACCGGTTTCGTAAATGAAGTGCACGTGCACGGCGCGCCCCAGCACATAGGGCTGCACTTCTTCCAGCGAGGCGTAGTTGGAATACTTGCCGACTTCATCCGCCAGTTCGCGGTAGTGGTCCTTGATCCATTCGGCGAAGAACAGCGAGTTCGCCATCGTTTCGAAGACGAACACCGGCACGCGCATCATCCGCTGACCCAGCACGCGGGTGGTGACGCCGCCAGAACGGGAGAGGGCGGTGGCGCCGCGCGTGGCCGAGGCCACCAGCGCGCCTTCAGAGGTGGCCAGCGGCGCGTAGAACAGGCCGCCCGCATGGCTGCCCTTGATGTGCAGCGGCCCGGCGACACCCACCGGCACTTCCACGGAACCGATCAGCGCCTCGATGTTGCTGACCAGCTTGCGCGGGTCAAGGCGGATTTGCGACACCTCTTCCATGGCCGCGCCGGTTTCCTCGCGCACGAACTCCAGCCGCGCCTGCCGCGCTTCCTCAGTGTACAGGCCACGCGCGGGCACCTTCGGCAGGCTGATGTCGTCATAGCTGACATCGCTGGACAGGGCCGGGGCGCTGCGCAGCAGGTAGCTGATTTCCCACAGGTACTGGATGCTGTTCTCGCAATGCAGCGTGCAGAAATCGATTTCGGTAGGGCACCACGGTTCCTGGCGCACCGCCTTGACGGTCAGGCAGGGGAAAGTGAAATCACGATCCAGGACGCGGATGCGGATATCGGGAATGGTTTCCCCGACTTCCGGCGGCGTCAGCGACTCGTCAATGGCCACGCACAGGTGCTCGCGGGAGACATCCACCGGATTGGCGCTATAGGCCACGCCTTCACGCTGGAACTGGCAAAGCCCGGCGTGTTCTTCACCGAACAGGTAGTGGGGGGTAAACGCGTAGGGACGAACGTTTGACATTTCCATGCTCCTCATACCAGAACCGCACCGTGCAGCGACAACACCACGCCGATCACCACGGCGTAACCCGCCAGCAGCGTTAGCGCCACCGACTTTTCATTCTTTTCCCGGCCTTCGGTCGAGGGGGCCTTGGTAAAGGCCAGCAGTTGCTTCATGCCCATCAACCAGAACAGGCCCAGCACTACGCCCGACCAGATCGGGAACTTCTCAGGGGACAGCAGGTTGATCAACCAGATCTGGTTAACGACCATCGCCGTCACCAGGCCCATCACCACCATCGCCGAGCCCTGAGTGCCGAAAATCCGCGAATAGGACTCGATCGTGTCGCGTTCTTCTTCCGGCCCCTTGGTCTTACGGGTAATCTCGAAACAGAAGCCGCTGATGAAGGCCAGCAGCATCAGCGCCTCCAGTTGCGGCGTCAGCGTCACGCCCGGCACGGCCATGTTGGCCAGCCACCACACGATCAGCGGCATCACCAGCATGTGTGACACGGCATACCAGGTCAGGTGCTTGTTCAGCCATTCCTCGATAAAGAACTCCTTTCCCATCAGGCAGGTCCAGGCGAACATCGCCGACCAGGCAATCATCGTCGGCCCGAAACCGCCGTCGCGCGCCAGCGAGAAACCCAGCTGCAGCACTAGCGTCACACCGCCGACGATCTTCAGATGGTCGAGGGTAATCAGGCCGCTTTGCAGCACGCGGGTCGGGTGGTTCTTGCAATCCAGTTCGTAATCCTTGTGCTCGTCAAACACGCGCAGCAGCAGGAAGAAGGACCAGGTCACCACGCAGGCCAGCACGTCCAGTCCGCCCAGCGCGATTTCGCCCCCGGCAGCGGCGCGCGCCACCACGGCGGCGGTGATGTAGAGGATGAAGAACAGCAGCGCGTTCGGCAGTGCGAAGCGCTGGTGCACCCAGGCCATGAAGCGGGCAGGCCAGGGAGAATTGATATTCAGGTCAGTCATTTGCAGTCATTCTCAAAAGTAAATTGTTAAGTAAAATTCCCTCTCCCCAGGGGGGAGAGGGCTAGGGAGAGGGGGACATACTCAGCCTGAACACACACCTTCAAGCCACCACCGCCGAACCCTCTCCCGGCGCCGCGCGCCACCCTCTCCCAGACCTTGGGAGAGGGAAAATCGCTACGCTTTCACCTGCCGCTTGTCCATCACCAGGAACAAACACGGCAGCAGGAACACATCAATCACCAGCGCGATCAGGATGGTGGCGCAGGTCACGATGGCCGTATTCACCGTCAGCTGGATCGCGGAATTGGCCAGCCACGCATAACCCGTTCCCAGCACCGCCGTGGTCGACAGCAGCGCGAAGCCGACATGGCTGAAGGCGTAGCGCACCGCATCGGCGGGATCCTTGCCTTCCACCTGCCGGGCGCGTTCGTACTTGGCGATGAAATGGATTGTGTCGTCCACCACCACGCTGAAGGAGATACCCAGCACCACGGTCAGGCCGACGTCGATGTTGCCGTTGAGGATGCCCCAGAAACCGAAGGCGGCGCCGATGGGAATCAGGTTGCCGATGAAGCTGGTGAGGCCCAGGCGGAAGGCGCGGAACACCAGCATCACGAACAGCGACTCCGCCATCAGCGAGCCCAGCATGCCGCCGAACATGCCGTTGATGGAGCGGGCGCCGATGTTGGCAAACATCAGGTTCAACGAACTGCCCTGCACCTGCATCGCCTTCGGCGCGTTGGCCTTCAGCCACTGCTGGGCGCTTTCATCCAGCGCAATGATCTTCTGCCCGCTGGACGTACCCACCGCCACCCGCACCCGGCTTTCCGAACGGTCGAAACGGATCAGGTAGTTGAGGTCGGCCCCTTGCGGCAGCGACAGTTCGTACTGCAGCAGGTACTGGGCGATTTCCTGGCGGCTGTCGGGAATGCGGTAGAAGGCCGGGTCGTTGCCGTGCATCACCTGGTTGATGCGCTTGACGATATCCACCACCGAGTTCACCTGCGTCACATCCGGCCGGGTCTTCAGCCACTGGCTGAAGGTGTCCACCTGCTTCAGGTAAGCGGGATCGGCGATGTCGTCCGGACCGCCGGCGGGCAGGGAGTAGTTCACTTCGGCGATGCCGGTCAGGTTGGCGTTGACGAACTCCATGTCCTGCCGGAACTTGGCCTGCGGGGTGTAGTACTTGACGATGTCGTCGTTGATCTGGTTTTTCAGGCTGAACAGGCTGAGGGTGGCGGCCAGCACCAGGCAGATCGTCAGGATCACCTTGTGGTTGGCAATCAGGAAGTCGGCAAAGCGGGCCACCGCAGGCGAATCCTCGCGCATCAGCGGCGAGATCTTGCGCGGCGGTTCGCCCGGCAGCACCGCCAGCAACGGCGCGGTGAAGAAGAAGGTCAGCAGCAGCGCGAACACCACCCCGGCGGAGACAATCAGACCCATCACCTGGAAGGGCGGGGAATCGTTGAACAGCAGCGTCAGGAAGCCGACAGCGGTCATCACCGAGGTAACAGTCATCGGGCCCATGTTCAGCGCCAGGCTTTCCGCCATGGCGTCGCGTTTGTTCATGCCGTTGTTGACGGCCTGGATCCAGTTCACCACCACGTGGATGCCGTCGGCAAAGGCCATCGAAAGGATCATAACCGGCGCCACGATCACGCCGTCGTTGACCACGAATTTGAAGAAACCGACAAAGCCCGCACCGCCGAACACCGCCAGCAGACAGGCTGCCAGCGTGATCAGCATCGCCTTCAGGCTGCGGAACAGCACCGTCAGCATCACCATCATGGTCAGCAGGAACCACGGCCACACCCGCACGCCATCGGCTTGCGACTCTTCCGGATAGGCTTTGTTGGCGATGGGCTGCCCGGCCAGATGGAAGTCCAGTCCCGGATGCGCCTTGGCCATATCCGCCGTCATCTTCCGCACCTGGTCGACCACGGCGGGGATTTCCTTCAGCGGTTCCTTGCCCGGCATGTTCAGGGTGATGCGCACCCCGGCGACAGTGCCTTGCGGATTGACCAGCGAATTGACCAGGAACGGTTCCGCCAGCGCGGCCTGCTTCACGTCCGCCAGCGTCGCGTCATTCAGTGCCGCGGCATCGGTCACCAAATCTTCCGTAGCGATGCTGTCGCCATCCACTTTCACATGCTGGAAATTGGTCAGGGACTCGACGCGCTGGGAATAGGGTACCTGCCAGCTTTCCTTGGTCAGTGCTTGCAGGATGGCCAGGAACTCGCGGCTGAAGACTTTCCCGTCCTTCGGCGCCACCGCGATCAGCACGGTATCGGTCTTGGTGTAGTCTTCCTGCAGCTTCTCGAAAGCCAGCAGTTGCGGATTGTCCTTACCGAAAAAGGCGCGATGGTCGGTGGAATAGATATAACCGGCGCTACCGGCCGAGACAGCCAGCGTCACCAGCAGCGACACCAGAATGCTGGTCCACGGATGCGTCACGATCCAGCAGGCCAGGGCCTGCCAGAAGGCGTCAGTCTTGGAAGGTGTGGAAGTCGTCATTCACGGTGTTCCTTAATAAAACCAGGTCAGTTCGGCGCGGAGATGGCTGTCATCGCCAAAACTGCGCAGCTTGTAATCGAGATCAGGTGAAGCCAGTACGGCGAACGGTGTTTGCGGGTCGCGGGTGGCCAGCACGCGCGCTTCCACCGCCAGCTTCAGCCGGTCGTTGAGGCGGGTGCTGCCCTTCAGGCGCACATAGGTTTCCGGATGTTCGGTATCGCGCAATACGGCCAGCAGCAGGTCGCTGGACGCCTCGTCGTTGAAAGCCAGCCGCCAGCCCAGCAGCACGTCGTGTTCAAAAGGATGGGTGGCCTGCTCCTGACGGCTGTCGTACATGCCTTCCAGCAGCCAGCCCAGGTCACAGCGGCTGCCGAAAACACCCACCTGCGTGTATTCCAACCCGGCGTCGGCCGTGTGGAAGCGTTTTGGTCCGAAACCGTCGCGGTCGATCGCTTCCAGTTTCCACAACCAGTCGCCGCGCGTCAGTTGCAGGTCCACGCCCCATTGCGTGATTTGCGGGTAGTACGGTTGGAGTTCCGGCTGGTAGCCGGGAGCGAAAAAGCCCGGACCCACCTTCGTCATGTCCACCACCGGCTGCAGTTCCGGTTCGCGGGAAGTGCCACGGAAGCCGCTGAGGCCCAGCCGCAGGCCGTTGGCGCTGAACTGGTAGCGGGCGGCGAGATCGACATGATTCCTGCCCGCGCCGGATTCATAAGTCGCGGCATCGGTATTCACCACCCAGGGCAGGCGCAGGCGTCCGTCCGATCCGGCAAACGGCCGTTCACGGAAGCCCGGCAGCACGAACACATCAACCAGATGCGCCTCCCGTTCCCAGCCGACATTCAGCATCGGTTGGCCCAGCCGGGCATCGCCTTCCGGGGTTTCCAGCGTGTCGGTCTGGTTGACGATATCCACCACATGCGCGCCTTCGGTGACGCCCCAGAAAGTCTGGCCGATGCCAACGCGCGTCTGCCACGGGCCGCGCGCATGCAGCCACAGGGCCTCGCGCACATCGGCATGGCTGCGCTCACGATCCTGGCTGTCAAGGCGGGCGAAGGGCTTCAGCGTGAAGCTGTCATCGCGGCCGTTCCAGTCCCAACGCGCATCACCCAACAGGCGCAACGACGCTTGTTTTGAAGATTGATCCTGCGTGCCATCCTGGAAATAGGCGGTAGCCTCCAGACCCACTTCCGCCTTCAACGCAGGAGCGGCGTACGCTGTGGCTGTCAGGCCCAGCGCGGCCAGCGCGCCATAAGTGACGGTACGCATCAGCGTGCCCGCTTCAACGCGTTCTCGGTGAAGTCATCCTTTTTCAGCCCGGTCTTGAACTTGAACTCCGACCAGTCCAGCCGGGTCTGCTTGCAGTTCTGGGTATTCACCATCAGCATCGAGGCGGGCCGCCAGTAGCCCTGCACCTTCTGGAATCCCGTGGCGGTATAGGTTTTCAGCAAGGTATTGCGGCGGTCATAGAAGTCGATGCGGCGGATCAGGTAATCCTGCTTGTCAATCCAGACCTGCTGGCGGGTATAGCCGGAATTGGCGTCCTTGGGCTTGCGCTCGATGACGAAGCAAGTCAGAGCTTCGCACTTTTCTTCGCGCACAAAGCTGTAGCTGAACTTCTGCCAGTACGGCGTCACGATGTCTTCAAAGGCGAACTCGGAGCCCATGAACGGACCGCTCTTGTTGCCGGCGGCAATCTGCTTGACGCGGCTGATGGCGGGCAGGTACAGCCATTGCAGGTCGTCGCTGCCGGGCTGGGTATGGGTCAGCAGGGCGGTACCGGCCACGTCGCGCGGGGTATCGAAGATCATCAGGCTGCGGTCGCCGTCGCCGGTTTCCAGGTTCTGCACGCGCAGGGCGCGCTCGGCGGTCTGGCCGGACGGGTTGACCAGCGTCATCTTCAGGGTGGCGGCGCTGTCGCCGAAGCCGTGCAGGCGCTTGTCGGCTTCCTGGGCGATGGTGTCGGCCTGGTCGGCGAAGCAGGGACTGGTAAGGGCGAAGGCCAACGCGGAGGCGATGAGGGCGGTGCGCATGATTTCCACCTTTTTAAGGATTGTTATGATGATGTTGCCCACGTCCTTAACTCAGCGTAGATGCTGGGCGGAACGGGTCAAATCTCTTTCGGGAAATCACGGCTTGGTTGACCGTGTGGCTGTCCTGAGCGTCCATTGAAGCCCGAAACGGGCTGCCGGGTAATCCGGCTCCTGAGCATCCTGCATAATGTAACGCCATTTTATTATGGCCTTTGCATAGGATGATCGTTCGTTGTCCGACAATCTTGCCCATTGGTGCCATCTGCCTGGCGTGAAAAAACAATTGAACGCGATCGATGCCAAAATAAGCGAAACCCCTGCAACCGCTTGTCTGCAAGGGGAGATATGATAGGAACCTTTGAATTTGCCCTGTGTTTATCCATGGCCAGACCCGCCAAATCCGAGAACCGGAATACCCGCGCCGACATCCTGAATGCCGCGGCAACGGCCTTTGCCGCGCAAGGCTTTCATCAGGCTTCGCTGGCGGATATCGGACGGGATGTCGGCATCAGCGCCCGAACCATCCTCCATCACTTCGCCAGCAAGGAAGACCTTTTTGACGAAGTGATCCGCGCCAAGTTGTTTGAACCGATCGGGGTGGGAATTCGTCGGGCGCTGGACAGCGACATGCCGGTTGAACTGAAGTTGCCGCTGATCATGCAGCAGGTGTTTGATGTCTGGTCAGGCCACCCGAGGCTGCTGTCGCTGACTCTGGCGGAGTTCTTGCGCCCCTCGGGCATGGGCAAGCAGATGGTGCTCGAATACGTCATGCCGCTGTTGACGGAGATTGAGCGCTTCGTCAAGCAGGATATTACCCCTCCCATGCCCGCCAATGCCCCGTTCCGCGAAATCATGGCGCAGATCCTGTTGATGCACGCCACCCGGTTGTCGATGCAGGATGTCAGCCAGCAGGTTTTTGAAGCGGATAACACCCAGGAAATTTTCCGGCGCTTGCTGGATATGCTGTTTCAGTGGGAAACGCCGCGATTGGCCTGACAGGCCTGCTGTCGGCGTGTCCGCTGCAGGCTTGATTGTGACCGCTATCTTGTTTTGATATATGTAATGTGGTTACATTGTCGGCTTGTCTGTATAGTCACCCGGCTATGCAGGCATTCCTGCACAAAGGTGAAGACCATGACAAGAACAAAAACGGCGGTTGCGCTGGCTGCCCTGATCGGCCTGATGTCGCAACAGGCCTTCGCCGACAAGGATATCGACGAGTTACGCGGCCCGGGACTGGGCAATGAATGGCGGTTGATCAAGAACGATACCCGCAAGAACATCAAGGCGTGGGACAAGCGCGACGATGACAAAAAATACCGTTCCTTCAAGCTCGACCTGATTATTGATGCGCCGCTGGAAACGGTCGCTCGCGCCTATTTTGACATCGAGTATTACCCGCGCTGGTTCTGGGAAGTTCAGGAAAGCCGGATATTGAAAAAGGTGTCGGATACCGAGTTCTACTATTACGTGGTGCATCGCGCGCCCGTCAGCCAGCCGGACCGCGACGCCATCATTCACGCGGTAATCGAACCTTACACGGCCAAGAAGGGCTATGCGTTGTTCAAACTGGAAGCCAAGCCGGACTACATGCCTCCCAGGCCGCCGCTGGTGCGGATGAACGCCGAGGACATGATCATCAAATGGACCCCGCAGCCGGATGGCACCACGCGCGAGGAAGTGGAGGGTTACATTGATCCGGGCGGAAAGATTCCGGCCTGGGCCATCAATGCCGTGCAGCGGCAGGCGCCGTATTACACGGTGATGGGCTTGCAGCGGGTGGTGCAGACGGAACGTTTCAAGAACAGCAAGGAGCCGCTGCCGTTCAGGGTGCGTGAATAAGAGCGATTCGGATAAGGGTCGGGCGGCCGGGACATATCCCGGCCGCCGTCATTTTGACGCCGGTTTACTTGTCGAGCTGCGACAGATCACGCACGCCGCCGCGATCGGCGCTGGTGGCCATGGCCGCATAGGCCTTCAACGCGGTGCTGACCTTGCGGGCGCGCGGATGTTCCGGCTTCCAGCCGTCTTTGCCCTTGGCGTTCATCGCGGCGCGGCGATCGGCCAGTTCGGCCTCACTTACCAGCACGTCGATGGTGCGGTTGGGAATGTCGATGCGGATGCGGTCGCCCGGTTGCACCAGCGCAATCGCGCCGCCCGAAGCCGCTTCCGGCGAAACGTGGCCGATGGACAGGCCGGAAGTGCCGCCGGAGAAACGCCCGTCGGTCAGCAGCGCGCACTGCTTGCCCAGACCCTTCGACTTCAGGTAGCTGGTCGGGTAGAGCATTTCCTGCATGCCGGGGCCGCCCTTCGGGCCTTCATAGCGGATTACCACGACTTCACCAGGCTTTACTTCATCGTTCAGGATGCCCTTCACGGCGGCGTCCTGGCTTTCAAAAATACGGGCCGGGCCTTCAAACACCAGGATGCTGTCGTCCACCCCGGCGGTCTTCACCACGCAACCGTTCTCGGCGATGTTGCCGTGCAGCACGGCCAGACCGCCTTCCTGCGAGAAAGCGTGTTCCACCGAGCGGATGCAGCCTTCGGCGCGGTCGTCGTCCAGCGTGTCCCAGCGGCAGTTCTGGCTGAACGCCACCTGCGTCGGGATGCCCGCCGGGCCGGCGCGGAAGAATTTATGGACATCCGGGTTGTCGGTGACCTTGATGTCCCATTGCGCCAGCGCGTCCTTCATCGTCGGGGCGTGCACGGTGGAGACGTCGGTGTGCAGCAGGCCGCCGCGCGCCAGTTCGCCCAGGATGCTCATGATGCCGCCTGCGCGGTGCACGTCTTCAATGTGGTATTTCGGGGTGTTCGGCGCCACCTTGCACAGCTGCGGCACCCGGCGTGACAGGCGGTCAATGTCCTTCATGCCGAAATCGACTTCGCCTTCCTGCGCGGCGGCCATCAGGTGCAGGATGGTGTTGGTGGAGCCGCCCATGGCGATGTCCAATGAAATGGCGTTCTCGAAAGCCTTGACGTTGGCGATGTTGCGCGGCAGCACGGATTCGTCGTCCTGCTCGTAGTAACGGCGGGTGATGGCGACAATGCGACGGCCCGCTTCCAGGAACAGCTGCTCGCGGTCGGCGTGGGTGGCCAGCGTGGTGCCGTTGCCGGGCAGCGACAGGCCCAGCGCTTCGGTCAGGCAGTTCATGGAGTTGGCGGTAAACATGCCGGAGCAGGAACCGCAGGTGGGGCAGGCGCTGCGCTCGTAGTTGGCGGCCTGTTCGTCGCTGACATTGGGATCGACCGCCGCCACCATCGCGTCGATCAGGTCGAGCTTGATGAACTTGTCGGAAAGCTTGGTCTTGCCGGCTTCCATCGGACCGCCGGAAACGAAGATGACGGGAATGTTCAGGCGCAGCGCGGCCATCAGCATGCCGGGGGTGATCTTGTCGCAGTTGGAAATGCACACCAGCGCATCGGCGCAGTGAGCGTTGACCATGTATTCCACCGAGTCGGCGATGATCTCGCGCGAGGGCAGGGAGTACAGCATGCCGTCGTGGCCCATGGCGATGCCGTCGTCCACGGCGATGGTGTTGAACTCTTTCGCCACGCCGCCCGCTTTCTCGATTTCACGGCAGACCAGTTGGCCCAGGTCCTTCAGGTGCACGTGGCCCGGCACGAACTGGGTGAAGGAATTGGCCACGGCAATGATCGGCTTCTGGAAGTCCTCATCCTTCATGCCGGTAGCGCGCCAGAGGGCGCGGGCGCCCGCCATGTTGCGGCCTTGGGTGGAAGTTCTGGAACGGTAAGCGGGCATGATGTACTCCTGAAAGATCGCCGGATAAATCGCAAAACCAGCCGCATAGAATAACAGGAACAGCGGGTAACGTCAGGCGCGGGGTGAGGCTGGTTTTTGCGGTTGCCCGGCGTTGGCAACCGTGCCAAATTAGTCCCGGCAAGACCATGCCCCAACCCTTGATGAACCGTCAGGAAGCGCACGCCGCTGACCAGGAGCCCTTGATGAAATTCGAAACCACCCGCGCCATTCCGGCCACACCCGCCGCCGTCTTTGCGGCCTTTGCCGATGCCCGGCGTCTGGCGCGCTGGTGGGGTCCGGCGGGCTTCACCAATACTTTCGAGCTTTGCGATTTCAGGCCGGGCGGCGACTGGGTTTTTGTCATGCACGGCCCTGATGGCGCGAATTACCCGAACCGCAGCCGTTTCGCCGATATTGAACCGGATCGCCGAATTACCATCGACCATGTCTCCGAACCCCGTTTCCGCTTGACGGTGACCCTGACGCCGTTGTCGGACTGGGCCACCCGGGTGGATTGGGAGCAGGTCTTTGAAAGCGCCGATCTGGCGCGGCAGATCGAGCATATTGTGACACCGGCCAACGAGCAGAACCTGGATCGTTTGACCGTGGAGGTGACGCAGGAGCCGTCTTGAGACGGCCTCGCTGCAGATGATGTTTGCCATCCCCAAGGAGAAAAAACCATGACGACCGGAACCGTTCGCCTGCATCGCGTTTTGCGTGCTCCCGCCGAGCGTATCTATCGCGCTTTCATCACGGAGGCCGCCGTGGCCAAATGGCTGCCGCCCAATGGATTTACCTGTACGGTGCATCATCTGGACGCCACGGTTGGAGGCGGTTTCCGCATGTCGTTCACCAATTTCGGCAATGGCGGGAGCCATGCTTTTGGCGGCACCTATCTGGAACTGGTTCCCGGTCAGCGCCTGCGTTATACCGATACCTTTGATGACCCCAATCTGCCGGGGTCGATGATGACCACGGTGGATTTGCGTGAGGTGACCGGCGGCACCGAGATTACAGTGGTACAGGAGGGAATTCCCGAGGCCATTCCGGTGGAAATGTGCTATCTGGGCTGGCAGGATTCGCTGTGTTTGCTGGCGCAGCTGGTTGAGGCGCAGGTTTGCGGGTAAAAAAGGAGATAACATGATCCGCGCCCTGTTGGTCTGGGACCCGCAACCCTTTGGAGCTGAACCGCAAGATCGTGCCGCTGTTTCGGCGGATTTTCACCGCTTGTTGGGAGTGAAGGTATCTGCGCCGAATGAGAAGCTGCTGGTGTTTGCTCGGAAGGTGGGCGAACGCTTGTTGGCGGAAGATCCGGATAACGAGGATTACCAGAACTACTACGGCACGCTGGGAGAAGATGCGCTGGCAAACGAGAAGGCCATCTTGTCGCTGGATTTGCCATCGGACGATTGGGTACCCGCGCTGAAGGTCATGGCGGAGGAGGCAAGGGCGTTACGTCTGGTGATGCTGGATGATGAGTTGGGGATGGCGTTTCTGCCGGACGGGCAGGTGGTGCCGGAGAACATGCGGAAGGTCTGGGAAGGGGCCTTGCGGGAGATGGAGGCGCCGGGGTTTCCGAAGCGGTTGAGTGAGTTCAAGAAGTGGTTCAATCCGAAGTTTGAGGAGATGCTGGCAAGGCATGGCTTTAATAAGAAGGTGAAGGATCCATTGGATGGCGAGTATTGCTATTTACGTCAACAGTTGGGAGGTGGTCAATATATTAATATAGTTTATCAGGGTGGTGGTGGAGATTATTTTTTGCCTGTTGGATTTTATGTGATAAATCGTGATGTTAGCAAAATATATGATAGATTTAATTTCCTTCAGAGATTACCCGCATTGTATTTGGATGCTTATTCGGTTTATGGAAATTCGGCGCAGCTAGGAAGTATGATTTCTGATTATGATTTGGCTCTTGAGCGATTGGGTTTTATAGAGAAAGTGATCTTTCCTCTCTTGGATATAGCATGTGATATTAGAGGTATAGATCAAGTAATGAATGGCTGTTTTGACACAAACTTGCGAGATTATATTCAGAATAGCTCATATGCGCCTAATTGTCTGATTGTTGCGCGCTTAAGTGGAAATCCCGATTTTGAGACGTTGACGGTAAATCTTAGGGAGGCCAGACGTGGAGGGGCTAATATAACCGCCATTAAGGGCGACGAATGGCTAAAGCTGGTTAAATACTTACGGGAAGAAGTGCAGCCGTTAGTATAAGATCTCAGGCTCCACCATTAGTTTAAATCGGCCTTTTATAATCGGCCCCTCGTGTAAATCGGCAAACCGCCTCCCGCGCGCAAAATGCGGAAGCCGGTTAATGCCCCGCATCTGCGCCTTCACCCCTTAACGCCTGCCCACAAACTCGTAGGCGTAATGACTACTCTGCTTCTGTTCCCAATTATCCAGCAGGTGGTATGTCCGCTTCCACAGCCAGCGTTTGCAATAATAGTTGGCAAGACCATCCTGGCGGCAACCCTTGATTTTGAACGGCAAGTTGAATCCAACCTGACGCCCGCGGACAAATTCGCGCACCGGAACCGGCTTCACCAGATGCGTGCCGTTAGTATCGATCGTGCGGGTATAAATGGTGCTGTCGGTCACCGCTCGGCTTTCCTCCAGATTATCGTCACCAAAAAACAGGTAATGGCGCTGGGTGGAAGCGGGGTCACCCAAGGTGCTGGGCCAGTCGGCCTTGCCGCCGTCATGCGAGTGCTCGGCAATGCTTTGCACGAAGGAATAATGGTTGTGATAACGGTTCCGGGGATCGTGCGGGGTGCTGGCCCAGGCATAGACAACGGGCAATACCATGCCGGTCGGCGACAGCCAGGGGCTGCACGCTGCCGCCAGATAGAGCGGCGTCGGGAACGGCACTTTCAGGTTCTTTTCCGCCGTGAGCACTCCTGAATTCCGCACCAGCCGTCCCCCGAATCCGGTCATGTCAAAGGCCTTGATCATGCTGAAGACCGTGACCCCGCTGGGCGCGAATAATCCGGGCTGTACCGGGTTGGGATTGCCGCAGGCCGAATCCATGGTGACCACGCCGTCATCCACTCCGGGTAGAAATCTGCTGGTCACCACATAACCCCCAATTGGATGCCCGCCCGCAAAGGTCACGGTGGGGACGGGCGTTTTGTTGACCAGCGGTCCCCAGACGGTTTGGGTTACCGCCGGCACCAGATCCACCAAGACGCTGTTGGCAAGGTAGCTGGTATCCGCATTGCAACTGTTAGTGGAATTACCCGTAATGCCAAGGAAAACGTTAAACATATCGCAGATCACGTTTGATGCATCCACCGGCAAGGAAATCGCCATGCCGAGCACCAGGCCGACGGTTGCGACGCGACTTCCCGAGATGGCCCCGTTGAAGGAAATATGGGCCGCCATGCGCTCAGCGATCTGGATGCCGCCTTTGCCGTAATCCTCACTGGCAGCCTTGGCCATGGCCGTGCTGACAATCAGTGAGCCGGTAGAGTGGGAAATGAGGATGCAGCCGTTGGCGCAGAAGGGTTTGTCCCAGTTGGCGGGATAGCCCGGCGGGGTTACCACGTTCTTGTTGGCCAGAATGGCCTGGCTGATCTGGTTCATCAGGGCATCCTGCGCATAAGCCAAACGCTGATTGGATGACCAAGCCACCAGCATATAGCGGTTGTGCTTGGGCTGATAGACCGGCGCGGCATCGTTCGGCGTCCATTGCCAGCCTTGCCCCAGATGTTCCTCGATATGGCTTTTCCAGTAGTCCTCGGCATAGGTGCGGAAATAGCCGCCGGTATTGAGGAACTCCGAGGCGTCCTGCGGCCACACCCGGTTGGCCGGATAGACCGGTCCCATGGCGGATGGCGGATGATTCAGCCGGGCCGTCAGGTGCTCGGTCGCCAGACCATGGACATAGATAATGTCGCGGCCCTCAAAAGGCTGGCTGCTGTCCAGAAAGATCTTGCTGTTGCAGGGGGTGGGGGTTTTGACTTCCGTTCCGGCGGTCTTGGTGAAGCATACGGCATCCGGCATGGCCGGGAAATCGGACAGGGGTGGCAGCGGGTGCTCGGCCACATTGGTGACCAGGGCGGGAACCTCGTTCTGTTCAAACTTCTCCAGGGCGATTTCCGCGCTTTTATCGGCATCGCTTTCCGGTACTTCGGCCGGGGGTTCATCGCCGCCGATGGACGGGTCGCATACCTGATTGGCGTAGAAGGCGTCCGTTGAGGTGTCGATATCCGGATAAAGATCGGTGAGCAAACCGCGATTTTCTTCAACGTAGGTCGGGGCGGTGACATTGGTGGCTTCCGGCGGCACCGTCACATTGCCGAACTTGTCGAGCTCGGCGGGCTGGTCGCAGGCGGACAGGGCGGCGATGGTCTGGTCGGCTTCCGGAGAACTGCCGCCGCCGCAGGCTGCCATCAGCAGGACCACCCAAAGGACGCTCATACGTCTGAGGTAGCGTGCGGCCACCGCAGATAAAGCTGTGTCGGCATGCGCCGCCATGGCCGTTCTCCCGCTGATTTTTTGTTTTGTTCCTACCGTCCAGAACAATCTACGCTTGAAAATTAGGCAACACAATGAAGGGAAAAGGGGTCAGACACGATTATCCTTTTACCTTGGGCCTCCCCCGTCCCTTGGAGGCTGATTGCCGTTGCGTCAACGCTTCAATCTGTGCCTGAAACCGCTCTCCGCCCAGCGCCCATCCCTTGTGGGTGGCCTCACGGATATCCTGCAACTCCTGATCGGCGACGGGTTTTCCGAACAATGCGCGATAAGCCACCTGCCGTTCCTCCGTAGTGTTTCCCAAGCTGATGTACAAAGGATGCGGTTTCAGCCAGTCCGCATTCAGGCCTGTCTGTCCAGCGGCATATCGGGCATGGCTGCTCCAGGAATAGTCAGCGGCTTGGACGACCATTCCGGCCCTGACGGGGTTAAGTTCGATGTATCGCATCAGCGTAAGCAGGTAGCGGTCGCTATCAACCACTGTTGCGCGGTAGCGTCCTTCCCAGAGGGTTCCGGTGCGTTGGTAAGTCTGGTTGAAATACTGCACATAACGCCTGCAGGCTGATTGGAATACCTTGCTGATACTGTCTTCGCGGCCGGGAGTGGCAAGCAGGTGGATGTGATTGGTCAGCCAGACGTAGGCGTGGATGGCCAATTGGTGCTTGTCGGCGGCTTCGACGATGGCGTCTCGGAAAAACTGGTAGTCGGCGTCGGTGGCAAATATGGCTTGCCGATTATTACCGCGCTGGATGATATGTTGAGGTTGTCCGGGGAGAATATATCGGGGGAGGCGTGCCATAAACTTTCCTTGTAATTTGAAACCATAATTCTATATTGATGAGTTAATAAAATAAAGGTGTCTGACCCGAATGGCACTTACTTAAGCTTTTTCGGGTGGCCATTTCGCCGGATCTCTTCAATCGCAATCTTCCTCGGTTTTGTCAGCATCGGATAGGGTTTTG
>NZ_SHKX01000003.1 GCF_004217445.1 Fluviicoccus keumensis
TCGCGCGCGTGGTTATAAATTTGGTTAAATTTAGGTTATATGGTTAGTGGCTCCGAAAAGCGGGCGTAATTTATTGTTTTACATAAATTTTATGGAAGTGCTATGCCCCTCAAGTGTCAATAGTTTCGCCCCTCAAGTGTCAATAGTCAGCCCCTCAAGTGTCAATAGTTTCGCCCCTCAAGTGTCAATACCGGTTCCGAGCACGCCCCTCAAGTGTCAATACTTTGGCCCCTCAAGTGTCAATAAATTCAAAAAATACGCCCCTCAAGTGTCAATAGAAACCAACGTCCTGTGGATAACTTTCCCCCGAAGATATTTTGTAAGCCCAGCGATGGCGCACGCCCCTCAAGTGTCAATATCAGCGGGGGGATTTATCCAAAACTCGACAGCTCTTAAGCATCATCCGGCGAGCGCTACAGTCGCATGCGCGGTACTTATCCAATAACAGGCTCATCCGGAACCGTCGAACCGATCCGGCACGAGCCCCCGGCCCAGGCGGATGGCCAACACCGGGGGGATTCTCGGGTGGCCCAGTCGATCGGATGATCCGGACAAACCAGAGGGAAGGGGGGGAACGAATGGCTTCAGGGCGTATGGTCGTCGGCCTCCGCACAAACAGCCTGCCGCCGGAGCCGCAACAGCCGGTAGGCGGCGGGCAGGATGAACAGCGACAGCAGCGGCGCGGTAATCATACCGCCGACCATCGGCGCAGCGATCCGGCTCATCACTTCAGAACCTGTACCGCTGCCAAGCAGGATCGGCAGCAACCCGGCAAGAATAACCGCCACGGTCATCGCCTTCGGCCGGACCCGCAGCACCGCCCCGGCGCGCAGGGCCTCGTCCAGTTGGGCGGTGGTCAGGGGCGTGGTCTCGTCCTGCCGCTCCGCGATGGCATGTTTCAGGTACAGCAGCATGATCACCCCAAACTCGGCGGACACCCCGGCGAGCGCAATGAAGCCGATCCCGGCGGCCACCGACAGGTTGTAGCCCAGTAACCAGAGCAGCCAAATGCCGCCGACCAGCGCGAAGGGCAGTGTCGCCATGATCAACAGCGCTTCGCTGATCCGGCGGAAGGTCAGGTAAAGCAGCACGAAGATAATCAGCAGTGTCGCCGGAATAACCAGTTTCAGCCGAGCGGTCGCGCGCTCCAGGAACTCAAACTGGCCAGAGTAGCTGAGACTGATACCGGGGCTGAGCGGTACACGTTGCCGGATTGCCTGTTGCAGGTCATGCACCACGGCAACCAGATCACGTCCGCGCACGTCCACATACACCCAACCCGACGGTCGTCCGTTTTCGCTCTTCAGCATCGGTGGGCCATCCGCAATGCGCAGGTCCGCCACTGTACCAAGGGTGATCTGGGCACCGCCCGGCGTCAGCACCGGCAATTGCCGCAGCGCCTCCAGCGAGTCCCGCCATTCACGCGGATAGCGCACATTGATAGGGAAGCGCGCCAGCCCTTCGACAGTTTCGCCGATATTGCCGCCGCCAATCGCCGTGCTGATGACCGCCTGCACATCGGCAATGTTCAATCCGTAACGCGCGGCGGCGTCTCGACGGATGTCCACCTGCACATAACGGCCGCCGGTCAGTCGTTCCGCCAGCGCTGAGCTAACGCCGGGCACGGTCTTGGCAATCCGCTCGATGGCCTGCGCGGTGCGGTCGATGTCAGCCAGATTGGTCCCGGCCACCTTGACTCCGATCGGGCTCTTGATGCCGGTGGCCAGCATGTCGATGCGGTTGCGGATCGGCGGCACCCAGATATTACTCAGCCCTGGCACCTTTACGGCGCGGTCGAGTTCCTCGATCAGCTTGTCCGGCGTCATGCCCGGCCGCCATTGCTCGCGGGGTTTGAGCTGGATGGTGGTCTCGAACATCTCCAGTGGCGCGGGATCGGTCGCCGTTTCCGCCCGTCCGGCCTTGCCGAACACCGATTTCACCTCCGGCACGGTGCGGATCATGCGGTCGGTCAGTTGCAACAGTTGTCCGGCCTTGGACGCTGACAGGCCGGGCAGGGCTGAGGGCATGTAAAGCAGGTCGCCTTCGTCCAGCGACGGCATGAACTCGCCACCCACCCGCGACAATGGCCATAGGGCCGTCAGGCAGGCGCATAGCGCCACGATCAGCGTCCGGACGGGGTAGCGCAGCGCCCGGTCCAACAACGGGCGGTAAACGGCGATCAAGGCGCGATTGAGCGGGTTGCGGTGCTCCTCGGGAATGCGGCCACGAATCCAGAAGCCCATCAACACTGGAATCAGCGTCACCGATAATCCGGCCGCCCCCGCCATTGCATAGGTCTTGGTGAAGGCCAGCGGTCCGAACAACCGGCCTTCCTGCGCTTGCAGCGTGAACACCGGGATGAAGGACAGAGTGATGATCAGCAGGGAGAAGAACAGCGCCGGGCCGACTTCCGCCGCCGCCTCGGCAATTTCGCGCCAGTGTGCAGCGCCGCGCAGGGTCTGGCCGGGATGGGCGTGTTGCCAGGCTTCGAGGCGCTTGTGGGCGTTCTCGATCATCACCACGGCGGCATCGACCATGGCGCCGATGGCGATGGCGATGCCGCCCAGCGACATGATGTTGGCGTTGAGTCCCTGCTGGCGCATGACGATGAAAGCGATCAGGATACCCAGCGGCAGCGCGATGATCGCCACCAGCGCCGAGCGCAGATGCCAGAGGAAGACGGCGCAGACCAGCGCCACCACAAGGAACTCTTCGACCAGCTTGTGGGTTAGGTTGTCCACGGCGCGGTCGATCAGCGCCGAGCGGTCGTAGGTCGGTACGATCTCCACCCCGGCGGGCAACCCGGCTTTGAGGGCGGCCAGCTTGGCGGTGACGGCGGCGATGGTCTCGCGGGCATTCTTGCCCGAGCGCAGGATGACCACGCCGCCCGCCACTTCGCCCTCGCCGTTGAGTTCGGCGATGCCGCGCCGCATTTCCGGGCCAAGCTGGACGGTCGCCACCGCACCCAACGTCACCGGCACGCCGCTCCCTTCGACTTTCAACGGAATGGCGCGGAAGTCATCCAGCGATTGCAAGTAGCCGTTGCTGCGCACCATGTACTCGGCTTCGCCCAGCTCCAGCACCGAGCCGCCGCCTTCCTGGTTGGCGCGCTGGATGGCGTCCACCACCGTGCCTTGCGGGATGCCGTAGGCCGCCAGCTTCACCGGGTCGAGCACCACTTGGTACTGCTTGACCATGCCGCCGATGCTGGCCACTTCCGCCACGTTGGGCAGCGCCTTCAGCTCGAAACGCAGGAACCAGTCCTGCAAGGCGCGCAGTTGCGCCAGGTCGTGTTGGCCGGTGCGGTCCACCAGCGCGTATTCGTAAATCCAGCCAACCCCGGTCGCGTCCGGCCCCAGCGCGGTCTTCGCGGCGGTGGGTAGCCGCCCCTGCACTTGATTGAGGTATTCCAGCACCCGCGAGCGCGCCCAGTAGGGGTCGGTGCCGTCCTCGAACAGCACGTAGACAAAGGAGTCGCCGAAGAAGGAGTAACCGCGCACTGTCTTCGCCCCCGGCACCGACAGCAGGGTGGTGCTGAGCGGGTAGGTGACCTGATTCTCGACGATCTGCGGCGCTTGTCCCGGCAAGGTGGTGCGGATGATCACTTGTACGTCGGAGAGATCAGGCAGGGCGTCCACCGGCGTTTGCCGGATCGACCAGATACCCCAGACGGTGATGGACAAGGTCGCCAGCAGCACCAGGAAGCGATTGTGCACTGACCAGCGGATCAGGGTGGCAATCATGGTTGACCTCCCTGCAGCCGGACTGCCGTTATCGTCGGGGTATCGACACCCTTGACCAGCGTGAAGCGCACCCGTTGCCCGACCTTCAATCCGGCAGTCTTGACCTCGGCGGCAACTGGAAAGGCCATCGTCATCGCAGGCCAGTCCAGCGCAGGAATCGGCTCATGGGAGAGGGTGATTTCATGGACGCTTATCGCCTCGATGACGCCCCATGCTTCAATATCAGCCGAAGCCGGGACAGACTTTGACGGAGCTGTCATTGTTGCCGCCGAATCGCTCGCCAACCGCGTCAGTACGCCTTGCAGGCTGGCCTCAGAGTCGATCAGGAACTGCCCCGAGGCCACCACCCGTTCCCCGGCCTGTACGCCGGACAGAATGACGGTCTGGCCGTCCGCTTCGCCGCCCGTAGTCACCGTGACCGGCTGGAATCGACCTTGCCGATCGACGCTGATCAGCACCGTGCGCTTACCGGTGCGGATCAGAGACTCACTGGGCACCAACAAGGCATCCGTCCTAGCCGCTGTCACCAACCGAACCTGCGCATACAGGCCGGGCCGCAATTGCTGGCGGGGGTTGGGGAACGCCAGCCGCACCCGCAAGGTCCGGCTCTGAGTGTTAACCTCCGGCAGGATGGCAATGACCTGGCCGGACAAAGCGAGGTCGGGATAGGCATCGAGACGGGCGACGGCAGCCTGGCCCGGCCTGACTTGACCGGCCTGTGCTTCAGGAATCGCCGCCTCCAGCCAGACCGTGCTGAGTCCGTTGAGCCGGGCAACCGTCATGCCGGGGCTGACAGTCATGCCCTGCCGGATATCCAGCGACTGGATAACGCCGCCGATGGGGGCGCTGATGGTGAGGGTATTCTGCACCTGCCCGATCTGATCTACACGCTGGATCAGGGTGTCCGACATCCCCAGAAGGCGCAGGCGGTTGCGGGCAGCTTGCGTCAGTCCGACATCGCCGGTTTGGCGCAAAGCCAAGTATTCGGCTTGCGCCCCAGCCCATTCCGGCACCAGCAGGTCGAGCAGCGGCGCACCGGCCGGAATCATATCGCCCGGCGCGCGGTCATAGGTTTTTTCCACGAAACCGCCGGTGCGGGTCTGGACAATGGCGATATCGCGCTCATTGAATCCGACGGTGGCGGGCGCTTCCACAGCGGAGCCAGAACGGCCGCGCGTGACGGTGGCATAGCGGATTCCGGTGTTCTGCAACACCGTGTTGTCCACTCGCAGGCCCGGTAAGGCTTCGTTGCCGTCGGCGTATTTGGGTGTCAGCGGCATATCCATGAAGGGCGATTTTCCGGGTTTGTCGAAATGCTGGTCGGGCGCCATCGGGTCATACCAGTACAGCGGCTTTTGGGCCGAGGATGAGGCGACAGTGGTCATGACCGCTGCCGCGTGCGGACGCTGAGCGAACCAGTAGCCGCCAATCGCCCCGGTGGTAGCGATAAATGCGGTAAACAGCACGGTCTTGAGGATATGGCGGCTCATGGCGCGATCTCCGGATCAGGGGTGTAGAGGTAATGCAGGCGCGCGGCCAGTTGTTGCTGCTGTGCGGTCAGTTCAATAATCTGGAACCGTAACGCCTGCGATTCCCGCCGCGCCGTCAGAACCAGCCCCAATTCGGCGCGGCCAGCCTGATACGCGGCCAGCAACAGGTCCGCCTTTCGTTGAGCTAACGGTGCGGCTTCCTGCTGCAGCCGGTCCCGCTGCCGGGTGAGGGCCTTGTAGTCGGCAAGGTCGGCCTCCAGCGCCGCCACATGCTCGCGCAACATGGCCTCTCGTTCGGCGTCCACTTCGGCCAAGGCTTGTTGCTTCGCGGCGATCAGCGGGTCCTGGCGGCTGTGCGTAAACAAGGGCAAATCGGCTGAGACCTGCACCGAGACCATGTTGCTGTAGCCGGGGCCGCGTTGCTGATAGGCCAACTCGACACCCCAGTCCGGCTTTTTGGCGGCCTGTGCTTCATGGAGTTCGGCTTGCGCCAGGTTGGCCAGCGGGGTAAAGCGGTTCAGGTCCGGATGGTGCTCAACATGCTGGCGCAGAGTGTCCGGATTAAGGGTGAACGCTGGCGGCTCGCCAACGGGGGCAAATTTGCCAAAGCGGCCCAGCCAGCGCTCCAGCACGGCGTCGGCTTTGCGGATATCCCGCTCCAGATCGTCTCGCCGGTTGGCAAGGCTGATCACTTCCTGTTGCGGCAGCAGGGCATCCGCCATCAGGCCTTTCCCTGCGGTCAGTTGCGACTGCACCACCCCAGCCCAGAGCCGGTTTTCCTGTTCTAGGTCCACGAACAAAGAAAGTTGCCGCCCGAGAAAATAACGATTCAGCCAAGCGACTGCGGTTTCGCGGGTCACAACGCTTTCGGTCAGGCGGAGGTCAGCGGCGGCCTCATCAATACGGGCTTGGGCAGCCTCTGCGCGGGCCATACGTTTGGCGCGGTTGGGAATGTCCTGCATCACCCCGATCTTCTGCATGGTCATGAAGTCGCGGGTGAGGTTGAAACGGTCGGCACCATTTATTGGCAGGTTATCGACTCCGACAAAGGCCTTGGGGTCGGGCAAGGCGTCAGCGGCACGCTGTGCCGCCGTGGCTCCGAACAAATTGGCCTGCTGCTGCACGATTTGCGGTGCATGGAGACGGGCTTGTTGCAGGGCGTCGGCAAAACTCAGTTCTTCAGCCGTGACGCTACCAGAGTTGAGAGCCATCCAGCCGAGCAAGCAGGCGCGGGGAAGGCTCCGGGGAACGGGCATCCTCATCGGGTCATCACCATTCAAGGCCTGCGGCGATCTCCGGACGGGGAGCGTGGGAGACAGCGGTCAGGCGGGTTACGAAGTGCTATGGCTACCAGCCATAACAAATACGGTCCATTCGCATCGCGAACGGGAGAGGGGAGGCGGCCGGCAGAACACGACCGCACGGCGCGGGCTATTTCAGGAAGCGCTGGAAGCGGATTGGGATGGGCGGATCGCCGGGCGGGTCGTGCCATGGGAGGGAAGCAAAGGCAATCGGGCTGCCGGCTTCACCCTGCAGCGCGGGCATAAAAAATATAAACACCAGCGGTAGATGAACCCAAGATGAGGGCTGCGACTCAGGGCTGTACGCTTTATCGAGATGTTGGCAACCCGTGTCGCAGTCCGCTTCTGTAGTCGTGTGGAGCGGCTGGATCCTCTCGTGACAACTCAGCGGAACAGTGGCCACGACCACCTGTGACAGTGCCGGAATCAACGCCGCTGCTTTCGCTACGCCTTGGCAGAACAGAAAAGCGGTCAGCAGCAGACTCAAGAGTACTGAAAGGCGCTTGCGCGTGAGCCTGTTCTGGTTCAAGGCTGTACGCTCCAGACGATTTGACTGCCATGAACCGCAACAGGCAGCTCAACCCGGAAACAGGTCTGCCGGGCACTGGACGTGACCGTGACCTCACCGCCATGCGCCTGGATGATACTTCGGGTAATTGCCAACCCGAGACCAGCGCCTTCATCCTGGCGTTGCCGCGATGCATCCACGCGGTAAAAGCGGTCGAACAGCCGGGGCAGATGCTCCATGGACACGGTATCACCCGTATTGCAGACCAGTACAGCCAAACGATCCGCTGAGGGCACCAGGCTGACTTTCACCATCGATCCAAGGTCGGCATGACGGAGGGCATTGGATAGCAAATTGCTGAAAGCCCGCCGCAACATCAGCGCGTCGCCCGAGGTTTGGCCCTCTCCTTCAACGCTCAAGACCAATTGTTTTTCCGCCGCCAAGGCGTCGTAAAACTCATACAGCGCCTCTATCTCGGCTCTGACATTCACGGGCGAGCGCTCAGGCACCACCAGACCATGATCAGCTTTGGCGAGGAACAGCATGTCACCGATCATCCGTCCCAGCCGCTCGAATTCTTCCAGGTTGGAATAGAGGACTTCACGGTACTCGTTGACATCACGCGGCTTTGACAGGCAAACCTGTGTCTGTGTCATGAGATTGTTGACTGGCGTACGCAACTCATGAGCCAGATCCGAAGAGAATCCCGACAAACGTTGCAGTGAGTCTCCCAAGCGATCCAGCATCCCGTTGAAAGCGCGAGCCAGCGGTTGAAGTTCCGCAGGCATGATCGCCGGGGCAAGCCGCTTATCCAGCTGCTGTGCGGATATCCCCTCGGCCACCTGAGCCATTTCCAGCACCGGCCGGAAGCCCCGCCGGGTGACCAGCCAACCCAATACGGCCATCAACAGCAGGCCGCCAGCGCCGATCAGTGCCAATTCCCGTCCGAAAGCGGAAATGAAGTCCGTATGATGACGGGTATCCACCGCTAGCGCGACGATCCAGCCGGAAGTCCGGGAAGATGCGGCCCCTGCCAAACGGACAGCCACCCCCCTGAAACTCTCACCGGATGCCGACCAGGTCAGGACCCTTGCAACCTGGCCTGTCTCCCAAGGGGCTGCATCGTGCAGCATGGACATTGGAAAAAGAGCCTCGCCGCTGTGAAGAAACGGTACTCCATCCCCCGTCAGAATCTGCACCGATAGATCATGATGCCCCACCAAGGCGGCTTCCAATATGCGGCGGGAGTCTGATGCCAAAGGCTGATCTGGAAGCGGGTGCAAAATCCGGGCAATCAGTTCCAACTTTCCCGCCAGCGCATCACGATCTTGTTCTCCAAAGTGATGTTGAACAGAGGCCAAGATGAAGAGCCCCATCACTAGGAAGACTCCTAACGCGAGCAGGCTAAACCACAAGCTGGTACGGAAAGTCAGCGACCTAACCGCCATGGCGATCCTCCGATGGCGCTTCCAGCACATACCCCATGCCGCGTACCGTACCAATCAGTCTGGGAGACCCGATGTCTACCTTTGCGCGCAGGCGCTTGATGGCTACCTCCACCACATTGGTGTCGCTGTCGAAGTTCATATCCCAGACCTGCGAGGCGATTAGTGAACGCGGCAGGATTTCGCCCTGCCGCCGCATCAGCAATTCCAGCAGCGCGAACTCCTTGGCCGTCAGATCAATCCGGCGGCCCGCACGGACGGCCCGGCGGCGCAGCAGATCAAGCTCCAAGTCGGCAACGCACAACACATCCGACTCCCTCGTGCGTCCGCGCCGCAGCAGGGTGCGCACTCGCGCCAACAACTCGGCAAAGGCAAATGGCTTTACCAAATAATCATCCGCGCCCAGCTCGAGCCCCTTGACCCGATCCTCAATCTGATCACGGGCGGTAAGGAATAGCACCGGCAGGGTTTTCCCGGACCGGCGAATATCGGCCAAAACCTGCCAGCCGCTCAGGTCAGGCAACATCACATCAAGAATAATCAGGTCGTACTCTTCCGACAGGGCCTGATGGCGGCCCGCCAGGCCGTCCTGTACCCAGTCGGTGATATAACCCGCTTCGGACAGTCCCTGGCGCAGGTATTCCCCAGTCTTGGTTTCATCTTCAACCAGCAGGATCTTCATAGCAGGCCAGCCCCAAATTGTGTCGCGTCATGGCCATCAACAATACCCGCTTTTGCCGCACCTGAAGCGCGGATGACACAAATGTCATTTTCGTGTCAGGGTACTGACCGTAAATAACCCGCATCATAGTCGTATCCGAAGATATTGCAGGGCAGGAGAATCTCAGATGCGATTGTTGCTTGTCAGCCTGCTCCTGTCCTCCGGCCTGACACAGGCCGCCGACACCATATCCCCAGCAATCGACACCCGCGCGCCCGAGCACGGCCTTGCCGGTTATCAGGGATGGAGCGATCCGGCCGTCCGTGACTGGCGCGAAAGCAACAGGCTGGTGATGGGTGACAACACCGCTCCTGACGGGGCGCACGATGGCGAAGCCGATACGACCTCCTTACCCCCTCACAACGGCATGGCCATGCCGGGCATGCGCCACGGAGCCATGTGATGCCTTCTTCCAAAGCAGTCAGCCAAACCCTTCTGGTCCTGACGTTGACCACCGGACTGGGATCCTGCGCCACGCTATCCGACGAAGGTCGTGAGCGCGACGCCATACTGACTGCGACCGGCGTCACTGCCGTCGACCTGAAAGGGGAGCGTGTCAGAGAATTGCTGGCACACGAGATCACGATGGATGAAGCGGCCACGATTACCCTGCTGAACAACCCGGGCCTGCAACGCACCTTTGCTGAATTACGCCTCGATGAGGCCCAACTGGTGGCGGCAACCCGCATCCCCAACCCGCGCTTTTCCGTATCCAGACTGACCCAAGGCTCCAGCCGGGAAACTGGCTTCAGTATTGGTATCGATCTGATCGATTTGTTGCTGCTGCCCGCACAAACACCGATAGCACGCCAGCGCTACGATATCACCCGGCAAGAGGCAGCCCGGATAGCTGTTAGCCTGGCGCAGCAAACCCGACTGGCATATGTAGCGGCCATTTTCGCCCGTCAACGGCGGGATTACGGCCGTGAAGTACTGACAGCAGCGGAGGCGGGGCGTGATCTGGCCCGGAGTCTGGCTGTTGCAGGCAACATCAGCCGGCTGGACGCCGCCCGCGAGCAGGCTTTTTACGCGGAAGCAGCCGCTCAGTCCGAGCGCGATAAGGTGGAATACAACGCCGCGCTGGAGCGACTGGCACGCCTGCTAGGCCTGACAAACACGACTGACATCCGATTGCCAGACCGGCTGCCGGACCTGCCCCCACAACCCCGCGCCTTGGCTGATATTGAACAGGATGCGCTTGAACATCGCCTGGATGTCAGGTTGGCGCGACAGCGGTTCGATAATACCGTGCGCACATTGAAGCTGACCCGGATCACCCGATTCGTTAATGTTCTGGATCTGGATTATCAGACGAATACTTACAACGATCAGCCCCGGCAACAGGGAGTCACCGTGGGTTTTGAAATCCCGATCTTCGATTTCGGCAGGATCCGCACCGCAGGAGCCGAAGCCCGTTACCGGGCGGCAATAGCTGAAGTCGCCGAGACGGCTGTCAACGCCCGTAGCGAGGCCCGCACCGCCTATCAGGGTTATCAGGCCGCCTATGCGCTGGCGCGCCATTATCGCGACGAGGTCGTGCCGCTCCAGCGGCAAATCGCTGAAGAAATGCAACTGCGCTACAACGGCATGCTGATCAGCACATTCGACCTGCTGGCCCAGGCTCGTGAGCAAGTAGCGGCCAGCCACGCCTGGATGACCGCACTCAACGATTACTGGGTGCAGGATACCATTCTCAACGGCGCCGTTTACGGTGCTGGAGGCGGTGTCCGCGAAGCCGGAGCCCCGATCATTACCGGTCGACCCGACACCCCTGGCCACTAACGGAGACTCCCGACCATGACGACACGACGACATTTTCTGCTCGGTGCCGGCGCCACCGCGCTCGCCAGCGGACTGGCGTCCCGCGTCCACGCCGGCATTCCCGAGGCAGCGACGCAGGACCATCCAGGCACCTCCGGGCCGCGCCTGCCACACGGAGGGCCCGACTACCATCCGGTTGTCACCTTGAATGGTTGGACCCTGCCGTACCGAATGAAAAACGGTGTCAAGGAGTTCCACCTGGTCGCCGAACCGGTCGTGCGTGAGCTGGCCCCCGGCATGACCGCGCACATGTGGGGATATAACGGCCAAAGCCCCGGCCCAACCCTCGAATGCGTGGAAGGCGACCGGGTGCGTATCTTCGTTACCAACAAGCTGCCGGAGCACACAACCATACACTGGCACGGCATCCGCCTGCCGTCCGGCATGGACGGTGTCGGCGGCTTGTCGCAACCGCAAATCAAGCCCGGCCAAACCTTCGTTTACGAGTTCACACTGAAGCGATCCGGGACCTTCATGTACCACCCGCACGCTGACGAAATGGTGCAGATGGCGATGGGCATGATGGGCTTTTTCGTAGTGCATCCGAAAAACCCGGACTTCATGCGGGTGGACCGCGACTTCGTGTTCTTGCTCAGCGCTTACGACATCGACCCCGGAAGTTACACACCCAAGGTGTCCACAATGACGGATTTCAACCTGTGGACCTTCAACAGCCGGGTATTCCCCGGTCTGGATCCGCTGGTCGCACGCACCGGCGACCGGGTGCGCATCCGTGTCGGCAACCTGACCATGACCAATCATCCAATCCATCTGCACGGGCACGATTTTGAAGTTACCGGCACCGACGGAGGATGGGTGCCGAAGTCAGCGCGCTGGCCGGAGGTCACTACCGATGTTGCGGTCGGCCAGATGCGCGCGGTGGAGTTCGAGGCGACGGCCGGTGACTGGGCCTTCCATTGCCACAAATCGCACCACACGATGAATGCAATGGGCCACAAGCTGCCAACCATGATTGGAGCATCTCAACAGGGGCTGGCCGACAAGGTTCGAAGGCTGGCCCCAGACTTCATGCCCATGGGTGACAAGGGCATGGCCGATATGGGTGAAATGGAAATGCCGCTACCCGACAATACCCTGCCGATGATGAGCGGACAGGGGCCTTTTGGGCCGCTGGAGATGGGCGGGATGTTCACCGTACTGAAAGTGCGTGACAACCAGAAACCGGACGACTACCGCGATCCGGGCTGGTATGACCACCCCTCCGGCACTGTCGCATGGCTGCATACCGGCGAAGAGCCAGCCACCGTGCGCACTGAGCCCGCACCGGTCGGGGATCATGACCTGAACGTCCGCAAACCCACCGGGCCGATGAATCACTGAGGCCATCAGGAGGAATCAGACATGACCGTATCCTTGGCACTTTGGTGGGCCGCGCTGCCACTACTGCTGACGGTGAATCTGGCGCAGGCGCATGGCGATGAGCACATCGACCCCAACATGACCGTGGATAACCCCATCACCTCCGAGGAAACACCTTATGGCCGCCAAGGTATGACTCGTGACGTGGCCCGCACCATCGAAATCCGCCTGGACGATTCGCCACGCTTCAACCCGGACCTGATCACCGTGACGACAGGTGAAACCGTTAGGCTACGCCTGATGAACACGGGCCAACAACCCCACGAGTTCGTTCTGGGCACACCGGACAGCCTGAAAGCGCACGCTGCGATGATGATGCAAATACCCGACATGGCCCATGCCGACCCGAACCTGATACGGATCGAGACCGGGAAAAGCAGCGACCTGATTTGGCAGTTCACCCGAGCCGGCAATTTCGAATATGCCTGCCTGATACCGGGACACTGGCAGGCGGGCATGCAGGGCAGAGTCACCGTTCTGCCCCCAGCTCCGAACTCATTGCCCCCACTATAACTGGAGAACACCCATGAAAATCCTGCAAACCACCCTTCACGCCATCCTGCTGGGTGCCGTACTCGCCACCGTCACACCGGCTGTGTTGGCGGACAGCAATCATCCGCACAGCCATGCCACGACCGGCAACATGGCGCACGAGATGCCTATGCCCACGCAAGCGTCCCCGATGGCAGCCCAGACCACCCCGGCCGCCAGCCCGATGGCCGACATGTACACCCAGGGCGAAATCCGCAAGGTGGACACCGCCCAAGGCAAGCTGACCATAAAGCACGGCGACATCAAGAATCTGGGCATGCCCGGCATGACCATGATCTTCAAGGTCCAGTCCCCGCAAATGCTGGACGGCCTGAAGGCGGGTGACGCCGTGCAGTTCGTGGTGCAGCGCCAGAACGGCGGCCTGCTGATCACAGACCTGAAGAAGTCCCAAGGGCAATAATCATGGGCAAATTTCCGAAAACCCTGCTGGCCGGATCAGCGCTCGCCGTCGCGGCGGGCCTCGGCTTTGTGTGGTCAGGCGTCTACGCCATCGGCGCCGATGAACCGCACTGGCGGCCTGTGGAGGCTTTCATCAGCTTCTTCCGCGACCGCGCCATCGCCCATCACGCCACCGGCATTACCGTTCCCGCCAACCTGGATGACCCGGCCGTCATCAGCATGGGAGCTGAGCACTACAATGCCATGTGCACCGGTTGCCACCTATCACCTTTGCAGCAGGATTCGGAAATCCGGCCCGGGCTGTATCCGCAGCCGCCCAAACTGGCGGAACATGGTATGCATGATCCGGCGGAGGCCTTCTGGGTCATCAAGCACGGCATCAAGCTAACCGCCATGCCCGCTTGGGGGCCAACCCACGATGATGAAGAAATCTGGGCAATGGTAGCGTTCCTGCGTAAATTACCGACGCTGGATGCCTCCGCCTACCGTCGACTGACAGCCAGTCCCGGCGAGGAGGGTGATCACGACGCCGGAGCGTCTGGCCAAGCGGATGGCCACGCCCATACCCACTGACGCCCCGGTGGACGGGGCAAGGAGCTTGTCATGAACACAGAAGAACATCCTGTTCACCCCCATCCACCCTTTCGCTCGTCACGCGCGGCAATCGCCCTGGCTGTGATGGGCGGTGTCGCCCTTTTTTTCCTGTTCGAGGAGCACCGGGCGCACCTGCTCGGACTACTACCTTACCTGATCCTGTTCGCTTGCCCGCTGATGCATCTGTTCATGCACCACGGACACCACCACGGTCATCGGCCACCGCAGGATAACGACCGCACCTCGGGAGACCGCCCATGAATGCCCACCACGAAGCGGCCTATGGGCTGTGGTCACTGGTTTTCCTGAACTCTGCCGTGTTCATCATCTTCGCGCATAGCTTCTTCAAGCCGCAAACAAGCCGTGACTGGCGCACTTTCGGCGCATTCTCGGCCTTCATCGTCGCGCTGTTCGTGGAGATGTACGGCTTCCCGCTGACCATCTACGTGATGGCCGGGTGGCTGCAGACGCATTACCCTGGCATCGATCTGATGTCGCACGACTCCGGCCACCTGTGGCATACCCTGCTGGGCGAGAAGGGCAACCCGCATTTCGACCTGATGCACATCGCCAGCAACGTCCTCATCATCGCGGGGTTCTGGCTGTTATCCGCCAGTTGGCATGTGCTGTATCACGCACAGCGCGCCGGCGTATTGGCGACAGGTGGCCCGTATGCCCGTATCCGGCATCCCCAGTATGTTGCCTTTGTTCTGATCCTGTTCGGCTTTCTGCTGCAATGGCCGACGATACTGACGCTGCTGATGTTCCCGGTGTTACTGGCCATGTATGGCCAGCTGGCCGTGACCGAGGAACGGGATATGGAGTCCGCGTTTGGCAAGGCTTGGCAGGCCTATGCTGGACGGACGCCCCGTTTCCTACCCCACCTGTCCCCCCGGACAACATGAAGCTCTCTGGAGAAATCCCCATGAAACGCCACCTGCTGCTGTTCCCGCTGATTGTCGCCCTGGGCGGCCTGACCCATGCCGATGACGCGGCCAAACCCGCCATGAAGGGCATGGACAAGATGGATATGAAATCGATGACCCCGAAGGACGATATGAAGCCCGGTGGAGATATGCACGACATGAAGGCCATGCATGAGAAGTGCATGGGCGACAGCAAGGGCATGGATGACATGAAAGGCATGCACGATCACTGCATGCAGGGCATGGATAGCATGAAGCCGGCTGACAAGGCGAAAGCCGCGAAGAAGCCGAAGCACCGCAAGGGCGGCAAGGCCAAGCCGGAAACCTCTCCGGAACATAACCATAACCATGGCGCGGTCCCCGGACAGTAATTCCCGGTCATGCCTATTTTATTGCTGACGCATCAGCCATAAAAATGGTGATGCGCTAGCGCGCCCTTACGGGCTATGAAGCGTGTGTTTACTTCTCGTAGATTGCAAATAACAGATGAAGGAAACACCGCATTGTCCATGAGCCGAACGCCAAAGATAACAACCCATGTTTAGCCATTCAGTCCACATTGTACCAGCCTTGTTGCTAATGACCGCCACAGCCGTATCGGCTGCAGCCACGTCGCAGACGCCGCCGGACCCCGATCCAAACCACATGCCCGCCGGGGTCTACAAGCTGGACAAGGCTCATGCCAGCATTATCGCCCGTGTACTGCATCAGGGTTTTGCCTGGTATACCTTCCGCTTCGACAATTTTGACGTTGCCTACGCCTTCGATCCAAAAAGTCCGGAAGCTTCCCGAGTGCAAGTGACAGTTGACCCTCGTTCGATGAATACCGGCAACGCCAAGGCGGACAAGAGCTTTCCGGTAGATTTTCTGAAGGCGGACTTCTTTCCAAAAGTGACGTTTGTATCGACAGCCATAAAGTATGCGGGGAATGGCAAGGGTACCGTCACCGGCGATCTGACGCTGGCCGGGGTGACCCGGCCACAGATACTGGACGTGACCTTCTTGGGCTCCGGCAAGGACATGTTCGGTGTCTTGCGAACCGGGTTTTCGGCAAAGACTGTGATCACCCGGTCTGCGTTTGACTCAACAGCGTATATCCCATTGGTAGGAGATGCCGTTGAGCTGATGATTGATGTGGAGTTCATCAAGAAGCCGGATCAATCTTAATCCGGCCTCACCAGTGAAATGCCGATACCTGAAATTGACGCCGGGAGGCCTCCATGCACGAGCATGACCACGAACATCCTCATGATCACGCCAATCACACACAGGCACCTGAACACCACCATAATCCGGCAGGGGCGCTGAAAGACCCGGTCTGCGGGATGACCGTCACACCGGCCTCCCCGCACCACCTGGAGCACGACCGCGCCACCTACTTCTTTTGCAGCGCCAAATGCCTCAACAAGTTCCGGCTGGAACCGGCGCGTTACCTTGCACCACCGTCACCCGTACCGGTGACGCCGACCGAGGGCGGCACCGAATACACTTGTCCGATGCACCCCGAGGTGCGGCAGCTTGGCCCCGGCAACTGCCCAAAATGCGGCATGGCGCTGGAGCCGGTGCTGCCCGATCTGGAGGAAAAGGAAAATCCGGAACTGGTCGATTTCCGCCGCCGGTTTTGGGGCAGCTTGCCCTTAACCCTCGTCGTCTTCGTGCTGGCCATGTTCGGACACCGCTTTCACTGGTTCGGGATGGGCGTGCAAAGCTGGATCGAACTGCTGGTCTCGACACCGGTGGTGTTGTGGGCCGGGTGGCCATTCTATGTCCGTGGCTGGCAGTCGGTAGTGAACCGCAGCCCCAACATGTGGACGCTGATCGGCCTCGGTACCGGTGCGGCGTATGTATACAGCGTGGTGGCCACACTGATCCCGCAGGCCTTTCCGGAGTCCTTCATCTCGATGGGCCGGGTGGCCGTGTATTTCGAGGCGGCTGCCGTCATCATTTCACTGACCCTGCTCGGGCAGTTGATGGAGTTGCAGGCGCGCTCCCAGACGTCGGCCGCCATTAAATCCCTGCTGGGGCTGGCTCCGAAAACTGCTCGCCGCCTTCATGACGACGGGACGGAAGAAGATGTGCCATTGACCCATGTCCATGTTGGCGACCGGTTGCGGGTGCGACCGGGCGAAAAAGTGCCTGTGGACGGCGTGGTGCTGGAAGGCAGCAGCGCCGTGGATGAGTCCATGCTCACCGGTGAACCGGTGCCCGTCATGAAGCGTCCGGGAGACAAGGTCATCGGTGCAACGATGAATACCAACGGCGCACTGGTTATGCGCTCCGAACGGGTCGGCGCGGGCACCATGCTTTCACAGATCGTCACCATGGTGATGCAGGCGCAGCGCTCTCGCGCGCCGATGCAGCGCATGGCCGACCAAGTGGCCGGCTATTTCGTGATGACCGTGATCGGGATAGCCACTCTGACTTTCCTCGGCTGGGGTCTGTTGGCCGGGAACTGGGTCTATGGCCTGATCAACGCCGTCGCAGTGCTGATCATCGCCTGTCCCTGCGCGCTGGGATTAGCCACCCCGATGTCGATCATGGTCGCCACCGGCGCTGGCGCGAAGCGGGGAGTCCTGTTCCGGGATGCGGCCGCGATCGAGAATCTGCGCAAGATTGATACCCTGATCGTGGACAAGACCGGGACGCTGACCGAAGGCAAGCCCGCCTTCGACCGGATCGTGGCCGCACCCGGATTCTCCGAAAACGAGGTGCTTCGCCTAGCCGCCAGCCTCGATCAGGGCAGCGAGCACCCGCTGGCAGCCGCCGTGGTCGCGGAGGCCAAGCGCCGGGATATTCCCTTGGCCAAGGCGGACAACTTTGAATCCGGCACCGGCATCGGCGTGCGCGGGGTAGTGGACGGCAAAGCGCTGGCGCTGGGCAACACCACCCTGATGGATCAATTAGCCGTTACAACCGATAGCTTGCGAGCAGAGGCAGAACGACTGCGCCTCACCGGCGCCAGCGTCATGCATCTGGCGGTTGAGGGACGCCTGGCCGGGCTGCTGGCCGTCTCGGACCCGATCAAGGCCACTACGCCGGAAGCGCTGCACGCCCTGCGTGACATGGGTATCCGGGTCGTTATGGCCACCGGCGACGGGCTGACTACCGCCAAAGCTGTAGGCATAACGCTAGGATTGGATGAGGTGCATGGCGAGGTCAAGCCCGCCGACAAGCTGGCGCTGGTGGAGCGCCTGCAACGTGAAGGCCGCAAGGTGGCAATGGCGGGCGACGGGATCAACGATGCTCCGGCACTGGCCAAGGCCGATGTCGGCATCGCCATGGGCACCGGCACCGACGTGGCGATGAATAGCGCCCAGGTGACACTGGTCAAAGGGGATTTGCGCGGCATTGCCGTCGCGCGGGCGGTTTCACTGGCCACCGTGGCGAACATGAAGCAGAATCTGGCTTTCGCTTTTGTCTACAATGCGCTGGGAGTGCCGATAGCGGCCGGAGTTATGTACCCACTGACCGGCTGGCTGCTGTCGCCGATGATCGCGGCGCTGGCGATGAGCCTGAGTTCGGTGTCGGTGGTTTTCAACGCGCTACGGCTGCGGCAAGCATCACTGCCAGGAGATATGGAGCGGCTCCCGGTGACGGCCGCAATCAATACAAAGAAACGGGGCTGTTGCTAACTACGTTCGTGAACCCCTACCGCTTCGAGGACAAGCATGAGCACTTCGCCGTCCAGTACCACGCTGACGCCCCTGATCGAACGTTGGCGATCTGATCCAGGCGGCACCTATCAGACGTGGTTCCTGTGGGAAGAGCGCCTGAAGAACTTCCGTTCCATCCGGCGTGGCTTGCAAACGGTGATCGCGGAAATTGAGGCTGGAACCTTCGGCTGCCAATATCGGGGATCCACCTTGGAAACAGTCGTCAGCTCCATCGCGGAGCAACGCCAGATTTTCAAGGGCGCTGATCACGCCTTCTTGTGGAAACCCAAGCTACGCATCCCCGATATCTATGAAAGCCCCGATAACCAGAAGGCATTCGGCCGCTTCCTGAATCAGTGTTTTTGTTGCAACAGTGATCAGGCACTGATTGATGCCATTCACCAGCTCGACCAGCATCAGATCAAGGGATTGGGCCCGGCAGCGGCCAACCTGCTTTACTTTCTACATCCGACCCGGGTCCCCCCTTTCAATACCGCCATCGTCAGGGGCTATAACCTAGTCACCGGTGGCAAGGTCAAGTTGGGAAAATGGCCGGACTATCTGGTCATGCGGCGTGGGATGCAGCAGTTGCAACTGACCTATCGGGGGTTGTTCTCGAATGACTTCGGCGCTGTTGCCGGCTTCCTTTTTGACATGGGCAACCAGCGTTACCCGGCCCCCCCGTTGGACAATGATGCCGAGGCGTTGGCGCGCTTCCGTGCCGAATTGGCGAACATCCGTGAAGAGAACGCCCAGACCGCCAAGGCTCTGTCAGCCGCTCGCGAATCCGACCATACCCATACTGAGATCCAAGGTTGGCTACGTGACTTGGGCATCGCGCTGGGCTATCGGATCTGGATTGCCAGCAATGACCGTGGACGGGCCTTTGCTGGCGGACGCCTCGGCGATGGCTGCCTGGAGCGCCTGCCGCTCTCACTCGAGACGTTACCGTCTCAGGACACCATCCGTCTGATTGATATTCTGTGGCTGGATGTACAAGGTGGCGTTGTGGCCGCGTTCGAGGTTGAGCACAGCACCAGTATTTATTCCGGCATCGTACGCATGCTTGATCTAGCCTTGGCCGCTCCGGAGCATTTGGCCAGCACCTATTTCCTGGTCGCTCCTGACAATCGGGAACAGGATGTTCGCGACCAATTTGCCCGTCCCGCATTTTCACGGGTGCGCGAGCTGTCATTACGGTTTCTGTCCTATAGCGAGCTACGGCAACATCGAGAAGCCATTGCACGGTTCGGTTCCGGACTCAAAGGAGTCATGGCCATTGCCCGCCAGCTCTAGACCTCGCCAGACGCATCAAGTGACAGATCCACACTCTCAAACTCGCTCGGGATTTCAGCCTGCCAACCCAGACGTTCCGCCAGATAATCCTTCAATGCCAATGCGGCCTGCGGCTCTCCATGCGTCAGGAAAACCCGGCGCGGAGCCTTAGGCAAGGCCGACAACCAATCTCCCAGCTCCCGATAATCTGCGTGTCCTGACAGCGCGTCCAACCGCTCTACCTGACAGCGGATTTCGATTTCACGGCCAAATAACCGTAGCCGATGCTCACCATCCAGCAATTTCCGGCCGCGTGTTCCGGCCGCCTGATATCCGGAAACCAGCAAACAGTTATCCGGATTGCCGCCAAAGGACTCCAGGTGATGCAGAATACGCCCGCCGGTCAGCATGCCCGCCCCGGCAATAATGATTTTTGGTCGGGGATCACGAGACAGTTTCCGCGATATTTCACTGTCAGGCACATAAGTGGCGATGCCGCAGAGGGTGTGGCACTGTTTCGGATCGAGACGGTGTTCCGGCTGATAGCGGCACAGGATATGGCTGATGTTGATGGCCATCGGGCTGTCCAGATAAATGGGCAACTCCGGAATAGCGCCCTGACCCTGCAACTCGGCCAGCAATTGCAGCAGGGTTTGGGCGCGGCCAACCGCGAAAGCAGGGATCAGCAAGGTTCCGCCCCTGGACGCCGTTTCCACGACAATGCGGGCTAACTCACGCGACGCTTCGACCGGTGCGTGCAAACGGTCGCCGTAGGTGGATTCCAGCACCAGGAAGTCCGTGGATGGCAAGGGCTGAGGCGGCTTCATGAGCGGATCATCGGGTCGCCCGACATCACCGCTGAACACCAGCGACTTGCCGTCGGCCTCTATACGGACACAGGCGGCTCCCAGGATGTGCCCGGCTGGCAGGAAAGTAACGGTCAGATCACCGAGCCGGAAGCCCTCATTGGCTATCTTTGGCTGGAACAATCGCAATACCGCCTCCACTTCCCGGACGCCGTACAACGGCTCCGCCGGATCATGCCGGGAGTAACGTCCGCGGTTTGCCCGCTCTGCCTCCGCCTCCTGCAGGTGGGCGCTGTCGTAGAGCAAGATGCCCGCGACTTCGTGTGTGGCCGGGGTAGTGTATACCCCCCCCCGGAAACCCTCCCGGTAGAGACGGGGCAAATAGCCGGAGTGGTCCAGATGCGCATGTGTGAGGATCACAGCGTCCAGGGACGATGCAGGAACCGGGAATTGGCGCCAGTTTCGTTGGCGAAGCTCCTTGAGCCCCTGGAATAGCCCGCAGTCCACCAGAATTCGCTGTTGCCTGTATTGCTCTAACGCTGGGCACGAATCATCCCTTCATGCACCCAGGCCGCATCCACCAGCCCGGCCTGTTTCAGCTCCTCACAAGACTCCCGAACCATTTCAGCCCACTTCTTCGGGCGATTGCACAACGAAGCACACATCCGGTTGAATGTATCCAGCGCCAGCGGGTAAGGCTCTTTATGTGATGCGAGGTAATCATAAAGCCGCCGGGAAACAGGCGACAGCTTACGGTACTTGGTCCACACCACTTGGGTATAGTGATGCCCGGCGAAGAGATAGACCATTTCCCCATCAATTTCAACCTCACAACGCGCCCCGCGCGACCCACGCCCTACCATCCGATAACGCTTGATCATCGACAGGGACTCCAGACTGCCCAAGCGCTTGGACACGAACTTGATTGCGCTCGCCTGCAGGCGATCCAGGCACTCCTCGGCACGTTGGTAGTAGCGGCCGTTGATCGGCCAATCCAGATCCGTGCATAGCTGATAAAGCGTGAAGGAGACCGGTTGCCCCAATGGAAAATGCTTGGCGTACTCTAAGACCTGCTGCCAGACCAGCTCATCATCATCGGCCCGCAGCTCGATACCGGTGTAGTAAATCTGCACATCCTGACTGGTGTGAAAGACTTCATGCCCCATCATCGCCTCGCGGGGCGTCTTCTTGTTCCGCACCGTGAACAAAGCCGAGCGAGCATAATCATTAGGAATAGCCCGCATTTCAGCCGGCCATAATGGCAACTGGAGAACTTTCTCCGAATCATTACCCGGCGATTTAATCAGGGCACGGCGCTGCATGGCCTCAACCGTGGCCACCAGATTCCCTTTATCTTTTTTTGCCGCTGCCATAATAATCCCTCACCACAACTATTATTCCCAACGGCCAGGAGATTGCTGCCTGACATGGAAAATACGCAGTATCTGTAACTCATCCCCGACCACGCGATAGGGGATTATGTACGGATACCCAATAACGCCGATTTCACGGACTCCCGCCACTCGACCAGTTTTCCCTATCGCAGGGAGGTTACTGATCTTATCCACGGTATCCTGCACTGAAATAACAAAAACCCGAGCCGATTGTGGATTATCCTTGGCAATCCATTCGGCCGCCTGATCCAGATTCTGGACCGCGATACGCAGCCATTTAACCCGCATGGCCAGCCCACTTGCGGATCACCCCTGAGGCATCATCCTCGGCCGCAAAATCACCCGCGTCAGCCTCCTGCAAGGCATTCTGGATTTCCTGAACTTGCCAGGCCTGTTCACGCACATAGGCCTGAATCGCTTCAACAGCGACGAAGGAACGGCTACGGCCCATCGCCTTGGCCAGCAGCTCCAGCTGCTCGGCCAGCGATTCGGGCATCCGCATGGAAATGGTCGTGGACATCACACACCCTTCTTGCATTGTGTACACATGATTGCATTGTATCACAAGAGCATGAAGACGTACTGAAATTGAACAGTCAATCTATCACGCCGCCTCATCCGCAACCACCGCCGGACGGGTAGAGCGGGCCTTGGTCTTAGCCGCCGGATTCGGCAAACGCCGCACATAGGGGAGGAAGGTGGGCAACTCCTGCATCGGCTCCTTGCGCAGCTTCCCCCATTCCAGACGCAGCCAACGGGCCAGCATCCCCACCTGACGCCGCACCAGCCGAAATCCAGGGCTTTGATAGAGGGAGGCTACCGCTACCCCATAGAGCAGATCGTTACGCGCCAGAATCGCATTCCGGAGGCGCTTCTGATGGAAGGAATAAGTCGCTTGGGACATGCGCCAGGACCAACTCACGCCGTCGTGAACCAGCTCGTAATCGGGAAGCCGGATACGGTTGGCCTTGTCGCGGAGATCAAGCAAGGTTTCATAGTCATGCACCCGGCCCTTACCCTCGGTGGCGAGCAACCAGAACCTTGCCTTGTCGCTGTCTTCGGGCGTCCAAACCAATAACTGGGTGACAGCCTCGCCGCTGCGCTTGCGGCGGGCACGCTGAAACTTGCTCAGTTCGGTATCGTACTGTTGGGCAAATTTTCGGCTGAGGCTGTTCAGCTTGTCGAGGCCGACTTCCCCCTGGAAGTAGTAACGGTAGTCGAGACGGGCGTAGTCCTGAAGGCGTTGCATCAGGAGGATCTTGCTTTCGCAGGTCAGCATGGGGAGGCGCATCCATTCGTGAAACGGGAGCGAATCCTAGCCGACAGACCGCAACCAAATAAAGCAGAGCTGTATTTTTTAAAGGCATTCAGCTTCTTAAATTGGATTGTTTGTGCAGGGAATGAGCTTCTGAATAATAAGAGATTCCTGCAGGCCTTGAGGCCTGCTCTGTGACCTGCGAAAATTTTCGGGACGCCGGAGTTCCGGGTGTCAGCCACGTGTGACAGCGGGGTTGCCACCCCCGCTGCGTCCTCCCACCGACCAGGAACTCCCGATCGCCAATCGGGAGCCAGACTGGTGAAGCCGTATGCCCGTAATGGGGCTGGTACGGCTACGACGGGCGCTAGGAGCTGTGATGCTCCTTTCGACCCAATCCGCCTTCGGGCGAGGCAATTCATGAGTCATGAATCACGATGTGAGATTCATGACTCATGCTTCAGGATGTTGAGTTTGGGCGACGCGGACACGGGAGCCTGGGTAACCAGGCCACACCCTGTTTCCGGTGAGAATCGGTAATCAGTCCGATCCAGGGGCGGCAGGAGACTGTCGAACCTGTGCCACGCAGGTGGGCTGCTGAGGGCGTGGAAACACGTCAGGGGTCTGAGGAGAAATCTGGAGGACTCGGTACCTGGGGGCGCAAGCCGCCAGGATCGCTGTACAGCTTAAGCCTGTAATTGCGCCCGCAGAGGGTGCATCGTGGGGAACATGAGCCAGTCCTATGACTGAAGTTCGATGATCCGATGTGTTGGTAAGCGACTTGCTTTGGAATCTCGGAGCGCTGAAAACCTGCCTTGCAGGTGAGGCCGATGGCCAAGACACATTAGGGGAGAGCGCTGGCGTTCTGTTCAATGAGACACCGGAAAATAACGTGGGAACCGCTGACGGCCAATTGAGACGGGTGGCACCGTCGAGGCGCAAGCGGGGGAGATTCGATGAGTAGGGGCGAAAGGGGTCAGGCGATTCAGTCGAAGCCTGGTCACGAGCCGAACGTACTTTGTGCGGTCGGTATGTACCCGAAAGTCGGAACCAGTTGTTGGTTGGTGGGAAGACGTAGTGTGTGTGCGGCAGGGGTGGCACCCTGCTCGCTTTGTTCTCTGCTTTTGCGGAAATCAGGCAATCACACGCCGAAAAGTTGTGGTAGAAATAAACCAAACCCTGTCCGGAGGGGTGGCGATCTTATGATCGGCCGGACCACGGTGAACGCTACGTTTGTGGCTGAATCCGTGAAAACACTCCTAACTCAAGCCCCCCTCCATTGGAGGGGGGTTTCCTAATATTTTTTCGTTCTAGACCGGATGGATCGGTTTAGCACGCTAAAATAAGGTATGGCATGAAGAGGAGATTCCTGATGACCATTCCTTATTTTGACCTTCATAGAGGTCATGACGTAAAAATTGGCCGATTTTCTTACAGTGGAAAATCTTATGATTCTGTCATTCATGAAAATGATGACGGGAGCATTGTTTATATAACATCAATCGAAGGAACGATTTTTATCCCTAAAATAGCACACAGCATTGAAAATGCTGTTTCGAAATCAAATAGATGGCTTCGAGATATAATTGGGGTTCCCTGTCAATTAGACTGGTAATATAAACCATGAGGCGATGGCATGGACGCCATCTGCCATCTATTCCCAACCTTCATTAACAGGTTTCACCAGACTGAAAATGCCTCAACAGACGCTTTCCAAAATGCTGAGTTCGACCTAAACACAGAACATCCCCCCAGACATCCTGCCGGAATCTTCACTTTATCTTGAAAATTGGTCCTTTGCGTGTCTTACTTTGCGATACGGGATAAGTGACAAAATTTGATGCCAACTCCGAGTTTGCTCCGCTTGTCACGCAACCGAACGTTTATGTGACATCCATCCAGAGGGAAAAATGCTCATCGGCTACATGCGCGTGTCCAAGACGGACGGCAGCCAGTCCACAGACCTCCAGCGCGATGCGCTCATCGCCGCCGGGGTCGATCCGGCCCACCTTTACGAAGACCAGGCCTCCGGCAAGAAGGATGACCGGCCCGGCCTGGCCGCCTGCATCAAAGCGTTACGCGAGGGAGACACCCTGCTGGTCTGGAAACTGGACCGGTTGGGTAGGGACCTGCGTCACCTGGTGAACACCGTGCATGACCTGACCGCCCGGGGCGTTGGCCTGAAGGTGCTGACCGGTCAGGGCGCGGCGGTGGACACGACGACGGCCGCCGGCAAGCTGGTTTTCGGTATCTTCGCGGCGCTGGCCGACTTCGAGCGAGAACTGATTTCGGAGCGGACCAAAGCCGGTATGGCATCGGCGCGGGCGCGGGGACGCATGGGCGGCCGGAAGTTCAAGATGACTGCGGCCAAGCTGCGTCTGGCGATGGCGGCAATGGGTCAACCGGAAACCCGCGTCGGGGACCTCTGCGTAGAGCTTGGGATCACACGGCAAACCCTGTACCGCCATGTCTCACCCAAAGGGGAGTTGCGGTCGGATGGGTTGAAGCTGCTGGGTAAAACAACCTGATATAGACTCTTTGTCTTGTAACCCGTACCACAAACATCGAATGCTAGAGTCCTGCCGCATGAAAACCCTGCTGCTGTATATCGCCACCGCGCTCGCCGAAATTGTCGGCTGTTACCTGCCCTGGTTGTGGCTAAAGGGCGGCAAACCGGTCTGGTTGCTGGCACCCGCCGTATTGAGTCTGGCGTTGTTCGCCTGGTTGTTGACCCTGCACGAAGCCGCTGCCGGGCGCGTCTATGCCGCTTATGGCGGGGTCTATATCGCCGTTGCCATTCTCTGGCTGTGGGGTGTGGACGGCATCCGACCGAACGTCTGGGACCTGACCGGCGTTGTCGTGGCGCTATCCGGCATGGCGATCATTGCCTTTCAGCCACGATAGCCTATGGCATCTGCGCATTTCGCCGGATCTCGCGGGGCTTGGCGACTCTCCGGGGATAGGGGCGAGGAAATAGATCATCAATTACAAACAAGAACGTTTCTCTTCTACTGATCCTTGCTAGACTGCCCGCCATATCCGGATACCTGAACGCCCCTGCATGTTCCACTTCACCCGCCGACGTCGCCGCCGCTGGTCACTGCCTTTGATCGCAGTGATGCTGTTGCATTGGTGTCTTGGGCTCGGGGTGGCCATGGCCGATGTGCTGTGCCTGGAACCGGACGGCAAGGCGGTGCTGGAACTGAATGGGAAGCCTTGCCTGGACGCACCCGCCGAAAAGGCGACCGGGCAGCTGTGTGTGGATCTGGCGCTGGATGACGGTCACGCCACGGATGAGCCCGCGCCCGCCAAGAATGTGCAACCCCTGATGTTCCCGGCCTTGCTGCCGGTGCTGTCGTTCCTGCCGTTGTTCGAACCGCCGCCCCTGGCGACCAGTCCGGCCCCACCTCCTCCATCTCCCAACAGTCACCCCGTCGCCCTGCGCGCGATGACAGTCCTGCTCATTTAAATCGCTCACCACTCCATAAGGCTCGGCCTTTGCGGCCGGTTTTCCCCTGTCTGGATTCGGGCGATCTGTTTCTCTTTCCGGCCTGCCGCCGGCGGATCGCTCCGTAAGGAGTGTTTCATGGTATTCCGTCTTTCCTGTGTGGCCGCCGCGCTCTGCGCCGTGCTCACCGGCCCCGTCCTGGCCGCTGACGCCTTTGCCGTCAGCCCCCAACAGATCCAGAACCTGGGCATCCGCCTGTTACCGCTGGCCCCGTCACCGTCCGGGGCGCTGTCCGTCAGCTACCCGGCGCGGGTGGTGCTCTCTCCCGATCAGGAACAGGTGGTCAGCAGTCCGCTGGCGGCGCTGGTGACCCGTGTCCAGGTACAAGACGGTCAACCGGTCAAGGCCGGTCAGCCGTTGCTGATCTTGCAAAGCCCGGAGCTGTCCACACTGCAACTGGCGCTGGTGCAGGCCGTCAGCCGCTCCCGGTTGGCCGGGGCAGCCTGGCAGCGCGAGAAGGAGCTGTTTGACACCGGCATCACGCCGCAGCGCCGCCTGCTGGAGGCGGAGGCGGCCAGGCAGGAGGCGCAGGCCGGGCTGATGCAGGCCAGGACCGCGTTGCAACTGGCCGGGATGGCCGAAGGTGCAATTCGGCGTCTGGAGTCCGGAGCGGCACCCGCGCCGGAACTGGTCATCGGCGCCCCGGCGGCCGGGGTGGTCACCGGCATGGCTATCCGGCCAGGCCAGCGCGTGCAGGCGGCGGAAGCACTGCTGCATTTGGTGCGGCCGACACCCGTGTGGGTCGAAATCCAGTTACCGCTGGCCGTGGCCGGTCGCTACAAGCCGGGCATGGCGGTGCAGGTCGGCGCGCAATCGGCAACACTGGTCAGCATCAGCCCGGTGGCGGGCGGTGGCCAGAGCGTCAGCGCCCGCGCCCGTCTGAATGCCGGCCCGGCCACCCCGCTGTTGCCGGGTACGGCGCTGGAAGCCCGGTTGCCCTCCACCGGCGGAGCCTGGCGCTTGCCGCAGGCCGCCGTGACCCGCCAGGGGGCGCAGGCTTATGTCTTTGTCCGCAGCCGTAACGGGTTCACGGCCCGGCCGGTGACGGTCAGCGTGGCGGCCGGGGATCAGGTGCGGGTCGAAGGCCCCTTGCAGGCCGGGGATCAGGTCGCCGTCAGCAACATCATCGCGCTCAAGGGTGTGTGGCTGGGCGAGAGCGGCATGGAGGCCGAGTAAATGCTGACCCGTCTCCTGCAATTCTCGTTGTCGCAGCGGCTGTTCATGCTGTTGCTGGTGGTCGTGGTTGCCGCCGGTGGCTGGCTGTCGTTCACCAAACTGCCGATTGATGCCTTTCCGGAGGTGTCGCCGGTGCAGGTCAAAATCGTGTTCAAGGCCCCCGGCATGACGCCGGAAGAAGTCGAATCACGGATTGCCGTGCCGATTGAGGTGGAAATGCTCGGCATTCCCCATCAGGAGGCGCTGCGCTCCACCAACAAGTACGGCATCGCCGACATCACTCTCAAGTTTGCCGACGGCACCGATATTTATTGGGCGCGGCAACAGGTAGCCGAGCGGCTGAACAACATCATGGGCGACCTGCCGGCAGGCCTGACTGGCGGCATGGCCCCGATCACCACGCCGCTGGGCGAAATTTTCCAGTTCACCCTCGAAAGTGACACGCTGTCGCTGATGGAGAAGCGCGACCTGCTGGACTGGGTGATCCGCCCCGCCCTGCGCACCGTGCCCGGTGTGGCGGATGTCAACGCGCTGGGCGGCGAGGCCCGTGCCTTGGAAGTGGTGCCGGACCTGCTGAAGCTGGCCGCCAACGAGGTGACGCTGGAAGAGTTGCGGCAGGTGATTGCCGCCAACAACAGCAACGACGGCGCCGGACGGCTGGATGAGGGCGGCGAATCGCTGCTGGTGCGGGAGGAAGGCCGCATCCGCACCCCGGACGACCTGCGCGCCATTGTCGTGGCCATGCGCGACGGCGCAGTGGTGCGGCTGGGCGATGTCGCCGAGGTGCGCACCGGCGCGCTCACCCGTTACGGGGCAGTGACCCGCAATGGTCAGGGCGAAGCCGTTGAAGGCCTGGTCCTGAGTCTTGCCGGGGCCAATGCCCGCGAGGTGGTCTCCGGGGTGAAGGTACGGCTGGCGGAGATACAACCCAGCCTGCCCGCCGGCACCAGACTGCATGTGTTCTATGATCGCGCCCATCTGGTCGACAAGGCGGTGGGGACGGTATCCAAGGCCCTGCTGGAGGCGACCGCGCTGGTGCTGGTGCTGCTGGGGCTGTTTCTCGGCAATGCCCGTGCCGCCATCACCGTGGCGGTGATCCTGCCGCTGTCGGCGCTGGTCACTTTCATCCTGATGCACCAGTTCGGTATGTCCGCCAACCTGATGAGCCTGGGCGGCCTTGCCATCGCCATCGGCATGCTGGTGGACGCCGCCGTAGTGGTGGTCGAGAACGTGGTCCAGCATCTGGCACATGACCCGAGCAAGGGCCGTCTGCCGCTGCTGCACTTGGTCAACCGCGCGGTGCGCGAGGTGGCGACGCCGGTGACGGCGGGCATCCTGATCATCATCACCGTCTTCCTGCCGCTGCTCACGCTGCAAGGGCTGGAAGGCAAGTTGTTCGTGCCGGTGGCGCTGACCATCATCTTCGCGCTGGCCGGGTCGCTGCTGCTGTCGCTGACGGTGATCCCGGTGCTGGCCTCCTTCCTGCTGCGCGGCAACGACCACGCCGACCCCTGGCTGCCGCGCCAGCTGCTGCGCCTGTACACGCCGCTGCTGGCCGCCAGCCTGCGCCGTCCCGCGCCGGTCATTATCGGGGCCTTGGTCCTGCTGGCCGGAGCCGGGGTGGTCTATACGCAGGTCGGCAAGACTTTCATGCCGACGATGGACGAGGGCAACATCCTGATCGGCATCGAGAAGCAGCCCACGGTCAGTCTGGCCCAGACACTGGAACTGGACAACCGGGTGCAGCAGGCGCTGCTGAAATCCGTCCCGGAAATCACCGGCATCGTGGCGCGGGCGGGTTCCGATGAAATCGGCCTTGACCCGATGGGCATCAATCAGACGGATACCTTCCTCGAACTCAAGCCCGCCAACGAGTGGCGGACGCCGAATGACAAGGAGGCCTTGCTCGACCGCCTGCGCGAGGTCATGGAAGGCTTCCCCGGTCTGGTGTTCAGCTTCTCGCAACCGATCGAAATGCGGGTGAATGAAATGATCATCGGCGTGCGCGGTGACCTGGCGCTGAAGGTGTTTGGTCCGGACCTGAATACCCTGAACGAACTGGCTGAACGGATGGAGCAAGTGCTGAAGAAGGTGCCCGGCTCGCAGGATGTCTACACCGTGCAGAACGGCGGCGTACAGTACCTGCGGCTGCAAGTAGACCGGCTGGCGGCGGGTCGTTTCGGCCTGAACGTCAGCGATGTGCAGGATGCGCTACGCCTGCAGGTGGAAGGGGAAAAGGCCGGGACCGTGGTGGATGGCAACCGCCGGGTGCCGATCCTGGTGCGCGGCCCGGCCGATATCCGGGTGTCGCCGGAAGCCTTCGCCAACCTCAATGTCCTGGCTCCGGACGGCCGCAGCGTACCGCTGCCGGCAATTGCCAGTCTGGCGCGTGAGGAAGGCCCGGTGAAAGTGGAACGCGAAGCGGGCAGCCGCTACAGCGTGGTGATCGCCAACGTCAGCGGCCGCGACCTGGTGGGATTTGTGGACGAGGCCAAGGCCAAAATCACCCGCGAGGTCAAACTGCCGCCGGGCTACCACCTGGCCTGGGGCGGCCAGTTCGAGAACCAGCAGCGGGCGGCGCAACGCCTGGCCATCGTCATTCCGGTGGCGCTGGGACTGATCTTCCTGCTGCTGTTCTCGACCTTCGGTTCGGTGCGGCAGGCGCTGCTGGTGCTTAGCAACATCCCCTTTGCGCTGGTGGGCGGCATCGTCGCCCTGTGGGTCAGCGGCGAATACCTGTCAGTGCCGGCGTCGGTGGGTTTCATCGCGCTGCTCGGCATCGCGGTGCTGAACGGCGTGGTGCTGGTCAGTTACTTCAACCAGCTGCGGACGGAAGGCCTGTCCTTGCAGGACTGCGTCATGGTTGGCTCCCAGCGTCGGCTGCGGCCGGTAATGATGACCGCCTCGATCACCGCCTTCGGCCTGATCCCGCTGCTGTTCGCCAGCGGCCCCGGCTCCGAGATCCAGCGCCCGCTGGCGATTGTCGTCATCGGCGGCCTGATTACAGCCACAGCCCTGACCCTGATTCTGCTTCCCATTCTTTACCGGCGCTTTGCCTTTGCGACGGAGAACCGTACATGACACTTTGCTGCCTGACCCTGCTCTGCCCGCCGGAGCTGGAAGAAAAGATCGTTGACCTGTTGCTGGTGGACGCGGACGCGCCGCTGTTCAGCAGCGCCCCGTCCTTCACCCACGGACTGCATCCGCAGTCCCTCGACCGCCTGGAAAAGGTGCTGGGGCGCGGCCATTCGGTCAGCATCCAGTTGCTGCTCGACCGCACGGCGGCCGATGCCCTGCTGGATCGGTTACGGGCGACCATGGCCGGTACCGGCGTTACCTACTGGATGACCCACGTCCTAGATACGGGAGAACTGTGATGTCCCGAGCTTTCCCGACCACCCTGGGCCTGCTGGCGGCGCTCGCCGCCCCGGCCTTCGCCCTGCCGACCGCCGACACCGTGCGCGGCGTGCTGGCGCAGGATACCGAACTGGCTGCCGCACTAGCCCGGCAGCAGGCGGCCGACAGCGCCGCCGCCGTGCTGACGGCGTCACCCTACGAATGGACCGCCAACCTCAGCGCCCAGCAGCGCCGCACCCAGGGCGCGGCCAACTCCCAAGAATGGAATGCCGCGCTGGAACATGGCCTGCGGCTGCCGGGCAAGGCCCGACTCGATCGGCAACAGGCGGAACTGACCCGGCAAGCGGCCGCCCTGGAGGTGGCCAAAACCCGGCAGGAATCGGCCCGCGAGTTGCTGGATCATTGGCTGGCTTGGGCGCAGGCCAAGGAGCGGCGCACCCTGCTGGAACAGCAACGGATACTGAGCGAGGCCAACCTCGCCGGAGTGCGCCAACGCATCCGCAGCGGTGACGGCGCGGTGCAGGAGGAAACCCTGGCCGTCGCGGAGCTGGCCGGACTGGCCGGTCAGCTGGCCGCCGCACAACTGACTGAACAGCAGGCCGAAGCCGGTCTGCGCAGCCGCTTTCCAGGTCTGGCGCTGACCGACGCCACCCTGCCACCGCCGTCTGCCCCCACGGGTGACGCGGCCAGCTGGCGGCAACGGCTGCTGACCGACAACCCGCGTCTGGCGCTGGCCCGCTTGCAGGCGCAGCAGTTGCGGGTGCAGGCGGAACGGCAGGCGCAGGAGCGTACCCCCGACCCGACCGTGGGCGTGTTCACCGCCTCGGAAGCGCATAACACCGACCGCATCATCGGCCTCAGCCTGAGTGTGCCGCTGTCCGGCCAGCGCCGGCAGCAGCAGGCCGCGCAGGCGCAAGCGGACGCCCGCGCCGCTGAACTGACGGCCCAGGGCGAACTGCGGCGGCAGGAATCCGACGCCGCGCTGGCCTGGCTGACCGCCGACAATCAGTGGCGGGTCTGGCAACTGACCGCCGACAGCGCCAAAGCCCAAGCGCTGGCGGCCGAGCGCGGCCAGAAGGGATTCCGGCTGGGGGAAACCGGGGTGGCGGAGCTGCTGCAATTGCGGCGGCAAGCACTGGCGGCGGCGGACGCCGAACTGACGGCGCGGGCAAGCGCCTGGCAGGCGGTGCTGGGGCTGGAGATTGCCGGGATGCGCGGCTGGGCGGCTGGCGGCCAGAGTGAGTTAACTGACAAATAGTAACGGTTATCATTTGCATTTGTGCAATAATGAAAGGGCGATGCCGAACCGGATCGCCCCGCTCCCCCGCTGATCCAGAATCCGGAGATTGCCATGCTGGCTATTTTCATGACGACATTTCGTGAAGGGCTGGAAGCCCTGCTGATTATATCGGTCGCCTTGGCCTTCCTGGGCAAGACCGGCAACCGTTCGCTGACGACGGCCCTGTTTGCGGGCACCGGCACCGCCATCCTGGGATCGGCCGCCCTGGGTGTCTATCTGGCCCGCCACGGCGCTTTCTCCTCGCTATGGGAGGGTTGGCTGGCCCTGGTCGCCTGCGCCCTGATCGTCGGCTGCATCATCCACATGCAGCGCCACGGCAAACAGATGGCCCGGCAAATCCGGGATGAGTTGGCCAAGGCGACCAACCGCCGCCCCCTGTTCATGTGGGGCAGCGTTTTTTTGTTCGCGGTGTTCATGGTCGGTCGTGAAGGGGTGGAAGCAGCCACCCTGATCGCGGCCTTGTCCGGCATGGAGACCGGACGCCAGCTGGCGATATGGGCGACGGCAGGCGTGGGAGCGGCGATCGGGGTGGCCGGTCTCTGGAGCCGTTACGGCCAGCGGGTCAATCTGTCCCTGCTGTTTGCCGTCACCGGTGTCTTTCTGGGCCTGTTCGCGGTCCAGCTGGGGATTTACGCCTTCCACGAGTTCAGCGAGGCCGGGGCTCTGCCGGGACTCGACAACACGTTCTGGCATAACGCGACCGAACCTTACGGACCGGGGGGCGAATATGGTGTCTGGCTGACCTATGCACTGGTGCTGGCGCCAGCCTCTCTCCTGATCGGGGCGGTCCTTTCCCGTCGCTATCCCGCCATAGCCGCCAAATCGGCATCCTGAACCGCGGTTGTCACCGCTCAGCCCAAGTGATGATGGCGGAGCGGGGATGCCTGCGGCTCCCGGTGCGTCAGCGCCTGCAGGATGGCGCAGTCTTCGACGGTGCGCCGCGCCTGACAGGATTGGCGCAACGACTGGAGTTGTCCCCGCAGCCGCTCCAGTTCCGCAAGACGCATCTCGACGTGTCGGATATGGTCATCCACCAGCCGGTTAACGACCCCGCAATCGTCCGCAGGATGATCCATCCAGCCCAGTAACTGCCGGATTTCCTCCTGCGCCATGTCCAGCGCCCGGCAGTTGCGGATGAAGCGCAGCCGTTCGATGTGGCCGGGACCGTAGTCTCGGTAATTGCCGTCTGTGCGTAACGGCGCAGACAGTAATCCTTCTTTTTCGTAGTAGCGGATGGTCTCGACGCTGCACTGCGCGGCGCGGGCCAGTTCCCCGATTTTCATGGCGGTGCTCTCACGGCTTGACCCTGAAGCAGCTTCAGGGTGTTTACTGGCAGCATAGCCCAATAGGCGGAGACTTTCATGACCGATCACTCCCATTCTGAGTCCTCTTGCTGCGGAGGCGGTTGTGCATCCCGCTCGCCGCTGGCTCCGCCAAGTTCCCCCTCTCTTCCGGACAGTGCGGGTGCGGGGATTCGCTCCGAGTTCCTGATCCGCCAGATGGATTGCCCGACCGAGGAGGCCCTGATCCGGGGCAAGCTGACCGGGATGACCGGGGTACAGGGTCTCAGCTTCAACCTGATGCAGCGCCTTCTGACCGTGGATCACGAGGCCTCGGCCCTGGACGCCATACAGTCTGCTATCCGCAGCCTGGGCTTCGAGCCGGAAAACCCGGCGGCAGAACGCGACGAGGACGAGGCGGAAACGCCAGCCTCCGTCCTGCCGCTGGCCGTGGCCGGACTGGCGGCGATGGGTGCGGAGGCCGCCGACTGGCTGCACCTGCTGACTCCTTGGCTACCGGCGGCGTTAGCATTGCTGGCCGTCTTCTCCGGCGGCCTGACCACCTATCGCAAGGGCTGGACGGCGCTGGCCAACCGCAAACTCAATATCAATGCCCTGATGAGCATCGCCGTCACCGGCGCTTTCCTGATCGGCCAGTGGCCGGAAGCCGCGATGGTGATGTTCCTGTTCGCCGTGGCCGAACGGATCGAGGCAGCGTCACTCGACCGTGCCCGCAACGCCATCCGGGGCCTGCTGGCGATGACGCCGGACCGGGCGCTCGTGCTACAGCCGGATGGCGGCTGGCTGACCGTCGAGGCGGCCACTGTCCCGGTGGAGGCGCGGGTGCGGGTCAAGCCCGGTGAGCGCGTGCCGCTGGACGGGCAGATACTCAGTGGGCAGTCCGCCCTTGACCAGTCCCCGATTACCGGTGAAAGCGTGCCGGTAGACAAGGGCCCCGGCGATGCGGTGTTCGCGGGCAGCATCAACCAGAGCGGCGAACTGGAATACCGTGTAACGGCGGCCGCCACCGACTCGACGCTGGCGCGCATCATCCGGGCCGTCGAATCCGCCCAGGGTGCCCGTGCGCCCACGCAGCGTTTCGTGGATCGCTTCGCCGAGGTCTATACCCCAACCGTTTTTGCCCTGGCTTTGCTGGTGGCGGTGATTCCGCCGCTGGCCTTCGGCGGCGTCTGGTTCGACTGGATCTACAAGGCGCTGGTGTTGCTGGTGATCGCCTGCCCGTGCGCGCTGGTGATTTCAACGCCGGTCAGCATCGTCAGCGGTCTGGCCGCCGCCGCCCGGCACGGCATCCTGGTCAAGGGCGGCGTCTATCTGGAACAAGGCCATGCCCTGCGCTGGCTGGCGCTGGACAAGACCGGCACCATCACCCACGGCAAGCCCGCCCTGACCGACCGCCAGGTACTGGCCGGGGAAGAAGACGAGGCGCTGCGTATCGCGTACAGCCTGGCGCGGCGCTCTGACCATCCGGTATCGCTGGCCGTGGCCGGGGCGCTGGCTGACACTGGCAGCGCGCCTCTGGATGTGACCGCCTTCAATGCCTTGCCCGGACGCGGCGTTACCGGTCGCATCAATGATCGGACTTACCATCTGGGCAACCATCGGCTGATTGAAGACTTGAAGCTGTGCTCACCGGCCATCGAATCGCATCTGCAAATACTGGAAGCACAAGGCAAGACGACGGTGTTGCTGGCCGGGGAAGACGGTGTACTGGCCTTGTTCGGGGTGGCGGATACCGTCAAGGACAGTAGCCGGGAGGCCATCGCCGACCTGCACCGGCTGGGCGTCAAAACCCTGATGTTGTCCGGCGACAACCCGACCACCGCCCGCTTCATCGCCGACGCCGTGGGCATGGATGAGGCGCGGGGCAACCAGTTGCCGGAGGACAAGGCCGCCGCGATCGCGGCGCTAACCGGTGACGGCGGCCGGGTCGGGATGGTGGGCGACGGCATTAACGACGCGCCGGCGCTGGCGCGGGCCGATATCGGCTTTGCAATGGGCGCGGCGGGCACGGATACCGCCATCGAGACAGCCGATGTCGCGCTGATGGATGACGACCTGCGCAAGATTCCGGTTTTTGTCCGGATATCGCGGGCGACAGCGGTGGTGCTGAAGCAAAACATCACCGTGGCGCTGGGCATCAAGGCGGTGTTTCTGGCGCTGACGCTGTCCGGCCATGGCACGATGTGGATGGCGGTATTCGCGGACATGGGCGCCAGTTTGATCGTGGTTTTTAACGGATTGCGTCTTTTGAGGCTGTGAGGCCTGGTGTGATCCGGAGTCGGGTTCATGCGTGGCTGTCAGTTGGACGGGCATTCATGAGAACAGGGCTGCTGCTTGGCCATTGACACTTTGTAGCCAACGTTTGAAGAGGTAAAGCTCATCAGCTAATTCGTCAGTGGCTTTAACTCGGCCGGATCGCGTGGGCCGAACTTTTCGCATAGAAATCCTGCCAGCCGCTTTGAGACTGGCTGCATCATTATGGGCGCTGCAATCCTCGCCGCAGGTAATCCCCGAGTTCAACTTTGTCGGCCAGGTAATACGGCAAGGTGGAACTGTAGGCCTGCTCTGCGTGCGCCGTGACCTGATCGAAGGAAGCATCGCCCCGTCCAAACCAGGCTAGCGATGCCAGTTCGATCTGGGCTTCGCGAGGCAGTTGCTGGATCCGGCGCAACAGGGTCAAATGGGCCGAAGACAACCCCCGCGTCAGCAGATCGTCCAGTTGTCGTCGATCTTCGGAATCGGGACGAATCTGCCAATCCGGGGCAACGCCGGCAGGTACTGATTTACGGGCGTCCGCCAATAAACAAATGGCTTCAATATCGGCCATTGTCAGGTACTTGAAACGCCGCATATGACGCGAGTTCCTTACACTGGGTTTCTGATGTTAGCGCCCAATCTCCGATCAGGTCACTGTCTTCATATAGTGTAATACAGCTTTATTGGCACTCGCCTTTTGACATAGAAAAAGAGCATTCTTCTGGCCTCCACGTGATTATTTTATGCTATAAATTTAAACCATGAGTTTAATTTCACGTCATGATCTAATCAAAGGCCTGCAAACCTCCCTCCCCCGAGGAATGCCCTTTGACCTCGACACCCTGCAGCAGCATGGCGTGTCCCCTCAGCTGGCCGCTAAATATGTCAACAGCGGCTGGCTGGTTCGTCTTGGCCACGGCGTCTATGCCTTCGCTGGCGACTCTCTGGAACTGCACCCTACCCTCTGCTTCCTGCAAACCCGTATCCGTGGGCTGCACGTCGCCGGGAAAAGCGCCTTGGCCATGCAGGGTGTTCGCCATAACCTGATGTTTCGAGACTCAACAACCCTGTGGGGGGAGCAACGCTTTTCACTGCCGGACTGGCTGACCACCCGGTTCCCGGCACACTATGTGTCCGCAACCCTCTTCAATTGGCCGGACGCTTCCTGGCCGGAGAAAACGCTGACTACTCCGCCGGGGGTGGTCAACAGCCTGCGCGTTTCCGTCCCGGAGCGGGCATTGCTAGAAATGCTTTATGAAGTAGGAACACATCAAGGTGTAGAAGAAGCCTACAACGTTTTTTCCGGCGTCCGTAACCTGCGACTGAACACCTTGGGACCGCTTCTTGAAGCCTGCACCAGCATCAAGACCACGCGACTACTGCTGACCTGGGGACAAGAAACTGGAGCCATCAACCTCGATCTGCTGTTGCAGCAATATCGCATCCCTACCGGCAGCAAAAAACGCTGGATACGTCATCTCGATGACGGCAGCCTACTGAGCCTCAAACCCCATGGATGAGCGCTACGCCCAAACCGTCCGGCTGCTGCTAACCGCTGCGCCGGCCGTCTTCGACAATGACATCTTCGCCATGAAAGGCGGGACAGCCATCAACCTGTTCGTCCAGGATATGCCCCGCCTCTCCGTTGACATTGATGTGGTGTATGTCCCATGGCAGCCGAGCCGGGCGGAAGCCCTGCGCGATATCGCCGCCGAGCTGGAGAATATCCGGGAACGCCTTACCCCCTTGGGGGTCACGGTGCGTACCCTACCCTCCAAGGATCAGGGCGAAACCAAGCTGTTAATCGAACATGAGACCAGCCAAGTCAAGATTGAAGTGAATTTCGTTTTTCGCGGCACGGTTCTCCCCACGGTCAAGCTGGCACTCAGCCCCAAGACCTCCTTGCAATTCAGCACCGAAGTGGAAGTACCCATGCTGGCGCCGGACGAACTCTATGGCAGCAAACTGGTTGCAGCCCTGGATCGCCAGCATCCGCGCGATCTTTTCGACGTCTGGCGACTCTTTGAAACCGGCGGACTGACTGACGCCACCATCGAATGTTTTGTCACCTATCTGGCTGGTGGGACCCGCCCTTTCCACGAGGTGCTGTTTGGCACCGACAAGGATATAGAACGCGAATACCATAACCACTTTGTAGGCATGACGACCGAACCCGTCCCCTTGAAAACACTGCTTGAAACAAGAACTCGCCTACGGGAAGAACTGTCGCAACGACTGACGCCCAACCAGCGAAGCTTTCTGGTCAGTCTGAGTCAGGCTGAACCGTCATGGAAGCTTCTGCAGTGCCCCCATGCAGCCGAACTTCCTGCCTTACGCTGGAAGCTGGAAAACCTGAAAAAATTCAGTAAAAAAAGACCGGAAGACTTTATCGCCCAGACCGCAGAACTCGCACGTTTGTTAGCCGTGCCTGCGACTGCCCCAAAACCTACGCTCGCAACCAGTGAGCCTTCATAAGGAGAGTCAGCCACCATGCTGAATCAGCTCTACCAGTCCTACATGCACTTCGCCTGGATCCTGTACGCGGCGTTCTGCTACATATTCTCAGCGCTGATACTCTTCGTGGGGTGCAAACTGGCCTGGCACATTGCCTTCGGCGAAGGAATACTGACGATCCGTTTGGGCCGCCTGATCATTCTGGAAGTGGAACTGATCACCAACCCAAAGAAAAAATGACCCCGTGCCGCCGGGAGGGAACCTGCTCAGGCGGCGACATCACACTCCCCTCCCCCTGATTCCACACAGCAGGTCTACCGGCATGCTCTCGCCCTAACGGGCGGTGACGGCCAGAAGACATCCTCCTCCCTTACTCCGCCTCCCCTGCTGGCCTATGTGTCTGGACACGCCAGGAACCAGCGGAAACGCTCCGCGCCTGTCTCCAGGACGGTTAAAAGTGCTGTATCTCATCAATCCACCAACAGCATCGGCGACATTGGTTAAAATCAAAAGACACCTTTTTTAATATTAAAAGAATATTCTTTTTAACCTTTCACACTGGTAAAGTACGCTGGTGCCTGGCTCACTTTATCCCATCAACTAACGTCAACTTGCGTCGCGCGGTAGACCACTGTCATTGCAGGAAAGCGGGCCGGCACTTCACCATTCCAAGCCAACCGGAGCTATCAGGAGCCACTCATGCCGATTCTTCAAGGACTACTCCAACTTGCCCGCCCCGCCCTCGCCCGGATCAATCAGAAGATCCAGCAACGGCTCAACTCACCGGATCAGCCCCGGCTGGCGGTACTCATTGATGCCGAAAACATGCCCACCCGCGGACTCGACTTGTTGATGGAGCAAGTCCATCGCTGGGGCCAGCCCGTGCTGATCCGGGCCTATGCCGATTGGGCCAATAGCAGCGTCTCCGCCTGGAAAGTGGCATGCCGGACGCTGCCCATTCAGACAGTACAGCAACACAGCTATGTGAAAGGGAAAAGCACAAGCGACATGGCCATGATCATCGACGCGATGGACTTGCTGTACAGCAAACCCCTTCTGGACGGGTTCTGCCTGATCAGCGGCGACAGTGATTTCGCACCACTGGCCGTCCGCCTGCGGCAGCAAGGAAAACAGGTTTTCGCCATCGCTAGCCGCGATAACGCCCCCTGCTTGCGCGGTGTTTGCCAACACTTCACGACACTGGCCGCATTGGAAGCCAAACCGGCGGTGAAAACCCCGCCATCGGCCACTCCGACAGCCCCTGGCAAGATCACGAAATTCACCAGTGACAAGAAGCCGGCGGGCAAGATGGACATCAGCCAAGACCGGGCCCTGAACGCATTGTTGAGAGACGCCTATGAGAAATTGCCCAAGGAAGAAGCCGTGTGGGTCGATATGACGAAGTTCGACACCAGCGCCCGGAGCCACGCTTATTACCTGACGATCCGAAAAGAGTTCAGCAATCTGACCCAGATGTATCAGGCCCTGGGCTATCTGGAGTTGGGACGGCGTGCGGAAAAACCCAGTCAGTATTTCATCCGTCTTAACGCACCGGAGCAAACAGTAGCCGTGCCGCCCTCACCCGCGAAACCCGCACGGGAGGATAAACGCCAGGCGCTTTTTGACCGCATCAGCGCCTTGGCGAGGGTTCATGCCGATGATCAGCTCCGGATATCTCCGACAGCTTTGTACGATGCCCTGATGCTGCTGATGCCTTCCTTTGACCCGAAAAACTTCGGCTATGTCACATGGGAAGGCGTCGTAATGGATCACCCGGAGCTGGTCGAATGCAAAGGCCCCGGCAGCCGCTTCAAACACATGCTGATTCTTCGCCCCCAGGAGCGCACACCACTGCCTCAGGAAACACACGATGAGCAGATCCGCCAAGCGATCAGATTATTCCAGCGGCCCGATCACTGGGGTTTGTCGGCGGACGTCCTCCGCTATCTGACTCACCCTTTGACTCACCACCGCTGGCCGGAAGACAGCGCCCGGGAGCTGCTCTGCAGCCTGCCGTCTGTGACGACAGCCAGCGATGTGAACCGTCGCGAAATACTGGTCGGGATCAGTGATGATCCCCTACGGGCGCAGCCCCGCGCCTTCAGCGCCAATAACAAACCGGACCTCAGTCTGACCGGCCTGTATGAAGTCATCGCCATGGCGGTGGCATTCCGGGCCGACAGCGACGGTTGGATGCTCATGGCCGATACCATGACGGAAATCCAGCGCCGCTACCCGCAGTTCACGACCCGCATATACGGTTTCAACGGGCTACGGAAGCTGATCGATGCGGACGGACAGTTTGAAACCCTGAGCCGGAATGGCCACGCTTGGGTGCGGCTTCGCAGTCGGAAAGCCCCAGCTCAAGAGCGCCAAGTGGAAGCAGCACAGGCCGCGTAATGCGCGGCCCATTTTTTCATATCATTTAAATATTCTTATAATTTTCAAAAAATATTACTAATAGATTAATTATAGACCATACACACGTCCCCCCAATCTGAAAAATTAACAAACGCCCTACTCGACTTCTGCTTGTGGCGCTTAAGGCTACGCTCTCCGCGATCACCATGAAAAAATGATTTATTTAATATCTAATTAATATTAAAAAAGAATGAATCCCGCGTTGTTGTTGACACTTGAGGGGCTTCGGAAACGCCCCTCAAGTGTCAATACATCACCTTGCTTCAGCTACCTGGTTTTATCGCTTCGTCGTTAAGACCTACCGCCAGCAGCGTAGATAAGACTGTCGGGTGCTCGGGCATAACCACCAGCTGACGGATCGCCTCCAGCTGATCCTCACTCAGTTGACCGTCATCAGCAGGATAGTCAATAGAAGTCGATCTGGTCGGAACAGAAGCAGCAGTCGGTACAGGCAAGGAAGAATTTCGATGATGGGACATGATGACCTCAATTCAGTTTTGGGCAAGTGAAGCCCGCCTGACCGGCAAGACGGTCAGTGCGAACTGAATTGATGAACAGAATATGACACTGGTATCACACCTTATTTAATATTAAAAAACAATTAAATAAGGTGTAATTTAGGGGCTACTCTTTCAGCATGGCTCGTGCCCGCTCCACCGCCATCTGCAAAGCATCCAAGACTTCACTCGGAGTCAGCCCAAGACCGTCAAATGATTGGAGTCGCACTTCAATATGTCGATGAGCCATGGCCGGCCGTAAGTTGTCTGCCACCGGCTTCATGGGCGGCGTGTAACACACCTCCACAGGACTGGCAGCATATAGCGACGCCATGTCTTCCCCCGGTTGCCGGTAAGCATCCAGCCGGGGATCATCGGCGTTCAGTTGCTGAACGCTGCCATCAAACATGCCCGTGACTGGCAGCCCTCTGGCCACGCTATCGGCAATGGCTTGGCCGCAATACGCGCAAGGGAGATGACCGGTTGCGGCGGACGTTGATCCAGCGGATGTTTGTCCATCACCTTGCTCCGGAAGATTGGAAAAGCACTAACATCTTCAGCCTAGCATACCGCCGTCACTGTGACTTTTCTTCCTGCTCGACGGCCCGAACGATCGCCAGGTTGATCATCCCGGCACGGGACAGTGCCAGGCGCTCAGCAACGGCATCGAGGCGGGTCAACAGGGCAGGGGGGATGGTCAGGCTGATCTGTTCCCGCTTCCCTTTCTGCACACCCTTACGTTCCTTTTTGGCGCTCTCACCATCCGGAGCGCCATTGATAAACTCATCCACCGGAGCCGCTGGCGGCGGCGTCACCTTGGCGACAGGTTTTGTAATAGCCATATCATGCCTTTTTAATATTCAAATAACTGCTTTCAATATTAAAACAATTTTGAAAGCAGTGCATGGAGTTCATCACTGGCCTTGGCGTCCTTCGGTGAAGCCTCCAGCACGGAAAGCCCTTGTCCGGCGGCATTGGCAATTGCCTTGCGGCGCCGGATGGGCGTATCGAGATAGACCAGTTGCGGATAGTCAGCGACAGCCGCCGCAGCATCCGCGTTATCCGAACCGCCTGGATCTGCCGAATTCAACACGGCATAAGCTTTTAATCCGTCACGCACTGACCTAGCCTCATCGATCAGGGCACAAATGTCAGCCAACGCCCATACATCCAGAGAGCGGGGCGCAAAGGGCACCAGCAGCACATCGGACAGCACCAGAGCAGCGCGAAGGGCAGTGGAGTCACGTCCACCGGCATCAATGACAATATCCTCGAACTTTTTGCCTTGGTGCTGAACCTGGGTCCGCAATGTCGTACCGTCTGCGTATTGGGCACAGGCAATCGCCGGCTGACGCCCCGACTCCGCGCGCAACGCAATTGCGGTCTGGGCTGTCCCTTGGCGGTCACCATCAATCAACCAAACATCCCGACCTGATAAGGCACGAGCAATGGCGATGTTCAGCGCCAGTGTCGTTTTCCCGACGCCGCCTTTAGTGTTACCGACTGTGAGTATCATTATTACCCCTTATTACACCCATTTTAATATTAAAAAGAGGGTCTAAACGGATGAAAAGAACGGATTCGAGGATAAGGCCATGACACTTAAAAGTCACCCCCCAAAACTAAAAACAATGCTTTTGCACCGCGTGCGGTGCGGCGCTTGAAGGAGCGAAGGCAGCGGAAGCGGTGCCCCGGAGGGGCAGCCACAGCGACTGGAGAGCGCCAAGCAAATTTGGCCAATACATGTTTTTGGCAATGCTTTGCACGGTGAGATAGCCAGCCCGGAGGGCTGATCCATAGGGGTGAGCGAAGCGAGGGGCAAAGCCCCTGGGGGTGCCGGGTGGGGAGCGCGTAGCGCGGGCGTAGCGTAGCGGAGGAGCCGGCGGGGCGTAGCCCCAAGAGGCGGTGCGCGCCTTCGCGCGCGTGGTTATAAATTTGGTTAAATTTAGGTTATATGGTTAGTGGCTCCGAAAAGCGGGCGTAATTTATTGTTTTACATAAATTTTATGG
>NZ_SHKX01000004.1 GCF_004217445.1 Fluviicoccus keumensis
GGTGTGTGTTTGGCGACTTACACCTTACCATTTGAGGCCAGCCTTTTTACATTGTAAAACAGTTACTTAGTCCTTAAGTAAGTGCCATTCGGCTTATAGGGAGCATTGGACACCTTGTTTTCTAACTTTGATATCTACACCAAATTCGACGCCTTAATTCCCACCCTTGGTGTTAAATTCCGGCGCATCCATTGCAACACACTGAAAGAAAAAGACTTATCAAGTCAGCGTCAAGAAAGTCCGACAAATTCACCCCTTAATTCCAGCCCCCCGATCCTACCCCGCTCGCCCCCAAAAACCAACCCCCGAACCCTGATGACATCCCCCCAAAAACCGCTCACGATATCCCCCAGCCCACACCCCGGAGCCGCCCCCATGACCATCCGCATCCTCCGCCTCGGCACCCCCCGGCACCCCGACGAAGGCCCCCGCCTCGGCACCGTCCGCCGCCCGCCGCGCGGCGTGCTCAAAACCGAATTCGCCAGCGGCAACTGGTACGACGTCTGGTACCCCAACCTGGCCCCCAGCCCCGACACCCTGAAGCTCGGCCAGACCGCCGAAACCCCGGCGCAATGGCAGGCTTTCAGCAAGCAATACCGCCGCGAAATGCAAACCCCCGAAAACCGTCACACCCTCGCCATGCTGGCCACGCTGTCACGCACCGCCAACTTCTCCGTCGGCTGCTACTGCGAGGATGAAAACCACTGCCACCGCAGCATCCTGCGGGAATTGCTGCTGGAAGCCGGGGCCGAAGTCGCCTAGCCTTGACGGTCACGGATCAGGAACCCCGCCATGAAACTGCCGCTCTATCAGGTCGACGCCTTCGCCGCCCGCGCCTTCGAAGGCAACCCCGCCGCCGTCTGCCCGCTGCCACACTGGCTGCCGGACACCGTGCTGCAAGCCATCGCCGAAGAAAACAACCTCTCGGAAACCGCCTTCTTCGTGGAAACGGCAGACGGCTATCACCTGCGCTGGTTCACCCCGGTCGCCGAGGTCGATCTGTGCGGCCACGCCACGCTGGCTGCCGCCCATATCATCTTCCACCATCTCGACAGACCGGAAACCACCCTGCGCTTCCATACCCGCAGCGGCCTGCTTACCGTGCAGCGCGACGGCCCGCAATTGGTCATGGACTTTCCCGCCCAGACACCGGTTGCCTGCCCCGCCCCGCAGGCTTTGCTGGACGGTCTGGGAAAGACACCGCTCGCCGTGCTCGCCGCCGCCGACTACATCGCCGTGTTCAGCAGCGAGGCGGAAATCCACGCCATCACGCCCGATGCCGGGCAATTGCGCCGTCTCGACCGTCGCGGAGTGTGCATTACCGCTCCCGGCGACAACGTCGACTTCGTCAGCCGCTTCTTCGCCCCCAATTACGGGATTGCCGAAGACCCGGTAACCGGTTCGGCGCATTGCCAGTTGATGCCTTACTGGTCGGAACGATTGGGCAAGACCCGGCTGCACGCCCGGCAGGTTTCAAGGCGCGGCGGCGAACTGTCCTGCGAACTTCGCGGCGACCGCGTGCTGCTGGCCGGGACGGCGGTGACCTATCTGCGCGGCGAAATCGATATCGGCTGACCCGCCGGTCAATCTATACAGCTGTTCAGTATCTCCGGAATCCCTATACTTGGGTTCCCTTTTAGCCTGCCTTCAGGAGCCCTTCGCCATGACCGCCCCCACCCTGCTGACCGAGCTGAGCGACCATATCCTGACACTGCGCATCAACCGCCCCGACAAGCGCAACGCCCTGACCCAGGCCATGTACGGCGAACTGGCCGAGGCGCTGCTGGCGGCGGCGGAAAACCCGGAGGTGCGTGTGGTGCTGCTGACCGGCACCCCGGACACCTTCACGGCGGGCAACGACCTGCAGGACTTCCTGCAAATCCCCGGCAATCTGGCCGAAGCGCCGGTCGGGCGTTTCATGGCGGCGCTGTCCGGTTTCCCGAAGCCGGTGGTGGCGGCGGTGAATGGCGCGGCGGTGGGCATCGGCACCACGCTGCTGCTGCATTGCGATCTGGTCTATGTCGGTGAAACCGCGCGCTTGCAGATGCCGTTCGTGAGTCTGGGCCTCTGCCCGGAGTTCACCGCCAGCTATGTGCTGCCGCGCATCATGGGTCATGTGCGTGCTGCCGAACTGCTAATGCTGGGCGAGGCTTTCAGCGCGCAGACCGCGCATGAACTGGGGCTGGTGAATGAAGTGCTGCCCCCCGCCGAGGTGGAGTCCCGCGCCCGGCAACAGGCCTTGCGGCTGGCGCAGCAAGCGCCGCAGGCCTTGCTCACCACCAAGATGCTGATGCGCCGTTTCAGCCAGCGCGGCATGCACGAGTCGCTGGCGGTGGAACTGGAGCATTTTTCGGCGGCCTTGAAGGGCCCGGAAGTGAAGGAAGCGGTCAGCGCCTTCATGCAGAAGCGCAAGCCGGATTTCAGCAAGCTGGCTTGAGGGAACGTTAGCGGATCAGGCTCCGGCCTGGTTCGCGGCAATCACGATGCGGGCGCAGGCTTCCGCGTCCGACAAGGCCTGGTGGTGCACCAGCGGAATGTTCAGGAACTCGGACACCGCCGCCAGGTTCGCCCGTTTCAGCCCCCAGGTTTTCTTCGCCAGTTTCACCGTGCATTCAAAACGCACCTCCGGCATGTCCAAACCGGCGGCCGCGCAACAGGCGGCCAGCACGCCCTTATCGAAGGAAGCGTTGTGCGCCGCGACAAAATCCACATCAGCAAACTCGTCCACAATCGACGGCCACAGTTCGGCAAAAGTCGGTTGATCCGCCACATCCGACCAGCGCAGGCCGTGGATGTGAGTGAAGCGGAAATAGGACCGGGGCGGCCGGATCAGGCTGTAAGTCCGCTTGATGATGGTGTCATTGCGCACGCGCACCAGGGCAATGGCGCAGGCGCTGTCGGCGCCATAATCGGCGGTTTCGAAATCCAGGGCGACGAACTCGGCCATACAAACTTCCCCCTAAAAAAGAAAGGGGACACCAAAGTGTCCCCTGCCGGATCAGCACCGTGTCGCCACGGAGGACCGGGGCTTAGCCACGCTTTGCCTTCAACTGCAGGCGTGCGGCATGCAGCAGCGGCTCGGTGTAACCGGACGGCTGAACCGTACCCAAGAACACCAGATCACAGGCGGCCTTGAAGGCGATGCCGTCGTAACCGGGAGCCATCGGGGTGTAGGCGGCGTCACCGGCGTTCTGCTGGTCGACAATCACGGCCATGCGCTTCAGCACGTCCATCACCAATTCCTTGGAAACCACGCCGTGGCGCAGCCAGTTGGCGATGTGCTGGCTGGAAATACGCAGCGTGGCGCGGTCTTCCATCAGACCCACGTTGTTGATGTCGGGCACCTTGGAGCAACCCACACCCAGATCCACCCAACGCACCACATAACCCAGGATGCCCTGGCAGTTATTTTCCAGCTCGGCCAGCTTCTCGGCGTCGGACCAGTTGGTCTCGGCGGCCAGCGGCGGGTTGAGGATGGTGTCCACGGCATCGCCGGGAACCGACTTCAGTTCGTCCTGACGGGCCTTCACGTTCACCTGATGGTAGTGCAGCGCGTGCAGCGCGGCGCCGGTCGGGCTCGGCACCCAGGCGCAGGTCGCGCCTGCATTCGGGTGGGCCGCCTTGGTGGCCAGCATTTCCTTCATTTCGTCCGGCTTCGGCCACATGCCCTTGCCGATCTGCGCCTTGCCTTGCAGGCCGCAGGCCAGACCGATGGAGACGTTGCGGCGCTCATAGGCGGCAATCCAGGCCTGCTTCTTCACGTCGTCCTTGCGAACCACGGGACCGGCTTCCATCGAGGTATGGATTTCATCGCCGGTGCGGTCCATGAAGCCGGTGTTGATGAAGATGGTGCGTTCGGACGCGGCGCGGATGCATTCCTTCAGGTTGACGGAGGTGCGACGCTCTTCGTCCATGATGCCGACCTTGAGGGTGTTCTTCGGCAGGCCGACAGCCTTTTCAGCGGCGGCAAACAGCTCGACGGCGAAGGCCACTTCTTCCGGACCGTGCATTTTCGGCTTCACGATGTAGGTGGAACCGGCGCGGGAGTTGACCAGCTTTACACCGGCCTTGTCGGTGCGGGCGCGCTGGCTGATCAGGGCGGTGACCAGGGCATCCATGATGCCTTCGAACACTTCCTCGCCATTGACCAGGATGGCCGGGTTGGTCATCAGGTGGCCAACGTTGCGCAGCAGCATCATCGAGCGACCGTGCAGCGTGAACTCGCCGCCTTGCGGGTTCTTGTAGGTGCGGTCGGCGTTCATGCGGCGGGTCAGCATCTTGCCGCCCTTCTCGAAGGACTCTTCCAGCGTGCCGGTCATCAGGCCCAGCCAGTTGGTGTAGCCTTCCACCTTTTCTTCGGCGTCCACGGCAGCCACGGAGTCTTCCAGATCCTGGATGGTGGTCACGGCGGCTTCGACCAGCAGGTCCTTCACACCGGCGGCATCGTCCTTGCCGACCTGATGGCTGGCGTCGACCTGGATTTCCACGTGCAGGCCGTTGTTCTTCAGCAGCACGCCGGTCGGGGCAGCGGCGTCACCCAGGAAGCCGACGAACTGGGCGGCGTTCTTCAGGCCGACCTTGGAGCCGTCCTTCAGGGTCACGGCCAGCTGGCCGTTTTCCACGGCATAGCGGGTGGAGTCCACGTGCGAGCCGGAAGCCAGCGGGAAGGTCTCGTTCAGGAACTTGCGGCCGAAGGCGATGACCTTGGCGCCGCGCTTCGGGTTGTAGCCCTTGCCCTTTTCGGCACCGTCGGCTTCATCAATCACGTCGAAGCCGTACAGGGCGTCGTACAGCGAGCCCCAGCGGGCGTTGGCGGCATTCAGGGCGTAACGGGCGTTGCGCACCGGCACCACCAGCTGCGGACCGGCCAATTGGGCCAATTCTTCATCCACGTTTTCCGTGGTGATCTGGAAGTCAGGGCCTTCCGGCACCAGATAGCCGATCTCCTGCAGGAACACCTTGTATTCGGCGCGCGGGAAGGACGGGTTGGCGCGATGCCAGGCGTCAATCTTGGCCTGCAGGTCATCACGCTTCGCCAGCAGCGCCTTGTTCTTCGGGGTCAGTTCGGTCACGACCTGTTCGAAAGCGCTCCAGTAAGCGTCGACGTCAACACCGGAACCGGGAATGGCCTGGTTGACAATGAAATCATACAGTTCCTTGGCAATGGCCAGGTTACCGCGCTGGATACGTTCGGTCGTCATGGAAGTTCACCTGATTGAAGTGAGCGGGGGAAAAATCGGAAGGGCAATAGTGTACCGAAAAACCGGCCCGGATGCCATTTCACGGGCCGGTTTCGTTCAGTCTTCGTAACGCGCGGACATGTGGCTGTGAATAATGGCCTTATCCTCTTGCCGCCGCTCTTCCTCTATAAGCTGCCGGGCGACAAACAGGATCAGTTGCCGCAGCCAGCGGTGCGCCGGGTGATGGTGCAGCAGCGGGCACCACGCCATTTTCAACTCGAACTCAGGTATATAGAATGGCGGCTCCTTGATCACCAGCCGCAGGTTTTGCGCCTGCAGCCGCGCCACCCGTGTCGGCAAGGTGGCGATCAGGTCGGCGTTGGCAGCCAGCAAGGCGGGCATCTGGTAATGCCGGGTGAAGATGCTGATCTTGCGCTTCTTGCCGATGCGCGCCAGCGCCTGGTCAATCCAGCCCAAGCCGCCGGATTTCTCCGGGTTGACGCCGAAGCCCACGCCCATGCCGGTCTTGCTGACCCAGATGTGCTGCGCTTCCAGGTACGACTTCAGGTTGAAGTGGTCAATCATGTCGCTGTCGCGGTGCAGCAGGCAGGAAAAGCTGTCCTGCCACACCAGCACCTGATGGAAGGACTGCGGGATTTCGTTGAAGCGGTTGATGGCCATGTCGACCTTGCCCTGCTCCATGTCGCGATAGCTGACATCGGAAGGCGTCAGGAAGTCCAGCACCACGTTCGGCGCTTCCGAGCGCATCGCCTTGACCAGCGCCGGAATCAGCGTCGCCTCGGCATAGTCGGACGCCATGATGCGGAACACCCGGTTGCTGCTGAGCGGCCGGAACTCGGTGCGCGGCTCCAGGATCTGGCTCAGGTCGGACAAAACCTCGCGGATGCTGGGCTGCAATTCCAGCGCCCGCTCGGTCGGCGTCATGCCTTCGCTGGAGCGGATCAGCAGCGGATCGTTGAACAGCGTGCGCAGGCGGCGCAGGATGTTCGACATCGCCGGCTGGGTGACGCCCAGCTGCTCCGCCGCGCGGGTGACATTTTTTTCCCTAAGCAAAACATCAAGATACGTCAGCAAATTAAGATCGACGCGTTCAAGATTCATGAAATAAATACCGAAGATCAAGATGATAAATTAGCGAAATTATGCCACAAACTTTAGACTTCGCCACATTCTCGTTGATACGACTTTTGTCTGAATCGCAAAGGCCGTCTCGGCATCAACCCACCAGCAACAGGAAAACGTCATGACTACGTACGCCTCTGCACTCGAACACGTCCGCGCCGTCAAGGCCAAGCTCGGCGGCACCTGGGGTGCCATTCACCCGGAAGATGCGGCCCGCATGATCGTGCAGAACCGCTTCCGCACCGGTCTGGACATCGCCAAGTACACCGCCGCCATCATGCGCAAGGACATGGCTGAATACGATGCTGACAGCAGCAAGTACACCCAGTCCCTGGGTTGCTGGCACGGTTTCATCGCCCAGCAGAAGATGATTGCGAACAAGAAGTACTTCGGCACCACCGACAAGAAGTACATCTACCTGTCCGGCTGGATGGTTGCCGCCCTGCGTTCCGATTTCGGCCCGCTGCCCGACCAGTCCATGCATGAAAAGACCTCGGTTCCGGCCCTGATCGAAGAAATCTACACATTCCTGCGCCAAGCTGATGCCCGCGAACTGAACGACCTGTTCCGCGCGCTGCAAAAGGCCGAAGATGCCGGCGACAAGGCCAAGGCTGCCGAAGTTGAAGCCAAGATCAACGGCTTCCAGTCGCATGTTGTGCCCATCATTGCCGACATCGACGCCGGTTTCGGTAATGAAGAAGCCACCTACCTGCTGACCAAGAAGATGATCGAAGCCGGCGCCTGCGCCATCCAGATCGAAAACCAGGTCTCCGACGCCAAGCAGTGCGGTCACCAGGCCGGCAAGGTCACCGTGCCGCACGAAGACTTCCTGTCGAAGATCAACGCCGTGCGTCTGGCCTTCCTGGAACTCGGCATTGACGAAGGCGTGATCGTCGCCCGTACCGACTCCGAAGGCGCCGACCTGACCCAGAAGATCCCGGTTGTGAAGAAGGCCGGCGACATCGCTTCCCAGTACATCAGCTACCTGGACACCAAGGAAATCGACATTTCCGAAGCTCAGGAAGACGAAGTGCTGATCAAGCGCAACGGCAAGCTGCACCGCCCGACCCGTCTGGCTTCCGGCCTGTACCAGTTCCGTGAAGGCACCCAGATCGACCGCGTGGTCCTGGACTGCGTCACTTCGCTGCAGAACGGCGCTGACATGCTGTGGATCGAAACCCCGACCCCGAATGTCGCGGAAATCGCCCACATGGTCAACCGCGTGAAGGCCGTGATTCCGAACGCCAAGCTGGTTTACAACAACAGCCCGTCGTTCAACTGGACCCTGAACTTCCGTCAGCAAGCCTATGACCGTTTCGTCAAGGAAGGCAAGGATGTGTCCGCCTACGACCGCGCCAAGCTGATGGACGCCAAGTATGACGGTACCGAACTGGCCAACGCCGCTGATGAAATGATCCGTACCTTCCAGGCCGATGCTGCCCGTGAAGCCGGTGTGTTCCATCACCTGATCACGCTGCCGACCTACCACACCGCCGCCCTTTCCACTCACGAGCTGGCTCAAGGCTACTTCGGCGAGCTGGGCATGCTGGCCTACGTGGCCGGCGTGCAACGCAAGGAAATCCGTCAGGGTATCGCTTGCGTGAAGCACCAGGCGATGGCCGGTTCCGACATCGGCGATGATCACAAGGAGATGTTCTCCGGTGACAACGCCCTGAAGGCCGGTGGCACTGCCAACACCATGGGTCAGTTCAGCTAATCGCTGACACCTTACGGTGTGATGAAAAGCCCGCGCAAGCGGGCTTTTTTTTGGGGCAAGACAGCGATTCGCTATTCCCATCCGCCGGATTGAAGATGAAAATCCGTCTTGTTCAACCAAACACGAATCTGAAGCAACGGCGCTTCATTACACTCCACCGTTTAACCCGCATTCAACACAGACGGGAGGTCATCCATGCTGCTATGGTTCGTTGTCGCCTATTGGGTCATTTCGGTTGCTATCGGTCTCTGGGCCTCGCTCCGGGTCAAGAACACCAGTGATTTTGCCGTTGCCGGCCGCCAACTCCCCTTTTACATGGTTACCGCTACCGTATTCGCCACCTGGTTCGGCTCGGAAACCGTACTGGGCATTCCCGCCACATTCCTCAAGGAAAACCTGCACGGCGTGGTTGCCGACCCCTTCGGTTCGTCGCTGTGCCTGATTCTGGTGGGCATCTTTTTTGCCGCGCCGCTGTACCGCATGAAGCTGCTGACCATCGGCGATTTCTACAAGCGTCGCTATGGCCGAGGCGTGGAGGTACTGACCACCATTGCCATTGTCCTGTCCTATCTGGGCTGGGTCGGCGCACAAATCAGCGCCTTGGGCTTGGTGTTCAACATTGTCTCGCTGGGCAGCATATCCGTTGTCACCGGCATGTGGATCGGGTCGGCCACCATTCTGGTCTATACCTTCTTCGGCGGCATGTGGGCGGTGGCGATCACGGACTTCATCCAGATGATCATCATTGTACTGGGCATGCTGTGGATCGGCGGTGAAGTGGCCGGTCAGGCCGGAGGCGTCGGCACCGTGGTCCAGCATGCGGTCGATCATGGCAAGTTCGACTTCTGGCCCAAGGCCACCTTCCCCGAAATTGCGGCCTTTGTCGCGGCCTGGTGCACCATGATGTTCGGCTCCATGCCGCAACAGGATGTGTTTCAGCGCGTGCAGTCCGCCAAAACCGAAAAAATCGCGGTTTGGGGTTCCATCCTCGGCGGTTCGCTGTATTTCATTTTCGCCTTTGTGCCGATGTTCCTGGCCTATTCCGCCACGCTGATCGACCCAAAAATCGTGGAAGCCAATCTAGCCGAAGGCGGCGATCCGCAAATGATCCTGCCGACACTGGTGCTGAACCATGCCCCGATGATTGCGCAGATACTGTTCTTCGGCGCGCTGCTGAGCGCCATCAAGAGCTGCGCCTCGGCCACGCTGCTGGCGCCGTCCGTCACCTTCACCGAGAACATCCTGCGTGAAATGTTCCCGATGAACGACAAGCAGCTGCTGCGCGCCATGCGGATGGTCACGCTGGTGTTTACCGTGCTGGTGACGCTGTATGCCATCAATTCGGACGCCAGCATTTTCAAGATGGTGGAAAACGCCTATCAGGTAACTTTGGTCAGCGCTTTCATTCCGCTGGCCTGCGGGGTTTACTGGAAGCGCGCCACCAATCAGGGTGCGCTGTTCGCCATCTTCGCGGGCACCACGCTGTGGCTGGCATTGACGTTCTCGGCCACCATGACCCCGGCGGAAATCCACAAGCTTCCCAGCGGGCTGGACTGGCTGATCATGCTGATCCAGCCTTTGCAGGTATTCACGCCGCAAGGCGCGGGCCTGATGGCCAGCGCTTTGGGCATGATCATCGGCTCGCTGCTGCCGCAAATGTTCAAGCATGATCCGGACGCGCACCACCGCCTGCGCCACGGCCATCATGCCCACGACAGCCGGCGCAAGGCCGTCGGCGGTCACTGAGACTCACCCGCACCACGGAACAGGCCCGCTCCGGCGGGCCTTTTCTATGCATCAGCCGTTCAAACCGCGCGCCGTTTCAGGCATAATTGTCCCCTTTTTATTAACAATGACAACGTGTAGGCAGAACCTATCATGATGCGTACGCATTACTGCGGCAGCTTGACCGAATCCCAAATTGACCAGACCGTGACCCTGTGCGGCTGGGTGCATCGTCGTCGCGATCACGGCGGTGTGATTTTCCTCGACATGCGTGACCGGGACGGTCTGGTTCAGGTCGTGATCGATCCGGATACCCCTGAAGCTTTCGCCCTGGCCGACAAATCGCGCAGCGAGTTCGTGCTGAAGATCACCGGTCGCGTGCGCCGCCGTTATGCCGGCACCGAAAACGCCAATATGGTCAGCGGCCAGATCGAAGTACTGGGCAAGGAAATCGAAATCCTCGCCACCTCCGAAACCCCGCCCTTCCCGCTGAACGACGAATTCGTCAACGTCGGCGAGGAAATCCGCCTGAAGTACCGCTTCCTCGACATGCGTCGTCCGGAAATGCTGCAGCGCATGCGCTTCCGTTCGCAGGTCACCAGCAAGATCCGCACCTATCTCGACAAGCACGGCTTCCTGGATGTGGAAACCCCGGTGCTGACCCGCGCCACCCCTGAAGGCGCGCGCGACTACCTGGTGCCGTCCCGCACCCAGCCCGGTTCGTTCTTCGCCCTGCCCCAGTCGCCGCAACTGTTCAAGCAGCTGCTGATGGTGTCCGGTTTCGACCGTTACTACCAGATCGCCAAGTGCTTCCGTGACGAAGACCTGCGCGCCGACCGCCAGCCCGAATTCACCCAGATCGATATCGAAACTTCGTTCATGTCCGATGAAGACATCATGAACGTGACCGAGGGCATGGCCGTCGAACTGTTTGACGAGCTGATGGGCATCAAGTTCGGTCCGTTCCCGCGCATGACCTATGCCGAAGCCATGCGCCGCTATGCGTCCGACAAACCCGACCTGCGCATTCCGCTGGAGCTGGTGGACGTGGCCGACCTGCTGAAGGACGTGGATTTCAAGGTCTTCGCCGGCCCGGCCAACGATCCCAAGGGGCGTGTCGCCGCCCTGCGCGTGCCCAAGGGCAATGAACTGTCGCGCGGCAAAATCGACGAATACACCAAGTTCGTGGGCATCTACGGTGCGCGCGGTCTGGCTTACATCAAGGTCAACGACACCAGCAAGATCAACAACGGCGTCGACGGCAAGGAATCGGGCCTGCAGTCCCCGATCATCAAGAACATCAGCGATGCCGCGCTGCAGGAAATCATCACCCGCACCGGCGCGCAGAACGGCGACCTGATCTTCTTCGGCGCCGACAAGGCCAAGGTGGTCAACGACGCCCTGGGCGCGCTGCGCGTGCGTCTGGGTCACGACCTGAACCTGCTGACCTGCGAATGGGCGCCGCTGTGGGTGGTCGACTTCCCGATGTTCGAGGAAACCGACGACGGCAAATGGACCTCTGTCCACCACCCGTTCACCATGCCGCACGGCAGCGTCGAAGACCTGAAGGCCAACCCCGGCTCCGCCACCTCGGTCGCCTATGACATGGTGCTGAACGGTACGGAAATCGGCGGCGGTTCGCTGCGTATCTATAACCTCGACATGCAAAAGGCCGTATTTGAAGCCTTGGGCATTGGTGAAGAGGAAGCCCAGGAGAAGTTCAGCTTCCTGCTGGACGCGCTGAAGTACGGCGCGCCTCCCCACGGCGGCCTGGCCTTCGGCCTTGACCGTCTGGTGATGCTGATGACCGGCGCGACTTCCATCCGCGACGTCATCGCCTTCCCCAAGACCAAGAGCGCCGAATGCCTGATGACCCAGGCTCCCGCGCCGGTCGAGCAAAAGCAACTGCGTGAACTGGGTATTCGCCTGCGTGAAAAGGCGGCGGAACAGCCGCAGCAATCGTAAGACCAGAACGCCTTCCCCACCCGTGGGGGAAGGCCGGGATGGGGGTGCGGAACGTCGCCGAGACATGCCTTTGGCTTGGCAACGACCACAGCACCCCTCTCCCTGACCCTCTCCCACAAGGGGAGAGGGAACTCTCAATAACCATAAAGGAGACTGTCATGGCCGGTCATTCCAAATGGGCCAATATCAAGCACCGCAAGGACCGTCAGGACGCCAAGCGCGGCAAGATCTTCACCAAGTACATTCGCGAAATCACCGTCGCATCCCGGTTGGGAGGCCCGTCCGAAGCGGATAATCCACGCCTGCGCGCCATTGTCGCCAAGGCGCTGACCTCCAACCTCAGCCGCGACATCATCAACCGCGCCATCCAGCGCGGCGCCGGCGGCGGCGATAACGATAATGTTCAGGAAAACACTTACGAAGGCTATGGCGTCAATGGCGTCGCCGTCATCGTCGAAACCATGACCGACAACGTCAACCGCACTGTCAGCGATGTGCGCCACGCCTTCAGCAAGTGCGGCGGCAACCTGGGCACGCACGGCTCGGTGGCCTACATGTTCAGCCAGCGCGGCGAAATCACCTTTGAAAACGGTGATGAAGACAAGATCATGGAAGTGGCGCTGGAAGCCGGCGCGGAAGACGTGATCAGCGAGAACGGCAGCGTCGTCGTCATTACTACCCCGCAAAGCTTTGGGGCAGTGGAAGACGCCCTGAGCGCCGCCGGGTTGAAAGCCGATAGCGCGGAAGTCACCATGCATGCCGCGACCCAGGCCGAGATTACCGACGTGGAAGCCGCGCAAAAAGTGATGAAGCTGATCGACATGCTGGAAGATCTGGATGACGTGCAAAACGTCTACAGCAACGCCAACTTCAGCGATGAAGTGATGGAAGCGTTGAATGCCTGAGGCGGTTCTGAGGGCTGTACGAACATAAAAAATCCGGCGCTGAAGGCCGGATTTTTTATGGCGGTTACCGCCCCTGCCCGGCCATTATTTGCCGGATTTGTTGGCCTGCCGAACGTAAATGACATAGTAAACCAGCCCGACCAGCACACTTCCCCCCACCAAATTGCCCAGAATGACAGGGAACAGATTTCCCAGAAAACCGCCGACCGTCAACGCGGGTTCGGGCGGAACTTCACCAGCCCACTGCAACAACATAGCCAGGGGAAAGAGATACATATTGGCGATGCTGTGCTCGAAACCGGCCGCCACAAACAACGTCACCGGCAAGAAAACCGCCGCCAGTTTGTCCAGCACGCTGCGACCGGCGAACGCCATCCAGACCGCCATGCACACCAGAACATTACACAACACGCCCCGGAAGAAGGCCGCCGCCGGAGACAGCGACGCCTTGGCCACCGCGATCTTCAGGTATTGCGCAGCAATCGCGCCGCCATTCAGGTCCGCGTGATGGGACAGGAATACCAACAGCGCCAACCCCGCCGCGCCGATGAAGTTGCCGGTACAGACCACCAGCCAGTTCCGCATCAGCTCCCGGGTCGTGATCTTGCCGTCCGCCCACGCCATCACCAGCAGATTGTTCCCGGTAAAAAGCTCGGCTCCGGCCACCAGCACCAGGAACAGCCCGACCGAAAATACGGCCCCTCCCAGCAATTGCGCGGCCACAAAGCCGAGCGAGGGGTCAGACTTCACCAGGACAAAGCCCATGGTGCCCAAGCCGATGAAGGCCCCGGCCAGAATGCCCAGCATCAACATGCTCAGCAACGGCAGGCGGGCCTTGGCCACGCCAACCGTCTCGACCCGAGCGGCGATTTCCTTGGGTGCGAAAGCATCAGATCCGTAAATGTCAGGCATGGTCTTCCTTTTGGCGGTGGTTACGCATGATGGGCGCTGGATACCGAATCCTTACTGAAAAGTCACTTTCAGCCGGAAAGGGATGGTTCTATGATCGGAATTGTACCTTTCCCCTGCTTCCCGACTACAGGAATAATAACCATGAGAATCCTGCCCCTGGCCCTGCTGGCCGCCCTGCCGCTATTGGCCCATGCGGAAACCTGGTCGCCCGCCGCCTCGCGTGATGGCGATACCTGGACCGTGGATACCGATTCAATCAAGTCACTGACAGTGGCCGGTAAGACGGTGAAGCAGGTCAGCGTTCGCGCCAAGTACAAGGAAATTACCGAAGATCTGGGACGGCAATATAACGAGGTCCAGACGACCGACATTTACGACTGCGCGGGCAACACCTCGGCCACCCGCGAGGAAAAGCAGTCGCTTTCCGGTAAACCCGTGCACAGCCGCACCACCCCGGACGATCAACTGGAGTACATCGACATTTTCCCCAACACCGCCAGCGCCGATATTGCCAAGGTGGTGTGCGGAAAATAGCCATGAAAAAGCCGCCGCTCCGGCAGGAGCGGCGGCTTGGCGAATCTCAACCGGCGGCTTACTTGAGCAGCTGGCTGATATCCTTGGCTTCCCAATGCGGGAAATATTTGCGCACCAATGCGTTCAGCTCGGTTTCAAAAGCGCGCAGACGGCTCAGCTCATCTCCTTCGGCAACGGCCTGCTCGCCATGCGCGGGCGCGGTAATCATCCCGGCTCCGGCAGTCGCATTGCTCATGCGGTCGATGATGATCAGGCTGCCCGTGCCGCGGCAATCACGATAGGCGTCAAAGACGGCCGGAGCGTTAACCACGATGCGGCATAAGCCGATTTCGTTCAGGCCCAGTTGCTCGGCGGCGGAGTGGGACAGCGAATTGACGTCGATACGGTGCAAAATGCTTTCCACGCGTCCGAACACGGCCTTGCCCGCCAGCTTGAAAGCGTATTCCTTGCCCGGCTGCAGCGGATTCTCGTTCATCCACACCACATGGGCATCGAAGGCGGTCGAGACATTCGGCGCACTTTCATCGGCGCGCACGATCATGTCGCCGCGTGAAACGTCGATTTCACGATCCAGCGTCAGCGTTACGGCCTGACCGGTAAAGGCCAGTTCCGTTTCGCCGGAAGCGCCCAGCACCGTTTTCACCTTCGCCTTCTTGCCGGAAGGCAGCGCCACGATATCGTCGCCCGGACGGATTTCACCCGAAGCCACCGTACCGCAGAAGCCCCGGAAGTCGAGGTTCGGACGGTTCACGTACTGCACCGGCAGACGGAAGGCGTCCAACGACGTGTCATGGGTAACCTGCACGCTTTCCAGCAACTCCATCAACGTTTCGCCGCTGTACCAGCCCATGCCGGCGGAACGGGTAATGACGTTATCGCCGCGCAAGGCGGAAACCGGCACGAAATGGATATCCGGAATGTTCAGCTCAGCGGCAAACTCGCGGTATTCCTCGCGGATGCGGTTGAAGACATCTTCGCTGAAGTCGACCAGATCCATCTTGTTGATGGCGACGATGACGTGGCGGATGCCCAGCAGGCTGACGATGAAGCTGTGACGGCGGGTCTGCGTCTGCACGCCGCGACGCGCGTCGATCAGGATCACCGCCAGGTTGCAGGTGGACGCGCCGGTAGCCATGTTGCGGGTGTACTGCTCGTGACCCGGGCAGTCGGCAATGATGAACTTGCGCTTCTCGGTGGAGAAATAGCGGTAGGCCACGTCGATGGTGATGCCCTGCTCGCGCTCGGCCTGCAAACCGTCCACCAGCAGCGCCAGGTCGATATCCTGGTCGGTGGTGTTGTACTTCTGCGAGTCCTTCTTGATGGCGGCCAGCTGGTCTTCAAAAATCAGCTTGGAGTCGTGCAGCATGCGGCCGATCAGGGTGGACTTGCCGTCATCAACGTTGCCGCAGGTGATGAAGCGCAGCAGATCCTTGTTTTCGTGTTGCTTGAGATAGCCCAGGATATCGGAGGCGATCAGATCGGATTGGTGAGACATTAGAAGTACCCCTCCATCTTTTTCTTTTCCATGGAACCGGCGGAGTCGTGGTCAATCACACGGCCCTGGCGTTCGGAAGTCTTGGTCAACAGCATTTCCTGGATGATTTCCGGCAGCGTCTGCGCGGTCGATTCCACCGCGCCGGTCAGCGGATAGCAGCCCAGCGTGCGGAAACGCACGTTCTTGGTCTGGATCTTCGCCTTTTCCTCATCGCTCAGGTACTGCAGGATGCGATCGTCGTCGATCATGATCAGCGTGCCGTCGCGCTCGATGACCGGCCGTTCGGCGGCGAAGTACAGCGGCACGATTTCGATGTTTTCGAGATAGATGTACTGCCAGATATCCAGCTCGGTCCAGTTCGACAGCGGGAAGACGCGAATGCTCTCACCCTTGTCGATCTTGGAGTTGTAGATATTCCACAGCTCGGGACGCTGGTTTTTCGGGTCCCAGCGATGGTTGCGGTCGCGGAAGGAATACACGCGCTCCTTGGCGCGGGACTTTTCCTCGTCGCGACGCGCGCCGCCGAAGGCCGCGTCGAACTTGTACTTGTTCAGCGCCTGCTTCAGGGCTTCCGTCTTCATCACGTCGGTATGCTTGGCGCTGCCGGCGGTGAAAGGATTGATGCCCGCCTTCACCCCTTCTTCATTGGTGTGGACGATCAGGTTCCAGTTATGTTTCTTCGCCATGTAATTGCGGAACTTGATCATCTCCTGAAACTTCCAGGTAGTGTCCACATGCATCAGCGGAAACGGCGGCGTGCCGGGCGCGAAGGCCTTGAGCGCCAGATGCAGCATGACCGCCGAATCCTTGCCGATGGAGTACAGCATCACCGGGTTTTCAAACTCGGCGGCGACTTCACGGATGATATGGATCGACTCGGCTTCCAGCTGCTTGAGATGGGTCAGTCGTTTTTGCGAAAGGGTAGCCATCGAAGGGACCTGCAGGTTGAGGGGGTGCGCCAACGGCGACCCCGGTTTCGATGTGCGTAGTCTAGGCGTTTTGATCCATTTATGAAAATATACATTATCGATAATTGTCATAGGCTTTGATCTATGGACCGCCCTTCAACGCTACGCGCCACCACCCAGCAGTTACGGGCTTTTGAAGCCACCGCCCGCCTGCTTTCCGTCACGCGCGCCGCCGAGGAACTGCACATCTCGCAGCCGACGGTTTCCATCCAGCTGCGCGAACTGGCGGACCAGGTGGGCCTGCCGCTGTTCGAACAGCACGGCAAACGGCTGCAACTGACCCCGGCCGGGCTGGAAATGCAGGATACGGTCAACGAGGTATTCGCCTTGTGGTCGCGCTTTGAGTCGCGGGTGGCGGAGATCCGGGGGGTGCGTCGCGGCACGTTGCGACTGGCCGCCGTCACCACGGCGGAATACCTGCTGCCGCAATTGCTGGGACCGTTCTGCGATACCTATCCGGGAATCGAAGTGCAATTGGCGGTGGAAAACCGCGAAACCATCCTGACCCGGCTGGACCGGGGACTGGATGAACTGACGGTGATGATGATGCCCCCGCCCGATCCCCGCTTGCGCACCGAACCTTTCCGCGACACCCCGCTGGTGGTGATCGCGGCGCGGCATCACCGGCTGGCGGGCCGGCGCGCCAGGCTGACCGACTTGTCCGAAGAGCGCTGGCTGATGCGGGAAAGCGGCTCCGGCGGGCGATTGCTGGCGGAAGAGCATTTTGCCCGCGAGGACTTCCGGCCGCGCGTGGCCATGGCGCTGGGCAGTAATGAGGCAATCAAGCATGCCGTCGCGGGTGGACTGGGGGTGGCCGTGCTGTCGCGCCATGCCTTGGGGGATGACCCGGAGCGGGATAACCTGTGCGTGCTGGATGTGGAAGGATTTCCGTTGCGGGGCGAGTTCAGTTTTGTAATGCGGGAGGGCCGGAAATTGAGTCCGGCGGCGCGGGCTTTTTTGGAGTATGCATGCGGGGCGGGCTAATCCTGATTCATCACCAGTGTGTTTGAGGTATGCATCCTGTCGGATTTCAGCGGCAGGAACTGGCGCAGAAAGCCCTGTCCGCCCTGCACTCCTTTCACCGCGACCAGCACTACATTCTGGCGCAAGACAAAGTACAGATCGTGGACGAGTTTACCGGCCGGGTGATGGCCGACCGCACCTGGGAACGCGGCCTGCACCAGATGATCGAAGCGAAGGAAGGCTGCGAGATTACCGGGCAGCGCCGCACGCTGGCGCAGATTACCTACCAGCGTTTTTTTGGCCGTTACCTGCTGCTGGCGGGCATGACCGGCACGGCCAAGGAGGTGGAGCCGGAGCTGAAGCGCGTGTATGACCTGTCGGTGGTGCGCATTCCCACCCACAAACCCAGCCGGCGGCGGCGACAGCCGGACAAGGTGTACGCTACGCCGGAAGCACGCTGGCAGGCGGTGGCGGACCGGGCGGCGCAAGTGGCGGCCGCTGGGCGCTCGGTGCTGATCGGCACGCGGTCGGTGGCGGCGTCGGAGACCTTGGGGGAATTACTGGCTGATCGGGGCATCAGCCACCGGGTGCTGAATGCGCGGCAGGATGAAACCGAGGCGGAGTCGGTGGCGCTGGCGGGTCAGCCGGGGGCCATTACCGTGGCCACCAACATGGCGGGCCGGGGCACGGATATTAAGCTGGCCAAGGAAGTGGAGGCCCAAGGGGGGCTGCATGTGATTTTGACGGAGTTTCATGAAAGCGCGCGGGTGGACCGGCAGTTATTCGGGCGGTCGGCGCGTCAGGGTGATCCGGGGTCGGTGGAGGCGATGGTATGCTGGCGGGATGAGGTTTTTGTGCGCTTTGCGCCGTGGTTGAGTTTGCTGGTGCGGAGATTAATGGCGAACCGGGTAGAATCCGGCCTGCTGTTCCGTTGGCTGGTGGCCTATGCTCAGGGGAGGTCGGAGCGGGAGGGCCGAAGGGAGCGGTTGGAGACGGTGAAACGGGACAGGAAGTGGTTGGAGGCGTTGGGGTTTGTGGGGAGGGCTGGGAAATAGCCCCCTCCTCGATTCCATATCAGATCATAGAAATGGCGGTAAACGCCATCGGAGTGGCCGACGGGTCATGAATGATGGCATCCACATCTTCTACAAAATAATCCAGACGGGGCTCGTTGGTGGGGCCCCAATTGGCGCGGCCATCCGGTCGGAACTCGGCGAGGATGGCCAAGGGTTCCTGTGTTAATGGATCTATGCCCCGTTCCAAACAAAATATCCGGATATTGCCATCAGGGTTACGGAAGGCACCCAAATACCACGCTTCACTTCGCGCCTGGGGGGGCGGAAAGGTCAATACCACCGCTTCGGACTCTTCTCCTTCAGGTCGATACCAAATAGAGAGTCCTTTGCCAGGGATACGGTCGAGTTCGGGAAGATCACTGGCAACATGCTCCCATAATCGTAACAGGAAGACTCCGCCATCAGCTTCGCGATAAAGTGCAAAGGTTTCTTCTGGCTCTGTCAACATCAGACGAGCCAGCAGATATTTCATATGGATAATGTGCTTACGTGGTTCCATTGCAATGACCGGTCTCTTGACTGCTGTACACACGGCGAATGACAGCAGCCAAGACTAAAGGGTTGATAATTATACGATCGGCTTGACTTCATTGCGGAGATACGCCGCAAAATCGTTAAACCTAAGATCACCCAGCCAGAATGCACCAACTTCCCTTTTATTTTTATCCAGCCTGTCAATGACCGCCTCAAAGTCAGGCCGCCCAACCAGCCGTGCCAGAATAGCGCAGAGCGCAACAGATTTTGTTTCCGAGATTGAACGACTTGACGCAGTGACACCATTATTGAAAAATTCATCCAGTGTAATCAGGTTGTCCAACGCGTTCACAGGGGGCAGAATCTTTTCATCAAGGATCCTGATCACCTCACCAGCCTGCTGGGAAGGTGGCCACCCCTTCATCCCGGCAATTACCTCCATGTCGTCTCCAAAAATCAATGGAAGCCCATAATATCCAACTTTGAAAGCATCATCGGGAGAAACCCGCTTCTGGAAGAACTTATAATATACTCTCGATATCTCAGGATGGAAAATGTAAAGCTCGGGCAATAGCTCAAATTTACCAAGCTCTTTAAACATGTATATTCTGAAAGATATCTGGATTTCCCCTATCTTCCGCGTCCAGACAAAACCCTGGTATGTCGCATCCTGTTTAATTACATGAAACTTGGGGTCTTCATCAGGTAGATAGCCATGTCTAGCAAACAAGTCAGTGAACTCAGACAACCACAGCTTCCAGAACTTCGTCACCGTGGTAGGCTCGCCCGCATTCAACAGCGCCTTCTTGCGCAAGTCCGCCTTGAATTGCGGCCAGTCCTCAGCCCACTGCTCAGGCACCACCCCGGTGCCGGGTACAAAACCGAACCAGCGGTCCTCAATACAGACCGCCACACCGCACTTGTCCGCCGTTTCAACCACGAACTCCAGCACCTCCTCCCAGCTTTCGGGCGGCAGGTCCAGCGATCCCGCCGCGCAGTTCTGACGGATGAATTCCTCTTCCAGGGTCTCGTATGCCCCAAAGAGTTCAGGGTTCTTGGCGGCCTTGGCCGCCATCTTCTTGCCAAAGGACAGCAACTTGCGACTGGGCTGACAGGAGACTTCCGACAACTCCCACGATTGATGCACCATATTGGTGAATGGGCCACTGACCACACCATGCACGGCGGCATCCCAGACACGAACCAGCGATTCACCCATGTCACACTCCTTAAATTCAATCAAAATTATGAGGTCAGCCTGCCCGTGCCAGGTTGAACCTGTTCAGGCAGGCACATAGTATCTCAGCCTATTTGGACCGCAAAAAGGGGTCAGACACGAATGGCACTTACTTAAGGACTAAGTAACTGTTTTACAATGTAAAAAGGCTGGCCTCAAATGGTAAGGTGTAAGTCGCCAAACACACACCCAAC
>NZ_SHKX01000005.1 GCF_004217445.1 Fluviicoccus keumensis
CATATGGTCTGGCAATCGCACCAACTTGAGCGATAGTCCAGTTGGTGCACGAGACAGCGGTTTTCATCTTTATCTGGCCCAATGTGAAGAGACCATTTCACCTTCAAACACGCCCAACCTGATCAACCGCTTTTGCTTCTCCTGACCTTCCCCCAACCGCTATACCAGTTATAAGTTAACACTCTGGGTCGGTTGGGGTTGGTTTTTCTCCCGGTATTCCGCCGGGGTCATGTAATCCAGAGCACTGTGGGGCCGGCTCAGGTTGTAATCCTGCCGCCATTCTTCAATCAGGCTCCGGGCCTCGGCCAGGTTCCGGAAGCTGTGCTGATTCAGGCACTCCTCCCGAAGTCGACCGTTAAAGCTTTCTATGTAGGCGTTTTCAACCGGCTTGCCAGGGCGAATGAACTCCAGCTTCACCTGATGAGAATGCGCCCATTCATCCAGCGCCTTGCTGGTGAACTCGGGACCATTATCCACCTGGATACGGACCGGCTTTTGCTGCATCAGCCGCAACTGCTCCAACACGCGGACAACCCGATGCCCCGAAAGTGAATGATCCACTTCTATCCACTGGCATTCCCGACTCCAGGTATCCACCAAGGTCAGCATTCGTATCCTGCGACCGTTATTGAGCGTGTCACTGACAAAATCCATGGCCCAGCTTTCATTCGGGCCCGTCGGCGATGGCGGCACAATCCGCAGATGGCTGGGACGCTTCCGGCGCTTTCGCAAGCGAAGCGACAAGCCCTCTTCACGGTATACCCGCTCAACCCGTTTATGGTTGATATGCCAGCCTTCACGCCGCAGCAAGGCATGCAGTCGCGGTGAGCCAAAACGTCGGCGCTGCTCCGCAAGTTCACGGAGACGTTGCCGCAACGGGCTATCCCGGTCCGGACGAGCGGGTTGCCGGAAGGTCTTCCGGTTCACCTGCGCCAACTGGCAGGCCCGCCGCTCCGAAATCCCGTAACGATGCATCAGGTTACGGGCAGCTTCGCAACGCACGGCGGGCGTAGTCAGTTTTTTTGAAGCACATCCTTGAGCATCTGGATGTCGAGAGCCTGATCTGCCACCAGACGCTTGAGGCGGGCATTCTCTTCCTCAAGTCGGCGCAGCCTCTGGGCTTCGGATACTTCCATTCCGCCGTACTTTGATCGCCACTTGTAGAAGGTGACATTGGAAATGCCATGCTTGCGACAAAGCTCGGCAACCGGCTCGCCGGCTTCGGCAGCCTTGATGATGCCAATCATCCGTTCTTCGGTGAAACGGGACTTACGCATGTCGGCTCCTGTGAGCCCTCATGCTAACTAATTCGTGGTATACCAGACAGGGGGAAGGTCATCATCAGGACACTTATCTTTCGCGATATGCAAGCCCTGCTTGAACTGCACCTCGACAGGGGTAGGATTTATACGGCGAATGGGATCAAGTTAGGAAGTTTTGTTCCAGGAGCGTCACTAGAACTGTTTAAAGAAGCAGCGGTTCCTGCCCGAGAAATGAGGGAGCTTACAGCGATCATTGCGCCGGGATTATTGGAGGGCCTCGCGGGCTAATTGCATTGCAGCTTGGCGCCGGACTTCTGCAAGAGGCAGATCCGGCTGTTGCTGTCGCAACTCCAGACAGCGAAGCTGAATCTGGCGCTTTTGATCATCCAGCCATTCTTGACGAAGATTTTCCGCATGCTCACGGGCAACCTTGGGAGTAACCTTCCTGCGCAACGACTCCAGCAAGCGGGCATGTTCGGCAGCAGTAGGATTGGCATCATCAATGATCCGCTGTGTCTTCATGGCAAGTTCTTTTTCCTTGTACCGAACTTGCCGCTTCAATTCGTCCAACAGCCCAAAGCTGCGGAAGATTGAATCCGTTACCATCTTGATGGCAACCACTCCCCGATAGCCCTGCTCGGTCAACTTTGTCCGTGGCTTCACCTTGATAATGCCGGCTAGCTGCAAGTCCTTCATGGCCCGGTAAGTGCGCTTGATGCCCAGGCCAGCCTGCTCAGCAATCCAGGCCACGGTTAGACCCAGATGACCATTTTGGGTAGGAATCTCCGAGCGGCCTGTCAAAAGATTGTAGTACTTCATCAACTGCAAAAAGATGACGACAACCGCTTCTCTTCGCTCGCTACGCTGGCGCCGGAGGCTGCCATTAGCAGCATTCAATAGCGGAAGCATCTGCGGTGTATCATAGTATTTTTGAAAGCGGTCGCAGACTTGGACAATGACCGGTGGAAGGTTCCTCGGCACAGGCTTCAGTGGGTCAAGGCAAGGGGATACAGGATTATGACCGCATCGATTTCCAGTTTCTGCAAAGGCGTGGCGACTACCCTGTCGGATGACAATTTCCTGACATCCTTGTTCACACTGATGAATCATTCCAATTTCCCGCTATTGCATCCACGCAATCCAGTCACTAGAATGAAAAGCATATCCCTCAAGGGTTGCACCCCTGATTGAGTATTGGGTAGCCATAGCAATCTGACCTTTGATTCATCACTCGTTGATCCCGATCCGCCAAGATATAGAGCAACGATGGATGATGTTTTCAGGACTGCAATGCCGTTTCAGTTCTAGCTGGATTCACAGCCCCGCCTTGGCGGGGTTTTGTTTTTTCCAGGCAAGGAGCACTTCAAGTGCCCACTACAAGCTCTGTATCAAAACATAGCACTTCCTAAAATAAAAAAATGTATCAAAGTATAATAACACAGTAAGGGGCTTCTCCAAGCCACGCTCTCTCTAATCGAAGGTGCTTTACCGCCTATTGCACAATAGCTTGCCTTAGAAACAAGCCATCACGGCTTGTGATGTTGATCATCTGTCGTCGGCAGGAAGGCCGATCTTGGGGTGAACAGATGTTTGATCAGTACCCACTGCGAGGTCCACATCCACTTCACAAGCCAGAACGTCCACACAACTACTTTTTCGACCATCCAGATCATTCCTTGAACCAGATGCTTATCGAGCAACCAAAGCAAGGGGCGGTTGATCCCGGGCACCAGCACCCAAAGGCCAAGCACCGTTAATGCTGCCGCCCAAACGAATTGGGAGTCCTGATTCATTCTTCGTTCCCGGCCCTGTTCATCACCATGTCTGATAACCAGCGATTAATATCCGAGAACAGGTTAATTCCCTTGCGAGATGGCAAATGGAAATGGTTGACTTGTGTTTCCCCACACGCTTCCTGAAGCGTGGGACTCACTGAGATCAACGGTACTCGGATGTGGTACAGCCGATCACCGCCAAAACTGACCATGCATTCCCCCATGTCCAAGCTGGTCAGCTGGTCCGGATGGACGCGATAGACCTCTTCATCACGCTCGGTTATCCCGAGGGCGCTGCTATCCCCCTGCTGCTTGACTGGTGAAACATTTAACTCCAATCCACTGGCGCTGTGCCCGCGGTTCTGAGCAATGCTGATGGCTCCCTGCCGTGTTTTGCCAATGATATTGGCCGCAGCCTCAGCGGTTTCGTAAGTGCCCATCTTGAAAAACACCTTGGTCCAGGTGTTACCGGTAATCATCTGCTCTAATTCTTTGGATATAGCCTCAAAGTTGGCCCGTGTCTGAGTTGCCGGCATGAGCCAGATTCGCGCACTTCGGGCTTGCTCAAACATTCTTGGCCACGACTGACCTACATAAGAGCCCGCCTCATCAGCAAACACCATGTAGGGCGGATCAGGCCTGTTTCCCTCGGGCATTGCCTGCACCCAGGAGACCGCCGTGCGCAAGTCGCCAACCACCATCTTCCCGAAATTCTGCGCCTGCTCGTTCTTCCCCATCGTTGGCAGCATGACATAGACAATCTTGTTGGCTTTGATCGCCTCGAAGATATTGGCCTCTGGTGTGTAGGTATTCATAACCTCACCGAAAGTTCCGGTTCCAAAGTCGTACATGCGTCCGGCAATACCTCCAAAGATGTCACGCAATTTGTTGACATCAATGTCGACACCCTTGGCCGAAGTCGTTTTGTATTTATCGAGAAACAGCCGAAAATTGTGCGTTACGGGGCTGGACGGAGCATCCCGGATCAGCAGTGACTCCAGGTGCTGCAGGGCTCGGCCGTTAAGTAGAAGGATGGTGAGGTCAATGAAGTTATAAGCCAGTCGCGTTTCCTGAAGGGCCGCTACCAGGGTGGTAATGCCTTGCTTGGCACTTTGCCGGTAATAGTCGGCACCGGGGTTGTTCTCCGATGACGGAATCAGGGAGAGCAATCTTGAGGCCACTTCATCAGGATCACCGTACAAGATGGGATTATAGGAATTGCTTGTCGACGGATTTCCCGGATTGATCACCAGCAAATCATGCTCCCGTCCTGCCCACTTGCAGAGCTGATACATCGTGTTGAGGTCGGCTGCGTTCATCTTGCCATCAATGAACAATAACCCTCCTCCTTTGGCGATTTGCTGAGCCATAAGATTGGTGCCGAGGACCGTCTTGCCGACCCCGGATTGCCCCAGTATCCAGACATGGCGCATCAGGAAGTTATAGGAAATGAAGAGTGGCTCACCCCGATCAACCGTATATCCGAACAGGAGAGCATTTTCCTGAGCATCAATATCATCCGGGGCAATTAGAATCTCGGAGGAGCGAACGGCGTGCTTGGTCTCCAACACGAAACGCTCGCGCAGGCCGTGTAGTAATCGCTCCGAGATCAGCCACCATGCACCGGCCGCCGAACACAGGCCGACACTCAACTGATGCAAGGTTTCAGAGGGGAAGGTGAAATAGCTGGAACTCAGAACGAGCCCACCTCCCCACAGCAGGAGGGCGGCCGCGTCAGCCGGCCCGGCAAAGGTGATTTTTCGAAGAGTCTCAATCCGCATGCGCCCGGCACACCCCCGACTACAGAAGGGAGCGAACTTTACCGGGCTTCAAGCAATGTATCAAATAGTAATAATAAAAGCCGGGCTAACTCATCCGATATAGTTCAGAATCGTGCGCTGAGCGTTCGCAAGTTCTCCATCTTTTTCCAGATAGTCTTCTACAAGACGGCGTACTTCGGCTTTTAAGGCTTTTTCACGTGTAGCAGCATCAGTCACCTCCGGATTTTGTTCCAAAGAATTGACCAAGCGATTCACAATTGCGTCATAACGAGCAATCTTTTCTTCGGTTGGACGATTCTGATTGTCTCGCCAACGCCGGATCGTCAATGGCGGAACCCCTCCGAGAACAAAGCTGATAATGACCAGTGACAATGCACTGCCAGGATCAATTTCCAACGATCGGCACCAACTCGCATAAATCTCGGAAACGGGCAGTTCAGCTGTCTGCTTGTATACCTGCATATGACCACGCTGAAAACGCCGTGCGCGTTTCATGATGTCTTCAGGAACCGCTTTAGTCAGAACATACAAATACGAGCACAAACGAACTTTCGAAATGGAGAGTGCAGCGGCGAAGCCGTTTACAGTCAGCCCGGACCCACGGTAGATATCGATCAACTCTCGATGTGCTTCGCTCATGGGCTTTTCGAGATTAAGACGCTTTTCACGCTGATTGTTAATCGCCCTATCCCCTAGTATTGCATTGACCTCATCATAGGAAACGGGCAGTGATGGCATTGCCTTCAGGCTCACCAAGGGCATCACGTTGAATAACAGCATTTTGAAAGCTCTCGTTCTCGTTACTCTTGGAGGTTAGTGTATGTTTGTCCCTAGGGGAAGACCAGTAAATCAGCCCCGCAATTACGCCAGATCCCCGGTGGCTTCTTGCACAGGAATCTCACCGAGACAAAATCCGTAAATCCTTTTCTGCCTCTGGTTCTTGATACAGATGACTCCTGGAGTTTCGCTGACTATCAAGTTGCGCAAATCCGCTTCGGTTATCCCTTCCAGCAAACCCTCCCGAACCGCAGCTAAGCTGACATACAGCCAGACGCGCCCTTCTGAATCCGTGTTCTTCCGGATAGGTGCCGAGGTATCGTTATTTGCGTTTTGAAGCATCGTGTCCAGAGTAGTGGCAATGTGATCACGAAGATGTGGGCCAGACGGAAGCTCCAGCCCCTTCTTTACGGATGCATGCGTTGACCCAGGCATGTTAGCCGTATTGGTGACTTCAAAGGATGTCTTATCCAAAGCTGTCTTTTGAGATGGTTTGCCGAGCATCTTCTCCTGGGCTATGGGCCGTGGTCTGCTCTGGTGACTCGGACACATCACTTCCGGGGTGAAACGACTATTTCGCAGACGGGACATTAATGGAAAATGCGATCGCCACAACACGATCAACATATCGTTGAACTCATTCCGATGTTCCTGCTCTCCGAGCTTTCCCGTGAAAACGACCTTAAAACGAGCCTCCTTTGCACTCAGTTGTTGATCGTGCAGCGATGTAACCAGCATCTCTTTTTCAGCCAACATCAAGAGTAGCTGATCAGCAACCTCCTCAATTGGCAGGACGGCCCCTGAATCCGAAAGACTCTTGGCCAAAGCTTCGATCAAGTTCGGCCAATGCAGATAGAGCCTCTCTCCATGAAGAAATCCAAGTCGTTCCCCCTGCCTTTGGCCGTTGATTCTCCCAGTCTCATGCATCAGGTCGTAAAACCTTTGGAAGACAGGGTTAACACATTCAGTTTCGGGCTCCTCAGCTTCAGCGACCACTTGGCTCTTCTGAGGTTGTAACTGCTTGAGCAGTATCAACAAGGCAGCGGTGCGATCATCGCGAATTGAAAAATCATCATCTCCTTTCGTGCCCTTGATTAGCGGTATGTTTTCCCCTGCATCCATACCCGCCAATACTTGTGTCAGGACATGTTGATCTTTGAATGGCAGTTGACGTATCGCGTGATAAGACATCACCGCCTGGTTTAGCCGGGAATGGGTGAGTTTCAGGCTGAAACAGAGTATCGGAATGAGAGGGTCCGACTTGTCGAAAGTAAAATCCGCAGCTTTTGGTGGAATCCTTCTGTTACCGATTTGCAGGCCTTCGTAATTGAATTGAGCGAGTCCTCGATGAAGACAGCGGCAGTCGTTTAGCGCATCAATTACCTGTTCTTCGTTCAGGAGCGATGTGATAGCGCAAAGCGCGTCATGGTAAACCCGCTCCAAAGCGGAAGATGCGCTGACCCAATGACCAACAACCTCCGGTAGAACAGTCTTGTTGTGAGAAATCTGACTTGGAAAGCATCCAAGATTGACATCCACTCCATAGAAATGACTCGGCTGAAGACTCTGTGCCTTGCGTGATTTATCACGGCGATGCAACTCTAGAACAATGAGCGCCGCGATAACCATACCGGCCAACCACGTCAGCCAGCGCAACGGGAGCCCGCGAAATGGTTCTATTCCTGCGTGGGCCGCCATGACCGTTAGGATGAGCCACCACCCCATTGCCACGGTCAATCCACGGGCCAGCAGACCAAAAGGATGAGGCATTGATGCTACAACTCATCGATCACAGATGGCAGATTGCCGTCCGGTGAATCCTGAAAATCGCGAGAGAACATCTGATCGATGTACGCGCTTATTTCAGGGTCCGTTGTCCGCTCCGCCATGTACCGGTAAGCCCACTCCGGAATTGCCAGTATGTCCTTGCCACGTTGCGGGATACGTACATCGGTGGTTTGAATGAAGGGGGCAAGACTGTCACCTTGCTTCCCAATCATTACCCGGTATGATCCCTCAATGAAGACAGGCATCCCGACCTGAAGCCGCCGCCGATACAAACCCTGACGCTTGCCATATATTCTGACTGGTATCGAGACTCCATCCTTGGCATATTGCCGGATCAGTAATTGAATCCCAGGGTTTCGGGAATGTGCCAACCCGTCTAGCCGTTCCAGCAACCCCGACAAATGCACTGAATTGGAAGTCGGACTTGCACGATCAACTGGTGGAGTGCTGCCGAATTCTGATGGAGACCCAAGGGCCATGCGGAAGACTTCACGTGGCGTCAGGTTGACTATGTTCGGCCGGTCAAAGCCGATGGCTTTCAGCATCGGCACGGGCTGACCGTGCCCCATAGAAGCAATCACGCGGCAATAAACAGATACCGCCTGACCACTTTCCAGTTGAAGTGAAGCCGGCGATTGTTCCAGCAGTATCGGAATGGTGATGCCAGGCTGGCTAGTGGCGAGATGAAGCGAACTGTCACTCAACCGTTGTACATACCCCGTCAACCATGCAGCGTTTTTGAAGCCATTCACAAAGGCATACTGCCTAGTCTGGCGCTTTTGTTCTACACTAAGTAACATGAAATTGCCTGACGGCGACCCATCAAATTATCATAAAATGATATTCGAACATCGATAAGGGAGACAAGCTTTGTCTAAACCGAAAAAAGGGGCGGCTCTTCTTGGTGCGATTCTTACCAAGGCGGCCTCACGACAGCAGAACTTCCATTCCGCCTGCTTGGCCATGGAGATCAGCCCTACTTTTCTAGCTGAAATTTTTTCTCCCGAGTCCAAGAAATCGGTAGACAGCCTGAGTAATGTTTACCTGAAGAAAATCGCCAGCTACCTGGAAGTCCCGCTCGCCCAGGTCTACATCCTTGCAGGCATCCTGTCGCCGTCCGACTTTGTACTGGAAAGCGATTTCTCTCAGGACTTCCAGCGTATCCTTCAGATCATGCGGCAAGATCACTTGTGGACAGGCTTGGTTCCCGACGACGATACTTTTGCCAAGACGGGGACTGAGATCAAGCTACTGATTGCACTGCTTTACGAAAGGGTCACGACTCAGAGCCTCATTGCCAAAGCCAATATCGACAGTGCTTCTTTCGATCATCCAACCCCTAGCAATGATGGTTTACCGCCTGAATCACTTCAGCTATAGCCGAGCGTGTTGCAGCGTCCAACGTGTTCGCCCTTACTAACTCAGCGATAGCTCCCAAAGCAATGTGCATGGCATGGTGCTGATATTTCTCCATGCCCGTCACGACAGCTGACAAGAATCTTTGCGTTGGCGCCGGGCACTCCAGAATGAAGTCGCGCATGATGCTTGTGACTAAGCAGCTGGATTCCGGACAAAGGGACTGTGCCCAACCAGTCGTAGGATGCTGTGTATTGATGTGAGAATGAGGTATATCCATATCAATCTGTCCCGAAATGAAAGATTTAACCTTGCTTCTTCGTCACCCAAGGCAATGCATCTTCGGCAGTTGAATCTGCCTCAGGCTGACTACCAAGCTCTCAAAATACGTCGTCTGTAGAAAAGGCGCGCATTCTATGTAGAGATGTGTTTGCTGCCAATTTTTTTGCCGGACAATCAGGCCAGAATTAGCAGAGAATGACGCAAGTGCACGTTTAATATCCAAATCAATTTATTATTGTTTGATACAATGGCTATTTGCCAAATTCTGATACATTGATGATACGACTTTTATGTACGCTCCTGATGCTGTGGTCGACAGCCTGGGCCGATACCGATAATCGCCAACCCTCTCCGTTTTTCTTTCCCCATGACTTGCAAAAGTCCATTGTTGAAGCCAGAACCCGACTGATAGAGCAGCATGATCCGGCAGCACTTAGCGACCTATATAAATTAGCAAAAACAGGCATTGTTGATGCTCAGACTGCGCTGGGCTATGCCTATGACAATGGAATAGCGCCCGCGAAGATCAACCCTAAGTTGGCAGGCCAGTTCTGGCAGGCTGCAGCTCGGCAAGGCGATGCCATCGCCATGCACAATCTGGGAGTGCTTTATTGGCAGGGGCGTGGTGTGCCAAGAAATCAGCCCTTGGCCGAAACGCTTTTCAATTTGGCAGGAAGTCGTGGCATAGGCCGGTCCAAGGCAATACTGGGGCAGCTAGCTGAAGCTCGCCATGACTATGCAACGGCGATGACCCATTACAGGGACTGCCTTCCCATCAGATTCCTTCCTAACGCCAAGACCCGATATTCATTGCTGCTCATGCGGACTGGCGATATGACCTCCCCCAATAACCGGGAAGAGGTTTACACCCAATTGCGGGCAGCAGCTGACCGCTGGGATATCGACGCTCAGTACACCTTGGCCAGGTTGCATGCCGAAGGCGTGGTTATCCGGCAAAGCCTTCCCGACGCGGTATTCTGGTTGGAAGTGCTGCGCAGGAATCCTGCTGCCAAAAAGTATTGGTCAAGTCTTGATGACTTTGTGCAGGCCTATAAGATTGGAGAGACCGACATTCAGACTGGCAAGGAGATGGCCAGGATGTGGTTGGGGGATGATCCGAAGATCATCCCGGCGGTGGATTACACGAGGAGTATTCTTGAAAGAGAATCAATTTTTTAGGGCCTGTCAGGAATTTTGTGTGAGGCGGGTTTAAACACGATTTGATCGTCTCACACTTTCTGATGCAGGAAGCGATCGCCGTAGAGTATCGCAAACTGGTTCATCGCTGTCTTCCACTGCCAAGCCGCCTTGCTCCAGGAACTGGTGATGTTCCGCAGCGCCAACCACAGCAGCTTGATCGCGGCGTCATCGCTCGGGAAGTGGCCCCGCGTCTTGATGATCTTCCGCAGCTGACCATGAACGCTTTCAATCGCGTTGGTGGTGTAGATGATCCGGCGCACATCCGGCGGGAAGGCGAAGAACGGGATGACCCGGTCCCAGGACCGCCGCCATGATGCCACGATCGTCGGGAACTTCTGGCCCCACGGCCCAGCCTCGAACTCCTCCAGTGCTTCCGCCGCCGCCTCGGCGCTGATAGCCGTGTAGATCGGCTTCAGGGCCGCCGCCAGCGCCTTGCGCTCCTTCCTGTTGGCATAATCCAGGCTGTTGCGGATCAGGTGCACGATGCAGGTTTGCAGCGTCGTCGCCGGGAACGCGGATTCCAGCGCTTCCGGCATGCCTTTCAGGCCGTCCGCCACGGCGATCAGGATGTCCTGGACGCCCCGCGCCTTCAGGTCGTTGAATACCTTCAACCAGAACTTCGCACCCTCGGTGTTCTCGATCCACAGACCGAGGATGTCGCGGGTGCCGTCAGCCAGCACCGCCAGCGCCAGATAGACCGCCTTGTTGCGGACCATGCCTTCCTCCCGCACCTTGACCCGCAGGGCGTCGACAAACACGACCGGGTACATCCGCTCCAGCGGCCGGTTCTGCCAGGCGCTGACCTCGGCCATGACGGCATCAGTGACCTTGCTGATGAACTCCGGCGAGACATCCACGGCATACATCTCGGCCAGGTGGCCCTGGATCTCGCGCACGGTCATGCCCCGGGCGTACATCGAGATGATCTTGTCGTCAAAGCCCGCGAAACGGCGTTCGTGCTTGGGGATCAGTTGCGGTTCAAAGGTTCCGGCGCGGTCGCGGGGTATTTCGACCCGGACGGGGCCGTCATCGGTCAGGACGGTCTTGCCGCTGCGGCCGTTACGGTGGTTGCCGCCCCCTTCGGGGCCGTCGAGATGGACATCCAGCTCGGCGCCGAGGGCGCGTTCGATGAAGGCTTTCTTGAAGTTCCGGAAGACGGCTTCGAGGCTCTCCGCCGACATGGGACCGGGGATCAACTGCTCAAGCAGTTCCTTGGGAAGGGTGATGGCCGGCTCATTGACCGGTGGCTTTTTCTTGGTAGGCATAGGGGCTCCTTTGGCTCCATGATAGGCCTACACACAAAAATTCTGACAGTCTCATTTTTTAAACGTTTGACTAAGTCCAAGCTTCTCACCCGAGTCCCAGCGCCTGCACAGTCCATTCAATATAAACCGTGTCCCACAGCATGCTGGCGGCTACTACTAGGTTGCGGCCGCTAGCTCGATAGCGCTGGTTGTAAAAGTCACCGCCGGTCAGGGATTTCCCCGAGCCAGTTCAGGAACACTGCACGGGCCTGTTATTTCTTGGACTACCACTTGTTCAAGCCAACCTGCACGCGCCGACGCAGTATCTCATCCCAGTGCATGCTGATGCCGTCCACCAGACCGGAGAGGTTAAGCTCTGCTTGCCGCCACCGCGAATGTACAGGCACTTGTCAGCCAGATCACGAAAGGATTGGCTACCGTCATCGAATATTGCAGGAATCAGGGAGTTGACCCAATACAGTGTTGACTGTTTCTGGTCATTGATACGGCCTTCTCTCGATCGCACTCTCTGTGTCACCC
>NZ_SHKX01000006.1:0-3760 GCF_004217445.1 Fluviicoccus keumensis
AAAGCAAAACCCCCTTGCTGTTTCCGGCAAGGGGGTTTTGGTGTTAAGTGTCTGGCGATGACCTACTCTCACATGGCGAATGCCACACTACCATCGGCGCTGAGTGGTTTCACTTCTGAGTTCGGGAAGGGATCAGGTGGTTCACACTCGCTATGGTCGCCAGACTATCCGGTTGGCACGCCGTCCCTTTCAGGAGCAGCCGCCGAAGTCTGTACAAGCTCTGATTGAGTCTGTGGGTTCTTTATATCGAACAGTCAAGCTTCCTTGATACGTCGCACTTGTGTCTGCCTGCGCAGACTGCTTGGGTGTTATATAGTCAAGCCTCACGAGCAATTAGTATTCGTTAGCTACACGCGTCGCCGCGCTTCCACACCGAACCTATCAACGTCATAGTCTCTAACGGCTCTTTAGGGGAATCAAGTTCCCAGGGAGACCTTATCTTGAGGTGGGCTTCCCGCTTAGATGCTTTCAGCGGTTATCCCTTCCATACATAGCTACCCGGCAGTGCCACTGGCGTGACAACCGGAACACCAGAGGTATGTCCACTTCGGTCCTCTCGTACTAGAAGCAGATCCTCTCAAGTCTCCAACGCCCATGGTAGATAGGGACCGAACTGTCTCACGACGTTCTAAACCCAGCTCGCGTACCTCTTTAAATGGCGAACAGCCATACCCTTGGGACCTGCTTCAGCCCCAGGATGAGATGAGCCGACATCGAGGTGCCAAACACCGCCGTCGATATGAACTCTTGGGCGGTATCAGCCTGTTATCCCCAGAGTACCTTTTATCCGTTGAGCGATGGCCCTTCCATACAGAACCACCGGATCACTAAGACCTACTTTCGTACCTGCTCGGCTTGTCGGCCTCGCAGTTAAGCGCGCTTTTGCCTTTATACTCAGTGCGTGATTTCCGACCACGCTGAGCGCACCTTCGTACTCCTCCGTTACTCTTTAGGAGGAGACCGCCCCAGTCAAACTACCCACCATACACTGTCCCAGATCCGGATTACGGACCTTGGTTAGAACCTCGACATTACCAGGCTGGTATTTCAAGATTGGCTCCATGTGAACTAGCGTCCACACTTCAAAGCCTCCCAGCTATCCTACACAAGTAAGGTCAAAGTCCAGTGCAAAGCTGCAGTAAAGGTTCACGGGGTCTTTCCGTCTAGCCACGGGTACACGGCATCTTCACCGCGATTTCGATTTCACTGAGTCTCTGGTGGAGACAGCGCCGCCATCATTATGCCATTCGTGCAGGTCGGAACTTACCCGACAAGGAATTTCGCTACCTTAGGACCGTTATAGTTACGGCCGCCGTTTACCGGGGCTTCGATCAAGAGCTTCGCTTTCGCTAACCCCATCAATTAACCTTCCGGCACCGGGCAGGCATCACACCCTATACGTCCACTTTCGTGTTTGCAGAGTGCTGTGTTTTTAATAAACAGTTGCAGCGGCCTGGTTACTGAGGCTGCCAAGGGCTGACGTAGTAAATACTTAACCCTCAACAGCGTACCTTCTCCCGAAGTTACGGTACTATTTTGCCTAGTTCCTTCACCAGAGTTCTCTCAAGCGCCTTGGTCTTCTCGACCTGACCACCTGTGTCGGTTTCGGGTACGATCCCTTTACATCTGAAGCTTAGAGGCTTTTCTTGGAAGCATGGCATCAGTGACTTCTCCGTACAAGTACGGATGGTCTCGGTTCTCGACATTGAACCCCCGGATTTGCCTAAGGGTCCTGCCTACCACCTTTCCCCAGCACTACCGATCGCTGGTACACCTAGCCTTCTCCGTCCCCCCATCGCAATGTAAAGAGGTACAGGAATATTAACCTGTTTCCCATCGACTACGCTTTTCAGCCTCGCCTTAGGGATCGACTCACCCAGCCCCGATTAACGTTGGACTGGAACCCTTGGTCTTCCGGCGGGGGCGTTTTTCACACCCCTTATCGTTACTCACGTCAGCATTCGCACTTCTGATATCTCCAGCATGCTTCTCAACACACCTTCGCAGACTTACAGAACGCTCCCCTACCACGCATATAAAATATGCATCCGCAGCTTCGGTATACAGTTTTAGCCCCGTTACATCTTCCGCGCAGGCCGACTCGACTAGTGAGCTATTACGCTTTCTTTAAAGGGTGGCTGCTTCTAAGCCAACCTCCTAGCTGTCTATGCCTTCCCACATCGTTTCCCACTTAACTGTAATTTGGGGACCTTAGCTGGCGGTCTGGGTTGTTTCCCTCTTGACGATGGACATTAGCACCCACCGTCTGTCTCCCGGATAGTACTCCACGGTATTCGGAGTTTGCATCGGGTTGCTAAGTCGAGGTGACCCGCTAGCCGAAACAGTGCTCTACCCCCGTGGGTATTCGTCCGAGGCGCTACCTAAATAGCTTTCGGGGAGAACCAGCTATCACCGAGTTTGATTAGCCTTTCACCCCTATCCACAGCTCATCCCCCGGCTTTTCAACGACGGTGGGTTCGGGCCTCCAGTTCGTGTTACCGAACCTTCACCCTGGCCATGGATAGATCACTCGGTTTCGGGTCTATTCCCAGCAACTTAACGCCCTATTCAGACTCGGTTTCCCTACGGCTCCCCTACACGGTTAACCTTGCTACTGAGAATAATTCGCTGACCCATTATACAAAAGGTACGCAGTCACTCCGAAGAGCTCCCACTGCTTGTATGCACACGGTTTCAGGATCTATTTCACTCCCCTCGCCGGGGTTCTTTTCGCCTTTCCCTCACGGTACTTGTTCACTATCGGTCAGTCAGGAGTATTTAGCCTTGGAGGATGGTCCCCCCATGTTCAACCAGGGTTTCACGTGCCCCGGCCTACTCGATTTCATCAATCATGCCCTTTCGCGTACAGGGCTATCACCTACTATGGCCGCACTTTCCAGAGCGTTCCACTAGAACATGATTGACTTAAGGGCTGGTCCCCGTTCGCTCGCCGCTACTGAGGGAATCTCAATTGATTTCTTTTCCTGAGGGTACTGAGATGTTTCACTTCCCCTCGTTCGCTTCACACACCTATGAATTCAGTGTGTGATACCCAAGTTACCTTGGGTGGGTTTCCCCATTCAGACATCCCCGGATCAAAGGTTGTTTGCCACCTCCCCGAAGCTTATCGCAGGCTACCACGTCTTTCATCGCCTCTGACTGCCAAGGCATCCACCATGTGCACTTAGTCACTTGACTATATAACCCCAAACAGTCTCATCATCACTCCGTTTCCGAAGCGCTGACCAGTCTATCCAGCGTTGCCAAGTTACGCCGTACCAAGTCGCTTGACTCATTCTCTATAAAGTAAACACTACACAGATTCGCATCTTGCGCCTGACCCTGTCGCCAGAGCCATCACAAGACCGGATCCGCTTTGCGTTTCCAGACTCAATCATCACTTGTTAAAGAACAACTGCCGACTCATCATCGAACAGCTATGTTTTTCCGACAAAAAATTGCCAGAATGCAATGCTTTGATTAACCAGATCACCCGGCAATTCAAAACCCTGGATTCTAACAACTCATTCAGCTTGCAGTGGTGGAGCCAGTCGGGATCGAACCGACGACATCCAGCTTGCAAAGCTGGCGCTCTCCCAGCTGAGCTATGGCCCCGCGTTTCTACCAGCACTGTTAGTGGTGGGTCTGACAAGACTTGAACTTGTGACCCCACGCTTATCAAGCGTGTGCTCTAACCAACTGAGCTACAGACCCGCTTCAGGCCAGCGTCGCCGCTTGCACGGCAACCTTGCAGATTTCG
>NZ_SHKX01000006.1:3855-5828 GCF_004217445.1 Fluviicoccus keumensis
ACGCTTTCGTTAAGGAGGTGATCCAGCCGCAGGTTCCCCTACGGCTACCTTGTTACGACTTCACCCCAGTCATCGACCACACCGTGGTAACCGCCCTCCCGAAGGTTAAGCTAGCTACTTCTGGTGCAATAGACTCCCATGGTGTGACGGGCGGTGTGTACAAGGCCCGGGAACGTATTCACCGCAGCATTCTGATCTGCGATTACTAGCGATTCCGACTTCATGGAGTCGAGTTGCAGACTCCAATCTGGACTACGATCGGTTTTTTGAGATTAGCGAGGCCTCGCGGCTTAGCAACCCTTTGTACCGACCATTGTAGTACGTGTGTAGCCCTGGCCGTAAGGGCCATGATGACTTGACGTCGTCCCCGCCTTCCTCCGGTTTGTCACCGGCAGTCTCCTTAGAGTTCCCACCATTACGTGCTGGCAACTAAGGACAAGGGTTGCGCTCGTTGCGGGACTTAACCCAACATCTCACGACACGAGCTGACGACAGCCATGCAGCACCTGTATTCCGATTCCCGAAGGCACCCCCGCATCTCTGCAGGGTTCCGGATATGTCAAGGCCAGGTAAGGTTCTTCGCGTTGCATCGAATTAAACCACATACTCCACCGCTTGTGCGGGCCCCCGTCAATTCATTTGAGTTTTAACCTTGCGGCCGTACTCCCCAGGCGGTCAACTTATCGCGTTAGCTGCGCCACTAAAGACTCAAGGTCCCCAACGGCTAGTTGACATCGTTTACGGCATGGACTACCAGGGTATCTAATCCTGTTTGCTCCCCATGCTTTCGCACCTCAGCGTCAGTGTTAGGCCAGAAGGCTGCCTTCGCCATCGGTATTCCTCCAGATCTCTACGCATTTCACCGCTACACCTGGAATTCTACCTTCCTCTCCCACACTCTAGTCAGCCAGTATCGGATGCCGTGCCCAGGTTGAGCCCGGGGATTTCACATCCGACTTAACAAACCGCCTACGCGCGCTTTACGCCCAGTAATTCCGATTAACGCTTGCACCCTCTGTATTACCGCGGCTGCTGGCACAGAGTTAGCCGGTGCTTATTCTGCGGGTAACGTCAACACTCAGGGGTATTAGCCCCGAGCACTTCCTCCCCGCTTAAAGTGCTTTACAACCCGAAGGCCTTCTTCACACACGCGGCATGGCTGGATCAGGCTTTCGCCCATTGTCCAATATTCCCCACTGCTGCCTCCCGTAGGAGTCTGGACCGTGTCTCAGTTCCAGTGTGGCTGATCATCCTCTCAGACCAGCTACGGATCGTCGCCTTGGTGAGCCTTTACCCCACCAACTAGCTAATCCGACCTGGGCTCATCTATTAGCGCAAGGCCCGAAGGTCCCCTGCTTTCTCCCGTAGGACGTATGCGGTATTAGCGTTCCTTTCGGAACGTTATCCCCCACTAATAGGCAGATTCCCAGGCATTCCTCACCCGTTCGCCGCTAAGACCGAAGTCTCCGCTCGACTTGCATGTGTTAAGCCTGCCGCCAGCGTTCAATCTGAGCCATGATCAAACTCTTCAGTTTAATCCAACATGTGCATTTATTTCGAAACACACAAAATCTTGGCTCAATGGAATTAAAAAAACGCTCACATTGAATTGCGAGTATTTTCTACCATTGAAATATTTGCATATTCACAACGGCAAAAATCCACACAAATTGTCTATCAATCTGTTAAAGAACACCCCGGTCGTCATCCGATCCGGTTAATCTCTTTCCGATTCGCTACGCTAGCAGCGCTTCGGAGGTCGATCATTTTACAGCATTTTTCGCTACCGTCAAGCTTTATTTTCAGCTTCGTGCGCTTCGCGCCACCCGCCTACTCCTTCACCTGACTACCTACCCCCACCTCAGCGTTAAGCTTTCGTGACAGCAGGCCGCGCATTCTACTGCATCTTCGCACCGTGTCAAGCCTCTTGTTCGTTCGTAACGAACCAGAACCTCAAGACCCGAAAACAACAC
>NZ_SHKX01000007.1 GCF_004217445.1 Fluviicoccus keumensis
ACGGGGAACATCCGCTGGCAGTTCAGCAACAACCCGGTCGGACTGGGTGGCGGGCAGTCCGGGGAGGTTCGCTTCTGCGTCCAGGTCGAACAGTAGGAATCGACTGATTGAAACGGAGTTACTCATCATTTTATTTCTACCGTCTGTCTGTTGAGCCGGACAGACGGCCTTTCAGCATCTCTGCTCGTTAGCTTTCGACTGTTTTTTATGGTTGTTCATTCGTAGAATCATTGTGACTCTCTTCACATTTCTTTGTTTCGACAAAGTGCCTTCTTTCTGAAGCGCAGAAAACTAATAAAAGCTAGGTGCAACAGCATGGGTTTTTCGGGGTGGCTCTGGCTTCTGGGAGCGATAATCTTGTTGTGTACTTTTTTACTACAGTACAAATTACGGCAAGGTTGCGGTTCCGTACATATGTGGTTCGGCATCGCGCTGATTGCAGCTCTCACGATAGGCACTCAGGCTTCGGCGCTCACTATTCCAGCGACGAAGGATCTCAGTTGTGCCGGGACCCGTGATGGAAGTAACCTGAATTGTACCGCCGGAGAGTTTACGGTTGGTGCAACGTTCAGTGCGGCACCCGGAACCCCGCCATTCTGCATTGCCGGTCAGGATTTCAATTTTCAGGTCGACCTGACTTTGACGGGTAGTAACACCGACCGACAGGATGTAGCATTTTTTGTTGGCCAAACGGGTAATGACCCGCAGGTCAACGATGCAAGTAAACAGTGTTCTGTTGCCACGTTTCCCACCACCCCAAGCCCCTGGAAGGACAATGACGGTGATACCTGCGGGGATTATCTGGGCGGAGGAACCAGTACACAAACTATTAATGAAATCAAGGTCAAGTGCACCAGTGCCGTCAGCACGGGGTCACTCACGATCCCCTATACCCTGACCTACTGGCAGAATAATGGAAATGTCTGTACCGGCCCCGGGAATGTAACGGCAGGTTCGAAATCGAAATGTAATGCCAGCACCACGGCAGCCGTATCGGGTACTGTGGCAGTCAATGTCGGTACCTATGTTGATGTTACGAAGCAAACAACACCTGATGGTGACACCCAGAGCTTCAGCTATACTGCAACAGGCCCTTCCGGTACAAAAGTAGTTGCTTTAACCGGAGCAACACTGGCACCTAACTCGGCGACCGGTGGTATCTATACTCCGGCATTGCTTTCGTCGGCCACCAACACGGTAACGGTCTCCATCAAGGATGGAGAAACCGTCAGGTTCTATCTGACGGCCTTACCAACCAACCAGACGTTGTCCATTACCGAGGCTCAAACAAACGGCTGGGATCCTACTGCCTCAATTAGTTGCGCCGCAGTAACGGGTTCACCAACTTTATCATCCTCCAACAGCACAAGAACTATTACAGCCGTTCTGAATGAAACTAACAATGCGGCTGCCTGTACGGTCACCAACACCAAAAAGGCCCGGGTTTCGCTTGTCAAGAGTGTAGGTGGTCGTATAGTTGCAGCGGATCAGTTCAATGTGGCTATCTCCGGACCGGGAAGTAGTTCACTGACTGACATCTCCAATAATGCTCTTACTGCTACTGCCGTTGGGGTCACTACATCAGGTAGTACGACAGGCAATTATACAAATGCCACCAATCCGACGTTTTACGCCCCGGGCAATCAGTCCCTTACGTTCACGGATGCCATGGCGGCAGGTAGCACCTCCACAATTAGTGAATACGATACGCGGCTGACATGTACCAATGCCTTTACGGGTACGGGCGCAACATCCAACGCCAGCCTGCCGAATAATCAAAGCACCACCACGGCCACCTTTACTCCGGCGCCGGGTGATGACATTACCTGTACTTATACAAATACGCCCAAGCCACGGATTACTTTCCAGAAAGCCATTGCCGCGACGGGGGGAGGGCGGGTCAGCGCTACTGACCAGTTTGCGCTGACCAATGGCGGAACCACCGGTACGACAACAGGTACGGGATCCACGGTCAGTTCTTCTGCGCTTCTATATATAGGTACAGCCGGTACGGCAATGACGCTGTCGGAGGCGGCAGCAGGGACTACCGATCTGGCCAATTACACAGGCAGCATCAGTTGCACCAACAGCACAGCCGGCTCGGCTACCGTCCTGCCCAATGGCACGGGCACCAGTTTCAGCCTGACCCCGGCCAACCGCGATGTAATCAGTTGTACCCTGACCAACACCCGCAAGTCGGCAACCCTGACTTTGCGCAAGACATGGTCTCAGGCCACGGTAAATGATGCTGTTAATGTCAGTGCAACCGGAGTCAACAGCCGGACTTTCGCTTCCGTCGCCAATACCGTCAGCGAAACGGATACCGATGCGACGACCGTGACCGTATATGCCGGTGAAACCGTCGGTCTGGCGGAAGCGTTCACCACCGGCTTGTCCGCCCGCTATAACAAGGCGCTGGCCTGTACCGGTAACGGTGCGTTGACCTATACCGCCAACACCCTGTCCGGAAGCCTGGTAGTCAGCAATCTGGACAACGCCATTACCTGTACATTCACCAACACCCGCCTGCCGACCCTGACCGTCCGCAAGATCAGCAATGGTGATGTCGGCTCCTTTGTTTTCCCGGCAGGCACCAACGGATACCCCGGTGAAACCATTACCACGGCCACCAGCGGTACGGCGGTCAGCGGCACGCTTGTGCCTCTGGCGGCAGCGGCAACGTCCACGGCGATCAGCGAGACGGTTCCGGCAGGCTATTTGCTGACGGCGGCGAGTTGTACCGGAATGGGGGCGGGCGGAACGGCAACGCTGGTCGGCAATACTCTGACGTTGGACGCCGCGGCAACGGCTTCTGGTTCGAATATTGTCTGTACGTTCACCAATACCAAGATGCCGACGCTCATCCTGCGTAAAACCAGTAATGGCGGTCTCGGCACTTTCGGTTTTGCTTTGGGCAACACCATCCAAGCCACCGGTAGCATCACCACGACTTCTGCCGGGGTTGCACAGCAGGTTGACGGAGACAGTGTAACGGCAGGGACCCAAGCCTACACGGTTGCCGCGACCGGAACAGCCGTCACCATCAATGAGAACAGCCTGCCTTCAGGCTGGAGTCTGGCAGGGGCGACCTGTACCAACTCAGGTGGTACCACGGTTGGCAGCCTGGCGGGTACGACGTATACCATTCCTTCCGGCAATGTGACCTCCGGTGAGGTCTTTACATGTACCTTCTTTAACAACAAGGTACCCACAGTCAGGGTCCAGAAGGTTACGACCGGTGGTGTAGGTGGCCCGTTCTCATTTGCCCAGACCAACCTGTCGGCAACGCTTTCGTCTATTACAACGGTTACCGCCGGTGTGGCCGCGCCGGTTTCTCCAACGGCTGTTACCGTCACGACTACCGGTGCGGACGTAACATTGACCGAAACACCGGCTTCGGGTTTCGAGCTGTCCACGGCCGCTTGTACCGATGCCAACAGTGCAGTAACCGGTAATACGGGCAGTTTCGGCAGTCTGGCTTCGAATGTGCTGACTATTCCGGCGACTCGCATTGTCAATGGCGCCGATATCACTTGCGTGTTTACCAACCGCAAGACCGCGCAGTTGACCCTGCGGAAGTCATGGACGAATGCGATCGTCAATAATGCCGTGTCGATCACCAGCACTGGCGGTACGGCCAATCCGTCGCTGGCATCGACGGCGAATACAGCCACGGAAACCGATGTTGCCACGGCTGTTACGGTCTATGCCGGTGAGACCCTGACCTTCAGCGAAAGCTTTACGACAGGCAGTTCAGCCAATTACACCTCGACGTTGACATGTACCGGCGCGGCGGACAGCAATCCGAGCGATGGATTGACCGTGAATGCTGCGGATACAGCCATTACTTGTACCTATGCCAATGTGCGCAAGTCCGCGAATCTGACACTGCAAAAGACGTGGGTAAACGCAAAGCTGAATGACGCTGTGAATGTCACGGCCACTGGGCTGACGACCTTGGCTTCGACGGCCAACACCGCTTCGGAAACAGACGCTGCAGCTGTTCAGACGGTCTATGCCGGTGACGTGATCACCCTCGGCGAAAGCTTTACCACGGGCAGCGCCGCGAACTACACCAGTTCGTTGGCCTGTACCGGCACGACGGGACTGTCGGGAAACACCCTGACGGTGGGTGCGACGGATACGCCGATCACCTGTACGCAAACGAACAGCCGCATCGCGAAGTCGGTGACCCTGCGCAAGTCGTGGGTGAACGCAAAGCTGAACGACGCCGTCAGTGTCACGGCTACCGGCCTGACCAGCCTGTCTGCTGTAGCGGATACCGCGACCGAGATTGATGCTGGCAGCGCCCAGACAGTGTACGCCGGTGACGTGATCACCCTCGGCGAAAGCTTCACCACGGGCAGTGCGTCGAACTACACCAGCTCGCTGGCCTGTACCGGCACGACCGGGCTGTCGGGGAATATCCTGACGGTGGGTGCGACGGACACGCCGATCACCTGTACGCAAACGAACAGCCGTATTGCCAAGTCGGTGACGCTGCAAAAGACCTGGGTGAATGCCAAGGTCAATGATGCGGTGAACGTGACAGCAACGGGTTTGACGACCTTGGCCTCGACCGCCAATACCGCCAGTGAAACCGATGCGGGCAGTGCGCAGACGGTTTACGCCGGTGACGTGATCACCCTCGGCGAAAGCTTCACGACCGGCAGTGCGGCGAACTACACCAGCTCGCTGGCGTGTACCGGGACAACCGGCCTGTCGGGAAACGCCCTGACGGTGGGTGCGACGGATACGCCGATCACCTGTACGCAAACCAACAGCCGGAAATCGGTCAACCTGACGCTGCGCAAGACCTGGGTGAACGCGAAGCTGAACGATGCGGTGAGTGTGACGGCAACCGGATTGACCAGCCTGGCGTCGGTGGCGAATACCGCCAATGAAACCGATGCCGGCGTTGTGCAAACCGTCTATGCGGGCGAAGCCATCACCTTGGGTGAAACCTTCACCACGGGCAGCGCCGCGAACTACACGGCATCGCTGACTTGTACCGGCAACGCCACGGCGCTGGCGGGCAGTGTGCTGACGGT
>NZ_SHKX01000008.1 GCF_004217445.1 Fluviicoccus keumensis
GAATGGCACTTACTTAAGGACTAAGTAACTGTTTTACAATGTAAAAAGGCTGGCCTCAAATGGTAAGGTGTAAGTCGCCAAACACACACCCAACCAATCCGAGAGCCAGCCTTGCTGCATCCTATACGCCGTGCCCGGCAACAGCAACTCCGTCACCTTAAAAACCAATCATTGATGTCTGCCTTGCAAGACACCGATGGCTCCTGCATCACCTCAATGCGGCCTGATGGCCGAAACCGCTGCTTTCCGCCCATGGAAACACTGGCCATGTTCGTTGCACAAGTGCTCGATACCGACCACTCCTGCCAGAAAGCGGTCAACGATGCCGCTATCCGACGGCAGGCCAACGGTTTAATCCCTTGCAGCACAGCGACCGGCGCCTATTGCCGCGCCCGCAAACGAATGCCACTCAGCCTGGCATCGGGGCTGGCTAAATGGACAGGAAGCCGGATGAGCGCAGGCATTCCCAGAGCATGGCATTGGCGTGGAAGGCCCGTCCGGTTGGTGGACGGGACCGCCGTATCACTGCCGGATACCCAGCCGAATCAATCCCTGTATCCACAATCCAGCAATCAGAAACCCGGTCTGGGCTTTCCTCTGTGCCGACTGGTAGGCTTGATGTGTCTGGGTAGTGGCGCTGTACTGGATGTTGCTCTGGGCAAGATGAAAGGTAAACATGCGGATGAGCGCAGCTTGCTGCGCACCTTGCTGCCCAACCTCAAGGCCGGAGATGTTTTGCTGGGTGATGCGCTGTTTGGCACGTACTTCCTGCTGTGTGATTTGCAGTCGCGGCAGGTGGATGCCGTGTTTGAACAGCATGGAGCCCGCCGCCGCTCAACAGACTTTACGCTGGGGCAATCGCTGGGGGAACGTGACCATCTGGTGGTTCTGAGCAAGCCCAAGATCAGGCCTGACTGGATGACTGAAGAGGACTACGATCACGCGCCCGAAACACTGACTATCCGGGAACTTCATGCGGGCGGAAAACTGCTGATTACGACACTTCTGTGCCCGAAGAAAGTTCCTAAATCAGCGCTGAAAGCCTTGTACCACAATCGATGGCAGGTAGAGCTGGACTTCCGGAACCTCAAGGTGACGCTGGGAATGGATCGATTGAGGTGCCGGTCGCCGGAGATGGCCGAGAAGGAAATCTGGGTTTACCTGCTGGCCTATAACCTGATCCGGCAAGCGATGGTGCAGGCGGCAGTCCTAGCGAAAGTCGTCCCCCGCCAACTCAGTTTCAAGCATTCCCTGCAAGTGATGCAGGCGGGAAGAAGCTATAAACGACAGGAACTCGCTCCGGCTGAGGCATTGGAGTTATACGTATTGATAGCCCAGCGCCAGATAGGAAAACGCCCTGGCCGGATTGAGCCAAGGGCGGTAAAACGACGGTCAAAACCCTATCCGATGCTGACAAAACCGAGGAAGATTGCGATTGAAGAGATCCGGCGAAATGGCCACCCGAAAAAGCTTAAGTAAGTGCCATTC
>NZ_SHKX01000009.1 GCF_004217445.1 Fluviicoccus keumensis
ATATGTGTAGTGATGGTATTCACCTGACAGTAGGCCGCTGAAAGCAAAGTGGCCATAGCCGTCCCCGACGGGTTATAGATCGAGTGTCTGACGCTCATCTCTAACTCAAAGGAAACGACTATGACCACCGACGAGAAAGTAGCACGCCGCAAGCTGAGCCTGCTAGAACTGGCTCAAGACATGCAGAACGTCAGCAAGGCTTGCCAGCTGATGGGTTACTCACGGCAACAGTTTTACGAGATCCGCCGCAATTACCAGACCTTTGGCTCCAGTGGGCTGGTAGATCGCTTGCCCGGTGCCAAAGGCCCACATCCCAACCGGGTCAGCGAGCAAGTTGAGCAAGCCATCCTTGCACACAGCCTGCAATTCCCCACTCACGGCCCCCTCCGGGTTTCCCAGGAACTGATGCTCAAGGGCGTTTCGGTCAGCTCAACAGGTGTCCGGGGTGTCTGGAGCCGCCATGAGTTGTTAAGCCGCCACCAGCGCTTGTTACGACTGGAAAAGACCGTCCGCGAACAGAAGCTTGAATTGAACGAGGAGCAAGTCCGTTTGCTCGAACGGTTCAGCCCCGAGTTCCGCGAACGCCATATTGAAGTCCATCACACCGGTGAGCTGGTGACGGTGGATACCTTCTTTGTTGGCACGCTAAAGGGGGTTGGCAAGGTCTACATGCAATCCGTGCTGGACGGCTACAGCCGTCATGCCTGGGGACGGCTCTACACCAGCAAGCTGCCTGTCACGGCAGTGCATGTGCTGAACAATGATGTCTTGCCCTTTTTCGAGGAACACGACATCTCGGTGCAGACCATTCTTAGCGATAACGGCCGTGAGTTCTGTGGACGACCGGACCATCACCCCTATGAGCTGTTCCTGCAACTGGAAGGCATCGAGCATCGAACAACCAAGGTCCGGAGGCCACAAAGCAACGGCTTCATCGAACGCCTGCACCGTACCCTGTTAGATGAGCACTTCCGCATTCAGGGTCGAACAAAGTGGTATGAGACGCTGGAGGAAATGCAGGCCGATCTGGATGCCTATCTGCTCCACTACAACCGGCAGCGACCGCATCAAGGGCGGAACATGAAAGGTAAAACGCCGTACGAAATGTTCCTGAAGGGACGACCGACCAACACCACCAAACAGGAGAAGCCAAGCACCAAAAAAGCTGCTTAAATGAACAACCCGCCGGGGGCGGGTGTCAGGTGAATACTGTCACTGTACA